>NZ_AQXF01000003.1 GCF_000375545.1 Kordiimonas gwangyangensis DSM 19435 = JCM 12864
TCTGCTGCCAGAAGAAAATGTTTTTGCTGGAACGGTGACCTTGTCCCGCAACCAGGTTATCGAAAAGGCCCGGCGCGATCGTGGGTTCGTAATAATACATATAGGGACGGTCTGGGCCGGGGAGGCCTATATTCGTGCATGGTCTGGCGAATGAACGCGAAAGCGAGGACAGTACCTTTTGTCGTTCGCCTGTTTCAGTTTTTCTGTAGTGGCTCACACGATAAAGCGGGGTCATGCGGTAGAGCGTGTCGGGCAGGCCATCACCGTTGAGGTCAATGTGTGCGACAGCCAGTTCAGCCNTGAGAAGCTGTGCGTCAAGTTCCTCCGCAATCCCGTCCATGAGGCGGGCCCTTATNTCCGGCGGAATCTGGCCCGACCTNATGATCTCATTCAGTTCCGTAAACTTCAGTTGCCGGTCCGGATCGGCGGTGTTGATATCCAGGCTGTTCCAGAGNACAGCCGTTCGCATCAGCTCCNGGTGTTCAGACGGCTCAAGNGATTGCCATTCGGGGAATGAAAAATCCTCGGAGCCGGGAGGAACCGCGACACCGCAGAAGTTCAGTTTGGTGAGTTGAAGCGCTTCGAGCCCGCGGGCGATCTCGCTACAGAAGGGGCCACCACCAAAACCGTCATAGGTTTGTTGCAGTTCAAACTTGTTCGGCGTGTTATCTGAATCTTGGGCGGGTGAGCTCTCATCCGCGCCGGTGAGGTCGCAGGCCGTTGCGGCGGGAGCCACGGCGGCCGACCAAAAGCATATCGCCACGGACCACATGACAGCCTTGAGGCCGCGCCCTATGCTTTCTGAAGTAAAGCCTGTCGTGCGCTGGAATGTTTTCATTACAGCATCTCTTCAAAATATGTGCCTGATGAACAGATGCTATCCAGCGCAACCACAATTACAACTTATGAGGTTAATTTTAAGTAAATTTACCAGCATGATGAGCTTGTGCGGCCCCCTGTGGCAGAAAGTGCTCCCTTGGACTTGTTGAGGTGTCCTTGATGTTCAGGCCGCTGGGCACGCATAATCCACCACTCCCCCCGCTTTGTAATGTTGACATTGCAAATCATTCTTAATAGCTTGCCCGCAACTCGGTACTCAGGCGGGGGTGGGGCGTTGGCGCTTCTGCCCTGCTGCACGCGCACAAACAGGGGGTCGCGATGCCACACTTATCACCAGTTCTTGTGCTGCTCGGGCTTGCGCTCGCGCTTTCGGGCGTTCTGGTCCTCCGGTATACATGGGGCAGGAAGGGCGTGCGCTCGCGCATGGAAGTGAGTGCCGGTTGGGGGCTCATCGCCGTGTCCTTTGTGCCGTGGATCATGGCCAGCACGGGCGACTGGGGCGCGGCCCTTGCGCTCGCCGCTTTCATGACCATCGGTGTGGGCTTCATCACATATGCCGCCCTACGCCAGCCCGCGGGCCGCAAGGCGCGGGCGCCGCGGGAAGCGCGCACCAGCACGCCAGAGAAAAGCCCCATCAACTGGAAAGCGGGCGGCAGGCGGGTGTTTACCTTCCTGCTCGCCGGTCCACTCGCGGGGGTGGCGGCGCTGACGCTCAGCCTGTGGCTTTATGGCGCGATGGCGCATTCTGAGCCCACGCTCCGGCTCTTTGCCATCCTGTTTGCTTTCCCGCTTATCTGGGCGGTGCTCTCTATTTTCGCGACCTATGACATGCCGGTCATCAAGCGTGGCGGCATTGTGGTTCTAAGTGGTGTGCTCGGTGCGCTCGGCACTCAGTTTCTGGTTTGAGGGGAACGATCATGGCGTCTGATATCAATATGGATACTGCGGCTGGCAAAGCTGGCAAGGCCGGGTTTGTGGCGCAAATGCTCTCGGGCCACTCGGCCGTTGGGCTGGCGGTTGGCGCGCTTATGTATATCCTGTGCCTTTCGGGCACGCTCATGGTCTTTCATGAAGAATTCGCCCGCTGGGAACAGCCTGAGGTGCCTGAATTTGCAGGCAGCGCCGCACCCGCTGCCGTCGCCCGCGCGGCGGAGGAGGGGCTTGCCCGCACGGATGACGTGCCGCACCACTATTATGTCAGCCTGCCACACGCCAGCATGCCGCGCCTTGGTGTCTCACTCGATGGGGAAGCGAGCTGGTACGCGGACGCGGACGGTAACCTGACCACCCCCGTGCATCATCCGTGGACCGAATTCCTCGAGGGCCTGCATTATTACCTGCACCTGCCCACCACGCTCGGCCTCACGGTTGTGGGCATCCTCGGTGCCATGCTTGTGGGCCTCGTGATCTCGGGCCTTCTCGCGCACCCGCGTATCTTCCGCGATGCCTTTGCCATGCGCCTCAAGGGCAACAAGCAGCTGGCGGAGGCTGACCTTCATAACCGCCTCAGTGTCTGGGGGGCGCCGTTCCATATTCTGGTGGCGCTGACGGGCGCGGCCATTGGCCTTGCCTCCGTGCTCTCATATTTTGCGGCCACCACCTATCTGGACGGTGACATGGAGGGTTTTTATGAGCCCGTGTTCGGTTCAGACCCGGCGGAGAATATGACACCTGCGCCCATGCCCGATGTGGCGGCGGCGATGGGGAATTTTAGCACTGCCCACGAGGGGCTGACGCCCACCTATATCATCATGCACGAGCCGGGCACTTTAGGCCAAAGCGCCTTCATCCTCGCGCAGCATCCGGCGCGGCTGATTTATGGTGACAATTATTATTTTGACGGCGCGGGTAACCTGACCGGCACGCTCGGCCACGCGGATGGGCCTGCGGGGCAGCAGATCATCGCTTCCGCCTATACGGTGCACTTTGGCTCCTTTGGCGGCCTGCCGGTGAAAATCATCTACGGCATCCTCGGGCTTGCCATTTCCATTGTCTCGGCCACCGGGGTGAATATCTGGCTCATCAAACGGCGGGAGAAGGGACGCCCCGCCCCCCGGCTTGAGCTTGCCTGGGCTGCCACCATCTGGGGTACGCCGCTCGCGCTCGCCTTTTGTATGGTGCTGCCGTCCGTGCTCGCGGTCGAAGGCACGCTCCTCAATGCCATGTTCTGGCTGTGCCTGTTGGTGCTGGTCAGTATCTCGTTCGCCTTCACGGACCGCGCGGCCTTCTCACGCCTGCTGCGGGGCGTGACTGGCCTCATGATCATCGCCGCTGTGCTCATCAAATGGGGCACCTATATGGGGGAGGTGAATTCCCCTGTCGCGGTGGCGCTGAATGTGGTATTCTTGGGCGCGGCACTTGCCTTTTTGTGGGCCGGCTGGCCGGTGCGCGCGCGGGCTCAAATGGTGGCGTCAGCGGCAGAGTAGGGTGTGCGGAAAAACCCGCACACTTTCCGCACATATCCCGCACAGTTTCCGCACAGATCGGGCTGATTTCCGCACATTTACCGCACAGGGTTTGCACACCTGTGCGGGCAATTTTTGGCGGATTTCCTCAGATTCCGGGTGGGCGCGGGAAGAAGGCGTTGGTGCGTTCCATATAGCGCGCATAGCCCTCGCGCCGCTTCATCATGCCGCGTTCGGTCATCGGCACGCCGGACCATTTCATCAGGATGAAGCTCATCATCAGCGGGGCGAAAATAAGCGCAAGGTCATGGCCGATAAGCCAAATTCCCCACCAGACGCAGAAGTCGCCGAAGTAGTTCGGGTGCCGGGTCCAGGCCCACAGACCACGGTCCATGATCTTGCCCTCGTTGGCCGGGTCGGCCTTGAAGCGCATCAACTGCCAGTCGCCCATGGCCTCAAAATAAAACCCGATCGCCCACACGGCCGCCCCCGCCAATGCGAAGCCATCAAGCGGTTGTGGGTTGTCGCTCAGGATGCCAATCACCGGCGCGGAGACCACGAGGATCAGCGCACCTTGCAGAATGAAAACGATAAAAAGCGAGTAGATATGGCGACTTAGCCCCTCGCGCGGTCCGAGGATTTTTTTGTAGCGTGCATCCTCACCGTGGTTCAGGTAGCGCCACAGAAGGTAGGCCGAAAGCCTGAAACCCCATAGGCTGAGGAGGGTCAGGGTGAGGACCTGGGTGTCCCCCAGTTCCATCAAACCGAAGGCTGCCGCGAAGGCGGTGATCACAAAACCGGTGCCCCAGAAAGCGTCAATGAAGCTCACGTGCCCGCGCAGCATGCTGATGACCCACAGCAGCAAAACCGAAACTCCGAGCGCTATGGCTCCACTCACATACAAATCCAGCATGACCCCTCCCGGTGCGTAATAACTGTTTATGGAAATACGGCTTTTCGGCCCAAGTCGATCACTTTTTTTCCGCAATCAATTGCCGCCTCCCCTAAAGCCGGGCTATATGGGGGGCTGGAGGACGAGCATGAGCGAACAGGCAACCATCATTGATTTCCTGAGCGCCAGCCTGAAAGGGCTGGAGGCTTCCGGTCGTCCGCTCCTCAGCCCGCGTGAGCAGGAAGTGGCCGATGATATCGCCGCATCGCTTGACCGTGCGCTCGAGACCATGGTCTCGGAACTTGAGGCTGTGGCCTCGTGCCAGCAGGAAGATGACGGTCAGGCAGAAGAGGAACTGCCGCCGTTTGAGGCTTTCTGTGTTGGCCTCAAGCGTATTGGGGATACGCTTATTCCGCATCTGGTGTCAGAGTTCCGCGCGGCGTGTGCGAAGCGCGGTGCGCCGGTCAGGCCGTTCAGCTGGATCATCCGCGCGCGGGCCGATGCCTTTGTCGCCTACCTTCTGCAGGTAGCGCAGGTGCACGGCCTTGCCTTTGATGACAATCTGGAGCGGGTTGGCAAAAACGAACAAATCATTCTCGCGCACTTGGGGGCGGACCTCCGCATGCTCATGCAGCGCGAACTGGACAAGCTTGAAGCGTAGCGGCAAATTCCGTTCAGCAATCGTTCAGTCTTGCTTGGTTAGGGTATAGGGGAAAGTGAGCAAGCCGTGAGAACAAAAATGCAAAAAAAAGCTTTGTGGCCAACGCTTATCGTCGCCCTTGTGGCCTTCGGTGGGCAAAGCCTCGCTGAAGACCAAGGCGAGATGACGCGCTCGGAAAAGCGCCTCGCACGTGTCATGGAAGACTATAAGGCAACCGGCGAAACCAAAAGCTGTGTGCCGCTGCGTTTCCTGCGTGATTCGACGATCATCGACGACCAGACCATCTTCTTCAAAGGCGTTGGCAAGACCGCCTACATCAACCGCATGCCGCACCGCTGCCCGCGCCTCGCCGCGGAAGAGCGCTTCATGTATTCCACCTCGATTTCCATGCTGTGCCGTATGGAAATCATCACCGTGCTCGACAGCTTTGGCCGCCAGTGGGGCAGCTGTGGTCTCGGTGAATTTGAGGAAATGGAGAAGCTGAGCAAGGCGGAAAAGGCTGAGCGTGACCAGCAAAATCCTGCTGACGATGGCAGTCAGGGCGACTCTGAATAAATTTGCCTGATCCTCAGCTTGCGGCGGCCCAATCAAATTGAGCCGTCGCTGAGTGTGGGGCGTCTTGTCGCATCGCCCGTGCGTTTTGTCGCATTCGCATTCACTCGGGCCTCGGATGGGTTCATACCGCGTTTTGTAACAATATTACAAAGTGGACGCGAGGAAACCCACCATGAAACTTACGGAGCAGAGCCTGAAAAACCCGGCTGCTGTCATCGTCGTTGCGGCGATGATGGTGCTACTGGGCATTCTCATGCTGACCAAATTACCGGTCCAGCTATTCCCGGCGATTGAACGCCCCCAACTTGCAGTACAGACCTTCTGGCGCGCGGCCAGCCCTTCCGAGATTGAATCCGAGATTATCGAACCGATCGAGGAAGTGATGCAGGGCATCTCTGGCCTTGAAGAGATGCGTACCTTCTCGAACCCGAGCTTTGGCTTTGTCTCCCTCGAGTTCGCGCTTGAGACCGACATGGATCACGCGCTGATTGAAGTGATCAGCCGCCTGAACCGCCTGCCGCCTTTGCCGCAGGATGCCGACCGCCCGCAGGTTCTGATGAACGGTGGTGACCCGTCCGGCGAGACTTTGATTTACCTTTTCACCCAGTTCACTGAGGACAGCAAACTGTCCCAAAGCGACTATGTGACCTTCATCGAGGATGAAGTGGTACCGCGCCTTGAAGCTGTGGAGGGTGTATCCCGCGTATCGGTTGAGGCAGGCAGCGGCTTTGGTGAGCAGCTTCAGATCGAATTTGACGCGGTACGCGCGGCCGAGCTTGGCATCAGCATCAACCAGATCGCCCGCGTGATCGGCCGCACGGTCGATAGCTCCGGTGGCTATCTTGATGTGGGCCGCCGCCGCTATCTCCTGAATTTCCAGGGCCGTTATGAGCCGTCCGAGCTCGCGGCACAGATCATTGACTGGCGTGACGGCCGCCCGGTAACGGTGGGCGATATCGCCACCGTGCGCGTGGCCCCGCCACCAGCCACACAAGTGGTTTATCAGAACGGCAACCCCGCCGTGGGTATGCGTATTGTCAGGAATAGCGGTGCCAACGTGCTCGCGACGATTGACCGCCTGACGGAAACTCTTGATGAGCTGAACGCTGGCATTCTGGCCGAGAAGGGTATCTCGATCCAGAAGTCGTTCGACCCGTCTGTGTTCATCAAACGCGCCATCAACCTTCTGACCACCAACCTGTTTGTGGGTGTGATGCTGGCGGTTGGCGTGCTGTGGTGGTTCCTCAGGCAGGTGCGGGCGACCATGCTGATCGCGCTCACCATCCCTGTGTGTTTGCTGACCACCATCATTGTGCTGGCGCTCTTTGGCCGAACGGTGAACGTCATCTCGCTCGCCGGTCTCGCCTTTGCGACCGGTATGGTGCTTGATGCCGCCATTGTGGTGCTTGAGAATATCGTGCGGCTCAGGGAACGGGGCGAAAAACCGAACCTCGCGTCGCTCATTGGTGCCGGGCAGGTATGGGGCGCACTTCTGGCCTCGACCGCCACAACGGTTGCCATCTTTGTTCCCATCCTTTTCCTCAAGGATGTGGAAGGCCAACTGTTCGCCGACCTCGCGCTAACCATCGCAATCGGCGTTGGTATCTCGCTCATCGTGGCGGTGACCATCCTGCCGGTGGCGGCTGAGCATTGGCTCAAGAAACTGCCGGTCAACGACGATGCGGGCGGCGGCGCGAAGCGCTTTGCCGGCAAGCTGATGACCCTCACTGGCACGCCGATGCGCCGTATTGGCCTGATCGTGGGCCTGATGAGCGGTGCGGTTGCCCTCAGTTGGGCGCTGCTGCCGAACCTCAACTACCTGCCGCCGGTGAAGCGTGACGCGATTGACGCCTTCATGCTGTTCCCGTCGGGCGCGAATGTTGAGACCATCGACAAGGAAATTGCGCAGGTTATCGTGAAACGCCTTGAGCCTTATATGAAAGGCGAGAAAGAGCCCGCGCTCCGTAACTATTACATCATCACCTTCCCGAACGGGGCTGCCGGTACACTTGGTGTGCGCGCCAAGGACCAGGAAAAGGTTGAAGACCTCCAGAAGCTGATCAACGAGGAAATCCTCGTCGGCTTCCCGGATGTGTTTGCCTTTGGTCAGCAGGGTAACCTGTTCGGCGGCTTCGGTGGCGGGGGCTCGGTGCAGCTCAACATCCAGTCGAAGGATCTGGAAGCGCTGCGTGATGTCACCTCAACCGCGATGCAGCTGGTGCAGGAGAACCTGCCGGGGTCCCGTGCGCAGCCGAACCCGGACCCGAACGTGATTTCGCCTGAGCTGAAAATCCACCCGAATGACCGCCGCCTGGCTGAAGTAGGCTTCACCCGCAACGATGTGGCGAACATTGTTCGTGCGCTTGGGGACGGCATGTGGCTTGGCGAGCACTTTGACGGTGAACGCCGTGTGGACATGATCCTGAAGTCGCAAGACTGGGCCGAGCCTGAAATGCTCGAAAGTGTTCCAATCTCCACGCCCAATGGTGGCACAGTGGTGCTGGGTGACCTTGTGCAAATCGAACGCGGCGTTGGCCCGACCTTCGTGCAGCGCCTTGACCGCAAGCGTACCGTGACCCTCAATATCAACCAGCCCGACGGCATGGCGCTTGAAGACATGATCGCTATCCTGAAGGACAAGGTTGAACCGCAGTTGAAGCCGCTGCTGCCGGCAGACGGCATCATCAGCTATGGCGGTGACGCGGACGCGCTTGACCGTGCGGTTGGGTCTCTGTCGCTCAACTTCGTGCTGGCACTTGGCCTGCTGTTCATGATCCTCGCGGCGCTCTTCCGCTCCGCCCGCGATGCCTTCTTTGTGGTGATCACCATCCCGCTCGCGACGGTGGGTGGGGTGCTGGCCCTGAAAGTCCTGAATATGGTGTCCTTCGCGCCGCTCGACCTGCTGACCATGATCGGTTTCATCATCCTTCTCGGTCTTGTGGTCAATAACGCCATCCTTCTTGTCGCCCAGACCCGGTCTGGCGAAGAAGAAGGGCTGACACGTGATGAAGCGGTCGAGCGTGCGCTTGCGCTCCGCATCCGGCCAATCTTTATGAGCACACTGACATCCATCATGGGCATGCTGCCCCTTGTGCTGTTCCCCGGTGCGGGCAGTGCCATCTACCGCGGCATGGCCACAACAATCGTGGGCGGCATGACCGTATCCACAATCTTCACCCTGGTGCTGCTCCCCTGTCTCCTGCGTTTCCAGGAAACAGGCGTGCTTCAAGCTGCGTTCGCGAAACTGCGTGGCCGCAAGCTGCACCCGGCAGAATAATAAAATGCGAGGAATGAGAATGTTTACATTGAGCAAATGGAAAAAGGGTGCGACCGCCGCTGTTCTCGCGGTCACACTCGCGGGCCAAAGCACCATGGCGATGGCCCAGCAACAACAGCCGCCGGCCCTTGTGGAGGTGGCGGAAGCCAGTGCGGAGATGATGGCGCCACAAGCTTTCATGCCCGGCACCGTGGTGAGCCGCAACGACAGCCGCATCGCGGCCGAGATTGCGGGCCTCGTGAAATGGGTGGCACCTGAAGGTACGCTCCTGAAGGAAGGCGACGTGATTGCGGAGATCGACGACCGTAATCTGAGGCTCGCGTTCGAGCGTGCCAAAAGCCAGGTCAAGCGCCTTGAAGCACGTGTGGCGTACCTCAAGTCCGACCACCAGCGGGTGCAGGAACTGCTGGAGAACAAAAACGTGCCGCCAAGCCGGGTGGAGGAAGCTGAAAGCACGCTTTTGATGACGACGGAAGAGCTGGCGCAAGCCCGTGTCGCAGTGGAGCAGGCGGAGATTGACCTTGACCGCACCAAGGTGCGCGCGCCTTTCCCGGGCCGTGTGGTCGAGCGCCTCGCGCAGGCTGGTGAATATTCCACGCCCGGTCGTCAGATCGCTCGCCTTGTGGACACCGAACACCTTGAGGTCAGCGCACAGGCACCAGTGAACCTTTCGGCGCTTCTGGCGGATGGCCAAAATGTTGTGCTCAAGCGGGACGCGCAGGTGCTCGATAGCGCCATCCGCGCCATTGTGCCTGTGGGCAACAGCCTGAGCCGCACGATGGAAATCCGTGTAAGCGTGCCTGAGGGCAGCCGCTATGTGGTGGGCACTGCCGTGCAGGTTGGTGTGCCTGCGAGCGAGCCGCAGCAAGTGGTCTCCGTGCCGCGCGACGCGCTCGTGTTGCGTGTGGACGGCACCTATATTTACCGCGTGAAGGAAGACAATACGGCTGAGCGCCTTTTGGTGAACACCGGTGCCGCCACCGGCAAACGTGTCGCGATCCTTGGCGGGATCGAGAATGGTGACAAGGTCATTGTGCGTGGCGGCGAACGCCTGCGCCCGGGCCAAGCGGTACAGCTGCGTGAAGAAAGCATGCAGCTCGCCAACGGTCGCTAGGGCCTGCGGCTCAATGTTCAGAGTTGCCGATGGAATACCCCGATAAAAACAATGTTGGCGATGGCTCCCAAGGGGGCCATAATGCCCGCGACGCGGCGACCCGTTTTGGCTTGCCCGTTCGCGGGCTCGCCGGCATTTATGGCGATGACCCGAGCGTGAATGTAAGGGAACATCGGGGGCAGCTGTCGGGTATGGACAGGCTTTTAAGCTCGAAAGAGCATACTTTCTGGATCTTCCAGATCTGCGGTTGGACAGGATACAGCTTCCTGCGGACTTTCCAGGCCATCACCAATGGCCAGGACCTTTTCTATTTCTCGTGGGTGATTATCGCCGCCGCTTTTGTTGGCCTGTCGATGACCACGCTCTTGCGCCAGCTTTACCGCCTCGCGCGCGAGTGGCCGCTGCAGTGGCTGCTGCTGTTTGTGGTGGTGATCTGCGGTGCCTGCGGGCTTTTGTTCTCGATGATCGAGCTTTATATCGCGCCCATGATCGTGCCGGGCCTGCCGCCCTTCACCGGGCTTGAGATGTTCGGCAACGCCATGTTTGAGACCACGGCGCTGTTTGCGTGGTCCGCGCTTTATTTTGGTTACCACTACTACCAGAGCATGCGGGAGCAGCAGGAACAGGTGCTGAAGGCCACTGCCATGGCGCACCAGGCGCAGCTCAAAATGCTACGCTACCAGCTGAACCCGCACTTCCTCTTTAACACGCTCAACGCCATCTCGACCCTCGTGCTGGAGCGCGCGGAGGCGGACGCGAACAAGATGCTCACCAAGCTCTCAAGCTTCCTGCGCTTCACGCTTGTGAACCAGCCCACCCAGCGCATCACGCTGGAGCAGGAGCTTTATGCTCTAGGGCTTTACCTCGATATCGAGAATGTGCGCTTTGGCGACCGCCTGAAGGTGGATTTCGATATTGAGGAAGACGCCAAAACAGCCCTGATCCCGAGCCTCCTGCTGCAGCCGCTCATTGAGAATGCGATCAAATATGCGATTGCTCCGTCGATTGAAGGCGGCACCATTTCAGTGGCCGCGCATGTGGATGGCGGCAACCTTGCTATCGTGCTCAAGGACACGGGGCCGGGCATTGAAGACCTTGATAATATCGTCAGCCAGTCAGGCTCGGGTGTTGGCATCGTCAACACCAAGGAACGGCTGATGCAGATTTATGGGCCAAACCACCGTATTTCGCTGCAAAACCTGCAGCCGGAAGGGCTTGGCATTTTCATTGAAATACCTTGTGAACGCGAGAAACGCCCTTAACTTTTAATGAATAAAATGGGGCCCATAATAAAACGGGGAAAAACGCGATGGCCAAAATACGTACCATACTTGTCGACGATGAACCGCTTGCGGTCCGTGGGCTTTCAATCCGGCTGCAGCCGTTTGAGGATGTCGAGATTATCGGCACCTGCTCAAACGGGCGTGAGGCGGTGAAAGCCATCAAGGAACACAAGCCCGACCTTGTCTTCCTTGATATCCAGATGCCGGGTTTTGACGGCTTTTCCGTTGTGCGCTCACTGGTGGGCGAGGCGGAAATCCCGCTTGTGGTGTTTGTCACCGCCTATGACCAGTATGCGCTTGAGGCGTTTGAGGCCCATGCGCTCGATTACCTCCTCAAACCGGTGGAGGAGGAGCGGTTGGCCGAAGCCATCACCCGCGTGCGTGAACATATGGCGCAGCGTATCGCCATTGAGCAAAATGCGCGGCTCGTGGAACTGATTGAGAATATGCAGGACCCGCCGGTTGAGGCGCTCACTGCACTTCTCGAGAAGCCGGTTGAAAGCAAGGATACGCGCTTTGACCCTCACCTGCGCATCAAGGACCGGGGGCATATCACCATTGTCGACATCTCGGACGTGGATTTCATCGACGCGGCGGGCGACTATATGTGCATCCATGTGGGCGACAAGACGCATATCCTCCGTGAGACCATGAAAACCATGGAACGCCGCCTTGACCCCAAAGTGTTCCAACGCGTGCACCGCTCCACCATCGTGAACCTTGATAAGGTGCGCGAAGTGAAGCCGCATTCAAACGGCGAATGTTTCCTCACGCTTGAGAACGGCATGGAACTGAAAGTCAGCCGTTCCTACAAGGACGTGGTAGGCCGCTTCCTTTAGGGCGTGCGACGTTAGGCAAAACAAAAAAGCCCGCGGCGGTTGCTGCGGGCTTTTTGCTTGGACTGGGCGAGCAGGTGTTACTTCACCCGCTTGCCGTACATCAGCGCCTGCAGAAGTGCTTCACTGCCGTTCGGGCGGTGCTCGGCAACGGCTTGTTCCAGCCGCTTCACGATCACGGCAACCTTTGCGGAAGCTTTAGCGACAATCGCATCGGCTTTCGAGAAATCGTCGGCTTCGGCGGCGGCTTTGACTTCCGGAACAAAGGCTTTGCCGAGCTTGTCGTAGTCAGCATAGGCGGTTTTGACGGCTGCCTCGATCGCGCCGCGGTCGCAGGAGGTTTTCACGTGGCTGAAGTCGAACGTGTAGCGTCCGTCCTGTGGGGCCATGCCGCGGAAGGTCATGGCGAAATTCTCATAGGTCGAGGGGGCGTTATGCAGATCAGCGAGACGCATGGCCGGCAGGTCATAGCGCCATGCCCGGCCCCAGGCTGCATAGGTCTCGCCGCTCATGTTGTTGGCCAGGGTTTCCTCGACATAAAGGTCACAGTCGCGGCTGGCTTCCCACAGTTTGCGCACAACAGGCTCGTACTGTTTTTCGTTGAAAGCGAGGTCTTCCGGTGTGGCGACCTGTTCTTCGGTGTCGCCATAGTCTTCATCCGCGGCGGTATCTTCCTCTGCGGCATCTTCGGCCATGGCCTGCTCAGCAGCACTCACCATCATGGCAACCTGCATTTCATTCATTGGTGCCAGGATCTGCTCGAACTGCGCGCGGGCCGCGGCCTTGTGTTCTTCCGGCAGAGCCTTGATCAGGATTTCAAGCGCTTCTTTCTGGTAGGGTTTCAGCTCAACCGCCAAGGCGGGCACGGCAAAAAGTGTTGCGGCCACAAGCGCGGCGGTAAAGGTTCTGGACAGCATTTTATGCTCCGTTTTTGGTTGTCTATCCTCGTAGCGCTGCGCTCATATCCCGGATTTCTCCCATTCGCAACTACGATTTTGATAGCAAATGCCGGAATCCGTATTTTGCTGAACCGCTGATATAGCGCCGCGCAACTTTGGTTGAGACCCGGGCCGTATCGGGCTAGGCTCGCGCAATCAAACAACCCCGTGAGCATACACGCCCATATGAAAAAGAACCTGCCGCCACCGTCGGTGCCCAAGCACCTCGCCATCGCTGTCACCTTCCATTATGTGGAGGAGCGGCTAACCTTCCTCAGCCGTATCAGCGACCATTTCGCTTCGCTTGCCGACAAGCTGACCGTGTTCATCGTTACCAACGTGCGCGACCGGGAGCGGGTGGCGAAAATCGAAGGTGCCGTGGGCGGCAAGGGTTTTGAGGTAAACTTCCTCGCGCCCATCGCGCTTGGGCACCCGTTCCTGCTCACATGGTCGCACTTCGCCGTGTTCCACAAATTGATGCGCGACGAGAGCATCAGCCATTTCATGTATCTTGAGGACGACATCCTCATCCGGCGCGAGAGCATGGAATACTGGATTCAGGGGCGGGAGCTGTTGCGCGCGACCAAATTCTACCCCTCGTTTTTGCGTGTTGAGCAGAAGGCGGATAGCGAGCGCTGGTTCGCGTCAGACTGCGTAGGTCGGGTTGAGGTGGCGAAGCTGCCACGGGTGAAGTTCGGTGACGAGCTGTGGTTCATCGGCCTGCCGCGCCCCTATCAGGGCATGTACCTGCATGACCGCGCGCAGATGACGGAGCACCTGCTCGGCAAGTCCGCCGTGCCGCAGGGCCATCCGCTCGGCTGGGGTATCCGCGAACATGCGGCCACTGGCCTCAGTGTATGGGACGTGCCGGAAGGTTTTTATGGCCGCAATCTCATCGCCTATTGGCCGAATGAGGGCGGCCTGGACGACCGCGCCTTCATCCACCACACCCCAAACAACTACGCCCAGTCGGACGACCCCAAACAGCCGTTTGGCAAAGTGCCGGTGGATCAGCTGTTGATTGGCTAGGCCACAGCACTAGGGGCGCACATTCTCGACGATTTCGAAGCGGCATTGTTGAATGCTTTCAATGCACGATATGCTGTAGCCATGTGATGCGCTCATCGATGGGTATGATTCCTCGGCGGTTTGGACATAGTCAGCAATCAATGTGTATTGAGAGAGGCGCCATACGGGAGCGAGTGACGCCGGGTCAAAAGTCGCGAGAAACCGACTATCCAGTGTTGCATATACATCCGTTTGGCGAATTCGGTGCACTATCAACTTGCCGGCACTCTCAGACCCCAGATCGATAGTTCGCCTGTATGCACAGGTAAGGCCCTCAACGCTGAACTGACTCTCAGGGAGCTTAGCGTCGAGCAACGAATAAGAAACCTCTCTCCAAGCAAAGCCGGGTTCTTTGATCAGGTGGCGAACGTCTGCGACTGGCACATTCTTGCGCCGATCAATGCGAACATGCCAAAGCCCCTCTTCCATTGCCGACGGCAGCTCTGCAAACGTGGGGCACTGCATATATGATTTTGGGGTGGGGACACTGACAGGGGCAGGAAACACTGGCGTTGAAACCAGTATAAGGAGCGCTGGGAAGAGCATATGTCGGCCATTGGTTCGCATATGCTCTTGATACTAGCGCAAAATGTGTCAAACCACGGGCACATGCTCCATCAGCCTTGGGCCCATGCGCAGGGGTTCGATGCGTTTGGCGAGGCCGGTGCGGTCGTCGGTCTCGATGAAGGTGCCGCAGATGGTGGCTTCACCCTCGGCGGGGCTGTAGCGTTCCTTGTTCATTTTGGTGAGGAAGCGGCTGATGGGCTCTTCCTTTTGCATGCCGATAACGCTGTTATAGTCGCCGCACATGCCAGCGTCGGTCTGGTAAGCTGTGCCGCCATCAAGGATCTGGCAGTCCGCGGTGGGCACATGGCTGTGGGTGCCGACAACAAGGCTCACCCGGCCATCAAGGAAGTGGCCCATGGCCATTTTCTCGGACGTGGCTTCGCCGTGGAAGTCCACCACAATGGCGTGCACCGCAACGCCCATGCGGTATTTCTTGAGCACCGCATCAATGGCGCGGAACGGGCATTCCATCGCGTTCATGAACACCCGCCCCATGGCGTTGATGACCATGACCTTCTTGCCGCGCGGGGCATCATAGATCGCGAACCCACGGCCCGGCGTGCCTTCAGGATAGTTGATGGGGCGCAGAATACGGTCATCCGCGTCAATGACGTTCAGTAACTCCTTCTGGTCGAAGGTGTGGTTACCGCCAGTGATAACGTCCGCGCCGGCCTGAATGGTGGTGCCTGCAATCTTGGAGGTGAGGCCAAAGCCCGATGCGGCGTTTTCGCCGTTCACAATCACAAAATCGAGCTTGAGCTTTTCACGTAAGGTGGGGAGGGCGTCTGCGGCGGCGGAACGGCCCGCGCGGCCCATCAGGTCCCCTAGAAACAAAAGTCGCATAAAATCGTTGCCTACTGCTTGTCGTTTGGCGCACGCATGTGGTGTTTATACGGCCTTCTTGCGCGGCAGGATCACGCCTTCTTCGGTGATCACGCCCTGAAGCGGCCAGTCGTGCGCCTCTCTCGGCACATGATCAACGATTTGTGCGCCAAAGGCAAAGCCAAATGCCTTGATCTCGGAATGTGCGGCGAGTGTGCGGTCATAATAGCCACCACCCCAGCCAAGACGGTAGCAGTCTTCGTCATAAGCAAGCAGCGGCACGATGAGCGCATTGGGCACCACTTCGGGCGCATCAGCACTTGGGTGCATGGTGCCGAAGGGGCCAGCGTCCAGGGGGTCACCTTCGCCCCACAGGCGGAAGGTAAGCGGTGTGGCCTTCGCGGTCACCACCGGCAGCGCGGTGCGGTAGCCGGCGCGGGTGAGTGCATGCATCAGGAAACGCGGGTCCAGCTCATCGCCCATCGGCAGGTAAGCGCCGATGACGGCATGTTTCTCGAAGCTTGAGAACAGCTTGAGGCCATGTGTGGCCGCTTTCTCAGCCGCCGCAAGGCCATACATCTCATGCGCGCCCATGCGGATACGCTTTGCGTCCTCGCGCATGGTCATTTTGTCAGCAATCACCAAACCAGTGCTCTCTCATAGCGGTGAGGAATTCAGTAGTGATGGGAAATCCAGACGCAGAGCCTAGCACGGAATCAATATCGCATTCCGGGCAAAGGGCAGTCTCGTCATTCGGATCTGTCCACTGCGTAATCTGTTGCGGTGAGAAAATAGTGAGGCAATAAAAACAACCACATGTCTCGCTCGCCAATATTTCAGCGCGGTGATAGATAGACTTTTTATGGGCGGCCTTAAGCTGCTGCGTCATGTCCATGGCTATCGAATTCCTGAACGGGGCAGAAGGATGGGTGCGGGACCGCTGCTGCCGTTTGAAGTGTGTACCCTCTGGAACCTGACTAAGCAGGTGGGCGCCGTATGGATAGGACCACGGTCCAGTCCAGGGACAGCTCCCTAGAGGTGTTTATAGCCCCAGGGGTTACTGCGTATCGCACGCACAGTGCAGTACCCGCGAGGGCTTATGTAAGCTCTCAAGGGGCTTTCTGCAATAGGGAGTAGAGGGCTCAGCTTGCGGCCAGCCGGTCGTTGATGCCTTCAATCTCCATGGCGACCTCATTCAGCACCGATGCCATGTCCTCTTCGGTGAGGCCAGTGCCCAGCGCGGGGCCACCCTTTCCGTTCATGGCGTCCTGCAGTTCGTCCGCGATCAGCACAGCAGCCATGAGGAGCAGGCGGTTTTCTGCCACATGGCCAAGTTTGGAGGTGAGGTCGGTGCATTTCGCGTCCACATAGGCCGCGAGTTTGGACAGCCGGTCCTGGTCGCCTTCCGCACAGACGAGGGGATAGGTCTTGCCGTTCACATTCACATTGATCTGGGCCATGTTATGCGCTCCCTACCATGGTCTCGAGCCGGCCAATGGCACCGTCAAGCTCGCTGCGCACGCTCATGCGCTCTTCCTCAAGTTCCAAAACGCGGGCTTTCAGTTTCGCGTTCTCGGCCTCAAGCTCTGCGGTGGCGCTGCCGTCCTCGCCATTGCCCCACGCGGCGGACTTGGCGTCTTCTGCCGCTTCAAGTTCGTCCTGCAGATGGGCATATTGGCGTTTGAGCAGTTGGTAATTCTGTTCCAGCGAGGCTTTCTCGGCCCGCAGCGCTTCCAGTTCGCCGCTATCGCCCGCCGGTTCAATCAGCGCATGGGCGGCAACCTGCTCATGCAGTTTGAGGTTTTCTTTCTCAAGCGCGGTGACGCGGGCGACAAGCGCCATTTTCTCTTCCGCGATCTCACGCGCGGCGCTCACGGTGTCCCGCGTGCTGGCGACACCTTGCGCAAGCCGCGATAGCGCGCTTTCGAGTCGCGTGCGCGCGCTCTCCAGCGCGTCGGTCTTGTTGTTCGTTGCCATCGGAATGGTCCCCCATTTGCCAGCGTAGCAGAAGCATGTGCATTTGCGGCTGGATTCGGCTTGTTTCCGGGAAAGATAGGAGGTTGGGGGCGGGGGCGTCAATCGCCATTCCGCGTGCGGGGGCGAATAAAAGCGCGCGCTTTCGGCCTAAAAGCCGCTTCTCGGTTGACTAGCGGGGCCTTCCCCGCCATTTTGGCCGCAAAATTTTGAGGCGGCTTTCGCATGGCTACCACCAAGGCTCGCGTGTGCCGCGCACCCCATGAGACAAGTAGACCCACATGCACGATACTGACATCAGCCAAGAAGACATCCTGAACACCCGTATGGCGAACGCGATCCGCGCCTTGTCGATGGACGCCGTACAGAAGGCCAATTCCGGCCACCCCGGTATGCCGATGGGCATGGCCGACGTGGCAACGGTGCTGTTCACGAAATTCCTGAACTTTGACCCCGCGTGGCCGACCTGGCCGAACCGTGACCGCTTTGTGCTGTCCGCGGGTCATGGCTCCATGCTGATCTACTCGCTGCTGCACCTCACGGGCTATGAGCGCCCGACGCTCGAAGACCTCAAGAACTTCCGCCAGCTTCATAGCCCGACCGCGGGCCACCCTGAGTTCGGCGAATGCCCGGGTGTTGAAACGACCACTGGCCCCTTGGGCCAAGGTCTCGCAACCTCCGTCGGTATGGCGATTGCTGAGCGTCTGTCGAACAAGGAATACGGATCGGACATCACCGACCACTATACCTATGTGCTCGCCGGTGACGGCTGCCTTATGGAAGGCGTAAGCCAGGAAGCTATCTCGCTTGCCGGTCACCTGAAGCTCTCCAAGCTCATCGTGCTCTGGGACGATAACTCCATCTCCATCGACGGCGGCACCGACCTGTCGACGAGCGAAGACCAAAGCATGCGCTTTGAAGCCGCTGGCTGGCACGTACAAGCCGTTGACGGCCACGACATGGAAGCCGTTGAAGCTGCCATTCAGGAAGCGAAAAACAGCGACCAGCCTTCGATGATCGCTTGCCGCACCACCATCGGCTACGGTTCGCCGAACAAGCAGGGCACGTCCGCGACCCATGGTGCGCCGCTCGGTCATGACGAGATTGCTGCAACGCGCGAATTCCTTGGTTGGACAGATGAGCCTTTTGTCATCCCGGCTGACGTGCGCGATGCATGGCTTGAAGCTGGCAGCCGCGGCAAAACTGTTTCCGCTGAGTGGAAGAAGAAATTCGACGGTCTCGACGCTTTCGTGAAAGAAGACTTCGAGCGCCGCATGAACAAAGACATGCCGAAGGGCTTCACCGCTGCGATCAACGAATATAAAGCCAAGCTTGCCGCTGAGCCTGTGAAGGTTGCGACCCGCAAGGCAAGCCAGATGGCGCTTGAAGTGATCAATGGTGTGGTGCCTGAGACCATCGGCGGTTCCGCTGACCTCACCGGCTCCAACCTCACGAAAACGAGCCAGACCGCGCCGATCACAGCGGACGATTTCTCCGGCCGTTACATGTACTACGGCATCCGCGAGTTCGAGATGTGCGCTGCCATGAACGGCATGGCACTTTATGGCCAGCACGTGCCTTATGGCGGCACCTTCCTCGTGTTCACCGACTATGCTCGCCCGGCCATCCGTCTCGCAGCGCTGATGAAACAGCGCGTGATCTACGTGATGACGCACGACAGCATCGGCCTCGGTGAAGATGGCCCGACCCACCAACCGGTGGAGCATATCCCATCCCTTCGCGCCATGCCGAACCTCAATGTGTTCCGCCCGTGTGACGCGGTTGAAACCGCTGAGTGCTGGGCGCTGGCGATGGAAAGCAAAGAGACACCGTCTGTTCTCTCGCTCACCCGTCAGAACACCATTCAGCAACGTGTCGAGCACACCGATGAAAACCTCTGTGCAAAGGGCGGTTATATCCTCAAGGAAGCATCTGCCGCACCGCGTGTCGTGCTGCTCGCATCCGGTTCCGAGGTTGAGCTTGCTGTAGCAGCCCGTGACATTCTCGAGGCTGACGGCGTGCCGACCCGCGTTGTATCCGTGCCGTGTACCGAGCTTTTCGACGCGCAGGATGCAGCCTACAAGGCATCGGTTCTGCCGGAAGGCACGATCCGCGCGTCTATCGAAGCCGCATCCACCTACGGCTGGGCCAAATATACCGGCCTTGACGGCGTGAACATCGGTCTCGACAGCTTCGGTGCTTCGGCACCGGCGGAAGTGCTTTATGAGCATTTCGGCATCACCACCGACGCGCTTGTTGCAGCGGTGCGCGAGAAGCTTTAAGAAAGCATTAACAAAATTATATAGCCCCTACTGACCATCAATTTTCCAGGAGGACCCCGCGGATGACAGTTCGTGTTTCCATCAACGGTTTTGGCCGCATCGGCCGTAACGTTCTGCGTGCCATCTATGAAAGCGGCCGTACCGATATCAAGGTTGTTGCGATCAACGACCTCGGTGATGTTGGCATGAACGCCTATCTCCTCAAGCGTGACAGCGTGCACGGCCCGTTCCCGGGTGAGGTAAGCGTTGACGGTGACTTTATCGTTGTGAACGGCGACCGCATCCGCGTGACCGCCATCCGCAACCCGGAAGAGCTGCCGTGGGCTGAAGAGAAAATTGATGTGGCGATGGAATGCACCGGCATTTTCACCAAGCGTGAAAAAGCAGCGATGCACCTGACCGCTGGCGCGAAGAAAGTCCTCATCTCCGCACCGGGCGAAAACGCCGACAAAACCATCGTATACGGCGTCAACCACGACAGCCTGACAGCAGATGACAAGATCGTATCGAACGCATCCTGCACCACCAACTGCCTGTCGCCGGTTGCCAAGGTCCTTAACGACCTCGTGGGGATCGAGCGCGGTTACATGACCACGGTGCACGCCTACACGGGCGACCAGCCGGTGCTTGACACCCTGCACTCCGACCCGCGCCGTGCACGCGCTGCAGCGCTTTCCATGATCCCGACCTCGACGGGTGCGGCGAAAGCTGTTGGCCTTGTGCTGCCGGAACTGGCCGGCAAGCTTGACGGTTCCGCTGTTCGCGTACCGACACCGAACGTATCCATGGTTGACCTGAAGTTTGATGCAGGCCGCGCAACCACGGCGGATGAGATCAACGCTGCGATCAAAGCTGCGGCTGAAGGCGAACTCAAAGGCGTACTCGGTTACGAGGACATGCCTGCGGTTTCGATCGACTTCAACCACAACCCGAACAGCTCCACGTTCGACAGCAGCCAGACCAAGGTTATCGACGGCAAGTTCGTCCGTATCCTGACCTGGTACGACAACGAATGGGGCTTCTCCAACCGCATGTCCGACACCGCGGTTGCGATGGCCAAACTCGGCTAAGCTTTGACAAGCGAACAAACATAGGGCGGCCCATTCGGTCGCCCTTTTTTGTCCAAACAGATTTTTTCGGAGTTTTGATCAATGGCTTTCAAACGTATTTCCGACCTTGGTGACCTCACCGGCAAAACCGCCGTTGTGCGGGTGGACCTCAACGTACCAATGGCTGATGGCAAAGTGACGGACGACACCCGCCTGCAGGCGGTGAAGCCGACGGTGGACGCAATTGCTGCCGCCGGTGGCCGGTCGGTCCTCCTCGCGCACTTTGGCCGCCCCAAGGGGCAGGTGGTGGCTGAGATGTCCCTGAAGCCCTTGGTGCCGGCGCTTGCCAGCGTGCTGGGCCGCAGCGTTGGTTTTGCCGAACTTGGCGACACGCTGCCCGGTGATGAGGTGGTGGTGCTTGAGAACACCCGCTTCTTCCCCGGCGAAGAAAAGAACGACCCTGAGCTTGCGAAACAGTTCGCGGCGCTGGGTGACGTGTATGTGAACGATGCCTTCTCTGCCGCGCACCGCGCGCACGCATCCACCGAGGCTATCGCGCATCTTCTGCCCTCTGCGGCGGGTGAGACCATGGGCGCGGAGCTTGAGGCGCTTGAGAAGGCGCTTGGTGAACCCGTACGCCCGGTTGTGGCGGTTGTGGGTGGTGCCAAGGTGTCGTCCAAACTTGCGGTGCTTGAGAACCTTGTTGCCAAGGTTGACCACCTCATCATCGGTGGTGGCATGGCGAACACCTTCCTCTATGCCCAAGGCCATGACATTGGCGCGAGCCTTTGCGAGAAAGACCTGAAGGACACCGCGCTCAAGATCATCGATAACGCCAAGGCGGCAGGCTGCACTGTGCACCTGCCGACGGACGTTGTTGTGGCGCGTGAGTTCAAGGCCCATGCAGCGAATGAGGTGAAAGCGGCCGACGCGGTGACGGACGGCGAGATGATCCTCGACGCTGGCCCGGCAACGGTTGAAGCGCTCAAGGCTGTGCTGGCGGAATGCAAGACCCTTGTCTGGAACGGCCCGATGGGCGCGTTCGAGATGGAACCGTTTGACGCGGCCACTGTTGGCCTTGCGCAAGCGGCAGGCAAGCTGACGGACGAGGGCAAGCTCTTGACCGTTGCGGGCGGCGGTGACACCGTGGCCGCGCTCGCGCATGCAGGCGTGAAGGACAGCTTCACCCATATCTCGACCGCCGGTGGCGCTTTCCTTGAATGGATGGAAGGTAAGGACCTGCCGGGCGTGACCGCCCTCGGTTAATCGTGCCACATGCGAATCAGTAAAGCCTCCGGTGGTCTCGCCGGGGGCTTTTTTGTGTCCCGAGTCGGGCGCGATTATGGTGCTTCGGAAATGGCAGCGCTGTCATTTTCACAAAGCGGACAACTTTGTATTAAATACTGATGCAAATAGGGTTTTTGGTCCCATCTTGCGTTGCGGCAAAGGGGCCATTTGTGTATCTAAGGCCCACCGGTTCCACGCAACATAAAACATAAGAATCGGGCCCCAAAAACGCTGGAAATTACAGGGAATAATCATGAAACCAGGTGTCGTATTCGGCGATGACTATGCGGCTCTCGTCCAGAACTGCAAGGACAAGGGTTACGCATTGCCCGCGGTCAACGTGGTCAGCACCAACTCCATCAACGCTGTGATGGAAGCCGCCGCCAAGAACCGTTCGGATGTCATCATCCAGTTCTCCAACAGTGGTGCACAGTTCTACGCCGGCAAAGGCATGAAAGACAGCTTTGGCGCCAAGGTGCTGGGCGCGGTATCCGCCGCCCGCCACGTGCAGCTGCTGGCCGAACACTACGGCATTTGCGCCATCCTCCACACCGACCACGCCAACATGAGCCTCGTGCCATGGGTCGAAGCGCTGATTGAGGAAAGCCGCAAGAACCTGAAACGCGAAGGCGTGCCGCTTTACACCAGCCACATGCTGGACCTCTCTGAAGAGCCGATCGACGAGAACCTTGATGTCTGTGCGCGTGTGCTTAAAGACATGACGCCGCTTGGCATGAGCCTCGAGATCGAGCTTGGCGTGACGGGTGGTGAGGAAGACGGTGTTGGCTCCGACGTGGGTGACGATTTCGAGAACCCAAGCCTTTATACCCAGCCGGAAGACGTGCTGAAGGCCTATGACCTGTTGACGCCGCTCGGGCATTTCTCGGTCGCAGCATCCTTTGGTAACGTGCACGGCGTCTATAAGCCGGGCAACGTGAAGCTGCGCCCTGAAATCCTGAAGCACAGCCAGGAGCTGGTGGCGAAGGAACGCGGCACGGGCGCCAACCCGCTTAACTTCGTGTTCCACGGCGGCTCGGGTTCCGAGAAAGAAAAGATCACCGAGGCTGTTGGCTACGGTGTGTTCAAAATGAACATCGACACCGACACGCAGTTCGCTTTCTCGAAAGCCGCGGGCGAATATGTGAATGCCAACCAGGACGCCTTCAAATGGCAGGTGCACCCGGAAACCGGCCAGCCGTACAAGAAGCAGTATGACCCGCGCGTATGGCTTCGTAAGTGCGAAGAATCCATGGCGGCCCGCCTTGACGAAGCCTTCAAGGACCTCGGCGCACAAGGCATGTCGATGGCTGACGCCTAAGACCTGCTTGGCAGATTATTTGAAGACGGGGCGGCATGGGCTGCCCCGTTTTTTGTTGTTTTTCACTGACGCCTCTTTCATAGCCCGCTAAAATCGGGCATATGCGGGGGCGAAGCAAGCTTTGAGGTAGGAGCGCACGATGCCACAAAATCCGGAAGCCTGTCGGCTCTATCTGATCACGCCCGACGAAATCGCGGATCTGGACGCTTTTGCGAGCGAGCTTGAAAGCGCGCTTTCAGCCGGTGATGTGGCGTGCCTGCAGCTTCGCCTCAAGGGCGTGGAAGACGATGTGATCATCGCTGCCGCCCACAAGCTTATGCCGATTTGCCACAAATATGAGGTCGCTTTCCTCATCAACGACCGTGCCGATATCGCGGCGGACGTGGATGCGGACGGTGTGCATCTCGGCCAGGACGACGGTGACGTGCCGACGGCGCGCAAGCTTCTGGGCCACGCCAAGGATATTGGTGTCACCTGCCACGACAGCATGCACCTTGCCTATAAGGCGGGGGAAGAGGGCGCCAACTATGTCGCCTTCGGCGCGTTCTACCCATCTGAGACCAAAGACAGCGAATACCGCCCGGATGTCGAGATACTGACCGTATGGGATGAAGTGACGGAAATCCCCTGCGTGGCCATTGGCGGCATCACGCCGGAGAATTGCGGTGTGCTTGCCGAAGCGGGCGCGCATTTTGTGGCGGTATGCTCGGCGGTATGGAAACACCCGGAGGGGCCTGCAGCCGCCGTCCGGGCGTTCAATGAAGCGCTGGGCCTGAGCGAATAGGCGTCGGCCATCAAGGCTTGATTGGGCTGAGGTTGAACCAGCCCAATCCGTATTTTCTACTGGATGGTGCCTACCTGTTCCATCGCATCCTGTGCATTCTGGTGGGTTTTGTCCACCTCGGCTGCGAGAGACTTCAGGCTCCGGTTAATGTCCGCTACCGCGCTGGACGCTGTGTGCATGTTTGAAGAAATCTCCCGTGTGACAGCGCTCTGTTCCTCAATCGCGCCAGCGATTCCGCTGACGCTGCTCTGAAGTTCGCCGACAGAGTGGGTGACGACCGACAATCTGTTCGACGTTTCGGCCGATATAGACTGCATGTTCTCGATCTCACCAGCGATCTGGGCGGTCGCATTTGCAACCTGACTTGCCAGGTTCTTGACTTCGTTGGCTACAACAGCAAAGCCCCGGCCAGCTTCGCCTGCACGCGCGGATTCAATAGTGGCGTTCAGCGCCAGAAGGTTAATGCGGGCCGCGATGTCGTCAATCAATACGAGGATCTGGCCCATGGCGTCGGCTGCCACAGTCAGGCGCTCGGTTGCTGCCGTCGCCTGGGTGGATTCGTCTGATGCCCGCTCGGACGACGTTCGGGCGAGTGAAACACTCTGGGCAACTTCCTGGAAGGAAGCGTTCAACTGCTCTGCCGCTGCGGCAACGGTTTCCACCATATCGCCGGTTTGTGAGGCTGCAGACGATGCAGCATGGGCATTTTCCTCGACAGTCTTGGCGCTCTCGACAACACGATTCATGTCATAGAAAAGCTGCGCCACAACCGCGTCGCGCAGCATGCGCTTTTTCACAGCTGGTGTGTCGTCGCGGGCAAATTTCACCACTTTGAAGACGGTTCCGTCCGGGCTGATGATCGGGTTGTAGGTTGCCTGCAACCAGACATCCTCACCCCCTTTGCCAAGCCGCCGGAACTCTCCTGCCTGAAACTTGCCATCCCTGAGCGCTTGCCAGAATTCGGTGTATTCTTTGCTGCCCTGCACTCCCTTATCCAGGAAAATGCTGTGGTGCTTGCCTTTGATTTCCTCAAGGCGATAGCCAACGGCATCAAGGAACTTTTGATTGGCATCCAGAATAATGCCGTCCGGTGTGAACTCGATTATGGCTTGGGCTTTGGCAAGTGCGGTCATCTTGCCCTCATAGTCGGCATCCCGCATCTTGCGCGTGGTAATGTCGGTCGCAAACTTGATAATCTTCAAAGGTCTGCCGTCGTCATCCATGACCGGGTTGTAGCTAGCCTCGAGCCAAATAACCTTCCCATCTTTTCCTATACGGCGATATTGCTGGTTGAAGGATTTGCCCGAAGCCAGGCCCCTCCAGAACTCTTTATAGGCAGTCGACTGTTTTGTCTCTTCTGTGACGAACATGCTGTGATGTTTGCCAACAATCTCCTCAAGCGTATAACCCATTGTGTCGGTAAAATTCTTGTTGGCGGTGAGGATGGTGCCATCAAGTTTGAATTCGATCATCGCTTGCGCCTGGTCTAGTGCTGCCATCTTACCCCGCATATCGAGGTCAAGCTGATGACTTGCGCTCTGGTCTTGTGCCAGTTTGAGCACATGGCTGACCTTGCCTTTGGCATCGCGCATCGGCAGGTAGGTGGCCTGTAGCCATACATGTTTGCCGCTCTTGGTCACGCGGCCAAAGGTGCGGGACTGGCAGATGCCTGCCCTCAGGTCTTTCCAGAACTGGGCGTACCCGGCCTTTTGGGCATCGCCCTTCGCCATGAAAATACTGTGGTGCTTGCCGACAATCTCCGCCAGGCTGTATTCCATCAAGTCGAGGAATTTCTTGTTGGCGTTGAGGATTGTGCCATCCGGGGTGAAATCGATGACAGCCTGCGCTTCATCAAGGGCAGCATATAAGTCGTCGCGACGTTTGCCAAAAAATGGTCGTTTCATGTCAATAAGCATTAGAAGGTGGCTTTCCCGAGCAACAAAATAAGCTCCACCCTAGGTCGCTATGGTTTAATATTGGTTAAATTATTTCCTCTCTAGATGGTATTTTGGTTGACGGCTTGTAAACCATAAAGGCCGGAACTTAGTCCGGCCTTTTTCTGTTCTTGCGAATTAAGGGTTAATACTTGATCCCCAGGGTGTTATCCAAGCTATAGCGGCCACCGCCGCTGAAGGCGAAGCTGAGGGCGACTGCGGCCCAAAGGATTGGGTATTCCCAACCACCGTTCGTCCAGAAGAAACCGGCACCGAAGTGGAAGGTGGACGCCACCAGAAGCATCACGGTGATCGCGATGGCTGCTGAACGGGTGAAAAGGCCAAGGGCAAGCGCAAGGCCCGCGAAAAACTCAACCGAACCGGCGCCGAGCGCGGCGAGATAGCCATTCGAGAAGCCAAGCTGGCTGGCGAAAAACTGGCCGGTTGCTTCAAGGCCGTAGCCGCCGAACATGCCAAAAAGCTTCTGTGCGCCGTGCGGCACGAGGAAAAGGCCGGTTGCCACGCGGGCAATCGTGCGACCGAGGTCAGCGTGGCCACCCAGAATACCTTCAAGGGTAGGAAGGCCGAACGGGCCGCGATTAATTGTTTCAGTAGTGGTCGTCATGTGTCGTCTCCGAAAATTGGTTTGCTGCTTTCGGGCTTGTGTGACCGCCCGTCGTGTTCGCTGTTGAAACCAAGATAGGGTTTCCTGTTCGGCCTGAAAATCGCAAAGAAATGAACTGTGTGTTCGCAAAAGTGCAACACCACTCGTCGGGTGTCGCACGAACGTGACTTGCCCACACCGTAATCTGCATGCCAGCGTTAGACCAAATCTTGGGAGGAGGGCATAAGATGACAGCAAGAACAGCAGCGTGCAGTTGTGGGCAATTGAGTGTCACGGTGAAAGGCGAACCAAGGGGCGTTGGGCTTTGCCACTGCCTTGCCTGCCAGCAGCGCACCGGCAGCGCCTTTGCGTACCTCGCATCTTTTAGTGAACCCTACGAGGTAAACGGGCAGGCGACCGAATATGTGCGTGTGGGTGACGCGGGTGCAGCGTTCCGGTTTCGATTTTGCCCCAAGTGCGGCACGACTGTGTATCATACTGAAGAGGGTGTGGGGGGCGGCATCAGTATCGCGGTCGGTGCCTTTGCAGACCCCGACTTCCCGCCGCCAAGCGTTTCCGTCTATGACTGCCGCAGGCACGGCTGGCTTACCTTGCCGGATGGTGTCACAGCTTTTGCCAAAGATCCCGACTAGCGTGAGCCATGCGCCTTTTGCGCGGCTGCCCCACCACACGTCGCCCATTGCATAGCATGGCCGAATCTGTTACATCGCGGCCCAACTTGTTCTTTGACACTTATGAGATCCTAAGAGGTGCTCCATGAAAATCGACGGTAACGCCGTTCGTCCGGGTAATGTGATTGAGCATAAAGGTGGCCTGTGGCGCGCTGTTAAAATCGCCCACACCCAGCCAGGTAAAGGCGGCGCCTATTTGCAGGTTGAGCTCAAGAACCTGATCGATGGTACGAAGCTGAATGAACGCTTCCGCTCATCGGAAAAGGTGGAGAAAGTAACGCTGGAGCAGAAGGACTATCAGTTCCTCTATGCTGAAGGCGAAATGTTCACTTTCATGGATCAGGACAGTTACGAGCAGATCTCCATCTCCGCTGAAGATATCGGCGAAGACAGTGTCTTCCTCCAAGACGGCATGACCGTGGTGATCGAGCTTTATGGCGAGAAGCCGATTGGCGTAAGCTTGCCTGAAAAGGTTGTCCTTGAAGTGACGGAAACCGAACCGGTTGTGAAAGGCCAGACGGCGTCGAGCTCCTATAAGCCCGCCATCCTTGAAAACGGCCTCCGTGTTGGTGTTCCCCCGTTTGTTAGCGCAGGCGACAAGATCATCGTATCGACCGCTGAACGCGAATATGCCGGCCGCGCGGACTAATAGTCCGCGCGTTCGCGCCCCTTTTTTGTTCCGAGTATTTTCTAAAGCCCGAGATTGGAGAGTTCCATGGCCCGTCGTTCACCGCTCATGAATGTGATGGTTTCCGCCGTCCTTAAAGCGAGCCGCAACCTGCGCCGCGATTTTGGCGAAGTGGAACAGCTTCAGGTGTCGAGGAAAGGTCCGGCAGACTTTGTCTCCCAGGCCGACAAACGCACCGAGAAGACCCTTTTTGAAGAACTGAGCCGCGCACGCCCTGACTTCGGCTTCCTGATGGAAGAACATGGCGAAGTGAAAGGCAAACGTGACGACGTGCGTTTCATCATCGACCCGCTTGATGGTACCACCAACTTCCTGCACGGCCTGCCGCACTTCGCGATTTCCGTTGCGGTTGAGGAGCGTGGTGAGATCGTGGCGGGCGTTGTGTACGCGCCGCTCAATGATGAGCTTTTCTGGGCCGAGAAGGGCCAGGGTGCCTACCTCAACGAGAGCCGTCTGCGGGTTTCGGGCCGTAACAAGATGGAAGATGCGCTTCTTGCCACCGGTATCCCGTTCAAGGGCCGTGGCAATCATGAGCTTTTCATGGCTGAAATGGCTGAGTTCATGCCGCACGTGGCAGGCATTCGCCGCTTTGGTTCCGCAGCCCTCGACCTCGCATACGTGGCTGCCGGCCGCTATGACGCTTTCTGGGAATCGGGCCTTGCGTCATGGGATATCGCTGCCGGTCTGCTGCTTGTCAAAGAAGCGGGCGGTTACGTGAGCGACATGAACGGAGGCACCGACATGCTCAAATCCGGCGATGTGATTGCGGCGAACGACCAGCTTCACGCGCCGATGCAGCGTGCGCTCAAGCGCGTTCACCGCGCGCAGAAAGCATAAGCCAGATACGCTTCCCTCCGGAAAGCCGTTGGAATTCAAGCCGCTCCGTCACTGGGGCGGCTTTTTTGTATGGCAAAACGTCCGCACCTAAAGTTTACCCTTCAATATTGTATATCAGACATACGATCCTGAGGGCCTGAAAAGCCTTGAGAAGCGCGGGCTCGGCGCTATTTTCATGATCAGCAGCGAGGAGGACGCACCCATGAAAGACGAGATTACCATCATTGGTACCCCAATTTCCCCATATGTCCGTAAGGTTCTGGCGATTCTGGACATTAAGGGTGTGCCCTTCCGCTGCGTCCCACAAATTCCGTTTACGGGCGACGCCGACTTTACCCGCATCAGCCCGCTGCGCCGTATTCCGGTACTGAAACACGGGGATTTTACCATCCCGGATTCGAGCGTGATTGCACAGTACCTGGAAGAAAAATTCCCGGAAAACCCGGTGTATCCATCCGATGTGGAAGCCCGCGCCCGCGCGCGCTGGTTCGAGGAATATGCCGACGATCACATGGGCCGGAACGTGCTGTTCCCGCTTTTCTTCCAACGCCGGGTACGCCCTGTGGTGTTGAAGGAACCAACGGACGAGGCGGTGGTCGCCAAGGCGATCAACGAGGACCTGCCGGAGATCCTCGATTATCTTGAAAGCCAACTGCCTGATGAGGGTTACCTCTGTGGTCCGCTGTCTGTGGGTGATATTGCTATCGGCTCACTGATGCGCAACGCCTTCTGGGCGGACTGGACACTTGATGCCACGCGCTGGCCCGGTGTGGCCGCATACCTTGGTCGCCTCTACCGGGAACCTACGATGGCGAAGCTGAACAGCCTTGCGGAAAGCATGCTTGGCCGTTCGCCGAAGGATCACCCGGCTATCGTGGACGAGTTTTTCGCGGCCTGACGCACAAGCACATCTTGGCGCTTCACGACTTCAGCATTTACAGCCATAATATTGCCCTTAAACTATAGCCAAGTTATTGCTGTAGTTTGAATTCCGGGTTTGGACCGCATGCGCGGGCCTGATCCTACACGGGGGAAGAGAGGGCACAAATGCAGAAGCCAAGAAAATTCACCATGCGCATGACGCTGTTTCTTGTGGCGGTGCTGGTCATCGTTGCGCTTCTCAGGGATGCCGTCATTGACGCCTTCATGGCCAATATCGCGCTCAACAGCGTGATTGTTGCGACCCTCCTCATCGGTATCGGTTTTGCCTACCGCCGGGTCTTTGACCTGACGCCGGAGATTGCCTGGGTCGATGCCTTCAAGCGTCAGGAAGCCAACCGCTCTAGCGCTGAGCCACGCCTGCTGGCGCCTGCGGCATCGCTTCTGTCCGCGCAGGAAGAGGGCGGCATGCGCCTGTCCACGCTCTCCATGCGTTCGGTGCTGGACGGCATTATCTCCCGCCTTGAAGAAAGCCGCGAGATCAGCCGGTATTTCACCGGCCTCCTTATCTTCCTCGGTCTTCTCGGTACTTTCTGGGGCCTGCTCGGCACCATTGGCGCCATTGGCAAAACCATCAACGGCCTCACGGTCGATGGTGGCGATATGGCGATCATGTTCGATGAACTGAAAGCCGGGCTTGAGGCACCGCTTTCGGGCATGGGCACGGCATTCTCAAGCTCGCTCTTTGGTCTTGCCGGTAGCCTGATTCTCGGTTTCATGGACCTGCAGGCCAGTCAGGCGCAAACGCGGTTCTATAACAGCGTTGAGGATTGGCTGGCGTCCGTCACCCAGCTCTCGCGCACCGAAATGTCGGACGGTATGGCAAGCCCAAGCGCTTATATGACCGCGCTGATGGAACAGACCGCAGACGGCATAGATCGGCTCCAGCGCACGCTCAAACATTCCGAAGATGCCCGCATTCAGGGCCAGCACACGATGACGAGCATTGCAGAATCGCTCGCCACCCTTGCTGACAAACTGGATGCACAGGCCGCGCACATGCAAAAGGGTGACGAGGCCTTCAAGATGCTCGCAACCGCGATTGACAAGCTGGCGACGAGCCATAAGGCGCCGCCGCCGGCAGCACCGCAGCCTGTCATTGACGATGCCACCAAAACCCATATCCGCAACCTTGATGTCGGCATCAAGCGCCTGATTGATGAACAGGTGCGCACGTCCGATAATCTGGTTGAGGAACTGCGCGCTGAACTCAAGCTGCTGTCGCGTACCATTGCTGTCAGCATGGACGGCGGCAAGGGCACTGCGATGCCCGCACGCCCCACACCGGCAGCAGCGCAGCCACGCACGGTGACACCTCCGCCCGCCACACCTAGCGCCGCAGAACCCGAGGTGCGTCCTACGGGCCTGTCCGCCCGCCGCGATGAGGATGACGCATGATCGGCTCCCGCAGGAGAATTGGTGGCGGCGCGCAGGACAATAGCTGGCCGGGCTTTGTCGATGCGCTCTCCACGCTTCTGCTTGTTATCATTTTCCTGCTGTCGATGTTTGTGCTGGCGCAGTTTTTCCTCGGCCAAGCCTTGTCGGGCCGTGATCAGGCGCTGGCGGAACTCAGGGGGCAAGTGGCCCAGCTTGGTAATCTTCTCAAGATGGAGCAGCAGGCCAATGACGCACTGAGGGACAGCATGGCCGAACTTTCGGCATCGCTGACCGCCGCCAACAAGGACCGAGACGAGCTTTCCGCCTCGCTCGACGCGACCCGTAGTGAGCTATCAGACAGCGCGGCGCGCCTTCTGGAGATGACGGAAGCGCGTGAACGTTTTGAAGCTGCTGCCAAACGGCTTGAAGAACAATATGGCACTGCCGCAAGTGAGCTTGCGGATGAGCGCAATATCTCAGCCCAGGCGCGGGCTGAGGTCGCACGCCTGCAGCGCAATATCACAGCACTTCAGGAACAGCTAAGCCGCCTTGAAGCCGCGCTTCAGGCAAGCGAAGAACGCGACCGCCGCAATCAGGCTGTGATTGTGGATATGGGCCGCCGGCTGAACCGTGCGCTTGCCTCCAAGGTTGAGGAACTGGCGGGCTACCGGTCCGAGTTTTTTGGCCGTCTCAAGGAAGTGCTCTCGAGCCGCCCTGAAATCCGCATCGAGGGGGACCGTTTTGTGTTCGCCTCCGAACTGCTGTTCAGTTCGGGCAGTGCGGAACTGGGCCCCGAAGGCCGTGCCGAAATGCGCAAATTCGCCGAGACACTGATGGCGATCTCTCGCGAGATTCCGGCTGAGCTGAACTGGATTCTCCGCGTAGACGGACATACGGACAAGCGCCCGATCTCGACTGCGCAGTATAAAAACAACTGGGAGCTTTCAGCCGCCCGCGCCATCAGCGTGGTGGAATTCCTGATCTCGGTTGGTGTGCCGGCGGAGCGGCTTGCCGCCACCGGTTTTGGTGAGTTCCAGCCCATCGACCCGGCGGATAACATCTTCGCCTACAGCCGCAATCGCCGTATCGAAATGCGCCTGACGCAGCGCTAGTCGCTGCGTCACTTGCAGGGGGCGCCGTCTTCGAAACAGGGTTCGAGCAGTTCGTTCACATGCGCGCGGATTTGGGCCATGCGGACTTTGTCGGCGCGGATGGCTTTCACCGCATTCCACACCTGTTGCATCTGCTCGGGCGTGATATCAGCCTTCCGGCTGAAGGCAACAAAGTGCGGCGTGGACCATAGCGCGGGCTCATGAATGACAAGTGGTTCCTTGCTCGCCTCCACATAGTGAATGGCTGTGCCCCGAAGTGCGACGGCCGAGGCAATACGCCCACGTTCCAGCATCTGGAAGAGGCTGGACTGTTGCGCCACAATTTGCGCCTGCTTGCCAGCTTCACGCACGGTGTCGGCGGAGCGATAGCCCAGCAGCACGCCAACAGGCTCAGGCAGGGCTTCGATGCTGATGCTGGCGGGTGCGTCGGTGTCGGCGCGGGTGACGATGACAAACTCAACCTGACTGATGGCCTCGAGCGGCGCCGCGTCTTTTGCGTCAGCGGGGAAGGCGAGAACCGCGCCGCGTTCCTCCGTATAGGAAATGCCGATGATACCGTCCAGTTCACCTGTTGCCACACGGTCCTGACAGCGTTTCCACGGCAGGTACACCTGTTCCATTTCAACGCCAATGTCCTTGAACGCCGCGTTCAATATTTCGGTATGCTCGCCTTCGAGCACGTCACCACGCAGGAAGCTGTAGGGTGGCCAGAACTCCGTGCTGTTACACAGGCGCATGCCTTCAGCCTGCGCGGGCAGGGCGGCAAAAGCGGTGGTCAATATACATGCGGCCAGTTGGGCCAGTCGGGCAAGACGCAAGGGATACCTCATAAATGGCCCGCAGTTTCTTGCACGCAAGGCCGGATGAAACAGGTCTTCAAAATCTACCGCAGTAACAAAATAGCCGGTAGAGTTGTTTTTCTCCACCGGCTGATAGCGCTTCTTAGATTAACTGGCAATTTACAAGAAGTTTACCGGGCGTGATCCTGCCTGCGGCGGCGGCGTTCGCGGCGGGCAATCAACGCAAGGCCCGGCACCAGCAAAAGCGCGGCCAAGGGCTCAGGTACGCTGGCGGCAGGACTAACAGTGAATGCGGATGACCATGCGAGGCTCTGGTTGCCCGGGTCATAACCGCCATTGTCGTTCGAATAGCCCCAGCTACCGCCCGGAAGCTGCACCCAGCTGTTGTTGTTCACGGTGACATAGAGGCCGATCATATAGGTGCCAGCCTGATTGAAGAAGGTACCTGCACCGGTGTTCACCGTCACATTCAGGCCGTTCGCGGTATTGCTGCCGCTATAGGTCTGGGTGATGTGGGACCAGTTGTTGCCGATCTTGGCTTTCCACGTCAGCGTGAAGGAACTCAGGCTCGAGATATCGCAAAGCGATGTGCTCTGGCTCTGGTTATTATAGTTGAAATATACCGACCCACAGGCATCAAGCGTGATGGTGTCACCAAGGGAAATGGGCCCATAGGTGCCGGGGTCCGAGCTTACGTCCCAATCGCTATAGCTGTGGTTATAGGTGGCAGACGCGCCGGTGCTGCCCATGGTGGCTAAAACCGCAATGGCAACAGGCGCAAGCGCGCGCTTGAATTTGCTTACAGTGTTCAACTGTGGCCTCCCGTTAATGCCAGCGCGCCCCATTCAACACCGACATTCGCTGTGTTTTTAACAAAATTGTACCTTCTACACAAGCAAGTTTGCACGGGTGGACGCGAGGCGCGCCACATAAACGGGTTCTGGTACAACTGTATTTTCCGCGACGGTGCCTCAAATTTACCGTATGATTGGTGTTTGTGTGCGTGCAATTCGCTCATGCGCTTCAGGGAGAACAGCATGGAATTGATTGCGACAAACATTCATATGTGGGTCAGCTTTGCCGTTATTATCGGCGCGATTATCCTTTATGCTTCAGAGCGTTGGCCGGTCGAGGTTGTCTCTCTCGGCGTGATTGCCCTTTTACTGCTCTTTTTCCAGCTATTTCCTGTTTATGACGCCGGCGGTGACCCGCTCCTGACCGCAGGGAACCTGCTTGCAGGATTTGCGCACCCCGCCCTTATCACCATCCTCGCGCTTATGGTTGTGGGGCAGAGCATGAGTCAGACAGCGGCGCTTGATGGTCCGACGACGCTTCTGCTGCGCTACGGGCGTCGTCGGCCACGCATGCTGATTTTCTGCTGCCTGATTGCGGTGATGGTGATCAGCGCGTTCCTTAATGACACCCCTGTGGTGGTCATGTTCCTGCCGATCATGATCGTACTCGCGAACAAGATGCGCGAAGCGCCCAGCCAGGTGCTGATGCCGCTTTCCTTCGCGGCTATCCTTGGCGGCATGACCACGCTGATTGGTACAAGCACCAACCTGCTGGCGGCCGGTGCCTATTTCTCGCTTACCGGCGAACATATCGACTTCTTCGACTTCACCATCCCGGGCGCAATGATTGCGCTGGTGGGCTTCACCTTCCTCTGGTTTGCCGCGCCGCGCATCCTGCCCAAGGATGGCGGACTTGACACCGGCGGGGACGGTGCGGGCGGTAAACAGTATATTGCCCAGCTCACGGTCTTGAAGGGTAGCCCCTATGAGGGGATGCAGGCGGTCTCGGGCATGCTGCCGGGCTTCAAGGACACTACTGTGTGGCTCATTGAGCGTGGTCGCCAGACCCTGCTGCCGCCGTTTGATGAGCTCACGCTCAAACCCGGTGACACGCTGACCCTTGTTGCCACCCGTGACAAGCTGACGGACATTGCCGCGGAAGCCCCCAGTGTATTGATGGGCGGCGATACCTTGTCGCTCTCCTCCTCCGGCGAGAAGGGCGTGCCGCACCTCTTTGAAGTGCTGGTGCCACCCGCAAGCCCGCTTGAGGGCCGCACGGTGGCGCAAGTGGGGGCGCAACTGTCGGGCGGTAGTGTTATCATTGGTGTGCAGCGCCGCAGCCGCATGATGCGCGGTGTCATCGGCAGTGTGCGATTGGAAGCGGGCGATATTCTGCTCGTATGCGGGACAGGGCCGCAGATGCGCCACTTGCGCACGCGGCGCGACGTGATTCTCATGGAATGGTCCGGCCATGCCTTGCCGGAAAAACACAAAAAATGGATTGCACAGCTGGTGTTCCTCTCGGTGGTTGCTTCGTCCGCCAGCGGGCTGTTGCCTATTGTGGTGGCGTCCATGCTGGGGGCTTTTGCGGTGGTGATCACCGGGTGCCTGACCATCGGGCAGGCGTCGCGCGCACTCAACAGGCAGGTGTTCCTGCTGGTGGGAGCGGCACTTGCCATGGGCGCTACCATGGAGGCCACGGGCGGTGCTGCCTTCCTTGGTCACCAGATGGTCAGCGCGCTTGACGGTGCCAGCAGCACGGTGATGCTGTCGGCGCTGTTCCTGCTCGTTGCGGTGATCTCGAATATCCTGTCGAACAACACGACGGCTATCCTGTTCACCCCCATTGCGGTGGACGTGGCCACGCGGCTTGACCTGCCGCCGCTGCCCTTCGTGGTGACGGTTATTTTCGCCGCGAACTGCTCTTTTGCCACGCCGGTCAGCTACCAGACCAACCTGCTTGTCATGGGGCCAGGCAACTATGGTTTCACCGACTATATGAAGCTTGGCATACCGCTCGCGCTCGTGGTGTGGGCAGCGTTCAGCGTCGTGGTGCCCTGGCACTACGGGCTATAGCCGTATGGGTAGGGCAGCAGCTAAAGGGTTGCTGCCCTCCTGCCTCACAGTCTTCAGGTCAGGTTTTTGCGGCGCTCAAGTTCTGCTGCTGTTGGTTCGTCAAACTCGAACGAGCCTGTCTCTACCTCACCGTCCCGCTCATATTTGCTCAACACAACCCCGGTGCTCGACACGCTTGAAGACACCAGCTTGAAGCTGGCCGAAAAGCCGGTGTCGCCAAACAGCCTTTTGCCGCCGCCCAGCACGACGGGGAAGACGAATGTATGCAGTTCATCCACAAGCCCGTGTTTGAACAGGGTCTGCAGAAGTTCGGTCGAGCCTTGGGTCAGCAGGTTCGGCCCGTCTGACTGGCGCAGTGCCTTGATGGCCGCCACCGTGTCGGCACCCAGCATTTCGGTTTTCTGCCATGTGGGCCGGAAATCCGGGTTGCGGCTCGCGACATATTTGGTGATGCCGTCAAACAGTTCGCCGATCGGGTCACCTTCCGGCGCGTGCGGCCAGTGGGCTGCGAAAATATCATAGGTTTTGCGGCCCAGCAGCAGGTCGAACGGTTCCTTGAACATAGCGTCCACGGCCTCACCACCCGCCTCATCAAACAGGGGCGCAACCCAGCCGCCATGCTTGAAACCGCCGGTGGGGTCTTCCTGAGGCCCGCCCGGTGCCTGCATCACGCCGTCTAGGCTCAAAAACGCGCCGACAACAATTTTCCTCATCATAATCTCCTGACTGTCAGTTGCTGTTATGCCTAGGACGCATGGGCGCAGCGGTTCCCGACAAGGGGGTAGGGATTTTTTCACGCCGCGCGGGGTGAAGCCTCCCTCTCGTTCATCATGCTGCCGCATTGCGGTGAAATTCTGCGCTGAACAGATAAAAATGCGAGGATACCATGACAGCAAAACTGACCGGCCTTCTGGCCGCACTTCTCCTGTTCTGCCTGCCTGCGGGCGCGAATGACGCCATAAAGGTTATCGGCGATAAGCTTGCCGCAGGTGAACTCAAAGGCATCACCAGCTCTATCATCAGCGTGGACGGCGAGATCGTCGTCGAGGCTTACGCCCCCGGTGTGGATGCGTCCCATAGGCATGACATCCGCTCCGCCACCAAAAGCATTACCGCCATTCTGGTGGGCGAACTCATTGAAGACGGCAGCCTAAAAAGTGTGAAGACCAAAGTGGCCGATATCCTGCCGGATGAGTTTGCGGGTATCCCCGGCGGGGACCCGAAGCGCGATATCACGGTTGAGGATCTCCTCACCATGCGCTCGGGCCTTGCCTGCAACGACTGGGACAAAGCCTCCCTCGGCCACGAAGACAAGATGTACCGGACCCGCGACTGGGCCGAATTCCTGCTCGACCAACCCATGGCCTATGAGGTGGGGGATCATTTCAGTTATTGCACCGGTGGTGTCGTGCTGCTGGGCAGGGTGATCAAAAAGCTCTCGGGCCAGGACGTACCCGATTTTGCAGAGGAGCGATTGTTTGCCCCGCTCGGCATTGAGAAAGCCCGCTGGCGGGACACACCGCGGCGCTATACCGACACCGGTGGCCACCTCCGTCTGACGGTCAGTGACCTGCATAAAATCGGGCAATTGGTGTTGAACGGTGGGGCCATTCCGGTGTGTGAAAAAGATGCACAAACTCCGCACACTTTTTGCGCAAACCCCGCACAGATCCCACACACTTCCCGCACAGGTTCCGCACAGATTATCGCGGAAAACTGGCTCCGTGACATGATGGAAGAGTATACCACAGTATACGGAAAAAGGGAACGATACGGCTATCTCTGGTGGCTTGATAAGGGCGCGGTGAAAGGCCAGCCCATGAGCCTGATGTACGCCCATGGCAACGGGGGTACTTACATCTTTGTGGTGCCGGAGTTGAAGCTTGTGGCTGCCTTCACCGGCAAGAACTTTAATAAGCCGGAGCAGTCGATACCGCTCCAGCTTCTGTCGCATCAGATTGTGCCGTCACTCGTCAAGTGATTGAAAAGGCTTAAATTCCACTCGCGAACTGGAGGTCGGCGAGGCGCTTGTAGAGCCCACCTTTGGCCACCAGTTCGTCGTGTGTACCCTCAGCCACGATGCGGCCTTCATCGAGCACAACGATACGGTCCACCTTCTTCACGGTCGCCAGGCGGTGCGCAATCACAAGCGTCGTCCGACCTTCCATCAGGTGCTCAAGCGCTTCCTGCACTTTCTGTTCGCTTTCCGCGTCAAGCGCGCTGGTAGCCTCATCAAGGAGTAGCACCGGCGCGTCGCGCAAAATGGCCCGCGCAATGGCAATGCGTTGCCGCTGTCCGCCCGAAAGCCGGCTGCCCCGCTCACCAAGGAACGTGTCATAGCCTTCTGGCGCGCGCTCGATAAACTCCTTGGCGGCTGCGGCCTCGACGGCGCCTTTCACGTCGTCATCGGTCGCGTCAAGGCGGCCATAGCGGACATTTTCCGCGATTGTGTCAGCGAAGATAATGGTTTCCTGCGGCACAAAGGCGAGGTGGGAGCGGAAGGCCTGCGGCTCGGTCCGCGCGATATCCACGCCGTCAATGGTGATGCGCCCCGCCTCAGGGTCGTAGAAGCGCAGGAGCAGTTGCAGCACGGTCGACTTGCCCGCGCCGGACGGGCCGACAAGCGCCACTGTTTCGCCCGGCTTGATACGAAGGTTGAAGCCTTCAAGCGCCGGCACGTCTTTCTTGGACGGATAATGGAACGTTACGTTATCGAAATGAATATCGCCCCGCACCGGGTCCGGCATTGCGGTGGGGTTCGCGGGGGCTTTGATGGTTGCTTCCGCCGCCAACAGTTCGGCGAGGCGTCCGGCGGCGCCAGCCGCGCGCTGCAGTTCACTGTAGACTTCCGAAAGCGCACCAAAGGCACCGGCCACAAACACGGCCCGCATGATGAAATCAAGCATCTCCCCGCCGCTCATGGTGCCTGCAATCACGTCCTGCGCGCCTTCATAAAGCACGAGGGCGATGGCACCGAAGATAAGAAAGATCATGGCAAACGTCATGGCCGCGCGCACGGTGATGCGGCGCTTGGCAGCGACAAAAGCCTCGTCCACATGGGTGCCGAAGCGCTTGGCCTCGGTCTTCTCCTGTGTGAAAGCCTGAACGATGTTAAGCGCGGAGAGCGACTCGTTCGCGCGCGCGCCCACATCCGCCACCTTATCCTGGCTCGTGCGCGACAGATCGCGCACTTTGCGGCCCACATATATGATGACGCCCAGAAGCAGCGGAATCACAACCACGATGTAGCTCATGAGCTTCGGCGACATGACAAAAAGCCAGATGGTGCCCCCAACCGCGATAAGGAAGTTGCGCGCCCATACGGATACGCTTGAGCCCACGATGGTTTGTACCAGCGTGGTGTCAGCCGTCAGGCGAGAGACGATTTCACCCGGGCGGTTCACCTCAAAAAACTCGGGCGAGAGGGTGATGAGCCGCTCATACACCGCTTTGCGGATGTCGGCGACGACACGTTCGCCAAGCCAGGTGACGAAGTAGAAGCGGAAGGCGGTGGCGATGGCCATAACTGCAACAATGGCAACAAAAACAAGGAAGTAGTCGTTCACTTTCTGGGCGTTGTCCGCCGAAAAACCCTTATCGACAATGTCGCCGAGGGCGGTGGGAACGATGAGGACCGTCGCCGCCGCGACAAGCAGGAAGAAAGACGCGAGCACCAGCTGAAGCTTATAAGGCCGGACAAAAGACCAAAGCGTGTTGAGGTTTTTCAGTTTGCCCTTGGGCGGCTCATGCTCAAGCCGGACGGCGGAATCAGTCATGGATTTTTCCCTGTAATACGTGAGGGCAGATATAGGCGCGCACGCGGCTCGTGCCAATGAACGATTTTGAAAAACTTGTCATTCAGGTGCGGCAAAGGCGCTCATGGCGCGCTTCTCGGCATAATCCAGCAAAAAAGCTGAGAAACAGCCTTGCAATCCCTTAAAACATCCGGTAAACGGACGCCTCGTTTTCGGAGATTAAAGACCATGAAACAAGACATTCATCCCGACTACCACACCATTAAAGTGGTAATGACCGACGGGACGACTTTTGAGACCCGCTCCACGTGGGGCTCGGAAGGCGACACAATGACGCTCGAGATTGACCCGAAATCGCACCCGGCTTGGACCGGCGGCGCTCGTCAGGTTCTCGAAGGTGGCCGTGTGGCACGCTTTAACAAGCGTTTCGGTGCTCTGTCGCTCAAAAAATAAGTCGTTACGACGAAACGGTTTTTCGGAAAAGGCGTCCCAAACGGGGCGCCTTTTTTGATTTTTCCTCTTGCAGAAATGCGACCCCCTACCCACATCAAACTCAACCGGTTGCCGAATGGTCGGGACCGGGGTTTGAATTGGCCCGGCAATGGTTGCGGGCCCTTAATCAGTCGCTTCTATTGGAGGACATGACATGAGAAGTTTTGACCTTTCCCCGCTTATGCGCAGCTCCGTTGGCTTTGACCACCTGAACAGGCTGCTTGATTCGGCCCTGAGTTCCGAGCAGAGCGCACCTTACCCACCCTATAATATCGAGAAACTGAGCGACGACGATTACCGCGTCACCATGGCCGTTGCAGGTTTTGCGCCTGATGAACTGACCGTGACCGTGCAAGAAGGCATGCTCCTGATCGCTGGCAAGGGCCGCGACGAAGACAAGGACCGGCGTTACTTGCATCGTGGTATCGCGAAACGCGCGTTCGAGCGCCGCTTTGAACTTGCCGACACCATTCAGGTTGGTGATGCACGGTTCCAGAATGGCCTGCTTGAGGTTGAACTGAAGCGCGTTATTCCGGAACACAAGCGTCCGCGCCAGATCGAGATTCGCTCGGGTGAAAACTCCCCGAAAACAATTGAGGCTGACGCCGCTTAAGGAACATCGTTCCTGACTGTTGATTTCCTCCACGACTCCTCGCTGTCGTGTACTCAAGCGAGGGCCGGGCATTCCTCCCCCAAGAGCCGCTCAGCCCTCGTCTTTTTCATTGCCAGAATCAGGGTTTGAAGAAGGCATCCGCCGCCGCGCGGCTGGCTTTTTTTGCTTTTATTTCCTTGTGCGTGCGGTCAACCTCCGCCAGCAGACGCTCCACCCGGTCCTCGAGTTCCTCCGCGCTGACAGTTGACAGGTCCTCACGCTCCACAGCCGTGAGTGGGCTGTCCTTTTTCACCGGTACGTCATCAAAATCCATTCTTCAAACTCCTGCCTGAGCCGCCACCGCTGCCATGATGCCGAAGAACGGGGGGCTTGTCACGAGGGCTATCTCGCCCCACCTTCTGGGCATGATGATTGGAGAGATACAGTGAAAGTTATTGAAATCAAGATGCCCGGTGGGCCTGAGGTGCTGACAGTCGCGGAACGCGACATGCCGGAAGCTGGCCCGGGTGAAGTATTGATCAAAGTCTTTGCCGCGGGCGTGAACCGGCCTGATGTGGTGCAGCGCGAAGGTCGCTATCCGCCGCCGCCCGGCGCGTCGGATATTCCGGGGCTTGAGGTTGCGGGTGAGATTGTTGCGGTGGGCGGGCAGGTATCCGGCCTCACCGTCGGTGACCGCGTGTGCGCGCTGGTGCCAGGCGGGGGCTACGCTGCATTTTGCAAGGCACCGGCCGCCACCACCATCAAACTGCCGGAAGGCTATGACTATGTGAAAGCGGCCGCCATCCCGGAAACTTTCTTCACCGTATGGTCCAACGTGTTTGACCGCGCCAAACTCGCGCCCGGCGAAACGCTGTTGGTGCATGGCGGCTCAAGCGGTATCGGCTCGGTCGCGATCCAGCTTGCCAAAGCTTTTGGCGCCAAGGTCATCACCACCGTTGGCAGCGACGACAAGGCAGCTTTCTGCCGCGATTTGGGTGCCGATACGGTCATCAACTACCGCGAGGAAGACTTTGCGGAGGTTGTGAACAAGGTCACGGATGGTGCCGGTGTGAATGTGGTGCTGGATATGGTCGGCGGGGACTATGTACCCAAGAATATCGCCTGCCTTGCGCCTGATGGCCGCCATGTTTCCATTGCGTTCCTCCGCGGCCCCGCGGTGGAGATGAACATGCTGCCGGTGATGCTCAAGCGCCTGACCTTGACGGGCAGCACCTTGCGTCCACGCGACAATACTTTCAAGGGCGCCATTGCCGAGGCGCTCGCCGCCAAGGTGTGGCCGCTGCTCGAAAGCGGTAAGGTAAGTCCGGTGATTGACAGCGTGTTTGCGCTTGAGGACGCGTCCAAAGCGCATGCGCTGATGGATTCGAGCAACCACAAGGGCAAAATCATGCTCGAGGTCAGCCACAAGCAGTAGGAATGCGCAAATATCGCCTTTCCCGCGCACAATTCGCGGTGACAGGCAGTTCCTGACCTGTTAAAGAGGGGTACGGGAGGAATTTCTCTCTCGCCCCTTTCAGGATCAATTTAATCTCCGGGAGGGCAGGTGGACGGAAGTTCATCTGGACTAGAGGAATTCTGTAATTTGTAGGGATAACGGGATGACACAACCTTTGATGCCGATGGCCACAGCGGTGTGGCTTGTAGACAATACAGCACTGACCTTCAGGCAGATTGCGGAATTCTGCCAGTTGCACGCGCTTGAAGTGCAGGGCATTGCCGATGGCACGGTTGGCACCAACATTGTTGGCCAGGACCCCACGGCAAACGGCCAATTGAGCTGGGACGAGATCGAACGCTGCCAGAAAGATGCAGGCGCGTCGCTGAAACTGACGGAAGACGCTGTGAAGGCACTGCCGCGCACCAAGGGCCCGCGCTATACGCCGGTCTCCAAGCGCCAGGACAAGCCCGACGCCATCGCATGGCTCGTGCGTCATCATCCGGAGCTGAGCGACCTTCAGATCAGCCGCCTTGTGGGTACCACGAAGCCAACCATTCAGGCTATCCGTGAGCGCAGCCACTGGAATATCCAGAACATTAAACCGCAGGACCCGGTAGGCCTTGGCCTTTGCAAGCAGGTTGAGCTTGACGAAGCTGTACGCACCGCCGCTGAGCGCAAACGCAAGATGGCTGAGAAATCACCGGAAGCAGCTGCTGAGGTTGAGGGCGACGCACCGGAAGCGACCGAAGAATAATTTCCCTCCACGGGATGCAGATACAAAAAGAGCGTGAGGATGTCCTCACGCTCTTTTTTTGAACCGTATGAGGGGCCTAGTGTCTTAGTCGGGCCATTTCCTCTTTCAGGCGGAGCTTCTGCTTTTTCAGCTGTGCGAGCCGCATCGTATCTGGACACGGTCGGTGCTCCTCACGGGCGATGATCTCTTCAATTTCAGCATGTTTGGCGTTGAGTGAATTAACATGCGATTCTAGGTTCATACCCGTCACTCCTATTTTGGTTGGTTGGACTAAGTATTTCATCATTCTGTAATGATGTTGTCACGGAAAAGATTGGCGCGCTGTGACTAAGCCTGTATCTTCGGGCACTTAGCAAACAGGACTTTTCTGCCGTTTGAAGGATTATTGCGTAAAGTGTCTGAGACTCGCACAAATCGGATAGTCATTGCCATCACCGGGGCCAGTGGTGTCGCTATTGGCGTGCGCCTGCTGGAGCTTCTGAGGCCCACAAATGTAGAGACCCATCTGGTGCTCTCAAAGGCCGGGGAACGAACGATTTCGGAAGAAATCGGCTGTACGGTCAAGTCGGTGCGCGACCTTGCCGACGTGGTCTACCCGGCGGCGGACATTGGCGCTGCAATCGCCAGTGGGTCGTTTAAGACCATGGGTATGCTCATTGCACCCTGTTCGGTGAAAACCATGGGCGAGATCCGCACCGGCATCACATCATCACTTGTTAGTCGTGCAGCCGATGTGATGCTCAAGGAAAGGCGGCGGCTTGTGCTGATGGTGCGGGAAACCCCGCTCCACCTTGGTCACCTGCGCACCATGACATCGCTTGCGGAAATGGGCGCCATCATCATGCCGCCCGTGCCTGCACTTTATTCCAAGCCCAATAGTATTGACGAGATGATCACCTATACCGCCGCGCGGGCGCTTGATCTCTTTGACCTTGATGTCGGCGATATCAAGCGCTGGGGCGAGGGTGACTAGCGTTTTGGTGTCAGCAGCTGCATGCAATAATCTGGCACGCGGATACCGTCCTGACCGCTGCGGCTGAAACTCACATCCGTGAACCAGCCTTCGCTTGTCAGCTTGCCGTCCTCGAATATGCGGAAGCGGTGCGGCCACATCACACCGTCCACCATGCGGTATTCCAGTTCCTGGCCTGTTGTCTCCCCGCCGAACCATAGGCCGCGAATAAGCCCGCTTTCTTCCTCAACACCGATGTGCATGCCCTTCCAGCCGGGGCGGTAGATATTATACCACGCAAGGCCCGCGTTCTCGGTGCTTGCCGGTGGGGTGCTCTCCGCCGGTGTCATGATGGTGCTGCTGTCCGTCAGCAGGAAGAGGAAGTTGCCATACAGGCTGCGCATCAGCTTGTCTTCCTCGCGCTCCTCCATCGGGCTGCAACTGTCGCCCACATAGGTGAAGCCGCGGCCACTGCCGGCCTGTTGCCGCATAAAACCTTCATCGGTGGTTTCGGATTTCTCGATGGCGCGCGATTTCAGGTCATAATGCATGTCCACCACATGGGGCAGGGTTTCGCCCACCTTCAGCACATGCAGTTTCATCCGGGCTGAGGTGAGGGACATCAGTTGCTCACCGCCAAAAGCGGCGCGCATCTGGTTCATCATCGCGGCCGGGGCCGGTGCGGCATAGGCGCTAAAACTCACGCTCAGGAGAAGGGCGGCGCTGGCGGCCTTTAGGAACTTCATTGTTATCCTCTGCTTGGTTTATCTCGGCCAAGTGTGCGGGATTTCATCTGTTCCTCAATGACTGTGCGACGGAGCGGGGCTTACGCACGCCGGATGGCGGCCAGAAGGGGCTCCGATAAGCTCAGGGGCGCTGAAAGCCGCTTCATATAGCGGGGCAGGTTATCAGGCGTGTCGCCCGGCGCGCTGCGCCCCAGCGCACCAAGGAGGGCCGCTTGTGCGTCGCGTTCAAGGTCAAGCTCTTCGCGCAGGAGCAGGTCATACGTCGGCGTGCCCTTGGCGGCGCGGCGACGGGCGCGGTGGGGCGCGAGATGCTGCGCCTGCCAGTGTTCAGACACCGCCATCAGTCGGTCAAGTTGGCTGTCGGCCAGCATCAACACTTCGCGGTCATGCCAGAGAAGGAGGAGCATGAGGTTCACATCCGCACCGTGGGAATCTTGCGCAGCAAGGCAGGCGTCTTTCACGTCCTTGGCGGCGTAAATCTCAAGGCAGAAATTCCAGAATTCCTCGCGGCTTGGTGGCATGTCCCTCTCTTTCTTGCAATTTGCGACCATGCTATAATACTGTCTCTCCAAGAAAAAACTGTTTTGAGGCGTTTGATGGACGAGGATGAGATCAAGGGGCAGATGACGCATCTGATGCAGGAGCACCGTGACCTTGATGATGCCATCACGGCCATCACACGGGCGGGGACCTTCGATCTGTTGCAGGTTCAGCGACTGAAAAAGCGTAAGTTGATGCTGAAGGACGAGATCGCCAAGCTCAAGAACATGCTGGTGCCCGACATTATTGCCTGAGGGCAGAGACAGGGTTAGCGGACGTTGTCCTCGCCCTTCTGTTCTTTTTTGTTTTCATACATCGCTTTATCCGCCTTATCGAGCGCATCATCAGGATGATCGCCGGAGCGGAAGGTGTATGTGCCGTAGGCAAGGCTCATCTGGATGGTGTCGCCCCCAAGCTGCAACGGATTGTCGGCAATCAGCTGCGCGAGCGACGCGGCTTTCTCTGTGCCCACATTCTCATCGGCTTGCGCGAGGATGACACCAAACTCATCGCCGCCCAGACGGCCAATCACATCGGTGCCACGTACATTCTCGGTCAAAAGGCGCGCTACATGGAACAGCGCCTTGTCGCCCGCTTCGTGGCCAAACTTGTCGTTGATCTGCTTCATGTCATTGAGATCAATGAACACCAGCGTGGACGGTGCGCCGTACCGTTCCGCAAACGAGATCATTCGATTGAGCTCGCGCACGAAGGCGCGGCGATTCGGCACCGGCAGCAGCGCGTCGGTGTCGGCCATGTCTTCCATTTCACGGAGGCGGCGTTGGGTGTGTTCCAACTCGCGGCGCAGGCTGTCGACCTCTTCCATCAGCGACATGATGGCCCGCTGCACACGCGGGGTCATTTCCTCAGGCGGGATGGCCTGCACATTCACGGTATCGTCAATTTGCCGCGGCGCGCTCGCACTGGTCGCGCTAGAGGTAGAAGATGTCCGGCGGACCTCCCGCGTGGGTGCGGCGCGGTATGTGCCGGGTGTGCTCGTGATCTTCATAAATAACCTGTGGTCCGTGGCAATTCGTACTCTCTTAGATCATTATGCCGTCTTTGTGAATCGACTTGCAAGCGCATGCGTGAAAAATGCTGATTTCATCGGCCCTTGCAATCATAAAGCGCCTGCCTATAATGCGCGCTCCGCAAACGGCGGGCACTGGCGGTATGGGTTCCGCCGGCCTGCCGCGAACTCGTAAGCATGAGGACAACGACGCTATGACGAGTGAACGCCCCCTTGTTGGCATTATCATGGGCAGCCAGTCCGACTGGCCAACAATGAAACACGCGGCAGAAGCACTTGATATGCTCGGCGTGGCCTATGAAACCAAAATTGTTTCCGCACACCGCACACCTGACCGGCTGGTTGAATACGCCAAAGGCGCAAAAGGCCGTGGCCTGAAGTGCATTATCGCAGGCGCTGGTGGCGCCGCTCACCTGCCGGGCATGGCCGCCGCCATGACACCGCTCCCTGTATTTGGGGTGCCGGTGCAATCGAGCATGCTTTCGGGTAAAGACAGCCTTCTTTCCATCGTGCAGATGCCGGGCGGTGTGCCCGTGGGGACGCTCGCGATTGGCAAGGCGGGCGCGAAAAACGCGGGCCTTCTGGCTGGTGCCGTGATCGCGCTGATGGATGATGCTGTCGCGGCCAAGCTTGATAACTTCCGCACGGAACAGACAGCAAGTGTGGCCGAAGACCCGGTCGACGAGGCTTAAGAGAGTTTATCATGACGCAAATCGCACCTGGTGGAACGATCGGTATTCTCGGCGGTGGTCAGCTTGGCCGCATGCTGGCGCTTGCGGCAGCCAACTTCGGCTACCGCTGCCATATCTTTTGCCCAGACAAACGCAGCCCGGCCTTTCAGGTCGCGGACCAAGTGACTATCGCTGACTATGAGGATGAGGAAGCGCTTGAGGAGTTTGCCCGCAAGGTTGATGTCGCAACCTACGAGTTTGAAAACGTTCCGGGTGTGACGGCAGAACTGGTGGGGCGCGACACGCTGCTGCGCCCCGGTGTGCGTGCGCTGAAAACCACGCAGGACCGCCTGCTGGAAAAGGACTTCCTGAACGCGTCAGGCGTGAAAACCGCCCCTTACAAGGCGTTTGAGACGGCTGACGAGCTGCAGGCAGCTCTCAAGGAAATCGGTCGCCCGTCCGTCGCCAAGACCCGCCGTTTTGGCTATGACGGCAAAGGGCAGGTGATGATCAAGTCCCGCACGGACCTTGACCGGGTGATGGAGGTCACGAACGGCCAACCGGCGATCCTTGAAGGTTTTGTAACCTTTGACCGCGAAGTCAGTGTGGTTGTGGCCCGTAGCGCCTCCGGCGATGTGGCGGCCTTCCCGGTGAGCGAGAATGTGCACACCAACCACATCCTTGATACCACGACTGTACCGGCCAAAATCTCCCCGATGCTTGAAGCCAAGGCCAAGGTTATGGCAACACGCGTTGCCAATGCGCTTGAGTATATCGGTGTGATGGCGGTTGAGATGTTTGTGCATGACAGCAGCGGCGAGATTGTAGTCAACGAAATTGCACCACGCGTTCACAACAGCGGCCACTGGACGATTGAGGGCGCCAACACCAGCCAGTTCGAACAGCATATCCGTGCCATCTGTGACCTGCCGCTTGGTTCAACGGACGCCCGTGGCCGGGTGCGTATGAAGAACCTGCTTGGTGCTGATATCCTTGATTTTGAACCCTATCTGCAGGACCCCAAGGCGCATTTCCACCACTATGGTAAACAGGAGCCGCGTCCGGGCCGCAAAATGGGCCATGTCACCTGGGTTGATACCGACGAATAGTCGAGCGCACTGAAGGCCCGCTTTATGCTGCCAATATTTCCAGAAGCCACGGCCAACGACTGTGTGGCAGCAGACGATGCGATGGACACCCTTACCCGGAAATGGATCACGCCCAATATGGGGCTGATTACCGTGGGCCTGCGCAAGATCCGCGCGCGGGTTGACGCGCATTTTGAGGCGCAAAAGGCCGCCGCGCTCAAAGGCAAGGCGGCCTATCTTTCCGAGATGAAAGACGTCACCAAATACCCCTATGGTTACTGTGATATCATCCGCAATATTGTGTGGGACCATATCCATGCGAGTGTGAAGGGCAAGGGCCCATACGTGCGCTATTTTGCGGCCCTGAAGCCTTTCCTGCAAAAGGGTGGGCTGTTCCGTAAAATATGGGGTGAGCTGACCTATGGGCCGTACTTTCAAAGCGCCATGCAGCTTGGCGCTTATTATATCGACGTGTCGAACGACACGGTTGTGATCACCAAGCCCAAGCTTGAAATCAAATTCCTCGAGGACACGCAGATCGTGAATGTGGATGATTTTGAGCATTATTTCCGCGTGGCGGAATCCTATTTCGGTTGGGACGTCTACCCCAACACCCACCTGCCGCAAGTTGCGGCGCTTTATCCGGCGGTTGCTGTGCACCGCAAAACGGGTGCGCTCCTTCTGGGCGGTGTCGCAAAGCCCATCTTCTACAAGAACCTGAATAGCGGCGGCGCGCTCGCGACCGCCTTTCTCGAAAGTTCACAATTCTCCGACCGTCGCCTGCCGGGCGAATCGGCGGATAGGTTGGCGGCTTTTCGCAAGGATGTGGTACCCCAGTTATTGGCGAACGCCATGTCGGACGACGCGGCACTGTCGGACGAGCTTGCACTCGCGGGTGATGTGGGCAAACTGCGGGCGTGGCTTGAGGCAGGACACGCGAAAGACAGGTACCACCAAACCTGCCTGCGGCTTGAGGCGGTTGCCAACAAAGTGGGCTCTGTTTTGCGACCCTACAGCGTGAAAGAGCTGGCGGCCTAGCACTACAAGAAAAAGGGAGGCAAAAGCCTCCCTTTCCTTTTTACTGGTTGTCCAGTTGTGCCCGTACATTCATCAACCCATGCGGGGTGATGCGGTACGGACCGCTGTTGCGGCTCATGATAAAACCACGCCGTTTCAGCTTTTTGAAAAGCGCGATGGAAAAGCCTGAAAGCCGCCAGCCTTCGCGGTTCAGGCAGTAGGCGTCGGTGATTTTACGGTGCGGGTCGCGTTCGATTAAAATAGCACCGCCTTGCGCGAGCGCATGCAGCGCGCGCTGTTCCATTTTGGAAATATTCAATGGGGGAAACTCCGCCAAATAGAAATCTGCTCCGCCCACGTCAGTGGGGGAGGGTTCTATTTTCCCTGCCGCCAGATGGGGCAGGGCTTAGCGGGTCTCAGACAGATGTTTCAAAAACGCTCCTATTACACAGGGAACATAGGAACGGTGCAGGCGTTTGTCTAGCGGTGGAGCACCCAAGTGGCGTGGTCGGCCTCGATTTTAAAGCCGTGGGTGTGCGCAACAGCCTCAACCACCCGGCGCATCGGGTAGCCCTTGGTGCGGCCCCAGTGCCAGTCATCACCGGTAATTTGCGCGTCTGGCCAAAGTTCAATGCATACATCAAGGTCAATGGCCTGTTTGTTGGCGTCGATATAGATGAGGTCAGGCTCAAACCCTGTTTCCTTCAGCACATAAAGCGCATCAGGCGACAGCCCTCGCACAGGCACAAAGCGGTCCTCAAAACCGTGTAGGTTCGCGAGTGCGGTGGAGAAAGGGCCTTGGGCTTCAATGTCTGCCGCGAACTGCTCCTGCACCGCGCGGTCAGGGTAGGCGCGGGTGAGGGCAGGGCGCCCCACATAACGGCGGCATTGTTCAATCAGGCCATCGTCCCAGGGGTCGACACCCACAACGCGGATGTCGCTGTCGAGCGAGAGCCAGCGCTTGGTGCTCGAACACAGGAAACAGCCTATTTCCAGCATGAAGGCAGGCTTTTGCGCGCGGATGATGGCGTCAATCAACTGCCGTCCGCCGCCGCCAAGCGTATAGTCCCACGCCGTGAGGCCATCAGTTTCAGGCCACGGGTGTTGGGATTTCAGGCTATCAAAAGCGGCTTGTGTCATGCGCAGATAGAAGAAGGGCGCGAACTGATGCCCGCGCCCTGTCTTTTTCCTTAGAGGATCGAGAAGCCGGTGGCTGCCCAGTCCTTGTCGAACGCCGCGAGGCCGTTGGCCGTCAGCGGGTGATTGAACAGTTTCCTGAGCACGTCGATCGGGAAGGTGGCAACATCGGCACCGATGCGCGCGCTCTCGAGGATGTGCGCCGGGTGACGAACAGAGGCCACGAGGATCTGTGTGTCGAACTGGTAGTTGTCATAGATGTTGCGGATGTCTTCGATCAGCTCCATGCCGTTGAAGCCAACATCATCATGACGGCCAACGAAAGGCGAAATGAAGGTCGCGCCAGCTTTGGCTGCGAGCAGTGCCTGGTTGGCAGTGAAGCAAAGCGTAACGTTGACCATGATGCCTTCAGCGCGTAGCGCCTTACAGGTTTTGAGGCCTTCAATCGTCAGCGGAACTTTGACGGCGATATTGTCAGCGATCTTCGCGCACTTGAGACCTTCCTTGAGCATGGTCTCATGGTCGTGGGCTACAGTCTCAGCCGATACCGGGCCGTCTACCTCTTTCGCGATCTCGGTGATGACTTCAAAAAACTCGCGGCCAGCTTTTTTGATCAGCGACGGGTTGGTGGTCACACCGTCCAGAAGGCCGGTCGCATTCGCTTCGCGGATTTCATCGATGTTCGCGGTATCGAGGAAGAATTTCATGTCATGCTCCTTGCGGGCCCGGCTATGGGGCCATCATCTCTTGGGACGGTTCGCCTTTATAAAGGGAAAACGCCGTGGCCGCATCAAATATGCGCCGTTCGCCGCTTCCCTACTGGAGATGGGGGCTGAATGCAAGCCTGTGCTTGGCTTTCCTTATGCTTCAACAGGATGCTCGACCGCGTGCTCGTCATCGAACTGGCGCGGCTTGATCAGGAAGGCTGCGATGATGACAGTAGCGGCCGCGAACAGAAGAGCGAGATAGGCGTTATTATAGGCAATCATCGCCGCTTGTTGGGACACGAGCAGGTTCGCCTGCGCCAGTTGTTCCGGCGTGCTTGTCAGCACCGATATGGTGCCAGACGGCGTGTAGGGCCGAAGCGGGGTCAGGCGTTCCACCAGCTCAGCGTGGTTGATCTGGCTATAGCGGCTGACGAGCGCGACCACGATAGAGATACAGGCTGCCTGCCCTAGCCCGCGGATGAGCGAGAAGACGGACGATGCCTCCACCTGCAGTTCATGCGGGATGGTGGCGTAGGCAATGGTGGATGCCATCACGAACATGATGCCGATACCAAAACCGTGGAAGATGGGCGGGATGGAGAGCAAGACAGCCGGTGTTTCGGTGGTCAGGAATATGAAGGGCGACAGGCCCGCCGCCATTGAGATACCACCAATCACAAGCAGCCAGCGCGGGTTCATCACTTGTGTGAGGCGCGGCGCGAGCATCATGCCAAACACCATACCGATACCCCGCCACATAAGTAGGATGCCGGTATCCAGCACCGGATAGCCCATCAGGTTCTGCATCATGGGCGGCTGCAGTACGACAGACGCTGTCATGTTGCCCGCCGTGATCAGGATCAGCACCATGCCGACGACAAAATTGCGGTCACGGAACAGGGCGCCGGGCAGGAAAGGCCGGTTGGAGAATCGGCTATTAAGCGCAAAAACCCAAAGGGACGCGACGCAGATGAGGGCATAGGCGATGATCTCTGCGCTTTCGAACCAGTCTTCGGTCTCGCCGCGGTCGAGCGCGAGCTGAAACGAGCCAACAGCAATGGCGAGCGAGAGGAATCCGGCGAGGTTCAAGCGGTGGCCAGGCAGGCCCGCCCCCGGTTTCATGGTGGCGGCGATGCCGAGCACTGCGATGATGCCCACGGGCAGGTTGATGAAAAAGACCCAGCGCCAGCTTGCGACCTCGGTGATATAGCCGCCGAGCGAGGGGCCAAGCACGGGCCCGACCATGGTGCCAAGGCCAAAAAGCGCCATCATGCGTGCGCGTTCACCGGGCGAAGTTGAAAGCCGGTTCATGGTCGCAATAGCGAGCGGGATAAGCGGCGCGCCCGCAGCACCCTGCAGCACCCGGCTCGCCAGCATGGCTTCAAGGGTGAGGGAAATACCGCACAGCACAGATGAGATCGTGAAGGTGACCATGGCCAGCATGATCAGGCGTTTGACGCCAAAACGCGCGGCGGCCCAGCCCACAAGCGGCGTCAGCACGACAGACGCCATGATATAACTCGTCACCACCCAGGATATCTGATCAAACGTTGCCTGCAGGCTGCCTTGCATATGCGGCAGCGCCACATTGACGATGGTGGCATCAATCGTATGGAGTGAGACCGCCAGCATAAGGCAGAAGATCAGCCCACCACGGTGGTGGGCAATCTCCTGCACAGGTGTCTGGTGCCGGGTGGCTTGGCTCATGACTATTGGCCTAAAGCCCAACCATGGATGTGAGGTCGGAGACTTTACGCTCGTGCCCCGTGTCGATCGACACTTCGGCGCTAAGGCCAGACCGGAGGGCGCTCAGGTCCTGCCCGTTGTCAAGAAGGATCTGTACTGGCACGCGCTGCGTAACCTTTACCCAGTTGCCGGTCGCATTCTGGGCGGGAAGTACCGCGAACTCCGCCCCCGTGGCGGGATCGATTGAGGTCACCTTGCCGGTGAAATGCAAACCCGGCAAGGCGTCCACAATCACATCGACCGATTGGCCGATGCGCACATAGGTAAGTTCGGTTTCCTTCGGGTTGGCTTCAATGCGCAGGTCACCGTCTACCGTCATGCCGTAAATCGGATACCCGGCGGAGATATATTCACCCGGGTGCAGGTCGATATGCGTGATGGTCCCGCCAGTGCGGGCGCGCACTTCAAGATGCTCAAGCGCGACCTTCGCGGCCTCCACGGCGGCCAGGGACTTCAGCACCATCGGGTGCTGATCGGCCGGAATGTCCGCATCACCACCCAGTTGCGTCAGCGCCATTTGCACAGCTTCTTCGAGGATGGCGATCTCGCGCCGTGCGTCTTCCACCTCGAAGCGCTGGTTATCAAGCGCGGCTTCCGAGAGGTTCTTGTCCCTGGCGAGCGCTTCGGCGCGCTTCAGCTCCCGTGTCTCATAGGCGAGGCTTTGGCGTTCCTTCTCAAGGGCCGCGACACTCTTGCGGTAGTTGGCCTTGAGCGCCGCCACAATATGGCGGGAGCTGATAACGCCAACTTCGGCTTCCTGCAATTTCACGCGGGCGTCGCTATCGTCCAGCCGGGCAATCAGAGCACCTTCGTCAACATGCTGGTTGCGGCCAACAAGCACTTCAACCACCTCGCCGGACACGCGGCTCGCACCCGTCAGAATGCCAGCACGCACATAGGCGTTGTCTGTCGTGACCATACGGCCCCCGGTCAGATACACATAAAACACAGCAGCGAGGATTAGCGCAGGCACGCTCACATAGAGAATCAGTCTTTTCATTTTTTACCTCCCGCTTTGCGGGCAATGGCGTCTTCGGTGACTCGCTCGAGGAGGGAGAGGAAAGTCTCGCGTTCTTCCGCGCTCAAGGGCGACAGAAAAGTTTCCGAGACTTCATGAACATGGTCCATCACCCGGTCGATGATCGGTGCGGTCTTCTCCGTGACGTAAAGGCATTTGACCCGGCGGTCGCTGTCGCTCACGCGGCGCTCGACCATGCCGCGTTCTTCAAGTGCATCAATCTGGCGGCAGACCGACATGGTGGCGATATCGAGCCGGGCCGCCAGCGCCTGCTGGCTGATGCCGGGATTGCGCCACACCGACAGAAGAAGCTTTGCCTGAGCGCGGGTGACGTCGGGGCCGTCTTTCGAATCAAAGCTGGCTTTCATTTGGCGGAAGAGGTCGCCAATTCTGAAAGCCAGCGGGTTGTCCTGGGAAGGAGGTCGCATGTCGAGAACTCGAGAACTGTTTTTAGTAAGCTAGACATATAATAAGCTAAGCTTACTAAAATGCAAGATTGGAAATTGCTGTGTGCGAATGAAGTCCCTAATGTGCGCGGTAGGGCGGCCCTGCGTGCCGCCGCCAGTCAAGAGGAAGGCCAAGCGTTCGTGCGGCAGACACAGTTGTTTGACATGCCGGAACCAACACCAGCCCCGATGCCGGAAGGTATGCGGGTGGCGGTGCTGTTGCCTGTGCCAGCACTCGGTGCGCTTGATTATGCGGTGCCGGAGCATCTTGAAGGCCATATCCAACCCGGGGCCGTTGTTGAGGTGCCGCTCGCGGGCCGTATGGCGGTTGGTGTGGTGTGGGACAAGGGTGCGAGCGGCGGCAAGGTGCTGCCCTATGGCAAACTGAAGCCGGTGAACCGGGTGCTGGACCTGCCGCCTATTCGCGCGGATTTGCGCACGTTCATTGACTGGGTTTCGGCCTATACGCTCTCGGCGCCCGGCCCGGTGATGCGCATGTGCCTGTCGGCCTCTGCCGCGTTGCAGCCCGTGCCGGTGCGGCGCCACTATGCGCTGAATAAAAGCGCAGCCACGGACGGTGTGCGAATGACGCCCGCGCGGGAAGCGGTGCTAAAGGTGCTGGCGGACGGCACGCCGCGGGTCGCGAGTGAGGTTGCCACGCTTGCCGGTGTCAGTGACGCTGTTGTGCGCGCGATGGAGAAAACCGGACTTGTAACCGTCTCCGACATGTCGGTGGACCTGCCGTACCCACAACCAGACACTACGCTCAAAGGCCCAACGCTGTCGGATGAGCAAACGACGGCCGCGCGCGCTATTGCGGACAAGGTTTGGGAGGGTGGCTTTGCGCCCTTCCTGCTTGATGGCATTACGGGTTCCGGTAAAACCGAGGTCTATTTTGAGGGACTGGCGGAAGCGCTCAAGGCCCCTGGTGCACAGGTGCTGGTACTGGTGCCTGAAATCGCGCTCACCAGCCAATGGCTCGACCGCTTTCAGGCGCGGTTTGGTGTTGAACCTGTCGTCTGGCACTCAGAGGTTGGCCAAGCAGAGCGCCGGCGTGCGTGGCGGGCGGTGGCGAGCGGCAATGCCCGTGTGGTCGTGGGTGCACGGTCTGCCCTGTTCCTGCCGTTCCAGCATCTTGCCTTCATCGTGGTGGATGAGGAGCATGACCCTTCCTTCAAGCAGGAGGATGGTGTGCTCTACCACGCGCGCGACATGGCGATCGTGCGGGCCAAATTCGCCGGTTGTCCCATTGTGCTCGCCAGTGCAACGCCGTCCCTTGAGACGTTAGTGAACGCCGATGAGGGGCGCTATCAGAAGTTGGTGCTGCGGGAGCGGCACGGAGAGGCTGTGTTGCCTGAGATGAAGGCCATCGACATGCGCCATGAGCCGCCAGAGGCTGGCACATGGCTGTCCCCCATTATGGTGCGTGAGATCGAGGCAACAATGGCAGCGGGGGAGCAGGCGATGCTGTTCCTCAATCGCCGGGGTTACGCGCCGCTGACCCTGTGCCGCACCTGCGGCTTCCGGATTGAATGCCCAAGCTGTTCGGCCTGGCTTGTGGAACACCGGTTCCGGCGCGAGTTGCAGTGTCACCACTGTGGCCATGTGGAGCCGATCCCGAATGCCTGCCCCGAATGCAAGAATGAGGACACGCTCGTGGCATGCGGGCCTGGCGTCGAGCGTCTGTTCGAGGAAGTCACCCACCGGTTCCCGACCGCGCGCACATCGGTGATGACCAGTGATACAATGATGAGCCCCAGTGCGACCGCGCATATGGTGCAGCAAATCGCGAGCGGTCACCTAGATATCATCATCGGTACCCAGATCGTGACCAAAGGCTATCATTTCCCCAACCTCACCCTTGTGGGCGTGGTGGATGCGGACCTTGGTCTCAGGGGCGGTGACTTGCGCGCGGGCGAACGTACCTACCAGCAGCTTGTTCAAGTGTCGGGCCGGGCGGGCCGCGCAGAGAAACCGGGGCGGGTTTATTTGCAGTCATATGAGCCGGAGCATCCCGTGGTGCAGGCGCTGCTGTCCGGTGATGGGGATGCCTTCATGGCGGCGGAACGCGATGCGCGGTCACGCCACCACATGCCGCCCTTTGGCCGCCTTGTGGCGCTCATTCTCTCAGGCCCAGAGATGGCAGATGTGCTGGATACAGGCCGCATGCTCGCGGCCAAGGCGCCGGTAGAACACGGTGTGAATATCGTGGGTCCAGCGCCCGCACCCATGGCGCGGGTGCGCGGGCACCACCGGTTCCGCATGCTGGTGCACACCAGAAAGGAAATAAAGGTTCAGCCGCTCATTCGGGAATGGCTGTCGCGCATCAAGCCGAAAAAGAATGTACGGATCAAAGTGGATATCGACCCGTACAGTTTCATGTAAAAGGGTGTTGGCCCCGTTTTGCTTTAACCCCGCGAGCTACCCACGGGGTTAAATTCCAATCTAGCCCTGATATTCCGCCTTGAGCTCCTCGAGCTCTTCCTGATGGCGGTCTTTCATCTCGCGCTTTTCATCAGTGTGGCGGTCGAGCACTTTGCGCTGCTCGTCAGGGGTTTTGCCCGTCAGTTTCGCAACTTCGGAACGCTGTTTGTCCAGAAGTTCGTTCCACTCGCGGTGTTGACGGTCCTTCAGTTCGCGCAGCTTGCGCGCAAACTCACGATCCTTTTCCAGTTGGTCTTGCGCCAGGCCCACCATCAGCGGGTCCGCGGAAACCGTTGCGGCAGGGGCGATTATGCCACCCATGGCAACCGCTGCCGCCAGCAGTGCTTTGCTCTTCATGTGTTTCATATCGATACTCCCTTGCATAAGCCCTTGGCACCTTTCTACGCCCACAAGGTGGGCAAATTGCGGCAGGGGAGTGATTGAAATAGGGCGCTGTTACCTTGACCGCGCGGGGCGGGCGTGGCACTAGCAGGACAGCTATTTTTCCAGCCGCGGTTTGCGCAGTGCGCGAACCCTGTCCATTGTTTTCGTGATAAGGGCTTACCCCATGAAGAAGCCGTTCAGCATCGTCTCCATCACCATGGTCAAGAACGAACGGGACGTTATTGAGCCGTTCGTGCGCCATAACCTCCGTTTCGTCGATTATATGATCGTGGTGGACAATAATTCCACCGACGATACCCGTGATATTCTTGTCAATCTCGCGCGCGAAACCGGGCGGGTTGGGGTGTTTGATCGCAAGCAAAGCAGCTTCACCCAGGGTGAATTCCTCACCCGTGTGATGCAGGCCGTCCAGTCGGTCTGTTTTGCGGATTTCTTCGTGTTCCTCGACGGTGACGAATTTATTGGCGCGGCAAGCCCTGAGGCTTTCAAGGCTGAGATCGACAAAATCCCGCAATTCGGATTCGGTCTTGTCCCGTGGCGCACCTATGTGCTGCCCGAAGGGCAGGACATGGCGGCCATGACGGCGAATCCGCCCATGAGCATGAAATGGTGCCGGGTGCGTGAAGGCGAACAACATTATAAGGTGATCTTGCGCACTGGCGGCAAGATCCTGCTCGATCACCAGATTTCAAATGGCAATCACACGGTGTTACACGCGAAAGGCGGCAAGATACCGTCGGTGAAATTGACCGAAGCGCCACTGCTGCACTTCCCGGTGCGCAGCGTGGAACAGCTCACCGTGAAATGTGTCAACGGCTGGATGGCCATGCTGGCGAAGCAGGCATCGGGCATCAAGCTTGGTCGCAATGAATGCCACCAGTGGCGCGAGAATTTTGAACGTGCCATGGCAGGTACTATAGGTGAAGAACTCAGCCCGGCGTCCTACTTCTATTCCCGCCCGGCGGGAACGGTTGATTGGGCAACTGACGTTCAACAGCTTGACCACGGGATTGAGTGCGAGCGCCGGTACAGTGATGGCCGCTACGGCGAGGTACTACGCCTTGTCGGTAAGGCGTGGGAAGCAAGCTACCAGGGCACGCCTGCGGTGCTGCCGGGCAAGTTCCGGTCCGATTTCCTGAATATTGTCAGCGGAAAGCCTGTTGACCCCAAGGTGGTTGCGAAGGTGGATAAGGCACTGGCTGCCCGCACTTATCTTGATGTGCCACTGCTGCGCTGGGTGTATGACTATGTGCAGCCAACCCTTGCGCTTGAAGTTGGCTGCGGATTCGGCGCGAACCTCGCCACCTTGCATCAATTTGGCGTAAAAGGCCTCGCTGGCATTGAAAATCGACCCGCGGAAGAAACCTTCCTGCGCGGCAACTCCATTTTCAACAGACCACTCGATGAATTCCACGGCACTTCTTCGCCCGTTGATCTGGTGCTGTGCCTTGGCGCGCTCGCGGGCCTTGAGCAGAAAGAGGTGCTGCGCGGCGCGACGGCGGTGTCAAAAAGCGCGAAGGGGCATATTCTCTTCTCGTCGCACGCCGCAGACGGCAGCGACCCTGAGCCCAAGGTCAGTCTCGCGCAGTGGCTTTCGGTCTGGAGCCAGCTCGGCTGGGTGCCTGACATGGCCGCCACGCTTGCCGCCCGCGCAGTGGCTACAGTGCCTGCTTTCAGGCGCAACCTATTGCTGCTGAAGCGCGCAGGTGAGGGCGAAGTCGTGGATACGCAGTTCCTGCAGTGGACCAACCGGCTGCCATGTAGCGTGGAAAATACACGCAGACGCCTGTTTGAAGAGCCGTTTGGGATAGAAGCGGCGGCATTCGCCGGCACCTTCCGGCCTGCAGATAAAAAGTAAAATTGAGGCCCCGAATGTCCTGCCGGACAATGTTGGGCGGCAGGGTATGGCAAATGCGGTATCAGCGCGCTTTTTTCGCCGGTAAGTCATTGACCGGGCGAGCCCATGTTACAAGAATCGAAATCAAGGGCGATGGCGGCTTGCAAGCTGAATATCTCTATGCTAGAGGGAGCACGCATTTCGGCTGGCCAGAGCCGCGAGAGGTATAATTTTAATACCTGTTAAAACTGGCCACTTGAGCGTAGGCAAGGCTTCTCGCCCTGCCTGCTAAGGTTCAACAGGTTCAGGCCTAACCTAGGGGAACGTCTGACGTGACCTCGCACAAAGCGATAGTCTCCGGGATTTCCGGCCGCTATGCGATAGCGCTTTTTGAACTCGCTACTGAGTCCAAAGCGCTCGATGCGGTCGAATCCGATCTCTCCAAGCTGAAGGCAATGCTTGAGGAAAGCGCAGAGATGCGTGACCTCGTGAGCTCGCCACTTTACAGCCGGGAACAGCAGTCTAAGGGTGTGGCAGGTGTGGCGAAAGCCGCTGGGCTTGGCGACCTTACGGCTAAATTCCTTGGCGTGCTCGCGGCGAATCGCCGCCTGAGCGCGCTGGGTGCAACCCTCACTGCCTTCGACAAGCTTGTCGCGCACCATCGCGGCGAAGTGAAGGCGGATGTCGTGAGCGCCCGCAAGCTGACCAAGAAACAGCTTGGTGATCTTGAGAAAAAATTGAAAGCGGCTGTCGGCCATGATGTGGCAATCGACGCTTCCGTTGACGAAAGCCTGCTCGGCGGCCTTACGGTTCAAGTAGGCTCCCGTATGGTGGATGACAGCCTCAAGACGAAACTCAACAACCTCGCAATCGCCATGAAAGGGGTTCAGTAATGGATATCCGTGCGGCGGAAATTTCCAAGGTCCTGAAGGACCAGATCGCTAACTTCGGCTCAGACGCTGAAGTTTCTGAAGTAGGCACCGTTCTCTCTGTTGGTGACGGTATCGCGCGCGTTTACGGCCTCGACCAAGTTCAAGCTGGTGAGATGGTTGAATTCCCGGGCGGTGTTAAGGGCATGGCCCTGAACCTTGAGAGCGACAACGTCGGTATCGTTATTTTCGGTGACGACCGCGGCATCAAAGAAGGCGACACCGTAAAACGGACTGGCGCCATCGTGGACGTGCCGGTTGGTAAAGGCCTCCTCGGCCGCGTTGTCGACGCACTCGGCAACCCGATCGACGGTAAAGGTCCGCTGACGGACGTGACCCGCGCTCGTGTGGAAGTGAAGGCACCGGGCATCATCCCGCGCCAATCCGTTTCCGAGCCGATGCAGTCGGGCCTGAAGGCAATTGATGCGCTCGTACCCGTTGGCCGTGGCCAGCGTGAGCTTATCATTGGTGACCGTCAGACCGGTAAAACCGCTGTAGCGATCGACACCTTCATTAACCAGAAGTCGATCAACGACGCTGCGAAAGAAGATGGCGAGAAGCTGTTCTGTATCTATGTTGCGGTTGGCCAGAAGCGTTCGACGGTTGCACAGATCGTTAAGTCGCTTGAGGAAAACGGTGCGCTTGAGTACTCGATCGTGGTTGCTGCAACCGCATCCGAGCCTGCACCGATGCAGTTCCTCGCGCCTTACGCCGGTACGGCAATGGGTGAATTCTTCCGCGACAACGGCATGCACGCCGTAATCGTACACGATGACCTCACCAAGCAGGCTGTGGCTTACCGCCAGATGTCCCTGCTGCTTCGTCGTCCTCCGGGGCGTGAAGCTTACCCGGGTGACGTATTCTACCTGCACTCACGCCTCCTTGAGCGCGCGGCAAAGATGTCCGACGCCCGTGGCGGTGGCTCGCTGACCGCTCTGCCGGTTATCGAAACCCAGGCTGGTGACGTTTCCGCATACATCCCGACCAACGTGATCTCGATCACCGACGGTCAGATCTTCCTCGAAACGGAACTCTTCTACAAAGGTATTCGCCCTGCAATTAACGTGGGTCTGTCGGTATCTCGTGTGGGTTCCGCGGCACAGATCAAGGCAATGAAGCAGGTTGCAGGCTCGATCAAGCTTGAACTCGCTCAGTACCGTGAGATGGAAGCCTTTGCGCAGTTCGGTTCCGACCTTGACGCTGCAACGCAGAAGCTTCTTAACCGTGGTGCCCGTCTGACCGAGCTCCTCAAGCAGCCGCAATACAGCCCGCTGCCGGTAGAAGAGCAGGTTGTGTCGATTTTCGCAGGTGTTCGTGGCTACCTCGACAAGATCGCTCTCAAGGATGTCAACCGCTTTGAAGAGCAGTTCCTCGCTGAGGTTCGCGCAAAGCATGCTGACCTTCTTGCGACGATCCGCAAGGAAAGCAAACTGTCTGACGACACGATTGCCAAGCTGAAATCGATCCTCGACGCGTTTGCAAAGTCGTTTAGCTAAGACCTGATAGGAGAGGCTGAGCAATGCCAAGCCTTAAAGACCTAAAAGTCCGGATCAACTCGGTCAAGTCGACGCAGAAGATCACCAAGGCCATGAAAATGGTTGCGGCTTCCAAACTGCGGCGTGCGCAAGACGCCGCAGAAGCGGCTCGGCCTTATGCTGAACGGATGGAAAAAGTGCTCACCGGCCTTGGCGTTGCCGTCAAGGACCAACCGGGTGCTTCGCCACTTCTCGTCGGTACCGGCAAGGACGATGTTGAGCTGGTAATCGTTGCCACGTCCGAGCGCGGGCTGTGCGGCGGTTTCAACACCAACATCGTCAAGGCTGCGCGTTTGCACCTTCGGGCGCAGATCGCGGCTGGCAAGACGGTCAAGATCCTCTGCATCGGCAAGAAGGGCTACAACGTCCTTCGCCGTGAGTTTGCGGACAAGATCCTCGAAGTGAAAGACATGTCGGCTGTCAAACGCCTCGGTTTCTCCGATGCGCAGCCGATCGCGACCGAAGTTCTGGCCATGTTCGAACGTGGCGAGTTTGACGTTGCGACGCTCTTTTACGCGAAGTTCCAGTCTGCCCTCGTGCAGGTGACGACGAAGCAACAGCTTATCCCGGCCCCGATGCCGGAAGCCGCAAACGAGAACGAGGGCGGTGACGACCTCGGTGGTGCGGTTTACGAATACGAGCCGGACGAAGCAGCAATCCTCGATGACCTGCTGCCCCGGAACGTGGCTGTACAGCTTTATCGCGGCCTTCTTGAGAATGCTGCATCCGAGCAGGGCGCGCGTATGACCGCGATGGACAACGCAACCCGTAACGCTGGTGACATGATTGAAAGCCTCTCGATTACGTACAACCGTACCCGTCAGGCCAACATCACCAAAGAACTGATCGAAATCATTTCGGGCGCTGAAGCGCTTTAAGTGTCTTACACGAAGGAGTGTAAAAAATGGCTAAGAATACTGGCCGCGTAACACAGGTAATCGGCGCTGTTGTGGACGTACAGTTCGACGACCAACTGCCAGCGATCCTGTCTGCGCTTGAAACCACCAATAACGGCGAACGCCTTGTTCTCGAAGTGGCATCCCACCTCGGTGAAAACACTGTTCGTACCATTGCAATGGATGCGACCGACGGTCTCGTGCGTGGCGCGGTTGTGACCGACACCGGCGCACCGATCTCAGTACCGGTTGGCCCGGAAACGCTCGGCCGTATCCTGAACGTGATCGGCGAGCCGATTGACGAGCGCGGCCCGGTTGGTCACAAGCAGACCGCACCGATCCACGCTGAAGCTCCGGCTTTCGAAGACCAGTCCACGGAACAAGAAGTTCTCGTGACCGGTATTAAAGTTGTGGACCTTCTCGCGCCTTACGCAAAAGGCGGTAAGATTGGTCTCTTCGGCGGTGCCGGTGTGGGCAAGACCGTTCTTATCATGGAACTCATCAACAACATCGCTAAAGGCCACGGTGGTTACTCCGTGTTCGCAGGTGTGGGTGAGCGTACCCGTGAAGGTAACGACCTTTACCACGAGATGATCGAATCCAAGGTTATCAACCTTGACGGCGAGAGCAAAGCAGCCCTCGTATACGGTCAGATGAACGAGCCTCCGGGAGCCCGTGCACGTGTGGCACTGACCGGTCTGACCCTCGCGGAATACTTCCGTGACCAGGAAGGCCAGGACGTTCTGTTCTTCGTAGATAACATCTTCCGCTTCACGCAGGCAGGTGCTGAGGTGTCCGCACTTCTCGGCCGTATCCCGTCTGCTGTGGGCTACCAGCCGACACTGGCGACCGACATGGGCGCACTTCAGGAGCGTATTACCTCCACGAAGAAGGGCTCGATCACGTCCGTACAGGCCGTTTACGTACCTGCGGATGACTTGACCGACCCGGCTCCTGCTACGTCGTTCGCACACCTTGATGCTACCACGGTTCTCAGCCGTCAGATCGCCGAGCTCGGCATCTACCCGGCAGTGGATCCGCTCGACAGTACCTCGCGTATTCTCGACCCGCGCGTTCTCGGTGAAGAGCACTATGCTGTTGCCCGTTCGGTTCAGGAAGTTCTGCAGAAGTACAAGTCGCTGCAAGACATCATCGCCATTCTCGGCATGGACGAACTTTCCGAGGACGACAAACTGGTTGTGGCACGCGCTCGTAAGATCCAGCGTTTCCTCTCCCAGCCGTTCCACGTGGCAGAAATCTTTACCGGTATTCCGGGTGAGCTCGTCTCCCTCGAAGACACGATCAAAGGCTTCAAGGCTATCGTGGCTGGTGAATACGATCACCTTCCGGAAGCAGCGTTCTACCTCGTTGGTAACATCGAGCAGGCTGTTGCGAAAGCTGAGAAACTGGCTGCTGAAGCTGCCTAATAAAACGGGATCAGGACATCATGACCGATACGCTACACTATGAAATCGTCTCGCCAGAGCGCCTTTTGAAAGACGCCGAGGCTGCGATGATTGTCGTACCGGGTGCCGAGGGCGACTTCGCTGCACTGCCGGACCATGCGCCCATGATGTCCACCATCCGTCCCGGTGTGGTTGAGATTTTCGAGACCGAGAACGGCACGCCCGAGCGCCTTTTTGTAAAAGGCGGCCTCGCGCAGATCAGCCCGTCCGGCCTCACCATCCTCGCTGAAGAGACCATTGCGCTCGACAAAGTGGACACCGGTGAACTCAACCAAAAGATCGCGGACACCCGCGAAGACATCGCTGACGCAAAAGACGATGTTGAGCGCGCGGTTCTTGAAAAAGAACTGGCGTGGATGGTGGCCCTCGCGGACGTTGTCGCTGCCTAACCGCGACAGATATTCAGTTATGAAAAAGGCGGCTCAACAGGCCGCCTTTTTTGTTTGGATGCAAATTGGCCTCAGCCAAGAAGCTCTTGCACCACTGCCTCATAAACCGGCCGCTTGAACGGTACGATCTCTGCGAGCAGCGACTGCGCGTCGGTCCATTTCCAGCGCGAAAACTCTGGGTGATCGGTTTCGATATTGATGGCGTCGTCACCGGCGGTCAGGCGCACAAGGAACCAGCGCTGTTTCTGGCCGCGGAACTTGCCGCCCCACGCTTTGCCGAGCAGGTGGTCCGGCAGGTCATAATAAACCCAGTCAGCCGTGGCCTTGACGATCTCAGCTTCACCCGGTGTGACGCCAATCTCTTCCTCAAGCTCACGCAGCGCTGCTTCTTCATGGCTTTCACCTTCATCAATGCCGCCTTGCGGCATCTGCCAGGCGCCGGGCATGTCGATGCGCTCGCCAACAAAGATCTGGCCCGTGCCATTGATCAGCATGATGCCCGCGCAGGGGCGATAGGGAAGGTCGTCAGCTTTGCTCATGAAAGGTAGTCCTGTTAGCGCGGCAGCGGCTGCCTGTCGGCGACCGAGGTAACGGGCACCAGCACAAAGCCGCGCGCTTCAAGGCCTGCAGCCCAGCGGTTCACAGCATTGATGGTGACTGGGTAGTTGTGGGCGACACCGACGGCGTTGCCTGTCGCCCGCGCGTAATTCTCGAGCTCGGTCAGCTCAGCAAGGATAGCGTCCGCCGAGAGGTTATCATCCACATAGCGGTTATTGTATGCGGACGGCACACCAATCGCCCGTGCCATATTGACCGCGCGGCTGAACTGCGACGCGCGGCTGTCCACGATCATCAGTCCGCGGGCTTGAAGTTCGTCCAGCACCGGGCGCAGGCTGTCAACAGCCGCCGTGAAGCGTGAGCCCATGTGGTTGATGATGCCTACATAGCCGGTGAAGGTGCCAAGCGAGGCCTTGAGCATGCCCACATTCTCTTTGGTGGAATAGCCGGTCAGCAGCGATAGTGGCCCCGGGTCGTTCTGTGGGTAGTTCTCAGGCTCCATCGGGATCATGAGCAGGACCTCATGCCCGTTGCGGCGTGATTCTTCACCCCATTCGATCAGGTTTGGCGCGTAGGGCGAAAAGGCAAACGTTACCTGTGGCGGCAGCTCTGCAATGGCGCGGCGGGTATTGCGTGCCATCATGCCCATATCGGTCACGACAAGCGCGATACGCGGCTTGGTGCGATCGATGGGCCCGGGAGCACCATAGACTTCAACAGGACGCCTGCCGTCGTCGCTAATGCGCGGCAATGGGCCCTGGTTTGTGGTCTCAAGCAGTGCGGGGTCAGCCTCGACCGGCAGCATGCCAGAAATGGCAAGCTCGGGCGCACTCTCGGCCGTTGTTTCAGGTTCTATGGCGAGGCCCGTGGTCGGGTCCTGTTGTGGGGCTGTGGCCTCAGCAGAAGTGTACTCGGTAGTGTCTTCGTCATGCGTCGCCGGCCCACCATCTTCCAAAGTCTCGTCCGGCTGCGCGTCATGCGTCGCAGGCTGGCTGGTGGAAAGATCCTCCGCCGCTTCTGCATGCTGCGTCTCTGTGGCAGGTGTACTGTGGGCTTCGCTTGCAGGCTCAGTCGCAGGCTTGTGTTCACCGGGCACATGGGTGAGCTCAAAGAAAAGCCCACCACCGATCACGATGATCAGGCTCATGGCCCAAGCGACAAATAAAGCATTCCAGTTGGACGGCACCGTCAGCAGTTCCTTCGGTCTGTTGTTTCAGTCCCGCCCCAAAAGGCTCCGGGAAACCTATTCGGATTCAGTGGCGGAACGCGCCTCGGCGACCTGAGATTTAGGCAAGCCGGACATATCTTTCAACAGCTTAATAGCATATTTGAGCTGGATATCCACTGGCTCACCATTTTCATCCGTCAGTTCTTCTTCCGGGATTTGTACTTCTGCTGCGATATCCTCTTCGCCGGTCAGGTCCAGCTTTTCCTGATCATTCTCAATATGACCGGAAAGGTCGGCCTCGCGGCGCGGGCCGGCAGTACCTTGGTTCGCATTGCGGCGCGGGAACAGGACCTGAATGTCCGGCTCCACACCGCGTTCCTGGATGGAGCGGCCGCTTGGCGTGAAATAGCGGGCGGTTGTCAGGCGGATGGCGCGGTCACCGGCGCGACCAAGGCGGATTTCGCTTTGTACCGTACCTTTACCGAATGTCTTGTCACCCACAACCACAGCTCGGCGATGGTCCTGCAGGGCACCCGCTACGATCTCGGAGGCGGAGGCGGAGTAGGCGTTTGTCAGTACAACAATCGGTACACCATCGAGCATGTCGCCGGTGGTAGCGTACCAGCGGTTATTGTTCTGGCGGCGACGGCCACGGGTCGAGACAATCTCGCCACGGTCAAGGAAGGCGTCAGATACGCGGATGGCTTCGTCAAGGAGGCCGCCCGGGTTGTTGCGCAGGTCAAGGATAACACCGTCGAGCGAACTCCCAAGCTCACCAACAATTTCATGGATCGCTTTCTCGACACCCTCACCAGTTTGCATGTTGAAGGTGGTGATGCGGATATAGCCGATCGTCTCGTCCTCAATGCGGTGACGCACCGAACGGACGAGGATTTTTTCGCGAATGATTTCAATATCAAACGGGGCTTCTTCGCCGTCGCGGACAACGGTTACCACAATCGGCGAGCCAACAGGCCCACGCATGGTTTTGACCGCTTCGGTGAGTGTCTTGCCCATCACAGCTTCGCCGTCGATGTGGGTGATGAAGTCGCCGCCCTGAATGCCAGCTTTGTCCGCCGGGGTATCATCGATGGGGGAGACGACTTTGACAACGCCGTTTTCCATCTGGACTTCGATGCCAAGGCCACCATATTCGCCTTCCATCTGGACACGAACCTGCTGGTAAATCTCGGGGTTCAGGTAGGTGGAGTGGGGATCAAGCGAGCGCAGCATGCCTTGGATGGCAGCTTCAATCACTTCCTTGTCGTCCACTTCGTCAACATATTCGGAGCGCACACGCTCAAAAATGCGCATGAGGAGGTCGAGCTGCTCGTAGAAGTCGTCCTTGTCTGACTGCGTGTCCGCCTGTACAGGCAGCGCCATCATCAAGGCCATGAGGGCACCCGTCACCAATTTCCGCATGTTGACACCTTTCTTGTTTTAAAACTCGTTACCAACTTCGCTGCGGCAAATTACCTGCCGCTTGCTGTCTGTTTGCTTAACCAGGGCAGGGGATCAATTGCATCCCCCTTTTGCCGCATCTCAAGGTACAGCTCTTCACCGTCTGTACGCTCCGGCATTTTGCCAACCGGTTCACCCATTAATACCCACTGTCCCACGACAGCCTGCAGGTCCGCAAGCCCGGCGAGTAGACTGTGGTAGCCATTACCGTGTGAAATGATCACAAGATGGCCATAGCCACGGAATGGTCCTGCAAAAACAATCTGGCCATCATAGGGCGAAACAATCTGCGCTCCGCGCCGTGCGGCGATCTTGATGCCTTTTGCATGTCCTGCCGCTTCCTGGTCACCGAAGCGCGAAACAATCGCGCCAGCAGCTGGGTAGGGCAGCATGCCCTTCATTGCGGCTATCGGCTTGCCGGCAGGCGCAACAGGGTTTCGATTTACCGGATTAACACGCACGGGCGCCTTTGCAGCCTGTTTTGCGGCCTGTTGTTCCAGTTTGTCGATCAAATCCTTGAGGCTCTTGGCTTTGCGGGCAAAGTCCATCAGTTCGCGCGCGGTTCGCTCAGCGTCAGTGCGGGCCTTTGCTTCCTCTGCCTTGCGCCTCTCAAGAAGTGAACCAAGTTTTAGTTGATGTTGTGTTAACTGTGCCAAAGTATTTTTGAGCGAGAAACGCTCGGCCGACAGTTTTTCCTGAATGGCGGCAAGGGCTGAAAGCTCGCCCCTGAGGGCCTCGGCCCGAGCGTTGATGTTGGGCACAAGTTCCCCCATCAGGGACGCGCTGCGTGCGGTCTTGAGGGCTTCTTCCGGTTGCAGGAAGGTGAAGACAGCAGGACGAGCGGACAACCGCTCAAGCGCGGACAGGAGCTTCAGGAGCTCAACTTTCCGGACCTCAAGCGCCTCTTTTTTGTGTTTGGCTTCGGCTTCCAGATCGCTGATTCGCTGTTCAAGTCGCGTGGCGTTCTGTTCGGTCAGGCGCAGTTCTTTCGCAACTTCCACAAGATCCTCAGAAAGCTTGCGCGCTTCGGCCGCCGCTTTCTCCGCCGCTTCCTCAAGAGCCGCCTTTTCCTTTTCGCTTCTAGCGATCTGTTCTTCAAGCCGATTGAGGTTGCTTTCCGCCGCGTCTTTGCGTTCCTGCGCCATCGCGCCTGATGACAGCAGAAGGGCGACGAGCGCGCTGGATGTCAGCGCGCGTTGCAAAGTTCTTGAGTGTCGCGCGTTATGCAGTGGCACGGTGCTCCGCCGTTTTTTGGGCCGCATCGCGGTCAAGAAGGCTGTGGCCGGTCATTTCTGTGGGTTGCTTTATGCCGAGAAGGTCAAGCACCGTGGGGGCAACGTCGGCAAGGCGGCCATCCTTGAGGCCGGCATTGCCACCGATCATCACAACCGGCACGTCAAAGCTGGTGTGCGCGGTGTGCGGTTGGCCGGTGCTTTCGTCCATCATCATCTCAACATTACCGTGGTCTGCGGTGATGATAAGTGCGCCGCCCGCTTTCTCCACGGCCTCTTCCAGTCGCCCGATGCAGGTATCGATGGTTTCAACGGCTTTGATCGCCGCGGACAGTACACCGGTGTGGCCTACCATGTCCGGGTTGGCATAGTTGACGATGATCGCGCCGTATTTGCCGGAGGCGATGGCCTCAACGATATTGTCTGTCACCTCTGGCGCCGACATCTCGGGTTTCAGATCGTAGGTCGCGACGTCTGGGGACGGTATAAGGATACGGTCTTCACCTTCAAACACGTCCTCGGACCCGCCATTGAAGAAGAAGGTCACGTGAGCATATTTCTCGGTTTCAGCGATGCGGAGTTGTCCGATGCCCTCTTTCGCCAAAACTTCACCAAGCGAGTTTTTGATTTCTTCGGACGGGAAAAGCACAGCCAGAAATTCATTCAAGGCATTTGAATATTCAACCATGCCCGCTTGCGCGGCAAACTTCACCAACTTGCCGCGGTCAAAGCCATCAAATGCCGGGTCAACAAGGGCGGTCAGGAGCTGCCGTGCGCGGTCAGCACGGAAGTTCGCCATAAGGAGGCCGTCGCCGTCCGCCATGCCGCGATAGTCGCCCAGCACGGTTGCTGCAACAAACTCATCGTTTTCGTCACGCGCGTAAGCCGCATTCACCGCCTCTGTTGCGCTGCCTGCGGTCTCGATACCACTGCCTTTGACCATGGCGTTATAGGCTTTGGAGACACGGTCCCAGCGTTTGTCACGGTCCATGGCCCAATAGCGGCCCGAAACGGTAGCGATGCGCGCGTCGCGGCAATCTGCAATCGCGGTTTCAAATTCTTCGATGTAGGGCAGGGCGGAGCGCGGCGGCGTATCACGACCATCAAGGAAAGCATGCACCCGCACCGGCACGCCAGACGCGTCAATCGCTTTCACGAGTGCTGCCATATGCCGTTGGTGGCTGTGGACCCCGCCGGGCGACAACAGCCCAAGCAGATGCGCGGTGCCGCCGCTTTTTTCCAGCTTCTCGATAAAGGCAACAAGCTCATCATTGCTGTTGAGTGTGCCGTTCGCGATCGCTTCATCAATCTTGGGCAGGTCCTGCATCACGACGCGGCCACCACCCAAATTCATATGACCCACTTCCGAGTTGCCCATCTGACCGTCCGGCAAGCCAACGGCGAGACCGCTTGTTTGCAGCCATGCACGCGCGGCGCTGTCCCACAGGCGGCTATAGTTGGGTGTTTTGGCAAGCTTGATCGCGTTGTCCTTGCTGTCCTCACGGTATCCCCAACCGTCAAGGATACAGAGCACTACGGGTTTCGGCGTCTTTGTTGCTTGCTCACTCATGGCTTAACCTGTTTGTTCATATGTCTGAAAATGGGCGGTTCAAAAGCGTTTTGCCACAAATTTAGTCGCGGTGATAGGGATGGCCCGCATTAATTGACCACGCGCGGTAAATTTGTTCGGCAATCAGGACCCTAACAAGCATGTGTGGCCAAGTTAAGGTGCCGAATGCGAGTTTGAGGTCAGCGCGCGCGTAGAGGCTTTCGTGCAGGCCATCGGCCCCGCCAATAATAATCGCAATATTATTGTAGCCAGCCACCTGCCATTCGTCGATCTTGCCGGCAAAATCGCGGGACGAAAGCGCGCGCCCGCGCTCATCAAGCACGATCACCGCTGCGCCATCCGGGATGGCGGCAAGCAGGCGTTCGGCTTCACGCGCCTTGCGTTCATCAGCGTTGGCGGCCTGCTTTTTGATATCGATTTCGGTGACGGTGGATTTCCAAGGCAGGCGCTTAAGGTATTCGTCCATAAGCTGCTGCTCAGGACCGCGCTGCATCCGGCCTATGGCGATGATGGAAAGCTGCAAAACACCCTCTTCAAAGCCAAGGTATTGGCGGCTTTGCTTGTGTCATTTGTCAGGGCCCGCACGCATGGTCGCACGGGCACATCGTCAGGCACGCTTAGTTCAGCGTTTCGCTCTCTTCAAGCGCGGTGCCCCACATCTTGTCCAGATTGTAGAAGCTACGCACTTCCGGGCGGAAAATGTGGATAACCACGTCACCCGCGTCGATCAGTACCCAGTCAGCCTGTTCCTGGCCCTGTACGAGCAGGTCCCGGTGACCTTCAGCCTTCAGGCCTTTGATCACATAGTCTGCCAGTGCCGCAACTTGGCGCTGCGAACGGCCGCTCGCAATGACCATATAGTCAGCGATGCTGGTTTTACCGGCGAGATTGATGGAGGTGATTTCCTCGGCCTTGTTGTCATCAAGGGCAGAAACCGCGATGTTGAGAATGTCCTCAGCCGCGAGGGCCTGTGGAGTTTCAGTGACGCTGTGCGTCTCCGATGTTGCCTGCAACTAATTGTCCTTTCTCTCGGTACCCGGCAGCCATTTTTCACCTAACAGCTGGCGGGCCTGTGTGGCTGAAGCGGGATGACGTGGCATTGTCACAAACGCCCAAGCCGGTGATTGGGAAGCCTTAAGTTCTTTTGGCGTCTTGCGAAACCTCGCAAATCGCCGCGCGAACCGGCCGTTTAACCCACGCATAGCATACCCCGGACGGTCAAAAACCGCAATGGGAAGCGCGCGGGCGATGTCCTGCCAGTTGCGCCATGTGTGGAAGGAGGCCAGATTGTCCGCCCCCATGATCCAGATAAACTTTGTCTCCGGCATTGCGCGCTTGAGCGCAGCGACGGTATCCGCGCTGAACCGGGTGCCAAGCCTGCGCTCAACATCGGTGACCACCATGCGCGGGTGATGGCCTACCATTATCTCTACACTTTCCTTGCGCCGACGAAACGCAGCCATGGTGCCGTCAGCTTTCTGCGGGTTGCCGGGGCTGACTAGAAACCAGATCGCATCTACGCCCAGCCGCTTCAGGCATTCGCGCGCTACACGCCGGTGCCCCTTGTGCGCCGGGTTGAAGCTGCCGCCATAAAGCGCCACCGTGCGACCACGCCAGCGTCCGGCTTCGGGAAGCAGTTCATATATAGGGCGGGGCGGCAAAATCAAGCCCTGGTCTGGCCGTCGCCACGGACCTGATATTTAAAGCTCGTCAGTTGCTCGAGGCCCACAGGTCCGCGCGCATGAATGCGGCCGGTTGCGATACCGATTTCCGCACCCATGCCAAATTCACCGCCATCGGCGAACTGGGTGGATGCATTGTGCATAACAATGGCACTGTCCACCTTGTTCAGGAAGTTGGCGGCGGCAGCCGCATCTTCGGTGATGATGCTTTCGGTGTGGCCTGAGGAATGCTCGGCGATATGGGCAATGGCGCCCTCCACCCCGTCAACAAAGCGGGCGGAGATGATGGCGTCCAAATATTCCGTGTCCCAGTCCTCGTCTGACGCGGGTTTCACCCGGTCGTCGAGCGCCTGCATACCAGTGTCACCGCGCACTTCGCAGCCTGCATCCAGCAGGGCACCCACGACGAAGATGGCGATGGCTTCAGCTTTTTTGTCGACAAGCAGGGTTTCGGCGGCACCGCAAATACCGGTACGGCGCATTTTGGCATTGAGTGCCACGTCGCGTGCCTTGCGTGGGTCGGCAGCGCCGTCGATATACACATGGCAGATGCCTTCGAGGTGTGCGAACACCGGCACGCGGCTCTCGGTTTGCACGCGTTCCACCAGCGACCGGCCACCACGAGGCACGATGATATCAATCACGCCGGACATGGTGAGCATTTCACCAACGGCCGCGCGGTCACGTGTGGGCACAAGCTGAATGGCGGCTTCAGGAAGGCCCGCGGCCTTCAGGCCCTTTACAAGGCAATCGTGGATGGCGCGGCTTGAATGCAGGCTTTCGCTGCCGCCGCGCAAGATCACTGCGTTTCCGGCCTTGAGGCACAGCGCGCCTGCGTCAGCCGTCACGTTGGGGCGGCTTTCATAGATAACGCCAATCACACCAAGCGGAACTCGCACGCGGGAGATATTCAGGCCGTTCGGGCGATCCCACTGTGCGATCACATCACCCACGGGGTCTTTGAGCGCGGCAATATCTTCAAGGCCCTTCGCAATGGCTTCAATACGGTCCTTGTTGAGAACCAGCCGGTCGATCATCGCGCCTGTGAGGCCTTTTTTCTCGCCAAACTCGATATCCTTTGCGTTGGCTTCGAGGATATCTGTGCGGGAAGTGCGCAATTCCTGTGCGGCGATGGTGAGCGCCTTGTTCTTGGCTTCGGTGCTTGCGAGCGCAAGCGCTTTGCTTGCGGCTCTGGCGCGCGCGCCCATCTCGGCCATCATCTGGTGAATATCTAGTGTTTCATCCATGGTGAAGCCTTTCTAGAGGAGCACGAGGTCGTCGCGGTGCACAAGCGCGGAACGGCCAACATGGCCAAGTACCTCATAGGCGTCCTGCATCTTGCGGCCCCGCATGAGGGTGGCGTGCTCAACACTATAAGACGACAGGCCTTGTCCCACGATATGGCCATCGGGCCCCACAAATGCAACAAGGTCGCCACGGTCGAAATTACCGTCCACTTCCGTGACACCAGCTGGCAACAGGCTCGCGCCCTGCCGTAGCGCTTTCACGGCACCTGCATCCACATGCAGAAAGCCGCGAGGCGCCATCAGGGAACTGATCCACTGTTTGCGCACGGTCATCGGGTCTGTCGCAGCCGGGAAGAGGGTCGAGCGTTCACCTGCCTCAAGCCGCATGACCGGGCTTGGCGCATGGCCGTTCATGATGATCATGGAGCAACCACCGGCGAGCGCGATTTTTGCCGCCTTAAGTTTGGTGATCATACCGCCAGTGCCGGGCGTGATGGCAGACGGTGGGCCTGCCATGGCCTCAATTTCCGGCGTGATGGCATCCACACGGTCAAAGAAATGAGCGTCTGCTTTTTCGCGTGGGTCGCATTCATACAGGCCGTCGATATCGCTAAGGAGGATAAGCGTATCCGCGCCCGCCATCTGCGCGACGCGCGCCGCCAGCCGGTCATTGTCGCCAAAACGAATTTCTGCGGTCGCCACGGTGTCGTTTTCGTTGATCACTGGCACCACGCCACGTTCAACGAGTGCTTCCACCGTATTGCGGGCGTTCAGGTAGCTCGGGCGGTTTTCGAGGTCATGGATGGTCAAGAGGATCTGGCCGATGACCATGCCTTCGGCACCAAAAAGCGACTGGTATGCTTGGGCGAGGCGAATTTGACCGACGGATGCAGCAGCCTGCGCTTCCTCAAGCTTCGCGGGCTTACGGTCAAAACCAAGGGGCTCAAGCCCCATGGCGATCGCGCCTGAAGAGACGAGGATAACCTGTGTGCCTTTGGCCTTTAGCGCCGCGACATCTTTCGCGAGTGCCTTGAGCCACGCTTCGCGCAGTTGCCCGGTCTCTTTTTCCACGAGCAGGGCCGAACCGATCTTGATTACAAGGCGGCGGGAGGCTTTGACTGCTTCATGGGCGGATAGGGACGACACTGGTCCTGACCTTAAATCGGGGACCAGTCGCCACCCGTCGAGGAGCTTTCCTGTTCCGAACCGGCGGAACCTTCTTCTTCCTCGGCGCGTTTGGCCTTGTCTTCCTTGACCACATCCCAAAGCGCGGACAGTACTTCTTTCACGCCGTCCTGCGTCACACCTGAAAGCGTCAGCACAGGCTGGCCCGAGACGTCCTGCAGCGCGAGGCGTTTTTCCTCAAGCTCTTCAGGGTCAATCGCATCACATTTGTTGAGGCCGATGATCATGGGTTTGTTGATGAGCTCGCCGCCATACTGCTCAAGCTCTTCCATGATGATCTCGTAAGCCTCAACCACATCTTCCTGCGTGCCGTCAATGAGGTGCAGCAGTACACCGCAGCGCTCCACGTGGCCAAGGAAACGTGTGCCAAGGCCGACGCCGTCGCTCGCGCCCTCAATAAGGCCGGGGATGTCTGCCAGCACAAATTCGTTCTCGCCCACGCCAACAACGCCAAGCTGCGGCGCGAGGGTGGTGAAGGGATAATCGGCGATCTTCGGCTTCGCGCGGGACACCACGCTCAGGAACGTGGATTTGCCTGCGTTCGGCATACCAAGGAGGCCAGCGTCAGCGATCAGCTTCAGGCGGAAGACAACATACATTTCTTCCGCTTCGCCGCCCGGCGTAGTGCGGCGTGGTGCCTGGTTGGTCGACGACTTGAAGTGCGTGTTGCCAAGGCCGCCATGGCCACCTTTTGCCAGCACCACGCGGTCACCCACTTTGGTGAGGTCCGCGATCAGGAATTCCATATCCTCATCGAACACCTGTGTGCCAACGGGAACCTTCAGGATGAGGTCCTCGCCGTTGGCGCCGGTCATGTTCCGGCCCATGCCGTGCTGGCCTTTTTGCGCCTTGTGGTGACGCTTGTAGCGGTAGTCGACAAGCGTGTTCAGGCCGTGGACAGCCTCAACCACCACGTCGCCGCCCTTGCCGCCGTCACCACCGTTTGGCCCGCCGAACTCGACAAATTTTTCCCGACGGAAGGAAACACAACCGTTTCCGCCCTTGCCGCTTTGAATATAGATTCTGGTCTGGTCTACGAATTTCATGCGCGCCTTGTATCAGATCAGGTGCGCGCAAGGAAGCGCGAGATGCGCAGCAAGCCGCGATTTTTTCTTTAAAATGACGAAAGTTCGGCGGTGGTCAGCCACCAGCTGCTTGCCATGCGATTTATTTGGCTGCGACAGGGTACTCATCGTCCTCATTTTGCACGGCTCGCACGTCACTGAGGAAGCGGATGACCACTTCTTTCATATGATTGCTGCAGGAACTGATAGAATCGGATGATCCCCGCACCTGTACGGCAGTTTCCCGAGCCTCGCCCGCCAGCGTGCGCACGCCAGCCACGTGTTTCGACACCTCCTGCGTGCCAAGGTTGGCTTCCTGCACGCTGCGGGAAATTTCGCCTGTCGCTGCGCCCTGTTCTTCAACCGCGGCCGAGATGGACGACGAAATCTCGCTCATTTGCTCGATAATCTTGCGGATAACCTGAACGGCGTGTGCCACATCCTGCGAGACCGATTGAATGTCGCGCACGTGAACGGCGATATCGTCCGTGGCTCGCGCTGTCTGATTCGCCAGTGCCTTCACCTCGCTTGCGACAACGGCGAAGCCTTTGCCCGCGTCGCCCGCGCGTGCCGCCTCGATCGTAGCGTTGAGCGCCAGCAGGTTTGTCTGCTCGGCGATGTCAGTAATGAGTTTGACAACTTCACCGATCTTGTTTGAGCTCGCGCCTAACATTTCGACGATCTCAGTCGCTTTATTGGCTTCTGCGACCGCGTTTTGTGAAATGCCGCTGCTGTCCACAACCTGACGGCTGATTTCGCTGATGGATGCGGTCAGTTCCTCAGCCGCGCTTGCGACGGTATGCACATTGGCATTGGTTTCCTCCGCAGCCCCTGCCGCAGCGTTACTTTGCTCCTCATTGCCGGCAGCCTGGCGTGCCATTGCCTTGGCGACTTCATTTAGCTCTTCGCTCGCACCGCCCAGTGTCGCGAGGGCTTCGCCGACCTGACGGTCGAACGCACTGGTCAGGCTTTCAATGGTTTTGGCGCGGCGTACGCGGGCTTCCATCGCCGCGGCCTCGCGTGCGTGCTCCCGGGCTTCGCGCTCCGCTTCTTCACGCTGGAGGCGTTCACGTTCCTCCATCTTTTCAGCCATTTCACGCAGGGCTTTTTCTTCGAGCCGCTTGCGCTCTAATCCGCTTTGCTTGAATTCCTCGACACAGTTTGCCATGCGCCCGATGGCGCTGCCGTAGTCCGTATAGGGGACGTTGGCATCAAGCCTGCCGCCTGCCAGTGTCTGCATCACGCCTTCAAGGTCCCTGAGCGGAATGTTGAGGCTGCGGTAAATCACGTAGCTCGCAAAGATAACCAACAGTGAACCCAGCAAAGTCGCAATGGAGTATATCCACAGGGCGCTATTGGCGACCGCGGCACTCTCTTCCGCGCGGTCCAGAATGAAGGTGTTGGTGTAATCTTCTACGTCCTTCAGGAGGTCAATCTTCGCGGTGATCTCTGTAAACCAATAGGTCGCCTCGTATGGGCCACTTGCCACATCGCCTTGCCGGTCAATAGCGTACTCCCGCATTTTCTGTACATTGTCCACGGCGCTGCCAGTGACCGTGCGGTCATAGAAATCCGTAATGGTGGGGGCTGCATAAGCGCGGAAGACATCGAGGTAGGATTGCTGCGCTTCGATCAGTTCAAGGAAGCGTTTGTAGGTGAGGGGGGTGAACTGGCCGTTGGCATATCCCGCGTTGCCCATGGCGCGTTCAAGGCCTGCGCGCTCCTTCGCTTCAAGCAGTCCGACATAAGCCGTTATCTGGCGGGACAGGTCAGCGTTGGAGCTGATGATTGCCATGGATTTTATCACGTCGAGGAGGGTTGCGATGGTCTGGGTATAGGTGCCTGCCATCTGCGGCAGAGTCATTTTGCCGCCATCAACGTCGGTGCGGACATCGGCCAGGGAGCTGATGCTCCTGCGCGCTATCGAGAGCTGTTTTACAAAATTGGTACCGAATGCAGCGGGATCAAGATTGGCATCCGCAGCTTTGAGGAGCGCGAGAGCCTTGTCTGTCTCAAGGCGCTGGGCCTGCATGAGGCGGGTGAGTTCGGGCTTGCCTGAAGAGCTTATGAAACCAGCCGTGCGGCCGCGTTCTCGCTGGAGTTCGTGGATGAGTGCGCTGACCTCTGGCGCGTAGCCGGAGAGTTCGCTGATGGAGCGTGCTTCGTTATTTCGTTCGAGCGCGGATCGGACTTCGGCAGCTGCCATGACAACAGCGATGACGAGGGGGATGAGGGCCAGTACAGCGATACGCATACCGAGGCTGAGGTTGTTCAGGGCCTTTTGCATACATGCTCCCTTTAATGCCAATGATGTGAAACGCTTAACTCATACTATTCGCACGCACTTTCCATGTAACCATGTCGGGAAATTAACTAGTTAATGTCGTTTTATCACAAATTGTATCGGGACTGTCATAGTTTTTACTAAAGGTGGGGTGTTGGGAGTGCATGAAAAAAGGCGGGCTAAAAAGCCCGCCTTCAATTCAGTCAGCCAATAGTTGGCTAATCTTAGTTCTCAACAGAGACGAAGGAGCGACCGCCCTTGCCTTTGGAGAATTTCACGTTGCCTTCGGTCAGTGCGAAGAGGGTGTGGTCTTTACCCATGCCAACGTTTTCACCTGGATATACTTTGGTGCCGCGCTGACGAACAATGATATTGCCCGCGAGAACTGCTTCACCACCGAATTTTTTTACGCCCAAACGGCGGCCAGCACTGTCACGGCCGTTACGGGAACTACCACCAGCTTTTTTATGAGCCATTAGAGTACTCCTTTATCTAATCGGGCCGCTTATTCAGCAGCTGCTTCTTCAGTCTTCTTCGCTGCTGCTTTCTTGGCAGCTGCGCCAGCGATCTTAGTCACACGCAGAACCGTAATTTCCTGGCGGTGGCCTTTCTTACGGCGATAGTTCTGACGACGCTTCTTTTTGAAGACGACGATTTTCTTGTCTTTCTTTTGCTCCAGCACCTCGAAGGTCACTTTGGCGCCAGCTACGAGCGGCTCACCAACTTTGACGCCCTTGTCGTCGCCAACCATGAGAACTTGATCGAGAGTGATGTTTTTGCCAGCTTCGCCATCAAGTTTTTCAACCTTGATCACATCGCCTTCGGCAACGCGGTACTGTTTACCGCCTGTCTTTACGACTGCGAACATAAATGTTCCTTTCTAATGTGCGCCGCAGACAACCGGGTGGACCAAACCCTTTGAAACGTCCCACACTTTGGGCGGTTTCCGCTGGCTTTTTTCAAAGCAAAAGTGACGGAGAGGAATCAGTTCCTTCCGCCAACTCGCGCGGAATATACGGATATGCGCGCATGAGTCAATGGAAAAGGCGCTGAAACGCAAGGAATGCGCCCGCTCGACGCTTGTTTATTTGATAATCGCAGGCCCGCGCAATAGAGATATTGGCAAGGCCAAATGGAGGAGTGCGGCATGGACAAGGTAATCGGCGCAGTAGTGCAGGCGGGCACGCCGCTTTTCGACAAGGCAAAAACCTTTGAAAAGCTTGGCGACCTGATCAGCGACGCCGGGCGGCAGCGCGCGCAGCTTGTGGTGCTGCCGGAGGCGTTTGTGGGCGGTTACCCAAAAGGCCTCGACTTCGGTGTGCGCCTTGGCTCCCGCAGCAACGAGGGGCGGGACATGTTCCAGCGCTATGCCGAGCAAGCCATCACCGTGCCGGGGCCGGATGCCGATGCGATTGGCGAAATGGCCGCCGCGGCGGGCGTATACCTCGTGGTGGGCGTGGTGGAGCGCGAGGGCGGCACACTTTACTGCACCTCGCTCTATTATGCGCCAAGCGGTGCGCTTATCGGCAAACACCGCAAGCTGATGCCCACAGCGCTTGAGCGTGTGGTTTGGGGCTTTGGCGACGGCTCCACTCTCGCGGCCCCCAAAACCGAGATCGGAACGCTCGGCGGTGCCATCTGCTGGGAAAATTATATGCCGCAGCTTCGCCTGGCCATGTACGGCAAAGGGGTGGAGTTTTACTGCGCGCCCACGGTGGATGACCGCGATGTCTGGCTGCCGACCATGCAAACCATTGCCCTTGAAGGCCGCTGTTTTGTGCTGAGCGCTTGCCAGTATATGGAGCGCGGCTACGGCCCGGCGGACTATCACCCGGTGCAAGGTGATGCGCCGGACACGGTGCTCATCCGTGGTGGCAGCTGCATCATCTCCCCCATGGGCGACGTGCTGGCTCCACCGGTGTTTGGCAAGGAAGTCACGCTATTGGCGGAGCTCGACCGCAGCGCCATTGTGCGCGGGAAGTACGACCTTGATGTTGTGGGTCACTACGCCCGGCCGGACATATTCACGCTGACGGTCAATGAGGCGCCGCAGAATGTGGTCGGCGCTAAAGCCTAGCCGATAGTCTCGCGGAAGAAGCGCAACCAGTTCTGGCCAAGGAGCTTTTCCATGTCGCCGGTCGAATAGCCACGCCGGTCGAGCACCGGCAGCAGGTTCCTGAACCGCTCCGGCTCATCCAGTTCCGGGATCCACGCGGGCCACTGCACGTCATATTCTTTTTTGTAGAATTTGATGCGCGGGTCGTACCAGTTCTCCTTTGTGGCCCAGCTTTTGATGCCGCGGACCGGGAAATCGGTCGAGAGCCCTACATGGTCGATACCCATGAGTTTCACCGCGTGGTCGATATGGTCCACATAGGTCTCGATCGTGGTGTCGGTGCCCGGGTTTTTGCCAATGAAATAGCCAAGGGCTGCAATGCCTGCAACGCCGCCATTCTCGGCCAACGTCCTGAGCGCGCTGTCTTCCTTGGCGCGCGGATGGTTCGGCCTCAGGCTCTCACACATGGTGTGGGTGAAGGCGATGGGCTTTTTTGACAGATGGATGGCGTCAAGGGTCGTCTGTTTGCCGGAATGGGAAACATCTACGATGATGCCAAGCTCGTTCATACGCTCCACAACCGCAACGCCGAAGTCTGAAAGGCCGGCGTTCGTGCGTTCGGTGCTGCCGTCACCCACTAGGTTGCGGCTGTTGTAGGTGAGCTGGAAACAGCGGGCGCCCATTTCATAGAGCACATCCACATTGTCAACGTCACCTTCAAGCATGATGGTGTCCTGGAAGTTCATCATCACAGCGAGCTTGCCGGTTTTCTTGGCTTCCAGATAGTCATCGGCTTTGAGCGCAAACATGTAGCGCTCACCAAACTCATCCACCCTGCGGTGCCAGGCCAAAAGTTCATCAAGCGCGACCTTGAGGGAGGAGCGGTCAAGGCTTGTGATAATGCCGGTGTAGCCTGAGCGCTCGACGGCGGCATATTCCTCATCGTCCCATTTGCGCGCGAAGCTGAGGGTGTCGATGACGATGGCCTGATTATAAAGCGCATCAAGGTCCGCCTTGCTTGCGGCGAGCACAGAACGTGGCGCGATTGATGCCAGTGCGCCGGTAGCGGCAGCGCCCATGAGGAAAGTGCGGCGGTCGAATGTCATTGATGGTCCCCTCAGTCTGTAACTCCCAACCGTCAGGGTTGCCGGGCGCAAGGGGGAAGTCAAGTGCAGCACAAAAAGAAAGGGCGGCCTCAGCCGCCCCAATCCGATTATTCCGCCGCTTTGGCGTAACTGTTCATCAGCCTTTCTTTGGCTGCAAAATATTCATTCGCGAGGCGGTCGACCATTTTGGCGGCTGGTACGATCTCTTTCACCGCGCCAATACCTTGGCCGCAGCCCCAGATGTCTTTCCAGGCCTTTTTGTCCTGGTTGCCGCCAGAGCCGAAGTTCATCTTGGTCGGGTCGCTCACGGGCAGGTTCTTGGGATCAAGGCCCGCAGCCTCAATGGACGGCGCGAGATAGTTACCGTGCACGCCCGTAAACAGGTTGGAGTAGACGATATCATCGGCACCATAGTCGACAATCGCTTGCTTGTAACGCTCGTCCGCGTTGGCTTCTTCAGTTGCGATGAAGGCGGAGCCGATATAGCCAAAGTCTGCGCCCATGGCTTGGGCTGCGAGCACTGCACCGCCCGTCGCGATGGAGCCTGAGAGCGCAAGCGGGCCATCAAACCACTCGCGGATTTCCTGAATGAGCGCGAAAGGCGAGAGTGTACCCGCGTGACCGCCGGCGCCAGCCGCAACGGCAATCAGGCCGTCCGCGCCTTTTTCAATCGCTTTCTTCGCGAACCGGTTGTTGATGACATCATGCATCACAACACCGCCGTAGGAATGCGCCGCGTCATTGACTTCCTTGACCGCACCAAGGGAGGTGATAACCACCGGCACCTTGTATTTCACGCACATCTCGACGTCATGCATCAGGCGCTCGTTCGACTTGTGAACAATCTGGTTCACGGCGAAAGGTGCGGCAGGACTATCGGGGTTGGCCTGGTTGTGGCGGTCCAGTTCTTCGGTGATGCGCTTCAGCCATTCCTCAAGTACCGGAGCCGGGCGGGCATTGAGCGCCGGGAAGGAACCAATAACACCAGCCTTGCACTGTGCGATCACAAGATCAGGGTTCGAGATGATGAAAAGCGGCGACCCGATCACCGGAATACGCAGATTGGAAAACTGTTGCGGTAGCGCCATGGCCATGCGTCCCTTTGTATTTGAATAACCTTGAATGCGTGACGGTAGGGTGAAAGCCCCCTGCGTCAACTTCCCTGAGAGCGAAAATAGGATATTGGACTATATAGTCCAGTAAATAATTTCAAATCACGGATGGACCATCAGTCTTTGCGGCTATAGATGGCGCATGCTAGGGAGAGGGATGGTAGGTAGGGAAGGCGATGAGCAGCAATCTGGCAGGATGGAAAGAGCGGTTTTTTGCGCCCGTTGACGGCGCGTCCCTCGCGCTGTTTCGCATCCTGTTTGGCGCCGTTATCCTCTTTGAAGCATGGCGCTATGAAACCAACAACTGGATGGAGGACAAGTTCCTCTTCCCCACTTTCCGCTTTAGCTACCACGGCTTTGAATGGGTGGACCCACTGCCGCCCGCGCTAATGTTATGGGTGACCAAGCTACTTGCCATCTTCGCCTTCCTTGTCATGGTAGGGCTGTTTTTCCGTGTGGCGGCTGTCGGTATGCTCGCGCTGTTCAGCTATATCTTCCTGCTCGATAAAGCGCAGTATCTGAATCATTTTTATTTCACCATCCTGCTTGCATTCGTGCTCGCGGTTATCCCGGCGCACCGGGTTTGGTCGCTCGACCGCCTGCGGGGTGCGGTCACCGGGCTACCGGTTATGCCCGCATGGTCCCAATGGCTCGCGCGTGGTCAGATGGAGATCATGCTTCTCTGGGCCGGGATCGTGAAGCTGAACGCCGATTGGCTGAATGGCTTGCCGCTGCGCGATTGGCTCTCGAACAGTGCGGACGAATTTTCCGGCGTTATCGCAGAACTTCTGCGCTCGCCTGACTTTGGCGTCATGGCGGCATGGGCAGCGGCGCTGTTGCACATCATCGGCGCGCCGCTCCTGCTCATTCCTCGCGTTCGGGTGGTCGTGTTTTTTGCCTATGCGGGTTTCCATATCTCCAACCACTTCCTTTGGAACATCGGTATCTTCCCGTGGCTGACCATCGTGGGCACCACCCTGTTCCTCGATGCCTCGTGGCCACGCAAGTTTTTGGGCAAAACACCGCATGCGGCACCCATGCAAGACGCTGCTTTCAAGCCGTCCCTACTGGTGGCGGGTTTTGTGTGTGTATGGCTTTTGAGCCAAGCGCTGTTGCCGCTCAGGCCCTATATCTATGACGGTAATGTCGCCTGGAACGAGCAGGGGCACCGGTTTTCGTGGCGTATGAAGTTGCGCGACAAGGAGGGCGGGCTGGCTTATCGCGTTGTAGATGCGAACACGGGGCGCACATGGCATATCAATATCTATGACCATCTGGATGGAAGGCAGGCCCGCAAGATGGTTGCCCGGCCAGACATGATCCTTGAATACGCCCATTATTTGCATGACCGCTTCAAGGCTGAACATGGCCTTGATGACGTGCAGGTGTTTGCTCACTCTTTTGTGTCGGTCAATGGCCGTCCGATGGAACGGTTCATTGCGCCTGACCTGAATCTGGCAGCGGTAAAGCGCACGTATCTGGCGCAAGACCACTGGCTCGAGACATATTCGGAGGACCGCAAGCCATGAACGGGCCGATCCTCTTTTATGACGGTGTGTGCAACCTCTGTAACGGCACGGTGCGCTTTGTGCTCACGCGCGACAGCAAGCAAGTGTTCCGCTTTGCAGCGCTCCAATCAGACTATGCACGCGACGCACTCACGCGCCTTGGCGTGAACCCGGAATTGGATACGATCTATTTGCTCAAGGACGGCGTGCTGCATGACCGTTCCAGTGCAGCGCTACGAATTGCCAGCCAGTTGCGTTTCCCATGGCCAACTATGGCGGTTTTCCTGATTGTGCCAAAGCCGCTACGCGACACCGTCTATAACTGGGTGGGCCGCAATCGCTACCGCTGGTTCGGCCGCACAGACACCTGCCAAATCCCTGATACTGACGCGCGGAACCGCTTCCTTGATCAAAGTGAAGATTAGCGCTTGAAAGGGGTGAAAGCTTGGAGTAGGGTGCGCGCCGCCGCTGACCCCTAAGGGGTGCAAGCACTATGATGCGGAGAGATGCCGGAGCGGTCGAACGGGGCGGTCTCGAAAACCGTTGTGCCCGCAAGGGTACCGAGGGTTCGAATCCCTCTCTCTCCGCCATTTACTCTTTTCTTTTCTGTATGCTTGATTGATCATCCTCATATGATGTGTCGCCGTGCGTTTGTGCATCGGCTGCCTTGCTAACTGGGGTGCAAGCCGTGACAGATTACCACCGGATGCTATTCTTGAAACTTCAGGAACTTCCTGTCCATGACGGCGAGGGCCGTGCGCGGGTTTATGACGCGTGCCGGGCGGCAGTCGCGGATGAATGTTCTGGTTCAGCGAAGCTGACGGCCGAGCTTGAGAAGCTTGAAAAGGCGATCAGACGCCAGGAAATGCAAGCCTTGCTCGAAGAAGGCGCATCCTCGCGGGAGCATTGATTACATGCACATGGATGACATTTATGATCAGGTGTCCTTCAGGCACATCAGGTCAGGCGAGGTTAAACCAGGTGTAATCGGCTGGCGTGATGATCAGTCGCCCTGGGTAACCCTTCAGGTGTGGGATGGTCCTAGCGTGCAAGCGGCAAGCAAGACCCTGGAGGGTGCATACCGTGAGGCATGCGGTAGACTCGCGCGGCGCGGTTACATCCCTGTTGTGCATGAGGGCCGCTTCAAAATAAGCCAGGAACAGCTCTCGAATCCCTATCCGTGGTGGCCACTGGCAGCCTGCACGATTGTACTTCTGGCGACTGCTGTAGCGGCTTATTATATGATGCTGGCATAGGCGACGCAACGCCGACACAGTTTCGCCGCCATGCTGTCGTTATTCCGCCTGCAAAAGGCTCAATTTAAGCGGGTAATTGCCCATCTTTATGGATTCTTAGCACAGCCGACTGTCTGTCCTCATCGAAACCTGACTCTCTTTGCGTAACTCTGAACTCAGCTCTCGTGCTCAGGCTACCTCCCCTGCCTCAAGCCGAGGAGCACGAAAAGACGTAAGGAGAAAAGCGATGCTTTACAAATCTACGACTGCTCTTGTGACTGCTGGTTTCCTGTTTGCCGCTTCTGGCGCGGCTGTCGCAGGTGACAAGGTTATCTCGAAAATTGCCCAGCTTCCTGAGAAAGGTAACGTGATGATCACGGCGACCGTGGATGATGTGGACAGCAACACCGAATTCACCATCCGCGACGATAGTGGCGAAACCATCGATGTGGAATCGGTGACCAAGCTGACCATCCGTGAAGGCGACCTCGTGAAAATCGTTGGCGTCATGGATGATGAGCTTGCCGGTATCGGTCGCGAAATTGACGCGACGTCCGTGACGGTTGTTGACGCCGCTGACGAAATGGCGACGGCAACAGGCGATGACGAAACCAGCCTTGATGCATCACTCGACAAGGCGGTGGAATTTGCGTCTTCCGAGACCGAATTTGACACCGTCGACGCCCTGCCGGACGAAGGCATGGTGACAATCTCTGGTACGGTTGAAGAAGTTGATATCGAAGACAACAGCTTCAAGCTTCGTGACCGTAGCGGTGAAAGCATCGATGTCCACCCGACCAAGCCGCTGACCGTCAAAGCTGGCCAGAAGGTAAAAGTAACGGGTGTGATGGATGACGAGACCGCGGGTCTTGGCATCGGTGAACAGATTGTATCCGCCAAGGTTACGATCATGACCCAAGGGTAAGCTGCCAAGAGCTTTACCTAGCAGATTTGTCGGGTGGTTTTGCCGCCCGGCAAATTGCCGTTCCAGCGAGCCTAAGGTTTCAGGGTACTCAGGCTCCTGCATTTCTTAGCCATGTTAGAGGCGCAAGAACGAGGGGGCGCGCGTGAGCGAACCAGATACGAACGCAAAACGGACCAAGACTTTTACCGCGATACTCGCGCCACTTCTTGTGGCGGTTATCGCGGCGGCTTTCTTTTGGAAAGTTGATCTTGAACCCAAGATCACATCCGATTTTTTCTTTTCTTCCGACAGTGAAATTTTCCAGAAAAACCAACGCATTACTGAGGTTTTCCCGTCGCAGCAGCAGGTACTGCTGAATGTGACTACACCGGGCACGATTGAGGACCCGGCGTTCATTGAGAAAATCACCAGCATTACCGAACGCGTACAAGCGATTGAGGGTGTGAAGGATGTGCAGAGCATCACCAATGGCCCCGGTGATCTTGAAGCTGCGCGCGAAAACCCGCTGTGGCGCCGATTGCTGATTGGCGAGGGGGACGGCTCAACTTTTGTCATCGCCTTTCTTGATACCGACAAATTTGCCCCGCTCGTTGAAGAGCTTGAGCAGGTGGTCGAAAGCGAAAAGACCCCGCAAATCGATATTCGCATTTCCGGGCTGCCTTATATTGTGGAGCAGATCCGCCGCAACCTGATGCGTGACATGAAGAATTTCACCACCGGTGCCATTTTCCTCAGCGCGCTGGTGATCTTTGCGGTGTTCCGTTCCTTCCGGGTGGTGCTGGGTGCGCTGGTGGCCTGTGCGTCGGCTGCCATGCTCACGCTTACGGTGCAAAGCCTGATGGGCATTCCCATAGGTATCCTGACCGCCAACCTGGGGATTATTGTTTTTGTGCTCACGCTCTCGCACGTGATTTTCCTCACCTCCAACTGGCAGAATATGAAGGGGCATGGGCACGGCGCGCGCCTCAAACGCACAGTTGCGCACACCTTCCCGCCGTCCATTTGGGCGGCGGCGACTACGTTGCTCGGCTTTTTCAGCCTTATCTTTGTCGAGGCCAAGCCGCTCAATCAACTTGGCGTGGGTGGCACCATCGGCGCGCTTTCGGCACTCGTATGTGCCTATCTAATATATCCTGCGTTCCTTCATGAAGGTGTGGCGGACGGTAAAACACCTGAGGGCGTCAAAAAACACGCACGCAAGTTCCGTCACCTGCCGGCGGTGGTCACAACGGTCGCGTTCGCGGCGGCGCTCGGCCTTGGCTTGCCCGGCCTTGCGCGCCTCAATACAGACCCCAGCCTCCTCTCGTACTTCAAGGAGCAGTCTGACCTTCATAAGGGCCTGTTTTATGTGGACGAGAACGGTGGCAGCAACCCGCTCCTCATTGTGGTGCGTAGCGAAAACCTTGAGAAGCTTGATGAAAGCGAAGCGTATGACCGCATGTGGCAGCTCCAGAATGCGTTTGCAGACCACGAGGCTGTTGGGTCAGTTATCTCGCTCCCGGTCATCATGGCGGAGGGGGACGAACATTGGCTCGGCAGCCTGCTGCCTTGGAACGTGCTGCTTGATATCCTCGAGAAGCCGGAGTTTGGTGCAATCGCCAAAAGCTTCGTGACCGAAGACCGCACACAGGCGCTTTTCATGCTGCGCATGCGGGAGAATGAGCGCGAGCGTGACCGCCTGCCTATCGTTGAGGAAATCAGCAAACTGCCGCTTGACTATGGGTTCGAGATTACGGCGACAGGGGGCACCTACTATCTCCAGGGCGAACTGGCGGCCTCCGTCGCGCGCAGCATGACAACGGGCATCCTGACCCTCATTGTTATGTTCGGCATTATCGGCTATATCGTCTCGGGCTCTGTGATGGTGTCCGTTGGCGTGATGGTCTGTGCGGTCTCGGTCTCAGCCATTGTGCTTGGCACCCTTGGTGTGTTTGGTGTGCCGGTGGATATTATTTCCTCGCCCGCCATCAATATCTGCCTTGGCCTGATTGTGGATGACATGCTCCACCTCACCGTGACCGCCAAACGTCACATGAAAGAGATGGGTGAGAAAAGCATGCGCAGTGCCAAGGTCTGGAAGGAGGCGCTCTCAACACAGAGCCGACCGGCGGTTGTCTCCACGCTCGCCATCATGATCGGCTTCTCGGTGTTTGCGCTGTCGGATTTCCCGCCCTCACAGCGCTTCGGGCTTGAGATATCATATGGCGCGGGGCTCGCGGTCATCATGGCGCTTGTGGTGTTTCCCTACATCGTGCGCGCGGGCCGCCAGAAGCGGGAAGACGAAGCCAGCTCAGGTTGAGCTGGTTTCGGGCAGGGGCTCGGTCTCGTCCGGGTCCTTGCCCTCGCGCTTCAGGCGTTTCTCTTGGCGTTCTTCAAGCGCTTCCAGATAGGCATCATTGAACTCAATGGTGCCGTCTTCCTGCTTTGTGAAGGCCTGGCCAAACGCATTTTTGAAGATGCTCCAGAACGCAGCCCAGCCGTCCTGCTCGGGGTCGTTCAAATTACCCTCAAGCGGCACACGAAGGGCAAACTGGTCCTTCTCCTGGTTCTGGAACAACTCCATGAACACGGACACCAGCGCTTCCCAGATGATGTTGAACGGGTTTTTGTCCTGGTCGAGATCCACCAGCGCGAGGTCAGTAGCCACCGGTTTCACATAGCCCACGACATGCCCGTCCGCAGCCGCGAGTTCCATATAGATGCCTACGCGCCCCTTGCTGAAATCAATGGCAGCAAACTCGCGGGCATAGTCGTTGAAGGCGGTGAGGTCCGCATCCTGCAGCTCCAGCGCAATGTCAAAATCCGGGACTTCCTTGATGATATTGAGGTTGCCTGCGAGGCGAACATCACCACCGCCCACAGATGTGCCAAAAGCGTCCAGCCGCGACGGCAGCTTGCTACCTTCCTCCCGTACGTTGCGGATGTTGGTCATCGAAAGCACGATATCCTCAATGAAAAGATCGATATTCGGGTCGGCGGTATAATCGAGATAGGCAATGCGGCCGCCATGCACCGTCAACCGGTTCACGCTGAGGGGCGAAATGACATTGATGAAGCCAAGCCAGCCTGCGCCCTCACCAGTCTGGTTCTGGGCGACATTGAAGGCGATCTCGTAAATATCAATCTCCGCAACAATGCGACCGCGTACGAGCGACCCCCAATCCAGCGCGAGGTCGATGGTGCGTGCCGCCACAAAGGGTTCATCAAGTCCGCCTGAGACCTTGCGAATGTTCATGCCGTGGATTTGATAAGCCCCCCGCCACAGCGACACGCTCACCCGCTCGACCTGGCCGTCATAGTTCTCCAGCTTGCGGATTTCATCGTTGATATAATCGCGCAGGTAATAGGGCAGGTAGAGGCGGGCGCCGATGAGAATAATGACAAGCCCTGCGAGCGCAGAGCTGAGGATTTTGTGACGTGCAAAATACGCGAGCAAAGGTGCTGTCATGGGCTGGCCTCATGGGAAAAGGTTCAGCATCCATGACGCCTGAGCGGGCCTATCTTCTCCATATGGAAGTGCATTTGTGCTCATAAAGGCGCCATCAAACGGGGGATTTTATCTGCTTTTTATATCTGCCTGCGGGACCGGTATCGGTTCCTGATCCAAGCCCCTTTATTCTCATTTTCCTAGTGAAGCGGCGAAAGGATGCCGCCTTCCATCATCCTTTCCCGCAACTGTGTAGCGGTTCGGCCAAGTCCGGACCTGCCCCTGCTCAAAAGGAGAGTTCCGATGATGACACGTGAACAAGCTCAGGAAATCTGGGACTATATCAAACCCATCAAGGTCGCGATGGTGACAAGCCATGACCATGGTCAATTGCGTGCGCGCCCCATGCGGCACGAACAGGAAGACTTCGACGGCGTACTGTGGTTCTTCACATCGAAAGCGTCCGACAAAGTTGCAGAACTTGCAGAAGATGCCCGCGTCTGCGCCACCTATGCTGACACCTCAAGCGGCACCTATGTGTCGCTATCAGGTGCGGTGCGTTTCACCGATGACAGCGCACTCATTGATAAATTCTGGAACGCGGAAGCTGCTGCCTGGTTCCCGGACGGCAAGGACGACCCCAACGTGGCCCTGATGGGCATTTATGTGGAACAGGCTGAGGTTTGGGACTCCAAATCGAACGCCATGGTGAAGCTCTATGAGATCGCCAAGGCGAACCTTACCGGCAAAACGCCCGATATGCACGACAACCGCAAATACGGCTAACTGGAGAAGGAGAATATCATGAGCAAGAACGGTAAACTGAAAGGCAAGAAAATCGCATTCCTCGCGACCGACGGCTTTGAGCAGATTGAGCTGACGCGTCCGGGGGATGAAATCAAGGAAGCGGGCGCAGATGTTGAGCTTATCTCCATCAAAACCGGCAAGGTGCAGGGCATGCATCACGATAAGTTCGGTGACAAATTCCCCGTTGACCGCAAGGTGATGGACGCCAAGGTTGGCGATTATGACGGGCTTGTGCTGCCGGGCGGTGTGCATAACCCCGATGCGCTCCGCATGGATGAGCCAGCCGTTGCTTTTGTGAAGGAGTTTTTCAAGCAGCACAAACCGGTAGCTGCCATTTGCCATGGCCCATGGACGCTCGTGGAAGCGGGCGTCGTGGATGGGCGCGAGATGACATCGTGGCCCAGCCTCAGGACCGATATCATCAATGCGGGCGGTTCGTGGGTCGACCGGGAGGTGGTCGTGGACGAAGGATTGGTCACAAGCCGCAACCCGGATGACCTGGACGCTTTCTGCGCCAAAGCGATTGAAGAGTTTTGTGAAGGCAAACACGCGGAGCAGCGTGCCTGATTGCACAGGTTATGCACACATGCCGCACAGCGAAAACGGGCCCTTGGGCCCGTTTTTTATTGGTGTGTCACGCAGCTTCGTCTTGGTCGTCTTGGCGTGCAACATCGGTACCTTCATCGCTTTCCCCGCTCTCGTTGCCATTCCCTTTTTCGGGTTTGGGTTCTGATTTGCGGAAGTCGATGTTTGCGTCCTTGATGTGGATATCGCGCTGCGGGAAGGGGATTTCGATGCCGGCTTCCTTCAGGTTTTCCCAGATGGTGAACATGACATCGCTTTGCGCACGCCAGCGGCCGCTATGCACATCGTCCACCCAAAATGTGAGCAGGAAGTCGACCGAACTGTCGCCAAAGGACCGCAAGAAACACTGTGGCAGATAGTCCTCTTGGCGGGACGCGCCCTCGTAGTTCTCTGCGGCAGACAGGATACAGTCATGCGCCACTTTGAGGTCGCTGCCGTAAGCAACGCCGACCGCAACTTCAATACGGCCTGAGGTGGAGGAGTGGGTGAGGTTCGCCACGCGGGAGGTGATGAAATCCTCATTGGGGACCATCACTTCCTTGCCGTCGAACGTTTCGATTACACTGGCGCGGGCCCCAAGCTTGCGCATGTAACCAAACGTGCCGTTGTCCATCTCGACCAGATTGCCAAGCGTTACTGATCGTTCGCTCAGGAGAATGATGCCGCTGATGAAGTTGGAGGCGATTTTTTGCAGGCCAAAGCCAAGTCCTACACCGAGCGCACCGCTGAAGACCGTGAGCGCCGTCAGGTCAATTCCGATCAGGTCAAGCGCGACGACAAACAGGATGATGTAGAGCACGATATCAAAAAGTTTGACCAGCAACTCCTGCGTTGAAATGTTCAGGCTGTCCTTGCGGCGGATGTATTCACCGCCCGACTGGCTCAGGAATTTGCCGAGCCAGAAAAGAATGCTGAACAGCACCAAGCCTTTCACAATGGTGTAGGCGCTCAGCTCCAGCTTGCCGACGGTGAAGCTCGCAGCTTCGAGGGCGTCGATCACCTCACCCAGTTCGCCAAACGCGTGCAAAAGGGCGGCGGGTATTAATATCCACATGCCAATGGTGCGGATGAAGGGACTGTTCACGAGGCTGCGAACCGCCGTCCACATCAGCCAGATGGTGGCGAGGCGAATGGCGGTTTCCGTGACCTCGTTGGTTTCAATGAACCGAAGCGACAGGCGGTTCGCGGCAATCAGTAACACCACGGCAATGCCGGGTGCGATCAGCGCCGCGAGTTTCGGGGCAATCTTGCGAATGGTGCGGATTTTGTCGCGGTCATCCTCAATCGGTTCCGCGATCTTTTTCTGCACGATTTTGCCGACAACCAGTGCGATCGCAACGATGGCTGCAATGATGGCGAACTGACTGTAGGTTTGCGGTTGTTCAAGATAAGACATCACCCAGCCTTTCAGGCTGGCGGTTTCTGCTGCGATGTCTGCAAGGTTGATGTCACCAATGCTGCTGTCTGTCTCTGCCATTTGGGTCTCCTCTGGCGCGAGAGTTTAGGGCAGCAGCCATAAAGGGTGGAGAGGGACCGGCGGTGGCGGGCATCAAGACACCATAAAAATGGGCTTATTCCTTGTGAGGGCGCAGGTGCATGATGCGCAGGTCGTCATACCTGTCCGATGCTTTGATACCGTCGAGCGCCGCCTGCCAGGCTGCGATTTCCTCATCCTCTACAGTGAGGGAGAAAGCGATGAAACCTTCGTCAATCGATACCGTGACGGGCGTTCGTACCAAGGCCTGAGAAATTTCGCTATTGGTCATGAACCACGGAAATTCGCTGCCGGTCACAAGGCTTACGCGCTTGTAGCGAAGTAGTTTGGTGCAGGCGTCATTGGAGTTTGCACGCAGCAGGTTCTCGAAACCGAGGCCATCGAGAAGCGAGACCAGATTGTTGCCATTGAGGACACATACAGACCCGACCTTTTTGGCATCCTCCATCGACTTGATGCCGGTCGGCGCGTCCTTCAGCTCATAAAAATACGTCGGAAAAATATCTATGGGGCCAACCCATTTATAGAGGTCACGCCGCTGGTCATTGCGGATGACATTGAAAAAGGCATGACGTTCGGGGCCTGCCAAAAGATGGAAACCTCGGCCAAGCGACACTTCTTCGATCGGTGAGATCATGCCGCGTTCAGCCATCATGGCGTGGATGACTTCTACATAAAAAGCCCGCCTGCCGGCATGCAGGTGCCCGCGCATGTTGCCTTCTGCATCAATGAAAGTGGCACTATTCAGACTATGGGTCAGAAAGCGTGTATCCGCACCGAACACTGCAGTGCCAGCACTGACCAGAAGGCAAAACAACAATGCTATTTTATAGCGCACCCCATCCCCACGGAGCTTTGATAGTTTGAAGAAAGTGTGACCCAACTTCGAGTAGATTAAAACGAAGTGGTTAAAATTTTTCATACTTTCGTTGACGCTATAGAAACCGTTTTCCACCTTTTTGAATTTGACAGCAAGGAGCGGAGTGTCGGCGCATCAGATGCCGCGTAATCCTTAGCCCGTAACAACACGGGATTACGGGTTATGGAATTTATTGTATCGGCGCTTGATGCTCAGCATTTTGCGCACCTCTACGGCCTCTCTGATGAAGCACTTTTGAATTTAGGCGTGCATGCCATGACGGTTGATGGCCGCCCCGGCGCGCCCTGCAGGGTCTCGTTGCGGGAGCTTGAAGTGGGTGCACGTGTGCTCCTCCTCAATCACTGCCATCTTGATGTGGCGTCACCTTACCGGTCTTCCCACGCCATTTTTGTTGGCGACAGGGCTGAGCTGGGTGTCATGGCGCCCGGTGAACTGCCGGAGATTATCAAATTGCGTTCGCTCATCTCTGTTCGTGCTTTTGACGCGCACGGCATGATGACCGATGCGCAACTTGTGGAAGGTGAAACCGCAGCCGCCAAATTTCGCGAGATGCTCGCAGTCCCCGAGACCGCATACCTTCATACCCACACTGCTGGGCGTGGCTGTTATCTGGCACGCGTCGACCGCGCCTGACCGCCAGCAAACATATCAAACACATAGGGCCGGGTTACGGTCGCGAGGAAATATAATGAAAAAACGGAACGTTATTGCAGGTGCGCTGGTGCCTGCTCTCTGGTGTGGTGGGGCCTATGGACAGGCGACACAGAACGCTGTGACGGAGGCGGAGGATGCCTACGGGTTTGTCAATGGTGATGAGTCTGTTGGCATCTATGATGAAAGCTCTGTGCGTGGTTTCGATCTCGAGGCGGCTGGAAACTACCGTTTCAACGGCCGGTATTTTGTCAAAAGCTCGGGCGTCAGCAGCCTGTTTATCGAAAACACAACGGTGCGCATTGGCCTCAATACATTCGGTGTGAACTTCCCGGGGCCAAGCGGCGTGGTTGACTATCGCTTGCGCGGTCCCGGTCCGGATGCGGAAAACCTGTTCACGGCGGGCCGTGGTGATTTTGGCGGCATTTATCTTGAGGCGCTTTTGCAGCACGGCGCGGCAGACCGCAGTTATTCCTACGCTGGTGGTGCGCGGTTCGAAGCGGGCGCTGAAAACTATCAGGGCGGCACGCAGGACAGTTGGCTGCTGGCCGGTACCTTCCGGCGATCGTTCGGGCGCGGCGCGGTTCAGCTTTTTGTCGGGGAATACGACTATGACCGGGACGGCAAGTTCGTGGTGAAAACCGATGGCACTTTCCTGCCCGGTGAGATTGAACGTGGGCAATTCCTTATGCCGCACGACATGCGGGAGACAGGACAGCGCCGTGTTGTCGGTTTGCTGACAGATGCGCAATTGAGCACCGCATGGTCCGCGTCCGCCAGTGCCTATTTCTCGCAGGAGGACCCGAACCGGAAGGTGACGCAGGTATTTGGCCTTGCGGACCCAGAAGCACTAGCTGACACGACGCTGATCGTGACCCCGGCTCAGCGTGCGACCGCATGGTCGGGCGAGGTGGAGATTGGTCATGCCGTAAAACGCGAAGATGTTGAACAGCATATCAACCTTGTCGGGCGTGCGCGCATTTCCCGTAACAGGTTCGGTGGCGGTGAGGCATTTGACCTTGGCTCCACGCCTTTTGGTGAACGGCCTGAAGTGGCGGATGATTATACCGTCACCGGCGCCGCAAACCTGAGGGACGAGATTGATCAGTTTGGCCTTGGTATTGCCTATCATCTGAAGGCATGGAAGCGGCTGCAGCTTTCCGCGGGGTTGATGAGAGTAGACTATGAAAAACGGTTCACGGGCCCGTTGGGCGAAAGCGCAAACACCAGCAAGCCCTGGACATACAATATCGGCACGGCGTACCGCATCACGGGCTCGGTAGAGCTGTATGGCAGTTATAGCCGTGGCATTGAGGAAGCGGGCACAGCGCCCGCAAATGCGGCCAACCGCAACGCGGTTTTGAATGCCGTGATCGCCACCCAGCGCGAGGCCGGTTTCCGCTATCACCTAAAAGGCGGTATGTCGCTCATCGTGGCGGGCTTTGATACCCGCAAGCCATATGCCGGGCTTAACCCGGATAGCAACATCTATGGCCTGATTGGCACGGTGAAGCACCGTGGTATCGAGGCGTCGCTGTCTGGCCCATTGATGGACGGATTAAACGTGGTGCTCGGCGGTGTGCTGACTGATGCCAAGCTGTCGGACGACAACGGCACACTTGATCGCCGCCCAGTCGCGGTCCCTAGTTACCGCGCGGTGGCCTACGCCAACTACGCGCTGCCAGGCATGGAGGGACTTAGTCTTGATGCAGGGCTTGAGGCTGTGGGCAAAGCTTACGCCAGCTCCCGCATTGTGGCGGGTGATCAGCTCCGCACACCGGCGCGTGTCACGGTGGATGTGGGCGCGCGCTATACCATGCCGGTCGCGGGCACAAATGTGACCATGCGGGCGCAGCTCCTCAATGTGTTCAATGATTTCAGCTGGGTCGTCAGCGGGGCGGAGACATTTGACTACAACAAGCCGCGTCAGTTGCGCCTGCTTGTAACCGCCGCTTTCTAATTCATCCGGGAGGCAATGGCCGGATGAAAGATACCGGCGGTGCATGATGAAGGCACCGCCGGTATCGCTTCTCTAATATCGCTGTCGTGACGCTTGTTATGCGGCGCCTTCCGTACGGGCGCGCAGCTCGTCATTCTTGACCCGCAGTTCCGGCGTGGCGGCGTCACCAAAATCTTCGATCTCGAACATCGGGCGGATCTCAATCTCCGCACCATCACCCTCAAGCGGGAACGGGCATTTTTTGACCCACTCGATAGCGTGGTCGAGCGAATCCACCTTCCAGAGCCAGAAGCCGCAGATAAGTTGGCCGAGTTCGGGGAACGGGCCCTTGCTGACCTGATGGCCGTCCCGGCTGAAATGCACCCGCGCGCCCGCCGATGTTGGGGTCAGGCCATCACCGCCTTGCATGATACCGGCGTTCACCAGTTCCTCGTTATAGGCCATCATGTCAGTGAGCAGTTGTTCGCTCGGCAGGTTACCGGCTTCGCTGTCTTTGTCTGCCTTGATCAGAATCATCACTCGCATCGTTTGTCTCCTTGGTCTTTGTGTCAGTTACATCAGCGCCTCATCGCGCTTTGTTGCCCATAGGACGAACGGAGTGAGTTCATCCCGACAGGCGATCTGATTTTTTTTGAGAAAGTTTTATCCGCCGGTTTTACGTGCCGCGAGCTGGTCCAGCTGATCGCGGATATGCGCGGCTTCTGCGGCGGTGTTGGCAAGTGCGATAGCCTGATTGAAGGCAATGCGCGCTTCCTCATCCCGCCCTAGGTCCTTGAGGAAATGCCCCCGCACACCGTGGAAATAGAAATAGCCCGACAGCGCGTCGACAAGCGGGTCAACAAGCGCAAGCGCGGCCTCTGCGCCTTCAAGCTTCGAGATCGCAACCGCGCGGTTGAGGGTGATAACGGGCGAGGGCGTAATGCGTTCCAGCGCCTCATACAGCGCGTTCACCCCGGCCCAGTCTGTCTCTTCGGGCTTGCAGGCGCGGGCGTGCAAGCCAGCGATCGCCGCCTGTATCTGATATTTGCCCGGGGCCTGATGGCGCATCGCTTTATCAATGAGCGCAAGGCCCTCGGCGATCATGTCCCGGTTCCATAGGTCACGGTTCTGGTCCTCAAGAAGTATGACCTTGCCGTCCGCGCTGAAGCGCGCGGCACTGCGTGAGAATTGCAGCAGCATAAGGGCCAAGAGACCCATCAGTTCCGGCTCTGCCGGGAAAAGCGTGAGCAGCATACGCGCGAGGCGGATGGCCTCTTCACACAGTTTCGGGCCTTCGGCGATATTCTCGCCCGCCGCCGAATAGCCTTCGTTGAAAACAAGGTAAAGCATGGCGGCGACCGCGGCGAGGCGCTCAGTGCGGTCAGCGGCGCTTGGTGTCTCAAACGCGACTTCGGCTTCCGCAATACGGCGTTTGGCGCGCGTGATACGCTGTTCCATCGCGCGTTCACCCACGAGAAAGGCGCGCGCGATCTGCTTGACCGACAAGCCGGAAACGATCCGGAGCGCGAGGGCAATCTGCTGCACTTTCGGAAGGTCCGGGTGGCAGCACACAAACAGAAGCCTGAGGATGTCATCCTTATAGTCGGCGGTGTCCAGCCTTTCCGCCATCGCGGCTTCGGCGTCCTCAAGGTCGGATATCGCGGCCTCATCGGGCAGCGCCTGCAGCTTGGATGCCCGGCGCACACCGTCAAGCGCTGAATTTCGGCCCACAAATATGAGCCACGCCGCAGGGTCGCGCGGCGGCCCGTTTTCCGGCCATTTGGTCAGTGCGCGCAGGCAGGCTTCCTGATAGGCTTCTTCCGCCGTATCAAGGTCGCGGAAATACCTGAGAAGGGCCGCAACGGCTTTCGGGCGAACGGCCCTCAGGGTCTTGTCGATATTGGCAATGTCATTCACGTCTCAAGGGTTCCAGCGTTCATGCTCAGGAGCGGGCGTATCTCAAACGCACCGCCCGGATTGGCGCGGCCAAGGTCTTTCGCGACCCCAAGCGCATCGTCGAGCGAGTTGCAGTCGATGATATAGAAGCCGAGAAGCTGCTCCTTGGTTTCCGCGAACGGGCCATCAAGTACAAGTGGTGGGTCCTGATCCTTACGGAGCGTGGTGGCGGCCGATGTGGGCATAAGCCGTGCCACCGGGCCAAGCCGCCCTGCCTTCAGGAGTGGTTCCTGCACCTTCATCAGGGCCGACATGCAGGCTTCTTCTTCCTCCTGCGTCCAGTTGCTGATGGTGGCTTCATCATTGTAGCAAAGAATGGCGTAGAGCATCTTCTCACTTCCTCTCATCTCACAGGACGAACCGGTCCGCGCTGGTCCGACAGCACCGTATCATTTTTTTCTGTGCCGCCACCACACAGCTTGGAGAGACAAAAAAATGGCTCCCGCGCGGGGAAGTGCGACGGGAGCCAAGGGAGAGGTGGTTTAGGGTTGTTTATGCAGCCTGAAAGCGGCCTTCGGCTTTCTGCCGCTTGATGCCCATGATCTGTGCAACCGCGAAGGCGAACACGACCACGGCCTGGAAGGCGACAAAGGCCATGCCGAGGGTGGTGGCCTCTGTCCTCGCGATCAGCACAAAACTGTCGATCGTCCAAAGGATGTTGAGCACGATGATCGGCCACACCATGCCGGGCTTGATGTACGTGCGGCTGCCCACATAGGCCACGGCAAGGGCATAGGGCAGCAGGAACAGGCCGGAGTAGAGAAGCAGGTCGGCCGACAGGCCAAGCATGCCGGTCAGGAGGCTGGCGCCTGCGGCCATCAAAAGGCCGGTGGCACCGCTTGCCACAGCGTCGGCCAGAAGTGCGAATTTCAGAAGCGGGAATGAATGTGCAGTCTTCGTCATGGGGTCCTCCTTTGCTCAGGTGATGGCCTTATGATCGGGGAGGCAAGGGCGCGTGTCGATTAACTGGGAGGTAATTGAATGCAATTTAGTTCGCCTGTACCAATAAGGAGGAATGCAAACGGCCCGACGATCACAGCGAGGAAAAACCAATGGCAACAGCACAAGACACACAGCAGCGGTTTGGCGGGCAACTGAAGGCGTGGCGCACGAGACGGCGCATGAGCCAGCTTGATTTTGCCCTTGAGGCCGAAATTTCGCAAAAGCACCTGAGCTTTATTGAGACAGGCCGTTCGGCCCCCAGCCGGGACATGGTGATCCGCCTGACGGAATGCCTTGATATCCCGCTTCGGGAGCGCAACTCCATGCTGCTCGCGGCGGGTTTCGCGCCGATGTATCTTGCGCGCGACCTTGATGACCCGTCGCTGAAGGCTGCGCGGGCGGCGATTGACCTGCTGCTCAAGGGCCATGAACCTTACCCCGCTATCGCTGTAGACCGGCACTGGAACATGGTGGCGTCCAATGCGGCAATTACACCTTTCCTCTCGCTGGTCGCGGAGGCGTCGCTGCTGGAGCCACCGATCAACGTGCTGCGCCTTTCGCTGCATCCCGGTGGGCTCGCGCCTTTCATTGCCAATCTGGGTGACTGGAAGAAACACCTGCTCGAGCGCCTCGCCCATCAAATTCAGGTAACCGCAGATCCAACACTCGTAGACCTTGAAAAGGAACTGAAGGCTTATCCGGCGGATGAGGAAACACCCGGCGGGCACACGGACTATGGTGATGTGTTTGTGCCGTTTGAGCTGATGCTGCCGCAAGGCAAGCTATCTTTCTTCTCCACCATCACCGTGTTCGGCACGCCGGTGGATGTAACCCTGTCTGAGATCGCGATTGAAAGTTTTTTCCCGGCAAACGACGCCACACGCATCGCGCTATCGGGCAACTGATCTTTTTTTTGAATAGTCATTCAATTTTATTGAGCGCTGACAAAAAAGCTTCATGGCATGCGCGCAAAGTGCCCCTTTAAGCATGGCCCCTTAGCGGGTTATTGTGTCTAACCTTGAGGGAGGAATTTGTGCGCTTTCTTAAAGCATTGGCATTGTCCGTCAGCCTGTCCTGCAGTGCGTTCGCAGCGGAAACCAAAACCGATACCGTTGTTCTTGTCACCATTGACGGCATGCGCTGGCAGGAGGTGTTCCGCGGCGTAGACAACGCGTTTTTCGACCAAGACGCCTACATCGCCCACAAGAAACACCACGCTGATTTCAAAGCCAAATACTGGCGCGACACGGCTGAGGAGCGCCGTGCAGTACTGATGCCCTTCCTGTGGTCGACTGTGGCGGGCGATGGCCAGCTGTACGGCAACCGGGACAAGGGCAGCGAAGGTGATGTCACCAACCGCTACCATTTTTCCTACCCCGGCTATAGCGAGATTTTGACCGGCATTGCCGACGATGAACGCCTTGTCAGCAACGACAAGCTATTGAACCCGAACCGCACCATTCTTGAGTGGCTCAATGGCATGCCGGCCTACAAGGGCAAGGTGGAAGCTTTCGGCTCGTGGGATGTGTTCCCCTATATCGTGAACGAGGAACGCGCAGGCGTGCCGGTGAACGCGGGCTTTGAGGCCTATGAGGGCGATACCAAACGCGTTGCGATCCTTAACGAACTGCAGGAACAGGTGCCAAGCCCGTGGGACACGGTGCGGCTTGACGCTTTTACCATGGGCTATGCGCGTGAGGCACTGAAGCGCGAGAAGCTGAATTTCGTCTATATAGCGCTGGGCGAGACAGACGACTTTGCCCATGACGGCCACTATGACCAATACGCCATGGCGGCCCACCGGTCAGACAAGGCGATTGCAGACCTGTGGGCATGGTTGCAGCTTGACCCGCGCTATGCAGGCCGCACCTCGCTCATCATAACCACAGACCATGGCCGTGGCAGCGAAAGCCTTGAGACATGGAAACACCACGGCCGCTTCCCCTATACCAAGGAAGACGGCACCACGGCGGTGAGCGAATTTGCCGGTGACGGTGAAATCTGGATGGCATTCCTTGGGCCCGATACACCGGCGCGCGGCGAGGTGGCGGGCGAAACCGTCACCCTCAATCAGGTGGCGCCAACAGCTGCTGCACTTATGGGCCTGACGTTCGAGGATAGCCATGAAGTGCTGGCGCACGGCGAAGTTATTGAGGCTGCCGTGCGCAAATAAAAAAAGGGTGGAGCCCATGCCCAGGCTCCACCCTTTTCCTCCCTGCCGAGGAAGGTCGATCGCCCGTTAGCGTCTAGTGGGGAGAGAGGCGGTCAAGCAGCAGGGATTTTTCAAATACGGGCTCTCCCGCCACATTGCGCGCCTGCAGCACGATATGCGGGTTGGGCACATTCCAGTCGATCTCGATGATGCCGAAGTTGGCTTTGGTGTACATGCAGCCTGGCAAGCGGTAGGCGTTCGGGCTCATGTTGTACCAGGTCTCGGTGAGCCCGCTTGAGGTGAAGTCATAAAGCGGGTAGGGCGTGTTTTCGTCATCCTGAAGCGAGATTTCGGCCCAGTGGGTGTCACCGCTGATGAACAGCACGCCGTTGGCTTTGGTCGCACGAATGAGGTCAATCATGCGTTTGCGCTCGTTCGGGAACAGGCTCCACGCCTCCCATCCCGGGAAGGTGGAGATAAACTGCAGGCTTGAACCGATGATGCGTAGCTTGGCGGGCTTTTTCAGTTCGCCTTCAAGCCACTGCCACTGTTTTTCACCCAGCATGGTAGCGCCCGGTGCCGTGGTGGGCAGGTAGGGGCCAAAGGCCATCTGGTCGCGTCGTTTGAACTCCTCACGCGTCACATGCGTCAGCTCGGTCCGGTTCCAGCGCAGGTCGAGCATAATCACCTGAATGCGGTGCTCTTCAGGGCCATACATATAGGACGTGTAGATGCCGTCGTCCTTGCGGCGGCGTGGGCTGTCAGCGGGCTCGCCCCAGAAGTCGCAGAACAGTTCTTTGGAGCGCTGTTTGTGCGGATACTCGCGTCCTACATCGTTTTCGCCGTAGTCATGGTCGTCCCATGTGGCAATAAGCGGGGTTTTCTCGCGCAAACGCTTGAAACCCTCGATGGAGGCGAGCTTTTTATATTTCCCGGCCAGCACATCCATGTCGCGTGTGTCGCCATAGATATTGTCACCGAGGAAGATAAAAAGGTCGGGGTCGAGCGCATTAATCGGCTCCCAGATCGGTTGCGGTTTGTCCTGGTTCGCGCAGGAACCAAAGAGGATGCGGGAGACGGTGCCCGCAGGCTGCGTGGCAGGCATGCTATCGTGCGTAGCAAGGCTTGCTGGTGCAAAGGCAGTCGCGCCGGCGGCGGCGCCCAGAAGTTTCAGGCCGGTGCGGCGTGTGATCATGGTGGTCTCCCCGGAAAAGTCTTTAAAAATGCAGGCGCCCCAGCATGATGGCCAGGGCGCCAGCGAGTGCTGGATGTTAGAACTTGAGCGACAGGTTCGCCATGACCTGACGATCAGCGCCAAGGAAGTAGGAACCCGGCGTACCGCCACCAAGATAGTTCTTGTTGGTGAGGTTCGAGACATTGAGGCTGACATCAATGCCCTGAATGCCCGGGATCACACCTTCGTCGAGGGAATAACCGACCCATGCGTCAACAAGGGTGAAAGATGGCAGTTCCTGCGTGTTGCCAAAGTCGCCATAACGCTCGCCAACGTGCTTCGCGGAAACGCCTGCCCGTACGCCGTCCTTATAGTAGCTGAGCGTGCCAACAAGCTGGAACTCAGGTGCCAGCGCCACTTTGTTGCCTTCCACCACTTCAGCCGTGGTTTCGGTATATTGACTGTCGTTGAGGGTCAGCGAGCTATAAAGGTTCCAGTACTGAGCGAAGTTGATCGAAACGCTGGCCTCAATACCCTTGGATTCGATACCGCCAACGTTGAGGTAGGTGCCTTCGCCTTCCTCAAGATAGTCAACGCCGTCTACCGGGTCACCGGCGGATACGAAGGTGATGCGGTTGTTGAACTTCACATAGTAACCGGTCACGGTCGCGCGCAGCCAATCGTTCGAGTAGCGGAAGCCGACATCAAAGTTGTCAGCGGTTTCGCCCTCAAGGTCTGGTACGTTCGGGTTGGTTTCGCTTGCGCGGCCTTCGATCACACCGTCCTTGATGGCCGCGAAGTTTTGCGCGAAGCCACCAAAGATCTCGAAGTCGTCGGTCACGTTAAAGATGGCACCCGCGGTGAAGAGGATGTCAGAGTTGGATTCGAGGCCCATGTCAGCTTCATTGCCGAAGTTGTCCGTCCGGGTGAGGTCGACATAGTATTTTTTCACGCCGCCGCGCAGGGTGAGGGCGCCCAATTCAACCGTGTCTTCTGCGTAAAGCATCAGGGTTTCGGTCTCGAATGAGCGGTCGTACTGGCGCCAATAAGCCACGTTATCAAATTCGATGCCCACATTCGGATCGATGATGCGGTGCCAGTCACGCCATTCGTCACGGTCGGAGTTTTCCCACCATGCACCAACGCGGATGGTGTTGATGTCGCCAAGGCGGTATGCGGCATCAGCTGTGGCCCCGTAACGCTTCTTGCCGTAGTGCGTGTGGCGGTAGGAAGCGTTTGGCACTGCGCCGTCCGCGTAACAGGCCGGGTTGTTGGCCGGTGCGCCGCCGCCATAAGGGAAGGTCAGCGTGGCCGTACAGCCCGCGATGGGCGCGAGCGGGTTGCCATTGCTGTCCGAATAGACGTAGCTTGCAGCCACAGAGCCACCGTAAACCGTGCCGTTTTCCTGCACGTCACCGCCGGTGATGATGTTCATGTATGGTGGTGCCCAGTCACCACGGCCGGAGTTTTTGTGGAAGTAAGGCGAGATGCTGAAGTCGAGGTTCTCGCCCTTGTATTCGGCTTTCACATAGGCGAACCAGTTTTCGCGCAAGGTGCCCCATGCCGGACGGTAAACCTGGTCAATATAGGGGATGCCGGTGATGGTGTCGGTCAGCCGGTCCCAATCGGGGTCTTCTTCGAACTGCGCGAGGGAAATACGCTGATAGTTGTTCTCGTGCGTATCGTCCCACGACAGGCGGCCAGTGAATTTCCATTCGTCCTGTTCGGACACGATTTTCGCTGCGAAGTGATCGCGCGTGGTGCCGCCGGCGTCACCGATCCAGGCGTCGTTCGACTGGTTGGAATAGCTGAAGTAAGCGCTTGTACCTTCAGCGAATTCGCCGGTGTCATAGCGGAAGAAATAGCGCTGTGCGTTGTTCTCGCCCATGCTGATGCTGGCCCAGAAACGCTGCTCTTCTTCAGGGTCCGAGGTCACGAAGTTGATGGTGCCACCAAGGGCTTCGTTGGATGGTGACGCAATGTCAGCCGTACCTTGCGATACTTCGGCACGCATCAAGTTTTCGCTGTCGATATAACGGTTTGCCTTGGCACCGCCACCATAGTTGGAATTACCGTTCGGCAGGCCGTCGATGGTCATGCCGATCTGCTGTTCGGACAGGCCAACGGTGAAACCGCGGATCGAAAGCGTGGTGGACCAATCGTCAGAACCGAGCACACCGCCTTCGGAAACAAAGATGCCGGGCAGGTTGTCGATGACGGAGAGAACGCTCGAGGCATCCGGCTCCTGGTCGAGCATGGTGGTGTCCGTCGCGTTGTTCGCGAAGGTGGTTTTCTTAGCGGAAACAATGACTTCCTCGAAGCTCGCGTCATCGGCATAGGCTTCGCTTGTGGCGTCCTGCGCCTGAGCAGCTGCCGCGAAACCAAGGAGGCTGGCGGTCCCGAGCAGCAATGTTTTTGTCATGTTGCGTGTCATAAATCCTGAGCCTTTTAAATGTTATAATTGATGCCAATTTTTATTGAATAGACGTTCAATAAAAATTGGCTGCAGCCTTAATGCGCTGATATCTTTACGGTTTCGTGAAGGATTTATGAGCGATTGGCAAAACTTTGGCGCGCGTGCTAAACTACAGTGTGTGCTCGGGAAATCAGAACCTGCGAGCGCGCTTCAGCCCCAAAATATGTGCAATATGTGTGCGAAGACTGTGCGGGATATGCGCGGGAAGTGCGCGGAAGGTGTGCGGGTTTTGTGCTGATTCTGTGCGAGGTGTGTGCGGGCGCTTAACTCGCTATCAAACGGTCCAGCGTCGCCTCAACCTGCGCCCGGATTTTCACCAGATCGGGCGTCACGCCCCCCACGGTCGAGCGCAGCCAGAAACCATCAATCAGGGATGCAACAACCTCGGCCGAGGTGCGGGCACCCTCGCGCGGCATAAAGGCCCCCAGCTCATGGGCGAGGTTGGACATAAGCCGCGCGTTATAGATGCGCTGCAGGCGCGCAAGCTCGGGCGAGAAGGGCACCTGCGCCCAGAAGGAGAGCCAGGCGCGCACGGTACCGGGGGCATATTGGTCATGGGCGAAATTGACGGCGATGATGGCGGAAAGCCGTTCGCGTGGGGTGCTGGCTTCTTCAAGGTGAATGAGGAAAGCGTCATGCAGTTCAAAGAGGAGATACGCCATCGAGGCCTCAAGCAGCGCCTGCTTGCCACCAAAATAATGCGAGATGATGCCGACCGACAAGCTGGCTTCCTTGGCGATGCGGCTGACGGTCGTTTCCGAATAGCCGACCCGAGCAATGGTGCGGAGCGTGGCGTCAATCAGTTGTTGCCGCCGGATTGGCTGCATTCCCACCTTGGGCATTCTGGCATGTTCCTTTAACGAGACCTTGGCCTAGTGCTGCCACAGCCTGAGGTGATGGTCAATCGGCTGCCCGCGCTATGGGCAGATACGCCCCGATGAGAACCGCAAGCGCCAGCAGGCCATGCGCCGCGCCGAGCACGATAAAAAGCGCGGCCGGACCAAAGGGTGCGCTGAGTGCTGCGATGAGGAGCGGGCCGATAAAAGAGCCGAATCCGTTGAGGATCAGCAGGCCACCACTGGCGGCCACGCGGGCACGCTCGGCCACCTGGTCCTGCACCTGTGCGACACCGAGCGCATAAATGGGCAAGGCAAAAGCACCGAAGGCGAGGGCTGCGGCATATAGCTGGGCATCCGCCCGCACATAAAGAAGCGCCATGGCACTGAGGGTCGCGAGCAGGGTGAAAGCAAAGAGTACAGGCAGGCGGCCAAAGCGGTCCGACAGGAAACCGGCAAGATACTGGGTGAGCGCACCACCAATAATGAAGGCGGCGACAAAAACCGAAGTCCCCGCCGCATCAAGCCCGCGGTGCTGGCCGTAAGCTGCGGTAAGACCAAGCACCGCGCCAAAGCTGATACCCACAAGAAGCGTAGCGATAAAGCCGGTGGGGCACGCCTGCCAGACGGGTTTGAGCGGCATGGGCAGTGCAAACTCACCCTGCCATTCGCGGCCCTTGAGGCGCCGAACCAGAAGGCCAGACAGGGTCATCATGGCACCACAAAGGAAGAAGAGTGGCGCAAGCTCCTGCTCGCCAAGACTGAGGAGGAGTGGGCCGCCCGCAGCCGCGGCAAACCAGAAAATCATGTAAAGGCCAAACAGTCGGGCGCGAAAGCTACTGTCTGCCTCAAGGTTCAGCCAGCTTTCCGCCACTACATATTGGCAGGCGATGGCAAAGCCGGTCAGCAGTTGCAGGAGGGCGATAAGCGGCAGGCTGTCCGAGACAGCGAAAAGCGGCAACAGGATGCCCGCCGCAATGGCAGGCAGGGCGAACGCGGTGATTTGCCCAAAGGCGCGAACAAGTTTGGGCGCATGATAGGCACCGGCGAAGAAACCACCGAAATAGAGCGCGATGAGGAAAGATGTCATCCCGCTATCAAGTCCTTCAGCCGCAAGGTGGAAGCCAAGCAGCGCATTTTGCAGGCTGCCAGCCGCCACAAAAAGGGCAACCGCGCCAAAAAGAGGCCATAGGCCCCGTGCTGTCATGCGTGCTTTTTTCATCTCGCTCGTCACTGTCTGGTCCGTGCTTCAGTATAGCGCCAAGGGTTGCCATCCCTAGCGCCAAACTATGTCGCTTGGATTACAGTCGAGATGTGGCCAGTGACGCGGCGTGATATTGCTGGCTTGCCATCTGGTATTCGCTCGCTAGTATGGAAGCGTTTTCAGGCATATCAAGTAGCTGGGGTTCAGTGGCAGTGGCCGACGGTAAAAATCCAAAAACAACAATTGCGGACGTCGCCCGGGTGGCGGGTGTATCGGTAACCACCGTCTCACGCGTGCTGAACGGCGAAAAATATGTCCGTGAGGACAAGAAAAAGGCGGTCGAGCGTGCGGTTGCGAAGCTGGATTACCAGCCAAACCTTTATGCGCGCAGCCTCGCGGGGGACCGGTCCTACCTTATTGGCCTGCTGTTTGATGATCCGCGCGGGGACTATCTTTCCGGCATGCAGCGCGGTGCCATGCACCGCTGCCGCGAGGAAGGCTACCATATTGTGGTCGAGCTGTTTGACCGCACCACGACCCTTGATCAGATTGAACAGTTTCTCAGTAAGCTGAGGCCGTCCGGCGTGCTTCTGACCCCGCCGGTGTGCGACAACAAGGTGATCCTGGCCGCACTCGCGCGCAAAAAGGTGCCCACGGTCCGCATCTCGCCGAGCGAGGATTTCCCCGGCATGGCCTCGGTGAAGATTGACGACTATCACGCCGCATACCAGATGACCGAACACCTGATATCCCTTGGCCATAAGGACATTGGCTTTATCATTGGCGATATTGAACACGCGGACGCCCGCGCGCGCCTTCGTGCTTTCCGGGATGCGATGAAAGCTGCCGGGCTTGCGGTCAATGAAGACTGGATCGCCCAAGGCTCTTACCAGTTTGCGAGCGGGCGGGACGCCGCGAAACAGATACTGAGGGGGCACACGCGCCCCACGGCCATCTTCTCCTCGAACGATGATATGGCAGCTGCTGTGATTGTGGTGGCGGACGAGATGGGGCTTGAGGTGCCGGGGGGCCTTTCGGTCGCGGGCTTTGACGATATCCCGCTTGCGTCCGCCGTTTCGCCATCGCTGACCACCATCCGCCAGCCGGTGGAGGCCATGGCCGAAACCGCTGTGGGCCGACTGATGGCGATGCTGAAGGGCGGAGACTCGGACGTTGATACCCCTATCCTGATGCCTGTTGAGTTCATCAAACGGGCTTCCACGGGGACGTGTAAGTAATTTTTTCTGAAACTGTTTTCAGAACTCAAGGCCTTGGGCCGCAAGGGCTTTGGGTGTTTTTGTGAAAATGAATATGGAAGCGCTTCCAGAAAATGTTGGACATGCGCTTGCGGTTGTAATAGTAAATTTTTTGACAGCGCTGTCAGTGGAAGGGTCAGCGAGGTCAGAAATTCTGGGAGGGAAACAATGACAGGATTACCACGCCGCCGGCTTCTCCGGCGTCACGCGCTCATGGCAGCTACGTCGATCGGCAGCCTGATTGCGGCATGTCCCGCGCTTGCGCAGGACAGCAACACTGGCACGGACGAAATGGAAGAAATCACCGTGACCGGTTTCCGCGCTTCGCTCGCGGACTCGCTTTCCAACAAACGCAATTCAAACCTTATTCTGGAATCGGTAACCGCTGAGGACCTCGGCAAGTTCCCGGACCAGAATATCGCGGAATCACTGCAGCGCCTTTCTGGTGTTCAGATCGACCGCGAAAACGGGCAGGGCACCACGGTGCGTATCCGCGGCCTTGACCAGAACGTCACCGTGCTGAACGGTGAAGTGTTCCTGACAGGCCTTGAGGTTTTCCGTCTTGGTGAAGGTGGGGACCGCAAGCAGGACTCGCTTGAGGGTATCCCCGCTGAGCTGATTGGCGGCGTGGACGTGTATAAAAGCCCGAACGCATCGCTTGTGGAAGGCGGCCTCGGCGGCATGATCAACCTCAAGACCCGCACACCCCTTCAAATGGAAGAAGGGCTGACAGTTGCGGGCAACGTGCGCATGAACAAGGGCTCAGACATCGGCGGATGGGAACCCACGGGTGCGGTGGCGCTTGGCTACCGCAACAATGACCGGTTCGGCCTGATCGCGACAGCAAGTTACGATAAACAGAACCTGCACACAGACGTGCTGGGCGGTGACAACCGCGGCAACTGGGTGCTTGGCAACCGTGCGGACGCAGGCAGCGTGAACGACTATTACGCCCCTGAATACCGCTACGTGACCGACCGTGACGAGGAACGTGAGCGCTGGGGCTTCAGCCTTGGTGCCGAGTTCCAGGCCACGGATGCCGTGCGCTTTGAAGCCAACTGGTTCCATTCGGACCTGACGGTGGCAACACAGGAAGCATCGGTTAAATTCCCGATGAACCTTGAGAGCCCGGGCCTTGACCCGAACTATGACATCGTCATCGGCAACAACAATGTGCTCGAGCAGGGTACGTTCATTGCCAACTCGGCTGAGGTGATCTCCTTCGTGCAGACCACCAAAACCAAGGCAGACAACTTCCAGCTTGGTATGGACTTTGATGACGGCGGCAAGTTCCGTGCGAGCATCAAGGGTGCTTACGCCAAAGCGAAGATGTCGAGCCTCAATGCCAACAATGACGTGCGCTACACCCAGTATTCGGTGCCGACGGCGGATGCTTCAAGCCCCACCGGCTACAGCCACCAGGCCGCAAACCCGGATGCACCGGCGAACTTCCGTTACACCTACAACAACGAGAACGGCAAACTGCCGTCCTTCACGCTTGAGGATGTGCCGGACCTGTTCTCCAACCCGAACTATGGTTTCTTCAAGTCGCACTGGCTGTTTGATAACACCTCCGACCTTGAGAACTATTCGGTACGTGGCGACATTGAATATGACCCTGAGTTCATCTCAAGCGGTAATGTGACCATCAGCGCCGGTGTACGCTATGCGGTGCGTGATGTTGACTTTGAGCAGGCACGCTACCTTGCGGACTATAGCGGCAAGGGTGAGCTTGACGGTACCGACTATGGCCAGAACTGGACGCCATACGGCTACTTCCAGGACGGTGCCATCGGCTTCAAGTCATGCGAACTACCAGCCGGTACGCCGGGCATTCCAAACGGCTGTAACAACCGTTTTGGCAACAGCCCGCCACTGATTACCCCGTTTGAAACCTTCACCTCGAACCCGGACCGGGTGGAGACCATCGAAGGCTTCTGGGGTTCTGGTAACGGCGGCACCACAACGCTGCTCGCGCAGGATCGCGGCCAGATGGTTGATGGCCTCAACTGGATCCAATCACTTTACCCGGATACCCCGTTTGCGCGTTTCATCGACCCGCTGAACTCGTTCGCGGTGAAAGAAGAAACCACATCCGGCTATATCATGGCGGACTTCGGTGACGACGCTGACACCTACCATGTGAACGTGGGTGTACGCATCGTGCGTACCGACCTGACGGTAGATCAGGGCACGCCTGCGGGCGCTGACCCAACCTACTGGGGCACGGATAGCTGGAACGGTGTACTGCGTGATGCGGATACCATCCGCTCCTCGCGCTCCTACACCGATATCCTGCCAAGTGCCAACGTGGTGCTGAACCTGGATGAAAACACGAAAGTGCGGGCGTCGGCTGCGCGGGTGATGTCTCGCCAGCGTCTGTTTGACCTCGGCCGCGGGTTCGAGACGTTCTTCACCCGGAACCCGGATACCAACCTCTTCGAGTTCACGAACGGCAGCTCGGGCAACCCGGAACTTGATCCGTTCCGCGCCACGCAGTTCGACCTCGGCTACGAATACTATATGGGTAATGAAGGCCTCGTCTCCATTACCGGTTTCTGGAAAGAGGTGGACAGCTTCATCGTCACCAACACCGTGCCGGTGTTTGTGAACGATCAGGCGGGCGGGCGCCTTGGCCCCGTGCAACTGCCTGAAAACGGTGAGGGTGGCCGCATCCGTGGTTTCGAACTGTCGGGCCAGTATGTCTTTGACTGGGGTGTTGGCTTTGTCGCCAACTATACCTTCTCCGACAGCACCAGCTCCAGCTTCAACGATTTCGATGAAGGCCTGCCAATCCCGGGTGTGTCCAAACACTCCGCGAACGCGCAGATCTACTATCAGAACGATCTCTTTGAAGCGCGCACATCCTACACATGGCGCAGCAAACGCTATAACGGCAACTTCGGCTTCAACGACGGCGATGTCAGCCGCTCGCTTGGCCGCTGGATCCGCCCGTATGGCCAGCTTGATGCCCAGCTTGTGGTGCACGTGAGCGAGAATTTCGACCTGACGGCCGAGGTGGTGAACATCACCAAGGAAGAACAGAGCGAATATCTCCAGTTCGAGAATCTGCCGTTCCGGTACAACTCCGGTCCGCGCCGTATTCTCCTTGGCGGGCGTTTCCGCTTCTAGCCTCATGGGGCCCTTGTGGTGTGGCTGATCTCCCTGATGCCACACCACATTTTTCTGATTGTTAAAAGGCATCAAGGCGCAGGCGGACATGACCGAACAGCTCCCACAGAAAATCGTGATTGTTGGCGGTGGTACCGCGGGCTGGATGACGGCGGCGGCGCTCTCGCGCATGCTGGCGCACCGGGTCTCGATCACGCTGGTGGAATCTGAGGCTATCGGCACCGTCGGTGTGGGCGAGGCGACCATTCCGCCGATCCGGTCTTTCAATGCGCTTCTCGGTATCGACGAAGCCGATTTCATGGCCGAGACCAAAGCCACCTACAAGCTCGGGATCGAGTTTGAAGGCTGGACACGTGAAGGCCACAGCTATTTCCACCCGTTCGGTCTCTATGGCGCCAGCCCGGACGCACGCTACCTGCATCACTATTGGCTGAAGGCGCGGGCGAGCGGCCCGGTGCCGCCGCTTGAGGACTTCAGTATTTGTAATGTGGCGGCGAAGATGGGCCGCTGCGGCTTGCCAAGTGGTGACGCCGCGTCCGTCATGTCCACCTTCGGTTCGGCCTTTCATTTTGACGCGGGCCTTTATGCCACCTACCTGCGCCGCTACGCCGAGGCCCGGCGTGTGAAGCGCGTTGAGGGCAAGGTGGGGCATGTCGCGCTTCGGGGCACTGACGGCTTCATTGAAAGTGTCACGCTCGAGAGTGGCGAGCGCGTGGACGGTGACTTTTTTATCGACTGCTCCGGCTTCCGGGGCCTCCTTATCGAACAAGCTTTGGGCGCGGGGTACGACGACTGGACCCGCTACTTGCCGTGCGACCGCGCCATTGCCGTACCCTGTGCGCGGTCGGGGCCCGTACGCCCCTACACCCGCTCCGTCGCGCACAGGGCAGGCTGGCGCTGGCGCATCCCATTACAGCACCGCACCGGCAACGGCGTTGTCTATGCGTCCGCGCATATGAGCGATGATGAAGCGCTTGGTATCCTTACGGCCGGGCTTGATGGGGACGCGCTGGCGGAACCCAATTTCCTGCGCTTCCAGACCGGGGTCAGGCGCAAATTCTGGCTGAAAAACTGCCTTGCGATTGGCTTGTCGTCGGGGTTCATGGAGCCGCTTGAAAGCACCAGCATCCACCTCATCCAGGCGGGCATCACCAAGCTCCTGGACTTTTTCCCCGGCGGCGATTTCAAGGCTGCCAATACGGAAGAGTATAACCTCCTCGCGCGCATCGAGTTTGAGGAAATCCGCGACTTTCTCATCCTGCATTACAAAGCAACCGAACGGCGGGATAGCGCCTTCTGGAATGCTTGCCGCACGATGGAGGTGCCGGAAAGCCTCACGCGCCGCATGGACCTGTTCCACGCCTATGGCCGTATACCACCCCGCGCCTATGACCTCTTTACCGCCACCAGTTGGGTTGCGGTGTTCATGGGGCAGGGCGTGATGCCGGAAAGTTATGATCCCCTCGTCGATGCCCACGATATGGCCGAGGTACAGGCGCGGCTGAGGGACGCCCATGCCCGCATCGCCAAGACAGCCGCGGGGCTGCCCCCGCATGATGAACTTCTCACCCATTTGCTCGCCCACGCAAAACGTGTCGCTTGAGCCGAATTAATGCGATCTGAAAGGAACTGATGTGAAGGTCACTTTGCACATGCACCGCACCGCGGGCCTAAGCCTTGCCCTGATGACGGCCCTTATGGTTGCGGCCTGCGCGGACGAGAAGGCGGAAGATACAGGCGCGGTCACTTGGCCGCATATCGAAAGCCCGGTCAAGATTGACGCGAATATGGAAGCCCGCATTGACGACATGCTCAGCCGCATGAGCGTGGAGGAGAAGGTCGGCCAGGTCATCCAGCCTGAAATCCAGTATATCACGCCCGAGGAAGTGAAGCGCTATCACATCGGCACAATCCTGAATGGCGGTGGGTCATTACCGAACCGAAATAAATATGCGACACCGGCTGAATGGCTCAAGATGGCGGATAGTTTCTATGATGCCTCGATGGACACATCGGACGGTGGCCTTGCCGTCCCGATCCTCTGGGGCAGTGATGCTGTGCATGGGCATAATAACGTCATCGGCGCGACCATCTTCCCCCATAACATCGGCCTTGGTGCCATGCATGACCCGGCGCTGATGCGCAAGGTGGGCGAGATTACCGCGCGGGAGATGCGCGTGACCGGTATCGACTGGACCTTCGCACCCACGCTGGCCGTGGTGCAGAACGACCGCTGGGGCCGCACCTATGAGAGTTATTCCGAAGACCCGGCGCTGGTGAAATCCTATGCGGGTGAGGTGGTTTACGGCCTGCAGGGTGTGCCTGGCACGGCTGAATTCCTCGACGGCAACCATGTGATCGCGACGGCCAAACACTTCGTGGGTGACGGTGGCACCAAAGACGGTGACGATCAAGGCGACACGCAGGTGAGCGAGGAAGAACTGCGCGACATTCACGCTGCCGGCTATGTGACCGCGATTGAGGCAGGCGTGCAAACCGCCATGACCAGCTTCTCAAGCTGGAACGGCGAGAAGGTACACGGCCACCGGTACCTGATCACCGATGTGCTGAAGGGCCAGATGGGCTTTGATGGCCCGGTGGTATCTGACTGGAACGCGCACGGGCAAGTGAAGGGCTGCACCAATGTGTCCTGCGCGCAATCGTTTAACGCGGGTGTTGATATCCTGATGGTGCCGCAGGACTGGCGGGGCTTGTGGGAAAACACTCTGGCACAGGTGAAATCAGGTGAGATCAGCACCGAGCGGCTTGATGAGGCGGTACGCCGCATCCTGCGCATGAAGCTGCGCTCTGGCCTTTTTGATAAACCAAAACCGTCCGAGCGTGGCCTTGCGGGTGCGAGTGGTGTGATCGGCAGCGATGCGCACAGGGATGTGGCGCGGCAGGCGGTGCGTCAATCGCTGGTGTTGATCAAGAACAAGGGCCATGTGCTGCCTATCCGCCCTAACATGACCGTGCTGATGGTGGGTGACGGGGCCGATAATATTGGCAAACAGGCGGGTGGCTGGACCATCAGCTGGCAAGGCACAGGCAACGAGAATAGCGACTTCCCCGGCGGGCAATCGGTCTATGACGGTGTGCGCGCAGCGGTGGAAGCCGCGGGCGGCACGGTGATACTGGACGCTGACGGCACGTCAGATGCCGAGGCTGATGTTGCCATCGCCGTCTTTGGCGAGGACCCCTATGCAGAGTTTCAAGGCGACCTTGAAACCCTTGAATATGAGCCGGGCCGCAAAACCGACCTTGAGATGATCAAGGCGATCAAGGCGCGTGGCATTCCGGTGGTGAGTGTGTTCCTGTCCGGCCGTCCGATGTGGACAAGCCCTGAGATCAACGCGTCCGACGCTTTTGTGGCTGCATGGCTGCCGGGTAGCGAGGGCGAGGGCATCGCCGATGTACTCATCGGTAAGCCGGACGGTACGCCGCGCCATGATTTTACCGGGCGGCTGTCGTTCTCCTGGCCCAAAACCCCGGTGCAGGACGTGCTGAACCCCCATCATGCAAACTATGATCCGCTGTTTGGCCTTGGCTACGGCCTTGACTATGCAGGCGGCGGCGAAGGGCCGGACGCGCTGCCCGAGGACGTTGACGGTGTGCAAAAAGGCCTGCGGGAGGACCTGACGCTCTATCACGGGCGTGCGCTTGAGCCGTGGCGGCTTTATATCACCACGGACGGCACCGCCCAGATCATGAGCGGCCCATACGCCCAGACGCCGGACGGCGAGATGACCATGCGCACCGCGGACAAGGATGTGCAGGAAGACGCGCTGCTGATTGACTGGAAGGGCGGTAAAGCCGGCAGCATGAGCATTGATGGCGGCGGTTCGCTGGACCTCAGCCCCTATGCGGAAACTGGCGGTATCCTGAGCTTTGAACTGAAGCTTGATAAGGTGCCAGCGGGTGAAGTGAACCTGAGCATGACTTGTGGTGAAGGCTGCGGCAGTAGCGTACGCCTGACCGACCACCTGCGCGCGCTGGTGGGGCAGGACTGGCAGAAGGTTGCCATCAAGCTCGCGTGCTTTGAACGGGACACCGCGAAACTTGCGGACACAACGACACCGTTCATTCTGGCAAGCGAAGGTGAGGCGGAAATCAGCGTTGCCCATGTGCGGGTGCTGCCGCGCGGTAGTGCCGCCTTCACCTGCGCGGCTGAATAGGCTATCCGCGCCGGGCAGGGTGCGCCCTGCCCATTTGCCATTGCACCGCCGCCTTTCGCAGCGTTATATGGTGCGCAAACGGGTGCTTGTCGCCCGAGGCGGAGCATCAGATGGCAATCAAGCTATACCTACATATCGGCCATACCCACGCGAGCAGCGGGCACGTGAGCGCGCTTCTGGCGGCGAACCGCGCGGCCCTGCTGGCACGCGGCTACGGTATCGCTGACGCCCAGTTGCAGCTAGAGGGTGAGCCGGGTAGCGCAGCCTTTTTTGAACCAGCACTTCACGCGGGCCAACCAGACAGCGCTACTCATGATGCCGCTTTCAAGGCGCTGGCAGCGTCTGCCAAGGCCAAGGGGCTGGAGGCGGTAATCATCAGTGCGCCAAATCTGGCTGTGCCGGGAGGCGCCACATTGGTGGCGGGCTTGCAGGCGCACTTTGATGTGCGGGTGATTTACTATTTCAAACGTCAGGAACATCTGGTCGTTGACTGGTGGCTCGCGGGCGCCTTCAAGTCGGGCATCGGCCTCAACGCCTATATTGACGAGATTATTGAGCAGCATCCGCGCCGCCATTACCGCGATGCGCTTGAGGAATTTTTGAATACGTTCGGCGCTGATGCCATGCGGGTGCAACTGCTGTGGTTCAAGGTACTTGAGGGCGAATGCCTTGAGCGTGACCTGTGGCATGCGCTCGATTTGAACCCGGACGATTTTGAAGTGGTGCCGGAACCAGCGCCGGTTGTCAGCAGTTATCTAGCAAACGCGCTCAAGGAAAGCCCTTACCTCTTCGCGGATGAGAATGATGAGGAACTGATCGATTTCATTCGCAGCTATGCAGTGGGCGAGCCGACACACAAGATCAACCCGCTGGATGTCGCGCCGCGCCGCCGCATCATGGAGCATTTCCAGCCGGAAAACCGCTGGATCAAGATAACCTTCTTTGCCGATGTTGAAATGGCGGGCTGGAACGCGGTGCCTGATAGCGACGACCGCCACTATGACGTAACCCTGAGCGGTATCACCGAAGCTATCAACGTCAACCTCGCCATGCTGAAAGAGCTGAGCGAGGATGTGGCACGCATCAAAAGAAGAATGGGCCTCAAATAATGAGGCCCATTCGCTCTGTGCAATCCAGCTAGCTGTTAGCGGCTGCTGGCATCCTGGATCATGACATTCTGGCCCGGCATGAGGCGTTCCGCACCGCGGACCACCACTTTGTCACCTTCTTCAAGCCCGCTCTTGAGCGACACCCAAAGCCCGATCGATGATGCGATATCAGCCGGAAGCTGAATGGCTGTATTGTCAGCCGAGACCTTGTAGACGAAGCGTGCATCACCTTTCATCACCAGTGCGTCCCGCGGCACGGCAACGGCTTGCTGCGCTTCTTCCTTCGGCAGGCTTACTTTCACCGGGGTGCCCACCATCCAGAAATCCGGCTCTGATGTCAGGCGTACTTCCACCATGCGGGAGACCATGTCACCCACCGGCACCACGGTGCGGATCGGCAGCATGCGGCTGGTGCGGCCGTCGTGTACCGCAACCATTTCACCAACCTTTAGGAAGGGTGTGATGGTGATGGGTGCGGGGATCACCACCTCGATATGCTCATTATCTACAAGGCGCACAATCTGGTCCGCGACGTTGATGTATTCACCCTTGTTGGCGAGGCGCTGTACCACATGGCCGGGGAAGGGCGCGCGGATTTCAGCGCGCGCGAGGTCACCCTGCGCGCGTTCATAGGTGACTTGCGCGTCGGCAATTTCCTGCACCAGCATGTCACGCTGCGCAGTGACTTCTTGCAATTTTGCCTGCGAGGTGTTGTCACTTTTCGCCAGCTCCTGATAGCGCTTCACGTCCTGCTCACGGAAGGTGAGGTTGGCTTGCAGGCGCTTGAGGTTGGCTTCCGCGCGGCGTGCCGCCACTTTGAGAAGCCGGTCATCAATGCGGGCGATCACATCGCCTTCTTTCACGGCCGTACCCACCTGCGCGATCCATGACAGTGGGCCTTCAACTTCGCTCGCGATGCGGCTATCGTTGAGGCTGATGACTGTGCCGGATACCAGCATCTCTGGCGCCATCATGCGTGTTTCGGCAATCGCTACTTCCACCTGCGCTGGCGGCATCTGGGACATGTCCTGCGCGCTGGCAGGCGTGAGGGCAGTGAGGGCGAGGAAAAAAGCCGCGCCCGCTGCTTTGGTAGTTTGAAAAGATAAAGTCAAAGCCATCGTAAACTCGTTTCTATCCTGTTTTTTAAATGCGGGGCGGGCGGCTATTCAGCCGCTTTCGCCTGATTATCAAATTCGTCGTCGCTATCCATGTCTGCGCCTTCGCTCGTCGTATTATTGCCGGGCGTCAGCTGCAGAAGGCTCGGTAGCAGCACAAGGGTAAAGAGCGTGGAAACGCTCATGCCGCCCACAATCGCCGCTGCCATGCCGCGGTAAATCTCGCTGCCCGAACCGGGGAACAGCAGCAGCGGCGCCATGCCAAAGAGGCTGGTGAGCGTGCTCATGAAAATGGGTCTGAGGCGTAGGCGCAGCGCCTGACGCACGGAATCGACACGGCTGAAGCCCCGGCTTTCCGCCCGGCGGGTTTGTTCCACAAGCAGGATTGCGTTGTTGACCACAAGGCCGAGGAGGATGATGAAACCGATCATGCCAAGGAGGTCGAGCGGCTGGAAGTTGATCAGGTTCATCAGGTTGACGGCAAGCACACCACCAACCCAGGCGAGCGGAATGGAAATGGCCACGAGCAGTGCGTCGGTCAGCGACTTGAACAGCCCGGCCATGATCAGGATAAGCAGTGCGGCGGCCAGCAGGAAGTTGTTGACCAGTTCAGCCACGCCCTCATCAAGATCTGCGGCGCTACCGGCATATGTGATGGAGCTGCCGGGCGGCAGCATGGCCATCAGTTGCGGGGCCACGTCAGACTTCAAGGTTGCGATCAACTCCTCAAGCGACATACCCTCCGGCGGGTTGACAGACAGGCTGTAGGCCCGCGCGCGGTCGAAGCGTGCGATGGTGTTGGGGCCAAGTGTGGTCTTGAGCTTCGCCAGTTCACCAAGCGGTACAAGCCCGCCCTTCGGCGTCATCACTGGCAGGTCTGCCATCTGTTCCGGCGTTTTGAAACGCTCTGACTTAAGGTAGATGTCAAGCCGCGAGGTACCGTCGAAATATTCACCTAGCCACGCACCTTGCCCCAGTTCCAGCACGACCATCGTGAGGTCGTCCCGGGTCCAGCCTACTTCCGCGAGGCGTTCGTCGTTGGGCTCGAACCTGAGTTCGGTTGCTTCGGCGAAGGGGTCCGGCATCGGGTTTGCGGTCGCGCCCGGGATGGTTCCCATCACAATGCCCATGCCTGCCATTGCAGCGTTCTTCACCGCATCGAGGTCAGGGGACATCAGGCGCATTTCCACGCTGTTGCTGTCGTCGAAGCCGCCAAACAGGCTGCGGCGCATGGTGAAACCGAACATATCCGGAATGCCGGAGATGATCTCCATCTGAGCCACATTCTGCAGTTCCGTGAGGTCCGTGCCGTCTTCACCGTTGAGGGCAAGCCAGCCGCCGGTTGCACCCGGGAAGGACCAGAAGAAATAGTCGCTGATCTTCGGTTCCTTCTCACCCTTGAGGTAAGGCTGGATACGGGCATCGATCACCTGCGCGATTTCCTTGTCCGCCGTTTCAACGTTGGTGCCGGGCGGGAAGAAGAGGAAGCTGTCTACCGTGTCCCGTTTCATGGAAGGCATGAAGTTGAAGGGTGGGCGCAGCACAAAAATAAGGGTCAGCGAAATGCCGACGAGACAACCGACCCATAGCAAGCGCTTAAGCTGCGTGTTGGTTACCGCCATCAGGAAATCTGTCATGCGGTCCCAGATCGTGATGCCTTGTTCAGGTGCGGGCAACTGGCGCATCCAGAACCGTGCTGTCGTCGGAAGGATGGTCACCGCCACAAATAGCGAGACGGTCACACCGATTGCGATGGTGAGCGCAAGGTCGGCAAACATCTGCCCCACGGCGCCCTGAAGGAACATGATCGGGATAAAGATGGCCACAGTCGTGGCGGTGGAGGCCAGGAGCGCGCCCCAGACCTGTGAGGCGCCCTTGTCGCTTGCATCAAGCGGGCGCTCACCACGTTCACGCAGGCGCACGATATTCTCTAGCACCACAATGGCGGCGTCCAGCACCATGCCGCTCGCAAAAGCGAGACCCGCGAGCGAGATAACGTTCAGGGTGCGGCCCGTCAGTTGCAGCACAAGGAAGGTGGTCAGAAGTGACACAGGGATCGCGAGTGCGATCAGCATGGTTGCACGCCACTGGCGCAGGAACAGCCACAATGCGAAGACCGCCAGCAACATGCCGACAATCAGGTTACCCGACAGCAGGCTGATGGAACGGTTGATATAAACGCTCGGGTCGAAGGAGAACTGGGCCTTGAGGCCGCGTTCGGCAAAGGGGCCGGCGTTCAGCTGGTCCATCTTCGCTTTCACACCCTCAAGCGCTTCAAGCACGTTGGCGTCGTTATTCTTCGAGATACCCATGCGGAAGGACGGGTTGCCGTTCTGGTAGATGAAACCGTCGGCGCGACCGATATCGATCTTGACCGTTGCCACGTCGCCAAGGCGCACGGGCAGGCCGTCGCGCCATTCGAGGATCAGGTCCGCGAGCTCATCCGCGTCATAGCGGCCCTCGAGGCGCACGGTATATTGTTTGCGGCCAACGTCGACAAAGCCACTTGAGATATCGGCGGAGCGGCCAACACGGGCCGGGACCTGCGCGATATCAATGCCAAGCTCGGCCGCGCGGTAGGGATCAAAGATGATCTGAAGCTGTTCGCCCGTGCCGCCGCTGCCGTCATCAAATTCGATACGCGACACACCGTAGAGCGACTGCATCTCCGGCACGATCACATCACGGATATACCGGCGGTTCTTTGCGACCTGCTCGGGGTTCAGGTCTTCCATCTGGATGTAGTAGTCAATGAGCGTATCGTTCGCGTCACCCCATTCACCCATGAAAATCTGTGGTTTTTCGGCGCTTGCGGGCAGTGGGCGCAACCTGTTCAGGCGGCTGATCACCTCAATGAGCGCGGTGGTCATATCGGTCTCAAGCGCGAACTCAAGCTGCATGAAGCCAAAGTTGGCCATGTTCCACGAGACCATCTCGGTCATGCCGGGCGTGCCCATCAGCACTTCCTCCACCGGCACCGCGATCTCTGATTCCATTTCAGCAGGCGAAGCGCCCGGCCAGGAGTTGACGACCGAGATGATCGGTTTCTGGATCTGCGGCAGCAGCTGCGCAGGCATATTCATCACCGACATGACGCCAAGCATCATGAGGACCGCCGTCACAATGGCGACGGCCGCGGGGTTCTGGAGGCTTTGGCGTGTCAGTTTCATGGTCTGTCCCTGTCGAAGTTTCTTCTGCTTTTTCAGTGCGCGCGAAGATGATCTGTTTTTCTTGTGTTTCGCAAAAGTTCTCTATTCGTTCCGGGGTGGCAAGCGCTTTTGCGTGACCTGCAACACCCCTTCGCGACATTCCTTCAAGGTGTTTGAAAAATGTCACGCTTTTTGGCTCTATCCCTATGGTTTGAGCATTTTTTCCTATCTTTCCCACCTTTCAGGTGATGAATTTCTTAACCTCAAATAAACCATAGTGACGCGTGCCGCGGCGGATTATTGCCAAGGCCGCTAACGCGGCGCCGACTCCTAAATCTCCTCACTATCCTCCGCGCTGGCCCGTGCCATCAGCAACGCGTCCAGCCGGTCGAGGCGCGAGGACCAAACCTCCCGCTGCCCGGACACCCAGTCTTCCACAGGCGTAAGGCTCGATGCGTTGATCTCGCACGTGCGCACACGCCCTTCCTTACGAGTGACGATGAGGCCGCTTTCCTCCAGTACCTTCAGATGCTGCAGGAAGGAGGGCAGCGCCATGTCGAACGGGCGGGCCAGTTCGCTCACGGTCATGGGCGCGCGTGCAAGACGCTCGAGCACCTGCCGACGGGTATTGTCCGCAAGGGCGTGGAAAACATGATCGAGCGTTGCTTGATAATTAGCCATATGGCTAAATAATGTGAGTGCGGCGACAGAGTCAATATAATTAGGTAATTACCTAACTATTGATTTCGCCGCATTGACCGCGTGGACGCAGCACCTTAGCGTGGGCGCTGATATCAGGCCGGGGCAGGCTTGAACGACGGGCAGGGGAACTATGGCCGATAAAAAGCAAGACAATAACGTGGAAGCCGCGGCGAAGCTGGTGCATGACCTGCGCACGCGGTTGATGACCATGCGCAATATGACGGCCCTGCTGGATGCGACAGCACCGGACATCGCAACCGGCATTGCCGAGCAGATTACGCGTGCAGGGGAGCGACTTGACGCCTTCTGGCTCGAGATCGGCGGCGAGGTCGAGATGCTACAGGCGGCAGCGCCAACGGGTGAACGTATTGCACCGCTTGCCGTCCTTTATGTGGATGATGACGAGGTACACCGCGATATTGGTGCACGCCTGCTGTCTCAGCTTGGGCATAAGGTAACGCTGTGTAGCGACGGCATCGCCGCCCTCAAGCGGTGCGAGCATGAGCGTTTTGATGTTATTTTCCTTGATGAACATACGCCAGTGATGCGGGGCACCGGTTTTGCCGAAAGCTGGGCCAGCTCGCTTCCCGGTCGTGCGCGGCCATATATGGTTGGAATGTCAAATGACCCGAGGGCGGACCAGTTGCGCGCGGCATGCCTTGCGGCCGGCATGCAGGACTATATGGAAAAGCCGGTCACGATGGGCAAGCTTGAAGGCTTGCTGGCGCGCATCACCCGCAGCATTCGCTAGCTTGGGGTTAAGCTGAGGCCTTGTGTTCAGCGCTCGCGGCATCGCGCGGTTTCATGCGCTTGGCGGCCGGTAGGGTGATGATAAACTCGGTGCCGACACCGGGCTCGCTTGATACGCGAATGCTACCGCCATGGCTGTCCACAATACGCTTCACCACGCCTGCACCCACACCAGTGCCGCCAGTTGTGCGGTGGCCGGTTTCACCCGATTGCCAAAGCCGGGCGAGGCGATCTTCATCCATGCCGACACCATTATCACGAATGCGGCAGCCGATGGTATCGGTCTGGCTGTTGTGCCATGTCTCGATCATCACTGTGGAGCGTGGCTTGTCGAGCGCCTTGAACGCGTTCGACATCAGGTTCGAGAGCATGATGCCCAGTTCATCCTCATAGCCGTCAATGGGCGGCAGCGGGTTGAGCGCTGTTTTCACCACCGTTGCCTGGGTCGGATAGCTTACGATCACGTCTTCAATCACTTCATTGAGGTTGAAGCGGGTGAGCGTGCGCTTGTGCTGGCCCTTGAGCATGCGGGTCATGGTGGCGACAAGCGCATGGCCTTTTTTCACCTGTTCAAGGATACGGGCTTCGCGCTCCTCGGTGGTGAAGGCGTCACCGGCCAGAAGCAGTGCCTCGATATTGGAGAAAGGCGTTTTAACATCGTGGTTATATTCGTTCAGGCGAGACACGACGGTGAGTGTTTTCTCGGCGTCGTTCAGGCTTTCCTCGAGGAGGTTGGCAGCAATCAGGCGGTCCGCGGTCGTTGCCATCTCGCGGGCGAACCAAGCCATCAGGCGAATATCGTCCGCGCTGAACTGCTCTGTCTTCAAAGGTGTGCCCAACGTGATGAAACCAGCGGTTTGACCGTCAGCAATCACGGGCACAACGGCGCTCGCCTGCCTGAGCGCAAACTCTTCCTTAAGGGCCGGCGCGGCCTCATCATAAAACAGGGTTTCTTCCACGTCACCAAGAAGGCCATAGAACCGCGCGTCCTTCTCAGGCGTGTGTGTGAACCCACGTGCGCTGCCATAAAGCCGCACCAAGCCGGATTCGGCTTCTATCCCGAAGGTGCCAGCCTTTAGGTCGATGTGGTAATTTTCCACCTTCACAAGGCGCAGGAACACCTCGTCGCTCAGCTTCTGGAAGGCGCTGAGGGTGGACGCATTCTTAAGGCCGGACAGCAAGGTCGTGCTGACAAAGTCGAAATTATAGGGTGGCTTGAGGAAGTAACGCTCGCGCAGTGCGTCAATGCCGCGCACAAGGCGTGGGTACCCTTCGAGCGCACCGAAGAAGGCAACGAGGCGCATAAGTGCTGCCTCACCCGCCGAGAGCGGGGAGAGCGCCATGAGGCCTTCAAGTCCCACGAAAGCAAAAGCGACAGCCACAAATGCCAGTGCCTTGGTCATGCCGGAGTTTACAGCGTGACCCAGTGTGATGACATGATGGCGCAGAAGCGCATAGGCCATGATCGACAGACCCAGCACATTGCCCGCAAGGCCAAAAAGCTTGCTGAACTGGAAGCTGGCGACACCAAGCGTGGCGCCGATGATGATGGCGGTCACAAGCCAGGTGACCCGACGACGTTCCCTGAACATGGACGTGCGCAGCGCATGCACGCATAGCGCAATGCTGAACAGGCTCGCGAAGATGAAATTCGCCTCGTGAATGTGCGACAGCATGTCAGGCGCGGTTGAGAAGCTGTTCTCACCGGCGACAAGCTGGCTCGGCACAAAAGCAAGGTTGGCAATATAAAGCCCGGCGCTGGTCGCGAAAGACAAGCCAATGATGGCTTTCAGCAGGTTTGTCTGTTCGGCCCGTGTCACCAGCGTGAAAAAGAGGATCATGGCAGGTGCGATACAGAACATGCCGAAGCGCATCAGGTGAAACCAGGGGGTGAGTGTCGCCACATCCTTGATGGTGTGGGCGAGATGCAGGTCAATCAACCAAATGCCGAAGCAGGACCAGAGGAAGGCAAAGGCCATGGCTGCTCGGGCCCGGGATACACGGAGGACGTAAAGCGCGACGGCGATGTCGATCAATGCGACAATCAGATAGCCTGTCATGTTCAGTCCTTTACCCCCGAAGCCCCGATCATGCGCGGGGCGAGCAAATACATATTATACGTTTAATATGTCACCAAAGGTTTAATAGCGGATCATCCCCTGTCGTGCACCTGTTTTTTTGGGTACCGGGGCAGGTGGGCCCCGGTACTCTTTTCATGGTTTAACATAGGCCGAAACGGCGCAATGTCTTGTATTTCGGGTCAGTGTTCACAAGTTTGCGGGCCTTCTTCAGGTTGCAGGCCATCAGCACCACGTCAAAATCAAGTGCCAGTGAGCGTTTGACGCCCGAAATCGGCTCAAATTGCATGCCACGGTAGAAATCGACCTGCGTGGCGCGCGGTGAGGTGACCAGATAGTCCGCACCGATCTCAACCGCCTTGTCGAACACATTCTTGAACAAGGTGAATTTGAGGCGCATGGCCCTGTTTTGGAACATGGGATGCACGACAAATTTGTTCGATTCCACCACGCGGGTGTCGTGCCCGATGTAGCGTTCCATCTCATCCGCAAACAGTTCCTGTGCCGGGATGATGAGGTGAGGCTTTTGCGGTTCATACACGCAGGCGCGGATCGACCCCGCTGGCATGCCCTCAACATACTCAATGAAGGAATGACAGTTCGGTGCGCCGTCGTAGGGGTCACTGAACATGTGATCCGCGTTTTCGCGAATAGATGCCTTGTCAAGATAGGCGGTGTAGCGCAGTTCAAAGATCGCCTTGGTTTTGGCGTCGGTGGCGGGTTGGGTAAGCATGGAAAAGTCTCCTGTTGCTTGGTCGAATGCTTGGGGTGAAGGCGCTGTGGCCTCCGCTCGGCATTTTAAGCAGCTAGGAAACTCATGGTTACAGGATTGCACCCAAAAGGCGCATTAAGGGGTAAAATGAGTGCTAAAGTTGTCGGTTGAAGGAAAAAGAGACGCAAAAAGGCCCGGCAGCGGTGTGTTTGCTGCCGGGCCTGTGATTTTTTGCAACCCGAGTCTTTTTTTAGCGACCTAGGCGTGCGCCGGGGCGGTTTCAGCTGCTTGCGCAGCTCTCAAAGTCTGTTTGCGGAAGAAATACAGGGTCACCATGATGGCGGCGATAGGCACAAGCGACAGGTAAAATGCTGTCGCGCCACCAAGCGCGCCGAAGACCCGACCGGTGATGATGGAGCCGGTAGTGCCGCCAAGTGCGGAGAAGATCACAATCAGCCCGGTCATGGCGGCGTGCTGGTGTTTGGGCAGCGCGGACAGTACGGCGGAATTGATGGCGGGGTAGATAGGTGCCATGAAAAGGCCGATGAGTGGGAAGATGAAGGCCGCGATGGGTGCGCTGCCCCAGGTCATGCTGTCCTGCGCTTCAATCCCGCTTGCGAGCGGGAGCACGAGGATAACAAGCGCCGCCATGGCAACAAGGCAGACGTTCAGGACCGGGTACCACGAATAGCGTGCCATCACCGCGCCTGCGCTCAAGCGCCCGATGGCGATGGCAAGCGGGAAGATGACAGCGCCTGTCTGGATGCTCATGTCGGCGGGCATCATCAGCACTTCTTTATTGAAGGTGGGCAGCCAGGTACCGATACCCTGTTCGATGAGAACATAGAGGAAGACCGAGAGGATAAAGACAAAGGCAAGCGGGCGCATGGCCAGCTTGAGCATGTCGAAAAAGTCTTCCATCGCGCTGTGGGGTTTGTCCTGATGGCTGGCGCTTTCATCAATGGGCGTGACCGCGAGGATAAAGAGGCTGAATAGGCTGAGGCCAGACAGCACCCAGTAGACATTGAGCCAGTCCTGGTTCTTGGCGTCACTCGCGTCCACAAAGGCGCCAAACAGCACACCGCCACACAAGACACCCACCATGAACATGCCCTCAAGCACATTCATGGTGCTCGCATGTTCGCGCTGACCGTCGGTGATAAGGCCGACCGTTGCGAAGACCGACACTTTCACAAGCGCGAAGGAAACCCCGGTCGCGAGGAACATCAGTTTCGACGTGAGGAACGAGGGCACCAGTGGCTGTGCTGCAGCAGCGATGGCCACAATGGCGAGGCCCAGCATCATGGCGCGGCGGAAGCCAAGCCGCGGCAGGAAGGATGCCACAAGAAAGGAGACCGCAGCGATGGAAAGATCCTTGAACGCTTCAAGGATGGCGGCATCCGCGTGCCTCAGGTCATAGTTGCTCATGACCTGCAAAATAACGGTGCCGACACTATTGAGCAGGATGGCAAAAACGAAATAGACCAGAAACAATGCAAACTTGATGCGCCAAACGCTCATGAAACCTCCCTCAAGCCCTATGGGCTTACCCGCAAAATAGGATGCCCTTCCCATGGGCTGATGCGCAAGGCCGCTTCCCACGGCCGTGCATTTATGAAAAGACCATATCAGTATTGCAATCGATTGCAAAGAAGATATTATAGCGGTGATTCTAGGGTCGAAACAGGGAAGACAGTAGCCGTGAGTGCATCCGATAAACGCGCCAAATCCGCGCCGACGTTTACACCTGACGCGTGGAAGCTCAAGGAAGAGGGCTTCTGCGGCGCGACGCAGGCCGTGTCCGAGACACTGTTCGCACAGGCGAACGGCTATTTGGGTACACGTGGTACGTTTGAAGATGCGGTGGCGCGCGGCATCACGTCTGTCGAGGGTACCTTCCTCAATGGTGTCTTCCTGCGTGAGAAGATCGACTATGACGAAAGCGCTTACGGCTTCGCCTCTCACAATAACAAGATGATCCTTGTGCCGGACGCCAAGGCTTTCCGGCTCACCGCTGACGGCAAGGAGCTTGTTCAGGGCGAAAGCCCATGTGAGCAGCAGACCCGTGCGCTTGATATGGCAAACGGCGTGCTCACCCGTACGACCGTGTGGACGCTGGCTGAGGGTACCCTTGAGGTAACCGTGCGCCGCTTTGTATCGATGGCGCGGCCGGGGCTGCTCGTGACCGAATATACAGTAACCGCACGGGGTGCCGATGTGCCGGTGACGCTTGAGACCGGGCTTGACGCAGGTTACGGCGGTACCGACCGGGGCGGTGACCCAAGGGCGGGTGCGCTTTCTATCCGGGACTGCCTTGAAGGCGGTACATGCACCCGCGAAGGCGGTGTGACTGTATTTACGCATGGTGTGCATGGCAGCGATCATATGGTGCTGGCGGCATACCGGCTTGCGTTTGACGGCGAGGCAGACTGCGCGCCTGTGGACGGTGACGCTTTCCATGGTGAGAGGCTCGAAGTTACCCTGAGGGGCGGCGTGCCGTTCAAGGTAATCAAATACACGGGCTATTCGGACGGCAAGGGTTTGGACTCGGATACGCTCAAGGCTGCGCTGTCGGCTGATGTGCTGGAGGCGTCCACAGCAGGTTTCACTGCACTTCTGGCTGAGCACGAAAGCATCTTCCACGATTTCTGGGAGGCGGCAGATATCCAGGTGGATGCGGGGCTTGAGGTGCAGCAAGGCATGCGCTTCAACATCTTCCATCTGTTCCAAAGCGCGGGCAAGGACGGCAAGCGCGCGCTCGCAGCCAAGGGGCTGACCGGCGCGGGCTATGACGGCCACTATTTCTGGGACACGGAAATTTACGCAGTGCCGTTTTTTGTTTTCACCAAGCCTGAGGTTGCGCGCGCGCTGCTGGAATACCGCATCGGTATTCTTGATAAAGCGCGCGAGCGTGCCCGCCTGATGGCGCATAGGCGCGGGGCGCTGTTTGCGTGGCGCACCATTGGCGGTGAAGAATGCTCAAGCTATTTCCCGGCGGGCACAGCGCAGTATCACATCAACGCAGCTATCGCCTATGCGGCCGTGCAGTATGTGGATGCGACGGGCGATGAAGGTTTCTGGCTCGCAGGTGGTGCGGAGCTGCTGTTCGAGACCGCGCGGATCTGGATGGACCTTGGTCACTTCAGCACGCGGCGCGGTGGCAAGTTCTGCATCAATGAGGTCACGGGCCCAGACGAATACACCGCCATGGCGGACAATAACCTTTATACAAACGCGATGGCGCAGCACCACCTTGAGCATGCAGCGGCGCTTGCGGCACGTATGGCTGAGGAAACGCCGGACGCTTACGGGACGCTCGCGTCCGATATCAGCCTGAGCCTTGATGAAGTTGCGGCGTGGAAGCGCGCGGCGGAGCAGATGTATATTGGCTATAACGTGGAACTTGGCGTGCACGAACAGTGCGACGGCTTCTTCGACAAGCCGGAGTGGGATTTTGACGGCACGCCTGCGTCCAACTACCCGCTTCTCCTCAATTATCACCCACTGGTTATATACCGCCATCAGGTGCTTAAGCAGCCGGATGTGGTACTGGCGCAGACCCTTCTTGGCCACAAGTTCAGCGCGGCGGACAAGGCCCGCAACCTTGCCTACTATGAAGCGCGCACCACGCATGACAGCACGCTATCGGCCTGTATCCATGCGGTGGCGAATGCGGAAGTTGGTAGCCGCGACAAGGCGTTCGAGTTTTTTGAAGAAACTTACCGCATGGATATCGATAACCGCCACGGCAACACCCACTACGGTGTGCATATTGCGTGCATGGCGGGCTCGTGGATGGGCATGACCTATGGTTTCGCTGGCATGCGCTTTGGTGCGGGCAAGCTTTCGTTCGCGCCCTACCTGCCGGAAGGCTGGAGGGGCTATAGCTTCAAGGTGGCAATCCAGGGCCGCAGCTTGGGTGTTGAGGTGACGGCGGAGGGGGTAACCTACACGCTCCTTTCCGGTGAGACGTTCCGTTTTGAGCATTGCGGGCAGGGCGTTGAACTTGCAACCGGTGAGGCGGTGGAGATCAAGCATGAGCTTTAAGGCCTGCATCTTCGACCTCGACGGTGTGATCACCGACACGGCGCATTATCATTTCCTCGCATGGCAGCGGCTCGCGCATTCGCTCGATCTACCATTTGATCATGCGGACAACGATCAGCTCAAGGGCGTGGGGCGCATGGAATCGCTTGAGTTCATCCTCGCGAAATCCGACCGCACGTTTACGGACGAAGAGAAAGCCCGCCTCGCGCACGAGAAGAATGAGGATTATAAAAACCTCATCCGAGAAATTTCTCCCGCTGATATGCTGCCGGGCATTCTGGATGCCTTTGATTGGCTTGAGGGCAGGGGCATCAGGATCGGTCTCGCGTCCGCGAGCCGCAACGCGCCCGTGGTCATCGCAGGCCTTGGTATCGCTGAGCGTTTTGACTATGTGGCGGACGCGGGCGCAATCCCGAACGGCAAGCCTGCGCCGGATATTTTCCTTGATGTGGTGAACGCTTTTGGGCTTACGGGCGCAGAATGCATCGGTGTTGAGGATGCGGCCGCCGGTGTCACGGCGATCAAGGCCGCAGGCATGCGCGCGATCGCTATTGGTGACAGCACCGTGCTGGCGGAGGCGGATATCATCCTGCCGAATACGGATGTCTTGGTAGCCGAAGGGCTGGAGCGTATTGGCGCCTAAGCGTTGCCGCAGCTTTCCCGCACGATGACTTCAACCGGCATGGCCACATGGCCAACGGTTTTGCCGTCGATAATGTCAATCAGGTTGCGCACCAGCAGTTTGCCGCCCAGGCGGATATCCTGCCGCACGGTCGTGATGCCCGGGGTGGCGAACACCGCAAGCGGGTTGTCGTCAAAGCCGACGATGGCAATCTCCTCCGGCACCTTCACTTCCGCTTCCGCGAGGCGTTTCATCACACCAAGCGCGATATTGTCGCTCACGGCAAAAATGGCGTCACACTTGAAAGTGGGGTCGAGGATGATGTGGTCGGTTTTCATATAACCGTCGGAACGGGAAAAGTCGGTCGGGATAATGAGGTTCGCGTCAAACGGGATGCCCGCATCGCGGAGCGCGTCTGAATAACCGTCCAGCCGGTGTTCCATCTCGGGGTGGCGTGCGTCGCCCATGAAGGCAATGCGGGTGCGGCCGTTCCGAACCAGCAGCGATACAGCCTCATAGGCGCCTTTGCGGTTGTCGCTGCCCACGGTGATATAATCGTGTTCTGGCATCTCGGCGCCCCAGACGATAAAGGGCCTGCCACTTTCCGCCAACCGGTCGAGCCGCGGGTCATTACGTCCCTGGCCGATAATGATCAGGCCGTCCGCGCGTTTGCTGTCGATATAATAGTCGGCCAGGTCATCGATATCATGTGGGTTGGTGGAGAGCAGGAGGTCATAGCCGTGATGGGCTGCCTCATCCGCGATGCTGCCCAGAAGCACCATCAGGAACGCGTCCGAGACTTCGTGGCCCCATTCCTTGTCCACAAGGAGAACAACAGCGAGTGTATGGGTCTTTTGCGTGCGGAAGTTCCGCGCCGCAGTGTTGACCTTATAGTTATGCTCGCGGGCAATCGCCTGCACGCGCAGGCGGGTTTCCTTATTGATAAGCTCACTGTTCTTCAGAGCGCGCGAAACCGTCGCTTCCGAGACACCGGCAAGCCGGGCGATGTCCGACATCGTCAGATTTTTGCTTTTGGTCATAAGCATCTACTACATGCTGGCATGCCCGTTTGTCGAGAATTATGTCGGTTTTATGCAATCGATTGAAATTTTATATTGCAATCGATTGCAAAGAGGCGTAGCTATAATCCATCACCGCTTTCACGTGCGATTCGATATGTAATAATCTCTCCTTTATGCCAGTGAAGGTCAGGCTGAGGGGGAGCGCAGGTCGCCACAGCAGTGCGGGAAGCAGAATGAAATGTAAGGCGTGGGAGGGCCATAAGCATGCGTTTTACACATAAAGCACTAAAATCCACGACCGCGATTGCGGCCGTACTTGCTGTTACAGCAACGTCGGTTTCCGCACAGGAAACAGACGCAGACACCAAAGGTGACATGGAAACCTTTGAAGAGATCGTTGTCCTTGGTACCCCAGGTGGTGCCGGGGTTAAGAAGCAGGATGCCAGCTTCGCCATCACCACCATGAATGCAGACACCATCGGGCTTGCCGGGCCAAAGAGCACGGCTGAGCTGTTCACGCTTGTTCCGGGCGTTTGGGCTGAAAGCTCCGGCGGTATTGCGGGCGCGAACATCGACGTACGTGGCCTTCCGGGCGGCGGCGATGCACCGTTTGTGACCATGTCCATCAATGGTGCGCCAATCTACGGCACCGAGATGCTGTCTTTCTTCGAGCAGAGCTCCATCTTCCGCGTTGACGAAACCGTCCGCGCTGCTGAAGCACTGCGTGGTGGTCCGAACGCCGTATTCTCGAACGGTGAGCCGGGTGTTACCCTCAACTTCAATCTGAAGAAGGGTGGCCCTGAAACTGAAGGTCGCGTGAAATATACCACGTCCGACTATGATGAGCAGCGTGTGGATGCGGTCCTCTCCGGCCCGATCACCGATGGCCTTTATTATATGGTTGGCGGTTATGTGCGCACGTCGCCGGGTATCCGCGATGCAGAGTTCAATTCCGAGAAGGGCCACCAGATCACGGCTCAGATCACCAAGGAATTCTCGAACGGTGAAATCAACGCCTACACGCGTATCACCGATGACCACGGCATGTGGTACCTGCCGCAGGCACTGAACTCCGGTAACGACCTTGGCACTTTCTCGCAGCTCGGCAACGCCACGCGTTACCGCACTCTGCAAGTCAATGCCAATGGCGATACCGAGCAGTTCGACTTTGCAAAAGGTCGCGGCTGGGATGGTTCGGTATCCGGCCTGACTGCTGAGTTTGACCTTGGTGACGGCTGGTCGGTTCGTGACAATATGTCCTACACCAAAGGCGACGCTGACACATACGGCTTCGTGCCAGATGGCGGCGCCATCCAGGTTGGAGACCTTGGCCTCGCATCCGTATCCACGGCAGGCGGCGAATCCCTTTCCGACAACGATTGGGTTCAGAACTATGGCCACTGGGTCGTGCAAAAGGGGCTTGAGAGCTTCACCAACGACCTCAGCGTGAACAAGGTTGTCGACACACACGACATCACTTTCGGTTACTACAAAGCCAACTGGTCGTCTGACGATTTCTGGACCATCGGTAACTTCACACCAGTCCACAACGTCGCAAACGGTGACTTCCTTGAAGCATCCATCAGCTGTTCCGACCTTGCTGACGCGGGTTCGGGTTCCGGTTGCTGGGCCTATGGCATCCAGTCCTCGGGTGATGCGACGGCTGATGCGCTTTACGCCGCAGACAGCTGGCAGGTAACCGATGCGCTGCGGATCGACGTTGGTGTACGCCACGAGTGGATCGACATTGACTATATCCTCGATTCCGGCCCAGGCTACCCTGACGGCGTTCGTGACATGGCAGTCAACCTGAAGGACAAAGCATGGTCCTACACCGGCGCCATCAACTATGACTTCAGCGACGACCTCGGTGTGTTCGCCCGTTACTCCAAAGGTTCCCTGTTCCCGCACTTCGATGATGTGCGCGAAAACAACCTCAATGTGAACGGCGTGAAACAGCTTGAAGGTGGTGTGAAATACTCAAGCGACTATGTCAGCCTGTTCGCGACCGCATTCTACAACAAGAACGACAGCTTCTCGGCAACGGTTGGTAGCGATATCGCTGCAGCGGCGTTCAAAACCCGCGCAATCGGTGTGGAACTTGACGGTAGCTTCACCTATGACGCCTTCAACCTGTCGTTCATCGGTACCCTGCAAGATGCAGAAATCACCGACAGCACCACGGCAGCTGACGTTGGTAACACCGTTCTGCGCCAGCCGAAGTGGCAGGTTCGCATTGCCCCGAGCTACGAACTTGCTGTGGGTGACGCAACGGCAACGCTCTATGGCGCCGTCAGCCTGATTGGCGACCGTTGGGGCGATAACGCCAACACCAACAAGCTTGAAGGCTATGAGAAGATTGACCTCGGTGTTCAGGTTCGCCTCGACAGCGGTCTGTTCTTCCAGGTTCATGCCGACAACCTGACCGACAGCAAAGGCCTGACGGAGAGTGACCCGCGCTCTGCCGCTGCGCCGAACGGCCGTGCCATCCTTGGCCGCTCGTTCAAGTTCAGCGTCGGTTACGACTTCTAGGTCCTGAGTACAAGGTTCGCGCCTCTCATCTGGCGCGAACCACTCCCCTATGGTTTCCCACCCGAGTATTTTGGGGCCTGGCGTTGCCTTTCCTTCTGGAGGCAACGCCTTTTTTATTATTTGTGCATTATCTTGTGCGAATGTCTGTACCGTGTGCGTGGGTCGTGCCATAGAAGCGCATCCATAGACTACTAAGCATTATCTGGTGATGACGATGACCCTTGAAGAGCTTGAAAAACTGTACCCCGATGCCGCCAGCTTCCAGTTTGGCGACAATGAAGAGCTGTGCAAGGAACTCACCGCGCTTGTGCGCGCAGGACGCAAGACGGCCACGTGCGAGGCACTTGAAATCTTTTTCGAGACCGGTGCCGCGTTGCCGGAAGTTGGCCGCAAGGACATTGTGCTCAATTGGGACGACACACCAGCCCTTGTGATTGAAACCAAACAGGTTGACTGGGTGCGCTTCAAGGATGTGAGTGAGGAGTTTGCGCTTGCGGAAGGGGAGGACGACAGCCTCACCGCATGGCGCGAGAGCCATAAACGCTATTTTGAGCGGAACGGGGTCTTCTCAAACGACATGCTGCTGGTGTGTGAGCGGTTCCGTGTGGTGCGCGACTTGGGCGTGAAACAGACAAAAGCGTGAGGCGCTAAGGCCCCACGCTTCCTTGCAGAACCGCAGAAGGGTGTGCTTAGTGCAAGTGCTTCTTGCGCCACTCTTCCACTTCTTTTTCGGCAATCTCTTTCGATTTGCCATAGCGTTCCTGAATAAGGCCCGCCAGTTTGGTGGCATCACCTTCAATCTGGTCCAGCTCATCATCGGTCAGCTTGCCCCACTGTTTCTGGGCTTCACCTTTAAGCTGCTTCCATTTGCCTTTAACAACATCCTTGTTCATGTCTCATCTCCCGATCTGAAATTGGTTCACGGAGGGGGTAGGTGAACCGCTAGTAGAATGCCCATCCTCCACCTCAGTTTTGAATACGGATCGCGGGTCGCGGGTATAAAGCCGGTATCAAGCACCAGCGCGCTGATGGCGGCTTTATGCGGCGGGTATGCGTGGACCATCGAAAGCTGATGCGTGTGCGGACATCATCATTTGCACTATCCCCCCTTTTTGCTCGGAGAGACATGATGTCCAAAACTGTATCAGCAACTTTCAAAACCACTGTGGCTGCGCGTCAGGCTATTTTTGAACTGGAGGCCGCAGGCTTTACCGAAAAGCAGCTCAGCGTGGTCGCGGCCGACGGTTCCATCGGCAAATCATTCAATGTGGAGCGTGAAACAAAAGCCGCTGAAGGTGGTGCCGTTGGTGGTGTGGCCGGTGGTGTGATCGGTGCGATTGCAGCGGGCCTTGCGGCAGTTGGTTCCGTTGTCATCCCGGGTGTGAACCTTGTGGTGTACGGCACGCTTGTCGCGGCTGCAGCGGGCGCTGGCGTGGGTGCAGCCGCGGGTGGCCTTACAGGTGCGCTTATCGGTGCCGGTATCCCTGAATTTGTTGCCAAGCGCTATGAGGACGAAATCAAGGACGGTGCCATCCTCGTTGTCGTCGATGCGAAGGACAGTGACCAAGCCAAACGCGCGAAAGAAATTTTCGACCGCGGTGACGCCCACAATATCGCCGCCTAAGTAGCGTAGGATACGACCAATGAAGGGAGGGTGCGTCTGCGCTCTCCCTTCAGGCTATTCCACCGTAACCGACTTAGCGAGGTTGCGCGGCTGGTCTACGTCGGTGCCTTTTTCTACAGCGGCGTAGTAGGCCAGAAGCTGGACGGGAATGGCGTAGATGATCGGGGTAACAAGTGCTCCTGCCGTCGGCATCTTGAAATAGGCGAACATATGTTCGGCCTCATCCGCCGCATCGTCTGACATCAGCACCACTTTGCCCTGGCGCGCCATGATTTCCTGCAGGTTGGAGACTGTCTTGTCGATCAGATCGTCGTTCGGTGCGATGCCGATGACGGGTACATGCTCGTCAATCAGCGCGATGGGGCCGTGCTTGAGCTCACCCGCGGCATAGCCTTCGGCGTGGATATAGCTGATTTCCTTCAGCTTCAGCGCACCTTCCATGGCGATGGGGAAATGAATGCCCCGGCCAACAAAAAGCACATCACGCGCATGCGCGATGGAGCGTGCGATTTCCTGCAGCTTTTCATCATGGTGCAGCACTTGCGCCATCAGCTTGGGTGCGCTTTCAAGTTCCGCCACATAGGCGTCTTCCTGCGCCTCATCAATCATGCCTTTAGCAGCAGCAAGGTTGATCGAGAAAGCGGCAAGTACGCTCAGCTGGCAGGTGAAAGCCTTGGTGCTGGCAACGCCGATTTCAGGGCCAGCGTGAATGGGCAACACCACATCAGCCTCGCGCGCCATGGTGGAGCCCATGACGTTCACAAGCACCATCACCCGTTGGCCGGCTTCCTTGGCGTGGCGCAGGGCTGCAAGCGTGTCTGCCGTCTCACCAGACTGCGAAATAAAGATACACAGGCCGTCTGATGCATAGACCGGGTCGCGGTAGCGGAACTCGGACGCGATATCCACCTCAACCGGCACGCGGGCCAGCTTCTCAATCCAGTAGCGCGCAACAAGGGCGGCATAATAGCTTGTGCCGCAGGCCACGAGCGTCACCTTCGAGACAGTCGCCAGCTCAAACGGCATGTCCGGCAGTTTCACCTTGCCCGCGTTCGGGTCAAGGTAGCGGCCAAGCGCTTGCGCGACGACGGTGGGCTGCTCGAAAATCTCTTTCTGCATGAAGTGGCGGTGGTTGCCTTTGTCCACCATGGTGGATGCCACCTGGCTGATGGCCACCTTGCGCTCGACCTTGTTACCGCGTGCGTCGAACACCTGCACACTCTCGCGTGTCAGCTCTGCCCAGTCACCTTCCTCAAGGTAAATCAAGCGGTTCGAGAGGCTCGCGAGCGCCATGGCGTCAGAGCCGAGGTAATTTTCCCCTTCGCCAAGACCGACCACAAGCGGGCTGCCCTCACGCGCGCCAAACATCAGGTTGTCCTCGCCGCTGATCAGCACACAAAGCGCGAAGGCGCCTTCGAGGCGCGATAGCGTTTTGGCAAAAGCGTCGTGTGGCGCCAAACCTTCCTTCAAGTAACGGGTCAGCAGATGGGCGACCACTTCAGTGTCGGTTTCGCCCTCAAACGTGACGCCGGTATCAAGGAGTTCCTTCTTGAGCGTGCGGAAGTTCTCGATGATGCCATTATGCACAATGGCGATGCGGTCGGTCATGTGCGGGTGGGCGTTGGCTTCCGTTGGTTCGCCGTGTGTGGCCCAGCGTGTGTGGCCGATGCCGCTATTGCCCGTCAGTGGATTGTCACGCAGTTTACGGGCAAGGTTCTCGAGCTTGCCGGGCGCGCGGCGGCGGTCCAGCGTCCCGCCCTCTAGGGTGGCGATACCCGCGCTATCATAGCCGCGATACTCAAGCCGCTTGAGGCTTTCGAGAATACGGGGCGTGGCAGAGGTGACGCCAAGAATGCCAACAATACCGCACATGGTCTATTTACCCTTCTTTGCAGCCTGCGCCGCTTTTTTTGATGCCTGCTGTTCGCGGAACTCTTTGGCGAAGCCCTGTTTCTCGGCCTGCCTGCCGCGCGCGACCGCAAGGGCATCAGCGCTGACATCTTCTGTAATCACGCTGCCTGCCGCCACGAGCGCGCCGTCGCCAATTTTGACAGGCGCCACGAGTGCGGAGTTGGAGCCAATGAAGGCGCCCGCGCCAATGTGGGTCTCGAACTTGAGGAAGCCATCATAATTGCAGGTGATGGTGCCTGCGCCGATGTTGGCGTCTGCGCCGATGTAGGCGTCCCCGATGTACGATAGGTGGCTGACCTTCACGCCTGCTTCAAGCTTGGCCTTTTTCACCTCAACAAAGTTGCCGATTTTGGCGCCTTCGCCGATGTCTGCACCGGGGCGCAGCCTCGCAAAGGGGCCAATAGCGGCGCCAGCGCGCACGCGCACACCCTCAAGGTGCGAATAGGCCTTGATGGTCGCGCCGTCTTCAATGGTCACGCCGGGGCCAAAGAAAACACTGGGCTCAATGGTAATATCGCTGCCGAGCTTGGTGTCATGGCTGAAGTAAACCGTTGCGGGGTCGATGAGCGTTACACCAGCAGCCATGGCGGCGCGGCGTTTGCGGGTTTGGAACGCGGCTTCAGCATTCGCGAGATCTTCGCGGCTGTTGATGCCCATGACGTCTTCCTCGCGCGCTTCGACTACCGCAACGGTGCGGCCGTCCTTGCGCGCTACTTCCACAAGGTCTGTCAGGTAATATTCACCGGCGGCATTCTTGTTCGATAGGCGGTCCAGCCAGGTGAACAACTTGTCGCCTTCAATCAGCATCATGCCTGAATTGCAAAGTGTGATGGCGCGCTCTGCCTCGCTTGCGTCCTTGTACTCCACAATACGTTCTAGGCTGCCATCGGCGGCCGTTACCAGCCGGCCATATTTAGCCGGGTCATAGGGCCGGAAGCCGAGTACAACAAGCCCTGTGTTCTCGGTCTCAGCCTTGGCGGCGATCATATCCCGCATCAGGCTGGTGGGGATGAAAGGCACATCGCCATAAAGCACCAGAACGTCGCCCGAATAGGTTTCAAGTGCCTCGCTTGTCATCATGACAGCATGGCCTGTGCCCAGTTGTTCCGATTGCGTAACGATTTCGCAATCCGCGACGGCAGCCTCAACCTGCTCACGCTCCGCGCCAACCACAATCACGGTTTTTGCGGGGGACAGGCTTTCTACGCTGGCAAGAAGGTGGTGCAGCATCGGCTGGCCGCCGATTGCGTGTAGCACCTTGTGCAGCTTCGATTTCATCCGGGTGCCTTTGCCTGCGGCAAGCACAACAACGGCAATATCCTGTTTCGGCATAATGAGCGCTCCCCACGCAGCGGCCGGTGATGGTTCAGTCGAACATCTCGCGTGCAGAAATTAAATGCCAGCTTGATGGAACACCCCGACTTTTAGCCTTTTTATCCATATGTCGCCAATAGGCGTGCAGGAAAAAATGTTCAATGCGGTTCATGAAAGGCAGGCCGAAACCCGGCAACGGGTTAAACGGGTTATGGCGGCTGTAGGCCCATATCTCCAGCCGGTTGGCGCCAGCGGCGGCCTGACCGCGACCGTGAAAGCCGTTGGTGTTGGCTATCACAAGCGTGCCAGCACGGGCGGTGATTCCTTCAGGCGCAGGCAGGTTCATCGCCGTCAGGTCTTCTGGTCCCGCGCGGAATGAACCCTTCTCTGAATAGCCGTCGGACAGGCGTCCGGCATTGCAGGACCGAATATATTCCCATTTGAAACGCTCGCGTGTCAGGCGGTGCGAGCCGCGCACATAGGTAAAGGGCCCCATCTCGGGCGTGACATCCTCGAGGAAAAGCCACGCTTTCATGGTGGGATGGAAGGTGTCCGAATGCATGGTTTTTTGCGGGTCTGCACCCCCCTCAAGGCGGCCATTGCGGATACGCTGGATATAGAGAAGGGGCGCTGTTGCTTTCGCGCCTGCGTACGACAGCATGTTTACAAAGGTCCGGTCCTCGCTCAGGGCATGAAGCTTCGGCTTGTTCGCAAGATAGGCGTGATCCAGCAGAATGCGCTGTGTGGCTGTGTTGCCTTGCACCATCTGGCGTGCTTCACCGGCAGATGACAGGACCTCTGCGCGAATAGCCGCAAGCTCTTCCTTGTCGAGGAACCCTTCAACCACACAGAAGCCGTCCCGCGCATAGTCCTGACGCAACTTTTTGGGCATCTTGCCCATGAGGAAGAACCAGCGGATGTGCGCCACCAAACGTGCCAGCACAACACGCATCATGTGCAGACCAAGCCGGTTCAACAGGCGCGACCCAATAATCGGGTTCGCACGGAAGGACTTGGCCTGACCAAACAGACCAAGGAACCAAACAGGCCACATATATATTTTCAGCACTCGCGGCATCGGCGCGGCTATCCTTTTGACGAGCAGTGGTTATTCATCTTTTACCTTCTAGTCCAATAGACACAAGCGAACATTCGTCGCAGCACACAAATGCTGGCGTGTTTATGAATAGCCAAGGTGTCATTTTCACAAAAATATCCGCAGGTTGTGTCTAAAACTGCATAGAAGTGTTAGACAAGCGGTGGGGATTTTCTCTAACATCTGCTATGTGAGAGTAAATCGGGGGGTCGATGAAATTTATCCCGAAATCAAATCGCCCGGTGCCGTTGGATATGCTGAACTCAGGGACCTTGAATGGGTATTCTACACGCTGACCTGCTGATCCTGATCGGTGTACTGTTGGTGCCGATCACGCTGCTGGCCAAGGTCAGGCGGCTGACGGGACTCGACCGCGGGTTGAAACTTATCCTCCTCGGGTCCCTCTTTTTGTGTTCAGCGGCACTAGTGGACTATCTCGAGGAAACGGCCCTCAAACCCCATATGGATGCCATGGCCGGCAAGGATGCCTGGAACCTGATGGTAGCAGTATTTGGCTATGTGCCCGGGCTGTTCCTGACCGCCCTTGGCCTGTCCCGTTGGTTCAAGGTTTCGCTCCTGTGGGAAGAAGAGGTCAAACGTCGCAAGGCTGCGGAAGCCGAACTGCGCCGCCGTACGCAGCAACTGCAGCAGGCGGTGGAAGAGGCTGAGCGTGCGAGCCGCGCCAAAACCGAGTTTCTGGCCAAGATGAGCCATGAACTCAGAACACCGCTTAACGCTATCATCGGCTTTTCCGAGGTGATGAACATGCAGGTGTTTGGCCGCCTTGGGGAGCAACGCTACGAGGAATACAGCCACCTCATCCACCGGAGCGGTAAGCTCCTTCTGGATATCATCAGCGATATTCTTGACCTCGCGAAAGTGGAGGCCGGCAAGTTGGAGCTGGATGAAGAAGAATTCTGTCTTGGCGAGTTGATGGAGGAATGCCTGCCCATTGTGGAGTTCAATGCGCGGGACAAAGGCCTGAAGCTGAACCGGAACATACTGCCCGAGCAGCATATCTGGGCGGACCGCCGCATTGTGAAGCAGATGATCCTCAACCTTCTGTCAAACGCCATCAAGTTCACCAAGGCCGGGGGCACTGTCACCGCCGCGACACTGGTGATGCCGGACGGCAGTTATGCCCTTGTAGTGAAAGACACGGGAGAGGGCATGCACCAGCAGGAAATCGCACTCGCGCTTGAGCCATTTGGCCAGATTGAAAGTGTGATGACACGCAGCCATGAAGGCACGGGCCTTGGCTTGTCGCTTGTGCGTACCTTCATTCAATTGCATGGCGGCGACATCTTTATCGAAAGCGCTAAAGGCGAGGGTACGAGCGTATGCCTTAAATTTCCCGCGTCGCGCAATATTGGCAAGGCCGCGGAATAACGAATTATGTTGAAGACGAGACTTAAATTTACGGCTGCTGCGGGCTTTGCGCTCACTTTCGGTATTGCGGCTACCGCGCAGGATGAACCGTCCCCGTTTGAGAAGGAAAGCTGCCTCAGTGCGCCCGGTGAGGCCCGTACGTGGGCGCCTTACTGCAACGAGGCGCAGGCCCTGCACGACCGGTTGATGCAACGCAGCCGGACAGCGCCGGTGGAGCTCAAGCAACTGAAGTCGCTTCTATTTGATAAGGGGGACCGGCAGATGTGGCTGTTCCTGAGCATTGGTCTTGTGGAGCGCAGCCCATACTTCTCAAGCACGCCGCGTAAAATTGCGATGATTGAGGAAATTGAGGCCGCACTGGTGCCAAGCGCCAAGCCAGACCAGTTCGTGAAGCTCGCAGCGGAAAGCATCCGCATTTATGAGGAAAATAAAGCGGAAGAGGTGGCGGGTCTTGTGTCGCGAGCCAATACGTTAATGGAAGGCGAGAGCAACAAGCACCTGATGGCCATGCTCGGGTCTTCCATGATCAAGATGGCGCAGCTCAGTGCGCGGCAGGGCCTGTATGACAGCGCGCGGGATGCGCTGGACCTTTGCGAACGTGCGTCAGATGCATGGGGTAACCCCCTGATGCCGCAGCGCTGCTATAATCTGATCAGTCTTAACGGCAATGAACCGCAGGAGTTTCTAACCTTCGTGGCAACGCGGGAGGAAGCTTTGACATGTGGCCGGAACCTGCGTCCCTTGTGTAACCTGTTTCGCAAAACCGGGCACGGGAAATACCTGCCCACAAGCGAGGGCTAGAGCGCGCCGAGTAGCGCGCGACGTTCCGACGCCACAAGGCCCGAGAGGAACTGACAAACCCTGTCCATATGCGGTTCGGGCCGCAGTTCCGCATGCACCACCAGCCATAAATCACGCAGCACCGAAAGCTCGTTCGGTAGCACGGGTGTGAGGCCTTTGATACGGTCAGCGAGGTAACAGGGCAGGAGGGCGATGCCAAGCCCGGCTTCAGCCGCATGCGCCTGGCCGGTGACACTTGTGGTGCGGAAAATCACATGCGGGTCCGAGATGGCTTTATCCAGCATCTGCAGTTCCGGCAGCGGCAGCAGGTCTTCCACATACCAGATGAAATGGTGGTGCTTCAGGTCCGGCAACCGCACAATGGGCGGATGGCGCTGCAGGTAGCTGGGGGCAGCATAAAGGCGTAAGCGGTAGTCGGCGATTTTCTCTGACACGACACGGCCATGACTTGGCGGCGCGAGCGTGATCGCGGCATCTGCCTCGCGCCGGCTGAAATTGAGCGAGCGGGTCTCCGCCACCAGCTCCAGGGTTATGCCGGGGTTGCGGGAATGAAAGCTCATGCAGTGGCGTGCGAGAAACTGGCTGCCAAATGCCTCAGGCGTGGCCAGGCGCACGACACCTGTCGGCCCACCAAGGCTTGGGGCAACCTCATCCATGAGCGCGAGCGAGTCTGCTTCCATCTTCTCGGCATGCGAAAGCAGGCGGCGGCCATTTTCATTGAGGCGGTATGATCTGTTTTCGCGGTCAAACAGCGCGACGCCAAGCTGTGCTTCAAGGGCTGCGATACGGCGGGACACTGTGGTGTGGTCAACGCCAAGGCGAAGAGCTGCGGCGGCGAGCTTGCCACGGCGCGCGAGTTCAAGGAAAAAGCGAAGGTCGTTCCAGTCAAACATGCACCATGTCTATATGTTGGCGCGACCTTCGCAAAGCGGGAAGATTATTTCCCGTCCTCTTTTTTCTCTTTGGGCTGGTCCACTTCTTCCACATCCACATGACCGGGACGGAGCGCTTTGTTCTTGCGCATCTGCTGGATGAACTCGGTCGTGTACTCAGGAAAACGTGTGTCGATTGGTGCCAGCTGATAGTCAGCGAAGGATGCCATATCCCAATCGCCAATGCCGAAGTTGATATCGAGGCCGAGCGATTCTGCGCCTTCATTCGCCCCGATGCGGGCGGTGGTCAGCGCGGCCGGATTGGCTTGCGATGCTGTGCCCGTACGTGTTGTGCCGCCAAACAGGTCCGCAATATAAAAGTCATCTGTCGTGGCCTTGATTTTGGATGCACTTTTGATGCGGCCATGCATGCCGTAATCGGTCAGGCTGACAAAATGGCTCTTAAGGTCGTCTTCCCAGTTAGGGAACAGCGCTTCATTTTCCTTATAGTATTCAGAAATTTGCAAGGTGCTGCCCCGGAAGCGCATGCCGCGGTTGGAATTCACAAACTCGCGCGCATTTTCAACCAGCATCTTGTGAACATTCTTGCCGGTATAGGCCCGGTCCTGAATGCTGGGGCCGCCCACGTATCCCTGAAACAGGCCGTACATCACCAGCGAACTGTCCCATTTCTCAACAAGGATGTCGTGCACATCGTTGAGCGACAGGTCAACGCCTGCGACTTTCATGAGCTTGCGGTCCCAAAGTCCGGGGTCACTGCGTGAACTCTTGCGCATCGATTTGAGCGACCGGACCGGATATTCCTTCGAAAGCTCGATAACGACAGTCAGGTTATAGAGGTTCAGCCAATAGGCCAGTTGCTCATTTTTGGTCCACAGCTGCATCGGGGCTTCATCAGGCACCGCCATCAGCTCAGTCTTGATCTTCTCGAGCACCGCGAGGTTGCCGTCATAGTCGGCGAAGGCCGGGAAAGCGATACGGTTGCCCTCATTCCGGGTGCTGCTTGTGTTGCCGCGCACGGTGCGTGTACCGAGCGTGGCGCGCGGTGCTGACGAGCTGGTGCGGTCTGACATACCGGCGTCAACGACCGTTAATTTGAGAATGGCGTTCCAGTCGTCATAGCGGATTTCCACGGGGGAACCCTGTGTCTCCCCGCGGAAGACCGCGGGAATGTTGTTTTCGTCCGCCAGGATTGGCGTGCTCAGGATGCTGCCCATAAGTGCGAGGGCAGCAAGTCTTGACCGGGTGACTTTCATGAGGTCTGGTCTCCTGTCTGTGTTGGTTTTGGGTTATTTTCTGTTGTTGTCCTCGGTTATATCTTCAACATCCACGTTGCCCTCGCGTGCTGCGCGGGTTTTGCGCACATGCTGGATATATTCCGCAACGTGGGGCGGAAATCGCAGCTCAATATNGGCTTTGCGGAAGCTCGCATAAGATTCCATCGTCATGCCTGCAATGCCGAGCGTGATTTGACCGCCGCTTGGCAGGCCGCCCGTTGGTTGGTTCACATTGGGTGTCGGCGTTGAGCTTTGTGAGCCTGCAGACCCGGCTGCGGCCGCTGACCCTGACGGCGCAATCTGCCCGGCGTTCACACCCACCAGCATGTCATTGAGTGCCGCAGGGTTGCTGGCAAGGGCACTGCCGTTTGAGCGCGTGCCACCAAACAGGTCGGCAATATAATAATCGTCAGTCGTGGCTTTGATTTTCTTCGCGTTCTTGATGCGCTCATGCAGGCCATAGTCGGTGAGACTGACGAAGTGGGCTTTGAGGTCTTCTTCCCAGTTCGGGAAAAGATCCTTGTTTTCCTTATAGTATTCGGAAATCTGCAGGGTTGAGCCTTTTGGGCGCATACCTCTGTTTGAGTTCACAAACTCCCGCGCGGCGGCCACCAACTGATGGTGCACTGTAGCGCCTGTGAAGGCTTCATTCTGAATGCTCGGCCCACCAACGTAGCCTTGGAAAAGGCCGTACATGACAAGCGAGCTGTCCCATTTTTCCACGAGGATGGTATGGATGTCGTTGAGCGAGAGCGCATGGCCAGCCACATTCACGACTTTGCGGTCCCATAGCCCCGGGTCACTGCGGGAGCCTGATTTCAGTTTCTTCAGTGACTTGATAGGATACTCCGCCGAAAGTTCTTCAATCACCGCGATGTTGTAAAGGTTCAGCCAAAAGGCCAACTGCTCGTTTTTATCCCAATGTTTGAGGGGAACATCAGCGGGAATGGCCGCAAGTTCTTCCTTGATCTCCCGCACCATCACCAGATTGTCCGGATGATCAGTAAAAGCCGGGAAGGCGATGCGGTTGCCTTCGTTGCGGGTATCGCTTGTGTTGCCGCGCACAGCCCGTGTGCCGGTTTCGGCTCGGGCTGACCCCGCACTGTCACGGTTAGACATCCCTGCATCCAGCACCGTTGCCTGCAGAATGGCGTTCCAGTCGTCATATCTGATTTCAATAGGGGAACCAGGTGTTGCGCCGCGGAACTCTTCCGCGATCTTGCTTTCATCGGCAAGGGCAGCAGGCGACCAGAGGCCGCCTGCCAGAAATGCCGCCACAAGCAAGGTTTTCATCTTTTGCGGCATGGCAATTCTCCGCCTATTGTTGTGATGGGTCCTCGGAAGAACCTTCTTCAAGTTCCTCGACTTCAACATTGCCGTCCTGCGTCGATTTGTTCTTCCGCATTTGGAAGATGTATTCACGCACATGGGGCGGGAAGCGCATGTCGATCGATGCCTTGCCGAAGTCTGCGTAGCTTTCCATGGTAAAGGAGCCAATGCCCATTGAGGCATTGCCTGCACTTTGACCTGAGCTCACATGCACACGTGCATCATTGAGTGCAGCGGGATTGGTCGCCATCGCTGTGCCGTGGCGAGTGCTGCCGCCAAAAAGGTCTGCAATGTAATAGTCGCTTGTGGATGCCTTGATCTTCTTGGCGCCCTGAATTCGACCATGCAGGCCATAGTCGGTCAGGCTGATGAAGTGCTTCTTCAGGTCTTCTTTCCAGTCCGGGAACAGTGGTTTGAACTGCTCATAGTATTCCGAAATCTGGAGTGTGGAGCCCTTGGTGCGCATGCCGCGGTTCGAGTTTACGAACTCTTTGGCGTTGTCCACCAGTTCCTTGTGGACATTTGCGCCCGTGTAGGCATTGCGGCGGATGCTGGGGCCGCCAACATAGCCCTGGAAGAGGCCATACATGACAAGGGTGCTGTCCCATTTCTTGATGAGGATATCCTCAATATCGTTGAGAGACAGCGGAACACCGGCCACATTCAGTACCTTTTTAGCCCAAATGGAATCTTTCCCTTTGGTCAGGTTCTTGACACTGCGGGTCGGGTATTCTTTGGCGATCAGGTCAATGAGTGTGATGTTGTAGAGGTTCAGCCAGTAGGCAAGCTGTTCGTTCTTGGTCCATTCACGCATGGGCACCTCACCCGGCACTGCTTCCAGTTCCTGGCGAATTTTAAGAACGATCGCGGCATTCTTTTCATCGGCAAACGCCGGGAAGACAATCCGTGCGCCTTCGTTGCGGGTGCTACTGGTGTTGCCGCGCACGACACGCGTGCCCGTTTCAGCTTGCGGTGCCGACGCGGAGGAACGGTCAGACATGCCGGCTTCAACGACGGTGGAGTGAAGGATCTTGTTCCAGTCATCATAGTTGATCTGGATCGGTGAGCCTTTGCGTTCCCCCCTGAAGACCTCTGGGATTTTGCTTTCATCTGGTGCGGCAAAGCCGGCGCTTGAGCTGAAAACGACGATCAGTGACAGCAAAAAGAATTTTGCTTTTTTAAACATATTACCCCCCGGTAAACGATGGAAAGTTGTTCTATTCAGAACGTTCTAAACCTAACAAGTGAGGCTAATTTTTTTGAGGGGAGCATGCAAGAATGTCGCGGGCGGTCAATCAAGAGGGGAATTGCGGGAAAAATACTCCCTCATAGGTTTCGGGAGCGGGAATAGTTTTATGATTGCGGTCGAGAGTGCAGCAAATTGCAGGGTGGCGTGGCGTGCAGAGAGATATCTGTGTTGCTGCTATAGTTTTGAAATTAATGGATAAAATTAAACCCTTGAGCTGGCGGACGCCCTATGCTGCGGTTGTCTTTGAACAGTAAGTTATTGTCCTGACAGTCATCACGCTTCCGCACACGAACGTGATCAATCCGCGCCGATAAAATGCGCCAGATTAATCTATAGTTATATAACCTTCGCTCGCCAAACCCTCAGATAGCACTTTTGACCATGAATCGTGGTGAACTGCGCCATATCCATAATGTGCAAAAATACACAATAAGGGCTGCAAAACTTCTTGGTGACCTGCAAATTCGCATAGCGTATGCTGCCCGCGATTTTGGGGAAGGATCATGATGCAGGCGGTCATTTTGCCAGCCGCATCAAACATAACCATTTTGGAGGATACTCATGTACGAACGTCATCATTATATCGGTGGCAAGGTCGTTGAAGGCACCAGCGGCCGCTTCGGCCCGATCTTCAACCCGTCCACTGGTGAGCAGGCTGGTAAAGTAGCGCTGGCGAGCAAGGGTGAAGTAGAAAACGCCATCGCAACCGCGGACGCGGCTTTTGCAGAATGGTCCAACACGTCTGTCGTGAAGCGTGCACGGGTGCTGCAAAACCTTGTGCACATTCTGTACCGCGAGAAAGACAAGCTGGCTGAAGCGCTGGCGTCCGAGCACGGCAAAGTGTTTTCCGATGCGCAGGGTGACGTGCAGCGCGGCCTTGAAGTAGCAGAGTTTGCCCAAGGCATCCCGCACCTGATCAAGGGCGAGTTCTCAGATAACGTTTCCACCGGCATCGACATGTATTCCATGCGCAAGCCGCTTGGTGTGGTGGCCGGTATCACGCCGTTCAACTTCCCGGCCATGATCCCGCTGTGGATGAGCTGCGTGGGGATTGCCTGCGGCAACACTTATATCCTGAAGCCGTCGGAGAAAGACCCGACTGTGCCGCTGATGCTGGCGGATTGCTGGAAAGAAGCTGGCCTGCCGGACGGCGTGTTCAACGTGGTGAACGGCGACAAGGAAGCCGTTGATACGGTTTGTACCGACCCGCGCGTGAAAGCTGTGTCCTTCGTGGGTTCGACCCCGATCGCACAGTATGTGTACGCAACCGCAACCGCGCACGGCAAACGTTGCCAGGCGATGGGTGGTGCGAAGAACCACATGATCATCATGCCAGACGCTGACCTTGAGCAGGTTGCTGACGCACTTGTGGGCGCGGCCTACGGTTCGGCTGGCGAACGCTGCATGGCAATCTCCGTGGCTGTTCCGGTTGGCAAAGCCGTGGCTGACAAAATGGTTGAGATGCTCAAACCCCGTGTTGAAGCGCTCAAGGTTGGTCATTCCATGGACCCGCTCGCGGAGATGGGTCCGCTCGTGACCGCGGACCACCTCAAGAAAGTGCGCGGCTACCTGGATCTTGCCGAGCAAGAGGGCGCGGAAGTTGTGGTCGATGGCCGCGACTTCAAATACAACATGCAGGGCTATGAGAACGGCTACTATATGGGTGGTTCGCTGTTTGATAACGTCAAGCCCGGCATGCGCACTTATAAAGAAGAGATTTTTGGCCCAACGCTGCAAATCCTGCGTGCCGAGACTTTTGACGAAGCGGCAACCCTGCCGTCGATCCACGAGTTTGGCAATGGAACGAGCATCTTCACGCGTGACGGCGACACCGCCCGTGAATATGTGAACCGTGTGGAAGTGGGCATGGTTGGCGTGAACGTGCCAATCCCTGTGCCACTCGCGTTCCACACTTTCGGCGGCTGGAAAAACTCCGCATTTGGTGACATTAACCAGCACGGCATGGAAGGTGTACGCTTCTATACCAAAACCAAAACCGTTACCTCGCGCTGGCCGACGGGCATCCGTTCAGGCGCAGAGTTTGTAATTCCCACGCTCAACGGTTAAATTCTTGTGCCCGGACGGCAGTTGCTGTCCGGGCATAACCGCTGCGGGGAGCGGATAACAAAAAGTCTCAAGTTCTGAGCGCTCCTGCGGCATTTTTGGTGGGATAGGAAGTGGCCTTTCACTTCCTGACGCGGGGAGATGATTCTCATGAAGATCAGAAATTGGCTCTTGGGTGCTGTCGCGATGACTGCGCTTGTGGCATGTCAGCCTGAACAATCTGCAAATAATAAATCGGCGGGTGGCAAGGCGACCGTTGAGGCACCGGGTCTCGACATGGAAGTGCATATTCCGTACGAGAAATTCACGCTGAGCAATGGTCTGCGTGTGATCGTGCACGAAGACCGCAAGGCGCCGATTGTGGCTGTCAGTGTCTGGTACCATGTTGGCTCCAAGGATGAGCCCGAGGGCAAGACCGGTTTTGCGCACCTGTTTGAACACCTTATGTTCAACGGTTCTGAGAACTATAACGACGAATATTTCAAGCCGTTCGAGGAAGTTGGCACCACCAACATGAACGGCACCACATGGTTTGACCGCACCAACTATTTCCAGAACGTGCCAACCCCAGCCCTTGATATGGCGCTGTGGATGGAATCAGACCGTATGGGGCACCTCCTTGGTGCCGTGACACAAGAAAAGCTCGATGAGCAGCGCGGCGTTGTGCAGAATGAGAAGCGCCAGGGCGACAACCAGCCCTATGGCCTTGTGGAATACCGCCAGCTTGAAGGTCTGTTCCCGGTTGGGCACCCTTATCGCCATTCCACCATCGGCTCGATGGAGGACCTTGACGCAGCCTCGCTTGACGATGTGAAAGCCTGGTTCAAGGAATATTATGGCGCCGCCAACACTGTTGTTGTGCTCGCTGGTGATATTGACGCCGCGACCGCCAAGCCGCTGATGGAAAAATACTTCGGCGATATTGAAGCGGGTCCTGCGCTCAAACAGCACAAGGCATGGGTGCCGACACGCACCAACAACACCATTGAAGAAATGGTCGACCAAAGCGCGCCGCAGCGCCGCATCTACCGCAACTGGGCAGTTGCACCGCGCACGAGCGACGATGCACCGAAAATGTTCCTTGCGGCAGAAGTGCTGGGCGGCGGCAAAAACTCCCGCCTCTACCAAGCGCTTGTGTACAAGAACCAGTTGGCCGTGAACGTGAATGTCTCGATGCAGCCGTTTGAACTGGCGTCCATGTTCGAGATTGACGTGACCCTGAAGCCGGACGCGGACGAGAAAGAGGTCGAACGTCTGATCAACGAGGTGATGGCCGAGTATCTTGAAAATGGCCCAACGGGTGAGGAACTCTCCCGCGCCAAGGCCAGCATCCTCGCGGCTCAGGTTCGTGGGCTTGAGCAGATCGGCGGTTTTGGCGGCAAGGCAACAGCGCTCGCGCGCTCAGAACTTTATGCCGGTGATCCGGGTCACTACGCCAAGCAGGTTGAAGAACTGAATACCGCGAGTGCGGATGACGTGAAGGCTGCTTCCAACAAGTGGCTGGGGCAGGGCTATTACCAACTGACAGTCCGGCCGTACCCGAAATATGAGACGGTAGCGTCTGATGTTGACCGCTCGAAGGGCATTCCTGCCGTTGGCGAAATGCCTGACCTGACCTTCCCACCCATTGAGGAAGGCCAGCTTGAAAACGGTATGAAAGTCGTGCTTGCCACACGGTCGACGGTACCAATCGTCAATGTGGCGCTGCAGTTTGATGCGGGCTACGCCGGTGACATTGGCCGACCTCTCGGCACCTCAAGCTTCGCGCTGGGTATGATGGACGAAGGCACCAAGACCCGTTCGGCGCTTGAAATTTCGGCTGAAGCGGAAGCGCTCGGTGCCAATATCTCCACGGGCTCCAACCTCGATATGAGCACGGCGACCCTGTCTGCACTCAAGCCCAAGCTTGACCAGTCGCTCGCGCTCTTTGCTGATATCGTGCGGAACCCGGCCTTTGATCAGGAAGAGATGGACCGCCTGCGCCAACGCTGGATCGCGACCATCGCACAGGAGAAGGCTCAGCCAGTGCAGCTTGCGCTGCGGACGCTGCCGCCGCTTCTGTATGGTGACGGCCATGCTTACGGCATCCCCTACACCGGTTCGGGGACCGAGGCGGCAATTGAAGGCCTAAGCCGTGATGATCTGGTGAAATTCCACTCAGACTGGATCAGGCCGGATAACGCCACCGTCTTTGTGGTCGGTGACATCACGATGGATGAAGCCATCCCGGCGCTCAATAAGGCCTTTGGTGACTGGAAAGCGCCCGAGAACCCGATGCCGGAGAAGAACATTGCTGAAGTGGCAATGCCGGAAAAAGGCCGTGTCATCATCATGGACAAGCCGGGTTCGCCGCAGTCGCTCATCCTTGGTGGGCATCTGTTCCCATCCACGGGCGATGAGGCATACCTGACCCAGGAAATGATGAACAGCATCCTCGGCGGTGAGTTTACCGCGCGGGTGAACATGAACCTGCGGGAAGACAAAGGCTGGGCATACGGTGCCTATACCTTCACGACCGACGCCCGCGGCCAGCGTATGTGGCTCGTGTACGCACCGGTTCAAACGGACAAGACCAAAGAATCGCTCGCGGAACTTGAAAAAGAGTTCGCCGATTATCTTGGCGATCGTCCCGCCACGCAGGAAGAGCTGGACCGGTTTATCAAAAACCAGACCAACAGCCTGCCGGGGCAGTTTGAAACCTCCGGCTCCGTGCTCTCAAGCCTTTTGTCGAACCAGCGCTTTGGCCGCACCAATGACTATGTGCCAAGCCTGAAAGAAAAATATCAGGCGCTCAATATCGATGCGATCAAGGCTGAGGCCACCAAGAACATTCAGCCGGGTAAAATCCTCTGGCTGGTTGTGGGTGACCGGGCACAAATTGAAGAAGGCATCCGTTCCTTGAACCTTGGCGAAGTTGAGGTTTGGGACCAGAACGGCAACAAGCTGGACTAAAATTAAAATAAACACCGGGGTGGGCCGCACATGTGTTGCCCACCTCACACGCCACTGGGCAGGCGTTTTGGGCAATGTAAACAGTAAGGTGGATCTTTTGGATTTTTCACTGAATGAGGACCAGCGCGCCATTCAGGACATGGCACGCAACTTCACGGCGGATATGATTACGCCGAATGCACACATCTGGGATGAAGACAAAGTCTGGCCGGCGGACGTGGCAAAAGCTGCGGGTGAGCTGGGGTTTGGCAGCATCTATGTGTCTGAGGAAGCAGGCGGCTGTGGCCTCAGCCGTGTTGAGAGTGTGTTGATTTTTGAGCAGCTCTCCATGGGCTGCCCGTCGACCGCGGCGATGATCTCCATCCACAATATGGCGACATGGATGATCGATTGCTTCGGTACCCAAGATCAGCGCGACCGTTTTGTAGGCGAGCTTGCGACCCTTGAGAAAATGGCCAGCTATTGCCTCACCGAACCCGGCGCGGGTTCCGATGCCGCCAGCCTCAAGACCAAAGCGGTTCGCGACGGGGATGAGTACGTGCTGAATGGCTCCAAAGCCTTTATCTCGGGCGGTGGCGAGAGCGATGTCTATGTGGTGATGGCCCGCACGTCGGATGATGGCGCCAAGGGCATCAGCTGTTTCATCGTTGAGAAAGATACGCCGGGCCTGTCGTTTGGGGCGCAGGAAAAGAAAATGGGCTGGCATAGCCAGCCGACCGCCGCCGTGATGTTCGATGATTGCCGTATTCCGGCTGCGAACCTCGTGGGCGAAGAGGGGCAGGGCTTCAAGATTGCCATGCAGGGGCTGGATGGTGGCCGCCTCAATATCGCGGCCTGTTCGCTTGGTGGTGCGCAGCGCGCGCTTGATGAGGCCGTGGCTTATACCAAGGACCGCAAGCAGTTCGGCAAAGCCATTGCTGACTTCCAGGCCACGCAGTTCCGCCTCGCGGATATGGCGACCGAGCTTGAGGCGGCCCGCCTGCTCCTCTACTCGGCTGCGCAAAAGGTGACGAACAAAACATCAGATGCTGCGGCTGCTGCCGCCATGGCCAAACGGTTCGTGACCGACACCGGCTTTGACGTGACCAACGCGGCGCTCCAGCTGCATGGCGGTTACGGTTACCTGCAGGATTACCCTATTGAGCGCATCCTGCGCGACCTTCGTGTGCACCAGATTCTGGAAGGCACCAACGAGATCATGCGCGTGGTCATTTCCCGCGCGCTTCTGAAGGACTGATTTATGAGCGACGCTGAAGCACTGTTTGAAACGCGGGGCAATATCGGCCTCATCACCCTCAATCGCCAGAAGGCGCTGAATAGCCTCACGCACGGCATGTGTGTTGAGATCAAGCGCCAGCTGGACGAATGGGCTGTCATGCCGTCCGTGCAGGCTGTGCTGGTTGTAGGGGCTGGCGAAAAGGCTTTCTGTGCCGGTGGTGACGTGGTGAAAGTGACCCAGTCCTACAAGGCGGGCACGACCGAATGGCGTGATTTCTTCCACGACGAATACCTGATGAACATCGCCATCGCCGAGTTCCCCAAACCCTATATCAGCCTTGTAGACGGTATCGCCATGGGGGGCGGTGTTGGTGTTTCGATCCCCGGCGACCTCTGGGTCGCGACCGAGAAAACGCTGTTCGCCATGCCGGAAACTGGCCTTGGCCTGTTCCCTGACGTTGGCGGTGGCTGGTTCCTGCCGCGCCTGCCGGGTGAGACTGGTATGTATCTCGCGCTCACTGGTGCGCGGATCAAGGCACCGGACCTCTATGCACTGGGTATCGCAAGCCATGTGGTGGCGTCGGATAAGATTGATGACGTCATTGCGGCGTTCGCAGATGCTGAAATCAAAAGCGTGGATGACGCTCGCGCAACTCTTGACCACTTCCACGCAGACCCAGAACCTGCGCCATTGGCCGAAGTGATGGACGAGATTGACGGCGCCTTCGCTGGCGTGCGGGTTGAGGAAATCCTGCACACCCTTGAGCTGAATGAGGACGAATGGTCCCAGAAGCAGTTCAAGATCCTCATGAGTAAATCACCAACGAGCCTGAAATTGACCTTCGCACAGCTACGGCGCGGTGAGGTGCTCGACAATTTCCGGGACAACATGCGCATGGAATACCGCATGGTGAATCATGTGATGCGCGGCACAGACTTTTTTGAAGGTGTGCGGGCGATCCTCGTGGACAAGGACAATACACCGAACTGGAACCCGAACACGCTGGACCGGGTGTCCGATGAGGACGTTGAGAAATATTTTGCGAATATTGGCGCAGACGAACTGAAGATCTGAGCCATACCGGGAGGGAAGAGTATCATGACACAGACAATCGCATTTATCGGCCTTGGCAATATGGGCATGCCCATGTCCAAGAACCTCTTGGGTGCTGGCTACCGCGTATTTGGCTTTGACCTTGTTGCGGCCAATCTGGAAGGTTTTGCCAAAAGTGGCGGCAAGCCCTTCCGCAGTGTGGAAGAAGTCGTGGCTGAGGCCGACGTGGTCATCACCATGCTGCCCTCGGGCGCCATTGTGAAGAAGGTCTATACAGACGAGAAGGGAGTGTTCGCAAACGTGAAAGCGGGTGCGCTTCTGATCGATTGCTCCACCATTGATGTGGACACGGCGCGCGAAGTATCCACGCTTGCCTCTGAGAAAGGCTTTGAGATGGTTGATGCGCCGGTGTCCGGTGGTGTGGGCGGCGCGGCTGCAGGCACACTCGCCTTTATGGTTGGCGGGACGGCAGAAGCGTTCGAGCGCGCGAAACCGGTGCTTGAGCCCATGGCGGGCAAGATTGTGCATTGTGGCCCGTCCGGCAACGGTCAGGCAGCCAAGGTGTGCAACAACATGCTGCTCGCCATCTCCATGATCGGTGTATCGGAAGCGTTCAACCTCGGTCGTGCGCTTGGGCTTGATGATCAGGTCTTTTTTGATGTGGCGTCAAACGCAAGTGGCCAGTGCTGGTCGCTCACGTCCTATTGCCCGGTGCCGGGCCCTGTGCCCACGTCGCCTGCCAATAACGACTATAAGCCGGGTTTCGCGACGACGCTGATGCTCAAGGACCTGCGCCTCGCCATGCAGGCGGTGGAATCTTCCGGCTCCAACACACCGATGGGCGCCAAAGCGGCTGAAATTTACACCGCGATGGATGAGGCCGGTCACGGCGGTGTCGATTTCTCCGGAGTGCTCAAGCATCTGGCCGGCAAGCTCTAGCTCGCTTCAAGAACACTGAAATGCAAAAAGGGCTGCCAGTGGCAGCCCTTTTTTAAACTCAGAACTTATCTTGTTGCTCAGCTTGCAGCAGCGTACATCCATTCACCGCGCGGGGCGTGTTTTGGGCTTACGTTTCCCGCGGCACCGTAGCGGATAACCGCTTGTGTACGGTTGGAAACGCCAAGCACCTTGAAGATCGCGTGCATGTGAGCTTTCACCGTACCTTCAGCAATCGACAGGCGCGCAGCGATCTCTTTGTTGGGAAGGCCATCGGCTGCCATCGACAGAATTTGCTTCTGACGATAGGACAAACGACCGAGATCGATGCTGTCAATTGCCGGGCGGCTGGGGGCCTGAGTTTCACGGAAGGTTTCAAACTCGTGCTTCAGCGCGCTGCGGACGTCTGGACGGGAAGGCTTGTTCGCGACCGAACCAAATCCATCAAGTGGCAGCTTGAGGGCGCGGCGGATTGCCGTCACCATCTGGCCTACGCTGGCGTTCCGGAGCACGGTCACAACATTGCCGGTATCGCCAATGTTTTGGCCTTCGCGGTCGAGAATGGCAACAACGGCTGCATCGGGGTACAGCCGCTGAACGAGGCGAAGACAATCGGCACCATCACTGCCAAGGCTGGATGGGTGAACGACGATCAGGGACAGCTTGTCGTGGCTTGCGGTCTTGGCCAGAAACTCATGCTGGCTTCCGGCTTCCATGATTTCACCAAAGTTACTGGATACAGAGATCACTTCCTTCATGGAAAGGCGGATCAGTTCTTCACCGTCGACAATTAAAGCTTTCATTTCGCACTTCCTCGCTGTTGCTTTTCGTCCCGTTGACCTTTTCGGTTCTCTCTTAGGACAAATCAAAATATGGTCCTCCTCATGCTTGTTTTGAAAAATTGTGAAAAAAGATTAGCACCAAGGTGTTTGAACTTTGGTCGAATGCGATGAAACGAGCGGCGGATGCGATGAAATTCGCGGGTTTCTGCGGTTTATCCCGGAAGTTTACCTGCCCTTGACGCAGGTGGTCACCTCCCTTACTCCTCAGGGGTGAAACCGCATCCTCGCGGATCGCAATAAAATCAGAACGGAGTTCCCATGTCCGCCACTTTTGCCGACCTCAAGAACCAGCCCGACGTTCAAAGCGCACTGAGTGGCATTGACGCCCGGCAGCAGCAAATGGTGGACACCGTGCTGGCATGGTCGCGCGTCAATAGTGGTAGCCGGAATCTGGGCGGCCTTGACGAGATGGAGCGACTGATCCTCGATGCGTTCAAGGTGCTGTCGCCAGAGGTGGAGCTGATTGACCTTGACGACGGCGAAGCGGTCAACGAGGCAGGTGAAGTGGTCACGGTTAAAAACGGCCGCACGATCCGGCTGTTCAAACGCCCGACCGCCAACCGCAAGGTGCTGATGACGGGCCATACTGATACGGTCTTTGCGCTTGATCACAAATTTCAGGAACCGGTCTGGCTTGATGACAACACCATCAATGGTCCCGGTGTGGCGGACATGAAGGGCGGTATCATCGTCATCCTCAATGCGCTGATGGCGTTTGAAGAGACGGCGCTTGCACAGAATGTGGGTTGGGAAATCCTGCTGTCGCCGGACGAGGAAACAGGCTCACTCGCGAGCGCTAAAATTTTGGCGGAGCGCGCCAAGGCGGCCGATATTGGCCTGACATATGAGCCAGCGCTTGCCGACGGCACGCTTGCCGGCGCGCGCAAGGGCAGTGGTAATTACACCCTTGTGGTGCGTGGCAAAGCTGCGCATGCAGGGCGGGAATTCTTTAATGGCCGCAATGCGGTTGTTGCTCTATCGAGCATGATCACGGCCCTCGCGTCGCTTACGGGCGAACGTGAGGACATGACGGTCAACCCAGCCGTAATAAAAGGTGGTGTTGCGCCCAACGTGGTGCCTGACATGGCATGGTGCCGCTTCAATGTACGCCTCAAGGAACCAGAACACGCCGAGTATTTTGAGCGTAAAGTGCGCGAGATTGTGGCGGCATGGGACGGCGTGGATCGCTACACCGTCACGCTTCATGGCGGCATCAATAGGCCCCCCAAAGCCCTGTCTGACGCCAACATCATGTTAATGGAGGCGATCAAGGCTTGTGGTGCCGAGCTTGGCATCAAGGTAGACTATGTGCCGACAGGTGGTTGCTGCGAAGGTAACAACCTTGCTGCGGCAGGCTTGCCGAATGTGGACACGCTTGGTGTTCGTGGCGGTATGATCCATAGCGCAGATGAATTTGTCTGTGTGGACAGTTTCAAAGAAAGAGCTAAGCTGTCTGCACTGATTCTTATGGCTTTCGCGAGCGGTCAACTCGACGACGTTGTGAAAGCCAAGGGACGAGACGCGTAGGAGGAGATAAGAGGCGCGTTTCTCTCCCTTCATGGCCGTGCGGCCATGAGGCAACCGGGGCCCTCACATGCTGCCCGGATCTAAAAATGAGGAATAACTCATGTTTGTGGTGCGACCAGCACGATTGCAAGATCTTGATGGATTGCAGGCGCTTGCCCGCAAGACAGGAACGGGGCTTACGACCCTGCCTGATCACCGACCAACCCTGGAGGCCAAAATCAAGGCGTCCATCAAGGCCTTCGAGGCCCCCCCAGCATCCGACCAGCAAAACAGCTATCTTCTGATCCTTGAAGACCTCAAGACCGGTAAAGTAGCCGGGACAAGTGCGCTGATCGTGGGCCTTGGCCTCGATAAGCCCTTCTATAGCTACCGCCTGCTGCATATCACACAGGTGAGCCACGAGCCGGAGATGCGTGTCGATACCGAAATCATGCAGCTGTCGAACGATTTCATTGGCGCGACCGAAGTGGCAACTCTGTTCCTTGACCCGGATTACCGCATAGGCAAGCTGGGCAAGCTGCTCGCGAAGTCACGGTATATGTTCATTGGGGCGCATCCTGATCGTTTCTCTAATCAGTTGATCGCGGAAATCCGTGGCTGGGTGGATGAAGACCACCACTCGCCCTTCTGGGAAGCCATCGGGCGCCATTTCTTTGGCATGAGCTTCAAGGAAGCGGACGAGATCAACGGTCGTGGCAACAGCCAGTTCATCGCCGACCTGATGCCCAAGTTCCCGATTTATACCTCATTGTTGCCAGAGGCTGCGCGCGAAGTGATCGGCAAACCGCATGACGGTGCCCGCCCGGCAATCCGCCTCCTTGAGAAGGAAGGATTCCGTTTCTCAGGCGCGGTAGATATTTTTGATGGTGGCCCGGAGATGGAGGTCCATAAACGAGACTTGTGGACCGCGCGCGAGAGCGTGGAAACGACCATCGGTGGCCTTGTTGACGGTGGTGGACAGGAACCAACGCACCTGGTTGCCAACCCGTCGATCGAGAACTTCCGTGTCGTGCTCACGAATGTGGTGGACGGTTCAAGCGGTGTCTGGATGCCGAAAGCGGCTGCTGAGGCGCTTGAGCTCAAGGAAGGAGACGCTGTGCGTTATTGCTTGCTCGAGCAGCCGAAACCGGAAACCGAGACAGGAGCCGACGCATGACACATTTCATCGCAGGTGTTTGGACCCCAGGCCTTGGGGATGAATTCCGCTCAGTCGATCCATCAAATACTCAGGCCATCTGGTCCGGCCATGAAGCAACGGCCGCACAGGTTGAACAGGCTGTTGATGCGGCCAAAGCTGCATTTGACGGCTGGGTGATGACCCCGTTTGAAGGCCGGGTCAAAATCGTACGCAAGTACGGCGAGCTTCTGGTGGCACACAAGGATGAGCTGGCGAAGCTGATCGCGCAGGACGCCGGCAAAACCCTGTGGGATGCCACCGGTGAAGCAACAGCCATGGCCAACAAGATCGAAATCTCCCTGAAAGCTTATTCTGAGCGCACAGGCTTCAAGGAATCGGTCAATGGCGCCATCCGCTCAAAGCTTGCACATCGTGCGCACGGTGTGATGGCTGTGTTTGGCCCCTATAACTTCCCGGGCCATCTGCCGAACGGCCATATCGTGCCCGCGCTGATCGCAGGCAATACGATTGTGTTCAAGCCGAGCGAGCAGACGCCGGCAGTCGCCGAACTGATGGTGAAAATCTGGGACGAAGCCGGGCTACCTAAAGGTGTATTGAACCTTGTTCAAGGTGGCCGCGAAACTGGCGCAGCACTTGTGGGAGCTTCAGGTATTGATGGCCTGCTGTTCACGGGTAGTGCGCGTACGGGGCTTGCCATCTCTCGCCAGCTTGTGGAGCGACCTGAGGTTATCCAGGCGCTTGAGATGGGTGGCAACAACCCGCTCATTGTTCATGAGGTGGATGACAAACGCGCGGCGGCGCTGATCACTGTGCTTTCCGCCTTCATCAGCTCTGGCCAGCGCTGCACCTGCGCCCGCCGCCTGATTGTGCCTGATGGCGCAGCGGGTGACGCCTTTGTGGACGAGCTTCTGCATGTGATGGACGGTATCACTGTGGGCGCGTGGGACGACAAGGAGCAAGCCTTCATGGGGCCGCTCGTCAGTGCCCATGCCGCGTCGCAGGTGCTTGCAGCACAGGATATGCTTCTCCAGAATGGCGGCTTAGCCTTGCGCAAGTGCGAGAGGCTTGAGCGCGGCGACGCGTTCGTCACGCCGGGCTTGATTGATGTGACAGCGGTGCAGAACCGGACGGACGAAGAAGTGTTCGGCCCTATGCTTCAGCTCATTCGTGTTACGGACTTTGATGAGGCCATCAAGGAAGCCAATAACACCCGCTTTGGCCTTGCATCCGGCCTCCTGTCCGATAGTCGTGCGCTTTATGACGCCTTCTATCCGCGTGCGCGAGCGGGCATTGTGAACTGGAATCAGCAACTGACTGGTGCGGCATCAACGGCTCCTTTCGGCGGTATTGGCCTCTCCGGCAACCATCGCCCGAGCGCTTATTATGCAGCGGATTACTGCGCCTATGGTGTCGCCACTATGGAGCAGGCAGACGGTAAAGTGGTCGTGGGCGCTTTGCCTGCGGGTCTTAAGGTTCGTGAGGGAGACGCATGATGGCGTGGCGCGAAGCAAATTTTGACGGCATCGTGGGGCCGACCCACAACTATGCGGGTCTCTCGTATGGGAACGTGGCATCGGCCAGCAACAAGGGCCTCGTGGCGAACCCGCGTGAAGGTGCGCTGCAGGGACTAGATAAAGCTCAGCACTTGATGGGCCTTGGCATGATGCAGGGGGTGTTACCGCCGCATGACCGACCAAGCCTTCATGCCCTTCGGGCACATGGTTTTACGGGCAGTGACCGTGACATGCTGGCAAAAGCGTGGGAGACGAGCCCGGCACTTGTGGCCAACCTCACATCATCAGCGACCATGTGGACCGCAAATGCGGCTACCATCTCACCCTCGCCAGACACCGCAGACGGCCGTACTCACTTCACGCCCGCGAACCTCGCGGCCATGTATCACCGGTCAATCGAATGGCCTGTGACATCGCGCGTGCTCAAGGCGATTTTCCCGGAAGGGGAGCGTTTTGCGCACCATGATGCGCTTGAGGGTGGTACCCACATGGGTGACGAGGGCGCGGCAAACCATAACCGCTTCTGTGCGGACTATGGCGATGAAGGCGTGGCGCTCTTTGTATACGGTCGTGGTGCTTTCGAGAAAGCGGACGACTTGATATTCCCTGGTCGCCAAACGCTTGAAGCCAGCCGCGCAGTCGCGCGCCAACATGGCTTGTCGCCCAAGAAAGCGCTGTTTGTGCGCCAGAACCCGGCGGCCATTAACGCGGGCGCCTTCCATAACGACGTGGTGGCGGTCTCGAACCGGAACGTTTTCTTCTATCATGAAGACGCGTTTGTGAACCCGGACCAGTTGGAGCGGGATATTCTTGGCGCTATTGGTGACGTTGAAATGCGGTTCATCAGGGTACCGAAGGCGCATGTGCCGCTTGCGGACGCGGTGAAAAGCTATCTGTTCAACAGCCAGCTTATATCCAGCCCGCACCGGGAAGGCATGACGCTTATCCTACCGGGTGAAGTGGCCGAAACACCCAGCACAAAGGCGTATGTGGATAGCCTGATTGCGTCCGGTGGTGCTATCACGCACGCGGATTATCTGGATGTTCGGCAAAGCATGCGCAATGGCGGTGGGCCCGCGTGCCTCAGGCTCAGGGTCGCACTTTCAGACGATGATGTGAACGGCCTTGGGGCGAATGCTATACTGAATGCGGGTCTTGTCACCGAGCTGCAGGCGTGGGTTCGCAAACACTACAGGGACCGTGTCATGCCGGAAGACCTGGGTGATCCGCTTCTGATGGAAGAAAGTTTTGCCGCGCTTGATGACCTGACACAGATCCTCAAGCTGGGCAGCGTTTACGATTTCCAGAACTGAGTGAAATATCTACTGCGGGGTGCCAGCGTTATCGTTGACACCCTGCGGCCCCGATGCCGGAACACCGGCGCCGATATCAAAGAAGCGTCGCTCCACAAGCTTGGCGCGTTTGAAATCGACCTTGCCGAACTCTGCTTCCATGGCTTCGCCTTCAATCAGGAAGCCGGTGCCTACAAAATAGCGAACGTGATGGAATGGGTCCAGAAGCGGCAACTGAATGGTGCGATAGATAAAAGGCTTGTCGGCGAAGTTGATCATCGAGCGCGTGATAAGGCCGGCACAAGGATGGTCGCGCAGCGCTTGATAATAGCGCCGTTCGTCATGCACCAGTTCAGGTGGCGTCATGTCAAAAATGTTTTTGCCGGTCATGTCGAGGCCGATCAGGCGATCAAGGATGGTGCCGGATTGAACGACGACGAGAGCATCATTGCCGTACCATTCGCTCAGAAATACCTCAGGCAATGAGCCGTTGATACGCGCCGACGAGAAGTCGGACCGTTTTGGGCAAACCTCGCCATCGGGCCGAGGAAGATTCAGCCAGAAGCGAACCAACTCCTGCGTTGCTTTGGAGTGGTGCAGTGTTTCCAACACGCTTTTCATCAACACTGTGGCCTTCACATCGTCTCCACTTCAAGGCCAACATCTTTTGGCTGTCGTGTGAAATTTATACCAGTGGCGGACCGGGACATCTATGCTTCCAAATTGGCTTTGGAGGCCGGCATTCTGCCACTGTTCACTCGAACAGAATAGACAATCTGGGGTTAGCCGAAACACTGGCTTGATTATGTTATGGGTGAATATTTAGCTATGTTGCGAACTTTCGCAACCCCCGATCATGAACACTTTTCATAAGATGATCTACTGTAACGGTAATTAGCTCGTGTTTTTTTCTCACTAACAGCGGATTGTCGGGAAATTTCGTACTCGTGTGAGCTGGACGCCGTCTAGAACAGCCCGCTCTCGTTTTCCTCACATACTTGAGACCAAGGTGTGACTGGACCTTCGTCGCGCCGGTGGTAGGGTGGCATCAAAGGAGAGACGAGCGATGATGATCAAATCCCGCAAGCCATGGCAAATCAGCGAAAATGAGGTTACGCCCGAGCAGCTATACCTGAACCGGCGCGCTTTCATTGGTGGTAGCGCGGGGGCTGCCCTTTTGGGCGTAACTGGCTTATCGCTCCCCGCAGGCGCAGCGACGGAACGGGTGCTCAATCCGCTTGCCTTTTCCAAGACAGCCTATGACCCGAAAGAGGCGCTGACGCCCTATGAGGCAGTAACCGCCTACAATAACTATTATGAGTTTGGTACTGGCAAGTCCGACCCTGCGGAAAACGCATGGCGTTTGCAGCCCAAGCCATGGTCGGTCAAGGTGGACGGGCATGTGGGCCGTCCGGGCATTTACGACTTTGAAGACCTCATTGACATGAAAGCGCTTGAGGAGCGCATCTACAGGCTGCGGTGTGTGGAGGCATGGTCGATGGTTATCCCGTGGATCGGTGTACCGCTTTCGTTGCTGATCAAGAAGTTCGAGCCGACGGCTGACGCCAAATATGTCGCCTTCGAAACGCTGGCTGACAAGAAGCAGATGCCCGAAGTGAAAGGCTGGTTCAACGTGCTCGACTGGCCCTACCGTGAAGGTCTGCGCATGGACGAGGCCATGAACGAGCTCGCCTTTATCGCGGTTGGTCTTTACGGGAAGGAACTGCCAAACCAGAACGGCGCACCGCTTAGGCTGGTGGTGCCGTGGAAATATGGCTTCAAATCCATCAAGTCGATTGTGCGTATCAGCTTCGTGGAAGACCAGCCCAAGACAAGCTGGAAAAAATCCGCACCCAGCGAATATGGTTTCTATTCGAACGTGAACCCCAATGTGGATCACCCACGCTGGAGCCAGAAGCAGGAGCGGCGCATTGGTGAGTTCGGCCGCCGCGAAACCCTGATGTTCAATGGCTATGAAGACGCTGTTGCGCACCTCTATCAGGGCATGGACCTGAGGAAAAATTATTAATGGCGATGCCACTCAAGGTATGGCGCTTTGGTGTGAAGCCCGCGGTTTTTGTGCTCGCGCTTCTGCCCGCGCTTTGGCTTGTGTCTGAGTGGTGGGCGGCCTTTCAGGGGCTGCCCAATGACCTCGGTTTCAATCCGAACGAGACATCGAACCGTTTCTCGGGCGATTGGGCGCTGCGCATGCTGCTGATTACCTTGGCGCTCACGCCGCTTGCAAAGTTGATCCCGTCCAACAAACCAATCATGTTCCGCCGCATGATGGGGCTGTTCGCCTATTTCTACGTGTGCCTGCACATGCTCAGCTACATCTGGCTTGATATGCTGTTCAACTGGCCGGAACTGTGGGCCGATGTGCTGAAACGCATCTATATTACAGTCGGCATGGCCGCCTTTCTGATGCTGACACCTCTTGCCATCACCAGCACCAAGGGCATGATCAAACGGCTGGGCGCGAAAAACTGGCAACGGCTGCACAAGCTCGTTTACGTGATCGCGCCGCTTGCCATTATCCATTTTTTCATGATGCGCAAAGGCCTACAGCTGGAGCCGCTCATTTACGGTGCTATCCTGCTCGTCCTCTTGCTGGCGCGCCTGCTGCCCAAGCGGCGCAGGAAAATGAGAGCCGCCTGACGCCCTTATTTGGGGCGCTTGGCCATCATTGCGTTCCCTCGCATGATCATGACTGTCTCACCCTTCTGGTTCCTCACAGTATAGGTGGATTTTACCAGGCCAATGTTTGGGCGCGATGCGGAATCTCGTTTTGCGGTCGTCTCACCCTCAACAGAGAGAATATCGCCCGGGAATACCGGCTTTTTCCATTCTACGCCATCAAGGCCGGGGGAGCCAAGGCCCGCGATTCCCTTGTCTTTCATATGGTCCACCATCATGCGCATCATCATCGCCGAGGTGTGCCAGCCGCTTGCGCAAAGTGCCCCAAAGACAGACTTCTTTGCAGCTTCATCGTCCAGATGAAAGGGTTGCGGATCGTATTTTGACGCGAAGTCGATGACCTCCTCGCGCGTCACCTTATAACTTCCGAATGTCTCTTTTTGACCAATGACAAGGTCTTCATAGAAAATTTTGAACATAAGAATACTCCCTGATTCTCTCAGTGAATTGGGGCGGTAGGTAGTGGAAGTCAAACGGTTAACGAATAGACAACGGAACGACAGTATGGTTGCATCAACGTCATGTCTGCAGTGTTGTATTCGGTGTCACCAAGCCAAAAGGACGCAGTAGGGGGGCTTATGGAAAATCTCGCGACGATCCGTGAAAAGGTAGTCAAAATTCTTCTTGTCTTTCTGTGGGCGCATATCCCCGCAGCACTCGTGCATGGCTGGTGGGCCGATAGCGGCGATACGCTTGTCCTCACCGGTCTTGTGACTGTTTTTGCCCTTTTGGCAACAGGTGCTGTCAAGGTGCTGTCTGATACCGCAGGGCGGATGGCGCTTGCTTTCCTTATGGTGCTGACGGTGGGTGCGCTGGTGGCGCTTTATGCCGCGCACCCCTGGCAGAAGGATGTACACCTTTATTTCGCGACCGTAATTGCGCTCCTCTCGTCCACATTCTGTTGGCGTAGCCTTGCTGTCGCCACCGGCACCACAATGCTCTACCTGCTCGTGATGAACTTTGTTGCGCCCTATTATATCTCAGGTGGGGAAGGGCACTTCCTTCAGACCGGATTTGAAATCCTTGCCTTTGGTGTGCTGAGCGTCGGCCTTTTCTGGGTTACCCATCTTGTGCGCGGTCTCTTTGAGACCGTTGAGGTCGAACACGAAAATGCAGTTCAGGAAGCGGAGCGCGCCCGCGCAGCCGGTGCGCTTGCGGAACAAGCAGCACTGGAAGCCAAGGAAGCCGCCGATGCTGCGGATGCCGCCCGCCTTGAGGCCGAAGCCCTCCGTGAGCAGCAGGTAGAGCAGGAAGCGCAGGCCGCTGCTGAGAAGCGCGCGATGCTTGAAGCACTGGCGCAGGAATTTGAACAATCCGTACAGCAGATTGTGCGTGAGGTTGTCTCCATGGCAGGCGGCATGAAGTCAACAGCGGTTGCCCTTCAGGGGCAGGCGCGTGACGGTATGCAAAGCGCCGAGAAAATCACATGGGCGACGCAGGATGCTTCCTCGAACGTGGAAGCAGTCTCCGGTGCGGCGACCGAGCTTTCGGGCTCCACTTCTGAAATTGCACAGCAGGTAGACCGCACCAACCAGCTCACCAATGATGCGGTGTCGCAAGCGGAAAGCGTGGCGGAACGTATCCGTGTGCTTTCTGAACGCGCGCAGGAAATTGGCTCTGTCGTCTCGCTGATTACCGAGATCGCCGAACAGACCAACCTCCTCGCACTCAACGCCACCATCGAGGCTGCGCGTGCGGGTGAGGTGGGTAAGGGCTTTGCTGTGGTCGCGACAGAAGTGAAAAACCTCGCGGGTGAAAGCGCGCGTGCAGCGGACGGCATCCACGAAAGGATCGGTGCGGTGCAGGACGCGACTGAAGCTGCGGTTGATGCGATCAACACCATCAATAACGTCATCCGGAACATCAATATCGGCGCCACAGCGATTGCCGCCGCGGTGGAAGAGCAGGACGCCGCAACCCGCGATATTGCAGAATCAGTGAAGCGCGCGTCGGAAGGTTCACGCTCTGCCGCCGATAATGCCAAGCTGGTTGAGGGCAAAGCCCGCGATTCTGAAAGTGGCGCGGTTACGGTGCTGGCGTCCATCGAACAGCTTGAGGCGCTGGCCAATTCGCTCGCGTCCGAGACAGACCGCTTCCTTGGTCAGGTCCGGTCCGGCGCATGACGCCAAAGGGCGGGGAGGGCACTAGCCTTTTGACAAGCGGCTTGGCGGGGACTGTTGGTATCGGCTTTTTCGTTCTTCTCGTTCTCGCGCTGGAGGGCTTGGTCGCTGGTTTCGCACTCCCGGTACCGTCAGCGGTTCTCGCCATGGCGCTGTTGACGGTATTCTTTGTATGGAATGGCGGGGTGCCTGCTTTTGTTGCGACAGGGGCGGGTTTCCTGTTTCGCATCTTCCCGCTTCTGTTCATTCCGCCGCTCGTGGGTATCGTCAAACTTCGCGATGTGGTGGTGGCTGAATGGCTATCGCTTCTTCTGGTCGTAACGCTCAGCACCGTCATGGGACTACTGGCGGCGGCAGCCGCCTACCGTATGTTTCACGGCAGAGGACGCGGAGCATGAGTATTCCCTACATATGGCTTGGTGTCACTGTGCTGCTATTCGCGCTCGGTGACTGGCTTTACCGGCGCTCAGGCGGGCGTGTCTGGTTCCATCCTATCCTTCTGCCGACTGTGCTATTGGTACTGTTGTTTCTTTTGAAGCCGGGGTTATTTGCCGCGTTCGAGCAGGACACCAACGTGCTCTATGCGGGCCTGCTGGCGGCTGTGGCGGCGCTCGCAGTACCGCTGTACCGGAACCTTGGTGTGCTCCGGCAGGAAAAGGCAGCTGTCGCTGCGGCAATCATCGGCGGGTCAGTGGCTGGCGTGACGTCAGCGCTTGGCATCATCGCGATCCTGTCAGCCGATGATGCGCTATATGGTGCGGTGGTTTCCAAGTCCGTCACCACACCCATTGCCATCTCCATCGCGGACGGTATTGGTGCGTCCGCCTCCCTTTCTGCTGCCACTGTTATCCTCACCGGCCTTTTTGCCGCCATCTTTGGGCCGCCTATATTGGCGAAGTGCGGCATCGATGATGACGTGGGAATGGGACTGGCGCTGGGCACAGCCGGGCATGCTATTGGCATGGCGGAAGCCGTGCGGCGCAGTGACGTGATGGGCGCTGCGGCAGCTTTTGCCATGGCCGCAAATGGCCTTGCGACAGCGGTGATTGTGCCGCTTGTCTGGCCCCTCCTCTGATCCTGCTTCCATCGGGCAGCACTATCAGGCAATCTGCCTTGGGGCTGGTATGTGCGGAGAGGTTATGCGGACTATTCATTCACTCGTTGGTGTGTTGCTCGGGTTGGCGTTTTTTGCATCCCCTGTGTCAGCTTATGACCAGCGTATCGAGGCTACCTATAATTTCATCTGGAATGGTTTTGTGGTGTTCACCGCGGATGTCGCGGTGGTGCATGACGAGGAAAACTATCAGGCCCGCATGGATATTCGTACCCGCGGCGTGGCGCGCCTTTTTAGCCGGGGCAACGGGACGCTCACGGCTGTGGGCAAACTCGGCAAAAACGGTGAAGTCTTGCCGCGTGAATTTGTCTCTGAAGGGCGCTGGAGTGGGGACGACTACCGCAAGGCGATGTGGTTCGATGAAGACGGCAAGTTTATCCGCTGGGAGCGGGACTGGCCGAAGAAATGGCTGGAAGACTATTCGCGCGAGCCAGTACCGGATGAGCTTAAACGTGGGCCGGACGGGCTTTCCGTTGTTATGATGCTGCTTGGCGAAACCTTACCGCGTGAGGTGCAGGTTTTTGATGGCGACCATGTGATGAAAATCGGTCTGCTCTGTGAGGAGAAAACCTCCATCATTGAAGAGAGCAACCACAGCCCCTTCTTTGGCCCCAGCCAGAAATGCCAGTTTGAGGGTGAGACCATCGCGGGCGAAATCATCGAGACGGAAGAGCAGATCAAAAAGCGCCTGAAGGAAGAAGAGAAGGCGCGCAAAAAGGCCGAGAAATACGCCCGTAAACATGGCGGTGAAGAACCCGATGATGAAGAGGGTATCCCCATCTGGTTTCAGGAGATCGAAGGCCTTGGTCACACACTTCCTGTGCGCGCGAGCTTCAAATCAAGCTGGGGCACGGTGCGTATGTATCTGAAGGAGCTCAAGACCTCCGACGGGCTTCATTTCTCCTCCTGATTTCTCGCGTGCATCACCACTTTGAATTTCGTGCGGGCTGTGACAGACTGCGCACCAATTCAGATCAGCATATGCACATAAAGGGGAGAAATATGAGACAGTTGCTGAAAAATGCGGTGGCGGGACTTGCACTTGCTGCAACGGGCGCACTTGGTGGGGCAGCCCTTGCGGACGTGACAATCATCCACGCCGGTGAACTGCTTGCGGTGCCGGGGAAAGCCGCGAAGAAGGAACAATCGGTCATCGTTGAAGACGGGCGCATCAAAGCTGTTGAGGACGGCTATGTTGATGCGAGCGCTTATGGCGACGACGCCAAGGTCATCGACCTCAAGGACGGCTTTGTCATGCCGGGCATGATGGACATGCACGTGCACCTGCAAGGTGAACTGGGCCCGAACGGCGACAGCGAAACCCTGCGCTGGTCGTCTGAGGAAGTGGGCATGCACAGTGTGCATTTCGCGAACAAAACCCTGATGGCTGGCTTTACAACCGTGCGCAATCTCGGGTCCTCTTCACCGCAGCATATGTATGCGCTCCGTAACGCGATTGCCCGCGGCTGGATCGACGGCCCGCGCATTGTGGCGTCAGGCGGCGTGTCACCAACGGGTGGCCACGGTGACGTAGACGGCATGCGCCATGACCTGCTGGAAAAATATACAGCTAAAACCATTTGTAACGGCCCGTACGACTGCCGCCGTGCGGTGCGTGAAGCGATCAAATACGGCGCCGATGTGATCAAAATCACCGCAACAGGCGGTGTGCTTTCCGACACCGATACCGGCACCGGCCAGCAAATGGCGGATGACGAGCTGAAGGAAATCATGGACACCGCGCACAGCCTTGGCCGTAAGGTCGCTGCCCACGCGCACGCGGCGGAAGGCATCAATGCTGCCCTGCGCGCCGGTGTGGACAGCATCGAACACGGTTCGTATGCGGACGCGGAATCGATCAAGCTATTCAAGAAAAGCGGCGCCTATCTGGTGCCTACCCTGATTGCGGGTGACACCGTTGTTGGCATGGCGAAAAGCAGCAACTTCATGTCCCCGGCTATCAAGGAAAAAGCACTGCGTGTTGGCGCTGACATGCTCAGCCACTTTGAGACTGCGCACAAAGCCGGTGTGAAAATTGCCTTCGGTACTGACAGCGGTGTGTCCCAGCACGGCACCAACGCCCGTGAGGCACTGCTGATGCAGAAGGGTGGCATGAAGCCGATGGACATCCTGAAGTCTGCCACGGTGAATGCGGCTGATCTTATCAATATGTCCGACAGCCTTGGCACCATTGAAGCTGGCAAACACGCTGACATCATTGGCATGCATGGCAGCCCACTCGAAAATCTCGAGGAACTGATGGACGTTGATTTTGTGATGAAGGCTGGCAAAGCCGTTAAAAACAAGTAGCATCACACTTGGAACGTGCGGTTGCCCTACGGGGCAGCCGCGCCCAGCCATTTAGCGGAGGCATGTTGCTTTGGGGTTCAGGATTAAAGACTCGCGTGCGTTTCTTGGCGCCCTTGCGCTCCTGATTGTCGGCGTCATCATGGCCTTCAAGGTCGGCTTCTTTTTTGCCCCCGATATCTTCGGCGACGGCATGCTCACCTCCCGCTGGTGGTGGGAGATCGTGCTCAACCTCCAAATCCTCTGTCTCGCTTTCATGTGGTTCTGCCATCATGACCGTATGGTGCAGTCCGACGGGCGCTGGCGCATGCGCGCGGTGGTGAACTTCATTGTTGGTATTATTTCAGTCTCTTACCCGGTCATGCTGTTGCTGATCGGGGCATATCTGGATTGGTTCCGTGCGGTTCCGCCTGAGGCGTCGGTCATCAAGCTGATGCTGATGGCCATTGCACTTTGGGCCTTTGGCGCCTTCGTGATGCCCATATTCACCACATTGCTGGTGGGTCGAGAAAATCTTGGCGAAAGCGGCCAGCACTTGGGCCTTAATCCCATGGCGTGGTTACGAACTTTCTGGCCAAGCTTCATCGTCGCGCTTATCATTGCCACCGAAAGCGTGCGGGGTAGTGAACGTCTCTATATGTTTGTGCCGATCTTCATGTACCTGCAGGGCGCCCTGCCGTACCTGAACAAGGCGCGCCATGCCTCGCCGCGTGACAGCGATATTTAAACGCTTTCGTTACTTTTACACTGTTAAGGTTCAGCCATCCAAAGGGGGCTGATGGCATTGAAGTTCAAACTGTCGCATGACCGTGCAATCCTGACCGCGATCGCTATGCTGATTACCGGCTGCATCCTCTCGTCCATGAGCATCTCCTTTTTCGATTCCATGAAAAATGCCGGGCTCAGCCGGTCGCGCCTGTGGTGGGAAATTGTCCTGAACCTGCAAATCCTGTGTGGTGCGCTTGTATGGTTTTCCTTTGTGGAGCGCATCAAGGCCGCGACGGGCGCGCGCTACTACATTCGCTGTGCGCAGTTTTTTGTGGCGCTGGTTGCTGTGTTGCTGCCGGTCGAGATTGGTCTCGCGGGCGCGGCGATTGGCTGGTTTGAAGACAAACCCGATCTGGCCGAACTGAACTGGATGATTCTCGCCTGCCTGGTCCTGTGGTCCATGGGCATGGCATTGCCGATTTTGACCCAGCGCATTGTTGAAGGCCGCTGGCGTATGCCACTTTTCTTCAGCGGCCTTGGCCCAGCCCGGATCCTCCTCAGGCTGTCGCCGCTTCTGATTGCCATCGCGCTCACGATCTTTGAAGAAACACGGGGCGGAGAGCTACACTACTACTACAGCCCGTTCCTCCTCTACCTTCAGGGGGCACTTTCCTATTTGCTAAGGGCCATCAGGATTGAATAAGCTCAGTTCACATATGTGAGGGGGCATCATTGAAAATCCTGTTGGAAAGCAGCGACTATACCGACGTTCTGATCAAGAAATCCCTGCTGGAGCAGGCAGGCTTTCTCGTACACATGGATAATTTTGAAGCAGGTAGCGTGATGCCGCATCTGGCGCTATCCCTCGGCTTTCGGCTTTGGGTGCCGGATGAAGAGTATGACGAGGCGCTAGCGGTCCTTCGTGAAACAGAAGTGCCTGCGGTAGCAGTTGATACGGATGCAGCTGATGCGATTGATCTATGTCCAAGCTGCGGGTCGGAGAATGTCACACGTTACAGATCGCCGCTTTGGCTCCCTGTGTTGGTGGTTTTGGAGATTTTCATCCCCGCGCCGGGTGGCAACCGCCGCAAATGTCGCGACTGCGGGCACAAATATAAAACAAGCGGCCCTGAGCTAACCGGGCCGCTTGCATTTCTGATCATTGCGCTTGTTGCGTGGGCGCTATTTTCTTGGTTCACGGTCGCTTAGTTCGCGAAACGGAAGTGCAGGACGTCGCCATCGACGACAATATATTCCTTGCCTTCAAGGCGCATCTTGCCCGCGTCCTTCGCACCCTGTTCACCGCCAAGGCTGACAAAGTCATTGTAGGCGATGGTCTCAGCGCGGATGAAGCCCTTCTCGAAGTCGGTGTGGATCACACCGGCGGCTTGCGGCGCTTTGGTGCCTTTGGTGATGGTCCAGGCACGCGCCTCCTTGGGACCTACGGTGAAATAGGTGATCAGCTCCAGAAGGTCGTAGCCTGCGCGAATGACGCGTGCGAGGCCGGTTTGACCGAGGCCGAGTGTCTCAAGAAACTCACCTTTTTCGTCTTCGTCTTCAAGCTGGGCGATCTCCGCTTCCACAGCCGCTGAAATCACCACGCAACCTGCACCCTGCGCTTCAGCCATCTTGGCCACGGCGTCAGAGAATTCGTTGCCTGTTGCAGCATTGTCTTCATCCACATTGCAGATGTAGAGGATCGGCTTCGAGGTCAGGAGCTGCATGCCGTCCAGCGTACGCTGTTCTTCCTCGTTGTTGATGGTCACAACACGGGCTGGCTTGCCTTCACGCAGGAGCGGGATGATGCGCTCGATCATATCCATCGTTGCTTTGGCTTCCTTGTCGCCACCTCGCACGCGGCGGCTCAAGCCATGGATACGGCCTTCAAGGCTCTCGAGGTCGGCGAGCATCAGCTCGGTCTCGATGGTTTCGGCGTCGGATACGGGGTCCACGCGGCCATCGACGTGGGTGATGTCGTCGTCTTCAAAGCAGCGCAGAACGTGGCAGATGGCGTCCGTCTCGCGGATGTTGGCGAGGAACTGGTTGCCAAGGCCTTCACCCTTCGAGGCGCCGCGCACGAGGCCTGCGATATCAACAAAGGAGAGCTGTGTCGGGATGATGTCTTTGGAGCCTGCCAGTTTGGCAAGCGCATACAGCCGCTCATCCGGCACAGGAACCTGGCCTACGTTCGGCTCAATGGTGCAGAACGGATAGTTGGCTGCCGCCGCATTCGCCGTATTGGTGAGCGCGTTAAAGAGCGTGGATTTACCAACGTTCGGAAGGCCCACAATGCCACATTTGAAACCCATTATTTGTCTCCCTTGTCCGCGCGGCCGATCAGGGCTTTGAGCGCGGCGGCCATTGGGCCTTCATTTGTTTTTGTCTCAGCCGGGGCTTTCGCCGGGCGCTTGGGCGCGGGCGGTGTTGCCTCATCGGTTTTTTTGCTGCCGTTTGGCCGCTGCGGTTGCAGGCGGCGCGCTACCTCGGTCATGAAGCGCGGATTGTCATAAGCCGCCAGATAGCCTGCTTCGTTTGCAATCGCGTCCAGCATGTCCTCGAGCGTGTTCTGCTCGGCTTTGGCAAAATCGCCTAGCACGTGGCCATGCACCCGTGCCTTGTCGCCGGGGTGGCCAATGCCGATACGTACGCGGGTAAAGTCGGGCCCTATATGCTGGCTCATCGAGCGGATGCCATTATGCCCAGCCGCACCGCCACCGACCTTGACCTTGATTTTGCCGAAGGCGAGGTCAAGCTCGTCGTAGAACACCACAACGTCAGCCGGTGTCAGTTTGAAGAAGCGCATGGCTTCCCCCACCGACTGGCCTGAGTTGTTCATATAGGTTTGCGGTTTGATGGCGATGATTTTCTCGCCGCCTAACCGGCCTTCGGCCGTTTCGGCCTGCCAGCGTTTGGGGCCAGCGGAAAAATTATGGCGCTCAACAATCCTGTCGAGCGCCATGAAACCAACATTGTGCCGGTGTTTCTCATACTGGCTGCCCGGATTGCCTAGACCGACAAAAAGCAGCATGGGGAAAAATCCTCCGGCAACAACTGGGGGCGAAAGCCGCCCCCATGGTTATTAGTCTTCGCTTTCTTCGTCAGCGTCTTCGTCGCTTGCAGCGTTCTCAGCGGACTTGAGGCCCGACGGTGCAACGATAGCGCAGATAACGAAGTCACGATCGGTGATCGTCGGCGTGCAGCCTTTCGGCAGGGTCACGTTGCTGATTTTCACGGATTCGTTGATGTCGAGAGCGGAAATGTCTGCTTCGATGAATTCCGGAATCGCGTCAGCAGGAACGTGCAGCTCAACTTCGTGACGGGTGTGGTTGATCACACCGCCGCGACGCAGGCCAGGGCACTTTTCTTCGCCGATAACTTTAACCGGAACTGCCATAACAACCTCTGCGCCTTTGCCAAGACGGAGGAAGTCGATGTGCATCGGAAGGTCGGTTACCGGGTGCAGTTGCAGGTCGCGCGGCAGAACGGTGGTTTTTTTCTTGCCAACCTGTACTTCGAACGTGTGGGACATGAAGCCACCACGGTTCAGAAGACGGATGATTTCGTTCTGCGGGATCTGGATGGATTCCGGTTCTTTGTTGTCGCCGTAGATTACAGCAGGAACTTTACCTGCACGACGCGCGGCGCGGGAGGCTCCCTTACCAATCCGTTCGCGCGGCTCAGCAACGATAGTAACAGCTTTTGCCATTCTATTTCTCCAAACTAAAACTCTGGGCCAGACCATCCGACCCGGAGACCGCCACTTCCTCCAGGGATGCAAGGGCGGGGTTCCCGTTGCAGGCGATCCCACAACGGTCGGGCGCGATTTACCGCGAAATGCCGGGAAATGCAAGGCACAAACGTGCAGTGCGGTGCGGTTTGCACAAATAGCCGGATTCGGCGAATACCGCTATGGTGGCGTTGCAGAACCGGGACTATTTCAAGTTTAAGCTGTAGAATGTGGTATTTTGATTGAATGGTTGGTGCTTACTCCGCGCATTCCCTGCCTGAAAACAATGGTTTCTGGGCATTGAATAAAAAACGAGCTAAAGTTTAGTCATTGTAAGGAGGGGGCTGTTGATAGTTCGTTTGGTGTGGCGTTCAGTAGTGCTGGCAATTGGGCTGACGGTGTTCTCGTGCGGGGCTATGCTGCGTGCGGACGATGAAGCTGTGCCGGTCAAGGTTGGCGGCTACCAGTTTGAGCCTTTTGTAGAAGGTTCCGGTGGTTTGTCGGTTGCGTTCGCCAAATTTTTGAGCGAGCAGCAGGCAGGGTATCAGTTCGAATTTGTCAAAATTCCTGCGCGCCGCCGTTATGATCTGCTCGTTAGCGGCAAGATCGATATGATCTTCTTTGAGTTGCCGCTTTGGGGTTGGAGCGAGCTTGCGGACGAAATTGTCACCTCAACCCCGCTTATCAAGGGGCAGGAGGTCTTCGTCGCCCGGCGCGACAACCCGCTTGGGCGGGACGTATTTGACGCCCTTCATAAAAGGCGCATCGCGCTCACCTTCGGCTTTCACTACGCGTTCGCCGGTCTGACATCCGACCCGGATGAGATTCGCGCACGCTATGATGTGGTGTTCGCGCAGCAGCAGCTTTACACGCTTCGTCACCTCATCAGTGGGAATGCTGACCTCGCAGTCCTGAATGACTTATTCCTCGCGCGACAGTTGGAGACAGAACCAGAGCTTGGTGATGTTCTTCGGGTCGGGGAACGGGTGGACCAGCGCTACGAGCTGCCGGTGCTGATGCGGAGAAATGGTCCGGTGAGCCAGAGGCAGATGAACGATCTCTTGGCAAAAGTCATGGAGGATGGCCGTTTTGCAAGGTTCCTTGCGGAGCAGGAAGCGCCGGCAAGCGCCATCATGCAGGAGTAGGGACCGCGTCCCTAACCTCTAGTCCAAAATAAAAAAAGCCCCGACACAGATGCCGGGGTTTTTGAATTTCTAGGCAGACCCAGGACTAATCGAACAGGCTTGAAACGCTGGTCTCGTGCGCGATGCGGTTCATCGCTTCCGCGAGCAGCGGTGCCACGGTCACAACCCGGATTTTCGGGTTGGCGATACCGGCTTCAGTCGGGCGGATGCTGTCGGTGATCACCAGTTCGTCCATCACGCTGTTCGCGATACGCTCATAGGCCGGGCCCGAGAGTACGCCGTGTGCCACGTAAGCGGAAACCGAGCTAGCACCTGCTTCATGGAGCGCTTTTGCTGCGTTGCAGAGCGTTCCTGCGCTGTCCACGATATCGTCGACGAGTACGCAGTGGTAATCCTTCACGTCACCAACGATGTGCATCACCTCGGAAACGCCTGCGCGTTCACGGCGTTTGTCGATGATGGCGATGGGCGCATCAAGGCGTTTAGCGTAAGCACGCGCGCGAACCACACCACCCACGTCAGGCGATACGATCATGGTCTTCTTGCCGGCGTATTTTTCTTTCAGGTCACGCACCAGTACGGGCATGGCGTAAAGATTGTCCGTCGGGATATCGAAGAAGCCCTGAATCTGGCCTGCGTGCAGGTCCATCGTCAGCACGCGGTCAGCGCCCGCGGTCGTGATCAGGTTGGCAACCAGCTTGGCCGAAATCGGCGTGCGCGGGCCGGGCTTCCGGTCTTGGCGGGCATAGCCGAAATAGGGGATCACTGCAGTGATCCGGCGGGCAGAAGCACGCTTGAGCGCATCAATGCACACCAGAAGTTCCATCATGTGGTCGTTCGCCGGGAAATTTGTCGGCTGGATCAGGAATACATCCTCACCGCGCACGTTCTCATGAATCTCGACGAATACTTCCTGATCGGAAAAGCGTTTAACAGCCGCTTTGGCGAGCGGCATGTTGAGGTAGGCGGCGATTGCTTCCGCCAGTTCCGGGTTGGAGTTCCCGGTCAGGATCTTCATGCCCATAAAGGCCTCCGTGCAATGAAGATGTTGCGTGTGCGCCTCGTTTAACAGCGCTTCACCGGGCTGTAAAGGCGTGAGGGCCCCCATGTGCGCATTTGACCGATGATTGGCGCAAAATGGGGCGCCCGCACATTATTATTACAAAAACTGATGTCAGGACGGGAGCATGATTGCCGAAAGCTGGCGGCCATAATCCGGCTCTTTCCGGTGAGTCGTGCGCCGGTATGAGAAATGTGCGTTGCTTGTGTACGTGTCGACCTCGACATCAAAAATGCCGCCTACGCCTGCATTCTCAAGGCGAGAGCGGACAAAAGCGGGCAGGTTGAACTGGAAATGCTCAGTGTCTTTGCCCGCAGTGAAAAAGCGCTCAAAGGCAGTATCTGCATTCAGAAATCGGTCGCGAAACTCTGTGCCGACCTCATAACTCGGCTGCGCAATAGTCGGGCCGATGGCGGCTTGGATGTTGCAGCGTTTTGCTCCCAAAGTCTGCATCGCCGTGACAGTGCTTGCCACCACGCCCCGGAATGCGCCACCCCAGCCCGCGTGCGCAGCGCCCACAACACCGGCCTCCATATCCGCGAACAGCACTGGGCAACAATCGGCGGTCAGGATGCCCAGGATCAGCCCTGGTCGCTTCGTCACCATGGCGTCTGCCTTGGGGCGTACTTCACCCCAGTCGCCAGTCACGACAGCGACATTGCTTCCATGCACCTGATAGCAGCTCAGGAGCGGCGTCCCGGCATTGCCAGACACATATTGCGCAGCGATGCGGCGATTTTCCGCAACCGCGGTTACGTCGTCATTTGAGCCTGGCCCGCAGTTCAGGCCTTCATATAGTCCTTCTGATACGCCATCCTCGCGGCTCAGAAACGCGTGCGGGAGTGCAATGTTCCGGGCTCTCAGGTGCTTGCTCATGCGGTGCCTTTGTCATTAAAGTTGCCTTCCGCCACGCACTATAAGAAACACAAAGCGGAATGGATATGCTTTTGCAGATTGGGGGAATTATGCGGCAGCTTTTGGGCTTGGTTTTGTGCACACTCTTTGCGCAGTCGGCATTCGCGGAAATTACGGGTCGTTTCACGTTTGAGAGGCTGGAGGCCGATGTCTGGCGCGCCAAATACTGCTTTGACGAGCCCGTGGATGCGCTGCGTTTCGAACGCCCGGTCGACGGCATGCGCGCGACCCACTGGCGGCCCCTGTTGCCAGAATTTGAGCTTACGGTCGAAGAGGACGGCAGCGCCAACATCACGCACCGGGACGGCGCGGCCTTCACCTGCACGGGTGTAGAGGTCGATAGCTTCACCGAAGTGCCGGTTAAAAACTACATGGCTTTTTCCAAATTCTCCGACGGCGGCATGTCGGTTTATATGGGCTATTATACCGGCACGGTATTCAAGGACGATGAATGGCAGGAATATAAAGTCTCCGCCAGCTATCGCGGCATGGAGGGGGAGCGTGTGATTACCCGCGACCTGCGCGCGCTTGATCACCAGTTTGTCTATTTTGGTAAGCAGGATGTGGTGGAAACGAAGGACGCCATCACGGTTGTGGACCCAGCCATGCCGGAAGCGGCGCGAAATGGGATTGAGCAGTCATTGCCGGAAGTCGGTCGCATGCTGTCGCGTATGTTCCATTATACCCCACGTGAACCCTATCAGGTCTTCATGGCGGCGGGGGAGTTGCTGACGACAGAGGGTAGCCACACCAAAGGCGGCACACTCAAGAACCAGATACTCTTTACTCTCAAAGGTAAAAAGGCGGCTGAGTGGGCGATCAAGTCCACGGATTTTTACCCGACCCTCGCGGCCCATGAACTGTTGCATCTTTGGCAGCAGGAAGTCTGGCTGGACCAGCTTGGCAATGACGCGGCGTGGATGCATGAAGGCGCGGCCGACGCGCTGGCGTTTGAGCTTATGTACCGCACGGGTGCGGCCACCAAGGAACAGTACAAAGCCCAGTGGCAAAAGGCCGAGACGCGCTGTGCCGATTTTATTCGCGAAACGAGCATGGTGCGTGCGCCGGATGAGGGCAAGTTTGAGGTGGTTTACCGTTGCGGCGCACTGGTGAACCGGTTGGTTGGCGAAGCGCTGTCGCCTGCCGACCCCGGCGAAGGTATTTTCCAGTTCTGGCAAGCGATGGCAGCGTGGGACGCGGTTACCATCAAGGAAACCCAGAGTGTGGAGCTGTTCAAAAAAACCATGGAAAAGCTCGGTTTCAACAACCAGCAGATCATCGCGCTTGGTCGCTTCACTGGGGAACAGCATGCCGATGGGCAGGTGAGCATCGATGTTTTGCGGAAGGTCCTTAAAAGCCGGGTGCCGGAGGCAATGACGGCGACTGAAGCGCCAGCACCTTGAACAGGGTGCCCATTTCATCGGGTGCCGTCAGGCGTTTGAGTTCACTGAGGATGCGGGCTTGTCCCGCATCGTCTGCCCGCGCGGCAAGTCCCTGCGCGCGTACACCAAGGCCAATGGCCATCAGGAATGCACCTTGCTCCGTGATCGTGGACGCGGCGGCGCCTTTCTCACTTGCGGCGTGTGCGAGCTGGTCAAACGCTACATGGGCGGTGAGGTCGGCAAGGCCGGGCTCCGCGAACGGGTCCACATACTCATGAGCTTTCAGGGCCTGAAAGCTGTCCCCGGGGGCTGAAGTTTTATAGCCATAGTCGATGATGAGCGCGGCGCCGGGGTGGGCGATAAGCCTTGCCGCAATCTCGCCCGCGACTGTCAGGCCCGCGGGGCATACCTCAGCGATGCTGCCGTCCGGGCCGGATTTCACTATCTCGGGTATGAGGCTGAGTTTCGCGCTGGGCGGCATCAGCACAGGGGTCAGCTCACTGCCCGCTTCGCTAACGCCGCGCTCCAGCCATTTGCCCTCCCGCTTCTCGAACTGGTGGATCGGGAGGGCATCAAAAAACTCGTTTGCGACAATGATGGAGGGGCCTTCAGGCACCTTTGAGAGATTGTCATACCACGACGCGCCGGGCACCTTTTCACGTTGCTGTGCCCGCAATTGTGTGCTGGTTTCCACAAAACAAATCTGTGCGGCATCCATGAAATCCTGCATTGCTTTCGCGGCGCGCTGCATGTCGGCCATCAAGGTGCCACGCCCGGGGCCTAGTTCAATAAGGTTAAACCGCCCCGGACGGCCCATGGCGTTCCAACGGTCCACACACCAAAGGCCCAGCATCTCACCGAACATCTGGCTGACTTCAGGCGCGGTAACGAAATCGCCCGCGGCGCCAAATACCCTCTGTCGTTGGTAGTAGCCATGCTCAGGGTGCATGAGGCACGTGGCCATATAGTCCGCAAGGCTCATCGGGCCATCAAGCGCAATACGCCGCAGCAGAATATCCTTGAGCGGACTCATGGTCAGTTGCCGGACCGCGCGCGTTTGATGCCCATATACATCAGCCAAGCGGCCAGCAGGAACATCGGCACACTCAGCATCTGCCCGCGCGAAATACCTGCCATCAGGCCAAGGTGGGCGTCGGGCTCGCGCACAAATTCAACGAGGATGCGCACAAGGCCGTAGCCCGCGAAAAAGGTGCCGGCGATAAAGCCGGGCGCCCGTTTGGCGAGCGGTGTTTTGTGGTAAAGCAGTTGCAGCAGCAGAAAGAGCACAATGCCTTCGCCAAAGGCTTCGTACAGCTGGCTCGGGTGGCGGGGCAGGCCAAGTGGGTCGCTTGGGAATACCATGGCCCATGGCACATCAGTGGGGCGGCCCCAAAGCTCACCATTGATGAAGTTGGCAAGGCGGCCGGTGAAGAGCCCGACAGGTGTCACGATAGCGATCAGGTCACCCACGCGCATGAGGTCCAGCTTGTGTTTGCGGCAGAACAGAATGAGCGCAAGCACAACACCAAGCGCACCACCATGGAACGACATACCGCCGTCCCAGAGGCGGAAAATGGCAATCGGGTTCTCAACATAAGCGGGCAGGTTATAAAAGAGCACATAACCGAGCCTGCCGCCCGCGATCACACCAATGATGGCCCAGGTCAGGAAATCATCCACATGGCTTGGTGCCATGGGTGCGCCTGGTTTTGTGGTGATGCGCCGGATATACCACCAGCCGAACAGAAGGCCCGCGATATAGGCGAGGCTGTACCAGCGTATCCCAAGCTCCGTCCCAAACATTTCGATTGGGCCGAGTGCAAAGGGATTAATATCGGGATAGGCGATCACCGCAAGCGGGCTCAGAAGCGACATAAGGATTTCCTGAAGCTGTTTCTGCCGTCATGCTTGGCCCGACAGGGCGGCCAAGTCAACCGGCAAGTCGGCATCCCGGCGCGCGGGTGCGCGAAGGTGTGTGCCATGCGGCAACTCGCCCATTGCAATCATGCTTCGTTTCGCCCATATGATAGGCAGGAATGTGAAGGACGGACCCATGCAAACCAGCAACAAATTCTTTGACGATCTCTCCAAACTTGCCACCGGTGCCGTGGGTGCAGCCCATAGCGTGAAGGGTGAAATGGAGCAAACGTTCCGGGCATGGCTTGACCGTCAACTCGCTGGTCTTGACCTCGTGAGCCGTGAGGAATTTGAAGTCGTGCGCGAAATGGCCGAGAAGGCGCGACGCGAAAACGAAGACCTGCGCGCCGAAATCGAGCTTCTCAAGAAGAAGCCTGCCAAAAAATAGTTCCGTTTGCGCAACAATCTTGCGATCTATTTTTTGCATGAAGTCTAAATTCTAACAGCTTGCGAACGCGACATTAATTAGCAATTTAGAACGGCGCTTCACTGCCTTATCCACAAGAAATATCCGTAATTTCGTAATTCGTCCTTGCCACAGAGTCTGCGCTTTGGCACGCTAGATATAGTGTTAAGTCAGATTAAGGGAGCCAGATCTCGTGATTCTGGTACTAAGACGACAACCACTATAATACCGGCGAAACCTGAAGTCGCCGGTGCCTCAAAGTCCGGCGGTTTCATCTCAAGGGGGATACGAGATGACCACGACGCTAAGTACCGGGCATTCCGAAGTTCTGAGCCACAATCCGGTAGACCTTGCTGAGGAGCTTGCCGGCGCCAACGACTGGCCTGTCGAGCGCCATGGCGAGGACGAGTTGACCATGTTCATCTCGGGGCAATATACCGACCTCCAGTTCCGCGTTTTCTGGCGCGAAGATTTCAAGACACTCCAATTTGCCTGCCTTTTCGATCTCCGCGTGCCTGAGGGCCGCAGGAGCGATATTTATCACACGATCGGGCTGATCAATGAGCGCATGTGGATCGGCCACTTTGAATATTGGGCTGAGGAAGATGCGCTCCTTTATCGGCACGCGAGCCTTGCCAACGACCCGCTTCTGGGCGCCATCGGCGAAGACCACATGAACACCATGGTGGAAACAGCACTTGGTGAGTGTGAGCGCTTCTACCCCGTCTTCCAGTTTGTGATGTGGGGTGGCCAGACGCCGGAGGAAGCCATCGAATCCGCCATGCTGGAATGCGCGGGCAGCGCATAACGCGTTGAGGCAAGGCACTATTCTGCTTGGCGCTTGAAAGCGTCTCACATAAAATGCGGGAAGGGGAAACCCTTCCCGTTTTTGTACGCGTGAGGAGGACTTGGGATGCAGGGGTTCAGTAGCGAGAAGCCGCTTCTTTTGATGGGCTGTGGCCGCATGGGACATGCGATGGCCATGGGCTGGTTGCGTGCCGGGCTTGCGCCTGAACATCTCTATGTTGTTGACCCTGCCGCACCGCCAAGCTGCTTGCCGAACATGGCTGAGGGGCATTTTGTCACCAACGCGCATGCGTTGCCGAACGGCCTCAAAGCCCGGGTGATTATTGTCGCGGTCAAGCCGCAGGTGATTGGCGGCATCCTGCCGCTTCTCACGCCTTTTGCGGATGAGGGGACGCTGGTGATCTCAGTCGCGGCTGGTGTGCCGCTCAGCATGCTTGAAGACGGTGTGGCGGTTGACGCGACTTATGTGCGCGCCATGCCCAACACACCAGCGGCCATTGGTGCAGGCATCACCGGCCTGACAGCGCGTGATGATATCAGCGTGGCAGACAAGGCACTGGCGCGCGAACTGTTGCATGCGGTCGGTGAAACCGTCTGGATCGCCGATGAGGCGCAGATGAATGCGGTGACCGCCGTTTCTGGCAGTGGTCCGGCTTATGTGTTTCATCTGGTGGAATGTATGGCGCATGCGGGTGCGGAGCTTGGTTTGAGCCCGGATGTTGCGATGCAGCTGGCGCGGCAAACCGTTATTGGCGCCGCCCGCCTGATGGATGAAGAAACCGAGGTCAGTGCCAGTGAACTCCGCCGTCAGGTCACAAGCCCCGGCGGTACGACCGAGGCAGCGCTTAAAGTCCTTGGGCACAGTGAAACTGGCCTCGCGGACCTTATGATGCGTGCGCTCGCGGCGGCCGAGCAGCGTGGGGTTGAACTGGGCGGCTAGGAGCGCGGCATAGCCTCATTCGCCTGCGCGTGTGAGGCCGTCTGTTTCCTCAATCGTCATCCAGTATTTGGCCGGGATGTTTTTGGTGCGTTCGCTCATGTCCGGTGTGTCGATCCAGAACACAGTGCGCGGCCGGGTGCGGATTTCGTCAAACGCCGCTTTGATTACCGGGTGATTCTCGAAAAGCTTCATATAGCTGCCGTTCTCATAGGCAGCCCGCAGCCCGCTTTCCACGATAGCGGCGAGATGCGCCTTATCACGCGGGACATAGAAGAAAGTATCGTATTTATACGCCACCATCATGTGGGGCTCGAGCATCAGGGCGTTCTCGGCGTCCGCACCTTCGCGCTTTATTTCAGGCAGTGCTTCGTTCATGCCGCGCGGGAAGGCAAGGAAGCGGTTGCGTTTCAGCATGGTCCAAAGCGCATCAGATGGCGCTGTGACTACCTCAAGGCCTGCTGCGCGCAGAATGCCGGTATCGGGCCAGGCACTGTTGCTACCAAAGCTGACCAGGCGGCGCAGGTCATCCTTGCTGCGTACGGTGGTGAATACACCGCTATTCTCCTCGCGGATGGCAAGGAAGCGGTAGCCGAGTAAGCCGCGGCTCACCGGAATATTGACCTGAAGGAAATCCTTTTCGCGCTCCGCCGAATAGCCGGAATAAAAGATATTGAACTTGCCCTCTTGCAGCTCACGCAGGGTGCGCTGCTGGGTGACGGTATGCTCAAATGTCTTGATGCTGTGCTCGCCGCCTTCGGTCGCTAGCGCCAGGTGCAGGACCTGAATGATGAAACTGTCATCGCTGTCGTACACCGGAATGCGGAATTCCTCCGCATGTGCAGTGCTGCACGCGAGGGGTGCCAAAAGCATATAGAACGATGCCAGAATCGTGCGTCTAAAAGTCATGTTTTTTCGTCTGTGCCGGGGCAGGCAGTTCGTTTGCCTACAAGTTTATCAAAGGAAAATCACAAACACTAAGAACTTCTGACGCGTGGCAGGTGAGCGAAACAGGTCTCACAAAAAAAGAGGCCCCGGCAAATCGCCGGAGCCTTGGAAAAAGTTTGTCAACATAGGGAGGTTCGTCGTGTCTCTTGGAAGAGACGGAACTGAAAGGGTCGGCCCCGGGGGGGAAGTGGGGGGAGGGGGGAGGAACCCCGGGACCGACCTTTGTGACGGAAAACCGTCAAACTCAGAAACTTGTCGCCGCTGAACTCGAAGCCAGGGGGGGAGATCGGGGGGAGTGATCGTGGCCCGTGTCCGGCGGCGTTGATGGGTATATATGGGCCAGCCGTCAAATAGAAAACCCATTTTTGTGTCGTGGCAGCCATGCGTTTTTTGCATGTCACATGCCTGACACATATTTGATTAACGAATGGCTTGTCATTGTTAAAAGATGATGCGTTGCATGCCGGGAAAAAGGCTATAATCTACAAATAATTAGCGGGGGAGATTACCATGAAGGTCAAGCATATCGCGGCTGTTGCGCTGTTAACATTTTCTTGTCCTACGCTGTCATTTTCAGCTGAAAATACATCCGAGGTTAATGAATTTAATGTTTTGAAGGCGCAATTGAGGGAGGCAACAGACCGTCGCGATGGTCAGATTCCTGCATTTGACGCAGCCCTTGAGACCGGAAATTTCGAAGCACTTGTCATGCTCGGCCAAATTGGCGGTGATGCATGCGATAAAATCATCCCTTATCTGGCGTCCAATGACGGCGCACGCCCCTATGCCCGTAAAGGTGCGATGCATTGCCATGATGACCGGCTCGCGGACGCCCTGCTTGCCTACACGGCGCCGCTTGCTGACAAAGATGCCGTTGACTACCTGCTGCCAGCGCTTGGTTTTTCGGGTGGGGAGGGCGCACGCGCGACCTTGATCAATAAGGTGAATGGCGTATTGCCGGGCAAACCTTTGGGTGTAGGCTATCCTGATAATGCCCGCACCTTGCCGCTATTTGGCCTGCTTCAGTCCGTTGTTTATGACCGCCTTGCGCCAGAGGCGGTGCCGGGGCTGGATTTTGAAAACCTACTGTTGCTGTCGCAGGAAATGGGCACGGCGGAGATGGCGGCCTACCTTCTGACTCGTTTCACCAAGCTCGATACCGTGCTTTCGCAGATAGATGTGGAAGACGCAATTGACCTTACCGACAACTACCCTGTGCGCATGTCGCTTGTGCGCGTTCTGCGCCAGTTTGGCGATGGGGCTGCCCCGAAACTGATAGAGCTGGCGGACGGCGAGGAAAAATCCGTCGCGATCGAAGCCGTGCGCGCAATGGGCCAACTGGCGGATGAGGCGACGATGAAATATCTGGTCAAGGCTGCGTCCAAGGGGGACGTGCATCGGCGGCAGGTGGCGATTGGTGCGCTTGGCGGCCGCGACAAGGGTGAAGCCATTGTCGTCAAGAAACTGAAGGAGTTGGTGGGGGAGAGTAACTCATGGCTCGCGGCAACGGCGCTTGAAAGTCTTGTGTTCCACGCCAATGACGATGCTGTGCGCTTTGCGTCCGGTTGGCTCAGTTCAGATGAATATTACCGCGCCTACAAAGCCATGGGTGTGCTCAGCCGCTCGGACGAAGGCAAGGCTGCGCTGCAGGTGTTTGCGGACGCGAACAAGGGTACCGCACGTGGGCGCGATGCGGCCATCACGCTCGACCCTTCCATTGAGGAGCGCACCACGCCGCGCGCCACGCCAGAATTTGCGAAAGCGCAGTCTTATCAGACCAAGCTCCTCAAGTTGACCACCACGCGCGGTGAAGTAGTGATCGCACCCAGTACTGAAGCGCTCTACGCCGTTGCCAGTTTCTTTGAACTGGCGGAAGCCGGCAAGATGGATGGCATGATCTGGCAGCGTGTGATCCCCAACTTCGTCGCGCAAGCTGGCCTTGTGGCGGACACCTCAACCGATGACTGGGGCAGTATCCGTGAAGAGTGGTTTGAAAGTGACCACCGTGTGGGCACTATGGGTGTGGCAACCGCCGGCAAGGACACGGGCAGCACACAGTTCTTCATCAATACCGCGCACAACATCCACCTCAACAACCGCTATACGGTGTTCGGGCATGTGATTTCGGGCATGGATGCGGCCTTCGCGCTTGAAGAAGGTGATGTCATCACCAAAGCAGAACTGGTGGACGCAAACTAGAGGATATTACTCTCGGCCCTGATCTGGCGGATCATGAAATCGCGGAACAGGGCCACACGGAGCGAGCCACGAAGTTCCGGCGCATAACAGTAGAAGGCGTTAAAGGGCGTGCCTTCCACCTTTGGCAGCACACGCACCAGCTTCTTGCGGTTATGCACCAGATAGTCGGGCAGCACGGCGATGCCCATGCCCGCTTCAACCGCATGAAGAACACCATAAAGGTTATCGATCTGCAGGCGCGGGATACGGTTCTTGCGCGGGTTACCAACGGTCAGCAGCCAGTTGAGGCCCCGGATGGTGGGCACGTTTGATACACCAAAGGTGATCAGGTCATGCGCGTCGAGGTCATCGGTCGTGATTGGCGTGCCGCGTTTGTCCAGATACTCGGGGCTCGCATAAATATGGCTGTGGAAGGTGGCGAGCGGACGCTGGATAAGTTCCGCCTGCTCCGGCTCATGTAGCCGGATCGCCACGTCAGCCTCACCGGCGGAGAGGTCAAGGTCAGCGTCATCGAGAATAAGCTGGATGTTGATGTCCGGATATTCGCTCATGAACTGTTCAAGGTGAGGGGTCAGCCACACGGCGCCAAATGTCACCATGGTGGTCACGCGCAAGAGGCCTGAGGGGCGCTCCCGGCTTTCCATCAGGCTGCGTTCGGTCTCCTCGATGCGCAGCATTACCTCGCGGGCGGTGTTATAAAGTTCCTGCCCTTCCTGTGTGAGCACAAGGCCACGTGCGTGCCGCGTGAACAGCGAGACATTCAGACTCTCTTCCAAAGACCGGATCTGGCGGCTGACGGCGGATTGGCTACAGTTCAGGCGTGCACCCGCATTCGTGAAGCTGCCGCTTTCAGCGACAGTATGAAAGATGCGAAGCCTGTCCCAATCCATGTCCTATCTCCCTGGGTGCGGAGGTGACGCAAACATTGCCGCAAGCCCTTGTTTTGCATACTATATGAAGCGCCCACAGGGGCAAGTCCAGATTGGGGTAACAAACACCGTGAGCAACAAGGCGATTCTCGAACAGGCGTCGTCCTATTTCAAATCCCACCACCCAGGTCTCTCGGCGGAAGCGATCATTTGCTTTCTGGTGATGATCGACATGGGTGACGTTACCGTGGGCGCAGTTGCCCGGGCCGTGGGCATGACGGAACCCCAAGCCTATCAGCATATTTCCACCCTGTCGCCAAGCGGCGCCGGGCTCATTAACCTTGTAAATGCAGGGGATGGCCGAAATGTGATTTCATTCTCGGCGCAGGGCGAGGCAGCCAAGGCGGCGATATTGGCCGCCTTGGGGTAATGCGCTTGGTTAGCGGTTGCGCTGGCTGCGGTACAGCTCCGTACCTTCCTCAGCGTTGCGCTTGGCGAGGGTGATAGAGCCTGAAATGTCCTTCAGGTTGCGGTTGATTTCACCCACGGCCTCAGCGGCCGTCAGCATGTTATTGGAAATCTCGCGAGTCACACCGCTCTGCTCGTCAATCGACCCGGCGATTTCAGACACACTCGCGTGCAGGTTGGTGACCGAGCCATTGATGGACGCGAGGTGGTTGATCACTTCAGAAGACACACCCTGCATGCGCTCGATCTCTCCCGCGATCTGGTTGGTGGCGGATGCCACCTGGCCTGCAAGGTTTTTCACCTCATTGGCAACGACCGCAAAGCCGCGCCCTGCTTCGCCTGCGCGCGCGGATTCGATGGTGGCATTGAGTGCTAGCAGGTTGATCTGCGCTGCAATATCGTTGATGAGGGTTACAATCTGGCCCATAGCGTCTGCGGCGTCGCTCAGCGCTTTGGTGCTGTCGTCCGCCGCGCGCGTTTCGTTTGCGGTTTTCTCCACCTCCTGCAGGGCGCCGGACACGCCGTTCGCGATCTCCTGCGCCGATGCGCTCAGTTCTTCGGCGGCAGCTGCCACGGTCTGCACCATGGAATCGGTCTGGGTCGATGCTGTCGCGGCGGAACTGGCGCGGCTCTGGGCGTCGGCAACGCTCGCGAGAATATCATCCAGCTTGCTGTCAACCTTCGCGCCGGTTTCCTGTGCCTCAATACGGGCTTTCACGCTGGCCGTGATGTCGCTTGCGAACTTCACCACCTTGCGTGGCTTGCCGTCAGGGCCAAAGATCGGATTGTAGCTCGCCTGTAGCCATAATGTATCGCCGCCTTTGCCAACGCGCTCAAACTCACCGGTACGGAACTCACCTTTCGCGAGGGATGACCAGAAGGAACGGTATTCACCGCTGGCACGCTCGCTGGATTTGACAAAGATACTGTGATGTTTGCCAACGATTTCCTCAAGCCGGTAGCCGACTGCTGCAAGGAAATTGTCATTGGCGGTCAGGATATTGCCACTCAGGTCAAACTCGATAATGGCTTGCGCACGGTCAAGCGCCGAGAGCTTGCCCTCATAGTCGGCGTTCCGCAGTTTATCGGCCGTAATATCACTTGCGAACTTCACCACCTTGATCGGGTTGCCGTTGCGGTCGATGATCGGGTTATAGGTTGCCTGCAGCCAAAGGTCCGTGCCGTCGGCTTTCTTGCGGCGGTATTCACCACTGCGGTGCTTGCCGTCATGGAGGTCCTGCCAGAACTGCTTGTACTCAGGCGTATCCTTTTCAGAATTGCAGACAAAAATTCGGTGATGTTTGCCCTTGATGTCTTCAAGGCTGTAACCGACGGCAGCAAGGAAATTGTCATTCGCAGTCAGGATGTGGCCATCAAGGTCAAACTCGATCACCGCCTGCGCACGGTCAAGCGCATCAAGCTTGCTCTCTGCATCGATGTTTTTCATCTCGGACCCGGTGATATCGGTCGCGAACTTGATGACCTTTTCGACCTTGCCATCAGCTTTGCCCACTGGAACATAGATCGCCTGAAGCCAGATCTGCCGGCCGCCCTTGGCAACGCGGCAGAAGGTGCGGGACTGAAACTCACCATCGCGCAGACTTTGCCAGAATTTGGTATAGTCGGCGGAGGAACGGTCCTCTTCGCGCATGAACATTCGGTGATGCTGGCCCACGATTTCCCGGCGGTCATAGCCCATGGCACGCAGGAAAATATCGTTGGCGGCCACTATCGTACCGTCAGGTGAAAACTCGATCATGGCTTGGGATTGTGACAGCGCATGCATCGCGGCTTCAGCTGCACTGGCTTTGCCAGCGTAAAGCCTTTTAACTGCATCGAACAAGTTTGTATCTCCTGTGACGGTATTCTCCGTCAACTCAAACATCTTGCTTATTCGACCCCTGTCGCGGCGGAATGTAAACGATTACACGCACAGAATATATACAAAAGTTGTGACATTCTGTCTTTGGTAGGGGGCGAGGTTTTGGGTCTAGATCAAGTCTATGAAATCTATAACCTTTTCCTGAATATATGAACAAGTGCACTCATAACTTTTGTGCCTTTGTTACCCTTGAAGTTGCCGGTACAAGGCTATTCCTTCCTCTGCGTGTTCGTTCGCGACTGTGATGTTGTCAGACAGGTCTCTCAGGTTTCTGTTGGTGTCTGCAACAGCTGTGGCAGCGGTCCCCATATTGGCGGAAATATCGCGTGTGACGGCGGTTTGTTCCTCGATGGCGCCTGCAATGCCGGTAACGCTGTTCTGTACGTTGCCAACCGCAGAGTTGATCACTCTAAGGCGAGAAATAACGTCACCAGAGACATCTTGCATGCGTTCGATCTCGTCATTGATCTGCGCAGTTGCGCGCGCAACCTGGCCCGCAAGGTTCTTCACTTCGCTGGCGACAACCGCAAAGCCGCGGCCAGCCTCGCCCGCGCGCGCTGATTCAATGGTAGCGTTGAGCGCAAGCAGATTGATCTGCGCGGCGATGTCGTCGATCAGCGTGACAATTTTGTTCATCGCTTCTGCGGCCTCGCTGAGCGCCTGTGTGGAGACATCGGCAGCGCCGGTTTCTTCGGCCATATTGTCAACCGCACTGCGCGCGATGCCTACGCTATTGGCGATTTCCTGAAACGACGCGGCGAGCTCTTCCGCGGCGGCGGCCACGGTCTGCACCATCGCGTCGGTCTCATTGGAGGCAGATGACGCCGAATCAGACTTCCGGTTGGCTATGCGGATGGACTGCACAATATTCTCAAGTTTTTCATCCACGAGGGCTGCAACACGCTCGGTTTCCTCACGCTTGAGGACCATGGCCGTAATATCGGTCGCAAATTTCACGACCTTGAAGGCTTTGCCGTCCGGGCCAAAAATCGGGTTATAGGTGGCCTGAAGCCACACCACGTTGCCCTGTTTGTCATTCCGGCGAAACTCGCCACTTTGGAACTGGCCGTGCTTCAAGTTCTCCCAGAATGCGCGATAGCTGTCGCTTGAACGTTCCTCAGTAGTGACAAATAGCGAGTGATGTTTGCCTTCAATTTCAGCGAGATCATAGCCGACGGCGGCGAGGAAGTTCTCGTTCGCTGTAATGATATTGCCGTCGAGATCAAACTCGATGATGGCCTGCGCCTTATCAAGTGCAGATAATTTACCGCGATATTCGGCACGGCGCATTTTGGCCGCCGTTATATCGGTCGCAAACTTGACCACCTTGAGCACGGTGCCGTCCCGGTCCAGGACCGGATTATAAGACGCTTGCAACCACATGTCCTCGCCGGACTTGCGCACGCGGTGAAACTCACCGCTTTTGATTTGGCCTTCCGCAAGATCGGCCCAGAACTTGGCGTATTCCGCGCTATTCAGTTCGTCTGCACGCACAAACAGGCGGTGGTGGCGACCCTCAATCTCCTCAAGGTTATAACCTGTGGCATTCAGGAAGTTCTGGTTGGCAGTGATGATGGTGCCATCAAGGTCGAACTCGATGATCGCTTGCGCTTTGTCGAGCGCATGAAGCTTGTTCTCGGCGTCAATGGCCTTGAGTTCGGTCGTTGTAATGTCTGTCGCAAACTTGATGACCTTGAAGACATCACCGTTCCGGTTTTTCACCGGCACATAGATGGCCTGCAGCCACAAGGGGCGCTGGCCTTTGGCGAAACGCTTGAAGGTCTTGGACTGATAGATTCCGGCGCGCAGGGCCTCCCAGAAGGCTTTATAGCGCTCCGTTTTCTTTTCATCATCGCCGACAAAAAGGCTGTGGTGCTTGCCGATTATTTCATCTCGGCCATAGCCCATTGCCGCGCAAAACAGCTCGTTGGCGGACACGATGGTGCCCTCCGGTGTAAACTCAACCATAGCCTGAGATTGGGACAGCGCCTGAATAGACGGATCAACTCCGCCAATTGTGGTGTTTACTGCGAACTTCTTCACTGCGTCGAACACTGGCCATCTCCATATTGATGCAGGCTTGTTCGACCCCCGTGATTATTAATAAGGGTAACACTCTAATGTGAGATTAATACTTATGTTAAATTTTATCTAAAATTTTAGGGCACGAAAAAAAAGGCGGCCGAAGCCGCCTTGTGATCCTATATTCAGCCCGCCTTATTCTGCGGCTTTAGATGCTGCGTGGTGCATCTCTGCGATGTATTTTTCCGCCTCAAGCGCGGCCATGCAGCCCATGCCCGCAGCCGTGACAGCCTGGCGGTAAACCTTGTCGGTCACGTCGCCCGCGGCATACACGCCCGGGATGTCCGTTTGTGTGCTGTCCGGCTTCTTGATCAGATAGCCTTCGCTATCAAGCGGCAGCTGGTCCTTGAAAAGCTCGGTCGACGGTTTGTGGCCGATTGCGATGAACACACCGTGTACAGCCACGTCTTCCACGTTGCCGGTTTTGATGTTCTTCAGCTTCACGCCGGTCACACCAAGCGGGCTTTCCGTGCCAACAACCTCATCTAGCACGGTGTCCCATTTCACCTCGATATTCTTGGTGGAGAACAGACGCTCCTGCAGGATCCGCTCAGCACGGAATTCATCGCGGCGGTGAATGATCGTCACTTTCGAGCAGATGTTCGAAAGGTAAAGCGCTTCTTCAACGGCGGTGTTGCCACCACCAACCACAATCACGTCCTTGCCGCGGTAGAAGAAACCGTCACAGGTAGCACATGCCGACACGCCGTAACCGTTGAACTTCTGCTCACTTTCGAGGCCGAGCCATTTGGCTTGCGCACCAGTTGCGATCACAACTGCATCTGCGGTGTAGATGGTGCCGCTGTCGCCCACGGCGCGTTTCGGCGTCGCTTTGAGGTCAACCTCGGTGATCATGTCATAGACAATCTCGGTGCCCACGTTTTCAGCCTGCTGGCGCATGGCTTCCATCAGTTCAGGGCCCTGAACGGCATCAGCGAAGCCCGGATAGTTCTCAACGTCTGTCGTGATGGTCAACTGGCCACCAGCCTGCATGCCGGTCACGATCATCGGCTTAAGACTTGCACGCGCTGCATAGATCGCGGCGGTGTAACCTGCCGGGCCGGAGCCGATGATCAGAAGGTTGGTATGTTTCGTATCTGCCATTTCTGGTCCCCTAAACATGTCGGGCGGCGTGGGCCGCAGCCGGGATCAATCAAACTTGACCCTTACATAAAAGCTGGGCCGGTGTTTGCCAAGCCCAAGAGCGCTGCACCACAATGGAATGTTTCGATGATTTTAATCGAACGACCAGATAAGTCAGCCGGAAGGGCGAACCCTTCCGGCGATAGCGTACGGTTATGCGTCGACGAGGCGCATGCCAAGGTCACTATAGCGGTTGCCCGCAACCCGGTCCGCGATGGTGGCAAGGCGGTCGAGGTCCTCGCCTGTGAGCGTCACATCATAGGCGCCCAGGTTGGCTTCCAGGTTCGCGAGCTTGGTGGTGCCGGGTATGGAGACAATGTGTTCTCCTTGCGCCAACACCCAGGCAAGCGCGACTTGTGACGGCGCTACACCTTTTTCATCTGCGAGCGCGATCACTTCTGCCGCCAGGGCACGATTGGCATCGAAGTTCTCACCGTGGAAACGTGGTGCACCAACGGAGCGCCAGTCCCCTTCATCCAGTGTGCGCCCGTTCTGGAACGCCCCCGCGAGCATGCCGCGACCAAGAGGGGAATAGGCCACAAGGCTGGTGCCCAGGTCCTTGAGCGCCGGGAACAACGTATTTTCAATCCCGCGGGTGAAAATGGAATATTCCGACTGTACCGCTGCGATAGGGTGCACCTTCGCCGCGCGCCTCAAAGTTTCGCCCGACACTTCGGAAAGGCCAATGGCACCCACCTTGCCTTCTCTTACCAGTTCGGCCATCGCGCCCACGGTTTCTTCAACCGGGGTGTTGGGGTCAAGCCGGTGCAGGTAATAAAGGTCGATGAAGTCGGTCTTCAGGCGCGTGAGCGAGCCTTCGACTGAGCGGCGGCAGTTTGCCGGGCTGCCGTCAAGCCCACCTGGCTGGCTCGGGCCCGCTGGCGAGAGGATACCGAACTTGGTGGCGATGCGTACTTTGTCCCGCATGCCGGAAAATGCTTTGCCCAGAAGCGTCTCATTGGTGTGCGGGCCGTACATCTCAGCAGTGTCGAAATGCTCAACACCATAGTCGACCGCCTTGTGGAGAAGGGCGATAGCTTCACGTTCTTCTGTCGGTGCGCCGTAGAAGGCAGAAAGCCCCATACAGCCTAGGCCGATAGCGCCCACATTCAGGTCAGTTTGTCCGATTGTTCGTTTCATTTTGCACCTCCTTGCTGTGTCTGTACCTTGAGGTGGGCGCAGGCGTGGCGGCTGCAAGGGGCCGGCGCAGCATCGGGTATGCCTTCGCAGTATCCGGCATGAGAAAGGGCAGGCTGACGGCTTTGCTTTCCGCTGGCGTCCCGGCATCAGGCACGATAGGTTTACTCTCTGGGGACCGGGGGACTGTTCGTGCCAAGACTGTGGACATTGGTGGTGGCGGTGCTGGGGCTAGGCATGTTGATGGTTGTCTCGCCCTTCATGCTGTTTGCGCCCGATCATGGTGACGGCCTGCGCATCGGCGGTTGGCGCGCGGTCGACGGCCTGTTGCTGTTACCGGCAGATGCGCCCAGCGAATATGCGGCCGCCCGTCCCATTGACAGTTTCCCTGATTTCATGAGCGGCCTCGGCGGCAACGACGGCGCGTTTGGCTATGTGACCTATATGGCGAAAGCCTCGCTGCCTGAGGGGTCGCTCGCGCTTGTGCCGGGCAAAATCCGCAGCGTGTACCGCTATTATGCGACGGACGGTGATACCGTCGAGCTGCTGGGCGGCAATGGTGATCCCGCGCTCCCCGCCGCGGAATATGAAGCAGGCGCACCACCGGGGCCAATGCTGCTGAGCCATGGCGGTAAAGACACTTGGATCGTCATTCATGTCTCTAACAGTTACCACTTCCAAGCTGGTCTGCTGACCGCACCTGTCATCCGTAATTATGATGCGGCTGTAAGGACGGAGCAGGGGCGGCTTGCCGCGATCATGCTCTATGCAGGCATCTTTGTTGCCATCGGCCTCTATACAATTCTGCTCGCGCTCTGGCACGCGGGGGAGAGCTATTATTACAGCGGCGGCTTTGTGCTGGTGATGATCGCCGTGCGCCTTATTCTGGTGCAGGACTTCGAGTGGCTGTTCGCACCTTCCCTCAGTTACGCGCTGTCGCTCAGGCTTGAGTATATAACCTTCTTTGTCATGCTGCCCTTCTTCTACGCGCTGGCTTACGGGCTGTTCCCCAAGGACGGTAGCAGGCCGGGCGTATGGGTGCTGTTTGGCATCGCCGGTCTCTTTACCCTGAATGCGGCCTTCGCGCCGCTCGACTGGATGATTGCCAGCCGCAACGTTTATATCCTGGTCGCTGCCATCGCGGGTGTGATGGTGCTGACAGTGTTTATGCGGGCGAAGTCGCGCTCGCGGCTTGGGGTGAATGTGGCGCTTGTCGGTTGGGCGGTCATGATTACTGCAATGGTTGCTGACGCCATCGTGACGGCAACCGGAGTGCTCGTCGGTATTGAGAGTGTGCCCATGGCCACGGTCGCGTTTGCGGTCATCCTGATGTGGCTTTTCACCCTTCGGTACCGGCGCGAGCAGGCGGAGCGTACGGCGCTTTCCTCCCACCTCGCGGAGGCGAACGACGCGCTGCTGGTGCGCGCCCATGAGCTTGACGAGGCCCAGCGCCGGGCGACTGATGCACTGCAGGTCAAGTCCAGCTTCCTCGCCAACATCAGCCACGAAATTCGTACGCCGCTCAACGCGATTATCGGCTTCTCTGACCTGCTGATTGCGCAGTCCCATAGTCCAATTGAGGGGCACAAGCTCCGGGAATACTTGCAGCTTATCCGCAATAACGGGCAGGAACTCTTGGTACTGATGACCGATATCCTGAGCGTCTCCGACCTCGAGGCCGGGCGGTTCGAGGTTTCACAGGAACCCTTTGAAGCCGAAGAAGTGGTGAGTATGAGCGTTAATCTGCTCGCGCCTGCCGCGCATGAAAAACACCTGTTCCTTGATGCAGATGCAGAAAGTGCGGAAATCGTCGGCGATGTGCGCATTCTAAGGCAGGCACTGATCAAGGTGCTGTCGAACGCCGTGAAATATTCACCCACCCACGGTGTGCTGACCCTGCGCGGGTCGCGTCAGGACCACGCCTACGTCATCCGGGTGACGGACACAGGCGCGGGCATGACGGAAGAAGAGGTTGAGGCAGCGCTCTCGGTATTCGGGCGCTCAAGTGACGCTTATACCTCGGACGGCAGCGATGTGGGCCTCAGCATCGGATTGCCGCTTGTCAGCAAGCTTCTGGCCATTGTCGGTGGGCAGCTTGAGATCGAATCGATCCCAAGCGTCGGAACAACGGTAACGATCACCTATCCGATTAACTGATCTTGCCGCCTGCCAGCATCATGGCACATACGCTGAACAGCACAGTGGGCGCCAACACAAGGGCAACCGCGAGAACGCCGGTGATCCCCCACACAAAGCCAGCAATCACCCAAAGCATAATCGCGTTCAGCAGGGCAAAAATCAGTGCCTCGTCACTTTTGGCGGCGTCGCGCAACAGCGCGCCAACAAGCGGCAACGCGTGCAGTGCGCGGGTGAGGAGGGAAGGTTGGCGCATGGTGGTGTCAGTCATGGTCTACTCCGGGCAACAAGTTGGGGGCTGACCGGGGATATAGGCATGGCGCTGACGTTCGTCACCGTGCCCTATTGTCGCATCACAGGCTTTGCCTGCGGGCGACTAGTCCATGTTGGGTGTTTCGCCTGTGGTCTCGTGATAGCGGAATTCGCTGAGCGCTGCCCATTCGCCGTCCACCTTGAACTGGGCCCAGCCATGCATTTCACCGCCACTCATCTTGTAGCCTGAGCGGGCTTCCGTGGGGCCGCTTTTGGCACCGCGCACATATTCATGCACCTCAATACCGTCATCGGTGGGGGTAATCACACCGTCCGTATAAAAGCCCGCGGTGGTGAGATAGCGGAAGATGATCTTTTGCAGTTGCGCGTCCCAGTGGATGAGGCTTTCGCCACCATAAGATCCGCCGCCTACCGCATGGGTAATGCGCACCGCGCGGCCGTGCATGGCCCATTCCCATTTGGAAATGTCTGCCGATGCTTCGCTTTCGTCGCTGCCGTCGCCTTCGCTCTTCCAGGTCTTGCCCACAAAGGGTGCAAGCGGTGCAAGCTCGGGGATCGGCTCATAGGCAAAGGCCTTCACACTCATGAAGGCAAGGATGGTGGCGACTATCAGGCGCATGGCACGCTCCTATCGGTTCACTTACTCGAAGGTGAGACGGTAGGCGGAAACCTTGTGCTCGCCTTCACCACCGATGCGCGGCATCACCAGAAGCCCCGTAATGTCATCATACTGGAAATCGACGGCATGGTAAGCCTCTTCCGAAATGGGGGCTGCTTCGCCGCTGGCAGCCAGCCGCCACAGCCGGGCGTCATTGACCATGGAGAAGATGAATTGCTCGCCGTCCCAGGCAACACCATCAATGTCATGGACATCGGCCTGGCGCGTGACAGGGCCATTGGCCATCGCCTCCCCGCTCTCGCGGTCCCAAATCCAGATTTGCCAGCCACCGGTGAGCAGCATGTCCCGCGCCACATAGATGCCGTTCACGAAATTCAGCGCGTCGCGGCCTTCGATGAGGGGGCGCAGGCCGCCGTCTTCAAGCACATAAACGGTTTTGATGCAGCTAGCCGATACATAGACCCTTCCGTCGTTCGAGGCAGCCACATCATTCAGGCAGGGTTTTTCGTGCGGCGCCGGGTAGCTGGCGGTCAGTTCGCCTGTGGTGAGGTCAACGGTGCGCAACTGGTCATAGTCGGCAAAATAAAGCGTGTCACCAAGGACCGCGAGGCCCGTCGGCGCATCCAGCCCTTCAATCCATTTTTCGTCCACCACTCGGCCGGACATGGAAATGCGGCTCAGGTAGCCTTGGCCGTTTTTGCCGTACCCAACCACGTTGGACACGTAGATCATGCCGCGCTCTTCATCGATCGCGACAGATTCGGGTTCAAAAAGCCCGGTATCGACGGTCCAGAGGTGGCGGATGCGCGCGGTATCCGCATGCAGTGCTGGTGTTAAAGTGGTGGCCACAGCCAGAAGCGCGGCAGCAATGATCAAACGCAAATTATACTTCCCACGAAATCTGTTCCCCGCGCCAGCATAAGCGGGGATCGCCTACTTGGGAAGGCACGCTTTTGTGTGCGTGGTGTCAGGGCAGGTGTTCGCCCATGCTGGCTTCCACAACGCGGTACCAGTCTGCCCGGCTCATTTTCACACGCGCGGCAGCGGCAGTGTCCTTGATGCGCGCCGGTGTCTGTGTGCCCACAATCGGGATGACGCGGGCCGGATGCACCATGGTGAAGGCGAGTGCGGCTGCCGCGCGCGAAACGCTATTCGCAGCGGCAATTTCATCAAGGACTGCAGAAACAGCATAAAGCCGCTTGGCCTTCGCCGGGTCGTCAGTCTGACCATTGATCAACAAGCCACCAGCGAGTGGTGACCACGCCAGGGCGAAGGCACCGGCTTCCTGGCACTGGTCCAGCACACCGTCAAACAGCGGTGTCAGTTCAAGCGCGGAAAACTCGGGCTGATGCGAGGCGAGCGGAAAATCAAGATGCGCCTGAAGGGCGCGGAACTGGCTGGCGCTGTAGTTCGATACACCCGCTTCGCGGATTTTGCCTTGCGCGCGCAAAGTGGCCAGCGCATCGGCGACTTCCTCAAACGGTGCAAGCATGTCTGGGCGGTGGATCTGGTAAAGATCGATGGTGTCGGTCCTGAGGCGCTTCAGGGACGCCTCACAAGCACGCATCAGATAGGCCTTGGTGGAATTATAGGGCACACCGGGGATGATGCCGCCCTTGGACGCCAGCACCATATCGTAGCGCAGGGACGGCTGGGCCTTGAAGACTTGGCCCAAAAGCTCCTCAGCACCACCAAAACCCGCCGGGCTATCCAGCCCGTAAATATCCGCCGTATCAATAAGCGTCATGCCGCAGCTCAGCGCCACTTCGATCTTTTCTTTCGCGGCACTTACATCGCTGCCAGCAAAACGCCAGCAGCCATAAGCGACAGGGCCGAACGCAAGGCCGGATTGGCCAAGGGTATATTTCTGGCGAGCGTGCAGGAGCGGTTCGGACATTTGTTTCGTTCTCGTAATGAATTGAATTTTATGTTTTATCGTAATGTTTTAGCGCTTCTGGTCTCATCGCCACGCGCATGATTTCATGATGAAACCTTCAGCCCGCAGTATTGCGGTATTTGACAGCGCTGTCAAACGCGATCGCGCGGCAAGCCACAATTAGAATGCGGGTTATGCGGGGGTGAAAAGTGTTTCAAACCGCACTTTGCCAGCGGGGGAGAACCTTACCTCGCGGCTGCCCTCAGCGCGTGATGCCCAGCCTTCCGAATAGAAGTGGGTCAGAAGCGCGGCGCCAAGGCTACCAGCCAGGTGCGTGCGGCGGGCGCTCCAGTCCAGGCAGGCCTTGCAAAGCGGGCGCTTGGCTCGTTTGAGGTCTTCAAGCGGCAGGCCAAGGCTCGCCATGAAGCGCTGACCAACCGGGGTCAGCACTGGTTCGCCTTCATGTTCGAACAAGAGACCACGGGCGAGCAGGCTTTCATAAAGCTGGATTCCCATGTCGCCGGCGAGGTGGTCATAGCAGACCCGCGCGGTGCGAAGCGCCGGGTCCTTCGGGCCCGGGCGGGTGCGCACATGGCCAGTGCGGTCGGCAAGACCCATAAGCTTTTCAAGGAGTTCCGCCACATCGTCGCCCGACAGCTGGTAGTAACGGTGCCGTCCCTGCTTGCGGATTTTCAGGAGCCCGCCTGCCTCCAGTTTGCCGAGGTGGCTGGAGGCTGTCTGCTTGGTCACACCCGCTTCTTCCGCCAGTTCCGTGGCGGTGAGGGCCGTGCCGGACATGAGCGCGGTGAGCATATTGGCGCGGGCGGGGTCGCCGATGAGGGCGGCGATGCTGGCGATGTCGGGTCCTTCTTTCATGGTTCGACCATAGTCGAAACATCATGCGTCTTCAAGCCGCTATAAGGGCCACAACATCCACATATGAAGGAGAGGTCTGGTGACCATAATGTGTTGTATTCGTTATGAAATTGACCCGTTCAAGGCGGCGGAATTCGAGGCTTATGCCGAGAATTGGGCGAGTATAATCCCGGCGTGCGGCGGTGACCTAATCGGCTATTTCATGCCGCATGAGGGCAGCAATAATGTCGCCTATGGGCTGATCTGTTTTGACAGCCTCGCAGCTTACGAGGCCTACCGTGCGCGGCTCAGGGAAGACAAAAAGGGCGCTGAAAACTTCACCTTTGCACAAGCTAACCGGCTGATTTTAAAAGAAGAGCGCACTTTCCTGCGCCTAGCGCGGGGTAGCGAAAAACTGCCGTTTTTCAGCTGTGCGGGGGGTGTGCATGATCGCGGTGATCTTTGAACTGATGCCCACTGAGGGGCGTGAGCAGGACTATTTTGACCGCGCTGCGGGCCTCAAGGCGACGCTCGAGACCATGGATGGTTTTATCTCGGTCGAGCGCTACCAAAGCCTTGCGGATAAAGGGAAATTCCTCTCGCTTTCCTTCTGGCGGGATGAGGCGGCGGTCGCCAATTGGCGGCAACTGATGGTACACCGGCAGGCGCAAGCCGCTGGCCGCGCGGGCATTTTCAGTGACTACCGCCTGAGGGTCGCACATGTAATGCGGGACTATGGCTTATCAGAGCGCGATGAAGCCCCCGCTGACGCCCGTGCCTATCACCGGTAATCGCCGCTGAAGCCCCCGTCTGACGAGCGTTCATATTGCGGGCAAGTGTCTGTTATCTCGTAAAAATCAGCCTTTTCGCCCGTGAAGATGTGGCCCATGGTTTTAAGCCCCGTGGGCCCATCAAGACTGCCGGCGAGGATGCCGGTGGCGTCCTGGTCGAAGGGTTCCCAGAACAGGCTGGAGCCGCAGTTTTTGCAGAAACCGCGCCGGGCCACGTCGGACGACTTGTACCACGCCAGCCCCTCATCGCGGGTGAGGGTGATATCGGCCTTCTTGGCCTTGGTATGGGCCCCCATGCTGCCGTGAAGTTTCTGGCACATGCTGCAGTGACAATTGACGACATCGCGCAGCAAGCCTTTGATTTCAAAGCGAACCTGCCCGCAAAGGCAACCGCCTAGTGTAATGGGGTCCTTGTTCATGTGTCCTCCTCACGTTGAGGGCAAGACATGGGGTTGGGGGCGAAAGATTACAAGAAAGCGCGGCATTGCACACTGTGCGGGAAATGTGCGGAAACTGTGCGGGATGTGTGCGGAAAGTGCGCGAAGAGTGTGCGGGAATTTACTGGTGCGATCAGGCACCCGCGTCAGCGCTTATGATAGCATATTATCGCTGCCGTAATGGCATCAATTTTAACCCCGCCGCGACCGGTTGAGGGCCGCGGCGTGGGTGGGGTTTGTTAGACGATGTTGAGCGTCACTTCGATATTGCCGCGCGTTGCGTTCGAATACGGGCAAACCTGGTGCGCGGCTGCCACAAGCTTCTCAGCCGTCTCGCGGTCAAGGCCAGGCAGGGAGATATTGTGTTCAACTTCAATGCCAAAGCCGTTCGGGATCGGGCCGATGCCAACGTTCGAGGAAATCGAAACCTCGTCCGGCACTTTCACGCCGATCTTGCCGCCGACAGCCTTCATCGCGCCGATGAAACACGCCGCATAACCTGCTGCAAAAAGCTGCTCAGGGTTGGTGCCGTCACCACCCGCGCCGCCGAGGCCTTTGGGGGTGGAGAGTTTCACATCAAGCGCGCCGTCATCGGACTTCGCCTTGCCTTCACGGCCACCGGTTGCGGTGGCATGGGCGGTGTAGAGTGTTTTTTCGAGTTTCATGGTCAGTCTCCTTCGAGGTTTAAGTGTTAGCTATTTAATCGTGCACGATATTTATCGTGCTTCCCATTTTAACCCATCGTCGCAGCCGCCTTTGGCGAGATGATGACAGGGGTTCAGTATTTCCGGCAATCTTGCCGGGGTGGTTAAAGTCTAGTCGTCCGTCGCGGCCATCAGGTTGGTGCGCAGCTCCTTGAGCCGGTCACGGAGCGAGATGAGCTCATCGGGCGTGCAGCCGGTGGCACGGAATGCCGCCGTGGGGGCGATGCCTGCCTTACCCTCGAGCGCTTTGCCCTTGGGCGTGAGGCTTACCAGCACCTGCCGCTCATCGGTTTTGGACCGCGTGCGGCTGACCAACTCCATGCCTTCCATGCGCTTCAGGAGCGGGGTGAGCGTGGCGCTGTCAAGGAACAGGCGCTCGCCCACTTCGCTGACCATCTGCTCGTCCCGCTCCCACAGCACCATCATTACCAGATACTGCGGGTAGGTCAGACCAAGTGCCGATAGCGCAGGCCGGTAGGCTTTCTTGAGCGCATTGGTGGCGGAATAGAGCGCAAAACAAAGCTGATCGTCGAGCTTGAGGCTCAGCCTTTGATCATCTGCCATGTGCGTCTCCTGTTTCCAGTGTGGCACCCCAATAGTGCGTCATGACCTCTATTTAATCGTGCACGATTTAATTTCAAGAGTGAAAGAGATTTTTTTGAAAAGCTTCCAGCGCGACCGTGGTGTTCGCTGGCTAAAAGTAGAACCGTTACCAAACACTCTGGCTCTTATGAGGAAGTATAAGGATGCGGGGGGATTTCTCCCAGAGAGTTGGTATGGGCACTTTGTTTCTTGGTTTTTATATGCTCAGGGTGGGGAAGAGTTAAGCGAAGCGATCGTCTATCACACTCACGAAGATCAACCCAATGATTATGCTGCATGGAAATATCGAGTGTTGACTGAGGCACTTGAAGTTTGCAAGTGGCACCATTCTAAAAACATTAGGCGGCCGGTTGTTAAAATGGTGTTGGACTGGATGCATGAGGTGAGTTGTGTTTTTATATTTTGTTATGTTACATCATAACTTTATGGTTGACGTTTAAAGGCTGTGCTGTTTACCCTCAGGGTTGAGTTTAACAATCATCCGGGGGGATCATGGCTAGACTTGCTACCATACTCACCATCGCGGGCCTGATGGCTGGCGGTGCGACTTTTCATCCGCTTCAGGCAGTAGAGCCGGGCACAGCGGCCAGTCAAACAGTGCCGACATTCGGCGAGGACCATCTGCCTTATCACATCAATTATGATGACCTGACGGCTGTGCTGCAGAATGTGGTGCTGATCACCGGCATGTCAGACCGCAGCCGGGCGCCATCGGTCAAAGGGAATATTGGCACACGCTTCAAGACCAAGCGCAATGTTTATACGGCTTATGAGGGCAACCGCATCTGGCTTGAAGCGCTTGAGGATGAACGCGCGGTCGAGGTGCTGGGCATGATCCGCCACGGGCTTGAAACCCTGCCGGATAATGTACCGATTTCGCAGTTCTCCGACGCGGAGCAGATTGCCTTCTGGCTGAACCTGCACAATGTGGCCTTCCTTGAGGAACTGGTACAACACAGCCAGAACGGCATGAAAAACCTGCTGTACCGGGGCGATGATGCCATGCTGGACAAAAAGCTTGTCACCGTGCAGGGCGTGCCGCTGTCACTCAATGACATCCGCTTCAATATTGTCGGCAAACGCTGGGGCGACAGCCCGCTCGTGATCTACGGCTTTTTTGAGGGTATCATTGGTGGCCCCAATATCCGCAAGGAAGCCTTCACGGGGGAGAAGCTGCATGAACAGCTTTCTGCCAATGCGAAGGAGTTTGTGAATTCGAACCGCGGGGTTTACCTCAAGGGCGGCAAGACCATGCATGTGTCGAGCTTCTATGAGCGGTTTGAAAGTTATTTCCCGAATTTCCAGAAAGATCTGAGGGCGCACCTGCTGGAATATCTTATCCCGGGTGGTATTCAGGCCAAAGTCGCCAATTCCCGGCGCCTTGATCCGGACGTGGATGACTGGACGGTGGCCAGCGTGCGCGGCAATACGCGGGAGTATGGCGGGGCGCTGCAGACCAATGGTGCCGCCATGGTGACGGCGATTGTGCGCGGGCAGGGCGGCGAAGTTGCCTCCGACAGTTCGTTGACCGTGAGCGGTATGGCCGATTCCGTGAAAAACTTCTCCCGCTTCACCTTGGAGCAGCAAACCCTGCTCATGCGCCTCAACAAACAGCGTATGGCCCGCACCGGCAATGTGCGTATTGAGGAACTGCAGGAAATCAAGGACCGGGTGGAGCGCACAAAAAAAGACGAGTTGGGCGAGACGGGCGAGAAAGAATAGCGGGGAGGCTTCTCAAGGCAGAAGCTCATACGGGGAAGCCTCGGCACCATGCCGGGGCTTTCTTGCGCCTGGGCCGTATATGCACCCTATGCCCTCACATGCATTGACCGCAAAACCGGTTTTTCATAGGCTTGTGCAAGGGTAGGGGAACACGGTGGAATTACGCATGTACAGGTTTGGCAAACTGGCAGTTGGTGCCGCCCTTGTGGCGGCAGGCACGCTCGCGCCTTTGGTGCCTGCAGTTCCGCGCGCGTATGCGGAGGAGCTGGTGCCCGCAGCGGCGGACATGCGCATTCCCTATCATATCAATTATGACGACCTCACCGCGGTCCTTGAAAATGTAGTGCTGGTGACCGGCATGTCAGACCGGGGCCGCGCGCCTGATATCAAAGGCTCGCTCGGTACCCGCATGAAGGCGAAACGCAACGTCTACACGGCCTATGAGGGCAACCGCATCTGGCTTCAGGCGCTGGAGGAGAAGAAGGCGCAGGAAGTGCTGACGAGCATCCGGGTAAGCCTTGAGGCGATACCGGATAACGCCCCCCTTGCGCATTTCACCGACGCGGAGCAGATCGCCTATTGGCTCAATCTCCATAATGTCGCTTTCCTTGAGGAGTTGGTCAAACACAGTCAGAACAGCATGAAAAAGCTGCTCTATGGTCGTGGTGGCATCCTCGACAAGAAACTCGTTACCGTGCAGGGCGTGCCGCTTTCTTTGAATGACATTCGTTTCCGGGTGGTTGGCAAACGCTGGGGCAACAACCCGCTGGTGATCTACGGGTTTTATGAAGGCATTATTGGCAGCCCCAATATCCGCAAGGAAGCCTTTACGGGCGAGGAACTGCACGCGCAGCTGACTGCCAATGCGCGGGAATTTGTGAACTCCAACCGCGGTGTGTATCTCAAGGGCGGCAAGACGGTTTATGTCTCGAGCTTCTATGAGCGGTTCGAGGACTATTTCCCCGATTTCCAGAAGGACCTGAAGGCGCACCTGCTTGACTATGTGCAGCCGGGGCGCATCAAAACCATGGTGGCGGAGGCGCGCCGGCTTGACCCTGAGGTGGATGACTGGAATGTCACCAGCCTGCGCGGCAATACCCGCGACTATGGTGGGGCGTTGCAGAAAAACGCGTCAGCACTGACGACCGCCATTGTCGTGGCTGAAAGTGGTGGCCTGTCGCCCAATTCGTCTATTCTGGCCGATAGCTTGTCGACCATGGTGCGCAATTATTCCCGCTTCAGCGAGGAACAGCAGGAGCTACTGCTGGAGCTGAACCGCCAGCGCATGGAACGCACCGGCAATATCCGCATTGAGGAACTGCAGGAAATCAAAAGCCGGATCGAGAAGGACGGCAAATAATCACGGCGGTGTGCCCTTATGTCCTCCGTCCGGATATCGGGCAAGGGCTTTCGCGGCAAAAAGAAACCCCGGCCGCAAAGGGCCGGGGCATCGTCACCGTTATATGCCGCGTCTACTCTTCGCGCATCAGGCGGTACAGCAGGATGGCTGCGCGCACGGTGGCGAACTTCTGTTTCTCAAGGTCGAGCCATTCCTCGGGCGTGTGGCCGTTGCCGCCAAAACCGCCAAGGCCGTCCATCGTCGGTGTGTGCGGGGCAACAAAACTGGAATCCGCCGCGCCGCGTTTCTCCGGTGGATAGGCGGTCAGCGGGCCGTGGCCGAGCGCCACGTTCACATCGCTGAATACGCCTAGCATCCGGCGGCTGGCGTCATTTTCTGTCATGGCGGGGTAGCTGTCCTCGAAGGTGATTTCAGCCGATGTGCCGGGCAGGTGGTCGGCCACGATCTCGCGCATCTTGGCGCGCGCGGCTTCCTTGTCGGCCTCGCTCATGAAGCGCAGGCCACCATGCACCACGGTTTTCTGCGCGACCACATTGTCCTTGCCGTAAGCGTTCTGCGCCGCCGGGTTGGCGCCCTGGTCGACAAAGGTGCCGCCGCCGATGACGCCGGGGTTGAAGGTCAGGCCGAACGGGCCGCGTACTTCATTATAAAAGCGGTGCAGGATGCGGGATGCCTCGAAAATGGCACCGGCGCCTACGCTATCGCTGAAAATGGCGCTTGAGTGCGCGCGTGTGCCGCTCGTGGTCAGCGACCAGCCGGACGCACCGCGGCGGCCGATCACCGCCGTGCCGTCGCCGCTGCCCTCAAAATTGAGCGCAAAGTCGCTCCATTTCCCGGCTTCGATCAGGTCATGGCGGGAGACATCAAGCGGTTTGCCGGTCGATTCCTCGTCGCCGGTGAAAAACACCTTGTAGCTGCCTTGTTCCAGATTGCCGGTGGCCTTGAGGGCCTTGAGCGCATAGAGGATGATGGCGTCGCCCGCCTTCATGTCCACAATGCCGGGGCCGGTGGCGCGGCCACCTTCACGCTCGAACTTCTGGAACGGGCTGGTGGTCGGGAACACGGTGTCGATATGGCCGATGAGCAGCGCCTTTTTGCCCGGTGTGCCCTCGTGGGTCGCAACAAAATGGCCGCCACGTTCCATCTCGGCCGGCATGTCGATCCAGCTTGTGGTGAAACCAAGGTCCTTGAACTCGGTGTCGAACACCTTGCCCACCTCGCGCACGCCCTCGGGGTTGCGGGTGTCGCTGTTGATGTTGACGATTTTTTCAAGGAAAACGAGCTGGGCGTCGAAGTCCGCCTCGACCGCCTGTTTGATGGCTTCCTCCTCCGCGCTCAAGGTTTGCTGTGCGGTGGCGGGCAGGGCAAGGCTCAGCGCCAGGCCGGATGCGGCCAGCATGTGGCGCGCGGATGTGTGAAACATGGTGTCTCCCCTTATGTCGTGTTGTCCCTTGGGCCACACGCTAGCGCGCGAGGGCCGGCGATGCAATTTCCTATTGATAAAACGAACGATCGTTCTATATATAAAATCAACAAAATACATAAGCTTGCAGCGAAGGAAGTACCATGCCGGACATGATAATGACGGGTGCCGCCCAGATGGACCCGTTGATGGCCAAGCTTGATATGCTTGCCACACACTATGCGCCCTGGATCACGTTTCTTGAATGGGCGACCCTTGTGTTTGTACCGCTGGCGATATTCGAGTTTGGCTGGGATATGATGCGTGCCACCGGGCGGCGCGTTGGTGAGACGGTCGCCAACATACTGGTGGCGGTCGGGTATGAGCTCTCAAGCCTCATGACCTTTGGCCTGGTACTGTTTTTGACGCAGGGCCTGATTGCACCCTTTGCGCTTTTCGAGATTTCCATGACGCCGATGATGTGGGTGGTTGCGATCCTGCTCGCAGATTTCACCTATTACTGGATGCACAGGGCCGAACATGAGGTTCGGCTATTCTGGGCCTATCATGTCACCCATCATTCGTCGCCCGAATATAACCTGACCACGGCCTTCCGCCTGTCGTGGCTGGAGGGGGTGTTTGAATGGCTGTTTTTTGTCCCCATGCTACTGGTCGGTTTTGATGCGCTTGCCACCTTTATCGCGCTGGCGGTGGTGGCAAGCTATCAGACATGGATACACACACAGGCAATCGGCAAACTCGGGTGGTTTGAGGGGGTGATCAACACACCCTCCGCCCACCGGGTGCACCACGGGTCTAACCCCAAGTATCTGGACAAGAATTACGGCGGCATCCTGTTGGTGTGGGACCGGCTGTTCGGTACCTACGAGGTGGAGGAGGAGCCGGTTACCTTCGGCATCACGGAACCGGTTGAAAGCATCAATCCCTTTGTGCTCAACTTCCATGAATTTATTGCCATCGGGCGCGACCTCGTGCAGGCAAGAAGCCTGAGCGAGATGGCTCGTTGCCTGTTCGCGCCGCCCGGCACCATCGTGCGGGGCGAGAATGTGGGTTTGAGGAAGGACAGAAATGCCGCGCACAAAAGATGAAGCGCTGACGGAGAAGCGGCGCAACGAGATACTCGATGCTGCGGCCCGTGTTTTTGTGCGCCACGGCTTTCACCGTGCGAGCATGCGCCAGATTTGTGGCGAGGCGAAACTGTCTGCGGGCGCGGTCTATAATTATTTCCCCAGCAAGGACCAGATTATCGAGGGACTTGCCGCCCGCGAGCAGGAGGAGATTGCCGAGCTTGCGGCCTATCTGGCGGAAACCGACAATGCCCAGAAAGCGCTCACGGGCGCGATCCGGCTGATGGTTGAAGACACGAACGCGGCCGATGCCCGGCTCTATGTGGAGCTGACGGCGGAGGCCGGACGGAACGCGCTTGTTCGCGAGCGGTTGGTGGCAACCGATGCTGCGCTGCAGGAATGCCTGCTGGAAGCCATCAGGCGCGGGCAGGCTCAAGGTAGCGTGACAAAGGCGCGCCCTGCCGCGGACCTTCTGGCCCTGCTGACGGCTGTGTATGAAGGTTTTGTTGGTCGCCTTGCAGTGGACGGCGATAGTGAGTGTAAGGCCTTTGCCAAGCTTGCGGCGGATGCAGTTGCGATCCTGTTGAAGCCATAGGTGGTTTTCCGAAAACCAAATATCCTCAAAGGGTTGAATTGACGCGTCCCTACCCAATGTGTGTAGAAGGGCGCGACCACAAGCGCCTGTAACGCGAGGAGAAAATACATGAAATTTCAGTCCCTGATCAGCGCGGCAATTGTCGCGGCTGCGGGCTTTACCCCTGTTTTTGCCGATGCGGATGACCTGTTCCTGACAGGCGCCCATATCATCGACCCTGAAACACGCACGGTTGAGACCGGCAATATTCTTATCCGTGAGGGTCGCATTGCGGGCCATCCGGCGTCAGCGCCAGACGGGTTTGACGGGCAGGTGATTGCGCTTGATGGCAAGTGGCTGGCGCCAGCCTTTGTTGATTTGCATACCCATTCGTTTGGTGACGCTGTACCGGGCAACCGGCCGGAGGGCTTGGGCACACCCACCGTCGCCACCCATTATCTTTACGCGGGCACCACGGCCTTCCTGGACCTGTTTGGTCATGAGGAAGGGCTCGCGGCTCTGCGCGCGGCGCAAAAGGCGGGCGAGTTTGGCGGCGCGGACCTTTATGCCAGCCTGTCGTGCCTGACGGCACCAAATGGTCACTGTACCGAATATGGCGTGCCAACCCGCACCATGAGCACGCCCGAGGAAGCGCGTGTTTCGGTCGCGGAACTGGCGGCCAAAAAGCCGGACGTGGTCAAGTTTGTCTATTCACAAAGTGATGACATGCCGTCCATCAATAACACCACCTTGACGGCGGGTATTGCCGAGGCCAGCAAACACGGCATCAAAACGGTCGTGCACGTTCAAACATGGCAGGATATGCGCGAAGCGGTGGAAGCAGGCGCGACGGCGGTGACCCACACGCCCGAGGGCGACATGCCCGCGGACATGCCCGCCCTTCTGAAAGCGCACGGCACGGTGAGCATTCCCACCATCACGGTCCACAATGAATATCTCGACTATTTCTTTGATAGCTCAATCCTTGAAGCGCCGATGGCGCAAGCGCTGGCGAGCGAGCGGGTGCAGGCCGCCTATAGGGATGAGAAGAATATCGGTCGCTACCGCGACAGTTATGACGAACGCAAAGCCAAGGCTGAGGTGCGGCTGACATCAGTGGGCGCGCTGGCGGAGGCTGGTGTGCCTATCCTTCTGGGCACCGACGGCGGCAACTGGGGCACTGTGCAGGGCTACAGCGTGCACCGGGAGATGATCCTGCTCTCGGATGCGGGCCTAGACAGTTTTGCAGTCCTCAAGGCGGCGAGCACTGATGCGGCCGATTTCCTTGGCCTTGACTATGGTGTGGAAGAGGGCGCGCTTGCGAACCTTGTGGTGTTTGACGCGTCCCCGCTTGACGATATCAGCAACACACAGACCATCAGCCTTGTGATCAAGGACGGTGATGTGGTCGACCGCGCAGCCCTGCTGCAAAAAGCGGAATAGACGCACAAAAGAAAAAGCCCCGGAGAGTTCCGGGGCTTTCCTGACAGGTATCTTTCGTCAAGCTTAGAGCTTGTCAGCGTTCTTGCCGAGGTATGCAGCAACGCCAGCAGCGTCAGCTTTCATGCCTTCGTCGCCTTTGTTCCAACCAGCCGGGCAAACTTCGCCGTGCTCTTCGTGGAACTGCAGGGCTTCAACAAGACGTACAAATTCGTCAACGTTACGGCCAAGCGGCAGGTTGTTTACGGTTTGGTGCCACACGAGGCCGTCTTTGCCGATAAGGAAGGTGCCGCGGAGCGCAACGCCGTCAGATTCGATCAGAACGTCATAGTCGCGTGCGATCTGTTTGGTGATGTCAGCAACCATCGGGAAGTCAACCGGGCCGAGGCCGCCTTCAGCGGTCGGCGTGTTGCGCCATGCGATGTGGCTGAACTGGCTGTCTACGGATACTGCAACAACCTTCACGCCAAGTTCCTTGAACTTTTTCATGCGGTTGTGGAATGCGAGGATCTCGGACGGGCACACAAAGGTGAAGTCGAGCGGGTAGAAGAACAGCAGACCGTAGTCGCCGTCCAGGTATTCTTTGAAGTTAAAGTTTTCGTTGATGCTGCCATCTTCCATAACGGCAACAGCGTTGAAATCCGGAGCTGGTTTTGCTGCGAGAACGGCCATGCGTCCCTCCTTGATTTAAGGTGAAAAATAAAGGTTCAAAACTGTTTAGGCGCTTGTGCCGTCACTCACCCTTGGGCGAGTCATCTGGCGCGCCAGCGGTGCTAACATTATGCTTCTTGAGCTCAATTGCAACCGGGATTGGTCGATTTCTATAATCGAAGAATGCGATTAATAATCAACTTTATTAGTGGATTTATGTTTTTATAGGTGGTGCGTGCACAATGTGCAAGTGGCAATTGCAGGGATGCGTTGTAGCGCGGAAGCGCCTTAGCGTACTCTCGATATAGTGAGAGGTTTGCAATGTCGACCCAGCAGCGCATAATCAACGCGGCGCATTCAATGTGTGGAGGGGGTATGGACAATCAACTATCCAAAGAGAAACCAAAGCCCACTTGGGCGAACCCATTTAAATCTGAAGATTGGACTGTATCGATATACACTCGAGGTTTTGCAGTAGCTGCCGTACTGTTTGGAATCTATGCATTCCATTTTTTGCATGTTGCAGGACTCAAGCTGTCTAAGTCGGCTGCAGATTGGGGTGCCGCGGGAGATTTTTTTGGAGGGTTTGCTAACCCACTAATTTCCCTTATCACCTTAAGCGTTCTGGTCGCTGCTTACCGACTGCAAAGAAAGGAACTCGCCGCGACAGTCGCCGAACTCAAAGCTGCAAACGAGGGGCACAGCGAACTGCGCAGAATTTCGATAGAGCAGAATAAAGTCGCGGTGCAAAAGGCATTGAATGACGCGCTTTCTGTGCACATGACACACCTCAGTGCGGACTTCCAATTGCAGCTAGGTAGGTTAGAGGGGCTCAGATCCGAGCTCCGCGCATTGGCGGCTCCTAACCTTGGGAGTGGTAGCGGATACCACAACTTCACTGTTGATGGCATCAGACTCGTTAACGAACGCATGTTGAGTGGTGAAATTGCACGAGTGCGGGACGAAATGAAGCAAGTGGAATATGAGTTGCAACATCTGTTGGGCCTCATGCAAGGCATCACTGCTTCAATTAGGTCCGAGACTGGTAAGCTCAAGAAATAAAGTGTAACGCCAGATAGTTCATTGCTAGCCGCATTCGCAATTGGCCTCACCATGGATATACAACTGTTAGACTTATGGTGTCGCCGGGGCTCGCTCCCGTACTGCATTTCGAATATAGGAGCACCCGCACCTCTGGTTTTTGGCGACGCATTTCCCTATATGGATAAAGTTCGGTGGTATAAGGTGGGGGGTACCTTTGGAAACGCTTGATGACGTACTGAGATACGGCTGCATGAGCTTGTTGTTATGGCTTGCCGTTCTGGTCATCCGCGATTTCTGCGGCCATATCCGGGGGCGTCTTGGTGCCGTTCTGGCCATCAGCAATATCGCCTACCTTCTATGTTCCAAGTCAGCCATTACAATTTTTGGGCTTGAGACGGATATCGTTCTTTTTCCTCTCTGCTTCATGAACGGTGTCTTTGCCTGGCTGTTTTGCCTGTCCCAGTTCGACGATCATTTCGAGTTGAAGTCCTGGCACTGGCTGGTGCTGGGGGTGAAGTTGTTGGCTGGCGGTATGATTGCCATCAGCCACTTCAGGGCGGATGAGCCGCTGAACGTGGCGGGCAACATTCTCTCCGGCGCTATCGTGATAGGGACGCTGCTGCACCTGGTTTATATGATATGGCAGGGCAGGGCGGATGACCTGATGCGCACGCGCATGAAGTTCCGCAGCATTTTTGTCATCTCGGTTGTGGTTATTTCGCTCGGTATCATGATTGCAGAGGTATGGCTCCTCGACATGGGGTGGAAGCGCTATTTGTTGCCGCTGCAGTCAGCCTCGTTCTTTTGCATCACCTTTTTTGTGCTATGGCGCATCTCGGGCCCCGAGGGAATCGATCTGTTTGTCTTTGGTGATGCCGCGGGGGGGGAAACCCCGAAGGCCGCACCAAGAGAAGATCGCTATGACCTCAAGGCACTTGAGGCGCTGGTCGCGAGCGAAGCCTATCTTGAACCCGGGCTTACAATAAGCGTTCTGGCGGACAAGCTTAAAATGCCGGAACACCGGCTGCGGCGGCTGATTAACCAGCATCTGGGTTTTCGTAATTTCTCAGACTTCCTCAATCATCACCGCATCACCGCGGCGCAGGAACGGCTGGCGGACACAGACGCACGCCATGTGCCCGTGCTCACCATTGCGATGGACCTTGGTTATGGCTCCCTCGGGCCGTTCAACCGGGCTTTCAAGGAACGCACTGGGCTGACCCCATCTGAATACCGCCGCAATGTGCTTTCGGGCGCGGCCTAGGCTGCGGCAATTCGCTCGCTGATTTCTGAAAAAGCTGGCTGAAAACTGAAAACTCATTCCGATTTCGAAATCGGCAAGCCCTCAGGCGCACATCATCCCTAAATCATATCCGGACGCCAAGCAGCGGCATACCGGCCTGAACCGAAGTTCGGGCCTCGCCAGAACCGCCGCCGGCGTGTGTGACGGAGTGACGACAGCGAGGAGATGGACATGAGCGTGTCAGCCCGACTTTCAAACCTGAATTCTTCTTTTAAAACCCTCTCCCTTGGGGTGGTGGCAACAGCCCTGATGGCAACGGCAGCATACGCCGGGCCCTCAGGCGATGCTTCTGCTTCAGGCCCCACCGGATTCTGGCAATCGTCCGGTGGGGGCAGAATGATCGAGGTCGCGCCCTGTAGCGCCAAGACCTCAAAACTGTGCGGCACCATCGTATGGGCCGAGGATGCAGCGGAAGTGGATGAGGTGATCCTCAAGCGCTTCCGTGCGGTGGGTGAAATCTGGGCCGGTGGCCAGATTTACGAACCCGGCAAACGCCGTGGTGAGGATGGCCGCTTGTCGATGACTGAGGACGGCAGCCTTGAAGTGAGCGAATGCAAACGCGGCCTGTGTGAAAACACCACATGGACCCGCGTGGATGAAGCCACGGTGGCCTCACGCGTTGCCAAACTGATGGCGGAAAACTGATCCGGTAACACGTTTGGGCTAGGCCTGCGCCGTGGTGCGCGGGCCTAGTCGCGTTTGCCTTTGAGGTAGGCGTAGATGGCCATGGCGTGGCCGTGGCCGAGGTCATAGTCTGCCTTCAGCCAGGCAACAATCTCTCCCGCTTTGGTGCTGGGTTTGAGTTTGCCCTGGTCCGAGAAGCCCTTGGCGTCGGCCTGGGCCTGAAAGTCTGACGGGCTTTGCCCGGTCTTTTTCTCGATGTTATCGAGATAGCCTTGAAATGACATTTTATCCTCTTGCGTGACTGCGGGTTTTTATGGTCATGCCTTCTTCCTAAATCACATATAAGTTGATATCAACATATATGTCTAAAAAGAGGAAAATCGGCAAGGGAGGCCGCGCTGCTTATTGAATGCGGGTAACGGTGAAGCCCAGTTCCTCGAGGTGGGATTGAACGGATTCGGACCCGGCAAAATGGCCGGCGCCCACGGCAATAAAAACCTTGCCGCTGCCGTCCATCAGCTCAGCGATCTTCTCAGCCCAGGCATGGTTGCGTTTGGCCAGCATGCGCTCTTTGAGACTTTCCTGACCCTCAAGCGCGCGGTTCATCTTTTCGCCTAGCGCCTCGATGCGTCCGGCTTGCCAGTCGGCGGTGATCTCATCGATCAGGTTGGGCTCTTCAATGAGTTGGCGCAAGCCATCCTCAAAATATTTCAGCTCTTCTTCCGGTGTCATGGCGCCATGCACGCTGAATTGCTGTTCGAGGGTCTCAAAGTAGCCTAGCATCTTGCCGTTCTCGACCGCCTCGCGCCACAGGACCTTGTCCACGCTGGCGTCCGGGTCGTCGCCCTTTTTGTGGCCTAGCAAAGCGCTCAGCATGCCAGCGGCAAGCCACGGCCGGTAGGGTTCAAGCTGGCTGATGGCTTCCTCGGTCATGCCAAGGTTGGCGATAACCTGTTTGAGGTCTTTCCTGGCTTGGGCGCTCAGCTTTTTGGTAAACGGCACATTGGACCGGTTGATGCCAAACTCCGTGATGAGGGGTTCCGTCATCGCGCCGTCCGCCTGCACAACAGGCGCTTCACTGTAGAAGATTGTGGCCTCCGCGAATGCGGCATCCATCTTGGCGGTGCGCCACCGGATCGCGGGGTTCATGTTATGGGCGGTGCCAAAAAGCCAGATGGTGCTGTCCGCATCCTCCAGCTTCCAAAGCGCAGGCTTTGGCGCGACCGGGGTGTCCTGCGCATAGGCGGCCTGGAATGCCAGCGCCGCACCGATCAGGAGCAGGAATGCAGTGGCAAGCAGTCTGAACCGCCGAGGGTGGGCAGGCGTGAGGGCAATAGCGCGGGCGCGTGATGGCGGCATCATGGCTTCCATAACTGGTTTACATCCACGCTAGGCTCACCTTCGATCATGGCCAAATCAAGGAACGGTGATGGCAGGGAGTAAGCGACCTAGTCGTCGCCCAACTGGTCGCGCAGCGCGCGGGCGCACGCCATGGCGATCTCGGACTGCAGGCGCACCTGCATGGACTGCCCGCTTTTCGCAGCCTCGCCCAGACGGGTGAGGGCTTGTTCAAGCATATCAAGCGCGGCGCGTACTTCTTCCGGCGCGCCGGTCAGGTGCTGGCTTGGTGCAGCGGGCGCGGCTGGTGCTTGCGGCGCTTCAGTAGCGGTGTCTTCTTCGTCCCCGGCATAGCGCGCTTTTTCCTCGCGCGGAGTCAGCGGCGTCTTGAGCGTTTCGGCAACCGCTTCACGCACCACAGCTGCCGCCATGGAGCCAAGCGCGTTGCTGATCGGGCTTGTGCGCGGTGTTGGTGCAGGCGTCGGCTTAGTGTCCACCGGCTGGCTGGCAGGTGCGGCGATCTTCTCGTCCCGGCTACGATCGAGCACGTTTTTCTGGATTTCAGCCGACGGTGCCGTCCTGGCCGCACGCTCGCGTCGCGGCGCCGGCTCAGGGTCATCGAGGAACAGCGGGTCTTCGTCTTCCATTGCCGTATGCACGCTGCCAGCGGTGGCGATCACCGGCGTCAGGACGCCTTCATAACCCTCAAACACGCCGCCCACGCTGAAATGGGGCTCCGCCTCCAGCGTCCAGTGCTGGTGGGTCTTGCCAAGGTCCGGCAGGTGGATCGGTGCATCATGGATGGTGCTGCGGCGCTGGAACGCGCGCGTGACCGGGTGCCCAAGCTTGGTGTTGAGGCCCAGAAGGTCAAGCATGCCCATGCCGAGCGCTGCATCAACACTGCCAAGGAGCTTGCAGCCGTAGGGTGAAATGCCGGTGATGAAACCATCGCGGTCGCTACGCCAGCTCCAGCCGCCGGGGCCGGGGTCACGCAGCGGCGCGTCTTCTTCTGCTGATGGAATAAGGTCGTTGTCCCCGTCACCACTGCCCGCTTGTGCGGGTGATGGTGCAGCGTGCGGCGGCTCCGGTGCTTCTGGTGTTTCGGTCGCGACGAGAGGCTCGCTTACGACCGGTTGGTCGTTGGCGGCTTCCACCATGCGGGTGTCGTTCAAACGGTTATTGCCTGAAACGCGTTCCGCAATCAGGTCCTCGTCGGTGCGCAGAATGCGCAGGCTTGCGGTTTTCTCTGGGTGCAGCGCGGTTACAGTCGCGCTCGGTTGCGGCGCGCCTTCCTTCTGGAAGCCAAGGTCATCGCGCCACAGCGCGAGGGTGGACCGGCTATCAAAAGGCGGTGCCGCGGGTGCCGCACGCGCCAGCGCAATCCACACATTGGCAGAGAGGTCACTGCGCGAGGCGATGATCTGGTGGTGTTCGCGGCCCGTTTCGCGGATGAGGTCAATGACTTCATCCTCGTCAAACGGTGCGTTGATGAGAAGGGCTTCCACAAGGCTTGCGCGGTCACGACAGATGCGGAGCACAAGGTCCATCGGCGGGTTCGATTGCCCGGCCAGCAGCTCAGCCACGGTGCGGCGGCTTTCGCTTTCCACATGGGGCAGCAGGGCTTCAATAACGTCCAGCAGTTGGCCGCGCGTCGGTTCGCGCATGGGGGCTTTGCCGGTGAGGAAAAGGTCAACAAGATTGCGGAAAAGCGTGGTCCGGTCTTCCCCGTCGCGCTCACGCGCGTAGGCGACCAGTTCCCTGATACGACTGTCCAGTGCATTCATGTCGAACGCTGACGCTTTGCCCACTTTTGTACCCACTTCAACTGTCACAACACCACGCAAAAAGCGGCAATGTGGTGGCCGTCTCGTCCCGAAATTGACCAGTAATTTAGCTTACTGTTGAATTTTTCTGGTGGGGTGAATATAGCTCCCGAATCACCCTGCGCGCTTATACTACCCAAATTGTTTTGCGATGCCAGCGTTGATTAAAGATCGAAATATAATTGTGTGAATTTGGAACTTTATTTCCGAAACTTGCTTCTGTAGTATGCAGATCGGGCGGGGATGTTTACCAAGGAGTTTATCTGATGGGGCGTGTCAAACTTGATGCTGTCGACCGCAAAATCCTGTCGTGCCTTCAAGCTGAAGGCCGAATTACTAACGTGGAACTCGCGGAACGCGTTGGCATCACGGCACCACCATGCCTGAGACGTGTACGGGCGCTTGAAGAAGAAGGCTTCATCAGGGGCTATCACGCGGACCTCGATCAGGAATCTCTTGGCTTTGGGTTGACCGTATTCGCCATGGTAGGCCTCCACAGTCAGGCCGAAAGCGATTTGCAGAAGTTTGAGAAGCAGTGCCAGGGCTGGCCCATGGTGCGTGAATGTTTCATGCTCAATGGCGAGATCGACTTCATGCTGAAGATTGTTGCGCGCGACCTTGCGTCGTTCCAGCACTTCCTGACAAGCGAACTGACACCGTCACCGAATGTGGCCAGCGTGAAAACCTCGCTCACCATCCGCACAAGCAAGCACACACCGGGTGTGCCGCTTCCTGAAGTACCCTGATACCATCAAGCGATGAGCGCCCACCTGCCATCATCTGCTGAGTGGGCAGAAATCAAGGCACTGGATACCACCACCCTCACATGCCGTGCGGACGAGGGGGATATCTGGTGCCAATTTCATTTGGGCGGCCGCTTCATCCATGGTGACCGCACAGAGCCGGATCAGGAAAAGGCCTTTGCCTATTACCTGAAAGCGGCCTGTGGCGGCATTGGCGAAGCACAGCACCTTGTGGCTGTGTTCATTGGTGGCGGCTATGTAGACGGTTACAGCGAGGCGGACGCTGCGGCTTGGGATTTCATCGCCGTACTCAACCACACCGAAGGGGCAGGCAATATCTTCACGGCACGCTGCAAGGATGAGACGGCCATCAATGCGTGCCGCACTCGCGCCAAAGAGCTTTTGGCGGCATATCCTGACGCCATACCGCCGGATGAGGGCTGAGTTTCGCCCCTGATGCCATTTTTATGGCCCCGTGCGCTTCCCATAATTTCATGCTGACCCATGCATCCCGATAATGGAACCATCTTGAACCAGATGGGAAATTGTCGTCGCGATGAGGGTTGCCAGCTTTATATTGATGCTTAGTGGTGCAGTGTCGTTCCTGCCGCTTCATGCAGCCTGCGCCGATAGCGAGCAGGCTGTGCCCGTGCCGCTCGACCGCGCTATTGAGGCCGCGACGGAAGACCGCGCGCAGTCCGATGTGCTCAAGGGCATGCCGCTTCTCATCCGGGACGCGCTTCATAAGGCAGTGCCGCATGCGGGCAATCCGCAACAGGCCGCGCTCCTCAAATTATACGAGCGCCAGTCCTACCGTCCGCTGTGGCTCACGAAAGATGGCAAGTGGCACCAGCGGGTGTCGCTGTGGCGTAAAACCATTTCCTTTGCGGCAAGCGAAGGGCTGAACCCGGCGGATTACCACCTTGACCGGCTGTTAGATCGCAGGGGCGATACGCCGAGCGATATTGAGCTTGCCGAACTCGAAGTAGCGCTTAGCCGTACTGTGCTGCACTTTGTGCATGACCTGATGGTGGGCCGTGCCCAGCCTTCCGAGATTTTCCCTGACCTGTTCCTGCTGCCGCAGGACCGTGATTATGCTGCGGCACTCGAAGAAATGCTCGAGCTCGGGTCGGAAACCGATATGAAGCGGGCCATTCAGGCGCTGTCGCCCCAGCACCCGCACTATGACCTGCTGCGTGAAGCACTGGCCAAATACACCCGCCTCAAAGATGAGGTAGGGCCGCTTGAAGATATCCCGGCGGGCGAGATGATCCGCCCCGGTGACACGGACGCACGCATGCCAGCCATTCGGGCGCGCATGCAGTTGCTTGGCCGCATTGAAGGGCAGGAAAGTGCCTTTGGCCGCATTGCGTCTTTCTTCGGCAGCATTGTGGGCTCAAGCGGCGAGGACGAGATCAAACGTGATGATAACCTGACCTATGACGAACGCACCGAGAAAGCCGTGCGCGAGTTTCAGGCCGCAGCCGGCGCTGTGGTGGACGGCATCATCGGCCCCCAAACCATTGCGGAACTGAACACACCGATTGAAGACCGTATCGAGCAGATCCGCCTGTCGATGGAGCGCTGGCGCTGGCTGCCACAGGATCTTGGTCGCAAATACGTGTTTGCGAACATCGCTGGCTATTATCTGCATGGCATTGAGGATGATGAGATTGCTGTGGCCTCGCCCATCATTGTCGGGCAGGTCGCGCACCAGACACCGGCGTTCAGCAGTGTGATCCATGACGTGAAGTTCTACCCGGACTGGACCGTACCCTATTCCATCGCGCGCCGTTACCTGCTTGAGAAGGTGCAAAAGGACCCCAGCGTGGTCGAGAAGCTCGGCTATGAGATATACAAAGACGAAGCGCGACTTGCGTGGGACCAGGTGGATGTGGCCAAGCTGAAGGCGGAGGATTTCCCCGGCTATCAGTTCCGCCAGAAACCGGGGCCGAACAATGCACTTGGCCTCGTGCGTTTCTCGGTCGACAACGACTATAGTATCTACCTGCATGACACGCCGAACCATGACCTGTTCCAGAAGGGTAGCCGTGCCTTCTCAAGCGGCTGCATCCGGGTGAAGGAGCGCGAAAAATTGGCGGTTTTCCTTATGGACGGCAACAGCGACATGGAAAGCGACGAAGTCTGGAAGCATTTCAAGACCGCCGCGAACGCCGACCTTGAAACCGAGATTGTGCCGCTGCGTGAAGAGGTGCCGATCCATCTGGTGTACATGACCGCATGGGTCAACGAGCGCGGCGATGTGCGCTTCGGGCAGGACATCTATGGCCGCGACGCCAAACTGAAGGCAGCACTCAGGAAACAGGAGGGCCAGTTCTAGCGTATGCAAAAACAGATTTCGACACTTCTGTATTGGGCCATTGTCGTGAGTGCCGTGGGTGTTGGAGTGTGGCGCATAACGTCGCTTGAGGAGGATGAAAGCATGCTCTCCAAACAAGCGAAAGCCGTGAGCGCAGCGCCCGCCGGCAGTGAGATCCTGCTCGCGAATGCGGCTGTACTTCGCCCTGATGCCCCGCCCCTTGAGGACGAGTTACCGGTTGTGGACGCGGATGTAACCGCACACCCGCCGCCGCCCAAGGATGCCATCGCGCCCGAGCTTGATGCGCGCAGCCTTCACATGCGCTCCGTCCACACCAAGGAGGAGATCAAGGTCGTGTTCTGGCAGGACGGTGCCTATGTGGAATCCGCGCTCGAGAAGCTCGACTATTTCCTGCGTGACCACCGGGACGGCGAGGTTATCCGCATGGACCCTGAGCTGTTCATGCTTCTGCACCGGCTTTATGATGATATGGACGCTGAAGGGCCGATTGAGGTGATATCCGGCCACCGGTCGGCGGGCACCAATGCCATGCTGCGCTCGAAGGGCCGCAATGTGGCGCGCAAAAGCCAGCATATCCTTGGCAAGGCTATTGACGTGCGCATGCGCGGGGTGCCGCTCAAGAAAATGCGGGATACCGCGCTCGGCTACGGGATTGGCGGTGTGGGCTATTACCCAAGCGACGGCTTCATCCATGTGGATACGGGCCGCCCCCGCTTCTGGTAATAAAAAAGCCCGCCGAAAGGGGCGGGCTTCTTAAACTTGTGAAGGCTCGACGACTTATTTGAATTCGAGCTTCAGAACCTCGTAGTAGCGTTCGCCACCCGGGGTTTTCACCTCAACTTCAGCGCCAACCTTGCGGCCGATCAGCGCGCGAGCGATCGGGCTTTGATAGCTGATCTTGCCTTTTTTCACGTCGCCTTCGTCGGCACCCACGATCTGGTAGACAACTTCCTCGTCATCCTCGTCCACGAGCGTGACAGTCGCGCCAAACACGATCTTGTCGCCGGAGAGGCTGGTGGGGTCGATCACCTGAGCGCGCGACAGCTTGCCTTCGAGCTCCATGATGCGGCCTTCAATGTGGCCCTGGCGCTCTTTTGCAGCGTGGTATTCAGCGTTTTCCGACAAGTCGCCGTGTGCGCGTGCTTCTTCGATTGCCTGAACGACCGAAGGACGCTCTACGGATTTCAGGTTTTTAAGTTCTGCAGCCAGACGGTCGTAACCATCCTGAAGCATGGGGACTTTATCGTTCATTTATCCCGTCCAATATCTCGTTTTTATCGTTCTCGGGCGCGCATGTCCCGCGCCTACACAAAACAGGAGCGCCGACCCAAGGGGCCGGCGCCGTTCCCCAACCTTTAGCCACTTTTAGCCTAAAAAGCAAGCCAGAAGCGGCTTTGCGCGGTTCCGCCCTTTTACGTGTTTGGAAAAACATAGCCCATTTGGGTCATGCCCGAATTTGGGGTGCCGAATACAACATCCCCAAGGTGCGGGCAGTACCGGAAACTTTGACAAACCATGGCCACACAAACGGAGCTAGAGCGATGACTGACGATGCAATGTGCGATCTCAAAATTTCCGATCTTCAAGGCATATTCGATTTTGCCTATCAAATTATCGGGTCCTCGGAGTTCAGCTGGGATGAACTGCTGGAACGCCTGCTGGTGTTCCCGCTCGATGAAGAGACCAAGGCAACCCTGACGGAATCCATCGAGATTATCAAAAACGATCCGACCCTTGTCGACCTGTCGCAGGAGACGGTGAATGAATATCTGGCCGAATATGGCGATATCCCGCTTTGTGAACTGGCGGAAAATATCGAAGGTGACGGCGGCTCCGGTGGTGGCGGCGGAACTGATACGGTCACCGGCGATCTGGATTCCATCTTCGAGCTGATCCAGCAGGGCACCAACGGTAATGACGAACTGTTCGGCAGTGCCATTCGCGACTGGATCACGGGCGGTAGCGGCGACGATACGCTCGCGGGTGGTGACGGCGCGGACCTCATTATCGGCGGTGACGGTGATGATATTCTTTATGCTGACGGCGAGAATGAATTTTTCTCGGCCATCGCAAACATCGCCAACAAAATCTGGGCAGGTGCCGGTGGTGACCAGCTGTTCGGCGGTTATTCCCGTGATGTGATGGGCGGCGGCGCAGGTGACGACTATCTTGAGGGCGAAACCGGCAATGACATCCTTTATGGCGGTGCTGGCAACGATGAGCTCGATGGCGGCGACGGCGACGATGTGATGTACGGCGGCACGGGTGACGACTTCCTCGAGGCGGGTGACGGCGACGACACGCTCTGGGGCGGCACCGGCAACGACAATATGAACGGCGGAGAAGGCGCGGATACGTTCCGGTTCCTCGCGGGTTCAGGCGACGATGAAATCTGGAGCTTTGATGCAGACGAAGACACGCTCGACCTCCGCCACACGGGCTTCGACTTCACCGACATCGATGATGTGGTCGCGCGCGCAACCACAGTCACCAACGCACAGAATGTCTCCGGCGTGATGATCGACCTTGGGGACGGCAACAGTGTATGGCTGGCGCAGTTTGATATCGCCAATGTGGCGGATATCAACGTGGTCTTCTAGAGGGGACCACAGCGCAATAAAAAAGCCGACCTGGGTGACCGGGTCGGCTTTTCTTTTATCTGGATTGTGCCGCAGCTTAGGCTGCGAAGTCCTGCAGGCGCTTCACGTCAAGTTTCTTGTCGCGCAGGGCCTTGAGCGCCTGAACCGCAGCCGCAGCCGCTGCCATCGTGGTGTAATATGGCAGCTTCATCAGAAGCGCGGTGTTGCGGAGCGCGTAGCTGTCCTTGATAGCCTGCTTGCCCTCGGTGGTGTTGAACATAAGCTGCACTTCACCGTTTTTCATGATGTCGAGCACATGCGGGCGCTGGCCGTCCGTCACCTTGAATACGCGCTTCACTTCAAGCCCGTTGTTCTTGAGGTAATCAGCGGTGCCGCCAGTGGCGATCACGTCATAGCCCATCTCAAGCAGGTCTTTCACCAGCGGTACAAGCGCATATTTGTCGCTGTCGCGCACGGATACAAACACCTGCCCCTTCATCGGCAGCTTCACACCAGCGGCGAGCTGGGATTTGTAGAAGGCCATCGGGAAGCTCTGGTCGATACCCATGACCTCGCCGGTGGATTTCATTTCCGGGCCGAGCAGCACGTCAACACCCGGGAAGCGCGCCCATGGGATCACCACTTCCTTCACCGCTACGTGTTCGGTGATCGGGTCCTTGAGGTCAAATTCGGTCAGCTTGGCACCGGCCATCACCTGCGCCGCAATCGCGGCAACCGGGTAACCGACAGCTTTGGCCACAAATGGTACCGTGCGGCTGGCGCGCGGGTTCACCTCAATTAGGTAGACCACGCCGTCCTTGACCGCGAACTGCACGTTCATGAGGCCAACAACATTGAGGCCCTTGGCAAGCGCACGCGCCTGACGCTTGACCTCGTTCACGATGCCGACAGGCAGGCTGTAGGGCGGCAGCGAACACGCGCTGTCGCCGGAGTGGATGCCCGCTTCCTCGATGTGCTCCATAATGCCGGCGATATGAATGTTCTCACCGTCAGAAAGCGCATCAACGTCAATCTCAATCGCGTCCTTGAGGAAGCCGTCCACCAGTACGGGGCTGTCGCCCGATACCTGCACCGCTTCGTTGATGTAGCGGTCAAGGCCTTCACGGTCGTGCACAATCTCCATCGCGCGGCCACCGAGCACATAGCTCGGGCGCAGAAGCACGGGGTAACCGATACGGTCCGCAACGTCCGCCGCTTCCTTGTGGCTGCGGGCGATGCCGTTTTGCGGCTGCTTGAGGCCAAGACGCTCAACAAGGTCCTGGAAGCGTTCACGGTCTTCCGCGAGGTCAATGGCGTCCGGGCTTGTGCCGAGGATCGGAATGTCAGCTGCCTCAAGCGCGGCGGCAAGCTTGAGCGGCGTCTGGCCGCCAAACTGCACGATCACGCCCTTCACGGTGCCGTTTTCCTGTTCCTTGCGGATGATCTCGATCACGTCTTCGGCCGTCAGCGGCTCGAAGTACAGCCGGTCGGACGTGTCATAGTCAGTGGACACGGTCTCCGGGTTGCAGTTGATCATGATGGTCTCATAACCCGCGTCCGAGAGCGAGAAGCAGGCGTGACAGCAGCAATAGTCAAACTCGATACCCTGACCGATGCGGTTGGGGCCACCACCGAGGATGATGATCTTCTCACGGTCGGTCGGGTTGGCTTCACATTCCGCGCCTTCGCCGTCCGCAAAGCTCTCGTAAGCTGAGTACATGTACGGCGTGCGGGCGTCGAACTCGGCCGCGCAGGTGTCGATGCGCTTGTAGGTCGGGCGCACACCCATGTCGTGGCGCGCTTTGAAGACAGCACCTTCCGGCACCCCGGCAAGCTGGCCAAGGCGCGCGTCTGAGAAGCCGAGCATCTTGAGTTTGCGTAGTTTGCGCTCATCCGTCGGGATACCGTGTTCAGACACGGTTTTCTCAGCCTCGACAATGCGTTCAAGCTGGCGCAGGAACCACGGCTCATAGTGTGTGATGGCGTTGATTTCCTCGAGGCTCATGCCTTCGCGGATCGCTTGCGTGATGCGCAGGATACGGTCTGGTTTCGGGAAACCAAGGTCCTGGCGGATCGGCGACAGGTCGCCCGAGCCCGGCACATAACCGTCGAACTTCACTTCATTGAGGCCCGTCAGGCCTGTCTCCATGGAGCGCATGGCTTTCTGCAGGCTTTCCGCGAAGTTGCGGCCAATAGCCATGGCTTCACCGACCGACTTCATCGAGGTGGTCAGAAGCTGCGGGGTGCCCGCGAATTTCTCGAAGGTGAAACGCGGTACCTTGGTGACCACATAGTCGATCGATGGTTCGAACGACGCGGGCGTGACGCCCGTGATGTCGTTATCAAGCTCGTCAAGCGTGTAGCCAACCGCAAGCTTGGCGGCGACCTTGGCAATCGGGAAGCCGGTTGCTTTGGATGCAAGTGCGGAAGACCGGCTCACACGCGGGTTCATCTCGATCACGATCAGGCGGCCGTTTTCCGGGTTCACGGCGAACTGTACGTTCGAACCACCGGTTTCAACGCCAATCTCGCGCAGTACCGCGAGCGAGGCGTTCCGCATGACCTGATATTCTTTGTCCGTGAGCGTGAGGGCAGGGGCAATGGTGATACTGTCGCCCGTGTGTACGCCCATCGGGTCCACGTTCTCGATGGAGCAGACGATGATGCAGTTGTCGTTCTTGTCGCGAACGACCTCCATCTCATATTCTTTCCAGCCCAAGATGCTTTCCTCAACGAGGATCTCGTTGGTTGGCGACGCGTCGAGGCCGGATTTCACGATCTCAAGGAACTCTTCCTTGTTATAGGCCACACCGCCGCCGGTGCCGCCCATGGTGAAGGACGGGCGAATGATCGCGGGAAGACCGGTAAGGTTTTCCATGATCTCCAGCGCTTCGTCGATCGTGTGTGCGGTTTTGCCTTTACAGACCTCAAGGCCGATTTTCGCCATGGCTTCGTTGAAGCGCTTGCGGTCTTCCGCCTTGTCGATGGCGTCCTCATTGGCGCCGATCAGTTGCACGCCGTATTTCTTGAGCGTGCCGTCCTGCGACAGTGCGAGTGCGGTGTTGAGGCCGGTCTGGCCGCCCATGGTGGGCAGGAGCGCGTCCGGGCGCTCTTTCTCGATGATCTTGGCGACAACCTCGGGCGTGATCGGCTCGATATAGGTGGCGTCTGCAAGCTCGGGGTCGGTCATGATGGTGGCGGGGTTCGAATTCACGAGGATAACCTTGTATCCTTCTTCCCGAAGCGCCTTACACGCCTGCGTGCCCGAATAATCGAACTCACACGCCTGACCGATCACAATGGGACCGGCGCCGATGATCAGGATGCTTTTGATATCAGTGCGTTTTGGCATTGGTGGCCCCTTATACTTATGCTGCGGATTTATGTTTTTCGATCATGTCCATGAACTGCTCGAACAGATAGAAGCTGTCCTGCGGTCCGGGGCTGGCTTCCGGGTGCTGCTGCACCGAGAAGATCGGCTTGTCGGTGCACTCGATGCCGCACACGGTTTTGTCAAAGAGGCTGATGTGGCTCACTTTCACATTTGCGGGCAGGCTGTCGGCGTCGACCGAGAAACCGTGGTTCATGCTGGTGATTTCAACCTTGCCGGTGCGCAGGTCCTTGACCGGGTGGTTTGCACCCCGGTGGCCCTGATGCATCTTGTAGGTCTTGCCGCCGAACGCGAGCGCGAGGAGCTGGTGACCAAGGCAGATGCCGAAGATCGGCAGGCCGGTTTCAATCAGTTGTTTGATCACGGGCAGGGCATATTGGCCGGTCGCAGCCGGGTCACCCGGGCCATTCGCGAGGAAGATGCCGTCAGGCTTATAGGCCATGATCTCGTCAAAGCTTGCGGTGGCGGGCACAACGGTAACCTTGGCACCCGTCGCGGCGAGGCAGCGCAAGATGTTATCCTTGGCACCATAATCAACCGCAACAACGTGGGCTTTGGGGTTGTCCAGCACGCCGTAACCTTCACCGAGAACCCAGCGTGTGCCTGTCCATTCACGGTCCTTTGTCCCGGACACGTCTTTCGCGAGGTCCATGCCTTTGAGGCCCGGCCATTCCTGCGCCTTTTTCAGAAGCGCCGGCATGTCGAACTTGCCGTCTTTATTATAAGCGACCACGCCTGTGGGTGCACCCTTGGCGCGGATGAGGCGGGTGAGCTTGCGGGTATCAACGCCCGAGATGCCGACAAGGCCAACCTTCTCGCACCATGTGCTCAGGTGCCCTTCGTTGCGGAAGTTGGCGGGCTCTGTCACTTCGTCGCGCACCACAAGGCCGCGCGAGGCTGCAACGTCACGCTCCATATCTTCCGCGTTGGTGCCAACGTTGCCGACATGGGGGAAGGTGAAGTTGATGATCTGGCCCGCGTAGGATGGGTCTGTCAGGATTTCCTGATAGCCGGTCATGGCTGTGTTGAAGCAGACTTCGCCAACAGCGTCGCCTTCCCTCCCAAATCCATATCCCCAGAACACGGTGCCATCTGAGAGCACAAGAACAGCAGTGATATCATCCGCCGGTGGTTTAGTGGGTAGTGTGGATTCGGTCATGGGGGCGTTTTCCTCCTGCCTCTCGGTTCACACAAACCCCTTGTAGAACAAGGGACTAGCCGGTAAATCTGCCCGCCCGTGAGGGCTGCTGGGCGGCGGCCAAATTGACGGGACAATAAGCGTAAGCCCCCAGCGGGTCAAGTAAAGAATTTAAAAAAATATTCAATAAAATCAATGGGTTAATTATCGTCTTCCTGTTTGCTCTTTGGAGGGGCATCGGGTATGATCGCGCCCTCCGATTTAGGAAATAGGGTGACAGGGCAATGTTACGGGACAAACTTAATCAAGAAATGAAGGCAGCAATGCGCGCCAAAGAAACGCGCAAGCTTTCGACGATCCGCCTCGTTCTGGCGGCGATTAAGGAAAAGGATATCGAACTCCGGACCGCAAATGCTGACGACCGGGACGACGACGCCGTGATCACCGACATTCTGTCGAAGATGGTCAAACAGCGTAATGATAGCATCAAAGCCTATGAAGAGGCTGGCCGCTGTGAGCTTGCTGAGCGTGAGCGCGAAGAGATTGGTACCATCCAGGAATTCCTGCCCAAGCAGCTGACGGACGCTGAAGTTGAAGCGGCCTGCCGTGAGGTGGTTGCGGAAATCGGCGCCGAAGGTCTCAAGGATATCGGCCGCTGCATGGCGGTGCTCAAGGAGCGTTATGCCGGCCAGATGGACTTCGCCAAAGCAAGCGGCACCATCAAGAAGCTGCTGAGCTAGCAAATCCGTTGAAGGGTGACGCTTCGCAGCAAAGTGGGGTCTTGTCCGTATTGGTTGGAGGCGTCTGTGCTGTTTCGGCTACCTTGTCGGCCTTAGCGATTGCGTTAGCCATTATCTCCTCTCCCGTTTTGATTGGGTTGCTTGGCGCGGGTATTGGCCGCGAGGCCGCGGGTATGCAGATAGTGGGCTTCGTTGCGACTTGCCTTTTGCCAATCGCAGGTATCGCCCTATACGGTAAAGCTCAGGCGAGAGGGTTTTGGGGATTGTTTGTCCCTTTCATTCTCGCGTTTCCTCTTCCTTATCTTGTGTTCCAGCTTTAGGCAGCTCACCCACACGGTTTCGTATTGGTATACCTCAATAGACAAAAATGATGCCGGAGCAGGGTTGTCCTGTCTCCGGCATCAGTCATTCCGGGGTGAACCGGGCTGTCGTAACTGGGGTTCTCAAACTCTCGCGTCAGTCGTAGTTCTGGATGAGCGAAAGCGGTGTGTCGAAGGATGGGGCTGCTACTTTGCGGCGCGGTGCCTTTGGGGCGAAGCCTTCCGCATCTGCCGTCTTCTCGATCTCGCGGGTATCGCGGAGTATGCGCTCGTCCTGCGGGGCCAGCAGCGTGGCCAGTTTGCTCCAGAAACCCTTGCCTTCTGATTTGCTGTCGTATTTCTTAGTCATTGTTTGTCTCCTGTCTCGCTGTTATCGTTGATTTTGTGCGTTACAGGGCGAATTACAAATTCGTTGTTTTAAGTCTGAGGCTTAATTTAACTAAGGCTAATTAGATGCGATACAAACTACAGTCGCTCTCCGGCATTCTGGCTTTTGATGCGGCGGCGCGACATGGCAGCCTCACACAGGCCGCAAAGGAACTGGGGCGCACACAGTCCGCTGTCAGCCAGCAGGTGAAATCCCTTGAGGAACAGGTGGGCACCGCGCTTTTTGTGCGCCACCCACGCGCGATTGAACTGACCATCGCTGGCCGGGTGCTGGCGAATGCCGTTGGTCAGTCACTTGAAGCCATTGACCGCGCGGTGACAGAGGTCAGCCGAAAGCGGGAAGCCAATGTGATCCGCCTTACGGCCTATCATTCCTTTGCACTTCTTTGGCTCATCCCGCGCCTCGCCAAATTTAACCTGCGCCACCCGGAAATTGATGTGCGCCTCAATGCGGATGACCGCATTGTTGACCTTCTCGCGGAAGGCTATGACCTGGCTGTGCGCGGTGGTCGGATCGACCGCTTGCCGGACGGGGTGATGCCGGTGCGTATTGATGACTATATGCCGGTCTATGCGCCGCAGCTCGCGCCGGGCCGTGACCTGACGGTGGATGATCTGGGCCGATTTCCGCTTCTTGGTTATAATGACGGCAGCTATTGGCGGCGCTGGCTCGAAGGCAACGGCCTTGGCGACCGCGGCTATGAAGTCAGCAGGCGCTATAGTCACTCGGGTCTTCTGGTGCAGGCGGCGATGGTGGGCGGCGGTATCGGTATCGCGCCGCTCACAAATGCGGCTGAAGCGCTCTTTGATGGTCGGCTGAAATGCATTCACGGTATCCCTCTTAAAAGCGCGCACTGCTTCTATCTGGTACCCGCTGAAAGGCCGGTGCCGAAGCCGGTGGAGAGCTTCTGCGCTTGGATTCGCGAGGAGATGGCTGAAATGGAAGCCGAGCTTGAGGAAATGATGTCGAACGGGGGCCAGACTTTCCGCGCCTTGTAGCCCTGCGCGGAATTCGGCCTATTATCCTTTCTTGCCTTACGTTAGAAGGGTCCTTTCCCGGTAAAAGGCTGTGGTTGGGTAAAGAATGGCGCTGAGTCCGCAATTTCTTGATGAGTTGAAGCATCGCTTCACGCTGTCCGACGTGGTTGGACGGCAGGTCAAGCTTGTGCGCCATGGCCGTGAACACACCGGGCTGTGTCCCTTCCATAATGAGAAGACACCATCTTTCACCGTCAATGACCAGAAGGGCTTTTACCACTGCTTCGGCTGTGGTGCCCACGGCAGCGTGCTTGACTTTGTCATGGGCACACAGGGCCTCGAGTTCATGGAAGCGGTGGAGATGCTGGCGGGCGAAGCGGGCATGGACGTGCCCAAACAAAGCCGCGACCAGATCGAGCGTGACAAGAAGCGCGGTACGCTCGCGGAAGTCATGGAAACGGTCGCCAAATGGTATATGGCGCAACTGAAGGGCCAAATTGGCCGTGCGGCATACGACTATATCAAGGGCCGTGGCCTGACGGACGCGACGCTCGAACGGTTCCAGATGGGCTATTCCCCTGCCGCCCGCACCGCGCTCAAGGACGCGATGATCGCGCGCGGCATTGGTGAGGACCAACTGATTGAAACCGGTATGCTGATCAAGCCGGAAGGTGGCGGCCCGTCCTATGACCGATTCCGTGACCGGCTGATGTTCCCGATCACTGACCGGCAGGGTCGGGTGATCGCCTTTGGCGGCCGCGCGCTCAGTAAGGACGCCAAGGCCAAATACCTGAACAGCCCGGAAACCACGATCTTCCACAAGGGTGCCACGCTTTATAACTGGGCCAATGCGCGCGCGGCCTCCTATGACGCCGGGCAGGTGATGGTGGTCGAGGGGTATATGGATGTGATTGCGCTGGCGCAGGCGGGCATTGATTATGCCGTCGCCCCTCTTGGCACCGCGCTCACGGAAGAACAGATCGCCCACCTCTGGCATATGGCGGATGAACCGATCCTGTCGTTTGATGGCGATAACGCAGGCCTCAGGGCCGCTGGCCGTGCGGTCGAACGCTCGCTGCCCATGCTGCGGGCCGGCAAGTCGCTCCGCTTCATCATCATGCCGGACGGAGAAGACCCCGATAGCCTCGTCCAGAAAGAAGGCCGTCAGGCCATTGAAGCACTGATTGATAGCGCGAGCCCGCTTGTGAACGTGCTCTGGAACAACCTGACCGCAGGTGTGCCGGTGGATACGCCTGAGCGCCGCGCGGGCCTTGAGAAAAAAATATTCGGAGCGCTTGCGGAAATTCAGGACGAAAACGTCAAGAAGCTCTACCAGACCGAATTCCGCAGCCGCCTGTGGGAGCTGTTCCGCCCGCAGCGCAGCACGCAGCAAAAGCGTGCGGGTGACAGCCCCGGTTTTCAGGCGCTCAGGGGGCAGGGTGGTTTCCGCGCGCGCAAGCCGGTGTCGACCGGGCTTCTCGGCCAAACCTCCATCGGGCGTGGGCGCGGTGTGGGGCCGGTGACCGACCGGATTGAGAAACTGATCATCATCACGCTCATCCACCATCCGGAGATTCTCATCAAACATGAGGAAGAGGTGGCACACCTTGAGTTCACCTATCCGGGGCTTGACGGCATCCGCGACGCGCTATTAGAGAAAGCCGCGCTCGCGGAAAGACTTGACCATGAGGCTGTCATTACCCATTTGGAAGGCAGGCCAGAGATGGCCACTTTGCAAAAGCTGTTGAATGAACGTGCGCTCAGGGATGACTGGTTCGCCTGGGACGATGCAGCGCTATCAGATGCGCTCACTGGATTCGAGCATATTGTCTCGCGATTCCAGCATATTACCGCTGCGCACGCGGCATACCGGCAAGCGGAAGCCGACTATGCTGAAGATATGACCGAAGAAAACCACGCCCGCTTTGTTGCAGCACAGGAGGCATTCCGGGCGCTTGAGGAAAAAGAGGCCGATAAAGATGGCTATCGGCTCGAATCAGGACGGTTTTCTTTCAACTAATATGGTATAGACTGCGATTCGCGCAGATCTGGAGAGAGAATACATGGCAAAAGATGCGAATCAGGACGACGACAAGGATACCGGCTCGGACGAAAGCTCCTCCGGCCCGATCGTCGATTCTGCCGAAGCTGCTGTCAAAAAGATGATCGCCAAGGCGAAGGAGCGGGGCTACATCTCCTATGATGAGCTCAATAACGCCCTTCCGACCGAGGAAATGTCGTCTGAGAAGATCGAAGACATCATGACGATGCTCTCCGAGATGGGAATCAACGTGATTGACGGTGATGACCCGGATGAGCAGGACGGCGATAACGATGCGTCGTCCGATGATGATGACGACGATAGCGACGAACAGGAAGAGTTCAAAACCACCGACAAGAAAGAAGCGGGCGACCGCACCGACGACCCTGTGCGCATGTACCTGCGCGAGATGGGCTCGGTAGAACTTCTGTCGCGTGAAGGCGAGATCGCCATCGCGAAACGTATCGAGGCCGGTCGCGCTACGATGATCGAAGGCCTGTGCATGAGCCCGCTCACGTTCCGGGCGATCATCGAATGGGCTGAGCGTCTCGAGAACGAAGAGATGCTGCTGCGCGACATCATCGACCTTGAAGCCACGCTCGGCAAAGAGCCGGACAGCGCGGAGCTTGAGGATGAAGATGGCGGCGATGTGCTGAAAGAAGGCGCTGAGGCAGCCGAGAAGGCAGACAAGGAACCGGCGAAAGCCGAGAAAGCGGACGAGGAAAAACCTGCGCGCCGTGCCAAGTCTGACGAGGACGATGAAGACGGCGAAGGCGACGAGGACGAAGAAGGCGAAGGCGCATCCGAAGAGGATGAAGAGGACGATGATGACGAGGCGGCTATGTCCCTCTCGGCCATGGAAGCGCACCTCAAGCCGGAAACCATCGAGAAGTTCCAGCTGATCACCGCGACCTACAAGAAATACGCAAAGCTTCAGGATGCGCGCCTTGCGGCTGCGGTCCAGAACGACACGCTGTCCACGCCGCAGGAACGCCGGTTCAAGAACCTGCGTGAAGAGCTGATCGCGCTCGTGGCGTCGGTGAAGTTCAACAATATGCGTATTGAAGAACTGGTGGACGAGCTTTACGGCCTCAACAAACGCCTGATGAGCCTTTCGGGCCGTCTGCTGCGCCTTGCTGAAAGCCACAAGGTAAGCCGTGTTGCCTTCCTTGAAGAATATCAGGGTAACGAGCTTGAAGAAGGCTGGGCGGAACGTGTTGGTAAACTGAAAGGCAAAGGCTGGGCATCGTTTGTTGCCGGTGAAGCTGTTGCCATCAACAACATCCGCGATCAGGTTGGTGAAGTGATTGAACGCACCGGCCTGCACGTGGACGAGTTCCGCCGCATTGTGCGCACGGTACAAAAGGGTGAAAAAGAAGCCCGTATCGCCAAGAAAGAAATGGTGGAGGCCAACCTCCGCCTCGTGATCTCGATCGCGAAGAAATACACCAACCGTGGCCTGCAGTTCCTCGACCTCATCCAGGAAGGTAACATCGGCCTGATGAAGGCAGTGGACAAGTTCGAATACCGCCGCGGTTACAAATTCTCGACCTACGCCACATGGTGGATCAGGCAGGCGATTACCCGCTCGATCGCTGATCAGGCGCGCACCATCCGTATTCCGGTGCATATGATCGAGACGATCAACAAGCTGGTGCGTACGGGTCGCCAGATGCTGCACGAGATTGGCCGCGAGGCAACGCCGGAAGAACTGGCGGAACGCCTCTCCATGCCGCTCGAAAAAGTACGCAAGGTCATGAAGATCGCGAAAGAGCCGATCTCCCTCGAGACGCCAATCGGTGACGAGGAAGACAGCCACCTTGGCGACTTTATCGAGGACAAGAATGCAATCCTGCCGGTTGACGCGGCGATCCAGTCGAACCTTCGTGAGACCACGACCCGCGTGCTGGCATCCTTGACCCCGCGTGAGGAGCGTGTGCTCAGGATGCGCTTCGGTATCGGCATGAATACTGACCATACGCTTGAAGAAGTTGGCCAGCAGTTCTCGGTAACGCGGGAACGTATCCGTCAGATCGAGGCAAAAGCGCTCCGGAAGCTCAAGCATCCGAGCCGCTCTCGCCAGCTCAGAAGCTTCCTCGACACCTAAGGTGTTTGGGGCTTTCAGAAATACGAAATGGGGTGGCCTCATCAGGCTGCCCCTTTTTGTTTGTGTGGTGCTTGTGAGCGCAGTCGCGCAGGCGGAACCCTCTGGCAATGACGGGCAGGGGCGCCGCCTTGTGCATGTGCAGGTGGACACCCATGGCCGTTACCCCTTCCTCATTGATACGGCCGCAAGCCACACCGTGATTTACCGCCGCCTGGTGGGTGAGGTGGGGCTGGACGCCATTCCCGGTCGTTCCACACGGGTCATGACAGCAACCGGCAATCGGGAGATGGGGTTTTACCCCATTGACCGCGTTACGGCGCTTGGCCGCATGCTCACGCTTGGTGAGACCATCGCCATGCCGGACGCCGCCAGCGGGCCGGACGCGCCCTATGGTATCCTTGGTGTGGATTTCCTGCGCGGTCATGTGCTGGTGATGACGGGCGAGGAGGTCACGCTTCTCCCAGAAGAAGACTTCATGCCCTATTCAGATGAGCGCTATGCCTGGCAGAAGGTGCGCGGCCGCGCCGTGGGCCGTGGTTCGGTCGCGGTGGATGTCAGTGTGGCCGGTGTCATGATACCCGCGATTGTGGATACGGGGGCGGCAGCCACTGTGCTCAACCGCAGTGCCGCGGACGCGCTGCGTGAGAATACAAGCGGCGCAGTCGAGTTCAACACCACGTCACTGTCTGCTGCCGCGGGGCGCGTGCGGGCGGAGGGGCTGCGGGCGGACCGGCTTGATATCGGCCCCGTCAGCTACCGTGGGCGAGACCTTTTGGCGGCGAACCTGCCGGTTTTTGCCACCTACGGCGCATCGCGCGTGCCTGCCATGATCCTTGGCGCTGACATTATATTTGCCCGGCCCGTTGCCATCGATTTCGCGAATTTTGACCTGTATATCGGGCTTGAGAAGGTACCCGCTGCGCACGACGAGTGAGCGGGCTTTGCGCGAAGAGTGTGCGGGAAATGTGCAAACAAAAAACCCGGCCCTGAGGCCGGGTTCTTGCGTCTGGGGTTTCCTCGTTCCCCTGGGTTAGTTCTGGAAGAGGGTCAGGATCGCAGCCGGTTGGCGGTTCGCGATCGACAGGCTCTGGATACCCAGCGCCTGCCGGACCTGATTGGCCTCGAAATTCGCGTTGGTGGTGGCGAGGTTGGCGTCCACGAGGTTACCGATGCCTTCCTGCGTTTTGTTCGACAGCGTTTCGGTGAAGTCCTTGGTTTGCTGCAGGCGGCTGGAGCCTGCACCAATCTCGGACAGCGCGTTTGAGACGCTTACAAGCGAATCTTCAATGGCACTCACGGCGGCCTGTGCGTCCGCAAGTGTACCGATGCCCTGCGTTGCGCTCAGCGCCACATTGTCACCACCGAGCGACAGGTCCTGCGCCTGAATGGTCAGGCTGCCGCCACCGTCAGCCTCGCTGATGGCAACAATATCATTGCCGCCCGCTTTAAGCGCGTTGGTGCCGTTAAATTCGGCGCTGCCGACGATGCTGTCGATCTGATCACGAAGCGCAGTGAATTCGTTATTGAGTGCTTGCCTGCTGGCGTCATCAAGCCCCGGATCAGCCGCTTTGACGGCCTTTTCCTTGAGATTGAGCAGAAGCGATGACACTTCCTGCCCGGCGGACAGTGCGACATCAGACGTTGAGATCGCGCGGTCGAGCGAGTTCTTGACGCTGCCAAGGCCTGCCACGTCGCTCTCCAGCAGTTTGGAGATCGCGAGGATGGCCGCGTTGTCCTTGGCGTCATTCACTTTTTTGCCGGACGCCAGTTCCTTCTGGTCCGTGCGCAAAAGCGAGTTGGATTTCTGTAAGCTCCGAACGCCCTGCAAACTGCCGGCGTTGGTATTGATTGAATCTACCATTTCAGCACCACTTCAAAGCCCCGCAGTCCCCACCGCAGGGCAAACTATACCCGCGACCAGTATGCCACCAGTCGCGGGTAATTTGAAGCGATAGCTAAAATTGCCTTTATTTGTCGTACGTTATAAAGGCTGCGATGCCGTCCTTGAGCGCGAGCACATCCATTTTGTCGCTCACCGCATAGGGGGTGTGGATCGAGAGTACCGGCACACCGAAGTCGATGGTGTCGATATTATAGTGCGCAAGCTCTGAGCCGAGCGTGCCGCCACCCGCGCGGCCAACCTTGTATGTGGTTGTCTGCCATGCGACAGCCTTGTCATCGAGCGCGGCGCGCGTCCAGGCAATAAATTCGCTGTTGGCATTAAAGCCGCGACCATAAAGCTTGATGTTCACACCTTGGCCGAGGCGCGGGGCGTTTGTCAGTTCCCACACTCCGGGGTTCATCGGGTTCACGCCCGGGTTCACATCAATCGACAGCGCTTTGGAGGCGCGCAGCGCGCGGGTGAGGAGCGGCTGGCGGTAGCTTTCCCCCACTTCCGCGTACAGCAGTTCGCCCACAAGGTCGGTGAGGAAGGTGGAGCTGGCACCGGTCACATTCACGTTGCCGCTTTCCTCATTATCCGCGAGGTGGATAAGCGTGGTTTGTGGCGGTGTTTTCATCTCCGCCGCGGCCTTCAGGCTCGCGAACGCGGCGAGGCGGTCATCTTGGCCGTAGGCTGCGGTGAGGCGCCGATCAAAACCGACATCGCGCGGGCGTGTGGCAGGCACGAGTGAGAGTTCGGCCGAGACAAGGTCAGCCGCGTCAATGCCGTAAGTTTCCTTCAGGTGCTCGAACACCCAGTCAGCCACAGCGGTCTCACCGTGCGGGCCAGACGCGGCGATAGGGTCGAGCTCCTCATGCGCGATAAGTTCGCTCCCGGTCCGTTTCATCTGGTCGCGCGCGGTGTGGGGCGACAGGTCAGGTATGATGAAAATGGGGTCGTTTGCATCAAGGCCCACATTCACATCGATCGACTTGCCGTCCTTGCGGTCGATACGGCCTACGAGAGCGAGCGGAATATTGGTCCACTGATAGGTTTTGATGCCGCCGTGATAGTTGGTCTGAAACAGCGCGAAGCCCTGTGTGGTGTCAACCGGGCGGCCTTTGAGTTCAAGGCGCGGGCTGTCGATATGGCTGGCCACAAGGCGCACCCCCTTCGCCACATCGGCCTTGCCGCCGATGATGAGCGTCAGCGACCGGTCGCGGTTCGCGATATAATAGCGGCTGCCGGGCGCGATGCGCGTGCCGTCTTTCCATTCGCGGAAGCCCATGCCTGCGGCCATGTCGCGCGCGGATTTCACCGTCATCAGTTCGGTGCGGGCACCATCAAGGAATTTGGCATAGTCACGCGCCAGTGCCATGGCTTCGTCGGCTTTCTTGCCATCAGCGGCCTTCCACGCACTTTCGCAGGTGCCTTGCGCGCAGGGACCGGCGTTCGCGGCCACGCCAGCAAATGTGCTCATGCCCATCATAAGGGTTGCGATGAAAGTGGTTTTTTTGGTCATGGGTCCCTCCCGTCGTTCTGCTCTTATCAGCATGTATCAAGATGTCTTAAGGCGAGATTTCCACCATTGCAATCACGATGCGGTGACCCTATATCGGATTGATACAAGGGGTATAAATAACGATAGTGGAGGATTGCGGCATGGGCGTTTTTGACATGATCGCGTTTGTTGTATTGATTGTGATGATTTCGGTTGTGATCATGGTGAGTGTAAATGCCAGGTCCAAGAACCTGCAGACACGCGGCGCAGGCGCCGACGCTGATAAACGCATCAAGGCACTTGAAGAGCGTGTGCGGGTGCTTGAAAAGCTTGCGACCGACCGCAGCGCACGCCTGCGCGAAGAAATCGACTCCCTCTAGGGAGCGACAAAACATAAAAACGACATTGCGAGGACAGTTAAGATGGAAAACGGACAGGTATTTGTACTGATGATCATCTTCGGTTCGTTCATTTTCGCGGGCTTTAGCCAGTGGATGAAAGCGAAGACCGATGCGATGAAAAAGGCCGCGCGCGAAGGCGACAGCGACATCCGCCGTGAAATGCGGGCGCTTGAAGACCGGGTGCGTGTGCTGGAGCGGATCGCGACCGATAAACGCGAACGCCTCAAGGAAGAGATCGACGCACTTTAGGAGCGCAGCTTTACACCAGTTCGGGGGCGGTATATTCAGGAAGGGCGCGTAACTGCACGCGAGCGGTTTAATCAGCACGAGCCCTTATGAGTTTCGAACCAGATACTGGAATGCTCACCTCTGCGGCGGCCATACTCTCGCCGACGCGGGATACTTCGCTTGCCTTTCATCGGGGCAGCTTCGACCGTCTCGCGCCGTTCTGCAACCCGGAAACGCGGCCCAAATTCCAGATAGACGCCAGCAAGCCCATCTTTGTGTTCGGCAGCTGTTTTGCCCTTGAAGTGGCGTCCCGCCTCAGGGACATGGGCAGCGATGTTGCCGAGTTCAACTTTCCCATGACGGCGGATGAATGGCACTCTATCCCGCAGGTGATCGTCAATAAATTCACCCCGGCGACCATCCATGGTGAAGTGAGTTGGTGCCATGGCATCCTGACCCGCGGCGATGGCTTTCGCCCGGAAGACGCAGAAAACATGCTCTACGACATTGGCGACGGATACGTCATTGACGGCGGTTTGATGGGCTTGCGTCCCATTCGCCGCGAGCGTGCCATCGAGCGTCGGAGGGCGTTGTTCGAGTATTTCTCAAGGGTGTTCGAGGTCGAGACGGTGGTGATCACGCTTGGCCTTGTTGAAAGCTGGTGGGACAGCAAAAGGCGCCGCTTTCTTGAAGAGTTCCCGCACCCGGCAAAGCTGATGCAGCGCTATGGCGACCAGTTCCATTTCTGCAAGTTGGGCTATGATCGCTGCCGTGATTATCTCATGGAGGCTTTCCGGCTGATCAACTCGGTTGGGCCGCAGAAAAAAATCCTCATCACCACGTCCCCGGTGCCGATGGCACGCACTTTCACCGATGACGATGTGATTGTGGCAAACTTCCATGGCAAGAGCGTACTGCGCGCTGTGTGCGGCGAACTGTCGGACAGGCTGCCGGATGTGGCCTATTTTCCATCCTACGAAAGCGTGGTGCTGACCCGGGACTGGAGTGTTTATAGCCTCGACCGCCGGCATGTGGCACGCAAGGACGTGGCGCGTGTTGTCGCCAAGGTGATTGCCACATATTTCACCAATATTCCCGAGGCGCAGCAGGTGCTGGTGCAAAGTGTACTAGCCCTCCATGAGGGACGCTTGGAGGCGGCTCTCGACATGGCGAAGCAGGCGGTCGCCAACTTGCCGTCCTCGCCTGAGGCCTGGCTGCAGCTGGGGCAAGCGTATGACGCCATGGGTGCCCTCACTAACGCAGCTTCAGCTTTTGAGAAGGCAGCGGACCTCGTGCCGGATAATGCGGCGGGCGTGCATTTGGTTGCCTCCGCCCACTGCAAAGCCGGAACAGCGGAGCAGGCAATAGGCCGTGTCGAGGATTTCCTTGAGCGCTACCCGGACGCGCCGGTGGCGGCACAGGCACACCTGATGTGCCTATACGAGATGGGGCGCCTGAAGGACTGTTTGACCGTTGTTGAGCGCCTGCATGATCTCGCTATCCTGCCGTGGGAAGGCTATATGGTGGCAAGCCGCGCCTATGAGGACAGTGGTGACCTGCCAGCCGCGCACAAAGCCGCACAAAAAGCGGCGGCGATGAGTTGGCAAAGCCCCAGTGCTCTCACGCGTGTCGCGGATGTGGAGGCGCATATGCAGCGCGTGGCTGAGACAAACGCAGACAGCAGATAATATTTCCCGCATTTAGGGACTACCCAAGGGGCATGCCATTTGCTACACGAAGCCCGTGGTTGGGGCCTGTAGCTCAGTTGGTTAGAGCCGGCCGCTCATAACGGCTTGGTCGGGGGTTCGAGTCCCTCCGGGCCCACCAGAAATCTTTAAGGGCGCAGGATGAAAATCCTGGGCCCTTTTTGTTTGCTTTTATGCATTCTCGGAAGTGCGGCTTTTCTGGTAGGCGGGGCGGGCTCTGACGCGGCCTACATAAGCACTGACTTTTGCACTTGGGGTAGGGAGCCATGCGAACTGTACCGCCATGTCCAGAAAGCCGCCGAACACCACATCGGCCGCGGTGAAACGGTCGCCTATCGCCCAGCCAGTTTCCGGTGTCATGGCCTCAATCGTGGCGAGGCAGCGTTCCATGTCGCCAAAGCCGACGGATCTTGCCGGATAGTCCTTGATGCCTAGGGAGGCGATGGTGAACATTGGCTCAAGCGTTGTGCCGGGCACAAATAGGTAGCGGTAGTATGAGCCGCGGGCTGGGGTGCCAGGCGCGGGCGCCAAGCCCTTTTCAGGAAACTTGTCCGCGATATAGGCGCATATGGCGGCGGCTTCAGTGACGACAACGTCACCGTCCAAGAGCGCAGGGATTTTGCCCATGGGGTTGACCGCGCGGTATTCAGCCCTGTCGGTGTCACCATTCGTGATGTCGACAAACACTTGTTCATGGGGAACGTCCGCCTCCAGCAACATCCAGCGTGTGGTGATAGCCCGGCTCATGGGGTTGAAATAATGTTTCATGGCAAACTCCTTCTGCTCGTTTGCCTGAAACCTAAAGGCTCGCGCTGACAAAAACTGTCAGCACACTCGCTTGATCCGCCGTATTGCTGGCTTTGGCCTTGAACAGAAGCCGCCACCCGGCCGCTCCGGTCTTCCTTGGGTTCGCAGTGCAGTGTCATTTTTGCAGCTTTAATTTGATATAATTAAATATAAAGCAGCCATATGCGTTTACATGGCAGCTATAATAAATTATTAATGCAGCCTTAATAATAAATAAGACTGAAAACTGAGCGGAAGCACTACCCAGGGAAATATCCAAACGGAGGGAGATGTGATGAGATTATATCACGTGGGAGCGCCGCTATTGAGTGCGGTATCAACTGCTGCAATTTTGTTCGCCGTGCCAGCGTATGCACAGGATAGCAGCACCGAAAATAACCTTTTGGAGATGGAAGAAATTGTTGTCAGTTCATCTCGCATCAAGAAATCAGGATTTGAGGCGCCAACACCGGTAACGGTGCTTGGCGGTGACGACCTCGCTGCAAGGGGCGCGACCAATGTCGCGGACATCGTCAACGAGTTGCCGGGTTTTACCGGCACTATAACGCCAACAGCAACGGTATTGAACTCGCGCGGTAGCGCGACCAACGTGCTTGATCTGCGCGGGCTTGGCGGCAACCGGAACCTTGTGCTTGTCAATGGCCGCCGCCACGTGCCTACGGACGAGTTTGGCGTTGTGGATATCAACGTTGTCCCGACGCTCGCAGTGAGCCGGATTGAAGTCGTCACCGGTGGTGCGTCTGCGGCCTGGGGCTCCGATGCGATCTCAGGCGTGATTGATATCCGCTATGACGATCAACTCGAGGGCCTGAAGGCAGAGGCGCAATACGGCATTTCCGACGAAGGTGACAACGAGAACTATCGTGTTTCCCTCGCCTTCGGTGCCAATGTTGCGGAAGGACGCGGCCATGTGCTGATCGCTGCCGACTATAACGAAAGCAAAGGTCTGCCGGACGCACGCGGTCGTGAGTGGTCGAGAGAGCACTGGGGTATCATCGCGAACCCTGATGATACGGGCCCGAATGACGGTATCGCAGCAAATATGTTCGCGCCGGACGTGAAACTGTTCATCGCATCCCCGAACGGCGTAACCCTGCCGGACGGAACCGCCCTCGGCAACCTTGAGTTCATGCCCGGGGGTACTGCAGTCTCGCGTCAGCTCGGTGATGTGATTGGTGGTGTCTTTATGACGGGTGGCAGCGGTGCCTATTTCGGCGACCAGACCGCACTTGCTATTCCGCTTGAGCGCAAGAACATCATGGCGGCGTTCAACTACGAAGTCGCAGAAGGCCTTAATTTCTATTTTGAAGGCAATGCGGGTCAGTCGGCCTCTGAAGGGGCTCTGATCGATTCCTTCATTTTTGGTGAAACGATCAAATCCGGAAACCCATACCTGCCTGACAGTGTGCAGGCCGAAATGGATGCATCAGGCACTGATTCTATCTCCCTTTATCGTACAAACTCCGAGTTTGGGGCGATTACGTCTGTCAGCAAGACACAGAACCTGCGGTTTGTTGCAGGCTTCGATGGTGAGTTCAGTAACGGTTGGACGTGGGATGTTTATTATCAGTACGGTCGGGTCGATTTCTCGAACCAGCAAACCAACAATATGATCCCCGGCAACCTGTCGCTGGCGGCCGATGTTGTGACAGACCCTGTTACCGGTGAAGCCGTATGTGCCTCGGCGCTCAGCGGGCAGAACCCGAACTGTGTGCCCATCAACCTGTTTGGTGTGGGCTCGCCAAGTGCGGCAGCGATTGATTATGTAACCGGCACCAGCATATCGGACACCAAGTTGCGGCAGGACGTTGTTGCGGCAACCGTGAACGGGGACCTCTTTGAGGGCTGGACCGGGCCGATCTCAACCGCGTTTGGTGTCGAGTACCGCAAGGAATCGCTCAAGCGTGAGGTTGATGACGTCTCGGAACAGGCTGGGTTCCTGATCACGAACGCACAGCCGCTTGAGGGTGAATACAATGTGAAAGAGGGCTTCGGCGAAGTTCTGGTGCCGCTCCTTAATACCGATACAGGACAATCGCTCAGCTTCAACGGTGCAGTGCGCTATACCGATTATAGCACGAGCGGTACGGTTCTGACCTGGAAGACCGGCCTGACGTTCGACCCGATCGAAGAGCTGCGTTTGCGCGGCACGATCTCGCGTGACATCCGGGCGCCCAGCATCGGCGAAGTGTTCCTCAAAACGCTGTTGCTTTTCGAGAACATCGAAAACCCGTTTACTGGCAATGTGGACTTCACGAAAATCCTCAATACCGGCAACTCCGATTTGCAGGAAGAACGTGCGCTGACCAAAACATTTGGCGTTGTTTATTCGCCAAATTGGCTTGAAGGCCTCAGGCTGTCGGTTGACTGGTATGATATCGGCATCAGTGACGCCATTCAGTCCATTTCCAGCAGCGCGATTGTGCAGGGTTGTTTTGAGGGCGACGATGCCTTCTGTGACCTTGTGGCCTTTGAGCCGGACAACACTATCGCGTCGGTGACCAACAGGCTTCTCAATCTCGGTACCTATGACGTACGCGGCCTGGATTTCGAAGCCCAGTACCAGACAGTGCTCAATAATGGTGCGACACTTGGGGTCAAGCTTCTGGGCAGCTATGTTTATGACAAGAACATTGCCCCGGATGGTGCCAATGAAGAGAACTATGCCGGCGATGTCGGTGCCGAGAATATCTTCGGCCTGCCGAAATGGAAGGCTCGCGGCAATGTTGCGTACCAGACCGAGAAGTATGGCCTGTTTGCCAATGTGCGTTATGTCGGCGCTGGCAAATATAACGTGCTTTGGGGGCCTGAGCAGCTCTCGGATGAGGACAACAATATCAGTGCGCAAGTCTATGTAGACCTGTCTGCGCAGTATCAGCTGCGTGAATGGATCGAAGTGTACGCCGGGGTCAACAATGTGCTCGACAATGACCCACCGGTTGCTCCGCTGGACTTCATTTCGCCGCAGGTAACCAACCCTGTTCACTATGATGTTGTGGGCCGCTCCTTCTACTTCGGGGTTCGCACACAGTTCTAGTTGCCGAAATATCATCGAGGGTACGGGCATCACCCGTGCCCTCGATAGTCTAGCTTCCCCATTCGGGGGCAGCGATATGGTCAAGTAAAGCCATCTTTGCCCGCGACATGGGAGCCTAATACGGCGCCAATGGGCGCGGATCCCTATGTCGTCCTTCACTCGGACGTACAACCAACACCCTTGAAATTGAGAGCTTTGCGCTTTGGAAGGTTACCGTCTGGGGCCCAGTGTTACCAACAATCTTGTCTGGCCGGCGCTCAAAAGGCGGCTTGACCACCAGAACCCCGGTTATGATAGTTGACCGGCTATTGTGGCGGCTGTTGCAGTGGTGGCGTGAAACGCGCCACCAAAAGCCGATTGCAGCAACGATTAACGGAATTGAGGGTTATGCGCCCATGAGCGAAACAAAGGACCCGGCAGTTTTCCTGCGCGAGCTATATGAGGCTGCGGTTGCGGCCGCGCGGCCAACGTTCGGGCCGGATCAGTTCTTTGATCTGGACCCCACGAAGCCCGCGCTTGTTCTTGGTGCCGGCAAGGCTGCAGCATCCATGGCGCAGGCGTTTGAGGCAGCGTGGACTGGCCCCTTGCGGGGCGCGGTGATCACTAGGCGAGGGTACGGCCAGCCGACCAAGCATATCAGGGTGCTGGAAGGCGACCACCCAGCCCCGAGCGAAGACAATATCAAATACACCAAAGAACTGATCGAGCTAGCGAAAACGCGCCGCGAGGATGAACAGGCCATATTCCTTGTCTCCGGTGGTGGCTCGGCACTGCTTTGCCAGCCAATCAAAGGGCTAAGTTTCGACGAGAAAAAACAGACCATCACCAAACTGATGCACGCCGGGGCCGATATCAGGGAAATCAACGCCGTCCGGCGCCAGCTTTCCAGTGTCAAGGGTGGCGGGCTTGCTACCTTCCTGAGGCCGGGGAAAATAACCACCTTTTCAATCTCGGACGTGGTCGGCGACCCGCCGCTTGATATTGCGTCAGGCCCAACAGTGACGGATAATGGTTCACCCCGGGACGCGCTAAACATCTTGTTGCGCTATGGTGTATCGGTATCCGATACGCTCCGCGCTCTTCTCGACCGGGCAAGCCGTGACGGCGACAGCTGCGGCAAGGCGGAGAACGGCGACGCCTATATCTTTCTGGCGCGGCCTCTCACCTCGCTACGCGCCGCGGCGCATGTGGCGGAACGGGCTGGCGTGAACACCGTTATATTTGGTGACGACATCATCGGCGAGGCGAGGGACGTGGGTGCCCGCCACGCACGCCTCGCCATCAAGTATGCGAGCGGCGAATGCGACGTTAAGCTGCCGTGTGTGTTGCTCTCAGGGGGAGAGACTACAGTTACCAAGACAGGGAACGGCAAGGGCGGGCCCAATACCGAATATCTCGCCTCCCTTTTCCATCACCTTGAGGGACACCCCACAGTCTTTGCGCTAGCGGCGGATACAGACGGCATCGACGGATCAGAAGACAATGCGGGTGCGCTGATTGCGCCGGCGGACTGGCACCGGGCGAAAACAATTGGTGTGGATGCAGTGGAGTTTTTACGCCGGAACGACTGTTATAGTCTGTTCAAGGCGCTGGATGCGCTGCTGATCACAGGGCCGACCTATACAAACGTCAATGATTTCAGGGCGATTTATATCGAGTAGGTCTCTGCCCGGTAGATTAGGTGTTGGTATGTAAACAAAAGGGCGCATGAAAATATCATGCGCCCTTTGTTATGCGAGGATCTTGCTACAAGCCCTTAAATCAACGCCTGCTTTCCGTTGTTTTCTGCATGCGCGCAACCTTGCCTGCCTCATTCGCTTCCTTCAGGAGCGGGGTTGGATTGACCTTCAAAAGCCAAGCCTCAACGAGTGCGAGGAAACGCTCGTCATCATCGTTTGCATCATAGAGGTTTGCGCCTTCGGCCTCCTCAACCTCAAGATAGTCGAACGACTTTTTTGCTTTGGCGAGGGACTTCACAAACCGCCGGACATGCTGAACCTCATAATGGGCGTCTTCGCGGTGGTAGATGAGTACCGGGCTGTTGATGTTCTCGACCAAGTCGGCCGGTGAAATACTCTCAAGCTCGTTTTTCTTCAGGTCGCCCGCGACTTCCTGGTACCGTTCATCGTCCTCATCCAGCGAGCGTTCGGCCTTGAGCATGGCCGGAATATCAACCGGCGCGTCGCGGCTGATAGCGCAGGCGAACAGGTTGCCATCCCGTGCAACACCCATCAGGGCGGCATAACCCGCGTAACCACGTCCCATGATACAAATGCGGCCTGCCTGCGCGTGGCCGTTTTCAATCATCCATTCGACACCGTCCACGAGGTCGTTTTGCATGTCGCGGCCCCATTCACCACGGCCGAGGGCGCGGAACCGTTGGCCAAAGCCGGAAGAGCCACGATAGTTGGGCTGGAAAACACCATAGCCGCGGTTGGCGAGGAACTGCGCGGTCCGGTCCCATGAAACAGAATCCCGACCGTCCGGGTGGGTATGTGGTAGCACGATAAAGGGCAGGGGCTCACCTTTGCTCAGGCGCGGCTTGGTCAGTACGGCATCAATGGTCAGGCCGTCACGTGTCTCATAGGAAACACTCTCCATCTTCGCCATCTGGGCGGGGTCGAGCTTGGGAATGCGCGCGCCAAGAAAGTTGAGTTTTTTAGCCGCTGCATCAAAGTGATAGTATGTGCCAGCGTCCTGCGCGTCACCTTTCAGTACGATCATGTTTTTGTCGTCGTCACTGGTGGACCACAGAGAAAACCCGGTCTTGAGTGCGCGCGCCAGAAGCGAGCGCAGCTTGCCGTATTCTTCATCCAGATAATGCAGCTTGGGCCCGCCCTCATTATATTCGGCAGCGACCACTTTGCCTTTGTCGAAGGAGTATATGATGCCCGTGACATCAACCCTGTCATGCGCAAAAACAAGGTCGCCCAATGTGCCGGTCGCAATGTCGAACCGGTAAACTGCCATGCGGCCGGTCGCAAGCGATGACAGCACGTAAAATTCGTTGTCACCGGCACCGAACTGGAGCGGCAGGAATTTGCCTTCTTCAAATAGTTCGTTGTCATTGAGAACTTTCCAGTCTTCATCACCGCGACCGCGAATGATCATGACACTATTGCCCTTGCGGTCATAGCCGTAGCCGAACCGGATGTGACCCTTCTGGTCGGCGTACCAGTCGTGGAATTTGAAATGGCTGATTTTGGGCCCCTTCATATAAAGGGACAGATCGCCGGTTTTGATGTTCAGTTTGTAGACGTCATCGATGGCGCCGTCATAAAACTCCTGAACCCAGTTCCGGCGTCTGGATTTTCCTACAAGGATATGGTCCGGGTCGTCCCTGAGAAGGCTGACAACATCAGCGTTATCAATGTGTTTGAGATTGCCCGAACCACCCCCGTCGGTGCGCAGCAGTTGCACGTCCGACCCGTCAGCATTCATGCTCATAAGCACTTCGGACCAGGCATAATATTTGGTCCGCACCACCCTCGCTTTACGCCGCAGGGTAAAAACAATGCGGTCGTCGGTTGCCCAGCGGAGGTTGATCGGTATGCTGTCGTTGTCAAAAGGGATGACGGTCAGGGCACGAAGCTCCGTCGGCAGGATATCAACCGCCATCAATTGAAGCTCGCCGTTGACCACCTGAGTGAAGAGCAAGCGCTTCCCGTTGGGGGATAGCTTCATGCCTGAGACACTCCAGTCACCTGTAAAATCGCCGACCTGGTAAATAGTTTGTGTGTCTGCGGCTGGTTCATTATCCGCGCCCGCAACACCAGTTGAGGCTGTGACGATACTGAGCGCCAGCATGGCCGGTACAGCCAGTAAATTCTTAAACTTGAACATGATTATCTATGACCCCCGTCACTCTTGTTACTTTGCGAACTGTCTGGTTGGCCGGGCGGGTTGTGGGTGAGCAGGAAGCTCTCCATCTCCCGCAGGAAGCGCTCTCTGGCTTCCGGTGTTTCGATCTGGTGTCCGAGGCCCGGAAACTCCAGATACCGGAATGGTGCGGAAACCTTGCGTTTTTGCATCGCCTTTTCCAGCATGCGGGACTGGTCGATGAACACGATATCGTCTTCGTCGCCATGCATCAGCAGCAGCGGGCGGGTGATCTTTTCTGTCAGATAGACCGGTGAAATTTCCCTCAGTTCCTTGCTGGAACGCCCGCCGGTTACCCGCCAGTACCACGCATAATCTTCATCCCACATATTGTCCTGTTGCAGGATTTTCTTGAGGTCGGTGACCGGGGCCCATGCAACGCCACAGCGGAAGAGGTCGCTGTCCTGCACAAGGCCCATCAGTGTCGCGTAGCCCCCATAGCTGCCGCCAATGATACATATGCGCCCGGGGTCTGCGATGCCCTCAGAGATCAGCCATTTGGCGCCGTCGGCGACATCTTGCTGCATGTCGTCGCCCCACTGACCAAAGCCCATGGCTGAGAAACGGAAACCGAAACCCGATGAGCCCCTGAAATTAGGCTGCAGCACAGCATAACCGCGGCTCGCAAGGAACTGGGCCCAATAGTTCCAGGTTTTATAGTCGCGCACATAAGGGCCACCGTGCGGCAGGAGAATGGCTGGAAGTTTTTCGCTTTTTCCCCGGTCCGTGGGTAGCGTCAGGTAGGCTGGGATTTCCAGCCCGTCACGCGCCCGGTAGCGTACGCTGGTCACCGGGGCTGAGGCTTCTTCATCAATCCACGGTGCGGGATCAGGAAGCGGGAGTGCTTTTCCCGATGCCTCAAAATAGATCCAGGCACGGCCCATGGACCGTTCATCACCCGCCCAGACCAGCTGGCGCGAATATGCCTTGTCTGTTTCGCCGAGGAAGATTTTATCTGTGCCGATGGCTTTTGCGATCCTAGCATGACGCTCGCGGAAGCTTTCATCCAGAATTGCAAGCCGGTATTCGTCGTCATAATAGGAAACAGCGACAATGCGTTCGTAGTCGGGCGAGACGAATAACGCCTCAGCGTCCACCTCAGCGTGGGCAAAAACTTTTCCCTTCAATCGCCCCTGTTTGATGCTGAACCGGTAAATGGCGTCACGTCCGGTTGCAAGGGAGGAGGATACATAAAGAATATCTGGGTCGCTACCGAAGCCGATCGGGTAAAACTTCCCACGGCCGAACAGGTCGTTGTCATGAAGGCGGGTCCAGTCGCTGGTCGCGTCCTTGCGGACCAGGAGCACGGGCTCATCATCCTCGCCAGTTTCGCCAAATCCTATGCGAATGACACCCGTATGGTCTGGCACCCACCGGAACATCCTCGCGCCTTCTATGCCATGATCCGGGGTGATACGGCTCATTTCGCCGGTGTTGATGTTCATGCGGAAAATGTCGCTGACAACATCCAGTTCGTTGTCATCGCGCCGCTCCGGTGTTTCCTCAATGCGGTTTAGCAGCACATAGTCAGGGTCATCGGGCAGCGAATGTAATAGGCTGAAGGTTACCTTGTGCGTAGGTTTGCGCTTGCGACCTTTCTTGCGCTTCTTTTGCGGTGCTGGGGTCTCCTCCCAAAGTACCTTCCTGTTCTTGCCATCCGAGGTCATGACCCAAGCGGTGACATGTGGCTCCTCTTCCACCGTGGGCAAGGCGCCCCTATAGCGCGCGTCGTAGCCAAACAATTTGTCGTTGCTGATCCAGAACGCACCACTTGCATATATATCGCTGCCGATCGGCTGCCTGAGTACGGGTGTCAGCCCAACCTCTGAAATGCGGGAGACAACCAGAAAACGTTGGTCTCCGTCACGTTCCTGATAAAGCAGTTGCTCACCGTCAGGTGAAATTGAAAAATGCTGGAACCGCGGACTTCGGGCAAAGTCTTCAATGCTGGTTCTTTCAGCGTGCGCGTCGACCGATACCGCCAGAGCGAGCCAGAGAGCGACCATCATCGCGCTCAGGCCTGATCTCAAAAGCCCCATACTCACTGCCCCCAAACAGCTTCAATAAATGTGCACTAATCGTCTTAGTGTCTGGCGTCGCATATGGCAACATCAATTGTCGCATTACTTGCGTTATACAATTTTTCATGGAGAACAGCGCGGCTGCGCGTGGTTTATTGTTCAGTGCTTCGGGGCGTATGGGGCGAAACGTTTAAGGGTGGCCTCACCAAGGCTGTCAAAAAGGGGCTGAAGCTCATCCGCAAACGCAGTCCAAACGCCGACACCTTTGCGGTTTATGGGCTGGCGCACCTGTTCACTGCTGGCGGTTTTCACCGCGCGCTTGTTCTTGTGGAAAGCGAGACAGGCTTCCTCGAAATCAACGCCCACATGGGCGAGCATGCGCCTCACCACCGTTTCGGTATCGCTGATATTCTCCTCATACTGCACGGTCAGCACCTTGGACGGCAGGACCTGTTGCCAGTAATCCATCAGGTCGAGGTAGCAGTTATAATAGTGGCCGATGTGGCTGAGGTCGTAGCTATAGTCATGCCCCCCGGCGAAATGCTGCTTGAAGGCGCTATAGCCGCAATCCACCGGGTAGCGCCGGGCATCAATGATGATGGCATGCGGCAGGATTTTGTGGATCAGGCCGACGCGCTCAAAATTCGGTGGCATCTTGTCGATGAAAAAGTCACCGCTTCCGCGATAAATCGCAGTCTCGTCCAGATAGGCTTGGCCAAAGGCTGCAAGCTCGTCCTCGCTGAAACCTGCGACAGACTCCGGGTATTGTTTGCCAAACCGGCGCCCGCCCTCGATACGGATACGGCGCTCCAGATGAATGAGCGTTTGCAGTTCCATCGTGCCGTCGATGCGGCTATGGCTCGCGAGCATCTGTTCAATAAGCGTGGAGCCCGCCCGCGGCATCCCGAGCACGAAGATGGGCGTTGGCCCCTTCAGTTTGCGGGTGTCTGCTTGCCGGGCGAGGGTGGCGGCATCAAAACTTTTCTTGATGCGCGCGAACAAGTCCGCGTGCCGGTCCGGGGTATAGGCTGCATCAGTGCGCAGGGCATTGGCTTTTTTATACCAATCGATGGCCTTGTCTGTTGCACCATCATTTTCATGCGCGCGGGCCAGGGCGAAAGCCGCCTGACAGCGCTGGGTATCCGGGAGGGCGGTGTTGCCAGCAAGCTCCGCCATGGCCTTTTTGTCCGTGTCCGTGAAATGATAGTTCTTGAGGTCGGCAAGGCCCCACCAGCCCGCGCCATTGTCTGGCGTGTTCACGATGCAAGCCCGGTATGCGGCTTCGCATTCCGCGCGGCGGCCCAGTATTTTAAGCGCGTGGCCGCGTAGCAAATCCACCTTGCCCAATTCCTCGCTACCTTCCTTGAGCAAGCCCGCTGCTGCTTCGGCAGCCGTGAGGGCGCCTTCATAGTCTGCCACATGGCCGCAAATGCGGCTGAGGAGCCAATAAGCGGTAAAATCGGGCCTTATGCGCGTAAGTGTTTGCGCTTCGTTGAGGGCGTCAGTGTAGGCACCGATGGCCTCATGGGCTTCCACAAGACTGCGGCGCAGCATGATGTTGGCTGGGTGCCGGTCAAGGCTCGCAAGCAGGATATCACGCCGTGCTTCGTGTGCGCCGACTGTGCTCGCGAGGTGGGCGAGGAAAAAGCTGGCGCGGGGGTGGCCGCTTTGCTGCTGCAGCATTTGGCGCGCGATTTTTTCAGCCTCGGCGCGGCGATTAGCGCGCATCAGGTCGCGGAGGCGGACGTAGGGTTCCTCAAGCGGATCGCAGGTTTCGGCTTGTTCGCTCGCATGCACGGCAGCGCTATAGTCGGCGCGCGCGAACTGGAGCCGTTCAAGTTCACACCAGCCCAGGTAAAATGATGGATTGCGGGTGACCACGTCCTCAAAGCTTTTGAGCGCGAGCGTGGTATCACCAGCCTGAAGAGCAGCGAAGCCAAGATCTGCGCGTGCGGCCCATGAAGCAGGATGGCGCGAGGTGTTTTCTGTGAATGTGGCGAGTGCATCGGCCGTTTTACCCTGACGCATCAGGGCGCTGCCGAGAATGGACCGGGCGGTTTCATCGCTAGGTTCTGCGCTCAGGTGTTCGGACAGGCGGGTAATGGCTTCATCCAATGCGCCTGCCTGCACAAGGCCTGCCGCATGTCGGTAGAATGCCTGCTTGTCCATGCCGAATTTACCTCGTGAGTGATGGGGCCAAAAAAATGGCAGGCCCGAAGGCCTGCCACCATAAAACGACTTGGATGAATTTAGAAGGTTACATCCAGACGAATTGTCACATTACGTTCCTGGCCATAGGTGTACCAGAGCGCGTTGCCTGACCAGTCACTACGGCTGCGCGAACGCTTGTAGGTGATGATCTCTTTGTCGAGCAGGTTGTTCACGAAGATGCTCAGACGCGCATTGTCGGTCACACCGAAGGAGGCGTTGAGGTTCACAACCTCGTAGGCTGGCGAAATATCGTCTTCACGTACGTTGAAGTGAGACTTGTATTCGCCGTAACCCAGCATCTCGAGACGAACCGACGCTTCCTTGCTCCAGATCTCAAATTCTTTGTCGAGAGCGACATAGAAGTTGTACTTCGGCACCATGGTCATGTCGTCGCCATCTTCCGCGCCAAGTGCCGGCACATCAGATGTCATCTTGGAGTTGGTGTAAGCTGCGTTCACCTGCAGGCTCAAACCATCCATAAGCTGGGTGGTGGATTCAAACTCCACACCACGGGAACGAGCGGACGCAGCGTTCGCGGTGTAGGAGAAGCCACAGGACGGCATGTAAACGTCAGCCTGCACACCAGACCAGTCGATCTGGTAAACAGCGGACGAGAAGGACATCCGGCGGTCAAACACCGCACCCTTCACGCCAACCTCGTAGTTCTTGATCTGGTCAGACGCGTAACGGTCGGTATAGGAACCGATGTTCTCGTCATTCAGGCAGTCCGCTGGCGGGTTCGGGCCGTTGTTGCCGCCCCGACGGTAACCTTCGGAGTAGATCGCGAAGATGCCAAGGGTCTCGTTCGGCATATAGTTTATGCTGAACTTCTTACGCGTGCCGTTTTCACCGTCATTGGTGATGGTTTCCGACGTGGTGAGCTCATATGGGTCAATCCAGATACCCGAAACCTCATCATGCAGGTCGTCCTTCAGGTCATAGTAACGAAGGCCACCAGTCAACTCCACACTACCGGCATCGCCAAGGTCGAAGGTGTAGCTAAGCTCACCAAAGAAGGCGAGTTCCTTCTTCTTCCACTTGTAGATGGTGTAGTTGTAGTTCTTGGTGTCGTCGCCATAGAGCGTTTGACCGATCTCCGACGGGTCGCCAAGGCCCCAGTAGGAACCCCACAGGTAAGCGGCAATCGCGCGCGAACGGTCGTCGCTAGCGTGGTACTGCCACTGTACGTCGCCTGAAGGCAGGGTCTCGTTTTCGTCATAGAAAGCACCGACGGTCCAGTCGAACGCTGCATCTTCCTTGTTGGATTGCAGACGAACTTCGTGGGTCCAGCGGCGGCCCTCGGATTTGTCGATAATCCAGGTGCGGAACATGTCGTTCGCATCCGCACGCGACCACCAGCCCTGACGACCGAGGTTATCATTCCGGCGGTAGGAGCCTGAGTAGGTCAGGTCTGCGCCCGGGAAGATGTCGTCTTTCTCGATGTTCAGCGCAAACAGGTTCTGACGGTCGCGGGTGAAATCGTCCATCAGCATGTATTGCGTAAAGAGCGGATCATGACCGTTCAACTGACCACCGAAACACTCGGTACGGCTGGTGCCTTCCGGGCAGCTCGGGAAGTCGAGTGCGACATCATAGCCATAAGGCGCGTCCGGGTTGGCTGTGAGGATGGCATCATAATAGTAGGTCGGCGAGTTGGCATCCACGTCGTCGAAACCACTGGTGTAAATGCGCTCATTCACATGCATGAAGGTCACCCGGGTATCAGGCGACGGCGACCACATCAACTGAGTGCGGATGAAATGATCTTCGTCCTTGCCAACCACACCCGTGTAGGTGTTGAGCACTTTCTTGTCGACATTGCCGACCGAACCCGTCACGCGGAGTGCAAGTTCACCCGCAATGATGGGGAAATTGACAGCGGCCGATGCGCGTACACCCGTGCCCGGACGGTTTTTCTCCTTATCGAACTGTAGTGTCGCGAGACCCTCGAACTCGTCAAGGTTCGGCTTTTTGGTGATAACCTGTACGGTACCGCCAATCGCGTTTGAACCCCAAAGTGTACCCTGTGGGCCGCGCAACACCTCAACCCGCTCCACATCAAAGAGGTTGGAGAAGTTATACGGAATGCCATCGGTCCACGTGGTGGTGGTGCCCGGTGCAGTCGAGTTACTGCCCGAAAGACCGCGCAGGATCAGAGACCCGCGTGGGCTCGCGGCACCCGCAATCGTGCGGTACATGTCTTCCTTGTTCACGAGGTTCCGCTTCTCAATTTCTACCGAGCCCACGGTGGAAATATTCATCGGTACTTCGACAACAAGTTCACGTTTTTTACGTGCTGTTACGTAGATTTCTTCGAGCTGAAGATCATCCTCAGCATCAGCGCTTTCACCAGCTTCCTGTGCGTAAGCTGTTGGTACCATGTATGCCATGGCACTCGACGCCATCAGCATACCAATCAGTGCTTTTTTTGTCCTGTCCGACATCAAAGCTCCTCCCTAGTTGTATTTTTTCCACAAGACAACAGTGGGGCTGTTTCGCAAAACGATGTTTGCGAATGACAACGATATTTTGGTAAAAAGCCCCCTTCTTACCACTATCCCTAGCAAAAAAATCCTACAGCCAATTTGAACGGCCAGTCAACTAGATGGAACGTTTAGAATCCTTTTTTTGTGGTTTTCATCATTCCCTGAAAAAATGTTATAATAGAAATACTTACCTGAAAGTCCCTGCAGTGTTCACTGTGGCAAATAAAAGACACTTTGGGGCAAATGTTGCATTGCAGCGCGAGCCATATCCTGCTTTGATTGGGTGTCTGCACGGACGCCGCACACGGTAGCGTGCAAACGTGTGATCAAAGGGGGGATTTTTGATGCACAAAAAGACAATGTTTGCGGCTGTATTTGCAGTCGCCTCCACACTCGTGTGCCCTGCCACTATGGCAACGGGCCTGACGGCTGAAGACGCCGTTAAAATACAATACACTAGCGACCCGAATATCAGCCCGGACGGTAAATGGGTTGCCTACACAGTTGCTCGCAATGACCTCGAAAAAGACACACGCCGCAACCAAGTCTGGATTGCTGCAACTGACGGCTCCGCCGAATTGCCGATGAGCGGCGATGACTATAGCGCCTCGAGACCGCGCTGGAGCCCGGATGGCAAATACCTCGCGTTCCTTGCCGCCAAAGGCAAGGATGAGGAAAGTCAGGTCTGGCTTCTGGACCGCCGCGGCGGGGAAGCGCGGCAATACACGCATGTCAAACAAGGTGTGGACGGTTTCGCCTGGTCGCCCGACGGTACCAAGATGCTGCTGACCATCACGGACGCGCGCCCTGAACCGGAAAAAATTGACGGCGAAGACAAGCCCACGCCATGGGTCATCGACCGGCTGCAGTTCAAGGAAGACGGTGTTGGCTATCTGGACCGCTACCGCCAGCATATCTATGTGTATGGTGGTGAAGGTGAGCCGGTTCAGGTCACCTTCGGCGACTTTGATGACAGTAGCCCGGTCTGGAGCCCGGACGGTAAATGGATTGCCTTCACCAGCAACCGCACCGAGGAGCCTGATAGCAACACCAACAGTGATATCTGGGTGGTGTCAGGCGTTGTTGACAAAGGTGTAAAACCGACTGCCGACAGCCATCCCCTGCGTCAGGTGACCACAAATCCGGGGCCGGACCATAGCCCGGCATGGAGCCCGGACGGCAAATGGATTGCTTACGCGAGCGTCGTGGATCTATCCAAAATCTGGTACGCGACCAACCATTTGGCGGTTTCACCCGCTGAGGGTGGTGAGGCGCGTGTGCTTACGAAAGACTATGACCGGACCATTCATTCGCCAAGCTTCGCACCGGACGGTAAATCCGTTTATGCGGTCAGCGAAGACGATGGCCGCATGCCACTCATCTCCGTTGACGTGAAATCAGGCAAGATCAAGCGGGTAGTTGATGACCAGTCGGCTACTTACGAGTTTGACGCTCACGCCAAGGGGCCGGTGGCGCTGGTGCGCGCAACGCCGTCACAGCCGGATGCTGTCTATGTGCTGCGCAAAGGCAAGCTGGAGCGGCTGTCACACCAGAATGATAGTCTTTTGGCTAATGTCACCCTCGCCAGCGTGAAGGAGCTGAAGTTTCCGAGTGCTGACGGCACCACCGTGGAAGCTTTCTTCTATTTCCCGCCTGGCTATGAGGAGGGCAAACGCTATCCCACCATTCTCAGGCCACATGGTGGCCCGGTCGCGCAGCATGACGCCGGCTTCTATACCGAAGCACAGGTGCTGGCATCGGAAGGTTATGTCATCATTGCTCCCAACCCGCGTGGCTCGTCCGGTTACGGCGAGGATTTCTCCGCCGTGCTTTTTGCCAACTGGGGTGTGAAAGACTTTGAGGATGTGAGCGCTGCAGTTGACTATGCCATTGATCAAGGCTTCGCGGATCCTGACCGGCTTGGTGTCGGCGGCTGGTCCTATGGTGGTATCCTGACCAACTATGTCATCACCAAATCCACCCGCTTCAAAGCCGCTATCTCTGGCGCGAGCGAGGTGCTTTACCGCGCCAACTACGGTCATGATATTTACCAGAAACTGTGGGAGGCAGAGCTTGGCTTGCCGTGGGAAACCCCCGAGGCATGGGAGCGTATCTCGCCCTTCAACGATATCGGCAAGGTAACTACTCCGACGCTGGTGATTGGCGGCAAGGAAGACTGGAACGTACCGATCCAGAACTCAGAGCAGCTGTATCTGGGCCTGCGTCGGCGCGGCATTGATACTCTGCTGGTGGTTTATCCTGGGGAGACACACAGCATCCTGCGCCCGAGTTTCGTGCTGGACCGCTACGCACGCTATATCGACTGGTATGGCCGCTACCTCAAGTAGGGCGGAGCACTAACAAACAGAAAGGCGGGACTGAAATTCAGCCCCGCCTTTTTTTATTGCCGGTCATTCGCGGGCTTATTTGCCTGCAAGATCAGTCACAAGGTCGTGCCACATCTTCAGTGCGCCGGGGATGTTGTCCGTCGGCACGCGCTCATTCAGGCCGTGGGCAAATTCGTCCTCGGCTTTCATGAAAATACCGGTGAGCGTATAGCTCGGGATACCTGCCGCACGGAAGTGCAACGAGTCAGACGCGCCAGACGCCATATGCGGAATAACCGGGATGTCCGCAAAGCGGTTGTGCACCGCACGCTCAACCGCACCGAATACATCCTCGCGCAGTGGCGACGCATCGCTCTCGGTTGGATTATCAAGGATCGTCCAAGTGAGGCTGTCGTTCGCCACCACACCTTTAAGCGTTTCAAGCGTTTTGGCGACACCGACGCCCGGGAAAATGCGGCAATTCACCGTTGCTGTGGCTGATTGCGGCAGTGCGTTTTCTGCGTGGCCACCTTTCAGCATAGTGGTCACACAGGTGGTGCCGGTGGTGCCAACATATTCCGGCAACGCGCGCAGGGTTGCCGCAGCTTTTTTGTCCTTGGGGTTTTTGGCGAAGCGTGCCATGGCCGCGCCAACATCACCGCCGATCAGGGGCGCTGATTTTTCGAAATAGGACAGGGTGAGGTCGCTGTACATGACCGGAAACTCAAACGCGTCCAGTTTCACCAGTGCCTTGGCAAGGTCATAGATCGCATTGTCTTTACGCGGGAGCGAGCTATGGCCGCCGGGGTTGGTCGCCGTTACGGTAAAGGACGCATAGGTCTTCTCCGCGCTGTCGACCATGAAGGAAACCGGCTTGCCGTCTTCATCCAGAAGGCCGCCGCCGCCATCTGCTACGATAGCAAATTCGGGCTTAACTTCCTCCGCCAGACGTTTCGCCAGCACCATGGTACTTGCCATGCTGGTTTCCTCGTCGCCTGAGAAAGCGATTACGAGGTCACGCGACGGCACAAACCCCTCAGCCTTCAGGCGCAGGAAGGTGGTGGCGAGCATGGCAACGCCAAACTTGTTGTCCGACACGCCGCGACCAAAGAGAAAACCATCTTCCTCAATGAGTGTGTAGGGGTCGCGCTCCCAGTCTTCGGGGATGGCTTCCACCACGTCAAGGTGCGCGGACAGGACAATCGGTGCCTTGCCTGAGCGGCCGTCACCCTTGAAGCGCACGAGCATCGCCATGGTTTCACCCACGGGGATCAGGGTCACGTCCTCGCGCGCAAACCCGGCGGCAAGGAATTTGTCCTCCAGATAATGTGCAAATTTGGGAACATTGCCGTAGCCCATAACGGTGCGTATGGCGATGCTATCGCTCAGAATTTCACGTGCTTCAGCCTGGAACGGCACATCGCTTGCGGTCGCAACCGGGGCAATCGCCCCAAAGGCAACGGTTGCAGCCAGAAACTGCCGGTAAATCTTTTTCATTCTTCCACCCATTTAAATAATTTACTTCACCGCCGGCTTAACGATCCGGCCACCTTTCATCACCGCGTCCACATGTTCGAGGACGGAAATGTCCTTGAGGGGATCCCCCTTGACAGCAACCATGTCAGCAAATTTTCCGCTGTCAATGGAGCCAACGTCGGCTTCCCAACCAAGTAGCTCTGCGCCCGATAGCGTGGCGGAGCGAATGGCCTCCATCTCGCTCATGCCGTAGCGCACCATATACACAAATTGTTTGCCGTTATCGCCGTGTGGATACACCCCGCTGTCGGTGCCATAGGCAATGTTCACGCCGGCGGCGTGCGCCTTGCGAAAGCCTTCACGCTGGCGTTCGGTCGTGGCTTCATTTTTGGCGAGAATTTCATCACCCCAACCATCCGCGCGGCCAACCTCATCGATATAGTCGCCGTTATAGATATCAGCCACGAGCCACGTGCCGTGTTTGGCCATCATCTCAATTGCTTCATCATCAATCAGCGAACCATGTTCTATCGAGCGCACGCCAGCGCGTACCGCAGCCTTGATGCCCGCCGCACCGTGCGCGTGGGAGGTGACATAAACATTATAGTTTGCCGCTTCCTCGACCGCAGCGCGCAGTTCGTCTTCGCTCAGTTCCTGTGCGCCCACATGCGTGCCGCTTGTCAGCACCGCACCGGTCGCCAGTGTCTTGATGAAGGTCGCGCCGTGCTGGATGAGTGTGCGCACGCGTTCGCGCACCTCCTCGGGCGAGCGCACCACGCCAAAGCGCAGGTCCCTGGGGATTTCCACATCAAAAGCCTGGCCGGTGATATCACCCGCACCGCCGGGCACTGTCACATAGGCACCGACAACCGCCATGCGTGGCCCTATGATGATGCCTTTGTTGATTGCGTCCCTCAGCGCTACGTCATTGAATGCGCGCCACACGCCCACATCCCGCACAGTGGTGAAGCCTGCCATCAGGGTGACGCGGGCATGCTCGACCCCCTGCAGCACAGACTCTGCCGCCGTTAGCTCAAGCGGTGCCAGCACACTTGCGCTTTGCCCTGCGTCCGCAAGGTGAGTGTGCATGTCCATCAAGCCCGGCAGTACGGTCATGTCAGACCAGTCGGTCACCTCAGCGCCCTCAGGCACCTTGCCCCAGGGTTTGACCTCGGTGATGCGGTCGCCGGTGATGACGATCATCTGGTCTTTCAGCACCTTGCCGTTCACCACGTCAACAAGCTTTCCGGCATGCACCACGCTGACTTGCGGCTCGGCAGCGGTGGCGGCGACGGTCAGGCACAGGGTGAAGAGGCAGGCAATCAGGCGGCGCATATCATGTTCCTTGTCAGTTCTCTGGAAACAGATGTGCGACACCCAGAGGTGTCGCACAGAGATTTAACTCACGCTTCTAGAAGCGTTGGCCAAAGCGGATACCAAAACGCCGGGGCCTGTTGGTATAAACCGGGAAGTCGACGAAGTTATTCTGGTCGGCATAGATCACCGCCCGTTCGTCTGTGACGTTATCGGCGAATATCTCCGCCGTCCAGCCGTCACCCTCAACGCCAATCGCCATGTTCACGAGGTCGTAGGAAGGCTGCAACACCCGGTCAGCGACCTTGAGGTTGTTCCAGCTTTCGCCAGTATGAGACCACGAGCCTTGGAAATAGGCGGGCAGGCTGCCGATCTCGAAGCTGTAGCGCGCGGTGGCCGTAAGCTTGAGCTTGGGCACAAACGGCATTCGGGTGCCGTCAGGAGCTGAGACAACGCCATTCTGAAGATCGTCATCATCCTGATAATAGTCTTCCTGCAACTTCGCGTCGTTATAACTGCCCGAGAGGGACAGGGTCAGCCGCTCGGTCGCGGCAAAGACCGTGTCAAACTCGAAGCCTTTCGTTCGCGCTTGCCCGACGTTGGTGATAAGCGTCAGTGGCGAGATCGAGAAGTCGAGGAAGCTATACTGGAAATTCTTCCAGTCCAGCATGTAGACAGCACCATTGAAGCGCAGTCGCCGGTTCAGGAACGACGTTTTCCAGCCGAGCTCATAGTTATAAACGAAGTCCTGCTCATAGGCCGGGGCTACAACACCCGTAAGCGCCCGGTTCACGCCACCGGGGCGGAAGCCCTTGGAGTAGGTGGCATAGACCATCTTGTCGTCGTCGATCTTGTAGGACAGGTTGAACTTGTAGGTCGCTCCGTCATCCTTGGTGGCTTTATCAAGGTTCGGGTGGTCAAGGCATGGCTGCGCCGCACAATAGGTTGACGATGCCGAACCATAGTAACCGACGAGCGAGTTCTTGAGCTTGTAGAGCCTGAGGCCCGCGGTGGCTGAAAGTTGATCCGTCAGGTCATAACTGACTTCACCGAAGACCGCGCGGTCCTTGTCCTTGCGCACCTGTTTTGTGATCCAGACAAGCGGTTCACCCGGTACCGGTGAATAATCCTCGCCGGTTGGTACATCAGGGGCCACCCAGCGCAGGTCAAAGTCATGCTCCTGATCCTGATAGAAGGCACCGGCAATCCAGCGAAGACGGCTGTCGCCCGGCGAAGAAAGCCTTAGCTCATGGCTTTGGCGTTTGAACTTCTCGTCCCCGGTGATGTGCTGGGTTGGGTCGGCACACCCGCCAAGCTCGTCATAATACAGGCAGTCATAGCCGTAGTCGGCCAACAGGCCTTCCCAATATTCGGCATACCAACTGTAATCGGTTGAGCTTTCATTGTCGCGGTCAAGATAGGCACCGGCGTAAACCACGTCGATATCGCCGATTTTGCCATTGATGGTGAGCGTGCCCTGTATCCACTCATCATTGGCAAATTCGTCGCCGAACGTGCGGAACTTGAGGTCACCAAGGTCATCTGGGCGGTGCGCCCATGACCCACGCGACTTCTGGTTCTGGTAAGTAACACCCGGAGTGACGGTCCAGCTATCGTTGAGATCAACTTTCAGGAGCGCACGCATGCCAGCCGTGCGCACGTCGTTGAAGTCATCCTCAACATAGTCAGCGTTGTCGACCTCGATGCCGGAGGCGGCATACTGCCGTTCGCCGTAGACGTTGTCGATATATCCGCCTTCATCCTCGTACCAGCCCACAACACGGAGGGCCGCAGTATCAGAAAGGGGTGCGTTGACAAAAGCCTCAGCACTATAGCCAGCTTCACCGTGTTCCACCTTGTTCAGGCTGATGTCGTAGCCACCTGCAAAGCCTGATGGGTCAGGTTGGTTGGTGATGATGCGCATGGTACCCGCCTGGCTGCTGGAGCCAAAAAGCGTACCTTGCGGGCCAGCCAATGTTTCGATGCGAGCCACGTCATAGACATGCACATCAAGCACGTTATTGATCGTGGTGATCGGCTGCTCATCAAGATAGACAGCCACACTGGGCTGCGAACCTGAATGCACCCCGTCCCCGCCGGACGAGATACCGCGCATGTACACCTGCGCGAGACCCGGTGCGAAAGACACATAGGATACGGTTGGCAGGAAGTTGATATAGTCGTCGAACCCCTTGATGTTCAGGTCCTCAAGGGTTTTCGAAGTCAGTGCCTGCACCGCCACGGGCACATCCTGCAGATTGCTCGCACGTTTTGTGGCTGTTACGACAATCTCTTCCAGTTCATAGTCTTCGGCATCAGCCGCATTTGCGGCATGTGGCAGGATAAGAGTGCTTGCCATCAACGCGGCGAACCCTCCTTTCCTGCGCCAAGCGGTTGTCACCGTTGGCCCCTTGTTCTTGTTACTGCTGCGCATGGTTTCCTCCTTTTCAAAGGTTGGTCAATCTGACCCACCGCCCCCACTTCCGTCTGCCGGATAGCGCGCGAGCACCTCCGGCCCCAATGCGTGCATCAGCGGATCAAGGTGCGGCAGGAAATTGCGCCAATGATCCACTGCGTCTTTGAAAACAGGTTGGCGAACCTGTTCGCTGCTCGCGGTCTTGACCGCGCGGTCGTTTTTGTAGAATTCGAGGCAGCCCGGCTCGAACGGCAGGCCGCAATAATCAAGCAGTCGCCTGACCTCAGCTTCGAAATCTTCGACTAAGGTTTCATATTGCACACGGTGCACCCGGCCCGGCAGGACCGCATCAAAATGCTCCATCAGCGCGACATAGTTGCGGTAGTAGCCGCCGATGTCCGACAGGCTGTAACTGAAGCGCTGCCCGCGCGCGAAATATTGTTTGAAGCCGGAGAAGCAGCAGGCCAGCGGGTGGCGCCGTGCATCGATAATTTTAGCGTTCGGCAGCATCAGGTGAATGAGCCCGATATGCTCAAAATTATTGGGCATCTTATCGATGAAGAAAGGCGTACCGGTACGGTAACGCCGTGTACGGTCTATATATTCTTCGCCAAGCGCGCGGATATCCCCTGCGCCCAAGTCAGCGAGCATGTCTGGATAGAGCGACCGGTCGCTCGGATGTTTCTTCCCACCAAGCCGTCGCGAGAGGGAGATGACCTCGGGCAGTTCCTGTGTGCCTTCCACCATGCTGTGGCTGGCCAGGATCTGCTCCAGAAGGGTTGACCCCGCGCGTGGCAAGCCGACGATGAAAATCGGGTCAGGCGCATCCGCGCCCCATCCTTTGCGGGCACCGAAAAAGCCGCTGTCAAAAAAGCCAATGCTGCGCTCGGTTTTGGCGGTCTGCTCATCGCCGCTATAGGCCGATTGGCGGCGGCGTACTTCGTTGCCTTCTGCGTAGTGTTTGAAGGCGCGGTCGTATTCCTGCCGGTCTTCCAGCGCTTTTGCGAGTGCGAAGCTAAGCTGGGCAGCGTCCTCCGGCGTAAGGGCAGGGCGCTTTAGCGCGGCCTCCATGGCCATTACTTCATCATCACTCAAGGTGACTGTCTTGAGGTTGGCGAGTGACCAGTAGGCTTCACCAAGCTCTGGCGCCTGTTCCACTGCTTTGCGGTAAGCGGCAATGGCTTCCGCTTGCCTGCCCACCGTCTTGAGCGCGTGACCGTAGCTCAGGTAGACCCGCGGTTGGTGTGGTGCGTCATCCAGCAGGCTTTCATAAATTTCGATCGCGGGTTCAAATTGCCCCAGCCGCACATAGGACGCTGCCTTCAGTACATGATAGTTGGGGTTGTGGCCGTCGGTCGCCAGCAGCTTATCCAGTTCTTCAATCGCGTCTTCGAACTTGCCCTGCCGGGTGAGCACAAAGGCATAATTGTAGCGCGCGAAGGTGAAGTCTGGCGCAAGCTCAAGACAGCGCCTGAGCAGGTTTTCCGCGTCGCCGAACTGGCCAACCTTGATGCCGATATCAGCGAGCAGGCGAATGGCGGTAACGTCCGTGGGATGGGCATGCAAATACCGGCGGCAGGCGTCCTCAGCCACCGCAATACGGCCTTGGTGCATCGCCGTCATGGCTTCCTCGAGCAGAGGCGGCAGCCGCCCAAGTTCCAGATAGCGTTCGTAGGCGCGGTTGCTTTTCTCGGGGTCCTCTGTGGCCGCGTAAGCATCGCCGAGTGCGCGCCATGCTGGCGCAAAATCTGGCTTCAGTTCAACAGTGGTCTCGAGGTCAGAGAGGGACTGGCGGTAGCGCCGGAGAACGCGGCCAGCCAGCGCCCGTTCATACCATGCGTGTGCGAAACGAGGCTCAAGTGCCACCAGCCGGTCCAGTACTACAAGCGCATCTTCAACGCGGCCGTTTTGCCTGAGTGCAATGGCATAACCATGCAGCACGGCTGGCTGTCCTGTGTATTCATCCTTGAGGCCCTCAAGTTCTTGAAGCGCAGCAGCAGGGTCGCGCTTCAGAAGCTGCATCGCGTGTGTAAGCGTATTCTGGAGGTGGCTCATGTTAGCGGCCGGATACATCGTCACCTCCCGCTATCATCAGCGCCGTCGCTTTCGTGCGAAAGTCATCGCTGAGAGGGATCGCTTTTCGCCCCTTGAGGTCGAATGCGACCGAGGTCGCCTGCATGGTTGCCGCAAGTGCGTCGTCCGACATGCGGTGCATGCTGTGCTGCGCCGTGAAGGACTTGCCGCCGAGGCGCAGAATGCCGCTCCTGACAATGATGAGTTCACCGGCCTTAAGCTCAGTGATGAAATCCATTTCCAGCTTCACGTCCACAAACCCGGTGTCATGGTTCTCAATGTCGACCGACACGCCACAGGCATGGGCAAGGTGATAGCTTGCGTCATCGAACATCGCGACATAGTGCCGTGTTGTGAGGTGACCCATGATGTCACAGAGCCAGGGATGCACGACCCCGCGGTAGGTTTCCATCATGACGGGCTCTCCTGTCTCTTGCGCCGCAGCAGGTAAAGGCCTGTGCCGACCAGGAAGTAAGCGCCAGCCCATGCAAATTCAGCGAAAGCGTCCATGACAACGACAATGAGGAAAAAGGCGGAGATGAGCATCAGGCCCCAGCCGGAGAGTTTGATGCCCACACGCCCAAGCTTGAAAGCCGAAACTTCGTAGGCGCCAAGCGCACGGAGCGGCACATAAATAAGTGCCGCCCCCACGAGTATCTGGAATACAAGCGTGAAAGAAGACACCCACACAGCATATTCGGTAATGCTGTTGCCCATGGCGAGACCTGCGAGGGAGAATATGCCGACAACCAGCACACTGCGCCATGCGCTACCTTCGCCAGCTACGGTCTTCGGCAGGATACCATCTTCGGCCAGCGCATAGATGTCGCGCGAAGCCACCAGCACTAGCGCGTTGATGGAGGTCGCTGCCGCGCCCATCATGGCAAAGCTGGTGAAAGCCGCACCGGCCTTGCCGAAAAGCTGTTCAGCCACGACCATGACCGGCGCTTTTGTGGTGGCCAGATCCTGCCATGGGATCATGCCAACGAGCGCGAGCGAGAGTGCGATATAGGTCACCACAACGACCGCGAAGCTGATAAGCAGCCCGCGCGGGATGGTGCGCCCAGGGTTGTCGATTTCCCCGGCCATTTCCATCACCGCCATGAAGCCGCCATAGGAGAAAAAGGCCGGTACGGTAGCAATAAGCACCGCGTTCCAGCCTGCTGGTACAAAGGGGGTGAGGTTGGCGCTTTCAAGCGATACGACACCACCGGTGGAAACCCCAACAAGCGCAATCATGAATACCGCAACGAGGATGCCCTGAATGCTGACGAGGATATCAATTCGCCCCGTATTCAGGACGGTGAAAAGTGCGATGACAGCGAACGCCACCATGGTGCTGTCAAACGCCGGGAACAGGGCGGTGAAATAGTCAGCAAAACCAAGCGCGATAAGCACAATAGCCATAATGTAGGCTGCCAGCATCAGCCAGATGCCAATGAAGCCAGCGAAGGGCGACAGGAGCTTGCTGACCGCAACAAAGCCCGCGCCTGTGTTGGGGAAAACTGCACCAAGTTGCCCGGCGGCAAGGCAGGAGAAAGCGGCAATCACCGCTGCAAACAGATAAGCCAGCACAACGGCTGGCCCCGCACTTCCTGCAAGTGAGCCCGGCAGGATGAAGATGCTGGCGCCGATCACATAACCGACCAGCGTCGCGACCACCCCTGCCGTGCCGAGGGCGCGTTTCATTGGCTGCCCCCCGGCTTGAGGTACATATCGTACCACTCAAGGTTCCGCTTCATGCGGTCCCCCAGATAGCTTGGCACCACGAGGCCGTGGTGCTGGCCGGGGTAGATTACCAGCCGGGTTGGCGTGCCAACGGACCGCAGCGCCTGATACATCTGCTCCGCACCGATGCAGGGCACGTTGAAGTCCATTTCCGCGCACTGGAACATGGTCGGCGTTTTGATACCGTTCGCATGCAGGAAGGGGTAGCTCACCCGCTCATAGGCTTCGCGGTTGTCCCACGGTGTACCCAGTTCCAGCTCATATTCGCGGGAATATTGGTCATGGCCGTAGGTGCCGAACATATTGGCGGTGCCTGCGCCGCTGATCGCGGCCTTGAAGCGTGTGTCACGGCCGATCACATAATCGGTAAGCATGCCGCCGTAGCTCCAGCCACCCACGCCCATGCGCTCAGGGTCTGTTGTACCTTGCGCCGCCAGATAGTCGGTGCCCGCAAGGATATCCGCCACATCCACATTGCCCCAGTCGGCATAGATGGCGCGAGCAAAGTCGAAGCCGCGGCCCGAGGACCCACGTGGGTTGATACCCACAACGGCATAACCCTGAGCCGCATAAATCTGCCAGTCGCTCATGAACTCATGGCTGAACTGGTATACAGGTCCGCCATGCAGGCGGAAGATGGTGGGCAGTTTGTCTGTTGTGCTCGCGCCGGGCGGCAACAACAGCAGGCCATCGATACGGCCGCCGGGGCCATCAAAAGAAAACTCCTGCGTCTCACCGAGCCGAACATCTTCAAGCCACGTGTTGTGATCGCTCAGTTGGCGCAAGGTGTCCTCAACCGCATAAACCTCAAACGGCTTGTCATCCGTGCTATCGAGCAGTACCGCGCGGTCATTCCCTGAAAGGGCGAAGGCAAGCGCAAAACGGTCACCGTCGCTCAGCTTCTCCATCTTTCCGCTCTCGGCATCAATTTTGACGAGCCATGTGGAACGGTTGCCCTCAAGAAGTGTGTAGATGCTGCCGCCATCGGCTGACCATTCTGGCGTATAAAAGTTTCGATCGACGTGCGCGAGCGGCCGGTTTTCACCGGTCGCGATGTCCGCCACAGTCAGTTGCCAGCTGGCATAATAGATCCACTTGCTCTCACCACTTTGCAGCCACGCCAGTTTTTTGCTGTCTGGTGACCACGCCGGCGGCGACATCCAGTAAGGGTCTACGTCCGTGCCCTTGAAGCTGCTGATGCGTTTAGCTGTGCCCGAACCGTTGGCGGGGATGATGAAAACGTCTGAATCCATATTGCGGTCAGCGTCGCCTTGGTCCTTCGAGACATAGGCGATCCACTTGCCGTCCGGTGACCATGCTGGCAACCAGTGATCCTGATCGCCGCTCGTGAGCGCATTTTCCTTACCACTCACCACATCAATCACCAGTAGGTGACGGCGGGCGCCAGCGAGATAGCCAACCCAGTCTTCCTTGAACTGGAAACGGTCGATCACGATGGGCGGCGTGGTGCCAGCCTCATTAGGTTCCGCGCCGCCGACAAAGGCGGAAACCACCATCTGCTTGCCGTCCGGCGACCAGTCGTATTCCAGAATGCCGCCCTTCACGCGGGTAACTTGTTTTGCTTTGCTGCCCTTCAACGTGCGGACGAACACTTGTGTGTTGCCGTCTTTGTCCGCGCCCAGCCAGGCAATGGTTTTGCCGTCAGGGGAGAAGCGCGGTGTGCTCTCGCTTTTCTCGTCGGCCTTGGTGATCTGTTTCGGCGTGCCGCCCGCGTACGGAACCAGCCACACGTCGCTGATGATAGCGTCACGCTTCAGGTCATGCTTGGACACAACGTAAGCCACCGTCTCACCGTCTGGCGAGATTGCCGGTTCGCTCACGTCCTGCACATTGTGCAGGTCCTCAAGCGTCATCAAGCGCCCTGCGGGCTCATCCGCAAACGCGCCCGTGCTCCAGACAATCAAACATGCAGCTACGGTGGTGCGCAGCCCCTTTTGCCCCCAAGTCACTGTAGTTTCCCCTCATAGATTTTGCGTGCCTTGGCGATGTCCGCCAGCACAGCCTCGCGCTCCCACGCGTAGTTATAGTCGTCCCGCGCACCAGCGTGCTCGGCCATGCGGTCAAGCCAGGCGATGAAATAGGCGGCATCCTCTGGCGCCGTCTGCGGTTTGCCCTCAACCACGAGCCACACCGGGTTCGTGGTCGCATAGGTGTAGATGTCCTGCACAAAGGGATGTGATGCCTTGGCGACAGCGCGCACCAGCATCCAGCCGGACCCTGCCACCTGCACCTCTGCCTCTACATCGGCGGAGGTGCCGTCATCCAAGACATCGAATGTCTTGAGCACCTCGCCATTCATTACCAGCTCGAACCGCTCCACCGGTACGGGAGAACGGAGCGCGGCTTTCACTTGAATAGTCGTGCCATCCGCCCCGAAGTTCAGCGTGGAGCCGGGCTTGGCATCATTCACCAGAAGCCCCACGAGCGGGCCATTGGAGACGAAGCCCTGACCACCTCGGATGGCCGCTTTCAGGCTTGCAGGTTCATCCGCCTTCACGCCATCAAGGAATATGCGGTTGAGGCCGATGGGGCCACGGAGCGAGGCATAGTTGGTCATGGCGTCCGTGCCCGCACCCGCCGCGACATGGAACCCAAGGTTCAGCAGCCGGTACCAGACACTGGCCGTATTTTCATGGTTCGCGAAGGAGACAATCTCCAGATAGTCGGTTTTGCCAAGCGCTGCATCAACCGGCAGGCTGTGCGTAACCTTGGCATCCTTTTCCGGGTCCGGCGCACCGTCAAACGGATGCACATACCCGCTTACAGCGCCTTGCTCATGCGCAAGGTCCTGCACCACCGCGTTCGTCGGGTAGGCCGACGCGAGGCCCGTGTGCCAATAGCTTGAGAAATCAGGGGTCAGGTAGTGGTCATCCAGATGCAAGAGACCGAGGTGACCCCAGTAGCTGGTGTGGTATTCCTGTCCCTGATAGACGGTCACGCCGCCGAAGCGCTTGAGGCCAGTATCAAACTCGGCAATATCCGGGATGCGCTCTTCCTTGTTGACGATGAGGTTATAGACGATATCCAGGTCTTCGGAGGCTGCATCGGCTGCCATCAATGCCTGTGTCTGTTTGTATTTGCCGCCATAGTTCATGTGCACATGCATGTCAGCGCTGGTGAAAGTGCCAAAAGCTTCGGGCAGCTCATTGCGGGCAAGGGTGAGGGAGAGCGGGGTTGCCGACCCGCCGACCGTAACCTTTGCCGTCGCAAGTTTGTGCTCAAATCCATGTGACGCCTGCACGGATACGGTGCCTTCCGGCACCATCACAGTGCAGTGTGTATCGCATCGGAAATAATGGGTTTCATGGTCGGCGCGGGAAGGGTCCATATAGTCGTCGGCATGGATGCGCGCGTCCATGGGCGCATGGTGGCGACCATCAGATCCAAGGACGGATACACGCCCCGCAACAGGCTTGCCGGTGTCGTCGGCAAGTGTAATTTCAAGCGGCTGCATCGCACGCTTGTAGACACGTTTCTTCGCCTCGACCTTCTGCCGTGCACCACCAACCACGGTGTGGTGATAGAGCGCGAGGCCACCATCTTCGTTGGTCACATAGATGAGGCTCTGGTCATCGGGGCTCCAGCGCGGTTGCCAGATATCATAGTCCCCAAACGTGAGCGGCAGCGGGTATTTTCCGTCCACCCCCGTGATCCAGAGCTGGTGCCACTGCCGGCCGCGGTAGCTTGCGTACAGCAGCCGCTTGCCGTCATGGGCGGGCTGCGGGCGTGCGGCCCATGTGGTTTCTTCCGCAATCACATGCCGGGGCGTGCCGGGGTTCGAGACCGAGATGGCGTAGATGTCCCCCGTGCCCCAGGCAGTTTCGGGGTTGGAGACATAGTAGAGCGTATCGCCGTCAGCGCTCCATGCCGGGTTGATGGCGTGGTCTGCCTGCGAATAATAATAGCGGTATTTCTCGGATATCTTGCCAGCCACAAGCGGACGGCTGTTCTGTAGCGTCTTGCCGTTAAACGCGGCCACATGGATGCCGAAGTGACCATCAAGCGCGGTGGAAACATAGGCCAGTTTGCTGCCGTCCGGGCTGAAACGCGGCTCAAGGTTGACGGCATCACCCCCGGTCAGGGCCGTTGCAATGCCGGTCTCCATGTCCAGCAGCATCAGGTTCAGGGTGTTGCCATGCTGGCGTGTGAACACCACATGGCGACCGTCCGGCGACCAGTCGGGCTGATAGTCATAACCTGCACCCGCCGTCAGTTCATATACCGTGTCATCACCTATTGCTTGCCGCCACAGGCTACCCTGCATGCTGTAGATGACAGACTTGCCATCCGGGCTGAAGGTGGCGGCAGAAGGGCCACTGGTCAGCTGCGGCATATACATTTCGCGCCAGTAATAGGTGTGCGGATGTTTCACCTGCTCCAGCACCGGGATGCGTGTGGGGTGTTCCGCACCAAGGGCCGGTTGTGCAGCCGCTGCGACCAGTATTCCCATGAGTGCATATTTCATTGTCAGCTGTCCCCCATTGCCTCGAAGGCGTCGCCTTCAAGCACCATCATTTTTTCATGAGCCGCGTGGCGGAAACCAAGCTGGTCGTAAAAACCGGTCCCGCCTTCATTGTCTGCGTGCACGCTGAGGCGCAGGTAGACCGCGCCACGCTTTGATGCCTCGGTCACTGCTGCCGCAATAAGCTTGCGGCCAAGGCCGGTACCACGCGCGGTACTCGCGACATAAATGTCCTGCACGTAAAGGCCGGGACGGCCGCGCCACGTTGAGAACTCATAGAAAAACAGGATCATGCCGAGGGGTGTGTCGCCGTCGAAGGCGAGGAGCACATGGAAGGCGGGCTCATCGCCAAAGCCATACTTCATGATGGCGTCAGCGCTACCCCGGTAGTCAGACGCCTGACCGAGGTCGTGCGCCATCGCCACCAGCATCTGCTGGATTAGCGCTGCATCTCCCCTCACTGCCGCCCTGATATCGATCATGTTCTATAGCGCCATATTCACTGCACCCCTACCTTTAAGACACAGCATGCGCCGTGCCTCCTCAGGTGTGGCAACAGAATGTCCCATTTCCTCAATGATTGTTCTGATCTTTTTTACCTGCTCGGCATTACTGGTGGCGAGCCTGCCGGGCGGGATGGTAAGACTGTCTTCAAGCCCCACCCGCACATTGCCGCCCAGGATCACGCCCATGGTCGCGAGCTCGATCTGGTGCCGGCCCGCTGCGAGCACGGAAAACTGGTAATTGTCGCCCAGCAGGCGATCCGCACAGGATTTCATCGCGAGCAGATTTTCAGGGGACGCACCAATCCCGCCCATCACGCCAAGCACAAATTGTACATAGAGCGGTGCTTTCACCAGACCCTGCCTCAGGTAATAGGCGAGGGTTTCGATATGCCCCATGTCGTAACACTCAAACTCGAAGCGCGCACCGGCGCCGTCACCCAAATCAGCGAGGATGTTTTCAATGTCCTGATAGGTGTTGGTGAACATGGTGTGGCGCGTTGCATCCAGAAGCTGCGGCTCCCACTCATGTTGCCAATTCTCATATTTGCGTTTGAGCGTGAAGATGCCGAAATTCATTGAGCCCATGTTGAGGGAGCACATTTCCGGCTTCATGGCGCGCGCGGGCGCAAGCCGGGTCTCAAGCGACATGAGCGAACTGCCACCGGTTGAGATATTCAGTACCGCATCACAGGAGTCATTGATCACCGGAATGAAGGCACGAAAATGGTCCGGGTCAGCACTCGGGCGGCCATCCTCGGGCACACGGGCATGCAAATGAATGATGGCGGCACCGGCTTCCGCCGCTTCGATCGAAGACTGTGCGATCTCTGCCGGCGTTACCGGCAGGTGCGGCGACATCGTCGGCGTGTAGATGGAGCCAGTTACCGCACAGGTGATGATGATTTTTCTGCTCACGCACGCCCCCTCGGATAAATTGCCCTTGATCATCGGCAACAAACATCTATCATTTGGTTATGTTATTTTAACAAAGTCAAACATAGTTTTAATGAATGTAAACATGGCTGAAAAGCATGAAACATCGTCGGGTGAAACGGGCACGTTGCCGCAAGGTGTAAGCTGGTCGATGGACTGGAACCTGTTGCGCACGTTCGTTGTGATTGCCGAAGAAAACAGTATCACGGGAGCGGCGCGCTTTCTGGGGCTGAAGCAGCCGACGGTGAGCAACGCGCTCAAGCGGCTTGAGACCTTGCTGGGTGTCCAACTCGCGGCACGCGACCCACGCAATTTCGCCCTCACGCGGCACGGCAAGGCGCTTTATAAGGAATGCAGGGAGATTTTTGGGTCCGTTGACCGGCTGCCCAACCTTCTCGCGGGCACAAGTGATGCGATTGAGGGCCATGTGAACCTCTGTATGGCAAGCCATGTGGTTACACCACTCCTTGACGCTGCCCTTTCAGAGTTTCACGCAGCAAATCCGATGACGTCGTTCTCGATTTCGGTGCTCAGCAGTCGGGATGTGGTTGAGCGGGTGCTCTCAAAACAGGCGAGCTTTGGTGTCTGCCTTATGCGTCAGCCCGAGCCTGAACTGAGAAGCAAATTGTTCTACCGCGAACATTTCGGCCTTTTCTGTGGGCCGACACACCCGCTTTATGGGAGGGAAGGTCTAACGCTTGAGGATTTGCGCGTCTATGAGCGCGTGACTTTCTCGACCGATAACCTGGGCGATGTGCTGCACCCGGTTGCCGCACTTCGCGCGCAGGCACAACTGAGTGACAAGCTGGCAGGTGATAGCAACAACCTTGAAGAAGTACGCCGCATGATCATGGCGGGCCTAGGCATCGGGCCGCTGCCCATTCACGTGGTGGAGCGCGATATTGCGACGGGCCGTATTTGGCAGCTCCCGCCCTATGACCATACGCCGCTTGTGGATATTTTCCTGATCAGCCATCCACGCGCGAACCTGAACGCGGCAGAGGCCGCTTTCCTTGCCAAATTGACCAACCTGATTTCCGCAACCCCGCTTGAGGCCCGTACCTATGGTGCCGTGCCTGCGACATTGGAAGCATGACCATGAGCAAGTCTCATCTCTTTTACCAAACCCGCCTGCGCCGCCCACTTCTGGACCGGGCCGATGGTGTTTACATGTGGGATACCCACGGCAAACGCTATCTTGACGGCTCCTCCGGCGCGATGGTGTCGAACATCGGGCATTCTAACCCCCATGTGCTGGCAGCCATGCAGGCACAAATGGCGAAGTCCACCTTCGGTTACCGCCTGCATTTCGAGACTGAAACCGCAGAGAACCTGGCAGCCCGTGTCGCAGAATTAAGCCCGGAAGGGCATGAGAAGGTTTTCTTTGTCTCTGGCGGCTCTGAGGCAGTTGAAAGCGCCATCAAACTTGCGCGGCAATATGCCGTGGCAAAAGGTGAGGGCAAACGCTGGCAGATCATCTCCCGCAGTCCGTCCTATCATGGCTCCACGCTTGGGGCACTTGCGCTCACGAGCTATGCGCCGCTCAACGGGCCTTTCACGCCGCTCTATAAGGCCATGCCCAAGATACCGGCGCCGCGCTGTTATCTGGACCGGGACAACCTCTCAGACGAGGAGCGCGGCATCCGTTACGCCGACATGCTGCGTGACAAGATTTTGGAGTGTGGGCCGGAGAGCGTGCTTGCTTTCATCATGGAACCCATTGGCGGCGCTTCAACCGGCGCTCTTGTGGCGCCGGACAGCTATTATGGCCGGGTGCGCGAAATCTGTGACGAGTTTGGCATTCTGCTGATTTACGACGAGGTCATGACCGGAGTGGGGCGCACGGGCACTTTCCTTGCCGCTGAACACTGGAATATCAACCCTGATATCGTCGCGCTCTCAAAAGGTTTTGGTGCGGGCTATGTGCCGTTGGGCGCCGTTACAGCCAAAGACCCGATCGTGGAAGCTGTGCTTGATGACGGCGGTTTCCAGCACGGTCACACCTATGCAGGCAACCCTATCGCCTGCGCCGCCGGTCTAGCCGTGCTTGAGGAGATCGAGCGGCAGGGGCTGATGGAGAACGCCACCGACAAGGGCAATAAGCTGAAGGCAGGCATGGAAGCCATGATGGCCGACTTCCCCATCATTGGTGATGTGCGCGGCAAGGGGCTGCTGCTTGCGTTTGAGTTGGTGGCGGACCGAGCCACGATGAGGCCGCTACCCAAGGAAATGAATGCGTTTTTGCGCCTGAGCGATATTGCATACGAGAAGGGGCTGATCATCTATCCGCGCCGCACACGTGAGGGGGTAGAGGGTGACCATTTCCTCGTATGCCCGCCGATGATCGCGACTGATGAGCATATCGATGAAATTCTCACCACGCTGCACGCCAGCTTGACGGCATTTGTGCGTGAAAAAGGCCTTTAGGGAGCCCGATGATGAAAGCATTTTATTCCACAAAGCAGGCCACGCACTTCCCAGAGCATTTTCTGGTAAACGGTGTGTTCCAGCCGAACCCTGAGCACCCAGACCGGCTTGCCCGCCTTGCGGAAGGTGCAAGCGCTGCTGGCCTTGACGTCGCTGAGCCACGTAACCACGGCATGGGGCCAATCGCCAAGGTGCACACACCTGAATATCTCGCGTTCCTCAAGGGCGCCTACAAACGCTGGAGTTATATCGATGGCGCTTCGCCTGCTGTTGTGCCAGACATCCGCCCAGTTGCGCGCGACGGCAAATACCCGGCATCCGTGGTGGCACAGGCTGGCTATCATATGTCAGATGCGTCAAGCCCCATCACAGGGGATACCTGGGACAGCATTTGCTGGAGCGCATGGTCGGCGGTGGAAGCCGCTGAAGCTGTGTTGGCAGGTGACCAGATGGCCTATGCGCTATGCCGCCCGCCGGGGCATCACGCTGCCGCTGATATCGCAGGTGGCTTCTGTTATTTCAACAACAGTGGCATCGCCGCCACCCACCTACAAAGCCGTTTCCCACGCGTCGCCATTCTGGATGTGGACCTGCACCACGGCAACGGCACGCAGCAGATTTTCTATCGCCGCAGTGATGTGCTGACCGTTTCCATTCACGCCGACCCAGAACGTTTTTATCCCTTCTTCTGGGGCCACGCGAATGAGCGGGGTGAGGGTGAGGGGCTTGGTTATAACCTCAATATTCCGTTGCCGCGTCAGACCGGGGATGTGGACTATTTGAAAGCCCTCAAGGTCGCGCTCGACCGGGTTGAGGCTTTCGCGCCGGACGCGCTTGTTGTGGCGCTCGGCATCGATGCATCCATAGATGACCCATTTGGTGGGCTCGCCGTGACACCGGATGGTTTTAGATCTATTGGTGCTGCCATTGCAGATCGAGCCAAATGCCCGACCGTCATTGTGCAGGAAGGCGGCTATCTGAGCGAAACACTGGGCCTGAACCTCACGCGGTTTCTTGATGGTATGCGCGGCGCCTAGTGGGGCGAGGCAGAATGAAATCGGGCGGCTAAGCGCCGCCCGAGTTGTCTCTGGTCCCTATTCTACGCCGCGACCTTGCGCCGCTTATAGGCGCGGATAAACATCCAGATCGCGCCAATCAGGATGACCGCCCAACCGGCGAGCAGGGACATGATCATGCTGCCTGCCGCGACCGTCTGGTCGATAAAGTCTACCTTGCCGGTTTTCCAGAATACCCATTCACCAGCCACGTTGGAGGCGAGCAGGGCATTACCTGTTTCAAGCACGATGATGCCGTCCCCGGTTTCAGGGTTGATGCGCGCGGCGGTGTTGATGGCGGGTTCATTGTTGCCGTCGTGTCCGATGATATGGCCGCCAGTGCCGTTCGGGGCATAGAGCATTGCGCCGAGGCCCCAGATATCGAGCCCCAGTGAAGAAGCGTGCGGTTCATATGTCTCCGCGACGGTTTCTGGTTTGAGTACACCGCGGCCAACGCTTTCACCATTGCTGCCCGGATATTGTGCGGCGAGGAATTTGCTCATGTCGTTTGCGCTGGTGTAAAGGGAGGCTGCTGCCAGTGCGGTATAGCGCGGCATGGCCGTCTCTTCACCCGCCGTGTTATAAATCGTGGCAATGTTCCCGACGTCCCCGTCATCAACAAGGAAGGTGGAGCGGGTCATGCCAAGGGGTGCGAACACCTGTTCCGTCATGAAATCATTGAAGGATTGGCCGGACACTTCCTCGATAAGTAGCTGCAGGAGCGTGTAGCCGCCACCTGAATAGCGCCATTCGGTGCCCGGTTCGATACCAACACGAACGACACCTTCTTTACCCGGGGAAGCGTCTGCGGCTTTCGTGAGCGATTCCGTGAGCGGCTGCACGGGTTTGCCTGGCGCGAACCCGGCATAGCCGAGGCCATCCGTCAGACCCGCGGTGTGGCTCAGAAGCCTGCGCACCGTCACGCCATTGTTGTCAAAGTCGCCTTCCGGCAATTGCCAACGGGTGAGGTAACCGGATACTGGGGCGTCAAGGTCAAGCTTGCCCTGGTCAACAAGCCGCATTACCCCCCAGGAGGTAACCCATTTGCTGAGTGATGCGACCTGGAAAAGGGTGTCACCGTCTACAGCTGTGCCCGCCGATGTGTAGTGCTGCACAAATGGTTTGCCGTCCTTCATGAGGATGAAAGCTGCGTTGCCATTACTTTCGCGGTCGATCAGTGATACGGCGGCATCAGCGAAGGCTTTATCGTCCGGCGTATCCACAAGCGGTTCACGCAGCCAGCCGTTTTCCGTATTCATCAGCACCAGAAATCCCCAGCTGCCTGCCAGCAAAACTGCGCCCGCAGCTATCCCCATCACTCGTTTAAACATTCAATTTTCCCCAGTTTGGAATTGTTTTTATGCAAGTATCTCCTCGCATTCGCGCATATGGGAATAATTGCCCATGCTTTCCAGTTATTTAATGAATCACGAAACCGCGATGGGTTACTGTCTTTTGTCTCTCCGATAGCGTCATGCTCTGAAATACTACCAAAATTGGTAGGTCTCAAAAAAAGTGCGTAAAAACGCACCCCACCAATTTAATCGGGAAACCTACCGACCTGCCGCATTGCGGAATTATGACATTGCGCCCCAACCTTAAGTGGCGCGGCACCTGCTGCGCCCTGTTTGGAATTTGAGAGGGGTGTTCTGTATGCGGATCGGTGTGGATGTGGGTGGCACAAACACAGATGCTGTTTTGCTTGATGGCGAAAAGGTATTGTCATGGTGCAAGAAGTCCACGACGCCAGATGTGGAGAGCGGTATCGTTGCCGCGCTGACCCATGTACTGGATGAAGCGGCCATAGCGCCCGGCAAAATCCAGTGTGTGATGATTGGCACCACGCACTTCACCAATGCATTTGTTGAACGCCGCCACCTGTTGCCGGTGGGTGTTATCCGTATCGCACTTCCGGCCGCGCGCGCGCTGCCACCCTTGATGGATTGGCCCGCTGATATCGCAGAAGCTGTCGGCGAGCATGTGCATCTCGTGCGGGGTGGTTATCAATACGATGGCCGCATCAATGCAGAGCTGGATGAAGAGGGAGTGCGCACGGCGGCCCGCGCACTTTCCGCACGGGGTTTGCGCACTGTCGCCATCACTGGGCTGTTCTCCTCCGTCAACAGCGATATGGAAAACCGCGCGGCCGAGATCGTGCGTGAGGAGATGGGGGAGGTCAGCATTTCCCTTTCCCATACCATTGGGCGCATCGGTATTCTGGAGCGCGAGAATGCGACCATCATGAACGCATCACTCGCGGACCTGGCGGTCTCCGTCGTGCGGTCCTTTGGTAAAGCATTGAAGCAGCTTGATATCAGTGCGCCTTTTTACATCAGCCAAAACGACGGCACGCTGATGAGCGCTGAGTTTGTGGAGCGTTATCCCGTTCTCACGTTCGCGAGTGGGCCAACAAACAGCATGCGGGGCGCGGCTTATCTGTCCGGCGTGAAAGACGCCCTTGTGGCCGATATCGGTGGCACCACGACCGACATCGGCATGCTGGTGAACGGTTACCCGCGTGAATCCTCCGTCACTGTCGATATTGGCGGAGTCCGCACCAATTTCCGCATGCCTGACGTGCTTGCTGTGGGGCTTGGGGGCGGCAGCCTTGTCTTGGAGACAGACGGCGGTGTTAGCGTTGGCCCCAAATCCGTTGGGTACAGGCTGCTGCAGGACGGACGGGTGTTTGGCGGTGGGACGCTTACCACAACTGATGTTGCTGTTGCTGCGGGCTATGCCGACATTGGCGACAAAGCCAAGGTTGCGTCGCTGGGCACGGACCTTGTTTCGGCTGCTGTCGCCAAAATCCACGCCATTGTGGCTGAGGGTGTCGACCGTATGAAAACCAGCGGCAAGCCCGTGCCGCTTATTCTTGTGGGCGGTGGGGCTGTGCTCATCCGCGACGAGATTGCGGGCACAAGCCAAACCATCGTGCCTGATCACGCTGGCGTCGCGAACGCCATCGGTGCCGCTATCGCGCAGATCGGGGCGGAGACGGACAAGGTAGTTTCCTATGAGGAAATTGGCCGGGATGCCGCGCTCAAGTTGGCGAAAGAGGAAGCCATGGCAAAAGCCGTTGAGGCAGGTGCTGTGGCTGGCAGCGTGGAAATCATCGACATTGAAGAAGTGCCGCTTGCCTATGTGCCGGGCGGTGCCGTGCGGGTGCGGGTGAAAGCGGCCGGGCGGCTCGATTTCACCAATGGCGCAGCATAGGAAGGCGAGGGATTACCAGTGAGCAAGATCAGTATTACAGCAGATAACCTTGAAGACTTTGCCCGTGGCGCTGCGTTCCTTGGCACCGGCGGCGGGGGAGACCCTTATATCGGGCGCATGCTGGCGCACGCAGCCATCAAGGAGTTTGGGGTGCCGGAGGTGATCACCGCCGATGAGCTGGATGACGATGACCTCGTGCTAACGGCCGCCATGCTTGGTTCCCCACCGGTGCTGCTTGAGAAAGCCTGTTGCGGCGAGGATATGGACCTCGCGATCCACAAGCTTGAGGAACATCTTGGCCGCAAGGCAAAGGCCATCCTGCCCATCGAGATTGGCGGCGTGAACTCCACGCTACCCATCATGGCTGCGGCGCGGCTTGGCTTGCCGGTGATTGATGCGGACGGTATGGGCCGCGCGTTTCCTGAACTGCAGATGGTTACCTTCAACGTTTACGGCTGTTCGGCCACGCCGCTCGTGGTGACTGATGAGCATATGAATTCCGTGTTGATCGAGGCTGACAGCGGTCCACGCGCCGAGGGGCTGGTGCGGGCGACCGCGATTCAGATGGGCCTCAGCGTGATGATATCTTCCTTCCCGCTCATCGGGCGGCAAGTGAAGGATTTTGCGGTTCACGGCACGCTCACCCTCGCCCTTGGTATCGGTGAAGCCATCCGCAAAGGCCGGCTTGAGGGTGATCCGGTGGCGGCTCTCGTCGCCTACCTCAAAACGACACCATACTATAATCACGCCAAGACGCTCTTTGACGGCAAGGTGGTTGATCTCAAGCGCGAAACGACGCGGGGGTTCTCCATCGGGCACTGTCACCTTGAAGGGCTGGACGATGCCAGCCGCCGCATGGAGGTGACGTTTCAGAACGAGCACCTTGTCGCGCGTGAGAACGGTGTCACACGGGCCATCGTGCCTGACCTCATCTGTATGGTCGACCGGGAAACGGGGGAGCCTATCCCGGCCGAACACCTGCGCTATGGCCAGCGCATTCAGGTAATTGCCACATCGGCTGCGCCTATCATGCGCACACCGGAAGCCCTTGCGGTGTTTGGGCCGCGGCAATTTGGCCTCAATGAAGATTTTGTACCAATCGAAGACATGCAATAAGCAAGCATCCATGGGAGGAACTGTCATGAAACCAGGGACCAGAAACGCCATCGTGGCTTTCACCGCGCTGGGGACTATATTGCCTGCACCAATCGCCAGCTTCGCGGCTGACGAAAGTGGTGAGACGATCATGCTTGAAGAGATTGTGGTAACCTCGCGCAGGCGGGCGGAAAACCTGCAATCGGTGCCGGATTCCGTGACAGCCTTCGGTGCGCAGACCATCGAGCGCGCGGGCATTGACGATGTTCAGGACTTTGTTGACCTGACGCCCAACATCACCATGCGCGAAACCTTCCGCGCGGGTGTCACCTTCATCACCATCCGCGGTATCACCACCGGCCAACAAGGCTGGGCACCGGTGACCTATGTGGTGGACGGCGTGCAGGCTGGCTCGCTCGACGCGATCAACCAAGGCGCGCTCACGGACATTGAACGCATTGAAGTCCTCAAAGGCCCGCAAGGTGCGCTTTATGGCGCTGGTGCTATTGCTGGTGCGATCAATATCGTCACCAAAAAGCCGACCAACGAGATGGAATACAAGGCGCAGGCATCCTACGGCAGCGGCAACGATATCAAGCTTTCCGGTGTGGTCTCTGGCCCCATCGTGGAAGACCGTGTGCTGTTCCGCCTTGGTGCCTACTACCGCAACACGGATGGTGTGATCGAAAGCACGGACGGTGATGGACTGGACTATGAAGAGCAGATCAGCCTGAAAGGCCGCCTGCTGTTTGATTTCGATAACCTCACGCTTGATGTACGCGGTGCCTATAGCGATGTGACCGCTGGTGCAGCGGCACAGGAAGTTGTTGGTAGCGCAAGCCTGATTGACGACTTCAATACACCGGGCCCGGCACGCGGTGTGCGCGGTGAAGAAAACCGCGAGTTCAAGGAATTCTCCGCGAAGCTCGATTGGGATACCGGGGTAGGGACGTTCACGTCCGTGACGGGCTATAGCGATATTGAGCAGGACCTGTTCGGTTCCGCCTCATGGCAAAAAGGGCCGGGTGTCGGTCTCTTTGGTCCTTTCGGTGGTGACGCGGACGCATTCAACGACTTCTTCCAGGACCTCGCTGATAATTTCGAGACCTTCACGCAGGATGTCCGTTTCACATCAAACGCGGACCAGCCTGTACGCTGGCTTGTTGGCCTTTCCTACATGGACCGCAAAGTTGAGAACCTTCTCAGTGTCGGCGGGCTGCTGCAAGGCCTTGAGAAAGTTGAAGCTGATATGGTCCGCCTTCTATACCGGCCTGATGTTCGCAATGATGAAATCTGGGGTGGCTACGGCCAGGTAAGCGTGGACGTTACCGACAAGTTAGAGCTGACAGGCGCGCTGCGCTACGACACAAACAGCTACGATACCACGCAGTACACCGATCTCACATACAGCACACCTGTGCCAACACCGGACGGTATCGTGACCCAGACGGCGAAGAACAGCCGCTGGCAGCCCAAGGTGCAGCTATCTTATGACTGGAGTGATGATGTCATGACATACATCACTTATGCTGAGGGCTTCCGGTTCGGTTTCTTCAACACCGGCAACCTGACGGCACCCGAGAATACCAAGAACTTCGAGCTTGGTTTCAAAACCACCCTTGCGGACGGCCGGGTACGTATGAACGGTGCGCTGTTCCATATCGACTATTCTGACCAGCAGTTCACCTCGGTTATCGGTGAAGCGCCGTTCCGTCTGACGACAAACGTGCCTGAAGCCAACATCAATGGCGGTGAACTGGAAATCAGTGCGCTGCTCACGGAGGAGCTGGAATTCTCCGGTGGCCTCGGTATCACGGATGCCAAGATCAAGGGCGGGCAGCGATCTGCCGGTACGCCGGACTATAGCGTCAACCTCTCGCTCACTTATACCCGTGAACTGGGTAACGGCTGGGACCTCATTTCCCGCGCAGACTATCGCCGCCAAGGCACGATGGTGCTGTGGGACGGTGCTGGCGGCGTATTTGAGGTTGGTGAGAAAGACTTCGTCAATGTGCGCCTGAAGGTACGCAACGATAACTGGTTTGTTGGTGTCTTTGCAGACAATCTGACCAACGAACAGCAGGCCAATGACTTCGGCTTTGTGGGCTTCGGCTACCTGCGCGCCAACAGCATGCCGCGCGTGCTCGGTATTGAGGCCGGGTTCAGTTTCTAGTCTTGTTTTTCCTCTCAACACCCAACTGGGCCGGGGTACCATGCTCCGGCCCTTGTTTTTCCTGAAGCACGGATATCCAGCCGATGAATGAACCGATTACCCTGCACCCCACAGATGACGAGCTTGTACCGGGCTGGCGTGTGGCCACTGTCATTGTGGGGACAGCGATTACTTTACCGGCGTTCCTTGTAGGTGCGGAAATCCTGACCACGCTTGGTGTGTCTGAGGGCGCAGCGGCTATCCTCCTTGGTGGGATCATTCTCGCGTTTATTGCCAGCGCTGCCATGTTTGTTGCGGTTCGTACCCGGTGTACCACCTATCAGCTACTCGACAGCGCGTTCGGCACCAGCGCCAGCCGTATCGTCAGTTTCATGGTCGCGATCACATTGCTGGGCTGGTTCGGTATTACGGCGGCACTTTTTGGCCAGTCGCTCGCTGTTTCAATTCAGGAAGTGCTGGGTTTGGCGCTACCGCAGTGGCTTTGCACAGTAGCCGGGTGCGGTTTGATGACGGCAACCACACTTCATGGTTTCGCAGCACTTGAGAAGCTCAGCAAACTGGCGGTGCCGGTGATGCTTTTCATTCTCCTATACGCCGTACTCAAGGTGGTGGACGGTGCCAGCCTTCCAGCCATCATGCAGGCGGGGCCGGTTGCGGGTGCTTCGCCGATGGGTTTTGGTGCCGCGGTATCGGTGATTGTGGGCTCCTTCATGGTGGGCGTTGCCATCCTGCCGGATATTGCCCGGTTTATTCGGGCGCCACGTCAGGTGGCTGGGGCATCCTTTGGCAGCTTTGGTTCTTTTTTTCCGCTGGTGCTGGTGGTAGCGGGTCTGCCTGGCGTGCTGGGTGGTGAAAAAGACCTCGTGCTTGCCATGACGGCGACAGGCCTTGGCTTGCCTGCGCTGATCATGATGGTGCTCGCAAGCTGGACCACGAATGTCAGCAACCTCTATTCGTCATCACTGGGGTTCGCTCAGGCATTCCCAAGCCTTGGTAGACGAACCATAGTGATCGGGGCTGGCCTTTTGGGGCTTATGGTCTCGCTCGCCGGTATCCGGGACTATTTTGTCGATTTCCTCATCTTTCTCGGTGTACTTATCCCGCCAATCGCGGGTGTTTATATCGTGCATGTTCTGGCCCGCGCCGAGGGGACGCGTCGCGCCTTCTCACCTCTCGCATTCTTGGCGTGGGCAATGGGCGCTGGTGCCGCGTTCCTGACATCAAGCGGTGTGTTCACGCTTACGGGCATTCCGGCGCTTGATAGCCTTGGTGTAGCGACCGTCGTCTATTGGCTCGCTATAAAAGGTCGTGTTTCGATGCTTCGCTTACAGCCATAAGGCGGCTGTTTACGCCCAGTTTGCTGTAAATATTCTTCAGGTGGAAGCGCACGGTATTCTCCGAAACGTCAAGGTTTCGTGCGATCACCTTGTCAGCATGCCCTTCGGCAAGCTGTAACAGTACCTCCTGTTCGCGCCGGCTCATGACAATGGTGGTGCCGCCGTCGCCGCTTTGTTGCAGGTGATCGATCAGGTACGCCACATGGTCGCGTTCTGTCGTTCGCCCGGACGCGAGGTAGGCATCCAGAAGCGGTGTGACGAAGGGTGTTTCGTCAAGAATGAACCTCAAGAGGCCCTGATTGCGCACATAAGCGATCACAGGCTCAAGCGTATCAAATGCTTTGGCTTCGTTCCCTGCGCGGAAATGTGCGATGGCGGTGAGCAAGGCATATTTATGCCCAGCGCGGTCTTCAAAGCGTGCCGTTGCCGCGCGGATGAAATACTCAAGCTGGCTTATGACTTCAGTCTCGCGACCCTCGGCAATCCAAAGAACGGCGAGTGCCCTAATCACGGCATAAGTTTCGCGAACAGAATGCGGGCCGCTTTCGCCCTCATAATAACTGTTGAAAGTGAGGTTATGGGCCTGCGCGCGTTTTCGAGCTTTGCCCACTTTTCCCTCATAGCACAGATAGGCCACTTCATTCGCCATCACGAGGCGGTTAAGCCGCTTCAGCCCCTCGCGCCTGATATAGGTACAGGCCTCGTCACCAAGGGCCAGGCATGCGGCAAGGCCGCGCGTGCGGTAAGCGATAGAGGTCGATAGCGTATAGCCGGTGGCATAGATTTCATACCATGCTTCGCCCGTCTCCAGCCTCCGGTTGATGTTGCCGAGCAAGCGTTCGGCAGTCGCCAGCTCATCTTTCTCATAATGCCATTCAGCTAGCAGGATGTTCAGCACAAGGCGGAGGTCTTTGTCGTCAATGAAGTGGCGGCGCTGACTATCCTGCACCTTGGTGTAATAGTCATGCGCCAGATCATAGCGCCCTTGGGCGGCAGCGATGACGCCAAGGTGCACATAGATGTAGGTTTCGCCAAATATGGAATGCTGCTCATCGAAGTGCCGAATGGCTAGTTCCGCCACTCGTTTAGCTTCTTCATAGTGGCCTTTTTGCAAGTTGAAGACACAGAGGATTGTGTAGACGAAGCCGATCTGTTGTTTGTCTTCCTGCTCAAAACGGTTGAGGGCATTGACCAGATTGTCGCTGTCGCTTTCGCGGAGTGGCGCACCTTCATAGACCGCGAGCGTGGCTGCAATGACAGCAAGGTCATAGTCCAGAAGCGGGGAGGGAGCGAACTCACCATTTTCACGCTGGCTCAGGATGCGGCCATAGATATGGCGGGCGTCATTGAGGTGCCCGTCCTTAAGTAGCACAAGCGCACGCAGCAGGCCGATACGCGGACGCCGGGCGATGATTTCCTCCGGTAGCAGTTCATGGGCCTTGCGAATGCGCGACATACCTTCCCGGTTCCAAAGCAGGATACCGCCAGCCTGCTCAAGCATGTCACCTGCGACCTCAGGCGCGCCGGCATCCAGTGCGTGCTGCATGGCATTGATAATATGCCCTTGGGCAAGGAAATGGTGGGCTGCAGACAGATTGATTTCTTCGAGCCTTTTGGGCGAGGTCGCTACCAAAATGCTATGGAGCGCTTCACGAAAGAGAGGGTGCATGCGGTAGCTGTTGCTGGTGCCCTCAAGCGGCATCAGGAGGTGATCAAGGCGCTGCGCATCCTTTATAAGCTGTGCGCTGTCATGTGTGCGGCGGATGGCATCCGCCGTTTGGGCGTCAAACACGTCCAGAATGCTCATGTCGAACAGGAAATCACGCAAATGCTCTGGCTGGTGCTGCACAATGTGCTCTTCCACATAGTCGCGCATATCGCCATTCGTACCATTAAAGCTCGCCAGCACTTTGCCAGCGTCGCGCTGGTTTGTGGCGGCGCTCTTGAGTAGTTGCAGCGCTACCGGCCAACCTTCCGTCCTTTGCCCCACATCCTTCAGGAGTGCTTTGCCAAACTGGCCGCGCAATAGGGCCGACTGTTCAAATGGTGTAAACTTAAGGGCCTCTGCATCGATCTCATGCAGTTCTCCCTGGGTGCGCAAGGACGAGAGCGAGAGGTTGTCGGTCAATCGTGTGGCAACGGCGACGTGCAGGTCCTCAGGTGCATAGCGCAGGATGGGGTCCAGCACCTCATGGGCGGCCGATTTGCCGATGGTTTCTGCTGCGTCCAGTATGAGTACAACGCGTTGTCCATGGGCCGCAACTGCGGCGAGGAACAAGCCTGTCAGTGTGCGGACCGGCAGCTCCGGCGCCCATTCTGCGCCCCGCGGTGCGCTATCAAGCGCAATACCGGCCATATGCAGTGCATAGAGGAGGTAAAGCGCAAAAGTGCCGCTGTCATTGTCGCCGGCATCAAGGGTTAGCCAAACGGCAGTCGCATCTCCTCCAGCGGTCAGATGGTTATGCCAGGATGCGAGCGTGGTGGTTTTGCCGAAACCTGCCGGGGCAGAGAGGATAGCCAGTTTCAGCCCCTTGTGATGATCCAGCCTGCGCAATAGCTCTTCGCGCTCGAGCACATTCACATGTTGGCGCGGCGGGCTTGCTTTTGCGGGGGTCATCCAAAGAGGAAAGGCTGTTTTCATCGGCTCCGGCTGTGCGGTGAGTGTGCGAAAGGGTTACGCCCAACTATAATAGCTACCAAAATTGGTAGTAAAGCCGTTATATGGGTTTCTGCTGCTTACCGAGGGGCTAAGCCTTTTGAGCGCAGTAATAGTGATTTCCGCCTTCATCCGTCAGGCTGCCACTCAAAGCGAGGCCAGTTGCGGCAAGCTGTGAACGATATTCATACATGCCTAGGGACAAGGATGACCTGCCCGTCAGGCTGTCGTTCCAAGTGCACTCTTGTGCCGGCGCGGAAAACAGGAAGCTGCCGCCGGAGTGGAGGGTATCCGCGACACGGCGGATAAGCTTTATCTGGCCTGCTTTCGGTAACAGGAATATGAGCCCGACGGCAAGCGCGCCGTCAAATTTTCGGCCGAAGAAGTGGCTGTTTTCAGCGGCTTCACATGCAACATCAAACTCGGGAAAATTCGTTTGGAACGCCTTGGCTAGAGTGGGGGACGCGTCTATTCCCGAAACGTGAAAGCCATCTTGGGCGAGCGCGGCGGTAAGTGGTAGGCCGTTGCCGCAACCGATATCAAGAATGTTGGCGCCTTTTGGTAACGCGCTGGCCCAATCGCGGACAGTCTTGGTGCCGATATCGGAGCGTATGTCCATGAAGCTCTTGGCTACCACTTCCCATCCATTTGAAATATCGCTTGGCACCTGATTTCCCCTATGGCTTTCGTGCAGTATATGCCTGCCAGTGAGCGCGCCGCAATCATGGTGCCGCAATTGGTGGCTAACCTTCATATTTCAGCCAAAGGTGTTGTCTCTCACACTGCCGGGTGCTAGTTCCATGAACCTTGAGCATTGACCGGTATACCGGTGCATAAAATCACGCAGCCTTGAGGGTGCAGGACGACATGGGACGCCCATGCGCGTGCGCCTTGCTTTTCAAGTGAACTGAGGAGTGTCGTAGAAATGAATTATAGCGCAGGAACTGACTACCCGAATTATGGTCGGATCTCCGGTCCTATAGTCATGATTGGATATGGGTCCATCGGGCGTGGCACCTTGCCACTGATCGAACGGCATTTTGATTTTGACCGCGACAAGCTTGTGGTGATTGATCCATCAGCCGCCGTCGCGGATGATATCAAGGCTCAAGGCTACCGCCATGTTGAAGTGGCGCTGACCGAAGAGAATTACGCAGAGGTGCTGGACAGCCTTTTTGGTGAGCACGGCGCGGGGTTCTGTGTGAATCTTTCGGTCGACACCTCCTCGCTCGATCTCATGAAATACTGCCGCGCCAAGGGTGTGCTTTATATCGATACGGTCGTGGAGCCTTGGGGCGGCTTCTATTTTGAAACGACAGACAATGCTGCACGCACCAATTATGCGCTGCGCGAACGTGTGCGCGACGAGAAGGCGGCGAACCCCGGCGGTACTACGGCGGTTAGCTGCTGCGGCGCCAACCCCGGCATGGTGAGCTGGTTTGTGAAAGAAGCGCTTTTGACGCTCGCGCGCGACACGGGGCGCGACGCCCAGGTGCCGACAAACCGGGAAGGCTGGGCAAAGCTGATGCAATCCCTTGGTGTGAAAGGGGTGCATATTGCGGAGCGTGATACACAGGCGCGTACCATTCCCCGTCCGGCGGGAGTGTTCGTGAACACATGGTCGGTCGAAGGTTTCATCGCGGAAGGTTACCAGCCGGCGGAGCTCGGCTGGGGTACGCACGAAAAATGGATGCCTGAAGGCGCCCATGCGCACGATGATGGTTGTCAGGCGTCTATCTGGCTCAGCCGTCCGGGTGCGGACACGCGGGTGCGCACATGGTGCCCGACGGAAGGTCCGCAGTTCGGTTTCCTCGTCACGCACAATGAAGCGATTTCCATCGCGGACTATTACACTGTTGGCGACAAAGCCGCGCCGGAGTTCCGGCCCACCTGCCACTATGCCTACCACCCGAGTGATGATGCGGTGCTGAGCCTGCATGAAATGCTGGGGTCCGGCAAAGTGCAGGAGGAGCATTACATACTAAGCGTGGACGAGATTGCAACTGGCATCGATGAGCTGGGGGTGCTGCTCTACGGCCATGAGAAGAATGCGCTGTGGTTCGGTTCGCGCCTGTCGAACGAGGAAACACGCACGCTAGCTCCCTTCCAGAACGCGACGGGTATGCAGGTCTCAAGTGCGGTCCTCGCGGGCATGGTCTGGGCGCTTGAAAACCCGGAAGCCGGGATCGTGGAGACGGACGAAATTGATTTCGCGCGCTGCCTTGAAGTGCAGCGCCCGTACCTTGGTCCTGTTGAAGCGCATTATACCGACTGGACACCGCTTCAGGACCGCAACAAACATTTCCGCGAGGAACTGGACCATGATGACCCGTGGCAGTTCCGCAATATCCTCGCGGTCTAGCAAAACGGGTGTCGCGGCGGCTGCGACACCCTTGCCCCTTTACCTGCCGTGTGAAGCGCGTATCCTTGGGTCCGAACATCCCAAAGGCCAAAGGATACGGAGGGGTTAATGTCGGATTTCATGAGTGCGGAGTTTCTTGCCCGCGCGCAATTTGCCTTCACGGTCGCATTTCACATCATCTTTCCCGCCTTCACCATTGGCCTTGCATCATATCTGGCGGTCCTTGAGGGCTTGTGGCTCAAAACCAAGGATGATGCTTACCTTGAAGCTTTCCGCTACTGGCTGAAAATCTTCGCGGTGGCCTTTGGTATGGGCGTGGTGTCCGGCATCGTGATGAGCTACCAGTTCGGTACCAACTGGGCGGTATTCTCCGATAAGGCGGGCCCGGTGATTGGCCCGCTCCTCGGTTATGAAGTGCTCTCAGCCTTTTTCCTTGAAGCTGGTTTCCTTGGCATCATGCTGTTTGGCATGAATAAGGTGGGCAAGGGTCTGCATTATTTCGCGACCCTTATGGTCGCCTTCGGTACACTTTTCTCTGCCTTCTGGATTTTGAGCGTGAACAGCTGGATGCAGACGCCAGCCGGCTACGCCATCAATGACGTGGGCCAATTCGTGGCTGCTGACTGGTGGGCCGTAGTGTTTAACCCGTCCTTTCCGTACCGGCTTGTGCATATGGTGCTGGCGGCCTACCTGACGACTGCCTTTGTTGTGGGCGCGGTTGGCGCGTGGCACCTGCTCAAAGACCGCACAAACAGGCCCGCGCGCATCATGTTTTCGATGGCGATGTGGATGGCCACGATTGTCGCCCCCATCCAGATCATCGCTGGTGATATGCATGGCCTGAACACGCTTGAGCATCAACCGCGCAAGGTCGCGGCCATGGAAGGGCACTATGAAACCAAGGCAGGCGTGCCGCTCATCCTGTTTGGTATCCCGAATGATGAGGAAGAGCGGGTTGACTATGCGATCGAGCTACCGAATGTCGCGAGTTTCATCCTGACCCACGACTGGAACGGCACCATTCAGGGCCTCAAGGAATGGCCGAAAGAAGACCGCCCGCCAACGGCTGTTGTATTCTGGGCCTTCCGTATCATGGTTGGGCTTGGGCTTCTAATGGCGGCGCTTGGGCTTTGGAGCCTGTGGTGTCGCGTGCGCGGCAAACTGCATGACAGCGATTTGCTCAAGCGCGCTGCAGTCCTGATGGGGCCGTCTGGCTTCATTGCCGTGCTGGCCGGGTGGGTTGTGACTGAAGTAGGGCGGCAACCCTATACCGTCTATGGCCTGCTGCGCACGTCAGACTCGCTCTCGCCCATCGCGGCACCGGCAGTGGCAACCTCGCTCGCCATCTTCGCCATTGTGTACTTCATCGTCTTTGGTGCCGGTACCATGTACATCCTGCGCTTGATGGGCAAGACGCCAGGTGATGGAAGCGAAGGTCCAGAGAAAGGGCATCCGAGCCACGCTGCGGGCACAACGCCAGTAGCAGCCTATGAAAACCATGTCAGCAAAGAAGGAGCCGCAAAATGATGATCGACCTTCCCCTCATCTGGGCGTTCCTGATTGCGGCTGCGATCTTGATCTATGTGATCCTCGACGGTTTCGATCTCGGTATTGGTATTCTTTTCCCGTTCCTCGACCATGCGGACGACAGGGACACCGCGGTGAATACAGTTGCCCCCGTCTGGGACGGGAATGAGACCTGGCTGGTGCTTGGTGGTGGTGGGCTGTTTGCAACTTTCCCACTTGCCTATTCCGTACTGATGCCAGCCCTTTATGTACCGGTGCTTCTGATGCTGCTCGGGCTCATCTTCCGCGGTGTCGCGTTCGAGTTTCGCTGGCGTGACGAAGGGCATCGCAAATATTGGGATTTTGGCTTTGTGGCGGGCTCCTATCTCGCTACCTTTTGCCAAGGCATCGCGCTGGGCGCTTTTGTGCAGGGTGTTGAGGTAACAGGCCGCGCCTACACCGGCGGCTGGTGGGATTGGCTGACACCGTTCAGTTTGCTCACGGGTGTGGCGCTTGTGGTTGGCTACGCGCTGCTGGGTGCTACTTGGCTTGTCATGAAAACCGAGGGGCGCCTGTGCGACAAAGCCATCCGCTATGCGCGGGTGTCCGGCGTTGGCATTCTTCTTTTCATCGGCATCATCAGTGCAGCGACCCTGTCGCTCGACCCGCATTTCATGGATGCCTGGTTCGGCGCGCCCGCGCTCTATTACACGGGCATTGTACCGCTCGCGGTCCTTGCTGCAGCGCTTTGGCTTTGGCGTGCGCTTGGTCGCGCGGCAGACTACAAACCCTTCCTTGCGGCAATCACACTGTTTGTGCTGTGCTTCATCGGGCTTGGTATCGGGCTTTTTCCTTACATGGTGCCGATGCAAGTGACGATATGGCAGGCCGCAGCGCCTGATGATAGCTTGCAGTTCCTGCTCATAGGCACTGCTGTACTCCTGCCCATCATTCTCGGCTACACCGCCTACGCCTATTATATCTTCCGCGGGAAAATCAAAGCGGGCGAGGGCTATCACTAGTGGCGGAGCTGCCGGAAAAAAATACACCCCTGTGGCGGCGACTTTTGTGGTTCGCTGCCATCTGGGGGGGGAGTGTCCTCGCGCTCACGGTTGTGGCTGGCGTCATCCGCTGGGCGGTTATGCCCGGCCCTTAAGCTGGCCGGGGTTCACGCCAAAATGTTTCTTGATTGCAGCCGACAGGTTGTTGGCGTGCCTGTAGCCAAGAATTTCCGCCAGCTCGTTCAGCGACCCTTCGCGGTTTTTCAGGTATTCCTCCGCGCGTTTCATCTTCAGCTCATAGCTGAAATCCTGAAGCGTTACGCCATACACAGTCCGGAAACCCTGTGAAAGCTTGTTGCGGTTGAGGCCCACCATGCGCGCCAGTTCTGGCAACTTGAGCGTGGTCATCATGTCGCTGGAGACAATCTCCCGCGCGAGCGCGAGGTTTTTCCGGTCGCGCGCGGAGAGGGTAATCTGGTTGTTGGCGACCTCATTGTCGGCGCTTAGCTTGGCGAGGAACGTGCTCATCAGCTCCAGCGCTTTGGCCAGCATGAACATGGGGCGCATATAAAGCGGTGTGTCCGCAAGCAGCATCTGCATCACAATCTGCGCTGTGCGGCTATCGATGGAATTTTCCTTATGGAAAACCGGTGTGGTGGCGTTCTCGATCGCGTCTGCGATAGGGTGCGGCAGTTCATTGAGATCCACGCCCAAAATACGCTGCAGCTCTGACGCCTTGATCACAACAGAAACCCATTCAAGGTTGCTGCCGGTGATGAAATAATCGGTGCTGCTATAACCCGCCGGGTAAACACCGAAAAAGCTTGTGCCGCCGGTTACATCAACCTGTGTGCCGTCGCCAAGGTCGAACACCAGGCTCCCGGTCAGAGTGAAGGAAAAACGCAACCAGTTCTCGCCAATGAACTTGAGCGCCAGTGTCTCTGGCCTGCTGGTGCGGGAGGTGACAATCTGGATGTCTTTGCCAGCTTGCAGGAACTGGGTTTCGCCCCGACCGTATTCAGGCATGGAGCCGATACGGATGTACTTGTCGTCAATCAGGTCGATATGGGTATTGGGCCCGCCGTGATCCAGGCAGAACTGGTGTTTCAGCAGGGCGAAGTTGTCTGATCGTTTCAGGGTGGCAGCACCCATGGAATCTGCCCACGCCATCAGCTCGGAGGAGCTTTTCATTTTCACGCTCTCACATGACAAAAATCTACACAGCCTGGCGGGGCTTGCCGTGACGTTCACAACCGGTGTCCGGTCCGTCAAAGCGAGCGGATCATAGATTCGGGTGACGCGCATATCAACCCCTCAAATTTTACAATTTTTACAAGGATGAGTGGTTGCGGGGCTATGTTTTCCGTGCGTTCCAGGCTCGCGGGCACCTATCTATGATTGCGTATCGGAAATATATGCACTCGTCCCGCGCCCCGGTTGAGGGCTTTCGAAAATGCGGGTGAACTGGCATTTAGAGGCGCGGCTTAGTGTGGGCCTATCGCGCGAAAATGCCCTAGACTGCAGCGATTTTGATGTTGTTTTGCAAAATAGTGAGAATTTTTACCAAAATCTCTCAATAATCTTAAGTTTTAAAATAGTAAAAGTTAAAAATATACTAAATAAATTATAATTGAATTTTGATGTATATTTTTAAAATATCCTATCCATCCCGCCAGATGAATCAAAATTATCAACTTAACTTCAAGTTATGAAGTAGAGGGAAAAATGGCACAACATATAGTGGCGCAGGATGGGTCCGGCAATTTCACCGATATCCAGTCCGCACTGAATGCTGCTCAACCCGGGGATACGGTTTATATCCGGGCTGGCGTTTACGAAGTTCCCGGTGGGCTTGAGCTCAACACACCAAATGTCACTGTCTCGGGCTATCCGGGTGACGCTACACCGCAAATCGTAGCCCCGAATGGCGCTGACGGTCCACATGCGGTCTTCACCTTTGACATAGACGCCGACGGCAGCACGATCCGCAATCTGGATATGTCGGGTGGGCGCGAATATGTGGTCAAGCTTGATACTGCGCTTGAGTATGACGACCGCTCCTTTGGCCATACTGGTCAGGCGGCAAGCAATATCACGATTGAGAATTGCCGCTTGCACGATTCCGGTCGTGACGTGATCAAGGTCACGCCAAACTGCGACAATGTGAAAATCCTGAATAACGAGATTTTTGGTTCCGGTCGCGCTGGCACAACAGATGACTATCCGGCGAACAATGCGGAGGGTATCGATGTGGTCAATGGTGACAATATTGTCATCAGTGGCAACCACATTCACCACACGGCGACAAGTGGGGCTTACGTTAAAGGCGGCTCGAAAGACGCCCTGATTGAGAATAACCTAATTGAACACACCGGGCTGAGTACCGCCAATGTGCCCAATTCCGGCGCGGGTATTTCGCTCGGCTACGAGACTGACGCCGAATTCTATGATGACGATAACACCGGCTTTGTAGGCGCATTTAATGCGACGGTGCGCAACAACATTGTGCGGGATACGATGGACAGTGGTATCCAGATGGTTGCGGCGCATGACGCTGTTATTGAAGGCAACACCATCATCAACGCCGGCGGCGAAGGCGGCGACAGCACACGTTGGTACCTGGGCGGTATCTCAGCATACCCGCAGGTTACCTATACCGGCCCTACGGACACCGTGGTGTCGCAGGTCAAGAACCCGACGATCATCAACAACATTGTTGTCACCGCACCGATGGAAAACGGGGATGAAGTGTGGGCAAGCAATGACCCGCTCGTATTCTCCGGTAGTCCGGACCTGAGCGGTGCGGTTATTGATGGCAACGTATATTGGGACGGCAACGGCGTTACCCGCTTTGATGGCCGCACGTTCGAGGACCACAAAGCCGAAACCGGCTTTGACGGCAATAGCCAGATCATGGACCCGACCGATATGCTGGACGCAAACGGTGCACCGATCCCTGGCTCCGCGCTCGCCGAAACGGGTGCCGGTGCCACGGTGGCTGATCATTACGGTTTCCGTGAGGGGTATGAGCCCACGCCCGTTGGCGACACCACGCCACCGGAGGCACCGGTCGTAACCCACGCAGAGGACTATGACACCGAGTATTATCACGGCAAGCTGATCTACTGGGAAGGCTCCGACGATAGTGTCTACTACAAGGTTTATCTGAACGGCGAATACGCCGGTTACACCACGGCATCCGGCTACTATCTGAACCGTGAAGGCACCTACGAGATCACTGTTGAGGCCGTTGATGGTGCTGGCAATGTGTCGAGCGTGAGTGAGAGCTTCAGTGTGACCTATGGCGATCCTGACGCCAATCCGCCGTCTGAGGACCCAGGTACGGGTCAGCCGGGCGATGGTGGTGACGAGCCACCAGCCGGTGACCCGGTTCAAACCTATCCCGGTGATGTTGAATTTGTCGAAACGCCGGACGCTGATGGAATTGCCGGTGTGCATTTCAGTCTGCCCTCAGAGGGGGAGGACGGCCTGCTCGTCATCCAGTTCGAAGGCAGCAGCTATTATGGCTATACAAGCGGCGCCGTGGAAATTCGCAATGCCGACACTGGCGAGGTTGTTTTCACTGCCGACCCGGACGTTGGTGATGCCCAGCAGGGACAAGGCTATTTCGAAGTTGCAATCCCCGCCGATCTTGCAGACGGCAATTATGAGCTGGTGATCGGACGACAATTTGCCCGTATCGAGCTCCCCTCGGGCGAGTGGGTAACCTCTGGCGAAGTTGGTGGTGACGGTTGGCGCTTTACCGTTGGGGACGGTAACAGCGAGCCTCCGGCGGAAGAGCCACCTGTGGACGAACCGCCGGTCGAGGAGCCACCAGTCGAAGAACCGCCAGCTGAAGAACCACCAGCTGAAGAGCCTGCTGAAGGCGTGTTTACACCGATCGACGGCGCGCTGGGTGTATACGGCTTTACCGTTATTGATGCGGAAGGTGACACGCCTGCACAACTTGTGCTGCACTTCGAAGGTCGAACTTACTTTGGCTACACGGGCGGCAAGCTGGAGTTGATCGACCAGACGACCGGCGAAGTCGTGCTGACCATTGACCCTGACCTTGGCGATGCGCAGCAAGGCAATGACACCTATGTGGTGGAACTGCCGGAAGCCCTTGAGCATGGTGATTATGCGCTTAGTGTTGGCCGCCAGTTCGCGCGCCTTGAACTGCCAAGCGGCGAATGGGTGGCGAGTGGCAGCGTTGACGCTGAGGACACAGCTTTCACCCTTGGTGGTGGCGCGGGTTACACGCCGGTTGAAAACGTTGTTGGTGTGGACGGTATTTCGCTTGTCTGGAACGAATCTGGCGAAGGCGTGCTGACCGTGCATTTTGCGGGCACCAGTTACTACGGCTATACCGACGGTGTGCTCGAAATACGCAATGCGGCCACAGGCGAGGTTGTGTTTACCGCTGATCCTGAACTTGGCGATGCACAGCAAGGCAGCGATGTTTTCGCGGTTACCCTGCCGGACAGCTTGCCAGAAGGGGACTATGAGGTCAGCCTCGGTTACCAGTTTGCGCGCATCGAACTGCCGAACGGCGAATGGGTAACCACTGGTGAAGTCGCTGAAAGTGGCGTTGGCTTCTCGGTCGACCCTGAGGTGGACTACCGTGCGGTTGAGGGTGTGGCGGGTATCGCAGGCATCACCATTGAGCCAGCAAGCGCTGGCGCTGACGGCAGCCTCACCCTTCATTTCGAAGGCAAAAGTTACTTCGGCTACACAGGCGGCACGCTCGAGGTGCGCAATGCGGCAACTGGAGACCTGGTCGCGAGCGCAAATCCAGATCGTGGTGACGCACAAGAAGGGTCGGATGCTTTCGAGATCGCACTGCCCGCAGGGCTGGACGCTGGCGATTACGTTGTAAGTGTCGGTCGTCAATTCGCCCGTATTGAACTGCCAACGGGTGAGTGGGTTTCCTCCGGTCGCGTTGCCGGGGATAGCTGGACCTTCACGGTGGCAGAAGAAAAGGCCATTACTGCGTCAAGCATGAGCCTTGGCATCTTCCATACGGATGAAGGTATGGGCGGTCTTGCTGATGATACAGTGTTGCTTGATGTTCCTGCTGACACGGATGGTACTGTCGGCATCGAACCGTGGAACCAGCGCGATGACGTGCTGCTGCCCGTGGACGGTGACGACGAAGGCACCGTTGGCATTGAGCCTTGGTTGCAACGCGGTGATCAGCGCCCTTCAGGCGAGGACTTTGGTGATGACATCGTCAGTATCGAACCTTGGCTACGTGACGGCACGGTCAATCTCGACGCCGGCGACGCACCTGATGACGGCGTGATGGGTATTGAGCCTTGGCTGCAGCGCGGCGACGTCACCTTGCCGGTTGCGGAGGAAGAGCCGAGCTTTGGCATAGAGCCATGGCTAATGAGCGGTCGCTTCGCTGACACGCAAGACTTTATGCGTGTAGCGTTTGATCTCGATAGTCTCTAGTTCGGAAATAAAGAAATCTGTCGGGTGGATTTCCGCCCGACAGATGGCGAAGCGTGATATCAGGGCTGACCAAGTGCCGTGATCGGCGCACGCCAGATGTCACTTTTGCCGCGCCCATCCTTGCAGGTGGCAGACCAGTAGAACCAATCAGGCTCTGCCGCGCTCACCGATGGCCCGAAGTTGAGGCCGGTACGGCAATTGAACAGCTTGGGCAGTTCGCTTTTTTTGCTCCAGACCTTGTCCACTTTCTCTGCGAAGCGCAGGCGTACGTCGCCGTCGCCCTCGAACGTGCCTTGGGAATAGACCATGCGGCTATCGCCGGGCAGGAAAGCCGCGTCAAAATCCTCCCGCGCTGAATTGATGGCGGGCCCGAGGTTCTTAGGTGTTGCCCATGCTCCGTCAACTTTGTCCGAGATAAACAGGTCATGTTTGCCGTAGCCGCCATGGCCGTCTGATGCGAACAGCAGTTTGGTGCCGCTCGCATTCAACACCGGCGCCCAATCATCACCCTTGCTGTTGACAGTACCACCTAGATTTGCCGGTTTTCCGAAGCTCCCGGTTTCAGCGTCGAATGAGACTTCATAAAGATCATCACCGCCAAACCCGCCCTCGCGGTCCGAGAAAAAGAGCAGCGAGCGACCGTCTGGCGCGAAGGAGGGATCAAATTCCGTCGCGGCTGTATTGAAGGGCACTGCCTCTGTCGCGCCCCAGCCGTCCTTGGTTTTGCGGCTCATGAACAGGTCAAGGCCTGCATCCGTGCCCACGCCCCACACAGCGAACTGGCCGTCGGGAGATATAGTCAGCTTTACGTCGGTGTTGACGCTGGAAAATTCCACCAACTCGCGCGTTGGTGCGTCTTGCGCCAGTACCGCAGTGGCACTAAGAGCAACGGATGCCAGCACGTAACATATTGTCTTCATTTTGCTTTCCCCCTCCATTGTCGTGCAGTCTACAGTAAACCGTAGGCGCTTGCACGTTGTCAGTGGCGGCAAATTTTGCGACATAGGGTGTGGGTGATCATCAGGAGTACAGGCGCATGACAATAAGGGCAGGGGTAATCGGGTACGGCCTATCGGCGAAGGTGTTTCACCTGCCATTCCTGAAAGCGCTCGATGCGTTTGAGGTGAAGGCCATCAGTACCTCGCGTGTGGAAGAAGCGGCAGCGGACTGGCCGGATGCGCGCATATATGCAGACCCTGAGGCGATGATTGCAGACGATGGTCTTGATCTCATCATTAACACGGCACCCAACCATGCACACTTTCCGCTCTCCGCCGCAGCACTGCGGGCGGGCAAACATGTTGTGGTGGAGAAGCCTTTTGTGACGCGTCTTGAGGATGGTGACGCCCTGATCAAGCTCGCGGCTGAAAACAAACGTGTGCTGAGCATCTATCACAACCGCCGCTGGGACGGAGATTTCCTCACTGTTCAGAAATTGATCAGCGAAGGCAAGCTTGGGCCTGTTCGGTATTTCGAAACCCATTTTGACCGTTTCCGCCCCGTCGTGCGCGACACGTGGCGCGAAAGTGACGGTGAGGGTAGTGGCATTCTGTTTGACCTTGGCCCCCACCTTGTTGACCAGACGCTGACACTCTTTGGCATGCCAAAGGCACTGACAGCGCAGGTTATGATGGCGCGTGCGGGTGCTCGCAGCGACGACATGTTCCGGCTTACCTTGCACTATGACGGCATGCTTGCCGTGCTGGTCTCAAGTCCATTCTGTGCGGCGCCAAATCTCCGCTATAAAGTCGAAGGGGAAGCGGGCAATTACGTTAAATATGGCCTCGATCCGCAAGAGGCGCGCTTGCGTGAAGGTATCCAGCCAAATGGAGCCATATGGGCAGCGGAAGACCCGGCTGACTATGGTCAACTTTACACAGCGCAGGGCTCCGAGCCGGTTGAGAGCGTGACGGGTGGCTATCAGGGCTATTATTACGCACTGGCCAACAGTATTGCCTCGGGCGGGGAGCCGCCGGTGACTGCCTCTCAGGCACTCACGGTGCTGCGCCTCCTTGAGATCGCGCGGGAGAGCTCAGAGACCGGCCGCACTATTCCGCTTTCAGTGCCCAAGGATGCGTAGCGGCAGGCGGCCTCCGCCCTGTGCAGCAACAAAATTTCGGTTGACGATCCGCTACCTGTTTTCCCATCATGAACTCAGAGAAGGGTGGTTGAGACTGCACACATAAGAAAAAGGCAGGCTTTTCCGCGAAATAATGAAGGTTTTGGGGCGCACAGTAACGTGCGACGCAGGCCCTGTTTTCGGAAACACTGTGATTTGTGACCAGGAAACCTGATGCACGGCATCGGGGCTGATTTTATGTCCAAATGATAGGTGTTCTGATGAAATTCTCGGTTTTTTCTCTCGTTTCTTTTGCCCTTTCATCGCCCGCGCTCGCGCATGCCGGTGATCACCAGCATTTTGACCTTTTAGCTGCACTCAAACATCTGGTAAGCGAGCCTTTCCATGTTGCGCTTGTGGTCGCCGCAGTTGCTGCAGCCTTATTGGTCATGCGCCTGAGGCGCCGACAAGTTGTTAAGATGAAGGCAGTAGGCAAAGGGTAACGCCCTTGGGTGTGCCTCGTCATATTTTACCCAAAAGTCCCGCACGGCTTGAGCGCGCGGTTGGTAAGCTGACGCTTGGCTTTCGTACCCGTGCGGGCCAAACTGGGCTTGGCGACCTGTATCAGCAAGGTTGCCTCAAGGCGCGTTTCCCGCGCCAGTTTGCGAACCGTTATAAAACCGGCGTTCTCATCAATACCACGGGTGGCATTGCCGATGGGGACTGTCTGGATACTGACATTGCACTGACTGACGGCACGCAAGTGGTGTTGACGACGCAGGCTGCGGAACGTGTCTATAAGGCCGCGAATATTGATGACCCGGCCAAAGTCTCAAACCGTATGGCGGTTGGGGCCGGTGCGTGTCTCTACTGGTTGCCGCAGGAAACAATCGTGTTTGATGGTGGCTCGCTGGCCCGCACTTACGATGTGGATATCGCTGAGGGCGCCACATGCCTGATGGCGGAGATGACCGTGTTTGGTCGCGTCGCGCGGGGTGAGGCGGTGGACAGTCTTTCTCTGTTTGACCGTTGGCGGATAAAGCATGCTGGCCGCCTCGTGTTTGCTGACGGCTTTCGGCTCGGTGGCGATATTGCCACCCCACAAGCCTCTGCTGCGCGGCTGCAAGGTGCGACAGCCATCGCGACGCTCTTTTATATCGGGCCCGGATGTGCTGCGAAGCGCGAAATTTTACGGGAGTGTTTTGACGGCGTGGCGTGTGCGGCGGGCTGCACCTTAAGGGGCGAATTGTTGATTGCGCGCATTGCTGACGCCAACCCAAGCGATGTGCGCGCAACCATGATGAAAGCTATCGCCGCACTTGATGCAGATCGGGGCATGGCGTCGCCCGTTCTGTCCCGCTGGATTTTCTGATTTTAGGAAGAAGCTGATGAATCTCACCCCACGAGAGAAAGACAAACTGCTGATCAGCGTCGCCGCTATGGTGGCGGAGCGCCGCCTTAAGCGCGGCGTGAAACTGAATTACCCTGAGGCCGTGGCGCTGATTTCCGACTTTGTGCTCGAAGGCGCACGTGACGGTCGCACTGTGGCGGACCTGATGGCCGCTGGCGCTACTGTGCTGACGCGCGAACAGGTGATGGAAGGGGTGCCGGAGATGATCCATGAAGTGCAGGTCGAGGCCACATTCCCGGACGGCACCAAGCTCGTGACCGTTCATGAACCGATCCGCTGAAGGAGGCCAGAATGATACCCGGTGAAATTATTGCAGGCGGCGGTGATCTGGTCCTCAATGAAGGCCTGGACACGATTGAGCTGAGTGTTGCCAACACCGGCGACCGTCCGGTGCAAGTGGGTAGCCACTATCATTTTTTTGAAATGAATGACGCGCTGGTCTTCGACCGGGCTACCGCGCGCGGCATGCGGCTTGATATCCCGGCTGGCACCGCTGTGCGTTTTGAGCCCGGCATGGAACGCACGGTCAAGCTGGTACCATTTACGGGCGCTCGCAGGGTTTACGGATTTCAGGGTAAGGTGATGGGAGGGCTGGACTGATGGCTTACCGCATGAAACGCGGCGACTATGCCGCCATGTTCGGGCCCACGGTCGGGGACAAGGTGCGCCTTGCGGACACTGACCTGTTTGTTGAGGTGGAGAAGGATTTCACCACCTACGGCAATGAGGTGAAATTTGGTGGCGGCAAGGTGATCCGTGACGGCATGGGGCAATCACAAATCTCCCGCGCGGACGGCGCGGTGGATACCGTCATCACCAATGCGTTGATCATCGACCATACCGGCATCATCAAGGCGGATGTGGGCCTCAAGGATGGCCGTATCGCCGCCATCGGCAAAGCTGGTAACCCCGATGTGCAGCCGGGTGTTGATATCATCATCGGCCCCGGTACAGAAGCGATTGCAGGCGAAGGTAAAATCCTGACGGCGGGCGGGTTTGATGCCCACATCCATTTCATCTGCCCGCAGCAGATCGAGGAAGCCTTGATGTCCGGTGTTACTACCATGCTTGGCGGCGGTACGGGGCCAGCGACGGGGACCAACGCCACCACTTGCACGCCGGGGCCGTGGCACATTGCGCGCATGCTGCAGGCGGCGGAGGCCTTCCCGATGAACCTTGCCTTTGCGGGCAAGGGCAACGCCAGCACGCCGGGTGCGCTTGAGGAACAGATCAGGGCGGGGGCCTGTGCCCTCAAACTGCATGAAGACTGGGGGACGACACCTGCCGCCATCGATTGCTGCCTCTCGGTCGCGGACGCGATGGACATTCAGGTGATGATCCACACAGATACGCTTAATGAAAGCGGCTTTGTGGAGGATACGATCAAGGCGATTGCGGGCCGCACCATCCACGCGTTCCATACTGAAGGCGCAGGCGGCGGTCACGCGCCTGATATCATCAAGGTGGTGGGGTTCGAGAATTTCATTCCGTCCTCCACCAACCCCACGCGGCCTTACACCCGGAACACGGTAGATGAACACCTGGATATGCTGATGGTGTGCCACCACCTTGACCCCAGTATCCCTGAGGATATCGCTTTTGCCGAAAGCCGCATCCGGAAGGAAACCATCGCCGCAGAAGATGTGCTGCATGACATGGGCGCGTTTTCGATCATCGCGTCAGACAGCCAGGCCATGGGGCGCGTGGGCGAAGTGGTCATCCGCACGTGGCAAACTGCGGACAAGATGAAACGTCAGCGCGGGCGGCTCACGGAAGAAACGGGCGACAACGATAATTTCCGTGTCAAACGTTACATCGCCAAATACACCATCAATCCGGCCATTGCGCATGGCATGTCGAAGCATATTGGCTCGGTCGAGGTTGGCAAACTTGCGGACCTCGTGCTGTGGTCGCCAGCCTTCTTTGGTGTGAAGCCGGATATGGTCTTGAAGATGGGCACCATTGCGGCCGCGTTGATGGGGGACCCGAATGCCTCCATCCCGACACCGCAGCCGGTGCATTACCGGCCCATGTTTGGTGCCTTTGGCCGCAGCCTGACGGCAAGTGCGGTGACCTTTGTGTCTGGCGCATCGCTTGAAGGTGACCTCGCTGGCGAGCTTGGTTTGCAGAAGGCGTTGTTAGCGGTTGAGGATACGCGTGGCGCGAAGGCGAGCAAAAGCGCGATGATCCACAATAGCCTGCTGCCTGACGTCAGCGTGGACCCGGAGACCTATGAGGTCAAGGCGGACGGGCAACTCATTACTTGCGAACCGGCGGACGTGTTGCCGATGGCGCAGCGCTATTTCATGTATTGAGGCACACCAATGGCACACCAGCATCTCACCGCGAACGAAGTTTTGAGCAAGGGTACATGGCACGGAACTGCCACTGACCGCGTCGTGTTATCGTATGATGACCGTTTCAGGCGGCGTATCATGCTGACAAGCGAGAAGGGCCGGGAAATCCTCCTGAGCCTCAAGGAAGCGATCCTGCTACAAACAGGTGACGCATTGCTGGCGGACGGCGACCAGTTGATTGAGGTGGTTGCAGCGCCTGAAAAGCTTATCGAGATCCGCTGCGAAAGCCCGCATGCGCTGTTGCGCACAGCTTGGCATCTTGGTAACCGGCATCTTGCAACCGAGATCATGGAAGGGTCATTACGCATCCGATATGATAAAGTGATCCTTGATATGGTCGAAGGGCTGGGCGCTGCTGCGACCATCATCGAGGCTCCCTTTAATCCTGAAGGTGGCGCCTATTCGGGCGGCGGGCATACCAAGGTCCACAGTCACCATCACGACCATGACCACGAGCACGGCCATGACCACCACCATCACCACTGAGCGCGCGTTATACCGCCTTATGACATGGCTGTCCCCATCCTATCCGGTCGGGGCCTATACCTATAGCCATGGGCTGGAGCATGCGGTGGATGTGGGCTGGGTGACGGACCGGTTGAGCACTGAGGCTTGGGTTGCGGCTACCCTTCGCCATGGTGGTGGTTTCAGTGATGCTGTGCTTCTGAAGGCGGCCTATGAAGCTGAAGCCGAGCTGGCTGAGGTTGCTGAGTTGGCTATCGCCTTCACGCCGACGGCAGAACTGGCGCTCGAAAGCGAAATGCAGGGCGCGGCGTTTCTTGAGATGACGCAAAAGGCGTGGCCGGAAGCCGCGCTTGAACGTCTGACTGCGGTTTGGTCTGGCCCATACGCTTACCCGGTGGTGGTTGGTGTGGCGGCCAAAGGTGCAGGCATTGCGCTTGATCAGGTGCTCGAGGCTTACCTGCATGCGTTCGCGGCCAACTTGGTCTCCGCGGCTGTGCGGCTCATCCCTCTCGGTCAGACTGACGGGCAATTGATTACAGCCGCCCTTGAAGCCGTGATGGCGGAAGCCGTGATTGAGGCAAAGGACACAACACCAGACAATCTGGCGACGACCGCCTTTATGGCGGACATCGCATCGATGAAACATGAAACACAATATACGAGGTTATTCAGGTCATGACTGTATCGCATCACGGCCCCTTGCGGGTGGGTATCGGTGGGCCGGTTGGTTCCGGCAAGACCGCGTTGACGGACGCGCTGTGTAAACATATGCGCGATAGCTATTCGGTGGCGGCCATCACCAACGATATCTACACCAAGGAAGATGCGGAATTTCTCACGCGCTCCGGCGCGTTGCCTGTGGAACGCATCATGGGGGTGGAGACAGGCGGTTGCCCGCACACCGCCATCCGCGAGGATGCTTCCATCAATATGGCGGCGGTGAGGGAAATGAGCGGCCGGTTCCCCGACCTTGAGATGGTGATTATTGAAAGCGGCGGCGATAATCTTGCAGCAACTTTTTCGCCCGAGTTGGCCGACATCACCATCTATGTGATTGACGTGTGCGCGGGAGACAAAATCCCGCGCAAGGGCGGGCCGGGCATCACCAAGTCCGACCTTCTGGTCATCAACAAGATCGACCTCGCGCAATATGTGGGCGCGGACCTTTCGGTCATGGACCGGGACAGCCGGAAAATGCGCGGAGAACGTCCGTTCATCTTCACGAACATCAGGGCAGGCAAAGGTGTTGCGGAGGTCGCTGACTTTATCGTCAAAACCGGCGGGCTTCGCCAGGTCTAGGCCAAATTTACACCTGCAGTGAGGCGATCAGGTCTGGCAACTGGCCGAGGTCTGCAATCTGTTTGAAGCGGGGTTCGCCTTCGGGCTTTTCGGCGTGTTCGATTACCCATGTCAGCTCATGGGGGATGAACACGCCCCAGCTTCCTACCTCAATCGCGGGCAAGACGTCAGACTTGAGCGAGTTGCCTACCATCATGGCTGATCGTGTGCCGTCGCCATAATAGTTGAAAATGCGGTCATAGGTCGCGGCTGTTTTATTGCTGACGATCTCCACCCCGTCGAACATCTCACCAAGGCCGCTTTGCGCCAGCTTGCGTTCCTGGTCGAACAGGTCCCCTTTGGTGATGAGCACAAGGCGGTAATCCGGCGCCAGCATTTCCAGCGTTTCCTGTACGCCGTCCAGAAGCTCGATAGGGTGCGAAAGCATGTCGCGCCCGGCCTCAAGGATTTGGCCGATGGTCGCCGCCGGCACATGGCCGTCCGTGGCGTCGATCGCGGTTTCCACCATCGACAGCATGAAACCCTTTATGCCGAAGCCGTAGCGCCCGAGGTTGCGCCGCTGCGCCTCCAGAAGCCGCGCGGAGGCGTCCTCTGCTTCGATATAGCTTGCAAGCAGTTCCTGAAAACGTTCTTCGGTCAGTTTGAAGAACTGTTCGTTTTCCCAGAGTGTGTCGTCCGCGTCGAAGCCGATGGTAGAGAGTTTGCCCACAAGTCTACTCGTGTGTTTCTTTGGCGCTCAAAAGCTTTTCAAGCTCGTTCAGGCGTGCAGCCCAGAGGTTGCGGTGGCTCTCGATCCATTCTGCGGCTTCGTCAAGCGGTTCGGGCACAAGGCTCAGCAGGTGTTCACGGCCATTCTTGCGGCGTTTGACCAGATTGGCGCGCTCCAGAATGCGGATATGCTTGGAGACAGAGTTCAGCGAGATATCAAAGGGCGCAGCGATTTCGGTCACGCGCGCTTCGCCTTCCGACAGTTGCTGCAAAATTGCGCGCCGTGTCGGATCTGCAAGTGCGATCAAAGTTTGATCGAGTGTTGACTCTTTCACAATCATCTATAAATTCACCCTTATGGGTTAATATAATGAAAACCTGTTATGTTCGCAACCATCCCCTGCGGGCATGGCCGGGCCAAGCGGGACGACGCTCCCGCTTGGTATCTTATAGCAGCAGGGAGGCAATATGAAACAGATTGCAGCTATTTTCATCGGGGGCGGTATTGCGGGGGCACTGGACATCACTTACGCGATCACCGTTCACTTTGTAACACGGGGTATCAAACCAATTGTTATCCTGCAGTCGGTCGCGAGTGGGGTGCAGGGGGCGGAGGCCTATAAGGGCGGGGTGCCGTCTGGCCTACTGGGGCTCGGGCTCCATTTCTTTATGACCATACTGATGGCGATTGCCTACAATCTCGCGTCCAAACTGTTTCCGGTGCTTACCGAGAAGCCGGTCATTGCCGGTGCCGCATACGGTGTGATGCTCTATTTCATCATGAATTACGTGGTGGTGCCGCTTTCGCTTGCCGTGCCGGGGCGGCCGCCGATGGGCTGGCACATCCTCGGCGCAATGTTTGCGCACACCTGCCTTGTGGCAATCCCCATCGCGCTTGCTGCATCAAAAGTGGGTCGTTAGTTCCCTCCGGGAAGGCAGGCGGGGCGCTCCGTTCAGTTCAGGGTGGTCGACAGCGCACCCAGCTCCGCCTGCCAGCGGGCTTCTACCTTGCGGATAATCTCATCCGCCACTTCGCCCAGTTCATGCACCACATCCACGTCGCAGCCCTTGCTGGTTTTGGAAATGGTGACCGAAATCACAGTGTTGCGCGGGTCTGTCTCTGATATCCAGGTAAAGACCAGCTGCTCGGGCCGTGTGATATCAAGGTAGATACCCTTGAACTCATGCACCCTGTCGCCGCGTTTTACCCGAAACTTGAATCCACCTCCTTTTTTGCCGTCGATATGAATATCGACCACTTCTTCATTCTGGATGCCGGGGTGGAACATCCATTTGCCGAGAAGGTCCGGGTCCAGCCACGCATCAAACACAGTGTGCGCGGGCACGGAAAACGAATGCCGGACATGGGCGGAAGCACTTTTGATGGTCATCAGTCTACTCGGTTGTTCCTATATTCGGAGACAAGCACGCTGGGGCTTTCCTCACTCCGGCGTGTCTGATTTTGTGGATTGGGCTACCTAAAAGTCTTTCCCGTTCACTGGCGTGACCTCAAGGCTCTCGATGTCGACACCCTCAAGGCAGCGCACATTGATTGCGCGCATTTCGCTGCCGTCCGGCATATGGCCTTCAGCAAAGCTGTTGACCCCGCAGGTTTTGCAGAAAAGGTGATGAATATTGCCTGACCCGAACTGATAATCGGTGAGATTATCACTGCCACTCAGCAGTTCAAACTTGGCAGCAGGCGCGAAAGCGAGAATATGCCCGCGTTTGGCGCAGATCGAACAATTGCAGGAAATAACGTCTTTGAGTTCGGTTTCTACCTTGTAGGAAACTGCACCGCAGTGGCAGCTGCCTTTATATGTCTGTTCCATCGTGTCCTCGCTGTTTTGAAATCTTGGTGGCCAGAGTGTTGCAATTGGACGTATGGATGCAAGGGGCTTGTGGCACACCCGTAAACACAAGTTGGTGAGTTGCTGAAATGATATGCAATCGTTTGCAATGCTCAGAATCATCGGGCACTATCGGTCAAGGATGAGTAACGGGGAGAGCGTTTATGACCATGCGATTTAGATCACTTCTGATGGCTGGCCTGCTTGGATGCGCGGGTTCAGTATGTCTTGCTGATGATGGGCCAATTCAGGAGGATGGCAAAGTCTCTGTGCCTGCCTTTGAAATGCCGATGTCTGATTTCGCGAGTGAGGCCGCGGGCCCATACTGGCATAAAATTACGTCGACCCCCGGTCTTGCGCTCTCGGAACCCATCGAGAAGTTGCGCAGTTTTTATGATGCTATGAACACGAAGCGCGCGGAGCTTATGCGCACAATGTATGACGTTGATGTGCGCAAGGAAACGGTTGCGGGCGTCCCGGTCATGATCGTTGAGCCTGCGGGCGGTGTTACTGAGGGCAACAGAGACAAGCTCCTCATCAACCTGCATGGCGGTGCCTTCATGTGGGGCGCGGGCAGTGGCGAGCTGGTTGAGGCGATCCCGATTGCAGCCCTTTCAGGCTACCGTGTGATGACGGTCGACTACCGGATGGCACCTGAGCATGTTTTCCCAGCTGGCTCACAGGACGTTTATGCAGTCTATACCGAGATGCTGAAGCAGTATGATGCCACGCATATTGGTATCTACGGCTGTTCTGCGGGTGGGGCGCTGACGGCACAGGCAACCGCGTGGATTATCGACAAGGGTGCACCAGCCCCTGGTGCCATCGGTACCTTTTGTGGCACCGGTGTCGATTATGGCGGGGACAGTGTGCAGCTTGACCCGATTTATGCGGGTGGCACGCCAGTTTCGGAAACAGGTGTGCCGCTCACCATGATGCGCTTACCGTATTTCTCATCCGTTAATGAGAAGGGGCCATTGTTGGTTCCGGGCGAATATCCGGACATGCTGGCCAAATTCCCACCGACGCTTCTGCTGGCCGGTGGCCGCGACTTTGCTGCAAGTGGGCTCACAGTGATGCACCGACGTTTGGCAGCCGCCGGAGTGCCTTCAAAGCTTTATCTGTTTGACGGCTTCTGGCACGCCTTCTTCATGGATGCGGAAATTCCGGAATCGCAGGAGGCTTATGACCTGATTGTTGCCTTCTTCAAGGAACATCTGGCGCGCGAATAGATGCGGTCAGTTGACCTTGTCGATATCGCCAATATCCAGGATGGGCGAGGCGTCCAGATCTTCGGCGTCCATCATCGCGGCGATACGCTTGAGCGAGCTTTCAAGCATGGCGCGTTCCCAGTCCGCGAGCTGGCGGTACTGGCGTAGGAAGCCCGCTTGCAGCAGTTCCGGGGCTTCCTCAAGGCGTCGCTGCCCTTCTTCCGTCAGGCAGGCGTAGACGATGCGTTTGTCGGTTTCGCTACGCTCCCGACGGACGAGTTTCGCCTTTTCAAGCCGATCGAGAATTGAGGTGATGGTTGCCTGACTGAGCGCCACGTCCTTTGCCACAAGGGTTGGCGAGGCTTTACCCGCTTTCCTCAGCGACTGCATCACCACAAGCTGCGGTGCCGTGAGCCCCGACTGTTTCACAAGGCGTTTCGATTGCAGGTCAATTGCCCGCATGATGCGCCTGATTGAAATCAGGATATCGTCATAATCTGTCATGGCGTCCGGGTCCGGCTGTGATGCTTTATCGTGGATTACCGGGAAACGCTCCTTGGTGCAATCCCGTTGCATCAGTCCCTCGCCAAAGTGAGTACACAGTCCAGAAGCACGTTCGCGCCATTCTCGATATCGGACCAGTGGGTGAGTTCATCTGGCGCGTGGCTCACGCCGCCTACGCTCGGCACAAAAATGAGCCCCGCTTCGGTGATGGCTGAGAAGAACTGAACGTCATGCCCAGCGCCTGACGGCATGCGCATGTAGCTGTAGCCGCGTTCCTTGGTTTTCTCCTCAATCAGATCAACGATACCTGTGCTGCAGTATTTCGGCTCAAGCCAGCTCATTTCCTCATATTCGAACATCAGCCGATGCTTGCGGGCGATTGATGAAAGCACACGGCGGCAGGCATTCGCGAGGCCCTTCATCACCACGGGGTCTAGGTCGCGGCCCACAATGGTGAAGTCCACTTCACCCGGCACGGTGTGCGGAAAGCCGGGTTTGAGTGCCACATGGCCAATGGTGATGCGGGACTTGTCTGTACCCTCTTCGTCAATGATGCGCTGAATTTCGTGCGCAAAGTCCGCGAGGCCGAGGAAGGCGTCTGAGCGCATGTCCATGGGGGCTGTACCCGCGTGGTCGGCTTTGCCAATCAACCGAACAATCCATTTGAAAACGCCTGAAATGCCGTCCACCACGCCGATGGATTTTCGCTTGGCCTCGAGCACGGGCCCTTGTTCAACGTGAAGTTCCAGGTAGGCTTTCAAGTCCTCCGGGCGCCGGTAGGCATGGAGTACGTCATGGATATTGAGGCCGTGCGCCGCCATCGCGTCCTTCAAGCTGACACCATTTTCATCCGCCGCATTTTCAAGCCAGGGCAGGGTGACTGTGCCGGTCAGTGCCTGCGCACCTAACATGCCGCCAAAACGGCCTTCCTCTTCACTCGTCCCTACGATCTCGATCGGGTAATCAAGCTTGATGTCGTTCTCGCGGATAACCCGCACACATTCGAGGCCCGCAATAACGCCCAAGGTGCCATCAAAAATGCCACCTGCGGGCACGGAATCGAGGTGGGAGCCAATCATCACCACGGGCTTGTCCATGTCGCCATAGCGACCGATGACATTGCCTGCGCCGTCCATGCGCGCGGTCATGCCATTCGCCTCGTATTGCTCCATCATCCACTGGCGGGCTGCCATGTCAGCCTCAGAGAAGCCCTGCCGATATACGCCTTTGTCTTTCTCGTTATAGCCAAAACGGGAAAGGTTAAAAAGATCGTGTTCAATACGTTTTATTGACACATTTGGCATGTACAACTCTCTCCAAGGTGGTTTTCCGCAGAGCCATTTATAAGTGAATTTTTGTGCGGAACAAATAATTTGAATTCAAAATAGTATTGCAGTAGATTGCGACCGAATAAAGGTCGCTTTTGGTGAGGTACAAGCAAAAAGGGTCGGGATAATCCACGCGCTTATCTCATATGGTTTCGTTTTAACTGTAATGATTTTGTCATCTTTGGCTGCGCCGCTAACTGCGGCTAAAGCAGATGATCTGATCATTTCGGACAATGGCCTGACAGCGGGTTATGCAACTCTTGCATGGCCAAATGTCGAGGGCAAAAGCTTTGTGCTGGAAGAAAATGTCTCCGGCAATTGGCGTCCTGTGTATGACGGCCCTGACCGTGCAACCACGCTCAGTGGTCGTGCCGACGGCGACTTCACCTTCCGATTGAAAGCGGACGGGCAACTCGTCGGAGATCCGATGTCGTTCACCGTTGCACACCACCCGCTCAGCCGTGCCTGGGCCTTCTTTGCTGTCGGTGCCGCCATGTTCGTGGCGCTTGTCGGTGTGCTTCTGCGCGGTAGCCGCAAACCCATCCCACAGATTTCCCCGACCAACGCGGAGCAGTGATCCATGATGAATGCGGACGCAGTTCTGCCAAGCTCATATGCTTGGCTGATTATAGGCCTCTTTTCCCTGTTGTGGATCTGGCTTGGGTGGCGGCTCGGGCGTAATAACGACACGCTTGACGATTATATGCTGGCGGGCCGTAAGGTGGGTATAGGGTTCGCCGTTGCAACAGCCATGGCGACGTGGGTGACAAGCAACACCACCATGACCGCGCCGCAGCTCGCCTACCAGCTTGGTATCTGGGGCATGGTCGGTTATTCGCTTGGTGCTGTAGGGCTTATCCTGTTCGCGCCGCTCGCGCGCCGTATCCGTGAGATGATGCCGGAAGGCTATACAAGCGGGGACTTCATTCGCTTGCGCTACGGCAATACGGCGTGGCGTATTTTCCTTGTTATTTCCTTCTTCTACAGCCTTGGTTGGCTCATCAGTCTTGGCATGGCGGGCGGACTGCTGATCAATGCGCTCAGTGGTATCCCCTACGTCTACGGTATGACGGTCATCGTCGTCATCTGCACGCTCTATACCGTGTTTGGCGGGCTTAAAGCGGTGATCGGTACAGACTTTGTGCAAACCATACTGATCCTTCTGGGCGTCATCGCGCTTGCGGTGCTGGTCATCAACGAGGTTGGATTTGACGCCATCCATGCGCAGCTTGAAACCGAGCGGCCGGAGCTGCTGAACCTGCTGTTGCCAGCGTCCATCATGTTCCTGTTCAACAACCTGTTCTTTGGCGTGGGTGAGATCTTTCACTCGAACGTCTGGTGGTCGCGGGCGTTCGCTTTTGCGCCGGGCGTAGGCTTGAAAGCCTATGCGCTTGCCGGAGTGTTCTGGCTGCCGATCCCGATTGTGGCGGGCTTCATTGCGCTTGCGGCACCGGCGCTTGGCATCAATGTGCCGTCGCCGGACATGGTGGCGCCACTTGTTGCGGGCAAACTGTTTGGCCTTGGTGGTGCAATCCTTGTGTTTGTTGTGGTGTTTGCGGCACTTGCTTCAAGCCTTGATAGCGTGCTTGCCGCAACGAGCGATCTGATCGTCAAGGACATCTACAAAGGTCACCTGCGCAAGAATGCCTCGGGCCCTGAACTCCGTAAAGCGGCGGTTGCCATCATTCTCGGCCTTGGTGCGCTCACGTGGGTGCTGAGTGTGCCAAAGATGGCGACGCTCGGGTCCCTGTTGCACTTCACCGGCGCCTTTGTGGCCAGCACCATCTGGCCCATCGCCGTTGGCCTTCTGTTCCGCAAAGGCAATGGCACACTGGCGAGCCTTGCCATGGTGCTGGGTACCGCAAGCGGCCTTTATGCCTATTTTGCCATTGGCTTTTATGTGGCGGCGCTTGTGTCCGCCGCCGTTTCCATGCTCGTCATGCTTTTTGCGCTGATGAGCAAACCCACCTTTGACTGGGCTGAGTTGAGCGAGGCCCGGTCAAACCCTGATGGAGAAGTCTCATGATTTCCGCGGCCGGGCTTGAGGCCCTGGTGGTGCCTGCGCTTGTGCTCACATGCGTAGCACCTGTTGTTTTGATTTATCTGGTTTGGCGCGACGTACAGGAGAAATCGCTATGGTAGGCGCAGAAAAAGCAATCTTTGACGGTGCGGCCACGTTTGAGCCCACACGCCCCGATGTCTATGGCGACGCTTCCCCAAAGGACTTGTTACGAGCAATCACCGAGGAGCATGAGTTCCTGCAGGCGCTGTCCAATAGCCACATCGCAAGCGCTGCACAATTCGAGCGCCCGCTCCTGTTGCAGCTTTTCCGCCTTGCCGCAAAGTTTGAAGCAAACCCTGAGCGCTTTTCGGTGCCGATCAAACCGCTCGCGGGCAAACTTCTGATCAGCGCTTTTTATGAGCCCTCCACCCGCACGCGCCTGTCGTTCGAGAGTGCATGGCACCGCCTGGGTGGCGACATCATGTCGATCACTGACCGCTCCACCACTGGTATCGCAAAGGGGGAGAGCCTCTCGGATGTGGCGGAGATGTTCAACAACTACGGCGACTGTGTTGTGCTTCGCGACAACAAGGAAGACTCGGTGATGGAAATGATGCGCACGCTTCGCATTCCTATCATCAATGCCGGTAACGGTACGGACGAGCATCCAACCCAGGCGCTCGCGGACCTTTACACCATCATGAAATGGAAGCCGGGCCTTCTGGCGGAGGAGCCGACCGAGAAAATCCGCATCGGTATTGTGGGTGTGCCGAAGCGCATGCGTACGGTGCGCAGCTTCCTCACACTGCTGACACGTTTCTCTTCTATCGTTGAAGAAGTAGTGGTGATCCACGACGGTACCGATGAGGAACTCTACGGCCCCGGCCAACGCGAGGGCCTGATGCGTGAGGGTCTCAATATTCGCGAAAGCAGCAACCTGAATGAGGAGCTGCCTGAGCTCGATGTGGTTTATATCAACGCCATTGCCTGGGTGGCAGACGGCTTTGAGGTGATGGGCAAAACGCTCAAGCTCGATGCCAATTCGCCGCTCAAATCATCAGCCATTGTGCTGCATCCGCTCGCACGTGGTGAGGAGCTTTGTAAGTCGCTCGATAACACGCCGCACAATTGGTACTTCGCGCAGGCCCGCGGCGCGGTCTTCATGCGCATGGCGCTTCTCACCTGCATGGTGCAGCGCACCGAGATGGTGATGGATATCGTCTGACCACCAGCAGACTTGCGCGACCCATTGGAACAAACAAGAAGAAAGCAGAGAGTAACATGTGTGGCATAGCCGGAATTTTCTACCGTGAGAAAAATCGCCCCGTAAATGCGCAGATTTTGGCCAATATGGCTGCGATCCAGCATCACCGTGGGCCTGATGGTTTTGGTGTCGAGGTCATGGAAGGCAAGGGCGTGGGTTTTGCGCATGCTCGCCTCTCGATCATTGACCTCAATGAGAACCGCGCGCGGCAGCCATTCAGGAATGCCGACGACACCCTGATGTTGGCGCACAACGGTGAGTTCTACGATTATCAGCGTATCCGCACCGACCTCACCAGTCGCGGCGACCGCTTCGCTACCAAAAGCGATAGCGAGATCATCCTGCATCTGATGCCGCGCTTCGGGCTGGATGAAACCCTGCGTCGCCTGCGGGGGGAATTTGCCTTCGCGCTTTATGACGCCAAGCAGGACGCGCTCCATCTGGTGCGGGACCGTTTTGGCATCAAGCCGCTTTATTATCATGCCAGTGATCAGGGCGTGGTGTTTGGTTCCGAGATCAAGGTTGTGATGGCGCACCCCGACGTGCCGCGCCGCTTCAATAATGAAGGGCTGTTGCACCAGTTGATGCAGGTGATGGTGCCAGGCACCACGGCCTATGAAGGCATCAAGCAGGTGAAGCCTGGTCACATCGTGACCTTCCGCCGCCAAGGCCTTGGCTACCAGATTGAAGATCGCCCGTACTGGGACTTTGAATTTCCTGATGCCGACTATCACAAGGTCAAGAAGAACGAGGAAGACAGCATCGAGGCTGTGCGCGACGGGCTGACAGAAGCCGTACGCCTGCGCCTGCAGGCTGACGTGCCGGTTGGCTGTTACCTCTCCGGCGGGGTGGATAGCTGCTCGATCCTCGGGCTCTCCGCCGCCATGCGCCAAGGCCCAGTGAAGGCTTTCACCATCGGCTTTACTGATAAAGCCTATGACGAAACACCAATCGCACAGGAGATGGCGGCCGCCACGGGGGCGGACCAGGACATCCTTCGCCTTGATGCCAACCAGCTATATGGTCACTTCGAGAAGACGGTCTGGCACGCAGAGCGCACAATTTACAACACGCTCGCTGTTGCCAAATATCTGATGAGCCAACACGTGCGTGACGCTGGCTATAAGGTTGTGGTGACTGGCGAGGGCTCGGACGAGCTGTTCGCCGGCTACCCGTCCTTCCGGCGTGACCTGTTTCTGCACGGCCTTGAAGATTTGGACGCAAACGAGCGCGCAAGCTGGCAATCCATGCTGGGCGAGAGCAACAAACTGTTTACTGGCGCCATGCTGGCGGCAGATGAACATGACGACATGTACCTGACCGACCGTATCGGTTTCACACCTAGCTGCCTGCAGCCATGGCTTAGCTGTGAGGAGACCGCACGTGGTGTTTTGAATACTGACCGTTCGGCGCTACTCGCGGACTATAAGCCGGGCCTCGCGATTGCCGAGCGGCTGGACCGCACCATGCTCGATGGTCGCCATCCGCTCGACCGCGCGCAATATGTGTGGTCGAAAACCATGCTTGAAGGGCAGATCCTCACGTGGGGTGGTGACCGGGTTGATATGGCCAATTCGATGGAGGCGCGGCCAGCCTTCCTTGACCACCATCTCGCGGAAACGGCAGTCAAAATTCCGCCGCTTCACCGCATCAAGGACCGCAAGGAAAAATATGTGCTCAAGGAAGCGATGAAGGGCCTCCTGCCCAAAACGCTGTATGAGCGCGAAAAGTTCGCCTTCATGGCGCCGCCTGCGACGACCAACAAGGATAAATGGCAAGCCATGATGGGGCTGGCGGACGAGCACTTGAGCGACAGTGCACTCGACGCCAGTGGCCTGCTGGACAAACAGGGTGTTAAAAACCTGATCGAGGAAGCGCAGAGCGATGCTACGTCGCGCGCCCGCAAGGTACAGCTGGACGCGGTGATCAACCACATGCTGGGCGTGCAAATTCTGCACAAGAACCTGATCGCGACAGATATACCTGCGCTCGCCGCAAAACGTGCGAAGGAGCTCGGTTGGTCAGCGGAAGCCGGGCAACGCGCAGCAAGCTGATACGCCCGAACCTTGACAGGAAAAAAGCCCATCCGGTCTGGATGGGCTTTTTGTTTATTCGGTGTCCTCACGCGTGAGCAAGTAGACCGCTACCGCGCGCCTTTCCTCGTCAGTGAGGTCCGGCTTGGGCATGGGGCTGGGAGGTGTCGCCAAGAGGGCCATCAGGCTTTCCACGTCATAGCGTGCGCCAAGGTCTTTGAGGACTTTCGCCTGAGTGCCTTCAGGTGCCATCGCCGGGTCATGGCAGGAAGCACAGCTATGGTCCGCATACAGGATGGCGCCCTGTGCCGCTGCTTCTTCAATCCCTTCGCCTTCCAGTGACTGGGGCGCAGGTTCTGCTTCGGCTTTGATGGTGTCTGTATCCACAGCAATATCGCCAAAGCCAATGCGGTAAATCACACCTGCATAGTCGTCAGAGACATAAATTGAGCCGTCCGGGCCTTGAGCCACGTCAACCGGGCGGCCAATCACGTCTTCATCTTTCTCGAACCCGGTGAGGAAATCTTCCTCCTCAATATCGCCGTCTTCGGAAATATGAAGCGCCACCACCTTGTAGCCGGATAGCGTGCTGCGGTTCCATGAACCATGCAGCGCAACGAGCGCAACATCACCATAGCCTTCAGGCGCGAGCTTCGGGTCAAGGAACCTGATGCCAAGGGGTGCCACGTGCGCACCAAAGCCGTGCGCGAGCGGGCGGGAGGCTTTCACCTTGTCTTCATTGCCTTTGCCGAAGTCAGGGTCGGGGACTTGGTCGTCATAGGCATAGGGCCAGCCGTAATCGGCGCCTTCTTCAATGCGGTTAAGTTCGCAGTGCGGCGTGTCGTCGCCCAAGAGGTCACGGCCATTATCGGTGCCGTACAGCACCCCGGTGCCCGGTTGCCAGTCGAAACCAACCGTGTTCCTGAGGCCAGTTGCGAACACCTGCGCGTTCTCGCCGTCCGGGGTCATGCGCAGCATGGTGGCGCGGTACTGTTCGGTCTCAATGCACACGTTGCAACTGGAACCAGTGGTGACATAGAGCATGCCGTCAGGCCCGAAGTCGATGGTGCGTGTGCGGTGGTTGCCGCCAGCGGGCAAGCCGCTGAACACCAGCTCTAATGAACCAGCGATCCGGGTTTCAGGGTTGAAGCGCGCGCGCAGGATGCGGTCCGTCTCCGCCACATAGATGTACCCGTCATGGAGCGCGAGGCCGTGCGGCACGTTAAGCCCGAAGAACAGCAGGGTGCGGCCATCGGATTTGCCGTCGCCGTCCTCGTCGCGGTGCAATAGGTACACGTTGCCTTCGCGCATGCTGGTGACCAGAATGTCGCCTGCCTCTGTCACCCGCATCATGCGGGCGTGCGGCACGTCAGCGGCGAAAATGCCAATTTTGAAACCGTCAGGCAGTTTGAAGCGGCTCTCGACGGTTTTTTCTGCCGGGGTATCAGCTTGCCTTCCGGTGATGAAATCAAGCACTGGGCCGTTGACCACAAGGTTTTTAGGCCACCAGATCCAGATGCCGACCGCCGCCAGAATGACAATCGCCAACAAACCGATGAGAATTTTCCGCAACATACTAGCCCTCCGGATATTTGATCCCATTTCCCCTTATATACCGGGAATATAGTACACAAATGAGGCAAAGGCCCGTGCATTGCTGGACAGTGCGCGCGTGAGGCGCTAAGGCCTAGTGAAAATCAGCAACATTCAGCTAACAGGTGTGTGATGGATAAACGCGAACAATATGAAACCGTGCTGGCGGAAATTGAAGCCGTGCTGGATGGCGAGCATAACCGCACAGCACAAATGGCGACCATTTCGTGCCTGCTGTCACAAGCATTCCCCGACCGCTACTTCTGGACCGGCTTTTATGTCGTGGACCCTGAGAAAGCGAATGAGCTGATCGTCGGCCCCTATCAGGGCACACTTGGCTGCCTGCGCATCGCGTTCGGCAAGGGTGTTTGCGGCACCGCAGCCGCCACTCGTGAGACGCAGGTGGTGGAAGATGTGCATGCGCTCGCGAACCATATTGCCTGCGACAGCCGCAGCAATTCCGAGATCGTGGTGCCGGTTTTTGACCGCGCAGGCGAATTGATCGCGGTTTTCGATGTGGATTCGACCCAGTTTTCCGCTTTTGATGCGACTGACAAAGAGTATCTTGAAGCCTTAATGGCAAAAATTTTCGCGGCTTAGGCCCTGAGACCCACTCATCACGGAGCAAGATAGATGAAATATTTGCACACCATGGTCCGTGTGACCGACCTTGACGCATCGCTTGATTTTTACTGTGACAAGCTGGGGCTTCGGGAAGTCGCCCGCAAGGACGTGCCTGCGGGCCGCTTCACCCTTGTGTTCCTGGCGGCTCCTGGCGACGAGGACGCACAAGTCGAGTTGACCTACAACTGGGACCCGGAAGAATATTCCGGTGGTCGCAATTTTGGTCATCTGGCCTATGCTGTAGACGATATTTACGAGGCGTGTCAAAGGCTTATGGACGGCGGCGTGATCATTAACCGACCGCCGCGCGACGGTCGCATGGCCTTTGTGCGCAGTCCGGATAATATCTCAATTGAGCTGCTGCAACGCGGTGAGGCCTTGCCAGCGAAAGAACCTTGGGCCAGTATGGAAAACACTGGGGTGTGGTAACAGGGGGCCCGGTTACTTTTATGCTTAAAATTAATAAAGTTTTTATCCTTGCCATGCTCAATGGTCGGACGGCTGGGTGACGTGAGGGGATAATCTTTGCAGCTTCATTGGTCTGACAGGATTTCGTTCAAGCTTGCGCGCACCGCGGTGGTGATTGCTTTTGCCGTTGGGCTCGTGCTTTCAGCAGGGCAGGTCTATCTTGACTACCTCGAAGAGGGCGGCATTCTCGCGCAGAAGGTGAATAAAAGCCTTCAGGTTGCGGAAAAAGCAGCAACCCGCGCGGTGCTCATCCTTGATTCAGATCTGGCGCAGGAGGTGGTCTCCGGCCTCATGGAATACGAGTATGTGGCCGAGGCTGCTATTCTCGATGACCATGGCTCGGTCCTCGCCGGCAACCAGCGTGACACCAGTTCGTTCGGTACAGCCAGCGTGAACTACGCGCGCTATTTCATCAACGATACGGCAACCTATAATTTCCCGCTCGCGCTTCCTGATACGATGGCGGAACGCCCGGGTAGCTTGCGTGTTGTTATTGACCGCGCCGTTGGCCTGCAGCCCTTTTTCTCGCGCGCGGTGACGACATTCCTGTCGGGTTTCGTGCGCAATCTTCTACTTGTGATGCTGCTCTATTTCGCCTTCCACCAAGGGCTTACAAAGCCGCTTGCGCAGATTGTGGAGAAGATTTCGAGCATCAACCCGGAGCATCCGGGCGAGCAGCGTATCAGCGTGCATCGCCGCCACAAGAAAGACGAGCTTGGCCTGCTCGTTGGCCAGATCAACCTCTCGTTCGACGCTGTTCAGGTTCTCCTTGATAACCTGCGCTCGACGAACAAGGCGCTGTCGTCATCTGAGGAAGCGCTTCGCAAGCGGTCATGGGAACTGGAGCAGGAAGTCGAGCGTACGAAAAAGACCTCGATGGAGCTTATCGTCACCAAGGAACAAGCGGAGGCGGCCAACCGGGCGAAAAGCGTGTTCCTCGCGAACGTGAGCCACGAGCTGCGTACGCCGCTTAACGCTATCATCGGGTTTTCGTCCATTATGGCGGATCAGATGTTTGGCCCCATCGGGCACAAGAAATACCGTGAGTATCTTCAGGACATTCGCTCCTCGAGCGAGCATCTCTCTGACGTTTTGGGTGAAGTGCTTGACCTCGCGAAAATCGAAGCCGGCCAGTTCAAAATGGAAGAAGAACATGTGGACATGGTCAAGCTGTTCCATGAGAGCCATGCGCTGATTTCCGGCCAGGCAACTCAGAAGAGCCTGAAAGTCTCGGTCGATGTGCCGGAAGACCTGCCGCAGGTGAACGGCGACCGTCTGCGCCTCAAACAGAGCGTGCTCAATCTGCTGTCGAACGCGGTGAAGTTTACGCCTGAAGGCCGCGGCAATGTGAGCATGAGCGCCATGATGGATGCTGATGGCCAGATGCGCATTCAGGTGTCCGATAACGGCATTGGTATCCCGAAAGAAGAGCAGGAGCTCGTCTTCTCGCCGTTCATGCGCTCTGCCTCTGCACTGAGCCGCAGCCACGAAGGTACCGGCCTTGGCCTATCGCTTGTGAAGGCGTTCATTGACATGCATGGTGGTGACATCCTGCTTGAAAGTGAAGTCGATAAAGGCACCACCTTCACCATTGTGCTACCGGCCGAACGCATCCTCAAAGGAGCTTGAATATGCGCGCAGTGTTCGCGTTACTTGCAGGCATGATCATGTCAGCGCCCACTCTTGCCGAAACAACACCTGAAGATGTGGTCAACGAGCTGTTTGATGCCATGCGCGCGGGCGATGGTGCGGCTATCCGCGCACTTGTGAATGAAGGTGCGCCACTTCAACGCCTCGCAGCAGACGGTACGCTCAGGGAAGACAGTTTCGAGAAGTGGTCAGCTTGGGTGGATACGCTGGATGCGGGTGATGTCGATGAGCTCGTTTTTGGCGTTGAGACTTTTTATGGCGGTCCCGGCTTTGCCACTGTATCGGCGCCGTTTGTGATCTACATGAAAGATGAGCTTGTGGGCTGCGGCGTCAACCAGTTCACCATGGTAAAGATCACCGACGGCTGGCGTATCGTTCACGGCATTGACGTGCAGCATGAAGGTGATTGCAGAACTTACCGTGCAAGTGTCATGGCCCGGTATGCCCAGCCCTAAAGCGGTGTATCCTTGAGGTAGGGGTTTGGTCGCTGCTGCAAAGCCTGCCGGAATGCTTTCAGGTTTGCTTCCATCATGCCGTTCGCGAACGTGTGGTTCAGCCTAATCGTCAGCAAATAGCGCGCAACATCCGCCGCTTCCATTTGCCAGAAGGCACGCTCATCAAAATTATTATTGCGGGTAAAGCCTTTCGCCTGCAAGAACTTGGCAAGCGAGCCAGGCTCAATAACCGTAAGAGACAGGCTGCCGGCAGGCGCGCCGTCTCTCTTGACGGCAAGATGGGGCAAGGTTGCGGCATCCTTGAACACTGCCAGACGGTCACAGCGCTTGTGCAGGAGCGGGACCCACTGCCGGTAGGTGTTTCGCCTGCGCAGAATCACCACCACCTCGGCATCAAATGTGCCCAATAGTTCCGTGGTATGGATTGCGCTGCCCTCAGCAAAGACAATCTGTTTTGCATGGCGGTAGTAGTGAAGCTGTTCGGCAAGCGGCATGGTCTCTGGCCGTAGGATATAATAGCCGTCTTCCGCCAACATCTGTTCGACATAACGTTCGCCCGCATAACTGCCGCGCGAAAGATAGGGCGAGCGGCTGACATATATGCGTTCTGGCGGTGTAATGGTTGCCGGCTGATAGCGTGCAAAAAACTGCGCTTCGCGTTCCGCCATGAAAGCGGTGTAGCCTTTGGCACGCGCGCGGCGCTGGCCAAAGATGCTGGCTTGTGCTGGTACTGTCAGGTGTTCCGCGACCACCGGTGACTTGATCAAACGCAGTTTGTCGAGCGGTATGGCCAGATATTCAAGCGCCTGCCTCTGGAAGCCGAGAAGACCATCAGTTGACGTTTTGACGTGCGGTTTATCTACATGAGGTACGATGGCGATATAGTCGTAACGCCCGGCGCCCTCATGCCAAGCCCACAGGCGATGCAGGCTTTCGGCCATGAAGTGCCCGTAGTGATTGAAAAAGGTGCCACCAAAAAGGCCATGCCCTTCCAGTCTTGTCGTTGGCATGGGCTGGCTATTAAGCCAGTCGTGGTCCGTACCAAGTGCTTGCCGGTTCAGTTGGCTAACATGGTGGAAAGCGCGGGGCAGGTCTTTGTGGCGCACACCACCCCGCACCCTTGGGGGGCGGCTGTCGTCAGTTTGCGGGTATATGCAGGCGTCTTCAAGCTCTAAGGTTTGTCGCCAGTCGCGTCGAAGAAAGTCAAACATAAGCTGCCCTGCAAATTGGATTTGCATCAGTCTTAGCCAATGCGGACGAGCCGTACAATCTTACTTGTTGGACCAAAATGCAAAAAGGCCCCGGATGGGGCCTTTTCTATTCAGCTATCGGCTGCGATTTATGCCGCACTCAAAGCCTGTGCGAGGTCGGCGATGAGGTCGTCCACATTCTCGATGCCGACGGAAATGCGTAGCATGCTCTCTGTAATACCAAGGCGGCGTTTCACATCGTCCGGCACGTCAGCATGGGTCATCGCAAACGGATGCTCCATCAGGCTTTCGGTGCCGCCAAGGCTGACGGCCAGTTTGATGATCTGCAGGCTGTCAAGCACACGGAAAGCTGCTGCCTCATCGCCGTCGATGTCAAACGCGAATGTGGAGCCAGCCGCGCCCGCGCACTGTTCCTTGAAGATGCGGTATGCGGGTTCATCCTCGCGCAGGAAACCAAGGTAGTGCACCTTGCTGACCTTCGGGTGATCGCGCAGGAATTCGGCGATTTTCTTGGCGTTCTCTGCCGCTGCTGTCATGCGCAGCTTGAGGGTTTCGAGCGAGCGCATGATCAGCCAACCGGTGTGCGGGTCGCACATGGTGCCAAGGATTGTGCGGAAGCCCATCACCGGTGCCATTGCCGTCATGTTGCCGACTGCGGCACCGGCCACCACGTCAGAGTGACCGGCGACATATTTGGTCAGCGAGTAGATGACGATGTCTGCGCCGTGCTCCAGCGGTTTTTGCCATACGGGACCAAGGAATGTGTTGTCGGTCATGATGACCGGGCGGTGGCCGGTTTCCTCGCCCAGCTTGTCCGCAAGGTCGCGGCAGCAATGCAGGTCAATCAGGCCGTTCGTTGGGTTTGCCGGTGTCTCGGTATAAATCACCGCGACGCGGCCTAGCTTCTTGGCTGCCTCGATTGCGGGCGCGAGGGTCGGCTTGTCGCCGCCTGCGGCGAACTCGACCGACTTGATGCCAAATTCGGGCAGGATGTTGCGGATCAGGAACTCAGTGCCGCCATAGATTGGCGCCGAATATACAATCACATCACCCGGGCGCAGGTAGGACCACAGGCACGTGGAAATCGCCGCCATGCCGCTTGAAAAGGTCAGGCCTTTTTCCGCGTCTTCCCAAAGGGCGAGGCGATCCTCAAGCACTTCAAGGTCCGGGTTGTTGATGCGGGAATAGATCAGGCCGGGCTCTTCACCCTCGGCTGCCTGGCGCTTGCCGTATGCCAGCTCGAAAAATTCTTTACCGTGTTTCGCGCTCTCGAACACAAAAGTGGAGGTCATGAACACAGGTGGCTTCAGGGCACCTTCGGAGAGGGCTGGGTCATAGCCATATCCCATCATCTGTGTTTCAGGGCTCAGGCGGTGATTGCCGATCGTTTTTTTGCGGTAATTCTTACGGCTGACAGTCATTGGGGCTTCCTTCGTGAAGTTTTTCTTTTCCATTATAATGGAATATCTTTTGCGCTGTTGTGCCCTTAAAAAAGCCCCCCTGCAACCTGATTCTGGAATGGAATCCATTAATTGGCGCGGCTTTGCGGGCGATGCAGTGTGTGAAGGTTTTTCACTGGAAACAGTGTTCAGCACATACTTGATTAATTTGCCGGGCGGTGCTTTGGTCTGCACAGCTTTGAGAGTAGGGAGACCCGCGTGAGCCACGCAACGGACACCAGTTTTTGGGCGAAGAACCGCAACGTATTTGTGCTGATGATAGCGCAGGCGTGTTACCTGTCGTGCAGCATGACGCTGGTCACCTTCGCGGGGCTCGCGGGGGAGGTGCTCGCCACCAACAAGGCATTCGCGACCCTGCCGCTTTCGCTTGTGGTGCTATCGACCGCGCTTTCCACAGGCCCAATGTCGATGCTGATGCAAAGACGCTCGCGCCGGTTTGGCTTTCGCCTCGGTGCGGTTGCCGGCGTGGCGGCGGCCCTTGTGGCGGCATACGGTGTCTACAGCGCAAACTTTATCCTGCTATGCCTCGGCGCACTGTTTTTCGGGCCGTTCCAGTCAAGCGCGCAATACTACCGCTTCGCGGCTGCAGAGAGCGTGGAAAGCTCAGGCGCCGCGCGCGCCATTTCGCTCGTGCTCGTTGGTGGGCTTATTGGCGCGCTCATTGCGCCAAGCCTGACCCGCTGGTTCAATGACGTGTTCCTGCCGTTCAATTTCCTGGGGGCTTTCATCTTCACCGGGCTGGTGTCGGCATTGGTGCTGATACCTGCGGCGCTGTTCCGGCCGCTTGAAAAGCCGTTCGTGGCTGGTACAGATGCAGAGCCGGAGGATAAAGGCAGGCCGCTTTCGGTGATCCTGCGCACACCTACATTCGTGGTGGCGGTGCTGAACGCGGCGCTTGGCTTTGCCATGATGAGTTTTGTCATGACCGCCACGCCGCTTGCCATGAAGGCCTGTGGCCTCCTTGGCCAAAGCCCGACGGTTATTCAGGGGCATGTGATCGCCATGTTCCTGCCAAGCCTGTTCACGGGCTCGCTCATTCAGCGGTTTGGCATCCTGCCAATTTTGCTTATGGGCCATGCCTGCTTCGCGCTGGCCTTCCTCACGGCACTTTCGGGGATCGAGATCATGAATTTCTCGGTTGCACTTATCGCGCTTGGCCTTGGCTGGAACTTCTGTTTTGTCGGCGGCTCAACCCTGCTCACCAAAGTGCATACGGAAGCCGAGAAGGGCCGCGTGCAAGGCTTGAACGAGTTTATCGTGTTTGCGACAACTGCAACCGCGTCCCTTTCCGCCGGTGTAATTCTCGAGCATTTCGGATGGCGGCTTGTCAATCAGTCCGCATTCGTTATGCTCGTCATCGCGGCTGGGGTAACGATCCTTTGGGGTCTTGCGGGACTGCGCAAACCCGCCGCGCAATAAGCCACATCAAACCGCGTGAGAGAGTATTTATGCTGATTGTCCTGTCGCCTGCAAAAAAGCTGGATTTCGAGAGCGAGAATATGTCCGAAAGCACGGACACGCCGCGTATGCTTGACCAAGCGGAGATGCTGGCGAAAAAGGCAAAGAAGCTGCGGGCAAATGACCTCAAAGCCATGATGGGCATATCGGATGCACTTGCTGACCTCAATGTGGCGCGCTTCAAGGCTTTTGAAACACCTTTCACGCCCGCAAATGCCCGTCCGGCGATCGACGCTTTCAAAGGCGATGTTTATGTTGGCATGGATGCCACCAGCATGAGTGCCGAGGACCGCGCTTTTGCAAACAAGCATGTGCGTATCCTCTCCGGCCTTTATGGTGTGCTGCGCCCGCTTGACCTCATGCAGGCTTACCGCTTGGAAATGGGCACAAAATTTGTCACGCGGCGCGGGGGCGACCTCTATAGTTTCTGGGGCGACCGCATCGCCAAGCAGTTGAAGGCGGACCTTGAGGAACAGGATGCTGAGGTGCTGGTGAACCTTGCGTCAAACGAATATTTCCGCGCGGTGAATCTCAAAGCGCTCAAGGCGCCTGTGATCACCCCGGTATTCAAGGAAATCAAGGACGGCAAGGGCCGTGTGATCTCTTTCCTCGCGAAAAAAGCACGGGGTATGATGGCTCGCTATGTGGTGGATAACCGCCTGACGGACGTGGAAGCCTTGAAGGCCTTTGACCTTGAAGGCTACCGCTTTGATGAAGCAGCATCGACGGCAACGGAATGGATTTTCTCCCGCCCGCAGCCGTAGGGTCTGTCTGTAGGATCAGGCAAAGCAATCGCAGCTTTCGGTAAACAGAAGTTGTTTCGACAGAGGCGTCTCGCGCGCTATACTCATCCCCACACTGTCAGAAAATGTGAGGGGATTACCCATGGATTTCAAAATCAATGGCCGTGCTGTCAGCTATGACGGCGACGGTGAAATGCCGCTGCTTTGGTATCTCCGTGACCTTGAGGGCATGACCGGTACCAAGTTTGGTTGCGGCGCGGGCCTTTGTGGTGCGTGCACCGTGCATGTGGACGGCATGGCCGTGCGCTCCTGCCAAACCTGGATGGACGATGTTGACGGCACCGAAGTCACCACCATTGAAGGCTTGGGGAACGGTGAAACCCTCCATGCGCTTCAGGTTGCATGGGCTGAAAACGACGTGCCGCAGTGCGGCTATTGCCAGTCCGGCCAGATCATGCAGGCGGCGTCCCTTTTGGCTGAAAACCCGAACCCGACCGATGAAGAAATTGATGTCGCCATGTCCGGCAACATCTGTCGTTGCGGTACCTATCAGCGCATCAAAAAGTCGATCCGCGATGTGGCATCGGGCAAAGTAAAAGGAGGCACGATATGAGCCTCCACATTGAAAACGTATCCCGCCGCGGCATCCTGAAGGGTGCAGGCATTGTTGGTGGCCTTGTGCTTACGGCGCCGCTCATGTCTAAGGGTTTGCTTGCTGAAATCAAAAAAGCATCCGGCATGCTGGAAGCCACCAACTATCTGTCCATCAGCGAAGACGGCACGGTGAATATCTATATCCACCGGGTTGAGATGGGGCAGGGTAGCCGTACCGGCTTGCCGCAGATCATCGCCGATGAACTGGAAGCAGACTGGAGCCGCATCAATTTTGTGGCGGCCTTCGGCGACCAGAAGTTTGGTGACCAGAATACCGATGGCTCCACGTCCATCCGCAAATTCTATGACACCTTCCGCCACGCAGGTGCTGCCGCCCGCATGATGCTGGAGCAGGCTGCTGCGAAGAAATGGGACGTTGACGCGTCGCAGGTTGAAGCGCGGGAGCACCGTATCGTCAACAAGGCGACAGGCGATAGCGCTGATTTCAGCGAATTTGTCACGGCCGCGGCGGAACTTCCGGTTCCGGCAGTTGACAAGGTTACGTTCAAATCGAAAGACCAACACCGTTTCATCGGCAAGCCTGTGCGCAATATCTACATGAAGGATTTTGTCACCGGCTCCAGCCAGTTCGGGCAGGACGTTCGGCGCGAAGGCATGCTCTATGCCGTCGCCATGCGCCCGCCGGTGCTGGGCGGCAAGCTCAAGGGCTACAACAAGGAAGCCGCCATGGCGGTGTCTGGCGTTGTGGACGTGGTAGAGCTGCCAGCTTTCGAGAAGCCGATCATGTTCAAACCGCTTGGCGGTGTCGCGGTCCTTGCCACCAATACTTATGCCGCGAAAAAAGGCCTTGAGGCCCTCGCGGCCGAGTTCGAGGCTGGCGATAACGGCGGTTATGATACGGCGGCTTATGAGCAGACGCTCTGGCAATCCATCGAAGGGGAAGATGTAAACTTCCTCAAGCGCGGTGACGTGGACGGCGCACTTTCAAGCGCCGCGAAGGTAGTGGAGGCTGACTATTTTGTGCCGCACCTTCATCACGCGCCGATGGAGCCACCAGCCGCAACGGCAGAGTGGCGGGACGGCAAGCTTATGATGTGGGTCTGCTGTCAGGACCCGCAGTCGGTGCAGCAGACCGTGGCGCCTTATGTGGGCCTGAAGCCAGAAGACGTGCATGTGGAAGCAACGTTGCTTGGTGGCGCGTTTGGCCGCAAATCCAAGCCGGACTTCGCAGCCGAAGCCGCAATCCTTGCCAAACACGCAGGCAAGCCTGTCAAGATGGTCTGGACGCGGGAAGATGATATGCAGCACAGCTACTATCACACCATTTCAGCGCAGCGCGTGAAAGCGGCGATTGATGCTGACGGCAAGGTAACCGCCTATAAGCACAAATCCGCGTTTCCTTCGATCTTCGAGATTTTCAACCCGGCCACCGAACACCCTGTGCCGCTGGAAATGGGCCTTGGCCTTCTCGATATCCCGTTTGAAACCGCGAATATGCAGATCGACGCCGGTAGGGCACGGGGCCATGTGCGTATTGGCTGGATGCGGTCTGTGACCAATATCCAGCATGCTTTTGCTGTTGGCTCCTTCGTGGATGAACTGGCGGAAGCCACTGGCAAACGCACGGACGCCATGTGGATGGAGCTGATCGGTTCTGACCGTACGCTCGACCCCGCGAAAGACGGTGCCGACTATTTCAACTATGGTGAAAGCCTTGAGCGTCACCCGCTTGAGACTGCCCGCCTTAAGGGTGTGCTCAAGAAAGTGGTTGAGATGTCCGGCTACGGCAAGAAGATGCCGAAGGGTCATGGCCTTGGCCTTTCCGTGCACCGCAGCTTTGTGACCTATGTGGCAACTGTTGTGGAAGTGGCTGTGGACGGTGATGGCAATCTCTCGGTACCGCGCGCTTGGGTCGCGGCGGATTGCGGGCTTGCCGTGAACCCTGACCGCGTGAAGTCGCAGATGGAGGGCGCTGTTGTGTTCGGCACATCAATCGCCCTGCACGGCGAAATCACGGCGAAAGACGGGATCATTGAGCAGACGAACTTTGACGGTTACCCTGTGTGCCGCATGAACGAGTGCCCGCATGTGGAGGTCGCCATTCTTGAGACCACCGGTGTACCGGGCGGGGTAGGTGAACCTGGCGTGCCACCTGTTGCACCCGCGATCACGAATGCGATTTTTGCCGCGACAGGTAACCGTATTCGGCGTTTGCCAATCGGGCATCAGCTCAGCGCGTAAACGGCGCACAGCCAAAAAAACGAGAAAGGCGGCCCCGGGGAGAAGGGGCCGCCTTTTTCATTTGATAATGCTCTAACTGATTAGAAGCGGAAAGCCACACCAACGCTCGGCACCACAGTGTCGTCGCCGTATACGTTAGCTTTCACGCGCAGGGATACGTTGTCACCCACGGCGCGCTCGTAACCTGCAACGAAGCTGATGTCGTCACCGGTTGCGGAAAAGCCAGCAGCCGAAGCTTTTGCTTTCACGTAGCCGATGCCACCGAAAATAAGGTCGCGTTTTTCAGCGCCGAACGCGTAACCAACCGTACCGTTCACGGTCCAGATATGGTCGAGATACTGGATGTCAGCGGTGCCGAACGTACCTTCAAGGCCAACAACAATGTTGTTGGCCAGTTGTACGCGGTAGCCACCTACAGCACCGTAATAAATGTCATCATTGGCGTCGCTGAAGGTGTGGCCAAATTCACCACCAAGGAAGAAGCCGTCGAAGTGTTTGTTGTCTTCTTGTGCATTAGCCGCACCTGCAAAAAGCATGGCTGCTGCTACGGTCGCTGTCATAAGTTTCGTTTTCATAATTCTCAATCCTCGTATTGGTCTGTTGTTTTTTCACGCTTGTCTTTTGTGCAAGCGCGCTGGGTAGATAATGCTTCTAAAATAGAAGTCAATATCGTTGTGCGATTTGTTTTAACTTACTGATTTATGTGATGTTTTTGTCACATCCACGGAGTGTGGCCAGCGAAAATAACTCGCAGGATATGGTCTCTCGCCCCTTTCGCTACAAGGTCCGGGACATAAGGAATTTTCACCTTATGTCCTGCAAGTTTGATCGTGAGGGTCGCAAGCCCGCGGCGCCGTTGGCCCGGCGTGCGTGTGACCTTCACTGATTGCGCCTTGTGGAGCGGAAATAAGACCAATTTGTGGCCGATTAAGCCGGTGCGAACGGCAAAATACCTGCCGTCCGACCAATATCCCAACCTGCGGTAATTCAGCCACATAAACGGAAGTATGAGGGCGGGTAACAGGTTCAGAAGCAGGAACCATGGTGTGGCCAGAAATGACAATGAAACCGAGAGCAAAGCCACGGGGCTGGCCCAGTCAACAAAGAACAGGCGCTTCAGGTACATCGGGTTGACACCTGTGAAGCTTATGCCACCAAAATCCAGATCGGGATACAGGTGCGATACAAGCTTTGCGGTATTCTCGTCCGTCAGGCTGGGTACGATGAATTTCGACTGTTTGGGGTTGAGGTTTCCCTCCTCCCAGTCATTTGAAAAGCCGACCTGCAGCAGTGTGGCGTGGCGGCGCTTTAACAGGATTGCAGGCCATGGTTGCTTCAGTTCCAGTGCCTGAACCTTGCGTTCAGGCAGGCTGGTTTCCGAGCGTTCAAACAGGCCCTTCAATCTCAGGAAGCGGCCATCCTCAAAGCTGAGCCGGTAATCATGATAAATGACAATGGCCCCAATGACCGACAGCAGCATCATGAAGGCGAACAGTGCAACAAGCGTAGCGATACCGAGGAGAGTGGCTGTAATGGTATCCAGCGATGCGATATAACTTTCCGGTAGCTTGAGCCATTCGTTGATCATCTTGCCAACTTTGTCGTCCACCTGGCTTATGGCACCGGCGGCAAGACCCGCAAAAACCCACATATTATTGTTCGACAGGCCATAGCGCACCAACTCACCAACCTTGTGATGGAGTAGCACGCCTGCGCTATCCTCGTTGGAGAGTGCGTCTGCCACAGCGGCAGCCTGAGGTTCAGCAACTGCCGGACGGGCGAGCACGGCTTTACGCAGCTCTTCTGCTACCCGGCGGTCGATGCCCGCAAGGTTTACTTCCTCAGATGCCGAGCCAGCGCTCTCCAGCGCCATGGTTACGAGGCCAAAGGGCCTGAAATAAATGGGTTCCTTGATGGCGATATTCTGGATGCGGTCAAACGACAGGGTCAGCCGTTTTTTCTGCAGTACGCCGCGGTGGATCAGGAAGGCATTCCGGTTCACGCGGAAACGGAAGTTGATGTAGGAAAGCACGGACGCCACCAGAAGAACGACAAGCGCTACGCCGATCCCAAACACAATCATGCCCAACCGGTTGCTGCCGGTCGCGAACACGATACCCCCGAAAATGGCCAGATTCTGAATGCCTTGGCGGGCGAAGCCGACGACAAATCGCAGGATAAAATATATGACGGACATGGGCGACAGGCGTTGCCATTCGCTCCCCGGCACTGTGGCGTCCTGATTTTCCGCGCTGAAGTCAGTCATCGTTATGGTCGGCCCCAACTTTCTCGAGGATGAAAGCGCGCAGCTTGATGGCTTCTTCTTCCCGCAGCGCGGGGATGGTGAGGTCAGCGCTGCCACCACCTGCGGCAAAGAATTTGAGCTTCGAGAGGCCGAAGAAACGGTCGAGGATATCGCGGGTTATTTCCACGTGCTGGATGCGGTTGAAGGGCAATGAGGTCTCGCCGCGCCAGAAAATGCCGCTTCGGTAGTGCACATCCTGTTCCCGGACTGCATAGCCGCACAGGGATGCCGCAAGGCGGCAGAAGAAGATGATGATAGGCAGTGCAATCAGCGGCAGAAGGTAGAGCAGGTAGCCATGAGAGAAGCGCGCAGCAAGCCCAGTGACTGTAATGATAACCGACCAGCCGGTGGTGAGCCCGGCCCATGAGAGCAGCGAAATTATGAGCAGCGTGCTGGCGTGATGTCGGTCCAGCGGCTGGTAATTGATGCTGTCCGCTTCCGGCAAATCATCCGTTTGAATAAGCTCTGTCGTGAAACCTGTCGTGGCCATGCGCTTCCCCCTCGCACAGTTATTTGTTCGCTCGCCTCTAGGCAGGACTTGAACGTCTTTCCCATACTTGGGTATAAGGCGGGCGTATCTCAAGGGCGACAATTTTTGCGGCCCGGTTACTGAAGTAGGGCAATTATGGCGCCACCAATCCTCAGCCTCAAGGAAATCAACCTCCACTGGGGGGCAAACCCGGTTCTCGATGCGCTCGAAATGCACATCGGCGTTACGGACAGGCTTTGCCTGATCGGTCGCAACGGTACGGGTAAATCCACGCTGCTCAAGGTGATTGCGGGTATCATTGAGCCCGATGGTGGCGAGCGCTGGGTCCAGCCTGGCAGCCGCATCGCTTATTTGCCGCAGGAACCGGACGCGAGCGCGTATGCGACCCTTAAGGATTACATCATGGGTGGCCTGCCGGAGGACGAGCAGGACCAGGACTACCGCGCTGATGTGCTGATTGAAGACCTTGATATCAAAGGTGACGCGGCACCGTCGACCGCATCAGGCGGGGAGCTGCGGCGCGCCGCACTCGCGCGCACCCTGATTGGCGAGCCGGAACTGCTGCTTCTCGACGAGCCGACCAACCACCTTGATATCAACACCATTCAGTGGCTTGAGGCGTTCCTCAAGAACTGGCGCGGTGCCATGGTGCTGATCAGTCACGACCGCGCTTTCCTGCAGAACCTCACCACCGCCTGCCTGTGGCTTGACCGTGGCCGTATCCGCCGCCTCGATGAAGGCTTCACCAAGTTCGAGGAATGGCAGGAAAAGGTTTACGGTGAGGAAGCAGAAGCGCTCAAGAAGCTCGACAAGGTTATCAAGGAAGAAACCCGCTGGTCGGTTGAAGGGATCAGCGCCCGTAGGACCCGGAACCAGGGCCGCCTCCGCCGCCTTTATGACATGCGCAAGGAGCGCCGGAACGTGGTGCAGGCCACGGGGCAGGTGAATATCTCGCTCGCGGGCGCCGACCGTTCGGGCACGCGGGTGATTGAAGCCAAGGATATCTCCAAGGCCTATGATGGCCGCACGCTCTTCAAGGATTTTTCCGTCCGCATCAACCGGGGTGACCGTATCGGCATCATCGGGCCGAATGGCGCGGGCAAGTCGACGCTCCTCAAGGTTCTCGTCGGCGAGCTTGAGCCAGACGAAGGCAGCATCAAGCTTGGCACCAACCTTGAGACCATCCTCATCGACCAGAAACGCGCTGACCTCAAGGACGACATGACCGTTGTTGACGTGCTCACCGGCGGGCGCGGGGACTGGGTCTTTGTGGGCGGCGAGAGCAAACATGTGATGAGCTATCTGAAGGATTTCCTGTTTGATCCGTCTGTCGCCAACACACCGGTGCATGCGCTTTCGGGCGGGGAACGTAACCGGCTGCTGATCGCGGCCAATTTCGCCAAGCCGTCGAACCTGATGATCCTCGACGAGCCGACCAACGACCTGGATATGGATACGCTCGACCTTCTGCAGGAAGTGCTGGCGGATTATAAGGGTACCATCCTGCTCGTGAGCCACGACCGGGACTTCCTTGACCGCGTGGTCACCAGTTCGATTGTCATGGAAGGTGACGGCACGGTGACCGAATATCCGGGTGGCTATTCCGATTACAAGGCGCTGAAGGCGCTGACGGAAAAAGCGGCGGAACCCGCGCGCACCGAGAAGCCGAAGGCGAATGTCACCAACATCGCAGACGCGCCGAAGAAAAAAGCCAGCAAGCTTTCCTACAAAGACCAGCGCGAGCTTGACCAGCTTCCGGCCGAAGTTGAAATGCTGTCGATGAAAATATCGAACATGGAAGCCGAACTGTCGGACCCGGATCTTTATGCCAAGAACTTCAAACGGTTCGAGAGCCTCTCGAAAGAGCTTGAGGCCATGCGCGATACGCTTGATGAGAAGGAAATGCGCTGGCTGGAGCTTGAGGAACTGCGGGAAAGCCTGGACCGGTGAGGGCGCACCTGTCGGACCTTTGGTGGTTTGGCATCAAGCAGGCCTGGGCCTGCCTCTTTGGCGCGGTGCTGCTCGCGCTAATCCTGTGCAGCTATTTCTTCTGGCCAGCGGACGCCCTGATCGCCCGCTATGATTTCCTGTTCCTGAGCGCGCTTCTTGTGCAAGTCATCATGCTCGCCTTCCGGCTTGAGACATGGGACGAGGCCAAGGTTATCTTCATCTTCCATGTGGTCGGTACGGTAATGGAGATATTCAAAACCCATATGGGCTCGTGGGTGTATCCAGAAGAAAACTTCTTTCGCATTGGCGGCGTACCGCTGTTCTCTGGCTTTATGTATGCTTCAGTCGGTAGTTATTTTGCCCGCGTGTGGCGGCTGTTTGACTTCCGTTTCAGCAACTACCCACCTGCATGGAGCCCTTTTGGGCTCGCCGCTGCCATCTATGTGAATTTTTTCACCCATCACTATTTTTGGGACGTACGCGGGCTATTGTTTGCGGCGACAGTGCTTATGTATGCCCGTTGCCGCATCTATTTCACGCCGAACGGCAGGCGGCACAGCATGCCCATTCTGCTCGCGCTTTTTCTCGGTGCCGGGTTTATCTGGCTCGCGGAAAATATCGCCACATTCGGCAAGATTTGGCTGTACCCCAACCAGCATGAGGGCTGGCAGCTCGTCTCGTTCTCCAAGCTTGGCTCATGGTTCCTCTTGATGATCATCAGCGGCGCACTGGTGAGCATCATTCAAAAGCCGCAGGCTGAACCTAAAGGTCCTTGAACGCCACGCCAAGCTCATCCTCAAGCAGATGGATGTTCCGGATGTTGGCCTTGTAGCCAATGTCGAAAAGGTCGCCGATCAATGGGATTGAGCCTATGGCCCAGTCGAGGACAAGGTTCACGAGCATACGGGCAATTGTGCCCTTGCTTGCGCCCATGCGCCAGCCTTCAAGAATGATATAGGCGGCCATCAATGCTGTCACCGTGTCACCAGCGCCGGGTATCAGGCCGAGGATGCTATCGAGGCCGAAGCGGATGCTGGTGCCTGGCAACTTGAATTGACTGTCGAGCAGCCGGGCAAGGCGATAAATGCGCTTCGCCCGTGTGCGGTTGGTTTCATTCATGCTGTTGTGGCCGGCTTCTGCCATCATCACCCCCTAGTTCGCGAACCCGATGTATTCCCCGAAGTGGACGGAGAAGACGAGGGCGACCGCCGCGAAAGCAAACAGCTTGAGGAGAAGCGGTGTCACGAACTTCACCCATTGCACATAGGGGATTTTCCCAAGCGCGAGGGTCCCGATCACGAGCGCGCTGGTGGGCACAACCATATTGGTGAAACCGTCACCAAACTGGTAGGCCAGCACGGCTGTTTGTTGCGATACGCCCGTAAGATCCGCAAGCGGGGACATAATCGGCATGGTCACAAAAGCCTGTCCGCTGCCGGAGGGGATGAAGAAGTTGGTGATGGTTTGCACGCCAAGCATGCCAAGCGCCGCCATATCGGGGCCGAGGCCATCCAGCAGCGAAGCGATGGCGTTGATGATGGTGTCGATAATCATGCCGTCGGTCAGCACAACTTCAATCGCGCGGGCGAAACCGATAAGAAGGGCCGCTGCCGTCATCTCCGCCGCGCCGCCAACAAACACTTTGCCTGCGTCGTTCGGGTCCATGCGGGCAATGAGCGCGGTCAGCGCACCGATGGCGAGGAAGATGGTATTCAGCTCCAGAATATACCAACCCCAGTTCTGCGCGCCGTATACGAAGAAGACGATACCGCCCACAAACACCGAGAGGATCAGCTTGCGTGGCCACGTGAAGGCGACATCCTCTGGAATGTCAAAACCCTTGGAATAGTCCACGTGGGCGACAAGGCTTTTGCTGGGATCAGCCTGAATTTTGCGCGCATAGGCATAGATATGCTGAAAAGCGATCAACAGGCAGATAAGGAACAATACCACACGGAACCACAGGCCGGAGGTGGGCGGCAGGCCCGCGATATCCTGCGCGATGAGCACACCAAAAGGGTTGGTGCCGGCAGTTGCCCAGCCAACGCCGTAACTGGCCCACAGGATGCCCATGGCGACAATGCTGTCGAGCTTCATGGCGAGGCACATGGTCACGAGGATGGGGATGAGCGGCATATATTCTTCGCCCATGCCGATGGTGAAGGCGCCCGCACCAAAAAGCACGAGCGTGCCGCCAATCAGGATGCCGGGGCTTGCGCCAAAGGCACGCACCGCGCGGAACAGCACCGCGTCAATCGCGCCCGAGGCACGCAGGAGTGCGATCACGCCGCCCACAAGAAAGACAAGAAAGATAATCTCCTGCGCGCTTTCAAGCCCGCGCGGGATGGCGGTCAGGAAATGCCAGGGTTCAAGGCTTGGCGCGGCTTCAGCGGCATGGAAGCTGCCGGGCACCACCATGTCCCCATGCAGGCCTTCAGGCGCAGGGACACGGTCAAAAGTACCGGAAGGAATGATGTAAGACAGGATTTGCGCGACGATGATCAGCGAAAAAATAAGAACAAGTGAATCCGGAAACCACCCCTTCTTTTTTTCCGGCTTTCCTTCACTGGCGGAAATGCTCGCCATAAAATAGCCTCCAGATGCCTGATTTATTATTGTTGTACCAATATTGGCAGTTAAGCAGGATGATGTCACGCGGTGTTGTTTTGCGCTTTCATTTTCAAGGCATGATGCGGAGGGTGGTTTGATGAAGAAGCTTTTGGTTGCTCATGGTGCTGCCGCCTTGATGGCGCTCGTAGGTGCATCGTCAAGCATGGCAGATACAGCTTGTGTGCCCGCACTGCCGGAAGCGCACGCCAATAATGCGGTCGCGGTCACAGAGGTGGACGGCAAACCCACGCTCTTTTCTTTCGCTGGCCTGAAGGCTGGCAAAAGATGGGCGGACACATCCAAAAGCGCGTTCATGTTCCGGGAAGGCGACACAAGCTGGCGCGTGCTGCCTGATGTGCCGGTGGATGTTGGTCGTCTTGCCGCAACCGCGGAGGCCGTGGGCGGTAAAGTCTATCTCTTCGGTGGGTACAGCGTGGCGAAGGACGGCTCCGAGGTTTCGGAGCCTGAGAATTTTGTCTTTGATCCCGTCGCGGGCAGCTACACCCGCATCGCGGACATGCCGCTGCCGGTCGATGACACGGTCAGCTTTGTCTATAAGGCACGTTATATCTACCTTGTCTCCGGCTGGCACAATGAAGGCAATGTGCGCGACGTGCAGGTTTATGATGTCGCGACTGACAGTTGGTCCAAGGCAAGTGACTATCCCGGCAGCCCGGTATTCGGTCACGCAGGCGGCATTGTTGGTAATCGCTTCGTGATTGCGGACGGTGTCGCTGTGGTGGGCGAGAGCGAAGATGGCAGGCGCCAGTTCGACACGGTCAATGAAGGCTGGATGGGCATCATTGACGAAAATGACCCCACCACCATCACCTATCGCCGCCTGCCGCAACTGCCCGGCCGTGGCCACTACCGCATGGGTGGGGAAGGTGACGTTGAAGGTAACCGTGTGCTCTTTGTCGGCGGGACCCCCAATGCCTATAACTATAACGGCATTGGCTACAACGGTGAGCCGTCAAAACCGCAAAAGCATGTCTTCGCGTGGGATTTCACCAAGGATAACTGGGTGGCTTACGATGATAAACCGGTCGCCAGCATGGACCACCGCGGCCTTGTGAGTTGGGCCGGTGACTGGATCACGATTGGCGGACTGATTGCTGGGCAACAGGTAACCGGCGATGTACTTTCCACCCTCGGCCAGGTCACAACCTGCCGCTAAAGCCCGACATCCCAGCAGTCCTTGACCGTCACGCCGCGCATCCATACGTCGGCCCAGCGGGCTTTTTTCTCGTCGCCGGATAAGGTCTTGGGAGAAACAGTGGTCGGGGCGGGGAAATCTTTGTACTTCGCGAGTGCGCGCACGTTCACCGCAGCGCGGCGTTCGTCGTCCACGTCACACGTCACGCAGGTTAGTACGCCGCAGCGCTGGCACAGCCAGAAACGCGCGTTCATGCTGCCTTGCTCAAAAAGGTTGATGGCGGCCTCGTTCTGGACCTCAATCTCAAGCGTGGCATCGGGGTGCGAGACCCAGGCGGCACCGTGATTGGTGCAGAAGTCACAGTCACAGGCGCGCGGTGTCCAGCCTTCCGGCGTTTGCTCGCTCGTCACACGCACGGCAATATTGCCGCAATAACACCCGCCTTCATGTACTGCCACTTGTTCCTCCTCTAGGGTATTCGCGCACGCGGCGCAGCTTGGCACAAGAAAGCGCTCCTTTATAGGGCGAATTTGCCAACTTCCCCCTGTTCAAGCGCTTTAAATCTGCTAATAAGAGGGCCAACTGGCGCCGGGCCTCTCTGTCCCGCGCGGCAAAACCACGAACAATAATGTTAGGATAAGCTGCAGAGGGTAACCATGGCAGGCCATTCCAAGTTTAAGAACATCATGCACCGCAAGGGTGCGCAGGACAAAAAGCGTTCCAAAGTTTTCTCGAAGCTGAGCCGCGAGATCACCGTTGCTGCTAAGATGGGCGGCGAGGACGCAGACAGCAACCCACGCCTCCGTCTCGCCATTGCGACGGCACGCGCGCAGTCGATGCCGAAAGACAATATCGAACGCGCAATTGCCAAGGCATCGGGCGGCGACGCCGAGAACTATGATGAAATGCGCTATGAGGGTTATGCCTCGGGCGGCGTTGGCATCATCGTTGAGGCGCTGACGGACAACCGCAACCGTACGGCATCCGACGTTCGCACCATCTTCGGCAAAGCCGGCGGTAACATGGGCGAAAGCGGCTCGGTACAGTTCATGTTCGACCGTGTGGGCGAAATCTTCTTCCCGGCTGATGCTGCGGGCGCTGACGATATGTTCGAAGCCGCGCTTGAAGCTGGTGCTGATGAGGTCGAGAGCGACGAGGACGGCCACGCGGTCTATACCGACGCGGCTGAGCTTCACGCTGTTGTTTCCGCGCTCACCGAAGCGCTCGGCAAGGAACCAGAGAGCGCGAAGCTCATCTGGAAGCCGAAAGAGCCGATTTCGCTTGATAAAGAAGGCGCCGAGAAAGTCATGCGCCTTATCGAAGCACTTGAAGACAATGACGACGTTCAGACCGTCTTCGGCAACTATGACATCCCGGAAGATGTCCTGGCCGAACTTGACGCTGAATAAGCCATAAGCCAAAAAAGAGGCCTGCCCACGATTTGCGGGCGGGCCTTTTATTTTAAGTAAACCTTGGGGAGCGAGGTTAGGCAGGAAATATGCGGCTTTTGGGACTTGATCCGGGGCTACAGAAAACCGGTTGGGGGATCGTGGAAAGTGTGGGCACGCGCCTCAGCCACGTCGCCAACGGCACCGTCACATCGAATAGCAAAAAAAGCCTGGCTGAACGCCTCGTTGAACTTGCGGACGGTCTTGAAGCCGTGATCGCAGAGTGGCAGCCGCAGTCCTGCGCGGTTGAGGAAACTTTCGTCAATAAAAACCCCACTTCAACGCTCAAGCTTGGGCAGGCGCGTGGCATTGCGCTCCTTGTTCCCGCGCGTGCGGGCCTCAGTGTCGCGGAATATACGCCGAACCATGTGAAGAAGTCGGTTGTGGGTGTTGGCCATGCCGCGAAAGAGCAGGTGGACGCCATGGTGCGCGTTCTGTTGCCGGGCGTGAAAATAAATGGCCCGGATGCGGCAGATGCGCTTGCAGTTGCCATCTGCCATGCGCATCATGTGGCGACCATGCAGAATTTCGGGGGGCAATACCGTTGATCGCAAAGCTGACAGGCATTTTGGATAGCGTCGGAGACGACTGGCTGATCGTGGATGTTGGCGGTGTCGGCTATCTGGTACACAGCTCCTCGCGCACGCTCTCCGGCCTGCCGTCGCGCGGCGAAGCGGTGCAGGTGCATGTGGAAACCGTGGTGCGCGAAGACGCGATCACGCTGTACGGCTTTGGTGAAGTGGCCGAGCGCAACATGTTCCGGCTGCTCACATCCGTGCAGGGCGTGGGCTCGAAGGTGGCGCTTGCTATTCTCTCCGTGCTCAGCGCGAACGAGCTTCAGAATGCGATTGCGGCACAGGACAAAACCGCTGTCGCACGCGCCAAGGGCGTTGGCCCCAAGGTTGCGGCACGCATTGTTAATGAACTCAAGGACAAGGTCACCGGCCTCGTGTTCCAGCCGAAGGGCGTGCAGGTGTCGGGTAGTGCTCCAGCCGCGCCCGCTGGTGGCGGCGCGATTGAAGACGCGATCTCGGCGCTGGTGAACCTTGGCTACAAGCCGGTTGAAGCACACGGCGCCGTTGCCAAAGCCGCATCAAACCTTGGTGCGGATGCGGACGTTGCCAAGCTCGTGCCCGCCGCGTTGAAGGAATTGAGTAGCTTATGAGCATGGAAGATGAAGACAGGCTCGTGAGCGGCACGGAAGGCTCGGGCGACACTTTGGACGCCGGGCTTCGCCCACAGTCCCTGCGCGAATTTATCGGCCAGAAACAGGCGCGGGAGAACCTTGAGGTGTTCATTGGCGCCGCCCGTGCGCGGTCTGAGGCGATGGATCACGTGCTGTTCTTCGGCCCGCCCGGCCTTGGCAAGACCACTCTGGCGCAGATTGTGGCCCGTGAACTCGGCGTGAATTTCCGCGCGACCAGCGGCCCGGTTATCTCAAAAGCCGGTGACCTCGCAGCGCTCCTGACCAACCTGCAGGAACGGGATGTTCTCTTCATTGACGAGATCCACCGGCTCAACCCGGCGGTTGAGGAAGTGCTGTACCCTGCGATGGAAGACTTCCAGCTTGACCTGATCATCGGGGAAGGCCCGGCGGCACGCTCTGTGCGTATTGACCTGCCACGCTTCACCCTTGTGGGGGCGACCACGCGTTCGGGGCTGATCACGAAGCCACTTCGCGATCGTTTCGGTATCCCAACGAGGCTGGAATTCTATAATACGGAAGAGCTGACCGAAGTGGTGCGCCGGGGCGCGCGGCTTCTTGGCCTCAATATGAGCGAAGACGGCGCACGCGAAGTGGCGGCACGCTCACGCGGCACACCGCGCATCGCCGGGCGGCTGCTGCGCCGTGTGCGGGATTTCGCGCTGATGGCGGAGCGGGATACGGTAGACGCGGTGGCGGCTGACGCTGCGCTCACGCGCCTGCAGGTGGATAACCTTGGCCTCGACACCATGGACCGGCGCTATATGCACTGTATCGGCGTCACCTACACAGGTGGCCCGGTGGGTATCGAGACACTGGCTGCCGCACTGTCGGAACCGCGTGACGCAATTGAGGATATCATTGAGCCATACCTGATGCAGATTGGCCTTGTGCAGCGCACACCGCGCGGGCGCATGCTGTCGCCGGACGGCTGGAAGCATCTCGGCCTCACCCCGCCGCCATCGGCTGGCGGCAGCGGGCAACTGGATATGCTGGGGGATACAAAGTGACGGGTACAATTGCCGCGGGTGAGTGGAAAGACGGCATCTTCCATTTCCCCATCCGTGTTTACTATGAAGATACCGACATCGGCGGCATGGTCTACCATGGCCGCTACATCAGCTTTTTTGAACGGGTGCGGTCCGAGAGCATTCGCGGCACCGACGCGGACGTGAACCATTTGTTTGAACTGGCTGAAGATGAGGGCGGCCCGCTTACCTATGTGGTGTCGTCCATCAATGTGAAATATCACCGGCAGGCGACGGTGGGGGATATCCTCATCGGCCACTCCATGGTCAAGCGGGTGCGCGCCGCCGCGATTGAAGTGAAACAGTGGATCACGCGGAACGGCAAGCTGGTCGCGGAAGCAGACCTTGTTGTTGCCGTGATAGGAAATGATGGCAGGCCGAAACGTTGGCCCAATTCTGCCAGAATTTGTTGGCAGAACATGATGGATGAGGCCACAGCGGCCGGAAAAAATACCTGAAGTATATTTACATAAGCCAGAAGTGGCAGGGAGATATTGATGCAAGACCAAATCGTGCAAGGGGTGGAAGCGGTTCAGCTTGGCGGTAATGCGCCTGATTTCTCCATCATCGGCATGTTCATGCAGGCCGACTTCATCGTGCAATTTGTGATGATCATGCTCCTGACCGCGAGCCTCTGGAGCTGGTCGATCATTTTCAATACCTGGACCCGCCTCAAGGACGCGCGCGGCAAGGCCAACGACTTTGAAGACCGTTTCTGGTCCGGCCAGTCGCTTGATGACCTGTATGCTTCGCTCAAAGGCGCACCCAGCCACCCGATTGCCGCTGTGTTTGTCGCCGCGATGCGCGAATGGCAGCGCAGCCTTGGTGCCCGCACCACGGGCGTTGACAAGGTCACCGTGCAGGACCGTATCTACAAGGCCATGCACGTTACCACCACGCGGGAGATGGACCGGCTTGAGGGGCAGGTTGGCTACCTCGCTACCATCGGTTCAGCCGCACCGTTTGTCGGCCTTTTTGGTACCGTGTGGGGCATCATGAACAGCTTCACCTCCATCGCAACCGCAAGCGACACCTCGCTCGCGACCGTGGCGCCGGGTATTGCTGAGGCGCTGCTCGCAACCGCACTCGGCCTCGTGGCCGCAATCCCGGCGGTGATTGGCTACAATAAACTCTCGACCGACCTTGGCCGCTACGCTGGCCGCGTTGAAGGTTTCTCGGACGAGTTTGCCGCGATCCTGTCGCGTCAGCTTGATGAGAGGACACATTAATGGGCGCTACTGTCACATCGGGCGGCCGCCCGGACGGGGCACGCCGCCGGCGGGGGCGCTACCAGCCGCTCGCAGAAATCAACGTCACGCCCTTTGTGGACGTGATGCTGGTACTTCTCATTGTATTCATGGTCACTGCACCGCTCCTCACTGCGGGTGTGCCGGTTGACCTGCCGAAGGCCGCAGCCAAGCCGCTGCCGCAGGACAGCAAGCCCTTGGAGATCAGCATCAATCATGAAGGCGCCATATTCCTCATCGACACTGAAGTGAAGATGGAGGAACTGGTGCCGCGCCTTGAGGCAATTGCTGGGGCTGCGAAGGATACCCGTATCTATATTCGCGGTGACACGCGCCTTGATTACGGCCGGGTGATGGCTGTGATCGGTGCGATCAACCGCGCGGGATATACCAAAGTGGCCCTGATCGCGGATCAGAACAAATAGGTACCAGAGAGCGATGCGCCTAACGAGTGAACGGACTGGCTGGATTTTATCCGCGACCCTGCATGTCGGGATCGCGGTTGCCGCCTTTGTGGGCTTGCCGCATATCGCAAAGGACCGGGAAGAAGCGCCACCACCAATCTCCATCGACTTTGTGGAGATCGCTGAGCAAAACCGTGTTGTCGCACCCGAGCCCGAACCGGAAGAAGTAAAGCAGGAAGAAACGGTCGAAGAAGAACCGCAACTCTCCCGCGATGAGCCTGCGCCAGTGCAGACAGCAGAGGTTGTGCCGCTACCCGAGGCCAAACCGAAGAAAAAGCCGGAACCAAAGCCCGAGCCAAAGCCTGAGCCCAAACCCGAGGTGACGGAACGTATGCAAATTCGGTCACAGGTGATGCCGCAGACGAAGCCGAAGGCACCGTCTAAGCTCAATACGCAGCGGTTGACAGAGCTCCTGAACAAGGCGGCAAAGGAACAGGAACTCAAGGCCAAGGTTTCGGACGAAAAGAAAGACGAGAAAAAGCCGGAACCAAAAGCCGATAAGCCGAAAACGGATATGTTTGCGGGCATTCGTGGCAGGGTAGCAACAGCGACATTGATGCAGGCTTTGCAGCAGAAAGTTATGCGCTGCTGGAACGTGCCGGCGGGTGCCAAAGGTGTCCGGGATATGACGGTGAATGTGAAGGTCACGCTCTCGAGCGATGGCGGTCTTATTGGCAAGCCAGAGTTTGTCAATGCTGGCGACCTGAACGACCCTGACCGCGCCTTCTACCGCGTATTTGCCGAAAGTGCGCGCAGGGCGGTGCAGCTTTGTGCGCCGTTCCCGGAGGCAAGCGAATACATACGCGAGACTGGCGAGAACCAGATTATTTTCAATTTCGACCCATCAATGTTGGGTGGATAAACGAGGGATAGGCATGTTGATTGGACGCATATTTGCAACAGTAATCATACTGATCGCAGGCATCGCGGGGGCGGCGCAAGCGCAGCTCACCGTTGATATCAATCAGGGTATGGTAAACCCTGTTCCCATCGCCATCCCTGAATTTGCACCTGCCGAAGATATTGAAACACCGACTGGCAAACTGTCCGACATTGGTGCCAGCATTTCGCAGGTGATTACCTCGAACCTTGTATCGACAGGCCTTTTCCGCGCCATCGACCAGAAGGCCTTCATCGAGAAAATTACCGCCGCGCCCACCCGCCCGCGTTTCGCCGCGTGGCGTCCACTTGGTGCGCAAGCGCTGGTGACGGGCCGCCTTGAAATGCTGCCGAACGGCAACCTGCGGGTTGAGTTCCGCCTTTGGGACGTGGTGGCTGAGGCGCAAATGGAAGGTGTGGGCTACACCACACCCGTATCCAACTGGCGCCGCACCGCACATGTGATCTCGGACCGCATCTATAGCCGCCTCACCGGCGAAGAAGGCTATTTTGATACCCGCATCGTTTATATCGCAGAGCAGGGTGAGCCGCTGAACCGTAAAAAACGCCTTGCGATCATGGACCAGGACGGTGCCAACCAGCAGTTCCTCACCGATGGCAGCTATCTGGTACTGACGCCGCGTTTCTCGCCGAACCGTCAGGAAATCACCTTCCTCAGCTACTATAATGACCGCCCGCGGGTGTATCTGTTCAATATCCTGTCGAACAAGTTCGAGGTGCTGGGTGATTTCCCGAACATGACCTTCTCGCCGCGCTTTTCGCCGGACGGTGATCAGGTGGTCATGAGCCTCGCGAACAACGGCAACTCCGATGTCTATGTTATGGACCTGCGCACGCGCCGCGAACGCCGTCTCACCGATGACCCGGGCATTGACACGTCACCCAGCTATTCGCCGGACGGCCGCAAGATCGTCTTCAACTCGGACCGTGGTGGCAGCCAGCAGCTTTATGTGATGGACGCGGACGGCTCGAACGTGCACCGTATCAGCTTCGGCAAAGGCCGTTATGCCACGCCCGTATGGTCGCCCCGTGGTGACCTGATCGCCTTCACCAAAATTGGTGACGGCAAGTTCCGCATTGGCGTGATGCGCCCTGACGGCTCTGGCGAGCGTTTGCTGACGGACGCGTATCAGGACGAGGGGCCAACATGGTCGCCGAACGGTCGTGTCATCATGTTCTTCCGCACACCGCCTTACGACTCGAATGGCCGTGGCGGCAAGCCAGCGTTGTGGTCGGTGGACCTTACGGGCTATAACGAGCGGCAGGTGCCGACACCGTTTGACGCCAGTGACCCGGCATGGTCACCGCCGCTGCCGGTTACCACCCGCTAAGGACAGTGTGATTGCAGTACCACGAGATCGTACCGCTAGATAAAGCCGCTGCCGGGGAGTTACTGCTCTCCGGCGACGAGGAAAAAATCGTCATGGGCCTTTTGGGCCTTGTGGAGGGGAACACCGAATGGCGCTGGGTGCAGGACCAGTGCCTGCGGTTCGTGAATGACCCACGTGTGACCGTTGCCCGTGTCGCCATTATGTGCCTTGGCCACCTTGCGCGCATGGAAGGCAAACTAGACCTTGATAAGGTCATGCCAGTGCTGGATGACTGCATGCAGCACGAAAACCCGGCCATTCGCGGTGTCACGGAAGACACCCTGAGCGATATCTCCATTTACATCAAAGACTGAACGCGTCGCGTTCTAGGCGGACGCCTGCTCCTGCTCCATCGCGGTCGCATACTGTTCAAATGCCATCATGATCATGTCCATCAGCGGCCTGCGGCTCGTGAGCGAGGCGGCTGCCGTTTTGCATTTTTCCCGGTATTCGGCGGCGAAGGCCGGGTCTGTGGCAATGGTGACAGCCATGTCTGCAAGCTCGGCGTAGGTCGGGATCGGTGGCAATGTCGCCAGCGCTTCGCCCGCATCCCCATAGGCGGTGCTGAGCGCGGGCAGACCTGCCGCCATTGCGTAAATGATCGCGCTGCCGCCACCCTTGCGGTGTGGATTGATATAGCTGTCACACAGCTCATAAAACGCCATCACATCATTCTGGAAACCAACACTGCAGCAACGCGCAGCCAGTTTGGGGCGCAGTGCCATCGTGGCGTCATAGCCGGGGAAGTGGCCTGCGAACGCAAAATAGGCGTTTGGTGCGCCGTCAAGGATGCGCTCGAGCATGTCCATACAGGCCGCATCTACATCACTCTCCAGCCGCATGCCGACAATGCCAAAGACATGGGCGTCCTCAGGGATGCCGTATTGCGCACGGGTGAGGGCGGTGAATTTTTTCGGCGTATCAAAACCCGGATGTTTCGCGAACAGGAACAGCCCGCTCAGGTTCTCTACCTCGATCCGCTCAAGCATCTCAGGCGTGGGTTCGCGCCAGGTGTGAAAATAGTTGGTCAGGGTCAGCGGGACGTCAGCATCGGTCGGGTAGCGGAAGGCGAAAGCGCGGCCCGCGAACAGTTCGGCCAGCATATTGTTGCTGCCCACCGAGATCACGATTTCGGGGTCAAAGGTTTCAATCACACGGATACAATCCGCAATCGCTTCGCGCGTGAACTCACCCTGCGTGGGCTGGAAATACTTGAAGGCCTCGCCCTCATAGGTCAGCGTGCCAGCCTCGCGCAGTTCGGGTTGCTCGGAACCGTGCGCGCTCGGGATCATCAGCCCATCAGGTTTCGGCGAGATCTGCATCGTGTTGACGATCATGGTTTCTTTGCCAAAGCCGCGCTGCAGGTAGTGGGCAAATTTCATGCTGTCGACAGTCGGCGCGTGAGGCGGGGAGATGAGCTGTGTGGTGATCACCACGGCGCGGCCTGTGCGCTCAAAGCCTTGTTTGATATGAACGCCGTCCTCAACCCGCTGCGCCTCGATCTGCCGGACCATGCGGGAATAAAATTCATGCATGAAGTCCCGGCCCGCAAGCACCGCAGCCCCGTCAGGGTTTGGCAAACTGCGGCGGAAAAGCTGCGAACCGAGGGAGAGCATGCTGCCGTTCATCAGCGCAGTGTCGCCGCCCGCTTGAAGCGTGCGGATCAGCGCTTCGGCAAAATATTGCACGTCGCCGCTCAATATATGGGTGATGTGGAACGCCATAGCTGCAATGCGCGGGTCCTTGGACTCCATACCCGTCTTGACGGCAGCCACCACCAGGTCCTGGTTGCTGTCTTCCAGCTTCTCGTAATGTTGAGCGATCCAGTCACCTGCCAAACGAAGCTCTCCAATCTCCTCGCGCGTTGGCGTGAAGCCTGGTGTGGTGAACTTTTTGACAAATGAAACGATATCGACAGCCATGGGGGCCTCTCCCTCAGAATCCTGTAGGGCGCGACCGATGGCCACGCAGCGCGGATTCTAGGGAAGCAGGGATTGTGCCATCTTTTATTGGATATTCTGCCAGCCTAACTTTTTGAATTTACTTAAAAATTTAATCAGTCAGGCTATATTCGGCAAGATTTGCCCGTTTCATCTCGCGCATATAGCGCCGGGTGCCCCATGGCCACAGCGTATAGATGCGGCCGTCTTCGCCCTGATACCAGCTTTTGCAGTGCCCGGCCCAAACGGTGCCTTCAAGGTCAGTTTGCAACTGCCGGTCATAGGCATCGGCGGCCTCATCGCGGGCTTCAACTGTCTTGCTGCCGTGCGCGCGCGCGGCCTTCATCAGGTCAAGGATGTAGCGCACCTGCGCCTCGATCATGATGATCACACTGTTGTGCCCAAGCCCGCTATTGGGCCCTAGAAGCATGAAATGATTTGGAAAACCGGGCATGGCGACGGTGCGGTGCGCGCGGATGCCGTCCTTCAGGTAATCCTGCATATCAAGGCCACCACGGCCTTTGATGGTGATATCTTCCATCTGGTCCCACGGTTTGAACCCGGTGGCATAGATGATGGTGTCTACCTCCCGGTGCTCACCGGTTTTGCTGGTGATGCCGGTCTCGGTGATGCGCTCAATGCCGTCGGTGATCAGCTCCACATGCTCGCGGGTGATGGCCGGGAAGAAGCTGTCGGACGCCAGGATGCGCTTGCAGCCGATGGGGTAGTCCGGCATCATTTTTTTGCGCAGGCTTTCTGATTTCACCTGCTTTTCCAGATGCTTGGTGAACATCTTGGTCGCGTGCGAAGCGAAGAAACGGCTGTGGCGGAACAGCGGGAAGCGCATTTCAAACATCAGGTAAATCTGCAAGCGGTGCAGTTTTTCAAGGAGAGGCAAGCGCGTGAACAGGCGCTTCATGCGGCTTGAGTATTCCATGAAAGGCCGCGGCATGATCCAGTTTGGCGTGCGCTGATAGACGTCAAGCCGGGCGACCTTGTCCACAATTTCGGGGATCAGCTGGATGGCGCTGGCAGCGGTACCAATGACCGCCACACGCTTGCCGGTGAGGTCATGTTCGTGGTTCCATTTGGCGGTGTGGAATGCGGTTCCCTTATATTGTTCCGCACCCGGAATATCTGGGTAGCGCGGGATATGAAGGCCGCCCATGCCGCTGATGAAATAGTCAGCCCGGGCATTGTTGCCGTCAGCAAAGCCCAGGGACCAGCCACCATCCTGCCATTCGGCATGGGTCAGTTTCGCACCAAATCGGATATGGGGGCGGAGGCCATGTTTGTCGGTAAGGGCTTGAATGTATTCCTGAATTTCACCGCCTGGCGAGAACACGCGCGACCAGTCCGCCTTGGGTTCAAAGGAGAAGCTATAAAGGTGGCTCGGCACGTCACAGGCCACGCCGGGGTAGGTATTTTCCCGCCATGTGCCGCCGACATCTTCGGCTTTCTCATAAAGCGTGAAATTGGAAAAGCCGTTTTCTTTCAGTTTGATAGCCATACAGAGGCCCGAAAGCCCGGCGCCGATAATGGCGATGCTTGGTGACGTGTCCCGCAGCAGCATGTCTTCCCCCTTCATGCGTGCATTGTGGTTTTACCTATATAAGTGTAAAATGTGTGGCACGCCGCAAAAGGCAAATCTGCCCTGCCACAAAGCGCCAAAAGTGTGCAAAACCTGTGCGGAAAGTGCGCGGAAAATCACCAAAAGTGTGCGGAAAGTGTGCGGGATATGCGCGGGGTTTGTGCGGAACCTGCGCGGCTTTTTTGCGCACGCGGCGCGCCTCAATCCTGCGGCAGTTGCAAGCCCTCCAGATGATGCGCGATCACCTGTTTACGAAGCTCGTCGAGCGTTTCATTCACCGCGTTCAGTTTTTTGATCAGTTCGGGATCGGTGCCGATGCCACAGGCGAGGCTGAGGTCAGCCGGTTTCCAGAGTAGCGCCAGTTCTGGTGGCGGCACACCAATGGCGCGGGCGGCAGAAGGTGCATCCACCACACCGGAGACCCATAGGTCAGCCCGGCCGTGGAACAGCATGCGGGCCGCCATTTCGTCCTTGCTGGTGCGGGTGACGGTGACTCCGGCTTCGGCTTCGAGTGTGTCGACGGAGGCGCTGCCCATTTTGCCAGCGATGGTGTGGCCCTTGAGGTCAGCGAGGCTGTTGATGACAATGTCGCTGCCCGGGCGGCGGTATACCGCCCAGCCGCCGTTGATCAAGGGGCCAACCCATTCGAACATGGCTTCCCGTTCCGGGGTGCGATTGACAACAAAAAGGCAGGTGCCCGCCGCGTCACGGGTTTCACGGAAGGCGCGGTTCCATGGCAGCAGGGTGAGGGTATAGCTCACCCCCGCGTCGCGCATGAGGGCGGAGACAATCTCAACCGCGCTGCCCTTGATAGTGCCGCTGTCTTTGTCAAAGAAGTTGTAGGGTGGGTTCTCTTCAGTCAGCAGTTTCAGCTCAGGCTCGGCCCCGGCTGCTGAGGGCAGCATAAAAAGCATGAGCAGAAGAGCAAAACAGCGCATAATCAACAAGTTACCCCATCATGAACGGCATCGGGTTCACCCCGATGAGCCACTCGTGGATCATCGCGAATCCCACAAAGGCGGCCACACCGATGAGGATAGTCACAATATCCTTAATAAAAACCTGCCGCGGCGGTTTGACCCATTCTTCGTCGCGCCGGTTGGCGCCGATGGCCGAAACAGTGGCCCAGATAAGAAGCGCACCAAAGAGGAGGACCGAGCGGTTCTCCCCGTTCGCGAGCAGATGGCCAACGGCCCAGAAGGTCACGCCCGTCAGCTGCGGGTGGCGAATAACGCGGCGGATATTCGTTGGCGCCTTGCTGGAGAAAAACAGGATAAAGCCGATGAGCACCAGTAGCGGGGTGACGTGATAGCCCCACGCCGGCGGCGTATATAGCCAGGTTACCTCAGTCCCGGTCCAGCCAAGGTAGATGATGTAAATCGAGGCGATGATCAGCAGCGAAAAGATGCCACGATAAGGCATGAAGCCCAGTTTGTCGACAAGCTTGGCGCGCACGCCGGTCGCGAAAACAGGCATAAGGTGGACGAGAATGAAAAGGGCGAGCCCCAAGAACAGTATGGCCATGACAGTGCCTCCCCGCATGTTGCCTGGGCCGCGCGCGGCGTGCTCAGGCGAATTGGCTTGGGGTGAGCATAGCCGCTCTCGCGGGCAGGGGAAAGTACCCTTGCGGGAATAAGCATTATTGACGAGGATGATCGGCGCGAAACAGTTGGGGAGGCAAAGCCTTGAAATACGGGTGGAAAAAAGCGGCGGGGATGGCGTTGGCCATGCTTGCCATTACAGGCATGGCGTGTGCTGAAGGTGACACCCCGCTCCTGACCATGGCTGACGGCCTGTTTGATACGAGCCAGCCGGATACCCTTGGCCTAGCGCCCGCGCCGGGGGCGGAAACCTTCACCGTGTTCGCGCCGGGGGAGGGTGAGAACCACTATAACCACGGCGCGGTGCCCATCATGTTCAAGGGCCAGCTTTATGTGCAGTGGCAGTCCTCCGCCCGCGATGAGGACGCGCCTGACACCGCGGTGGTCTATAGCGCCAGCGCTGATATGAAGCACTGGCCCGCACCCACCGTGATGGCACCCGCGCGGGCGGGCACGCTTGTCACCAGCGGCGGCTGGTGGACGGACGGTGAAACGCTTGTGGCTTTCATCAACGTATGGCCCGGCTGGGAAGAGGGACTGCGCGAAGGTTATGCCGAGTATATTACCAGCACGGACGGTGTGCGCTGGAGTGCGCCCAAGCGCGTGCTGGGCGCGGACGGCACACCGGTGCCGGGTGTCATTGAGCAGGACCCGCACCTCATGGCTACAGGCCGCATCATCGGCGCGTTCCACACCTCACCCGGCCTTGTCGCCACGCCCTATTATACCGATGACCTGCTCGCCATAAGTGGCTGGACACGGGGCAAGATGGAAAACCTGCCGTCCGACAGCCCGACAAGCCGGGAGCTGGAACCCAGCCTGTTCAAGCGGCCAGACGGCGCGGTGGTGATGATATTCCGGGACCAGGCCAGCAGCTTCATGACACTCGCATCCGTGAGCCATGATGACGGCGTCACATGGTCCCGCCCCGCGCTCAGCCCCTTCCCGGATGCGCGCACCAAACAAAGTGCCGGTAACTTGCCGGACGGCACGGTTTACCGCGTGGGCAACCCCAATGCGCACAAAGCCCGCTTCCCGCTGGTGCTGAGCCTGAGCGCCGACGGCCAGCACTTTACCCGCGCCTTCCTCCTCCGTGCAGGCGGGGCAGACATGCAGCCCATGCTGAAGGGAGGCAAATACAAACGCCCGAGCTACAGCTACCCCAAAAGCACGGTATCAGGCGGCTGGCTCTATGTGGCCTATGCGACCAACAAGGAAGACGTTGAGGTTACGAGGGTGCGTGTTAGTGCCCTCACGCAGTAAGGCCTATCCCCCACACACCATATCAATCGCGGCCTCAGCGGTGGCCCATAAGGCGTCCTCATCTTCGCCGGAGCGGGCGCGGAGGGCGAGGGCGATGTGGGTTGAGGCCAGGAGGGAGACGAGGGGGAAGAGGTCACGGTCTGGTGCTAGTTCCCCCGCTTCCTGCGCCATCGCGAGCCGTCTGGTGAGGGCCCCGGCCACGCTTTTGCGCGTGGCGGCCACCATTTCGCCTGCTTCCTCAATCAGCCCCGCCACCGGCACGGCGGTTGAGAGCAGGAAACAGCCGCGCCCGCGGTCTGCCATGAAAATCTCGATATCCGTTCTGTAGAAGGCTGCGAGCGCGTCGCGCAGTTTCGGCTCCGCCAGCGCTTTTTTCAGCAGTTCCTGCGCCGCATCAATATAGGCCTGAAGTGCCTTGAGGTAGAGCGCCTTCTTGTCGCCAAACGCTGCATAAAGGCTGGGTTTATGCAGGCCCACGGCCTCAGCCAGCTGGTTGAGGGACGTGGCCTCATAGCCATGTTTCCAGAACACAGCTTGTGCTGCCTCAATGGCTTTTTCGGGGTCGAAGGAACGGGGCCTGCCGCGGGTCGGGGTCATATTTTTATTCCAAGTGGTATAAAATTATTGCATTCGGGCTATTTATATACTAGTTGGTACAAAATAGGCGAGGGCGTTCTGGATTGCAATGCATCAAATGCCCAAAGCCGGATTTTACGGCCTGATTGCAGGAGAGTTTGTCATGGCCTTTAACGCGATGCCGATGATGGCAGAGACAATCACCACCCGTACCTTCATCGACGCCCCGGCCGAGCTGGTGTGGGACGCGGTGCGTGACGTTTATAATGTGCACACCCGCCTTGTGCCCGGCCTTGTGAGCCTTGTGGAGCGAGAGGGCGACGACCGCATTGTCACCTTCGCGAACGGGGTGCAGATCAGGGAACGGATCGTGACGGTGGATGACGCGGCCATGCGCGTGGCCTACAGCGGCTATGGCAGCCGGCTTACCCACCACACTGCCACCATGCAGGTGGTCGCGTGTGAGGTGGGCTGCGAATTTGTGTGGTCGACCGATTTCCTGCCCGCAAGTGCGCGCGACTATATTGAAGGCAATGTGGTGCGCGCCAATGAGATCATCCAGCGGGAAATGGAGAGCCTCGCGCTCAGGAAACGCTACGGCTGATGGGTGCGCCGGCGCGAACCCCGGCTTCGGTTTTAGCCTTCAAGCGCGGGCACATCAAAGTCCGCGTCGGCGCGGCAGAGGAACCACGGGTTGAGGAAGGTCTTGAGGTCCTTGGCGTAGGTGAGCGGCTTGCCGTCCTTGACTTCAACCGTGCCACCGGCGGCCAGGAGCACTGCGTGCGCCGCTGCCGTATCCCACTCACACGTTGGGCCAAGGCGGGGGTAGAGGTCCGCCTCGCCAGTTGCCAAGAGGCAGAGTTTCAGGCTCGATCCGATCGACACATTCTCCGCGCCCGGGAAGTTGGAGAGATAGTCCTCGAGTTCAGGCGAACGGTGCGATTTGGAGGCGACGATGACAAGATTATCCTTGTCTGCCTTGCGGGTGGTGGTCGGCGTGATGTTCGCGGCTTTGCCGTCCACGACTTCGCCGGTCCAGGCGCCGTCACCCACCACACCCCAGTAGAGCTTGTTCATGGCAGGCGCATAGACCACTCCCATGATCGGCGTGCCGTCCTTGATCAGGCCGATGTTGACCGTGAAGTCCGAGCCTTTTTTGATGAATTCCTTGGTGCCGTCGAGGGGGTCGACAAGCCAGAAGGTGCCGCCGGAGATATCCGGGCATTTGCCTTCTGATTTGGCTTCCTCGCCCACGATGGGAATATCAGGGGTGATGAGCTTGAGTGCAGCCTCGATCACCGCTTCGCCCCGGCGGTCCGCTTCCGTGACCGGGGATTTGTCATCCTTGCCGAAAACCTCGAAGTCGGAGTGATAGACTTCCATCACAACCTCACCGGCCTTGATAACCGTTTCAAGCAGGGGCGTGACAAGGGCTTCAAGTTTTAACGACATTGGAAAACCTCAATAAATTTCATCTGCGACACTATCTGTTCTTGGCGCATGGGCCAAGCTTGGCTATGGTTCTGACAGGATGACCGTAAATCGCAAGGCTTAATTGCCTGTGAGGCCGGTTTTGGGTGACCAAGGGAGGGGTATTTCATGTCGAAACTGGATTTCGCGGCGCTTTTGTGTTCGCGCCTGTGCCATGACCTCGTGAGCCCTGTGGGCGCCATCAACAATGGCCTTGAGATTCTGGCGGACGAAAAAGACCCGTCCATGCGCGACGCGGTGATGGATCTGGTTGAAAAATCCACCCGGCAGACAGCCAATAAATTGCAGTTTTTCCGCCTTGCCTTTGGTGCCGCGGGCGGCTTCTCCGCGCAGCTTGATGTGCGTGAATGCCAGAAGGCAGTGGAAGCCATCCTTGACGGCAGCAGGGTCAGCCTTGACTGGCAGGTGCCCGCGATCAGCGTGTCGAAGTCCGAGGTGAAGGTGCTCCTCAACCTCGCGCTGATTGTTGCAGAATCGATGATCCGTGGCGGTGTCATGAGCATCAGCATGACGGAAGAAGATGGCGCTCATGTGATTGTGGTGCACGGCGACGGGGAACGCGTGATCGTGCAGACGCCGGTCAAGGCCGCGCTTGAGGGCGCGCTTGACGAGGAAGACCTGGAGCCGCGTGCCGCGCCCGCCTACCTCGCGAACATGGTAGCAGCAGAGGCGGGCGGCAATACATCTGTCACGGAACTGGGCGACAAGACCGTGGAACTCAGAGCAAAAATGCCGAAATTTTGAGAATTCCAGTGCGCAATCAATCTGTTTTACACGTTTTTAACTCTTTTTGGCCAAGGTGCGAGTTGTATCGGAGTGGCGTGGGGTCCGCTCCCGCCTCGCACCACCCTATCCGCAGGGAAGACTGAGATATGGATGATCTTTTAAATGAATTCTTGACCGAAACCGGCGAAAGCATTGACGTTGTAGACGTTGAGCTTGTGAAGCTGGAGCAGGACCCGAACAACAAGGAGGTGCTTGATAACATCTTCCGCCTTGTTCACACCATCAAGGGGACTTGCGGCTTTCTCGGTCTGCCACGGCTAGAATCGGTGGCGCACGCGTCCGAGAACGTGCTGGGCAAATTCCGCGACGGTGAACTGCAGGTTTCCGAACATGCGGTGACGGTGATTCTCGAAAGCCTCGACCGGATCAAGGAAATCCTTGCGGGTCTTGAGGCGACGGAAGAAGAACCGGAAGGGGACGATAGCGACCTGATCGCCCGGCTGGACGCCATTGCGGAAGGCGCCATGGCCGAACCCGACCCCGAACCCGATACAATGGACGCCGATATTGTGGACCCTGGCCTTGGCCGTCCGCTCAAGGCTGGCGAAGTGTCGCTTGAAGAGCTTGAGGCAGCGTTTGCAAACGCACCCGGCCCTGAAGAGATGGACGAGCCGGCATCGGCTGCTGCCAGCGCGTCTGGCGGGCCGTCCGGCGGAAGCCTTTTTGACCGCGTGGGCGGTGATGATACGCTTGCCGTTGCGGCGCATCTTGTCTCCCAGCGTGCTGCAAACGACAAGGAACTCTCCAAATTCTTCGCAGGCACTGCGGCTGACCTCCGTAAAGGTCAGTTCATGGGCCTGATGCTGGCCATCTTCAAAGATGACCTGGACGCTGCTGATAATGTTGCACGCCAGATCGTGACCGTAGCGGGCTTCACCAACGCGCACTTCGACAAGCTGATCAAGCAGGTCAAGGACGTGCTGGTGGAATGCAAGGTGGACGGTGACACCGCTGACGAAGCTGTCATGAGCTTCGAGCTGGTGCGCGACTGCATGGTCGGTGCCGTCAAGGCGGTGGCAAAAGCCGAAACCAACAAGGCGGGCACGTCATCCGCGTCTGCCGCGCAGGCCGATGCGGGCGCAGGCGCGCAGCATGGCGAGGCTGGCAAACGCACCTCGCAGTCGATCCGTGTGAGCGTGGACCTTCTCGAAGACCTGATGAACATGGTGTCCGAGCTGGTGCTGACCCGGAACCAGCTGCTGCAGATCACGCGCAATATGGATAACTCCGAACTGGGTGTGCCGCTTCAGCGCCTCAGCCAGTGCACGACCGAGCTGCAGGAAAACGTGATGAAAACGCGCATGCAGCCGATTGGCAACGCATGGGCGAAACTGCCGCGTATCGTGCGCGACCTCACGGTCGAACTGGATAAGAAGATCGAGCTCGACATGCGCGGTGCGGAAACCGAACTTGACCGTCAGGTACTTGAGCTGATCAAGGACCCGCTGACGCACATGGTTCGCAACTCCGCCGACCACGGTATTGAAACCCCGGCCGAGCGTATGGCGGTGGGCAAGCCCGAAGTGGGCACAATTGTCCTGAACGCCTACCATGAGGGCGGTCATATCATCATCGAGATCAAGGACGACGGCCGCGGTATTCCGGTGGCGAAACTCTCGGCCAAAATCCTCGAGAAGAAACTGGCGACCGAGGCCGAGCTGGCCGCAATGTCCGACAGCCAGATCCAGAAGTTCATTTTCCACCCCGGTTTCTCGACCGCGGAGAAAATCACCAGCGTGTCCGGCCGCGGCGTGGGCATGGATGTGGTGCGCTCCAATATCGAGAAAATCGGTGGCACGATCGACATGGTGTCGGTCGAAGGCAAAGGCTCAACCTTCCAGATCAAGATCCCGCTCACCCTCGCGATTGTGGCGGGCCTCATTGTCAAGGCACAGGAAGAGCGTTACGCCATTCCGCAGATCAGCGTGCTTGAACTGGTGCGGGCGTCGACGAACTCCGAACACAAGATTGAGACCATCAAGGATACCCCGGTCCTCAGGCTCCGTAACCGCCTGCTGCCGCTTGTATACCTCAATGAAGTGCTTGGCTTCATGACCCGCGACGAGATTGATGCGCGCGAAAACGCAGACGATTTCATCGTTGTGGCGCAAGTGGGTGCCTTCACCTTCGGTATCGTGGTTGACCAGGTGTTCGACACCGAGGAAATCGTGGTCAAGCCGGTGGCGCCGATCCTCAAGGATCTGGACATCTATTCCGGTAACACCATCCTTGGTGATGGTAGCGTGATCATGATCCTTGATCCGAACGGCATTGCGTCCAAAGCCAATTCCGGCGTGGGTGACCATGACCGCGAGGAGGAAGACATGCAGGAGCAGGTTCGCCGTGGTTCCGGCCGCGAGAAGGAAAGCATGCTGCTGTTCCGCGCTGGCGGCAAGAACCCGAAAGCTGTACCGCTTGCGCTCGTCGCCCGGCTTGAAGAGATCGAGGTTGAAACCATCGAACTTTCCGACGGCCGTGAAATGGTGCAGTACCGTGGCGCGCTGATGCCGCTTATCAAGGCGCATCCGAACATGTCGCTGCGCACGGAAGGCCGTCAGCCGGTTCTTGTGTTCACTGACCGTGAATACACCATGGGCCTCGCGGTGGATGAGATCCTCGACATCGTTGAAGAAGAACTGGATATCAAGCTCGCGTCCGACAAACAGGGTGTTGTGGGCTCGGCTGTGATCAACGGCAAAGCGTCTGAAGTGATCGACGTATCCTACTTCCTCAATCTGGCGTTCGCTGACTGGCTGAAGTCGCGCAGCGTATCGGATGACGTTGCCACCTCGAAGGGCGCAACCGTGCTTCTGATCGACGACAGCGACTTCTTCCGCGGCATGCTGAAGCCGGTGCTTCGCGTAGCAGGTTATGACGTGAAAGCGGTATCGAGTGCGAAAGCCGCGCTCAAACTGATGGATGAGGGCCATGTCTATGACCTCGTGATCTCCGACATCGAAATGCCGGACATGAACGGCTTCGACTTTGCCCGCCAGATCCGGGACGGCAGCAAGTGGGAACACCTGCCGCTGATCGCGCTCTCCGCGCTCGCGACCGAGCGGGACGTGCAGCGTGGCCACGAAGCCGGGTTCGACGACTATATCGCTAAATTTGACAAGGAAATGCTGCTCCGCAGCCTCGCGCAGCAGCTTAAAATCAAGGGAGATGCGGCATGAGCAACATTGTAGTCCGCGACGATCTCAGCGTTGTACGCACCGGCACTCAGGATTTTGTGACTGTGGTGCTTGCGGGGCAAACCCTTGGCATCCCGGTTTTGAGCGTGCATGACGTTCTGAACCCGCAGCAGATCACCCGCATCCCGCTGGCGCCAGCATGGGTCTCGGGTGTACTCAACCTGCGCGGCAAGATCGTGACCGCAATCGACCTCCGCCAGCGTCTTGGCTTGCCGCCGCTCGAGAAGGGCAAGCAGAGCATGTCTGTGGTTGTGGAACATAATGACGAGCCTTATAGCCTGCAAATTGATACGGTGGGTGAGGTGCTGTCACTTGATGATGCCGACTTTGAACGCAATCCGGTAACCCTGGACCAGCGCTGGCGCGAAGTCAGCCGCGGCATCTACCGGCTGAAAGACAAATTGCTGCCCATTCTGGACGTGGACCGCCTGCTTGCTTTTGAAAGCAATGGCAAAGCCGCGTAAAAACGGGTAGCGGACGATACATTTTAATAGATACTATGGGTATCCACCGGTTGGGGTGGAGTTGGGAGACCTTATCAAATGAAATTATGTCTTGTCGTCGATGACTCAAAAGTGATCCGCAAGGTCGCGCGGCGCATCCTCGAAGAGCTCAATTTCGACATCGAGGAAGCCGTTGACGGTCAGGACGCGCTCGACGCCTGTGACCGCAACATGCCCGATGTCGTGCTCCTGGACTGGAACATGCCGGTGATGGACGGGCTTGAGTTCCTCAAGGCAATTCGTTCGCGTGAGGGTGTGGAGCAGCCGATCGTGGTATTCTGCACCACGGAAAACGACATGGCGCACATTCGCACCGCCATCGAAGCCGGTGCAAACGAATATATCATGAAGCCCTTTGACCGTGAGATCATCGAGGCAAAATTCTCTCAGGTTGGCCTGATTTAAGCATAGGGATATCCGCGTGAGTTCTGCGGTTTCAAAAACAACGACGCAGCCCGGCAAGGGTGGCCCGTACCGTGTGATGGTGGTGGACGACAGTGCCATCATTCGCGGCTTCCTGTGTCGTTATCTCTCAGAAGACCCCGAGATCGAGGTTGTGACCACGGCCAACAACGGTGCCGTGGCGCTGAGGCAGCTACAGTCGAACGACATTGAAGTCGTTGTGCTCGACATTGAAATGCCGGAGATGGACGGCCTGACGGCCCTGCCGCGCATGATCGAGATGAAGCCCGACCTTCAGGTTGTGATGGCGTCCACGCTCACACGCAAAAACGCCGAGGTCAGCTTGCGTGCGTTGCAGATGGGCGCGGTGGATTATGTACCGAAGCCCGAGACGGCGCGGTCTGTGAACGCCAGTATCGATTTCCGCCGGGAGCTTGTCGACAAGGTCAAAGCATGGGCGTCCCGCCGCCGTAAGAAACGCGGTGAAGAACTGCCCCAGAACGCGTCTGACCTTGGTGCGCCCGGTGGTGGTGGCACGACAGCTGCGGGCCTTGCCGCGCGTACTGTCAGCGTTACGCGCCCTGGTGCGGCGTCCACGACCGGCGGTTTTGTTACCGCGCGGCGCCCGGCTGCGCCCGTAACCTTTACAAGCGCACGTGCGAGCGAACCGGCGGCAGCGCCGACCACATCGCTCCTGTCGCCCAAGACACCGATCAGCCTGCGCACTGGCTCCTTCCGGCGCCCGAAAGTGCTGGCGATTGGCTCGTCCACAGGTGGCCCGCAGGCGCTGATGAACTTTTTCAAAGGCTTCAAGCGCGCACCGAATGTGCCGATCCTGATCACCCAGCATATGCCAGCCACCTTTACCGCGATCCTCGCGGAACATCTGGGGCAGGCAACCGGCTGGAAAACGCAGGAAGGCCGTGACGGCATGGTGCTGATGCCCGGTGAAGTCTATGTGGCCCCCGGTGGCCGCCACATGGAAGTGGCGATTGTGGACGGCAAGGCGACAGTGCGCCTGACCGACGACCCGCCAGAGAATTTCTGCCGCCCGGCGGTGGACCCGCTGTTCCGCAGCCTGTCTGCGGCTTACGGAGAAAACGTGCTGGCAGTTGTACTGACCGGCATGGGGCATGACGGTCTCAAGGGTGGCCGTGAAGTGACACGAATGGGGGGTACGCTGCTGGCGCAGGATGAAGCAAGCAGTGTGGTGTGGGGTATGCCCGGTGCGGTTGCGACCGCGGGGCTGTGTACGGAGGTACTTCCTATTGACAAACTGGGTGAAGCAACAGCCACACGGCTGCAAGGAGGAATCGGATGAGAACAGAAGATTTTGAATTCCTCGCTGGCATGCTGAAAGAACGGTCCGGCCTGATGCTGACACCTGACAAGGTGTATCTGCTTGAAAGCCGGCTGACGCCGCTTGCGCGCAAGCGTGGCCTCGACACACTTGATGCCCTTGTCCAGAAGCTGAGGATGAGCCGCGAGGAAAGCCTCATTCGTGATGTCACCGAAGCGATGACCACGAACGAAAGCTTCTTCTTCCGCGACAACACGCCGTTTGACCTTTTCAAGAACCACGTTCTGCCAGCGATGGAGAAAAACCGAGGCTCCACGAAGCGCCTGCGCATCTGGTGCGCGGCAGCATCGACAGGGCAGGAGCCTTATTCGCTTGCCATTCTGCTGCGCGAAAACTGGATGAAATGGCAGGGTTGGAACATCGAGATCGTGGGCACTGACATCTGCACGCAGGTGCTCGAAAAAGCCAAGGCTGGCACCTATAGCCAGTTCGAGGTTCAGCGCGGCCTGCCCATTCAGATGCTGATCAAATATTTCAAGCAGGAAGGCGATATGTGGCGCATCAGCGACGATATCCGCCGCATGGTGACCTTCAAGCCGTTCAACCTTCTCAGCAACTTCATCGGCATGGGCACCTACGACGTGATCTATTGCCGCAACGTGCTGATTTACTTCGACCAGCAAACCAAGAAAGACGTGCTGGAGCGCATGCGCAAATGCATGGCCTCCGACGCCACGCTCTTCCTCGGGGCCGCTGAAACCGTGCTGGGCATCACCGATGCCTTCCGCCCCGTACGCGGCCAGCGCGGCATGTATGTGCCCTCTGACGGCACGGCAGAACAAGCGATGGGGCTCGGCTAGGGGTTCAACAGTATCGCACGGAAAAGGCGGCCCAAGTGGCCGCCTTTTTTGTTTTAGCGGTGCTGCTCCACACCTTCCTCAATCTCATAATAGTCGCCTTTGTCGCCGGTAAAGATATGGAGTTTGAGGTGAGTGTCGGTAGGGCTATCAAAAGCTCCAAGCGCGATGCCAAGCCAGCTGTGTTTAACCTTGTCGAGCGGGTCAAAAAACAGTGAAGAGCCGCAGGTGGCGCAAAAGCCGCGTCGGGCTTTTTCGCTCATGGTGAACCATTTGATATGCTCTTCACCCGCGATGGTGACTGTATCTCTCGGCACCTCGGCATCGGCGAGGAAATGGCCGGTCCATTTGCGGCAGCGGCTGCAATGGCAAGCGCTGGCCTCACTGAGATCACTCGCCACTGTGAAACGCACGGCACCACACAGGCAGCTTCCCTTGTGCATGGTCTATCCCCCAACAAAAAGGGCCGCGAGAGTGTGCGGCCCGGATTGCGCTCTGTTTCGCCTGTGTTTGGCTAGAACTCGCATTTATCGCATATGCTTATAAAGGACAGGCACGATCAATAGAATGGCGGCCAGTGTACCAAGAAACATTAACAGTGATGGCTTCGCTCCCAGAATATCTAACTGCCAGATATTCAGGTTGAGGTAACTGGCACAGAGCAAAACGAACGCAATGCTTGTCAGAATGCGTTCCTGTGTACCCACTTTCACCTTCTCATTGACCATTGTCCTGACCTCAGCTTGCTGCGGCTTCAGTCTCTTCGGTCGGGTTCCTCAGCACATAGCCACGGCCCCAGACGGTTTCGATATAATTATCGCCGTCCGATGCGGTTGCGAGCTTCTTGCGGAGCTTGCAGATGAACACGTCGATGATCTTCAGCTCAGGCTCATCAATGCCGCCATAAAGGTGGTTGAGGAACATTTCCTTGGTGAGCGTGCTGCCTTTCCGAAGCGACAGGAGCTCAAGCATCGCATATTCCTTGCCCGTGAGGTGCACACGCTGGTTCGAAACCTCGACCGTTTTGGTATCAAGGTTCACGGCCAGTTTGCCGGTCTTGATGATCGACTGCGAGTGGCCCTTCGAGCGGCGCACAATAGCGTGGATGCGGGCGACCAGTTCCTCCTTGTGGAAGGGTTTGGTCATATAGTCGTCCGCGCCGAAGCCAAGGCCCTTGACCTTGTTTTCCATTTCCGTGAGGCCCGAAAGGATCAGGATCGGTGTATTCACCTTCGCGGTGCGGAGCTTCTTGAGCACGTCATATCCGTGCATGTCCGGCAGGTTCAAATCGAGAAGGATAATGTCATAATCATAAAGCTTGCCGAGATCGAGGCCTTCTTCCCCAAGGTCGGTGCTATAGACGTTGAAGCCCTCAGCGGTGAGCATCAGCTCGATGCTGCGGGTCATTGTCGGATCGTCTTCAATCAAGAGAACGCGCATATTCTAATCCCCAGTTTGAGGTTGTTCTCCGGCATGAGCCAAACAACTCGGCGTACTTTCTGCCGCCGAAACACGACAGGCCTCCTATGCGGCGACCCCTCCCGCCCAACGCGTGTTTCTATGGTTAATGTTAACGAAGGTTAACGCGTTCGCCAAATAAAAAGTACGCGAGGGTGGAAGGCGTTTGACTAAAAAGCGTGTGGCTTTTACCAATCTTTAAAGTGCGATGTGCATATTGGGCGCATCTGAATTCACCTGTGCAGTAACGCTTCGGACCGACCAGCGGGGGTCAGGCCAGGATACGAGAGAAACGTGCAAAGCCTTATCCAGGAAGTAGAACGTATCCAGACGGAAAAGCGGTTCGGCCGGGTCACGGGCGTGCGTGGTCTGCTCGTGGAACTGGCGGGAATCGGCCAACATATCTCCATTGGCTCCCGTCTCGAGATCGAAACGCGCACCTTCAAAAAAATTCCGGTCGAGGTGGTTGGTTTCCGTCATGAGACCGCCCTTGCCATGCCTTTTGACGCCCTTGAGGGGGTTGGAGTCGGCTGCAAGGTGACGCTCATGCAGTCCGAACCGGTGGTGTTCCCGTCGTCCGCATGGCTTGGCCGCGTGGTCAACGCGCTGGGTGAACCGATTGACGGAAAAGGCCCCATAAGGGCCGGTACAAGACCGCAATTATTGCGTTCTGGCCCGCCGCCCGCGCACAGCAGGCAGCGAGTCGGCGAAAAGCTCGACCTCGGTGTTCGTGCGCTCAACACCTTTGTGAGCTGCTGCCGCGGCCAGCGTATGGGTATCTTCGCCGGTTCCGGCGTCGGTAAGTCCGTGCTGCTGTCGATGATCGCGCGGCATTCTGATTCTGATGTCAGCGTTATTGGCCTCATCGGTGAGCGGGGCCGCGAGGTGCAGGAATTTATCGAAGATGACCTGGGTGAGGACGGCCTTGCCCGTTCGGTCGTTGTGGTTGCCACATCGGACGAGAGCGCGCTGATGCGCCGCCAGGCCGCGCACCTTACGCTCACCCTCTCCGAATACTTCCGGGACCGTGGTCAGGACGTGATGTGCCTGATGGACAGTGTCACCCGTTTTGCGATGGCGCAGCGTGAGATTGGTCTTGCGGGCGGCGAACCGCCAACGAGCAAGGGTTATACGCCCACGGTGTTTACCGAGCTGCCGCGCCTTCTCGAACGCGCGGGGCCGGGCCCCCGGGGGCAAGGCAATATCACCGGGCTTTTCACCGTACTGGTAGAAGGCGACGACCATAACGAACCGGTCGCGGACGCCGTGCGCGGTATCCTTGACGGCCACATCGTGATGGAACGCGCGATTGCGGAGCGCGGGCGCTATCCGGCGATCAATATCCTCAAGTCCATCTCGCGGACCATGCCGCGCTGCAATTCGGACGATGAGAACCTGATCGTGCGCGAAGCCAAGCGCTATATGTCCACCTATTCCGATATGGAAGAGATGATCCGCCTTGGCGCGTACCGGCAGGGCAGCAACCCGGATGTGGATGCCGCCATCGGCTATAATGACGCGTTTGAGGAATTCCTCAGCCAGTGGAAGGACGACAGCACCGGCCTCTCGGAAGGCTACCAGCGCCTGCGCCAGATCCTTGAGATGGGCCCGGCGGCCATGAACATCCGGGGCACTAACTGATGAGCCGGCTTGACGGCATCATACGCCTGCGCAAGTGGGAACTGGATGAGCAGCGCCGCGTGCTCGCTGTCATGCAGGCGGAGCGTGACAGCATCGCCGGCATGATCGAGCAGCTTGACCATGAACGCGCTGAGCAGTCCCGGCTTTATAACGGGTCCGAGGTTTCGGCCCTCACGCTCGGGGCTTACCTTGAAGGGGTGCGCAACAAGCAGGCGCAACTGCGCCGCGACCTCGCAAAAAAAGACGAGGAAGTGGAAGCGCACCGCGACCGCGTGGCAGACTGTTTCCGTGAGCTCAAGACCTATGAGATCGCGCGCGAGATGGAGCTGAAGCGCGAGAAGGCCAAGGAAGCCAAGGAAGAGCAGGAAGCCTTTGACGAGCTGGGCATCCAGAACCACGCGCGGCAGGACGCCATGGCCGACAGCCAGCACCTGAAGATGCGCCGCTGAGACCCGTACCTCCCTAATCGATTGAAAAATAAGCACTTGATTGCACTGGCCGTTCGCCCGCATGCTATGGGCGAAAGTCCGGTGAGGGAAGGGACCGTTATGGCTGACATGAGCAACGAGCAAATCCTGGCTGCGATCCAGAATGCGGACCGTGCGCACCATGTGCATCCGTTCACGGACCCCAGTGCGCTCAGGCAGGCACCACCTTTTGTCATCGACCATGCCGAGGGCTGTTATGTCACCGGGCAGAATATCAAACTTCTGGACGCCATGGCCGGCCTTGGCTGCGTGAATGTGGGCTATGGCCGCAAGGAACTGGCGGAAGTGGCGGCGGAGGCGATGGAACGCCTGTCCTACTATCACTCGTTCGCGGCCGTCGCGAACCCCTACGCCGGGCCGCTGGCCGCCAAGATTGCCGAACATGCGCCCAAGCACCTCAACAAGGTGTTTTTCGCCAACTCAGGCTCGGAAGCCAATGAAACGCTGATCAAGCTGGTGCGGCTATACTGGAAGCTGAAGGGCAAGGACAGCAAACGCATCATCATCAGCCGCGACTTTGCCTACCATGGCAGCACCATCGCCACCACGCTTCTGAACGGCAACAAAGCCATGCTGGATGACTTTGGCCTCAAGGCGGGTAAGGATGTGATCCACGCCATGGCGCCGTTCTGGTACCGGCTGGGCGGCGACATGACGCCGGACGAATTCGGCCTCCACGCCGCGCGGGACATCGAGCGGCGTATTCTTGAGGCAGGGCCAGAGAATGTGGCGGCTTTCTGGGGTGAGCCGATACAGGGCACCCTCGGGGCTGTTATCCCGCCAGAGACTTACTGGCCGGAGGTAGAGCGCATCTGCCGCAAGCATGATGTGCTTCTGGTCGCGGATGAGGTGGTGACAGGTTTTGGCCGCACCGGTAACTGGTTCGCGCAGGAAACCTTTGGCTTCAAGGCCGATATGATGGCGCTTGCGAAGGGCCTGTCGTCCGCTTACCTGCCCATCTCCGCCGCGGTGATCAGTGATGAGATCGCGGGTGTGATTGAAGGGCGCGAGGCAGTGCTGCAGCACGGCTTTACCACAAGCGCACACCCGGTAACGGCGGCGGTTGCGCTGAAGAACATTGAAATTCTCGAACGCGAAAACCTCGTTGGTCAGATCGCCAAGGATACCGGCCCTCGTTTCAAGCGGACCCTGAAGGCGCTTGAGGACCATCCGCTTGTGGGTGAGGCGCGGGTCAGCGGCCTGATGGCAGGCATTGAGCTTGCAAAAGACAAGCCCACGCGGGAGCAGTACCCGCTTGAACTGGCGATCTGTGAGCATGTGGGGCAGGCGTGCCTGATGCGCGGCCTTATTGTGCGGCCTGTGGGCAACGTGCTGGTGCTGTGCCCGCCGTTCATCCTCAACCACGGTGAGATCGACTTTATCGGCAAGGTGCTGCGCGAAGCGCTGGATGACGTGCAGTCCCGGCTTGATTAAAGCTTCTCAGGCTCCACACAGTCGGGCGCGGCCGGGGTTACCGCTTTCGCTTTCCTGTTGATCATCAGCACATTGCCCGCAACCACGAGCGCGAGGCCAACAGCCGCCTCAATGGTCCAGACAAAACCTTCCATGAAGGTGGAAATGACCAGCGCCACCACCGGCACCATCACCGCCATATAAGCCGCGCGGCCCACACCGATTTTACCAATCAGCCAGATATACATGGTGAAGGCAATCACCGTGCCGACGATGGAGAGGTAAAGGAGCGACAGCACATAAGGCGCATGTGGGTCGAAGGCGATGGGCTTGCCGGATGCCAGCGCAAACACAAGGTTGGTGAGCGCACCGTAACCAATGCTCCAGGCATTGAACGACAGCACGGGCACGGAGCGTGTAGAGGCTGCGCCCGCGGACACGTTGCCGATAGACGCCATGACCGTGGCTGCCAGGCAGAGCGCAACACCAAGCGTGGTGTCATCCTCAAGCGTCAGCACGGTGATCTCAGGCATGAAAATCAGCACAAGGCCTGCAATGCCAATGAGCGCCGCGCCAATGGTGCTGGGCGTGACCGGGTTACCAAGGAAAATGCGCGCGTTCACAATGTTGAGGAACGACAGCATGGAGAAGGTCACCGCCACAAGGCCCGATGTCAGATATTCCGTGCCCCAATAGGTGAAGACATAGCCGGTGGAAAACAGGGTCATGCCGGTGATCGCCATCCAGAGGTGGTTCTGCAGGCGGATACGCAAGCGTTCCTTGCGGATGAAACAGATGGCAAAAAGCACGAGGGACGCGAGGCCAAAGCGGTACACGAGCGACCATTCCTTGGGCACGACACCAAGCTGCAGCTCAATCGCGTACCATGTGGAGCCCCATATCAGCACGCAGCCGAAAAATGCCAGAAAAACACCCATATCTGCCTCGCTTGTCTTTTTGTTGCGCCAAACCGGAGTAACAGGCTTTGGCGCATGGTCAAGCGAATTGTCGGTGAGGTGGGCCTAGGCTTTACCTCCCGCCATGATCGCCGCAACATCAAGCGGGAAGGCGGTTTTTTCCTGAATGGAAAGCTGGCCGGTGAAGGCACTTGCGGCAATGGCATCGTCAAAGAGGCGCATGGCGTCTGTCCGCAGGCTGCCGGGCAGGGCCATGGCGGTGCGGAGGGTGAGGTCAAAACGCTGGCCGCGGATCACGCCGTCAAGCTGCACGGGGCCGAGGATGGAGAACTGCACCTCAAGCACAAAGCGCCGGATGTCTTCGCGGTCCCGCTCGCTCTCACCGTCGCGACCACCGTGCTGGCGGTCCGGGTCCACATGCGGGCCTTGGCCGAACAGCATGGCAATGAGCGGCATATCAGCCGAGCGCGCGTCGAGCGGCAACAGCACCTGCCGCCATTCGCCTGCGCCGTCTGTCGCGCGGGTCATAAGCTGAGCAATATCCTGCTTGAGCATATCAAGAAGGCTGCGGTTGTGGCGTTCAAGCGCAGCGGTCGCCTCCTTGCCAAGCCACGCCTCGGGGCTGCCACGCCCGGCGGCGGCCAGGAAAAAGAGCAGGCTGTTTGCAAGTTTTCCGCCGCCGTCGGCGGAGCGGGTGGCAAGCTGGCTCATGGCGGCAGGGTCATGGGCGGCAAGCACGGCCATGCTCTCATGAAGCGCGGGCCACGCGTGGTGGCTGAGGGCTGTCATGGTCGCCGGGTCTGGCACCACGGCGCCTGTCGGCACCAATGGCGGGGCATAGGTGGCGCTTGGCGGCAGGGGGGCACTGTCCGCTTGTAGTGGCAAGCCAATCTCAATGCCTGAGCCCGGCGTGGGCCGCATGGCGTTCGGCAAGGTCACCGTTATCAGCCCGGCGGTGGTTTCAATGCGCAGGTCGGCGCGGGGGCCATCGGCGGCGAGGAAAGCGCGGGCGATATGCACAGCCTTCACAGTGGCAACCTGTTTGGCCGGGTCTGCGGCGGCCGGGTCAGCGACCAGATTGATCACCACATTGCGCGGCGTGTGCGCGGGGTCTGCCGTCAGCCGCGCTTTGAAGCCGGTCACAGCCGCAGGTGCTGTTGCGGCTTGCGCTGCTACAGGTTCTGGCACACTCACGCGCACCTGTTCGCCCATCAGCGGTGTCGCGGCCTTGAGGCCCATGACAAAGGTACCAAGGTTGGTTTCCACCCGTGCGAGCGGGCTACCGAGCTTGGTGAGCGCCGCCATCGTGAGCGGCAGGGTTTTGGCGTCTTCGGGCGCGAGTGGTTGCACGGTGTTCACCGTCGCAACTTCCGCCGGGTTCACACGGCTGACCGCAAGGTCCATCAGTTGCAGCACACGTGCGCTGCCATCGGCGCTGAACGCGGGGAGGGTGGGGCCAAGGCCTTGCGCCTGCCCGTCCGTCACCATCGCGGTGAGCGGGGACTTGGGGATCAGGTGCGACGGGTCTCTGCTTGGCTGTGCGCCGGGCATGAAAGCTGCCTGCGGCGTGCTTGACTGGTAGGGGAACGGGCGCGGTGCCTGCCCCTGCTGTGCTGCGATCAGGGTTGCGAGGTCCGAACTGCTCGAGCGTGCGCCAATCTTGTCCGGGTTATCAGCCACCAGCGCTTGAGGCAGGTCTTGCGGCGGCAGCGGCTGGAACGGTGGCCGGGGCGCGGCATAACTCACCGGCTGGTTGGTCACTGCGTTTGGCAAACTCGAAGCCCGCGCGCCAAAGAGGTTGGCCAGCGCTTCCGGGTCCTCGGTCGGCATCATGGTGCGTCCGCCACCATAGGAGGGGCTGTTCTGCACCTGTGTTTGCTGCAGCTCACCGTTCTCGCCAATAGGCGCATGGATCGCAATCACCACCAGTTGCAGGCGCACTGGCGGGTCGATATAGCGGCCATTTTTCATGTAAAGGTCGGCGGCCAGCTTCTTGCCGGCTTCCACGATCTGCAGTTCCACATCGTCGCCTGCACGCAGGCCGGCGTCGGGCCGTAGCGCAAAGGTTGCGGTTTCGGTCACGATGATCGGGCGGCCTTCAAGGTCGACCTTGTTGACCTGCTTCTTCAGCCGTTCGCCAATTTCAAGATGCGCGGCGCTCGCGGAGATGGACACAGCCGGGTCACGCGCGTGGGCGGCCTCCGACCGGTCGTTGCGTGTGTTTTGTTCGCCGTGTTTATCGCCGGTGGTGGTGTCACCTTTCTGGGGGTCCTTGGAGACAGTACCGGCCTTGTCCGTCACCCGGTTTAACGGGTCGACAGCCTTGGGCATCGGTGCTCCGGATATGTCGCTCATCGCGTTCCCCAAAAATGAGGCCGCGGGTGTGCGGCCTATCGCCCGGCGACAACCGCCGCCAGCGCCTTGATGTCGCTTGCCGCTTCCGACTGCGGGTGCCGTGCAAGCAGCGGTACCTGTGCGCGGATAGCGTCAACAACCTTGGCGTCATTCTTGATGATACCGGCAAGTGGCGGTGAAATCTTCAAAAATCCTTCGCAGGCCCGTTTGATCGCCTCGTAGGCTTTCTCGCCCTCACGCTTCGATGCCACGTTATTGACCACGATGGAAAGGTCAGCACCGGGATTGCGCATGGCGGTGATTTTGATGAACGCGTAGGCATCCGTCAGCGACGTTGGGTCAGCGGTCATTACTACAAGCACCTTGCCTTTGTGCTTCGACAGCGTGGTCACAGACGGGTCGATACCCGCCGCGAGATCAAGGAGCACATGGTCATAACGGCTGGCCATGGCGGTCAGGCCGGTGCGGATTTTGACCAATGTTTCCTTGGTCAAACTGCCCAGCGCGCCAGAGCCGGATTTGCCCGGCAGCACATCAAAATGGGTGCCGCCCTGATCCTCATACCGGCAGGCAATATCACGGAGCGACATTTCACCGGTGATGAACTGGCCGAGGTCACGGTCTGGCATCAAGCCAAGCTGGATGTCCACGTTTGCGAGGCCAAGGTCACCGTCAAACAGCAGGATGTTTTTGCCAGCCGTGGCCAGCGCGTGCGACAGCGTACAGGAAAGCCACGTCTTGCCGACACCGCCCTTGCCGCTTGCCACCGTGATCAGGCGGCGCTCCAGCGTTTCCTTATCTCTTGTCATCGGGCTATCGGTCATTGGTTTTTATCCATCTTGTCGTCGGTCTTGCGGCGTCCGGGCAGGGCCGTGATAATCTTTGAAACTGTCATTGGTGTGGCGGTCTCGAGGCCCTCTGCCACAAAGGGGCTGCGGCTGATGGCGGCAAGTGCAAGGTAACCGGGCCGCGCCGCCATGATCATGCTGGCGTAGCGCCGAGCCGCATCAAGCCGGGTGGCGATGAAACGCTGGCAGCCCATCTTGGCGAAAACGCCAGCTATCTCCTGCGCGTCGAGCGCATCAAGGCCCGCTGGCATTACGAGCACCGGTTCTGCGTCCACCGTCTGGATAAACTTCAGCAGTTCTTTCAGCTCATCAATGTTGAACGGGTTGGTGCCCGGTGTGTCGATCACCGTGAGGCCGCCCGCGTTTTTCTTCGCGCGGATCACTGCTTCCAGTTCTTTAGGCGTGTCTGCGGTGGAAACCGTCTGTTTCATCAGCTGCGCAAAATGGTCAAGCTGCTGAATACCAGACGCCTTGACCGTATCGGTCGAGATCAGGTGCACCGGGCGTTCGTGCAGCACGGCATCCGCCGTCAGTTTGGCGGCACAAATGGTTTTACCGGCACCGGGTGGGCCCACCAGCATAACGGGCCGCGTGGTTGCATCGGTGATCGGGCTGAACTTGATGACATTTTCAAGCGCGCTTGAGAAAGCTTCAGAAAGCGTCGCTGCTTCCACGGCGCGCACGGCCTCGCTGATGTGGGACGCGGTATCAAACGGCAGGCCGTGGTGATTGAGCACGGCGCTGATGTCGCCGCTGTCGAACTCGCGCGCGCGGGGGAAGGGATGCTCCGCCTCATAGGCGAGCGGGGTTTCCCTCGGTCTGGGCGCTTTCTTGGGCGGCGGTGGTGTGGCGCCAGCCTCAAGCGCGGCGGTCACGCGCACACCGGCCTTGCCTTCTTCGATCTGGATGATGATCGCGTCCGGGCCCAGTTCGCTGCGCACCAGGTCCATCACCGCGCTCATGTTTTTCGCGTGAAAGGTTTTAAGGCGCATATGCCGTATCTGTCCTCAGTTGCGGGAGGCGGCCAAATGGCCGGGCCCCGTTCTTATCGTTAAATTTGCCCGAGTGTGCGAATTTTCGCCTGCGGGTGAATTTCATTCTGGCTCATGACCACAGTCGCCGGGCGGAAACGCTCAATGATCGACCGCACATAGGGGCGCACGAGCGGGCTGGTGAGCAGCACCGGCTGTTCGCCGCGCTCCGCCTGCTGGTCGTAGATGATGCGGACGGAGTTGATAAACTCCTGCAAGCGCGAGGGCGCCATCGCGAGCTGTTTTTCTTCGCCCTGGCCCACAAGGCTTTCCGCGAATGCCTGCTCCCATTCCGGCGACAGGGTGATGAGCGGCACCAGCCCCTGCATGTTCGAGTAGGCCGAGCAAAGCTGGCGGCCAAGGCGCGTGCGCACATGTTCGGTGATCGAGACAATGTTCTGCGTGAAGCCCGTGGCCTCCGCCACACCTTCGAGGATGGTCGGCAGGTCGCGGATCGACACACGTTCGGACAGCAGTGCCTGCAGCACACGCTGGATACCGGATGTGGTGATCTGGCTCGGTACAATGTCGGCCACCAGTTTCTGGTGATCGGACGGCAGGTCGTCCAGCAGCTTCTGCGTTTCCGCGTAGGACAATAGCTCAGCCATATTGTCCTTGATGACTTCCGTGAGGTGCGTGGTAATGACCGTTGCGGCGTCCACAACCGTATAACCACGGAAACTGGCTTCCTCACGCGCACCGGGGTCAACCCATGTGGCGGGCAGGCCGAAGGCCGGTTCGGTGGTGGCTTCACCCGGAATTTGTACCGGCTGGCCTTCAGGGTCCATGACGAGCAACATACCGGGGCGGATATCGCCGCGACCCACCTCGGTCTCCTTGACGCGGAGCACATAGGTGTTGGCAGGGAGCTGCATATTATCAAGGATACGCACCGACGGCATGACAAAGCCCATCTCGCTTGCGAGCTGGCGCCGGAGCGCCTTGATCTGGTCGGTCAGGCGGAAGCCGCTGTCGTCATTGATGAGCGTCAGGAGGCCATAGCCGAGTTCAAGCCTGAGCTGGTCAAGCGCGAGGGCCGAGCTGATCGGCTCTTCCGCAGGCACAGCCTTATGCTCGGCTTCCTTGGTGGCGATAACTTCGGCAGCTGCTTCTTTCTCCCGCTTGTTGCCGATGGCGTATGCCATATAAGCGAGCGTACCGCCAAAAAGCGCGAACGGAATGAAGGGGATGCCGGGCATCAGGCCCATGCCGAAGAGCAGCGCGGAGGTTACGCCAAGCGCACGCGGATAACCGCTGAGCTGGCCGAACAGCGCCTGATCGGTACGGCCCGTAACGCCCGCTTTGGTCACAAGCATACCGGCGGCGGTCGACACAATCAGCGCCGGAATCTGGGAGACAAGGCCGTCACCCACCGTCAGGATGGTGTATTGATTGAGCGCGTCCGAGAACGAAATATCGTTGATCACTACGCCAATGATGATGCCACCAATGATGTTGATGAGCGTGATGAGGATACCGGCGACGGCGTCCCCGCGTACAAATTTGGCCGCACCGTCCATGGAACCGAAGAAGGTGCTTTCGTCCTCAAGCTCCTTGCGGCGGACCTTGGCTTCGGCTTCGTCGATCAAGCCGGCCGACATGTCGGCGTCGATTGCCATCTGTTTACCGGGCATGGCGTCCAAGCTGAAGCGCGCCGCCACTTCGGCGATACGGCCGGAACCCTTGGTGATCACCATGAAGTTCACGATAACGAGGATCGCGAACACGATGATACCGATCACGACCTGGCCGCCCATCAGGAATGCGCCAAAGGCTTCAATCACCGCGCCCGCGGCGTCCGTGCCGGTGTGCCCTTCCGATAGGATCAGCCGGGTTGACGCCATGTTGAGCGACAGCCTGAGCATGGTGGCGATCAGGAGAACGGTCGGGAAACTGCTGAATTGCAGCGGTTTGGTGATGAAGATACAGGTCATGAGCACCATCACCGAGAAGGTGATGGAAGCCGCCAGCATCACGTCCAGAAGCCAACTGGGCATTGGCATGATAAGCATCATGATAATGCCCACCATACCAAGCGCGAAGGCTACGTCCGTGGAGCGAACGCCACTGAGGACGGCATTCAGGTTGAAGCCGCCCAGCGGGCCGCCGCCACCCCCATCCTGTGGGTTATTGCCTGAAGCTGTGTCGCTCATGCTTTTGGTCTTTTCACCATTGCGCCTCTATAGCCCTAAACCTGTGTGCCGGGTTGCGGGATGGAGACACCTTCGGTCTGGTACTGGTTCAGCTTGTTCCTGAGCGTACGTATAGAAATGCCAAGGATATTTGCCGCGTGTGTCCGGTTGCCAAGGCAGTGCTTGAGTGTGTCGATGATCAGCTCGCGCTCCACTTCCGCGACCGTCTTGCCGACAAGCGTTGCCGCACTGTCGTCACCGTTCATGCCGTCCGCACCGTCGGCGCTCATGCCGCCTGTGGGCGCTGAAACGTTCGCCATGACGGGCGCGGCACCAAAGGTGATGTTGCCGCTTGCGTCCGGCAGCAGGATGGCGCCCGTGCCGATTTCATCACCGGTTGCGAGAAGGACCGCGCGGTGAATGGTGTTCTCGAGCTCACGCACGTTGCCCTGCCAGCGATGGGATTGCAGCATCTTGATCGCGTCTGGTGACAGCTTGCGCTCCTGCACATGGTTCACTTCGGCGTATTTCTTGGCGAAGTGCCCGGCAAGCGCTTCAATGTCTGACGGACGTTCACGCAAGGACGGCACACGTAGGTTCACCACGTTCAGGCGGAAGAAAAGGTCTTCGCGGAAATTGCCTTCCTTGACCGCTTCCTGCAGGTTGCGGTTCGAGGTGGCGATGATGCGGATATTCACATCAACTGGCTTCGCACCGCCCACACGGTCGATCTGGCGTTCCTGAATGGCGCGCAGAAGCTTGGCTTGCAGGCGCACGTCCATCTCGGAAATCTCGTCAAGGAGCAGGGTGCCGCCATCGGCTTCTTCGAACTTACCAATCCGGCGTGCGACAGCGCCGGTGAAGGCGCCTTTTTCGTGGCCGAAAAGCTCGGATTCCAGAAGGTTTTCAGGGATGGCGGCGCAGTTTACTGCGACAAACGGCTTGTTCGCGCGGCGGCTTTTCTGGTGCACAAAGCGCGCCATGACTTCCTTACCCGTACCGCTTTCACCGGTGATCAGGATGCTGGCCTCGCTCGGCGCAACCTGTTCCGCAAGCGCGGCGACATTTTTCATGATCGGGTCGCGGTAGATGAAAGCCTGACTATCTTCTGTGACGGCCTCAAGCACCGCTGCGATCAGCTCAGCGTCCGGGGGCAGGGGAATATATTCCTTGGCGCCGCCACGGATGGCTGCCGCCGCAATCTTGGGGTCCGTGCCAATGCCACATGCCACCACCGGGATTGAGAAGTGCTCAGCTCGCAGTTTGGGGATAAGGCCCGGAATGTCGAGCGATACCTCAACCATCAGCAGGTCTGCGCCGCGTGTGCGCAGGGTGCCAAGGGCGGTATCAATATCCGGGGCATGTGTCACTTTCGCGCCGCGCTCGATCGCGATCTGGCTGGCTGCGCCCAGTTGCCCGTTCAAGGTGCCCACAATGAGTAGTCTCATTTATCGTCTCCGTACCATGGCCGCCTGCCTGTGGCAGCCCATGTGCGATTATCCGCCTATTTGAAAAACGTAACCCGTTTAGCCGGCGGCAGAATTGTGTTCAGAAGCATTTCAAGCCTGCGCGGGTTCTCTTTGCGCCGGATCGAGGTTGCCCCCATGGAATAAAGATTGTTCACCAATTGCTCTTCGTCGGTGCAGTGCTCGGTCTTCGCGGCAAGCGGAATGAACACGAGGTGCGCAAGCACAGCGCCGTAGAATGTCGTCAAAAGCGCAACCGCCATCGCCGGGCCGATTTCAGCCGGGTTGTCGAGGTTGCCAAGCATGCGCACAAGGCCGATCAGCGTACCGATAAGGCCCATGGCTGGTGCCACGTCACCGGCGCGGCGCAGGAAGTCCACAGCGCGCATGTGTCGGGCAGAGGCCGTGCTGGCCTCGCGGCGCAGGATCTGCTCAATTTCGTCCGGCTCTGCCGCGTCTACCACAAGCTGGATGGCCTGATGCAGGAACGGCGTGTCCTTGAGGCGCGGCAAAAGCTTTTCCAGCATCAGCACGTCATTGTGCTTGCGGCTTTCCACGGCGATTTTCAGCACCTTCACGGCTTCCTCCGCCGGGTCACGCTGACCGTGGCGCAGCAGTTGCCAGATGTTCACCGGCAGGGTGATCATTTCCTGCATGCGGAAGCTGATGGCGGTCACGGCAAAGGTGCCCAGTACCACAATCAGCACGCCCTGCAGGTTGATGAAAGCCAGCGGTGAGCCGCCAAGCCATATGGCACCACCCACCAGCAAAAAGGCTGTCAGCATGCCGAAAATCGTGCTCATTGCGCGTTCGCCCCCTTATTCCTGATGCCGTCTAAACAACGCCGCCATCAAGTTTGATGATCTCGGTCATGGTAACGCCCAAATGGTCCTCAACCAGAACCACTTCTCCCCGGGCAACCAGCCGGTTATTCACATAAATATCGATGGCTTCACCCACTTTGCGGTCAAGCTCGATCACGGCACCAGGCGCAAGCTTGAGAAGCTGGCTTACCTCGAGCGTCGACTTGCCCAGTACCGCTTGCACACGCACGGGTACGTCGAACACCGGTTCGAGTTCCTGTGCGGAGCGGACCTGCCCGTCTTCCTTCGGCGCAAGATCTGGTGACTTGCTGCTGCCGTCTGACAGGTTTTGCAGGCCTACGTCATTGTCCTGGTCGTTTGCCATTCAGTTTGTTCCTCTCTAACCCTGAGCATCTTCTTGTTTTGCAGCCGGCGCCGGTACATCTTCCGGCATCACGAAGCGCTGCACTGCATTTTCAATTTGCGCGACGGTCATGTCGTGCCGCCGCTCGGTCCCGCCATCCGGCCATTCGACCCGGCAGTCTTGATCACCAAAGGATGGTTCGCCCACCAGCACGATGTCACCCGGGAAGCCGGTCGCCTGTTTGAGGTCCTCAATGCGGTCGTTGACAGCGTCCACAAGTTGTTCCGAGACCCGCACCACAAGCCGGGGTTCCTTGATCATGGTGGCGAGGCAATCTTCAATCAGCGCTTCCACTTCCGCGAGCGGATGCGCGCGCAGAAGCGCCGGCGCAAGCTTCGAGGAAATCGCATAAGCCAGATGCACCATTTCCTGTTTCAGGCTGGCTTCAAGCTGCGCGCGCTGCGAGAAAAGGCCATGGGCTGCCTGTTCGATCTGCGCGAGCAGGCCCTTGGTCGCATTCTCGATTTCGGACAGCGCCTGACGGCGGCCATCTTCAAGGCCTTGATGGTATGCGTCATTCTTGATGCGGTCAGCATCGGCGCGCACACGTTCAAGTTCCTCATCGAAGCGGCTTTTGGCACCGCCATCGAAGGCCTGATCAAATCGGTATTTAACTGGCTCAGCCATTTAAACGTCCCGTTCCTAGTAAATAAGCTCGTCTTCGCCCTTGTTGTCGGAGAGCAGGATTTCGCCAGCTTCCGCAAGGTCTTTCGCTTTGTTCACCATTTCCATCTGGGCCTCGTCCACGTCGCGCAGGCGTACGGGGCCCATGGCTTCCATGTCTTCGCGCAGGATTTTGGCCGCGCGTTCGGACATGTTGGAGAAGAAGAGGTCGCGCAAAGTATCGGACGCCCCCTTCATTGCCAGTGCCAGCTTGTCCTTGTCCACGTTCCGGAGCAGCGTCTGAACGCCGGACGGATCAAGGTTCGCCAGATCCTCGAAGGTGAACATGAGCGCACGGATACGTTCCGCGCTGTCACGGTTGCGGTCTTCAAGGGCGGCAAGGAAGCGGCTTTCGGCCGACCGGTCGAGATAGTTGAAAATCTCGGCGATCGTTTCGTGGCTGTCACGGCGGCTGGTGCGCGCGAGGTTGTTCATGAACTCAACCCGCAGCGTTTGCTCAACCTTGTCGAGGATGTCTTTCTGCACCGCTTCCATCCGGAGCATGCGCATGATGACTTCCATCGAGAAATCCTCAGGCAGTACCGAAAGCACACGCGCGGCGTGCTCGGCCTTGATTTTCTGCAGCACCACGGCAACGGTCTGCGGGTATTCGTTCTTCAGGTAGCTCGCGAGCACCACTTCGTTCACGTTGCCCAGCTTGTCCCACATGGTGCGCCCCGCGGGCCCGCGGATCTCGTCCATGATCTGCTGTACACGGTCGCCGGGCAGCATTTTCTTGAGCAGGCGTTCGGTGCTTTCAAACGAACCATTGAGATTGCCCACGGTCGAAACCTTTGAGGCAAATTCAACAAACAGGTCTTCCACGTCCTTCGCGGTAACCGAGCCAAGCATGGACATGTGTGAGGAGAGTTCCTTGATCTCATCCTCAGACAGGTTCTCCCAGATCGCGCGACCATGTTCTTCGCCGATAGCAAGCATGAAGGCTGCTGCCTTCTGCGATCCGGACATTTTGGTGATATCTGCCACTTCGTTACCCTTGGTTCATTATACTGTTTGGCGGCCTAGGCGCGATTAGTCGGCGTAAAGCCAGGTGCGAACAATCGCAACCGACTCATCCGGATTGGCGCGGATGATGTCCGCCACTTTCTTGATCGCACTTTCCTGAATACGGCCTTCAACCTGCGCGACGTCGATCTTGGCGTCCGTGCGCATGGTATCGGATGACAGTTGGCCGCTTTCGCGTGCCAGACGGATGGCAAGTGCCGCGTCCTCGTTGCCGGAGGCTGCAAGCGCCATCAGTTCAGGGGTGATGCCGTTGCCGGTCACGGGGCCCGCAATCGCCGGCGTTTCGCGGGTGCGGTCCTCAATCTGGCTTGGGTCTGGCGGCGGCGGTGCATCGGGGATCGCCTCGATGATGCGCATGACAAGCGGGCGCACCACAAGGAGGATCAGAAGGATGATCACCACAAAGATGCCGCCCTCGGTCACAATCTCAATAAGGTCGTTTTTATTGAGGCCAAAGAAGCTGAAGGCCGCTTCACTGGCTTCAAACGGTGCGGGGTCGACAAACCGCATGCTTGCGACAGTCACGAGGTCACCGCGGTCCTCGTTGTAAGGAATGGCGGTCAGCACAAGGTTGCGTAGCTGTTCGATCTCGTCGTCGCCGCGTTCGGCATAGTTTGTGGTATTGCCTTCCGCGTCCAGCGTGCGTTCGCCGTCCACCAGAACCGCGACACGAATTTGCGTCAGTGTACCCGGTTCGCGCACGGTCACCGTTTCGGTCTTCGAGTTCTCGAAGTTCGTGGTTTCCTGCGTTTTTGATGACGTGCTCGACGGATTCGGGTTCATGCCCTGCGCATCTGGCAGGTTGTTCGCCATGGTGACCTGGCCGCCAACCTGATCGCTGTCTTCGCTTTCTTCCTCAATCACGTTGGATGAGAGCACGACCTGTGTATCCGGGTCATAGGTGACCTGGCTTGTGGTCGTGCGGCTGTTGTCCATCGTAACGGCGACTTCCGCGCGCACACGGCCTTCGCCCACACGGCGGGCCAGAAGCTGTTCAATCTTGTCGCGGTAGAGGCGTTCCTTGGCGAGGCGTGCTTCCTCCATATTGGAGAAGCCGCCAAGCTGGCCGCGTTCGGCTGCGCCGTCAGTGAGCAGGCGACCGGTGGTATCTGAAATGGTGACACGTTCCGGCGACAGGCCGGGCACCGCTGTCGCAACCAGCGACTGGATGGCCTGCGCTTCGCGGCGCGTGAGACCGGCACCATTGGTGCGGATCAAGATGGACGCCGACGGCTCGGACGCTTCACGCTGGAAGGGCCGCCGCTCAGGCATCACAATATGGACGCGGGCTTCAGAAACGCTCGAGAGCGATTTGATGGTGCGGGCCACTTCCCCCTCGACCGCGCGAACATAGTTCACGTTAAGCTCAAAGCTCGTGCGGCCAAAGCCGCTGTCCTGGTCGAAGATTTCCTTGCCGACAATGCTGCCTGTCAGGCCTTCACCGGCGAGGGTGAGGCGCAGACGGTCAACCTGATCCCGCGGGACACGCAGGATGCGGCCACCGGCATCGGTTTCATAGGGGATCTGTTCGCTTTCCAGACGCTCGACAATCGTTGCGGCATTCGCCGGGTCGAGATCAGAATAAAGCGTTGTCATCGGGGAGGTCTGCCACCGCCCGATGATCAGCATGAAGAAGCCGATAAGGCCAAAGCCCACAGCTGCTAGAAGGACAAGCCGACCTGTGCCGAGATTCCTTAAAAACTGGAGAAAACCGTTCAACACCCACCTCGGAAATTGTGCACCCGCATTGCGTCCCCCATCCGTGCCAGATCGGGACATGGCCCCAACTTACGCTGTCACGGTAAACAGATAGTTAAATCTAGGCAAATTTTGCCTATAAATGTAAAGGAAAATATTCGGGAATTATTGCGATGCGGTGAAAGCGCCCGCGCAGGCGTTGTGCCGGGGGCACGGTGGAGCCTGTTTCAGCCCCGGTATCCGCCCGTGATCAGGCGGATTTGGCGTTGCGGTATTTCTGGAGGCGCGTGGTGCGTAGGCCGGCGAGACCATTTTCATTGATGGACTTCTGCCAGGACAGAAACTCTTCCACCGAGAGCGAATAACGCTTGCAGGCATCCTCAAGGCTGAGGAGGCCCCCTTGCACAGCAGCGACAACTTCCGCCTTGCGCCGGATGACCCAACGCTGCGTATTGACGCTTGGCAAATCGTCGAGCGTGAGCGGTTTGCCTGTCGGCCCGACAATCATTGTTTTCATATCTTCACGTGCCATCAACTTCATACCCTTTTTCTCGGCAGGGTGAAGTTTAGGCACACGGCGTTTAAAAAATGCCTAACCCTCAAGGTTAAATTCGCATTAATTTTTTGCCGCTTCCAAACAAGTCCGGGTGGCCCATATGGACCACCCGGCTCGCGCAAAAGAGATATCAGCCAGTGATTAGCTGGACGATATTAGAGCCTCGTCAGCTCTTCGAGGATCTGGTCAGACGTGGTGATGATCCGCGTGGAGGCGGAGAACGCACGCTGTACCTTGATCAGCTCGGCAAATTCGCTTGCGAGGTCAACGGTCGACTGCTCGAGCGAATTTGGTGCCACCTTGCCCGCGCCACTTTCGCCCGGGTGCTGCAGGTTCACTTCACCTGACAGGTCGGACGAGCCGAAGGCGTTGCCCTGGCGGCGGCCAAGACCATCCGGGTTCTGGAACACGGCGATTGGCAGCTTGTAAACGCTGAGTGTCAGGCCGTTGTCGAACAGAGCGGTTACGATACCGTCTTCACCGATTTCCACACCGTTGATGTTACCGAAAGCGGCACCGTCAACGCTGAAGGACAGGCGTGCGGATTCGGTCGAGGACTGTACGAAACCGTTTTTCGAACCGTCGTCACCGAAGTCGAAGGTGATTTCCCCGTCTTCCACACGCGTGCCATTGGCCGTTGCATAGGTAATCGGAATTGAATCCCCTGGGAAGGTGATTGCGGTTCCCGTAGAGTCCAGCATCGTGGACCCTGCTGCCGTGCCATCAAGGTTGATCGAGCCGTCGTCATTGAATTTGAGTTGGCCCGATGCAATCAGCCCATCTGGATGAGCAGCACTGTCAACAGCGTTATCGTCGTCAAAATAGATCTCATAGTTCCAGGTGTTGACGCCGGTTTTGACAGCAGCAACGTTTACGAGGTGCGAACGGCCCTGGCTGTCATAGATGGTGATGTTGGTTTCAAAGTCGGCCGTGACGGTGCCGTCAGCGATATCGCCTGGAGCCGCGGTATCATAGACCGAGTTTACCGCCGTGTCGGTGTCAAGGTTTACACGCAGGGACACGTCGCCGGTTGCTGCACCAAAACCGTTGAGGTTGTTGATGTTGATCGGGCGCAGTTCGTTCAAGTCACTTTGGTTGCTTGCGCTGACGGCACCGGTCGAATCTGTCGGCCAGCCCATCAGGTAGAGACCTGCGGTGTTCTTGAAGAAGCCCTCGTCATCCTGGTTGAAGGCACCTGCGCGAGTGTAAAGAAACTCGCCGTTGGTATCTTCAGCCCGCGCGCCGGAGCGCACAACAAAGAAGCCTGCACCGTCGATCGACAGGTCAGTCGCGGAGCCGGACGGCTGCAACAGGCCCTGTTTGGACACAAGGGTGTCAGAGAATGCGCGCACACCGCCCGGTGAATAGGACGACAGTGCTGCGGTTTCGGTTACGAGGGTCGAGAACCGCGAACGGGTCTCTTTGTAACCAATCGTGTTTACGTTCGTGATGTTATCGGCGATGACACCAACACCTTCGGTGAAGGCCTGGAGTCCCGATACGCCTGCTGCCAGAGCAGTGAATGCCATGTTACTTCTCCTAAACTCTCTTTTGCGTTTTCACTGGCTTTGGGCTTTCTGCTCTTGCCGCCGGGGTCACCTGACCATCCATTGGCATGCGGGTGCTTCGACCCGCCACTCATACTCTCAGCGTCTACTTGTTGTAGAGCTGCACAATATCCGTCTGGTACACATAGTTGCCGTCAATGTTGAACAGCGCCTCGGTACCTGTCAGGTCCACGGACTGGATGGTGCCGCGTACCGCGATCCCGACATCAAGAATTTGTGAGTCCTCATCCTTGGCGATGATTTTCAGCTTGTAGCTGTCAGCGGGGGCTGTGCTGCCGTCCGCCAGTTCGCCGTTCCAGGTGAAGTCGTGGGTGCCGTATGCCGTTTCGGCGTTGCCGGTGTACACAACCTCGCCTGAGGAATTCCGTACTTCGATCTTGGCTTCAGCAACCTCAGCCGGGAGGTTGTAGCGCCAATGAACTTCGTTCTGGCCTGTGGTCGACGCCGGGTCGAACTTGCCAATCAGGCCCGGTACCAGCGCGTCCTTGCCAAGATAGGAGGCCATGGAGCTCTGGTGGTTCATCAGGGTCAGGCTCGCCAGCGTTTCAAGGTTCTGGTTGGTCTTGATCTGCTGCTCAACGCCCGAGAACTGCACAAGCTGCTGGGTGAACTCGCCGCTGTCCATCGGGTCCATCGGGTCCTGGTTCATGAGCTGCGTGGTCAGAAGCACGAGGAAGTCGTCAAAGTTACCCGCGAGTGTCGCGGCGGCTTTGTCCCCGGCGGTCTGATATGTGCTTGCTGCGCTGCCTACACCGTCAACCATAGCTGCTACCTTCTTTTCCTAACCTATACCCGAATATCGAGGCCGGTTTCGGCATCGACATAAGGGAGAATGTCTTCAAGCGGGATGTCTTCCATGCTGGCATCATCTTCCCCGAACGGCAGGGCATGCCCACCAGCGGAGCGTGCCGCGAGGGCATCACGCATTTTTTCCTGTTGCACGGCTTCGGCAAAAGCCTTGCCCGCGCTTTCCTGATTGCCGCCTTGATCGAGGCTGAATTCGATGGTGGCACCCTGTGCCTTGGCACCAGCCCCCTGAATGGCGCGTTCAAGCCCACGGGCGTCACGCTGCAACAGCTCAAGGGTTTCAGGGCGTTCGGCCACCACCTGCGCATGCACGCGGCCACCTTCCATGAACTTCAGCTTCACCTGCACACGGCCCAGTTCGGCCGGGTCGAGGCGCATGGTAAACTCCTGCTCACCCGCCTTGACGGCGCGCGACACACTCATATTCAGCTGTTTTGCCACATGGCCCTGAAGCCCGCGTGAGGCGTGGCCGCCAAGAAGGCTCATGCTCGACATAAAACCGCCGTCGCCGCGAATGCCGGAAAGGCCTGCCGATACCATCTCACCCGCCGAGCCCGGCTGCATGCCTGCAAGGCGCTCGGGTGTCAGGCTTAGCGCAGGGTCACGCGCCACATTTGGTGGCAGTGCCGTCTCTGACCGGGCCACAACAGGGTCAATGGCGCGGGCGGTCAGTGCTTCGCCTTTGCTCTGCGCTCCGTCTGCTGTCTGGTTCATCGACGCAGGCGCTTTATCAGCCAGCGCTGCAGTATTGGCCTTTTTGCCAGCCTGAGCGTTGCCGTTCGCGTTTTGCTGCGCGTTCGCATTCTGGGGCTGGTTGGCGGCGACCATATAGCCGTCCGGCGTATTTTGTGCCTGCTCAGCCTGTTTCTGCTGGGTATTGGCTTCCTGCGCGTTTGCCGCCTGTGCGCTCGCAGCTGCCGCAGCAGCGGTGGCTGCAGCGCTTTGCTGTGCGGCCGTCGCTTTTGCAGAGTCAGCCTGCTCAGGTGTAATGTCCGCAAGCGCTGATTTCAGCCAGTCAGGATATTCGATGCCCTTGTCGTCAAGGAAGGCGGCAATACGTTCCGGGTCAACCGGCGCGCCGTCCGGGCCTTGCATTTGGGCAACCAGTTCTTCAACTTCGGCTGCAGTCGCGGCAGGCGTTGCCGGGGCCACAGGGGCAGCGGGGGCTGTCGCTGGTGCAGCATCAACTGGTGCATCAACCACAGCATCGCCAGCTTGCGTGCCATTGATCAGGGCTTCAAGTTCCGCAACCGGCAGAATGTGCGCTTCGCCGTCAGCGGCACTAAGGGTCAGGGCAGGGGCCTTGCCTGCCTGTTCCATGCCTTTGAGGGCCTGCAGCAGTTCAGCCTTGGCGGATTCCGGCAGGGCGGCAATATCGGCAATCGTGGTGGTGCCGTCGGAGGCATTACCATCGGCGCTTGCGATATTGATAAGCGAAGCTGGTAATACCTTCTGGAAATTCACCGTAGCGCCACTGGCCTGTGCGGCGTCCGTATAAAGTCCGGGCTGGAAGCTGGCTGGTTCTTGCGCCGCAGGGATCTGCACACCAAGGGAGGCAAGAAACTCCGCTTCCGCAGGCGACAGTTCATCAAGTGCCTTGATCGCTTCGGGAGAGGTGATCTCCTTCGTGCCATCAGCGGCGAAATTCTGCATCAGGTTTGCAAAGACGGCTGCAAACGCGCTTTCTTCCCCCTCACCAGCTTTTTGCGAGCTGAAGAAGGAGGCTATGGCCTGACTTGAATTGGCGCCCTGCGCCTGCATCATTTGGTCAATCGCGTTCATTTCCTAGTACCGTGTTACCTGTGCCCTGACTTCCGCTTCTGCCGCAGGACGGGATAATTCGATCCTACATAAGCAAGGGCCGGGCCAGTTTTTGAAAGCGCTGTTTCTTCAAGGGAAAACGGGCAAGCAGTGGGCGGCAGGCTGTGATATGATGCAGCTTGCGGTCGATCTTGCCGGGCAAAAAAAGCTGACGGGAAAATAAGGCGGAAACGCTTGCATGGCCGCGGCCTAAGGCTTATATGCACGGCTGAATTCAAATCTGGATGAAACTGGTAGGAATATAAAGCATGGCACAAGGTGCAACTTATTCGGGGGGCAAAAACAGTCTCGGCTTCGACCGCGCGCCCGCTGAAACGCGCGTTGTCGTCGCCATGTCTGGCGGGGTGGACAGCTCTGTTACCGCGGCGCTTCTCAAGGAAGAAGGTTATGACGTGGTGGGCATCACGCTTCAGCTCTATGACCACGGTGTCGCGGTCCAGAAAAAGGGCAGCTGCTGTGCAGGCCAGGATATCCATGACGCGCGCCGCGTGGCGGAAGCACTTGGTATTCCGCACTATGTGCTCGACTATGAAAGCCGGTTCAAGAACCAGGTGATGGAAGAGTTTGCCGACAGTTACATCAAGGGCGAAACGCCGATCCCGTGTGTGCGCTGTAACCAGACGGTGAAGTTCAAGGATCTGCTCGATACCGCGCGTGACCTTGGCGCTGACTGTATGGCCACCGGGCACTATGTGCAGCGTGTGGTGGACGCAAGCGGCAAGGCCCATCTTGTGCGCGGTAATGATAGCGGCAAGGACCAGAGCTACTTCCTGTTTGCGACCACGCAGGAACAAATGGACTTCCTGCGCTTCCCGCTCGGCCATATGGACAAGACGGAAACCCGCGAACACGCGGAACGCTTCGGCCTCTCGGTCGCGGATAAGCCGGACAGCCAGGATATCTGTTTTGTGCCTGAGGGCCGCTATGTGGACGTGATCGAACGGCTGCGCCCCGGCGCGCTTGAGCCGGGTGAGATTGTGGACGTGGACGGCAATGTGCTCGGCACCCATGAAGGCATCGTGAAATATACCATCGGCCAGCGCCGGGGTATCGGTGTTGGTGGCTCGGCCGAGCCCCTGTATGTGGTGAAACTGAACCCCGCCAAAAAGCAGGTTATCGTTGGCCCCAAGGAAGCGCTGCTCACAAACGCGATTGGCGTCAAGGACGTGAACTGGATTGGCGAAGCTGTGCCGGCGGAAGGCATTAAGGTCGCCGCCAAAATCCGCTCCACCCGCCCGGGTGTGCCGGCAACCTTGTTCCTTGAGGATGGTGGGCGCGCGCGCCTTGTGCTGGATAATGCCGAGGCGGGTGTATCGCCGGGTCAGGCTGCGGTGTTTTATGCTGGTGACCGTGTACTCGGTGGTGGCTGGATTGACCGTGCAGAAAGCGCCGATCCGCGCCTGAGCGCTGCCTGAGCGAATAGGCCCCCTGGATTTAAAGACAACGGGCGCTCCTCAAATTGAGGGGCGCCCGTTTTCTGTTTGGTCATCATCCGCTTAAATCAAAGCGGCGGTGGCGTCCGACGGCCACTGACAATATTGGCAATCAGCGCAACGATAAAGAGGATGATAAAGGCAAAGAAGAGCCACTTAGCTGCCCAAGCAAGCGTACCTGCGAGGCCACCGAACCCAAGCGCGGCTGCAATCACTGCCAGAATGAAGAAAGTTAATGCCCAACCAAGCATGGTTCATCTCCTGTCTGTTTGATGATTTGAGCTTAGCGAGGCCTGTATCAATTCTCAGCAGGGGGATGAGCGCGGCATTATAAAAAACTGGTCAAGACGGCAAATTACTCTGCCGCCTGCATTTTTTCGGCCGGGCGGTGGAATTTGGCCATCAACCGCGCGCGTTTCGATGGCTTTATATATGCCTTCGTCATGTCATATCCGTGCTGTTCGGCCACACGCTTGTCCATGATGGCGAACCATATGGGTGGGTTCCACGCCGCCATGAACATGGTGAAATAGCCAGCAGGCAGCTGCGGCGACGTATCAAAGTGCCTCAGGCACTGGTAAGGCCGCTCCGCATGGGCATGGTGGTCCGAATGGCGCTGCAGGTGATAGAGCATCACGTTCGAGACAATATGGTTGGCGTTCCAGCTGTGGTGCGGCTGCACCCGCTCATACTTGCCGTCCTCACGCTTGCCACGCATCAGGCCGTAATGCTCTATATAGTTTGCGCTTGAAAGCATAAGGTTCGACAGCAGCGCACCGCCAATCAGGTACGGCAGCACAATCCAGCCAAACACAGCGACAAACGCACCGTACATGGCGATGGTGATGAGTGTATTGGCAAACACCTCATTCTCCAGCGAGAAGGCGGATTTGCCTTTGCGGCCAAGCCGCGCGGCCTCAAGCGCCCAAGCGCGTTTCACCCCGCCCGGCAATTCGTGGGTGACAAACTCGTAAAAGCTTTCGCCCATCATGGCGGTGGCGCTGTCTTCCGGCGTGGCAACTTGCACATGGTGGCCTTGGTTGTGTTCTATGCGGAAATGGCCCATGCCGCACAGGCACAGAAGGAAACGCGCAACGTTGATCGACGTTTTGTCGCGCCGGTGGCCCACCTCATGCGCGGTATTGAGGGCACCCGCGCCCATCAACCCGTTCGCGACCGTGACGGCCAGATAGGCCGACCACGAAAGGTCCATCACCGCCACATACCAGGCGCCGATAATCCACACGAGGTAGGACGCGGGCAGGGCGGCAAAGGCGGACCAGCGGTAAAAAGGGTCATCGCGCAGGAACGGGATGGCTTCCTTGGGCGGGTTTGAGTTGTCCTCCCCAAAGGCCATCTCAATGATGGGGATCAGAACGTAAAAGAAGATCGGTGATAGCCACAGCGTCCATTCGTTGCCGGTGCGCGCGTAAAGCCACCAGCCAAGCAGCGGGATACCCGCGAGCAGGACCGGGAGCGGCCAAAGATAGCGCTTGCTGTCGCGCCATTCAGCCGGATTTGCGAACTGTGTGACCTTTGGTTCTGTCGTCATGATGCCTTCCCCGCTTCTGTTCCTGACAGGGTTGGGAGTGTCACAGTTATTGATAATATTGTCAATAGTATCTCAAGCATGGTGATGGTGCTTGATTGTGTGGCGTGCGCAGCGTTACAAAAAGAACTGATGATGTAAGGGGATATTACTGTTGGAACAGCAAAGGCGCACACGGCTCAGCCCAGAGGAACGCCGCAGTCAGCTGCTGGAAGCCGCGGTTGAACTGTTTGCGGAACGCGGAATCGGCGAAGCCAAACATGCCGATATCGCGAAGCGGACCGGCGTTTCGGTAGCGACCACCTTTGTCTATTTCCCGACCCGCGAAGCGCTGATTGAAAGTGTGCTCGATGAAGTGGCCGCCCGCAACCTCGCCATTTTTGAGGATGTGGAGGCGGAAGGCCTGAGCGTACCCGAACTCCTGACCGCGCTTGCGGAGCAGGCGGTGAGGCGCGCGGAGGAAGAGCGTGCCTACGCGCAGGTCTGGCTGAACTGGAGCACGAATTTCGCGCCCGCGATCCGCGAACGTTTTATCGCGCAGCAGACCATCATCCTCGACAAGCTGACCGCAATCCTCAATTCCGCAACCGACGGCCGCAAGCGGGAGGACAGGGACGATGCCCGTATCCTCCTCGCGGCCTCGCAGATGCTGACGGTGATGAAGCTGGACGGCGTGGACAAAGCCCGCCGCGACCGCTTCACCGAACACACCATTGATGTCGTGCTCGCCTACCGCGGCGACAAATAGGCTGAAGCCTATTCCTTGGTAATTGTCGCCTCATGTTCCACCGGGCATTTGAGGCTATTGGCGATGAAGCATTTCTCATTGGCGACATGATGCAGCGACATTGCTTTCTCCGCGTCGCTCTCCGCCGTGATTGTGATGCTGGGGCGGAGGATGATTTTGGTAAAGTGCCCACCTTCCCCCTCACCGCCTTCATCCATGATGCCTTCGGCGGCGTCGGTGTACTCGGTCACCACAATGCCGTTCACCGCGCACAGGTGCAGGTACCACAGCATGTGGCACGCCGACGTTGCGCCGACGAGGATATCTTCCGGGTTATGGCGCGCGGGATCGCCACGGAAATTCGGGTCTGACGAGCCAAGGATCTTGGCCTTGCCCTCCATGTCGATATCATAGTTGCGCGTATAGCTTTTGTAGTTTTTGGTGCCTTCATCGCCGGCCCCTGTCCAGGTAACCCGACTATGGTAATGATGTTCCTTGCTCATGGCGTCCCTTTCTCTGCCGTGATGTGGCACCAAGGATACTGGAAATTCGGCACATACGGCAGGGCCAATTTGGATATGAGGCAAAGGACCACAGCGCCTTGGCTGGCGCGGGGCAGCGCGGGGCACAAATTTGTGACAAAATCGTCTTGACTGCGCAGCGACCCTCTTTTATACCGGCGCAGCTTTCAACGGCCGTGTGGCCTGTTTTCGAGTTGTACCGAGTAGTCGCAAACGCGTTGAAGCTTTTACATTTTGGCCGAGTAGCTCAGTTGGTTAGAGCAGCGGAATCATAATCCGCGTGTCGGGGGTTCAAGTCCCTCCTCGGCTACCATCATTACCCCCTGAGGGTGCGGCGGCCTCCGATTAACTTCGGGGGCCGTTTTTGTTTACTCCTCAGAGGCCGCTTTGGGTAGCTGGTGTCTGAAGTAAGCACGGTCAAGATAGCAACAGGCTCGCCTAAATGCGCCTCGCACTTTTGCGTCAGTATTTGTTCCAAACCTGGCAAAAACCTCTCGTAGTAGAGTAATGCTGTAGTCTTGGTCCACGGTGTCTGTGTCGAAGCAGCAAATAGCGTTTAGTGCAGATATTGCGTCCTCTTCACTGGCGATGTTGACTGTGCCATTTGACAATAGGTCCGCTACCCAATGGCCCTTTTCTCTAGTGGAGGCGATGTTGGAAGGTAGCTTGTCGAGTTCGACCCGCTGAATATGCAACGCTACACGTCCTGTGTATGGGGAACTGGAACTCTTTAAAAAGTCGGCAAGTTCGTTGTGGGAAAATCCGGCAAGGTGAGCATAGTAGTAGATGGGCATCCATCTAGCTTGCTCATGGCACTGCCTTTCAATGTACTCGGTAGGATTTCCCACCTCTTTCTGTTCGACGAAGTCCCCGAGAATGTCTCTTTCGGTCAGGTTTTCTTTGACCTTCTTGATGGCGACACTGCCTGTTGGAACTGCCTTAAGCTCACCGACAACATTAAGTGTTGGTGCGCCTTCTTGTTCATTGAACTCACCATCTTTGATGAAGTTTAATTGTGAGATCAACTCAGTAGGCAACACGAATTGACCTCTCTTGCCCTCAATGGTTCCTTTTGTAAGGTCAATTACGGCAGAATTGTTCGCCCCAATGTCAGCGATGCGCTGCAGAATATTCACAATGTCTTGCTCGTTCTGGTGCCCACGTTCCTCGAGCAGCTTACGTAGTTCAGGCTCTTTAATCCTTGTCGTTTCACCGGGATACCTAAAATAGATATCACCCGAGCAAAGCTTGCCGTCGTCATTCTTGCAGACAATAGGCTTGTGTTCTGATTGATAGACATACATGGCGCCAACCGTTTTTCCGGCAATGGAAAAATCTCCAATCTCGAACCTGAGGTGGTGATTGTACGTGCGGGTCAGATATTGGTTTGCCTTGCGCGGATCAAACTTCGGCATCCGATCAGGCGCGATTCCTACTATCTTGAATGTTTTGTCTTCGACGCCGAACAGCAGGTAACCGCCTCGATTGTTGGCAAATCCGGCCATGGTCCGACCGTATTCTTCTTTTGAGCCCCAGTTAAAGCTTGCTTTTCCTTCGACGGTATCTGTCTCAGAAACAGCTATTCTTTCTTCGTCGTCGCCACGAGGTTGAAAAATTGCCGCCAGTGTTTTGGGATGCGTGGGACCAAGGTCGCGTTCTAGGATAGGATTCTCTGGGAAGTTAATTTCCTGCCAATCACGGAGAAATTGCCTAGCCTCTTCTTCCGTCGCAGGGGCAATCCCTGCATAGCGTTCATGATCATCTGCGATTTCTACGATGCGACCGACGTTAATTGTTCGTCTTGGGCGAGAAAAGAGAAATGCTATGTCCTGCTTAAAAAGTTTTTGCCCGGCGTTGTCGACACCTAGCAGGAGTAGGCGACGGATAACCGCTACCTCCCAGTCTTCCAATTGCTTCTTCGCCACTCATCGTCTCATGGTTGTTTATTATCGCTATTGTTGTAAACGATAACGAGAGCTTCGGCGAGTCTGACATTCTTAAATGATCTAAGTATTTATGTTTTAAGGGAAAATACTATTATTTGGGGGTGTCCGTAGCGCCCCTCGGCTACCAATTTTAAGCCCTGCACTTTCTGGTGCGGGACATTTTATTTGGACGCATCCCCAACCCGTTCGCGTCCTGCCTTGTGGCGGACGGCTTTGTTGCGCTAAGCATAATGGGCGGGGCGAACAGGCCCCGAAGGTGGGGAGTGCTACACATGACGGCAAAAGCCATAGGCAGCGACACAGCGGATACCGTGCAAGACGGGCGCGCGCGCCTGATCCGCGCGGCGCTGCACCTGTTCGCGACCCGCGGGTTCGAGGGTGCCTCTATCGCCAACATCGCGGAAGAGGCGGGGGTGTCCAAGGGGTTGGCGCGTTTCCATTTTGGTTCCAAGCGCGACCTTTACGAGGCCGTGGGCAAGCACCTTGAGGAAAAGTGGGACGATGGCGGCGAGCCGCAAGTCGGCACCCTGGACATGAAGGTATATGAAGACCGTTTCCTTGAGCGCTTTCGCTTTTTCCGCCGCGTGCCGGACGATATGGGCTTCCTGCACCGTACCTTGATGGAGGACGATGAGCCGCTTCCCATGGTCAAGAATAGCTACAATGCGCTCAAAGATTTCATCAAAGCGCAGCGCGAGGGGGGCGGAGGCAAGGGCGACGTGCCGACGGAGCTCGCCGCCCTTGTGTGGATGAGCACAGAGCTTGGGTTGTTGTTTTTCCAGCCCAAGCTGGCTGAAATCTTCGGTATAGACCTTGAAGATGAGGGCATGCAGCGCACGCTTTCCGCAGCCTATATATCCGTGTTTCGTGCACTAATGGGCGGCACCGACCCGCATGGTGACGATCAGAAACCCTCCGACTTGTAGGTTTTGCCGGACTTCATCACGAAACCAACGGTGGCCATGACCGAAAGGTCTTCAAGCGGGTTGCCCTTGACCGCGATAATATCCGCGCTTTTTCCTGCCTCAATGGAGCCGAGGCTATCTTCGCGCCCAAGCGCGCGTGCCGCCGTGATCGTTGCGGATGCGAGGGCGACATCAGCAGGCAAGCCAGCTTCCTGCATCAGGCGGAATTCCTCATGCAGTTTGGCGATGGGTGAGACCGGCAGGTCAGAGCCAAAAAGGATCGGAACACCTGCCTTGTAGGCTTTGAGTACGCTGGACTGTACCACGGGCATCTGGTCTGGCAGGCCCGCCGCCTCCATCATGGGCTTTGCGAGCGAGACAGTCAGCATGGTGGGGGTGTAGGCAGTGCCGTGTTTGGCCATGGCGGCAATGTTTTCATCGCTCAAGGGGCCATGCTCGATGGTGTCGACACCAGCCTCAATGGCCTGCTGGGTGGCCTGCGGCGCGCCGGGCGTATGCGTCGCCACCTTGCGGTTCAGTTTGTGCGCGGTCTCTACAATCGCTTCAAGCTCGTCCTTGAACTCAATGGCGTCAATTTTGGGGTCCATCAGTGCCATACCGGCGATACGCAGCTTGATGACGCCCGCGCCGCGATGGATTTCATCGCGCACCGCGCGGCGGCAGTCAATAGCGCCATCACAAGTGCCGCGGCTTTTGAAGTTGGGTTCGAGTTCCTGCCGCACACCGAAAGTGTGGGCGTCATAGTCCCCGCCTGAGACACCGAACTGAGGTTCGACCGCAATCATGCGTGGGCCGTCAATGATGCCTGCGTCAAGCGCGCGGCTCAGCGAATAGCTAATGCTGGCGACATCACCAAGGTTGCGAATGGTCGTGAAACCCTTGTGCAAAATCTCTTTGAGGCGGGGCAGGGTCGAGAGTGTCTGATCTGCCTGGCGATTGATGAACGCACCCCGGATGGAGGTGACAAGGTCGGCCACATTGACGTTGCCATCGAGCGTGATGTGGCTGTGCATGTCAATGAGGCCGGGCATGACATAGGCACTGCGAAGGTCAATCACCGCATCGCCGTCCACAAAGCCGCTTTTGACCTCGGTGATTTTGCCATCCTCAATAATGATGGACTGCTTTTCAAGCACCGGCCTGCCGGGCTCGGTGATAAGGTGGCCAGCGTGAATAACGGTGGTATCCGCCAGGCTGGGGGCGGCGAAAACGGCCGCTGACATGAATGCAAGAAGTAGTCGGTTCATCCTCGATGCTCCTGAAAGCTCGTGCGGTGGTCTTTTGCCTGCCGCCACACATGTTTTAACCGCGCGGACCCATGGCGCGCGCAGCACGATTGCCCCGTAGTGCGCGCGAAGGCATGGCTACGGGTGGTTTTCTCAGTGCATGGTGGTGTCGTTTTTCTTATACTATACGAACGTATAGTATAAGGTGTCACGGCGCAAGAGCCGAAGGTCTCACGCATTCGGCTTCAGGAAATCAAATTGATCTCAGTGACTTACGGGGGTTACGCCAGGCCGTGGCCGCCGATGGGGCTGGTGGTGGCGACCATTTCCATGCCTTCAATCAGCGGGCGGCCGCGTTTGATGGCGTCCTGCACGCTTGGCAGCTTGAGCGAGCCTTCATGACTTTCGCGGCTGTCCCAGACTTCGGTAATCCAGAGGGCGTTCTCGTCCGCCGGGTCGGTGGCGACGACATAGCTCAGGCAGCCGGGCATGCCGCCGATGCCTTCAAGCAGAATGCTGCCCAGTTCATCGCGAGTGCCTGCTTTTGCTGTGAATTTTCCAATCAGTCCAAACATGGTGGTGCCTCCCTTTGTTGCCTTGGCAGGTGCCGCGCTCAGCGTGCCGCCCAGAGCGACTGCTGCCCCCGTTGCCATGACAAAATGCCGACGGTTAATGCTCATTGTCCGTTCCCCTGAAAGGCGTACCTTGCATCCCCGCCGCCCAATTCCGTGAGGTTCAACAACAAATGTGTAAGCCGCCCGGCAGCCTATATCAAGCCATCAGATTGTCAGTGAATAAGTGGAAAGTGGGCCGGAAGCCTCTAGTCGGTCACATGCGCTAGAACGGCTTTGACCACATGCGGGTCATAGCGCGAGGGGCCTTCCGCTTTGAAAAAGGCTTCAACTTCCGCTTTTGTGGCAGCGGTCCGGTAGGTGCGCTTTGACATGAGGGCCGACGCGACATCCGCCACGCCGATAATCTGCCCGCCGAGGGAGATTTCATCACCCTTGAGATTGTTCGGATAACCGGAACCGTCGAGCCGCTCGTGATGTTCGGCGACATACCGCACCACGGTGGAGTCAAAGCCAATGGAGTTGAGTAGGTCAACGCCAATCTGTACATGGTCCTGAATAAGGCGGTATTCCGATGCGCTCAATTTGCCTGGCTTTGCGAGAATGCTGCTGGGGATGCCTTGCTTGCCGAGGTCGTGCAGATCACCAGCCAGTGCAATCCTCTCTATATCTTCCGGTGTCATGCCGAGGTCTCGCGCAGCTTTGGCTGCAATGACGGCAACTTCATTACAGTGTCCGGAGGTATATTGATCGTGAAGCGCGATAAAGGCGAGCGTGTAATCCTTTATCAGGTGCGCAACTGCGAGATTTCTGGTCTCCCGGCCAAACTGAAAATTCACGGTATGAACCCCAATAGTGCATTAATTGTACGGGTGAATACTACGCCAATTCGGTCAAATTAATCTGGTGGCGCAAATATGGTAAATACCCGTTAAGGGAGTATTATCCGAAATCATGTTTAAAAAAAGATAAACGCTAAACGAAAGCTGGGCTTTTTCAGGCCGAAATCGTGGAGCCGTCGATGTAGGCTGAAATTTTTTGGTCCGCGCTACTTTCCGTTGGTGCGCAGTAGCGGAACGAATTTTGGCGGATGCACTCTTGCCTGTGGGCAGGATAAAATTTTTCAGGTATAGGAGGGACAGACTTGAATTTGCCACAAGCTGCTGTCAGTAAAGGGGAATTATGACCTTGCGTGCCACATTGATCGGGATTTTTGCGCTGCTCCTTGGGGCTGGTGCGCTCAATCTCGGCATGGGGTTGCAGGCTTCGCTCCTTGGTGTGAGGGCTGGGCTTGAGGGCTTCCCGACGCTGCTGATCGGCCTTGTGATGTCCAGCTACTATGCGGGCTTTGTGACAGGCAGCCTGTTCGCACCGCGTATCGTCGCCCGCGTGGGGCATATCCGTACGTTTTCAGCTTTCGCGTCGCTGGCGTCCGCCGCTGCGCTTTGCCATGCCGTGTTCGTGGACCCCATTAGCTGGATGATCCTGCGGGCGCTGACCGGTGTTTGTTTTGCCGCCCTCTGTCTGGTGACAGAAAGCTGGCTCAATGCACGTTCATCGAACCTCAACCGTGGCACGGTGCTGTCGGTCTATTTTGTCGTCATTCTCGCGTCCACGGCGGCAGGGCAGGCGTTCCTGATGATGGCGCCACCATCCGGTTATGACCTTTTCATCTTTGTTTCGGTGATCATTTCCGTCGCGTTGGTGCCGATCACCCTGACCTCGACGCCGACACCCGCACTCTCCGAGCCGCGCCGCATGACCTTGAAGCGCTTGTTTGGCGTCTCGCCGGTGGGTGTTGCGGGCTGTTTTGGCGCAGGGCTTATCACGGGTGCTTTCTGGGCGCTCGGTGCGGTGTTCGCGCAAGGCAAGGGGCTGCCGACCGACAAGATCGCCATTTTCATGACCCTTGTGGTCGGTGGTGGTGTGCTGACGCAGTGGCCCTTCGGTCGTCTGTCCGACAAGATGGACCGCCGTTTTGTCATCGCGGGTATTGCGGTGGCGATTTCCGCGCTCGGTACCGTGGCCGTAATGGGCCTGTTCCCGCCGGGTGATGCGCTCTATCTGCTTGGCGCACTTATGGGGGGGCTTGTGCTGCCGCTTTACGGCCTTGTAATCGCCCACGCCAATGACTTCCTCGAGCCCGAAGATTTTGTGCCCGCGAGCGCGTCCTTGCTGTTGCTTTATGGGGCTGGCGCGATTGTTGGCCCGATGGTGGCGACCATTGTGATGCAGATCTTGGGGCCAGACGGGCTGTTCATGCACCTTGCGGTGGCAGCGGCGCTTCTGGCGGCCTTTACAATTTTCCGCATGACGCAGCGTGCAGCCGCGCCTTCGGAAGAAAGCGCAGACTTTGTTTTTGCCCAGGGTGTGAGCCCGGCGTCGTTCGAGCTTGATCCAAGAGCCGAGACAGAGGCAGAGGGCGAAGGCTGCGAGGCTGATACCTGATCAGTCCCACTGTTTCCCGGCGAGCCATGTGTTGAAAGTGTCCCGAAGCGCGCCTTCGTCTTGCGCGAACAAGAACACTTTGTGGATTTCGGTATAGGGTGTGTCCGCATTCACCGCGCAAAGGCCGTCCCCTTCCGCTTCCTTGAACGTGGCTTCAAGTGCATCGGTGAACATCACATCCGCCTTACCCGCCTTGAGATGATCAAAGGGCTCATGATTGTCCGCCAGTACCGTGAGCTTTGCCGTCTTCAGGGTCGCGCGGGCGAACTTTTCATTGGTGCCACCCGGGTTTTCCACCACCCGCACGGTGGGCGCGTCAATTTCCTCAAGGCTATCATAGGCTTCCTGCTCGCCGCAGCGCACCAGTGCTACCTTGCCGTCAAGATGAATAGTGTCCGACATCAGCGCGACTTTTGCGCGCTCCGGCGTGCTTGAGATACCACCGACAGCGATGCTGAAGTTACCGGCTTGCAGGTCTGCCATCATGGTTGGCCATGTGGTGCGCACGAAGGTAATCTCGTGTCCGTTCTCGGCGGCGAAAGACTTGATCAGCTCAATGTCGAGCCCTTCAAACACCTGTGTCTCCGTGTTCCACCACGATACCGGCTGATAATCGCCCGTGGTGCCAACACGCAGCATATCGGCGTGAGAGGGCAGCGAGAGGAAAAGCACAAGAGCAAGGGTGCGGTACATGGCGTCAGCTCCGGGTTTCTAGGCAGATGGTGCGTTCAACCTGTTCGGTGATCCAACGGGTGAAGTCCTTGAACTTCTGCGTTTCGGCAAATTCGTAAGAGGTCACCAGCCAGTCGGACGGCTCCACCGGCTTCGGCTCGCCAAGCGGCACCAGATAGCCCATCTTCACATCGTTCTCATAGAGGAGCGTACGGCCAAGCGCGACTCCAAGCCCGCCGGTGGCCGCCTGCAGCGCTAGGTCTGTGCGGTCAAACAAGCTGATGGGCTCAATCTTCTGCGTAAATGCGGGCTCGCTGGCTTTGAATTCGGCCCAGCCGAAAGGAATGGGGTCGGATTCCGTTGTGTGGTCCATCAGGATATCGATCGGTTTTGCCCATGGTTTGGCGAGATCAATGCCGTTTGCCTCAATATAGGCTGGGCTCGCGAGCGGCTGCATGTAGGACCGGCTCAGGCGGATGGTCCTGAGGCCGGGGTAGGGGCCAAGGCCGTAACGAATGCCTACATCAGCGTCGTCACGCGCGAAGTCCACGAGCCGGGTTTGTGCCTGTACGGAGATATCGAGCCCCGCTGTTTTTGCCATCGTCAGCAGCGGCACTATCCACTTCATCGCAAGGCTCGGCGGCACCGATACCCGAATGGTGCTGGACCGCTTTTTAGCCTGTACGCGAAGAAGCGCAGCTTCAAGGTCAGTGATGTTGGCGTGAGCGGCGGCGCACAGAATTTCGCCTGCCGTCGTGAAGGTCAGCGTTCTGGTGGTGCGCTCAAAAAGCTGGACACCGATCAGGTCTTCAATCGCGCGAATGCGGTGGCTTACCGCCGTCTGGTGCACATTCATGAGGTCGGCAGCTTTGGTGAAGCTGCGTGCTTCATGCATGGCAGCAAGATAGGGCGCAGCCTGCGCCAACTTCAGAAGACGATTATTCATGAATTTCACTCATGTATTTAGCACCTTTTCATAACTTGTTGTACGGCAGATCAGTGCAAAAATAAAGACACACGGCGAGTGGGGTGTGCTCTCCCCCAACTTTATGCATGAAGACACGTCTTAAGCGGACATCTTCACACATCCCGTTCGCCGAACGACAGCGAGGACACTTGGAGATATGAATATGAACAGGATGTATGCCCTTATTGGCATCGGCCTGATCGGCGCCGGATTTACGGCAGCGCAGGCAGACCCCACAACTTACCACCTTTCGCAGGACCGCTATATCGCCAGCGGTAACGCAGCCCTTGAGGAAGGGCGGCTTGAGGATGCACTCACCAGCTTCCGCAAGGCGGTGAAAAAAAACATCACAGCGCGGGAGCGTACGGTAACCCTCAATTCAATCTGCGCGGTGGAAAATATCCTCGGCAACGCCGAAGCCGCCGTTGAAGCCTGCGATGCAGCCATCGCTGCTGATGATGGCTACTGGAAAGCCTATGTGAACCGGGGGAACGCTCGCGCGGCGCTCGGTAACCATGAAGGCGCGATTGAAGATTATTGCCGGGCCAATGATATCAGCCCGTCACAGGTAAGTGGCACGTTTGAAGCGCGGTGTAACGCACAAAGCTAACCTTCAGACATGCGCTTATGGGCTGGCCACCGAACCCCTTGGCCAGCCCATTTTCTTTTTGGAATTGCCAGCAAACATAGGCGGCGCTACCGTTCCCGCAATGGGGAGGTGCCTATGGGCCGCAAGCTTTTGACGTATGAGGATTTTCGGCAAGCCGCCAAACGCGCGCTGCCGTCGCCCATGTTCCACTATATTGACGGCGCCGCCGGGGACGAATGGACCCTCAGCCGGTCCACCGATGTGTTCGATGATTATGAACTGGTGCCCGAATACCTGCGCAACATCGTTGATGTGGACCTGAGCACCAAGGTGCTGGGTGCCGAGATGGCAGCCCCCATCATCCTCTCCCCTACCGGCATGAACCGGCTTTTTCACCACGAGAAAGAACTGGGGGTCGCCCGCGCGGCGGAGAAGGCGGGGCTGATGTACTCACTCTCCACCCTCGGTACCACCAGTATCGAGGAGATTGCGGCGGCGAAAGCCGGCCCCAAGATGTTCCAGATTTACATCCACAAGGACCGTGGCCTGACGCTTGAGTTTGTCGAGCGTGCGAAGGCGGCGGGCTATACTTCCCTTTGCCTGACCGTGGATGTGCCGGTGGCCGGCGGGCGGGAGCGGGACGCTCGCACCGGCCTGACCATGCCGCCCAAATTCACGCTATCGAGCCTCATGAGCTTTGTTGCGCACCCGAAATGGTCGCTCAATCTACTGCGTTACCCGGATTTCCAGCTCGCGAACGTGGTGCACCGGCAAGACGGCCTGAAGGACGGTACGCTCGGTGTAATCCAGTATATCAATAGCCAGATTGATGGTGACATCGGCTGGAATGACGCGGAAACCATTGCCAAAGCCTGGGGTGGGCCTTTTGCCATCAAGGGTATTCTGTCCGCGGCAGACGCCGTGCGTGCGCGCGATGCGGGTGCCACAGCGGTGATGATATCGACCCACGGCGGGCGGCAGCTTGACAGCGTGCCAGCCCCCTTGGACTGTATAGCCCCCATGCGCGACGCGGTTGGCAATAGCATGGAACTGATCCTCGATGGTGGTGTACGCCGCGCGGTGCATGTGCTGAAGGCACTGGCGCTGGGGGCGGATGCGGTCTCCTTTGGGCGGCCATACCTGTTCGGGCTGGCATCAGGTGGGGAGAAGGGTGTGTCCCGCGTGCTCGGCCTTCTGCTCCATGCACTGAGGCGCGACTTGCTGCTGCTCGGGTGCCGCAACATCGCTGACATTGGCCCCCATCATGTGCGCCGGGTTATGGGCCGGTAAAGGGCGCTAGGGAAATTGGGCGCTTTTCTGCTATAGTCGCCGCAGAACAAACTGGAGAGTACAGACGTGTCTATCGCCAAACCCATCCGCGACTATAGCCCGACAGAAGAAGCCTGGCATGCCATCACCCACGGTGTGGCTGCGGTTCTTGCGGCTGTTGGCCTTGTTTTCCTGATCCTGAAAGCGGCGGAAATTGGCGGTGTCAGTGTCATGGCGGCAGCGCTTCTATATGGCGGCTGCATGGTGGTCATGTATGTCTGCTCCACACTTTATCACAGCTTTTTCCGCTCACGCTTCACGCCGTTTCTGAAGATGCTTGACCATAGCTCCATCTATTTCAAGATCGCGGGTGCCTACACACCCTTTGCCCTTATCACTTTGCCCACAACAGCGGGCATCTGGGTGATGATTGGGGCGTGGGGCGCTGCCATACTCGGCACTGCGCTCAAGTTTCGGGGTTTTATCAAAAAGTCCGCACGCAAGTTCAGCCCTGTTTCCCTGCTGCTATACCTCGGTATGGGGTGGGCTGGTGTGCTGATGATTGGCGAGTTGATGGACCGGCTGCCGACAGCCGCCATCTGGTGGCTGATCGCCGGTGGTCTTTGTTACACCGTTGGCGCGCTTTTTTATGCGCTCAAGCGTGTGCCGTATACGCACACCATCTGGCACGTGTTTGTCATGGCCGGCAGCGCGTGCCACTTCATCACCATCTATGTTTATGTCATGCAGCCGGGGAGCGCGCTCAGCTAGGCATGGCATTTGTCCGGGGGGACCATTGCACATGAAACCGCTCTTTCGCCGTCTGGCGACCGCCACTCTCTTTGCCACAGCCCTGTCAGCCGCCAGCTTCGCTGCTGAGGTCGCCGATCAGGTCTATACCGGCGGCAAAATCTGGACCGGGCGCAGCGATGCGGTCGACGCCGAAGCCATTGCCGTCAAAGGCGACCGCATCCTTGCGGTGGGCCGCGCGGAAGACATGGCGGCCCATATGGGTCCCGATACGGAAACCATCCTACTGAATGGCAGGTTCCTCATGCCCGGCATGATGGACAACCATGTGCATTTTGAAATGGGCTCGGTTGGGCTTGCGCAAGTGCAACTCCGCGACGCCGCCACACCGCAAGAGTTCGCCCGCCGTATCGGCGAGGCCGCAAAAGCCGCGTCTGAGGGCGCATGGATTGTCGAGGGTTCATGGGACCACGAGCTATGGGGCGGTGAACTGCCGGACCGTGCGTGGGTTGATGAGCTTACAGGCGACGTGCCGGTCGCTGTTTCCCGCCTTGATGGGCATATGATCCTCGCCAACACCGCCGCGCTTGAGCTTGCGGACATCGATGCTGATACGCCGGACCCCGAGGGCGGCGTGATCGTACGCGATGAGGCTGGCCGCGCCACCGGTGTGCTGAAGGACAATGCGGCCAACCTTGTGTTTGCAGTTATTCCCCCGCTTTCCGATGCCGCGATGGAGGAAGCATTCCTGCGCGGTATGCGCCACGCGGTCGAGAACGGCGTCACACAGGTGCATGATATGGGTTACAACTGGCGTTCACTCGAGACATTCCAGCGCCTGCGCGCGAAGGGTGAGATGTCCATCCGCGTCTATTCCTTCACCCCGCTTGCGGAGTGGGAGCGCATGGCCGCCTATGTGAAGGAAAATGGCCGGGGCGATGACTGGCTGCGCTGGGGTGCGCTCAAGGGGTTTGTCGACGGCTCACTCGGCTCCACCACGGCGTGGTTCTACGAGCCCTATACGGACGAGCCAGATACTAGCGGTTTCCCGGTCGCCGACCTTCCAGAACTGGAGGCGGACGTGCTGGGCGCCGCTGAGGCGGGCCTGCATGTCACCGTGCATGCCATCGGCTATCAGGCCAATGACAAGCTTCTTGATATTTTTGAACGCGTTGAGGGCAAGGTCGCGCGCGAGGACTTGCGCTTCCGTATCGAACACGCCCAGCACCTGACCGCTGCCGCGATTGAGCGTTTTGATGACCTTGGCGTGATCGCCTCCATGCACCCCTATCACCTGATTGATGATGGCCGCTGGGCGGAGAAACGCATCGGCAAGGCGCGACTGAAGGGCACCTATGCACTTGGCTCTGTCATGAAAGCGGGGGCGCATGTCACCTTCGGGTCTGACTGGTCGGTCGCGCCGCTCAAGCCACTTCTTGGCATTTATGCCGCCGTCACCCGCCGCACGCTTGACGGCAAGAATCCGGACGGTTGGATCGCGGATGAAAAGGTATCGGTTGTGCAGGCCCTCAAGGCCTACACGGCGGAGAATGCCTTTGCAGGCTATCAGGAAGACAGGCTAGGTATCCTCAAGCCCGGTTACCTCGCGGACTTTGTTGTGCTTGCATATGATCCTTTTGAGATGAAGGCGGAAAAGCTGGATCAGAACAAGGTACTGCGCACAGTGGTGGGCGGTAAAACCATGTATGAGTTGCCGCCGCGTCAGGCAGTCAAGCAGCCGTGATTTTCCAAATTCAGGCGGGAATGTTATAGTTCCCGCTCAATCCATCCTCATACCTCCATGCCCATATGAGGACAGCTTCGCTGTGACCAAAGGAGGTTTCGATGACCATTGCCCCCATGCTGCAACGCCATATGGATAGCTGCGGCATTCCCTATGACCTGATGCCCCATGAGCGCGAAGTGGTGGCAACCCGCATTGCCCAAGCCGCGCACATCTCAGGCAACAGCTTCGCCAAAGGCGTGCTGCTGAAATCCGATTCCGGCTACCTTGTCGCTGTCGTGCCAGCAAACAGGCGGGTGGACCTTGCTGAGCTCAGCCACATGCGGCAGGAACGCCTTGGCCTCGCCAGCGAAGACGAGGCGCGGGAGATATTCGCAGACTGTGACCCCGGTGCGGTGCCCGCGTGCGCCGAAGCCTATGGCATCCCCATGATTATCGACAGCAACCTGACAGACTATGACGAGATCTATATGGAAGCTGGTGACCACAGGAGTCTTGTGCATCTGGCGCGGCGGGATTTCGCCCGGCTCACCGCCAAGGCCGAGCTGGCGTCCATTTCCCGGCCACACTAAACACGGTTAAGCGCGGCAGGTATATCAGCGCCTGCCGCGCTTACGAATGGCAGCCGTTGCGGTCTGGATGCTTTCATCGTCAAACACTTCCCACGTGGTGCTGCCGGCAATTTCGCGCATGCGCCACTGGTAGGGAAGGGATTCCCATGTGCGACAGGTTGGGAAGCGAATATCGCACACAAAGGTGCCCGCCGTTGTCTCCACTGACAGGACGGCATGATACTGACCTTCTTCCGTGTAGGCTGTGGCAATACGGAATGCGGCGGAAAATGCCGGGTACATCTGGCGCAGGCGGTGGCGGAAGGTGAGCGCAAAATCCTCACAGTCGCCGGGCCCGGCTTCATCAAGGCGCTGCCAAACGTCGCTGCCAGGGGCTTCCTCGGTTGGTTCAATAATCTGGCGCAGCTCAAAATCGATGCGGCCAAGCGCGTGTTTGAAGGTGGGGTTACTCGGCACCGTGCAGTCGGCCGGGTTTTCAGCGCAGTAAAGCTCAAAGGCTTTCGGGCCGGGCACACGTTCCCCTTGTGGCATAGGGCCAGACAGCGGCCACGGGCCAGCGCCTTCAGCGCCCATGCAGGCAGACAGGGTAAAAGCGAGAAAAAGATATTTAAATGTAGCAATCACGGCATCAACTCCCGTTCCAAACACCGCAATACAACCGGTGCGATAAAACATGTTTCTGCCTGATGGGATTTGCGTCTCCGGCTGAAGCCGAAACCTTCTCCTTTCCTCGCATGACGGATCCAGAAAACCCGTCACTGCCTTCGCGTGGAAAGAATCGCGAAAATCTGGATGCAATCTTTTGTGCGGAGGGCCTTAACAAGGTTTTAAAGGCCATTTTTTATGATAAATCGCTGAAATATTTAGGCGTTTTGGGTAAAACTCACTTCAAATTGACATAAATACCCACACAAATTTGAGTTGAGTTTTCGGGGTTATTTTGTTTTATATTTCAAAGGGTTAAAAAGTTGTATTCCCGATATGGGTCACTTTTTGATGCTTTTCAGGGGGGCGGATTTGGCTGTGGCGTGTTTCAAAACCGGGAAAATGACGTGAAAGCGAACTCAAAAAAAATTTTCACCAACCAGGATGGTGTGCACCCAAATCTGGAAAAAACGGTCCGGCGGCATCTGGATAACCCGTTCTTGAAGCCGGTGAGTGAGCACACCCAGGCTGCTTTTGATTCTGCCTGTGCATTCCTTGGCGCAAGCGGTCGCCCGCTTATTCTCGATTCATGCTGCGGGGTTGGGGACAGTAGCCGAGCCCTCGCGCGCCAGTTCCCGGACTATTGCATCATTGGCGTCGACAAGTCCGAAAGCCGCATCACGCGGGAGCGGGAGGGCGGTGAGCCTGAGAACCTGTTCCTCGTGCGGGCAGACCTGAATGATTTTTTTCGCCTCGCGCATCAGGGGCATTGGCGGCCGGAACGGCATTATATTCTCTATCCCAATCCATGGCCGAAGTCCGAGCACCTCAAGCGCCGCTGGCACGGGGCACCGGTGTTCCGCGATATCGTGGCCCTCGGTGGGCGGTTGGAGCTTCGCTCGAACTGGAAACTGTATCTGGAGGAGTTTGCGGCGGCCCTTGCGCTTGCGGGGCATGAGGGGACGCTTACCGCCTATGAAGCGGCGGACCCCATCACACCGTTTGAAGCCAAGTATAAGGCTAGCGGCCAGCCGCTCTGGCAGCTCGTGGCCGAACTTGGCCGAGCACCGGCGGTTTGCGGCGGAAGTTGAACGCTACCATCGCTACGAGCGTGAGCACAACACCGGCCCAGCCAACCATGTTGACAGACGCAAACAGCACCGTATCCGGCCACAGGCGGCTGCCCACATAACTCGCGACAATAGTTGCAAGCGGCGTGATGGCAATGACCGAGCTGATGTGTGTGGTCGGCCAGTATTTCAGGCTTTCCGAGAAGGCGTTATAGGCCACCAGTGTGTTGAAGGCACAGAACATCAGGATGCCCCAGTCGGCCCCGGTGAGCGCTTTGAAGCTCTCCAGTTCGGCTTTCGGAAACAGGCAGAAGACCGCGGCGATATAGATGAACAGCAGGATGTTCATGGCAGACAGCCGGTCCGCCAGCAGCTTTTGCAGCATGGCATAAAGCGCCCAGATGAAGGACGCGACCACGGCAAGGATAGCGCCGATGATGAAATTGGTCTCCCCCATCTCGAAGTTGCCGATGGCGGAGTTGAAGAACATGCCAAGTCCGACAAAAAGTGCCACAAAACACAGGCCCTGCAGTTTTGTCAGCTTCTCCTTGAAGAAGATGATGCCGCCGAGCGCCATGAAAAGTGGTGTGGTTTGCGAGAATACCTGCATGGCCGATGGGTCAATATAGGTGAGGCCATAGATATACAGCAGATAATCGCCGATCAGGAAGATGGCGGCGAGGATTAGCCAGCCCCAGTCCCTGAGGCTAAGGCGGGTGAATTCACCAAGCCGACCTTTCCAGCCCTGATAGGCTGTGCACACGATTGCGGCTACCAGAAAACGGAACCAGGTGATGGTGGTGCCGTCCTGTTCCGAAAGCGCAAACACCAGCGCAACCGGCAGGATGCCCCAGAAGATAACAGTGGTGGAAACGAGGATCAGGCCTTTGAGGAAGGCGCCCGGCGGATAGTCATGCATGTTGGGCCTCGCATGGTGAGAAAATCGGCGGTCCGCCAGTTGATATGTTTTGCTGACTTTCTCTTAGGCGGGGCAGGGGCGGCCGTCAAGCCGCCCATGGTTTAGTTTTTCGCTGCTCATGCAGCCCAATGGAGGATGACCTTGCCGGATTGGCCCGAACGCATGATGTCAAAGCCCTTCTGGAAGTCGTCCGCACCGAAGCGGTGCGTGAGGATCGGGCTCATGTCGAGGCCGCTCTCGAGCATCGCGATCATCTTGTACCAAGTCTCGAACATGCGGCGGCCATAGATGCCGTGCACCTGCAGGCCCTTGAAGATCACATGGTTCCAGTTGATGCCGGTGCCTTCGGGCAGAATGCCGAGGAGGGCGAGCTTGCCGCCGTGGTTGATGGTCTCAAGCATGTTACCGAACGCCTGCGGCACGCCGGACATCTCGAGGCCCACGTCAAAACCTTCGTGCATGTCGAGGTCCGCCATGGTGTCACGCAGGCTCTCGCGCGTGACGTTCACGGCGCGCGTTGCGCCCATCTTCTTCGCGAGGTCGAGGCGGAAGTCGTTCACATCGGTGATCACTACGTTGCGGGCCCCCACACGGCGGGCAATGGCGACAGCCATGATGCCGATGGGACCGGCGCCGGTGATCAGCACATCTTCGCCGACAAGGTCAAACGACAGCGCGGTGTGCGTGGCGTTACCGAGCGGGTCGAGGATGGCACCAAGTTCGTCCGACACCCCGTCCGGCAGCGGGCAGATGTTGACTGCAGGCACAGAGATGTATTCAGCAAACGCGCCGGCGCGGTTCACGCCAATGCCTTCGGTGTTGCGGCACAGGTGACGCTGGCCCGCGCGGCAGTTGCGGCAGTGACCGCAGGTGATGTGGCCTTCAGCCGACACCCGCTGGCCAATGGTAAGGCCCTTGACCTCAGAGCCAAGCTCAACAATCTCACCCGAGAATTCATGGCCCACATGCATCGGCACCGGGATGGTGTCCTGGGCCCATTTGTCCCAGTTGTAGATGTGGACGTCGGTGCCGCAGATGGCGGTTTTCTTGACCTTCACGAGCACGTCGTTGTGGCCCACTTCCGGCATGGGCACATCTTCCATCCAGATACCGGTCTCTGCTTTTGCTTTTACAAGTGCTTTCATGGCTCTTTGTCCCTTAGAGGGTCCCTCAAGTGGCGGATTATTTAATCACGCCGAGTTCGCGCCCAATGCGGCCAAAGGCCTCGACGGCGCGGTCGATTTGTTCTGGTGTGTGCGCGGCAGACATCTGCGTGCGGATACGGGCCTGGCCCTTCGGCACAACCGGGAAGGAGAAGCCGATCACGAAGATGCCTTCCGCCAACAGTTTTTCTGCCATCTGGGCGGCAAGTGCCGCATCACCCAGCATCACCGGGATGATCGGATGGCCAGCGCCCGCAAGCGTAAAACCTTGTTTTTCCATGCCTTCGCGGAATTGGGCCGCGTTTGCATGCACACGGTCACGGAGATCAGACCCCTGTTCCAACAGCTCCAGCACCTTGATAGACGTCGCTGCAATCACCGGCGCAAGGGTGTTGGAGAAGAGGTAAGGGCGCGAACGCTGCCTGAGCCAATCCACCACTTCCTTCGATGCTGCGGTATAACCACCCGAGGCGCCGCCAAGCGCCTTGCCAAGCGTGCCGGTAATGATGTGAACACGGTCCTGCACGCCGAAGTGCTCAGGCGTGCCAGCGCCAGTTTCACCAATGAAACCAACGGCATGGCTATCGTCCACCATGACCATGGCGTCGTATTTTTCAGCCAGATCACAGATGGCGGGGAGGTTCGCGAGGATACCATCCATCGAGAAGACACCGTCCGTGGCGATCAGGCGGAAACGCGCGCCCTGAGCATCCTTCAGGCACTGCTCAAGCTCCGCCATATTGTTGTTGGCATAGCGGAAACGCTGGGCTTTACAAAGCCTTACGCCGTCAATGATGCTGGCGTGGTTGAGCGCGTCGGAGATAATCGCATCTTCCGGGCCGAGTAGCGTCTCGAAAAGTCCGGCGTTGGCGTCAAAGCAGCTCGGGTAAAGGATGACATCCTCTGTTTTCAGGAACTTGGCGAGCTTGGCTTCAAGCTCCTTATGGACATCCTGCGTGCCGCAGATGAAGCGCACGGACGACATGCCGTAGCCATGTTTGTCCAAGGCTTCCTTGGCTGTTTCCACCAGAATATGGTCGTTCGAGAGGCCCAAGTAGTTGTTTGCGCAGAAGTTTATATAGTCCGTATCGCCCGCACCTGCCACATGAACAGCGGCGGATTGCGGCGTGGTGATCACCCGTTCACTTTTATAAAGGCCCGCTTCCTTCACTTCAGCGAGTTGTTCCTGAAGGTATGTTGTGTAGCGGTCGCTCATACGGGTGTCCTCCTTGGGGTCGGTCTTTCAAAGTGCCGGGAGCATATCAAAAATCAGTCCGATTTCCAGCGAGAAATTCAATATACTGCACTTTTGTTCAATATGGTGTTCTTGTGCGGAAATTTTCCGCCATATTGTGCGCTTAGGGCGTGATGACCATCATCAGCGCGCGCGCCGGGCTGTCGCCCTTGTTTTCAATCACATGCGGCACATCGGCCTCATAGCGGGCAGTGTCGCCCACCTCGAGCTGGCGTTTGGCGCCGCCGTTTTTCACCCACAGGCTGCCTTCAAGCACCGTCAGGTGTTCAACCGTGCCGCTGCCGTGGCCGTCCGAGTTCAACTTGCCGCCAGCTTCAAGCCTCATATCATACCATTCCGTATGCGAGACAAGGTCAATGGGGCCAAGGATGCGGAGCGTGCATTTACCGTCCGCGCTTTGGATTTCAGGCGTCTGGTACGACTTCACAATTTCGAGCGCGGGCGCTTTATCGGCGCCATTCCCGGCTTCGCCGAGAAGACTCGAAATATCAATACCGAGGCTTTGGGTCAGGCTCCAGATTGTGGCGAGGGTGGGGTTCGTTAGCCCGCGCTCAATCTGCGACAGCATGGACTTGGACACACCGGATGCCTTCGCAAGCCCATCAAGCGTCAGCTTGCGCTCAGTCCTGAGGGCTTTGATTTTCTGTCCCACGTCGGGGAGGGAGCCGCGTGCCATGTTTCACCTGTGTGATTAAGGATGGCGTTCACTATATTGAATTTTTGCGCGAGGTAAAGGGCGGAAAACTGTGCAAGGAGTGTGCGGAAAGTGTGCGGGCTTTGCGCGGGAAGTGTGCAAAATCTGTGCGGGATATGCGCGGAAACTGCGCGGTGTTTGTGCGGGTTTTTACGCGCCGCTATCCGTGGCGTTTTTCAAGCCAGCGGACGCCGTATTTTACAATATCGGCGGCTTCAAATAAATGGGATTTTGTCGCGCCCGTCACCCCTTCCCGGTGCCTGCCATCAGCCACATAATCACGGGCGATTTGCTCAACCGCGTCCATGCCGTCCTCCGCCGCATAACAGTCGAGGATGCCGTTCGAATCCCATTCCGAAACCTGCTGCCAGACCTTGCGGCCTTTAGCGTCCAGCACCGGCACCTCATAAGTGACCCGGCGCTTGTTCGGGATGTCCGCCAGCGCTTCGGCATAGTGGAGCACGGTAACAGCATCAAGCGGTGCACCGAGGAGCAGCACTTTGCCGCCCATGTTCACTAGCCGCTCAAGCGGTGAGCCGGGGCCATAGGCGTCGTCCTTCGGGTGTGGGTGGGTGAGGTATGCGGCATGAGGGCCAACCGCGGCCATGGAACTGTCGGGGTGGTTGCTGCGCTCCACGCCAGCCACGCGGAGGAGGGCTGAATTGAGCACGCCGTATTCCGGTTCGGGCGGTGCGGTTTTGGGATCAAAGGCAGGCCAGGCGTCCTGCTCCTCAGTGCTCATCTGCTTGCCGTTCAAGGTTTCCTCGTATGGCGAGTGCGCCCACGAGACCATGGCCATGACGGTACCGCCCGGCGCGACCGAGGCGAGAAGCGCCGCCATTACACCGTCCGCGCCACCTTCTACAGGGCCGAGCGCCCGCAGGCTGGCGTGCACCATCACGGTGTCGCCTGCCGCCAGCCCAAGGGTGCGGAGTTGGTGAGTAAGCTTTTCAACAGTGATCACGGCGCCGCCCTTCATGCTTTTGGCCGCATGATAGGGGCGCGCTGCGGACCACCAAAATCACAAGGCCGTCAGTCCGCGCCGGTTTGCCAGCCGGCTGCCAGCGCCGCTTTGGCTTCCGCTTCGCCCATGGCGATGAGGTTGGCGATATCCACACTGTCAAAGTCGGTCACATCAATGGGCAGGCGGTCTTCGGGGCGTACCTCGATAAACTCGACGATATGTTTACCCGCCGCCAGTAGTTCATTACCGCCCAGCTTGCAGGCACGGTTCACCTTTTTCACTTCCTCAAGGTCATTGTTCATGATCTCGGACGTGAGCGTGCTGATGGTGCGCTTGAGAAGCTTGAGGATGCTCTGGAAGTTTTTGCGCGCATACTCAGGCTCAAGCTGCTCGGGCTTCATGGCGATGACCACAAGGTTCTTGGCGCCGCGCTTGATGGCGGGCTTGAGGGGCGCAATGGAGCGCACGCCGCCATCCGCCATCGGCATGTCGCCAATCCACATCAGCGGCATGGATACCGGCTCCCGCGTGGAGGCGATGACATAGTCGAGGATGTTATTACCGAAGGTGCCGACATCGGCATCAAAATAGTCCCCCGTCGCCATATTGGTGACGCCGCAGGTATAATAGGCCGGGCTTTCACGCAGGTTATCGGGATCGATATTGGCGCGCGCCAGCGCAGCCGCGCCGTCCATGGTGGTGAGGCCATCAAACTTGCCGAACAGCACGCTGGAGAGCAGGCTCAGCGTGCCGCGCTTTTTGCCGATGGATTTGAAACTGGTGATATTGTCTGTCCAGAAATTTTCCAGCTCCTGCCCGATGGCGGGCCAGTCCGGCGCTTGGCCCGCTCTCACTGCGCGCCCGGCACGGTCGGCGAGGAAACCGCCGTTGAGCGAGCCGACCGAAACACCATAAATGGCATTGGGTTCAAAACGGGAGCCGTCAGGGAAAGTGTGGTTCAAGAGTGCTTTGACAGCACCCGCCTGATAGGCCCCCTTCACATTACCGCCCGACAGCACGAGCGCACGGTCAAACTGTGGCATGGTCATCTCCCCCTCAGAAAATGGTTGGCGACAAAGAATACCTTATTACGTGTATTTGGCATATCTAAAGTTATGCGCGGGATGTTTTCCCAAATTTGCATTTTTTGCAGCCGCTGGAATTGCATCTTAAAAATCATATGCTTATAGTTCGTGACGGACCGTTTTTAACGGTGGGGGATCGGAGCTAGATTTATGCAGCCCTTCGCGGCGAAACGCCCGGCGGCACGGCTTGCCTGTGCTGCTTTGGCTCTTTGGAGTGTTTTGGCTGCAGCATGCGGCCCGGCAAGCGCTGACGACAGCGCCGGGATGCCGCGCCTCCAGGTGATCGCCGAAAGCTGGTATCCCTATTCCTATGAAGAGGATGGTGTGGTTCGTGGCCGCGCGACCGAGACGGTGCGCAAGGTGCTGGCGCGTGCGGGCTTTGACTATGACATTGAGTTATACCCGTGGCCGCGTGCCTACCGCATGGCGCAGGAACGCAAGAACCTGCTGATTTACGCCATGGTCAAAACCCCGGCGCGCGAGAAAATATTCCAGTTTGTCGGCCAGGTGATGGAAGGTGACAAAATGTATTTCTTCGGCAACAAGGGCCGGGAAGACATCAAGCTCAACAGTGCCGAGGACGCCAAAGCCTTCCGCATCGCCACAAGCCAGGACAGCGCCATGATGGCCTTCCTGCACGATCGTGATTTCCCGGAAATTTCTGCGGTGTATGATATCCAGCTTGGGTTCAAACAGCTGCTCTACGGGCGGGTAGACCTTGTGCTTACCTCCGCTGTCAATGTGGCGGCACATGTGCGCTCTGGCGATATTGCACCGGGCAGCGTGGTGCCCTACGGCTGGGCGCTTGATGCTGAACCCCATATGGCCTTCAGCCCGCAAACCGACCCGGCAGTTGTCGCGCGTATGCGGCAGGCTTACGAAAGCCTTGTGCAAGACGGGGGGCTTCCTGTATTTGGGTCTAAACCCTATTGCGGCATGGATGTGCTGACAGAAGGCATTGATGAGCATTGCGGCGGCGAGAGCGTACGCGCAGTGGAAGAATGAAAAGACGGGGGCGCACGTGGCGACCGGCAAGGTAAAATGGTTCAACCCTGAAAAAGGTTACGGCTTCATCGCGCCGGACGAGGGCGGTGACGACGTGTTTGTACATATCTCCGCCATCAAGGCGTCGGGCCTCGATACACTGTGGGAAGATGACCTTGTATCTTTCGAGCGTGAAGATGGCCCCAACGGCCGCACGGTGGCAACCGGCCTCAAGCGTCTTTAGCCGCCGTTTTTTCCTCATCATCGCGACCGAGCACCACGCCGAACACGCGGCCCGCAGTGCCGATTGACCATCCCTGTACCATCAGCGACGCAACGACGATGATGAACACAAGGTTGAAGAAGTGCGGCGTCAGTGGCCCCGGGCTGATGACCGGGATGATCGACAGGAAAATGGGCACCGCCCCCCTCAGCCCCACCCAGCCGACATAAAACTTCTCCCGCGTGGTGAAGCCAAGCGGGCTGAGGCACAGGAACACCGCGATGGGGCGGGCGAAAAATATCAGCACGATGGCAAGCAGGATTCCCGGCAGCAGCATGACATGCAGCTCCGACGGCGCCACCAGCAGGCCGAGCATCACAAACATGGCAATCTGCGCCAGCCAGGCAAAACCCTCATGGAAGTGTGCGACGCGGTCCCGGCTGGCTTCCTCCCGTTCGCTTTTGCCGCCGCTGGCCGCGACTGTCAGGCCAAAGAGGTAGGCGGCGAGGAAGCCGGAACCGCCAGCAAGCGCCGTTGCCGCGTAGGTGAATAGCCCGGACATCAGGAAAAACGGCGGGTTCAGGCCGGTGGGCAGGGTGATTTTGCGGTTGGTCCATGCCGCGAGATAGCCCATGGCAATGCCGGCGATTGAGCCGATGCCCATTTGCTGAATGAAGTTGGGCGCAGCGGTGAACAGCGTACCAAATTCAAGAGGTGCACCCGTGTCGACGATGGCGACAAAGGTGAGGGTGAGGAAAATGGCGATCGGGTCATTGAGGCCGGATTCGATGAACAAGGTTTCCTTGAGCCGGGGCCTCAGTTTCACGCCCGAGTGCGTGAGCAGCATGAAGGTTGCCGCGGCGTCTGTGGAGCCCACAACCGCACCCAGTAGCAAACCTTCCGCGAGCGGCGCATCAAGAATGAGGTGGTAGGCCACACCCACAATAACGGCAGTGAACACAACGCCGAGCGTGGCGAGAAGTCCCGCTGGTGTGCCCGCCACCTTGAGGTCGCGTAGTTTGGTATCAAAGCCACCGGCAAGCAGGATAACCGCAAGGCACACCGAGCCAATGGAATAGGCGAAGCTGAAATCGTCAAAATGAATGCGGCCGGGGCCGTCTTCCCCCAGCACCATGCCAAGGCCAAGGAACAGCAGCAGGATCGGTGCCTGCACTTTCGACGAAAGCGGCACGATCAGCATGCTCATCACAGCAATGCCCGAGAGCGCAAACAGCAGCACTTCCATGGTCCTCGTGGTCCTCCTTGGGGAATGGGGTTTGGTAGGGAGCCTATACTATAAGCAAGCGGGCGAAATTATGAAGCCGCCCGCCTGGTATTATTTTGGGCGCGTACTTATGGCTTCAGGTCGTCCAACTTACCCGCCATCAGCGCCGGGATGTTGGCGGTGATGCGCTCAAGCGACCAATCCCACCATGCAAGGTCCAGCAGGCGCGTTATCGTCACATCATCAAAGCGCATTTTCATCACCCGCGCCGGATTGCCGCCGACAATGGCGTAGGGCGGCACATCTTCCGTCACCACGCTGCCGGAGGCGATTATGGCGCCGTGGCCGATGCGAACGCCCGGCATGATGAGCGTGCGGAAGCCGAACCATACATCATGGCCCACAATAGTATCGCCGCGGGAGGGCAGGCCCATCAGCAGGTCCATATGCTCGCCCCATGCTCCGCCCATGATGGGGAAGGGGAAGGTGGAGGGGCCGTCCATGCGGTGGTTGGCGCCGTTCATGATGAAGGTGGTGCCGGTCGCCAGCGCGCAGAAGCGCCCGATTTCAAGCCGGTCACCGACATGTTCGTAATGATAAAGCACATTGCGGGCCTGAAACTCGGTCGCGTGCTCGGGGTCGTCATAATAGCTATAGTCGCCGACCGATATATTCGGGCCGCTTACGACAGATTTGAGGAAAACCACGCGGTCGGTGTGGGGCAGGGGGAAGCGGGTGTCCGCGCTCGGTGCGGCGCTCGTGTCGGATGTCTGCATGACAAAGCCTTTATCTCGTTTTGGGAAGTTTATCGCCCAAACGCCAAGATGTCTCGGGGTCCGGGGTGGATCAGGCGGCTTTGTTCATCTGCAGGATGCTCCTTAACGTCAGATATCGGGTTCTAGATAATGCCCCAGGTCTGCAGGTGCAAGCCTGATGAACAGAATCCGCTTGCACAGCCATTATATTTCGGATACGAACTATATTAGTTTACATGCGAAATAAATAAGGGAGGCGCATCATGCCGATGGAACCACGGGTCTTTCATCTGCTGCACCTCGGATACAAGGCGATTTTTCGTGCCGCTGACCGGGTGCTGATGACACGTTACGGCATCTCTGCGGCGCAAAATGCCGTGCTTCTCTATCTCCTCAAGCATGAGGGGGCGACGATGGGGCAGGTGGCGATTGCGCTTGGCCTCAAGAATGCCGCCACGTCTGGCCTTGTGGACCGCATGGAGAAAAACGACCTTGTCGAGCGGCGCCCAAGCGCGTCGGACGGCCGGGCGTATGAACTGTACCTGAGGCCCTATGGCCGGGATACGGTGGAGAAATCAAAATCCGTGATCCGGCAAAGCAACGAAAGATTGCTCGAGGGTTTCACGGATGAGGAGCGGGCGCTGATGTCCCGTTTTTTTGAAACGATCATCGAACGCGCCGAAGATTTTGGCGCGCATGATTTCGATGACAGCGAGGATGAGATTATGACGAGAGGACAGGACCTATGAGCGACCATATCAAGACCGAACTCAAAGACCGGGTGCTTTACATCACCTTCAACCGGCCGGACAAGAAAAACGCGCTGACACATGCCATGTATGCCACCATCGTGGCGGCGATGAAAAACGCGGATGATGACGACGATGTACGCGCCATCATGTTCACCGGCGCAGGTGACGCGTTTACCTCAGGCAATGACCTCGCCGATTTCCGCGACACGCCGCCGCTTGGTGAAGACGCACCGGTGCAGCAGTTCCTGCAGTGTTTGCTGACGGCGAAAAAGCCGCTGGTGATGGCGGTGAACGGTATCGCGGTTGGTGTGGGCCTCACCATGCTGTTGCATGCTGATATTGTCTATGCGTCAGAGGCTGCTGTGCTGCAGGCCCCGTTTGTGGACCTCGCGCTGGTGCCTGAGGCTGGCTCGTCGCTCCTTCTCCCGGCCCGTATCGGCCATGCCCGCGCCGCGGAAATGTTCATGCTGGGCAAACGGGTGGGGGCCGAGGAAGCCTACGGCATGGGCCTTGTCTCCCGCGTTTTGAAAGCGGAGGAGCTTGTGCCAGCGGCCACCAAAGCGGCACAAGCGTTGGCCAAGAAAGCGCCGAAGGCGCTGATGCACACCAAGGCGCTGATGCGTGGCGACACCAGCGTGGTCGCAAAGCGCATGGTGGAAGAAGGCAAGCTTTTCAGCGCGCAGCTCACCTCGCCTGAGGTGATGGAAGCCATCATGGCCTTCATGCAGAAACGCGAACCAAACTTCGGCTAAAGGCCGAAGACAGAATCCCTTCCTTCGTGGTGTTCTGGCGGGTGCCATGGAGGGACCAGGCCGGGCCCCAGCGCCCGGCCTATCTATTACCTGTGATGCCGTTGCCAAGCCCGCGCGATGGTGGAATGATGCCCCGCGGGAAGCAGGGGAGATTTCAGCCATGCGGGAAATATACGACAAACTGGCCTTCATGTTGGCGGGCCTTGTGCACCTGTTGCCGGTGGCGGGTATTTCAGGCGCGGCCAAGCTTGAAGCGCTTTATGGGGTGGAGCTGGCCCATGACCCGGTGCTCACCCTCATGATGCAGCACCGCGCGCTGCTGTTCGGCATCATTGGCTTCTTCCTCATCATGGCAGTATGGGCCCCGCACCGGCGGCCCGCCGCACGGCTTATTGCGCTTGTGAGCATGATTGGCTTTGTGGTGCTGCATGTCGCATCGGGCGTGGATGCACCGGAGCTCGCGAAGATATTCTGGGCGGATGTTGTGTGCGCGTTGCTGCTCCTTGGCACCTATCGGGTTGATACACACACAAAGCACAGAACACTAAAGGCCGGAGGCATCTTCTGTTGCGGAGTGCTTATCATTGGCGCGGCTGTTCTTTCATGGATGAACTGGAATCTCGGTACCACCTGTCGACAGATGAAGGGCTTGGCCCAAGACCTGACTACGCGAGACTATCTTGTCTCGTGGGTTGATAATCTTACCAAGAAACCGGATATGGCCAATCTGCGGGGTGTTTACTTCCACAATCCCGAAGCCGATGCCTTTGAGCAGCTTGGCTTCAATCATTCAATTTTTGACGGCCTCATAGGCCCGCTGCGAATAGATACCATACCAAGTGTCGCGCTCTGGAACGACGGCGACGAGGTTGAGCCTCTGGAATATGTTTTGTTCTATGTGGGAAGGGATTTCATTCTCGTGAACACAGCCAATGCCTCCTCTGCCCGGATTGGGCAAAAGGATGGAGGCTTCGTCAAAGTTGGTGGTCTCCTGTTCAGGGTCACGCACATTGACAATAGGGTTTCAGTTTACTGTGACTAGTCTCGCACGCGCATGATGTTTGCGCTCACCGCCATGCCTGCTATATGAAGAACATATGACGGCGTGCGTTCCCTGTGGTCTCATCAAATGCTTCAGGGTTTCCGCGAAATTCGGGGGATTGGTATTATATGGCTGATGCAGGTGTTTTGTCGCGTTCGGACGATCAGCATGATTTTATGGGCCTGCATGGCTGGGGGCAGGCGGATGTTGTGCCGCTTATCCCGGATGCGAGCTTTCGCTCCTACAAGCGCCTGAATTTGGCCGGCGAACAGCGCATGCTGATGGATGCGCCGCCAAGCCATGAAAATATCGACGCCTTCCTTGATATCACCGCCCACCTGCGCGGCCTTGGCCTGCGTGTGGCAGAGGTTTACGCCGAAGACCGCAAGCGCGGCTTCGCGATGATTGAGGATTTGGGCGACGACACTTTCACCCGCCTGCTGGCGGCTGGCACCGACCGCACGACCCTATATCTGATCGCGACTGATATCCTTGTTCACCTGCACGGCGCGGCTGGCGCGACAGACATCACGCTTGCGCCCTATGACATGCCGAACCTGAGCCGGGAAGCGGCCCTGTTTGTCGACTGGTTTGTGCCTGCCGTGCGCGGCGAGGCCGTGAGCCGCGATGAGCGGCAGGAGTTCCTTGGCGCGTTCGAGGAAGCGCTAGCCGGTGTGGCAGCCGACCGCCGCGCGCTTGTGCTCAGGGACTACCATGTGGACAACCTGATGATTGTGGGTGGCCGGTTCGAGATGGCGCACTGTGCGCTCCTCGACTATCAGGATGCGCTTATCGGCTCCCCGGCTTATGACCTCATCTCGCTTGTGGAAGATGCGCGCTGCGATATCCCGGCAGATGTGCGGGAGGCAGTGCTGGCGCGCTACTTTAAGGGCCGTCCAGAGATGGATCGTGATGCGTTCCTAGGGGATATGACCCTCCTTGGCGCGCAGCGCAGCGCCAAGATTGCGGGCATTTTTGTGCGCCTCAGCCGCCGTGACAACAAACACGTCTACCTGAAGCACATCCCGCGTGTGGTGAATTATATTGATGGCTGCCTGAAGGCACCGGCGCTTCAGCGCGTGCGCAAAAGTGTCCTGTCCATGCTGCCGGATTACCCGAACGTCAGCCTATAACGCCCGGCCAAGCAGCTGCATGAAAAGCCCGTCATAGCGGTCGATCATGCCTTCAAGGCTATAGTCACGCTTGGCCTTGGCCTGATTGGCCGCGCCGATGCGCTTGGCGGCTTCCGGCTTGTCGAGAAGCGCGGAGAGGTTACGGGCGAGCGCCCCTGCCGAATTTTCCTGCACATAGGCCGCGTTCTGACGGCTGACCATACCCGCCACATCACCCACGTCGGTGGAGACAACCGGCAGGCCCGCCGCCATCGCCTCGATGACGGAAATGGGCATTTGTTCAGTGTCCGAGGACAGGGCAAACAGCTCAAACGCAGGCACGATGCTCTCGGGGTGCGCCATATTGCCAGTGAAGACCACACGTTCATAAAGCCCGATCCGTTCCGCGAGCATTTTGAGCGGCTTCATGCCAATGCCGTCCCCCACAATGACCAGTTTGGTGGTGGGGTAAAGGTCGGCGATCTGTGCGAAGGCTTCAATCAGCTTGCCGATGTTCTTCTCGGGCCGGAGGGCCGCGACCGTGCCGATAATGCGGTCCGTGGGTTCAAGTTCAAATTCCGCCAGCACCTTCGGGTCGGGTGGGCAGATGAACCGGTCCACATCAATGCCGTTCGGGATATAGTGCAGCCGGTCCGTGCGCACGCGCCAGCTTTTTGATGCAATGGTCTCCAGCGTGCGGGACGGCACCACAACCGCATCCGCGCGGCGGTAGGCAAAGGCGCGGGTAATACGGCGGTGGAATTTCTCGCGCCCCACTTCATCGGGGCCGAAACCGTCCTGCACATGCACGGTCTTGCAGCGTTTGCCGAGCAGGCTCGAGAGATCCCACTCCACGCTGCCCCAATTATAGGTAACCAGAAGGTCCGGCGCGTATTCGTCCAGCAGGTGGGCGCATTCCCGCATGGCGGCGAGGCCGCTTTTCTTGGGGAAACTTGGCAGGTCGTCCTTGGGAACAGAGATATCGCGCACCAGCTTGAGCGCGTCATAACAGCCGTTCATGGCAAAAACGCTGTGGGTAAAGTGACCCTGCCGTCGGTTGATGATGCTCACCAATCGTCGTTGCGCACCGCCCACTTCAAAGGACGGGAAAACATGCAGAATGCGTGGTCTCGGGGCCACCATATGCTCCTGAACGGAAACGCGTTTTTCCATTCTTACCCCTGAACGGGTGTTGCAAGCAAGAATATCCGGCGCACGCCTTTGGGTTGCACCGGATTCTCCATGGGTTGAATTGGCCTTAGTGGCTCATGAAAATGGGCAATTTGGCATTGCTGACGATATAGCGTGTGGCGCCGCCCAGCACCATTTCCCGCCAGCGGGAGTGGGAATAGGCGCCTAGTACCACACAGTCCGCGCCGATCTCCGCCGCGATATCGAGAAGCTGCGCACCGATGCTGTCACCGCGGTCCTCCTCATGCCGGGTGACGCACGTGATGTCATTCTCAATGAGATAGTCTTCCACATCCTCATAGTCGGGGCGCACAGGGTCCACGTCGCCGATCTGGACCACGGTGACCTTGTCCGCACCCTTCAGGAGTGGCACAGCACCACCAACGGCCCGTGCCCCCTCTGCGCGGCCATTCCAGGCAATCATCACATGTTTGCCCACACTGCCGCTATAGCTCGCCGGTACCATGAGGACCGAGCGACCGGAGCGGAAGATAAGGTCATGGAAAATGTCATCACTGTCGGGCATTTCGCTGTCTGGCTGCGCGCAAACGGTGATGTCTGCCGTTCGGGCGGAACGGCCCGCGTGGTCTGATACCTGCCCCGTCACCTCACGCCAGCGGGCGCGGGGTGTGGCAACTTTCTCACCTTCCTCGGCAACCGCGAGGCCCTTGGCTTTCACGATCTCGCGGAAAGCAGCTTCGGCTTTGGCTGCATTTGCCTTGCCTTCTTTCTCTGCCGTGTCGCACAGATGCTGGATCATTTCCGCCGTCAGGCCTTCACCCATAAAGGGGATGGCCATGCGCGGGTCGGGCCGGATAAAAAGCGCGGTCAGTGACCCTTGTTGCCTGAGCGCAAGGTCAGCTGCGGTTTTGGTGATGGTGTCCGCATCAACCGCGTGGGTGAGGGGGAGCAGAATGGATTTCATCGAATTTGCCTCCGTCTGGTTTCGGCCCTATTAGATAGGTTCGCGCACGAATATGGATCGGCCGGTCGTGTTTCGCCTTGATCACGGTCAAAGATGGTTCATCATGCGTTCACCGCTGCGGCACTAAGAGTATAGCCTATGACACGACTGATTTACATCTTCCTGCTTTTGGTCCTGACCGTGCCGATGTTCGGCGCGGGCCATGCCTTATTGTTGCCGCCAGTTCACGCCATGGATGAACAGGATGACGTGCTTGAGGCCATCAAGCGCGGCGACGTGATGCCTTATTCAAAAATCAAGCGCATCGTGGAATCGAAACTCAATGGCGTGGTGGTAGGCCAGCAAATCCGGCGTACCAACCGAGGCTGGCAGTATGATTTGCGCGTAAGGCGAAAAGATGGCCGGGTTGTTATGGCCATTGTCAACGCCCGCACCGGTGAAATTGTGCGGACACAATAACTTAAGCACTGCCGCAGCAATATGTGGCGAGGCTGTGTACCGCAAGCGAGGAGACAGAAAAAGTGCGTGTACTGATTGTTGAAGATGATGAAGCGTTAGCGGAACAAATGCGCCAGAGCCTGGTGGACACCGGCTATTCGGTTGACCACGCGGCGGATGGCGAAGACGGCCATTTTCTAGGCGACACCGAACCCTATGACGCTGTCATCCTTGACCTTGGCCTGCCGGTGATGGACGGCGCCAGCATCCTCAAACGCTGGCGCTCTGACGGTAAGGAAATGCCGGTGCTAATTCTCACCGCGCGCGACGGCTGGACCGACAAGGTCGAAGGCCTTGACGCGGGCGCGGATGATTACCTGACCAAACCGTTTGTGATGGAAGAGCTGCTGGCGCGCCTGCGTGCGCTCATTCGCCGTTCGGTTGGTCAATCAAGCCCACAATTCTCCTGCGGTCCTGTGCTTCTCGATACCCGTAATGGCCGTGTGAGCGTGGATGGCCGCGCCATCAAGCTGACGGCGCAAGAGTTCAAACTGCTTTCGTACCTGATGCACCATGAGGGCAAGGTGGTGTCGCGCACGGAACTTACCGAACATATCTACGATCAGGATTTTGACCGGGATTCGAACACGATTGAAGTGTTCGTGAACCGGATCCGCAAGAAACTGGATGTGCCGATCATCGCTACAGTGCGTGGCCTTGGCTATCGGCTGGAATGGCAGGAAGGCCAGAAATAACAAGGGGGTGTTAGCGGGGTGACACGCACACGGGGGCATTTTTTCCGCTCACTCACCGGGCGGCTCTTGCTTTCCGCCGTCCTTTGGTCGGCGGCGGCCTTGGCCGTGGGCGGCATGCTGCTTTCCTTCGCCTTCCGCACCTATGTGCTCTCCGACATCGACCGCAAGCTTGAGATGCAGATCGACACCATGGTCGGTATCAGCGAAATCTCGCCTGACGGGGTGCTCCGGTTCAACCAGCCACTTCTCGACCAGCGTTTTGCCGCACCCTATTCGGGCTGGTACTGGCAAATCTCCGAAGTAGGCGCAGACCCGTTCCGCTCCCGCAGCTTGTGGGATTTTGAATTGACGCCGGAACTGGGCACCCGTGCCTTCTCCCTCAAGCTCAGCGAAGTGGCGGGGCCTGACGGGCAGAGCCTGCGCGTGGCGGAGCGGGATATCATTTTGCCGGAAGCTGACCGTATTTTCCGCTATCAGGTTGCGACCGACACCACGGAAGTGCAGGACGCCATCGCCCGCTTCAACTGGCTGCTGATGGGTGCGCTCGCCTTCATCATGCTGACAGTCTCCCTCGCGCTGGTTATCCAGGTGGCTTATGGCCTAAGGCCGCTCCGCAATCTGGGGCGCAGCTTATCCGAGGTTCGTTCCGGTCACCGTAGCCGTATTGACGGCACCTGGCCTGAGGACCTGCGACCACTCGCGCAGGAGATTAACGCGCTTATCGACCAGAATGAAAAACTGGTGGACCGCGCGCGCACCCATGTTGGCAATCTCGCCCACGCGCTCAAAACTCCGCTCAGCGTGATCATGAACGAGGTGGAGGCGGATACGTCCAAGAAGGGCCAGACCATCGGCGTGGCGGCGAAAAACATTCGTGAGCATATAGACCACCACCTTAAACGCGCGCGCATTGCGGGCGGTGGCTCGGGTCCCGGTCTCGCCATTCAGGAACGGGTGGAAAAACTTGGCCGGGCGATCGAAAGATTGAACCGCGAGAAGAACCTGAAGGTGGACGTAAGCTGTGCGCCCGACCTCAAATTTGACGGCGAGCGCGAGGATTTTGACGAATTGCTCGGCAATATCGTTGATAACGCGGGCAAGTGGGCGCGCGGGCATGTGACTATCACGGCCACGCGCGCGGACGAGACCTTGCGCCGCCCGTTCATGGATATCCGTGTGGAGGATGACGGGCCCGGTGTCCCGGCGGACGAACGCGAAACCCTGTTCGAGCGCGGTAAGCGGCTCGATGAACATGTGCCGGGCACCGGCCTTGGCCTCGCCATTGTGCGTGACATTGTGGAGCTTTATGGCGGCAGCGCCTACCTCGAGGAAGCCAGCCTTGGCGGCCTTGCGGTCATCCTGCGTCTGCCAGCGAAATAGGGCCTAGCGCTCCTTCATGCGGTAACCGGCGACCGCCAGCATCAGCCAGCCGGCCATCAGGCACAGCCCGCCAATGGGGGGCAGCCAGTGCAGAGGGCCCAGAATGCCGCGGCCCATCAGGGCAATCATATAAAGTGTGCCCGAAAACAACACTGTGCCAATGAGGAAAGCGAACGCGGCTTTGCCTGCAAGGCTCCCCTCGCTCTTGCTAGCCACAAAGGCCGCGCCCAGCATGGCGAGGGCATGGAAAAACTGGAATGTCGCGGCTTGGGCGAAAAGGGCGCCGCCCCCCGCGCCAAGTTTGCTCGCCAGCATGTGGGAGCCAAGGGCTGAGGCGCTTGTAGCAATGAAACCATTGATCGCGGCAAACGTGATAATTAAGCCTGATTTCATGAAATCGCCCCTTTTCCTAAATATTTTCGAGCTTGAAGCTTTTTACCGGTGCGCGATGATAGCTTTTGCACACACGTTGGCAAGCGCTGATCCCCCATGAGGTGGGGCTGACATCAGCACAAGCCATTTATAGCAAAGCAAAAATCCGTTGACGAAAAGGTTAACGAATGGCGCTTGGCAACCAGATGTTTTGTGTTACAGTTACTTGAGTAAAGATTGTATTTGGCACGGTGTGCGCGCATTTGGTGTAAGCCAAATGCGGGATGAGAGTAATGTATATCGCACGGATTGGGTCACGTTTTGGATGGTATCTGTTTGGGAATGATACCGGTTTCATAGTCTGAAACGTTTAGGGCATGCGGTAGCTTGGGCATTGGTTGGGAGTGTGTGGTGACACGTTATGTGTCGTGCTCCCATTTGCTTTTAGGCATCTTGGGTCGTGAACTAAGGAGACCGTAGTGCTTCAGGAGATTATCAATACCGCCAATATGGGCTTTGTTGTTGTTGGCCCGCAGTTCGACATTCGTTTGTGGAACCGTTGGATGGCGCAACTGACAGGCATCGAAAGCGAGGTCGCTTGCTGCCGCACTCTCCTTGATGTGTTGCCCTCAATCCGTCATTCCCCGATCCTGATGAAAATTGAAGGTGCGCTGAATGACGGTACGTCAGTGCGCCTCCCGCCGTCCGACAGCGCGCGTATCGCCGAGCTGGGCGCGATGAATATCTTCATCCAGCCGCTCAAGGCGCGCAAATACCTGCATTCTTTGAAGCCGGTGAATGAGGAACGTTCGGACCCTCTGTGTCTCATCCAGTTCAGCGTGGCGAACAATAAACCCTTGATGCCGCAGCAGCCTTCTCCAGTGGCGGCGAACGGAAATGCTGCCACGCCGGACAAGACAGGCCGGCTCGAGTTTCTCGCGACCATCGGTCACCAGATCAGGACACCGGTGAACGGTGTGCTTGGCATTGCCGACCTGCTGTCCGGCACCACGCTCAACCATGAACAGCGTAAATATGTAGACCTGCTGGTGCGCTCAGGCCAGGCGCTTCTGGATTTTGTGAACGAGATGACTGAGCTTTCGCTTCTCGAGGCGGGGCAGAGCACACTTGAGAAAGAAGCCTTCAACCTGCCGCGCCTGATGCAGGATGTGATGAACCTTTTTGCCTCGTCGGGTTCCTATAAGGGTGTGAAGGCGGTGGTGGACCTCTCGCCAAACCTGCCCGCCTTTGTGCGCACCGATGCCCATAAGTTGCGGCAGGTGTTGGTGAACCTTCTCTCGAACGCGTTCAAGTTTACCGACCGCGGCACCGTATCTCTCACTGTCGGTTACCGCGGTACGGCGGAGAAGGGCGACCTTGAGATTGAAGTGAAAGACACCGGCGTTGGTATTCCGGCCGCGCGGCTGAGCGGACTTTTCGAGAAACTGCGCGTGGACGAACAGGGCATGGCGCGGCTTTTCAACAAAACCGGGCTTGGGCTTTTCATCTGCAAGGAACTGGTTGATCTCTTTGGTGGCACCATTCGGGTTGAAAGTGCGCTTGGCAAAGGCTCGACCTTCACGGTGACCTTGCCGGTTTCGGTGGCGGACGAACGCACCGGCGCGGACGCTGTTGAAACAAGCGAACGCGAAGTGAAAGATACCGGACCGTGGCGTGTGCTGGTGGCGGAAGATAATCCGGTGAACCAGACCTTGATTGAGAAATTGCTGGAAAGTCGCGGCCACGAGGCAGTCGTGGTGCCAAACGGCCAACTGGCAGTTCAGGCCATGCAGGTCAGCGGGCCGTTTGATCTTATCCTGATGGATATTTCCATGCCGGTGATGGACGGGCTTGAAGCCACGTCACTGATCCGTTCCCTCATGGGGCGGGCAGGCATGACGCCGATCATCGCGCTCACTGCCCACGCGCTTGAGGGCGACCGGGAGATTTTCCTCGAGGCAGGCATGGATGGCTACCACTCGAAGCCGGTGGAGCCGGAAAAGCTGTTCGAGACCATGGCGCGCGCCGTTGAAGCCCGCGCCAAGGCCGCGAAAGGGGAAGTCTTCAAGGTACGAGAACGATCGGCACCCCAAGGGAGTGGGCAAGCGAATTGGCCACGCTCCCAAGAATCAGATCAGCCACACGCGAACGACCACGACGACCGATAAACACTTGGTGTGCCTTCAGTTTTTTCGCCTGTTCGCGGATGACCTTCACCGGGTGACCCCAGAAAAACTCAGCCTTGATTGTCACGCCGCTATCTTTGTGGCGGGCGATGATCGGGGCGAGAATTTCTTCGCTTGCGAGGCGTTCTTCCTCTTTTTTCTCAAGCGGCCGCACGGCGATGTCCTCCATGCTGATCGGCTGATAGCCTGACCACGGAATAACGGTGACAAGCGTCACATCCGCGCCGGTCATGCGGGCCTGTGTGATGGCGTGGTCCGCAGCGCGCTCGCCCCATTCACTGCCGTCTACCGCGACGAGATAATGTTGTTTCTTAGGCATGAAAAACCCCCTTCGGTTATCGGTTTCGCACAAACGTTACCGAAGGGGGAGTGGGCAGTCCTTGATAATGGTCAACCCCGCAGGGGTGGTTGCCACAGTCCTTCGGTTACATCATGTCATGCTGGTTCCATCGCCAGCGACGCCTTGATCATGTCGGCACATTTTTCGGCGATCATGATGGTTGGCGCGTTGGTGTTGCCACCAATAAGGCGCGGCATGACCGAGGCATCCGCCACGCGCAGGCCGTCTATGCCAATCACCTTCAGTTCCGGGTCCACCACGCTGGACTTGTTCTCAGCCGGTCCCATGGCGCAGGTGCCAACCGGGTGGTAGATTGTCTCCGCCTTGTCGCGGATCAATGCTTCGGTGACGGCATCATCGTCGATATCCACGCCATACCACGGGTCTTTCTCTCGTGCCGTCAGGGCCATCAGCGCGTCCTGGTGCATCAGCCGGCGCACCATTTTCACGCCTTCGCGCATCACCCGCAGGTCCTCAGGCGCGGAGAGATAGGCCGGGTCGATCTTCGCGTGCGCGAGCGGGTCACTGGATGACAGGCTTATCGTACCGCGGCTGTGAGGCCGCAGTTGGCATACGTGAATGCCGTAACCATGCTCGTGCGCATCCTCAAAACCGTGCGGTTTGTCCGCCATTGCCAGCATGATGTGGAACTGGATGTCGGGGCGCTCAAGCGCCTTGTCGGTCTTGAGGAATGCGCCCACCGGGGTCACGCAGTCAGACAGTACACCCGGTTTTTTCAGCATCCACTTGAACAGTTCCGGCAGGCCGCGGTGCGGTGCTTGGTAGCGGTACACGGATATGGGGTCCTTGAGGTGGGCGTAGACAGTGAGGTCCAGATGGTCCTGCATGTTTTTGCCCACACTAGAGAGCTCGTGCATGACAGGCAACCCAACGCTTTGGATATCTTTCGGGTCACCGATGCCTGACAGTTGCAGCAGTTGCGGGCTGTTGATGGCGCCGCCTGAGAGGATCACCTCCCGGCCCGCATGCCATGTCTCCACCTTGCCTTTTCGGCTGACCTCAATCCCGGTGGCGCGTTTGCCCTTCAGGATCACGCGGCGCACTTGCGCTTCGGTCAAAATGGTCAGGTTAGGGCGCGACTTCGCTTCCCAGATATAGGCTCGCGCCGCGCTTTGGCGGCGGCCGTCCCGGATGGTCTGGTCATACCAGCCAACACCTTCCTGGGTAGGGCCGTTGAAGTCGTCCGTATAGGGCAGGCCCATTTGTTGGGCGGCTTCAAGAAAGGCCAGGTTCAAGGGGTTGGCTGACGTGTGCTGACTGGTTTTCAAGGGGCCGTCGGTTGCGTGGAACTCATCCGCCGCGCGGTCGCTGCCTTCCGACTTTTTGAAGTAGGGCAAAACGTCATCGAAGCTCCAGCCGGTGCAGCCCATCTGCGCCCATTCGTCATAGTCACGGGCGTGGCCACGCACATAGAGAAGCCCGTTGATGGAGGATGAGCCGCCCATCACCTTGCCGCGCGGCCAATACAGGCGACGACCACCCAGGTGCGGTTGCGCTTCGGTCCAATAGTTCCAGTTCAGCGGGTTGGGCGGCACTACCTTGATCAGCATGCCAGGTGCATTCACCGCCATCTGGCCGTCTTTTTTGCCCGCTTCCACCAGGAGCACGGAAATGCGGCTGTCCTCGCTCAGGCGTGCGGCCAGCGCACATCCCGCCGAGCCTGCACCCACGACGATATAGTCAAAAGTTTTCTCGCTCATACGGGCTCCGCTCAGGCGTCAATTTTTTCAAGCGTTATAGGTAGGCCATCCACCGGCTTGATAAGCGGCATGATCTGGAACGTGGTTTTGTAGCCTTCCGGCAGGCGGATATCATAATGCGGAAGCAGGTGAGTCATGATGACCTTGGCCTGCATATAGGCGAAGTGAAGCCCGAGGCACATGTGCGCGCCGCCGCCAAAGGGTATCCACGCGAAGCGGTGCCGCTCCCGCATGCCGCCCTCAACCGAGAAGCGCATGGGGTCGAAGGTGGAGGGTTTGTCCCACACGCCAGCGTCCCGGTGCGTCGCTACCATGGAGATACCAACCATCGTGCCTTTCGGGATGGTATGGCCGCCAAATTCCACATCACGCACCGTCTCACGCGCCACAGCGGGCACCGGCGGGTTCATGCGCAAAGCTTCCTTGAAAGCATATTCCGTGAGCGTCAGGTCGTTCATCTTCTCATAGGGCAGGCGGTCGTCATTGAGGCCGAGAGACTTGATCTCCTCCCTCAGTTTTTCCTGCCATTCGCGGTGACGGCCAAGCTCATACACCAAGGTGGTGACGGAGCTGGTGATGGTGTCATGTGCCGCCATCCAAAGGAAAATCATATGGTCGATGATTTCCTGATCAGTGAAGGTGTTGCCTTCATCGTCCTTCGCCTGACAAAGCTGGGTGAAGATATCCGTGCCATTACCGACCCTTCGTTCGGGAATGAGGCCTCGCAGGAATTCCACCATAAAGGCGCGGCCCCGCACACCCTTGGCCATCAGGCTGCCGGGCAGGGGTACACGCACCACACCGATAGAGGCGGCAACCATGTCGGTCAGCGCCTTGTTCACTTTCTCGCTTTCCTTGCCCGGCTCCAGGCCAAGGAACACCGTGGTCGCCATATCAAGCGACAGCTGTTTGATGGCCGGGTAGAAGGCGAAATTCTTTTTCTCCCCCCACGCTTTGATGCGTGCGGGCATGTCGTCATTCAGTCGCTCAAGATAGCCTTTCATCGGGCCGGTCTTGAAGGCGGCGGCCATGATGTGCCGGTGGGCCTTGTGTTCGTCAAAGTCCATCAGCATCAGGCCGCGCGGGAACAGGCGGCCAAGGAAGGCATTCCAGCCTTTCTCGCTTGAGAAATTGCGACCCTTATCCATCAGCACAAATTCATTGGCTTCCGGCCCCATCATATTGACGGAATCGCGGAAGAAGCTGTTCGAACGGTAGATGTCGCCATAGGTTTCGCGCATGTAGCGCCCGAACCCCACAGGGTCACGGATCACACGCAAGGTATGCCCAAGGATGGGCCAGCCGGTTTCACCCGGAATATCACTTAGTTTGGCACGCTTCCCGTTCGTGCCGCCTTCCACTGACGCAGTCATTAGTGTCCCCCAACACGGTTGATGCCTATAACGGAACTATGTAGTCCAGAAAATAACAATAAGCCGCAATGATTGCGAGTCAAATAGGGAAGGGCATATTCAAGGAGCTGTGATGGAGGTATGGACCTATTGGATCATGCGTCGGCGCATGATTTGCTGTGTAGCGTCCCACGGGGCATAGGTGCAGCGGTCCGAATTGGCGCCTTCCGGCAGTTCGCCATAATAAAAGTCCACCACCATGCCGGGGCGGGCGATGGCTTCGCCGGTCTGGATAAATTCCTGATATTTCCAGCTATCCAGCGCATCGGTTGCTTCCTCGACATAGCGGTCGTCTGGCGTGGCTGACAGCACCTGAAGGTTGCTGACAGCGCCGTCCGCGCTGATGTCATAGCTGAAACGCACATGGCCGGGGTCTTTGCGCCGGGCGGCTTTACGCGGCATCATCAACTCCGTACACTGCAGCAGGCTTTGGTACGGGTCGGTGGGGTCGCCAAGGGTGGACGGCGGCTCAGGCAGGCTCGTGTGCATGCAGCCGCGTTTCTTTTCCGGCCCATAGGTGAAGGTGATGGGCACATCCTTGCGGGCGGCGAGTTCACCGTTCTTTACATACCCGAAATAGCTCCAGCGGTTGAGGGCGCGGGTGACATAGTCGCTCATGCCTTCCTCGAAGTCGCCTTCGAGAATGCGGATGTTTTCCACGTCGCCATCGGCGCTGATGTCAAAAAGCGCATGAATTTCGCCCGAGAGGCGCTTGCGCTTCACAGCATAGGAAAGGCCGGGGTTGGTGCAGGAAGACATTTGCCACAGGGGATCTTTTTCATTGGCCGTATCATCCGCATGTGCAGCTGTTGCACCGCCGATAACAGCAACAGTGAGCCCCTTAACCCATGAACGCATACCATTTCCCTTTGTACTACTCGTGTTCCCGCCAAGGTTATACGGGCCGCTTGCTGCTTTGCAATCAAAGACTGCCCAAGCGCCCCATGCCGCAATATCCTTGCTATTTCTCGCGATTCGTGGTTTATGGCCCCCAAGTGCCGAGCGAAGATAACGACAAATACAGTCGTTGACGGCCATGGCGGCAAGTGACCGCCCAACAAGAAGCGTCTTTGGCGCAATGATAACCCGGCAGCTATTCTCCGCGAGCTTCCATGATTTAAAACGTTGCAGGCACCGGCCGGGTTTGCCGCATGCAACGACGGAAGAAAGCTTTAATTTGAAGCATTTTAATGAGCTTGGCCTTGCCGAGCCTATCCTTCGTGCCGTATCGGCCGAGGGCTATACTAACCCGACTCCCATCCAGGCTGGCGTAATCCCTGCCATGATCGCGGGTCACGATATCGTAGGCATTGCACAGACAGGTACCGGTAAAACCGCCTCCTTCGTGCTGCCGATCCTCCACAAAGTGCATGAGATCGGGCGCCCGCCGCGGCCCAAAAGCTGCCGCGCACTGATCCTCACACCGACCCGTGAACTGTCCGCCCAGATTGCCGACGGCATCAAGGCTTACGGCAAAAACGTTCGCCACCACGCAACGGTTGTTGTGGGCGGTGCTCGTCCGGGTCCGCAGGTGAAAGCCATGGCGCGCGGTCTTGACATTCTGGTGGCAACACCGGGTCGGTTGGAAGACCACATGCGCTCAGGCGCGATCCGTCTTGACGAGACCACCGTTGTGGTGCTCGATGAGGCTGATCAGATGCTCGACCTCGGCTTCATGCCGGCGATCCGCCGCATCATGGCAGCGTTGCCGAAGGAACGTCTCACGGCGCTGCTGTCGGCGACCATGCCGAAACAGATCCGTGCACTGGCTGATGATTTCCTGAATAACCCGATGGAAATCTCGGTTGCGCCAGCGTCCAAACCCATTGAGCGGATTGAGCAGAGCGTGCGTCATATGTCGAAAGGCGAAAAACGCGCGGCGCTTGTTGATATCCTCAAGGGCAAGGACGTGGAGCGGGCGATTATCTTCACGCGTACCAAACATGGCGCGAACAAGGTGTCGCAATATATCGAAGACGCGGGCATCCCGTCAGGCGCTATCCACGGCAACAAGAGCCAAAGCCAGCGCGAGAAAACCCTGCTGGCATTCCGTAAAGGCAGTGTGCCTGTGCTGGTGGCCACCGATATCGCCGCGCGCGGCATTGACGTGGACGGCGTTTCGCACGTTGTAAACTTCGAGCTGCCGAACATTCCGGAAGTCTATGTGCACCGCATTGGCCGTACAGCGCGTGCGGGCAACACAGGGATCGCCATCTCGCTTTGTGACGAGACCGAACGTGGTTACCTGCGTGATATCGAGAAACTGACCGGCATTGTTATTCCTGTGGAAGGCGAGGGGCCGAAAGGGCCAGATGTGGCGCCTGAACCGCGCGGGCAGCGTTCCGCCGGTGGCCGCAGGAACGGCCAACAACAAGCCAGCAAAAGCCGCGGCGGCCGTCGCAGTGAAGCCCGCAAACCGCGTGAAGCGGGCGAGGCTGACGCTCAGCAAGCCCGGGGTCAGCGCCGCGAAGGTGGTGAAGGCCGCAAGCCGCGTAACGCCAATGCTGGTGAAGCGCGCGAACAGAATAACCGCCGCAACAACGGTGAACGCCGCCGCAGTGATGAACGTCCGCGCCGGGAAGCAGGCGAAGGCCGCGGTCAGGAACGGTCTGACCGCACAGAGCGTGGTAACCGGAACGACCGTAATGGCCGCAATGAGCGCAATGAGCGTCATGGCCGGAACGAGCGTTCCGCGCGCCGTTCGGACGGTGAAGGCCAGCAGCGTGACCGCCGCTTTGAAGCAAGTGGCGAAAACGGCGCGAGCCCACGCCGTGGCAATAAAAAGCCGCGCAACCGTGGTGGTGTCGTGCCGCCGCGCAAGGGCGAGGGTGATACCTCAAGCGCAGGCCTTGCACGTATGCTGCAAAATATTGAGCGGTCTCAGAGCAAGCGCGAAAACGCGTGAGACTGCGGTGCTGTGCCCTGATGGGTAGAAGCACATAGATTTCAGGCTCGCGCTGGCACGGTCGGCGCGAGCATTCAGTTCCTGTTGCCTGAAAGGCAAAACAATGACATCCCAAAAGACTTTCTCCGGCAAGGCCTTGGCTTTGCTGGCCATTTTGCTTTTTTCATCTGTGGCTGTTGCGCCCGCATATGCGCAAGGAACACCGCCGGGCGGCATACCCGCGAATGCTCAGGCCAAATCCTATGGAGGTGGCTGGCAATGCAATACGGGTTTCATGAAAGAAGGCAACGGCTGCATCGAAATTCAGGTGCCAGACAACGGTTATGTCACCGGCAATGACTATGGCCGCCTCTGGGACTGTAACCGTGGTTTTGTCCTGAAGGATGAACAATGTACCGCGATGGCAGTGCCTGAGAACGCCTACCTGAGCGCATCGGGCGACCATTGGCGCTGCGACCGTGGTTTCCGGCAGGAAGGCGAAACCTGTGTGGCGGTGAAAGTGCCAGCAAACGGTTACCTGACCGACACGTCCTTCGGCGCTGGCTGGGCTTGTGACCGGGGTTTCCGCAAAGAAGGCGAGATGTGCACCGCAATCGATGTGCCGAAAAATGGTTATCTGACCACCGATACCTATGGTTCCGGTTGGCGCTGTGACCGTGGCTTCAAGGCTGTGGGCAATACTTGTCAGGCCATCGCTGTGCCTGCGAACGGCTTCCTTGGCACGCATGGTAGTGACTGGGAATGTGAGCGCGGTTACCAATCGCAGGGCGATGCCTGTGCCCCCATCAAGCTGCCGGAAAATGCGCATCTTGATTACACCGGCCACGACTGGGACTGCGCGCGCCCGTTCGTCAAACGCGGCAATGAATGTGTTATGCGCCGCTAACCGCGGGTATAGACCAGCCATTATCAAATCCGGCAGCGGCCATGCGCGCTACTGCCGGATTTGATGTTTTGACTATTTCAGCGAGGCTGTCGTTTTCTCGGGCAGCGGCGTGTGCGTGCATTCCTTGCCCGCTTCCGCTTCTTCATGGCCATAGGTGAAAGTCAGCTTCACGTCTTTCCGGCCCATCTCCGTACCGTCTTTCATGTAGGCGAAATAACGCCAGCCGCGCACGGCGTTGGTGACGCTTTGGTCCATGACCCCTTCCGGCACACTCTCAACAACACGGATATTATCTGTGCGGCCATCGGCGCCGATATCATACAGCACGGTCACATGGCCTGAGATGTCGTCGCGTTTGGCCTCATAGGCGAGGCGTGCGCCCTTGCAGCGCGAAGCCAGCCAATAGCCGTTTTGCGGCTCATCCGCGGCGTATGCCGCACTGGTTGGAATGGCGGTAGCAACCCCGGTTACCGCGAGTGTGGCAAAGGCATGGCCAATGATCAGGCCGCTTGCCACGGTACGCTTGAACGTCGGTAATGTGGAACGCATGGTGATCCCCTTCTTTTTAGAAGTTGTTTCATGCTCCACTGTCGTGACGAATAGTTCCCCTTAAGTGTCCGGCTGCTTCCCCTGCAGCCTTATACCCCCACCAGGCACATAGGCTTCTGTGCAAGCCTGTGTTCCGGTGGCGCAGCATAAGCCTATTGGCGCTAAAACGCAAACGGGGCGCTAGGCGGCCCCGTATCCGCCGCCGCCCGGTGTTTCGATGGTGACAGTGCCACCAGCCATGAGCGTGACCTGATCAGCGGCCTCAAGCGTTTGCTTGGACCCGTCCGGCTGCTGCACGCGGGTAATGCCGGGTGCACCGGGTTTACCACCCGCGAGGCCCGGAGGTCCTTCCGCGCGGTGACCTGAGAGGATGGCAAGCTCCATGTCCTCAAGGAAGCGTATGGTGCGCGTGGCACCGCAGCCGCCCGTCCATTTGCCGGCGCCGCCGCTGTTCGCGCGCACACCAAATTCCTCGATCAGCACCGGGTAGCGCCATTCCATCACCTCAACATCCGTCAGGCGGCTGTTGGTCATGTGGCTCTGGATCGCGTCAGTGCCGGTGAAGCCATCCCCGGCACCGGTGCCGCCCGCGATGGTTTCATAATATTGGTAGCGCTCATTTCCGAAAGTAAGGTTGTTCATGGTGCCCTGTGCGCCCGCCATGGTGCCGACGGCCAAAAACAGCGCGTTCGTGACCACCTGACTTGTCTCCACATTGCCAGCCACCACAGCGGCACCCGCATCCGGGTTCAGCATGCAGCCTTCGGGCACAATCAGCCGGATGGGTTTGAGGCAGCCCGCGTTCAGCGGGATATCCTCGCCCGTCAGCGTGCGGAACACATACAGCACCGCGGCTTTGGTAACAGCAAGGGGGGCGTTGAAGTTATTGGGCTGGGTGTCGCTCGTACCAGTGAAATCGACCGTGATTTCCCGCGCATCGCGGTCCACGGTCAGTTTGACCAACACCTCGGCGCCGCAGTCCATACCGTAGCGCGCTTCACCGTCTTTCAGCTTCGCGATCACGCGGCGCACCGCTTCTTCTGCATTATCCTGCACATGGCCCATATAGGCGGCAACCACATCAGCGCCGAAGTCATTCACCAAGCGTTTCACTTGCGCAGCACCACGTTCGTTGGCGGCAATTTGCGCCTTTAGGTCAGCAAGGTTCTGGCTGATGTTGCGTGCGGGATAGGGGCCGGACTTGAGCGCGGCCGTCACATCGGCTTCCGCAAATGTGCCTTCCTTCACCAGATGGAAATCGGTGAAACGGATGCCTTCTTCCGTGAGCGTCCTAGAGTGCGGCGGCATGGAGCCCGGCGAAAGCCCGCCCACATCGGCGTGGTGCCCGCGGGAAGCAACGTAGAAGGCAGGTGCCTGTGCGTCATCCAGAAACACGGGTGTTACGACAGTGATATCCGGCAGGTGGGTGCCGCCCGCCATCGGGTCGTTGAGCATGAAAACGTCACCGGGTTTCATGGTGCCCGCACGTGCGCGCATGATCGCGCTCACGCTTTCGCCCATGCTGCCCAGATGCACCGGCATATGCGGTGCGTTGGCAATCAACTGGCCGTCGGCGTCAAACACCGCGCAGGAGAAATCCAGCCGTTCCTTCACATTCACGCTGTGCGCTGTTTTCGCGAGCACACCACCCATCTCTTCCGCCACCGACATGAAGAGATTGTTGAATATCTCCAGCATGATGGGGTCAACTGTTCCAAGCGCGATATCACTGCGGGTTTTGGCTTCGGTGCGGGTGAGCATCAGGGTGTCGTTCGCGCTCAATGTCGCGGTCCAGCCCGGCTCCACCAGCGTGGTGCCACCGTTCTCAAGGATCACTGCAGGCCCCGGCACATTGTGGCCGGGCTTGAGGCGTTCCCGTGTGTGGATGGCAGCCTTGCGCACCGCGCCTTCCGTATAGAAAGTGCGGCTATGCTGCGCCTGCGTCTCCAGTCCCGTGGCTCTGATATCAAGCGCGGCCTCGGTCGCGCCGCCCACCGCTTCGGCCTCCACAGCTTCGGCAATGATCGGCTGGTCTTTCTCGGTGAAACCAAAGCTTTGTTTGTGCGCGGCTTCAAAAGCGCTGCGCATGCTGTGTGCATCGGCAAACGGGATGGTAAGTGTGGTGTCCGTGCCCTGATATTTGAGGCGTACGCTTGTGTGTAGCGTCTGTTTTCTGTGCGGGACACCTTGCGTGGCCAGTGCATCGCTTGCGCGGGTTTCAACTGTTTGTGTCGCTGCCCGAATGGTCGCCATGTCATCAAGCACACATTCCAGCGCCTGTTCCTCAATCACCCGCTGGTCCGCGAGGCCCATGCCAAGGGCGGAAAGCACGCCTGAGAACGGCGGCACAACCACACGGGTGATGCCCAGCGCGTCCGCCACAAGGCAGGCATGCTGCCCGCCCGCGCCACCAAAGGTAAGCAAGCCGTATTTTTTGATGTCATGCCCGCGCATGACCGAAACCTTCTTGATAGCGCGCGCCATATGTTCCACCGCGACGCGGAGGAAACCTTCTGCCATTTCCTCAAGGCTCATGTCCGTGCCGGTGTCAGCCTTTAGCGTTTCCCGCAAGGCTTCAAAGCCCGCGCGGGTCGCATCTAAATTCAGCGGCTCATCGCCTTTTTCACCGAACACAGCAGGGAACAGGTCCGGCTGCAGTTTGCCCAGAAGCACGTTACAGTCCGTTACCGTGATCGGCCCGCCACGGCCATAGGCGGCGGGGCCGGGGTAGGCACCGGCGGAGGCCGGGCCAACCTGGAAGCGGCCATCGCGGATGGTGCAGATGGAGCCGCCGCCCGCTGCCACGGTATGAATGTCCATCATCGGTACGGTCATGCGTACGCCCGCGACCACGGTATCGAACACGCGTTCATATTCGCCCGCATAATGACTGACGTCAGTAGAGGTGCCGCCCATGTCGAAACCGATAAGGTGGCTTACACCCGCCCGCGCGCCGGATTTGGCCGCGCCCACAATGCCGCCAGCAGGGCCTGAAAGCACGGCGTCCTTGCCCTCAAAGGCGCCCGCGGCTGCGAGGCCACCGTTCGACTGCATGAAATAAAGCCGCGTGTCGCCCACAGCATCCTGCACCTGATTGACGTAGCGCCGCAGGATGGGGGAAAGGTAGGCATCCGCCACCGTTGTGTCGCCGCGCGGCACCAGTTTCATCAGCGGGCTGACCTTGTGGCTCATGGAGATTTGCGTGAAACCAACTTCAGCCGCAATCGCGCCCGCACGTTCCTCGTGCGCCGTGTGCCGGTAACCGTGCACAAAGGCGATGGCGACAGCACGCAGGCCGCGCGCATAAGCATCCTCAAGTGCCTCACGGCAGGCTGCTTCATCCAGCGCCTGCTCAACCGTGCCGTCCGCCCTTACGCGCTCATGCGCTTCGATAACATCAGTATAGAGGGGTTCGGGCCGTGTAGGCTTCAGCGCAAAGAGGTCGGCCCGGTGCTGCTGGCCAATCAGAAGCGCGTCCTTGAAGCCCTTGGTGATCAGCAGGAGCGTGGGTTCGCCGTCGCGCTCAAGCAGTGCGTTGGTGGCAACCGTGGTGCCCATTTTGATGGCCGACACATCGCCGGACGGGAAGGTCGCATCCTCAGCCACGCCCATGATATCGCGCATGGCATGCACGGCGGCGTCGGCATACTGGCCCGGCGCTTCGGAGAGGTATTTGTGGCTCGTCAGCCGCCCGTCAGGATGCTTTGCTACGATGTCGGTGAAGGTGCCGCCACGGTCGATCCAGAACTGAAACACAGATATCCCCCGGAAATTCGTTTTATTCTTCAGTAGGCAGGTTGGCGACAAGGCCGTTATAGCGGCGGCGCATGTCAGCGCCCATGCCGGTGCAGAAACGTTTGTTGCCAAAGTCGGTCAAAAGCGCATCAAAAAGCCCACGCCTGCGGCCGATTTTGAACATGAGCACTGCGGTTGAAACGTCCGCCACCAGCTCAAGCCGGGCCGCTGGGTCCATGCTCTTGATCGTCTCCGCCATGGTTTTACCGGCAGGTGAGCTTTCCATAAGGAGCGACACCTGCAAGGTGGTTTGCGCCGCGATGTTATTGAGCTGGCGCGGCTCCATGGTGTCATCTTCGCAGATGAGGTTATAGGCCATGACCTGTGAGGCTTCCTCAAGCGTGAAAAAAGCCGCCTTGTCGCGGTTTGCGTTCAGGTAACCAAGGTGTTCGGCAGCCAGCAGACGCACAAATTCGGCGCGGCGCAGCATGAAGCTCATGCCTTCCATGGCGCGTTCACGGTCTTCTTCGCTTGGGGCGTTTTGCGCGCTGATGGGCAGGCTGAGGCAAAGCGCAAGCGTTAGGCTGGTGATCGTTTTTGTTAATCGGAACATGACTTATACCGTTCTTTTTATGGTGGTCCCGATACATAACATTGTTTAGGGGTAATGCACCATGCTAATGGGCACGGGGTAAAGCCAAGGGAAACAGGATGAAACCTGAAATCTACATCGATGCCGACGCCTGCCCGGTCAAGGACGAGGCCCTCAAGGTCGCTTATCGGCATGACCTCGTGCTGCACCTTGTCAGCAACCAGTGGCTTCGGCTTGAGGTGGGTGAGAATATCAAAAAGGTTGTTGTACCCGGTGACTTTGACGCCGCCGACGATTGGATTGTGGAGAATATCCGCGAGGGCGACATCTGTGTGACCGGCGATATCCCGCTGGCGTCGCGTGCGCTTGAGAAGGGTGCGACAGTTATGGGCCATGGCGGGCGCCTGTTCACCGCTGAGAATATCGGCATGGCACTGGCGATGCGGGAGCTAAAGTCACAGCTTCGGGATATGGGGGAAGACCGGGGTTTCAACGCGTCTTTCAGTCAAAAAGACCGGTCGCGTTTTCTGTCTGCCCTTGAGCAGGCAGTGCAGGACGCCTTCCGGCGTCCCTGAGGGTTAGCTTCAATCAAGCCTTGATATCGATCTTGAGGCCCTTGCCACGGTCCGTGTGCAACGCCTCAACGCGCACTTTGCTGCGCGGTGCGTCATCAAGGTCGATCTTGATTTTCGATTCCGGTGCTTTGGTGGAAATGCGCGACGGCGCAATGTGCAGCGAATTCTGGCTGGAAATGCTTTCGATCATGGTCCCTGAACCCTGAAACTGAAATGAATTGTGAGTGGTTATTGATGTGCTTTTGCCAGAAGCTCACGCATGAGTGAAGAGACCGATAAAATTGTAGTGAATTTTATCGGCCCCGAAAGTCTAGTCTATTGTATATGCTGCGTTATTCCGGCAGCCACTGCTGCAGGAAGGCGACGCTGCTGCCGCCCATGACCTTGCGGATATCCTCTTCCGAGACACCAGCCTTCAGGAGTGCGTCGGTGATCGCGGGCAGGTGGTCTGATGGCATGGCAGCCACGGCGCCGTCCCAGTCGGAACCGAGGGCCACATGGTCAGCCCCCACAAGCTTGATACCGTAAGCGAGGGAGTTGGCAACAGCCTGAGGCGTGGTGCCACAAATCGCCTGCTGCCACATGCCGACGGAGATGATGCCGCCACGCTCGGCGATGGTTTTCATCAGCTCGTCCGGGAAATTGCGTTCGCTGTCACACGCGCCCCGGAAACCGGTGTGGGACACCACGACCGGACGGCTGGTGATCGCCAAGGTGTCTTTCGCGGTGGCGACGGAGGAATGCGCAAGATCGATGATGATATTCAGTTCATCAAGGCGTTTGACCACGTCGCGGCCAAAGTCGGTTAGGCCACCCTTGGTGGCGCCGTGCAGCGAACCGCCCAGTTCATTGTCAAAAAAGTGGGTGAGGCCCACCATGCGGAAACCGGCGTCATACATACGGTCGACATTCTTGATGTCACCTTCAAGCGGATGCGCGCCTTCAGTGCCGAGAAGGGCCGCGATCGGCTTCTGGCCGATTGTGTTCTGCCGCGTCTCAAGGAAAACCTCCAGCTCACGCTTGTTGCGCACCCACATGAGGGCGCCACCCGAGCGGCCAATGACATCCTGCAGCTTTTCAGCCTGATAGAGCGCGCGCGCCAGAAGGCTGCTGTGGGTCTCGCTCGGCCACCCCTGAAGGTAGCTCACAAGCGTGATGTTATCGCTTGTGTCGTCGTTCGCATGAACGTTTTGCCCGCGCGGCGTTTTGGTCACCGTGGTGAACATCTGGATGGCGGAGCCACCGTCCTGCAGGCGCGGCAGGTCAACCTGCCCACGCTCGGCACGGTCAAGGATATCCCGGCTCCAGAGCAGGGTGTCGGCGTGCCAGTCCATCACCATAAGGGACTTGTGGAGGGCGAGCGCTTCCGTGCTCAGGTTAAAGGGGCTGTGGTCAATGCGGCGGTTGAGGCTGCGTTCCAGAATGCCGGGGCCGAAGGTGCGGGCACCCACCAGCAACAGCACAACGACGAGCGCAAGCCCGCCAAGAATTTTGACCCACCGTTTGTTCATGATCCTCTCCCCATTTCTGCGAATGATAGTGGGGGGGAATTTGCACTTGTCCAGTAAAAGGCAGGGGGAAAGCAAAAAAAAGAGGGCACCCGAAGGTGCCCCAGGGACAGTTGTGAAACGCATTTGATGTTGCTTAGATGCCCGTTGGCTCAACCGCTGGAACAGGTGCCACCTCAGCGCGCGGCGGGCGTGCCGCGCGGGTCGGAGCCATGCCGGCCACCCGGCCGCGCTCATAGTCGCTGTCGATGCTTTCAAGCACAGCGCGGTAAGCGTCATCGATCTTCTTGTTGCCGTCCGGCAGCATGGTGCCCAGCTCAACAAGCGACTGTGCTTTCTCGTAGTCACTGTCGATACCGCGGATGGCATCCAGAAGCATGAGCCACGACTTTTCCGTCATCTTGCCGTAGGAACCCAGCATGTTGATGGTCAGGCGGCGCTCATAGTCGCTGTCGATATGACCCACTTTGGAGATCAGGATTTCGGTCGCGTCGGACGACTGTTTGATCTGTTCAATGAAGGCACCCATGAAAAGGCGCGATTCATAGTCGCTGTCGATCTGCTCGCTGGCGATACGGGCCAGTTTCTCGACATTCCTGGTGCTCAGTTTTTTGCCGTGCACCGCTTGGCTCAGCAGCAGGCGCAGCTCATAGTCGCTATCGATCTGGCTGGCGACTTCAAGAAGGTCCGCCATCATGGCGTCGTCAAGGTCGACCTTGCCAAAGGACGGGCTCAGCAGCAGGCGGATTTCATAGTCGCTGTCCATACGGTTCGCGAGGGTGATCAGCGTTTGCATCGTCTTTTTGTTCACGCCGAACTTGTCGAGGTAAGGCGTCAGCAGCAGGCGCAGCTCATAGTCGCTGTCGATATTCTCAGCGGCCTTGAGGATTTTCGGCATCGCCTTGTCGCTCAGTTTTTCTTCCATCAGAAGCGTGGTGAGCGCGAGGCGGGTTTCATAGTCGCTCTCAAGGCGGGAAAGACGGTCGATCAGGCGGTCGATTTCCTTGTCCTTGAGGTTGGCTTGCGTGACGAGGTGCGTGCTGTAGAGGCGCGTGACATAGTCGCTCTCGAGCGTATCCATCTCGTCCAGAACCGCTTTCACACCACCAGACTTGAGCATGCGTGTTACGCGTTTGTCAGCATTGAGGCCGGTTTCGCGGATGAGGGTCAGGAGCGTATCTGCAACCCACTCTTCGCCTTTGCGGTCCATGGCCGCCTTGTCGCCGTCCACCCAGTAGGTGACTTCGATACCGCCTTTGCCGTCTTCGAAGATGGCGCGGCGACGCGGGCCTTCGCCTTTGGTTTCAAGCTCAAGCTCGCCACCACGGGTGAGGGACTTGACCGTGCGTTCGTCGTCAGACAGTTCGAACTTGCCCGTCCACTCAGCTTTAACGACATGGTCGTTTTCCACCCACACCATATTGCCGGAGGTTTTGCCGCCACGGTTGCTGATGCTCACGCTGCTGCGGCTGCCGTCCTTACGGGCGTGTTTGTCGTCACTATCGCTCGTGAAGGTGAAGCTGTCGCCGTCGATCTCATAGGTGCCTGTGGCGCCCGAGAGACCCATGCTGGCAAGCGCGGTGCTCAGTTCCGCATTTGTAGCAGCAGCTTCTGCGTGCGCTTCTGCAAACGCCATGGCTTCGGCGCGTGCTTCAGCGTGGGCTTCAGCCTTTGCTTCAGCGCGGGCCTGTGCCTCGACCCGGCGTTCTTCGGCGCGGGCACGGGCTTCAGCGCGGCGTGCTTCCGCTTCGACGCGGCGCTCTTCCATGCGTTCGCGCTGTTTGTCAGCCCGGTCCTGGGCCAGTTCTTCCTTGATATCGCGGTCAGCGGTCAGTGCTTCTGCGAACTGGATCGACGGCAGGCCGAGGGCAAGCACAACCATGCTGGCTGTGAGGGTGCCTTTGGCGGCCATGCCGGCATTTTTGAAAGGCAGGCGTTCCGCACCAATCAGGCGCTCCACCCGTGTTTTAAGCATGGATTTGTTTCCAGCCATTGCTAATCCCCATTGTATCTGTCGGTTTTCTTGTATTTTGGTCGCACAGGTAAACAGCGCGGTTGCCACGGCTCTTGCGTCCGAAAGCTGTTTGGCTGCCCATTCATCCGCGGCAAGTTCCGCGATATCCGTCAGCCGCCTGCGCGCCACGATAAACATCGGCTGAAAGAAGAAGACACGGGAAAGCGTCTGCAGTGCCATGAGCATCAAGGGATCACGGCGGACCATGTGGCCCATCTCGTGCGCCAGCAGGCTCTTGAGCTCTGCCTTTGGCAGGTCGTCGAACGCCCAGTCAGGCAAGCAGATTTCACGCCGCGGCAGGCAGATCGGGCTTTTGATATCGCTCGACCGGCTCAGGTACGGCACATGGCGTGTGTCAATCTGGGTGCAGATTTCCCGCAGTGTTTTGTTGGCATCATGTTCGGCATCCACACGGGTGCGGCTGCCAAGGTCCTTGACCGCCAGCCGGTAAGCCCAGGCAAGGGCGCCGGTGGTGAGGAGCGCAAGCACACCCCACAGAATGGCTGTCAGTTGTTTGGTACTCAGGTCCGCAACACCGCTCAGGAAACTCGTGCTTTTTATATCCTCGCTGTCGGCCTCGGGCATCGCTGGCTCGGTGCCGGTGACATCGTGTGTCACGGTCTTGTGCACTGGGGTCGCCTTGGGCGGCGTTGCGGACCTGACCAAGTCTTCTGACGTCATGGTCATGGTAATGATGGCCGGCTGTCCCGGCTCTGTTTGTTCGTCTCGCGTTACTGGTTTCCCATTTGTGGGAATATCGTTATCCGGCAGGGCGCGCGGCGTAAATTCGCGCTGCGCCACATTTGAAAGCGGGCGGCCATCCTCAATCTGCTGCACAAGCTGGGCGGCACGTGTGTGCTCGATGGTAATGGGGCCCGAAAGCCAATCACCCACCGGCAATAGCGCCACAAAGGAACCGGCAATCGCCAGTTTCCAGGCAAGCTCGGCCAAGTCCGGCGTCTTGATCAGGCCAATTTTTTCCGCGAGCCACACAGCACCCATCATCACGGTGCTCGCGATCATGAATTTGATGAAAAGTTCCACGAGCGGCATATCTGCAATCAGATCAAACATTTTCGTTTTCCTTCTCGAGAAGCGCTTTCACGTCGCTGAGGTCACCGTCATCAAAATCGCCTTCACGCACGAGGTGAGCGAGCAGGGCCTTGCTGTCACCCTTGAAGAGGGTCGAGACAAGCGAGGAGACCATGGAGCGTTTCACGTCACTCTCATCAATCTCGGCGCGGTAGATGCGTTCACGGCCACGGGTCTCGGACGACAGCACGCCTTTTTTCTCAAGCCGCGACAGCACGGTGCCGATGGTGGTGTGCGCGAGCGACAGGTCATCAAGCGCCTGTTGCACGTCTTTCGCGGAACCTTCACCAAGCTGCCAGAGCGTCTGCACGATCTGATATTGCTGGTCGCTGAGTTTGATATTGCCTGCCATCGTTCGGAACCTTTTCTACTACATGTGTAGAAGTTAGGTACTACAGCTGTAGTAGGACGTCAAATATATTTTTGAAAGCATAGGAAAATTGCGGCGAATGGTGGTGCGCGCACGACGAGATGCAGGATGGGTTTGCATTATGCGCGAGAATCCCTAAAGTGTTGCCCGGCTGGGGCATATTGGCTGAATGATCACGAGCGGGGGAGCTCATTGACGTTGGACGTTCCAACCCTGATTGCGGCAACGACCTTGTTGCTCATTCTGGCATCGCTTGCGCTGACGGCGCATTGGCTTGCCAACCTTGGTACCATGGGCTTGCGCGGGGCGGCTTTTGGCGTCATTGCCGCAAGCTTTGGCAGCTATCTCCTTATTCCAACACCCACCGGGCCGACGATGGTCACCATGCTGCTCGGCGATCTTCTGATCCTCTTTAGTCATATGGTGGTTTGGCTTTCCATCGCGACATTCTGGTCCGTGCGCTCAAAAGCGCTGACCTATGTGGCCTTTGCGCTGATGCTCGCGGCGGGCATCACGCTCTCAAGTCATGTGGTCGGGGGTTATAACGGGGCAGCACGCGGTGCGCTGCTCTCGGCGTTTGTCGCCATTTTCTCATTCGGCACGGTCGTGACGCTGGTGAAAGCCCTTGGCGGAAGGCGCGCTTTCTACCGGGGCATCGTCAAACGTACCTCCGTCGGTGCCGCCATCGCGGCGATGATTTTCCTCGGCCACTGCCTGTTCCATGTCTACCGCTCCTACGAGTGGCGGCAACTGCCTGAAACCGTGATGCATTTCGACAGCCTCAACCTTGCGGTCTGGACACAGGTCGAATCAATGATCTTTGTGCTCATGCTCGCGCTCACTGTTATCATCATGACAGCGGAGCGGCTGCAGAATGAGCTGAAGATACAGGCGATGATGGACCCGCTCACACAGGCGCTTAGCCGCCGGGCCTTCATGACCGTGATCAAGACCGTCGTCGCACGCTCGCGCCGGCTATCGGAGCCAGTGTCGCTGATCATGATTGATATCGACCGTTTCAAACGTATCAACCTGCGCCACGGCCACCTTGTGGGAGATATGGTGCTGAGCCAGTTTGGCGAGCGGGTGATGGGCGGCCGCCGCGCGCAGGATGTGTTCTGCCGGTTTGGAGGCGAGGAATTTGTGCTGCTGCTGCCCGGTACTTCGGAGGAGGGCGCGGCCCTTGTGGCTGACCGGGTGCGGTCGTCGGTGTGCGACACACCTTTCCTTGTGAATGACCGTGAGGTGTCACTGACCCTTAGCATGGGTGTGATGACCGCACGCGGGGATGATTTGGTGACAGACGGCATGCTGGACGCGGCCTATAAGGCCATGAAAGCGGCGCAGCGGCAGGGCGCAGGCCAGATCGCCGAGGCGGGCAGCATGCCGCCGGTACCTCCGGCTGAATAACACGCTCTAATATCAAAGTTTTTGCGCCCTCTTGCGGAGGGTGTGCCTTGTCGTGTGCGTACTACTTTCAAAGCATATCCCGTTGAGAGAGCATAATGAAACGTCAGTCAGGAAACCGGTTTATCAAGTTCGCCGTTGCCGCGCTTATTTGGGTCGCTGGCATATGGTACTTCACCAGCGATGACGGTGGCAGCGAAGCCGCCGTTGGCAGCTTTGTCACCAAACCGGTCGACACCGGTTCCATCAGCCGCAGCGTGACCGCAAGCGGTTCCGTGCGTCCGCTGATCACGGTCGACATCGGCTCCCAGCTTTCGGGGCAGGTTGCTGAAATGTACGCGGACTATAATGACGAAGTGGAGGAGAACCAGCTTCTCGCCCGCATCGATCCGCAAACCTTTGCGACCCGGGTGAAGCAGACAGAAGCCGAGCTTGCAGTGGCACGCGCCAATGTGACCATTCAGGAAGCCGCCATCATGCGCGCCAAAGCGCAGCTCCGCGAGGCGGAACGCACCCTCGCGCGCCAGAAAGACCTTGAAAAACGCGGCAATGTGTCCGTCAGCGCGCTTGATAGTGCGGAAACGGCCTACGCCAGTGCGCAGGCGGATATTGTCAGCACACAGGCACAGCTTGAAAACGCCAAAGCCACAGTCGTGCAGCGCGAAGCCGCGCTCGACCAGGCCAAAATTGACCTCGACCGCACCGAAATCCGCTCCCCCATCAAGGGCACGGTGATTGCCCGCAGTGTGGACGTGGGCCAGACAGTGGCGGCCAGCCTGCAGGCGCCGGTTTTGTTCCAGCTGGCGCAGGACCTCTCTGAAATTCAGGTGGAAGCGGATGTGGACGAGGCTGACATCGGCAGCGTGCAGTCAGGCTACCGCGTGTCCTTCAGTGTTGATGCCTTCCCGGACCGCACGTTTGACGGCACGGTCAAACAGATACGCCTCGCGCCCGTGGAGGAAGCCAATGTGGTGACCTACACGGTGGTCATCTCCGCCCGTAACCCGGGTAAGGTGCTGCTGCCGGGCATGACCGCGAACGTGGAAATTTTCACCGGCGAAAAGCATGACGTGCTGCGTGTCGCCAACGAGGCGCTGCGCTTCAAGCCGTCTGTTATTCCTGCGGAAATCCTGAACGAACCACCCCGCGTGGTCAGTGGCCGCAATAACCAGTTTATAGAGCGTTTCAAGGCGGAGCTTGAACTGACGGACGCACAGGCCGAGGCGCTGCAGGCCGAGTTTAGCAAAATGCGCGAACAGGCCATGGCGGGCCGCCAAAGTGGTGGTGGTATCGGCATGGGCCCGCCGCCAGCCAACGGCACCAATGACCGCCTGCAGGCGCGCCAGCGCATGGAAGCCGCGCTCGACAAGGTGATGAAAGATATCCTGACCGATGAACAGTGGGCGAAATACGAGGCCGGCAAATCGGCCCGCGCAAATGTGCGTCGGGTCAAGCTATGGGTGCTTGGAGCAGATAGCAAGCTTGACCTGGTCGATGTGTTCCTCGGCCTGTCGGACGACGACCATACCGAAGTGATCCGGGGCCTTGATGCGGGTGCCAAAGTGGTGGTGCGTGAGGAAAGGCCGCGCGGATGAGCGAGATAATCCCCGTTATTGAAGCCAGGGGCCTGTACCGCCACTATTATCAGGGTAGCCAGGTGGTGAAAGCGCTCGACGGTGTGGACGTAACCATCATGCCCGGCGAATTTGTGGCGGTCATGGGGCCGTCAGGCTCTGGCAAGTCCACCTTTATGAACATCTGCGGCGCACTTGACCAGCCTTCAGGCGGTAGCGTGAAACTCGATGGCCGTGACCTTGCGGGGATGAGCCGTGACGACCTTGCGGACCTCAGGAACGAGGTGATCGGCTTTGTGTTCCAGCAGTTCAACCTGCTGCCGCGCACCAGTGCGATTGCCAATGTGATGCTGCCGCTCAGGTATGCGGGCATCAGCGGCCCGGACGCAGTCGCGCTTTGCGAGCGCGCACTGACGGCGGTGGACCTTTATCAGCGCATGGATCACCACCCAAATGAACTTTCGGGTGGGCAGCAACAGCGCGTGGCCATTGCCCGCGCGCTGGTGACCAACCCCAAGCTTATTTTTGCCGACGAGCCAACAGGTGCCCTCGATAGTGTGACCACGGTTGAAGTGCTCAAACTTTTTCAGCGTCTGAATGCTGAGGGCATGACCATTGTGATGGTCACGCACGACGCAGATGTGGCGGCCTATGCCTCGCGCTGCCTGCACTTCAAGGACGGTCGTATCATAGACGATGTGCGCCAGAGCGAAAGGGCAGCACAATGACCTTGTTTGCAACCATCATCGTGGCACTTGAAGCGCTTCGCCTGAACGCGCTTCGCACCACGCTAGCCATGCTGGGCATCATTATTGGTGTCGCCGCCGTGATCACCATGGCGTCCATTTCCACCGGTGCATCGCAGCGGGTGGAACAGTTTATCTCAAGCCTAGGCACCAACCTCCTGATCGCACGGCCCGGCTCCAGCGGGATGGGTGGGCGGCAGTCGGGCGCAGGCACCAGCCAGTCGTTCGAGGAAAAGGATGTCACCGCGCTCAGGAACCGTGTCGCTGATATTGCTGCTATTTCGGGCGTGGTGAATGGCTCGGGCGCGATTGTCTATGGCAATAAAAACTGGCAGACCGGCGTGCAGGGAGTGCATGCGGACTATCATGTTGCCCGTGCGTGGGATGTTGCTGAAGGCTCACGGCTGACGGACGAAGACATTCGCCGCAAGGCCAAGGTGGCCGTGATCGGCAAGACCATCGCGACCGAACTTTTTGGCGGCCAGTCACCGATTGGGGAACGTATCCGCATCAAGAACGTCCCGTTTGAAGTGATTGGCGTACTTGAAGAAAAGGGTCAAAGCGGCATGGGCCGCGATCAGGACGATACCATTCTTGTGCCCATTTCAACCGCGCGCACGCGGCTCGCAGGCCGTGAAGGCTCGGTCGCGGAACCGGTGCAGATGATGTTCATCTCGGTGCGTGACGGTGCTTCTATGGCACGGGTGCAGGAAGAGGTGGAAGCGGTGCTGATGGAACGGCGCAACATTCGCCCCGGCGACCAGGCTGACTTTGACGTGCGCAATATGTCTGAATTCATTCAGGCACGCACAGCGACGCAGAACACCATGGGCATGCTGCTGGCGACGTCTGCCGCTATCTCCCTTGTGGTGGGTGGTATCGGCATCATGAATATCATGCTGGTGTCGGTGACCGAACGCACGCGGGAGATTGGCCTGCGTATGGCTGTGGGCGCACGCGGGCGGGATATCCTTGTGCAGTTCCTTGTTGAAGCGATCACGCTTTGCCTTGTGGGTGGGCTTGTGGGTTTGGCTGTGGGCGCGCTGTGTTCAGGCCTTGTGGCGCACTATGCCGAGTGGCCGGTGGTGATGGACCCCGTTTATGTCATCCTCGCGCTCTTTGGCTCAGCGACAGTGGGCCTGTTTTTCGGCTTTTACCCGGCACGACGGGCGTCAAAGCTCAATCCTATCGATGCGCTCAGATACGAATAAAGAAAAAGGCGCATCCCGGTGGGTGCGCCTTTTCACTTGAATATCGTTGCTCTCTCTAGAGCTTTTCAACCATCAGGCTGCCGATCGAATAACCTGCGCCGAAGGAGCAGATGATGCCCTTGTCGCCGGCCTTCAGGTCACCGCGGTGTTTGTGGAAGGCAACCACGGAACCTGCGCCTGCGGTGTTGCCGTATTCGTCAAGCACGGTCGGTGCCTCATTCGCTTCCGGCTCACGGCCCAGAAGTTTCTTCGCGGCATACATGTTCATGTTGATGTTGGCTTGGTGCAGCCACATGCGGCTGAGGTCCTCAACCTTGAGGCCAGCGTCCTCAATCTGGCTTGAGATAAACTCGGTCACCAGCGGCAGCAGTTCCTTGAATACCTTGCGGCCTTCCTGCATGAAGAACATGTCGCGGCGCAACAGGCTGTCATCGTCAAGGCGGGTCATCGGGCCATAGTGTGAGCGGATATTGCTCGAGAACTGGGTTGCGGCCTTGGTGCCGTTCACTTTCCACTGGTCCTTGCCCCGGGCGAGGTCAGCGCGTTCCAGCACCACTGCGGTCGCGATATCGCCAAAAATGAAGTGGCTGTCGCGGTCACGGAAGTTGACCATGGTGGAGAAAATCTCCGGGTTGATCATCAGGATGCGGTCTGCGGTGCCAGACTTGATGGCATTCACGGCGGCAATGAGGCCATAGGTCGCGGATGAGCAGCCCATCACCATATCAAGGGCGGAACCCTTGGTACCAAGGTGGTGCTGTACTTCAATACCGATAGCCGGGAAATAGCGCTGCAGTACAGCGGCGGAGCAGATGATCTGGTCGATCTCTTCCGCTTTCACATCAGCTTGCGCGAGCGCGTCCTTGGCGGCTTCAAGCGCCATATGAGCCTGGAAGCAGGGGCGCTCATCGTCGCCGTGCCCGCCTTCCGGCATTTTGGACATCATGCGGTCGAGGTCCATCACACCTTCAACGTCCACCATGTGGCGCGCTTTGATGCCCGATGCTTTTTCAATGAATTCTGCGCTTGAGTGCTGCTTGGGCGCCACGAGGCCAGCGTCAATGTCAGCCTTGTGGTGGGCATTAAACTGGTCAACGTATTCGTTGAAGGTTTTCACGAGTTCTTCGTTGGTGATCCGGTGGGGCGGAACATAAAGACCCGTGCCAGAAATGACTACATCGACCATGCCTTGGTTTTCCTCAATTCAGCAAATAACAGTCAGCGCTTTTTGTGACAGCGCTGTTACAAGGGCGCCCAGATATACTGCCTTTTTCCGTGCGCGCCAACCTATGATTGCCCTTCGTGTGCGGAATATCTGCCATGCAAAAAATGGCTTAGTTTTCTGTAGGATGGCTTAATTCGCTGTGCTACCTCTCAGATATGTCGATCTGGGGAAAAATTATCGGTGGAACAGCGGGGCTCGCCATTGGCGGGCCTATTGGCGCTCTTATCGGTATTGTGGCCGGTGCAGCCGTCGACGCGGGTGTTGAAGCCACGGTGCGCGCGAATGGCGGCAATGATGCGACCCGGAATGTGACCTTCACCATTGGTGTGATTGCGCTTGCGGCTAAAATGGCCAAGGCGGACGGCAGGGTAACACGCGAGGAAGTGGACGCCTTCAAGCAGGTGTTCCGTGTGCCACCTGAGGAAATGCACAATGTGGGCCGTGTGTTTGACATGGCGCGCCAGCATACCGCCGGGTTTGATGCCTACGCGAAGCAGATTGCGGACCTGATGCGTGGCAACCGCGCGGTACTGCATGACCTTCTGGAAGCGCTGTTTTTCATCGCCAAGTCAGACGGCGAGGTGCACCCAAACGAGCTGAATTATATTCGTGCGGTCGCCCATATCTTTGGTTTCTCGAAGGACGAAATCGCTGAGCTTGTACACCGGCACATTGGCGCTGACCCAAGCTGCCCTTATGGTGTGCTTGGCGTGAAGCCGTCCATCAGCAATGAGGACCTTAAAGTCCACTACCGCAAGCTGGTGCGGGAGAACCACCCCGACCGGCTGATCGCGGCCGGTGTACCGAACGATTTTATCGCGGTGGCAACGCGCCGCGCTGCAGAGATTAACGCAGCCTATGACCAGGTCATGGCTGACCGCGAGAGGAAACAGGGTTGAAAGTCTTCGATATCTTCCTCGTGGTGATGATCAATATCGTCTGGGGCCTCAACTTCCTTGCCGTGAAATGGGCGGTGGAAGGTTTCTCACCTCTGATGGCCAATGCCATTCGTTTTGCAGCCGTGGTGATCGTGCTGCTGCCGTTCCTGCGTATTGTGCCGGGGCGTATGAAAGACCTGGCGATTGCGGCGGTAACCCTTGGTGTGCTGCACTTCAGCTGCGTTTTCTGGGCGTTATACCTGTCGGACGGGGTAGGCTCGGTGGCGATTGCTTCCCAGCTTAATGTGCCGTTCTCGACGCTCCTTGCCATCATCGTGCTGCGCGAAACCGTGGGCTGGAAGCGGGCGGCGGGCATTGCGCTCAGTTTCGCGGGTGTGCTTGCGCTCGGGCTTGACCCCACGGTGTTTGAATATTGGGAAGGCCTTCTTGTGATGACCGTGGGCGCGCTGATGTATTCCATCGCGGCGATCCTGATGCGGCGCCTGAAGGATGTGCGCGCCGTTACAACACAGGCGTGGGTTGGTGTTGCGGGCGTTCTAGGTTCGCTCCTTCTCTCCTTCACCTTTGAAAGCGGGCAGGTGGAAATGGTGAAAACCGCGAGCACCAACGCTTGGCTTGCAGTGCTTTATAGCGGCATTGGCTCCTCCGTTATCGGGCACAGCACCGCGAACCATCTGCTGCGTAAATATGAAGTATCAGTCGTGTCGCCGTATTTCCTCCTCACCCCTGTGGTGGCGGTGATCGCCGGTGTGGTGATCATGAGCGAAGAATTCACATGGCGCATGGCGCTTGGCGGTGTGCTGACCCTCATCGGTGTGTTGGTGGTGACCCTGCGCAACAACATGCGCTCGCAGCGCGTCGCTGAGGTCGCGAAGGACCGGGCGGCGGTTTAGCTCATGGCTGATCTCATCCGTTACCCATCACCGAACTGGAATGAGCGTCCTGCGGGCGTGAAACCGGATACGGTCATTATCCATTATACCGGCATGGAAACGGGCGCTGCGGCGCTCAACCGCCTTGTTGACCCGGCAGCAGAAGTTTCCGCACACTATCTGATTGAAGAAGACGGCCGCATCTTTGCGCTGGTGGATGAAGCCAAGCGTGCGTGGCATGCCGGTGTCTCATTCTGGCGCGGACGGGAGAACCTGAACCATAATTCTATCGGTATTGAGCTGGTTAATCCCGGCCACGAGTTTGGCTACCGCGCTTTCCCGCGCGCACAGATCACATCCCTGTTAGCGCTTCTTGACGGCATTGCCGCGCGTCACGACATCAAAAGAGATGCGTACATCGGCCATAGCGACATCGCACCTGACCGCAAGATAGATCCTGGCGAGTTGTTCCCGTGGGCCCAGCTTGCAGCGAAGGGCTACGGCCTGTGGTCTACCTTGGCCGGACATGACAAAACTGTGATCGCTGAACGTGGTCAAAAAAATGCCAATGTCATGAAGTTTAACAAACAATTAGGCATCGTTGGCTACCATATAGGTGACACTCAGTCCTTCGGCGCCACAACAGAGTTTGCAGTTCGCGCTTTCCAGGCGCATTGGCGGCCCGAGGCTGTAACTGGCCAAATCGACATCGGCACCGCCGCCGTTCTGGAAGATATCGCGGGCCAATCAGGCCAATAGGGGATAAAAAATGAAAACACTGCTCCTTTCCACGATGATGGGTATCATGGCAACGCCAGTATTCGCCCAGGAAAACCCTTTCACGACAGACCATAAACCCAACGGCCAGACGCTGGCATGTCTTCAGGCACCCACGCGCGACTGCGCATTCACATCAGCCCTTCAAACAGTGATTGAAGAAGAGTTTGGTGTTGAGCGCGCGAAAGTGCTGGTTGGTGTAGCCTCCTCAATGATTGAGACCGGGCAGAAGGAACAGGCGGTTCAGACCCTGATGCTGGCGCTGGATGAAGCGCGCACAGTGAACATCTCCTTCGTGACGCAGGAAAAGATCAAAGAGATTGTGCCATTGCTTGCACGCGCGGGCGATATGTCGGGCGCGCTGGCGCTGACGGATGAACTGCAAAACGAAGGCATCAAGGACACGGTGCTCGCCGAAGTAGCTGAGGAAGCCATTGGTAATGGTGAGCTGGCCGATGCGCGCGTCGCACTTGGCAAGATGCAAAATCGCAGCCGGGCTTTCTGGCGCGAATTGACCCTTCTGGCCCGCGCGCCCGAAGCCGCGCTCACGACAGTGAATGTTCAGGATCTGGACGCTGATATCCGCGCGCTTGACCGTACGGACCAGCGCTACCGCGGTATCATCAACCTCGCGGTCATCGCGGACCGCAAAGGCAATGCGGAGCTGCGGGACGCTTACCTTGCTGAAGCGGATGAACTGTTCCCGGGTGTTGTGGGTATCGCAGCCCGCGCAGAAGCTACCGCGCTTCGTGCCCGCGCCATGTATGACGCAGGCATGGATGAAGCGCTTGTCCGCGCAAGCTATGACCTTGCCGTGCTGCACGGCGAACGCCTGCGTGACGGCGCGCTGCTGCCGGACTTTGCCCGCAAGGTCGGCCCGGTTGAGGCAGCCCTAGGCAACCTTGATAGCGCCATCGCCCGCACCGAATATTTTGACGATGTAGACGCGAAAGCGGGCTACCTTGCCTCCTTGCGCGCAAATGGCGCTGGTGACCTTGTCACTGCCAAGATGACAGAAGTGCTGGACGAAGTGGAAGATGTGGAAGACGCGTATGAGCGTGATGTTATCCGCCTCAAACTTCTGAACGGTGCGCTGAAGAACGCCAACCTCGATCTCGCGGCAAACATTGTGCGCGCGATGGAAGATGATGACAATCAGGCGCTGGCACTGGCGCGTATGGCGCCGCTCCTGAACTAGGGCATTCGGCTATAATCAGAATACAAAGAGAGCCGGGTTTTCCCGGCTCTTTTTATTTGTCTTGCCTGCATCAGGAATTGTGGGCGGATGCTTCCTTGGCGGCGTGCGCGCTGCCTTCGCCTGGCGCAGTCACGGGCCTGCGCCGCGTGATCCACAGGAAGGCTGCCGGCGCGTAGTAGAAGCTCACCACCATGGAGAGGAAGGCACCACCCGCGATGGCGACAGCGAAGGGCGGCCAGAACTGACCACCGGCGAGGATAAGCGGCATGAAGCCCCCCACCGTGGTGATGGTGGTCGAGAGGATATGCCGCCCGGTTTTCATCACGCCTTCAACCACGGCGTCAGGGTCACCGGCACGCGCTTCCGGCATGCCGCGAAGCTCCGACAGGATGACAATAGCTGCGTTAATGGCAAGGCCCACAAGGCCCATCAAGCCGAAGATCACCACAAAGCTGAGCGGGTAGCCAAAGAACCACAGCGAGAAGAGGCCAAGCCCTGCTGCCTGCACGGCGGCTGCGAAGGTCACGAACGCCATGCGGAAGCTGTTGAAGGTGAGCACGATGGCAAGCAGCATCATCACCATCAGAAGGCCAGCGGTACCAAACAATTGGCCCACAGCCTCGTTGCGTTCCTCGCTTTCGCCGCCGAACTCAACTTTGTAGCCGGGCGGGATTTGCAGGTCGGCCTTCTCAAGCTCCCTGTTCATCGCCTGGAACGCCACTTCGGGCAGCACGTCAAACTCAAGGTAAGCCATGACCTTGTTCATGCGCACGCTATTGTAGTGCTCAATGGTGCCCACTTTGGTGGAAAGCTTCACGTCGGCCACAGCGGACACCGGCACATCGGCGAAGGAACGGTCTTCTTCGAGGCGCGTGTTGGTGCCAATCAGGCTCATGTTTGCGATGGAGTTGATATCCTGCCAGCTGGCACGGTCCGCAATCACACGCACGGGCACCTGCTGGGTTTCTTCAATCACGAAGGTGGCGGTGATACCGGTTGTCAGCGCCTGAAGCTGGCTCTCGACCTGGCTGAGTGTCATGCCGGTGACCGACACGTCATCCTCACGCGCTTCCACGGTGACCATCGGGCGGCCTGCCTTGAGGCTCGAGCGTGTGATGGTCACGTTGGGCAGTTTGCTCAGGATTTCGCGGATATCGTCGCCGATGCGCTCAAGCGTGGCAAGGTCCGGGCCGAGCACACGCACCTCAATGGGGGCGGAAATAGGTGGGCCGGTGCCAAATTCGCGCACAAGCACGATGGCTTCGGGGATCATTTCCGTCAGTTCATCCTGTAGGCGCGGGATCATGTCGGGGATCAGTTCAAAATGGTCCACCGTCACCACGCCAACACCGGCATTCACGAGACCGTCTGTCTGCGCGACCATCGCGTAATAGAATTTGGCCGGGCGCACGCCGATAAACCAGTGAGAGCTTTGCACGCTATCGTCTGTGGCCAGCCGCTTCTGCACCGCTTCAACCGCCTTTTGGGTTTCTTCAATCGCGGTCTGGCCCGGCATGTAAATTTCAATGCGGAATTGGTTGCGGTCGCTGGTCGGGAAAAACTGTTCTGTCAGTTGGCCCGCCAGCACAAAACCCATAACCGGGATGGCGGTTGCAACAATCATCGAACGCACCGGATATTTGACCGACCACTGCAGGCTGCGCTTGAACGGCCCGGCGAGCCACTTTGCGCTCGCGCCGTCCCGCCACCAGACACGTTCCTGTTTTTCGCTCTCGCTCGCGTTCGGGTCACGACCTTCAACCACACGGCCCGCCACGGCGGAGATGATGGTGAAGGCAATGACATAAGACGCGATGAGCGATGAGATAACAGCGGCAGGCACACCCACAAGGAAGTCGCCCGCGTTGCCGGGCATCAGCACAAGCGGCATGAAGGCGATAATGGTGGTGAGGGTAGAGCCCATCAGCGGCAGCCAAAGCTTGCGCACGGTCATGGCAACCGCGACAGAGCGGCGAACGCCTTTGAGGCGCAAATGCTGGATCTCGTCCGTGATTACAATGGCGTTGTCGACCATGATGCCAAGCGCCACGATCAGCCCGGTTACCAGCACCTGCTCAATACGCAGGCCCATCATGTCGGTGATCGCAAGCGATGCGAGGATGGTGAGCGGCAGGATGGACGCCGACACAAGCGACGCCCGCCAACCGAGGGAGACAAGCAGCACAACAAGCACCACAAGCGCCCCTTCCGCCAGGTTGCCCATCAGGCCGTGTAGGCGCTCGTCGGCATAATCGCGCTGGTCGAAAATACGCTCAAGCTTGAGGGAGGAGGGCAGGGTTGCCTGCATCTCCGTCATCAGGCGACCAAGCTGTTCGGACCACTGGTCAATGCGGTTATCCTCGAACATGCGCGCGGCAATGGCGACACCATAATGTCCGCCAAGGTAGGCAAGCTGGCCCGGCGGGTTTTCAAAGCCGCGCTCTACCTTTGCCACATCTCCCACACGCAGGCTGGCACCGTTTTCGTCGAGCCCCAGCGGAATGCGGCGAATGCGGGCAAGGCTATCAAGCGCGCCGGAAACCTGCACTACCATGCGGTTTTCACCGTCCGAGACCACACCAGCCGCACCGCGCGCGTCCGAGCCGCGAATGCGCGACGCTACGTCCGACATGGTCATGCCGTAGGCGGCCAGTTCAGCGTCATCCACAGTAATGCGGATTTCCTCTTCCGGCAGGCCGACAACGTCAACAAAGTCCGTGCCGGACATATTACGGATACGGCTTTCAATCTCCCGCGCGTGGCGGCCTAGGATGGCATAGTTGATGGGGCTATCCGCATGCCATGTCAGGGAGAAGATGGCAGAGTGCGCGTAGATGCGCGTGTCGGAAAAATCTGGCGCGGTGGAGCCTGCTGGCAGGTCGGTCACCTCCGCCACTTTGTCGCGAAGGCGGGCGGTAATGGGCTTGGCGTCATCAACCCTGTCTTCAAGTTCCACCGTGATCAGTGATACCCCGGGGTTCGATACACTCCTCAGCGTCTTTACTTCCGGCACTTCGCGCATCTTGCGCTCAAGTTTTTCGGTAATCTCCGCCTCAACCCGTTCGGCATCAGCGCCGGGGTAAAGGGTGGTCACCTGCACAATGCGGCTTTCCATGTGCGGATCTTCAAGCTTCGGCATGGTGTAGAAGCTGTTGAAACCGGCAATAACGATGAGAAGAAGGATAAGCCACACGACCCGCGGGTGGTTATAAAGCGAACCTTGCATCTGCGCGCTCCTTAACCGCGTGGGGCGGGATTGTCAGCCAGCACGGTCACGCGCTGGCCGGGTGCGAGGCGTTCAACGCCGTCCGCGATGATCAGGTCACCGTCAGAGATGGTGCCGCTTACAAACACGCGGTTGGTGTCGGTATAAAGGACCTGCACATTCTCGAACCGCACATGCGGGCCGTCGCCGCCGTCCTCAACCTTGTAAACGCGCCACAGCCCGCGCACGTCAGACGACAGGGCGCGGATCGGTAGCCATGTACCCGTAGTTTCCTGCCAGTCGTTCACCACAGCGGTGATCAGTTCGCCGCGGCTGGCCTGCGCTTCGGGCAGGTCAAAGGTCACCATCATGGTACGGGTCTGGCCCTCGATCGTAGGCACCACGGCGCGCACAGTGGCACCGTCAATCTGCTGGCGGCGGCCGCCACGCAGTTCGACCTTCGCACCGTCTTCAACAGCCAACGCATATTCAGGCGGCATGCCAATATGAGCTTCCATGCGGCTGTCTTCTGATAGCTCAAGGAGGCGCGCGCCTGCGCCCACAACAACACCTTCGTCCACAAGACGCGCGGTAATCACGCCGTCAAATGGCGCGCGCATCTCTGATTTCGCGACATCGACATCAAGGGCCGCAATACCAGCCTCGAGGCGTTTGGCGCGTGCCCGCAGGCTGATGGCATTGGCTTCCGCTTCATCAAGCCGCTGGGCTGATGTATGGCCGTTCTGGAAAGTTTCCTGCGCCCGCTTGAGCGTACGTTCCGCAAGGTCAAGCGACGCTGCCACTTCGTCTTTTTCTGCCATCAGCTGGGCACGCTGCGCCTTGAGGCGCGCAGTATCCAGTTCCGCCAGCACATCCCCGGCTTTCACGTGGGAGCCGAGGTCTACCTTAATCTCGGATACCGTCCCGCCAAGCTCAAACGCCATCGATGAGACCCGGCCCGGTACGGCGCGGCCTGTGAAGGTGCGGCGCGCGTGATAGCCGTTTTCGATTTTCACGGTAGCAGTGCGCACGGGTAGCGCGCGGCTCAGGCCACTTGTCTCGGTGCTGTCGGCAGGCAGCCTCAGCGCGAAGACGGTGGCGAAAATGCCGGCGGCAGCGGCAATCGCAGCGGCTTTGACGAGTTTCTTGTTGGTGCTCATGAGCGTTCCCTACGGTCTGTCGTGGCAGTGTGTCATGGCCCGGTTACCTTGGCGGCCGCTGACTTTCATTATCGTTGTCTTGCCGCTTATATAGGAAACTGGACTGTCTAGTCCAGAAATTATTTTGCCTATTTCCGTAACGTAAAATCGCCATAGGGGCATTTGAACACTTGCATATGGTCATGGCGATACAGTATTTGTAGACCCATAAGTCTAAAAAATAGCTAAAAGCCTGACGCCGTGTTTGCAGTTTCCTGCGGAAGCGGTTATGGAAGGCGCCACAAAAGTATCCAGGGAACGGAAAGGCCAAGCCGTGACATCAAGCCAGACTGCGCATACCGCATCGCACATGGAAGAAGACAATCGTCCCTCTCGCGGGCGTCCTCGTGATGAGGAGAAAAACTCAGCGATTATCGATGCGGCGTCGGTCCTGTTCCTTGAGAATGGCTTTGACGGCACCAGCATGGATGAGGTTGCCAAGCGGGCAGGCGTATCGAAACAAACCGTTTACAGCCACTTCTCATCCAAAGAGCAGCTTTTCTCGGAAGCGATCCACATCACGATCGCCAAATACTTTCCGGACGCCGCGCTTGAGATGGTGGAAGACCATACGCTCGAATCAGACCTATATGTGGTGGCGGAAACATATGCCCGCCTGCTCCTGAGCGAGAAGGCGGTGGCCATGCACCGGGTGCTGGTGGCCGCAGCCGCCAAAGGGCCCGAGCTTGCGCAGATCTTCTGGCAGGCAGGCCCGGCTGAGATGAACGAGAAGCTTGAGGACTTTATCCGCGCTTGGACGGAAAAGGGTGAGCTCAAGATCGACAATATCGAGAAAGCCAGCGGCCAACTCATCACGCTCCTCAAGGGCAAGCTGCATTTCATGCGCGAGATTGGCATGGCGGCTGAGATCACCGAAGCCGAGATCAAGGAGCAGACGCAAGACGCTGTCAGCTGTTTCCTCAAGCTTTATAAGGCTTGATAGCTGCCTCCCAGAAAGCAAAAAGCCGCCCGGTGAGGCGGCTTTTTTGTTGGTGCGGTTAGGCGTTTACTTGCCAGTACCGTCCAGCGATTCCATACCATCACCCTTGAGAGCTTCCGAGGAGTAGCGCGCGTTGTCGCTGTCACCTTTGAGGGTGTTCGGCAGGCTCGCTACTTGGCTTTCGGTGGCCGGGCCGAGGGTCGTATCAAAGATGATTTCGTCGCCTTTGCTTTCAAAAATGCTGCATGCAGACAGCAGTTGGCTGGCGGTCATCAGGGCGGCAATCGCGAACAGTTTTTTCATTCTTTTTCCTTGGGCTTTAACACTAGCCACATCTCAAAACACGGCGTGGCCGGACTGTGCCCCATTTTGATCGCTGTTTCAACAGCCTTGACGCGGGGCCGCACTCGTGACCATAAGGCTGGCGGCAGATGGCCGGATGGCCGCCGCCGCGCAATTGCGCGGGGGAGGAAAGTCCGGGCTCCACGGAAACACGGTGCCGGTTAATGGCCGGCGAGGGCGACCTCAGGGAAAGTGCCACAGAAAGCAAACCGCCATGTACGCATGGTAAGGATGAAAGGGTGCGGTAAGAGCGCACCGCGTCCCTGGTAACAGGGATGGCAGGGTAAACCCCACCGGGAGCAAAACCAAATGGACGGTTGCCTTTAAGGGCAGGGCGGGTTTCTGCGCCCCCGTCGTGGTAGGTTGCTTGAGCCCTGTGGCAACACAGGGCCTAGAGGAATGGTCATCACCTGCTTGCAGGGACAGAACCCGGCTTACAGGCCATCTGCCGCTTTAACTTCAAGCTTTCCCTTCCAATCCGTATTTCATGCGCTAATGTTCCTGCAAAGAGATCAAAGGGGACAGTGTATGACTTTCACGAAATTCTTCACCCGCGGACTGATGGTCGGCGCGGCGTCTGTAGCTCTGAGCCTTGCAGCGAACGCCGACTTTGCGGAGGCTACCAAAGGGCTTGAGTTCAAGGACGGCCTTGTGTCCACCTATGTGGACCACGCGAAGGCGCGCGTACTGCTTGCGCTCGACAAGCCGGACGAGAACGGCATTGCCGGGCGTTATATTTACGCGGCTTACCTCACGGGTGGCCTTGGCTCTAACCCCGTGGGGCTTGACCGCAGCGTGCCAGCGGGCGGTGAGATCATCGCCTTCCGCCGTATGGGCAACAAGGTTGTCGCCATGGTGGAGAACCATAACTTCCGCGCGACGGCGGACAGCACGGCTGAAAGGCGCGCGGTCGAGACCAGTTTCGCGCAGTCGATCATCTGGTCTGGCGATATTATGGAAGAGGACGCTGAGACAGGCCGCCTGCTGGTGGATTTCTCCTCCTTCCTGACCCGTGACGCTGTTGGCGTTGCCGCACGCCTCAAAGGCCGGGGCGAGGGCAGCTTCTCGCTCGTGAAAGACCGCTCGCTGGTGGATACCAAAGCCGCCTTCATGTTCCCGGAGAACGGCGAGTTCGATGCCTATGTCACCTTCGCGACCGACAAACCTGGCCGCGAAGTGCGCCAGACCACGCCGGTCCCTGAAGCGGTGACATTGATCGCACACACCACGCTTATCAAACTGCCCGATGCTGGTTATCAGACGCGCCTTTATGACGACCGCGCGGCGCTTATTGGCATGACCTACGTGGATATGTCCGCCCCGCTCGCGGGCGATACGGTTGTGCGCCTCGCGCGTCGTTTCCGGCTTGAGAAGGACGAAAACGGGAAAGTAAAGAACCCGATTAAATTCTATATCGACAACGGCGCGCCGGAGCCGATCCGCGGTGCGCTGCTTGAGGGCGGCATGTGGTGGGCTGATGCGTTTGCGGCGGCCGGCTATCCGGGTGGTTACACTGTGGAAGTTCTGCCGGAAGGCGTTCACCCGCTTGACGCCCGCTACAATGTGGTGAACTGGGTGCACCGCGCAACGCGCGGCTGGTCCTACGGTGCGGCGGTTTCCGACCCGCGTACAGGAGAAGTGCTGCGCGGCGTTGTGCTGCTTGGTAGCCTGCGTGTGCGTCAGGATATCAAGATTTTTGAAGCGCTTGCGGGCGCTGAGAAGACAGGCACCGGCGCGGCGGATGATCCGGTTGAACTGGCGCTTGCGCGTATTCGCCAGCTTTCCGCGCATGAGATTGGCCACGCGCTTGGCTTCGCGCACAATATGGGCGCGAGCACCTATGATGAGCGCGCGAGTGTGATGGACTATCCGGCACCGGATGTGCGCGCGAACGAGGATGGCACGCTTGATTTCTCCCACGCTTACGGCGTTGGTATCGGCACGTGGGACAAATGGACGGCGAAGTTCCTCTATGGTGACTATAACGGTAAGCCAGACGCGGAAGCGCAAGCTGAGCTGATCCGCGAGGCGGACGCGCACGGCCACCTTTATGTATCCGACCCCGACAGCCGCAGCGTTAGCACGGGCCACGCGCGGGGCGCGGTGTGGGACACGGGGTCTGACCCGCTGGCAAGCCTTGAAAACACGCTGAAGGTACGCCGTATCGCGCTTGACCGTTTTGGCATGGATAACCTGCGCGACGGCGAAGCGCTGACCGCGCTTCAGACCAAGATCGTGCCGCTTTACCTTTACCACCGCTATCAGCTTGATGCGGCAGCCAAAAGCCTTGGCGGTATGGACTTTGTCTACCGTCACGAGGGGGATGGCCGCCCCGCGCCGACAGTCGTGCCTTGGGAACGGCAGGAGAAAGCCTTGTCGTTGATCCTTGAAACCCTGTCGCCCGAGGCGCTGGACGTGAAGGATGAGGTGCTGATGACACTGTCGCCGCTTGGCTATTCGGACGGTGACCCACAGTTCGGCCGTGAGGCGTTTGACGGCGCTGGCCGCCCGGCGTTTGACCTGATGCAGGCGGCCTCAAGCGCGGCAGCCCTGAGTTTCGATGCCCTCCTGGCGCCTGAACGCCTTGTCAGGCTTGATGCGCAAGGGGATGCGAGTGCGGAACATCCGGGGCTTGGGTTTGTTTTGTCCCGCACGAGCAATAGCTTGATGGACTTCAGTAAGGGTGAGGACGCCACGCAGCAAGGCCTGAGGGAGTTGGTGGCAAGCCTTTATGCCGAGCGGCTTATTGGCCTGACATTCGGTGAAGATGTGGCGCCAGCGGTGCGGCTTGAAACCCGTGCAGCGCTAATGGGTCTGAAGGCCAAGGCTGAAAAGCTGAAGCGTTCCAACGCTCATTTCGCTAGCGGTTTGATTGCACGCATCGGTGATGCCATGGCGCGGGCACGCACGCCTGCTGTGAAGGAACCGGCTGCGGCGACTGTGCCGCCGGGAAGCCCGATCGGTAGCGAGCTCGGGGAAGCTTGCTGGCACTGCGACACCGGTACCGAATAAAAGCCCAACAAGTCTGGGCAAACACTGTGCGAAAGGGGGCGCTAAGCCCCCTTTTTTGTGCGCAAAGTGTGCGGGATTTGTGCGGTGCTTATTTGCCCGTCTTGCGCCCATACCAAGCGGCGGCAGGGGCTGCGGTCGACCCGTGGAGAAGCGCACTAATCCAGACTGTGTTGATGGCAATCATCAGCACGGGGTCAGCGTATTCAGGGTCGGTTTTACCCGCAATCAGCAGTGCAAAGAGTGCGGTCGCCAACCCGCGCGGGCCAAACCAGCCGAGGAACAGCTTGGTGCGGGCGGGCAACCCCGTGCCCATAAGCGAGAGCCAGATGGCGAGCGGGCGGATGACAAAAAGGCTGGTGAGGATGAGGGCAAGCATGGGACCGTCAAGTTTACCAATCGCCTCCGGCACAAGCGTTAGGCCAAGAAGGAAGAAGGCACTCCAACTGAGGAGCTTGCCTTCACTTTCGGTGAATTCGTAAACGAACGAAATCTGGCGTTTGACCACATAGCCGAAAGCAATGCCCGCGACAAAGGCGGCGATGAAACCGTTGCCGTCCATCAGGGTTGCGCCGAGATAGGCCGCGCAGGCGAAGGCAATGGTGGCGATACCCTCATGCGTGCCGGTGCTAAGGCCGCGCTGGTCAGCGAGCAGGATGACTTTGCCGCCAAGATAGCCGACAAGCCCGCCGACCAAGGGGCCTAGCACAAGCTGGCTCGCGATAAAAAGCGGCCAGTTCCTGCCGTCACCGTCTGCGGTGGCGGCCGCGAGGCTTGCGAACAGAAGCACAGAGGGTAGCGCCAGCCCGTCATTGAGACCACTTTCGACCGAGAGGGTCTGCCGTTCCATTTCAGGCACACGTTCGTCAGTGAGTACGGGTTGGCCAAGCGCGGCGTCAGTAGGCGCGAGGATCGCTGCCATCAGGGCGAGTGCAAAAACCGGCCAGCCGGGAAGGAACACCGCCGCGGCGACGGTGCCGAGCAGCACCGCAATTGGCAGGCCGAGCACCAGCATGCGAAGGGGCACAGTGCGTTCCGCCAGAAGCTCCCGCAGGTTGACCTTGGCCGCATCCAGAAACAGCAGGATGACGAGGGCAATTTCTGCCAGGAAATGCAGGCCTTCCTGCGCCCCCTCCGCTGGTAGCAAGCCTGTTTGGGCAAGGCCTACACCGGCTGCGATGAAAACCATCGGCACTGTCATGGGCGTGGTGCCAAGGCGCCGGGCGATGAGGGTGACAAGGATGGTCAGTGCGGCAACAATCAATAACCCGGTCATATGTGTCCCTTAAAGCTGCCTGTTCTGCGCGTGTCTTGAAATAAGCATATTTCCATGGTGCTATCCCCGTGATGGCCTCCTGTATGACCAGCCTATTGTAGCAACCGGACCGATTAAACAGTTTATTGATGACACCGACCAGCACCCTGCTTGAAAGCCTGCGCACCGAGACCGACAACCTGCACGAAGCGCTGCATGTGCATCCGCTTCTTGAGCCGTTGCACCGGGGAGCGATCACGCGCGCGCAATATGGTCGTATCCTCAATGCTTTCTACATTGCCTATTCGGCGATGGAGGGCAGTCGAACCGCGGCTACCACGCGCTTTGAAGAGACTGACGTGCTTTCGCTTATCGAGGCGGACCATAAAATTCATGAGTTTGAGCTGCCGTTTGTGCCGCGCACCAACTATCCCGCGATTGAGAGTTTCAGCGCCCTCATGGGCTACCTCTATGTCAAGGAAGGTTCCGGCCTTGGCGGGCAGGTGATTTCCAAACATCTGGCGCGCGAATTGGGGCTTGAAGCCGGGGTAACCAACCACTTCTTTGCCGGGCAGGGCACGGAAACCGGTGCGCACTGGCGCAAGTTCCTTGCCTTCCTGTATGAAAGCGAAGCACGGGTGGATACCGTTCGGGCGGTTACCCAAGCCAAGGCCTCTTTCACAGCCGTCAGGCTTGCGTGCGACCATGTGCTCGCGGGTGAAAAGCAATAGACTGGTGCAAACCTATTTTTCCGGCGGGTATACGCCGCGCAGCACGGTCTCAAAATGTTCATGCACCAAGGTGTTACATGAGCACGCCATGTCCTTCAGTGTTTCAACATCACGGATCAGCAGGCGACCCCGACGGGTCTCAACGCTGCCGTTGGCCTTGAAGCCAGCCATCACGCGCGCCACATAACTGCGGCCCACGCCCAGCATGCTGGCAAGCTGTTCCTGCGTCATGGGGATGAGTTTATCGTTTGTGCGGCAGATGGCCGCCAATAGCCATTTCGCGGCGCGCTGCTCGATTGTGTGGGTGGCATTGCAGGCCACAGCCTGGAACACCTGCGCGATCAGGCAGTCTGCATAGCGCGCGAAAAGGTGAGCTATACTGCTGGACTGCGCCTTGGCGCGCTCCAGCTCCTTTGACGGGATGCGAATACCCATGCCGGTAAAACGTACTTCAGCGCGGCAGTATGCGGGCAGGTGCCCGTTACTCACTATCCCGCCGACGGCGCCTTCACGGCCCACAAGTGCTGTCTCAACCGCACGGGCGTCCTCCAGCATCACCATGAAGGAAACAAGCGACGCATCGCACGGGAAATAGGCATGCTGAACATCATCGCCCGGCTCATAGAGCGACTGGCCCGCTTTAAGCGGAAAAGGTGTGACATGGGGCAGAAGCACTTCCTTGTCAGACGGCTTCAAAGTGCGCAGTAGGTTGTTGTGCTCCAGCAAATATTCCGGATTCTTTTCCAATTTCATCGGGCCACTCCGATCTTTCTTCAAACTTGGGGAAAAAACATCGTGAATGTGTGCACATGTGAGCATACATCACCCTCTAACTCTGTCTAAAAGTGTACAAAAAGGCCATTCGGGCCACCTATCCGGTCGATAAGGGACGCGTAAAGAAGGGTATGGTGCGAATTCTGGTGACGAACATAAATTTATCGGCTTAATTGACGATAACGCTTTGCATATTTCGGGGGTCGAAACAGGTGAGCGTTCCAAGGGAACAATTAACAGAAGATCAACTGCGGCAAGCGCTGGATCATTGTGCCAGCGAACCTATTCACATACCCGGTTCTGTCCAGCCGCACGGGCTTCTTGTCGTACTTTCCCCTGAACTGACCATCCAGCGCATCAGTACAAACTGCGAGCTGTTCCTGGGCATCAGCGCGGAAGAAAGTATTGGCCGTAGCCTTACCGACTTTGTTGCACCTCATCAGATTGAGGCCCTTCACCAGATTGCACGGAATGCGCCCCTGCAACCGATCCAGACGCTTGAGGTGACGCTGGGTGAGCGCACCTGTGACGCTGTCGCGCACAAAAGCGGCAAGTCCCTGATTATTGAGTTTGAATTCATCCCGGAAGAAGCACCGCCTTCGAGCCAGCTTCTGGACCAATTGCGCAATTTCGCGATTGGCCTGCACCGCGCCACTGAGCTGCCCGCCATTTTTGACCATGTGACTACAAGCGTGCGGCAGATCACCGGCTTTGACAGGGTGAAACTGTACCGTTTTGACGCGGACTGGCACGGCGAGGTGGTGGCAGAAGACCGTGCGGACTTTATGCCCAGCTACAAGGGACTGCATTTCCCGGCCTCAGACATTCCGGAGCAGGCGCGCAGGCTTTATATGCAGCAGTATCTGCGCCTGATTGCGGATACGAGCTACAAGCCTGTGCCCATTCACCCGCTTTTTGACCCACAGGGCGGTGAGCCGCTGGATATGAGCCAGTGCATGCTCAGGAGCGTGTCGCCTGTGCATATCCAGTATCTCGAGAACATCAACGTCAAGGCGTCGATGTCGATCTCGATCATCCAGAATGGCAAATTGTGGGGGCTGATTGCCTGTCACCACAACAGCCCGCACCATGTGCCTTATGCTGTGCGGCACATCTGTGAGATCATGGGGCATATTTTCTCGGCCCAGCTCTCGACACTTGAGGATGTCGCCCGGCGTGAGGTGCATGAGAAACGCACGGCACTTGTGCGCCAGCTCGCCTCAAAAGTGGACGCCAAAGCGTCTGTAGACCAGCTTCTGGATCAGACACACCAACTGGCGTGTGAAGCCCTGAAAGCCAGCGGTCTTGTTGTGAAAGTATTCCCGGATATCCTGCGCTACGGCCATGCGCCGTCCCAGAAGATTGTGCGCCACCTTGTGGAGTGGCTCAACAAACAGGACGACTGGACCCATATCTATACCGATGATGCGCAGACTTTCTTCAAAGGTGTCGAGGGGCTTGAAAACCTCACCGGCGGGTTGTTTGCAGTGCCGATCAGTGCCAAAAGCCACAATTACATCATCTGGTTCCGCGATGCCCAGGTGCAGGAAGTGGTGTGGGCAGGCAACCCTGAAAAGCCGGTTGAGGAAACCGGTGCGGGTTACCGCCTGACCCCGCGCAGTTCGTTTGAACTTTGGAAGCAGATCGTAAGCCAACGTTCCGAGCCTTGGACAGAAGATGATATCGACACCGCGAAAGGTGTGGTTTCTGTGCTCCTCGAAGCCGAGAAGCTGAATGCGGAGGAGGCCAATAAGGCCAAGAGTGAATTCCTCGCGAACATGAGCCACGAAATTCGCACGCCGATGAATGCGATTTTGGGCCTGTCGAAAATGCTATCCGCCAAGGGTGATCTGAATGAAACCCAGCGCGATATACTCAAGACCCTTCAACTGAGCGCCGATGGTCTTCTGGAGCTGATCAACGATCTACTCGATATCTCCAAGATCGAGAGCCGTAATATCGAGATTGAAGCCATCTCTTTCGACCTACCCAAGCTCCTCGATGATGTGATCCGCATAAGTTCCGTATGGGCGGAAGACAAGAAGCTGAGTGTGAGCCTCGATAAACGCCTCGGCGACCACCGCTTTTTCATCGGCGACCCCGCCCGCATTAGGCAGATCCTCCTGAACCTGTGCAGCAACGCGGTCAAATTCACCGAGCGCGGCAAAGTGGTGCTGTCTGCAGCATTCCGGCAGGAACCGGGGGAGGAGTTGCCGACTGTTGAGCTGAGCGTGACGGACACCGGTATCGGTATCGCGGCCGAGAAGCTTGAAACGGTGTTCCACAAGTTTGTTCAAGCGGATAGCACCATCTCGCGCACTTATGGTGGCACGGGGCTTGGCCTTGCGATCAGCCGCACGCTCACGGAAGCCATGGGCGGCTATATCTCGCTCACCAGCGTTGAAGGCACGGGGTCTACCTTCACGGTAGCACTACCGCTTGCGCCGGGCACTGCCATCTCGTCCCCGCCGCTGACGGAAGCACCGGAAGGGGATAGCCCGGATGAGGGCCGTAAGCTCTTGCTGGTGGAAGATTACCCAGCCAACGTGCTGGTGGCGAGCTTCTACCTTGAGAACTACGGCATGCCCTTCGATGTCGCGGAAAATGGCGACAAGGCTGTCGAGCTTGCCAAGGCAAATCGCTACGCCGCCATTTTGATGGATGTGCAGATGCCGGGCATGAACGGCTTTGAAGCCACAGCTGCCATCCGCGCCTTCGAGGAAACGGAGCGACCCTACCGCACACCCATCATCGGCATGACAGCCCATGCGCTGGCCGGTGACCGGCAGAGATGCATAGATGCCGGCATGGATGACTATATCGCCAAGCCCATAGATGAAGACGAAATGCAGGCCAAACTGACCGCCCAGATATCGGCTGCGACCGCCGGATAGACGCGCAATTCAGCGCTTCAAGTACCTACTCGCTCTCGGCGTCTTTCTTCGCCAAGGGGTTGAGGTTCTGGACAGAAATCCCCAAGAAGGTTTAAGCTTTCCGCGATGCTTGAGACAACCTGTCGCAGGCGTCGCGGCATTTTGACAAATGTCAATCAGTTTACGCGTAGTCTCAAGTAAGTTCTCCCCGAATGTAACGAACGAGGCTTCCCGTGGAATTTCTTCTCTCCCATTGTCAGGCGGTTATTGGCGACCATGGCGGTCTGCTGTTGACCCTCTTTCTGGGTGGCTTGATGGGCAGCGCAACCCACTGTGTGGGCATGTGCGGCCCGTTTGTCGTTGCGCAAACCGCAAGCCTTGAGAAGACACCGTCGTTGTTTGCACGTGTGCGTGGCCTCGCGCTCATGCCGTATCACCTCGGCCGCATGACAACCTACATGCTGCTTGGCATTCTCGCCGCCAGCCTTTCGGGCATGGTGTTCAGTGTGCCGCTGCAGCGCGGTATCGCCGTGGTGCTGCTCACGGTTGCCGGTGTGCTGTTTCTTGCAAGCGCGGTACCGAGCCTCAAGCGCAGCATGGGCCCACGCCTTCTGAACGGCTGGGTCGCGCGCTTTGGTGCAGGCCTTGGCCGCGTTGCCAAACCGTTTTTCCAGTCCCCCACGCCGTGGCACCGCTATGCGCTGGGGGTTACCCTCGGGTTCCTACCCTGTGGTTTGCTTGCTGCTGCCCTGATGGCAGTGGCGGCAACCGCAGATCCTATCTCCGCCGCTTTCGGTATGGCGGCGTTCTGCGTGGGCACCATGCCCGCACTCTTTCTCACCGGAGCAGGGGGGCGCTATGCACTCGACCACCTGCCAATCCGTTTCTCGACCCTCGCGCGCGGCGTGATGGTCTTCAACAGTCTCAGTCTCTTTATCATCGCTGGGGGCATGATTTTGCCAGGAAATCACTAAGGGCAGGTCTATGACTAATCTCGCTGAAAAACCGAACTATAACGACGATATCGTGAAGCTTTTCACGATCGCCACCGTATTCTGGGGCGTGGTCGGCTTTGCTGTTGGCGTGTTCATCGCGCTGCAGATGGCCTTCCCGGCCCTCAACTTCGGTGAATATCTCACCTTTGGTCGCTTGCGGCCCGTTCATACCTCCGCGGTGATCTTCGCCTTCGGTGGGAACGCTCTGTTTGCCACCAGCTATTTTGTCGTGCAGCGCACCTGCCGCACGCGCCTTTGGGGCGATGGCTGGGCCAAATTCACCTTCTGGGGCTATCAGGCCTTTATCGTGATGGCGGCGCTTGGCTATGTGCTGGGCGTGACCCAGGCCAAGGAGTATGCGGAACCGGAGTGGTACGCTGACCTTTGGCTCACCTTCGTTTGGGTGGCTTATCTCATCGTCTTCCTGATGACGCTGAAGAACCGGAACGAGCCGCACATCTATGTGGCCAACTGGTTCTATCTTGCGTTCATCGTGACGGTGGCTGTGCTGCACCTTGGCAACAATATCTCGATCCCGATTTCGCTGACTGAAGCCAAGAGCTATTCGCTCTGGGGTGGTGTGCAGTCCGCGCTCATTCAGTGGTGGTACGGCCACAACGCCGTAGGCTTCTTCCTGACAGCCGGCTTCCTTGGCATCATGTACTACTTTGTGCCGAAGCGCGCTGGCCGTCCGGTCTATAGCTATCGTCTGTCGATCCTGCACTTCTGGTCGCTGATCTTCATCTACATCTGGGCCGGCCCGCACCACCTTCACTATACCGCGCTGCCGGATTGGGCGCAGACCCTTGGCATGACCTTCTCGATCATGCTGTGGATGCCGTCCTGGGGTGGCATGATCAACGGTATGATGACCCTGTCGGGTGCGTGGAACAAACTGCGTGAAGACCCCGTGCTGCGCTTCATGATCGTCTCGCTCGCCTTCTATGGCATGAGCACGTTCGAAGGTCCGCTGATGTCGATCAAGTCCGTGAACGCGCTGAGCCACTATACCGACTGGACCATTGGTCACGTACACTCTGGCGCGCTTGGCTGGGTGGCCTTCATCTCCTTCGGTGCGCTTTATTACCTCGTGCCGGTGCTGTGGAAGAAGAAAGAGCTTTATTCCCTGCGTCTCGTGAACCTGCACCTCTGGATCGCGACCATCGGCATCGTGCTATATATCGCGGCCATGTGGGTGTCCGGCATCATGCAGGGCCTGATGTGGCGGTCGTACGACAGCATGGGCTTCCTTGAGTACAGCTTCGTCGAAACCGTGATGGCCATGCATCCCTTCTATCTGATCCGCGCCTTTGGTGGGCTCCTGTTCCTCTCGGGTGCGCTGATCATGGTCTACAACTTCGTCAAAACCATCCGGGGGGACAATGTCCCTTCGGTTGAGGAAGACGACACGCAAGGTGCGGAGGCAGCACATGCTTAACAAACACCAGAAAGTGGAGAAAAACTCCATCCTGATGCTCATCCTTGTGGTGATTGTGGTGTCCATCGGCGGCATTATCGAGATCCTGCCGCTCTTCCGGATGGAAACCACGATCGAGCCGGTGAAGGGCGTCAGGCCCTACACCCCGCTCGAGATTGCGGGCCAGAATGTCTACATTCGCGAGGGTTGCTACAACTGTCACAGCCAGCAGATCCGTCCGCTGCGTGACGAAGTAGAGCGCTACGGCCACTATTCGCTGGCGGCTGAAAGCATGTACGATCACCCGTTCCAGTGGGGCTCCAAACGCACAGGGCCGGACCTCGCACGCGTTGGCGGCAAATATTCGGATGACTGGCACGTTCAGCACATGATCAAGCCGCAGCAGGTGGTGCCGGAAAGCATCATGCCGGCCTATGCCCACCTCGCGCACAAGGTTGCGAAACTGGAGGGCATCGGGTCCGACATGAAGGCGCTCAAGATGGCGGGTGTTCCCTACACCGAAGAGATGATCGAGAACGCCTATAATGACGCCATGGCGCAAGCACAGGGCGAGAGCGACCATCACGATGGCCTCATTGAGCGCTACGGCGAAAAGGTGAACTACCGCAACTTCGATGGTCAGCCGATCACGACCGAGCTTGATGCGCTGATCGCCTACCTCCAGGTGCTCGGCACCATGGCGGAACTCAAGGACTATGTGCACGACGGTGAAGCACGCTCCAGCCACGGGGAGGGCGGCAAATGATTGACTGGCTCTCCAACAACGCCGGGCTGACGGGCCTCCTGTTCTTCTTCGGCGTCTTTTGCGGCATCGCCATCTGGGCCTACCAGCCGCAAATGAAGACCAAACTGGAATCGCACAAAAATATTCCTCTCAAAGGGGATGAGCTATGAGCAAGAATAACGAAATCGATAAAGTCTCCGGTGTCGAGACCACAGGTCACACTTGGGACGGCATCAAGGAACTCAACAACCCGGCACCGCGCTGGTGGCTGATTGTCTTCTACATCACCGTTATCTGGTCGATCGGTTACTGGGTGGTTTACCCCGCTTGGCCGACCCTCTCGGGCGATGGTGAGCGTGGCGGCACCCAGGGCACCATGGGCTGGACACAGTATGACCAGCTCAAGGAACAACAGGCTGAAATCCGTGCCCGGAAATCGGCTTACCTTGAGCGGTTCGAGAATGCGTCCTTCGCAGAAATCCGCTCTGACGAGGAGCTTTATGCCTTTGCGGTTGCCGGTGGTGCGGCTGCCTTCAAGGACAACTGCGCAACCTGCCACGGCACCGGCGGTGCAGGCTCGGCCGGTTACCCGAACCTCAACGACGATGACTGGCTGTGGGGCGGTGACGTTGAGAGTATCCATGAGACCATCCGTGTCGGTATCCGCTCCCCGCATGAAGAGACACGCCTGTCTGAAATGCCGCCCTTTGGTGACATGCTCTCTGGCGAGGAAATCGCCGATGTTGCAGACCATGTGCTCGCCCTCTCGGGCCGGGCGGAAGACAGCGAGGCCGGTGCACAAGTGTTCGCGGATAACTGTGCATCCTGCCACGGTGACAACGGCCTTGGTGACAGCGCACTTGGTGCGCCAAACCTTGCAGATGCCATCTGGTTCTATGGTTCCGAGAAAGGGGACATCATGTCACAGGTTCGCAAGCCGAAGCATGGTGTAATGCCTACCTGGGAAGCGCGGCTTGATGCCAACACCATTCGCCAGCTTGCTATCTATGTACACTCGCTAGGGGGTGGGGAGGAATAACTCCCCACTTTCGGGCCAAAAGCGCGGAGTATGTGCCATGAGTGATAATGCAGCCCCCATCCAACTTTTTGCCAAAAAGGCGCGCGTGTATCCAAAGCGTGTCTGGGGAACCTTCCGGAAACTCAAATGGGCTTCCATGGTGGTTCTCCTTGGCATCTACTATCTTGCACCGTTTCTGCGGTGGGACCGGGGGCCGCATGCGCCTGATCAGGCTATCCTCATCGACATGCCCGCGCGCCGTGCCTATTTCTTCTTTATCGAAATCTGGCCGCAGGAGGTATATTACCTCACCGGCATTCTCATCCTCGCGGCGGTCGCGCTCTTTTTCGTGACCAGCCTCTTTGGCCGTGTCTGGTGCGGTTACGCCTGCCCACAAACGGTCTGGACTGACCTTTTTGTCTGGGTCGAGCGTATCGTACAGGGCGACCGTGTGAAGCGCATGCGCCTCGCCGAAGCTCGCTGGGGGTTCGAGAAAATCTGGAAAATGGCGCTGACGCACAGCCTTTGGCTGGTCATTGGGCTGCTGACGGGCGGTGCCTGGGTCTTCTATTTCAACGATGCGCCCACGCTCCTTGAGCAGATCATCCATTTCGATGTGCCATGGGGCGTCATGAGTTGGGTGCTGGCGCTCACATTCTCCACCTACCTGATGGCCGGTTTCGCGCGTGAACAGGTGTGCATGTATATGTGCCCGTATTCCCGCTTCCAGAGCGCGATGTTCGACAAGGACACGCTCATCATCGGCTACGACGAGAAGCGCGGTGAGCCACGCGGCAAATACAAGAAGGGCGACAGCTGGGACGACCGCGGCCACTGCATTGACTGCACCGCCTGCGTTCAGGTGTGCCCAACCGGTATCGACATCCGCGAAGGTCTGCAAATGGAGTGTATCGCCTGTGGCCTTTGTGTAGATGCCTGTGACGGCATCATGGACAAGCTTGGCCTGCCGCGCGGCCTTATCCGCTATGACACCACGCATAACCAGGAAGCGCGTGAGGCGGGCCTCAAGGAACGTTCGCACCTCATGCGTCCGCGTACGGTATATTACACGGCCATCATCACCCTTGTAGGTGCGGTGATGCTCTTTGGTCTGATGAACCGCGCACCCGTGGAACTGCATGTGCTGTATGACCGCAACCCGCTGTTTGTAAAGCTTTCTGACGGTCGCATCCGCAATGGCTATGACGTGAAAATCCTCAATAAGGCGCATGAGGACAAGGTATATAGCTTGTCTGTCAAAGGCCTTGAGAATGTGGAAATTCGTGTGCAAGGTGCGGGTGAGATCAAAGCCGATCAACTGCACGTCTATGCTGACAGCGTTGGCCACTTCCGTGTGTTCGTGGTGGCAGACAAACCAGCGGACGCCCGCGAAAATGTTGATTTCCGTCTTGAAGAAGTGGGCGGCGCAAACGCTGCCGACTATGACGGCGTATTCATGAGCGGCAAGCCTTAAGGCGCGCCGGGAGTAGGGATGATGAGCATGGCACGATTTGAAGACCCAGGCATGACCAAACGGGACCGGTTGATCCCTTGGTACTTCGTCGGCTTTTTTGTTTTTGTCGCGATCATTGACGGCATCTTCGTTTATATGGCGACATCGACCCACACCGGTGTGGTGACCGACCACGCCTACGACAAGGGCCTCGCCTACAACAGGACCGTGGCGGCTGCCGAAGCGCAGAAGCAACTGGGCTGGAAGGGTGAGATTGTGCTGACCGGTGACCGCATGCTTGCATACTCGCTCCGTGATGCGGAAGGCAGTGCGCTTACCGGCGCCATTGCGAAGGTGGAATTCATGCGTCCCACTCAGGACGGCATGGACTTCGCCCTCGATCTCGCGGAAAGCACGGACGGCGTTTATAGCGCCGCGGTTGATTTCCCGGTCGAGGGGCTTTGGGACGTGCGGGTGTTTGCGACCCGCGGGGATGAAGAGTTTCAGACCCATAAGCGCGTCGTGGTGAACAAGCCGTGACCTGCCTCCACTGCGGAGAAAAGACAGCGCCGGGACAGGACTTTTGCTGCCCCGGTTGTGAGGCGGCCCATGCGGCCGCCGCAAGCGTTACCAAGGGCAGTGGCTTTTCGCGCCTTGCCAATGAGATGGACGAGGGCGGCTTCAACCTTACCCTCGGTGTTGAAGGCATTCACTGCGCCGCGTGCATCCGGTTGATTGAAAATGCGCTGGGCTCGGAAGACGGTGTTACCCATGCCCGGGTGAATATGAGCACCAACAGGGTGAACATGAGCTGGACCGGCGCGCGCGAATACGGCGACCATCTGGCAACTGTAGTCAGCAACCTTGGTTACCGTCTGCACCCGCTTGATAAAGCCGCCGACGCGGTGGACGAGGAAACCCGGTCCCTCCTGCGCGCGATTGCCGTGGCTGGGTTCGCGGCTGGCAACATGATGCTGATCTCGGTGGGACTTTGGTCAACGGACAGTGAGACCATGGGCATGGCCACGCGGGACCTGTTCCACTGGCTTTCGGCTCTTATAGCCTTGCCGACGGTGCTGTATGCCGGGCAGCCCTTCTTCCGTTCTGCCATCGCGGTACTGCGGCAGGGACACACCAATATGGATGTGCCGATTTCAATCGCTGTCACCCTGGCTTGTGCCATGAGCCTTTTTGAGGCGTTTCGCCACGGCGAGCATGTCTATTTCGATAGCGCGGTCATGCTGCTCTTTTTCCTGCTGATTGGCCGTTATCTTGACGCACGTGCCAAAGGCAAGGCGCGGGAAACCGCCACTGACCTGCTCTCCCGCCTGTCCGGCATGGCAACCGTGTTTGAAGACGGTCAGGCCCAACAGGTGCCGATCAAGGAACTGAAGGCAGGCATGCTGGTGCTTGTAGCGGCGGGTGAGAATATCCCGGCGGACGGCACTGTTGAAAAGGGCCGCTCGGAAGTTGACCGTTCGTTGATTACTGGCGAAACCCTGCCGGAGAAGCTGGAAGCCGGGCAGGAAGTATTCGCGGGCACGCTCAATCTTTCAGCCCCCATTCAGGTGCGGGTGTCGAAAGCGACTGAGAAAAGCCTGCTCAGCGAAATCGTGCGGTTGATGGAAGTGTCGGAACAGGCAAACGCGCGCTATGTGCGGCTGGCGGATAAGGCGGCGAGTCTCTATACCCCGGTCGTGCATGCCATGGGCGCGCTCACCTTCATTGGCTGGTGGCTTTTCATGCAGGCACCGTGGCAGGTGTCGCTCCTGCACGCTGTGACGGTACTTATTATCACATGTCCTTGTGCGCTTGGGCTTGCCGTTCCGGTGGTGCAAGTGCTGGCCAGCAGTCGGCTGATGAAAACCGGTATCCTGCTCAAGTCAGGCGACGCGCTTGAAAAGCTCGCTGAGGTCAACACCGTTATTTTTGATAAAACCGGCACCTTGACCATCGGCCACCCTGAGCTGATTGCGGATGACTATTCCAATGCTGACATGCGCCTCGCGGCTTCGCTTGCGGCGCACAGCCGTCACCCGCTCGCCCGCGCGTTAAGCGCCGCCTATGACGGTGAGCTTATGGAGCTTGAGGTGACCGAGCATCCCGGCCGTGGCCTGAGTGCGGAGATCGAAGGCTGGGAAATGCGCCTTGGTAGCCGCGCATGGTGCGGTGACCAGACAGCGGCGCAGCAGGATAATGCGCTCGAGCTTTGGCTTCAGGTTGGTGACGATGTGCGCGCGCGTTATGCCTTCTCAGACCGGTTGCGCAGTGACGCGGCTGATGTGATTGCGGAACTGAAGCGCCGTCATATCGATGTGCGCTTGTTGAGCGGCGACCGTACGGCGGTGGTCTCGGATGTCAGCAAGCAGGCTGGCATCACGTCCTATAAAGCCGAAGTCAGTCCGGTTGAAAAACGGGATTATCTCGAAGCGCTGGCACGTGAAGGCGCAAAAGTGCTGATGGTGGGGGACGGCCTCAATGACGCGCCAGCACTTGCGGCGGCCCATGTTTCCATGTCGCCCTCAAGCGCCATTGATATCACGCAAAATACTGCTGATATTGTATTTCAGGGTGAGGCGCTGATGCCGGTGGTGCAGGCCATCGATGTCGCGCACCGCTCAACGCGGCTGGTGCGGCAAAACTTTGGTCTCGCCATCCTTTATAATATCATCGCCATTCCTGTGGCGGTGCTTGGCTATGTGACACCGCTTGTGGCGGCGGCTGCCATGTCTGGTTCATCGCTTGTGGTGATCATGAATGCGTTCCGCCTGAACCTGAAGCGGAGGGGCTGATGGAAATTCTTCTCTACCTGATTCCAATTGCGCTCACGCTTGGGCTTATCGGGCTCGCGGGCTTTCTTTGGTCGATGAAAAACAACCAATATGAGGACCTCGACGGGGCCGCACACCGGATTCTTTTCGATGATGAGGATGATGAGCCTCAAATACCTTCAAATAACCGCGGCAAGGTGTGACATTCCGCCGCATAGTGCGTTGAAATTGTTATAGATTTGACAATCGTCAAGCCGTTTTTCCCCGCCGTTCTGTATCAAGGCTTCAGAACAAATTTTGAGGAAAAACCCATGCGTATCTCAAACCTCCTGAAAGCATCTGTATGTGCCCTGGCTCTTGGGGCTGTAGCAACTCCTGCAATGGCCGAAGGCGGCAACAGCCCATGGCTCGTTCGCCTGCGCGCGATTGATGTGGCGCCTGACGAAAGCTCCACGGTGTCGATCGGCGGTGAAGCCAAAGTAGACAGCTCCATCGTGCCGGAACTCGATATCACTTATTTCTTCACCCAGAATGTGGCGGCTGAACTGATCCTCGCGACCTCGAAGCACGATGTATCGGCACTTGGCACCGCAATCGGTGATGTGGACCTCGGTCACACCTGGGCGCTGCCGCCGACCCTGCTGCTGCAGTATCACTTCAACCCTGAAGGTGATGTGAAGCCATACCTTGGTGCAGGCCTCAACTACACCTTCTTCTATAGCTCCAACCCAGGTGCTGTGAACGATATCGAATATGACAACGGTTTCGGCTACGCGCTTCAGGCTGGTGTCGATTTCCGGATCAAAGAGAACTGGTATTTCAACGTTGATGCCAAGAAACTCTGGCTGAACACCGATGTGTCCATCAATGGTGGCGCGGTAACAGCCGACGTGGATCTCGATCCATGGGTTCTTGGTGTAGGTTTCGGTTATCGCTTCTGACCCCTACCCGAGCGATTCCGAAAAAAGAAGCCCGCGGCATGACGATGTCGCGGGCTTTTCCCTGTTTGCGTCATGTGAATCCATAAACAAAAAGAACCCGCGACACATGGTGTGTTGCGGGTTCAGTTGTGCCCGGTGTGATTGGGAACCCCGGGCAATGGAACAATGTGTTTATGCGACCTGTGCGTGGCGCTGCGCGCTTGGGCTCAGATAGGCATCAAAAGCCGCGCAGGCGAGGCGCACCGCCTGGCGGGCATCTGCTGGCACAATGACCTTGCGGCCCTTCATCTTCACAAGCCCTTCCTCGGCCAGTGCTTCCAGTTCACCAAGTGCATCATCCAGATAGTCGCGCGGCAGCATGTGCTTGGCGGTGAAAAGCTCAAGGTCGAGTTCAAAGAAACACATCAGCTCTTCAATGGCGGCGCGGCGGATACGGTCGTCGCTCGATAGTGCGCGCCCCTTGATGATTGGGTGATTGCCCGCGCTGACGGCTTTTTCATAATCCGCTGCCACAAGCGTGTTCTGCGCGTAACCCTGCGGCAACGCGCTGATGGCCGACACACCAAAGCCGATCAGGGCATCAGCATCGTCCGTTGTGTAGCCTTGGAAATTACGCTTCAGGGTGCGTGCATGCAGGGCTTTCGCCATCTCGTCGCTCGCGCGCACAAAATGGTCGAGGCCGATGGCGGTATAGCCACGCTCCGCCAGCTGTTTTGCCGCGGCATCGAACTGAGCCAGTCGTTCGGCGCCGTTTGGCAAAGCGTCTTCATCAATCAGACGCATGTGCTTTTTCATCCACGGCACATGGGCATAGCCAAAAAGCGCGATGCGGCTCGGGCTCAGTGCGGAGGCAAAATCCACATTCTCCTCGATGTCCGCGATGGTCTGGTGCGGCAGGCCGTAAAGGAGGTCCATGTTGATGTCGCGGATGCCGTAGTCCTTCAGCAGCTGAACGGCATCATAAATCACATGGAAGGGCTGGCGACGGCCAATGGCCTTCTGTACTGTCTCGTGAAAATCCTGCACGCCGAGGCTTGCGCGGGTAACGCCCGCTTTGGCATAGGCCGCGACTTTGGCCTCCGATACTTCGCGTGGGTCAAGCTCAATGGCGATCTCCGCACCATGTGCGACGGTGTAATACTGCCGCACATGCGCCATGATGCGCGTGAAGTCATTTGCGGACAGCATGCTGGGCGAACCACCACCAAAATGGATATGCTTGACTGTCTGGCCGCCCGAAAGGCGGCTCGCGACAAGTTCAATCTCGGTCAGCAGTGTTTCCACATAGGCTTCCACGGGTTCGTACTTGCGTGTCGCCTTGGCGTGACAGCCGCAATACCAGCAGATCTGCCGGCAATAGGGTATGTGGAAATAGAGCGATAGCGAGGCATGATCCTCAAGCTCCATCAGCCAGCCGGTGAAGGTTTCATTCCCCACAGCGGCAGAAAAATGTGGTGCCGTTGGATAGCTTGTGTAGCGCGGCACTTGAGTGTTGCGTTTGAGTAAAGCGTGATGGGACGCCTGCATCGTCTACTCCCGTTACATCTGACCTATGCTCTCCCTAGCGCAGGTCACGAGCAATAGAATTGACCGAGGTCAACTGGGGCGGGATTAGGGCTTTAATATAACCGCTTTTTAGGGTGCGACCGAAACCGGGCAAGCCGCATCGGCGCCCAGCTTTTCCTGCAAGGTGGTGCACAGACGGTTGGCCTGCGCCACGTCGCCAGCTTGCCGCAATAGCGCCGCGAGCCGTTTGGTAGCCTCCGGTTCAAACGGCGAGATTTCGAGCGTGCGGCGGTACCATATCTCCGCTTCCTGCGGGGCGCCGGCTTCTTCCTTTTTCTTGCCCACAAGCGCACCAACAGCGGCTTGCCATGGGCCTACACGCTGTGGCTCCTGATGGTAGACACGTGCCATGGTGTCGAACGCCTGCTCAAGCATGGTGATGCTCTCAGCTGCCTCGCCCTTGATGGTGTGAATTTCGCTGAGGTTGATCATTACTTCCCATGTGTCTTCATCGACGCTCAGTGCGCGCTCATATATCGCTTCAGCCTCGTCGATCCGGTTTTGGGCCGTGTACGCAAAACCGAGGGCCTTGAGCGCGTCTGCGTCCCGTGGTGCAAGCCGCACTGCGCGTTCCGCGAGGGCTGTGGCACGGGAAAGTATTTTGGTTGCGGGCTCGCTCTCATGCATATCGCGCTCGAGGGCTTCACCCAGGCTTCCAGCACCCTCCAAATCCTGTGAAGCGGGCCAGCGGATGACACGCTGCACAAGGGCGTTCGCGAGCCCCGCTTGCGCGGGTGCATAGTCTTTGTCCATCGCAAGCACTTTTTCATAAAGCGCTATTGCAGCCTCATTATTGCTGCGGGTGAACTGCATATAGAGGTCATTCGCCCGCGCGGTAAGGCTTTCTGCTTCGGAGTTTGATTGTGGCGCGGGGATGAGAAGGTAGATCGCAAGCGCTGCAATTGCCAGATAGGCCGCCAATGCCATGGCAAAGCGGGGCTTGGGTTTGTGTGCACCGGTCGTCGCCGTTTTTTCTTCGATAGGCTCAATAGGTACGATCAGGCGGTAGCCGCGTTTGGGCAGTGTTTCGATATAGCTCGGGTTCTGGGCGCTGTCGCCCAGCGCTCGGCGCAGGCGCGAGACGGTGCGTGCAACCGTATCCTCGCCAACAAACACATTGGCCCAAAGCTGGCTTTCAATGTCGGTACGCGACAGCACAGCACCGTCCGCACCAGCGAGCAACTCCAGAAGTCCCATCACTTTGGGTTCAAGCACAATCGTTTCTTCCCCGCGCGTGATACGGCCAGTGTCGGGAAATACCGTCCAGTACCCAAGCTTGAAGGGTGTGCTGATTGCTCTCTTTTTCATGTCAGGCGTATCCATGGCGCAGATGGTAGCGGAGTTGAAAAGCTGAAAACAGGCGTAATTTCAAGCTTGTCAGGGTTTTGTCAGGAATATAGGAGCGCGCGGCCATGGACTGTTCCTGCCGCAACTCGCATCAACGAGGTGCCTGATTGGCAAATTGGAGATGACAATGAAAAGAATGATTTTTGACACAGCGAGGGCATTTGCCTTTCTGCTACTTATAGCCTTCCCAATCCACGCAGAAGAAGAAGGCGATGACCGCATCATTGCGGTGGAGGATATCCGGTCTGACTTTAAAGCCCTTTACGCTAGCCTCAAAAGCGCGCATGCGGACCTATACGCCCACCGGGACAAGGAGGCCTATGATGCGCTCTACACCGAAACGCTGGCGTCTTTCAATACGCCGCTCAGCCTGTTTGATGTGAAGGTCGCATTCCAGAAGTTTGTTGCTTACGGCAATGTCGCCCATGCACGGATAGATTTTTCGCGCGCTGTCTATGCGAGGTTCCGCGAGCAGGGCGGTGTGAACTTCCCCATTTACCCGCGCATTGTTGATGGCCGCGCCTACGTGGGGGAGAATTATTCCGGCCTGGCGGAGATCAGCGCAGGCGATGAGATGCTGAGCCTTAACGGTAAGCCGATGAAATATTGGCTGGACCGTGTGGCATCAAACATCTCAGCCGATACCGACTATATTGCCCATTCCCTGCTGGAGTTTTCTTTCCCACAATATCTGTGGCTTGAGATCGGCGAAGTGCCGAGTTTTGAGCTGACGCTCCGCACTCAAGCCGGGATGACCCGCACCGTGACCGTGCCCGCCACAACGCGGGAAGCGCAGTCGCAGGAGGCGGAAAAACAACCCGAACAGTTCGCGTTAAGCTCGGTTGAGCGCGTTCAGAAAATGCTGGACGGTGGCATTGCTTATCTGCGGCCGGGCCCATTCTATAATGCTGAAAATCCGGACGAGGTTTGGGACAACAGTGCCTTTGTCGCTTTCATCGATAGCGCGTTTGAGGGTTTTATCGAGGGCGGGGCACGCAAGTTGATTATTGACCTCAGGGACAATCCGGGCGGCGACAACTCGTTCAGCGATCCCATGCTGGCATGGTTCGCCGACAAACCGTTTCGCTTCAACTCGGCTTTCCTGATCCGCTCAAGTGATGAAGCGGCGGCGTCCAACCAGGCGCGGCTTGATGCAAATGCGGATGCAGCTAGTGGTGTCTCGGGGGTGTTCGCGCAAAAATATGCGGAGACCCCACGGGGTGAAATGTTCGAATTTGACCTACCATTTGCGGAGCCGCGGGACGGCGCGCAGTTTGAAGGGCAGGTCTATGTGCTCATCAACCGTCACTCCTATTCAAACGCTGTGACAGTTGCGGCGATGGTGCAGGACTATGGCTTTGGTGTCATTGCGGGTGAAAAAACGTCGGACATGGCAACCACCTATGGTGCGATGGAAACCTTCACCTTGCCGGCGACCGGTATTTCGGTCGGCTTCCCCAAAGCTCATATCATCCGCCCATCTGGCGAACGCAAGTCGGACGGTGTCACCCCTGACCTGCCCATCACATCACCCATTGTGCCCGCCAAGGACGATGTTGTGCTCAACGCGTTGGTGACAAAACTGCGCGCCAACAAATAACCGCGCCAGAGCAGGGCAGCGCGCGACCTGCGCGTACAAGGCCGGACTATAAAACCATCAAGGGCTGCACATTTGTGTGGCCCTTTTTTCTGTTTGCGCCCCTGTTCCCATGAAATCCCATAAAGCGGGCTTTGGGGGAGAATTCCCAAACACCCGTTTTGGTGAAAACATAGCGGGAACAAACAGCGTTAAATTATGAAAATAAAAGGAAATTAAAGATATTCAGGTGAAAACAGGAACCCATGAAAATGCATTAATTCCCATGTTGTCCCATTGACCAACCATAAAAAACCATGGTATCCCAAATAGGTTCAGAAGACGTTCTGGACGACCGCGCGCTGTTTGGCGGCAGGTGCGGTGGGCAAAAACCGGGGGACTGTTGGGCAATGGCATTTTTCCTGTCCACATTCACAAACAAGGTCGACAAGAAGGGCAGGGTCTCGGTCCCTGCGTCTTTCCGTTCGGCCGTGGCCGCCAGCCACTTCCCGGGTATCGTTGTCTACCGTCCGCTGAATTTCCCCTGCATTGAAGGCGCGGACATGTCTTTCCTTGAGCAGCTTTCCGACCGGCTTTACGGCGACTTTGGACCCTTCAACCCCGATCAGATGTCCGTCGCTACCGCCATTCTTGCCGGTGCCAGCCAGCTTGGGTTCGACCCTGAAGGGCGCGTGATGCTGCCCGCAGAAATGCGCGATGCCGCAGGTATTGATACCCACGCCACATTTGTTGGTCTTGGCCGCAAATTCCAGATCTGGGGTGCCGATGCATATCAGGCGCACCTCAAGGATCAGCTTTCTCATGCGGCTGAAGCCGCACCCAAGCTTCCGCCGTTCGGTGGTGGGGGGCAGGCATGAGCCATATTCCGGTGCTTCTTGATGAAGTTGTTGAGGCGCTGGCACCACGCGCTGGCGAAACCTATGTGGACGGCACCTTTGGTGCGGGTGGTTACACCCGCGCGGTGCTCGAGGCCGCTGATTGCCGTGTGGTCGCGATTGACCGCGACCCGGACGCAATCAAGCGTGCGGCCCCACTTGCTGAAGAGTTTGGTGACCGCTTTGCTATCGTTGAAGGCTGTTTCGGCGACATGGCGACGCTGCTGCCTGAGGCGGGCTATGACGCCATCGACGGTGTGATGCTCGATATCGGTGTGTCCTCGTTTCAGCTTGATGAGGCCGAGCGCGGCTTCTCCTTCCAGGAAGATGGCCCCCTCGATATGCGCATGGCGCGGTCGGGCGAAAGCGCGGCCGACGTTGTGAATACCTATGGCGAGGAAGAGCTTGCCAACATCATTTATGAATACGGTGAGGAGCGTAAGTCGCGCCGCATTGCGGCAGCGATTGTTAAAGACCGTGCTGAGAAGCCGTTCCAGCGCACCAAGGACCTTGCAGGGTTGATTGAGCGCATTCTTGGCCGTCCGCCGGTCAAGAAAGGGCAGCGCGCTGTGCATCCGGCAACGCGCACTTTCCAGGCACTCCGTATTCATGTGAATGACGAACTGGGTGAACTCAAGCGCGGCCTTATGGGCGCGGAAGCGATCCTGAAGCCTGAGGGCCGGCTTGTAGTGGTGAGCTTCCACTCACTTGAAGATCGGATCGTCAAGAATTTCATGGCCGAGCGTAGCGGCAATCTCGCGGGTGGCAGTCGTCACCTGCCGGGGCCTGTTGACGCTGGTCCAAAACCTACTTTCGAGCTGCAGAGCAGGGGAGCCGTGAAGCCGGGTGAGGAAGAGATGGGGCGTAATCCGCGTTCTCGTTCTTCCCGGCTTCGCGCAGCAGCTCGCACCGAAGCACCTGCGTGGTCCGCATCGCGCGGCAAGAAGGGGAGAGGCTGATGCGTCGTCTGTTCACCATTCTTGTCGCCATTACCGCCATCATCGCTGGTGCTGCTGTGCTTCAGCTCAAGCTTGCCGTGCAGGAGCGGGCGGACAAGGTGAAGGCCATTGCCGCGCAAATCCACGAAGACCGGGAGGCCATTCGTGTGCTTGAGGCTGAGTGGGCGTATCTCACCAACCCACGGGCGCTGCAGGACAAATCAGTACGTTTCCTCGCGCTGATGCCACCGAAGGCAGAGCAGATTCTTGAGGATCCGACCACCATTCCATTCCGCCCGCGGGGCGTTGAGGCGGAAGAAGACCCGGGCGTGCTGCTGCCCGCCCGGGGAGAGAAAAAAGACGATAAAGCCAAGCCGAAAGCCAAGAAAGGAACCAGTCTGTGAGATCGGCATCATCCTACGCAGGGCTGTCACTTGAAGGACAGCAAAAGAGCGCGCTTGAGGTAGCCCGCAACCGGTTGATGGTTGCGGTCTTGCTGTTTTTTGCCGCCTTTGCGGTGATGATGGTGCGCACGGTTGAGCTTGGCTTGTCGACACCTGAAGAAGTGCAGGTGGCGTCCCGTCAGATTGAGGTGCCAGCGGTGCAGTTCTCGCGCGCAGACATTCGTGACCGTAACGGCGAGGTGCTGGCAACCAACCTCGAAGGCGCTTCGCTGTACGCGAACCCGCAGGAAATCAAGGATGCACACGAGGCCGCGGTGAAGCTGGTATCCGTGCTGCCGGATCTTTCGCTCGCTGAAGTCGAGAGCAAGCTTGCCTCAGGTCGTCACTTTGTTTGGCTCAAGCGCAAACTGTCGCCGCGTGAAAAATGGCAGGTGAATGCGCTTGGCATCCCGGCGTTCTATTTCCAGCGTGAGGAAGAGCGGGTTTATCCCCATGGTCGCCTCGCGGCCCACACCCTCGGTTTTGTGGACGTTGACGGCAACGGCCTTGGCGGTGTTGAGCGCTACTTCAACGACCGCCTCGCCGACAAGTCGATGATTGACCAGCCGATCAAGCTTTCGCTCGACACCCGCGTACAATATGCGCTGACCGATGAGCTTGAGGCCGCGATGAGCGCGCACCAGGCTATTGGTGCAGCGGGCCTCGTGATGGATGTGAACACCGGCGAAGTGATCGCTATGGTGAGCCTGCCTGACTTTGACCCGAACAGCGTGTCTGGTGCGGGTGGGCAGGAGCGTTTCAACCGCGTGACACAAGGCGTTTACGAGCTTGGCTCCACCTTCAAGACCTTCACGTTTGCGGCCGCGCTTGACCAGGGTGTTGCAACACTTAATGATGGCTATGATGCCACGAAGCCGATCCGCATCGCGCGCTTCACCATCAATGACGACCACCCGAAATCGCGTTATCTGACCCTGCCGGAGATTTTTGCCTTCTCGTCGAATATTGGCACGGCGCAGATGGCGCTTGATCTTGGGACTGAGCGTCAACAAGCGTTCCTGAGCAATATCGGCCTCCTGCAGCCATCCAATATCGAGCTGCCGGAAGTGGGGGCGCCGCTCTATCCTGAGACCTGGCGCAAGATTTCGACCATGACGATCTCCTATGGTCACGGCATCGCCGTCAGCCCGCTTCAGCTCGCCAGCGGCATTTCCGCAATGGTGAACGGCGGGCGACTTAATGCGGCCACAGTTGTTGAGAATCCTGACGCCTGGCGGACAGGAAAGCAGGTGATCTCGCAGTCAACCAGCCGGAAAATCCGTCAGCTCCTTCGTCTTGCTGTCACCAAAGGCACAGGCGGCCGGGCTGATGCAGTCGGTTACCGGATTGGGGGCAAAACAGGCACGGCAGAGAAAGCGGTTGCGGGCGGCTACGACACTCGCGCGCTGATTTCCTCTTTTGTTGGCGTCTACCCGATGGACGACCCACGCTATGTGGTGTTCGCCCTTCTGGATGAACCGCGCGGTACGAAAGAAACTTTCGGCTTCCGCGCGGGCGGCTGGGTAGCGGCGCCTGTGGTGAAAAACGTTGTGCTTCGGACTGCACCGCTTCTCGGCGTGGCACCAAAGCGTGAGGATGACGGGCTCTATCAACAGCTCGCCATGATGATTGAGAAAGACTGAGGAAGGATTTCGGCGGTAAATGGCGCTGACACTGGCACAGCTTCTTGGGGGTGCAACGGTTGCGGGGGATGTTGAAATCTCCGGCATGACCGTGGACAGCCGCGCTGTGAAGGCCGGTGACCTGTTCGTCGCACTTCCTGGCACCAAGGTGGATGGCCGTTTGTTTATCAAGGCGGCTGTTGACGCCGGTGCTTCAGCGGTCCTGACGACAGACGGCTTTAATGCCGCTGATGTCGGCGTTCCGGTGATCGAGGATGTGAACCCACGCCGCCGTTACGCGCAGCTTGCTGCCCGTTTTTGTGGTCGTCAGCCCGAAGTGCAGGTTGCGGTGACTGGCACCAACGGTAAAACCTCCGTCGCTGATTTCGCGCGCCAGATTTGGGAAGTAATCGGTAGCCCAGCTGCCAGCATGGGGACGCTTGGTGTGCGCTCAGAGCGCTATCAGGAGCCGGGCGGGCTCACAACACCTGACCCCATGGCGCTACACCGCGCGCTCAATATGCTGGCGATCAAAGGTGTGAACCATGTTGCGATTGAAGCCTCAAGCCACGGCCTTGACCAGTTCCGGTTGGACGGTATGCGCCTCAGGGCGGCGGCCTTCACCAACCTGACACGGGATCATCTTGACTATCACAAGACCGAGCAGGGCTATTTTTACGCCAAGGCGCGCCTGTTTGGCGACCTGATTGGCCCCGGCGGCACTGCGGTTATCAATGTTGATGACCCATGGGGCTGCATCCTTGAGGATATCGCGTGGGCGCGTGGCCTGTCGCTGATCACAGTTGGTCGAAGCAAGGACGCGGTCCTGCAACTGGTGGCGCAGGAAGTAACACCCGCCGGCCAGCGCATCGAGGTTAGCTATTGCGGTAGCGCCTATGCCATCGAATTGCCGCTTGTAGGTGACTTTCAGGCACACAACGCGCTGGTGGCAGCGGGCCTTGTGCTCGCGACCGGTGGCGACGCTGAGGCTGTCTTTGCTGCACTTGAGCAGCTCAAAGGTGTGCCGGGGCGCATGGAACTGATCGGCCAGACCGCGAGTGGTGGTTCGGTGTTCGTGGATTACGCGCATACGCCAGACGGCCTCAAAACCGTTTTAAAGGCCGCGCGCAGTCATAACCCGAACAGCCTGCATGTTGTGTTTGGCTGTGGTGGTGACCGCGATGCAGGCAAACGCCCGCAAATGGGTGAGATTGCCGCCGCGCTCGCGGACCATGTGTATGTGACGGACGACAATCCGCGCAGTGAAAAAGCAAGCGCGATCCGCAAGGATATTCTGGTTGCCTGCCCTAACGCCACCGAAGTGGGCGACCGCAGGCAAGCCATTGAGACCGCGATGGCCGCGCTTGGCCAGGGGGATATGTTGATCGTTGCCGGTAAAGGCCATGAAGAGGGCCAGACCGTCGGCGATAAAATACTGCCATTTTCGGACATTGGGACTGTCCGGGAAATTCTGACAGGGGCGTCAGGGCAGGTCAGTGGGGCTAACGGGGGCTGAAACGTGGACTTTAACGAACCTTTATGGACATCGGCAGAATTGATGGCAACGTGCGGCGGGGCAGGCGCGCAGCCATGGTATGCGGATGGTGTGCAAACCGACAGCCGTGATGTGCTGCCGGGCGATCTTTTTGTGGCGCTCAAGGGCGCACGGCAAGACGGACATGACCATGTCGCCGATGCTTTCTCGCGCGGCGCAGTGGCGGCACTGGTGTGCGAGGATGTGGCTGGCAAGGACATTCCTGCCCTTCGTCTTGTGCATGTGCCGGATACGATGGACGCGCTCCGTGCCATGGGCACACAGGCGCGGCGCAGGGCTCCAGCCAAAATCATTGCTGTGACGGGTAGTGCCGGAAAAACGAGCGTAGTACAGGCGCTTCGGCAAGCGCTTGAGCGCACCGAGGCAACCCACGCCAGCATCAAAAGCTTCAACAACCATGTAGGGGTCCCGCTTTCGCTGGCGCGCATGCCGCGCCAAAGCCGCTTCGGTGTGTTTGAGCTTGGCATGAATGCGCCGGGCGAAATTCACGTCAACGCAAAACTCGTGAACCCGGATATCGCTGTAATCACCGCGATTGGTGCGGCGCATGCAGCCAACTTCAAGAAACTGTCAGACATCGCGCGCTCAAAAGCGGAAGTTTTTGAAGGGCTTAGCGAAGATGGTGTTGCCATCCTGGGTGTTGACCATGAATGGGCGGACATCCTGAAGGCGGAAGCGAAACAGAGTGGCCGGAAGTTCATTACTGTGTCTGTAACGGGCGAAGCGGACGTTAAGCCGCTGCGCATGACGGAACACGGTACGTGCACCTGTCTGACCGCAGACATTTTTGGCACAACAGTCACCTACAAAGTGGGCCAGCCAGGCCGCGAATGGGTGCTGAACAGTCTTCTTGTGCTCGCAGCTGTCAAAGCCGCGGGTGGTGATCTCGGTCATGCCGCCCTCGCGCTCGCGCAGTTGCAGGCAGAACCGGGTCGTGGCCGTATCCATGCGCTGCAGCTTGGTCATTCGCGCTGCACGCTTATTGACGATAGCTACAATGCCAACCCGCTCAGCATGAAAGCAGCGCTGCGCCGGCTTTCGCTCGCGCCGACCAAAGGTTTTGGTCGCCGCATCGCGGTGCTCGCGGACATGCGGGAACTGGGCGAGAAAAGCGAAGAAATTCATCTGAAACTGGTGCGCGACCTACAACGTTTCGGCGTTGACCGGGTCATCGCATTCGGGCCGCGTATGGCCAAAGTTGGCCGTGCGGCAGAAATCAATACCGAACGTTGGGAAATGGAAAAAAATTCTGCGAGAAATATCGCGGAAATGCTGCGCGATGGCGATGCGATCATGATAAAAGGGGCAAACAGCGCCGGGCTTGGTCAGTTGGTTGATGATTTACTCGAAATCAACGAACGCGAAGCTGCCGACGATAGCGCTGACAGAATGTTGGGAGTTCGTCATGCTTTATAACCTTTTAGCCCCGCTCGCGGAGCAACACGGCTTTTTTAACCTCTTTCGTTATCTCACTTTCCGGACTGGCTGCGCGGTTCTCACGGCGCTGATCATCTGTTTCATCTTCGGCCCGAAAATCATTCGCTGGCTGAAGGCAAAACAGAAAAAAGGCCAGCCAATCCGGGAAGATGGCCCGCAAAGCCACATCGTGAACAAGGCTGGTACACCCACTATGGGTGGCTTCATGATCCTGCTTGCGCTCGGTGTCTCCACCTTCCTGTGGGCGGACCTTTCGAACCCTTATGTGTGGGCTGTTCTAGCTGTCACACTCGGTTTCGGTGCCATCGGTTTTGTTGATGACTACCTGAAGGTTACCAAGCGCACCTCTGACGGTGTTTCGGGCAAGATCCGCCTCGCATGCGAATTCGCGATCGCGGGCGCAGTTGCCTATATGGTTGCGGACCTTGAAAGCCCGACCTTGGCGCTTCCGTTTGCCAAGAACCTGCTGATTGACCTTGGTTTCCTCTATATTCCGTTTGCGATGCTCGTGGTCGTGTGGTGCGGCAATGCTGTGAACCTGACGGACGGCCTTGATGGCCTCGCCACCATGCCTGTCATCATCGCTGCTGCGGCCTTCGGTTTCATTGCTTACCTGGTGGGTAGTACGGTGTACTCGCAGTATCTGGGTGTGACCTATGTTGCGGGCGCAGGTGAACTGGCTGTTCTTGCCGGTGCCATCATTGGCGCGGGGCTTGGTTTCCTCTGGTTCAACGCGCCGCCTGCAATGGTGTTCATGGGCGATACTGGCTCCCTCGCGCTCGGTGGCGCGCTTGGGACCATGGCGATTATCACCAAACATGAAGTGGCGCTGGCCATCATTGGCGGCCTCTTCTGGCTTGAGACCATTTCGGTGATTGTGCAGGTGTTCTCCTTCAAACTGACCGGCAAGCGGGTTTTCCGCATGGCGCCGCTCCATCACCACTATGAACAAAAAGGCTGGGCTGAGCCCACGATTGTGATCCGCTTCTGGATTATCGCCGTGATCCTCGCGCTTGTTGGCCTTGCAACCCTGAAGCTGAGGTAAGCGAGATTGATCACCGCCCCGGCATATAAAGATAAAAAGATCGGCGTCTTTGGGCTGGCCCGCACAGGCGTTGCGGCGGTGCACGCGCTTGAGGCATCGGGCGCGGACGTTTTCGCTTGGGATGACGCGGAGGAACGCCGTGCGGCTGTGGATCATGCAGCCCATGACCTTTATGCGATGGACGCGGGCGAGCTTGATGCCTTGATGCTGGCGCCCGGTGTGCCGCTCACGCACCCGAAACCTCATGCGCTTGTGACCAAGTGCGCTGAGGCGGGTACGCCCATCATCAGCGACTTTGACGTTTTTGAAGCCGCACGCACCGACCTTCCGGTTCACAAGGTGGTTGCGATTACCGGCACCAACGGCAAGTCGACGACGACAGCACTTATCGGCCATATGGTTGAAGCTTGTGGCCGCCCTTCGGCCATTGGCGGCAATATCGGTAAAGGTGTGCTGTCCTTGAACCCGCTCGATGCAGGCGGTGTTTATGTGCTTGAGATGTCCTCATTCCAGCTGGACCTGACAAAAGCGTTTAACGCCAATATCGCCATCCTTCTCAACATCACGCCGGACCACTTGGACCGGCACGGTGATATTGACGGCTATGTGCGCGCGAAAAAGCGCCTGTTTGATATGCAGGACAACCAGTCCGTCGCCATCATCAGTGTGGACGACCGGCACGGTGCCGCGATGATTGCCGGTGTTTCCGGCCGTGCGGTGCCGATCTCGGTCGAGAAGCCGGTGTCTGGCGGTGTGTATGTGCTGGACGGCGAGCTTTTCGATGCGCTGGACGGTGAAGCGGTATCCTATGGCGATCTGCTTGCGCATGCGCCCATGCTGCTTGGTAGCCACAACTGGCAGAATATGGCTGCAGCCTATGCTGCAGGCCGTATCCTCGGTTTCCATGGTGAAGATATTCTCAAGGCGTTTGGCAGTTTCCCCGGGCTTGTGCACCGGCAGGAAACCATCGCTTATGTTCGTGGTATACGCTTCGTGAACGACAGCAAGGCGACGAATGTGGACGCAGCGTCCCGGGCCCTGAAGGCGTTTGACAGTATCCACTGGATTGCTGGTGGCCGCCCCAAGGAAAAAGATTTCAGTGCGCTTCTGCCGCTGATGACAAGTGTGAAACACGCTTACCTGATTGGCGAAGCCGCAGACGCCATCGCCCATGATGTGGGTGGCGGTGTTGACGTGACGGACTGCGCCGACCTTTCGCATGCCATTGATGCAGCATTTGCAAGTGCGGCGGAAGGCGATGTGATCCTGCTGTCGCCGGCCTGCACCGCGTTTGACCAATTCCGTGATTTTGAAGCGCGCGGCGAAGTATTCCGCAGCCTCGTTAAAAAGATTGAGGAGGAAGCCGCATGATTGCCTTCTCACGCAGTGACAACTCGGTTCTTTCTCGCTGGTGGTGGACAGTAGACCGCTGGATGCTGGCGCTTATTCTGGTGCTGATCACCGTCGGCATTTGGTTGACGTTGACGGCAAGCCCGGCGGTGGCGGAACGGCTTGGACTTGACCCGCTGCACTTTGTGAAGAAACAAGCGTTTTTCCTGACGCTCGCCTTCTTTACAGTCTTGGGTATTTCCATGATGTCAGTTCAGCTTGTACGGCGCTTTGCGGTGCTGGGCTTCCCGGTGATGCTCGGCCTCACCGTGCTCACGCTGATCATCGGGCCTGAGATCAAGGGCGCTACCCGCTGGCTGCAAATTGGCAGCTATACTTTCCAGGCAAGCGAATTCCTGAAACCTTTCTTTATCGTGACGACGGCATGGGTGCTCTCCAGCCACTTCACGGATGAAAAAATCCCCGCGAAGAAAGTGGCGTTCGGGCTTTATATGCTCGTTGTCATGCTACTGGTACTGCAACCCGACTTCGGCCAGACCGTGCTCGTTAGCACCGTATGGATGGCGCAAATGGCGCTTGCTGGGCTGCCGCTCATGTGGCTGATGCTGGCGGGCGTTGTTGGTATTCTGGGGCTTGGCCTTGGCTACGCACTGCTGCCCCACGTCGCGAGCCGTATCGACCGCTTTATCAACCCTGAAAGCGGCGACACCTACCAGATGGACAAAGCCATGCAGGCTTTCGAGAGTGGCGGCATGCTGGGCAAGGGACCGGGTGAGGGCACAGTAAAACTGCACCTGCCAGACGCACACACTGACTATATTTTTGCTGTGGTGGGCGAGGAGTTCGGCGCTATCGCATGTGTGATGCTGCTGATCCTGTTCGCGGGCCTTGTTGTTCGCGGCCTTGCACACCTTCTTGAAGAAGAGAACCCATTCCGCTTGCTGGCGGCTGCGGGCCTTATTATGCAGTTCGGCCTTCAGACACTCATCAACATCGGTGTGAACCTTGCGCTTCTGCCGTCCAAAGGCATGACCCTGCCGTTCATCTCGGCCGGTGGTTCCTCGATGCTCGCGCTCGCGATTGGTATGGGCATGGTGCTGGCGCTTACACGCCGCAACCGCTTTATCAAGCCGGGCATGGACCCCCTTGGCTGGAGGGCCGCTGAATGAGCGATGCGCGTTACATCGTACTGGCAGCAGGCGGCACTGGTGGGCACATGATGCCGGCTGAGGCCGTTGCTGACGTACTGTCGCGTGATGGCTATGACGTGCTCTTGGTCACGGACCCGCGTGGCGATGCGATCAAGAATGCGCTCGTGGACGTGAACCGGTATGTGCTCGATACCTCAAGCCACATGGGTGGCGGGCTGATGGGCAAGGTGCGGTCCGTGCTCTCGATCATCAAGAATACCTTTCAGGTGCGCGGCCAGTTCAAAAAACGCACGCCAGCTGTTGTGGTTGGCTTTGGCGGTTATCCGTCCATGCCTGCAGTGCTGGCGGCGCGAAGCAAGGGCGTGCCTTATGTGCTTCATGAGCAGAATGCAGTGCTAGGGCGTGTGAACCGGTTTATGGCGGAGGGAGCGCGTGTTGTGGCGCTATCGCTGGAGCATAGCGAACGGGTCCCAGCCGCAGCTTATACAGAAGTAACGGGCAACCCGGTCCGCCGCCAGATTTCCAAACTGTCGAACATCGCTTATTCGGTCCCCTTCGGTTTTGGCGATGTGCGCCTGTTGGTGATTGGCGGTAGCCAGGGTGCGCGTATCCTCTCTGACGTAGTGCCGGCAGCACTTGCCTCCCTGCCAATGCCAGTTCGTAGCCGGGTGGAGGTTACCCATCAGGCACGGCCTGAAGACGTTGAACGTGTGCGCGAAGCTTATGCGAAGGCTGGTATCAAACACACGGTTGAAGCCTATTTTGACGATGTGGGCGCCATCCTGCTGCGCTCCCACCTTGTGATTTGCCGGTCTGGCGCATCCACCGTGGCGGAACTTTCCGCCATGGGGCGCCCGGCCATCATGGTGCCGCTTGCCATCGCGGCGGACGATCACCAGACCGCAAACGCCGGTGTGATTGAACGCGCGGGTGGCGGTTGGGTCATGCCGGAAGCCAAATTCACGGCTGAGGCATTGGCCAAGAAATTGACAGACCTGTTGGCTGACCCAAGCACGCTATCGAACGCATCCGAAGCCATGCGTGGTGTTGCGTGCCTGAACGCGGCAGACCGTTTGGCAGCCATTGTAAAGAGTATCGCGAGTAAGGAGGGCGAGACCCGATGAAGAGTATCCCGTTTGATATCGGCACTGTGCATTTCATTGGCATTGGCGGCATTGGTATGTCCGGCATTGCCGAGGTGATGCACAACCTTGGCTATAGTGTGCAGGGTTCCGATGCGGCGGAGAATGCGAACGTCGTGCGGCTGCGCGGCATGGGCATTGATGTGAAAATCGGGCAGACGGGCGAAAACCTCGGTGATGCCAAGGTTGTTGTTATCTCTTCCGCGATCAAGAAAGAAAACCCAGAGCTGGTTGCTGCGCGCGAAAAGCTGCTGCCTATTGTGCGTCGGGCTGAAATGCTGGCGGAACTGATGCGCCTCAAATGGTGTGTGTCTGTCGCCGGCACACACGGAAAAACTACCACGACGTCGATGGTAGCCGCAGTTCTTGAAGCTGCGCACATCGACCCGACAGTTATCAACGGAGGCATCATCAACAGCTACGGCACTAACGCCCGGCTGGGTGAGGGCGACTGGATGGTGGTTGAGGCGGACGAGAGCGACGGTACCTTCGTCAAGCTTCCGGCAACCATTGCTGTAGTCACCAACATGGATGCAGAACACCTCGATTTCTACGGCACCTTTGATGCGGAGAAAGAGGCGTTCAAAGCTTTCCTGGACCGTATTCCGTTTTATGGTGCCGCCATCCTGTGCATCGATCACCCTGAAGTGCAGGGGCTTGTCTCGCACCTGCATGGTCGCAGATACATCACGTACGGCACCTCCGCGCAGGCTGATGTGCGCGCGGTGAATGTTGTCTCCAAACATGGTGCCGTATCGTTTGACGTATCGGTGCGGGACCGCACCGGCGGTGACAGCCGCCTGATCGCCGGTGTGAAACTACCGATGCCGGGCATGCACAACGTGCAAAACGCGCTCGCTGCCGTCGCGGTCGGGCTTGAGATGCAGGTTGATGACGCCACGCTCAAGGCCGCATTTGCCAACTTCGGCGGTGTGAAGCGCCGGTTCACCAAAACAGGTGTGGTGAACGACATCACCATCATCGATGACTATGGCCACCACCCGGTTGAGATTGCAGCCGTGCTGAAAGCTGCGCGCGAAAGCTTTGACCGCAACGTGATCGCCGTGGTGCAGCCGCACCGTTACACGCGGCTCAAGAGCCTGTTTGAAGAATTTTGCACCTGCTTCAATGATGCGGATACCGTCATTGTGGCGCCTGTGTATGAGGCGGGTGAGAGCCCGATTGAGGGCGCGGACCGTGACGGTCTGGCCGCTGGCCTCAAGGATCACGGGCACCGGCAGGTCGACGTAATCTATGGCGAAACGGACCTCGCTGAGGCCGTTCACCGGCGTGCGAGGCCAGGCGACGTTGTCGTCTGCCTCGGCGCCGGATCAATCACGAAGTGGGCCAACGATTTGCCTGCCGCACTTGAGGCGATGGAGAAATCACAATGATGGTTGCGACAAAACACTATGCCTTTATCGACCGGTTGCCACACGTAAAAGGCCGCCTTGTAGAAGGTGCGCCGTTGTCGCGGCTCAGTTGGTTCAAGACCGGTGGCCCGGCCGATGTGCTGTTTGAACCAGCCGACGAGGCTGACCTTGTTTCATTCCTGCGCCATGTGCCGAGTGACATTCCGCTCACGGTGATTGGCGTGGGCTCCAACCTCCTTGTGCGCGACGGGGGCGTGGAAGGCGTGGTCATCCGGCTCGGTCGCGCGTTCTCCGAAATTGAAATCCGCGGTGATGTGGTGAAGGCCGGCGCATCCGCGATGGATGTGCATGTGGCACGCGCTGCCGCGAAAGCGGGTCTCGCGGGCCTTGAGTTCATGGTCGGCGTGCCGGGCACGATCGGTGGTGCCCTCCGTATGAATGCGGGGGCCTACGGTAAGGAAATCGCTGATGTGCTTATTCATGCCCATGCAGTTGACCGTTACGGCCACGTGCATGAACTGCGCGCGGAAGACTTTGGTTTCAGCTACCGCAAGTCGGAAGCTGCCAAAGACCTGATTTTCCTGCGTGCCTCCTTCCACACCAAAACGGGCGACGAGGCTGAGATTTTTGAGCGTATGTCTGAAATCTCAAACGAGCGACAGGAAAGCCAGCCCATTGGCACCCGCACCGGCGGCAGCACTTTCAAGAACCCGGCAGGTAAAAAGGCTTGGGAGCTGATTGACGCTGCAGGCTGTCGTGGGCTCCGTGTCGGTGATGCGCAGGTTTCTGAAAAGCACTGTAATTTCCTCATCAACCACGGCGAAGCAACAGCGGAAGACGTTGAGACCTTGGGCGAAATGGTGCGCGAGAAGGTGAAAGCACATTCGGGCGTCGACCTTGAGTGGGAAATCGCCATCATCGGCCGTAAGGCCGGGGCAGGTGAGGCATGATCCAGACCGCCCTCAAGCACAAGCGTGGGCTAATCTTCACCCTCGGGCTGATCGCGAGCGGCGTTGCCTATGGTACCTGGCTTGCTCCGACCATCGACAGCTGGTTCATGGAACGCTCCCGCGATGCGGGGTTTGTGCTCAATGACCTCGAGCTTGACGGCCTCGTGCGCGCCAACCGTAGCGACGTGCTGGCTGCCCTTGATGTGGACAAGGGCGTGCCGCTTCTGTCGATCAATCTAGAAAATATCCGCACACAGCTTGAACTGTTGCCATGGGTCAAAAAGGCCGAGGTCACACGCATCCTGCCCGGCAAGCTCAAAATCCAACTGACAGAACGTGAACCCTTTGCGCTGTGGCAGCGTGAAGGCACGATCAGCCTGATTGATGAGAGCGGCCATGTGATCACGAGCCATGGCCTGAAAAACTATGCACATCTGATGCTGGTTGTGGGTACCGGGGCGGAACAAGGCGCGCATGATCTCTATGCGCTACTTGACCAATACCCTGAACTTTCTGCGCGCGTGAAAACCGCTGTGCGCGTCAGTGACCGCCGCTGGGACCTAGTGTTTGACAATGGCGTCCGCGTGAAGCTGCCAGAAGGCGCTCCGGCACCCTATGACGCGCAAACCGCGTGGCAAAAATTTGCCGAACTTCAAACGCAGTATCGCTTGCTTGAACGCGAGGTCAGTGTCATTGATATGCGCCTGCCAGACAGGATGATTATGAGAGTATCGCCGGACGGTCACCGCCTGATGGATGGCACCGGTTGGGCAACGTAGAAAGTATTGAGTTAGGCCAAATGAAAACCGTGAACGGCACACCTGAAGGATTGATCGCAGCGCTCGACGTAGGGTCGGCCAAAGTGGCTTGCCTGATCGCTGAAATTGATGCGGGCGGGCATATCCGCGTGAAGGGTGTTGGCAACCGCGCGTGTGACGGCGGTGTCTCAGGTGGCGCCATTGTTGACATGGAAGCCACAGAGCACGCGATCCGCGCCTCTGTCGACCAGGCGGAGAAAATGGCGGGTGCGACAGTCAGCGACGTGTATCTCACCTTCTCGGGCGGCGAGCCAAAAAGCCGTATCGTTGAAGTGAATGTGGATATCGCGGGCCATGCCGTCAGCCAAAGCGACCTCGATAAAGCCGTAGCCCTCGCGAAGGAGGAAGTCGACTTCGCCGAAGACGGATTGCTGCACGCATTCCCTGCCGCTTACGCCGTGGACGGCAATTTTGGCATCAAAGCGCCGCTCGGCATGTACGGCAAGAAGCTGAGTGTCGCACTTCATGTAGTGACCTGTGCGGCTGGCCCGCTCCAGAACCTGCAGGCGTGTGTGCGCCGGGCGCACTTGAACGTTGCTGGTGCAGTAGTAACTCCGTTTGCGGCGGGCCTTTCCACCCTTGTGGAAGATGAAGCCAAGATGGGTGCGGCCTGCATTGATATCGGTGCGGGCACCACGTCTATCGCGGTGTTTGCGCAAGGCTCGCTCGTGCACGCAGAAGTGCTGCCGATTGGTGGCGGTCAAATCACAGAACAGGTAGCGCGCTCCTTGCTCACCCCATTTGAGCATGCCGAGCGGCTGAAAACCTTCAATGGCGCGGCCACGGTTGACTCGCTCGACGAGCGGCTGGAGATCGAAGTGCCACAACTGGGCGAAGAGCGTGATGACGCTGTTGTACGTATGCGCCGGAGCGCACTCACAGGCGTGATCCAGAAAGAGCTTGAGCTTCTTTTCACCACTATCAGTGAACGTTTTGAAGCGTGCGGGTTTGCCGGTGTTGCTGGCCGCCGTGTCGTGCTGACAGGCGGGGTCGCGCAGGCTGAAGGGGTGCGTGACCTTGCAAGCAGGGTGATGGGCCGCCAGGTGCGGATCGGTCGCCCCGAACTTGTGAACGGTCTGCCGCAGGCCGCACAGGCGCCAACATTCGCCGCAGCCGTAGGGCTGCTTATCTATGCAGCCAAGCGACCGGTAGAGGACACCGTTGGCAAGGTCGGAAAAAACAAACGAACCCCACCCCCAGCAAGCGCGCTGAGCCGTCTGTCGCGCTGGGTACGGGAAAACTTTTAACGGGCGGGCTCGTAGCGCTGGTTTTGGCGTGCCGGGCAAGATACAAGGGATCAAACGGAGGTATTGGGCAATGTCTATCGATTTTGGAAACACAGAACTGACTGAACTGACGCCGAAGATTTCGGTGATCGGTGTTGGCGGTGCGGGCTGTAACGCTGTCAACAACATGATCGCTGCTGAACTTCAGGGCGTGGATTTTGTTGTCGCGAACACCGACGCACAAGCGCTTGCAAACGCGAAGGCCGACAACCGCATCCAGCTGGGTGTGGAAATCACGCAGGGCCTTGGCGCTGGCGCACAGCCGAAGATTGGTGAAGCCGCAGCGGAAGAAGCTGTCGACACCATCGACGATATCCTGAACGGTTGCCACATGGCATTCATCACAGCGGGCATGGGCGGCGGAACGGGCACCGGCGCAGCACCTGTGATCGCACGCCGGGCACGTGAAAAGGGTATCCTGACCGTTGGTGTGGTCACAAAGCCGTTCCACTTTGAAGGCGGGCGCCGCATGAAGATTGCGGAGTCCGGCATTCAGGAGCTGGCCAGCCACGTTGATACGCTGATCATTATCCCGAACCAGAACCTGTTCCGCGTCGCGAACGAACGTACCACCTTTGCAGACGCGTTCAACATGGCAGACGAAGTGCTGCACTCGGGCGTTCGCGGTATTACCGACCTTATGGTTATGCCGGGCCTTATCAACCTCGACTTCGCGGACGTGCGCACCGTTATGTCCGAAATGGGCAAGGCGATGATGGGTACGGGCGAAGCGGACGGTGAAACCCGTGCACGTGACGCGGCGGCTGCTGCGATCTCGAACCCGCTTCTAGAAGAAGCGTCGCTCAAAGGTGCAAAGGGCGTTATCATCAACGTAACCGGCGGCATGGACATGACGCTGTATGAAGTTGATGAAGCGGTGAACATGGTGCGTGACCAGGTTGACCCTGATGCGCTGATCGTGTTCGGTTCTGCTTTCAATCAGGAACTTGAAGGCCGTCTACGGGTGTCCGTTGTTGCAACGGGCATTGAAGGTGGTGCTGGCAACGTGCAGATGCCGATGCCGCGCCGCGACAGGATCGAGACCCCGCCAGTATCAGAAAAGCCGGCACCGAAAGCTGAAGTCACTGCGCCTGTAGAGGTTGCTGTTGCCGAAGAAGCGAAGCCGGAAGCGGAAGACAAAGCTGACGACCTGATGTCTGCCATGGCAGCCCTTCAGGAAGCGCTTGAGACGCCGGAAGATGCTGAAGCCACCGGCGAGCACACCATCGAGTTTGAAGCCGAAGAGCCTGCGGCCGAAGTAGAAGCGCCAAAAGCTGTTGAGGACGAACTTGAGGAGCGTGCAGTAGCTGCCAAGGGTGAAGATACCTTCATCGCTGACGCACCGATGACACCAAAGGCGAACCAGATTTCCCTCGGTCAGCCGAATGCCTTCCAGGAAGCGGCTTATGCCAGCGGTTCGCCTGAGAAGCGCACCGAGGAGCAGCCTGTGGTGGCAGAAGAGGAAACTGAAGCACAACCGCAGAAGCGCAGCCTGTTCCAGCTCATGACAGCTGGGCTGCGTTCTGGCGAACCGGAAGCACCGGTCGCGCGCCAGACGCCGTCAAATGACGCAGGTGCGGTGAAGCAGGAGCCGACCCTGGGTGGTGTAACGCCAGAGGAACGCCCGGCCGTTGCGCCAGCCAAGGATCAGCTTGAAATCCCGAGCTTCCTGAAGCGTCAGCAGAACTAAGCTCCTATTGAGCCAAAACAAAAAGCTGGGCATCTGCCCGGCTTTTTTTGTGCCATCGTCTATCTCGCTGTTCAGCTGTTCCAGCGTTTGAGGGCCAGTTCGTCACTCTCCCGCGCGTCAACCCATGTGGCGCCTTCGCCGGTTTCTTCTTTTTTCCAGAACGGTGCGCGTGACTTGAGGAAATCCATCAGAAAGTCGGCGGCTTGAAAGGCCGCATGCCGGTGCGCGCTCATGGTGATCACGAGAACGATATTCTCGCCCGGGGACAATGTGCCATACCGGTGGATGACGCGGCATGCCTGTAGTGGCCATCGTGCCTCCGCCTCATCTGCGACAGCCTGCAATTCACGTTCGGTCATGCCGGGGTAGTGTTCGAGCGTCATGGATGTGAGGGAGCCATCAAGGTCGCGCACGGTGCCTGTGAAGGTCACAATTGCGCCGATGTCTACACGGTCTGCCTTGAGTGCGTTTATTTCGCCCGTGATATCAAAATCATCTGCTTGCACGCTGATGCTGGCCACATCAGCCTCCTGTCACCGGTGGAAAGAAGGCGATTTCGTCGGTATCGCTGATCGTGTGGTCCGTGCCGACATGGGACTGGCCGACGGCTATACGAATGCGGGAGAGGTCCTCAAACGCTGTGGCGTAACCGTTGTCACGTTCGCGGAGGACTTCAATCAGGGCTGCGACGTCTTGCACACCGTCTGGCAGGTCGAACTGCTCTTCCGATTTGCCAATACGTTCGCGCACCCATGAGAAATACAGAAGCTGCGCCATGGCCTAGACCATGTGTTTGAGGCTGGCGCGCAGGTAATCGTAGCCGGTGTAGAGCGTGAGAACCGCCGCAATCCAAAGCGCCGCGATGCCAATTTCCTGTGCTGGCAGGCCAAATTCGACCGCGCCTTTGGACCAGACCAGCATACCGAGGGCTAGCATCTGCACAGTCGTTTTCCATTTTGCCAGCATGGATACCGGTACACTGACATGCACACCGGCCAGGAATTCACGCAGGCCGGAGACTAGCAGTTCACGGCACATGATGATGACGGCGGCGATGACATGCACACCATTTACCCACTGTGCGTAGACCACCATGACGATGACCGCCGCGACCATAAGCTTGTCCGCAATGGGGTCAAGGAAGACGCCGATTTTGGAGACCGAACCGGTGGCGCGGGCAAGATAGCCATCAAAAAAGTCGGTGATGCCGGCAAGGGCGAAGGTGATAAAGGCGATATGACTGCCGAGTGGTTGATCAAGGAAAAATGACGCAACCAGTACCGGGATCACGAAGATCCGGGAAAGTGTCAGTAAATTTGGTATTGTCCACATTCTGATGCTACCCACGCCTTGATTGTGTCGACACCATAGCGGAATTGACACTAGCGTCAATCTCCGTCACCGGCATGTGAAATCTAGCCGTGGAAATGGTCATAAATGTGTTGGGCCATGGCGCGCGAAATACCCTCAACGCCCTCAAGGTCGCGCACGTCGGCGTCCGCCACTGCCTTGGCTGAGCCGAAGTGGTGCAGCAGTGCCTTTTTGCGTTTGGGACCAATGCCCGATACTCCGTCGAGCGGCGACTTCTTAATATCGCCAGACCGTTTGCTGCGGTGGGTTCCGATGGCGAAGCGATGCGCTTCATCGCGCAGGCGCTGAAGGTAATAGAGAACCGGGTCTGTATGCGCGAGCATGAAGCTCTCGCGCCCGGGAATATGGAACTGTTCCCGGCCTGCGTTCCGGTCCGGCCCTTTGGAGATGGCAACGACGGTGACACCGGACACGCCCAAATCCTCGAGGATTTCCATCACGCTTGAAAGTTGGCCTTTGCCGCCGTCGATCAATAACACATCAGGCCAGTGGCCACGCTCACGGTCCGCGTCTTCCTTGAGGAGGCGTTTGAAGCGGCGTTCCAGCACTTCTTTCATCATGCCAAAGTCGTCGCCGGGCGCGACGTCCTCGGATTTGATATTGAACTTGCGGTAGGCGTTTTTCATGAAGCCTTCCGGTCCTGCCACGATCATCCCGCCGACGGCATTGGTGCCCTGAATATGGCTGTTGTCATAGACTTCGATGCGCTTGGGTGGCTCTGCCATGCCAAACTTCTCTGCCACACCGTCCAGAAGGCGTGCCTGGCTCGCGCTTTCCGCCAGTCGTCGCTCCAGCGCCTCTTTGGCGTTACGCTCTGCCTCACGCACAACATCGGCCTTCTTGCCTCGTTCGGGTACCGTCAGGCTCACCTTGCGGCCCATGCGGTCTGAAAGGGCGGTCATCAGCAATTCCTGCTCAGGCACGGCGTGGGACAGCAGCACCAGTTTGGGCGCAGGTTTGTTGTCGTAGAACTGGCCGATGAAAGCACCTAACACCTCGGGCAGGGTATCGGTCTTGTCGTGCTTGGGGAAATAGGCCCGGTGGCCCCAATTCTGCCCGGCACGGAAGAAGAAGACCTGAATACCCACCTGGCCGCCCACCTCAGCTGCGGCAATCACATCCGCTTCATCGACCATGGCGTTGACCATGGACTGATGGCTTTGGATGTGGGTTAGGGCGTTCAGTCGGTCGCGGAAAATGGCCGCGACTTCAAACTCAAGCGCGTCACTGGCTTCCTGCATCGCGGCGGCGAGTTTCTTTTGAATGCCGGAGGTGCGGCCTTCAAGGAAGGCGCGTGTCTCGCTTACCATGTCATTATACTCACCCTTTGAGACATGGCCGACACAGGGGCCGGAACAGCGCTTGATCTGATAAAGCAAGCAGGCCCGAGTGCGTGTTTCAAGCGTGCTATCGGTGCAGGAGCGAAGCTGGAAGATTTTCTGCAGCGTATTCAGGGTGCGGTTGACCGCGGACACGCTTGCGAACGGGCCATAATACTGGCCCTTGTGCTTGCGGGCACCGCGGTGCTTGGCAATCTGCGCCCATTCATGGTCTTCGCGCAGCATGATGTAAGGGAAGGATTTGTCGTCCTTCAGCAGCACGTTGAAGGGCGGTTTGAAGCGCTTGATCAGCGACGCTTCCAGCAGTAGTGCTTCGGCTTCGGTGCGGGTGGTGACAAAGACCATGGTCTCTGTCGCGGCAACCATGCGCTGCAAACGGTTGGGTAATCGTTTAGGTTGGGTATAGGCGACAATGCGCTTCTTGATGCTTTTCGCCTTGCCGACATAAAGCACATCACCATGACGGTCGAGCATCCTGTAAACCCCCGCAGCCGTTGGCGCGGTCTTTACATGGCTCTTGATGGTATCGATGCCTTTTTCGAGCGATCCCTCAGTCACGACGCCCTTCCTTGCGTGAATTCCACTCAACTTGTGCCGGATTGAGACACCAGAATCAATGTTCGACTTTTATGTTTTGATTCGCCAAAAAGATTTCCACGTTTCCTGTGGATAACCTTGTGGGAAAGTTTGGTGTTGTCATTGCAACATCGCTGTAACACTAGGTTTTTTACGGTTTGCTTATTTTTTGTGCACTATTGCTAAGTCGTTGATTTATATAAGGGTAGGGCCAGTCAAGGCGATATTTTTTTATTGTTGGACTTTGCCGTCTTGTGTTGAATTTGGGGCTATGGCAGCCATTGATTCGGTGTGTACAACTTCTCGGGCCTTTCCGCGCGAAAAGCCTCGGAAAAGCCGATTGTTACTAATTGGTTAAGCTTTGTTAAGCATGTTGGCGGCGTTCGATTTCAACACCGACACTTTGTGCGCCCTCAACCGCCTCGAGCTTCTCTACCTTCACCCGCGACGTTACCACGCGGGGGTCCTCCAGGGTCATCTGGGCGATTCTCTCTGCCAGCGTTTCAACAAGGTTGATGTGACCCTCGGCAAGGATTTTTTGGATGCCGATGACAATCTCGTTGTAGCATACTACTTTAACGAGTTGATCGTCATGATGCTCGCCATCTTCGAGTACCGACAGGTCCACACTCAGACGGATGCGCTGGCGGGTGTCCTTCTCGTGCTCCCATACACCGATCTGGGCGACTGTTTCATAGCCGCGCACGAAAACGTGCCGCACAGAGCGCGACGCATCAGCATAGGGCATATGCACGATGTTTGATTTCTGGGTCGCGTCGTCTTGCGCCATGGTCAGTCCTCCAGGATATCGGCGGTACGCCACGCAAGATGCTGGCCACCATCAAGCGCAATCATTTGCCCTGTGATCGATTGAGTCTCAAGTAGAAAACGCACTGCAGCGCAGATTTCTGTCAGGTTCGGGCCGTAGCCGAGCAGCACGGACGAAGCCTCACGCGCGAACATATCGTCACCCTGCATGTGGTTCGGCAGCGTAGGACCGGGCCCTATGGCATTTACGCGGATACGCGGTGCAAGGGCTTGTGCCGTTGTCCGCGTCAAGGTCATCAGGCCCGCCTTGGATGTCGTGTAGGACAGATATTGCGGATTGAGCTTCAGGACACGTTGGTCGATCATGTTTATGACGTTGCCCGACACACCATCAGCCAGCTGTGCCGCGAACTGCTGGGTCAATATCGCAGGCGCGAGCAGGTTCACACTCATGTGCGCGTGCCAGCTTTCCGGTGTGAAGGTATCGATCCGGTCATCCTCAAACAGCGACGCATTGTTTACAAGCGCTGCAAGCGGTGCACCAAGTGCTTCCGCTGCATTTTGGACCAGCGCAAGCGTTTCAGCAGCGTCAGAGAGGTCAGCCTTGACCGCCACGGCGCGGCCGTCAAAGGCTTCGATCTCCTCGACCACCATATCGGCGTCATCAGTGGAGCCATGGTAGTGCACGGCCACGTGCCAACCCTGGGCGGCAAGGTCCTGCGCGATGGCTCGCCCGATGCGCCGCGCGGCACCCGTTACGAGTACGGTGCGAGGTGCGCGCTTCACAGTGTCAGCCCCATTACAGCGGCGCTTTCTGTAGAGTGCGCGAGATATACGAGGTAACCGATATAAAGTGCGACCATCATGATGCCGCCCAAGCGCCCGACCTGTTTGCGAATTTTAACAAACGGGATGAGGAGGAGACTGGAGCCGAGCATGACCCAAAGGTCAACTTCAAGGAATGTCTCCGGTACCGGGATGGTACCAAAAAGTGGGGCCACACCCATAATGGCTAGAATGTTGAATATATTTGAGCCGATTACGTTGCCAATCGCCACATCGGAGTGGCCGCGAATAGCTGCCATCACACAGGTTACAAGCTCTGGCAGGCTTGTGCCGAGGGCGACGAGCGTGAGGCCGATGACGGCTTCCGGAATACCAAATTCCGTTGCGATCTGCACAGAGCCAATGACCAGCAGGTCGGCACCAATGGCAAGACCCGCGAGGCCACCAAAAAGGCAAAGCAATGCGACACCGTATCCGTCCGGCTTGCGGTCCAGTTCTTCCATCTCCGCCATTTGTGCGGCTGCTTCAACTGGGCAGGCCTTGCGCGCCATGACCGAGTAGCCAAGGAAAAGGGCGAGGCCCACGAGAAGGATGGCACCTTCCATATAAGCAAACTTGCCGTCCATCGACAGGGCGATAAAAAGTGCTGTTGCAATCAGCATCATGGCGAGGTTGCGCCCAACCTTGGGGGCGCAGCAGGCCACGGGGGCCAAGAGGGCAGGTACCCCCACCACCAGAAGCGCGTTCGCGATGTTGGAGCCGACCACGTTGCCGATGGCCAAGGTTGGCGCGCCCTGAAGCACGGCATCAACACCGACAAGCATTTCAGGGGCTGAGGTGCCGAAGGCAACAATCGTAAGGCCGATAACGAGCTTGGATATCCCGGCGCGCATCGCAAGGGATACAGATCCGCGGACCAGAAAGTCGCCAGCAACAACCAAGAGTACTATACCGGCGACAACTTGAAGGTATGCCATATGGTGATCTTATCCTTGTTACACACGGCCTAAAACTCGCCGCTTAGCGCATATATAGGTACTCGGGCCCTGAAAAGCAAAGTCAGTAGCCGCGCGTCAAATCCAGAACGTTTTCCGCTGTCTCGTCGCGTTCCAATTTTTCTATATTACGCAGCACATATTCTGCGGCGGTATCTGGACGCGTTATCGCTGCGATATGGGGAGTGATCAGCACATTGTCTAGTCCCCAAAGTGCATGATCTTTCGGAAGCGGTTCTTCCGGGAAGACATCAAGAGTTGCGCCGCGCAGGTAGCCACTATTCAGAAGCGCCATGAGGTCATCGAGCACAATAAGGCTGCCACGCCCGGCGTTGATGACGCTGGCGCCTTCTGGCAGAAGCGAGAGACGGTCAAAATCTAGGAGGCCTGCAGTCTCTTTTGTGCTGGGTAGCAGCCCGACAAGAATATCTGTGCGCGCAAGGAACTCATTCAGGTTTTCTGCGCCGTGATAAAGCGTGATGCCCTCTTCGGCGGGCTTCTGAGTGCGGGACCATGCAGCAAGGTCGTAACCGAATGGTTTCAGAGCAGCGGCAGAAACCTGCCCGAGAGCGCCATAACCGAGGATGCCAACCCGAACGTCTTTTGCGGCACTGGCAAAGTAGCGGCCCCAGTCGCGGTTGCGCTGTTTGGCCATAAGCTGCGGCATACCGCGGTGGTGCATCAACACGCTCATGGCGACAAACTCCGCCATGCCTTCCTTCAAGCCGTCGTCGCCCATGCGGATGATGGGCACATTCTTGGGTAGGTCCGGGTCGCGGGTCAGGTGGTCGATGCCCGCGCCGAGCGAGAAGATGGCTTTGATGTTGGTATAGCGTGCCAGAAGGCCGGGTTCGGGCTCCCAGACAAAGGCGTAGGCAGGGCCATCATCAGGGCTGCCCCAATCGGGAAAACTGCGGAATTCCACTGATGGGTCCACACGCTTGATCGCCTCGCGCCAGATATCATGGCTGTAGTCTTGCAGGTAGAACAGGATGCGTGTCATGGGGTCCCTCTCGTCTTGTCGAATTCCTGTGGCGAGAAGATAGGGCGATTTAGCGAAATGTCTGCTTGAAAAGAGTGGAAGAATCAATTATCTGTGCGCCCGAACGAAAGGCGATACATACGTGTGTCGGTTTTCCTTGCAATTGAAAGGGGCTCCCCTTATGGTGCGCGCCTCGAATCAAGGGGTTCGCGTGTTTGCGAGCCCTTAAGTGTTGCCCGGTGGCGCCTCTGGCGGACCCCGGCGAGCGAAAAGGTTAGAAAAATGGCAGTACCTAAGAGAAAAGTAACTGGCTCTCGCCGTGGTATGCGTCGTTCGCACGATGCCCTGAAAGCCGTAAACTATCAGGAAGACTCGCACACTGGCGAGTACAAGCTGCGTCACCACATCGACCTGAAGACAGGTATGTATCGTGGTAAGCAGGTTCTGGAGCCCAAAGGCGACTACTAAGCCTTACGCTTCCGGAAACGGAATTCCAGAAAAAGCCGGTCCAATATGGGCCGGCTTTTTCTTTGCTTTTGATGCGCGCATCAGATTTGCCTTCCCGTTGCCATCTTGTTGAGTATGCTGAAAACCTCGGACTACAAACTTGGGGACAACACGATGCCTATCAGCAAGTTCAAGGCCCAGATTACGGCCGCGGGCGCTGCCCTTCTTCTCACCGCCTGCATGACCACCAACGAAGTGACCGGACGGTCGCAGTTCATCACCATTCCGCCCAGCCAGGACGCAGCCCTCGGCCTTGAGGCCATGAATGAAGTGAAGAAGACCGCAGATGTGGAAACGAATACAGCCGACGCGAAGCGTGTCCAGCGTATTGGCCGGCGAATCGCGGCGATTTCCGATAATCCGGGCATGCCATGGGAGTTTGTGGTCATCGACGAAGATGTGCTCAACGCCTGGGCGCTGCCGGGCGGCAAGATCGCGGTCTACAAAAAAATGGTCGATAGCTTTACCTCCGATGAGGAACTGGCTGCGGTTATCGGGCACGAGATCGCACACGCCATCCTGCGTCACGGCGCGGAGAAGATGAGCCGGGTACAGGCACAGAATATGGCAATCGCTGGTGTTGGCGTTGCAGTGGGCGCCACAACCGAGGATCAGCAAATGTCCCAAATAGCTGTAACCCTTGGTGCGCTTGCCGCTCAGGGCTTTGTACAGCTTCCCCATAGTCGGGCGATGGAGCTTGAGGCAGATGATGTCGGTACGCGCTATATGGCGCGCGCTGGCTATGATCCGCGGGCAGCTGTCAGGCTCTGGAAAAAGATGAAAGCCATGAAAGACGGCGGTGGTGGGCAACCGGCTTGGCTGTCTACGCACCCGACTGATGATCAGCGCATCAAGCGGTTGTCTGACAAGATGGATAGCTACCTATCCGAGTATAATCCTCGTTAAAATTTTAGATAAAAGCGCTCGGTCATTTGCGCACCCTGCTTTTTTGAGGCAGACCCGAGTCATGGGGTAACCTTTTGGGGCGTCACACTTTTATGTGACAGGGGTGCAAAATGACCGAGAGTGATATCCAGGAACTTGCCAGAAACTATCTGGCATATTTCCTCAATGACGGGGCCATTGAGGCAAGCGAATTCAGAGCTGTTGAAACCATGTGGCGACTATGCCGCGAGGATGCCAAGATCGCCTTTCGGGTGATCTGGGTCATCGTCAATATGGTGGAAGCGGACAACAACAAGGCGCTGTCCTTCCTTGGCACCGGCCCGCTTGAGGACCTGATCAACTTCCACGGCAATGATGTGCTGGGGCTTTTGATTGAGGCAGCGCGAGAAAACCGGAACTTCTGCGTGGCGCTGTCGTGCGTTTGGAAGGGGGCACTCCACGAACATAGTTGGAGCCGCCTTGCGGGCGAATTGCCCGGCATTCGGGCCCATCATGGCGCTATTTTGGCTCAGGCAGAAAAGTCGAGGCCGATGTCAACCGCCGCGGCGGACTGAGTGAGCCGCCCGACCGAGATATAGTCGACGCCTGTTTCCGCGATCGCGCGGATTGTATCCAGGTTCACGCCGCCTGAGGCTTCGCACGGCACACGGCCGTCCACGATTTTAAGGGCTTCTCTGAGCATGGATGGCGGCATGTTATCCAGAAGCAGGCTGTTCGCGCCCGCGTCCACCGCTTCGCGCACCTGCTCAAGCGTGTCGCATTCAACCTGAATATCGTTGCGTCCAGCGCCTTTGGCACCAGCGATTGCCACTTGCACTGAACCCGCCACAGCAATGTGGTTGTCCTTGATCATGACAGCATCAAAAAGACCCATACGGTGGTTCTTTGCGCCGCCCATGGCTGTCGCATATTTGCCGAGCTTCCTGAGGCCGGGGATGGTCTTGCGCGTATCCAGCAAGCGCGCATTTGTGCCGTCAAGCTTATCGACATAGCGCCGGGTGAGCGTAGCGATGCCGGAGAGATGCTGCACGATGTTGAGCGCCGTACGCTCGGCAGACAGCAGCGCACGTGCCTTGCCTTCGATCACGGCAAGTGTGGCACCCGGTTGAACCTTGTCCCCGTCTTGTGCGCGGTAGGTAACCACGCAGTCAGAATCAAGCCGGTGAAAGATGGGGGCTAAAAGCGGTAAGCCCGCGACGACCATCTCTTCCCGCGCGTTCATCGTGGCGGTCAGCCGCGCTTCAGCCGGTATTACGGTCGCGCAGGTCACGTCGCCAGTGGCGATGTCCTCGGCAAAGGCGACGTCGATGAAGGCTTCGATTTCAGCGTCGTTGAGCGGAAAGACTGTCATGGCGGATTCCCCTGTGCGGTTAAGCGCCAATCGCGGACACGTCCTTGGCGGCACCTAATGTAGGGCTCATTGCAAGCATCTTGCGGAGCGGCTTTTCAGCGGCAACGCGCGTTTCCTCATCCAGCTCAATTTCCGGGCCTTCATCACGCAGGCAAAGGTAAAGCTTCTCCATCGTGTTGAGTGCCATGAACGGGCAGGTGTTGCAGCTGCAATTGCCGTCAGCGCCCGGTGCACCGATGAAGGTTTTGTGCGGCGCGGCTTTCTCCATTTGGTGGATGATGCCGGGCTCGGTCGCTACAATGATGGTATCCGCGTCGGTTTCGGTCGCGAACTTGAGGATGGAGCTGGTGGAGCCAACATGGTCCGCGTGCTGGACGATATTGTCCGGGCACTCTGGGTGGGCAGCGACGGGCGCGCCCGGGTGTTTGGCTTTCAGTTTAACCAGTTCTTTTTCGCTGAACAGTTCGTGCACGATGCAGGTGCCCTGCCACAGCAGCATGTCCCGGCCCAGCTTACGCGACAGGAAACCACCAAGGTGACGGTCCGGCGCGAAAATAATCTTCTGATCCTCGGGGATTTGGCGCACAATATGCTCGGCGTTCGAACTTGTGACAATGATGTCCGTATGCGCTTTAACAGCGGCAGAGCAGTTGATGTAGCTTAGCACCATATGATCGGGGTGCGCTTTTACAAACTTCTCAAACTCGTCCGGCGGACAGCTGTCCTCCAGGCTACAGCCAGCTTTGAGGTCAGGTAGCACAACCTTTTTCTTCGGGCTGAGGATTTTTGCCACTTCCGCCATGAAGCGCACGCCGCAGAATACGATCATGTCTGCATCGGTCTCGGCAGCCTTGCGGGAAAGGTCGAGGCTGTCGCCCACGAAGTCCGCGATGTCCTGGATTTCACCCGCCTGATAATAGTGGGCCAGAATGACCGCATTCTTTTCTTCGCGCAGGCGGTTGATTTCCGCCACGAGGTCAAGGGTAGGGTCAACATGTGGGTTATTGATCAGGTTCATCGTCTACTTCTTTTTGTTAGCCCCAACTGGCGCTGCCAGTCGTGTCTCTGCCAAAATCTGCCGCATTGATACCGGGCCAACCCTGTCTTGGCAATCAAGGATTTATTGGCTCTTCTGTTAGCCCCAGTTCACCGGTGGGCGGCATGCTTCATATCGCGGTGCATGCTGGTGGTTTCAAGGTTTGGCGCGCGATATGGCTTACGGGCGCAACGAATTCGCTACGCAATCCATGCTTACCTTTTGATGCCTACTTACATTTTGTAAGTACCAATCTTACATCTGGTGAGCGAGGGCTGACAATCTTGAAAGCAAAGAGAATATCGCGTGACAAGACAACCCACATTTTACATCACCCACGGCGGTGGCCCGTGTTTCTGGGCTGACCTGCCGCAACCGCTGGGACCTGGTGCCTATGACGGCCTGAAGGTCTATTTTGAAGGCCTGTTGGCGTCGTTGCCAGAGCGCCCGAAAGCGGTGCTCATTGTGTCGGCACACTGGGAGAGCGACAGGCCGACGGTGACCGGTGCTGCGCGCCCAGGCATGCTCTATGACTATTATGGTTTTCCGGACCACACCTACAAACTCCGGTACCCGGCGCCCGGCCATCCGGTGCTGGCAGGACAGATCATTGCCAAGCTCGAGGCAGCAGGTGTTCCTGCGGCACGCGATGACATGCGCGGCTTTGATCACGCTGTGTTTGTACCGATGATGATTATTGACCATGAGGCGCAGTTGCCTGTGGTTACCTTGTCGTTACAGCGACAGCTTGACCCGGCATTGCATCTGCAAATCGGGAAAGCTCTGGCTGCCCTTCGTGAGCAAGGTGTGCTGATCATAGGAAGCGGCAGCAGTTTCCATGACCTTCGTGCCATTTTCAGGCCTGGTGTCGGTGCATCTCTTGATTTCGATGGCTGGCTGCAAGAGGTACTCACCAAGCATACGCCAGAGGAGCGTTGGCAAGACTTGCTGGCCTGGGAAAACGCACCAGGCGCAAGGGCAGCGCATCCGCGCGAAGAGCATTTGTTGCCGTTGATGGTTGCCGTGGGTGCGGCGCATGCCGAGAAAGGCAAGCTGGATTTTTCCGAAATGATCGGGGGCAAGGCATATTCCTGCTACCGTTTCGGTGGGTAACGGTTAGGGCAAGCTGTACGTCGCGTGCAGGGTTGCGTCGCCCTCACACGTTACACGGCCGTCTTCGACCAATGATATAAGGTGCGCAAGGACTGAGCGAGCGGCGGCCGGGTGCAAGGCCTTGTTGACCTCCCGGTACATGCGCTCGACCATGTCTGCTATGGTCATGGGACCTTCCTGCAGCAGGTTCACGATCTGTCCCTCGCGCATGCGGCGGTGGGTGATAACGGCACGCACAAACTTGTCCGGATTGTCGACCGAAGGCCCGTGCGTTGGGTATAGCTTGTCCACGCCCAGGTCCACCACCTTGCGCAGACTATCCAGATATTGCTGCATGTCACCGTCCGGCGGCGCGATCACTGTCGTGGCCCAACCCATAATATGGTCGCCCACGAACAGCACATTCTCCTCCTTCAGATGGAAACACAGGTGGTTGGCGGTGTGGCCGGGCGTATGGTGCGCTACCATGGTCCATTCACCGCCATCAATGATCTCACCGTCCTCAAGCAGCACGTCGGGCTTGAATGACCAATCTGCTCCAGCCTCAACATCCTCGCCTGCGAGGCCACCTTTCCGGCCCGCGCCGTGTGCGCCAAACGCATAGATTTTAGCGCCCGTCCTTTCGGCCAGCCATGCGCTCAAGGGCGAGTGGTCGATATGGCTATGGGTGACAAGAATGTGGGTGATGGGGCGCTCGCCCGCGGCTGCCAAAATTGCTTCACCGTGTTCGGGCATGTCCGGCCCGGGGTCGATAATAGCCAGAGAATGCTCTCCGACGAGATAGGTGCCGGTGCCCGTATAGGTGAAAGGGCTTGGATTCTTGCAAAGAACGCGGGTTACAAGTGGGCTCAGTTTCTCCGGTTCACCGTAGAGAGCGGAAAAATCCTGAATGAATTCTGGGCCCATGAACAATCTCCCACTTGAGCAAGAGCCCAAGGGGTAAACCGAAATGCTGGCGGAGGGAAGGGAAATGGGTCGAAGCCGACTGCACCAGCGGATTGAGGTGGGGCATTGAGGTGCAGTCGGACTTCGATTTCGTCAGGTCACGGTCAGTGGCAGCTGGATGTGACCCTGAAAATTCCTGATCCCGGTTTCTGGTGGCAGCCGGAGCACCGGGTTCGCGCATGTAATCGCAACCCCCGTGCCAGTTTTTTTGTTAATATAAATCAATGACTTATTATTTAGCTAAAATTGGCTGTATCAAACGGGTACGAGAATGTCTCATTTTGGTGCAGTTTGAGGTGTTTTATTTTGATACATATGGCTCGAAGCCATAAGCGGCCCAGATTGGGGCAGCCGCCGGGGACGAGAGGAAGGCGAAAAAACTGTCTGCGGCACCGCTTGCCAGTTTTGTTCTGCCGGCGGCATAGAGGATCGGTGGTGTAGCGTCTGATGGCACCACCCCGACAATATTCACTTTAGTACTGCGTTTGGCGTCGGTGGCGTAGACAAAGGCGGGCAAGCCGCCCCGTTCAGCGAGGGTGAGCGTCTGCCGTACGTTTGAGCCCATCGCAATCCTGCCAGAAAGTGTGTCCCACAGGCCGATAGCCTCCAGATAGCTCTTTGCATATGCGCCAGCAGGTGCCACGGATGGGTCAGCGATGGCCAGTTTTTTATCGCCGATAAGCTCAGATATTCGTTCCGCTGTCAGGGCGGTGGTAGACGTATGGCCTGCGCCGGGCACCACAAGCACAAGGCGGTTTTGCACTACGGTGACAGGCGACCCGGTGAGCAGGTCTTTATCCGCGAGATACTTCACCCAGTCCGGGTTGGCAGACAGCACAATATGGGCGGGTGCACCTGCTGCCACCTGCCGCGCCATGGTAGCGCTGGGGCCAAATGAGAAGCGCGGGGCGTGGGCCGGGCCGGATTTGATCCATTCCTCAGCAAGGACAGGCAGCACGTCCGTCAGGCTGGCCGCGGCAAATATAGTCACTGTTCCCTCTCGCTCCGTGGCTTGCGCCAAGTTGCTAGTGAGTACGAGAGACAGGAATACGAGAAGGGTAGAGAGGCGGCGGCACATGGGCGGGTCCTTTTTTCTTCCCCATGGTTTTACGGGGCATCGCTACATGCCGCAAGTTGCCTCACCAGCAAGTGATATATGAATTTTCCGTTGTGCCTTCCCTTGTGCCTGCTCTAGGCTCACGTTAGATCAGCGGGGGAGAAATGCTGGTGGAGAGTGAAAAGCCGCGCGTCATGGGCTTCTGGCGCACCTGGGGCTTGGCCATCGGCATGATGGTTGGTTCTGGTGTTTTTATGCTGCCGACCGTTCTGGCACCCTATGGTAAGTTAGGCCTCATGAGCTGGGTCGTGACTGGCACTGGCACCATCGCCATGGCGCTCGCGCTTGCATTCATGGCGCGGCGCGTACCGAAGGAGGGTGGGCCATACGCTTATTCCCGCGCCGGGTTTGGCGGTTTTGCCGGTTTCCTTATGGCCTGGGGCTACTGGATATCATTGTGGACGGCTGTTGCAGCGGTGACCGTTGCCAGCCTTGGTTATATTTCCGTCTTCCTGCCCATACTCCGCACCTCCAACACACTAGCAATAGGTACCGGGCTCCTGATTATTTGGTCGCTCGTATACCTCAATTGCCGGAGCATCAAGGACAGCAGTGTCTTCCAGCTTGTGACGAGCCTTGCGAAACTGTTGCCGCTCCTGTTCCTTGCGACCGTCGGCCTCTTTGGTATCGAGAGCGCGAATTTCGATACCATGCTCACCCCGAGCGAGCCGCCGCTCAGTGCGCTTGCGGCTGCCAGCGTGCTGGCCATGTGGGCCTTTATCGGCTTTGAAGTTGCGACAATTCCGGCGGGCGACATAAAAGACCCCGCCAAAACAATTCCGCGTGCCACCATTGCTGCGGTCATGGTCGTCGTGGTGCTATACCTCGCGGTCTCGGTTGCGGTGTTTGGTCTTGTGCCCGCGCAAGACCTCGTCAATTCAACCGCGCCGCTTGCGGATGCGGCCACCCGCCTCGTTGGCCCGATTGGGGCGCTGGTGATTGCTGCTGTCGCTATTATTGCGACGGTGAGCGGCGTGAACGCGAACCTGCTGGTGGCAGGGCACATGCCCATGGCAGCTGCGCTCGATGGTCTGTTCCCACGCCGTTTCGCGCGGCTGACCAAAAGCGGTACGCCCGCATTTGGCTTTGTCGTGGGTGGTATGCTGGCGTCATTTGTGCTGGTATTCAATTATGTTGACGGCCTCGTGGCTGCGTTTGAATTCCTGATATTGATTTCGACCCTTTCGGCATTGATCCCGATCACCTTTTCGACCGCGGCGGCATGGCTGTTTTCTGTCCGGACACCCAGTCCATCCAAATTCAGGCGGGTACGTGATACAATCGCCTCAATCATCGGTTTTCTTTACACCATCTGGGCCATCGCAGGCTCCGGGCGCGATGCAGTGTATTGGGGCTTTTTGCTGCTGCTTGCGGGTGTGCCCGTCTATGTCTGGATGCAGGTTCAGGCTGAAAGGAAGGAAAACTCATGAAACTCGCTGGCTTCAATGAATATGGTGCCATCAAGGTAGTGGCTGTGCGAACGCCACAGGCGGCTTATCAGTCAGATGCGAAGATAAAGGACGAGTGGCAAACCCTCCGCTTCCACGAGGCGCCAAAGCTGGCCCCAGCGATCGTCGAACATGAGACGTTCCTGGGGATGCTGAAAGCTGGCGGTGCGGAAGTGCTTTCGCTCCCAGGTGATGATAGCCTGACACTTGACAGTATCTATGCCCGTGATGCGCTGCTTGTAAGCCCCAAAGGTCTGATTCTGTGTAACATGGGCCGCGCCAGCCGCAATAATGAGCCGCAAATCAACGCCCATTTCCTGAATAAACACGGATTCCCGCTCCTCGGTCGTATTGAGAAACCCGGCACCATCGAAGGCGGAGACCTTATTTGGTTGGACGCGACCAAACTGGCGGTGGGGCAGGGGCCGCGCACCAATGCGGAAGGTATTCGGCAGCTGCAGGAGCTCCTTGGTGATGAAGTTGAGGTGCATGTGGTGTCGCTACCTGCGCCGGACCATCCTGACGATGTCTTCCACTTGATGTCGATGATCAGCCCGCTCGACCGCGATTTGGCGCTGATATACCGCCCGCTGATGCCGGACAGTTTCCTGAACTGGCTCACGGGCCTTGGCATCAGTTTTGTCGAGGTACCGGAGGAAGAGTTTATTCCGATGGGCTGCAATGTGCTGGCGGTTGGGCCGCGTGACACATTGATGCTTGACCGGCTGCCGCTCACAAAAGCGCGACTTGAAGCGGCGGGCTGCCGGGTGCAGACTTATGTGGGTGACGAAATCAGCCGCAAGGGCGAAGGCGGGCCAACCTGCCTGACGCGGCCCCTTGTCAGGGAGTGAATGAGCATGGATGACCGGGTTTTACCAACAGGCGCATATGAAAGCCTGCCATCATGGACCTATAGCGACATGGATTTTTTCCGTGCCGAAATGGACGCGGTCATTCGCCCAAACTGGCAACTGGTGTGCCATCTCAATGATATTCCCAAGGCCGGTGATTTTGCGACGCTCGATATCCTCAATGAACGCATTGTCGCCGTGCGCGGCAAGGACGGCAGTGTGCGGGCGTTTCATAACGTGTGCAGGCACCGTGGTTCGCGCTTGCTTGAAGGTAATCAGGGCAGTTGTCCGGGGCGCATCCGTTGCCCTTACCACGCCTGGACCTGGGACCTTGAGGGTGCCTTGATCAACGTACCCTATGAGCGTGACTTTGAAGCCTTTGACCGTGCTGAACACCCGCTTGCACCGGTCAGAACCGAGGTTTTTCTTGGTTTTGTTTGGGTGAAGATGGACGGCAGCAAGGATGGCCCGAGTGTGGCTGACCAGTTCGCGCCCTATATCGATGAAATATTGCCTTACCGCATGGAAGATATGACGCCGCTTGGCCGCATCACCCTGCGGCCGCGCACGGTGAACTGGAAACAGATTGCGGACAACTATGTTGATGCGCTGCACATCCCGGTGGCGCACCCCGGTCTTTCGGGCCTTGTGGGCAACAGTTACGGCATGGAAGTGAAGGGCGATATCCACAAAATGTGGGGTGACGTGATGGAGACTCGCAAGGACAGTTGGTCCACCCGTGCCTATAAGAAGCTTCTGCCGCGGGTCGAGCATTTGCCGGATGATAAGCAGAAACACTGGGTTTATTACCGCCTGTGGCCCAACCTTGCGTTTGATATTTATCCCGATCAGATCGATTTCATGCAGTTCATTCCCGTATCCCCGAATGAGACTCTGATCCGCGAAATTGCTTACGTGCTACCTGACGACCGGCGCGAAATGAAAGCTGCGCGGTACCTCAACTGGCGCATCAACCGAGAAGTGAATGCGGAAGACACGGCCATTATCAACAGGGTGCAGGACGGCATGGGATCATCCAGCTTCACGGCAGGCCCGCTTGCGAAAACAGAAGTCTGCCTGCTTGATAGCGCGCGGCGCATTCGCGAGGCTGTGCCAAGCGCTTGTTACCGGCAGAAGCCCGCAAACACTTGATGTCTGACGTGATCACCGACGCACGCGCGTGCACGTACTGTGCGGAAGTTCTGCCGCATGCACCGCGGCCGGTTTTTCAGATATCACCATCAGCGCGTATTTTAATCGCTGGCCAAGCGCCGGGCCGCAAGGCGCATGAAACCGGCATCCCTTTTGATGATGCGAGCGGGGACCGTTTGCGGGCATGGATGGGCGTGGACCGCACGACATTCTATGACGCCACAAAGGTTGCGATCCTGCCCATGGGCTTTTGTTACCCTGGCACCGGAAAGTCCGGCGACCTGCCACCAAGGCCCGAATGTGCGCCCAAGTGGCGACAAGCTTTGATGGCCATGCTGACGGATGTCAGCCTCACGCTTGTCATTGGCACCTACGCGCGGGATTGGCATATGCCATACCTCAAAGGCAAAACCCTGACCGAAGCTGTGCGCGACCCTGAAAATGGCGCGGGTGGCAGGTTCCTGCTGCCGCACCCCAGTCCACGCAACAATATCTGGCTCAAGAAGAACCCGTGGTTTGAAGCAGAAGTTTTGCTGCGCTTGCGGGCAGTCGTCGCGCAGGCCATCTAGTTCAGAAACAGAAAAAGCCGCCCTACATGAGGGCGGCTTTTAAATGGTCGGGGAAAGAGGATTCGAACCTCCGGCCCCTGCGTCCCGAACACAGTGCTCTACCAGGCTGAGCTATTCCCCGACAGGAATAAAGTGGGACGGGCCAATTGGTGCGCGACTATATAGGCGAAGCTTTTCGCCCATGCAAGGGTATTTTAGTAGGCGCGCTCGATGCAGAAGTCGACAATATCGCGGAGCGCTGTTTTAGCCGGGCTATCCTTGAAAATCCCAAGGGCATCCTTGGCCATTGCGCCATAATGCCGCGCCCGTTCGATGGTGCCGCCCAGCGTGTCGTGTTTCGTCATGACACGGATGGCTTCCTCGAGGTCGCCTTCTTCTTGGCGCCTGCGTTCCACGGTGCGTTTCCAGAAGGCTTTTTCTTCGTCTGTGCCGCGGCGGTAAGCGAGGATAACCGGCAGCGTGACTTTGCCTTCGCGGAAGTCATCACCAATTTCCTTACCAAGCGTTACCTGCTTGGCGGAATAGTCGAGCGCGTCATCAACAAGCTGGAAGGCGATGCCGAGGTATTTGCCATATGCATCAAGCGCTTCTTCAACTTCGCGGCCTTGCTCGGACACGACACCCGCAACTTCACAGGCGGCAGCAAACAGCACCGCTGTTTTTGCGCTAATGACTTCCAGGTATTTGTCTTCCGACGTGGAGAGGTCATTGGCGGTGGTCAGCTGCAGCACTTCGCCTTCGGTAATAACTGCCGAGGTGTTCGACAGGATCTTGAGCACACGTAGCGAATCGCTTTCTACCATCAGCTCAAAAGCGCGGCTGAAAAGGAAGTCACCGACGAGAACAGTGGGTTGATTGCCCCAGATCAGGTTCGCGGTCTTTTTGCCGCGGCGCATGTTGCTTTCGTCCACAACATCGTCATGGAGGAGGGTCGCGGTGTGAATGAATTCAACAGCTGTCGCGAGGCCGATGTGACGCTTGCCGTCATAGCCTAGCATCTGCGCGGAAGCGAGGGTCAGCATCGGGCGAAGGCGTTTGCCGCCAGAGGAAATCAGGTGGCCTGCAAGCTCAGGGATAAGGGCCACCGGGCTTTGCATGCGCTCGAGGATCAACTCGTTCACAAGGTTCATATCATCCGCGACCAGCGCCTGAAGCGTTTTGATCGGATTGTTCACGGTATCCGCGCTGCGGTGCCCGTGGATGGATACGACATTAGATGACATGGTGACCCCGTTGCTGTTCGTGCTATTTTTTGTGCGCGGACAATAGCCCCCAAACTTTTCGAAGGCAAGGCGAACACACGCCTGTGATGTTTGACCGCAGGCAAATTCGACGTACAATCGCGCTCTAAAAATGAATAAAAGGTAAATACGTACAAATGTGCGCATTGATGGCGGGTGCTTATGAATGACCAGACAGTCCTGAATGACGATCCCGACGGTGGAACGCTGGCATGCGCGGAAGCGGATGATAGCGTCAGCGTGGACGATTTTCTGGGTGGGGCCATCAAGCTCATTCAACCGCGTGACGGCTACCGGGTGTCGATGGATACGGTCATGCTTGCTGCCTGTGTGCCCGCGAAAGCCGGGGACCGTATAATAGAGGGCGGCGTGGGCTCGGCCGGTGCCGCACTTTGCCTCGCGCGCCGGGTGCCGGGGGCTTTGGTGCACGGCATCGATATTCAGGATGACATGCTTTCCTTCGCGCGCCGCAATATCGCCTACAACCAACTTGAGGATCAGGTGAGCGTGGAGAAGGGTTGCATCACAGACCTGTCCAGCCCTGAGGCAACCTATGACCATGTGATGGTGAACCCGCCGTATCTCGCGGACGGCAAGGGCATCAGGCCGCCCGTTGCCAATAAGGGCCTTGCCCATATGGACTCAAGCGCGGCCCTCAAAGACTGGGTGCGGTTCTGCATTCACAAGGTCAAGAACCGTGGCACGGTCTCCATTATCTACAGGGCCGACCGGGTGGATGAGGTCATCGCGCAGCTTTACCGCCGGGTGGGTGATATCCAGATCATGCCGCTATGGCCGCGCTTCGGTGCGCCAGCGAAACGCGTTATCATTCAGGGGCGTAAAGGAACCCACGGCACGGCGAGTATTCTGCCGGGCCTTGCGCTCCATGGTGACGTGGAAAGATATACCAAGGAAGCCAAGGCTATTTTGTGGGACGGCGCCGCGCTTGACCTTAAAGCCTTTGCGCGTGGGCGTTAAAGCCGTTAAGAACTGCGGAACACAATAAACCGGTGAACAGAGACGGATGATAGCGAAGACATTCCATAAGCTCAGATGCGCCATTTTTGGCGACCCGCCCCCCCTTGTTGCGGTGGTGCGGCTTTATGGAGTTATTGCGCCCGGCAAGCGGTTCCGCTCCGGCCTCAATCTGGCGTCGCTGGCGGGCCAGCTCGAGCGTGCATTCTCAATGCCGGGTCTCGCGGCTGTTGCGCTTCAGATCAATTCGCCGGGCGGTTCGCCAGTGCAGTCAGCGCTCATCACAAAGCGCATCCGTGATCTCGCGCGGGAAAAACATGTGCCGGTGCTGGCCTTCGCCGAAGATGTAGCGGCGTCAGGCGGTTATATGCTCGCGCTGGCGGGGGACGAGATTTACGCGAACGAGAGTTCGATCATTGGCAGTATCGGCGTGGTTTCAAGCGGGTTTGGCTTCACCGAAGCCATCAAAAAACTCGGCATTGAACGTCGCCTTTATACTGCCGGTGAAAGCAAAGCGATGCTTGATGCTTTTCAAGATGAAAAAGCAGAGGATGTAGAACGGCTTAAAGCCATTCAGGGCGACATTCACGAGCATTTCAAGTCCTTGGTGCGGGAGCGCCGGGGTAAGCGTCTGAAAGGGCTGCGGACGCATATTTTCTCCGGGGATGTTTTCACAGGCACCGATGCCGTCAAGCAGGGTCTCATTGACGATATTGGTGATATGCGAAGCGTACTTCGGGACCGGTTCGGCAAGAAGGTCAGGTTCCGGCTTGTGGGTGAGAAGAAGCCACGATTTGGTTCGCTGCTTGGTCTCAGGCGCGGTGGTTTTGACGAAGGCAGTGGGTTTGACGGCATGGCCGATCTGCCCGGCGGTCTTCTCTCCGCCATTGAAGAGCGCCTGTTCTGGAACCGGTTTGGTCTATAGTGTTTGACGGAGGAATTTGTGGCAGAACAGCCCAACCATGAGGCCCAACTGACAGCCTACCGCGAAAGCATCGACAACATCGATGCCGCGCTTGTTTTCATGCTCGCGGAACGCTTCAAAATAACCAAGGCAGTCGGTTTCTATAAAAGAGAACATGACCTGCCGCCCGCTGACCCTGGGCGGGAGAAGGCGCAGATTGAACGTCTGCGCTCGCTGGCAAAATCCGCGAACCTCGATCCGGAGTTCAGCGAGAAATTCCTGCAGTTTATTATCCGCGAGGTGATCCAGCACCATGAGCGGATCCGTGAAAAAGGTGAGATATGACAGTTGACGGCCCGGACCAGCTTGAAAAGCTGAAGGAAATTGGTGCGATTTGCCGCGACGTTCTGCGCGCAATGGGCGCTGCGGTCCGCCCCGGCATCACCCCGCGCGAGCTTGATGCCATGGGCGGCCAGATGCTTGAAGAGCGCGGAGCCAAGTCCGCGCCCATGCTGGCATATGATTTTCCGGGCTATACCTGCATTTCTGTCGGCAGCGCCATTGCGCACGGTATTCCGGGTGACATTCCGCTCAAGGAAGGTGAACTCGTGAACATCGATGTCTCGGCCGAGAAAGACGGATTTTTTGCCGATACGGGTGCCAGCTTCCCGGTAGGTGAAGTGGCGCCTGAACTGTTGCAGCTTCTCGAGGCAACCAAAGCGGCGCAGCGCAAGGCGATGTTTGCGGCCCGCGCGGGCCAGCCGCTGAACGTGGTGGGCAAGGCTGTCGAGAAGGAAGCGCGCAAATACGGCTACCGCATCATCGAGGGCCTGAACGGCCATGGTGTGGGCGGCTGGATTCATGAAGAGCCGACGGTATCGAACATCTACCACCCGAGCGACCGCCAGCGCCTCAAGGAAGGGCAGGTGATGACCATCGAGCCGTTCCTCGCCACCCGCAGCAGGTCATATGTGGAAGATAGCGACGGCTGGACGCTTCGCCTCGCGAACGGGGGCTTTGGTGCCCAGTTCGAACATACTTTCATTGTGACCAAAGGCGCGCCAATTGTTCTTACGGACTAGCAGGGATTCTCTTGCTTGACCGCATAGGGGCGAGTGGTTAGGTTGCACCGCAATATTTTTGAGTAGCAGATTCGTCTTTTTCAAGAGTTGGCCAACGATTATGTCGTCCCCGAATACCGGCGCGATGCCGTTCCAGAAAATCATTCTGACGCTCCAGAATTACTGGGCCGAACAGGGTTGTGTGATCCTGCAGCCGTATGACATGGAAATGGGCGCTGGCACATTCCATCCGGCAACGACACTTCGTGCACTTGGTCCCGACCACTGGAAAGCCGCTTATGTGCAGCCGTGCCGCCGTCCGACCGACGGCCGCTATGGTGAAAACCCGAACCGCCTTCAGCACTATTACCAGTTTCAGGTGATGCTGAAGCCGAGCCCGGCTGAGATGCAGGAGCTTTACCTCGGCAGCCTCAAGGCCATCGGGATTGACAGCAAGCTGCATGATATCCGCTTTGTGGAAGACGACTGGGAAAGTCCGACGCTTGGTGCATGGGGGCTTGGTTGGGAAGTCTGGTGTGACGGCATGGAGGTCAGCCAATATACCTATTTCCAACAGGTTGGCGGTTTTGATTGCCGCCCGGTCGCAGGTGAGCTGACCTACGGGCTTGAGCGCCTCGCCATGTTCGTGCAGGGCGTGGACAATGTTTATGATCTCGACTTCAACGGTGCGGGCGCCACGTACGGCGACGTTTACCTTGAGAATGAGCGTCAGCAGTCGGCCTACAACTTCGAAATTGCGAACACAGACAAGCTGTTTGAAGACTTCAAGAAAGCGCAGGACGAATGCGCGAAGCTTCTCGAAGCCGAGCTGCCACTACCTGCCTATGAGCAGTGCATCCGCGCGAGCCATACGTTCAACCTCCTCGACGCGCGTGGGGTTATTTCGGTGACGGAACGACAGGCTTATATCGGACGGGTTCGCGACCTTGCCAAAGGATGCTGCGCCGCCTGGATCAAGAAAAACGGATGGGAGGTATAAGTCATGGCTGATCTTCTCATCGAACTTTTCTCGGAAGAAATTCCCGCAGGCATGCAGAAAAAAGCGTCCGAGGACCTTGAAGTCATGGTGCTCAAGGGGCTTGAGGATGCAGGGCTGAAGGCTGAGGCTTCCGAAGCCTATGCTACACCGCGCCGCCTTGTGCTCGCGGTCTCCGGTTTACCGCTGGGTACGCCTGATGTGCGTGAGGAACGCCGCGGCCCGCGCATCGACGCGCCAGAGAAAGCCATTGAGGGTTTCTTGCGCGGTGCAAAGGTTGCGCGGCATGAGTGCGAAGAACGGGAAGACCCCAAAGGCACGTTCCTTTATGCGATTATTGAGAAAAAAGGCCAGGAAACCGCTTCGGTTGTCGCTCAGGTTCTTGAGCAGACAGTGCGCAACTTCCCGTGGCCCAAGTCCCAGCGCTGGGGCGAGGGCAGCCTCAAATGGGTACGCCCGCTGCAAAGTATTCTTTGTGTGTTTAATGACCGTTTGGTTCCCTTCCAGATAGAGACTGGCGAGACAAAGACCATCTCTAAGGAAGACGTAAAGGAAGCTCCAAACGAGTGGAAGCCCTATCCCTCTGCTGTGCGAATGGAAGCAACCAACGTTACCTACGGGCACCGGTTTATGGCTCCGGACAGTTTTGCAGTCGACAATTTTGCGGACTATAAAGCCAAGCTCCTTGACCATAAGGTCATGCTGGATCCGGTTGAGCGCATGACCCTGATCGCTGACCGCGCGAAAGCGCTGGCGGCTGAGAAGGGTGTCGAGTGGGTTGAGGACAAGGGCCTGCTCGCGGAAGTCGCTGGCCTTGTTGAATGGCCGGTACCTATCATGGGTTCCTTCGACCCCGCGTTCATGAGCGTGCCGGAAGAAGTGCTGATCCTGACGATGAAAAAGGACCAGAAATATTTTGTCACGCGCGACAAGTCGACGGGCAAGCTGGCACCTTTCTTCATCACCGTGTCGAACATCGAACCCACTGATGGTGGCAAGATGGTCGCAGCTGGCAACGAGCGCGTGCTGACTGCGCGGCTGTCGGACGCCAAATTCTTCTGGGAACAGGACCTCAAGCACAAGCTTGAAGACAACCTGCCGCAGCTCGCGGACATTGTGTTCCATATTGAGCTTGGCCGTGTCTCTGACCGCGTGGAGCGCATGAAGGCGCTGGCGCGCTATCTCGCGCAGTTCATCCCCGGCTGTGATGTGGATGAGGCTGAGCGCGCCGCAGAGCTCGCGAAAGCTGACCTTGTCTCCGGCATGGTGTTCGAATTCCCTGAGGTTCAGGGTGTAATGGGCCGCTACTATGCCAAAGCGCAGGGCGAAAGCGACGCAGTGGCAGATGCCATTCGTGACCACTATGCGCCCGCAGGCCCCAATGACGATTGCCCAACCGCACCGGTGTCGGTAGCGGTCGCGCTTGCCGAAAAGCTCGATACCCTCATGGGCTTCTTCGCGATTGATAAACGCCCGACCGGGTCGAAGGACCCATACGCCCTTCGCCGCGCCGCGCTTGGCATCATTCGCCTGATCACGGAGAACGGCGTAAGGCTTGAACTTGCGGAAACCCTCGTCAACGCAGCGAAGCCGCTGAAGCCTTACTTGGGGCTTATGGTCGCAGGCGCTTCCGAGGATGCCCGCGAAGAGGCTATTTTGCGTCATGTGACAGCCACAATCGAAGATCATCTTCTGCCCTTCTTCGCGGACCGTCTGAAGGTTCAACAGCGCGACCAAGGCGTTCGCCATGACCTGATTGACGCTGTGTTCGCAAAGGGTGATGACGACCTCGTGCGCGTACTGTCGCGCGTGTCTGCGCTCTCCGCCTTCCTTGATACGGAAGACGGGGCCAACTTGCTCGCCGGCTACAAGCGCGCCGCCAATATTCTCCGCATTGAGGAGAAGAAGGATGGCCGCAGCTTTGATCAGGCGGTGGATGCGGGTGTGCTGACGGACACGGAAGAAAAAGCGCTCGCAAGCGCACTCAAGACGGCGGCAGCAGATGCCGAAGATGCGCTGATGGTCGAGGACTTTGAAAAGGCCATGGCCGCGCTATCTTCACTGCGGGCACCGATTGATGCCTTCTTCGAGCGCGTGACCGTGAACGCAGATGATGAAGCGCTTAGGGCTAACCGGCTTGCGCTTCTGAGCCAAATTCGGGCGGCGGTGAATACCGTTGCCGATTTCAGCCTCATAGAAGGCTGAGTTTTAACCGTACTGGGCCAACACAAAACAGAACGGGCCAGTGTTCAAGACCTAACTCAGCACCGCCTCAAGGGGACGTGGGCGGTGCGGTAAAGGACTGCTTAACATGAGCAAATGGGTATACAGATTTGGTGACGGCGCTGCTGAAGGGCGTGCCGACATGAAAAACCTCCTTGGAGGCAAGGGCGCGAACCTTGCAGAAATGGCCTCCCTCGGCCTGCCGGTGCCCCCGGGACTGACAATTACCACCGAGGTCTGTACCTATTATTATGCTAACGGCCGCACCTACCCGGATACGCTTGAAAGCGAAGTGAACCAGGCGATTGTCGCGATCGAGAAGAGCGTGGGTGCCAAATTCGGCGATGAAGAAAATCCGCTGCTTGTTTCCGTCCGCTCCGGCGCGCGGGTGTCGATGCCGGGCATGATGGACACTGTCCTGAACCTCGGTCTCAACGATAAAACGGTTGAAGGCCTGGCTAAAAACAGCGGCAACGCCCGTTTCGCCTGGGACAGCTACCGCCGTTTTATCCAGATGTATTCCGATGTGGTGCTTGGTGTTGATCACTACCACTTCGAAGAACTGATTGAACTGCACAAGGAAGAAAAGGGCGTCGACCTCGACACAGACCTTGATGCAGACGACTGGCAGGAAATTGCCCACGCCTTCAAAGCGAAAGCCGAGGAAGAACTGGGCTACCCGTTCCCGCAGGATGTGAAAGAACAGCTTTGGGGCGCGATTGGCGCTGTATTCTCAAGCTGGCAGATCGAGCGCGCGAAAGTTTACCGCAAGCTCAATAACATTCCGGAAGATTGGGGTACGGCCGTCAACGTACAGGCCATGGTGTTCGGCAACATGGGTGATACGTCAGCTACTGGCGTTGCCTTTACGCGCAACCCGTCAACGGGCACCAAGGAATATTACGGCGAATACCTGATCGATGCGCAGGGTGAGGACGTGGTGGCGGGTATCCGCACGCCGCAGTATCTGACCAAGGCTGCGCGCGTTGAAGCGGGCGCAACCGCCCCTTCGATGGAAGAGAGCATGCCGGAAGTCTTCGGCCAGCTTGCTGACGTGTTCGAGAAGCTCGAGCGGCACTACCGCGACATGCAGGACATCGAGTTTACCGTCCAGCACGGCAAACTGTGGATGCTGCAAACCCGTTCTGGCAAGCGGACCGCCAAGGCTGCGCTCAAGATCGCGGTTGATATGGCGTCGGAAGGTCTGATTGACCATAAAACCGCTGTGCTCCGTGTTGAGCCGGGCGCGCTTGACCAGCTTCTGCACCCGACGCTTGACCCCAACGCGCCGCGTGACCTGTTCACCCGCGGCCTGCCGGCATCCCCGGGTGCTGCTTCGGGTATCGTGGTGTTTGACGCCGATACGGCGGAAACCATGGCAAAAGACGGCAAGGCCGTCATCCTTTGCCGGGTTGAGACCAGCCCTGAGGACATCCACGGCATGCACGCCGCAAAAGGCATCCTGACCGCCCGTGGCGGCATGACCAGCCACGCGGCTGTTGTGGCGCGTGGCATGGGCCGGCCCTGCGTGTCCGGCGCCGGGCAATTGCGCATTGACGGCAAGGGCGGTGTCATGACCGCGTCTGGTCGCGAAGTGAAAGCCGGTGACATCATCACCATCGACGGTGCGTCGGGCGAAGTGATGGTGGGCGAGGTGAAAACCTTGCAGCCGGAACTTGAAGGTGACTTTGGTACGCTCATGGAATGGGCGGACAAATACCGCCACCTCAAGGTTCGCACCAACGCTGACACGCCGCACGACACACAAACCGCACGCGACTTTGGCGCAGAAGGCATTGGCCTTTGCCGCACAGAGCACATGTTCTTTGAAGGCGAGCGTATCATCGCCGTGCGCGAAATGATCCTCGCGGAAGAACTGGAAGGCCGTAAAGCAGCGCTGGCGAAACTTTTGCCGATGCAGCGCGGTGACTTTGAAGAAATCTTCAAGATCATGCGCGGCCTGCCGGTCACCATTCGCTTGCTTGACCCGCCTCTCCACGAATTCTTGCCCCGTGAGGAAGAAGAGTTTGGTGACGTGGCAAAAGCCATTGGCGCGAATGTGGAACATCTCAAGCGCCGCGCGGCTGAACTGCATGAGTTCAACCCCATGCTAGGCCACCGTGGTTGCCGCCTTGGTATCACCTACCCGGAAATCTATGAGATGCAGGCGCGCGCGATTTTTGAAGCCGCGATTGCTGTTGAGCAGAAAACCGGCGACACCGTGGTGCCTGAGATCATGATCCCGCTTGTGGCAACCCGCAAGGAGCTAGAGACCCTGCGCGGCCATGTGGAAACCGTGGCGGAAGAAGTGTTCAGTGAGAAGGGCCACCGGGTTGAATATATGGTTGGTACCATGATTGAGCTGCCGCGTGCGGCCATCTGTGCGGACCGTATCGCGGTTGCGGCGGACTTCTTCAGCTTCGGCACCAACGACCTGACACAAACCACCATCGGTATCAGCCGTGACGATGCTGGCCGCTTCCTCGATCAGTATGTGAAGCAGGATATCTTTGCCCAAGACCCGTTTGTCTCCATCGACCAGGAAGGCGTGGGCGAACTGGTGAAGCTGGGTGCTGAGCGTGGCCGGTCGACGAAGCCTGACCTCAAGCTTGGTATCTGTGGTGAACACGGCGGTGACCCGGCCAGCGTGGAATTCTGTCACCGTACCGGCCTCGACTATGTATCCTGCTCACCGTACCGCGTGCCAATCGCCCGCTTGGCGGCAGCGCAGGCTGCGCTGAAAGACTAAATTAGATGGGCCTTCGGGACCATTTTCTTTTGGGGTTTAGGGTGAGCGACAGGGACATATACAAAGTTATTCTGAAAACCCTGGCCATTTGCGCGGTGGTGGCCGGCGTGCTCTATCTTTTTGACTTTAACGCTGCGAAAATCCTTCGATTTGTGTTCTCGGTTTTAACGTCACTCGTAAAGTAAGCAAAAAGCCCCGCAGCGCGCGGGGCTTTTCTTTTGTGGTCCCGGCTCTAATCTCATATCTGACAGGGGAGGCGAGCATGGACCACAAACAGATTATCGAGACCATTCAGGATCGCGGCTATTTCATCATTGAAAACCTGCTGCCGGATGAGACCATCCAGGCCGCGCGTGATATCCTCGACCCAATCTTCGCTTCCCAGCGCACAGGGCGGAACCAGTTTGAAGGGTTCAAGACGCAGCGCATCTACTCATTACCCAAATACGGTCCGGCGCTGTGGCCCTTTTTCTCTCACCCAGATGTGCTCAAGATCATTCGGCCGCTGTTGTGGGGTGATTGCCTGATCACCGCAGCCCTCGCGGCCAATGTGCTGCCGGGTGAGCAGCCGCAGGCTTTTCATGTGGATGACGGCTTTTACCCCATCCCGCGTCCGCGGCCTGCGTTCTCGGTTGGCGCAATATGGGCAATGGATGATTTCACCGCTGAGAATGGCGCGACGGAGTTGATCCCTTATAGCCATAAATGGGGCGAGGGTGAAACGCCGGAAGGTGTGCTCACGCTCAGTGACGCATTCACCCGGCATGAGCCGGGCAGGGATGACGGTTGGCATTCTCCCGCAAACGCTGAAATCGTGAAGGCGGAGATGCCGCGCGGTTCCGTGCTCATATTCCTGGGTAACCTGTGGCACAGGGCCGGGGGTAACGTTTCAAACGGTTCGCGGCTTGGGCTGTTCCCGCAGTATTGTGCATCGTGGGCGCGCACGCAGGAAAACTTCTTCCTTTCCATCCCGCAGGAGACAGTGGCCAGCATGCCGGAGGAAATGCAAAAGCTCCTCGGCTACAATATCCATCCGCCCTTCATGGGGCACGCCGGTGGCTATCACCCGCAAAAGGTTTTGCCGAAAGTCTAGCTCGCGAGTACCAGCACGGTAATGAGAATGCCAGCAACAATGATACCGAGAGTGAGCAGGTTGGAACGCTCATGCGCCACGTCGGCGTCATGTTTGCGCTGTTTCTTTGATTTGGTCATATGCCTTCCCTTACGCCAGAGTGATTGACGTCGTTCCAGCATTAAGCGTTGCATCCGTAAATTCAAGCCGGAAATAGGCGATGGCATGTGTGCCGTCTGTGCTGCGGATCTCACCGGCGGATTTGCCGTCAGCGGTCGTGATTTCCTGCCCGGCCTCAAGTCCGCCACTCTCCGCCTTGACCGCCACCAGCTTTTTCTTGAGCGTGGTTCGGTGTTTCATGCGGGCCGTCAGCTCTTGCCCCACATAACAGCCTTTCGAGAAGGAGACACCGTTCAGGCGCTCGGCATCTGTCTCCAGCCAGAAGTATTTTTCCACTTCCATGTCGCGGCTACTGTCCGGGACGCCAAGGGCGAGACGCTTCGCCTCATAGTCTGAAGCCGCGAGCGGCTCGGAGGTGGGGGCGGCGGCTGAAATCACACGGTAGCCAAGGGCTGCATCACGGGGGTCAGTGGCCGCGATGCCTTCTGGTGTTGCATCGGTCCACACGGCCCAGACTTTCAGGTCGCTCTCGTCGGTGATGGTAACATCCGCGCGGAGTTTATACATGGTGAGGCGGCGGAGCAGGTCATCCTTGCGCTCAGCCTCAATATCCAACAGCAGGTCATCACCGTCCGCCATGATGATCATGTCATACATGAACTTGCCTTGCGGCGTGAGGAGGGCTGCGTAGACTGCCTTGCCGGGAACTGCTGCCATCACATCATTGGTGACAAGCCCCTGCAGGAATTTGCGCGTTTCAGTGCCTGAAAGGCGGAGAACTGCGCGGCTATCGAGCTTGAGGGCTTTGGCTGTCATAAAACTTCCTTGTCACACGGTTATGGGTTCGTGGGCTCGCCATAGAGATGGCGATACGCGCGCGGCTTTCAAGTTGTAAGCGCGGCCCAAGCCCGTTACAACTGCCGAAACAAATTTCGTGTTTCAAAATAGAGTTGAGCAAATGAGCCCTGCAGCCACATCGCCGAACCGTCTTGTAATCCGTCAGCCAGATGACTGGCATGTGCACTTGCGTGACGGTGAGATGCTGGGCGCGGTTGTGGGCTATACGGCACGGCAGTTTGCGCGGGCGATTGTGATGCCAAACCTGACCCCGCCGGTGACAACCGTTGCCGCCGCGGAGGTTTACCGCAGCCGAATCCTGAAGGCGGTACCCGAGGGGCTTGAGTTCACCCCGCTGATGACCTGTTACCTGACAGATTCGATTGACCCGGCCGAGGTTGAGCGTGGCTTTACCTCAGGCGTGTTCACCGCCTGCAAGATGTACCCGGCGAACGCGACAACCAACTCGACACACGGTGTAACTGACATCAAGAATATCTACCCGGTGCTTGAGACCATGCAACGTATCGGCATGCCATTCCTCGTGCATGGTGAGGTCACGGACCACGACATCGATATCTTCGACCGGGAAGCGGTGTTCATTGAACGCACGATGAAGCAAGTCGTGGCGGATTTCCCTGAGCTCAAGATCGTTTTTGAACATATCACAACGGCAGAAGCAGCCGCGTTTGTTGAAGCCTGTGGCCCGAATGTGGGTGCAACCATCACTCCGCAACACCTTGTGCACAACCGCAACGCCATGCTCGTTGGCGGTATCAAGCCACACTTCTACTGCCTGCCGGTGATCAAACGTGAACAGCACCGGCTTGCGCTTCGTGCGGCGGCTACGTCCGGCTCACCAAAGTTTTTCCTTGGTACCGATTCTGCGCCGCACACGGTTGAGCGCAAGGAAGCGGCATGTGGCTGTGCGGGCATTTTCAATGCCCCTTATGCGCTTGAGAGCTACATCAAAACTTTTGAAGAAGAGGGCGCGATGGAACATTTTGAAGCTTTCGCGTCCGAGAGTGGCCCGAAATTCTACGGCCTGCCGCTCAACGAGCGGTATGTGGTGCTCGAACGCGAGGACACAGTCGTGCCGGAAGTGCTTGAGGCGCCCGGCCTGCGTATCGCGCCGTTCCATGCGGGGGAAACCCTCGCGTGGCGCTTTGCTGGCATTCAGGACAAGCCTGAATAGGTGACGGGGCTGACCATATCGTGATTAGCGAGATTGGATATGTGCTGTGGGGGCTGGCTTTCGGGTTCGCCCTTTCCGCACCCGTTGGCCCTGTAAACATCATCTGCCTGCGCCGGAGCCTGTTTGGCCGCTCGCGTGATGGTTTTGTGATTGGCCTTGGTGCCGCACTAGGTGATGCTTTCTACGCGGGGCTTGCAGCTTTGGGGCTCAAGGCCTTCCTCAGTGCGATCGACAGCTACGATACCGAACTGCGCATTGTTGGCGCCATCATCATGTTCGGTTTCGCGGTGCGTATCTGGCGCAGCCATCCGCATATCGACCAGGCGCCGCAAGAAGGCGGTGTGAAACGCGGCATGCTGGCCGCACTCATGCTAACTCTCACAAATCCCGGCGTTTTTTTCGGTTTCCTCGGCCTCTATGCCGTCGCGGGCATCGGTGACCTCGGGCAGGGTAGCGGCTACATCCACGCCGATGCCATCGCGCTCATTATTGGGGTGTTTTTAGGGGCCTCCCTATGGTGGGCAACGCTCGTATCTTTTGGGCGATATTTGCGAGATAAAGTGAACGACCGCTTTTTAGCCATAATCAACCATATTTCCGCCGCGATTATCGGGATATTTGCGCTCGGTACAATCGTCAGCGTGTGGCTAAAATTTTAGCTATCGGAAGTTTTGTCCAGTTCACGAAAATTTCACGACAGAACAAATATTTGCCGCATTTTGATTGCTTGATCATACGAAATTCGCGGTCTATAGTTGCCGCGAACAAACGTTGTCAGTTCCGGGGGCACTTCGGGACTGGCAACCTTATATGTAGGTAAGCCGGGGGAACCCCATTCCGTTGGAGGGAACAAATATGACGTCCAAGCGCCTGGGCAAAAATATTGCCACCATCTCCGCTGTAGCACTGCTGCTGGCAGCGTGTTCTAACAATGATAAAAAAGTAGAAGATACGACACCACCGGTCGAACAGGTGGAAGATTCCGGTCGTCCGGATCGTCCGATCACGCAAGACCTGTCCGCTGAAGAACTTGAAGCCCAGAGAATGGGTTCCCCGAACCAAAGCGGCCTCACCAACTATGCTGGTGACCGTGTATTCTTTGCTTACGACAGCTCCGAACTGAGTGCAGAAGCACGTGCAACGCTTTCGAAGCAAGCACAGTGGCTGCGCAACTTCCCGCGCGTTGATGTGACTGTAGAAGGTCACTGTGACGAACGCGGCACGCGCGAGTACAACCTCGCACTTGGTGAGCGTCGTGCAACAGCCGTTAAAAACTACCTGATCTCTCAGGGCGTTCCGGCTTCGCGCATGAAAACCATCTCTTACGGTAAAGAACGTCCGGCTGTGGTTGGCAACGGTGAATCCGTTTGGAACCAGAACCGCCGTGGGGTTCTTGTCGTTCAGTAAACACTGACGGCGCACGATGGACAATGTGGCCCCGTGCCCGGAAATCCGGGGCGGGGCCATTTTTTTACCGGAATTCTTGGTTAGTCCCAGAGGGGTAACGCCTTCCGGGAAGGAGAGTATGGGATGAAAAAACTTCTTACTGCTATGGCGCTGGTCTTTGCTGTGGGGGCGGCAGTGCCCGTATCCGCACAAAGTCAGGCGGAAATCGCCCTCAAGGTTGAACGGCTTGAACGCGAGATGATCGCGCTTGAAAACCGTTTGCGCGGAGGGCAGGGCGCTGTGCCCTCAGTATCAAGTGGTCCCGTCGATCCGGCTGACCGGTCCCTGATGGGTGATCTGGTTACAAAGGTAGGTAGTCTTGAAAGCCAGCTCCGCTCCATCAATGGCAGACTAGAAGAGCTGGAATACAAGCAGCGCCAGATGGACGAGGCGGTTGAGCTTCTGCGCAAGGAAATGACCTTGCAGGCGCAAGAAACAGCACAGGCGCAAGCCGAAATGAAAGCGCAGATCAGCAGTTCATCCTCATCCGATGCGGGTCCAGCAACCACGACAACGGCACCTGCCTCCGCGGCACCGGCTATTGAACTTCCGGACGCGGACCCTGCTGCCCAGTACCGTTATGCATTCGAGTTCATTCAGAAGAACGACCTTGATAACGGTTTCAAGGCGATGGACCTGTTCCTCAAGGCGAATCCGAAGGATGAACGCGCGGGCAACGCCAAGTTCTGGCTTGGCCGCATTCACCTGCTGAAGGGCCGCATGCCACAAGCCGCGCAGCAATTGCTGGCGCTCATTGAGGAACACCCGAACCATGATAAACGCCCGGACGCGCTCCTTGACCTTGCGGACGTCCTGATCGCGCTTGATAGCGCACCGGACGCCTGTAATGCGCTTGCGGAATTCCGCCGCATGGAAAGCAAGGCGAATGACCGGCTTATCGCGCGGGCCAGGAAAACCGCACAGACAGCTGGCTGCAGCTACTAGGCCATGGCCATGGCTGCATCGGGGCTGACAGCAGCGCTGGAACGCACCCTCAATGAACTGGGCATCGAAGCTGGTTCAAGGGTTGTGGTAGCCGTATCGGGCGGGGCGGATAGCCTCGCCCTTGCACTTTTAATGCACAAACTTCGCACAGTTGTTGCACTCACGGTGGACCATGGCTTGCGCCCCGAATCCGCCACAGAAGCGCTAGGGGTTGGCGAAACACTGCAACGCTTCGGCATTACGCATCATGTGCTGGAGTGGGAGGGCGAAAAGCCGAGCAGCAACATTCAGGCGGAAGCGCGGGCGGCACGCTACCGTTTGCTGGCTGAGTGGTGCGCAGCAAATGATGTACCTTATCTCGCAACTGCACATCACATGGACGATCAGGCCGAGACTTTGCTCCTCAGGCTTGCGCGCGGTAGCGGTGTTTACGGCCTTGCAGGCATGCCGCAATCTGCGCCGTGCGTGGGTTTCGAAGCTATTACCCTTATCCGTCCGCTGCTCGATCATCCGAAAGCTGCGCTCAAAGACTGGCTCGAAAGCGAAGGTGTCGCGTGGGTGGAGGACCCCAGTAACGAGAATACGCAGTTTGACCGGGTGAAGGTCCGGCAATTATTGCAAGCGCCGCCAATCGAGGGGCTTCAGGCTGAGCGTTTGGCCGAAACCGCGAAACGCTTGCGCCGTTCCCGTGATGCGCTCGAGTTTTATGAGCGTGAATGGTTCTCACGGGCCGTGTCTGAACATGAGCCGGGCTTCCTAACGCTGGACCCGTCGGCCCTGAGCGCCGCGCCACTGGATATTGTACTGCGGGGGCTGGCGTCCCTGTGTCGTGCATTTGAACCGGTCAGCTATACACCCCGTATGGAAAAAGTGGAACGCCTGCTGGAAACGCTGTCTGGAACTAGCGGCGGGCAGACACTCTACGGGGCGCAGTTTATGCTTGGAAAAGATGGCATCACCGTGTGCCGCGAAGTAGCCGCATGCGAGGCTCTCAAGCCTGTTGCAGATGGCTGCATCTGGGATAACCGGTTTGAAATTTCAGCCGTCGGTGATACTAGGGGCCTTGAAATCGGCGCGCTCGGCGAAAAAGGCTGGGGGAAGGCGGTCATAAAATGGCCCGAAGTCCGTGAGATCAACATGCCACATGAAGTGCGTCTGTCGCTTCCTGCGGTTTTCTCGGAAGGACAATTGCGGGCGCTTCCATTGATGGGATATAGTGACCTCGTGAATGTTACTATTCGCCTGTCGCGGAAACCGCTCATTCGGCCGAAAAAATAGGGCAGGGCAACCTGTTACCTCTTGCACCGGGCGTGCGGAAGCTTATCTCTGTGATAAGCATGCCGAGGGGATAGTGCATAAAGTGTGGCCGCGGTAAGTTTGGCTGCGACCAGAGAAAGGCAAAAAAGTGAACGGATTTATGCGGAATGCGCTTGTTTGGGTGTTGATCATCCTGCTGCTTGTAGCGCTTTTCAATATGTTCCAGGGCGGAGCAAGCAAGACGCCTGAGCTTCCGTACAGCCAGTTTATCGAGGCTGTGGAGCAGAACAAGGTCGAACGGGTTGAGGCCCAGGGTCAGGATATCACCGGTACATTCTCGACGGGTGAGACCTTCCGTGTGGTTGCCCCCATCTATGATGATGAGCTGACCCGTACCCTTAAAGAACACAATGTAACCTATGTGGTGAAGAAGAAGGACGAGAGCTTCCTGATGGGCGCCCTGATTTCGTGGCTGCCTTTCCTTCTCCTCATTGGTGTGTGGATCTTCTTCATGCGTCAGATGCAAGGTCGTTCCGGCGGTGGTGGCGCAATGGGCTTTGGTAAAAGCCGTGCTCGCCTGCTGACCGAAAAGCAGGGCCGCGTAACGTTCGAGGACGTTGCTGGTATTGAAGAAGCCAAGGAAGAACTTGAAGAGATCGTCGATTTCCTCAAGGACCCACAGAAGTTCCAGCGTCTTGGCGGTAAAATCCCCAAGGGTGCGCTTCTTGTAGGCCCTCCGGGTACCGGTAAAACCTTGCTCGCGCGTGCGATTGCGGGTGAGGCTAATGTACCGTTCTTCACCATTTCCGGTTCTGACTTTGTGGAAATGTTTGTGGGTGTTGGTGCGAGCCGTGTGCGCGACATGTTCGAGCAGGCGAAGAAAAACGCGCCGTGTATCATCTTCATTGACGAGATCGACGCCGTCGGCCGTCACCGTGGCGCGGGCCTTGGTGGGGGTAACGATGAGCGTGAGCAGACGCTGAACCAGCTCCTTGTGGAGATGGACGGCTTTGAAGCGAACGAGGGTATCATCATCCTCGCCGCGACCAACCGCCCGGACGTTCTTGACCCTGCGCTCTTGCGCCCGGGCCGTTTTGACCGCCAGGTTGTTGTGCCGAACCCGGACATCAATGGCCGTGAGAAAATCCTTGGCGTTCACATGAAAAAGGTGCCGTTGGCGCCAGACGTGGACGTGAACACCATTGCGCGCGGTACGCCCGGCTTCTCTGGTGCTGACCTGATGAACCTTGTGAACGAGGCTGCACTTCTTGCTGCACGTCGCGGCAAGAAGATTGTTGCGATGTCCGAGTTCGAAGCAGCCAAAGACAAGGTGATGATGGGTTCCGAGCGGCGCTCCATGGTGATGACGGAAGACGAGAAGAAGCTGACAGCCTATCACGAAGGCGGCCACGCCCTTGTGACCCTGCACTGCAAATCGTCTGACCCGATCCACAAGGCAACCATCATCCCGCGTGGTCGTGCGCTCGGCATGGTGATGCGCTTGCCTGAGCGGGACGAATATTCGCAAAGCCGTGAGAAAATGCACGACAACCTAGCAATCGCGATGGGTGGTCGTGTGGCGGAAGAAGTGATCTTCGGGCACGAGAAAGTAACGTCTGGCGCATCGAGCGATATCCAGTATGCGACCAACCTGGCCCGCAATATGGTGACGCGTTGGGGTATGTCCGACAAACTTGGCCCGCTTCAGTATGCGGCGAACGAGGAAGAGGTATTCCTCGGTCACTCCGTATCGCGTCAGCAGAATGTGTCTGAAGAGACTGCCCGCATGATCGACCAGGAAGTGAAATCCTTCGTCGAAGGCGCGCAGGACCGTGCGAAGAAAATCCTCACGGATTATATCGACGACCTGCACACTGTGGCGAAAGCGCTTCTTGAATACGAAACCCTGACGGGTGACGAGATCAAGGCGCTCATCAAAGGTGAGCCGATCCGCGTGAAGCCGAAGAAGCCTGACAGCTCGCCAAACGTGCCGCCTGCCGCGCCGAGTGCGGTGCCGACAGCCGGGCTTGACCACGGCGAGCCTCAGCCAGAGGGCTAGGGGCTGGTGACAAGCGATCAGCTAGACAAGATTTCCGACGGGGCAAGGGCATACCTTGTACCCGTCGGTTCCATTTCGGGCGGTAGCTTGGGCATAGCGTGTTCTGTGCCGGGCCGCCGTTTTGCAGCTGCGCGCGTTGTGGTGCGGGACGCGGGAGAAACGGTTTGGCAGGAAACTGTCGCCGCTGCTGACATGGCAGACACTCTCGATCGGCTACCGGAAGCGATTGCAGGCCAGCTGGAAATCCAGCTTGCCCGCTTTCAGGCACCCCAGAAAGGGCTGCGTCTTCCGGGGCGGGATCTGCCCTTTGCCTTCACCCGTCCGCGCATCATGGGTATCCTCAACGTCACGCCGGACAGTTTCTCGGACGGCGGCAAGTTCCTCGACCGTGATGCGGCCATCAGGCATGCCCGCGCCATGATCGCTGAGGGTGCAGATATCATCGATATCGGCGGCGAAAGCACCCGGCCCGGCGCCAAACCTGTGTGGGAAGGCGAAGAGGCTGAACGTGTCGTGCCCGTGATCGAAGCCCTGCAGGATGACGGCATTCCGCTTTCCATTGATACGCGGCATTCGTTCGTCATGGACAAGGCGGTGCAGGCGGGCGCTCATATCATCAATGATGTTTCAGCCCTGACATATGATGGCGACAGCTTGCCTGTCGCGGCACGTGCCGATTTGCCCGTTGTGCTGATGCACTCGCAGGGTTTGCCCGAGACGATGCAGGACAATCCTTCCTACAGCCATGTGCTCTATGAGGTATATGATTACCTGCAGGACCGTATTGCGGCGTGTGTGAAAGCGGGCATTGCGCAAGACCATATCGTGGTCGACCCCGGCATCGGCTTTGGCAAGCGGGTGGTGCAGGATAATCTGGCGCTCATTAATGGCTTGCCGCTTTTCCTGACCCTCGGCTGCCCCATTCTGATGGGCGCGTCGCGTAAGCGTTTTATTGGAGCGATCACAGGGGAAGAGATTGCTGCAGCACGCATGCCCGGCTCGCTCGCCGCTGCCATCCGCTCGGTTGAGCTGGGTGCGCAGATAGTGCGCGTTCATGACGTTGCTGAAACCGCACAAGCGCTCAAGCTCACGCAGGCATTTCATGATGCAGCAATCATGGACGGAATGGTTTGAAGCCGTTACAATCCGATTAATTTTTTAGTGAATTCAGGGAAGGGCTTATGAGCCGTAAGTATTTTGGCACTGACGGTATGCGCGGGCGCGTCAATGAAGGTTTCATGACGCCGGATGTTGCCATGCGTGTTGGTCTCGCCGCCGGTAAAAGCTTCATTCGTGGTGACCACGTGCACCGTGTCGTAATTGGCAAGGATACACGCCGGTCAGGCTATATGTATGAACCTGCGCTTGCTGCTGGATTTGTAGCCGCGGGCATGGACGTGATCATGGTGGGTCCGATGCCGACGCCCGCCATCGCCATGCTGGTGAAATCCCTGCGCGCTGACCTTGGTGTCATGATTTCCGCGAGCCACAACCCGCACTATGACAATGGCATCAAGTTCTTCGGCCCGGATGGCTTTAAGCTGTCGGATGAAAAAGAGCTTGAGATCGAAGGCCTTGTGGACGCTGGCGTTAATGAAGCGCTCGTGCCGTCTGACGAGCTTGGCCGCGCGACGCGGCTGGAGGATGCTAGTGGCCGCTATGTCGAGTTTGCCAAAGCTACTGTGCCGAACGGCTTGACGTTCGATGGTCTCAAGATCGTGGTCGACTGTGCGCACGGCGCCGCCTACAAGGTTGCGCCCACGGTGCTGTGGGAACTGGGTGCCGACGTGATCGCGATTGGCGTGTCGCCAAACGGATTCAACATCAATGACAAATGCGGCTCGACCCACCCCGAAGCCATGTGTGCCCGTGTAGTGGAAGAAGGTGCTGATATCGGCATCGCGCTTGACGGTGATGCGGACCGGCTGATCCTTTGTGATGAGAAGGGGCAGATTGTTGACGGTGACCAGATCATGGCGCTGATCACCCGCAACTGGCAAAAACGCGGCGTGCTGAAAGGCAACGGCCTTGTCAGCACCGTTATGTCCAACCTTGGGCTTGAGCGGTTGTTGCATAGCGAAGGGCTGACCCTTGAACGTACAAAAGTGGGCGACCGCTATGTGGTTGAACGCATGCGCCAGACAGGCTTCAATATCGGTGGCGAGCAGTCCGGCCATATTGTGCTGAGCGATTTTGCCACAACGGGCGATGGCCTTGTGGCCGCGCTTCAGGTGCTGACGGAAATTCAGCAGTCCGGCATGACGGCCTCGCAGGTGTGCCGCCAGTTTGAGCCGGTGCCGCAGCTTCTCAAGAACGTGCGCTATGCGGGCGGGGAGCCGCTCGAAGCTGAAGCTGTGAAAAAATGCATTGCCTCGGCTGAACAGGCGCTCAATGGCTCTGGCCGTCTAGTGATTCGGAAGTCGGGCACCGAACCACTTATTCGCGTGATGGCGGAAGGCGACGATGAAGCCAAAATCACTGCGCTCGTGGAAGGTATCTGCGCTGAGATTGAGGCTGCGGGCAAATGAGCAACCTTGCCGACATGGGCCGGGTGTTAATCGTTGCGGGCTCCGATAGTTCGGGCGGCGCAGGCATACAGGCTGATATCAAAACGGTCACCATGCTGGGTCAATATGCGGCGACCGCCATCACCGCGATTACGGTGCAAAACACCAAAGGCGTATCCGGCATTGAGGCAATCTCACCCGGTGTGATCGCGGCCCAAATGCGTACCGTGCTCTCCGACGTGGGGGCGGATGCAATCAAGACAGGCATGCTGCACGACGCTGAGGTCATTGAAACCGTGCTTGCGGTGATTGATGACGTGGCTTTTGGCGGCGATCTGATCGTGGACCCAGTGATGGTGGCAACGTCTGGTGCGCAGCTTCTGCGTGATGACGCGGTAGAGGCGCTCAAAACCCTGATTGCCCACGCGAGCCTTGTTACGCCAAACATTCCTGAGGCTGAGATGCTCACGGGCCGGAAGATTGTGAATGTCGATGACATGAAAGCCGCGGCCTACGATATTCTAGAAACCGGGGTTGAAGCCGTTCTTCTGAAAGGTGGGCACCTTCAAGGGCCAGATGTCACCGATATCCTTGTCAGTCTTAAAGGCGAATGCGTGATCGCAAGCCAGCGTATCGATACGCGGCACACTCACGGCACGGGGTGTACACTCGCGAGTGCTATGGCTGCTTATCTGTCGGCCGGGAAGTCGCTTGAGGAAGCCTTTGAACGTAGCCACGCCTTCGTGCACAGCGCTATCAAGGCCGCACCCGGCTTCGGTGAAGGCCATGGCCCGCTCGGGCACGCACGTGTCCACATGGAGCGCGACTAATGGAGCTGTTCTACCGCGAGCGCGGAGAGGGCGATCCTGTTGTGTTGCTGCACGGCCTTTTCGGGTCGTCGGATAACCTTGGCGGTATCGCGCGGAACCTGGAAGAAGAATTCAGGGTTATCAGTTTCGACCTGCGTAATCATGGACGCAGCCCGCACGCGGATACCATGTCGTACGCGGAAATGGCTGCGGATGTTGTCGCCATGCTCGACCGGATCGGTGTCGGTCAGTTTTTCCTGTTTGGCCACTCAATGGGTGGCAAGGCCGCGATGCAGCTGACGCTTGATAATCCGACGCGGGTTAAAAAGCTCATCGTCGCAGATATCGCGCCGGTGAAATATAGCCATCACCACACCGAAATCCTGAAGGGTTTGCGCGCTGTGGCGAATAGTGATGCATCGAGCCGGTCGGACGCAGAGGCAATTTTGGCGCCCTATGTAGAAGAGCCGGATGTGCTGAGTTTCCTTCTGACCAACTGGCGGCGCGGCAAAGATGGAAAGCCGGGTTGGCGGATTGGTCTTGATGCCATCGAACATGATTATGCCAATATTGTCGCAGCAAATAGTGGCCATGCCGTGGACGTGCCGGTGTTATTCCTCAGGGGAGGGTTATCGGACTATATCAAGCCTGAACACAGGGACGCGACATTGGCGCTGTTTCCGAATGCCGTGGTGCGAACAGTTGAGGGAACCGGGCACTGGCTTCATGCAGAAAAGCCGGACCTTATTTCCCGTCTGGTCACACGTTTCATCAAAAACGAACTTTAGAAGGGTTAATTCGTCTTTGTCATGCGTATCCTAGTATCCGCCCTTGCCATCTTTGCTTTAAGCCTTGGCGCCAAGGCGACCGATATTTCGCTCGCCCAAAAATTTGACGCTGATTTCCAGAAACAGGTGTCGGAGAAAAAGATCCCCGGTGCGGCATATGCCATCGTCAAGGACGGTAAGGTCATAGCACTGCGCACCATGGGCTCGCGCGCGGTGGATGCCGAGCTGCCGGTCAATAGCGCAACGGTTTTCCGTCTCGCGTCGGTCTCCAAGACCTTTGGCGGTGAAATGGCTGCAATACTGGCGGCGGAGGGTAAATTCAGTCTCGATGCGCGGGTACTTGGGTATGTGCCCAACCTGAAATTCAAAACTGCCGGGCATGCCAGCGGCCTGAAGGTAAGACACTTGCTGAGCCATAGCGCAGGCATTACGCCAAATGCCTATGACAATATGCTCGAAGATGACTGGAGTCTCGACAAGATCATTCCTTATTTTGCCCAGCTTGATGCCATGTGCAAACCGGGGGAATGTTATGGCTACCAGAATATCCTGTTCAGCCTCGTGCAGCCGGTGATCGAACAGTCAACCGGTGAACAATATGGTGCGCTCGTCTCCAAGCGCATCATGGAACCTCTCGACATGAATCATTCCTCCGTAGGGCTGGAGGCGTTTCTCTCTACTGCGAACAGGGCAGAGCCACACGTGTTCACGCGCCGGAACGGCTGGCAGAGGGTGCTTGTTGAGCCAAACTACTACCGTGTGGCGCCGGCGGCAGGCGTGAATGCCAGTATCGAAGATATGGCGAAGTGGCTGATGGCACAGATGGGCTACAAGCCAGAGGTCATCACTCCCGCGATTATCAAGACAGTCACATCCAAGGAAGTGCGTTCAACGCGCGAGTTGAGCCGCCGTAGCTGGCGACGTCATATTTCAGATGCCTATTATGGCCTGGGTTGGCGCATCTATTCCTTTGGTGACGAGGATGTTGTGTTGCACTCGGGGGCCGTGAAAGGCTACCGCGCCTTTATCTCCTACTCGAAAGGTATGGATGTTGGGCTTGTGATGCTGATGAACGCGCAGACGCGTGAGATTGATGACCTGTCGGTCAGTTTCTGGGACGATGCTTTTGATGCGCGTGATGCAGAGAAAGCAAGGACGCAGGCGAGCCGGAAAGCGAAATAGTGCCTGACGATAAAAACAAGAAGATCGTTTTTCTGTTCGCAAGACAGCGCTCCGGTACCGGCGCACTGTCCAGCCTGCTGAACCAGCATCCGGCTTGCAATTATCTTGGCGAGGTGTTTGGGGACGCGATTGAGCAACATCCCATGCACTATTTCAACTGGCTGCGGGACGTTGTGACATCAGAGCCAGACCTCATTCTGCCGGACCGGTCCGAAATGCGCCTCCAGCGATATCTTGGGCATCTGCGTGAAAGTCTTACGGAACAAGTCTTAATTCTGGACGTGAAATTAAGCCAAGCTCACCAGTTCGAGCCTTATGATCGGGGCGTGAATGCACGGCCGAATCTGTTCTCAATGGTGAAGGCTTCAGGATATGGTGTGTTATTCGTGCGTCGCCGAAATCTGGTGCGAACATACCTTTCTCGTCTCTCTGCCGATAAAAGTGGGATATGGCACGCGACAGGCAGCGTGCAAGGGCTAGCAAAACTGCAGGTCGATACCAACCATATGGTGAATTCACTGAAGAAGATGGCCCGCCGTGAACGCTATATCGACAATCTGGCAGCACTGTTCCCTGATGCTTGTGAACTTGAATATGCTGAGCTTTTTGATAGCTCAACAAACAGCCTGACCTCAAAAGCCGCTCAAGCGCTAGAGGTGGCGCTAGGGATAGACTCGCTCGGTGAGCTGCGTACCATGCAGCAGAAGCTGCGTCCCGGTAGCCTGGAGGACATCGTTGAGAACTGTGCAGAGGTACGGCTTGCCTTGGCCGGCACCCAGTTCGAAGAGATGGCACATTAGGGTGTCGTCACTCTGAAACCTGGGGTGGTTGGCCGCCAGGGCCTCCGCGACCTCGCTTGCCACCACGTCCACTTTCTGGGCGCCCGAAACCCCTTTGCATTTCTTCGAGCGCCATCATGGCTTCGTCAGCCGAAATGCGGCAATCATGGTCATTGTCCGCGGCGAGGAACTGGCTGTTTGGTACGGCCACAAGCTCTTCCACAGACACACTACCATCATGGTCTTTATCAACGGCCATGAAGTCGAAGAACAGGAAGGACTTATCCTCGAACTTCGCGTGACGATATTCGCCGGAGTTCAGGAAGCCATCCTTGTCTTCATCGAGTACGCGGAACAGGCGGCTGCGTGTCAGGTTTATGTCGTCACACGTTGCTGCCCCGTCATTGTTGGCGTCCCAGCGTTCTGTGTAACGTGTCACGAGGCTTTTCATGCGCTCAGGGTCCATTGGCCCGTGCTCTGCCATTCCAGCGGCGCCGGGTGGTGGGCCGCGCCTGCCATCAGGGCCACCTTTCGCGCATGCGGTGACAAGAAGTGAAGCTGAAAGAGCAAGGGCAAGGGCGGGCTTAAAAGGCATCGTGTTCTCACAAACGGCTAAAATGTTTAGCCTTTTACGTACGCGTATACCTTGATCCTTCGCATAGATTTGCGGGCCGCAACATCGTTACAAAAACTTCTCGCGGACGATACAAATCTTTCATTGACTCTATCCACGCTTCCTATAATTTCCGTCCCCGGTACTTCCCCCAACTGGGAAGCAGTCGTCTGTGAGGTCGGCAATCATTTTGGGACACACCTCCCCAACGAGGTGCTTGCTATCTGGAAGGATAGAGACATGACGAAGCCTACTGTTGCGCCTCGGCGCCCGGAGTTTAGCTCGGGCCCGTGTGCTAAGCGTCCCGGTTGGAGTGTGGACGCACTTGATAACGCTCTCCTCGGGCGTTCCCACCGTGCAAAGCCTGGCAAGGCCAAGCTTAAGTACGCAATCGATAAAACCCGTGAAATTCTTGGCGTGCCGGATGATTACCGTATCGGCATCGTGCCTGCGTCTGATACTGGCGCAGTTGAGATGGCGCTTTGGTCCATGCTCGGCGCACGCCCTGTGGATATGCTCGCTTGGGAAAGCTTTGGCGCCGGTTGGGTAACCGATGTCGCCAAACAGCTCAAGCTTGAGAAAGTCCGCGTCTTCGACGCACCTTACGGTGACCTGCCGGATCTTGATGCGGTTGACCCTGAGCACGACGTTGTTTTCACATGGAACGGCACCACGTCTGGCGTGAAGGTTCCTGCGGCTGACTGGATCGCCGACGACCGCAAGGGCCTGACCATTTGTGATGCCACCTCAGCCGCTTTCGCGATGGACCTGCCGTGGCAGAAACTCGATGTTGTCACCTATAGCTGGCAGAAAGTGCTCGGCGGTGAAGCCGCCCATGGCATGCTGATCCTGAGCCCGCGCGCCGTTGAACGGCTCGAGAGCTATACGCCCGCTTGGCCGCTGCCGAAAATCTTCCGCATGACCAAAGGCGGCAAGTTGATTGAAGGTATCTTTACGGGCGAGACCATCAACACGCCGTCCATGCTCTGCGTTGAAGATTATATCGACGCGCTTGAGTGGGCGGACGGTGTCGGTGGCCTCAAGGCGCTCATCGCCAAGTCGGAAGCGAACCTTAAGGTTCTGGCGGACTGGGTTGCCAAGTCCGACTGGGCGGCGTTCCTCGCGAATGATCCGGCGACGATCTCGAACACCAGCGTGTGCCTCAAGGTCTCCGACCCATGGCTCGCGACGCTTGATGCGGAAGCGCAAGCGGCAGTGCCGAAGAAGCTTGCTGCCCTTCTGGATGAAGAAGGCGTGGCCTATGATATTGGCGCATACCGCGATGCCCCTCCGGGCCTGCGTATCTGGGCTGGTGCGACCGTTGATGCCGAAGACCTTCAGGTTCTGACCGGTTGGCTCGACTGGGCATATGCCACCGTCAAGGCGTCCTACGCCTGATTGAGATGATGTCCGGGGCGCGCGGATGTGCGCAGCGCCCCGCTTTTCCCGCATAGAATTTGAGAGAAGGACCAATCATGCCTAAGGTGCTGATTTCCGACAAAATGAGCCCGCTTGCTGAAAAAACATTCAAAGAAGCAGGCGTTGAAGTTGACTATAAGCCAGGCCTTGATAAGGACGAGCTTCTGAAAATCATTGGTGACTATGATGGCCTTGCCATCCGGTCTTCGACCAAGGTCACGCCAAAAATCCTTGAGGCCGCCAAGAACCTGAAGGTTGTTGGCCGCGCTGGTATCGGTGTTGACAACGTTGACGTTCCTGCGGCCACCAACGCTGGTGTGGTGGTGATGAACACGCCGTTCGGCAACTCGATCACCACAGCGGAACATGCGATCTCGATGATGATGGCGCTCGCGCGTCAGATCCCACAAGCCAATGCGTCCACGCATGCTGGCAAATGGGAAAAGTCCAAATTCATGGGTGTTGAGCTTACCGGCAAAACCCTTGGCCTGATCGGTTGCGGTAACATCGGTTCCGTGGTGGCGGATCGTGCCCTTGGCCTCAAGATGAAAGTCATCGCGTTTGACCCGTTCCTCGCGCCGGAGCGTGCGGCAGACCTTGGCGTGACCAAAGGTGAGCTTGAGGACGTATTCGCGAAGGCTGATTTCATCACGCTACACACGCCGCTCACTGACCAGACCCGTGGCATTGTGGGCAAGGAAGCCTTCAAGAAGATGAAAGATGGCGTTCGCATCATCAACTGTGCCCGCGGTGGCCTTGTTGACGAAGCAGCTCTCCTTGAAGCCCTCAATAGCGGCAAGGTCGCGGGCGCAGCGCTTGACGTGTTTGCTGTTGAGCCGGCAACCGAAAACCCGCTGTTCGGCCATGAGAATGTTATCTGCACCCCACACCTCGGCGCGTCGACCACTGAAGCACAGGTCAATGTGGCACTTCAGGTGGCGGAGCAGATGTCCGATTACCTGCTGACGGGTGCTGTGACGAACGCGCTCAACATGCCTTCTGTGAGTGCCGAGGATGCACCGAAGCTGCAGCCATACATGAAGCTTGCGGAAGAGATCGGCGGCTTTGCGGGCCAACTGACCGAACACGGCCTCAAGCGTATCGTCATTGAGTATGAAGGCCATGTTGCAAGTCTCAATACCAAGCCGCTGACGGCTGTGGTGCTTGAAGGCCTGCTGTCGCCACTGATGGACAGTGTGAACATGGTCAACGCGCCGGTGATCGCAAAGGAACGCGGTGTGCAGGTGACAGAAGTGAAACACGACCGTGAAGGCGACTATCACACTGGTATCAAACTGACGGTCGAGACCGAGAAGCGTACGCGTACGGTATCCGGCACCCTGTTTGCTGACCGCATGCCGCGGATCGTTGAAGTGAACGGTGTTCGCCTTGAAGCCAACCTCGCGCCCAACATGCTCTATGTCGTAAACGACGACAAACCGGGCTTCATCGGTGCCCTTGGTTCGCTGCTTGGCTATAACGGTGTGAACATCGCAACCTTTGCTCTTGGTCGCCGGATCGAGGGTGAGGAGGCTGTCGCCCTTGTTGCCGTTGACCAGCCGCTCAAGGATATTGTGCTTGACCAAGTGGCTGCACTCGCTCATGTACGTCAGGCAAAACGCCTGTCCTTCCGGGCAGAGCGTTAAGGATTGACGCAAAAAACTGAGAAAGGGAGCGGACCCCATGAACGGTCCCAGACAACAGATGGCGGGCTCATCTTACGCCCGTCAGGCCTTGTTGCCGGAAGGATTTCGTGACCAGCTGAGCCCGAAGGCTGAGCAGGAAGCCGCGCTGGTGCGTGGCCTGATGGATAGCTTCCTTTCTCATGGATACGACCGTGTATCCCCGCCGCTGGTGGAATATGAAGACAGCCTGCTCGTGGGTGCTGGTGCCACGCGTGCCAAACAGATGTTCCGCCTGATGGACCCTGATACCCAGCGCATGATGGCGATTCGCGCGGATATGACCATCCAGATGGCCCGCCTTGCCGCGACCCGGCTGACTGATGCACCGCGCCCGCTACGCCTTGCTTACACCGGCAATGTGCTGCGCACGAAGGGTAGCCAGATGCGCCCTGACCGCCAGTTCATTCAGGCTGGTGTGGAACTCGTGGGGGCACCCAGCCTCGAAGCGGAACTCGAAGTCATTGTACTCGCTGTAGAAGCGCTTGAAGCGGTAGGAATTGGCGAGCTGTCGCTTGACCTGACCGTCGCACCGCTCGTGGCTCAAATGTGCGATATGCACAAACTTGAGGGCGACCTGCGCGACATGGTTTTTGCGGCTCTTGATGCCAAGGATATTGGTGCGCTGGCTGCGCTCGACGGCCTGAAGCGCAAGCATTTTGAAGCGCTGCTTGAGGCCGCTGGTCCAGGTGAGCGTGCTGTTGGTATTCTCAAGGCGCTGGAGCTCAAGGCTGGTCCGGGCAAGCTCATCGCGCGGCTTGGTCGCCTACTTGATATGATTCGTGACCGCCTGCCGAACCTGTCTGTCACCATTGATCCGTGCGAAAGTCATGGCTTTGAATACAAGTCGGGCATCGGATTCGCGCTTTTCTCCAAGGGCGGCGAGGGTGAACTCGGTCGTGGCGGCCGTTATCTCGTGACCCATCCTGATGGTCATGAGGAGGAAGCAACGGGCTTTTCCGTCTATCTCGACAGCCTCATGAAAGCCTTGCCTGCAGCTGAAGCGGTCCAAAAAATCTATCTGCCGCATGGGGTTGCGCCAGATGCAGGTGTGAAGCTTCGGGCAGAGGGGTGGCGCACTGTGCAGGCGCTCGCCGCCGACACAGACGCGGCGGCCGAGGCCGTCCGCCTGGGCTGCAGCCATATCTTCCTTGATGATCAGATCAAGGCCGTATAAAAGCTCGTTTTTTACCGAATCCAAGAAGGGGATTTCACATGGGCAACGTTGTTGTTGTTGGCTCGCAATGGGGTGACGAGGGCAAGGGCAAGATTGTTGACTGGCTCTCCGAACGCGCTGACGTTGTTGTGCGCTTTCAGGGTGGTCACAACGCCGGCCATACGCTCGTTGTAGATGGCACTGTCTATAAACTGTCCCTTCTGCCTTCCGGTATTGTGCGCGGCGGCAAAATCAGCGTGATCGGCAATGGTGTGGTTATCGACCCGTGGGCGCTCCTCTCCGAGATGGAGAAACTGCGCGGGCAGGGTGTTGAAATTTCGCCAGAGAGCTTCCAGATCGCCGCAAACGCGACACTCATCATGCCGTACCACCGTGAGCTCGACGCGCTTCGCGAAGACGCGACGACTGGTGTGAAGATCGGCACCACGCGCCGCGGTATCGGCCCGGCTTATGAGGACAAGGTTGGCCGCCGTGCGCTGCGCGTATGCGACCTGCAGTCCCGCGAGATGATTGAGGCACGCCTTGATGTCGCGCTCACGCACCACAACGCTGTGCGCCGTGGCCTCGGCCATGAAGAGTTCAGCGCGAAGGAAGTGGCGGATCAGTTGATGGAACTCGCGCCGCAAATCCTCCCCTATGTGACCAACGTTTGGCGCACGCTCGATACAGCGACGAAAGCCGGCAAGCGCATCCTGTTTGAAGGTGCGCAAGGCACGCTTCTCGATGTGGACCACGGCACCTATCCGTTCGTGACGTCCTCGAACACCATTGCAGGCCAAGCTGCTGGTGGCTCGGGCCTTGGTGCACGCTCGCTCGACTATGTGCTCGGTATCACCAAAGCCTACACCACGCGTGTTGGCTCCGGCCCGTTCCCGACCGAGCTGACGGACGCCGTTGGCAAGCGCCTTGGTGAGCGCGGCCATGAATTTGGCACCGTGACAGGCCGTTCGCGCCGCTGTGGCTGGTTTGATGCCGTGCTGGTACGCCAGAGCCTGACCATCGGCGGTGTTGACGGGATAGCACTCACGAAGCTTGACGTGCTCGACGGCCTTGACGAGATCAAGGTTTGTGTCGGCTACAAGCACAACGGTGAAGTGGTTGATTACCTGCCGTACGGTATGGAAGACCAGGCCAAGGTTGAGCCGGTTTATGAAACCCTCGAAGGTTGGCAGGAAAGCACTTTCGGCGCGCGGAGCTGGGCAGATCTGCCGGCAACTGCGGTGAAATATGTACGCCGGGTTGAAGAACTGATCGGTGTTCCTGTGGCGCTTCTGTCCACGAGCCCAGAGCGGAACGACACTATTCTGGTGCGTGATCCGTTCCAGGACTAAAAAATCTTCACCTTTTTAGAGGTGTTCCGAATACAGGAAGAATGCCGCTAACTCCCCAGAGAAGCGGCATTTTTTTTGTTTCCGGTTGCTAAAAGTTCCCGAATGATTCACATTTGTTAACCAACTGCATAGTATTGCTGTGGCAATAGTTTTGGCGGACCTACCGGGCTGGCTTCCCGGTGGACATTCAGGGTTGCACTGAGGGGAAAGTTATTTGAGCGGCGAGATCGCACCAGTTCCAGACGGGCAAAGCGCCTTCGGAGAGCGGTACGTGGTCGATTTTTCGGCGCCGCTTCCCGAATTTACGACCGAAGGCGGTGACGCGTTCAAGGCGTCCGACAAGGAACGCCCGGGCAAGGATGTGTATGCACTCATTCACCATCCGACCGTGCCGATGCGGAACGAGATTTATCGTAGCCTGAAAGCGCGTCCGGTTGCCAATATGGTCAACCCGGTTGACCGCGGCCTCATGACCATTGAACAAGGTGGCAGACGCCAGCGCCTGGTCACCATATTCGAACGGCCCGCAGGTGGTGCGCTTTTTGGGCCTGATGGACGTGTGAACCCGCGCGTGAATACGAACAGGTTGCGACAAAGCGTTGTCCTGTCAGCGCTTAAGGCGATTGCAGCGCTGCATAAGCGTGGCTTTACCCACCGAGCTATCTTGCCCACCAATATGTATTTTGTGTCGAACGACAGCGAAGAAATACATCTTGGCGAATGCTATAGCTCGCCACCAGGCTACAAGGTGCCTTTTGCGCTAGAAAGCCTTGAGGTTGCAGTTGCCCACGAAACTGCCCGCGGAAACGGCGATGCAGCGTGTGATTTTTACCAGCTAGGCGCTGCACTTCAGAGCCTCTATTTCGGTGAACAGCTTTGGCGCGGCCGCGACCGCGACAGCATGTTGATGGCGCGGGTGAACCAAGGGTCCTTCTGGGCGCTTGGCGGCGGGCGGGATATCCCGGGCGCACTCGGTACGCTTGTTCGAGGCCTGATGGCGGACGAAACCGAAGAACGCTGGGCTGCGGAAGACGTGCTCGACTGGTTTGAGGGGGTAGGGAAACCTAAGCGCACCAGCATGCGGGCGTGGTCGATGAACCGGCCAACGAATTTCAAGGGCGTTGCCTATGTCGATCGCCGCCTGTTGGCCGATGCGTTTGCACGAGACCCGCGAGAAGCATCCAACTTCCTCAAGTCGCTGGACTTTCCGTCCTGGGTGCAGCTGTCGTTCCGGGATGAAATCCTGTCTGAACGGCTTGAAAATGTGCTGAGGGTTACCTCCGACAGCAGCAATCTTGGTGGTGTGCGGCCTGACGACTATAAGATGGTCACGCGGGTCTGCCTGTTTATTCACCCCACGGGGCCTGTGCACTATAAAGGCTACTCCCTCATGCTTGATGGGCTGCCATCCATGATTGCGGATGCTTTCGCGCGGGATGACCGCGACCTTTTGGGGGTTATTCACGAGATTCTGGACGAGCGTTTCCTCACTTCACTGACGGAAATCTGCGGCGTCAAACATCCCAAATTCCTGGCCCATGTGCGCGATGTGAGACCCTTCATTGCGCATTCCACCAGTAAACAACTGGGGCGCGGCATGGAACGGGTGCTGTACGGCATGAACACGATATTGCCGTGCATCAGTCAGCGCTTCTCCAACGTGTGGATTGGCTCCGTCAAACAGATGATGCGCGCCCTTGACCGGCTTGCGGCCAGTGGTGGGGGTAAAAATATCCTTCTGGACCGGCATGTTGCCGCCTTCTGCGCCGCCCACGGCACCGACCTTGAGCGTGAGTTCAACAAGCTTGCTGCTGCGCAAAATGACCCTTCCCGCTTCAATAGTCTGTCTGCTGAGTTCTTCGGCCTGCTGCAACGGCGCTTCAAACTTGAAAGCCTGCCGAACCTCACCGAGAAGCTGGTGGAAGGTCTTGCGCCTGCAGTGAAGAGCCTCAAAAATCGCAAGCGTCGCGAGCGAGTAAACCAGCTTCTTGATAAGGTCAAGAAGGGTGGTGACATCTCAAAGCTTACGTCGGAAGTGAACATGGTGCGCATTCAGGCGGAGGACGCACGCGAATTTTCGCAAGCGCGTAACGCCCTTATGAAGCTTGAGAAGGACCGTGTATTGCTCAGCCGTAAGATACAGCCCACTGATCCAGATGCGCGAGCCGCAGGGTTGCGAGGTAGCCGCTGGGTTGCGTTCGGGGCTATGGTCGTTGTTGGCTTTTTGACATTCTTCCCCGGAGGCTGATGTGAACAAACTGCCAATGAAAATGCGCAGGAGACGACCGCAAGGGGAAATGAACGGATTTTTCCCGCTGCTGTTCGTTGGCCTATTGATGGTGTCGCTTTTCAGTTGGCAGGTGGCGGCGCTATTTGTCGTGGGGCTGCTGCCTACAATGGTGCTGGCGCTCACCGGAAAAGGGGCGCACAAGGCACAGAAGCTGCAGTGTGTGGGCTTCTCCAACATCACAGGGATATTGCCGTTTGCGATGCAGCTTTGGGACCGTCCGCGCGACCTAAGTGTGGTTGTTCTGGACCCCATCAATCTTGTTGCCATGCTGGGGTCTGCCGCGATTGGCTACGCGCTTCTGTACGTGGGGCCGATGATTGCGGCGCAAGTACTTCAGGTCATGGCGCAAGATAAGCTCAAGCAACTGACACAGCAGCGGCAGGCGCTTCTTGAGCTTTGGGGACCTGAAGTCTTGGGTGGTGATGAAAGTGACGCGCCGGAACCAGCTTGGATGCAAGGACGCAGGTCATCTCAGGACTGACACGATACATGCCAGCCCTGAAGTTCTTCACATTCTGATTAGTTCGGGCGTGCTTGACTTGCTGCAGCCAATCGCATGGCCTTTTGAACTTTCTCAAACGCCCGCACCTCAATCTGGCGGACACGCTCACGGCTGACACCATATTCCTGGCTCAGTTCTTCAAGGGTTTTTGGCGGCTCGGCCAAACGGCGTTCCGTCAGGATGTGACGTTCACGCTCGTTCAGGTCTTCCATCGCGTTCTGGAGAAGCTCGATCCGGTTATCGTGTTCTTCTTTTTCCGCGACAAGCGTTTCCTGATCAGGCGCGTCGTCCACCAGCCAATCCTGCCATTCGCCTTCAGCATCCGCACGCAGCGGGGCGTTCAGGGAATGGTCCATCGCTGAAAGGCGGCGGTTCATGCTCACCACGTCCTGCTCGGAAACGTCCAATTTCTCGGCAATCTTGGTGACATTCTCCGGCAGCAGGTCACCTTCTTCAATCGCTTCAATCTGGCCCTTCAGGCGGCGCAGGTTGAAGAAGAGTTTTTTCTGCGCAGCCGTGGTGCCGATTTTAACAAGCGACCAGCTCCGCAGGATATATTCCTGAATGGCTGCGCGGATCCACCACATGGCATAGGTAGCAAGGCGGAAGCCTTTCTCTGCGTCAAAACGCTTTACAGCCTGCATCATGCCCACATTGCCCTCGGCGATGAGGTCAGCAACGGGCAGGCCATAACCGCGATAGCCCATGGCGATTTTTGCAACAAGGCGCAGGTGGCTGGTGACCAGCTTATGTGCCGCTTTGCTGTCCTTGTGCTCCGCCCATGCTTTGGCGAGCATATATTCCTCATTGGCCTCGAGCATCGGGAACTTGCGGATTTCCTGCAGGTACTGGCTCAGGCTGCCTTCAGGCGAAAGGGTAGGGAGATTGCTGAGATTGCTCATGGTCTAATCCTCGCCCGGGTCTTGGACCCGATTTTATAAATATATCGTGCCGATATAATACGGTGGAACAATACACAGTGTCAAACAGACGAAAAAATCTGGATACCCTAGACCGCGTATCGGTCCAGCGCGTCCAGAAGCAATTTCATGTCATATGGTAAGTCGCTCTCGAATTTAAACCTTTCACCTGTAATCGGGTGTAAAAATCCGAGCACGCGGGCGTGCAGTGCCTGCCGTTTGAAGGATGCAAGCGCGTCGCGCGCCGGACCTTTGATCGAATTCGCAATCTTGCCTGCGCGGGCATAGACCGGGTCCCCTACAAGTGGGTGGCCAATATGCGCCATATGAACCCGCACCTGATGGGTACGGCCCGTCTCAAGCTTGCATTCAATCAGACTGGCAAGAGCGGTGCCGGCCTGCTGGTACTGTTTGATCGTGCGATAGTGGGTCGCCGCCCATTTTCCACCGGTCTCGGATACCGCCATGCGTTTGCGGTCCACCGGGTGGCGGGCGATGTTACCTTCAATGCGCGCGGCAGGCGGCACCGGGTGCCCTTTGCACACCGCAGTATAAAGCCGCTCGATCGAATGGTCGGCAAACTGTTCGGCGAGGCCATTATGCGCCTTGTCATGCTTTGCCATGATCAGAAGGCCGCTTGTTTCCTTGTCGATACGGTGCACGATGCCGGGGCGTTTAACGCCGCCAATGCCGCTCAGGCTACCGGCGCAGTGATGCAGCAGGGCGTTGACGAGTGTGCCGTCCGGGCTGCCGGGGGCAGGGTGCACGACCATGCCCGGCGCTTTGTTGACCACGATCAGGTGTTCGTCCTCAAAAACCACATCAAGCGGAATGTCCTGCGCGGCGGGGGCGGCATCTTCCGGCATGGGAATGTTCACGGTGAAGCTTTCGCCCGGTTTGACGGAGCGGGATGGGCTCTTTATCTTGGCGGGTGAACCCGCGAGAATTACCTGCCCCTCCTTGATCAACGCCTGCAGGCGTGAACGCGAAAGGTCTGGTAATGCGTCCGACAGCAGCTTATCAAGGCGGATGCCTGCCTGCTCTGGGCTTACGGTAATGTGGAACATGTCGCTCATGGAGACATCTTATGATGGCGGAAGACAAAAAAGTCACGTCCGAGATTGATGAAAAGAAGCTTTCTTCGCCAGGCAGCAAAGCTGATATGGAGCGTGTCGCCGAAGAACTGAGCGCTGCCGCCGATCAGCACAAGGGACTGAAGCGCCTTGTTCTTGTGCTCGGACTTGTCCTGCTCGCACTCTTCGGATTTGTTGTTTACGCGATTGCTAACCGGGCAGCCGAAAGCCTGATGGAGCTTGAAGCGCCTGCAGATGAGACGCCCATCGCATCGGCGCCGGTGTTGAGCGGCATCGCCGCAGACGACTTTGCCATCATGCGTCCCGCGGGCAGCACACTCGTTTCCGTGAGCGGGAACGCACGTGAGTTGATTTTCCATTTCCGCGACAACACGGGCGCTGACCACATCATCCTTGTTGACCGCCAAACGGGGACGCAAACCCCCGTGCGGGTGCCCTGAGGGACTTTTGGCGCGGGTCACAATAGCATCTGGGCTCATTGAGCGGCTTGAGGAGCATGCGCGCCTCTGGCTACCCAAGGAAGGGTGTGGGTTGCTCCTCGGCAATTTGCGTGGCCCTGTCACCGAAGTTGTTGATATCGCCTTCAGCGGTAATGTTACGGCACAAGACCCGCGTAAAACCTTTGAGATCGACCCATCTTTGATCATCCGGCTGCAAAAGGAAGCGCGTGCGGGAGGTCTACAGATTGTGGGCGTGTGGCATAGTCACCCAAGCGGTGTTGCAGAGCCCTCAGAAACCGATAAAGCCCGCTCGGAAGTTGCTGGATGGGTATGGATTATCACCGGTATCCAGGCAGATATATGTACCACAAATGCGTTCCTTGTGAGCGAAAACGATCCCCATTCTTTTCTGCCGCTTTCAGACATATAGCTTCAGGCATGTTTTTCCACGCCGCTTATAATTGAAAAGCGGCGGCAGGGGTCTATAGTCATTCCAACGCCAGAAAAGGCCGCACACGGGAAGATGCGGCCTTCTAAGTTATGGGGAGCAATACGTGTTAGGACAAATGCAAAACTGGCCGCTGCTGGTTTCCAAATTCATTGAGCATGCGGCGATCAACCACCCGGCGCGGGAAATCATCTCCATGCTGCCTGAAGGCGGGCAGTTCCGCTACAATTATGCCGAATGTGAACTGCGTGCGAAGAAGTGCGCGCAGGCCCTGCAGCGCCTTGGCGTGCAGTTTGGTGACCGGGTCGCGACACTTGCCTGGAACAGCCACCGGCACATGGAAATCTGGTACGGCGCTTCAGGTATGGGTGCGGTAACCCATACAGTGAACCCGCGCCTGTTTCCTGAGCAGCTTGTCTACATCATGAACCACGCGGAAGACAAAGTGCTGATGCTCGACATCACCTTTGTGCCGCTTATTGAAGCAATCGCCGCACACCTGACGACCATTGAAAAGTTCGTCATCATGGTGGGCAAGGACCACATGCCAGAGACAACGCTCAAAGGCGCGATTTCCTATGAGGAACTTATCGCCGCGGAGGACGGCAACTATAGCTGGCCGACTTTCGATGAGAACACGGCGTGCGGGCTTTGTTACACATCCGGAACGACGGGCAATCCGAAGGGCGTGCTTTATTCGCATCGGTCGAACTTCCTGCACACGCTTCTGGCACTTGCGGGTGATACGCTTGGTATTACCTCAACATCTGTGATCCTGCCGGTCGTGCCCATGTTCCATGCTAACGCCTGGGGCATCCCCTATGCTGCTGCGGGTTCGGGCGCAAAGCTCGTGCTGAACGGCCCGCACCATGACCCGGAAACCCTGCACAAGCTGATTGTGGAAGAGGGCATTACGGTGACCGCCGCCGTGCCGACGGTCTGGCTGGGAATGCTCAAATACCTGCAGGCAACGGGCAAGGACATGGCCAAGCTGACGACTGTTACCATCGGTGGCTCCGCCGCGCCGCGCAGCATGATCCAGGCATTCCAGGAAAACTACGGTGTGCGTGTAAACCACGCGTGGGGCATGACGGAAACCAGCCCGCTTGGCTCGCTCGGTAGCGAAAATGCTGCGGTGCAGCCGCTTTCAGCTGAGAAAAAGCTGGATATCCAGTGCAAACAAGGCCGTTCCGTGCTTGGTGTTGAGATGTCCATTCAGGATGATGAAGGCAGTGTGTTGCCGCGTGACGGCAAGACTTCAGGACGCCTGATGGTGCGTGGCCCTTGGGTGGTCGAGAGCTATTTCAAACACGAAGCTGGTAACATCCTTGAAGATGGCAACTGGTTCGATACCGGCGATGTGGCGTGCATTGACGAGTACGGCTACATGCAAATCACTGACCGCGCAAAGGATGTGATCAAGTCTGGTGGTGAATGGATCAGTTCTATCGATCTTGAGAACGCAGCAGTTGCGCATCCCGATGTGGTCGAAGCCGCTGTGATCGGCATTTTCCACCCGAAATGGGACGAGCGTCCGCTTCTTGTTCTCGTGATGGAAGAGGGCAAGACGGTCACCTTGGAAGAGATGAACGCATTCCTGGCCGATAAGGTTGCCAAATGGTGGCTGCCAGACGATGTGGCGTTCGTGAGCGAGTTGCCGCACACGGCAACAGGCAAAATCTCCAAGAAAACGCTGCGGGAGCAGTTCGCGGACTATAAGTTGCCAACCGCGTAGGTGCAGAGAGTTTAGCAGACGAGAAGGGCGGCCATGGGTCGCCCTTTTTCGTTGGTCTAGCGCTTGCCGCGCCCGATCCATTCCAGAATTTTGCGCGCCGGGAAAATCCACAGGATACCTGCGACCAGATAAAACGGCGTCTGGATCCAGAGCGAGGCATCAATAATTTCGCTACCGATGGCGGCGATCATGAAAGCATAGGCCGCGATGCCGAAAATCAGGGCAAGCATGCCCCACAGGCTGCGGGCGCTTGGTTTGCTGCTTTCATACATCCGTTCGTTCCTTGATCTCTGACATTTGACGCGCCGCAAGTTCAATGATGCGGTGGGTTTCACTCCATAACGGAAGTGCCCTTGTTTCTTCAAGGCTAAAGAAGCGTGTATCCGCCGCATCTGTGCCTGGACGCAAAGTGCCACCAACAGGTTCAGCGAGATAGTCAACCAGCGTGTAATGGTACCTCAACTGGTCGCCATCCCGCTCAATGAGGTCAACCACGTCAAGGAAGGCGAGGATGCGGACTTCAAGGCCGGTCTCCTCGAACACCTCACGAATGACAGTTTCCTCAATGGTTTCGCCCAGTTCCTGCGCGCCGCCTGGAAGGCTCCAACTGCCAAGCTTCGGGGCCTTGCCTCGGCGGATCAGAAGGACTTGGCCGTCTTTCATTACAACGGCACCGGCACCAACAATCGGGCGGGTGGGATTTTCTCTTGCGTCCATCGGGGCCTTGCTATTTGTTCGTTGCCATCGGCCGCCAGTGTGGGGCGGCGTCGGCGGGGAGGCAAGTAACTATGTGCGGCCGGTATGTATTCATCGCGCCAAATACGGAAGTTGATCGGATATTCGGCGTCCGTGCCGATGCGCCTATCCCGCCAAATTTTAATATCGCCCCGACCCAACCTGTCCTGATCATTCGTCTGAACGCCAAGGGCCTGCGTGAACTGGTGGCTGTTGAATGGGGACTTATTCCGGAATGGAAGAAGGACCTGACGGACAGCAAGCCGCTCATTAACGCGCGGATCGAGACTGTGCGGGAAAAAGCATCGTTCCGGTCAAGCATCAAGCGGCAACGGTGTTTGGTGCCATTCTCAGGCTGGTATGAATGGAAGACGGTCGGCGGGCGCAAGCAGCCCTTCTATGTTACCCCAGTGGACGGTAAACCCATGGCGTTTGCCGGCATATGGTCTGTCTGGCATGGGCCGAGTGGCGACCACTGGCTCGAGACCATGGCGATCCTGACCGCAGCGACGGAAGGCCCGATGAAAAGCCTGCATCACCGCAGACCGCTTGTGGTAAGGCCTGAGGACTATCAGGCGTGGCTCACCCCCCATGATCCGCTGCCGCGTGGCTTTCTGGAGAGCTTCAATTTTGTGCCGGAGACAGCATTTCACTGGCAGCCGGTTAGTACGGTGGTCAATAATGTGCGCTTTAATGGCCCAGAATGCCTTGATCCACCGCCCGAAGACCCGCAACCGAGCCTCTTTTAAGGATACACGATGACTGATTTTGCTGACAAAAGCGGCCCGATATACATCGAGAAGGCAAACGGCATCGGCAAACTTATGCTGAACCGTGCCGATAAACGCAATGCGATGTCAGAAGCCATGTGGCGCATGCTGCCGCAAGCGGCAACTGCGCTCGACCGGGACGCTGATGTACGAGTGATAATAGTGGCCTCTACCAGCGACGCGGCTTTCTCCGCCGGCGCGGACATTGCCGAGCTTGAGATCATTGCAAAGGATAAAGACCGACAGGAAAGCAACCGGGTGGCTATTCGTGAGGCACAGCGCCTTCTCGCACGTCTGCGCAAGCCAACCATTGCCAAGATCAAGGGCGCATGTATGGGCGGCGGTTGCGGTATCGCAATCCACTGCGATTTCCGTTTTGCGGCCATGGGTGCACGTTTCGCCATTACCCCCGCCAAGCTTGGCCTTGTGTACCCGCTGAATGACACCAAACAGCTCATTGACCTGATTGGGCCAGCCAAAGCGAAAAGCATGCTTTTTACCGGCCGGGTGGTTGACGCGGAAGAAGCGCTTGCTATTGGCCTTGTGGATGAACTGTGCGCGCAGGATGAGCTTGACGGGCGTGCAGACGCATTCGCGCAGCAGATTGCCGCTGTCTCACAGTTCAGTGTGCACGGCATCAAGGATTTCATCCGCCGTATCCTTGACGGGCAAGTGGATGATGACGACGAAACCGCTGCCGTGTTCAGGGATGCACATGAGGGGGCGGATGCGGCTGAAGGTGTGCGCGCGTTTCTCGAAAAGCGGCCACCGACTTTCCGCTGGAATGGCTGATCAGGCTGCGTCGAGGTCGCGGAAGTCAGGCACGATATAAAGAGCAGCGATATGCAGGGCGCTTGCTGCATATAGTATGGTGCCCGAGAGTGCAGCAACGATGAGCTTTCCAGCGTCGTCCGGCAGCATAGCGCCGACCAAGCCCGCCAGCGTGGAATTCAACGTGAAGGCCGCGAGCAGGAACAGCGCGAGAGATGCGGTAATAGGCATCATGAAGAAGCGACCACGGCGCCATGCGGTAAGGAGTGTATCCTTGCGGTCCCGCGCTTCGGCGGCGATTGCAAGGTGCGCGAGGCCTGTAAACGCAAGCGCAGCCCAGATCATCAGCACAAGCGCGGTCATGAGCACCGCGTTCCCGAGGCTGCCCAAATTGCCGGACAGGATTGCAACAATGGGCAGGCCAAAAAGCGCCAGCAGGATGGTCATGCCATTAGCCGCAATCATATGCAGGAAGGCGCGGAATCCGCGTCTGATGAACGCAGGTGTTCCGCCAGAAGACGGCAAAAGTGTGCCAGGGGCTACAGCGCGTGCCCACGGCACTGCCAGGAAGGTGGTCACTGCGGTGACCATCAGGTGGCCTGCGAACAAGGTGCCAAGGCCTTCTTCCAGAATATCAGCCAGACGGCCTGCCGAACTTTCCGCATCGCCCCCAGCTTCAAGCGCCAGTAACACTTCCTCAATTACCGCCGCTGACGGCATATAGAGTAAGGCTGACAGGATACCCGCGAGCATGGCAAGCAGCATGAACAGCTGCGGCCGAAGCTTAAAGGCGCGCAGCGCGGCGGAGGTCAGTGAGATAAGCGTAGGCGTCTGGAAATACATAATCGCAGTCTTTACCCGCAGCGTGCGGTCATTTTAGGGCAGTTATCCCTATGGCTTTGCCGCAAGGGTTTGATCTTGTCCATAACTATCCTAATTCATGGATATACTCAACGCAGGGAGGCTCGGGTGTACAAAGGAAAAACAATCTGGATCACAGGCGCTTCGTCAGGGATTGGTGAGGCGCTGGCCTATGAATTTGCGCGGCGGGGCGCAAAGCTTATCCTCTCCGCGCGGCGACCGGATGAACTGGAGCGCGTTAAAGCGACCGCGGGTACATATGGCAACGGCCCCGACGACATACTGGTCCTGCCACTTGATGTGACGGACGAGGCGCAGATCGCGACAGCGACGGCACAGGCCAAGGCTTTTACCGGCAGCATAGACATGCTGATCAACAACGCCGGTATCTCCCAGCGCTCCCTGTGTGTCGATACAGACATGGCAACATACCGCAAGCTTTTTGAGGTGGATGTGTTTGGGCAGATTGCACTCACCAAAGAAGTGCTGCCCATCATGCTTGCGCAGGGTAGCGGTCATATGGTCGTCACAGCCTCAGTAGCAGGCAAGATTGGTGTTAAACAGCGCACGGGTTACTGCGCCGCAAAACACGCGATGATGGGCTTCTTTGATGCTCTGCGTGCTGAGGTGGAAGACAGTGGCATTCAGGTTAGCACCATCACGCCCGGCTTTATTCGCACCAATATCGCCACCCACGCCTTGAAGGGTGACGGCAGTGAATTTGGCAAGGTGGACAAGAATATCGCTGGCGGTATGGATGTGGTCGAGTGCGCCAAGGTGATCATGAAAGGGCTTGAGCGCGGCAAGCGTGAAATTCCGGTCGGTGACGGGCCGGAGATGAAAGCGCTTCTCGTCAAGCGCTTCTTCCCCAATACACTTTTCAAGATGGTCCGGAAAATGGGTTAGGCGCCTCGCCTAACCCCTCATTTCTCAGGCATCCATCCACGAACCCTTCGGAGGGCGTGGTTTGGCTGGCATGAAGCGGTCCCACCACCGTGCCTCGGGCTCAGGCCGTGGCCGTGGAAGGGGCCGTTCAAACATCACCGATGGCACCCCATTCCCCAGATCAATAAACTCGATGCTGGAGATTTTCTGGTGGTCCGGCATCAGTCGGTCGTTGATGCGGGCGTATGTCGGGCGTTTGCGGTAAACCGAACAACCGATGATGTAGACGGGCTTCCCGTTGCGGTCATTCAGCGGCAGGTAAAGCGACGAAATATCCGCATCACGTCCCTTGTGACGGTAGACCTTTTCCATCAGGTATGCTCCGCTCGGTTGCTCCAGCACCGCATCATAGAGCCGGGCTGTATTCTCATATAGGTCAGGGCTTGTAAGGTCGAAGGCGTTGAAACCAGCCATCGGGTTTTGCCAAAGCGCGGGCGCGCTTGTGCCGATCATTGAAACCTGCACATCGAACCTGTCCACACGTTTCAAAAGTGAGATGCGTGGCAACAGTTCATGCAGTTCAGCAAGGTTCAAAGTCTGGCGTGCGGGGATGCGCGCGCTGCCTTCGCGCGGCAACTCGTGCCAGTAGTTAAGCAACTGCTCCAAAACACCGGAAACGGGCACTAGCGCCTCCTCTTCCTGTTGGCCAAAGGAACTCAACCAAGGTTAAGGATGCGGGTATCAGATGACGCTTTCAAGACAAGAGAGCTGACCTATTTCTGGCCCATTTTTTGCCGTTCCTCAAATACCTGAATCTGCTGTGTGATTCCATCAGCGATGTCGTTCGGGATGGGGAAGGTGAGATGGTACTGAGAAATTTTCCAGCCGTCATTCGCGCGAATCAGCACGCCGGTACCCCGGCTTGTCCCGTATTTCGAATTGCTGAGCAGCTCGTCAAACCAGGCACTGTTTCCATCAGGCGTGAAATTGATGTGGCGCTCGGTGACGGTATATGTCCAGCCCTTAGTAGGAGTGGCATAGGACTGGAAAGTCTCCTTGTCCCAGCGCTCGCTCGCATCAGTGCCGAGAAAAATGGCGTCGTCACTCATCAGGCCAAAGTAGGTTTCCCAGTCAGCTTTTGACGCGGCGGTATGATAGGCGTCAAGCGTTTCGGACACTGCCTGTTTGTCACTGTCAGATGCGAAGGCACTGAAGCAAAGAGTTAAAATGGCAATAGAAGCAATGAGGTAGCGCATTTTCTTCTCCTGTAGACTTAGTGCGCACGGCGCTTGATGTCGCGACTCTTCAGGCGCTCAAGATAGCTTTTAAGGTCTGACTTCAACTCTGGCGCCATTAGGTAAATGCCGATGATATTCGGGATTGCCATAAGGAAAAAGAGGCTGCTCATCAGCGTGTAAACTTCATCCAGCGTAAAGACGGCACCGGGGATGATGGCCGTACAATACACCACTTTGTATAGCGTCATCGACCGGGTGCTGCCGCCAAAAATGAACTCCCAGATCTTGCTCGAATAATAGCCCCAGCTGACGATAGTTGAAAAGCCAAACAGGAAAGCTGCAACTGCCAGCACCCATGGGAACCAACTGATTATCTTACCGAATGCGCTGGCCGTCAGCGCCACCCCCTCCACACCGTCGGCCGATTGGTATACGCCGGTGATCACAATCACGAGGGCGGTCATGGTGCACACAACGACGGTATCGATAAACGGCTCCATCAGCGCAACCATGCCTTCTGACATGGGCTCATCTGTCTTGGCCGCTGCGTGTGCCATGGTGGCGGAGCCAAGGCCTGCTTCGGTTGAATAAACCGCGCGCTGCATGCCAATGACGATAACACCCAGAATACCGCCGGCAACGCCCTCTGGGCGGAACGCGCCGTCAATGATGGTGGCAACGGCCGCGGGCAATTGGTCGATATTGCCAAGGATGATGGTGAGGGCCGCTGATATGTAGATGAAGGCCATCAGCGGAACGAGCTTGGCGGTCACGCTAGCGATGGAGCGAATGCCGCCTACAATCACAACTGCGGTGAGTGCGGCAAGCACGATACCAAAAAGCCACTGATAGAGTGTGCTGTCCACCTCCGTGACGACAGTGATCGCCTCGTAAATCTGATTCACCGTCGCGACCTGAAGGAGCGACGGCAGCGCCAGAAGCGCATAAGACCAGCCGAGGAAGAGGCCAAGCTTTACCCAGCCGCGTGCCGCAAGGCCGCGTTTGAGATAGTGCATCGGGCCGCCCGAAACGGTGCCGTCCTCATGCACTTCGCGGTATTTTACACCAAGCGTACATTCGGCGAATTTGAGGGTCATGGCGCAAAGACCGATCAGGATCATCCAGAATGTTGCGCCGGGACCACCTAGCGAGATGGCGGCCGCCACACCGGCGATATTGCCAAGCCCAACGGTACCCGAAAGCGCGGTTGATAGCGCCTGGAACTGCGTTACCTCTCCCACGGCATTCGGGTTCTGGTAGTCGCCGCGGGCCACGCGCCACGCACGGCCAAAACTGGTGAGGTTAATGAAGCCAAAATAAAGCGTCAGCAGCACCATCGGTGCGCCCATCCAGATCACGATGGGTTTTACGCTGGCGCCGAACAAATCCACGGACATGAAAACAAAGGCGTCTAGGTCATGGATCAACTCGGACATCAGCCCAATGAAATCGCCTCGCTCAAGCGCACTTTCCTGCGCCAGTGCAGGTGTTCCCAGAACGAATATGGATGCGGCAAGCAGTGCAAGCGCCGCCAGTTGGCTGCCTTTTTTTCGCAACACGACCTCTCCCCAGAGATTTTATGCAGTATTTTTATGCTCTCGACACTAGGCGAGGGGGGCGGGAGAAGGAAGCGTTAAATCAGCTCGGCTCGTAACCGGCGTGCGATGTGCGAATAAATTGATGCGTCTTGGCATGGCGATAGGAAAAGGGCCGGAAACCCGGCCCTTTGCTAACGGATAGTACTTCGAAGGATCAGCGCATCACATTCTCAAGTCCGAACCGAACCGAACCAAAGCTTGTGGTCCCGTGGGGCGGACGTGGTGCCTGAATGTTTACACCGGTTTGTTCCTCCATGTCCCAGTGGAAACTGTATTTCACCGGCTCAGCGCTTTCGCCCGCAGGCAGGAAACGGAAGTTCTGAATGGCATTAAGGGCCACACGTTCAAATTCAGAGCTGCTGGTGCTGGCGACCACAGCTGCGTTTTGAACCGAGCCGTCATTCGCGACAGTGAATTCCAAGGTGACGTCGCCGCGGGTCTGGCCCTTGGTTTGCGCAGCTTTGCCGCGGAAGCTCGGGTTGCGGCCATACAGCGGAATGTTGGTGGCTTCGGCCGCGTTGAATTGGCCAGAGGCCGCGAAGTTGCGCACAAGCTCCGCCGCTTTTTCGCTCTCGCGGCGCTGCTCATAGGCGTAAACAAGCAAGGTGTTGCCGACCACAACCTCCTTCTCCGCACCCTCAGTAGTTTTGAGCGATGCGAGTGCGCCTTCCAGTAGTTCGGCGGCATCCTTGGTGTGACCCTGCATGATCAGCGCCTTGGCTAGCCAGATCTCAGCTTTCGCCGCGCTCTTGCTGTCGCCGGCTTGCTGAAAAGAAGCCACTGCCTTCTTGAGAAGGTTTTTGGCATAGCGGAATTTATCAGCAGCAATCGCGGTATAGCCAAGCCCGGTGTAGAGTTCACCTTTGTCCGCACTGGTCAGGTTGTCTGACTTCAGCGCTTCCTTGTAGACCGACATGGCTTCCTTGAAGTCGCCAGCGCAGGTGAGATTCTCAGCGTGCGCGGCAAGCGATGCTGCGCGAGCTGCGTCAGCCGCTGCGCCGGCGTTGGAGGAGCATTCCTGTTCAATGTACAGGCGTTCAATGCCGTTGAAACCATGGCTCTTGTCCACCAACTGCTCCCCAAAAGCAGCCGATGTCAGGGCGGTGGAAAGTGCAACTACAGCGAGGTGTTTGTGCATGGATTTTCCTTTCCTCTCGAATAAGCAGGTTTCAATCTTAGCGTTAAAATTGCGATAACGTAAAGGTTGAAAAAATATTTCAAGGGGAAAGTGAAAGTTGATTTGCTTAATGGGCGATGCAGGAGGCGCACAGCTTGAAGGGCCGATGATCGTGGGCCGCACCACAGCAATATCAGAAGACAGTGCACGCATTACGGTCGCTCGCCGATTGGTATATGCACTATGGAATGTGGTTTATTTCTCGCCGAAGCGGGGCATGAGTTCAATGAAATTGCAAGGCCGGTAGCGATTGTCGAGTTGCGTGCTCAGGATTTTGTCCCAGCCGTCTTTCACGGCACCCGTAGAGCCGGGCAGGGCAAAGAGAAGCGTAGTGCCTGCAATCCCGCCGGTGGCGCGGCTCTGGATCGTGCTGGTGCCGATGGTTTCATAGGACAGCATGCGGAACAGCTCACCAAAGCCGGGTATGGCCTTTGTATAGAGCGCTTCAAAACATTCAGGCGTGATATCGCGCCCGGTAATACCCGTGCCGCCGGTCGAAATCACCACCTGCACGTCCTTGTCGTCAATCCATTTGTAAAGCTGTGCGGTGATGGCGTCGCTTTCGTCACGCACAATCACGCGGTCCGCCAAAATGTGGCCAGCTTCCTCAATGCGTGCTGCAAGCGTGTCGCCGGAACGGTCGTCCTCGAAGGTGCGGGTGTCCGAGACGGTCATCACCGCAATGCGGGCAGGGATGAACGGGCGTGTTTCATCAATCATCGGCACTGGACGTATTTCCTGTGTAGACTTTGGTCAGCGCACGCTGGTGCGCGAGGGCGGTTTCCTCGGTATCAAGGAGTTCAAGCGTTGGCCACGCACCTGAGGCGATAGCATCAAGGCTCGGTGTGTCCTGCCCGAGCCTCATACGGTAGAGCCAGAAGTTAGCCATCACGCGCTCGATATAGCTGCGGGTTTCATAGAAGCCGATGGACTCGATAAACAGCAGAGGGTCGGTGCCGTAGGTCACTTCCTTGTGCCAGCCCATCAGGCTGCCCGGGCCACCATTATAAGCGGCGAGCGCCATGAAAAGGTTGCCCTCCACATAGTCCATGTCGAGCAGATATTCGATATATTGCTGGCCAAGCGCAATGTTGAACTCGGGCTCATAGAGCCGGTCACGGTTGCGCTTCAGAAGCTTCCTGTTCTTGCTGATGTAGCTCGCTGTTGCTGGCATTACCTGCATAAGGCCGCCCGCACCCGCACGGCTTTTCGCGCGGATACGGAAGTCACTTTCCTTGCGGACCATGGCAAAAATCAGCGCGCGATCAAGCGTGAAGCCCCCCGCGGGGGCCCAGTCAGGCAGCGGATAGCGCACGGCGGTCGAAGCTGGTTTGCCGGTACCACCCGCGCGGCCAAGGCGAATCTGGATATTAGGCAGGTTCAAACGCGCCGCGAGGGCGAGTAGGTCTTCCTGCACGGTGGTGCCTTCGCGGCCCCACAGCAGGCGCAGTTCCTCGTCCGCAATATCGTCCCGGCCAATCTCTGTGAGCGCGATGGCCCGCTGTGTCGCCGAATGTTTCCATAGCTTGTTCATCGCCGATTGCGACAGGGCAGGCACGGACCAATCAATTTCGGGTTTGATGCCAAGTTGTCGCGCAGCAATCAGGCCATAGAAGGTTTCAACATAGTTGCTGGCGGCGATCAGATGTTCCGCGCCCTGGCTTGCGTTCCCAAGCCTGTAGGCCGCACGTCCCGCCCAGAACTCACCGGCTGACAAAAGCCAGTTGCCCGCGCGTTCGGATTTGGCGAGATGCGCGAAGTGTTCATAAGCTTGGGCGATATCACCGGTGCGCCAGTTGGAAAGGCCTGCAATCCAGTCCACCTCCGGCACGATCTCGCGCGCAAGTTCAGCTGCCCGTGTTGCGAGCACCCGGGCCTTGAAGTCATTCGATTTATAGTAGTAGCTGGAGGAAATACGCTCAAGCGCCTCGGCTTCTTCATAGGGCACCAGAAGGCCGCGTTCCACCATAGCCCAGTAACGCTTCTCTGCACGCTCAGGCTCGCCCTTGCGGACATAACGGCGCACGTTCGCCATGAAGGTGCTGACTGAATTGCGCTCGTCACGGGTGCGGCTTGGCAGCGGTGGCTTTGGGTCAGCGGACTGGCCGGTCACACCGGGGTAGCGGGTATCAGCAGGACGCTGCGGCGGGCTTGCCTTGCCCTGGCGGCGCCGTGCAAGGCTATAGACGCGCCAAGCGTTCGGATGATCGGCATACCGGGAGAGCCAGTTCGAGAGCTCGGAATATTTGCTGCGGTATCCGGTCGGGTGCATATAACGCTGGAACCAGACATGGCCCATCAGCACAGGGTTGTCGAGGCGTGCGATCAGCTTGTCAGCCTGTTTCCACTTCGCCTGTTCCTGTAGCTCAAAGATGCTGCGGTAGCGATTGACATCTTCTTCACTGAGGACATTCGGAACTTCGGCAGGCGCAGCCATTGCTGGCCCGGTGAAGGCGGTGACAACAAACATCAAACCAAGGACGGCGGCACGTAAACTCATGACGACTGCAATTTCCTCTTAACTGCAAGCAGGTCACGCCACGCCAGTCCCTTGAGGGCCGGTTGGCGTAGGAGATAAGCAGGGTGATAGGCCGGTAATGCGGCGAATTTCTGACCGCGGATGTCAATCTCGCGCCAGCGGCCACGCAAGCGGGTGATGCCGTCTTCGGTGCCCAGAAGCGCCTTGGCGGACACACCGCCCAGCATCAGTACCGCCTTGGGCGCGGCAAGCTCAATATGCTTGCGAATGAAGGGCAGGCACATGGTAATGACGGCCTGGTCCGGCGTGCGATTCCCGAGCGGGCGCCACGGCACCACGTTCGAGATGTAAACATCTTTGTCGCGGCTCATGCCCGAGGCATTCAGCATCTTGTCCAGCAGTTGGCCGGAGACGCCAACAAACGGTTTGCCCTGCTGGTCCTCATCCGCGCCCGGCGCTTCGCCGACAATCATCAGCGGTGCGCCGCGTGTGCCGTCAGCGAACACAGTATTTTTCGCGGAACGCTTCAGGAGGCCGCCATCAAAGGCGTTCAGCGCAGCTTCAAGCTCATCAAGGGTTTTGCACGACGCCACCACACTTTCGGCGGCTGCCTGCCCGGCACCGGCGATGGCTTGCACCGGGCGCGCCTCCACACGGCGGGGGCCGGTACCTGCTTGCATCTGTACACCGGGCCGCGACTGTTGCACACGCGGGCTGGCGCCAGATTGCTGCGTTGGTGGTTGTTGCACTGTTGCCGCCTGCGGGGCAGGGGCCGTGAAGCGGTCGACACATTCGTCATCAATAGCCTCATCCGCCCCCATGGCAATGTGCCATGCGAGCAGGGTGGCTGCGTCCATATTGTGAAGGCCGGTGTCCTGCATGTTGTCCTGACTGAATCAACTTTCCATTACGACTATACAGGGCTGCGGGACGGATTTGCATTCACTTTTTGCCGTGAATTTTGTGCCATTTGGACGTCGCGGCAAGCTGGCCTTACGCTCCGGCAAAGAATTAAACACCTGCAAGCGTTTGACGTTTAGCCCGCACACGGGCATAAACACTTGAAATCTGGCATCTGCGGTCCAGTTTCCGATCATGAAACGCCCGGGCATGATGCCAGAACGGTGTAGGACCGGATTTAGGGAAGTTTGAAGGAGCGGTGCATGGAACGCGAATCCATGGAATTTGACGTTGTGATCGTTGGCGGTGGCCCCGCTGGCCTCTCAGCAGCAATCCGCCTGATGCAACTGGCTCAGGAAAAAGAACAGGAACTGATGGTCTGCGTGATCGAGAAGGGCTCCGAAATCGGGGCACATATCCTCTCGGGCGCGGTGGTGGACCCGATTGCTCTCAACGAGCTGATCCCGGACTGGAAAGACAAGGGTGCGCCCTTGAATACGCCAGTGACCGAAAACCATCACTGGATTCTGTCAGAGACCGGCAAGACCGAGTTTCCGCACTTTCTGCTGCCGCCACTGCTGTCGAACGACGGCATGTATACGCTTTCGCTTGGCAACTTCACCCGCTGGCTTGCTGAGCAAGCCGAAGCCATGGGTGTGGAGATCTACCCGGGTTTCGCGGGCGCGGAGGTGCTCTATCATGAAGACGGCCGTGTTAAAGGTGTGGCAACCGGCGACATGGGCGTCGCGCGCGACGGCAGCCACAAGTCGGGCTACGAGCCGGGCATGGAACTGCATGCGAAATACACACTCTTTGCGGAAGGTTGTCGCGGTTCGCTCACCAAGGGTCTCGAAAAGAAATTCGGCCTGCGTGCTGATAGCGACCACCAGACCTATGGCATCGGCATCAAGGAACTGTGGGATATCGACCCCGCCAAGCACAAGCCGGGCCGTGTGATCCACAGTCAGGGCTGGCCGCTGACGGAAGATGCTGGTGGTGGTTTCATCTACCACCAGGAAAACAATCAGGTCGCCATCGGTTTTGTGGTCACGCTTGACTATCAGAACCCGTATCTCTCGCCATTTGATGAGATGCAGCGCTTCAAGAACCACCCTGCGGTTCGTGAAATCCTCGAAGGTGGTCGCCGCGTTGCTTACGGCGCGCGTGCGATCAACGAAGGTGGCCTGCAGTCCGTGCCGAAGCTCAGCTTCCCGGGCGGTGCGCTCATCGGCTGTGCGGCTGGTTTCGTGAACGTACCGCGCATCAAGGGCAGCCATAACGCCATGAAGTCCGGCATGCTGGCGGCTGAAGCGGCGTTTGATGCGGTTGTGGCCGGGTCTGCTGGTGAAGTTGAACTCACGTCCTATCAAGAAGCGTTCAAAAACAGCTGGATTTACAAAGACCTGCACCGCGTACGCAACGTGCGCCCGGCGCTGTCGAAGTTCGGCGTTACCCTTGGTACGCTCTACGCCGGTATGGACATGTGGCTCAACAACATCGGCCTTGGTTTCCTCGTGCCGTGGACGTTCAAGCATGGCCACAAGGATAACGAAGCGACCAAGAAGGCAGCAAACGCCAAGCCGATCGATTATCCGAAGCCAGACGGAAAAATTACCTTTGACAAACTTTCGTCGGTATTCCTCTCTAATACCAACCATGAGGAAGATCAGCCGATCCACCTGACGCTCAAGGACCCGACGGTACCGGTTGAGATCAACCTCAAGGACTACGCAGGCCCTGAACAGCGCTACTGCCCGGCGGGTGTGTACGAGTTTGTGGAAGGGGACAGTGGAGACAAGCGTCTGCAAATCAACGCGCAGAACTGTGTTCACTGCAAAACCTGTGATATCAAGGATATAACACAGAATATCAATTGGGTGGTGCCAGAGGGCGGCGGAGGCCCGAACTACCCGAATATGTAGCGAGTATAGCAAAGGGGCATGATGAAGCCTTCACGTTCGATCCTATTGGCACTGGCACTTGCGGCTTGTACGTCGGAAGTGCCGGAAAAACAGGTGGCAGCACCTGTCAGTGGCCCTCTCCATAGCGAGTTCGAGGAAACCGATGAAGGCAAAAGCTTCTACGGCCCCTTTGTAGCTGCGACCCTCGCACACCATGATGAAAATTACACAAGGGCAGCGCGTTATTATCTGGACGCGCTGAACCTTGACCCCGACAGCCAGTTCGTGGCTGACCGCGCCTTTTTCCAGCTCCTTTATGCTGGCAGGCCGGATGACGCGGCCCGGGTGGCCGCTGAAATCCTCGCAAAACCGGATGCGCCGCAGGATGACCTCATCCGCATGATGTATGTGCTTGAGGCATACAAGCGGGATGACTGGCCAGAAGTGCGTGAACGCCTGAAAGCTAGCGGCAACACCGGTTTCAGCTTCCTTGTGACCCCCATCCTGCAGGCGTGGAGCTATGCGGCGGAAGGCAACAGGGGCGACGCATTGGCGACGCTCGATGCGCTGCTGTCCGACCCGCGTCTCAAGGGGATTGGGGAAGAGCAGGTTGCCTATATTCTCGATCATCTTGGTGACTATGAAGGCGCGAAAGCTGCCTATGAGAAGATCGTGGCGGCAGAGCGCCCGACCTCATTCCAGCCCATCGTATCCTACGCCTATATGATGTACCGCGCGGGCTTTAAGGCCGATGCTCGCGCTTTCCTTGGTGAACAAACAGCCCGTTTTGGCGACAATGGCTTCCTGATGCGGGAAGGCATGCGCATTACGGCGGGCTACGCGCCCACGCAGGATACCAGCACGCCGCGCGGCGCTGCGGGGTCAGTGTTCTATGGTCTGGGGACCGAATTTGCGCAAGGCCAGTCCATGCAGGCGGGTGTGGTTTACCTCCGTGTCGCCTCCTACATGATGCCGGAGGTGGCGGAGACATACATCATGCTGGGTGGGCTTCTGGAGAAGCTTGGCATTCATGAAGCGGCGGCAACAACCTATTCGGCCGTGGCGCCTACAAGCCCGCTCAGGGAGCTGGCGGAACTCAAGCGCATTGGCGCGCTGCGTGCCGCCGGTGACGGTGCGGGGGCCGAAGCACTTGTGCGCTCTGGCCTGCGGGAGAACCCTAATAACAGCACGCTCCTCGCCACCCTCGCGGACATGCTGCGCGAGAAGGAGCAGTTTCAGGAAGCGGCGGTGCGTTACGGGCAGGTGATTGACCAGATCAGGCAGCCCGGCGCGCGGGACTGGTTTGTCTTCTTCGCTCGTGGTGTCTGTTATGAACGTATGGGCGACTGGGCTAAGGCTGAGACTGACCTTGTGACAGCCCTGCGTCTCAACCCCGGAGAACCCAGTGTTCTCAATTATCTGGGCTATAGCTGGATTGACCGCGGCATGAACGTGGACCGCGCTAAGGATATGATCAAACAGGCGGTCGAGCAGCGCCCGGATGACGGTTTTGTGGTGGATAGCCTTGGCTGGGTACATTATCTGACCGGTAACTATGATGACGCGGTGACTGAGCTTGAGAAAGCTGTGAAGCTTGAGCCAAATGACCCTACCATCAATCACCATCTGGGCGATGCCTATTGGCGTGTTGGCCGCAAGATCGAGGCGCGCTTCCAGTGGCGTCATGCGCTTGATAATGGCCCCGATGACAAGGAGCGGCCGGAACTTCTGCAGAAGCTCCAAGAAGGCCTGCCTGACCTGTCATGAGCACGGGGGCCGAGGGGCAGTCCCTAACGGTAACAGCGCCGGCCAAGGTGAACCTTTTCCTGCACATCACGGGCAGGCGGGATGATGGCTACCATCTGCTTGAAAGCCTGTTTGTGTTCACCGAATCTGGCGACCGCATCACCGTATCTCCTTCGGATCGTTTATCTTTTGCCCTCTCTGGGCCGTTTGCGGGCGCGCTAGCGGGCGGTGAGAACAACCTTGTTGTGGCTGCAGCTGAGGCGCTGGCAACCACCGCAGGCATCGCGCCCAATGTGGCGCTGAGCCTAGAGAAGAACCTGCCCGTCGCGGCTGGCATTGGCGGCGGCTCGGCGGATGCGGCGGCGACGCTTTTGGCGCTGAATGACTTCTGGAACCTTGGACTTTCGCTTGATGAGCTATCCGAAATCGCCATCCGGCTTGGCGCGGACGTGCCCGCGTGTCTGTACCAGAAACCGCTTTTTGTTCAAGGGGTTGGGGAGCGGGTGCGAGAAGTGCCGCTAGGCTTTGAAGCTGGAATTCTGCTTGCGAACCCCGGTGTTGAACTGTCTACACCCGCGGTTTTCAAGGCGTTCAAAGAAGCGGGTTCCGCCTTTGATGGCACGCTGGGGCAGGGCGTATCGCCTTGGGATTCGCTGGAGATGCTTGGCCTGAACACCCGAAATTCGCTTGAGGTTCCGGCGGTTGCTGCATGCCCTGAAGTGGCGGAAGTGCTGGCATTTTTGCGTAGTCTTGAGGGTGTGCAGATGGTGCGCATGTCCGGTAGCGGCGCCACATGCTTCGCGCTGCTCGAGAGCCTTGAGGCTGCCGCGGAAGCATTGAAAACTGCGGAAAAAAGCCAGCCCGGCTGGTGGTTTATGGCTGACCGTGTGGTGACCGGCTAGGCACACCAGGTGGTGCCCATCGGTCACAAACGCAAAATTCCACAAAAGCGTAAAAAAAGGTCTTTACAGGCAGGGGCAGTTTGACTAAAACCGCGCCACACGCCAGTTGGGGCGTCGCCAAGCGGTAAGGCATCGGTTTTTGGTACCGACATGCGGAGGTTCGAATCCTCCCGCCCCAGCCACTCTCCCCTTTCTCCTGAAATCTCAAAAATGTGTGCAAAACCTGTGCGGGATATGTGCGGCATTTGTGCATGAAGTGTGCGAACTTTTCGCGTATCCGCACATGCTTTGAGCTATGCGAAAAATGCATATCAGCTCGGCTCGAAAAATGTTTATTTCACATAGCTGCGATAATCCTGAAACAGATCGGGTCCATAAAGGCCTCGCGTCAGAGAAGACGCCAGAATTCATGTTTCAGGAGCAGATGAAATGTCCTTCCCGGTGTTGAAAACCGCAGTCCTTTCCGCAGCGCTTGCCGCTGTCTCCCTGCCTGCCGTGGCAGGTAACGATGCTGCCGGTCAGGCAGTCTGGGCAAATGAAGTTCGTGAAGAGCTTGCCAAGGTTCAGCGCTACCCAAGCCGCGCGCTTGATCTCGGTATCGAGGGTACCGTGAAACTTCGTATCGATGTGTCTAAAGACGGTGACGTGACTGGCTACACTCTCGCCCAGTCCTCCGGCTCAAGCATCCTTGATGAAGCAGCGCTTCGCATGGCGAAAGACCTTGGCCGCCTGCCAGCCCGTGAGAGCGGTGACGCCCACACGGTTGTTGTACCGCTGTCGTTCAAGATTGCGGACGACAAGATGATCGCCAAGAGCGAAGACGCGCTGAGCGTATGGCGGAACAGCGTTCGTCGCCGCGTGGCAAACCGTGTTTCCTACCCGGCAGACCTTGTGGCCGAAGGTGTTGAAGGCAGCGTGAAAGTACGCCTGACTGTTGACGCTGACGGCAGCATCGCGCGTCAGGAAATCGCCCAGTCGTCGGGCCATGAGGCGCTCGACGCTGAGGCCCTTCTTCTCGCGGGCCGTATCGGCAAACTGCCGAGCCTGCCGGAAGGCCAGGAGCCGGGTGAGCTTGTTCTCCCGGTTGTCTACAAGATTTCTGAAAACCGCTAAGGCGGTTTTCACCTTTCCTCTTCCCATGACTTAAAGGGGCGGTTCCTCCCACCGCCCCTAATTTTTTTCTTATAAAAATCAAGCCGATATGCCTTGAGGCTGCCTTATCTTTCAGGCACCCTTAGAGGGAATGTACCAATAACGGGAGCATGCCATCTTGGCGCTTGATAGTAAAAATACTCTTCACATCCGGTGTGGTAGCGACATTGAGGTTGCGCTGCGCGACGCCGGATTTGAAGGCGATTTTCTCGACTTCTCAGACCCTTATTGCCAAGGCCCCCTGCATGACCTGCCGCTGGGCGACTTCATGGAAGAGCGCGCGGCTTTTATCGCAGACGCCTACCACCTGCCGCTCGCTGACGTGCGTGCGCGGGAAAAGGAGCGGTATGACGCGCTCCGTCAGGCCGCCGCGTATGAAAGCATCGTGCTCTGGTTCGAGCATGACCATTTCGACCAGCTTATCCTCGCCTATATCCTCAGGCATCTGCATGAATACCGCGACATGCCGCCGGTGGAGCTGGTGTGCGTTTATGACTATCCGGTGCTGCCGCGCTTCACCGGCCTTGGCCAGCTTGGCCCCAAGGACCTCGTGGCCGTGTGGGAAAGCCGAACCGAGGTGGGGGAGGAGCAGACAGCCCTTGGCGCAGAGGTGTGGAAAGCACTGACGGCCGATAGCCCCAAGGCGCTGGCGGAGATCGTCAAGGCTGGCACGCCTGCCGTGCCCACGATGCGGGAAGCGCTCGACCGCCATCTGGATGAACTGCCGTCCACCCGGCACGGCCTGAGCCTGACGGAGACCCTGAGCCTCCGCATGCTGGCTGAAAAACATCGCGTCAAGGCCGGGGCCATGTTCGGCCAGCTTATGTTGCGCTACGAGCCGCTGCCTTACCTCGGTGACCTGATGTACTGGTATGAGCTGGAGCGGCTGGTCGCGGGCGGCGCGGCAGAGGTGCTTGAGGACGCAGAGGCGTGGCCGGACAAGGTGCTGGGCCTCACCGAACGGGGCGAGCGCATCCTGATGACCGAAGAAGACTGGCTTGACCATATGCCCGCACCACGTTTTGTGGGCGGTGTCGAGATTGCGCCCGGACAGCCAGTGTGGCGCCGGGACACAAAAGGGAGGGTAGTATTAACAACCTGAAAGAAGGACAGACACATGGATGATGTACTCGCGCGCCTGCGTGAAATATACAAGGAGCGCTCGAACGAGCCGGACTTTGACCCGATGATCCGCATCATGCAGGGTTCGCGCGATAGCGAGGTCTGGCTTGAGGGCGACGCAGACGGCTTGATGCACATGGCGCTGCAGTGCCTGACACTCGCCAAATCCAAAAAGCCGGACGACAAATATCAGGTGGACGAAACCAACCTCGCCGCCGAAAGCTCCATCGCGCTCGTGATCAAGAAACGGCGGTAGCCGTTAGGTCACATCCGACCGGGTGCGGTATTTGCTGTCGCGCCAGATTTCTTTCTCGAGGATTTCCGCAAGGATATCGACCGCGCGGTAGACATCCTCGAACGAGAGGTAAAGCGGCGTGAAGCCGAAGCGCATATAGTTCGGCGCGCGGAAATCACCGATCACACCCCGGTCGATCAGCGCCTGCATCACGGCATAACCTTCCGCGAAGGAGAGCGAGACATGGCTGCCGCGGTTCGCGTGTTTGACCGGGGTGACAACGCCGAGGTTGTAACCCACCAGCTTTTCGCGCACGAGCGCCATGAAAAGGTCCGTCATCGCGAGGGATTTTTGCCGCACAAGCCGCATGTCCACCCCGTCAAACACCTTGAGCGCTTCTTCAAGCGCGCTGGCGGCCAGAACGCCGGTGGTGCCCACAAGCATGCGGCGAATGTCGCCCGCGGGTTCAAAGTCATCGACAAAGCTGAAGGGGTTTTTGTGGCCAAACCAGCCGGAAAGCGGCTGGCGCACGGCACCCAGATGCCGCTCCGCTACATAGAGGAAGGCAGGCGCGCCGGGGCCGCCGTTCAGGTATTTATAGCCGCATCCCACCGCGAAGTCAGCGCCCGCGCCGTTCAGGTCAACGGGCACGGCACCGGCGGAGTGGCTGAGGTCCCACACCATCAGCGCGCCCTTGGCGTGCGCCGCTGTTGTGACTTCCTTCATATCGAACATGTCAGCGGTGACATAATGCACGTGGGTCAGGAGCACCATGGCGGTGTTCTCGTCAATCGCATCCACAATCTCGGTGCGGTCTACGGTGACAAGCTCATACTCTTCACCGAGGAAGTCAGCGAGGCCCTGCATCATGTACAGGTCGGTCGGGAAATTGCCCGGCTCGGACAGGATTTTGGTCCGGCCCTTGTTCATACGGCACGCGGCAGCGGCGACCTTGAAGATGTTGACGCTTGTGCTGTCCGCCATCACCACTTCGCTTTCCTTCGCGCCCACGAGCGGCGCAATGCGCGCGCCCACGCGGGTCGGCAGGCCAATCCAGCCAGCGGTGTTCCAGCTCTTGATGAGGTCGGTGCGCCACTCGTTTTTCACCACATTGTTCACGCGGGCAAAAACGGATTTCGGCATTGGCCCAAGGCTGTTGCCGTCCATATAGATCACGCCGTGCGGCAGGTCGAACTTCTCACGCACCTCGGCCAGCGGGTCGTTTTTATCCTGATTTTGGCACCAGTCGAGCGTTGTGGGGATCATGGGATACTCCGGAGAATTGCACGGACGGGGCTGCCGTCAGCACCCGCAATTTTAAGCGGCAGGGCGATGAGTTCATAGTCGCCCGGCGGTACATCATCAAACACAAGGCCTTCAAGGATGGCCATGCCGGCGGCGTCGACGGCAAAATGCGCGTCGAGGGTTTTGCTGTCCTCGCGGTCGAGCGAGGGCACGTCAAGGCCAATAAGCTTGCAGCCGCGCGCAGCCAGCAGGCGAATGGCATCCGGGCTCATGGCCGGGAAATCGCTGTCCCAGCCGTCATGCGGGAAGGATTTGAACAGCTTGATCAGGACACGCTCGACCTTCACAGGCAGTACTGCCTCAAGGTGGTGCGGCTCGACCAGACTGCCGGACTTTACAGTGGCTGAGAGGTCAATGAGTGTGGCGGGCCCGATATAGGCATCAAGCGCAGTGGCCGCGCAGTCCACCCCGTCTTCCCGGAAGTGCAGGCGGCTGTCCGCATGGCTGCCGGTGTGGGTTGACATGGTCATGGCCGAGACATTCACCGGGCAGCCGGGTTCGATCGACCATGTGCGTTCAAGCGTAAAGGCGCTGTCACCGGGCCAGACCGGGATACCGGGGCGGATGGTTTGTGAGATATCAAAAATGCGGCTCATGGCAAAATCCCTTAAAGGCTGGTGCGCAGGGTCCAGAGTTCCGGGAAGAAGCGCAGGTCTAGGGCTTTTACGAGGTAGGAAACACCACCGGTACCGCCCGTACCGCGCTTGTAACCGATGATACGCTCAACGGTTTTCATATGCGCGAAGCGCCAGGCGTGGAAGTGATGCTCAAGGTCCACCAGTTTTTCTGCGAGCTCATAGAGGTCCCAGTATTTTTTCGGGTCGCGGTAGATGGTGAGCCACGCGGCTTCCACCTTGTCATTCGCGCTATAGGGTTCCCGCCAGTTGCGGTTCAGCACGTCATCCGGGATATCAAAGCCGCGTTTTGCCAGAAGCTGGAGGCACAGGTCATAGAAGCTGGGTTCGTCCAGCACCGTTTGCAGGCGCTGATAACGTTTCGGGTTTGCCTTGTGGGCCTCCGCCATACGTTCGGACTTGTTGCCAAGGCGGTATTCAATTTCCCGGTACTGGAAACTCTGGAAACCGGAGCTTTGGCCAAGGTCGCCCCTGAATTCGGCATAATCCGACGGGGTCATGGTGGAAAGGATTTCCCAAGACTGCTTGAGGTTGGTTTGGATACGCGCTACACGCGCCAGCATCTTGAACACGGGGCCCAAGGTGTCGGCCTTCACATGCTCCATCGCGGCGCCGATCTCATGAATGCAGCATTTCATCCACAGCTCCGACGCCTGGTGGATGATGACAAACAGCATTTCGTCGTGTTTGTCGGAAAGCGGGGTCTGGCATTCCAGCAGCTCGTCGAGCTTCAGGTAGGAGCCGTAGGAAATATCCTGATTCCAGTGGATATCCTCACCGCTGACATCGACGGCGGTGGCTGGGCCCTTGGGTGCCTCAGGCTGCTTTGACATGTTTCATCCCCTCACACACGGAATATAGCGGCCTATTTATTTTAGGCCTAAACTATTTTGATGCTAACGCGATTGCGCACAAGTTTCAATGCGCATTCGAAGGACTGTTTTTACGCACCGGTTTTAGCAAACCTCAGTCGATAACGTCCACAGCGACATCGACGGTTTTGGCAGCAACCTTGACGGGGAGAGTGATGACAGAACATGCGCTGACAAGGAAGGCGAGGGCCGCAAGGGCAAGGGTCTGGCGCATATATACTCTCCACAGGGTTTGAGAGTCCCCTATGCCCGACGCGAGTCCGCGGTACAAGGCTTTATTTGCCCGCGCGCTGCCCTATCTATTGATGGTGGTCGCGCCTGCCGCTATGGTCGGCCCCGAATTTGGTTGAGGAGTGAATATGCTGAAGGCCCAGATTGTTCCCGTTACCGCGTTTGAGCAGAATTGCAGCATCATCTGGTGTGATGAAACGATGGAAGCTGCCTTTGTCGACCCCGGAGGGGACGCTGACAAACTGCTGGACGTGGCGAAAAAGCTGGGTGTGACGCTCAAGAAAATCTTCCTCACCCACGGTCACCTTGACCATGCAGGCGGTGCGCAGCAGATCCGGGAGCAGCTTGGCCTGCCGGTCATCGGCCCGCACCGGGACGATAAATTCTGGCTCGACCAGATTGAGGAACATGCCGCCAACTACCGTATGCCGGGCCTGAGGTGCGTTGAGCCTGATGAGTGGCTCAATGATGGCGATGAGGTCACCATCGGCAATATCACGCTCAAGGTGCTGCATACGCCGGGCCACACGCCGGGGCATGTGGTGTTTTTTGAGCCCACACACAAAGTGGCTTTCGTGGGCGATGTGCTGTTCAAAGGTTCGATCGGCCGCACCGATTTCCCGCGCGGCAACCATCAGGACCTTCTTGACGCCATCACCCAAAAGCTGTGGCCGCTTGGGAACGATGTGACCTTTGTGCCGGGGCATGGTCCCTTGTCCACATTTGGCGCGGAGCGGCAGTCCAACCCTTATGTTTCCGACCGGGCGATGGCAGCGGGCTAGGGTCTCACGCCACATTCCGCGCTGGAAACAAACGGCCCCCTTTGCTATAGGGCAAATATTGAGGGGGCAGGGCGATGCGCAAATTACTAAGAAAATGGACACTCCAGCTTCGTAAGCGGCGGCTTCGGAATGAGTTTCGCTTGCGCGATTCCCATGAAGCCAAGGCGGTTGAAATTCGTTCCGCCGGGCTTGAATGCAGCAATTGCCGCGCGCCGCTCACCGGCCCGTTCTGCCATATTTGCGGCCAGCGCGATGATGACTTCAAGCGGCCCTTCTGGTCGTTGCTCCGGGAAATCCTCGATAACGTATTCTCTAGCGACAGCCGCCTGTTCAAGACCCTGTTCCTGCTGGTGCTGGTGCCCGGTGGCTTGACCCGTGCGTTTGCGCAAGGCAGGCGCGCGCAATTTGTGCCGCCACTCAGGCTATACATCACTGTCTCGATCATGTTCTTTGTCATCGTGGCCATTGCCGATGTGCTGATCCTGGATATTGACGTAAGCCCGCGCAACACGGCGGAAGAGCTGGCCGAAAAACGCAAGGAAGCCGAGGCTGAGGCGGCCAAGAAGCTTGAGGAGCTGAACCAGCAACGTGAGGAAGAGGGCCTTGAGGTCCTGCCAGTTCCGCCGACGCCTGATGACGTTCCAGAAGCCGAGCAGAAGGAAGGTGAGCCGTCGCCGGCAGAAGAGCGTGTTGAAAACGCGCGCGATGCGATCAAAAAGGCGCTTGAGGAAAACGGTGATGAAATCCCCGAAGAAGCCCGCGCGGCGCTTGAGAAAATGGCGCTTGATCCCGAAGCACTTAAGGTAAAAGTCTCGGATGACGACGACGATTTTGGCATGGAGATGCCTTATAACATCGATATCGGCATGTTTGTCGACAATGACGGCGAAGAGCATGAAGGCCTCAGGCAGGAAGACATTGACGAACGCCTGAATGACCCCGAAACGCCAGAGTTCATGAAAGACGTGATCCGCGGTGCGGCAAGGGCGCTGAGGCAGCCCGAACAGATGAACCGCCTGTTCAACGAATGGCTGCCGCGGGCGCTTTTTGTGCTGGTGCCAGTGTTTGCGCTGCTCCTGAGGCTATTCCACTGGAAGAAAGACAGGCTTTTCCTGCATCAATTGGTGTTCTCGCTGCATTTCCACAGCTTCCTTTTTCTGCTGATGACGGCGCTCATTATCATCGTACCGCGCTTTGGCGGCGATATGGGCTTTAGCGTCTTTTGGTGGGGTACGTCGCTTTACCTGATCATTGCGCTCAGGGTTGGGCAGGAACAGGGCTGGATACGCGCCTTCCTCAAGGCTGGGTTCATCTGGGTCAGCTATTTCGCCATTATGGCAACGGCCATTGGTGGTGCCGTGCTTCTGGGCTTGCGCGACCTGTAGGCAAAATAGAAAACGCACCGCGCGAGGATGCGGTGCGTTTTCCCGTTCAAGTGGCCCGCGAGGATTAGGCCGCTTGTTTGAACTCTTCCACCGCGCCCGAAAGCTGGGCTTCAGCGCCCTTGAGGCTGGCGTCCACGTCAATCGCGGTTTTATCAGCGGCGACGATGGTCACGTCCGTGATGCCGATGAAGCCAAGCACATGGCGCATATAGGTGGTGGCATAGTCATAGTCGGCGCCCACGGGTGTGCCGCCTGATGCCACAAACAGATATGCTTTCTTGCCCGTCAGCAGGCCTTCAGGGCCTTTCTCGGTATATTTGAACGTCACACCAGCGCGGGCGATCTGGTCGATCCAAGCTTTAAGCGCCGCCGGTACGCTGAAGTTATAAATCGGAACACCGATGGCGAGGATATCAGCCGCTTTCACGTCTTCGATCAGCTTGTCGGAGAGTGCGAGCAGTTGTTGCTGCTCAGTCGTGCGGGCATCAGCCGGGGTGAAGTTGGCGCCAATCCAGTCTTCCGACAGGAACGGCAGGCCGTCCGCCACATCGTGGTTCAGCACGGCAACATCGCGGCCTGCGCTGATGGTGTCGATAAAGCGGTTGGTGAAATCGCGGGTGATGGAGCCGGACTTGCGCGCACTTGCATCAACGCGGAGCACGGTCAGGTGCGAGTTCTGGGCGGTGGTCATCATACATTCCTTTCTTGAGCCTTGGCCTTGCTGGCCGGTGCGCTGTGCGCTGCTGTTGAAAGAAATGTATGATGCTTATTTTGAAACGGTAGCTGGTGTTTTGTCGACACCGTGTTGCGTATTTTGAAACACCTTCCGCCTTGACAAAATCAGCCCTCCGGCTCGAGCTCAAGCGAGGCTGAATTGGTGCAATAGCGCCGCCCTGTTGGCTGCGGCCCATCCGGGAATACATGGCCGAGGTGGCTGTCACAGCGTGCACACAGGATTTCCGTGCGGATCATGCCGTGGGACGTATCGCGCTTTTCAGCCACCGCGTCCTCGTCAATCGCGGCCCAGAAGCTGGGCCAGCCGGAGCCGCTATCGTATTTGGTTTCGCTTGAGAACAGCGGCGCCTTGCAGGCTGCACATAGGTAAGTGCCCTTGGTTTTGGTGTTCCAATAGCGGCCCGTGAAAGGTGGTTCGGTGCCGCCACAGCGGCACACCTGATACTGTTCCGGCGTCAGTTCATCACGCCATTCAGCATCGCTTTTTGTCTTGGGGTCAGACACGTTTTATTCCTTCACTTTACAGACGAAACAAACCGCATAACGCGCGTTCGGGTCATTGAACTGCGACAGGAACAGCTCCGCGCTCGACTTTAGCTCAAGCGCCGTTTTCATCATCGATGACATATGCGGCGCAAGCGAACCTTTCAGGCCACCACCCATGGAGGAGTTGAGGAAGCTTGCCAGCATCTGGTCAAAGCGGTCCGGCTGGTCGCGGTAGAAGACAACGGAATAGCTGTCCACACCGGCCGCCGCAGCAGCGGCTTTCACGGCGTCGCCAAAGTCACCAAGGTGGTCAACAAGGCCAAGCTCAAGCGCTTTGGAGCCAACCCACACACGGCCCTGTGCGATTTTGTCCACATCCTCAACCGTCATGTTGCGGCCGGTGGCCACAAGGTTGAGGAACTGGTCGTAGCCGTTCTCGATCGACTGCTGGATGATGTCCTTGGCGGTGTCGGTCATTGGGCGGGTGATGTCAAAGGCACCGGCGAGTGGGGAGGTGCCCACGCCGTCGGTGTGGATGCCGATTTTATCAAGCGTGCGCTCAAACGTTGGCACAATGCCGAAGATACCGATGGAGCCGGTGATGGTGCTTGGCGCGGCCCAGATTTCATCAGCGGTCGCGGAAATCCAGTAACCGCCCGAGGCCGCCACAGGGCCGAAGGACGCGATTACTTTGAGGCCATCTTGCTGCGCTGCCACAAGCTCCTGCCGGATCAGTTCCGACGCGAAGGAAGAGCCGCCGGGGCTGTCCACACGCAGTACAATCGCCGCTGTGTTCGGGTTGTTGCGTGCGTCGCGAATGTAACCGACCACGGTTTCCGCGGCGGTGACCGTGATCGGGCCTTCACCCATCACAATCTCACCCTGCGCGGTGATAACCGCAATCTGGTTCGGGTTCATGTTGGGTTTGTCGGTCGCGGCGAGATACGCCTCAAAATGGATCTGGTTGAAGCTGGTGCCGTCCGGCGTGGAACCGTATTCATCCATCAGCGCCTGACGCCAGTCCTGGCGCGCGGCCAGTTCGTCCACGAGACCGTTGGAGACCGCAAGCTGGGCAAAGTCACCGCCCACGGCACGCAGGTCTTCGTTCACCGTGTTCATGGCGGCAGTCAGCGCGCCGGGCTCAAGCCCACGTGCGGTCACGACGGACGTTTCATACTGTTCCCACAGGCTGTTGAGGAACGCGAGGTTCGCTTCCTTTGCAGCCGGTGACATATCGTTCCGGATGAAAGGCTCAACCGCTGACTTGTAGGTACCAACGCGGAAGACATTCACGTTGGCTTCGATCTTGTCCAGCATGTCCTTGAAATAGGTGGGGTAGGAACCGAAGCCGGTCAGCAGCACACTGCCGAGCGGGTTCATGTATACCTTGTCGGCTTCCGCGGCGATCATATAGGTGCCCTGGGAATAGGCGCTTGAGATCGCATACACCTTCTTGCCGCTGGCCTTGAAGTCGCGCAGCGCGCCCGCGATGGCGTGCAGGTGGCTGGGTGCGGCACCGAACATATTGTCCGTCAGCACAGCCACAGCCTTGATGCGACCGTCACCCTTGGCACGGTCCAGCGAGCGCAGGATATCATGCACACTGGTTTGCGGTGGTACGCTGTTGAAATCGGTGAAGAGTTCATCAAGCGGGTCGGGATATTCCGCCTGCTCGACAATCGAACCGTTTGGCCACAGTACCAGCACAGCACCGTTCGGCACCACAGGACGAGTGTCGCGGTTGCTGGCAGCGTAAAGGCCAACGAGAAAGAGAATAACCAGAAGACCGAGCGCGGTGGTGCCGAGGCCCTGAATGAATTTAAAAATGGATTTGATAATAACCCAAACGCCTTTCATGGCGATTTTCTCCAAACCTTGAAAAGAGTTGGCAACATGCCTTGATTAATAGAAGGTGCGATGCAAGCGCCCCCACGTCAAGGGGGATGCCGAGAATGTTAAGTAGCACGCACAGCGAGAGAAACAGATAACAGAAGAGGAAAAACCATGCCCAGTCATGTGCCAGAGGTTCCAGTATCACGCCACACCCGCAGCAATAGTATTGCAGATGATGTCGATTTTGAGATCAAGGGCGCGGAAATGCAGTTTGTCGAGGTGGAGCTGGACCCCGGTGAATCCGCTGTCGCCGAAGCTGGCGCCATGATGTTCAAGTCCTCTAGCATTACCATGAACGCGGTATTTGGTGATGGGTCCAACCAGGACGGTGGTTTCATGGGCAAGCTCCTCGGTGCGGGGAAACGCCTGATCACCGGCGAAAGCCTGTTCACCACGGTTTTCACCCATGAAGGCATCGGCAAGGCGCGTGTCGCCTTCGCAGCACCGTTTCCGGGCAATATTCTTGCCTTCAAACTCTCCGACTATGGCGGGCGCCTCATTTGCCAGAAGGATAGCTTCCTTGCCGCCGCACGCGGTGTACAGATTGGTATTCATCTGCAGCGCAAAATCCTGACCGGGCTATTTGGCGGGGAAGGCTTCATCATGCAGCGGCTCGACGGTGACGGCTGGGCCTTCGTGCATGTGGGCGGTACGCTCATTGAAAAAGAACTCAAGCGCGGCGAAATCCTGCATGTGGACACCGGCTGCGTGGCCGCCATGACCGCCGATATCGATATGGATATCGAACGGGTGGGCGGCATCAAATCGATGATTTTTGGCGGTGAAGGTGTGTTCTTCGCGCGGCTTGAAGGGCCGGGTAAAGTCTGGCTTCAAAGCCTGCCGTTCAGCCGCCTTGCTGGCCGTGTGCTGGCAGCTGCCCCGCAAGGTGGCGGCAAGGATCGGGGCGAGGGTTCCGTCCTTGGTGGAATTGGCCGTATGCTGGACGGTGATAACAGCTTCTAAAGGACAGCCATGGCACTTCGTATCATCCAGCACCAGACCCTTTACCGGGACGAGCGGTTTTACGCCGCGTTCCCGAACGTGCTTGCATTGCCGTCGGGCGAGGTGCTCTTGGCGTTCAGGCGCGCGCCAGACCACCGCTGGATGCTGGGCGACGCGGCAGAAGACGAGCGCGAGAGTGTCGACCATTGGCACTTTCGTTCCCACATCGCGCTAATGCGGTTTGACGGGAACCTTGATGCGCGCGGTGGCGTTCAAATGCTGCCCATGCATGCTGAAGCCGCCGACCAGGACGCGAACCTGTTCCTCACGTCAAGCGGGCGGCTGCTGCAATATGGTTTCCTATGGTATCCCATGACGCGCGAAATTGCCGACAAACTGCCGGCGCAGAAAATCCACCCGGTCACGCGGGAGCACTTGGGAGCTGGCTACCTCTATTGGGCCAGTTATGTGCGCTATAGCGATGACGAGGGGCAAACATGGTCCGACCATAACTTATTGCCCCGTGACCCTTTGATGAAAGAACCGCGGCTGAAATATTGGCCGGAAAGTGCGCCCATCCGTGGCCGTATGATCGAACGCAAGGATGGTTCGCTGCTGATCTCAGCCTACACTGGCAGTGTGCCGGGACAGGAGCTGCCTGTGGTGCGCTTTTTTGAAAGCACAGACGGCGGTGAGAGCTGGACCGCGCCTGACCGCATGATCGCCATGCCTGATGTGTCCCTCGCAGAACCTTCCATGGCGCAGTGGCCTGAGGGTAAGGTGACGATCTTTAACCGCACCGGCCATAACGAGGACCGGCTCGTGATCGCCACCTCAAGCGATGAAGGCCGAACCTTCGGCCCGCCGGAAACAGTTGGCGTGACAGGCCACCCCTATGACCCGCTTGTGTTGCCGGATGGCAGGCTGTTTCTGGTGTATGGCTACAGGCATGAGCCCATGGGCTCGCGCGCCCGCATCATTGCGCCGGGGCAGGACTTCGCGGACGCTGAGGAGTTTATCATCAGGGATGACAGCCCCAGCCGCGACACCGGGTATCCGTCCGCCACACTGCTTCCGGGTGGTCAAATCCTGATTGCCTACTATATTCCTGACGAGCGAGGCATTCGGGGCATTGAAGCCACGCTTGTTGAAATTGACTAGATGTATTTTTAAGGGGGACTGCGCGTGGCGCTGACTGTTGAAGACCTGAAGGCACAGGGTTACCGCACATGGGGCGGTGAAGACCCGTTTGAGGACATGATTGCACCTTTCTATTTCAATGAGGAAGGTGACGACATCAAATGTGCCTTTATTTCTGAGCGCAAACACTGCAATGGCCATGGCATGCTGCATGGTGGCCTGCTTATGACATTTGCCGACTTCTCCCTCTTTGCGCTTGCCCGGCGGGAGCTTGAGGGCGGCGCGGCGGTGACCGCTGGTTTCAATGCTGAATTCATCTCCGCAGGCCCCAAGGATGCGCTTATTGAAGCCACGGGCGAAGTAACGCGTGCCACCAAATCACTGCTGTTCGTGCGCGGCACCATCTTCACAGGCGACACCACGATCATGACCTTCAGTGGTATCCTCAAACGTATTCGGATGAGCTAGGTCACATAGCCAGTTTCTTGCAGAACGTGGTGGTGTATGCGTCTACGGGATAGAGGCATTCAATCCTGATTTCGGCCAGGGTTACATCGCGCGGCGTGCCGAACGTGGTGATGGTGGAGAAGAAGCTGAGACCACCTGATGCATGTTTGAAATGGGTGGTCAGCATGGGCAGGGGGGCTTTTCCCGGCTCCCGTTCTTGCCACGCGGTGGGGATGTCCGGGTATTTGAGGATATCGGCCAAAAGCTCACGGGCTGCCGTGTCTGACGGGTTGGCAGCAATGTCGCCGTGCAGGTGGCCGATCAGGTCACCCGCCACATCTTCCCAGTTTTCCACAAACGGGCGCATGCACTCAGGGTCAAACACCTGATGCAGGATATTCATGTGCTTGGGTGCGTCGCCGCGCACGGTGCCCAGCACCCGGCCTGCGGCATCATTGGTCATCAGCACATTCCAGTAGCGGTCCATCACGAACGCAGGGTAAGGCTCCTGCTGCTTCAGAATACAGTCAATAGCGTCCCGCACCGGCGCAAGTTCGCGGTCTGTCAGGCTGGTGTTGCTGTATTTGGGCGCGTAACCGGCGGCGGTCAGCAGGGTGTTACGTTCCCTCAGTGGGATATCCAGCGCGTCTGAAAGCCGCGCGAGCAGCATGGCGCTTGGCTGTGATTTACCGGTCTCCACATAGCTCAGGTGCCGGGGCGAGACATTGGCCTCGAACGCCAGCGTCATCTGGCTCATGCGCCGCGTGGTGCGCCAGTCTTTCACCAGTGAACCAACCTGAACGTAAGGGTACATGTGTGTGTCCTTCCTGAGATCCTGCCCCGATCATACGGCTCCCGGTGCAAAAAGCCATGACCTCCGAGGTCATTGATGCCGTGACCTTCCTTCCGTCATACCAAGCCATCACGCGACAGAATCGCGAATGGAACAGCCCGGTCGTGGCAGGAGGATAGAATGAAACGGAGAGACTTCATGAAATTGATGGCAGGTACAGCGGGTGCGGCTGTAGCGGCATCGCTGGTTGCAGGGGCAGGAAGCGCGCTTGCGGAATGTGCTGACGGTGGGCTTGATTATAGCGCCGCGGATTACGGGCGCATGCGCAAGTTCATGCCGCTCAAGCAAGGCCGCATTGCCTATATTGACAAAGGGGCGGGCCCTGCGGCTCTCTTCCTGCATGGCTTCCCGCTCAGCAACTATCAGTGGCGCGGTGCGATTGCGCGCCTGAAGGCCTATCGCCGCTGCCTCGCGCCCGATTCCATGGGGCTTGGTTTCACTGAAGTTGCCGAGGGACAGGGCGTGGCCCCGGCGGACCAGGTGGAAATGCTGGCCGCGTTCCTTGATACCCTTGGTGTGGATAGTGTGGACCTTGTTGCGAACGATAGCGGCGGCGCGGTGGCACAGCTTTTTGTGCTCAAGTACCCGGCGCGGGTGCGCACGCTCCTCCTCACCAACTGCGATGTAGAGCCGGACAGCCCACCACCTGCGCTCGTCCCGGTGATTGAACTCGCACGCAAAGGCACATTCCCTGATGAATGGCTGATGCCGTGGAATGCGGACCATAACCTTGCGCGCTCAAGCGAAGGTCTTGCGGGCCTCTGCTACAGCAAGCCCGGACATCCGACCGATGACGCGCTTGACCTTTACCTTGCACCGCTTGTCAGCAGCGCGGCGCGTAAGGGGCTCACGAACGCCTACACTTTGGGACTGGATCCTAACCCGCTTGCGGGTATTGAAGCGGGCCTCCGTGCGCTTGATACGCCGGTGCGTGTGGTGTGGGGCACGGCGGATGACATCTTCTCGAGCGATAGCCCCGGCTATCTCGACCGTGTTTTCAAAAACTCAAAAGGAGTGCGGGAAGTGCCGGGTGCTAAGCTCTTCTTCCCGGAGGAATATCCGGACCTGATCGCGGATGAAGCCAAAGTGCTGTGGGGCGTCGCCTAACTTTCCGCGATGCGCACCATCTCATGCACGTCCGTCAGCTTGCGGCGGGGGGCACCATTCCGGGCGGAGGCGACCTCCTCCGCCTCGATCTTCTTCCAGTTCTGGAAGGTGACGATATGGAGGTCACGTTCGCGGATGATGCGGTCAAGCCCGTCGCGGCCTTCCTTGCGGCTTGTGGAAACTTCATTAAGAATTTTCAAAGCCACCTCCGCGCCGTCGGGCTTGTTGGTGCCGATGGTGCCGGTGGGGCCGCGTTTGGCCCAGCCCACGCAGTAAAGGCCCGGGGCGATGCGGCCGTCCTCATTCTCAAAGCAGCCGTAGCGTGCGCTATAGGGCACATCGGGGATGGGGCTGGTGCGGTAGCCGATGCAGGGTACAACAAGGCCTGCCGGCAACACTTCGGTCACGCCAGTGCCTTCACACTTGCCACCCTCAACGCGGGTTTCCTCAAGCCTGATGCCGCAAACACAGCGGTCACCGAGGATCGCCATGGGGCGGAGATAGAACTGCAGGTGAAGGCGCACGGGCTTCGCGTCCGCGCTATTCAAAGCCATGGCCCGCAAGGCAGCCAAGTTTTTCTTTTGCGCACCGCTCAGGTCTGCGTCGCCGCTGGGGTCAGGCAACTGTTTGCCGTCCACCAGCGCCACGCAGTTCTCAAGCTGGTTCAATTCACCGAGTTCCTTGGGCGTAAAGCTGGCTTCAAGCGGGCCCCGGCGGCCAATGATATGAATATCCCTGATGGGCGAGCCATGGATTGACCCTGCCGCATGGGAGGCAAGGTCGGAATTTGCCATCTCCGCCGCGGTTTTTGCCAGCACGCGGGCGACATCAACCGCCACATTGCCATTGCCGATCACCGCGACGGAGGCCACGCGCAGGTCAGGGTTAAGGTCTGTGTAGTCGGGGTGGGCGTTATACCAGCCAACAAAGGCGGCGGAGCCGATGACACCATTGAGGTCCTCGCCCTCGATACCCAGTGGCCGGTCCTTGCCCGCGCCTGTGGCCAGGACCACCGCATCATAGAGCCCGCGCAGCTCAGTAAGCGTGATATCGCGGCCAAGCGCGAGATTGCCAACAAAGCGCACATTCTCACGCGTGTTGGTCGCCTCATAACGGCGGGACACATTCTTGATCGACTGATGGTCAGGCGCCACGCCGGCACGGATAAGGCCAAAGGGGGTAGGCAGGCGGTCGATGATATCCACATGCACGGGGCGGTCGGTCGCGGTTAGCGCCTCGGCAGTATAATAGCCTGCCGGACCTGCGCCAATGATGGCCACATTCAGCTCGCCCGCACCATTCGTTGCCATGCTTCGCCTCCCGTGATGGATGTGCAAGCATGCCATGAAACGCCGTTTTGGCCAAGCACCGCGCCTTGCCGCTTATTTTTGTGTGGCGAAATGGCGTGTCTCTGCTAATATGCCGGTCCCCGCCTCCAATTTCAGAGTATTGCATGAGCCAAGATTAATGCTTGCTCAATGACTGGAGCTATTGTCATGAAATCCTTTATTGCCCCTGCGGTGTTTCTCGCTGCTGTGGTCGGAATTAACACCCTTGTGCCCGCGCCGGACGTGAGCGAGGGCGAGGTTGCCTATTCCTTCAATCCGGGCGAAATCCGCCGTAATATCTGTGGGCCTGTGGGCACGAACCGTGGTTCGCTGTTCCGCCCCGATATCGCGCACCTGATCTCAAGTGCTGTGCGCGCGGACGATGCTGCGATGAGCGAAAGCGTACCGCTGCTGCCGGGCCTTGATAGCCGCTCATTCCCGATCTCGACCAAGGTGCCGGAAGCGCAGGCCTACTATCAGCAGGGCGCAGCGCTTCTATACGGTTTCAACCACTGGGAAGCGATCCGCGCGTTCAAGAAAGCGCAGGAACTGGACCCAACCTGCGCCATCTGCCATTGGGGTGAGGCGATAGCCTACGGCCCCAACATCAACGCGCCAATGGATGCTGAAGGTAACAAAAAAGCCGTCGCCGCCCTTGAGAAAGCCAAAGCCCTTATCGCGAATGCGAGCGAGCGTGAGCGCGACCTTATCATGGCGCTTGATACCCGCTACAAGGCAGGTGCTGGCGCAGACCGTGGCGATATGGACCAGAAGTTCGCCGACGCGATGGCAGCGCTGCATGCCAAATATCCGGATGATCAGGATATCGCAACGATCTATGCCGAGGCGCTGATGGACACCAGCCCGTGGGACTATTGGGAGCGTGATTTCACCACCCCGAAACCACATATCAAAACCGCGATTGACGCGATTGAAGGTGTGGTCGCCAAAAACCCGGACCATTACGGTGCCATCCACCTCTTTATCCACCTGTATGAAGCCAGCAGTGTGGCGACAAAGGCGGAACCATATGCCGACAAGCTAGCGGGTCTTGCGCCCGGTTCAGGCCACCTTGTGCATATGCCGGGACACATCTATTTCCGTATCGGTCGTTACCTCGACAGCCTTGAGACCAACGTGGTTGCCGTGAAGGTGGATGAGGATTACCTGGCGATGACCAAAGGCTCGGACCTCTACCGCTACGGCTACTATCCGCACAATGTGCATTTTGTGCTCGTTTCCGCGCAGATGGCCGGGGATGAGGCAATTTCGCTTGAATATGCGAAGAAGCTGGATGCCCTGATCCCGGTACAGGTGGTCAAGGAAGCGGAATGGATCGCGCCCATTAAGGTTGCTCCGTATTTTGTCTTTGCCCAGTTCGCGCCGCTTGACGATGTGCTGGCGGTTGAGGACCCGGGTGACGATGTCGCTTACCTCAAGGCCATGTGGCACTATATGCGCGGCCTCGCGCTGGCGGAGCGCGGCGATGCCCGCGCGGCGGCTGAGCAGGCGGCCATTGATGCACTTGTTGCCGCTGGCGCTGTCAGCAATTCTGGCGGCATGCCCGCCAAGACCATTCTGGAGCTGGCGTCCGTCACCATTGAAGGGCGCGCGAAACAAGCTGCCGGTGACTATGAGGGCGCGATCGCATCCTTCCGCCGTGCGGTCGAGCTGCAGGACAGCATGCCCTATATGGAGCCGCCGTTCTGGTACTATGCGACCGAGCAAAGCCTTGGCGCCGCACTCTATGAAGCAGGCAAATTCAGCGAAGCCGAGGACGCCTTCAAGGCCGCCCTTGTGCGGCACCCCAATAGCGCATGGTCGCTCTATGGCCTTATGAAGTCGCTTGAGGCGCAGGACCGCAAGGGCGAGGCGGCCATGACCGCGAAGCTTCTGGAGCGCGCGAGCCGTATTGGCGAGAATGTTTCCTTCAGCAAGCTTTAGGTTTGCGAACTGCTAAAATGAAAAGGGCCCCGGTTGGGGCCCTTTTTTGTTTGGTTCGAGGCACTTAGTTCGCGGCCTTGATGTCCACTTTCACAAACTCGTGCCAGTTGCTCTGGTCCACATCCTCGGGGTTCACGGTACGCATGTCCTGCTTGCTTTCAAGCGAGATGATCACCGGGGAGGACGGATTGCCCATGAAGCCGTTAATGGTGGCTTCAAGCTCCTCTGGGGTGTTTGCACCCAGAAGCATCATCAGGTTCTGTGTCGCCGCCATGCCAAACTGCATGCGCAGCTGTTCGACCGGCAGACCAGACATGGCTGAATAAACACGCAGGCCACGCTCAAGGCCACCAATGTCCTCCAGCGTCATGTTCATGTTGAAGCCGGAATAGTAGCCGAAATAAACATCCAGCATGTGCTTCTGGGATTCTGCAACATACTCGGCGGCTTGCTCCGGCGTCATGTTGGGGTCTTCCATCTTTTTGACGAAGGCGATTTGCCGTTCCTGCGCTTCACCAATAAGCTTGGTCATCTGGTCAAGGTCGACCCCGTCAATTTTGACATTCATGTTGAGGTTGAGCAGTTGGTCCGCATGCAGGTGGCCTTTGCTGGTGAAGGTGCTTGTGCTCTCGTCATAGCTTGTGACGCTGGCTGCATTCATGACCAGTTGGTCGAGGCCGGCGATGCCAAGGATCTGTGCGGCTTGAGGTGAAATGCTGGCAAGGTTCGAAAGCCTGAAGTTCTCGATCTTGGCCCGGCCGCCGAGCGCGATGCCATTTTTGCGGGTGATATCATCCACGGACATATTGGTCAGTGACATGGTTACGCTACCCGGTACATTGACCTCCAGCCCGGCGATGGTGGCTTTTTCAATGCCCATGTAATTGAGCGATTCCTGCATGTAGACGCGCATGGCGTCTGCGCCGAATGTGGGTGCGCCACCGTTCTCACTCGGTTTTACGTCCATCAGGCCGCGAATTGCACCAATGTTGCCGCCAACCAGTTGCATCTGCTTGAGCTGCGCTTTGAGCGGCATGCCGGTGTCCGGCATCACCATATCAAGGTTGAGGCCCTCAATCAGAAACTCCTCCAACCAGTCGCCATCGTTGCTGGTTTCAAAATTGACTTTATTGAGTGCGAACTCCATCGGGCCGGGGGCCATGCCTTTTGCCCTCATGTCCGTAAGTTTGAAGGAGCCGATTTTCGCACCTGCAAGGCTCTCCATTTCGTCCGCATTCATCGGGTTGATGTTCAGCCCGTCTGCAGACAGGTGGGAAACGGTAACCGTACCGGCGGGTTCCGTCAGCACAACGCCGTCAAAGGAAAAGCCAGTCAGCGCACCGGGGTTGCCGCCAAAACCAACATCGAAGGTAAGCATCCCATCTTTGATGCGGGTCACTTCAGTGCCAGACACCTTATTGGTAACCAGAAGGTCGGTGACGTTGGCGGTGCCGCCCAGGAAGCTGGTGTCGAGGCTTGAGAAGCTCAGATGACCATCCACATCCGGGTTGGCGTTCCGGCTTTCAATAGCCGCGAGGATTTGTGCTTCAAACCGGTGGTCGGCGTATGCGTAGGCGCCTACCGCGGCTGCGCCTACAACAAGGCCGCCAATCAGTACTCGTTTCATAAAGGAATATCCCCCAAATAGATTGTCAAACGTAATTACCCTTGCCTGCGGACAGTCTATTGTGACTTCCCTGTCTGGTAAACCTGTGATCGCAAATGGACAAAATGAAGGTCGACCTTCTCATCGTGTGGCATTAAACAGGGTTCATAAATCAACCAAGAGTATTTCCGGATTATGGGAACGGTGCCTAAGAAGCGGGTGATGGTATTTGGCGATAGCCATGTGGCCGCGGTGCAGGACGCCTTTGGCGACTATAGCCCACGCAATGCTGAGCTTGAGATCAGCGTGCACGCGCGCGCCCGCAAGACAGAAGATGGCGGCACTGCAGGGGATACACCGCAGGCTGAATTTTTTGCCGCCATCCGGGACCTAGACCCTGCGGATATCATCATTTCCATGACTCGCGGAAATTTCCATAATTTTGTCAGCCTCGTGCAGCACCCGGTGCCATTTGATTTTCAGATGCCCGGTGAGGACTGCCCTGAGGGTGAGGCAACGCTAATTCCCTTCAAGGTGCTTGAAGGCTCTTTCGAGATCGGGCTGCGGCGTGACCTCAGGATGATGGTGAGGATCAAGGAAGGTAGCAAAGCAGCGGTCTTTCAATTGGCGCCACCGCCACCCAAGGGAAACTTGGATTTGATACGGCAGTATCCTGGCCCGTTCAAAAAATTGGGCCTCTTGCAACATGGGCTTTCAGCGCCGAGTTTGCGGGTGAAGGTCTGGCGGCTATATAATCTGATGTTGAAAAGGCTGTGCGACGAGGTTGGGGTAATATTTGTCCCTGTGCCAGATGGTTGTCAGGGCGAGGATGGCTGCCTAAAGCTTGAGTATTATGCGCCTGACGCGACCCATGCAAACGGCGCCTATGGCCGGCTTTTGCTGGAGCAAATTGAAGGCATTGCCTCGGGTGACACCAATAAAATTGGGGCATAGCCAACAGCGTTGCCGGGGCGAGCGCGTAGGGTGTGGCGTTCCCGCACGCTGCGTGATAGCAACAGGCGACGTGGTTCGTGGACCGATGAGTAAGGAAGATGAGTTTGTTTTTCCGCAAAAGACGGGTGCTGGTTTTTGGTGATAGCCACGTAGAGGCGCTGCAACAAGCCTTGCAGGAACGTGGCGCGACACGGCGTGGCATCACCATTGAAGCGTTTTACCGGAAGGTGCCTGCCATGAACGGCGGCTTCCGCGGCGACACCACACTTGATGAATTCAAGGAACGCGCGCAAGAGCTTGGGCCCAAGGATATGGTTGTCTCCATGCTGATGGGGAACTTCCACCATATGGTGGGCATGGTGCAGCACCCTGAGCCCTATGATTTCCTGTTGCCGGGCGACGATACCTCGCCCGAGGACGGCACAACGCTGATCCCCTATAAAGTGCTGGAAGACTTTTTCCTTAGGCGGCTGAGCAAGGAAAATGAGCCAGTGCGTTTCTTTCGCCGCCGCACAGACGCCTGTGTGTGCCATTTGATGGCGCCGCCCCCAAAGGAAAGCACGAAGTATATCCTGCAGGGCCCTCAGGTATTCCTGCGCATGCATATCAAGGAGCGGGGTGTCTCCCCCGCGCCGCTACGGCAGAAATTCTGGCGTTTGCAGAAGCGTGTGATGGAACAGATTTTTGCCGACTATGAGGTGCCGCTTATTCCTGTGCCAAAGGAGTGTCTGTCGGAGCGCGGTTTCCTAAGGGAAGAATATTCTGCGCCGGACGCGACACACGCCAACAAGGAATATGGCAAGCTGCTTATCAAACAGATCGAAAAGCTCGTCCGTGCTCAAACTGGTAAAAAGACCAGTAAAGCCATGGGACGGCGGAAAAAACTGACACCAAAACAAAAGGGTACAGAGGCAGCATGACCGACCATCCCTATAAATCCTTGCCTGACAAGGCATTCTGGCGCCGTTCAGTGGCTGCGCCGCACATGGCGGATGTGGACCCCGTTGGTGTTTTTGAGCTCCAGCTCACGCGCGAGAAAAAGGTAGCGACCGCAGGCAGTTGTTTTGCTCAACATATTGCGCGGCACCTCAAGAGCTCGGGCTTTCAGTATTATGTTGCGGAGCCGGGGCACGCCATCGTGCCTGAGCAGATCCGCACTGAACACGGCTATGGCCTCTTCTCCGCGCGCTACGGCAATATCTATACAGCGCGCCAGTTGCTGCAGTTGATCGACCGCGCCTACGGTCGTTTCATGCCGGAAGAGGGCGCTTGGGTTGACGCGGACGGAAGTGTGCGGGACCCGTTCCGCCCGACCGTGCAACCAGGCAATTTCATATCGGTGGCCGAGATGGAGGGCGACCGCGCGCAGCACTTGGCTGCCGTGCGGGAAATGTTTGAAACCCTCGACGTGTTTGTCTTCACTCTTGGGCTTACGGAATGCTGGCGCTCACGCGCTGACGGTGCGGTTTTCCCGCTGTGCCCGGGCGTGAGTGGCGGCGAATTCGACGCCGATAAATATGAATTCTATAACCAGACAGCCGATGATGTGACGGCAGATATGTCCGCCTTCATCGAGAAGCTCAGGGCGGTAAACCCGGCCGCGGAAGTGGTGCTGACGGTCTCACCCGTGCCCCTGATGGCAACGGCGGAACCCGGCGCACAGGTGCTTTCGGCCACCACCTACTCAAAAGCGGTGTTGCGCGTGGCAGCGGAAACCCTGCGCCAGCGCCACACGGGTGTGCATTATTTCCCCTCCTTCGAGGTGATCACCGGCGCCTATAACCGCGGTCAATATTATGCCGACGACCTGCGCAACGTGGTCGAAGACGGTGTTGAGCATGTGATGCGGCTTTTCCTCCGCCATGCAGCGGGTGAGGACGCTGCGAGCGCGGAAGTGGACGCAAAAGCGGACGACACCTCGGAAGACGATTTCCTTGCCAAAAGCGCGGCCCTCGTGGAAGCTGAATGTGACGAAATCCTCCTGGATCAAAGCGCAGAAAGCTGACGGGGTGCTGCCATGACCAACCAGTTCTATGACCCGATGGCGCCGTTTTACCATCTTGTGCATGGTGACTGGGAGGCGAGCATTGCGCGGCAGTCTGCGGCGCTTGATGGCATCATCCGTGAGCGGCTCGGGCAGGGTGGTGGTGAGGCGCTTCTCGATGTGACGTGCGGTATCGGCACACAGGCGCTGGGCCTAGCGGCACGCGGCTATCAGGTGACAGCGTCTGACCTGTCCCCCGCCTCCATTGAGCGCGCGAAGACCGAAGCGCACAAGCGTGGCCTGACTATCGACTTTCATGTCGCCGATATGTGCAGGGTGCACGAAACCTATTGTGGCAAATTTGACGTGGTCTATTCCGCTGACAATGCGGTGACGCACCTACTGTCGGACGACCTGATCCTCTCCGCGCTCAAGTCCTTTCACCATGCGCTCAAGCCCGGCGGGCTGTGCATGGTAACCATGCGGGACTATGACAAGGTTGATAAGGGCGGCAGCCAGCTCCATCCCTTTGGTGTGCGCCGCCACGACGGTGTGAACTGGGCAGTTTATCAGGTGTGGGACTGGCGGGATGACGGCTCAGACATCTATGACTTCACCATGTATTTCACCGCAGACGACGGCAAGGCTGAGCTTAAAACCCACGCCATGCGTGCGGCTTTTTATGCGCTTTCTCCGGCGCGCATGATGGCGCTTTTTGAAGAGGCTGGATTTGGCGCAGTGGAGCGCATTGATGGTGTCTTCTTCCAGCCGGTGATTGTGGGCCGCAAGCGAGACTAGCCCTTCATCTCCGCTTCTAGCCGTTCCTTCAATATTTGCAGTCGCGGGTCTTTATGGCCCGCAAGGCGTGCAAGCTGTGCGGCCATATAGGCATGCTGGCTGGCGATATCCAGCTTGTCGGCTGCTGTGACAATGGGCGCGGTAGCTTCTTCCAGCACCTTTGTGCCGACCATCGCCGCGTGATACTCTTCCAGCATGCGGCGGTTCTGCCATTCGAACCGGTTGTGAATTTCTGTGAACTGCGCTTGGGTCAGCTTGGTGCGTTGGATGGGCTCATCGGGGTCCATGAGCAGGCGCAGGAAAGCGTCCGGCTTTTGGCCCTCAAGAATATCCGCGTGGCGGCTCATGAAATGAAGCAGGCGGCCATCAAGGCTTGGGTTCTCCCGTCCCGGTAGCACCAGTCCATCAGTCCCGACGCCAATTGCGGTGGCGAAGTCCGAAATCAGGTTGCCGCCTTCAAGGAACGCCGGCGCCATGTAGCGCACATGCCAGGACGCCAGCTTCACATTTCCGCGCCATTCTTTCATCACCTTGCGGTAGTTGGGGCGAAGTTGGGCGATGCGCTTTTCGATAATCTCATCAAGCCCGATACCGCTTTTAAGCGCCCACTGTCGCCAAAGCGCGATCAACTGCTCATCCTGTCTCCTGATATAATAGACCAGATGCACCGGAATCTGCTCCGCGATCTCGCGGAAGAGGGTCGCGTTGCCGGGGTTGAATAGGTATTCCGACGATAGCACCAACTTGGCCGGGCCGTCTGCTGTGCGCCGCACCTCGGCAATCCAGTTTGCCACCTTTGCCATGGTGCCTGCCGTTGATTGCTGCATGAGGGTGGTCAGCGGGTTGGCAGGGGGATTGTCCTCTCTCGCGACAGTCAGGTCCGCCGCTGGCTGCAGGACCGACAGCTCACGCAAGGCGCGCCAGTTTTCATAAAGGAATGTCTGAATGGAAGTCGAACCCGCCTTGGCGTGCCCGATATGCAGGTATAACGACATGTCATCAGCGCTGTACACGGCTTTCCCCAAGCGGTTTCGCACAAGGCATAAAAGTATTTGCCCCAGAAATCAAAAAATCTATCCGAGACCTCTTGAAGCCGTAACAATTAAGGCATAGATAGTGGCTTGCGTTAGCACTCGGGGTGAGTGAGTGCTAACAATTCATATTTTAACGGTTTATCATTTTCAGGAGACAAACCATGGCTTTTCGTCCGCTTCATGACCGTGTACTGGTCAAGCGTCTTGAGAGCGAAGAGAAAACCAAAGGCGGCATCATTCTGCCGGATACGGTAAAAGAAAAACCGTCCGAAGGTGAAATTCTCGCAGTTGGCACCGGCATTCGCGGTGAAGACGGCAAGGTAACCGCGCTTGACGTTAAAGTTGGCGACAAGGTTCTCTTTGGCAAATGGTCTGGCACCGAAGTCAAGATCGACGGCCAAGACCTGCTGATCATGCAAGAAAAAGACATCATGGGCATCATCGAGTAACCAACCGGTTGCTCTGACCCTTTCGTCTCGATCTCAGTAACATCATATATCAGGAGCCCCATAAAATGGCTGCTAAAGAAGTAAAGTTCAACGAACAGGCCCGTGCCAAAATCCTCAAAGGTGTGGACACGCTGGCAAACGCAGTGAAAACCACGCTCGGCCCGAAAGGCCGTAACGTCGTACTCGACAAATCCTTCGGCGCACCGCGCATCACCAAAGACGGTGTCTCGGTAGCGAAAGAAATCGAACTCAAAGACAAGTTCGAGAACATGGGCGCACAAATGGTGAAGGAAGTCGCTTCCCGCACCAACGACGTGGCCGGTGACGGCACGACGACCGCGACCGTTCTCGCACAAGCTATCGTTCGCGAAGGCATGAAGTCGGTTGCTGCCGGCATGAACCCGATGGACCTGAAGCGCGGTATCGACATCGCAACGGCGAAAGTTGTTGAGAGCCTCAAAGCTCGTTCGCGCGACATCACGACCTCTGACGAGATCGCACAGGTCGGCACCATCTCCGCAAACGGCGAAGACGCTGTTGGCAAGATGATCGCGGAAGCGATGGACAAGGTTGGCAAAGAAGGTGTTATCACCGTTGAAGAAGCCAAAGGTCTCGAAAGCGAGCTCGACGTTGTTGAGGGCATGCAGTTCGACCGCGGCTACCTGTCGCCTTACTTCATCACCAACGCAGAGAAAATGACCGTTGAGCTGGACAGCCCGCTGATCCTCCTCCACGAGAAGAAACTCTCGAACCTCCAGCCGATGCTCCCGCTTCTCGAAGCAGTTGTGCAGTCCGGCAAGCCGCTTCTGATCATCGCAGAAGACATCGAAGGCGAAGCACTGGCTACCCTCGTTGTGAACAAACTGCGTGGCGGCCTCAAGATCGCTGCGGTTAAAGCACCTGGCTTCGGTGACCGCCGCAAGGCCATGCTCGAAGATATCGCTATCCTCACGGGTGGTCAGGTTATCTCCGAAGACCTCGGCATCAAGCTTGAGAACGTTGGCCTCGAGATGCTCGGTAAAGCTAAGCGCGTTACCATCACCAAAGAAGACACCACGATCGTTGACGGTGTTGGTGAGCAGGACGACATCAAAGCCCGTTGCGACCAGATCAAAGCGCAAATCGAAAGCACGACTTCCGATTACGACAAAGAGAAACTGCAAGAGCGTCTTGCAAAACTCTCTGGCGGCGTAGCTGTGATCAAGGTTGGCGGCGCAACTGAAGTTGAAGTGAAAGAGCGCAAAGACCGCGTTGACGATGCGCTGCACGCAACCCGCGCAGCTGTTGAAGAAGGTATCGTTGCCGGTGGTGGCACGGCGCTTCTTTACGCAACGAAAGCAATCGAAGGCGTGACCGGCGCGAACGACGACCAGACCAAAGGCATCGACATCATCCGTCGTGCGCTGCAGGCTCCGGTTCGTCAGATCTCCGAAAACGCTGGTGTTGACGGCGCAGTTGTTGCTGGCAAGCTCCTCGAGCAAGACGACACCGATTTCGGTTTCGACGCGCAGAACGAAGAGTACACCAACCTCGTTGCCAAGGGCATCATCGACCCGACCAAAGTGGTACGTACCGCTCTTCAGGACGCGGCTTCCATCGCTGGTCTGATGATCACGACCGAAGCAATGGTTGCTGAAATTCCGGAAGACAAGCCTGCTGCACCGGCAATGCCGGACATGGGCGGCATGGGCGGCATGGGCTTCTAAGCCAGCCATCCGGCTAACCGGTAAAAATAAAACCTCCCGGGGAGTAATCTCCGGGAGGTTTTTTCATGCTCGCAATTGCCGCCGAAGTGTCAGCGTTTTGCGATGATATAGATGGCGTGGATAATGCCCGGGAAGTAGCCGAGGATGGTCAGGAGGATGTTAATCCAGAACTGCGCGCCAAGGCCAACCTGAAGGAATACACCAAGCGGCGGCAGCAGAATCGCGATGATAATGCGAATAATGTCCATATCTATTTCCCTGTATAATGGATCTGTTGATCAAGCCTGTTAGCGTTGCTTGACAAAGTCAAGGTCCGCAGGCGTGAAGTCCCCGCCCAGCATGGTCGGCATCATTCTTTGGCGAAAGGGATCATTGAGGCCGGAATAGTCTGAGCCTTCAAAGCAAGGGAAGTGATCCAGCTCGTCCTCGCTGATATCGATGCGGCAGCACTTGCCGTCCGCACAGATGGTAATTGCTGAAAACGGGAAAGCGTAGCGTGTGGCACCAATGCCCAGCACGCCGCCACGGCGAAGGATCACATGGCTGAAAGCGCCGTCGTGCGGGCCCATCACCACATCCTCGATGACACCCAGTTTTTCACCGGATAGCCCAACCACCTGTTTCTGGTGGATCTGTTTCACTGTCACTGCCTGATAGGTCATCGTAGCCTCTCCAACCGAGCGTAAGCGGAATACTTACGAGTCTTAAACCTGTCTGCATCGGTTTGCTGTGCGGTTTGCTGGGGCGCGAAATAAAAAAGGCATAAAGGCGCGGGGCAAGCGCCAATCCAAACATGTTTTCTAAAAATTAACGCTTAGGGTTTACTGAAGACACTAGAGAGGCGCATGAACGACAGTTTTGCCAGACGCTTGGGGCGGTTTGGTAAACGTTCATGCCAGTAATTTCGGACTAAATTCGGTTGGGGGGTGGCTTTCTTCGTTGGAGAAGGATGAATATGCTTGCTTGGCTTCAGAATAAATCCATTTCGCTCAGGGTTTTTATCCTTGCGGCTGTCGGGGTCCTAGGACTCATCGCGGTATTGGTCACTCATATTGTATCAGACTCGGTAGTGCGTGAAGCCACAGACGAGGCAGAGCATTTTAGTAAGATAAATGTCCTGACGAAGGACCTGGAGCGGCAGGCGCTGCAACTGCGCCGCCGGGAGAAGGACTTCTTCCTCAGGCAAGACATGAAATATGTCGGCCTATATGACGAGGCCAGTGCAGAGGCAGGCAAAGACCTTGAGGCACTGCAATCCAACCTGAATAATAGCCAGATGAAGACCGCGGTCGGTGAGCTTGCCGCGACCGTACCGGCGCACAAAGCCCAGTTCCATAAGGTTGTGGATACCTATGTCGCCATCGGGCTTGATGAGGAAAGCGGCCTGCAGGGTGACCTACGCGCGGCGGTCCACGGTATTGAAAGCCTTCTTGATGCCAACCGGAACGACCAGCTTGAAATCCTGATGCTGATGCTGCGACGGCATGAGAAAGACTTCATCATGCGCGTCGACCGCAAGTATATCGACCGTGTGAACGCGCGTGGGCAGGAATTCAAGGCAGCCCTCAGCCAGTCCCGTTTCGGGGCAGACATGAAAGCTGAGATTACAGCAGGGCTTGATAGCTACCTCGCAGCTTTCAAGGCCTATTCTGACCGCCGCCTCACTCTTGATGAGGAAATGAGCGAGCTCAGCGAAATTTATAGCCGAATGGATGAGCCATTTGAGACACTGAATACAGTGTCAGGGCGGCTTTATGCCGAGAAGGTTGCGGAGGCCGAGGCCGCCGAATCCGCAGCATTTGCGACCCTTGTGATGATCACCATTGTCATGATCGTGCTGGCGCTTCTGATTGCGGCGGCTGTTATCAAGGCAACCGTCTATCCGGTTCGTTCGCTTGAAGTCGCGCTTAGCGGCATTGCTGGTGGCGATTTCCAGACCACGGTACCGGGCACCCAGTTCCGCGATGAGCTTGGCAGCATGGCGCGCACGGCGGAACAGTTGCGTGATAGCGCGGCTGAACGTGTGCGGCTTGAAGCGGACGCACGCAAGCGTGTGGAAGAAGAAGCGCGGGAAGAACGTGAAAGAGCGGCTGCTGAAGCCGCAGCAGAACGCGAGAAGGTTGAGGCAGAGCGCGCAGCCGCCGCACGGCGGGAAGAGCGCGCGAACAAGCTGAACGCGCTCGTCACCTCATTCGATAGTGCGATTGGCGATGCCGTTCATAACCTTGACGGTGCGTCTGTGCAGATGCGCAACACGGCGGGCGAGATGGTGGATGTGGCAGACACCACGGGCCGCCAAGTCAATTCCGTCAGTGAAGCTGCGAACCAGATGCAGGAGAATGTCTCCGCCATGGCGTCAGCAATTGAAGAATTTGCTGCTTCCATCGCTGAAGTGAACCAGCAGATGCACAACGCCAACTCCATTTCGCGTGAGGCGGTTCAAGCATCTGATCGTGGCGGCAAGGCAATGGCGCAACTCTCGGAGTCGTCAAAACAGATCGAAGACGTGGTGAAGCTGATCAACGATATCGCGGAGCAGACCAACCTCCTGGCGCTCAATGCCACGATTGAAGCGGCACGGGCTGGCGAGGCCGGCAAGGGCTTTGCTGTGGTTGCCAGCGAGGTGAAATCACTCGCGAACCAGACCGCCAAGGCGACAGAGCAGATCACTGCACAAATCGCCGACATGCAGAATGTGACCGAGGTGGCGGTAACGGTTATCCAGACCATTGGCGAGGCTAACGACCGGCTGAACAATGTGATGGTGAACGTATCCTCCGCGGTGGAGGAGCAACAGGCGACCACCAATGAAATCAGCCGCAGCGTGCAATACACGTCGGAAGGCACCCAGCGTGTGGCGTCCGAAATTCATGAGGTGGCCAATGGCGCCGAGAAAACCGGTGCAGCCTCCACGGAAGTGATGTCAGCGGCTGAGCAGCTGGAAATGCTTGCAGCCAATATCAAACGCGAAGTGGATGGCTTCCTACGGGATGTAAGGCAGATTTGATGTCGAATTGTCGTCACTGAGGCGCAGCCGAAACGCCATGTCTCTTTTGTGATGAATTTATGATTCGGGTGTCACAAACGATGTTTCAGAGGTCTGCTGAGGGCGATAATTCGACAAAATGTAATAAAAGTATCTTTTTAAATCAGATACTTATGTAATTTGACGCGCAGCTGTAACAATTGTCACAAAAGTTAAACACAAATGTTGATGATGCGCGTCAACTGAGACATGAAACCGCTTGGTAACATGGGCAGTAGCCAAGGAGACGGCAGTTGGGTGCTTGTTTCCGATTGGCGAAACGATAGGAAGAACAGATGTTGAAGCGAAATCATCTGTGGGCTTTGCTGGGCGCAACGGCAATGACCACGATCGTTGCGCAGCCGGCAAGCGCGCAATCAATTGATGACCTCAAGGCGCAGCTTGCTGCACTTGCAAAACGCATTGAAGAGCTTGAAGCCAAACAGGCCGCGTCAGAAAAAAGCGAAACCAAACGCCCGAAGATTTCCAAGGATGAGCCTGCATTTGCGCTCGCGACGGACGACGGGCTATTTGAAATCAACGTACGCGGTCGTGTGTTCGTTGACTCCGCTTGGGCGTCGGACGGCGATGACACCATGGACCTGAAGGGCACCGAGCTGCGGGCAGCACGCATTGGTGTTCAGGGCAAGGCGTGGAAAGATGTGAAATATGTGCTCGAGGCGGATTTCGCAGGGAACGAAGTAGCCGTTGCTGATGCGCTGGTAGAATATTCGACCAAATACGGCTCCTGGCGCGTTGGTCACTTCAAGCCAGCTATCTCGCTTGAAGAAATGACTTCCTCGGTGAACGCAACTTTCACTGAGCGTTCCGCGTTCACTGATGCCTTCTCCTTTGGTCGCAACGTTGGTATCGCCTACCTGAACGGCGACGACAACTGGACCCTGTTCCTCGGTGCTTTCCGGGGCAACAACGAAGACTCGCTTGAAAACGAAGGCTACACGCTTTCGGCACGTGCGACTTACGGTCAGGAATTTGAAGGCGGTAAATGGATCGCCGGTGCTTCGCTCCGGTACCGTGATGCCGGCGACGGCTCCTACCGCTACCGCCAGCGCGCACACTCCCACCTTGCGGACCGCTTTGTTGATACCGGTACGCTGACGGACCGCGACACTACCTATGTGGTTGAAGCAGGTCTGCAGCTCGGCGCATTCCATGTGGCGTCCGAGTATTCGGAGCTGCGTGCGAAGGATGCGGCTGCGGACGGTGGCAGTGCCAAGCTTTGGGGCGGTTATATTGAAGCTGGTTGGTTCATTACCGGCGAGGAAAAGACCCTCAACCTCAAGAAAGGTGTCTGGGACCGTCCGAAAGTTACCAACCCGGTACACAAGGGTGGCATGGGTGCGTGGCAGGTTGCTGCACGCTTTGACCGCCTCGACATGACCGATGGCGGCGTTTATGGCGGCGAGCAGGACACCTATCTCGTAGGTCTCAACTGGTACCTGAACCGTCACACCCGTGTGATGGCGAACTATGCCCACATGACGTTTGACAAAGCATTTAATGTCGCGGCCAACGGCCCCGACGGAGAGAACGACGCTGATGCTCTGACCCTGCGGTTCCAGATCGACTGGTAAGCCGGGATAGAGCAGAAACTGAATACGGCGGGGCATGATGCTCCGCCGTTTTTTTATCTGTTGGATAGGGTAGGTGCGTTAGCGGAACAGCGAGAGCACGCTTTGTGGTGCCTGGTTCGCGATGCCGAGCGCCTGCAGGCCGAGCTGCTGCTTGGTCTGGAAGGCCTGAAGGTTGGCTGCCTCGCGCGAGAGGTCAGCGTCCACAATATTGCCGATGCCCACTTCAAGTGTATCCGAAAGCCCGCTTGCGAAGGTGCGCTGGATATCAAGCCGGTTGCCGGTGGCGCCCAATGAGGACAGCACGTCGTTGACCGTATCGATGGCGGCGTCAAGGTTTGTGACTGTTGTAGCTGCTGCTGCCGGGGACGATGCATCGCCGATGCCTGCGGTCGGATCGCCAACCGTCAGGTAGGATGATGCGCCGTTGCGGACGAGGTGGAGTTGGCTTCCAGCGTCCACGTTCGGGGCAAAAGCAAAGCCGTCAACCGTTGTGCCGTTAATCTCTGCCGTGGTGATCCCTAGTGCTGCAGCAACGCCTTGCTGGAATTCGTTGGATGCAAAACCGGACGTAACCACGTCACTTGTGACACCAGTGGACGCGTCAATCGTTTCGCCACCCAGATTACCACCGTTGTCGTTCTGCAAATTGACGAGGGCAGCACGGAATTCAGCGTCGGTGCCAGCGCTGATGGTGACACCCGCAAGCGCGACGACGGTACCGGTCACCGATCCGCCGGGGATGGTAACAAGGTCAGACGTGTCGAGGCTGAGGCTGCTGAGTGTCAGCTGTGTCGCTGTGGTGCTGATCGTGGTTGAGCCTGTTGCATCGGTAATTGCGGTCGAGGCATCGCCGGTCAACAGGTTGCGGCCATTGAATTCGGCGTTCTGTACGATCGAGGTGATTTGTTCCTTGAGTGCAAGGAAGTCTTTGTTCAGGGCCGTGCGGCTGGCGGCGTCGAGGCCACTGTCTTTCGCGGCGACAGCTTTCTCGCGCATTTCAATAAGGGAGTCAGATATCGCCTGCGCCGCCGCGAGCGCGACATCGTTTTCCGATATGGCGCGATCAAGCGAACTGCGCACGGCCTTGAAGCCCGCGACATCAGCTTTGAGAGATTGGGAAATAGCAAAAGAAGCAGCGTCGTCCTTGGCGCTGGCTACCTTAAGGCCGGTATTGATCCGGCTTTGCGTCCGGTCCACGAGTGCGTTCGTTACGTCCAGATTACGTAGCGCCGCAAAGGCTCCGGCATTTGTATTGACCGAGAAGGCCATGATTATTTCCTGCACTTTCTGTGTTTTATCCACCTCACCTTTTGCGAGGCACTATGCTACATGCACAAAGTGGGCCAAATAACCCGACCATAAGAAATCGCAGGATTCTGCGTATTTGATAAAATTTTATCTATTAACCAGATCGGCATTTTCTGCCGCATAGGAAAAATATGCCGATCTGCGACGTGGGGGGCAGGCAGAAAATACCGTCCGGAAGGGTGGGCGAAATAATGCATAAACTCAGCTACATTGGTGCGAAGAAAATGTCGCTTGAACTTGCGCGCGCGTAATTATAAATACGCAACTTCTTGAACACAAAACTGTCATGGACGCCATGGTAAAGACCACTCATATCGACGGGCATACGCGCATGCGACGACACGTAAGACGCTGATTCTACACGTGTTGTTATGCTCTTCGGCATCATTTGGTGCCACTGATATGGGAAAAGCCGATGATCAGTTATGGTCAAGAACGGCCCTTCGACAAAGCGCAGGTTGAGGCGCTTCTCGATGCGGCATTTGGACCGGACCGGTTCAATAAGTCTTCTTACAGCCTTCGGGACAATGTGGACCCTATTGCGAAACTGTCGCGTGTAGCGCGCCTTGACGGTCGCATTGTAGGTACCATCCGGTATTGGCCCATTCTGGTGCGCGACCTCTTGCGCGGCACGGACAGCGAAGCATTGCTTCTCGGCCCGCTTGCGGTTGCGCCTGCCATGCACAGCGCCGGCATCGGAGGTGAGCTGATGCGCATGTCGCTGACGGCTGCCGCTGAAGCCGGGCACAAGCGTATCCTGCTCGTGGGTGATATTGGCTACTACAGCCGCTTCGGCTTCAAGAATGTGCTGCCGAACTATATCACCATGCCCGGCGGGCGGGACGCACGGCGGCTTCTGGTGAAACAGAGCGCATCCATGCCGTCACTGCCGGCGGTTGGCAAGATCATCCCGGCTGTGCCTGAGGGCTCCATGACAGCGCCCGCGCTTGTCGGGAGCTATGACCGAGGCCTGCCGGTCGCAGCAGCTTAATCATTCATAGTCTTTTCTTTGCCATACCTGCCCCTTACTATTGAGGGGCAGGAGGTATTTTATGGCAAGTGCAAGCACCAAAACGCAGATCAAACTTGAAGACATCATCAAACAGGTGGAAGGCCAGCGTTATCCGCCTGTTGAGAAATGGAATCCTGATTTCTGCGGCGATATTGATATGCAGATCAAGCGGGACGGCACGTGGTTCTACATGGGTACGCCCATTGGCCGCAAACGCATGGTGCGCCTGTTCTCTACTGTGCTACGTAAAGACGAGGACGGTAAAACCTATCTGGTGACCCCGGTCGAGAAAGTGGGCATTGAGGTAGAAGACGCGCATTTTGTTGCCACCAGTGTCGAGGCCGTGGGTGAGGGGACTGACAAAGCGTTCAAGTTCACCACAAATGTGGGCGATGAAGTGATCGCCGATGCCGACCATCCGATCCGTGTTGAAGTGGATGAGGCCACCGGTGAGCCGCGGCCCTACATTCTGGTGCGTGGGCGGCTTGAGGCATTGATCGCCCGATCAGTTTTCTATGAACTGGTCGAGAATGCTGAAACAGTCACAAAAGATGGCGGTGCGCGGTTGGCGATCACCAGCCGTGGCACTACATTCTCGTTAGGTGATATTGACGACGGTGACATGTGAGAGACTGGCTTGCAGATGCATTGAGGGACGATAATCCGGCTGCCCGTGGGCGGCGCAGTGACTATGACCTCAATATGGAAGCGAAATTGCTGGCACAAAAAGACCGCCCGCCACGGGATGCAGCGGTCCTAGTGCCAATTGTTGAACATGCGTCGGGGCCAACCATTCTTCTCACCAAGCGCACTGAGCACCTGAGCAAACATGCGGGACAAGTGAGCTTCCCCGGCGGCAAGATTGACGACACAGACGCTGACGCGGTTGCCGCCGCCCTTCGCGAAGCGGAGGAGGAGGTGGGGCTGACATCCAATTGGATCGATGTCTGCGGTTTTCTCGATACCTACCGAACCGGTACCGGGTTTGAGATCGTACCCGTTGTTGGGCTTGTAAAACCGGGCTTTGAGCTCACCCTTCAGGTTACGGAAGTGGAGGCCGCGTTCGAGGTGCCGCTTGATTTTATCCTCGACCGGCGTAACCACAAAAGGCAGAGTGCGGTATGGCAGGGCGCGCGGCGCGAATATTATGCCATGCCGTTTGGGGACTTTTTTATCTGGGGAGCGACAGCGGCGATGCTGGTGAACCTGTGCGATGTCATGGAACACGCCATGGAGAGTGCACCCGCTTCCTGGGGTAAGGTAATGGGGTGATATGGCCATCTTTCTGAGAATTCTTCTACTGTCGCTGCCGGTGATTGCGGTGCTTGCATGGCTGCGTTGGCGCATGAAAGAAGACAAGACTGAGGAAGCCCGTGCCGCTGACCTTGCCAAACTGCAGAAAACGCTGATTGCGCTTGTGGCGACCGGCCTGCTTGCTGGCGTGGGCCTCAAGCTGGTTGATGACCGCATGGGCGACCCGCGCACAAGATACATTCCGCCGCACAGCGAAAACGGGCAGGTTGTACCGGGCCGGTTTGTGCCGGAGGAAGAGAGCGAGCCTGCGCAAGAACTCCCGGGGGAGGAGGAAGGCGAAGATAACAGTGGTCAAAATTGACGCTGACTGGCTAAAGCGCCCCGGCATTAAACGCATTGTTGAGTGCCTCGGGGCTGAGAATATCCGTTTCGTGGGCGGCGTGGTACGCGACACCCTTATAGGCCGCAAGGTGCACGATATTGATGCCGCCACGGTCCATACACCTCATGAGGCCACCAAACTATTGGAAGCCTGCGATATCAAGGTGATTCCTACGGGAATTGACCATGGTACCGTGACCGCTATCGCAGATAGCGCGAAGGTGGAAGTCACCACCCTCCGGCAGGATATGGAAACCGACGGCCGCCGCGCGGTTGTTGCCTTCACTGATAACTGGAAAGCTGACGCAGCCCGGCGCGACTTTACTTTCAATGCGCTCTATCTGAGTGCGGACGGCACCTTGAATGACCCATTTGACGGCATAAAAGACCTGAAAGCCGGTCGCGTGCGCTTCATTGGGAACGCCGAGACCAGGATTGAAGAAGACGCGCTGCGCATCCTGCGTTTCTTCCGCTTCCACGCATGGTACGGCAAGGGACAGCCTGATGAGACTGGGCTTGCGGCCTGCAAGCAGAAGGTCGTGCTTCTGAAGGCCTTGTCGGCAGAGCGGGTGCGGGACGAACTGCTTAAGCTCATAGCTGCGCCAAAGCCCATGGAGGCCCTGACGGCACTTGAGCGCACGGGCGCGACCGCCGTGTTGCCGCTGGGTACGCTCAATAGTGTTCGTCTTCAGCACTACATCGACAACGAAGACCGTTTTGAATTTAAGCCTGATGCGATTTTGCGTCTCTCGGCGTGGCTGGCGCTGGAGCCGGAAGCGGTCCCCATATTCGCGAAACGCTTTCGATTGTCAAAAAAGCAGCGGGAACAGATGCTTGCGGTGGTGACCGCCTTGCATGCGACGGCTCCTGCCACGCCGGAAGCGCTGCATGCCTTCATATACCAGTATGGGAATGACGCTGCAAAGTGTGCGCTTTTTGTGCAGGAAGTGTGCGGCGAAGCACTGGTTCAAACCTTGAAGGATTGGCCGGTGCCGGAGTTTCCCCTGAAGGGCGGCGACCTTATCGCTGCGGGCGTGGATGCAGGTCCAGCTGTCTCGAAATTGATGAAACAGCTGGAACAGGATTGGGTCGCGAGTGATTTTTCCCTCTCGCGCGATGAGCTTTTAAAGCGCGTCTGAGTTAGGCGGATTGGGCGAGGATCTCCTCCTCAACGGCGCTCAGCCTGTCTTTGCCGAAGAAAAGCTCATCACCTACAAAGAAGCTGGGTGCACCAAACACGCCGCGCGCGACTGCCTTTTCGGTGTTCTCTAACAGGGCGGCTTTCACGCCCGCGTCCTGCGCGCCTTCAAGAATCGCACTTGCGTCAAGTCCGCTCTCAGCAAGGGCAGCCATGATCACGTCAGGCTCATCCATTTTCTTGGGCTCTTCCCACATGTGGTGCATCACCGCATCCATATAGGCGGGCAGCAAGTTCTGCTGCCGGGCAAAGATCGCACCGCGCATCAGGTGCAGGGTGTTGACCGGGAAATGCGGATTCATCTTGAACGCTGTCAGGCCGTGTTTGCTGATGAAACGGCGCATTTCCAGCATCTCATAGGCCATTTTGCCCTTCACGCCAGCGAACGCGACAGCTGGTGAGGAGTTGCCGGTGGCCTTGAAGATGCCGCCCAGAAGCACCGGCACATAGTCAAAGCGCACACCGGTGCGTTCCTCGATGCCGGGCAACACCTTCCATGCGAGGTAACTGTTAGGGCTGCCGAAATCGAACAGGAATTCACATTTGACCATGGTTTCCTCCTTAAAATTTTTCGCCGTAGGGGCGGATATCAAGCTCGTGGGTCCAAGCGCTACGGGGCTGGGTGTGAAGCTGCCAGTAGGTTTCGCCCACGGCCGCGGGGTCGAGCAGGTCATCCGGCCCAAGCTTACCCAGTGCGTCTGCGCCCTGGCGTTCGGTGATCATGCCGCGCACCCATTCGGTATCGACCGCCGCATCGATGATCAGGTGCGCTACATGGATGCCCTTTGGCCCAAGCTCTCGTGCCATGGACTGTGCGATGCCGCGCAGGCCGAATTTGGCGCTGGCAAAGGCTGCGTAGCCTGCGCCGCCCCTCAGGCTCGCTGTCGCGCCGGTGAAAAAGATTGAGCCACTGCCTGCCGGTATCATATGCCGTGCTGCTTCCCGGCCAGCGAGAAAGCCTGAATAACACGCCATCTCCCACACTTTGCGGAACACACGTTCGGTCGTATCGAGGATGGGGAACTGCACGTTTGCACCAATATTGAAGATGGCGGCGGATAAGGTGTCTGCGGCTGCCGCATCCGCCATGAAGACGGTGACTTCATCCTCTTTGCGGGCATCGAGGGCGCGGATATCGCACCGGCCACCCATGGATTCGATTTCAGCCTTAAGGGGCGCCAGCTTGTCGCCATTCCTGCGACCCGCGAAGACCGTGTATCCCTCCCGCGCGAAGCGCAGCGCAATGGCACGCCCGATAAAGTCACCGGCACCCACAATGGCGCATATCTTTTTTGAACTCACTGAACCCTCCCGTTCATCAGCATGATAGACATCATGTAGATTAATATGATAATCATCATGCAGATGGTCAAGGTGAATCAGGAACTCAGTTATGGGCTACTCGCAGGCGCAGAAAAAAGAGAACCACGAGCGGATCGTGTCTATCGCCGCCACCCGCTTCCGCGAAGCGGGGCTTGATGGGCTTGGTGTTGCGGCAATCATGAAAGAAGCAGGGCTGACCCATGGCGGCTTTTATGCGCACTTCGGTTCGCGCGATGACATGGTGGCACAAGCGCTTGAATTTGCCTTTCAGGAGGACGAGGAACGGCTATCCCGCGCTATGGGCCGCAGGGGAGGGCCGTCGCTTGATGCTTTCCTTGAGGTATATCTCTCGCCCGCGCACCGCGACACGCCGGGGCAGGGCTGCACATTGGCGGCGGTAGCCTGTGAAGCGGCTCGTAAAGACGAGACCGTAAAGCGTCTATTCCAAAATCGTATTGAGACCTATGCCATCAAGCTTGCGCCTCAGCTTGGCCTGACGGAGGAGCAGATGCTGATGGTACTGAGCACCGTTGCAGGCGCGCTCGTGCTATCACGCACGGTGGAGGATAGCGCAATGTCCGACCGTATTCTGGAGGGTGCACGGCATCAGCTTCGCGCCTGCTTTGCGGAACAAAAAAAAGGCGGGAAAGCCCCGCCTTCTTCAATGTATTCAGTTGCTTGAGGTGCCTATTAGCTGCCCTTGTTCAGCTTTTTGTCCTGCCAGTATTTGGTTCCGTGCAGGGACGCCTGCAGCATCAAACCACCATCGGTGAACTGATAGACGCTGACCTTCTTGCGTACGGATGCGGCTTCGCCGATCTCGCCACCTTTGTCGCCAGTGCGGGCAGCCGCGTCAGCTTCACCTGTCATGTCCCAGCCGTGGTCGATAAAGTCTTCAAGCGCATCGCGGCTATGGAAGATGAACACGGCACGGAAATCCTTGATGCCAAGGCCGATGCCAACGGCAGCGGTTGCCATTTTCATGTAGGTGTCCTTGCCGGTTTTTGCGTCACGGACCACGCCGCGACCACCGCCACCACCGAGGAGGAAAATCTGCACACCAACGTTTGAGAAGACGGCATAGCCTTCCGCATCGTCAATCTCGGCGCGGGCTTGCGGGCGCTGGTCGAACAGCTCTGCCAGTACCTGCTCACGCATGGTGAGGATTTTTTCGCGTTTTTCTGCCGTGCTGGCCGCGGTGGCAGGAAATGCCAATGCGATGATAAGCAACAGGCCACTCATGATTCTTGCAGTCATTTACTTCCCTCTGCCTGAATGGGGCTTCCCATGAAAGCCGAAACTACTGAAATGTCTTGCGGGTCAAAATTGGCATAAGTTTGACCGCCTGTCGATTGAAAGCGGTCTTAAAAGGCGTTTGCAGCCAAGGCAATAACGATATAACGCCCCGCCTTGCCCAAGGTGGTCAGAACAAGGAAAGGCAGGAAACGCATCCGAAAGATGCCAGCCACAAAGGTTAGCGGGTCGCCAATAATAGGCAGCCATGCGAACAGCAAGGTAGGGTAGCCGTAGCGTTCAAAAAGTCGTGTTCCGCGCTCGATCTGCCGTGGGGAGAAGGGAAACCATCGGCGGTCTTGGTATACAAGCGCCCGTCCGCCGAGCCACCAGTTGAGAATGGAGCCGAGCACATTGCCAAGCGTGGCAACGGCAATAAGCAACACAGACTCGCCGTTCCCGGATGCGATCAGCGACGCAAGCGCCACTTCCGAAAAGGCGGGCAGCAAGGTTGCCGCTACAAAGGCATTCAGGAAAAGCCCGAGATAGAGCAGGACCTCAGGCGAGATCAGGGCCATTTGGCTTCGGGCGGCAGCGACATCAGGATGGCTTCCACATTGCCACCTGTCTTGAGGCCGAATGTGGTGCCGCGGTCATAGACCAGATTAAATTCTGCATAGTAGCCGCGGTATTCAAGCTGGGTCTCGCGCTCTTCCGCCGTCCATTCTTCATTCATGTGACGACGCACAAGGGCAGGGTAAATCTCGTTGAACGTGCGGCCAACGTCCTGGGTGAAAGCAAAATCTGCGTCCCAGTCGCCGGTCGCGAGGCGATCATAGAAAATGCCGCCTTCACCGCGGGCGCGGTTGCGGTGTGGGATATAGAAATATTCGTCGCACCATTTTTTAAAGCGCTCGTAATAGTCCGGACCATGGCGGTCACAGCTTGCTTTGAATGCGGCATGGAAATCCGCGGTGTCTGTGGCGTTTGGAAGGGGCGCGTTAAGGTCAGCGCCGCCGCCGAACCAGCTTTGGGTGGTGGTGATGAAACGGGTGTTCATGTGCACGGCAGGCACCCGCGGGCTGTTCATATGCGCGACAAGGCTGATTCCCGTGGCGAAAAAGCGCGGGTCTTCCTCGGCGCCCGGAATGCTTTTGGCAAATTCCGGCGTGAAGGTGCCGTGGACGGTAGAAATGTTCACGCCAACCTTCTCGAACACGCGACCGCCGCGCATGATGGACATGGTGCCGCCCCCCCCTTCGGCGCCATCACCCTGATTGGTGCGGTCCCAGCTCTTGCGCTCAAAGCGGCCGGGCGCGCGGTCTTTGAGCGGGCCGGCGTTGTCATCTTCAATGGCTTCAAAGCTGGCGCAGATCTGATTCCTGAGGTCGAAGAACCACTCGGCGGCTTTTTGTTTTTTTACTTCGATATCCATTACCCGTTTCCTTCTGTGCCGGATCGTGTCTGCCTTAATGCTTCACCTAAAACCATCGCCATTGAGACCGCAACATTGAGTGAACGCGCACCTGCTGCCATGGGAATCGTCACCCGTGCGTCCGCGCTCTCATGAACATAGTCCGGCGCCCCGGTCGATTCACTACCAACCACCAGAATATCATCGGGGTTGAAACTGAACGCGGTGTAGGGTTCAGGTGACTTTGTCGTCAAGAGGACGAGACGTTTTCCCAAAGCCTTTCTTGCCGCATTGAAGCTATCAAAGTCCATATGGTGATGCAGCTCCACAAGGTCGGCATAATCCATGGCGGAACGCCGGAAAGCCTTGTGGGAAAAGGGGAAGCCGCAGGGCTCGATAACGTGCGCCGGTACCCCCATGCAGGCAGCAAGGCGAAGCATGGTTCCCGTGTTCTGGGGCTGGTCCGGTTCAAAAAGCGCTATTTCCATGGCGCGCAAGCTACCGACGTTGATGCGCCGATGCAACGACGACCACAACTTCTTAACTTTTTTCGGCCATTTTTTTGGTCAGATGGAGGATAAACCCTTGCCTCTTAACGCGCGTCCGACTAAACCAATCCCAATTCGCTGGGCAGGGGCTGTCCGGCGGTCGAGTTTATGGTGAGCTGCTGTGCGGCCTTGTGCCGCAGGGATTTGCCACCATGCAGAGGTAGAACTACGTTCGGGAATCAAACGACTGATCGCCTTTCGCATCACGTTCCTGTCAGGGAAGATTAGATGAGCACTATCAACGAGACTATCGAAGCTGAAGATGGCGCCACGCGGCGCGACTTTCTTCACGTGGCAGCTGCCGGTATGGCCGGCGTAGGCGCCGTAATGGCGGCTTGGCCTTTCATTGACCAGATGAACCCGGCAGCGGATACGCTGGCGCTTGCATCTGTCGAAGTAGACCTCAGCGCTATCGGCGTTGGTGAAGCGGTCATCATCAAATGGCGCGGCAAGCCTGTGTTTGTCCGTCACCGTACGGAAGCCGAGATTGAGGCTGCCCGCGCGGTTCCGATGGACGTGCTGGTCGACAAACAGCCTGACGCGGAACGTGTTCAGGAAGGCCATGCTGAATGGCTGGTGGTTCTGGGTGTATGTACCCACCTCGGTTGTGTGCCGCTCGGCACCAAAGAGGGCGATGACCGCGGCGATTTCGGCGGTTGGTTCTGCCCGTGCCACGGCTCGCACTACGACACGGCTGGCCGTATCCGCAAGGGCCCGGCGCCGAAGAACCTCGAAGTGCCGACTTACGCCTTCGTCAACGATACAACGCTTCAGATCGGTTAAGGGGGCACCTCATGGCTGAATGGAATGCTGCAAAACCCAAAAATGCTGTCGCTGCATGGGTTGAAGAACGCCTGCCGATCCTTTCGCTGGTGAACAATGTTGTGGGTGTCGATACGCCGACGCCGCGCAACTTGAACTACTGGTGGAACTTCGGTTCGCTCGCGGGCCTTATGCTCGTTGTTCAAATCATTTCCGGTGTTGTGCTCGCAATGCACTACACCCCGCACACCTCGCTCGCGTTCGACAGTGTCGAGCGCATCATGCGTGATGTGAACTATGGCTGGCTCATTCGCTACATGCATGCGAACGGCGCAAGCTTCTTCTTTATCGCTGTGTACACCCACATTTTCCGCGGCCTTTATTACGGTTCATACAAAGCCCCGCGTGAGCTTCTGTGGATGCTCGGCGTTGTGATCTTCCTCCTCATGATGGCAACCGCTTTCATGGGCTACGTTCTCCCATGGGGCCAGATGTCCTTCTGGGGTGCGACTGTGATCACCAACCTCTTCTCCGCGATCCCTGTTGTGGGCGAAAGCATTGTGACCCTGCTGTGGGGTGGCTTCTCGGTTGATAACCCAACTCTGAACCGCTTCTTCAGCCTGCACTATCTGCTGCCGTTCGTGATTGCAGGTGTTGTAATCCTTCACCTCTGGGCGAAGAAAATCTCGGACAGCGGCAATCCGCTTGGTATCGACGTGAAGTCGAACGCTGATCAGATCCCGTTCCACCCGTTCTACACGATCAAGGACGCGTTTGGTGCCGGTGTATTCTTCTTTGTCTTCGCGGCATTCATCTTCTACATGCCGAACGTGCTCGGCCACCCGGATAACTATATTCCGGCTGACCCGATGGTAACGCCTGCGAGCATCGTGCCGGAATGGTACTTCCTGCCGTTCTACGCAATCCTGCGCTCCATCACGTTCGATATCGGCATTCCGTTCACGGATATCGTGTTCATCCCGGCCAAGCTTCTTGGTGTTCTGGCGATGTTTGCATCGATCCTCGTGTGGCTGTTCCTGCCGTGGCTTGACACCTCGAAAGTTCGCTCGGGCAAGTTCCGTCCGACCTTCCGCTGGTTCTTCCTCTTCCTCGTGATTGACATGTTTGTCCTCACGGTTGTTGGTGGCAAGAAGCCTGAAGGTATCTGGCCGCTCGTGGGTCTGATCGGTACGGCATACTATTTCGCGTACTTCCTCGTGATCCTGCCGCTCCTCGGCAAGATCGAGAAGACGCTGCCGCTGCCGGAAAGCATTGCCAATCCGGTCGTAAAAGCTGCCGAGTAAGGGGATCAACGATGAAACTTGTTAAAAACATTGCGATTGCCCTGACGGCGGCTGTAGGCCTCGCAGGTGCTTCGTTCGCAGCCGGTGCCGCAAAGCACCCGATGCAGCTTGAGTGGTCCTTCGAAGGTCCGTTTGGCCAGTTCGACATGCAGTCTGCACAGCGCGGCTGGCAGGTCTACAAGCAGGTTTGCTCGAACTGCCACAGCCTCAAGTACTTCCACTTCCGTAACCTTGCTGACCTTGGTTACGAAGAGGACATGATCAAGGCTTGGGCCGCTGAATACACTGTTATCGACGGTGTCGACGATGCGGGTGACCCGAAAGAGCGTCCGGGCCTGCCGCAGGACGTTTTCCCGGCACCGTTCCCGAACCCTGAGGCTGCTGCGGCATCCAACGGTGGCGCGGTTCCGCCAGACCTTTCGCTGATGTCGAAAGCTCGTCATGACGGTCCGAACTATATCTACAGCCTGCTGACCGGCTATGAGGATGCTCCGGCCGATCACGAGATGCCAGCTGGCAAGAGCTACAACCCGTATTTCCCGGGTGGTGCAATCTCCATGGCGCCGCCGCTTGCTGAAGGTGTTGTCGACTATGAAGACGGTACCGCTGCAACGGCTGAACAGATGTCGAAAGACGTTGTGATGTTCCTGACCTATGTGGCTGAGCCGAAGCTCGTTGACCGTCACCACATGGGCCTCAAGGTTCTTATGTTCCTCGGTATCCTCACGATTGTGCTTTATCTCTCGATGAAGAAGATCTGGAAGCCGATCAAGTCTGGCCGCAACGTCTACGAAGACAAATAAGCTTCAGGCTAAATACTTACATCAAGGGCTGCCCATCGGGCGGCCCTTTTTGTTTGGCGAAGTGCTCGTCATTCGCTAGGCTTCCAGCAGGCAATAATCGGGGGATCAATCATGCTTAAATCACTGGTGCTCGCAGCAGCATTTCTTGGGGCAAGTGTTGGCGCACAGGCGGAAAACGCGCAAGCCAAGCTGCCTTTCTCGAAGGCCGTACGTGTCGGCAATATGCTCTATCTTTCGGGCGAGCTGGGCGCGAAGCCGGGTACGATGGAATTGGTGCCAGGCGGTATCGGCCCCGAGACCCGACAGACGATGGAAAACATCAAAGCAACGCTTGAGGCCAATGGCTCCGACATGGACCATGTGGTCAAATGCCTCGTGATGATGGCCGACATCAAGGAATGGGCCGCGATGAACGAGGTGTATCGCACCTATTTCACCGACAAGTTCCCCGCCCGCAGCGCCATGGGCGCATCGGGTCTCGCGCTCGGTGCGCGGGTCGAGATCGAATGCATGGCAACAGTGAAACACTAGCGCCAAGCTCTCGTAGCAACCTTTTAAGGCGTGCTTTAGTGGCGCGCCTTTTTGCTATTTTGCTGAGAGAACATCGATGCTCGCAAGCGCCTGCAGGTATTCCTCAAGCGCGGCGCGGTCGACGGCGTAAAACTCGGCCACCAGCATGGTGTAAATCTCGCGCACGCTACGGCTGCCATCAACGTAGTTCAGTGCCTCATAGGCCATCTCGTGCCCGCGTAGGCCGTTTGGTAGCTTGAGGGCGGCAAGCTTCTCTGCACCTAGTTTATCCGCGATATAGGAATAGCCGAAACCGTTCATGGTGCCCTTGAGGTCAGGGTTGCGCCGGTAGACAGTGCCCTGGGGTGTATTCGAAGCCTGTGCGCCTTCAAGCGCCATCACTGCGGCAGTGAACTCGGTCAGTGGGGTAGTGTCTGCCTTGGGGGCATAGCCCTTGATGCTTCGTGTGATACGCAGCTCTGTAAGCCAGTGCCCGAGGCGCGCTTCTGCTTGTGTCTCTGCCGAATGGTTTGACCACTCGCTCATCACTTCTGCAAGGCGCGCGACAGCCGCGGGGCGCTCAAGCGCTAGCAGGGCACCCGCGTCGTCGTCGTCAAGGTTTGCGAGCACAGCAGCCTGCACTGCGCCAATGAAGGCCGCACGTTTCAGCTTGGTGGGGTCGATATTGGCTGCGACATCCTTTGTGGTGTGAATGTAGCGGTCCGGCCAGTCGTGCATATAGGTGACCGGAATGCCCCAGCTACCGGCAGCAAACACATCATGGTCGCTGCCCATGTCGAGCCATTCGTGTTGCGCGAGCAACGGTTCACGCCCACCTTCAGGTGAGAAAAGCGGGAAGGCGGTGTCCTCGCCGCTCGCGAATGCGAGGGTATGCTCGTTCACAAAATCAGTGATGGCCCATGCGATATCGCCGGAGACGTCCGCAGTGCTTTTCGGGCCGCGCGATACGCGGAATACGGCCTTGGTCTCCGGCCCGCCGCCGACCATATCCATATGGATCACATGTTTGGTGCGTTCCCCGAGTTCTGGGTATGCGTTCAGAAGAATGAGTGTCGCTTCAATCTCGGACGGCCACAGGAAGCGGATGGTGCGCTTCGGGGCGGGCAGCGCGCCGGAATCGGTCAGGCGTTTGAGTGTGCGCGCCGCCTCGAGGATGGACACACAGCCGCTGGCGTTGTCGTTAGCTCCGGGGCGGGGGTGATCAAGGTGGCAACTGAAGGTGATTTCCTCGTCCGCAAGCTTCGGGTCACTGCCGGGAATGGTGGCGGTGACGATGCGGTATTCACCTTCCTCGCGCACGGCATCCACCTTGGCGTGGAACCGGATGCTCTCCCCCTTGGCGAGGCGCACTTGCAGCGCACGAGCTTCACCAAGGCTTGTCATGAAGGCAAAGGCGGGCTCATCGCGGAAGGAGGACAGATGCCCCCAGCGTACGAGGCTGTCGTCAAGCTGCCACCATGCCGATTTCTGGTTTGCGGCGTAGGAGAGGATACCAGCAGCACCATATTTCCGCAGTGCCAGCGCCTCAACCGCGCCCGGCTGGCTTGAGGTCAGCACAATCTTGCCCTTGATGTCCTTGCCTGCGTAATCGTCTTCAGTGACGCCGCGACCAATATCCACGAGCTCAGCTGTCACGTCTGCGCTGTCGCTATCCTGCGCGAGGGTGAGGGGTCTTGCCTCCCAGTCGCCCAGCTTGCGTATACGTGTGCCATCCTCTGTCACTTCCCAAAGTTCGGCGAAGCTCACATTCCAGGCCGGGCGGGATTTCTGCGTGCCGTACATGCTTTTGCCGTCGGCAGGCAGGCTGAAGATATCCACCGTCTCGAAGCCGTAGGACTGCAGCTTGCGAATGACCACTTCACCGGCCTTGTCAAACTGCGCACTGGCGCGGGTACGGTGATAGAGCGTGATTTCATCAAGGCTGCGCTTTGCGGTGACGCCTGAGACTTCCTCGGCGATCTGCTTGAGTGTTGCTTCCGGTATGAGCGGGGAGAGGCTGTCTGCGTGTACCGGTGTGCCTGCGATCACGGCAGCTAGTGCAATTGCGGATGTAACGTTGAACAGATGCCGTTTCATGAGATTTCCCCTCCGTGTTTGAAGGGGAGCTTAGGCCTGCCACATACGCCCGGCAAGGCACAATAAGACCTAGCCGCGGCTGAAAGCTGAACTGATGCGTTTCAGATAGTCCGCCAGCGCTGCCGCTTCCTCAGCCCTGAGTACTTTGTCGAAGGTCTCATTGATGCTGCCAAAGGGACCTGCGATCGCATCAAGTGCTGCACGCCCGCTGTCGGTTATCTCCAGCAGCCACGCACGGGCGTCATCCTTGTCGCGGTGACGGGTGACATAACCCAGCTTCATCAAGCGGCGGATCATGGCGGTCACGGCTGATTCGTTCTGGCCAAGGGCGTCCGCCACTGTGCGTTGGGTGACCCGCTCCTCACTGGTGAGCAGCGACAGCACCGCCGCTTGCGCCGTGGTCAGCTCAGCCCCGTCCAAAAGCGCGCGGTCAGCCTGCTTTTTCACATGGTGGGCGGCAAGCTGCAGGTGGAGATAGAGCCTGTGGTTCGATGCTGACATGGCGGCACTCTAGCAACTTGATTTTGGAAACAGTAGCAGCTAATACTACACTAGTGAAGCATTAGTGAGGATAAAGACAATGGCTGCAATTGATGTATGGGCACAGGTCACCACAGAACGCATGGCGCGGGAGCCTTGGATGGCAACTTTGCTGCGCTGGACCGGGCGGGAAGGTGAGGTCATTGTGCCCACCATTGCGGACACCATTGCCGCGATGGATGCTGCAGGGGTGGACATAGCGTTCCTTTCTGCATGGCATGGCCCGCGCGGCTCGCTGATCAGCAACGATGAGGTCGCAGCGCAGATCGCGGAAGCGCCGGACCGCTTCCGGGGCCTCGCGACGGTTGATATCTCAAACCCGATGGAGGCGGTGCGTGAAATCAGGCGCGTGGTGGACGGCAAAACATTTGTTGGCGTGCGCCTCGTGCCGTGGCTTCTGGACCTGCCGCCGAATGACCGGCGCTACTACCCGGTCTATGCGGCCTGTGTGGATGCTGGGGTCCCGTTCTGTACACAAATCGGGCACACCGGGCCTTTATGCCGGTCGGAGCCGGGGCGGTTAATCCCTTACCTTGATGATGTGTTGCTGGATTTCCCGGAGCTGAAGGTGGTGGGCGGCCATGTTGGCTTCCCGTGGATCGACGAAGTGGTGTCACTGGCGCTCAAATACCCGAATTTCTATGTGGATACGTCTGCCTATGCGGTGCACCGTCTGCCGGATGATCTGGTCAAGTTCATGAAAGGGCCGGGTGGCAAGCGGGTGATGTTCGGAACCAACTGGCCGATGCTGTCGCCAGCGCAGTGCTTGAAAGCGCTCGACAGCCTTGGCCTCACGGATGAAGGCAAGTTCAACTTCCTTGAAGGTAACGCACGGCGGGTGTTCGGGCTTTAGCCCTTGATGTGTTTGCCGGTGCCGTCGCCCTTTGGCTGCCAGCGGCGGGCACGGTTCTCTGCCATTTTTTTGGTGACCTCATTTGTGAGGTCGAGGCCGTTCAGCTCCAGAAGGCGGTAGAGAAGAATAGCGATATCGGCGGTTTCCTTGCCGATCTCGGTTTGGTTGCCGGCTTCGGTCGCCTCAAGCAGTTCTTCCATTTCCACCATGGCGCGGCGGACAAGGACCGAATGCTCAGTCACCGGGCCGAAGGTTTCCTCGGCCCAGGCTGTTACGGATTTCTGGGTCTCACTCACTGGAAGCGAGGACCGAACGTACGTCAAAGTCCGTATCGTTCTTGGCGATGACTTCCGAGAGCTCGCCGTTATGAATGTCGAACAGAAGGCCCTGAAGCGATAGCTTTCCGGCCTTTACCCGTTCGGTCACGAAGGGGAAGGTCTTCAGGTTCTGGATCGAGAGATAGACTGCAGCACGTTCTAGCATGCGCTTGCGGGCGGACGGTTTCTCGTTCGCAAAATTATCGTGGTCGCGCAGCCAGTTGTGGAGCGGGCGCATCCATTGGCCGACAAAGCTGTCTTCCGGCACGTTGCGGTCAATCACGCTTGCGACACCGCCACAGCCTGCGTGGCCCATCACAACGATATTATCCACCTCCAGCGCGGTCACGGCAAACTCAATCGCGGCGGAGGTGCCGTGATAGCCTTTGTCATTCTCGTATGGCGGTACCATGGCGGCTACGTTGCGAACTACAAACAGGTCGCCGGGGCCAGCGCTCAGGATATCCTGAACGATCACACGGCTGTCTGAACAGGTGATAACTAGCGTATGCGGGGTTTGGCCGTAGGTAGCCAGATCCTGGTAGAGTTCCCGGTCACGCTCATAAGCGCCTTCGCGGAAAGTGCGATAACCGGCGCGAAGTCTTTCGTCGATGGTCATGATCTCTGTTCCTTTTTTTCATCTATGTGGCAGAACAGAGCCTTGGAGCCAACGATTAATTTCTTATCTGGCGAATTGGTATGCCTTCATGCGGTCTTCGCAAGGCTCCTGGTGCTTTGCCCCCGGCGGTTCTGGGCATAACTTATGGGCCTTTGTCATTTTTGCGCGGCCCGGCATGCGCTGGAAGTCGCGCACAAAACCCTCAGGCGTACCTGCGCCGAGGTCAAGATATGCAAGGTGTTTGATGCTTGTCGCGGCGACACTTCGCTCCGCGCGGATACCCACATCGGTAGCCGGCTTTCGGTCGAGTCCGAAAACCACAAGGTAGCGCGGCACACCTTCATCGTCGGTCGCAGGTAGATGCATGGTATAGTGCATATACTGATTGCCCGTGGTCGAGGTCACAAGGTCGCAGATATAGGCCGCGCAGGGCAGGGAGAAGATATTATCGTGAAAGCGTTTTATCGCGCCGAGGAACGCCTGCGGGACTGACGCGTAGTAGTTCTGGCCCATCGCATCGAAGCCTGCGTTGCGCTCAAACCCGCTGCCTGCGTAGGCGAGATACATCTCGTCCACACTGCGGCGTTCGCCGATGCAGGTTTGGTGTAGCAGTTCGCCGAATGTCGCGGGGGTAATATCTTTCTTGCGCGGGATCAGTGGGTGGGCATGCCTGGGCAACTGTTGCCAGCACCGTTGGAATTGGTCAAATTCCGGCTCGATAGAGAACACGTTACATCCGCCCTTCAGCTACGCTTTTTGCGCGATGACCCCCATATGTGCTGAAGTTCGTATTCTTGCCGTTAAAGATTAAAAAATAGTTTTTGAAGCGGTCTCACACCGTGACAGTTGATGTCATCGATGGAATTCAAAGTTTTCTATGCGGGCAGCGGGGGCGCCGACGCCGAGGTCGAGGTAGTGCATGTCCTTGATATTGGCGCGTCCAATACTGGCAAGCGCTCGTTCATCCTCGGTCGCGAACGGCTTGCGCGCCTGACCATATACGAGGAGGAAGCGAACGTGACCATCCTCATCCACGAGCGGATACTGGACAGATTCGTATAGGTACCGGCTGCCAGACGGCGTGGTGACCACATCACCTACAAAGGCACCGCATGGGGTCCCCAGTATATAGGCATGAAACACGGACATGGGTTTCACGAACTCTGGCGGCAGGAGGTCATAGTAGTTCATGCCGGTCACTTTCAGACCGGAGATGCGCTCAAGCCCGCTGCCATAAAACAGCACAGTCATATTGAGGTGCCCGACCTGTTCGGCGAGGCCGATGTTCTGAATCATTTCACCGAAATGCGCTGGCGTAACGTCCTTGCGGCAAGGCAGGAGCTTGTGGGCTCGTCGTGGCAGGGCTTGCCAGAGCTTCTGAAAGCTATCGAATGATGCGCCGAGTTTGAATGACATGGATTTCCTTCCCGGCACCTATATTGCGCCGACTGTGCCGGGTTTTCAATCGGGTTGGGGGAGGTGGGTGCTTAAAGCCCGACGGCTTGCACAGTAAAGTCCACGATTTTCTGCTTTGGCGCGCCAGAGCCAAGGTTCAGGTAAAACATGTCCTTGATGTTGGCGGGGCGGTGGCTGGCGTCCGTCCGGCTACCGATGTCATCGTATGGCTTTCGCGCAAGCCCGCAACCAACGAGGTAGCGCACAAAGCCCTTTTCATCCACCATTGGCAACTGAAGGGTGTGGTGAATATAGGACGCACCCTTTGTGGTATGAATGACGTCGGCAATGTAAGCGCCGCACGGTGTGCCGAGCAAGTTGCGGTGAAACGCCTTCATCGGCTTGATGAAAGAGGGCGGCAGCATCTCATAATAGTTTCGTCCCGTAACGGGGAAACCGGCATTGTGTTCAAACACACTACCTGCAAAGAGGATGCGAAAATCTTCAGGCGATTTACGCTCGGCGATCGCCATGAATTGCAGGAACTTGCCAAACTGAACCGGGGTAATGTCCGCCTTGCACGGCAACAGGCTATGCTTGCGCCGGGGCAGGGCCTTCCAGAGCGAGAAGAACTCGTCAAATTCGGGATTAAGCTCAGTGGACATGATGGGCTGAAGTTCCTTTCATGCCCATCATGACCGCTTCTTGATTACTTTTCAATCTGACGTAGTACGGTGTCGCGTTCTTCAGCATCGACGATGTTGAGAAGTACCTCCCAGAAGCCGGCAACAGCTTCGGGGCCTGCACGCTTGTAGGCCTCGGCCACGCGGTCGCGCTGGGTGGCAAACAGCTCTTTCTCGAATGCCTGTCCCTTGTCGGTGAGGTATAGAAGGCGCTGCCTGCGGTCCTCAAGCCCTGACTCCTGGGTGATGTATCCGTCTTCCACCAATTGACCCAGTACACGGGACAGGCTCTGTTTGGTGATGCGCAGCAGGGACAAAAGGCCCGATACAGTCGTGCCGGGGTTGCGGCCGACAAAATACAGGACACGGTGATGGGCCCGGCCGAAACGGGATTCGGCCAGGATCTCGTCTGGATCACGGGTAAAATCGCGGTACGCGAAATACAGAAGCTCGACGCCTCGTCGCAGCTCCTCCTCCCGCAAATATAAATTCGAGTGCGGTAGTTTTCTTTGCATTTTTGCTCAGTTGAATTTATGTCAGTGTTGTTGACATAATATCGACACAATGTTACACCGATCAAGCAAAAAGCGACATTTTCTTATTTGTTAGGCGTTTTTGGAGAATAGAAATGGCAAGTGCGCCCTATAACGACCGCGATGGCTGGATGTGGATGGATGGAGAGTTTCTCCCCTGGCGCGAGTGCAATGCACACGTGCTGACCCACGCTCTGCACTATGGCGGCGCAGTATTTGAAGGCCAGCGTGCCTACAACGGCACCATCTTCAAACTGAAGGAACATACGGAGCGCCTGTTCGCATCCGCAAAAATCCTCGGTTACGAGATCCCCTACACCCCGGAGCAGATCAACGAAGCCTGTAAAGAGCTTCTTGTGAAGAACAATCTTGTCAACGCTTACTGTCGCCCTGTCGCTTGGCGTGGTAGCGAGATGATGGGCGTGAGCGCGCAGAACAACACCATCCACACAGCAATCGCAGTGTGGGATTGGCCGTCATATTTCTCTCCTGAAGCGCGCCTCAAGGGCCTGCGCCTCGATATCTCCACATGGCGCCGCCCGGCACCGGATACGGCGCCAACCAACGCCAAAGCGTCTGGCCTTTATATGATCTGCACCATGTCCAAACATGCGGCGGAGAAGAAGGGCTATGATGACGCGCTGATGTTCGATTATCGCGGTCAGGTTGCTGAAGCGACCGGCGCGAACATCTTCTTCGTGCAGGACGGCGAACTTCACACACCGAAGCCTGATTGCTTCCTCAACGGCATCACGCGCCAGACGGTGATTGAGCTTGCGAAGAAGCGCCAGATCAAGGTTGTTGAGCGCGCGATCATGCCGGACGAGCTTGCTGGTTTCGAGCAGGCGTTCCTCACCGGTTCCGCGGCTGAAGTAACGCCGCTCTCCGAGATCGGGCCGTACAACTTTGAAGTTGGTGAGATGACCAAGACGCTGATGTTTGATTACGACGCGCTGGTAAAAGGGAAAGCCTGATTGGCTTTCCCGGATGCTGCGCCGCTTAGCTCAGCATCTTCGATTCTTTGATCGCGCGCACGAGGTCGCTCAAGGCATCGCGTACGTTTGCGTTCGGAAGAGTGTCCAGTTCAGGGATGATGAGGTCCATTTCGGTAATTTTACCGGAGAGGATCTCGTCCCCCGACGGCAGACCCTCATAAAAATACCCTACATTTGTGTGCATGATGTGCGCAAGAAGATAGAGGCGGCCCGCGCTTATGCGGTTCAGCCCACTCTCGTATTTTTGCACCTGCTGGTAGGAAATGCCGAGAATATTGGCAATGTCCTGCTGGGAGAGGTCCAGCGTCCTGCGGCGGTCCCGAAGGCGGCGGCCAACATGCTTGTCGATAAGATCTGCCTTGCGGGCCGAAAGGTCCAGCAGATGCTCCTCATTTTCGTCAATTTTTCTGCCCATAGCTTTTGCTCCAGTTTTGCCGATGGGATTCTCCGTTGGCGCTAGCGAGTTACTATGCTAGAGAATTCGCGAACGCCAATGTGGCCAGGTATCTCCTTCTTGTAGTTGGTGAAAATATACCATTGGTTGCATAGTTAGAAGATTATAACCTTATGGGGGAAATGCAAGGGGACATTTCGCCCATCACGGGAGTGACGGACTGCCATGACAGCAAATTGGCTGAAGATATCTGTAATGAGTGCGATGGTGCTGGGTGTTGCTGCGTGCAGTTCCAAGGATGACGAAGACCGTTATGTCGCGCGGGATGTTGAGGTGCTTTATAATCTCGCTCAGGACAATCTGGCGAAGAAGCGCTACAAGTTTGCTGCTGCCGCCTTCGACGAGGTTGAGCGCCAGCACCCCTATTCGGTATGGGCCCGTCGTGCGCAGCTTATGGCTGCCTATTCGCACTATATGACCAACTCCTATGACGACGCGATCCTCGCGGCGCAGCGCTTCCTGCAGTTGCACCCGGGTAACCGTAGCGCACCCTACGCCTACTATCTGATCGCGCTTTGCCATTATGAGCAGATTTCGGACGTCGGGCGCGATCAGCAAAAAACGCTCGACGCGGAAAGCTCCCTCGTGGAGGTGATCCGTCGTTACCCGAACAGCGATTATGCCAAGGACGCCAAGCTCAAGCTTGACCTGACGCGCGATCACCTCGCGGGCAAGGATATGGAAGTTGGCCGTTTCTACCAGAACCGCCACGAGTATCTGGCGGCGGAAACCCGCTACCGCGCGGTGATTGAGAAGTACCAGACCACAAGCCACGCGCCTGAGGCGCTGCACCGTCTGGTGGAGATTTATCTGTCGCTGGGTATTGATGACGAAGCCAAGATGGCGGCCGCCGTGCTGGGCCGGAACTTCCCGGGCAGCAAATGGTACCGCTACAGCTATGCGCTTCTGAGCGGCAAGGATATGGTGCCGGAAGTGAAAGAGTCGTCCTGGCTCAGCAAAATCTGGCCGTTTTAATCAATCAAGGGGGGCGCGATGCTGACCAGTCTCAGCATTCGTGACATTGTTCTGATCGATAAGTTGGACCTGTCGCTTGCGGCAGGTCTTACGGTTTTGACCGGTGAAACGGGGGCCGGCAAGTCCATCCTGCTTGACAGTCTTGGCCTCGCGACCGGCGCCCGCGCCGACCGCGCGCTTGTGCGCTTGGGGCAAGAGAAGGGTACGGTCACGGCCGCATTCTCCGTGACGCCCGGACATCCCGCCTGCGCGCTCCTCGACGAACAGGGCATGGACGCGGGCGATGGTGAGATCATCCTCCGCCGCCAAATTACATCAGATGGCCGCAGTCGTGCCTGGGCGAATGACCAGCCCGTCAGCCAAGGCACACTCTCTGATCTCGGTGCGCTTCTTGTTGAAGTGCACGGCCAGCATGATGACCGCGGCCTCCTTGATGCCAGCGCACACCGCGCGCTCCTTGATGCCTTCGGCGGTTACGGCACTGATATCAAAGCTGTGGCAGCGGCTCATGAAGCCAAGCGTGCGACGGAAAAGGCGCTTGCTAAGGCCGAACGTGAGCTCGCGGAAGCGCGCCGCGATGAAGAGTTTCTGGCCCACGCGGTGGACGAGCTTAAATCCCTGAACCCGCTACCGGGGGAAGAGACCGAGCTATCCGACCGGCGCAGCCTGATGATGCAGGGCGAAAAGCTTGCCGAAGACCTCGGTGGCTATCAGGAAGCATTGGCGGCAGACGGCGGCGTGGACGCAGTTGTGCGCGGCGTACTCCGCCGTATGGAGCGCACGGATGCCGAGATGGCGCGCCTTCTCACGCCCGTGATGGAAGCGCTCGACCGCGCGGCTATTGAGCTTGGCGAAGCTGTATCGGCGCTTGATGATCTGGCGCGCAATCTTGAATTTGATCCGCTGGAGCTTGAGCGCACCGAAGAACGCCTCTTCGAAATCCGCCGCCTTGCCCGCAAACATAACTGCCAGCCCGATGACCTCGCTGCAATGCGCGATGAGCTTGAGGCCCGGCATACGGCGCTTGAGGCAGGGGACGAGACAGTCAAAAAGCTCCGCGCTGAGATGAAAGCTGCGGCCGCTGCCTATATCACTGCCGCAAAAGCATTGAGCGCCAAACGGGTGTCAGCAGCCAAGCGGCTCGATGAGCTCGTGATGGCTGAGCTGCCGCCCCTCAAGCTCGAGAAAGCTATTTTCCGCACTGCGGTTGAGGAGCTGCCGGAGGCCGAATGGTCATCGCTCGGCGCAGATCGTGTCAGCTTTGAGGTGAAAACCAACCCGGGCACGCCTTTCGGTCCACTGGTGAAAATCGCCTCGGGTGGTGAGCTGGCGCGGTTTATCCTCGCGCTTAAGGTCGTGCTCGCGAAAGACTCGAGCGTACCGGTGATGGTCTTTGATGAAGTGGACCGCGGTATTGGTGGTGCGACCGCAAGTGCGGTAGGCGAACGGCTCAAGCGCTTGTCGGAAGGTGCACAGGTGCTTGTGGTGACCCACAGTCCGCAAGTGGCTGCACGCGGCGATTGCCAGTTCCAGATCGCCAAGGGTGATGTGGACGGTGAAACCCGCACCAATGTGGGTAAACTGACACAAGATGAGCGGCGGGAAGAAATTGCGCGTATGCTGGCAGGTGAGGTCATCACCAACGAAGCCCGCGCCGCTGCCGATAAACTGCTAACAGCGACACAATAGGATCATAGCCATGGCAAACCCCTCCGACCTTCCAGTTGAAGCGCTTTCGGAAGAACAGGCTCGCGCCGAGCTCGCCCGCCTTGCTATGGAGATTGCTTTCCACGATCAGCGCTACCACGCTGATGATGATCCAGCCATCTCTGACGCAGAATATGATGCGTTACGGAAACGAAACGAGGCAATAGAAGCCTCGTTCCCGGCGCTCGTGCGTGCAGATAGCCCGTCCAAGCGGGTGGGGGCGCAGGTCCGCGCGAGCAAGTTTGGCAAAATCACTCATTCCCGGCCCATGCTGTCGCTTGAGAATGCGTTCAATGACGATGATGTCAGCGAGTTTGTTGCACGCGTGCGCCGTTTCCTCGGCCTCGGCTCGGACGCGGACCTGTACCTGACGGCAGAACCAAAAATCGACGGCCTCTCGCTCGCGCTCCGCTACGAGCAGGGCAAGCTTGTGCAAGCTGCCACGCGCGGCGACGGCGCGGTGGGCGAGAATGTTACCGCCAATGCGCGCACCATTGCCGACATCCCCGAAACACTCGGCGGCGATGATTGGCCGGACGTCATCGAGGTGCGCGGCGAGGTTTATATGGGCAAAGCTGACTTCCTGAAGCTCAATGAAGCGCAGGAGGCGAAGGGCGCCAAGGTTTTTGCCAACCCGCGCAACGCAGCAGCTGGCAGCCTCAGGCAACTTGATGCGAGCATCACCAAATCCCGCCCGCTGCGTTTCTTCGCCTACGCCTGGGGCGAGGTGAGCGCCATGCCGGCTGATACACAGATGGGCATGATTGAACGCTTCAAGGCCTGGGGCTTTGAAGTGAACCCGCTGATGATCCGTTGCGACGGTGCAAATGGTGCGCTCGAACGCTACCGCCTGATTGAGGAACAGCGTCCCACGCTCGATTACGATATCGACGGTGTGGTGTATAAGGTTGACCGCCTCGATCTGCAGGACCGCCTTGGTACCGTGGCACGGGCACCGCGCTGGGCCATCGCACACAAATTCCCGGCTGAAAAGGCCATGACTATCCTGCGCGACATCGATATTCAGGTGGGCCGGACAGGTGCGCTGACGCCTGTAGCAAAGCTTGAGCCTGTGACCGTGGGCGGCGTGGTCGTTTCCAACGCGACCCTGCATAACCGCGATGAGATTGCCCGCCTTGGCGTGCGTATCGGAGACACGGTGATTGTACAGCGCGCGGGCGACGTGATCCCGCAGGTTGTTGAAGTGGTGATGGACAAGCGCCCCGCAGACGCTACGCCGTTCGAGTTTCCCGAGGAATGCCCTGTATGCGGCTCACAAGCCGTGGCGGAAGGCGATGACGTTGTGGTGCGCTGCACCGGTGGCCTTATCTGCTCCGCCCAGTTGACCGAACGCCTGCGCCACTTTGTCAGCCGCAACGCCTTCGATATCGAAGGGCTGGGTGCCAAGCAGATCGAAGCCTTTGCCGAATGGGGCTGGGTGAAAGAGCCGGGCGATATTTTTGAGCTCAAAAACAAAGTTGATGAACTCAAGCTCAAGGAAGGCTGGGGCGACAAGTCGGTCGATAACCTGATGGCCGCCATTGAAGAACGTCGCGAGATTGATTTTCACCGTTTCCTCTTTGGCCTTGGCATCCCGTCCATCGGGCAGGAGACAGCAAAGCTGATCGCACGGCATTTTGGTACCGTTGACGCGCTCAGAAGCTATCTCGCTGACGGGCTCGTGCTGATCCAGAAGCTTGAGGAGATGTTCAGTGCGCAAGAGGTATCGTCCCTCAATTATGTGCTGATGAAGTTCGGTACACTGAAGGCGTTTGAAGATGCGCTTCGGCCCGGCGACCTGCTCGCTGACCCGAACGGGTATGTGGAACTGGTGGCGGAGCGGGCGGCACGAATCAAAAGCGGCAGCCTGAAGGGTGACAACATCAAGGTCGCGCATCTCGAGACCGTTGCTGCGTTCCTTGAGCGGCCAGGCTTCCGTTTCCCGGCGGACACAGCGCGCGCGCTTTATGCGCACAATCAGGAACTGGCGAACATTGATGGTATCGGTGTTGATGCCATCCTGAATGTTGAGGACTTCTATACTGAGCCGCAGAACCGCAGCGCATTTGAACGCTTGCTGTCTGAGCTGACGGTGCGTGAGGTTGAAGCACAGGCAAGTGATAGCCCGGTCTCGGGCCTGACGGTTGTTTTCACCGGAAGCCTTGAGAAGATGACCCGCAATGAAGCCAAGGCCAAGGCCGAAGCACTTGGCGCCAAGGTTGCGGGGTCGGTGTCCAAGAAAACCGATATCGTGGTGGCGGGGCCGGGGGCTGGTTCAAAGCTCAAGAAAGCAGCCGACCTCGGTGTGCGCACCATGAGCGAGGAAGAGTGGCTGGCGCACATTGGTGCCTAACTACCTGTTATTCCTTGTGAACATGGCCGCGCTTCGTTAGGCTTCCCGGAAGTTTCAGAGAAGGGAGCATGGCATGTCACTGAAAATGATTCAGGTGATTGCACCGGTATCGACAGAGGCCAATATCCGCAAGATCGCGTCAGGCTATGACTGCGTCATCTCCTACCATAAAGGCGTGCCGCTTGAGGACGACCATGCGATCTATTTTCTGCTCACACGCTCCGGCGACCGGCAGGAAGTGATTGACGAACTTCAGCTCCTTCTCACCACATCCAAGAAAGCGCGCATGACCATCTCGCCCGTTGAAGCGACCTTGCCGCTTGTGGAGATTGGCGGGGCGACCGATACGCGCGAGGAGCTCTATCACAAGATGCGGCAGGGCGCGCGGCCTGACCTCAACTATATGATTCTCACCTTCCTATCGACCATCGTGGCACTCATTGGCCTTGTTCAGAACAATGTGGCTGTCGTTGTGGGGGCGATGGTGATTGCCCCGCTTCTCGGCCCCAACCTTGCGTTCGCCTTTGGCACCAGCCTTGGCGACAAGGAAATGATGACACGGTCGTTCATCACCGCGTTTGGCGGTATTTGCCTTGCTATTGCTGTATCAGCCTTCATTGGTGCCTTGTGGCACGAAACGCCAGATAGCCAGGAACTTATGCTCAGGACACAGGTAGACTTGAGCGGACTGGCGCTTGCAGCAGCCTCCGGCATGGCCGGCGTGCTGTCGCTCACCTCCGGGCTGTCCATGACCCTTGTGGGTGTCATGGTCGCCGTCGCGCTGTTGCCGCCTGCGGCTGCGCTTGGCTTCCTGCTGGGGCGGGGGGAGTTTGCCTTGGCTTATGGTGCCGCGCTTCTTCTGGTCGTCAACGTGGTGTGCGTAAACCTCTCCGGCCTGCTGGTCTTCCTCGCGAAAGGTATCAAGCCGCTGCAGTGGTTTGAACGGCGCATGGCCAAGCCTTATGTGCTGTGGGGCATCGCCGTTTGGGCTACCCTGTTGATTTTGCTCATCCTTGTAGTTGGTGTGCGTAACCTGCGCTGACCCAATCTTTCTTATTATTTCTCCAGACTGTCACGCAGTTGCCTGAATATTACCATTATGTGACTTGCGCATGGCGGGAAGCTTTAGGGCTAAAGCTATGCGTATAACGCATAGCTAGTCTGCGGTTTTAATAGCTTCTTAATCATACCGCATGGGCGTATCTACGCGCTGTCAGCAAGGCCTGACAGTAAAAAGATAAAACAGCGAGATTGGTGACAGGAGAGAACCGATGGCTAACACAGTAAAACAAATCGAGACGGTAGATGCATTCAGCTTCATGGGCCTGATGGCCGCTCACGGTAAAGTACCGGGCGTAGCATGCGGCAGCAAAGACAAGACTTTCTTCTTTGCAGATACCGAAGAAGCAGCAATTGAACTTGCGCTTGACCTCACGGCCAAAGGTGACTTCTTCACGCTGATGACTGCAAAAGGCATGATGCGCGCTGAGCCAGTGCGCAAACCAGTGCAGTTCAAAATCACCCGCCCGCGCAGCCTCGGTGGCGGCTTCGGTGGTGGTGCCTTCGGTGGCGGCGCGTTCGCCCACTAAGAGATTTCTCAGGAATTTCTCCGAGACATTGTTTTCGGATATTCCGCGTGGGACGGCTATTCCCGTGGCCGACCCACAACTCCCCGAACCTTATATACGTATGAGGTTCACGGCTTGCGCAAACTGAGCGCGAGCCACTCCCCTTTCTCTACTCTGCCCAGAGATACTAGTCCTTGGCGCTCATAAGCGCCGAGGACTTCTTTTTCCTGGGTGACAAGAAGGCCGGAAAGTACAAGCGTTCCTTCGCTTGCAAGGGCTTCGGTGATGTCGGCCGATAGGTCCACCAGGGGCCCTGCCAGAATATTCGCGACAATCAGGTTAAAGGGTTTCTCGCCTGCAAACGCCGGGTCATCAAGGCCGTCTGCAGCAAGCGTAGCGATACCCGGCTTGTCGTCGCCCATGGCCCGTGGGGTTCCGGTGTTGATCTCGATATTCTCGTCCGTCACCACAATGGCGATGGGGTCAATGTCGCTCGCGACCACGCGGGCATTCTGCCAGATTTTATGGGCACCAAGTGCCAGCACGCCTGAGCCAGTGCCAAGGTCCAGCACGCGGTGGGGCGTGATCTCACGTGCGAGTGCATCCAGCACTTCAAGGCAAGCTGCGGTGGTTTCATGTTTGCCAGTGCCGAAGGCTTGGCCTGCGTCGATTTGCAGGTTCACTGCACCAGCCTTGGCCTTGTCGCGGTCATGCGCGCCAAAAACAAAGAAGCGTCCGGCTTCAACCGGTGACAGCAGTTTCTGGCTCTCGCTCACCCAGTCTTTGTCCTCAACGGCGGCGAAATCGTGCGGCCAGTCCGTGAGGCCGGCACGCTCAAGCATCTCGGCCACAAAGCCGTCTTCCGGTTTGGATGCGAAGAAGATTTCAACGAGCCAGTTGGTTTCGCCCGGTTGCTCGAAATAGGAGAGGGTGGGCGGAAACTCGCCGCGCTCATCACCCATCTCGGTCAGCAGATCATCAAGCGCGCTTGCTTGTTCGACCGGCAGTTCGCCCTTGAGGCACCAGATATCACTCATGATCATGCTCCTGCGCTATCTCAAGCGCGCGTTACGAAGGTGTCGAGCACCCGTTTGCTGCCGGCTTTGTCGAAGGCGACAAGCAGTTTGTTGGCCTCGACATCCTCAACAATGCCGTAACCGAATTTCTCATGGAACACCCGTTCGCCGATCGCGATGTCGCTTAACTTTGGTGCCGCAGCTTTTTTCTTGGGCCGCGTCGGTGTCACGTCGATGGTGCGGGCAGGGCGCGAATAGCGGGTCTGCTGGTCCTGCCGCCAGCTTTGCGCGCGCTGCCATCCGGGGCCGTATTTGTCGCCGCCGGAGGTATAATAACCGCTAGTGTCGTAGTCCGATGCAGTGTCTTCACCCCAGCCGCTGCGCTGGTTGCGACCGGCATAAAGACCTTGCGCGGTTTCCATCTCGGTGTGCGAGGATGGCAATTCCTCGATAAAGCGGCTTGGCAGGCTTGATTGCCACTGGCCGAACACCTGCCGGTTGCCTGCGAAATAGATATAGGCTTTTTTCTTGGCCCGCGTGATGCCCACGTAGCCGAGGCGGCGTTCTTCCTCCAGTCCGCGCAGGCCGGTTTCATCAAGCGCGCGTTGGTTCGGGAACAGGCCTTCCTCCCACCCGGGCAGGAACACGGTGTCGAACTCCAGCCCCTTCGCGGCATGGAGGGTCATCAGGGTGACCTTTTCAACCGTGTCGTTGCTGTCATTTTCCATCACAAGCGCGATATGCTCAAGGAAGCCACCAAGGTTCTCGAACTCGCCCATGGCGGACACCAGTTCCTTGACGTTCTCAAGCTTGCCGGGGGCATCAGGCGATGTATCGTTCTGCCACATCTCCATATAGCCGGATTCGTCGAGCATCATCTCGGTCACTTCCACATGGCTGTGGGTGTGAAGGAGGGCGCGCCAACGGTCAAAGTCGTCCATCAGGCGGCTGAGCGTTGACCGTGCGGCGGGGCGCAGCATGTCTGTCCCGCAAATTTGCCGTGCCGCATAGGGCAAGGACACACCGTGCGCCGATGCCATCTGATGCACCTTCTGCAGGCTGGTGGTGCCAAAGCCACGTTTGGGCACATTGACGATACGTTCAAACGCGAGGGCATCGTCTGGCTGCGCAATCACACGCAGGTAGGCCATCACATCGCGGATCTCTGCGCGTTCATAAAAGCGTGGGCCACCTACAACGCGGTAGGGCAGGCCAAGGGTGATCATGCGTTCCTCGAACTCGCGCATCTGGAAGCCGGTGCGTACAAGGATGGCAATCTCGCTCAGTCGGTGGCCCTTGTGTTGCAGGCTTTCGATCTCTTCACCAATGGCGCGTGCTTCCTCCGGGCCGTCCCACACACCGCGCACATCCAGCTTTTCGCCGTCATGGCTTTCGGTCCACAGTGTCTTGCCAAGCCGGTCCTCATTGCCTGCAATCAGGGCCGAGGCGGCAGCGAGAATATGGCCGGTGGAGCGGTAGTTCTGCTCGAGCTTGACCACCTTGGCGCCTGGGAAATCGGTGGAGAACTTGAGGATGTTGCCAACCTCGGCCCCGCGCCAGCCGTAGATGGACTGGTCATCATCGCCCACGCAGCAGATGTTCTTGGAGGCCTGCGCCAGAAGCCGCAGCCACAGATACTGCGCGACGTTGGTGTCCTGATATTCGTCCACCAGAATATAGCGGAACTGATTGTGATATTCCCGCAGTACATCTGGGTTGGCCTGAAACAGCGTGATGACGTGCATCAAGAGGTCGCCAAAGTCACAGGCGTTCAGGACCTTCAGACGTTCCTGATACTGTTCATAAAGCATGCTGCCAAGGCCGTTTGCGAAAGCGAAGGCTTCACCCTGCGGGACTTTCGCGGGCGTGAGCGCACGGTTCTTCCAGCGGTCGATAAGCCCGGCGAGTGTGCGGGCAGGCCAGCGCTTGTCGTCAATATTCTCAGCCTGAATGAGCTGCTTGAGGAGCCTGATCTGGTCGTCGGTATCGAGGATGGTGAAGTTGGACTTGAGGCCAACCAGTTCAGCGTGTTTCCTGAGAATGCGCACACAGACGGAGTGGAAGGTGCCGATCCACATGCCTTCAACCGGGCGACCGATCACACGGGCAACCCGGTCCTGCATTTCCTTCGCTGCCTTGTTGGTGAAGGTCACAGCAAGGATGTTCCACGGCGCCGCACGACCCGTTTGCATGATGTGCGCGAGGCGTGTTGTCAGCACCCGGGTTTTGCCGGTTCCGGCACCAGCCAGCACCAGCACAGGGCCTTCAGTGGCCAGCACAGCATCGCGCTGCGGGGCATTGAGGCCGTCCAGATACGGGGGCGGGGCGTCATGACGCGGCGCAGGCGGCGCTGCGGGCGTGTCTTCGCCAAGGTCATCAAGGTCAAATGGATCACTCATCATTGGGCGTCTATAGCACTTGATTTGCGTCAGGCAAAGCGTCGCTTTTGCGCTTTTTGAAAAAGTGATGTTCTTGTCTTGTTCACATTAGCGGCGACGGCCGATTTGCATGTCGCCACCCTGACTTTCCAGAAGCGCGCGATTGTATTCCTTCATCACGTCGCGGTGGCGGATGAGGCCGACAACCACGTCTTGCTGCTCTGACGAGACGACAGGCAGAATATCTTCGCCGCTGACTTCAAGTTTTTGCAAGGCAACCTGAAGTGGCTGGTCCGCGCGCACAGTGCGCGGTGTTTCGCGCATATATTCGCCGACTGTGTGATTGAGCGCGTTATCACCCTCGAATATATCGGCGGGTAGCTGGCCGAAACTCAGCACACCGACCATCTTGCCTGTCTCATCGGTTACAATGAGCATGCCGCCGCCTTGTGCGACCAGTAGCTCCCGCGCTTTGATGGCCAGTTCATTCTCTCGAACAGTGAAAAAATCTCGCGTCATATGATGCATCACGCGGGCGGACTTCAACAGGTAGGTGGCTCTGCCGCCTTCAAGTCGTACACCCCGGTTCGCGAGCTGCATATGGAAGAAGGAGCGTTCATAGAAGGCGCTTGTCACCATGCTGGACACTGCGGAGGCGATCATAACCGCGATGGTGACGTTATAGTCGCCCGTAATCTCGAACACGATCAGCATGGTTGAAATAGGTGCGCCAAGCACGGCGGATGCCACAGCACCCATGCCGACAACGGCATAGAGCCCCGGCGTCGACGCCAGCGCAGGGAAGACTGAGCCAGCAGCAATGCCAAAAGCGCCACCCACCATGGCCCCGAGGAACAGGGAGGGCGAGAAGACACCGCCGCCGAACCGGCCACCGAAGGAAATGATGGTGGCCACCATCTTGGCAATTACAAGCGAGACAAGCAGTTCAAAGCCATATTCGCCATTGAGGGCCTTGCTGGTGGCTTCATAGCCGACGCTGAGGATTTCCGGGAAGTTGAGCGCGATCAGGCCGACAAAAAGCCCGGCGATCGCAGGCTCCAGCCAGTAGGGGATTTTGCTGAGGCGAACGCGCAACTGATCCGCCCAGTTCATGCCGGACATGAAAATGACAGCGGTGATCGCAGCCACGATGCCGAGGATGAAAAAGGCAGGGAATTCCCAGAAGCTGGCGATGAAATATTCCGCGGTCTCAAACGCCGGAAAATTACCGAGATGCGCGCGGCTGACGAGCGTGCCGGCAATCGCGGCGATAACGACCGGCGCGAAAGCATGCAGGGCATAGTGCCCGATAATGACTTCAAGCGCGAAAAATACGCCAGCAATGGGGGCGTTGAAGGATGCCGCCACGGCAGACGCAACGCCGCAGCCAAGCAGCGTGCGGGCAACCGCCGGGTTCAGGTGCAGAAGGCGCGTGATGGTCGCTGCCAATGTGGCGCCCAAGTGCACCACAGGCCCCTCCCGCCCCATGGACGCGCCGGAGCCGAGCGATATGATGGTGGTGCCCGCACTCAAAAGGCCGTGCCTCAGGCCAAGGCGACTTTCATTGAGGGCTGCTGCCTCAATGACGTTGGGCACGCCCCGTGTCTGGTTGCCCGGCAGGAAGCGCAAAAGCTGTCCAACGATCAGGCCGCCAATCACAGGCACCGCCACAATGTGATACCAGGGTAGCGCCGCAGCCCCTGTGGCCAGCTCACTTTCGTGTTGCCCGAAGGCCAGATTGAGGATTTCCCCGATGCCGAGGTAGAAGCCGATGGCTGCATAGCCCGCGAGCACACCGGTAATAGCCGCTATCACAGTGATGGCGCCAAATTCATATCCGCCGGATGAAAACAGTGAGGCGCGAACCTTGCGCCTGACCAGTGACATCAGTTTTTTGCTTCGGCGGGATGTCATGCTGCCAATTGCCTCCGGCAGTGCGACGCAACCCAACTGTAAAACACGTGTATCATCATTACGGTAAGTGCTGACCTTGAATTCGATTTTGCACCTTAGTGTGCGATTTTCAAAAGGTTAAGAAAATTCGCCGCACGGCTGCCGCATTGATGCGCTTTACTGAAAAAGGCTGACTTGCATTCTCGCGCCCGTGTGCGCACTCTTGCGCCACACGCTTTTGGGCCGGATACACGGAGGGGACGTATGAAAACCGGAAAACTGGGTCGCATTCTAATGTGGGTGGTGGGCTCTTTTGTTGGCCTCATTATCCTCACCTCCATCGTCCTCAGTTTTCTAGACTGGAACCAGTATCGCGGCACGCTTGCCGAACTGGTGTCCTCCCGCCTTGGCATGCGTGTTGAGCTTGCTGGCGACATTCGCCTTGGCATCCTGCCGCGTCCGTCCATGTCCGCCGAATCAGTGCGCCTGTGGCCGGCACAGGAAGGTGCTCCAGAGCCCGTTGCAACAGCAGAACTTATTGAAGCAAGCCTTGGGCTTAGCGCCCTCATCAAGGGCGAGCTTGAAGTGCAGCATCTGGGCCTCAAGGGTATTGCAGTAACCTTGGAAGAACGGCCCGATGGCAGCATCAATCTGCGCGGTTGGCCCGAGACTGAAGGTACGAGCGAAGAGGCAAGCGCCCCCATCCAGATGGACCGGCTGACGCTTGAGAACAGCGCCGTCACCATCATGTTCGCCGACGGCACCTCCCGCAAGGTGGACGGTATTAACCTGGAGCTTTCAGGCACCTTGCCAACCGGCCCGCTGGAGTGGGAGGGCAGCCTCTCAAGTGGTGGTGAACGCCTTGCAACCACTGGTAAACTGCGGCCTGCGAGCGGTAGTGAGGCCATGTCGGTCAAGGCTGATGTGGGGCTTTCGGGCGGTAGCGCTGATATTTCAGGCCGGGTGGAAGATGGCGGCTTCACGGGGCGTATACAACTGAAGGGTGCTGAGATCGATCGTTTTGCCGCCGCCGCGCAGGCGCTTGCAACAGGCGCTGCAGGCGACATGCCGCTGCCTAAACTGCCGTTTGCGCTTGATATTCAGGTGGACCGCAGCGCAGCCGTCACCAAAGTAACGTCGCGCACGCTGAGCCTTGGCGAGACCCATGGCCGCGCTGACCTCATCCTCACCCCGCGCGACGGCAAGACCCATATGGGCGGCACCGTCTCGATCGGCATTATTGATACCAAGCCGTGGATGGATAGTTTCACCACACCGCCAAAGAAAAGTGGTGGTGCGCAGGCCGCTGCACCTGAGGCGGCAGATGACGCCGCGGACCTCACCAACTTGCCCGTATTTGGCGCGATCGATGTTGCGATTGAAGGCGTGCAATTGAACGGCGGCCTTATCCAGCAGGTGGATTTCTCCGTCGGTGTCAATGATGGCGGCCCTTATATCGCGGACCTTCAGGCACTGTTGCCGGGCGCGACCAATATGGTATTCGCGGGCAAAGTGGGGGCTAGCAAACGCGGCAAAGGCAAGCTCACGGTCAATTCCGGCAACCTGCAGGACTTGCTGCGCTGGGCGGGCTATGACCCCGCAGGCCAATTGCCAGCGGGCCGTTTGGCGACAGCAGACCTCTCGGCCGACGTATCGCTCGGCAAGCGCGGTTGGTCGGTCACGGGTATCAAAACACGGCTCGATACTACCAATATCACCGGCGACGTGCAGGGTGATTTTGCTGAAACCTGGCCAGCGTCCGTCAACCTTGTGGCTGACACCATCAACCTTGACGCCTATCTGCCGGAAAGCAAGGACGGTGAACCGGTCGTGCTGCCTGAAACGTCCCTCCTGGAGAGTTTCCCCAAGCGCGCAACCAAGGTTTCGCTTGAGGCAGGTTCTATGCAGTGGTCCGGTCAGTCCTTCACAGACGCTAAAGCACAAATGCTGCTGTCCGATGCCGGTATCGACCTCACCGCGCTTGATATGAATGTGAAGGGCGGAGCGCTCTCGGCCAAGGGTAAGGTGAAGCCGGTTTCGGGGCAGTGGGAGCTTGATAGTGAAGTGGCTATGCAGTCATGGACCTTCCCCTTCGTGAAAGCCCTGATGCCGGAAGCGGACGGATATATTCGCGCCGCGGCGCTGAACGGCCTGAATGCCACAGCCCGCGCACAGGGGCCGCTTTCGAAGCTTTATATTACTGCGAATGCGAACAAAGGTGACGCGAAGAAGCTGACGGCAAGCGGTACCGTTTCCTACGCGCCCGATAAGCCGATCGCCTATGATATGCGCGGTACGTTCAAGCATAATGACCTCGCGCCGCTCGCCGCCACAACCGGTTTTGCTATCCGTGGCGCGGCTCCGGCGGACCTCAACTATACCGTTGGGCAGGCGCCAAGCGGTGCCATCACGATGGACGTGAGCGGTGGGTTCGCTGGCGGGCAACTGATTGCCAAGGGCCAGCAAGGGGAAGCCAAAAGCACTTGGAAGGTCGGGTTTGACCACAATACCGCGAAGCGTGCAGCAACCCAGTTCCTGCCCATGCTGAAGATGCCTGCACCAAACGCACCCCTGCGTATCGCGGCTGATGTCACGCTCGCTGATGCGGCTTGGACTTTGGAAAGCCTTGATATCCGGAATGGTGACGCACAACTCGCCGGTAAAGTGGGAGCAGACAGCAAACAGCGCCTGTTTGGTAACCTGCGCGGTGCTGGTTTTGTGGTAGAAAACCTGACAGGCAACAAAAAGGGTGAAGCAGCAGCGGAGCCCGCAAACGCGGAACCGTTCAAGTTTGAAAGCTTGCGCGGTTATACAGGCCAAGTTGACCTCGCGCTTGACGGTGTAACGCTTGCGGGCCAACGCCTGATGGCACCAAAGGCAGCGGTGACGGCCGGTGACGGCGTCATTCGTATCGACCTTGGCCAAGCCGCCAAGCTGAATGGCAGCCCCGCAACGTTTGCGGTTGACCTGATGCTCGACGGCACACCGAAGCTGAACGGCAAGATCAATATTCAGGACTTTGATATCGCGGCAGCCCTGCTCTCGGAAGGCTTTGGCAAGGTCGCGAACGGCACGGCCTCCTTCGCGCTTGATTTTCAGGCCACCGGCGAAACGCCGGAGGCGATGATCACAGCACTGCGCGGGCAGGGTATGATTTCCGGCAACGCCGGTGGCGCGCTCAATTTCCTTAGCGTACCAGCGCTTGTGCGCCAGATATCTGATGCCAAGACACCGACGGGGTTCCTGACCTCAATCGGTGGGTTCCTGCGCCAGGGCAGCACCAATTTCGCCAAACTTGAGACTAAGTTCACCCTCGATAGCGGCGTGGCGCTGGTGGAAAACTTCCTCGCCTCCGGCCCATGGGGTGCCCTGAACCTCGACGGTCAGGTCAATTTCCCGCAAAGCCTGCTCGACCTCAAAGGCCAGCTGAATCTTACGAACCCGCAGGATGCGCCTGCAATTCCCGTTAAATATTCTGGTGCGCTCAATAACCCGTCAGCCAATTGGACAAGCCGTGCGCTTGAAAGTTTCGTTCTGTCTGGCATTGAGCGCCGCCTCCGCACGACCCTGTTCAAGGAACAGGAGAGCCAGGAGGCTGCTTCCGGCGAAGCGGCGGAAAACCCGGCAGGCGCGGTGTTTGGGCGTGCGTTTGGCTTCCTTAACAAGCTGAAAGAGCAGCAGGAAGAAGAGAAGCGCAAGCAGGAAGAGGCGAAGAAAAAAGCCGAAGAGGAAAAGAAAAAGGACCAGTAGGGTCCGGGGCAGGTGGTTTATGTCCGGCTCTCGCGCTCAAGCGTTTGCAACACAAAGGCGCGAATGGCACCGGAGAGGGAGCCGTCCCGCGCTTCGTCAAGCTGGCGGACAAGCTCATTCACCGACAGGGACTGTTTTTCCGCGATGCGCTTCAGGTGTCGCCAGAAGCAAACTTCAAGCGAAATGGACGTCCGGTGCCCGGCAAGGGTAACCGAATGTTTTTCAAGTCTGGCGTCATCAAGGTCGTACATGGGCGTGATCATGCACCGGCACGATGCGCCGTCAAGCCTCTTGACGTTTTCGGTGGGTGCGAATAAGAACAAAATAAGAACATAAAATGGACAGCGACGGAGCGAAATGATGGCCGAACCCCTGAAGAATTATTTCAGTCATGAGGTGGTCGGGCAGATTGGTGCGATTTTCAAACGCGCTGATGCTGCTTTTGACGACGCGCAGTATATGGCGCTTGCGACCGATAATCTGGAGGCGCTGGAGCTCAAAGAGCGGGTGCTTCAGGTGATGGACGCACTTGATGCGACACTCCCGTCCGACTTTGACGCCTTCGCTGACCGTGTGCTTGCCAGTATGCATGAAAGTGAGGATGCCAGCGGGCAGGGCCTCAGCTTCGATGGCCGCGGCGTTTGCGGGTTTGCCGCCTGGCCGGTGACGGACCTTATCACCCGGCGCGGCATCGATGTGCCGGAGAAGGCATTACCTGTGCTCAAGGAAGCAACCAAACGCTTCACGGCTGAGTTCGCCATTCGACGTTTCCTGATTGAGCATCAGAACTACACACTGTCTGTCCTTAATGGCTGGGTGGAAGATCCGAACCGGCATGTGCGCCGGTTGGTGAGCGAAGGCACACGCCCCCGTTTGCCATGGGGGTTGCGTTTGCAGGACTTTGTCGCGGACCCCACGCCCATCATGCCGTTCCTCGCCGCCCTCCGGGACGACCGGGAAGATTATGTGCGCCGGTCTGTCGCCAATAGCCTCAATGATATTGCAAAGGACCATCCGGATCTGGTTGGCGGCCTGGCTGGTGACTGGCTCAAGGGCGCGAATGCGGAGAGGGAGCGGCTCCTGCGTCACGCCTGTCGTACGCTCATCAAATCTGGCCATGCAAAAACGTTGAAGGCGTTCGGTTATGTGGGTGACGGCAAGATTGAGTGTGATCTGAAGGTTTTGACGCCCGCTGTTGCTTATGGTGACGCGCTTGAGTTTGGTGTGGAACTGTCGGGCAATCTGGCAGGCAAGGCTGTGATGCTCGACTATGCCATCCATTTTGTGAAGGCTAATGGCAGCCGTGCACCCAAAGTTTTCAAGTGGAAGGATACGTCCGCAACCAGCAACACACTTGTGGCAAGCAAACGCCATGCGATCAAACCCATCACGACGCGCCGCTATTATCCCGGCGAACATCTGGTGGAGATTTGGGTCAACGGTGTTTCGGTCGCGTCCGCGCCCTTCATACTCACCATGCAGGAACAAGCTGCATAAGCTGCGCTTTTTAGCCCCTCTAAATTTCCTCACTTGAATTTCATATGACTATATAGCAATTTAGCTATATGGCTATTCATGTAGATATTGAAACAGGGCTGAAGGCGCTTGCGAGCGACAAGCGCCTTTATGTTCTGGAGCTTCTGAAGGACCCGGTGGGAAATTTTCCGCCGCAGGTTGATGGCGACCTTATTGCGGACGGTGTTTGCGCCAACTGGCTGACCGAGCGGCTGGAGGTCAGCCAACCCACAGCTGCCCGGCACCTGAAGGTGTTGACGGATGCGGGGTTTATCATCCCTACCCGCAAAAAGGGGTGGGTGTTCTACCGGCGTGATGAAGCGGCGATAGACCAGTTCAAGACAGCGATACGCGAGGAAATATAATGGACAAAACCTACGAGAAAGACCTGCTGACCGCAGCGGGCCTGGCACAGGACTATCTTGGCAATGTGCTGGAACAATCTGTGTTCCCGAGCGAGGCGGCGCGCGCGGCGCTTACGGCGTTCGATGAAGACCTGCCGGAAGTGGGGCGTGACAGCACAGAAACATTAAACCTGATGCACAGCAAAGGTAGCCCGGCGACGACAGCAACCACCGGCGCGCGCTACTTTGGCTTTGTGGTGGGCGGTGCGCTCCCCACAACAACTGCCGCGAACTGGCTGGCGACCGCGTGGGACCAGAGCCCGTCGTCCGAGATGAATTCACCCGCCGCCGTGAAGATCGAGACGGTCGCAAACCGTTGGCTGCTGGACATCCTCGGCCTGCCCGCTGATAGCGGCGTGGGCATGACGACGGGCGCCACCATGGCCAATTTCACGGGCCTCGCGGCTGCGCGCACCGCGCTGCTGTCGCGCAAAGGCTGGGACGTGGAAGTGCAGGGCCTCTATGGCGCGCCTGAGATCAAAGTCATTGTGTCGGAAGAGGTGCACATCACGGTCGAGAAAGCGCTGTCGATGCTCGGTTTCGGCAAAGGCCGTGTTACCCGTGTGCTGACAGACGCAAACGGCGCGATGCTCCTTGACGCATTGCCTGAGCTTGATGATCTGACAATTGTTTGCACACAGGCTGGCAATGTGAACTCAGGCGCGGTGGACCCGATTGAGGCAATTGCAAAACGTGCGCGTGAGGCTGGTGCGTGGGTGCATGTGGACGGTGCCTTCGGCCTGTGGGGCAAATTGCTTGCCGACCGGGTGGCGCTGTTTGAAGGCATCGAACTGGCGCATAGTTTTGCGACTGACGCGCACAAATGGCTGAATACGCCCTATGACTGCGGTATCGTGATCTGCCATGACCCCAAGTTCCTGCACCAAGCCATGGTGACATCCGCGCCTTACTTCCGCGAGGACGGGGCCAACGCGCCCAAAGACATGGTGCCTGAGTTTTCCCGCCGCGCGCGCGGTGTTGAAGTATGGGCGGCCCTGCGCACTTTGGGCCGCCAAGGCGTGACGGCGATGATCGACCGGTGCTGCGAGAATGCCCGCCGCTTTGCGGATGGCTTGAAGGCGCTTGGTTTTGAGGTGCGCAACGATGTGGTGCTGAACCAGGTGGTGGCGACCATTGGCACAGCCGAGGAACTGGCGGCTATCCGTGCGCATGTGGAAGCGTCCGGCGAATGCTGGTTCGGGCCGACGGTCTGGAAAGGCAAACACGGCATCCGCATCAGCGTTTCAAGCTGGCGCACCACAGCCGAAGACGTTGACCGTTCGCTGGCTGCCATCAAAGCGGCCAAGCAGGCGGTGCTGGGCTAGAGTATCGCGTGTAGTATTTCCCGCCCATGCTTGCTACTATCGTTTGGTGATGTGGCAAGCATGGGGTGGGGTGCCATGGGTGAAATTCTGAAAAATGAAGTCGGTAGCCTTTGTCCGGCGATGAAGGCGGCAGACATGGTGGGCGACAAATGGGTCATCCTGATCCTGCGGGAAATGTTCCTCGGCTCGTCGCGCTACAATGAGTTCCAGCGCGCATTGCCGCGCATATCGCCGACCATCCTTAGTAAACGCCTCAAGCAGCTGGAAAGCGACGGCCTTGTTATCAAGAAGGGTGGCAAGTCGGGGGAATACCGACTGACAGCCTGTGGGCGCGAGCTTTGGCCTGTTATTGAAGGGTTGGCCACATGGGGCTTGCGCTGGGCTCGGCGACGCCTAAGCGAAGAAGATATCGATAGCGGCACCTTCATGTGGGATTTTCACCGTACCCTGAATACGGGCGCGCTACCGGACGGCGAAACGGTGATCTGTGTCAGCCTGTCTGATCGCACGGTGAACCGCACATGGTGGATGGCGGCCTGTGACGGCACGGTGGAACTGTGTGTCGACGACCCGGGCAAGGATGTCGACCTTTACGTGAGCGGCACGTTGGAGACTATTGCCGGTGTGTGGATGGGCGATACGCCGGTGCTTTCTGCGGTCAAGGATGAGCGGATCGTCATGAACGGGGCGCCACACCTCGCGCGTACGGTGGACCAGTGGTTTCCAAAATCCATGTTCGCGGAAGTACGGCCTGAACGCCTGATGGCTTAAACGCGCTACGCTACAGGCCCCCGCCAGAAGCCTGTAGCGCGCATGGCAAAAGCGTCAGCTGTTGCCGAGGGCCTGTACGTCAGCGGCTTTCAAGAGCTGGCCGCCAATACCCCAATCACCTTGTTCAACTTCCATGATGCGAACCCAGGTAACAGGGCGCATGCCTTCGCCTTCAACGGCGACCATCGCTTCGGTGACCTTCGCGATCAGGTCTTTTTTCTGGGCAGGGGTGAATACGTCTTTGATTACGTCGATCGTTACAAGTGGCATTTTCGTTTCCTCGTCTAATGCTTATGTCCGGGCTGTCCGGCTCGAGGGGGAAAATGCCTCAACAGGCATGCGCGCAATAGTGCACGGTGCGTAGCATCGCACTATTAATTGCGCAGGAAACCACTACAGAATCTGTAGTAAGGGCGGAAAAATGAAGAAGGGGCGGAAAAACCGCCCCTTTTGCTTACAGGTCTTTGAAGAAGTCGTTGCCCTTGTCATCCACCACAATGAAGGCCGGGAAGTCTTCAACTTCAATGCGCCATACCGCTTCCATGCCTAGGTCCTCAAAATCGAGAACTTCAACCTTGCGGATGTTGTTCTTGGCGAGGATGGCAGCCGGGCCACCGATGGAGCCGAGGTAGAAACCGCCGTTCTCCCCGCACGCCTTGGTCACGTCCTTCGAGCGGTTGCCTTTGGCGAGGCTGATCATGCTGCCGCCCAGCTTCTGGAACGGGCCGACATAGCTGTCCATGCGCCCGGCTGTCGTTGGGCCGAAGGAGCCTGAGGCATAGCCTTCCGGTGTTTTGGCCGGGCCGGCGTAATAAATGATGTGGTCCTTGAAGTAAGCAGGCATCTCGGCACCGTCCTCCAGCATCTTCTGGATGCGGGCGTGCGCGAGGTCACGTGCGACGACGATGGTGCCCGACAGACTGAGGCGCGTCTTGATCGGATACTGCGTCAGTTGCGCGAGGATGTCTTTCATCGGCTTGTTGAGATCAACCTTCACGACCTCCTCAGACAGATGATCGTCAACAATCTCGGGCATGTATTTGGCAGGATCGGTCTCAAGCTGCTCAAGGAACACACCGTCCTTGGTGATCTTGCCTTTGGCCTGACGGTCGGCCGAGCAGGAAACGCCGATGCCCACCGGAAGGCTCGCGCCGTGGCGTGGCAGGCGGATGACACGGACGTCGTGGCAGAAGTATTTGCCGCCGAACTGCGCACCGATGCCCATGTTCTGGGTCATCTTGTGGATCTGTTTTTCCATCTCGACATCGCGGAAGGCGCGGCCGGTGGCGTCACCTTCGGTCGGCAGCTCATCATAATAGCGCGCGGACGCCTTTTTGACGGTCGCGAGGTTCTGCTCAGCCGACAGGCCACCAATCACGATCGCGAGGTGGTAGGGCGGGCACGCCGCGGTGCCGAGGGTTTTGATCTTTTCCTCGAGGAAGGCGAGCATGCGGTCTTCGCGTAGGCTGGCCGGCGTCTGCTGGAACAGGAAAGTTTTGTTCGCGCTGCCACCACCCTTGGCGAGGAAGAGGAATTTGTATTCGTTGCCCTCAGCCGCATAGAGGTCGATCTGCGCCGGGGTGTTATTCTTGGTATTCACTTCCTTGTACATGGATAAGGGGGCCATCTGGCTGTAGCGCAGGTTGGTTTCCGTATAGGTGCGCATCACGCCTTTGGTCAGCGGCGCCGCGTCATTGCCTTCGGTCCACACATGCTGGCCCTTGGTGCCAACGATGATGGCGGTGCCAGTGTCCTGGCAGGACGGCAGCACGCGGCCCGCAGCGATGTTTGCGTTTTTCAGCAGTTCCTTGGCAACAAAGCGGTCGTTCTCGCTCGCTTCCTCATCCTTGAGGATGTTCGAAAGCTGCTCAAGATGGCCGGGGCGCAGGAGGTGCGCGATGTCAGACATCGCTTCCTTGGCCAGCAGTTCAAGCGCACCGTCCTCAACCTTCAGGATTTCACGACCATCAACGGTGATGGTGGAAACAAAGTCGGAGGTAAGCTTGCGGTAAGGGGTGGCGTCTTTGCCAAGCTGGAACAGGTCGCTGTAGGTCCAGTCGCTCATGAAGGATGCCTCATATCATGTGCCGCGGATGCGGAAAATCTGACAGGGAGGCGAGGGCGCGAGCGCCCACTCGCCCCGTATGGTTTGGCGGTCTTATTTTTTGCGGAACGCGTCGAGCGTAACCACATTGTCCGTGCCGGTGTCTTTGGTGTCACCAGCCGGTTCGTCCTGATTGTCAGGCGTTGGTGCCGCGTCGTCGAACTCTGGCGCTTTGCCGTCTTCAAAGTCGGCTTCAAACACCTCTGCATCGTCGTCGTCAAACTCTGCATCCTCATGGAACTGCAGGGCAAACTGTACGCTTGGGTCAACAAAACCAACAACGGCATCGAAGGGGATGCGCAGGTGTTCGGGTTTCTGGTTGAAGGACAGGCCGACCATGAAGTGGTCTTCCTCAACCTTGAGGCCCCAGAACTTGTGCTGCAGAACAATGGTCATTTCCTCCGGGAAACGGCTCACCAGATGGGCTGGGATATCAACACCCTCAGCTTGCGTCTTGAACGCAATATAGAAGTGGTGTTCTCCCTTGAGGCCGTCTTTCTCAGTATCCCTGAGGACAGCCCGTACTACGCCGCGCAGCGCTTCCTGCACTTTGGCGTCATAATCGATATAGGTTTCCGACATTGCGAACCTAGCTCCCGTAACATTACACACGGTTTCCGGTTCTTATAATGCCAAGCATCCATAGGGTGAAGGGGAAATTAGTAGATTTTGAAATGGGAATTGCTTTCGTCCATTCTTGCAGCTTCAAAAATATCCCTTTTGCCAAATCAGGGATACCATCCCGCTCACGCTGCCTTTATGGTCTACCGGAGGGCCGCCCGGCTACCGCCCATGGTAGCACCGGCGGCACTTTGTAACCGGGGCGGGGGCGAGTGAAACACAATCTAGAACATTTTGAAAAGGCCATGGCCTTTATCGATGCCTCAAAAAGCGCAACCTCGATTGATGCGCTGAGCGCGGCGTTTCAGGAGGTCAATACTTCCCTCGGGTTCGATCATTTTGCCTGTCTCTCCTCTGTTGAGTTTGGTGCGATGCCGGAAGGCGCGGTGTTCCTGAGTGGTGGTGCCTCCGAGTGGTCTGACATTTACCTTGAGGAACATTTTGGCCGCACGGATCGTGTGCTGCAGATATCGCTTAGGGAAAATATGCCTGTGCGTTGGGACAAGGAAAACCCGCTCGTGGGCCTTGCTGATGCAAGCGGCGAACCCAGCGTCCTTTTTGGTATCACCGTCCCCATCCATATGATTGGCTCTTTTCCCGGCACCGTGAATGTTGTTGGCCGCACGAATGAGATTGCGCCTGAAGCTGAATATGCCGTCCAGCTTATGAGCGTTTATTTGCATGATGCGGCACTGAGGCTCGCGAAAGAGGAAGATAAGCCCATGCGTCCCGCCATCCGGCTGACCCCGCGGGAACGCGAATGCCTGCAGTGGGTTGCGGCTGGAAAAACGGATTGGGAGATTGCCGCTATCCTCTCGCTTTCCGAACGCACGGTGCATAATCATATTGAGGGGGCCAAAAGCAAGCTTGAGGCAACGTCGCGTGTGCAGGCGGTGGTGAAAGCCTTCCTGCGTAATTTGATTTACTGAATACATCCTTACGTTTTATAAGTACCTGAGAGTGCAACGAGACTGCGGGGGCAATCCGTGTGGCCGAATTAGCGAGTTTCCAGATCGCGATGGATTTCATCGAAGATGCCAAAATGGCTGAAAGCCATGAGCGTCTTGGTCACCTGTTCCACACCGCCGCACGTAAACTTGGCTTCAATCACTATGCCTGTGTGTCCTGCCTCGCGTTCGATGAACTGCCGGAGGACGCTGTTTTCCTCGCGCACTATCCGGACGACTGGACCGAATATTACCTTGAAAACAAATACGACCGTATCGATCGTATTCTTCAGGTTTCCCTTGGCTCCAGCATGCCGTTCAACTGGGATCATGCGCAGGTGGTGCAAGGCCGCAGCACAGCGCAGCAGCGCTTTTTTGATGAGGCGGAAGACGCGGGCATTGTCTACGGCGTGACCGTGCCCATTCATGTGGTGGGCGGCTATCCGGGCGCGGTGAATATCGTGGGGGAATACCACCAGAATGACCCCGCGGTTGAACACGCGCTCCATCTGATGAGCGTCTATATGCATGACCGGGCGGTCAAGCTTGGTAAGACGCGCGCCGGCAAACGCATGATCCGGCAGGACCTCACCCCGCGGGAGCTTGAATGCCTCAAATGGGTTTCTGCTGGCAAAACAGACTGGGAGATCTCCTGCGTGCTCAGCATCGCGGAACGTACGGTCCATGCTCATATTGAAAATGCCAAGCGTAAGCTGGGTGTTCACACACGCCTGCAGGCGGTGGTCAAGGCATTTCTGTCATCTGGAAACTACCTTAAGTAATAGAAATTCAATCGCGCCCGGAAACCTAGTCTGATCAGCCGATAGCGCCCGGCTGCCTGAATTCCGATCATGTGCCCTCACATAGCCATCAGGGAGGCGGGCATGATCCATGCGGTAAGCGCACATAATCAATCCGAATACCGACCATATCTGCGACAGCTGTGGCAACAGCGCTATGACGTTTTTGTTGAGAAAATGGGCTGGAGCCTTGACTGTGCCGAGGGCACCGAACGCGACCAGTTTGACCGGCCGGACACGGTCTATCTTCTGAGCATAAACGACGACGGGCAGTTGCGCGGTGCCATGCGCCTGCTGCCGACCACAAAGCCACACCTGATGAGCGACCTGTTCTCACATCTTTGTGCGAAGGGCGTGCCGTCCGGTGAAACGGTGTGGGAAATCTCCCGTTTTTACAGCCTTACGGGCCGCCACATGATGCTGGAGCGGGACCGCACGGTGTCTGAGCTGATCTGCGGTCTTTATGAATACGCACTGGAGACTGGCATCAAACAGGTGACGTGTGTCGCCAGCATGGTGCTGTTTCCAACCATTCTTAAAGCAGGCTGGGACGTTACCCCCCTTGGTTTGCCTGCTGTGACTGATGATGAGGTGGTGCTTGCCTTCCTCATTGACCTGAACCGCCGCGACTATCCGCTCGTGGCACGGAACCGCAACGTTGAGGGCAGTGTGCTTCTGCGCCGCAGCCTTAGGGAAGAACAGTGGGAGATTGCATCATGACAATGGCAGATACCAAACTTGGCCCGGTCAAACCGTCCATCATCAACAAGGCGGCAGAGCAGTTGTTTTTCCTGTTTGCGCAACTTGACCCGGCGCGCGTTGAACTGATTGTTGAACGGGTGGAAATGGCCATCGGCGCACCCCACGGCGACGCGATCACTGAAATGGGCCCCAACACCCGGCGTGCGGTTATCGAGCAAGCTGTTGCCCGGCTTCTCTACGCTATCGCGGGCATGCCATACGAGGATGTGGTCTTTGCCCTGACATATGCGGAAACGCAGGCAATGATGGACGGCGCTCGTGACGAGATGACCGCAGAGTGCAGCTTGTCCTGAATGAATGATCTCTGGTGGCTTTTCCCTGATTGGACCTCGGGGAAGGGGCATTGATCGCCGAGCCGGGTGTGGTGACCCGCGCTCGGCGGTTCACTTTGGGAAATAGTACAAGGGGAAATGAAAATGGGCCGTTCTGTTGCTAGGTGGCCCAGACCCCACCTGTCGGCGTCAACCGTCAGGAATTTATAAATGTAGCTCGTGTGACTGCTTACGCAGCAACAGCGAACTCGACGTTGTTGTCGTTAGCATTTATTTTTGGTGGCCCATCACAGCGGTGCCATCCTGGGCAAAAGGCAATACACCTTTCGATACACGTCGATCCTGGTTCGCCCCCGTCAGCAACGGTCAGCCTATCACTGGCCGCTCCTGGTGGAGGCGCCGGGCACTGCCCCCGGGTCCGCAATACGTACTCAATGCGCCGTTTATTGCCATAGCTGGTTACCCAGCAAGACGGATATAATCATCTTTTATGGCGATTTAAAGCCTAAACGCCAAGCGCATGAATTCTTTATGACATCTTGATTCGGGAAATGGCCGCGGATGTGGCATAATAGTCCCATCTTGTGACTAATTGAGAGGAGATCTGATCATGAAGGAGCAAGCACAGTGGGAGTGGTCCGACGCTACCGGCCCGCGAGGAAACCTTCGGGAGGCTGTCGCCCTCTTTGATACCGAAGAAGATATGCAGGCAGCGGTAGACGATCTGGAAAGCCACGGCTTCTCGAATGCCGCCATATCAAGGCCTGTTGCACCAAGTGAAGTAGCGTCCGCCATCAAGCAGCCCGTGTTCAGCGTGGCTGATCTTGAAGACGATGCCCGCGTCCCTCGTGAACCGGTGGACGACAACAACAGCCGTACGGCCATTACGATGGTTTGCGTGCTGACGCCCATCTATCTGCTCATGCTCGCAGGTGCCGCGTTTGCGGCAGGGCACGGCATGCAGACATGGCAGGCGATTGTTGTGATTGTCGGGCTCGGTGCTATCGGCATGATTGGTGCTGGTTATTTTGTCAGCCGCATCGTTTCCGAGCGACGGTCCCGAATCCGGGCCGAGAAGGCGCTGGGTGGCCTGCTCCTGTGGGTTCGCACCGGTAGCCGCGAGCAGGAGGGCAGGGCGCTTGAGATCCTGCGCCGTCACGCTGGCCGCGATGTGCACCTTCACGGACCCGCGCTCCAGCACTAAACGTGTACAGAAATGTACCAAGTGAGCAAAGCCCGCAACTGTTGCGGGCTTTTCTCGTTTTTGGCGTGAGCGGGTGCACAGGTCTATTGCCTCGCAGCCATGGGCGCCCTATAGCTGTTTGTNGGTGCTAACTTTAGTCAGGGTTCACGAGGGGTCACATGCGGCAATATCTCGATCTTCTTCAACGTATCAGAAACGAAGGGGTATTCAGAGGGGACCGTACGGGCACCGGCACCTACAGTGTTTTTGGCCACCAGATGCGGTTTGACCTTTCGGAAGGGTTCCCGCTGGTGACGACGAAAAAGCTGCACCTCAAATCGATCATCCATGAACTCTTGTGGTTCATTGCCGGTGATACCAACATCAAATACCTAAAGGATAACGGCGTCTCCATCTGGGATGAATGGGCGGACGAGAACGGCGACCTCGGTCCTGTTTACGGCCACCAGTGGCGCAGTTGGCCCACGCCGGACGGGCGCAAGGTTGACCAGATCACAGCGCTTATTGAGCAGATCAAGAACAACCCCAACAGCCGCCGCCTGATCGTATCCGCCTGGAACGTGGCGGATGTGGACGATATGGCGCTGCCGCCATGCCACTGCCTGTTCCAGTTCTATGTGGCGAACGGCAAGCTCTCGTGCCAGCTATATCAGCGCAGCGCTGATGTGTTCCTTGGCGTGCCCTTCAACATCGCGTCCTACGCGCTACTCACTCACATGATGGCACAGGTTTGCGGGCTTGAGGCGGGTGACTTTGTACATACGTTTGGTGACGCGCACCTCTATAGCAACCATATTGAGCAGACGGACCTGCAGCTCAGCCGTGAACCGCTGCCGCTGCCGAAACTGTGGCTCAACCCCGAGATTACTGACCTGTTTGCCTTCACCTATGATGATATCCGCATCGACGGCTATGAAGCCCATGCGCATATCAAAGCCGCAGTCGCGGTTTAGAAAGCCTGGGTAAGAAAGCCGGTGGCGCGCGAGAGCGATATAGACTTCAGGCAGATCGCCCTTCTGGTGGCGGTGACCGCCATTGGCGCGATCCTCACGTGGTCTGCCACGCGCGAGACCATCCGCTCTGCCGAAGAAGAGGCGCGTGCGAAGTTTGAATCAACCGCCGCGCTCTATGTAAACCGGATCAAGAGTGAGCTTGACCACGGCCTTGACGCTTCCGAAGACCTGTACCGCTATTATGAAGCCTATGAAGGCTTCGATGCGGCCACGTTCGAACGCATGGTCTCTTCCTCAAGCGGCCTCAACCGGAACCGCAAGCTCGTGGGTGTTGTCATCGCGGTGGGGGAGAGCAACCAAGACAGCTTCATGCGCTATGCGCGCTCCAAATACAGTGGCGAGTTTGATATGAAGGCGCCTGCAAAGGTGCCTGATCCGGCGCCAGCCAAGGCACGCAAGTTCCCCTTCCTTTATGCATGGTCGTCTGACCTGCGCCGTCAGGGCCGCTGGACCGGCATGGACCTTGGCGCACATGCCTCGCTGAACGCATTTTTTGAGGAGACGCTGCGCACTGGCAAACCGGGTGGTATCCTGCTGCCTCAGCTTGAGACAACGGACGAAGGCTGTGTGCTGCTGGCGGTGCCGTTCCGCCGTAGTCGCGAAAATGCCGCAGGCCTTGTGATCCAGCTTATCGACCTGCCGCAAATGGTGCGTTTCGCACTCGAAACCGACCGTCTTGCGGGCCTCAACGCATCCTTTAATTCACACTGGGCAGACGGGCGTTACGAACAGGCGCTCAAGATCGTTGACTGGAAGCTGTCGGACGAAGCACCGCCACCACCGGCGCTGCGCCCCTGGGCCAGCACGCAGGAAATGCAGGTTGGTTCCTACACCTGGGAAGTGACCCCATGGTCGCACTATATCGGCTTCAAGATCGACTACGGCGCCGCTGTAATCACCGCGGGTGTCAGCATGATCCTGACCGGGCTGGTGATTTTTATCGTCTGGTCGCAGTCGCAGCGCGCGAAACGGGTGGTGGATATTGTCAACCGCCGCACCCGCGCGCTCAAGGAAGCGCATGAAGAGTTGGAGCAGCACTACAAGCTGCTGCAAAACCTCAACAAGGACGTGGAAGAAGCGCGCAAGTCGGCCGAGACCGCGAACCGCGCCAAGTCTGAATTCCTCGCGACCATGAGCCACGAACTAAGGACGCCCTTGAATGCCATCCTGGGTTTCTCGCAACTTCTGCAGGAACAGGCGCTTGGCCCCATCGGCGATAAACGTTACGTGGACTACGCCAAGGATATTCATTCAAGCGGTAGCCATCTGCTCGCGATTATCAATGATATTCTCGACCTCGCGAAGCTCGAAGCTGGCAAGATCCGCATTGAGCACAAGGTGCTGTCCTCGCGCCTTCTGGTGGAACGTGCGGTTGCGCTCTTGCAGCAGCAGGCGACGGGCAAGGGCATCAAGTTATCGGCTGAATTTGCGCCGGGCATGCCGGACCGCATTTATGGTGACGAACTGCGCCTGCGCCAGATTCTCATCAATCTGGCCTCCAACTCGCTCAAATTCACCAATCAGGGCGGTGTTGTCATTCGCCTGCACCCGAAGGCATTCCCAACCGGCCAACCGGGCTGGGTGCTGGAAGTTGAGGACACCGGTATCGGTATCCCGGAAGAGAAACAGGCCACGCTGTTCGACCGCTTCACACAGGTTGATACCGCGCTGTCGCGCCGTCATGGCGGGGTCGGGCTTGGTCTCGCCATCTGCCGCGAGCTTGTCGACCGCATGGAAGGCAAGATCAGCGTTCGCAGTACCCCGGGCGTGGGTACCACCATGCGTGTTCACCTACCGCTTGAGGAAGTGGACGGTGACGACGACGATGACGGCATGATCTAGAAAATGTCAGGAGTAACCCCATGATTTCCATGATCGTCGCAATGGCGGAAAACCGCGCTATCGGCAAGGATAACGACCTGCCGTGGCACCTGCCGGCTGACCTGAAGCACTTCAAGGCACTTACCATGGGCAAACCCATGATCATGGGCCGCAAGACCTTCGATAGCATCGGTCGCCCGCTACCGGGCCGCCGCACCATTGTGGTGACGCGGAACATGCAGTGGCACACTGAAGGCGTTGATGCAGCGGATTCGGTTGAGGGTGCCATCCAGATGGCCGAGATGGCTGAAGAAATCATGATCGTGGGTGGTGCACAGATTTACGCGCAGGCCATGCCGCACGCTGACCGGCTTTATGTCACCGAAGTCGCGCTCACCATCGACGGTGATGCCTATTTTCCCGAGTTTTCAGTCGATGAATGGACCGAGACCGCGCGTGAAAGCTTCCCGGCGGAAGACGGCAAACCCGCATACGCTTTTGTCACTTACGAGCGCGGGTAGGCTGCACTAGCCCTTCACATGCTCATATAGCTTGTCGGCAATCTCGCGGTAGGTTGCGCTGATCGGGCTGTCTGGTTCCGCGGCCACAATTGGTGTGCCGCCGTCTGCATGTTCGCGCACGCTCATATGCAAGGGCACACCGCCGAGGAATTCACAGCCAAGCTCTCTCGCGGTCTCCGCCGCGCCGCCATGGCCAAAAATATGCGCCTCACCGCCGCAGTGCGGGCAGATGAAGGTGCTCATATTCTCAATTATGCCAAGGATGGGCACATCCACCTTGCGGAACATGGCAAGGCCTTTGCGAGCGTCAATCAACGCCAAATCCTGAGGGGTGGAAACAATCACCGCACCGGTGAGCGGCGCTTGCTGTACCATGGTGAGCTGTACGTCGCCGGTGCCGGGCGGCATATCAACCACCAGCACATCAAGTGGTCCCCACGCCACATCCTTCAGAAGCTGCTGTGTCGCGCCCATCACCCGCGGGCCGCGCCATACAACAGGCTGGTCCACGTCAATCAGGAAGCCGACGGACATGACCTTGATGCCGTGCGCCACGATGGGCTGGATAATCTTGTTTTTGATCTCGGGCCGTTCATCAACACCCATCAGCATGGGGAGCGAGGGGCCAAAGATGTCCGCGTCCATCACACCGACCTTCAGGCCCTTGTCGCGGAGTGCAAGCGCGAGATTGACGGATGTGGTGGATTTGCCCACGCCGCCTTTGCCGCTCGCAACCGCGATGATGTGTTTAACGCCGGGAATTTCGACCGGGGTTGGTGGTGCCTTCGGCGCCGCCATAGTTGGCTTTGGTGCTGCCGCAGGCTTACGTGTGGCGGTCACAATCGCGTTTGCCGTGGTGATGCCGTCGGTCGCGAGCGCCGCCTTTTCAACCGTGGTGCGGATGGCTTCCATGTCGCCCGGTGTGGTGTCGCCAAAATCAAGGATGATGCCGGCTTTGTCGCCGTCAATGACGACTGTGCTTGAGACACCCATCTCCTTGAGAGACTGCCCACTCGGGCTCCGCAGCTTGCTCAGCGCTGTCTCGACAGCTTTTTTGAGGCCGTCTTTTGACAAATCGGACATAAAAAACCTCTTAAATCGGCGAAAAACCATACAGAATTCGTCCCGCAGACGTTGCAGCGGGTGGAGGCCTACCATATATAGGCTAGCAAGACACGGTCTTTCTGTTCACACTGGAACAGATGAGTTCTGATGCGCAAAAGCGCAAGTAGGGGAGAAATTTATGCCTTGGCAAAATAACGGCGATGGCGAACGGCCAAACCCATGGGGTAACGGTCCGCGTCGCGGTGGCAGCGGCGGTGGCGGTGAGCCACCAAACATTGACGAGTATATCCGCAAAGGTCAGGAGCGTATCAAATCGGCCCTGCCGGGCGGTGCTGGTCCGATGGCGTCGCTTGGCCTTCTTGTCGCGGCGGTGCTTTACCTCATCCTCGGCATTTATGTTGTGGATTCGAACGAACAGGCCGTTGTGCTGCGGTTCGGTAAATGGGTCGATTCCGCCGGTCCCGGTGCACACTTCCATTTCCCTGTAATTGAAGACGTGGAAATCCGCGGTGTGACCGACGAGAAACAGGTTTCCATCGGTAGCCGCGCGCAGCAGGAAAACCGTCGCTCCGGCACAGGGCGTCAAAGCTTCGCCCGCCTCGATGAAAGCCTGATGCTGACGCAGGACGAGAACATCGTAGATGTGCGCTTCAATGTGGTGTGGCGCATCAAGGATCTGGGCAACTATCTCTTCAAGCTTGAGGACCCGGACGGAACGATTAAATCGGTTTCCGAAAGTGTGATGCGCGAGATTGTCGGTAATAACCGTATCACGCCGATCATCACCACGGACCGTGGCCGGCTGGAGCAGGAAGCGCTCGATATGATCGAGACAACGCTCGATAGCTATGAAGCGGGTGTCGACATCCTGCGTGTCCAGATCATCGAATCTGAAGCACCTGCCGAAGTGAAGGATGCTTTCCTTGACGTGCAGCGTGCAGAAGCTGACCAGCAGCGTTTCCGTAACGAAGCCGAAGCCTACAGCAACAAGGTTGTGCGTGAGGCCGAAGGTCAGGCAGACCGCATGGTCCAGATTGCTGAAGCATACCGTGCGCAGACAGTTGCCCGTGCTCAGGGTGAGGCGGCTCGCTTCCTCTCGGTTTACGAGGAGTATGTCAGCGCGAAAGATGTCACCAAAAAACGCATGTACCTCGAGACGATGGAAGAAATCCTCTCAGGCATGGACAAAGTGGTGATTGACGGTCAGGCCGGGTCGGGTGTTGTGCCTTACCTGCCGCTCGACCAGCTGAACAAAAAAGCCAACAATAACGGTGGGGGAGAATAATCATGGGTCCTAAAAGTATTTTTGGCCTCGTCGTTCTCGGCGCCGTACTTATCACCGGTTTCAGCAGTGTGTTTGTTGTGGACGAACGCAACCAGGCGATTGTGGTGCAGTTTGGTGAACCCAAACGCACGGTCACGGAACCCGGTCTTCAGTTCAAGCTGCCGTTTGTTGAGCAGGTTATCTATCTCGACAAGCGTATCCTGAGCCTTGATGTTCAGCCGCAGGAAGTGCTCGCGAGCGATCAGCGCCGCATTCTGGTGGACAGCTTCGCCCGCTACCGCATTTCCGACCCGCTCAAGCGCTATCAGGCCGCTCGCACCGATGCACAAGCCGAGAGCCTTCTTGAAAACGCGATGGAATCGACCGTCCGCCAAGTGCTCGCGCAAGAGCCGATGGTGGGTATTGTTTCCGGTCAGCGTGCGGAACTGATGAAACGCATCAGCGACCTCACGAATGAGCGGGCACAGTCCTTCGGCCTTGAAGTGGTTGATGTGCGCCTCAAGCGTGTTGACCTGCCGACGGCCAACAGCGAGGCCATCTTCCGCCGTATGGAGACTGAGCGTCAGCGCGAAGCCGCTGAAAAGCGTGCGACCGGTCAACGGGATGCGGTCAAGATCAAGGCAACCGCGGACCGTCAGGTCGCAGAACTGATCGCAGAAGCCGAACGTCAGTCGCAAACCATCCGTGGTGAAGCGGACGGGAAAGCGGTTAAAATCTTTGCTGATGCCTTTGGCAAGGATAAGGAATTCTTCGAATTCTACCGTACCATGCAGGCTTACCGCACCGCGCTTGGCAAGGACGACACCCGTCTTGTGCTCTCGCCGGATAGCGAGTTTTTCAAGCTGTTCATGAATGAAAGTGGCAAGACCAAGCGATAACGCATGGATTGGGAACTGTTACTTGTAGGACTAGGCCTCGCTCTCTTTCTGGAGGGCGCGGCCTATGCCATTATGCCGGAAAGCTTCAAAAAGCTTCTTGTCGCAGCGGCGGGGCAGCCCGCCGCAAAGCTCCGTATCATGGGCTTGACCCTGGCGGCGTTAGGTGTTGCGATGATATGGATGGTCCGGTCCCTCTGAGGGGAGAGGACCCAATAACCGGCCAACGCGAGTAACGGAAAATAAATTAAAGGAGTAGTGCCTTGAGCACCAACTTGAGCAAAGCGATCGACACGAGACAATGGACGGGCATGGTCCGTCTTATGCTGACTGCGACCCTGATTTTGGCAGCAGCGATGATCTCGTTCAGGCCAGCCGCGGCGCGCGGTGCCCCTGAAAGTTTCGCTGATCTGGCAGAAAAACTCTCTCCGGCAGTTGTGAATATTTCTACGGTACAAACCCTTCCGGCACGGACCGGGCGGCGCATGCCGAACCTGCCTGAGGGCATGCCCTTTGGCGACCTGTGGGACCAGTTCCGCGACCGTATGGAAGAAGATGAAGAACCACGCCAGGCGCAAAGCCTTGGTTCCGGTTTCATCATTGATGCCTCTGGTATCGTCATCACCAACAACCACGTTGTTGAAGATGCCGACGAGATCACGGTCATCAATGCTGACGGCGACGAATTCCCGGCTAAACTGCTTGGCCGCGACGCGCTCTCTGACCTCGCGGTCCTCAAGATCGAAGGCGAAAACGGCGAGCCGTTCCCCTTCGTGAAATGGGGTGATAGCGACAAGGAGCGTATCGGTGACTGGGTGATGGCGATCGGTAACCCGTTCGGCCTTTCAAGCACGGTCACGGCGGGTATCGTTTCCGCACGCAATCGCAGCATCAACACCAACGACGTTGAGTTCATCCAGACCGATGCGTCGATCAACCGTGGTAACTCCGGCGGTCCGCTCTTTAACATGGACGGTGATGTGATCGGTGTTAACACGGCGATCTTCTCCCCGTCGGGCGGTAACGTTGGTATCGGCTTTGCCATTCCGTCGAATGATGCGGCCCGTGTGGCGCGTGAACTGCAGGAACATGGCAAAGTACGCCGTGGCTGGCTCGGTGTTGGTATCCAGCCGATGACGAAGGAAATTGCTGAATCGCTCGGTATCGATCAGGACGAGGGTGCCATGGTTACCCGCGTTGAGCCCGATAGCCCGGCAGCCAAAGGTGGTATTCAGGACGGCGATATCGTTGTGAAGTGGGACGGCAAGGAAGTTGAAAACAGCAACCGCCTGAGCCTTCTCGTGAAACGCACGGATATCGGCAAGCCTGTTGATGTGATTGTCATCCGCAAAGGCAAGCGTGTGACTCTCAAGGTGACCACCGGTGAACTTCCGGCTGAGCTTGCGCAGCTTAACCCCGAAGCTGATCAGGACGGCGATGGCCGCCCGGATGCAGGCCAGGGTGACCGCCAGCTGATCGAAGGCATGGAGCTCGCGCCTCTCAACGACGGCCTGCGCCGCCAGTATGAGATTGATGAAAACATCAACGGTGTGATCGTGCTTCGGGTTGCCCGCGGTACGCCGGCGGCGCGTGTACGCATCCGTCCGGGTACGGTAATCCTTGGTGTGAACCAGCGTGACGTGACGAACCCGACTGAGGTGACCGAGATCATCGATGCAGCGCGTGAGGCTGGTCGTGACCGTATCCTCGTGCTCGTCAACTATCGCGGCAACACGGTTCATATCCCGCTCAAGCTGATCAACGAGGATGATGAGCAAGGCCCGGGTGAGGAGTAATCCTCGCCCCTGAGGCACCACAGACAAAAGAAAAGGGCCGGTTATCCGGCCCTTTTTTCGTTTATGCTCAGCTGGTTACAAAGTCGCTGTCCGCATAACCCTGATAATAAAGCAGGCAAGTCAGGTCGCTGTGTCGCACGGACGCGGCGGCGGCGTCCTGCGTCTTGGGTTTGGCGTGATAGGCCACGCCAAGGCCCGCGCCTTCGATCATCGGGATATCATTGGCGCCGTCACCAACCGCGAGGATATCTGACGCCTCAAGGCCCAGTTTTTCCTTATATTCCAGCAAAGTATCAAGCTTCGTTTGCGCGCCGCAGATGGGCTTCCTTACCGTGCCCGAGAGCGCGTCACCATCAAACTCAAGCACGTTCGAGCGGTGAACGTCAAAGCCGATGGCTTCCGCCACCCGGCCAGTGAAAAAGGTAAAGCCGCCCGAGACCAGCACGGCGGTCGCGCCCGCTTTCTTCATGGTCTGCACCAGCGTACGCGCGCCGCCCATAAGCTCAATTCGTTCGCTATAACAACGCTCTAGGTCACGTAGCGGAAGGCCTTTAAGGAGCGCGACACGTTCCGTGAGCGCGCCCTCAAAATCCAGCTCACCACGCATGGCGGCCTCGGTGATGGCGGCGACTTTTTCCTTGAGGCCAACAAAATCCGCAAGTTCATCAATACATTCGACCGTGATCATGGTAGAATCCATGTCGGCGAGGATGAGCTTCTTGCGGCGGCCCTCTGTGGGCTGCAGGCACCAGTCAAGGCCACGCACATCAATCGCCCCGGCAAGGCCGGGAATGTGTGCGAAAACTGTGCGGGAGAAGTGCGGGCTTTGTCCGGAATCTGCGCGGGATGTGTGCGGGATCTGTGCATCATCTGTGCGGAGAGTGTGCGGAAAATCGAAGGTCAGGTCGACCGCCTTGCCCGCGCTCAAAATACGCTCCGTCACCGGCGCACTGACCGCGTTTTTTACCCCATCCACAATTTTATCGAGCGGCGCATCAGCGTCAGGGTTGACGACAAGGGTCAAAGCGATATGCATGGGGGAGTGATCCTTCATTTGGCGAGGTGGCCTTGAAACGAGCCCTTTTTATTGCAGGTCCGACCGCGAGCGGCAAGTCGGCATTGTCGCTTCGCCTCGCAGAAGATCTTAACGGTGTGATTATTAATGCTGACAGCATGCAGGTCTATAAGGACCTGCGTGTCATCACCGCGCGGCCGAGTGAGGCGGAGGAGGCCGAGGCCCCCCACAAGCTTTATGGTTTCCTCGACGGCAGCGAGGTTTGCTCCGCCGCTTTCTGGGCTGAGCGCGCGATGGAGGAGATCGAAACGGCGTGGGCCGCGGGCCAGACCCCGATTGTGATTGGCGGCACCGGCATGTATTTCAAAGTGCTGCTGGACGGTATCGCCGTGATCCCGGACATCCCGGATGATATTCGCCGCAGTGTCCGTAACCGCTGCGCCGCAGAGGGCAGCGAGGCATTGCACGAGGAACTGATGGCTGTGGACGGGAGGACCGCCACCCGCCTTGCGCCCGGTGACAGCCAGCGCATCTGCCGCGCGCTTGAGGTTTACCTCGCGACAGGCAAGCCCATCAGCGCATGGCAGGCGGAGACAGCGCCGGGGCCAATGAAAGCGCATGATGAGGCGGGGGAGGTGGTCAAGGTGGTGCTCGACCCACCACGGGACGTTCTTTATGATCGCTGCAACCGGCGCTTCGACCTGATGATGCAACAAGGTGCGCTTGAGGAAGTGCAGGCACTCATGGCCAGGGAGCTTGATCCCAGCCTGCCGCTGATGCGCTCTCTCGGTGTGCCGCAGCTTATTGCCTACCTGCGCGGTGGCTTGCCCTATGACGACGCCATGGAAGACGCCAAGATGCAAACCCGCCGTTTTGCCAAGCGCCAGCTCACGTGGTTCCGTAACCAATTTGGTGACTGGAAAAGGTTACCTGCGCAACTTTCGGAAAGTGCGTATGGGGATTTTGTGAATAAAAATATCAAAAACCCGTTGACTGAGTAATTTTCCTAACCTAAAAAACGCCTATCGGCACCAAGCCAGCCCAGGTGCCGGTACTGGAACCTCCAGCCCAAGTTGGTTCCAACTGTGACGAGACCCACCCCTGGGGGCGCTCAAAGAGCGCCCCCAACTATTATAGGGATTAAGGGGTTCTCGCTCGCGTGATGGGCGGCAGAGATAAACGGACAAACAGTCAAAACGGACAGGACAATGACGGCAACAACCACGATACCGGCCACCGGTCGAGCGAAAGAGAAGGCAGATGATGCGCCGATTTTGAGCGGCGCACAAATGATCCTTAGGGCGCTGACGGAGCTAGGTGTGGAAGTCGTCTTCGGCTACCCCGGCGGGGCGGTCCTGCCGATCTATGACGAGATTTTCAAGCAGGATAAAATCAAGCACATCCTCGTGCGGCACGAGCAGGCAGCCGCCCACGCGGCCGAAGGTTACGCGCGCACGACCGGCAAGCCCGGCGTTGTGCTGGTAACATCCGGCCCCGGTGCGACGAACGCTGTAACCGGCCTTACTGATGCGCTCTTGGATTCTATCCCGATCATCTGTCTCACGGGCCAGGTTGCGCGGCACCTCATTGGTAACGACGCCTTCCAGGAAGCCGACACCGTTGGCATCACGCGGCCTTGCACCAAGCATAACTATCTGGTGAAGGATACCGAACGCCTGCCGGATATCATCCACGAAGCCTTCTATGTGGGCACCAATGGCCGTCCGGGCCCTGTGGTGATTGACCTGCCGAAGGACGTTCAGATCGAGAAGGCGCCATATCGTCGGTCGGGCCAACGCGGTGAACACCGCACTTACCGCCCACAACTGGACGGTGATGAACTGGCGCTCCGTGAAGCGGCCGCTGCACTGGCGCGCGCTGAACGCCCGATTGTCTATTCCGGTGGTGGCATCATCAACGCGGGCCCCGAGGCATCTGAGCTGCTGGCGGAATTTACCCGCCTCATCGGTGCGCCGATCACCAACACCCTGATGGGCCTTGGCGCTTACCCAGCGTCCGACAAGCAGTTCCTTGGCATGCTGGGCATGCACGGCACATGGGAAGCCAACCACGCCATGCACGACTGTGACGTGATGCTGGCCGTTGGCGCCCGCTTTGACGACCGTGTGACGGGCAGGGTGGATGCTTTCTCCCCCGGCTCGACCAAAATTCAGGTTGATATCGACCTCTCGAGCATCAACAAAAACGTGCCGGTTGATATTCCGATCATCGCGGATGCGGGCCGTGCGCTCAAACGCCTGATCGAGATCTGGCATGAAGAAGGCTACGCCAAGTCGCAGCCTGATCTGGCGCCCTGGTGGGCGCAGATCGAGCATTGGCGCACCAAGAAGTGCCTTTCGTACAAGGACAGTGACGAGGTGATCCTGCCGCAAAAGTCGCTTGAGCGGCTGGCGCATTTCACCAAAGGCAAGGACGCCATTTTCTCCACCGAAGTGGGCCAGCACCAGATGTGGGCGGCGCAGTTCCTTGGCTTTGATAAACCTAACCGCTGGCTGACCTCAGGCGGCCTTGGCACCATGGGTTACGGCCTGCCGGCTGCCATCGGTGCGCAGATCGCTTACCCCGACCGGCTGGTGATTGACGTATCCGGCGAAGCCTCGTTCCAGATGAACATGCAGGAACTGGGCACCATCGCGCAGTATGAGCTGCCGGTGAAAATCTTCATCATGAACAATGAATATATGGGCATGGTGCGCCAGTGGCAGGACCTTTCCTATGATGGCCGCCGCTCCCACAGCTATTCCGAAAGCCTGCCGGACTTTGTGAAGCTGGCCGAAGCTTACGGCATCAAGGGCATTGTGGTCGAAGACCCGGCCAAGCTTGATGAAGCGATCCTTGAGATGATTAACCACGACGGCCCGGTCCTGATGGATTGCCGCGTGGCGAAAATTGAAAACTGTTTCCCCATGGTACCGGCGGGTGCCGCCCATAACGAAATGCTGCTTGCAGGCGACGTGATCGGCAAGCCGAAAGACGATGACGCGCTAGCGGTCGTTTAATCTGGCTCATGACCCATAAAACGTTAGACTGACAAGTAGAAAGACAACTGAATAATGGACGGCTCCATGAAAGAGATTGGCACGATCGCCCGGCACACCATCAGCGTTATCGTTGATAACGAGGCAGGGGTTCTTGCGCGCGTTACCGGCCTGTTTTCCGGTCGCGGCTACAATATTGAAAGCCTGACGGTGGCGGAAGTTGACCACACCGGCACACGTTCGCGCATCACCGTTGTGACCTCGGGCACCCGTATGGTGATTGAGCAGATCAAGGCGCAGCTTGACCGCCTTGTGCCTGTTCACAAGGTGGCTGACCTCACGATCGATGGCACCTTTGTCTCGCGTGATATGGCGCTGGTGAAAGTGTCTGGCTCGGGCGAACGGCGGGTTGAGGCGCTGCGCATTGCGGATACCTTCCGTGCGCGCACCGTTGATGCCTCCGTCAACAGCTTCATTTTTGAACTTACCGGCTCCACAGAGAAGATTGACGCTTTTGTGGAACTGATGGCCGACCTCGGCCTTGTGGAGGTGGCGCGCACCGGTGCGGTCGCGCTCTCCCGCGGGCCCTCGGGGCTTTAAGACTTGAACCACCGGGGCGGCTGGTCCCGGTCAGGATTTTGATGAATAGGGGCTGGCCCCCGTTAGAGGACAAGTAGACTATGCGTGTTTATTTTGACAGTGATGCAGACGTAAATCTCGTTAAAGACAAGACCGTTGCCGTTGTGGGCTACGGCAGCCAGGGCCACGCCCATGCCGCCAACCTGCGCGACAGTGGTGTTTCCCGCGTGATCGTGGCGCTGCGTGAAGGCTCCGGCACCCGCAAGAAAGCGGAAGCCGCTGGCTTTGAAGTGATGACCGCGTCGGAAGCCGCTAAGGAAGCTGACATGGTCATGCTGCTCGCGCCCGATGAGCATCAGGCAAAAATCTATGCTGACGAGCTCAAGGACAACCTCAAGGAAGGCGCGGCGCTCATGTTCGCGCATGGCCTCAACATCCACTTCAGCCTCATCGAGCCGCGCGCTGACCTTGATGTGATCATGGTTGCACCAAAAGGCCCGGGCCACACCGTGCGGTCGCAGTACGCGCAGGGCAAAGGCGTACCGTGCCTGATCGCCGTGCATCAGGACGCATCCGGCAAGGCGCATGACCTGTGCCTTTCCTACGCTTCCGCTATTGGTGGTGGCCGCTCCGGCATCATTGAAACCAATTTCCGTGAAGAGTGTGAAACCGACCTCTTTGGTGAGCAGGCTGTACTTTGTGGCGGTGTGTCCGAGCTTATCAAGGCCGGTTTTGAAACCCTCGTGGAAGCAGGTTACGCGCCTGAAATGGCCTACTTCGAGTGCCTGCACGAAGTGAAGCTGATCGTGGACCTGATCTACGAAGGTGGCATCGCCAACATGCGCTACTCGATCTCGAACACCGCTGAATACGGTGACTACAAGACCGGCCCGCGCATCATCACCGCTGATACCAAAGCCGAGATGAAACGGGTGCTCGAAGACATTCAGCAAGGCCGTTTCGTGAAAGACTTCATCTCCGACAATCTCGCCGGTAACCCTGAGCTGAAGGCCCACCGTGGCCTCGCTGAGCGTCACCCGATCGAGGAAGTTGGCTCCAAACTCCGTGGCATGATGCCGTGGATGAAGGAAGGCAAACTCGTCGACAAGGCGAAAAACTAATCCCTTAAGACACTCTTGAGTTCCAGGAGAGTCCCTGACGGGCGGAGCCACCAGGCCCCGCCCGATTTTTTTTGGTTGCTCCCCGCGTGCATGCCTTGATGGCAGGAATACAACTGTGCATATTGGCCAAGTGCATTGATGGGGGATTTGGTGATTTTTCGAATAATCTTGACGGTAGTCTCGCTGAACCTGTTTGTGGGTATCGCGTTGGCGGAGAATGAGTTCGACCTACCGGAAGTCCGGATTACGGTATCGCCGTCCGCGAGCGGGTTGAACTTTCACTATTCGCTGCAGGAGGAAGTGACGGACTTTCCTTTCTTCCTGCAAGAACTTCCCGCGCGAGGCACATCGTGGCAGGTACAGGAAAGCGACCTGATAATCGCAAATGGTTCAGTGCGTTCGGTGCGCGATGTCGGGTTCAAGGAATTTCACGTCCATATCGAACCAGACAGACAGGTGGACACACTCCCGCGGTTCGGTGTTTTGCCTTTGGGGTCTGATGGCTATCTGTTTTCCACCCATGCAGTCGTCGCTGACCCAACGATACTTTACACCGCACTTTGCGTCGACATCCCCAAAGGAATTTGCGCTTCGGAAGACTGGCAGGCCGGCTATTTTGTAACAAAGGCCTCGGGCCCGGTTGATGACCTTACCTTGATACAGCGCGCTTCAGTGTACGTCGGTCCTCAGGAGATAAGCGAAAACCGCTTGTACCATTCTTTGATCGATCCACGGTTGCCGAATGAATTGCAGGCCTTGGCTGACAAGGAAATGCGTCGCAACATCGAGTTCTATAAAACATCTTTTGGATTTGAGTTGCTGGAAATACCGCAGCTCATTGTGAGCTGGGGCGGAGAAGGTGACACCCCGAGGGTGGTAAGCGCTGCGAGTGTTTTTTCGACAATCATCCTGCATGTGATTGGGGCGAGCTCTCATGACAGCGCCGAGGTCGAAGACCAACTGAGGGAGAATATCACGGTTCGTATGGCTCATCATTCGGTCCAAGGATACTTCATGACGCGAGAGAGCCGAACCATCCCTTGGTTTTATTGGGGGATGTTCAATTACATGGTGGAGAAGAGCCTCAAATATACTACGCCGCGAGAACTGGCGTTGAGGTACCTGAGGCCGTGCCGCAATAGTTTGCAAGAGAACGACTTACTGGAAATGAACAGCGCATGCGGCGCGCTGATCCATGCGCTTGCTGACGTGATGCTCGCCAAAGGTTCAGAGGGTCGTAGAGACTGGATTTGGCTGCTGAACCGTGCCAAAAAAAGCACTCGAAATTATGTCGGCTTCTTCAGTGATCAGTATTTCGAGCATCTTGCATCGTTTGATCTCGAACGACGCCTTCAAGGTTTCTTTGATGCCTTGAAGGCAGGTGACGGGAGTGCTGGCGCCAAGCTTGAAAGCGCAATTCAAGCTTTCGACCTTCAATACAACACAACCCCGCCCCATGAAGGTAGAGATGACTGATATTTTACCCATTGAGACTGACCGGTTGATCATTCGTGCGTTTCGCGAGAGCGATGCGGAGGCTTTCCATAGCTGGCGCAATGATCCTGTGGTGGTGCGCTATACCTTGTGGGATTTCCCGTACCCTTTGGCGCGGGCAGAGAAGTTCGCGCGGGAGATGGCGGTGATGGAGCCGTTCCCTGTGGGCAAATACTATCAGCTCATGCTCGAAGAGAAGGTCACGGGCACGGCGGTGGGTGACATCGGCATCGGTAACGGGGTGACCGCGCCCGGCGTGGTGCGGGTGGGCTATACGCTATCGACACCCGCGCAGGGCAAAGGCTATATGACTGAGGCTTTGCGGGCGCTGCTGCCCGCGCTCATCGTGCCGCTCGGCGTGCAGATGTTCTCCACCGATATTGATGCGCGCAACCCGGCTTCGGGGCGGGTGCTGGAACGGCTCGGTTTCAAGGCTGGTCCGCTTTATGAAAAACGCACGCTGGTGCGCGGCGAATGGTGTGATGAAATTGACTATGACGTCAGCGCAGAGGCGCTTCTTGCCCATCTTTCGCAATAGTTTCACTTGTGACGTTTTGAAATAAAATTTCTCAAATTAGCGCCTTGCGAAAAGAATATAATCTGGTAATGCTTGATTATTGACAGTTTGCACAAGGAACCGGCGCTTCATGCAGCCCTACCGGTACAAAAAGGCCAAAGCCATTGCGATTGCACGCAGCCGCGCGCAAGACGCGTTTTTGGCACGTCTTGGCCTGATTGGTGGTTCCGCGCTGTTCCTATCGCTTCTCCTACTGTTTGCGGCTGGCCGACTTACAGGCCCTTGAGCACGAAGGCAGATGATGCGTTGGCATCTCGGTGCTTGAGGGAGAAGCCACTGATTTCACACATATTTTCGTTCAGTACCTTTAGTAATTGGGAAGAGAGCCATGTCACACAGTGAAGCAAACCGTGTGCGGATTTTTGACACCACCTTGCGCGATGGCGAGCAGTCGCCCGGCGCGTCGATGACGCTTGAAGAAAAGCTGCAGATCGCATCCACGCTTGAAGCCATGCGCGTTGACATCATCGAGGCCGGTTTTGCCATTGCCTCGAACGGCGATTTTGAATGCGTCAATAAAATCGCACAGCAAATCCAGAATTCGACCGTCTGTTCGCTGGCGCGCGCCGCCCTTGGCGACATTGACCGCGCCGCGGAGGCCCTGAAGCCCGCGAAATCCGGTCGTATTCACACCTTTATCGCCACTAGCCCGCTCCATATGAAATACAAGCTGCAGATGGAACCGGACGCGGTGATCGAGGCGATCCACAAGTCGGTTTCGCACGCGCGCAATCTGATTGCGGATGTGGAGTGGTCGGCCGAGGACGCAACCCGCACCGAGATTGATTTCCTTTGCCGTGCGGTTGAAACCGCGATCAAGGCGGGGGCCACCACCATCAACCTGCCGGATACGGTGGGTTACGCCACGCCGGACGAATATGCCACCATGTTCCGCACCGTCATTGAACGTGTGCCGGATGCTGACAAGGCGATCTTCTCCACCCACTGTCATAATGACCTTGGTCTTGCGGTTGCAAACTCGCTCGCCGGTATTGCGGGCGGTGCGCGGCAGGTGGAATGCACCATCAACGGCATCGGCGAACGCGCCGGTAATGCCGCGATGGAAGAAGTTGTCATGGCGCTCAAGACCCGCGGCGATGTGATGCCCTATCACACGCGGATCGTGTCGGAAGAGATCATGCGCGCGTCGCGCCTTGTGTCCACCGTCACCGGTTTCACGGTGCAGAACAACAAGGCCATCGTCGGCGCCAACGCCTTCGCGCACGAGAGCGGCATCCACCAGGACGGCATGCTCAAAAACGCGGAAACCTATGAGATCATGACGCCGGAATCTGTCGGCGTGACCAAATCCGTGCTCACGATGGGCAAACACTCGGGCCGCCACGCCTTCGCTGACAAGCTGAAGGAACTGGGCTATGAGCTTGGCGATAATGCCTTCCAGGAATGTTTCCGCCGCTTCAAGGAACTGGGTGACCGCAAGAAGAACATCTATGACGAGGATATCGTCGCCCTTGTGGATGACGAGGTGGCCACATGGGCCAACCGCATGCAGGTGATCTCGCTCAACACCTACACGTCTTCAAGTGGCGAAGCGGTTGCGAACCTCACCATGGCAATCGACGGCGAGAAGAAAAAGGTTGTCACCTACGGCTCCGGCCCGGTGGACGCGGCCTTCAATGCCATCAAGGACCTCATCGACATCCAGCCGCACCTGCAGCTTTTCCAGGTGCATGCGGTCACCCAAGGCACGGACGCGCAGGCTGAATGCACCGTACGCCTTGAAGAAGGCGGCCGCACCGTGAACGGGCAGGGCGCGCACGAAGACACCATCACCGCCGCCGCGCGGGCCTATGTGTCTGCCGTCAACAAGCTTCTTGTAAAACGCGAGAAACAGGCACCGGACGCTGTCGCCGCGCAATAGCGCGGGCGCACAGCACTCCAGTGACAAGGGCGGCTTTCGGGCCGCCTTTATTTTTTCTGTTTGTGTTGGCTGTGCCGGGCTCTATGACAGATATGACACTGGCATTGGGGACATATGAACTATCAGCATACAGATAGTGGACAGAGCCGTGTGCCTGACCATCGCCTCACCACGGCGGTGAAGCTCATGCTCATCTACGCAGCGATTCAAATATTATCCTCCGCGGGTGTGGGTGTCGTGGCCGGTTTCGCAAACTGGAGTGCTAGCGAATATATCTCCGCTAGCACCACGTTAGTGCTTTTTGAGCATGCCCTTTGCCTTTTCATCATTTGGCGTGTCTTTCACGCCGACATGCGGATTATACCTCCAGACATCGGCATCCGGGCCAGCGAAGCGCGCTATTTGTACATAGTCATATTGATAGTGCTGTTCGCCATCATTGCGCAGCGCTTTCATGCCCTTTACGACGGCTGGATCTATGACGGACAGCAGGGAGTGGCGGATTGGCTTGAACTACTGCCTGACAAAAGCCCCGTGGTGCGCGGCATAGCGATTATTACGCTCGGGTTTAGCGGCCCACTTATTGAAGAGCTCATCTTTAGGGGATATTTGCAGTCTGCGCTGATGGACCGACTGCCCGCGACGATCGCAGTCTGTTGCAGCGCATTTGTGTTTGCGGCATTCCATCTGGATATCTTGGGTTTTCCCTATCTGTTCGCTGGCGGTGTCATGCTCGGGACGTTGTATCAAGTCACGCGGTCACTTTGGCCACCTCTCGTTTTGCATATGGTCATAAATATGGAAAGCGTTACCAGCGTTTTCTATCGCTAAAGGCGCTTTGCTGCTTGTGGCGGCAGGCAAAATGCTTATCTCTTAAAGCATCTTCTTTTGGGGGCGTGATGACTGGTTTTCCTTTTCTCGACAGGCTTTTTCCCAATACGGACAGCCGTTTTGTGATGGCTGCTTTCCTGATGGTCGCGCTTCTGGTGGCGCAGTTCAGCTTTGCGCTTGTCGCCAGCGTCATGGCGTCGGCCGCGAACGGTGAAGCGACCACGGGTATGGTCTTTCCCATCGCGCTCCTCGGCTCCAACGCGGTGTGCTTCTGGATCGTGTGGCGCAACTTGCATGCACCTCAACACCTGCCGCTCGCGAGTATCGGCTTTATCCCGAGCCGGGTGAGCATGGGCACCACGCTGGGCCTTGTCCTGCTCCTCTACCTGAGTGCGGGCATGCTGGCGGGGCTTTATATCCAGCTTGTGGACTATGAAGGCCAGAAAGCAACGACCGAGATGATCGTGGCGGCGGGGAATGATACCATGCTTGCCAAAATCCTCATGATGATTGCCGTGGTGGTCATCGGCCCCATCCTTGAGGAGATCATGTTTCGCGGCTACCTGCAGTCCGCCCTGACGGACCGTTTTTCGCCAGCCATTGGCATTGCAGGCAGCGCCTTTGTGTTCGCCGCTTTCCATTTCCAGCCCGAAGCTTTCCCGCTGCTTGCGCTTATCGGTGCGGCGTGCGGCATCGCCTATCATGTCACCCAGTCACTGTGGCCCGCCGTGCTGCTGCATATGCTCAATAACGCTGCCTTCATCGTGAACCTCTTTTATGTTGAGGGGCAGGGCTGATCCTGTAAACTCAGGTAAGCAGAGGAGGATGCCATGAGCCGAATTGCCGACGACCGCGACCCTGAATGCAGCCCCCAAGGCTGCCCGGAGCCGGTTGATGTGGTGATTATCCCCCGCACCGGTGATATCGGCGGCTTTATGGTGGAGCGTGCGCTTCCCTCCCGCCAGAAACGCATGATCGGCCCCTTTGTGTTCTGGGACCAGATGGGACCGGGGGAGTTCCTGACCGGCCAGGGCATCGACGTACGCCCGCACCCGCACATTGGCCTTTCCACCGTCACCTACCTTTTTGACGGCACGCTGGACCATAGGGACAGCCTTGGTACCCATATGACCATCCTGCCGGGTGAACTTAACCTCATGACGGCGGGTAGTGGCATCGTGCATTCTGAACGCACGGGGCCTACCGACCGCGCCAAGCCCTCACGGCTTTACGGCATACAAAGTTGGCTCGCACAGCCAAAGACGCTGGAGGGCAGCGCACCCGCCTTCAAGCATTATGGCAGTAGTGACCTGCCGACCATGAACGCGGAAGGTATTGAGGCCAAGGTGATCCTTGGTGAAGCCTTTGGTCTTAAAAGCCCGGTCGAGACCGACTGGGAAACGCTATATGCGGACATCACGCTTGCGCCGGGTGCGGTGCTGCCGCTGCCGCGCGAAACCGAAGAACGCGCGGTCTATATCGTGCGCGGTAAGGCGGAGATTGCGGGCACGATATACCCAAGCGGGCAGATGATCAGCCTGCGCCCGGGGGCTGACGTGAGCGTGAAAGCGCTTGGCGACGTGCATCTTATGCTGCTTGGCGGTGCCGCGATGGATGGCCCGCGTTATATCTGGTGGAACTTTGTCGGCTCAAGCATGGACCGGATTCGCGATGCGGCTGAACGCTGGCAGGCACAAAGTTTTGCCAAGGTACCGGGTGATGAGGAGGAGTTCATTCCGCTCCCCGATATCAAGACACTGGACCGTGTGAAGGCCTGATCGGGGCCGATTACATTTCCCTCATGCCAAGCCTTTGAAATTGGCGACAATTTTATTTTTCGTAAGATCGCCTAACCAATTTTACCCGCTCAAGCGGCCAAATAACAAAATATAGCGCAAATGGCGTTCTTGCCCCTTGTGTCTTGGGCATATCTGGCCCATAACCGCAATAACGGGTGGGCCATGGGCGGCCCCAAGAGCATTAGAAAATTAAGAGGGTTAAATGCTATCCAAGCTTCTTGGCGTGTTTTCATCAGACATGGCAATCGACCTCGGTACCGCGAACACGCTCGTCTACGTGAAGGGCCGTGGTATCGTGCTTAACGAACCGTCCGTGGTTGCGATCAAAAGTGAAAATGGCCGGGACCGTGTCCTCGCCGTTGGTGATGAGGCCAAGCTGATGCTGGGCCGGACGCCAAGCGGCATCCAAGCCATTCGCCCCCTGCGTGACGGCGTGATCGCCGATTTCCACGTGGCGGAGCAGATGATCAAGCACTTCATCCAGAAAGTTCATAACCGGTCGTTCGCGAGCCCGCAGGTTGTTGTGTGTGTTCCCTCCGGTTCTACCGCGGTTGAGCGCAAGGCCATTCAGGAATCGGCTGAACAAGCTGGTGCCCGCAAGGTCTACCTGATTGACGAGCCGATGGCTGCCGCGATTGGCGCTGGCCTGCCGGTGACCGAACCGCAGGGCTCCATGGTTGTTGATATCGGCGGCGGTACCACCGAGGTGGCTGTGCTTTCGCTCTCCGGCATCGTGTTCGCCACCAGCGTACGCGTCGGCGGCGACAAGATGGACGAAGCCCTCATCGGTTACATTCGCCGTAACCACAACCTCCTGATCGGTGAAGCCACGGCTGAGCGTATCAAGAAGGAAATCGGTACCGCGCTGGTGCCTGAGGACGGCGTTGGTAAAACCATGATCATCAAGGGCCGTGACCTGATGAACGGTGTACCCAAGGAGCTGGAGATCAACCAGCTTCAGGTTGCCGAAGCCCTGTCCGAGCCGGTGAGCCAGATTGTGGAAGGCGTGAAAGTCGCGCTTGAACAGACGGCGCCTGAGCTTGCGGCCGATATCGTTGACCTCGGCGTCGTATTGACGGGTGGTGGTGCGCTTCTCAAGGATCTCGACACTGTGATCCGCCGCGCGACCGGCCTGCCGGTGACCATCGCGGAAGAGCCGCTGACGTGTGTGGCGCTTGGTACAGGCCGCGCGCTTGAAGACCCGGCGCTCCGCATGGTGCTGATGGAAAACTACTAATCCGGCACTGTCGCCCGCGTCTTACCCTTGAGTAGGGTCCGGCTAATCTGGGAGATTGACCACTGGTCTCGACACTGCATTCCGGCAATCTGGCATCAAACACCCGCCTGCGTCGTGGTGGACGCGGGCGTGGTGCTTTTTGGCTTTACCTGCTGATTGCGGTAGTGTTCCTGGGCCTTGAAGCCACGGGGCAGGCCATTCCGCGCCAAGTACGCGCCTATTCAAACGACGTTGTCTCCCCCATACTCCGGGTTCTTGATCAGCCCATCCGTGCCGTTCAGGCCGGGCTCGAACGTATTGCCGGTGTGGGCGACATCTACGCAGAAAACGAAACCCTTCGGGACGAGAACGACCGCCTGCGCCAGTGGCGGGAGGCAGCCATGCAGCTCGCACGCGAGAACGAACGCCTGCGCCTGATGCTCAAGGTGCCGGGGCGCGAGGTTCCGCCCGCCGCAACCGCGCGGGTGATTGGCGTGGGGGGCGGCGCGTTTGAGCGTAACGTTCTGATCAGCGCTGGCACCTCCGACGGTGTGCGCCGCAACTTGCCAGTCGTGGACGAGACCGGTGTGATTGGTCGCACCATTCAGGTGGGCCGCTGGACCAGCCGTGTGCTTCTCGTGACAGACCTCAACAGCCGTATTCCTGTGCGCCTTGAACGCACGGGCGACCTTGCCATTGCCGAAGGGCAGAACGAAGCCTTCCTGATGCTGCGGTTCCTGCCCGAAGAAGTGGTGGTCAAGGAAGGAGACCGCATCCTGACCTCCGGCCACGGTAGCGTTTTCCCGCCGGATCTGCCGGTCGCGCGGGTAAGCGAAGTGGGTGAAGGTTACATCAGGCTCGAGCCGCTGGGTATTCTCGGCAAGCTCGATTATGTGCGCGTGCTTGATTATCACGCGGTGCCGGACGAAGACGCCATCGCCATCCCTGATGTGCCGGAGACGACAGAAGAAGCCGCGGAGGATGGCCAATGAGCCCGCGCCGTCCCGCCATCACGTCCTTTGGTTTTGCCGGGCTTTTCCCGGTTCTGATCACGCTTTTCATGGCAGCGCTGATGCTGCTGCCGCTTGGTACCGGTGCGGCAAACATCGCCATGCCGCATCTCGTGCTGATTTCAGTCTTCTATTGGCTGTCGTCCCGCGCACTTCTGATGCCATACGGCGCTTGCGCGGCCCTCGGTTTTATACTCGACCTGTGGCTTGATGTGCCCATGGGCCTCAATATGGTACTGCTGCTGCTCACGCGCCTTTTTGTGCTCAACCAGCTCAAGCACTATAAAGGCCGCAGCCGCATTGTGCACTGGGCCATATTCACGGTGCTGAGCCTCGGTCTTTACTTGCTGGCATGGCTCATCATGTCCATCGTTTATGGTACACTCTGGCCTATCCAGCCCATTGCGGTACAATGGGGTGTGACGGCGTTTTCCTATGCGCCGGTGGCTTTTGTTCTCGGGCGGATGCGCCGGGTGGTACTGTAAGGCATGGCAAGAGAAGGGCTGAGATACCAGACATTCTCGCGGCGGACTTTCCTGCTCGCGGGGGCGCAAGGCCTCGCAATGACGGCGCTTGGTGGCCGGCTTTATTATCTTTCGGTCGTGGAAGGTGAAAAATACAAGCTGCGCGCTGAACGCAACCGCATTGCCATTCGACTGATCGCACCCGAGCGCGGCGAAATCCTTGACCGCCGCGGCCGCAAGCTTGCCACCAATAAACAGGACTTCCGTGTATTCCTGATCCCCGAGCAGGCGGAGGAAGTCGCGCAAACCCTCGTCAAGATCGGCCATATCGTCAAACTGGATGAACGCCGCCTGTCGCGTATTGAACGCCAGATCAAGCGCCAGCGTAAATTTGTGCCCGTGACAGTCGCGCAAGGGTTGGACTGGGATACATTCGCCAAAGTGAATGTTTCGGTACCGGAACTACCGGGCGTGGTGCCCGATGCGGGCCGGTCGCGCTACTATCCGGCGGGCAATGAGATTGCGCACCTTGTGGGTTATACTGCAAGCCCCAATGAGGAAGATGTCGCGCTTAATCCCTTGTACCAACTGCCGGGCTTCAAGGTTGGCAGGCAGGGGCTTGAGCGGCGTTATGAGGATCATCTGCGCGGTTCCGCCGGCACGCGCCGGGTGGAGGTGAATTCCGTTGGCCGCGAAATTCGTGAGCTGCCACCCCGGCAGGATGCTGAACCGGGTAGCAACCTTAATCTCACGATTGACCTTGAACTGCAGCATTTCACCATTGAAAAACTGGGCGAGGAAGCGGCAGGCGTGGTGGCCATTGACGTCAAGACCGGTGAAATCCTCACCATGGCGTCGGCACCCACCTATGACCCGAACGAGTTCACGCGCGGGATCAGTAGCGAGAACTGGAACGCGCTGCTGAAAGACCCCCGCAAGCCGCTCATCAACAAGTGCGTGACCGGCCAGTATCCACCCGGCTCAACCGTCAAGCCGCTGATTGCGATTGCCGCGCTTGAGCATGGCATCGTGAAGCCTGAGACCGAGCACTACTGCAACGGGCGCCACCGGCTCGGGAACCATGTGTTCAACTGCTGGAAAAAGGGCGGGCATGGTCGGCTCGACCTCAAGGGCGCCATTGCCCATAGCTGCGATGTGTACTTCTGGAAAGTGGCCGAAGAGCTCGATATCGACAATATGGCCGATATGCTCTCGCGTTTCGGGCTTGGGGAGCTGTTTGACCTCGGCATTGACGGCGAAAAGCCGGGCCTTGTGCCGGACCGTGGCTGGAAGCGGGCGGTTTTGAACCAGCCGTGGCATCTGGGCGAAACGCTCAATGTCTCCATCGGGCAGGGCGCGATGCTGGCCACACCGCTTCAGCTTGCTGTCATGACGGCGCGGATCGCCTCCGGCCGGCGCATATTCCCGAGCCTGGTGTCGATCCCTGGCACCGACCTCACACGCATGGACGCGTTTGACCCCATGGATATCAGCCCGCTTTACCTGCAGCTCGCGCGGCGCGGCATGGAAATGGTGATGGAACTCGGCGGCACGGCCCATGACTACAGACGCCCCAAAAGTGCGCCAAAGCTCGCAGGCAAGTCGGGCACCGCGCAGGTGCGCCGCATCAGCAAGGAAGAACGCCTTGACGGCGTGATTGATAACAAGGACCTGCCGTGGAACATGCGCGACCACGCCCTTTTTGTCGCCTATGGCCCGACAGAAAACCCCGAGGTGGCTGTGGGGGTATTGGTGCAGCACGGTGGCGGCGGCTCCAGTGTCGCGGCCCCCATTGCGCGCGCGGTGATCGACAAGGCGCTTGAAATTCGCCACCGGGCACCGGCTGACGGCACCACCGACACGGCAGCAGCAGCCAGCGAAAGGGAGGGCAGCTGATGGGTACCGCCCGTATGTTCGGCCCGCGCCGGGTTGAAAAGAATATCATCCAGCGCCTCGCTGATATCAACTGGGGCATCGTGCTCCTGAATGTGATGATCGCGGGCGCAGGCTTTGCCATGCTTTATTCCGTTGCCGGTGGTTCGTGGGACCCCTGGGCCACCACGCAGGCCAAACGTTTTGTTGGTGCCTTCGTGATCATGATCGTGATTGCAACTGTCGACATCCGCTACTGGATGGCTTTCTCATACCCCGCGTGGTTCATCGGTGTGCTGCTGCTTGTCGCGGTGGAGGTTATGGGCGCGGTTGGCATGGGCGGGCAACGCTGGCTTGATATCGGTTTCATGCGGGTGCAACCGTCGGAGCTCATGAAAATCGCGGTTGTCATGGCGCTCGCGCGCTACTTCCATGGCCGTAACTATGACCAGAGCCGCAATTTGCGCTCGCTATTTATCCCCGCGGTGCTGATCATGGTGCCGACGGCACTTGTGGTGATCCAGCCTGACCTCGGTACCGGCCTGATGATTGTGGCTGGCGGTGCGGCCATCCTGTTCCTTGCCGGTCTCCCAGCGTGGCTCTTTATCGCGGCGGCGCTTGTGGTGGCCGCGGCCATCCCTGTGGGCTGGCAGTTTTTCCTGCGCGACTACCAGAAAGACCGCGTTCTCACCTTCCTCAACCCGGAGAATGATCCTTTGGGGGCTGGGTATCAGATCACGCAGTCCAAAATCGCGCTGGGCTCGGGCGGGCTTACAGGCAAAGGCTTCCTTGAAGGCACACAAAGCCAGCTCAACTTCCTGCCGGAGATGAAGACCGACTTCATTTTCACCGTGCTTGCGGAAGAATTTGGCCTGATTGGCGCGGTGATCGTGCTGGCGCTTTACACCATTGTGCTCGCCTACGGCATGCTGATCGGCATTGGCTGCCGAAGTCAGTTCGGGCGACTGCTGGCAAGCGGCCTGTCGATGAGCCTGTTCCTTTATGTGCTGATCAATGTGGCGATGGTGATGGGGCTCATGCCCGTGGTGGGTGTGCCGTTGCCGATGATCTCCTACGGCGGCTCAGCCATGCTGACGTGGATGATCGCCTATGGGCTTATCCTGTCGGTCGCCATTCACCGGCATGTCTCCCTTGCGCCCAAGGGCAGTGGCCTCGGCTAGGGCAATTTGTCTCCTTGATCAGCCTGAGCTTTGTCCTATGATCCTTCCCATAGAACAAAGAGGGGTTCCTATGAAAAAGTATCTTGCTGGCGTGGCAATGGCTGCGCTGATGGGCGCTAGCGTTTCCGCGGCGGACCTGAAGTCGGACATCGATGCCGACTATGACTATCTTGAAAAGCTTTATATCCACCTGCACCAGAACCCGGAGCTGTCGCTGCAGGAGGAAAAATCCTCGAAACGCATGGCTATGGAACTGAAAAAAGCCGGGTTTGAGGTGACCTCCAACTTCGGCGGCTACGGTGTTGTGGCGGTCATGAAAAACGGTGACGGCCCGACGGTGATGATCCGCGCCGATATGGACGGCCTGCCGGTGCCTGAACAGACAGGCCTTGAGTATGCCAGCAAGGCAACCACAAAGAATGAAGCGGGCGAAACCGTGCCGGTGATGCACGCCTGCGGCCACGACGTACATATGACGAGCCTCATTGGCACCGCGCGCCGCCTTGCAGCGATGAAGAGCGAATGGTCAGGCACACTGGTGATGATCGCCCAACCTGCCGAGGAACAGGTCAAGGGTGCCGTCGCCATGCTTGAAGAGGGGCTTTTCACCAAGTTCCCGAAGCCGGACTATAACCTTGCGCTGCACGTAAGCCCGGATATCAAGGCGGGTGATATTGGCATGGTGTCCGGCTATGCGCTGGCGAACGTTGATTCGGCTGATATTGAGATCCACGGTATCGGCGGCCACGGTGCTTACCCGCACACGACCAAGGACCCTGTGGTGCTGGGTGCTTATATCGTCACCGCACTGCAAACCCTTGTGGCGCGCGAAACATCACCGTTCGAATCCGGTGTTGTGACCGTCGGTTCCATCCACGCGGGCACCAAGCACAACATCATCTCGAACCGGGCACACCTGCAAATCACCATCCGCTCCTATAGTGAAGAGGTGCGGGAAAACCTGAAGGCAGGCATTGAGCGTATCGCGCGCGGCCAGGCCATCGCTTTTGGGCTGCCGGAAGACCTGATGCCTGAAGTGACTTTCTCGGAAGGTACGCCCTCCACCTACAATAACCCGGAGCTGACAGCGCGCATCTATAAGGCGCTTGAGGATAAAATGGGTGACGAACGTGTGGTAGACGGCAAGCCGGTGATGGCGGCGGAGGACTTTTCGCTCTTTGGTCGCACCGAAGACAAGATCCCGAGCCTGATGCTGTGGCTTGGCGCAACGCCGGCGGACCTGATGGCGAAGGTGGCGGCGGGTGAAGCCAAGGCACCGGGCCTGCATTCGCCTTTCTTCAAGCCGGACCGTGAGCCTACGCTCAAGGGTGGTGTTGAAGCCATGACGCAGGCGGCGCTTGAACTCCTGCAGAAATAACCCAAATTGGTGGCAGCCGGTGTGCTGGCTGCCACCCCTATGCCTCGGGGCTGGTAACGTTATGCAATAGCGTATAAACTGGCACCCAATGAAAAGCGTTACAGAAGGAAGACCAGTGGGCCACTCTCATTCACACGACCACAGCATTTGTATCGAGACCGCAATTGCGGAGGCTGAACGTCTGTGTGCCGAGCGCGGCTCCCGTTTCACCGACCTGCGTCGCCGCATCCTCAAGATGATCTGGCAGGGCCACAAGGCGGTGAAAGCCTATGACCTTCTGGACCAACTGGCGACCGAGGGTGGCTCCGCGAAGCCGCCAACCGTGTACCGTGCGCTCGACTTCCTTATGGAAGAGGGGCTGGTGCACAAGATCGAATCGCTCAACGCCTATATCGGTTGCCCGCATCCGGGTGATAACCACGTGAGCCAGTTCCTGATTTGCGACAAATGCGAAACGGTGAAGGAACTAAGCTCGGACGAGCTGACGACAGCCGTGATGAATGCAGCCAAGCAGGCGAATTTTGCCATTCGCCGCCAGACGCTTGAGCTTCACGGTGTTTGTGCCAACTGCCAGCGGAACCGCGAAGCGGCATAAGCGCTCATACCCGTGCGCGAGGTCGCGCGGACTTGCAGCAAAATTCTCTAGTGTTTTGGAAGCGGCCCCTTTAAAGGGCTAGGGCTTATGGCAGAACTTGTAGACATATCGGACGCCGCGCAAAGCTTCATGGAAGTGGCGGCGCGGCAGGCTGCAAACGGCGACTATGCGGAAGCGGAAGCGACGGTACGGTCTGTGCTGCGTTTTGCGCCGCGCCACGCCGCGTCTTGGCGCCTGCTTGGCGATATTCTGTCCGCCACGCCCGGAAAACGCGCTGAAGCCGCACAAGCCTATGCCCGTGCGCTTGAGCTGGACCCCTATGACGAGGAAGCCGAGGGTGGCCGCCAGCGCCTGAGCGCGCGAGAGACCGCCGCCCCCACCAGCCGCCATGTGGAGCGGGAGCTGACCCTGCCGCACATGGCGCCACAGGATGGCAAGGAAAGTGCCATTGCGCACGCCCGTGCCTGCGAAACGGCGGAGAAATGGGCGGAAGCCAAAGTTGCCTGGCAAAAGGTGCTGGAGATCGACCCGAGCGACACTTGGGCATGGTCGCAGCTTGGGCACCTCCTTAGCGTCAACATGCAGGACTTTGAAGGCGCGGAAAAAGCCTTTCGCACCGCGCTTGATGAAGACCCGACGGACGACTGGGCGTGGGGCAAGCTTGGTATCATGCTCGCCGATTTCCTCGGTCGGGTGGACGAGGGGCAGGACATGCTCCAGCGCGCTATCAGCCTTGAACCGGGCGAGGCTTATTATTTCGGCTGGCTCGGTTGGTCCCTTTACCGCCAGAGCGAAGATTTTGCGGGTGCCGAGAAGGCGCTCGAGGAAGCCGTGCGGCTGTGGCCTGACTATCAGTGGGCGCACTTCCATCTTGGGTTTGTGCGCTACGCGCTTGAGGACCGCCCGCGGGCGGCCGAGAAAGCCTTCCTGCGCGCGCTGGAACTTGAGCCGGGTGACGTACCCACGCTCTATAACCTCGGCTGCCTCTATGAAGAGCAGCTGAACCGGCCCAAAAAGGCGCTCAAATACTTTTCGGACGTACTCAAGTACGACGTGTCCGACCCCGCACCCTACAAGCGTATCGGTGTTCTTTATCACCAGCACCTGAACGATCCTGAAGCCGCCATCGCCTATTTTGAAAAGGCGGTGGAGCTGGATGGTGAGGACTATGACCTCCTCGTGCGCTTTGGCTGGCTGTTGTGGGAGAAGCTTGGTCGGCTCGAGGATGCCTTTGTGTACCTCGGGAAGGCCGTAAAGCTCGCGCCGGGTAACGCCTGGGCGCTGACGCACCTCGCGCAAGCCTGCTACATGGGCGCAAACGACCTTGAAAAAGGGAAAGAATACCTTGAGCAGGCGCTGATCGCGGACCCCAACTATGATTGGGCGCGCGCGCTTTATGGTTCGCTTCTTCTGGAAGAAGGCAAGGACCTCAAGGCGGCTGAATATCACCTGCGTGAAGCGATCCGGCTGAACCCGGAGTATAGCTTCCCGTGGGCGCGGCTTGGCCGCCTGCTTCTGGTGTCGGAAGGTGACATGCAGAACGCGTGGAACGCGCTGATCCGCGCCATTGAGCTGGCACCCAATAATATCGACGCGCTCTCAGACCTTTTGTGGCTTGGCATGTACCGCCTGTTCCGGCCTGATCTGGTGGCGGAATATGCGCTCCGCATCGGCGATCATCCGGACGCGAGTGCATATGGCCTTGCGCTCGCTGCCCTCGCGCTGCGGGCGATGGGGGAGAATAGCGGGCCGGTATTGGACCTCTTGCGCCGCGCGATGGATATTGCACCAGCCGACCATTTTGTCTGGCACACTTATGGTGAAGTGCTGCTCTATGACCTTGGCGACATGGAAACGGCGGAAGAAGCGCTCCTGCATTCCCAGACGCTTGATCATGAGTGCAGCACGCTCGACTGCGAAATCGGCCTTATCCGCTACGCACAAGGGCGGTATGAGGGTGCGCGCGGGCATTTTGAACGTGCGCTTGAGATTGATAGCGAAGTGGGCCTCGCATGGCGGGCTTACGGTTGCTACCTCAATTTCTCAGGCGGCGACGAAGCGCTGGCCGAGGAAGCGCTGGAGCGCGCGGTCGAGCTTGAGCAGGAAAACTACGAGCCCTGGGCCATCTATGCCGCTTTCCTCAAATCCCGCGACGGGCGTGAGGACGATGCGGCCATCGCGCATGAGAAAGCCCTTGAGCTTGCACCCAAGGGCATTGATCTCGACGCTTGGGCACAGGCCTACCTGTATCCCATCGTTCTGCGCTAACGGCTGCCCTTAGATATGGCAGCTCGTCATGCCGCGTTTCAGCAAGTATTGCTGGTGATATTCTTCCGCTGCCCAGAAGGTTTGAACCGGTACGATCTCGGTCACGATATCACGCTTGAAGCGGCCTGATGCCTGCAGTGCAGCTTTTTTTGCCTCAGCCACTTCCTTCTGGCCTTCGTCTTCGTAGAAAACGGCGGAGCGGTACTGCGTGCCCACGTCCGGGCCCTGACGGTTCAGTTCCGTCGGGTTGTGGTTGTCAAAGAAGATGTCCACCAGTGCGTCGTAGCTCACAACGTCGGGGTCATAGGTGACTTGCACAACTTCGGCATGGCCTGTCTTGTCGGTGCATACTTCTTCATAGGTGGGCTTCTCGGTCGTGCCGCCCATGTAGCCGACGGCGGTGTCCGTTACACCTTCCGTGGTGCGGAAAGTTTCTTCAACGCCCCAGAAGCAGCCTGCACCAAATGTTGCGATTGCCATGATACTGTCTCTTTTTTATCTAGAGTTACAAACAGACTTGATATGGTCGCAATATGTGGTTGCCTCTTCGCCTTGTCGAGGGGCATTGTGATAAAAATAACGTGTTGGAGACAGCTAAAATGCGGTTGAGGAAAATGGTTGCGGCAGCAGGTCTGGTGCTTATGGGCGGGGCGGCATTCGCGCAGAATCAGCCAATCCCGCAGGATATGCTGGACCTCGATTACCAGCGCTGCATGAAAGACTGCGAGCCGGGTTTTGGCGCGGCCACCTGCAAGCCGCTTTGTGAATGCACGGTAGGCGAGTTCAAGAAACGCCTTGATTTCCCGTCCTATCTGGAGCTTTCGGCCCAACTGAGCCGCAATGAGCTGACGGAAGAGAACCGCAATATGCTCGACGGTATCGCCAATATGTGCACGGCCAAGCTTGAAAAATCAGGTGTGAAGGTCGGCGACGGTACCACCGACCATTAATCTCTCAGAAGATTTGCCTAAGAGTTGGCCTCAGGCTTCAGCGTCCACTGGACGCGGGCGGCCTTTTTCATCGATGGCGACGAAGATATAACGCGCCTCTGTCACCTGATAGAGGTCGCGGCTGATGCCGCGCTCGGCAAATACTTCAAGCTTCACCACGATCGAAGACCGGCCAACCTTCTCGATATCCGTATAGATACTGATCACGTCACCAAGCTCGATCGGCTGGTGGAACTTCATGCCTTCAATGGCAACGGTGGCCACGGCACCGCGGGCACGGCGGCTTGCGGTATCGGCGCCGGCCAAGTCCATTTGTGAAAGTACCCAGCCACCAAAGATGTTGCCGTTCACGTTAAGGTCGGACGGCTGCGGGATGGTGCGGATGGTGGCGCGGCGGTGTTCTTTCATTTCTTCTCGTCTCCGGTCACATGGATGGGGGCGAGTTCGATATCGCCCGGCATGGCCTCAAGATAGAGGGACCGGCTCGGGAACGCAAAGCCTGTGCCCGCGTCTTCGACAATTTGTTTTATAGCGATGAGCAAGCGTTCCTTGATCTCAAGCCATTCAAGCCAATTGGTGGTACGGGTGAAGCAGTACATCATGATATCGATGGAGCTTGGGCCGAAACTGTCGATGCGCACAAAGGTGGCGGTTTCCTCCGGCTGCACAAAATCCTGGTTCTCTGTCAGGTATTTCTCGATGCCGTCGCGCACCTGCTGGAGCTGTTCTGCGCTTGAACGGTATTCAAGCCCGATCACCCATTTGATGCGCCGGTAGGTCATGCGGGAGAAGTTGGTCACCGCATGGTCCGAGAGTTTGGTGTTGGGCACAAAGACAGGTGCCTTGTCGAACCGGCGGATGGTGGTGGTGCGGAAGCCGATCTGTTCCACCGTGCCTTCCACGACGCCTTCGACCAGAATCCAGTCACCGGGGTGGAAGCGGCGTTCGCCAATGACGAAGATACCAGCGATGAGGTTCTTGAACAGATCCTGCGCGCCGAGGGCGACAGCCACACCAAAAAGACCAAGGCCCGCGATAATAGGCCCAACCTGAATACCCCAGATTTCAAGGATGGCAGCCGCGCCAAGAAGCGCGAAGGCGATGCGGATGGCTTTCGACAGCCACAGGATCATCGCTTCCGTCAGGATACGGTCGGCGCGCTGCAGCAGTTGCCCGACGGGTTTCGAGGCGCGGAACAGCGCCCAGAAAATAATGAATGCCACAAGCGAGCGGTTGATCTTGGACGCGATGATGGCTGATTCCGGATCAAGCTCCAGATAGGCGGTGGCGAAAAAGATACCAAGCACAACGGGGATGAAGCGGATGGGCGCCTCAATCGCTTCCACAACCGCATCATCAATGCGGGAAGAGGTGCGCTGGGCCCACGCGATAAGGCGGTTCAGAATCAGCCGCGTCAGCAGGTTCCGAAGCACCATGAAGACGAGGAAGATGCCGAGCGCGACAATGATCTGACCCACGTCGATGCCCAAAACGCCGTTTTTCCAGACCTCCTTCACCAGAGCCAGAAAGTCTTGCCAGTCCTCAATCTTCACTGCAAATCCCCAGGTTTTTATTTGTCGTCTTCGTCCTCAGCGCTATCAACAAGGTGATGCACACGTTCGTCATGGCCGTGTTTGTTGCTGAAGAACAGGAGCGCCATCAAGCCGCAACCCACAACCAAGGTCAAGACCAGGCCAACAATCATCGCTGTGATACCATGCCCGGAAAGTGTGACACCTTCGATTTCGCCATAAACGAACATGGCCCAATATGCGGCAAGGCCGAGGCCTACGAGGGCCACCACAAAGGCTATTATATTTTTCATCGGATCGGTTCCTAAAAGGGGGCTAACCAGTTTGGGCGGCAAGCGTGTCCCGGAACTTCCGGATCAGGCGCGCATTGTTGCCCATGTCCGGCGTACCGAGCCTTGAGACAGCCCGGATGTCAAGAATACTCGCTGCGGCCTTTTCGCGCACGCGGATGACAATCAGGCTTTCAAAGCCGAACCAGCGGGACTGGCTCTCGGCTTCAATCACGCCGTTTGCCTCGTCTGTACGCACCACATGCCAGCCCAGGCTTTCCGCGGCGCTGCGGGCCTGCCTTGTGGCGGCCTGGCGGCCGAGTTGCACGGTAATGGGCAGAAGGTCGCGGTAGGTATCCGCTTGCGCGGTGTCCATGGCATCCGTCGCCTCAGGCAAGGCGCCGCTTAGCGCGCTATAGGCGGGCGGGTCGTTCGGGTTTGTGCTCAGATCATGGCTCTGCGCCGTTGTTGTGTATTGCCAGCTCTCAAACGTCCAGGCCGCAAAACCGGCTGGTATGAGGAGCAAGAGGGCAACAAGCGCCCGCCAGCTCACACGCACGCGCGGGCTCGAGGCACCGTGCAGGAAACCAAGGAGTGTGAAGAGGCCCGCCACAACCACGAGCCGGGTGGCGACATGCAATAGCTTGGAGCGGAAGGCACCATCGGCAGGGTCCAGAATGTCAGGTGTCAGTATATCCAGCTGATAGGCGGGCCCCGCAAGCAAAAGGGTGATCACAGCAAGACAAGTGGTGAGTATCCCCAATGTCGAGAAGACGGAGGGCCGCCGTTCCCCTTTCTTGAAGAAAATTTGTGCCATATTCGGAACGCTCCCCCGTTCTCAAATCGTGTCCGCTGACCTTAAAAGAAATGCCCTGTCTTCCTTTTAACCCACTATCGCAAAAAGGGAAAGGGGGGCGCCCAAGCTGATTCGCGGGGCTAAAGCCGGTCGCGATTGCGTGGGCACAGTAAAACAGGCATAATGATCAGGTCTTTCCGAGTAGCACTGAACCCCGCGGCCCGGATGCGCCCCGAACGCTCTCCGCCCGCGCCAACGCGAAGGAGACGTTTATGACTGTTGGTCGCATTCTCGATCAAAAAGGCCACGACATCATTTCACAGGAAGCTGGCTGTAGCGTGCTTGAAGTTGCAAAACTTTTGGGCGAACGCCGCATCGGTGCGGTGCCGGTGATGAAGGGCGGCAAGCTCGCCGGTATTATCTCTGAACGGGATATCATGCGCGGCCTCGCCATCCGTGGTGGCGGCGTTTTGGCCGACGATATTTCCACGCTGATGACCAAATCGGTCTTCACCTGCACGCCCAATGACAGCGTTCAGCACGTGATGGGCATGATGACCGAGCGGCGCATCCGCCACGTGCCTGTGATGGACGGCGGAAAGCTTGTCGGCATGATCTCGATCGGTGACGTGGTGAAAGAACGCATGCAGGAAACCGAGAAGGAAGCTGCTGCGCTCAAGGACTATATCGCCTCGGCTTAAGTGGCCAGTAAACTGGCTGGGGCAGGGCGTCTAGCGCCACGCCCCACGGGTATCAATCACCACTTTTTCGGCAACCCGCGCCCGCGGAATGCGCTTGAACGGTTTATGGTCGACAAGCAGAACCAGAATATCCGCTTCCTCAAGCGCTTGTGCCGTGTCGCACATCACCACGCCTTTTGAGGCAAGACTTTTCGGCAGCTCCGAAATGTTGGGCTCTACCGCCATCAGGCCAGCGCCCAGCGCGTCCGCCAGTTTTTCGGTGATATCCATTGCCGGGCTTGCACGCAGGTCATCAATATCCGGTTTGAAGGCAAGGCCGAGGCACGCCACTTTGGGCGCGCGGAATTTGTTGGCTGCCTTCAGCACCTTGGCGATCACCACTTCGGGCTTATGGTCGTTCACCTCCCGCGCGGTGCGGATCAGGCGGGCTTCCTCCGGCGCTACATCCACAATGAACCATGGGTCGACGGCGATGCAGTGGCCGCCCACACCGGGGCCGGGGTTGAGGATATTGACCCGCGGGTGTTTGTTCGCGAGCTCAATCAGCTCAAACACATCGATATCCAGCTTGTCGCAGATGAGCGAAAGCTCGTTTGCATAGGCGATATTGACGTCGCGGAAGGAGTTTTCGGCCAGCTTCGCCAGCTCGGCTGTCGCCGCACTTGTGACAAAACAGTTGCCCTGCACAAAATGTTCATAAAGCGCGACGGCGCGTTCGCTGCATTCCTCGCTCATACCGCCGACGATGCGGTCGTTCTGCACAAGCTCAATCAGCACGCGGCCGGGTAGTACACGCTCGGGGCAGTGGGCGGCATAGTAGGCTTTGCCCACACCGCCCTTGGCCGCAAGGTCGGGCCGTTCTTCTTCAAGCCATGCGCACATGGCGGCAGTAGCCCCCGGCGGCACGGTTGATTCGAGGACGATCAGGTTGCCTTCCTCCACATAGGGCGCAATGGAGCGGGTGGCGGCTTCCACATAGCTGAGGTCCGCGCGGTGGCCTTCCTTGAAGGGCGTCGGGACCGCCACAATAAAAGCATCCGCCTTTGCGGGTTTGTTCTGCGCTACCAGTGAGCCGTTCGAAACCACACCTTGCAGCAGGCCATCAAGGTCAACCTCGACAATATGCGCCTTGCCCGAGTTGATGCTATCCACAGCCTTCGGGTTGACGTCAGTGCCCGTAACCTGAAGGCCGGTTTTGGCGAAGACCGCCGCCGTGGGCAGGCCGATGTAGCCAAGACCAACAACACAAAGGGATTTAAACGAATGCATGCCTGATTGCTCCTGCGATGCGGGCAGATGCCTCACCGTCGCCGTAGGGATTATGGGCCATGGCCATGGCCTTGTAGGTTTGTTCATCGTCGAGAAGGCGGGTCGCCTCTGCCATTATGCGGTCAACATCGGTGCCCACAAGGCGCACGGTGCCTGCTTCAACCGCTTCTGGCCGTTCGGTATTCTCTCGCATGACAAGGACCGGTTTGCCAAGGGACGGCGCTTCTTCCTGCACACCACCAGAATCGGTGAGGATCAGGTCCGCCCGGTTCATCAGATAGACAAAGGACGGATAGTCCTGCGGGCTGATGAGATGTACGTTTGCGAGATTGCCAAGGTTTTCATGCACCGGTCCCTTCACATTCGGGTTGAGGTGCACGGGGTAGACAATCTCCACATCGTCGCGTTCCGCCAGTTTGGCCAGCGCCGTGCAGATATTGCGGAACCCGTCACCAAAGCTTTCACGCCGGTGGCCGGTAACCAGAATGGTGCGTTTGCTGGCGTCGAGAAACTCGAACTGTTTGCGGAAGCTGCCATCAAGGGCTGCGTCCCCGGTGATCTTGTCCCGCGCCCAGAAAAGCGCATCGATCACCGTGTTGCCGGTGACAATCACCTTCTCAGGCGAGATGCCCTCCGCCAGCAGGTTATCGCGCGAGCGTTCGGTGGGCGCGAAACAGAGGTCAGACAGCCGGTCGGTGATCTGCCGGTTCGCTTCCTCGGGCCAGGGCGAATACAGGTTATGGGTACGCAGGCCCGCTTCCACATGGCCGATGGCGATTTTCTGGTAATAAGCCGCGAGCGAGGCGGACATTGTGGTGTTGGTATCACCGTGTACCAGCACCATGTCCGGCTTCTCGTCCTCAAGCACGCCGGTGAGGCCGGTGAGGATGCGGGCGGTCACATCAGCCAGGCCCTGCGCGTCTTTCATGATGTTGAGGTCATGATCAACGCGGAGGTCAAAGAACTGCATGACCTGATCGAGCATATCGCGGTGTTGGGCCGTTATGCACACCCGGTTCTCAACCCAGTCCAGCCCCTCAAAGGCGCGAACAACGGGTGCCATCTTGATGGCTTCCGGGCGGGTGCCAAAAATGTGCATCAGTTTCATGGCTTTGCCCCTGTATTCAGGCAGCGGGCATACACGTCCGCATAGTTGGCGACGCTGTTGCGCCAGTTGCGCACATTGCACACGAAATCGCGGCCAGCGGCCAGTATTTCCGGCCACGTGGCGCGGTCTTCAATCAGCGAATGGCACACATCAGCGAAGCTTTCGGCGTCGTCGGCGCGGAACAGGCGGCCTGTGCGGCTGTCATCAATCAGTTCACGGTGGCCGCCAATATCGCTCGCCAGCACCAGCCGTTTCATTGCCATGGCTTCAAGCGGTTTGAGCGGCGTCACGGTTTCCGTGAGCCTGATGGAATGGCGCGGATACACCATGATATCACACAGGCTATAATAGCGGCGCACTTCGCTGTGCGGCACACGGCCGGTGAAAATCACATGATTCTCAAGCCCGAGGTCCGCAACCGCTGCTTTGAGCGCGGCGTCAGTCGGCCCGCCACCCACGAGCAGCAAGGCAACATCCGGGCGCCTCGCGATGAGGCGCGGCAGCGCACGAATAAGGAACTCAAGCCCCTCATAGGCATAGAAGGAGCCAATGAAACCCAGCACGGTTTTGCCCTGAAGACCAAGGCTTGCGGCCAGCGCTTCGTCTTGTACCTCAATCGGCGGGAACTTGTCGGTATCGACCGCGTTTGGAATGACAGTGATTTTATCTTCCGCAATACCGCGTGCGGCGATATCGGACCGCAGCCCTTCACAAATGGTGGTCACCGCGGTGGCCTTGCGGAAAGCGCGGGTCTCGAGCGCACGGGTCATACGGTAGCGCAGGCTGCCGGTTTTGGTGGTGCCGTGGTCGACTGCCGCGTCCTCCCAGAAGGCGCGCACTTCATAAACAATAGGCAAGGCGCCACGGGCTTTATTGCCGGGGAAGAAGTTCAGCACAGGCGAATGCGCGTGCAGAATGTCTGGCTTCACTTCGGGAATCAGCGCCTCAAGCCGGGTTGCGGTTTGCTGCATTTCACGCAGCATCGCGAAAGGGGTGGGCAGCCATGAAGGCGCGCCTTCGTTCGGTGTGCGGTGAATGGTCCAGCCGTCTTCCACGTCTGCGAGGCTCGTCCCCTTGCCGTGGCGCGGCGTGGTGAAAAGCACAGGCTCCCATCCCATAGCCTTCTGTGCCGCCATGATCGACATGGTGCGGTACACATACCCGCTTTGGTGAGGTAACGAATGGTCAAGAATGTGCAAAATGCGCATAAGCCGCTAAATACCTGATCTGCCCCCTGAATGCTGGGCTAAATCTGCACCAGTGGGTAGAAAATGTACAGGGGGCAATAAGCAGAAAAGCCCTAGTGGTTGATGCGGTGTGTGATGATCGCGAGCGCGTCACGGAGTTGCGGCAAGGCTTGGTCGAACGCCAGCACACCTTCCTCAATCAACTCCGGTGCGCGGTGGAATTCCATCAGGCCGATATGGCCAATACGCGGGTTGATCGACACATCCGGCGGGTCCCCCGCGAGGCGGGAGCGTGAGAGCCGGTTCTGCATGATATTGAGGCTGGCCATCAGGTTGGCGAACATGCTGGGCTCGTCCTTCTTGTGGCCAAAGAACTTGCGGAACATTGAAGCTTTCTGCGGGCTGCGCTGCAGCACCGCGTCTTCCGCTCCTTCGGTGAATACGCCGTAGTCATCGCTCTTGAGCGCGCCCGCCGCTTGTGCACGGTTGCGGCCATAAAGGTCTTCCGACAGGTTCACCGCAATCACGATATCGCAGCCTGCCGCGCGGCATACCGACACCGGCACAGGGTTCACAAGCGCACCGTCCACCAGCCAGCGGCCATCACGCTTTTGCGGCTCAAAAATGCCGGGGATGGCAAAGCTGGCACGCAGCGCGCCAGACATCTCACCCTCATCAAGCCAGATTTCATGCCCGCTTTTCAATTCACATGCGACAGCGGTGAAGGGGATCTTCATCTCAGAGAAGTCCACATTGCCGAACTTCTCTTCCATCAGGCGGTTCAGCTTGTCGCTGCCAAACAGGCCGGAGCCGAAACGCAGGTCCAGAAGGCGAAGGAAGTTGAGCTCTTTCAGGCTGCAGGCCCATTCCTCGATCACATCAAGGTTGCCGCTCGCCATTGCGCCGCCCACAACCGCGCCGATCGAGGTGCCGGCGATCATATCAATATGGATGCCTTCAGCCTGCAGGCGTTTGATCACACCAATATGGGCCCAGCCGCGTGCGACGCCCGCGCCAAGCGCAAGCCCAACCTTGGGGCGGCGCAGCTGCGCAGGCTGTTCGGGCGCATCAACAGTTGTTTCGCTGTCGCGCGGGGCGGGTTGATCGCTTTTTTTCAGCAGTCCAAGCATGGTGCAGTAGGGCCTTCCTTAATCTTCCGGCTAACTTCATGGAAACGGTATGCAAACGCAAGGCCGATCTGGGGCAGGGGGCTATTTGCTGCGTGCGGGCTCGAAGCCGAGGATATCACCCGGTTGGCAGTCCAGATATTCGCAGATGGCTTCAAGGGTGGCGAATCGCACCCCCTTCACCTTGCCCGATTTGAGAAGGCTCAGGTTGGCTTCCGTGATGCCGATATGTGCCGCAAGGTCTTTGGACTTTACCTTGCGCTCCGCCAGCACGACATCGAGACGAACAACGATTGGCATATCCGTCTCCCTATATAATTTCGTTGAGCTCATCGCGCTGGGCGCGGCCAATGCGCATCATGTGCGCAATACAAAGTGCCATCAGTGCGGGGATAAGGCTCAGCAGGTCATCGCTGCCCACATTGACCATCAGCGCACGTTCGCCCGGTGGGTTGGTGGCGGTGAGCACCAGCACAAGCGCCGTATCACTAAGCCAACGCACAAGTGCGTGCCACAGCAGAAGCTTGCCTGCGCGGAAGCAATAGCGTTCCGACGCGGCATTGAACCAGTCACCACGTTCGGCCATACGAATGAGCGGCAGCAGGCATATCAGCGCCCAGGCGAAAATCACCGCGGGCAGGCCGGTCACGATAAATCCGCCGATGCGCTGCCACAGCAGCAGCCGGTCAAAGCCGCCAAACTGGTCCACAAGGGCCGTATTGCTGACCAGCTTGAAGGTGCTGGGGTCGGCCCACATCCACACAATGGGCAGGAAAACCGCGAGAATCGATACGTATATCACCCAGCGAAACGCCACGAGGCTGCGGATTCGCGTGTTGTTCCCGTTATCACTCATGGGTGGTTCGTTCCTTAATTTCGTCACAAAATTATTGTTTTACAGAAAAATATTATCTGTTAATGATATATCGACCGCAGCAAAAAGGAAAGAACGATGAAGGGAAAGATCACACCGCTGTTTGTGCTCATCTCCTTCATTCTGTTGGTCACGATTGTCGCCATCATGGGGATGAAGGGGGTTCATGCTTCCGAGGGCGATAGCGAGGAAGAGTTGAGGCAACCCAAAGGGCCGCTTGTTGTGCCGATCTATCCGATGTTTCGCGAGGACACCGGGGAAGAAGCACGCAAGCTGCCTGAAGGGGCTGACTTCCGGGATAGCTATATTGTGCTGGAGGACGGCTCCGTCATGTCGGTGGCGGACTGGATTCTCGGCTCGCTCACCAAGAATGACACCGGTGTGGGCATGAGCGACTATCAGAGCAGGCTTTTCCTCGGCCAGGTCGCGCGCTCCATGGCAGGCATGAATGAGGACCTGATCAACAGGAGCCTCACGCACTCGGGCCCGGCTATCCCTTATACCGAGGGTGACCCGCTGCCCATGCCGCTTGAGATTCTCAAGGGCCTCAAGAATATGCTGTTCCCTGAAATGCCCAAGAACTGGTCCCCGGCCACGGCCGGCGGCGGCTTTTCGCGTAACCGCTGGCAGGAAGGCCATGCGGCGGTGCTCTTTGAGCGGCAGATGTCGGAAGCCATGTTCCGCAACTCGGGCGACCTTTGGGAATCAGGCACCATGCAGAACATGCTGCGTGACTATAAGAAGGGCATGAAGCCGGAATTCGGTGATTCCCTTGAGCTTGGCGCCGCGCCTGATTCTACGGTCTCGCAGCCTGAATAGCTGATTCACCCCTGTATTCCTGCGGTTTCGCCTCATACCTCGGCGATTCACCGCTCCCTGATTCAGTGATTTTCCCCTGTGATTTGCCTGCCGAGGGTATTGCTGCATCCCGGCATGCGATTCATTCGCCTAAAACCACTCTTTATATATGGCAGAAAAAAACGCCTGATCGGGCAGGGGAAATCAGCAGGAATTGAGTCACGCTTTTTAGGGGGTGATTTGCCCGATTTGCCCTCTCTCCATGTTTATTTTACCCCTGCTTTGCCGGGCACACGCAAATGAACGGTAATATAGTTGCGCGCATATACGCATTCTTAACACATTCGGATAGAAAATGAGGTTTCGGGCGGTAAAATGCGCTTTTTTCGAAAAAACGCAAAAAAGGTGTTTACAGGGTGCCAAACCACCCCTATAACCCGCCTCCACCGACGGGGTGCACCGCCAAGCGCGACACACCGACGGGGCGGCGACCGGGGAAACCTAACGGTCTGAAACGGAAGCCGAATTTGCTCTTTGACATAGTGAGATGGAAGGGAGATGTGGACGGTGGTCTGAGTGACTGTTGTCTAGATCTCAAGGATACTCCGGAGGTTGTTTACGACCTCTTATGTATCCAGCTACTTCGAGAGAAGTAGCGTCAGTGAATTCTTGAGCACAACGGCTTATGTTGTTGTGAGGAAGATTTTCAAGATTGTGTGAAGGACGATGGTCTTTAGGGACCATTAGATGGTTCCTTGGTCAACTTGAGAGTTTGATCCTGGCTCAGAACGAACGCTGGCGGCACGCCTAACACATGCAAGTCGAACGAGAAGCTACCTTCGGGTGGTGGACAGTGGCGGACGGGTGAGTAACACGTGGGAACATGCCTTTCGGTAAGGAACAACGCCTGGAAACGGGTGCTAATACCTTATACGCCCTCAGGGGGAAAGATTTATCGCCGAGAGATTGGCCCGCGTTAGATTAGCTAGTTGGTGAGGTAATGGCTCACCAAGGCTACGATCTATAGCTGGTTTGAGAGGATGATCAGCCACACTGGGACTGAGACACGGCCCAGACTCCTACGGGAGGCAGCAGTGGGGAATATTGGACAATGGGGGCAACCCTGATCCAGCGATGCCGCGTGAGTGATGAAGGCCTTAGGGT
>NZ_AQXF01000004.1 GCF_000375545.1 Kordiimonas gwangyangensis DSM 19435 = JCM 12864
AAGGATTCGATGAAAGCATTGTCCGTAGGCTTACCCGGTCGGCTGAAGTCCAAGGTCACACCCTTCTGGTATGCCCACAGGTCCAGGTCACGCGAGATGAATTCCGAGCCCTGGTCGACCCGGATCGTCTTGGGGTAGCCAGTGCTGCGGCAGATCTGCTCAAGGGTTCGCACCACGTCTTCACCGCGATAACTGCGTCGCGGATCAGTCGCAGGCGAGAAGCGTGACCAGGTGTCCACCACCGTCAGGATGCGCAGCTTCTCACCGGTCACCAATTGATCATGTACAAAATCCATGGCCCAAACCTCATTCGGGGCAGCGGCCGCTTGCCGGTCATCCCTCAGCTTGGCCTTGACCCGCCGCTTCGGTGTTTTGTTCCTGAGTTGGAGCCCAAGTTCCCGGTACAGCCGCCGTATCCGTTTGATGTTCACCTGCCAGCCCTCCCTGACCAGAAGCGTGTGTATGCGCCGGTAGCCGTAGCGCACCCGCACCTCGGCAAGCTCCTTGATCCGTTTCTTGAGTTGGGCCTGATCGGGCCGTCTGGCCTTGTAGACATAGCTGGCGCGGCAGGCCTGCAGAACCTGACAAGCCCGCCGTGTGCTCACGGACCAGACGGCACGCACGTCATCGATGATCGTGCGGCACCGGTCAGGCCCTACAGCTTTCGTTTGATCACATCCTGCAGCATCGCCTTGTCCAGGCTGAGGTCGGCTACCAAGCGCTTCAGCTTGGCATTCTCTTCTTCCAGCAGCTTAAGGCGCTTCATCTCCGATGGCATCAGCCCAGCATACTTCTTGCGCCAGTTATAGAAGGTGGCCTCAGCGATGCCTGCCTTGCGGCAAACCTCCGAGATCGGTGTCCCTTCCTCGGCCTGACGCAGGATGAAGGCAATCTGCGCCTCCGTAAACTTCGACTTCTTCATGGAATTCTCCTCCTCCCCACACGGGGATCATAATTGGAAAATTCCAGCTCAAAATGGTCTAAATTCCGGGGGGCAGGTCAACCATAAGCGGTGTAACAAAAGCGCGCAACAAATACACCAGTTTTGTTGCGTTGATGTATTGGGCGAGTGTATCGGGTAAGGCTTGTTCGGTCGGGATAATTTCTATAGATTTGCGGCGGGAAGTCTTTTTTGGCCTTGGCCCGTTTGTGTTTTTATTTGCTTTATTCAGGACAGTCGATGTTTAGAGATATTTACCCGGTCGTCATGTGTGGGGGGTCAGGCACCCGGCTTTGGCCTTTGTCACGCTCTGGTATGCCCAAGCAGTTCCTGCCGCTCGCCGGTGACAAGAGCCTGTTTGTGCAGGCGCTTGAGCGTGTCGGCCACCGCTACGGCTTCAAGGCACCGATTGTCATTGCCAACAACGAGCACCGTTTCCTCCTCGCCAAACAGGCGGATGACGCAGGGCTTGCACGTGGCCGTATCATCCTTGAGCCCATGGGCCGCAACACCGCACCTGCTGTGATCGTCGCGGCACTCGAGGCTATCGCGCAGTCGCCGGATGCCAACATCCTTGTGCTGAGCGCCGATCACCTGATCACCGATGTGCCCGCCTTCCACGACGCGGTGGAACGTGCTGCCGCTGCCGCGCGGGGCGGCTATCTCACCTGTTTTGGTATCCACCCCACCTCGGCCGAGACCGGCTATGGCTACATCAATCCTGGCGAAGCGCTAAGCGGCACCGCTGGTGCGCACCGCATCGCAAGCTTCAAGGAGAAGCCCGACGCCGCAACCGCACAGGCGTATCTCGCGTCAAAGGAATATCTCTGGAACAGCGGCATGTTCATGTTTGGCGCCCAGACACTTCTGGATGAAGCCGAGCAGCATGTGCCAGAAATGGTAGCCGCCTGCCGCGATGCCTTCGGTGCGCTTGAGAGCGACCTGCAGTTCCACCGCTTGCCCGAAGACCGCTTCGCCAAGGTGCCTGCCAACTCCATCGACTATGCAATCATGGAGAAGACGAGCAAGGCGGCAGTAGTGCCCTGCGCCATCGGCTGGTCGGACCTTGGCAGCTTCTCCGCCCTTCATGACACCGGCGAGGCGGACGGGCGCGGCAATGTGACCAAGGGGGATGTCACCCTCCTCAATTCAAGCGACTGTCTCGTCTATGCCGACAAGCGCCTTGTCACTGCCACTGACATCAGCAACCTTGTCATTGTCGCGACCGACGATGCAGTCATGGTCACCCCCAAGGACAAGGACCAGAACGTCAAACAGATTGTCGAGGCACTCAAGGCCAACGGCCGGGACGAGGCCAAGCTCCATACCACCGTTTACCGCCCGTGGGGTTTCTACACCTCGCTCGCCATCAACAGCCATTTCCAGGTGAAGGAACTGTGTGTCTATCCCGGCAAGCGGCTCAGCCTGCAGTCCCACAACCGCCGGGCCGAACACTGGGTGGTGATCGAAGGTCAGGCCACCGTCACCCGTGATGATGACATCATCACCCTGAATGCCAACGAATCCGTCTACCTGCCAGTGGGGACACGCCACCGCCTAGAGAACAAGAACACAGGCATGCTCCGCCTCGTTGAAGTGCAGACCGGCGACTATTTCGGCGAAGATGACATCATCCGCTACGAAGACGACTACAGGCGGAGCTCAGTGTAAGCGGTGATTTTCCCCCATAGCCTTGATTGGACTACTGTTAACGGGATGCAACTTTTTGATGTTGGTTTCCCTGTTCTTGGCAACGATAGGCGAGAGTGTCCGGCTGAGCCAGTCCTTGAAGGCGTCCACCAGCGGTTTGGCCCGCGCGTGTCTCTCTTTCATGCGCACGGCGGCGCTCTGGCCTTGGATGGCGGCCTCGACACGATACAGGGCCGCGATGCGCTTTAGGCCCTCGTCGGCGATCGGAGCGAATTTGTTCTTGGCCACGTCCATTCGCTTACGGCGGGCACGGGCCCAGAAATAGGCGAGCATGAGCGGCGCCTCCACCCGCTTGGCCAGGCGGTTGTAGCCCGCATAACCTACAGAAAACCCTCGAAGCCATCGAGCTTAGTCTCGCCATGCCGGTCGCTGCGGCCGGGCGCATAGGTGAAGGCCACGCCTGGCGCGCAGGACAAGGGCACGAAGGTACCTCGTCCGCCCAGATGCTGCTGACGACGATAGTCCTCATGCCTGGGCCGGGCAAAAGCCGCCACACGTCCGTAAGAGCCCTCGTAGCCGAGGATCACCAGATCGGCATGCAATTGCTTGATCGTCTGCTTCTGCTTGCGGCGGCGGCCCTGTTCCCGTTTCAGCCAGAGCGAAAGCTGCTCGGCATATGGGTCCAGCTTGCTCGGCCGCTCCGGCACCCTGAACTGTGGTTCGATCGTGTCCGATGGCAGATATTTGCGAATGGTATTACGTGATAGTCCTGTCCGCCGCGCTATCTCCCGGATCGACAGATGATCCCGGTGATGCCAGCGCCTGATAACGCTCAAAACGCCATGTCCAACACTCCATCTTCCCCTGCTCATCAAAGCCAGGGGGGAGTTCCACATGGGTCAATGCTCAATGGAAATTTATCACTCTACCGGATCAATTCTCAGTCGAAATCAACAGACGACATTGCATGTGGTGGTGCGTTGTTAAGTGTCGGGGAATATTTTCTGGATCTAACGATATTGCAGAACGGTTCTCAGCATATATTTCTGGCTGCCAGAATAAAAAATTTCACAGATATGAAGAGTTCCTTGGAAACCATAAGCCAGCATATGATCCAACAGGCTGTTACCTTCAAGCGCCAGATTCGGTGTGTGTAGCCAAATGATGGCTTATTCGGTAGATGCATAAGCAATTGCGAGCAACCGATTTAGCTCAACGAGCGCTGTAAGGCGCTGGCATACATCGAGTCCTAACGTGGAGAACGCTTTATGTTTCCACATTTGATACTCAACCGGCTTTGCAACCCCGACAGCTTGAACTGGACGCAATCATCAAGCTGCTACTGTGTCATAATCACACAAGCCAATTCTGCGATGACCTTTTGGCGAAACGGATCCGGCATTAGAAAGTCTGTGTTTACTGCGTCTTCACTTGACATGTTTTTCATAGCGGCAATTTTTATCTGTCGTTTTGAGGTTGGTGCCAAATTCAGCTTTCAGAAGCTGTTCGAACGCGGAGCCATCTCTGCGGGTGAGGTTTGGTACATAGCGGCTGTACACCTCGAACAGCATTTTCGTGTTGCTATGGCCCATCTGCCGCGCAATCCATTCCGGATTTTCGCCGGCTGCCAGCCATAACGTTGCTGCGGTATGGCGGGTTTGGTACGGGCGCCGTTTTGCAAGGGACAAGTGGCGTAATAAAGGATACCAGACACGTTGTGTGACATTCCGATTTTGCAGAGGAGTGCCATCGCGAGTGCAGAACACAAACCCTGACCTGTCTGGCGTATTGTCATACATACGCTTCAGGCAGTCATGCACTTGCGTGCACATATCAACTTCACGGCTTGATCCATCTGTCTTTGTGCCCACCAGCCGACCCTGAACGAGCGCTTCCCGCACCAGAATTTGGCGTCGTTCAAAGTCCAGATATTTCCACTGCAGGCCATCGATTTCACTGGATCGCAAGCCAGAAAAAAAGCGAACGATGTAATATGGTTTAAATTCGGGCCGGACTGTTTCAAGAATCGCTTGAACTTCCCGCAGGGTAAAAGGATCAACTTTAGGCTTTGCTTCTTTGAGCCTTTTGATGTTTACCCACGGATTTCTGAAACCATACCGCTCGGCTGCTTCCGCCAAGATCATGCGAAGGGGGATCATGACGTGGTTGATTCTGGACGCTGACAACGTACCGTTACCATGCCCGGGTTGTTCGGCAAGAAAAGCGCGAAATTGCAAAATCATGCCTTTGTTGATTTCATCAAGCCTCTTGCCCTTGAAGTGCGGGATGATGTAGCGGTCGAGCGTGGCGCGGTTGATATCCCGATAAGACTGCCGCCATTCGACTTCTCGTTCGGTAAACCAAAGCTCAGCAAAGGTTTCAAAGGCATCAGCCGCACTTCTGGATTCAAGCGTTCGCATTTGTTGCGCCGCGAATTTACTTGCGGCGCGCCCATCAGGGAAATACTTGAGATAGCTAAACGTCCCGAGTGTAATCTCGGCTTCCATGCGCTTCAAAAGTTGCTGAGCTGCTCTTTGGTTCGCCGGTGTATCTTGTGCGCCGGTGTATTCTTTGTATCGAATTCCCTGGTAGCGGAAGTCAATATACAGTCGTCCATTCCGAGACCCGATTGCGGCCATCTTAAACCGCCAGACTCGAGAAGCTTGTGGGTAGGCTGTGCTGCTCGCGCATATCTCTTTCAATAGTTTCCCAGAGATAGAGAATTTTGCGCCCGCCGAACGGCCGAATGTAATGAACCCCCTCCAGAAGGACGCTATCTTTCAGGCGTTCACGGATAGTGCGGACATCGTATTTGATTCTACTAGCCAACTCTTCGGTTGTTAAGTATGTTGGGCTCATCTTTTGTTACTCCCACGCGGCTAATGATGTGTATACGCATCTTTTATATCGCCGCAATGATGTATGTCAACAAAAAAAGATGTTCATAAGCATCATTTGATGAGTGTAAGTTGCTGATGATTCGTTTTCGCTTGAGAGAGGTAATGGCTGACAAGGGCTTCAATGAAGGTCGTAAGGTCACATTTGACGAGGTGTCCCGGGAGACCGGCATTCATCGGACGACGTTGACCAAGGTCGCGAACCAGAAGGGCTATAACGCTTCGACGGAGATCGTTGACAAGCTATGCAATTACTTTCGGGTGCCGGTTGAAAAGCTGGTCGAGCATATTCCTGACCGTACCGACTAACTTGTATAGAGATCCGGAAATGTAGGAATGCGAGTTCTACAAACTTCACTGGTCCTGTCATGGTCCCTTTGGTGGTCCCACAAAGAATAAGGGCCCAGGAAATGCTTCCTAAGCCCTTGGAATTATTGGTGGAGCCGATCGGGATCGAACCGACGACCTCTACACTGCCAGTGTAGCGCTCTCCCAGCTGAGCTACGGCCCCATGATCAGATATGATCTGCTGGTAGTGTTCCGTCTCCGGAACGGCGCGGACTATAGGCGGAGCCTTTTGGACGCGCAAGAAAAAAAACGACCGCCGTTTTCGGCGTGTTCCGGGCGGCTTATAGGCCGCCCGAAGCCAAACTATGCTTAGGTCTCGTCGTCCGAGAGCGAAGTGTCAACCATGCCGGTGACTTCGTCATCATCGTCATCGTCGAGGCTCACGTCGCCGAGCATATCGTCATCGTCATCGATATCGATATCATCCTCGTCGTCGTCGAGGTTCACATCATCCTCGTCTTCGTCTTTGGCCTTGGTCGGTTTGTCTTCAACAATAACCGGCTGCTTGGCTTTCAGGATTGGCTCGGGCGCCCACTGGTTACCGCAATCGATGCAGGTTGCAGGGTCGTCCTTGCCCAGATCATAAAAGCGCGTGCCGCATTTCGGGCAGGTGCGCTTTGTGCCCCATTCGGGTTTCGCCACGTCTCTCTCCTTGCGTTTCCGCACTATCAGGCCTTGCGCTCACAGCGCTTTTCGGCCAAGAATTCGGCGCATCCCTTGCCATGATCGTTTGCGCCTGTCAAAGCATTAGTGTCTGTCCATACTTCTAAAGCCGGAATTCCCCTCGTGCCAAGCCTTATTTCTACTTCACGTAACCCGCTGACTGGTACTGTGAAAGTGCCGGGCGACAAGTCTGTCTCCCACCGTTCCATCATGCTTTCCGCGCTTGCGGTGGGCAGAAGTGAGGTCACGGGCCTTTTGGAAGGCGAAGATGTGCTCGCAACGGCCGAGGCCATGCGTGCCATGGGCGCGCGCGTTGAGCGACTCGGTGAAGGGCACTGGGTTGTGGACGGCGTGGGAATCGGCGGGCTGCAGACGCCTGATAATGTGATCGACATGGGTAATTCGGGCACCTCGACACGCCTGATCATGGGCCTGATCGCGAGCCATGATATCACCGTCACCATGACCGGGGACGCGAGCCTGCGCGGTCGTCCCATGGGCCGGGTGATTGACCCGCTCACCTCCATGGGGGCTGAATTCAGCGCGCGCGACGGCAAGTTCCTGCCGCTCACCGTAACAGGGTGCCAAAATCCGCTGCCGATTGATTACACCACGCCGATGGCAAGCGCGCAGGTGAAGTCTGCTGTGCTGCTGGCGGGCCTCAACACGCTGGGCGTGACGACGGTGCGCGAGAAGGTTGCCACGCGCGACCACACCGAACGCATGCTCAAATCCATGGGCGCGGAGATTGAAACATCAGAGGAAGACGGGCTTTATGTCGTGCGCCTCACCGGCCAGCCTGAGCTGAAGCCGGTGAACTTCGAGGTGCCGGGCGATGTGTCCTCAAGCGCGTTCCTGCTGGTCGCCGCCTCGATCATCCCGGGTTCCGACATCGTTGTTGAGAATGTGGGCATGAACCCGCTGCGCACCGGCATTGTGCATGCGCTGAAGGCCATGGGCGCTGACATTGAAATCATGAATGGGCGCACCCTCGGTGGTGAGCCGGTGGCGGACCTGTGTGTGCGCGCGGCGAAGCTCAAGGGCGTGTCCGAATTGCCGGTCGACCCATCAACCATGATTGATGAGTTCCCGGTGCTTTTCTGTGCCGCGGCGGTAGCTGAAGGTACCAGCCGCTTTAAGGGGCTTGAGGAACTGCGGGTCAAGGAATCTGACCGCCTTGCTGTGATGGCTGCTGGCTTGCAGGCCAACGGGGTTGAGCTGACCGAATTTGAAGACGGGATCGAGATCAAGGGCGCGGGTGGCATGGTCAAGGGCGGCGGCACTGTCGCCACCCATCTTGACCACCGTATCGCCATGAGCTTCTCGGTCCTCGGCCAGATGGCGGAGGGCGCCATCACCATTGATGACGCCGCACCCATCCAGACAAGCTTCCCGGTTTTCATCGACCTGATGACAGGCCTTGGTGCCGGGCTCGCGCTCGGGAGCTAACTAGCCCTCGGCTTCTTCCGCGAATTCAGCGAAGGTAACGATATGGCCGCCCGGCTCGCGGTAGCCGATTTCGCGTGCGCCATAAAAGGTGGTGCGCTCTTCCATCACCACTTCATAACCCTCCAGCGCTTTTTTGCAGGCCTCAAGGTCGTCCGTTTTCAGGAACATTAGTACGGGCGCGCCCTCGCCAGGGTTCGGGAGCATGCCACTGTCTTCCTGAATGCTGGTGCGGGTCTGGTACATCAGCTGCACACCACCCTGCATCAGAATGACAAAACCCAGATGGTCGCCCTCCGGCACCTCGACGATCTTCTCAAAGCCGACGCGGGCAAAAAATTCGAGGCTGGGTTCAATGCGGTCAACCGGCAACACTGCCGTTGCGCTCTCAATCATGGTCCGTCCCTTCTGTATAAATGTTCACTATTTGTTCTGTTTTTATCAGGACACATACGAAGAGTCGAATCCTTTTAGGCTGGTCACCTTGGCTGACTGCATTTATTAAAAAGGCAAGGAACAGGAAGGGTGATTCGCATTGATTATCGCAATTGACGGGCCGGCGGCGGCTGGCAAGGGCACTTTGGCGCGACGGCTGGCGGACGAGTTTGGCTTCGCCTATCTCGACACTGGCGGGCTATACCGTGCTGTGGGCCTCAGCGTACTGCGCGCAGGCGGCAACCCTGCCGATGCCGGTGTGGCGGAGGAGCAGTCAAAGGCCCTCGACCTTGCGCTGCTCAGTGACCCCGAGTTGCGCGCGGAGGAGACAGGCAATGCGGCCTCCAAAGTGGCGGCGCTTCCCGGCGTTCGTGCTAACCTTCTGGAGTTTCAGCGTAATTTTGCCGTGAGCCCGCCTGAAGGTCGCCCTGGGGCGGTATTGGATGGTCGCGATATCGGCACGGTGGTGTGCCCGAATGCCGACCTCAAGCTCTTTGTGACTGCGAGCGCAGAGGTGCGCGCCAAGCGCCGCTTCAAGGAGCTGGAGGAACGTGGCGTCGAACCCGATTTTCATGTTATACTCGCCGACGTACGCGAACGGGACGAACGCGATATGAACCGCGAGGATGCGCCCCTGAAGCCCGCGGAAGATGCCCTCTTGCTTGATACGAGCAATTTGGATATAGACGCCGTGTTTTTAAGGGCGGCGGCACTTGTGAAAGAACGCATGGCGCCCCAATAACCGATGACGCTTTACGAGAGCGACTCCCGGACCAGTAGCTTACCGATAAGGAAGCTTGGCCCGAGGGGTCAGAATTTGTTGGTGTTTGAGGCTTCCGGACCACAGAGAAGCGCGGGGTGGTCCCGCACTTGAGAAACCCGGAAGAAGACCGCCGGAGCCAACCGGCTGGCACGAATAGTATTGACCTGAAAGGAAGACATAGATGTCTGAAGCGGCAAAAATGCCGAGCCTCGACGATTTTGAGGCACTGCTGAACGAAACCCTCCCCTCGGAAGACGATGGCTTTGAAGGCCGCGTTGTACGGGGTACTGTCGTCTCCATCGAGAACGACTTTGCGATTGTGGACATTGGCCTCAAAGCTGAAGGCCGTGTACCGCTCAAAGAATTTGCCCCGGCTGGCAAAGCGGCTGAGATCAAAATCGGTGACACCGTAGAAGTATTCGTAGACCGCGTTGAGAACGCGCTCGGCGAAGCTATCCTGTCGCGCGATAAAGCTCGTCGTGAAGAAGCTTGGGAAATGCTTGAAAAAGCATTTGAAGGCGACGCACGTGTTGACGGCGTTATCTTCGGCCGCGTTAAAGGCGGCTTCACGGTTGACCTCTCTGGCGCTGTTGCATTCCTGCCGGGCAGCCAGGTTGACATCCGTCCGATCCGTGACGTGACCCCGCTCATGAACATCGAGCAGCCGTTCCAGATCCTGAAGATGGACCGTCGTCGCGGTAACATCGTTGTATCCCGTCGTGCCGTCCTCGAAGAAGACCGTGCTGAGCAGCGTGCTGAGCTCATGGGTCAGATCCAGGAAGGCGACGCTGTTGAGGGCGTTGTGAAGAACATCACCGATTACGGTGCGTTCGTTGACCTCGGCGGTATCGATGGCCTGCTGCACGTGACCGACATCTCCTGGCGTCGTGTGAACCACCCGTCGGAAGTTCTGTCGATCGGCGAGACCGTGAAAGTACAGGTTGTTCGCATCAACCCGGAAACGCAGCGCATCAGCCTCGGCATGAAGCAGCTTGCAGCCGATCCGTGGGATGGCATCGAAGCCAAATACCCGGTTGGCGCCAAGTTCACCGGTACGGTTACGAACATCACCGACTACGGTGCGTTTGTTGAGCTTGAAAGCGGCGTAGAAGGTCTCGTACACGTGTCCGAGATGAGCTGGGTCAAGAAAAACGTACACCCGGGCAAAATCGTATCCACGAGCCAGGAAGTCGAAGTTATGGTTCTCGAAGTTGATCCTTCGAAGCGCCGTATCTCCCTCGGCCTCAAGCAGTGTGGCGAAAACCCGTGGGAAGCTTTTGCTGCCAAATTCCCGACCGGCACCGAAATCGAAGGCGAAGTCAAGAACATCACCGAATTCGGTCTGTTCATCGGCCTCGATGGCGATGTCGACGGCATGGTTCACCTCTCCGACCTCGATTGGGAGCGTTCGGGCGAAGAAGCCATCCAGGAATTCAAAAAGGGCGACATGGTCAAAGCTGTTGTGCTCGACGTCGATACGAAAAAAGAGCGTATCTCCCTCGGCATCAAACAACTGTCCGGCGACCCGTTCACCAACGTTTCTTCCAAGAAGAAAGGCGAACAAGTCACCTGTGTGGTTAAAGCTGTAAACGAGAACGGCATCGAAGTTGAAGTTGGCGACACGGGCGTTACCGCGTTCATCCGCCGCTCTGACCTCGCACGTGACCGTGGTGACCAGCGCCCAGAGCGTTTCGCTGAAGGCGACAAGGTTGACGCCATGGTTACCGGCATGGACAAAGGCAGCCGCAAGCTGAACCTCTCCATCAAGGCCCTCGAAGTTGCTGAAGAAAAAGCAGCTGTTGAGCAGTATGGTTCCGCCGATTCGGGCGCAAGCCTCGGCGATATCCTCGGTGCTGCACTCGAGAAAGCCAAAGAAGACAAATAATCTGTTTTCATACAGATTGATGTTTCGGGAAGGCCGTCCAATTTGGGCGGCCTTTCTTATTTTTGCCGCACTCCGCACGACAATTTGATCAAATGTCGTCGTATTGATACAAAAAACCCGTGACAAAAGCCCTTTCCGTAGAAAGGCTTATCTTGACGTGTGCGTTTTCAGGTGGCACGCTTAAGCCACTGGACACGGGTAGCTTCGTTCTGAGTGTTGGTGACAAGATTGCCCCGAGGGGAGGACCTAGATGATAAAGTCCGAGTTGATTGCAAAAATTTCCGAAGCCAACCCCCATCTCTATTACCGGGATGTTGAGCGCATCGTTTCCAAAATTTTTGATGAGATTACCGCAGCCCTCGCTCGTGGGGACCGGGTGGAATTGCGCGGTTTTGGTGCCTTTTCCGTAAAGAAGCGGCCCTCAAGGGTTGGCCGTAACCCGCGCACTGGCGAGAAGGTTGAAGTGGCCGAAAAATGCGTGCCCTACTTCAAGACCGGCAAAGACCTGCGCGAACGTCTGAACGACTAGAAACCGACGGCAGCCGTGCGGGACGCGCGCGGCTGGAGCCGCAAATAACTAATCGAAAGAGTGTCATGGCACAGTCTCTTGGCAGCCTGATTCGCCGCGTTTTCTGGTTTGCGCTTGCGCTTCTTCTCATCCTTTTCTCGATTTCCAACCGCCAGCATGTGGTCCTGAGCCTTGAGCCCTTTGGCGCGCTGATGGCACCGGTGCCAGTGTATCTGGTTCTGTTCCTTGGCATTTTCATCGGCCTTGTGATTGCGGGCGGTGTCACCGGCTGGCTCCGGCTCAAGGGTTTTGCGCGCCGCCGCAAGGCTGAGCGCCGCGCCGACTATCTTGAAGGCCAGGTCTCGTCACTGTCTGAAGATGTGCACAAGGCGCAGGCGACACGGGCCCACGAAACCGTGAGCCGCGCCACCGAAGCCTTGCCAAAAGGGGGCAAAGAGGGCTAATCCGGGGCTCATGCCCGGCGAAGAAGGAATATGCCCATGCCCGAGACCCTGAAACCCAGTGGCCGCATCTACTGCGCGCTTGATACCGTTGATGTGGCGCAGGCGCGTGCGCTTGCCGAAGCGCTCAAGGGCAGCGTGGGCGGCATCAAGCTCGGGCTTGAGTTTTTCTGCGCAAACGGCGCGGACGGTTTCAAACGTGTGGCAGACGCTGGCCTGCCCATCTTCCTCGACCTCAAGTTCCACGACATCCCGAACACGGTGGCGGGCGCCATCCGCGCGGTGGCACCGCTTGGGCCCAAGCTTTTCACCATCCACACCCAGGGCGGGCCGGAAATGATGCGCCGCGCGGCTGAAACCGCAGCAGAGGAAGCAGACAGACACGGCCATGTCGCCCCGTGGGTGATTGGCGTGAGCGTGCTTACGAGCCTTGATGGCAGTGACCTCAACGCCATCGGCGTGGTGGACGCGGTTGAAGCACAGGTCGCGCGCCTTGCGGGCCTTGCCAGAACCAGTGGGATTGATGGCCTTGTCTGCAGCCCGCGGGAAATCACCTTGGCGCGCAAAGCGGGTGGCGCAGACTTCAAGCTTATCGTGCCCGGCATCCGCCCGGCTGGTAGCGCGGTCGGTGACCAGAAGCGGGTGATGACCCCCCATGACGCGGTGACAGCGGGTGCGGATATTCTGGTGATTGGCCGACCGATCACGCAGGCCGATGACCCGGCTGCGGCCGCGCGCGCGATTGCGGACAGCATTAACGGCTAAGGGCAGTGCCTAGCGCAGTTCCTTGCGGATGACGAGCTTGAGGCCGGACCACACCTCATCAACCGCACATACCTTCACGTCCACAAGGCCTAAGGGGAGCGCCACTTCGCGCACCACGTCCTCGGTCATGTCGGTTGGGACTTTCGATGCCTTCTTAGGCCATGAAATCCAGATCATGCCGTCCCGCTTGATCGCGCCCATCAAGCTTTCAATCTCATCGGCGAACAGCGCACGCTCCTTATAAAAGGCATGGATGAAGTCGCACTCGCGCGCTGCCTCCTCGGTACCAATCGGCAAGGGGCCGAGGAGATCACTGTACTGCTCTGGCGCGTGCTCAAGCCGCAGGCGGAAGCCTTCCTTGATTCCCAGTTTCTTGATGAGCGGTGTGCCGGAATAGCCTGCGGTCATGGCGTTTGCCTACTCAATGCGCGCCGCGGGCACGCCCATGCCCTCAAGCAGCTTGATGACCGAATCGTCCCCGGTAAGGTGCCCGGCACCAACAGCGACAAAAAACTTGCCGGGGCGGTCCAGCATCTGCATCAGCTTGTCAGCCCAGTCTCGGTTACGCGCGCTCAGCATCTTTTCCCTGAGTTCAGGCGCAATGGCCAGCGCGTCATTAAGGATGTGGTCAAGTTCCGCCACATTGCCGGAAAGCCAAGCGCCCTGCATGGAAGCATAATACACATCGAGCTGTGCGTTCTGCTGCAGCGTGTCGACCAGAAGCGCCTTCTCCTGCTGCACTGTCAGGCTCTGAAAGAGCGCAACCTGCTGTGCCGCGGTCTCGAGCCCAAAAACCGGTTTGCCCATGCCCTCAGCCTGCGCGATGAAAAACTTGTCCGCGCCGCTTGCCGGGTTATAGCCCGCTTTGACCAGCCCAATGACCGTGAGTGAAAGCCCGGTGAACCAGGGTGTGTTCTCTGCAAAATGGTTGGCAGGCAGGCCAAGTTTGCGCGATAGCCGCTCCACATCATTATATATGCCGTTGCCTACCAGTTTACGCAGGCTTTGCCCTTCGGGCAGCTTGCCCGCAACGGTGAACAGGGGCCCCGCGCGGTCAATCTCCTCACCGCTCAGCTCCACAATCAGGGCGCCCGAATCCATGAAAGCTACACGCGCTTCGGGTGACAGCCATTCCATCCCGTCCGAAAGAATATGCAGCGTGCCGAAGAGGTGGATTTCCGTGTCGCTGTCTGCTACCCGCCATAGCGCCGGCGTGGCATGGGCGGCCTGCGTGAACGCCATGAAAATAATAAGGAAACAACTGCGGATCAGACGCATGGTAAGCTCTCTCCGATGGGGGCGGTGTGTCTTCATCGCGCCAGTGTTTCACGGGGACCATGCGGATGCAAGGGAGCGAGGCGGAAATGCGCTGAATCTGCTTGCAAACCGGGCGTTCCGGCGCTATACACCCCACTTCATCGAACCGACCGGCTTGATTAAGGGCTGCCGTGCCGGTTCAAAAATGTCGAACTTGCAGTTATAGAAGTGAGGACAAAATGCCCAAAATGAAAACGAAATCGAGCGTGAAAAAGCGTTTCAGCTTGACCGCGTCAGGTAAAGTTCGTGCCAACCAGGCTAACAAACAGCACGGTATGATCAAGCGCACGAACAAGCAGATCCGTAACCAGCGTGGCACCACTATCCTTGCCGATTGTGACGCCAAAATCGTCAAGAAGTTCATTCCCAACGGCCTTTAAGGCTTTTCGGGTCCTTCAAGGTTAAGGAGAAAATACCATGGCACGTGTAACACGCGGACTGACGTCCCACGCCCGTCACAAAAAGGTTCTCGAGCAGGCTAAAGGCTATCGGGGCCGTCGTAAGAATACCATTAAGGTTGCTCGCCAGGCTGTTGAAAAAGCCGGCCAGTACGCATACCGCGACCGTAAAGCGAAGAAGCGCACGTTCCGCGCTCTCTGGATCCAGCGTATCAACGCCGGTACCCGCGCTCTCGGTCTCCAGTACGGCCAGTTCATGCACGGCCTCAAGCTCGCAGGTGTTGAGCTTGACCGTAAAGTCCTGAGCGACCTCGCGATCAAAGAACCGGCTGCTTTTGAAGCGCTTGTGGATCAGGCCAAGGCCGCCCTCGCGAAGTAAGCTGGTTTTTGCGACACTCGTCGCAGCACCAAGACATCAAGGGGCCTGGCCGTTGGCGGGGCCCCTTTTTATTTGCGCCTGTAATATTCCCGGTGCAGATTTCAGCGACTTTAGAAACACTTGATTAGATCATCCCGAAGCGGAAGAGACATGCAGGAACAAATCTCAGCCCTGAAAGAGGACATCACCGCCCGCATCGACGCGGCCAGTGACCTTGCCGCGCTTGAAGACATCCGTGTTGCGGCACTTGGCAAAAAAGGCAGCGTGTCGGAGCTGATGAAAGGCCTTGGCCGCATGAGCCCCGAAGAGCGCAAGGAAATGGGCCCCGCGCTCAACAGCCTGAAGAATGACGTGGCGGATGCCATCACCGCGCGCAAGGACGTGCTTGAAGAAGCTGCGCTTGATGCGCGCCTCAAGTCGGAGAAGGTGGACATCACCCTGCCGGTGCTTGACCACGCCGCGGGCAGCGTGCACCCCATCAGCCAGGTGATGGACGAGATTGCAGAGATTTTCGCCTCGCTCGGCTTCGATGTCGCGGAAGGGCCGGATATCGAAAGCGATTTCCATAACTTCACCGCGCTCAATATCCCGCCGGAACACCCGGCACGGCAGGACCATGATACCTTCTACCTGAAGCCGGACGCAAACGGCGACCGCAAGGTACTGCGCACGCATACGAGCCCGGTACAGATTCGCACGATGCTCTCCAAAGAGCCGCCGATCCGTATCATCGCGCCGGGCCGTACGTACCGTTCAGACTCGGACGCGACTCACACGCCGATGTTCCACCAGGTGGAAGGCCTCGTGATCGACCGCGACACCCACCTCGGTCACCTCAAAGGTACGCTCGAGGCTTTCCTCAAGGCTTTCTTTGAAGTGGACGCGGTGACGCTTCGTCTCAGGCCCAGCTATTTCCCCTTCACTGAACCGTCCATGGAAGTGGACGTGCAGTGCAGCTTTGAAGGCGGCACAGTCAAGATCGGTGACGGCAACGACTGGCTTGAGATTCTCGGCTCCGGCATGGTGAACCCGAAGGTTCTCGAAGCCTGTAACCTGGACCCGAACGTGTATCAGGGTTTTGCCTTCGGCTGCGGTATCGACCGTCTTGCCATGCTGAAATACGGCATGAACGACCTGCGTGCCTTCTTTGACGCCGACCTTCGTTGGCTCAAACACTATGGTTTCCGCGCACTTGATCTGCCCACGATTGCTGGAGGGCTCAGCCGATGAAATTCACCCTTAGCTGGCTCAAGGACCATCTCACCACGGATGCGAGCCTTGATGACATCCTGAAAAAACTGAACGCCATCGGCCTTGAGGTTGAAGGGGTCGAGAACCCGGCAGACGCGCTTGCGCCCTTCAAGGTTGCGCATATCCTCTCCGCCGAGCCACACCCGGACGCTGACAAGCTGCGGGTGTGCAAGGTGACGGACGGCACAAACGAGATGCAGATCGTCTGCGGTGCGCCTAACGCGCGCGCGGGCATCAAGGTCGTGCTTGGCCAGCCGGGCGACTATGTACCGGGCCTCGATTTCACCCTTGGTAAAGCCAAGATCCGCGGTGTCGAATCGTCCGGCATGATGTGCTCCTACCGCGAACTTGAGCTCGGTGACGACCATGACGGCATTATCGAGCTGCCGGAAGATGCGCCCGTGGGCACGTCCTTCGTGGAGTATGCCAAGCTTGATGAGCCGATGATCGAGATCGCGATCACACCGAACCGGCAGGACTGCCTTGGTGTGTACGGCATTGCGCGCGACCTTGCGGCGGCTGGTCTTGGTACTCTGAAGCCGCTCTCTGACGCTGCAGTCGCTGGCACATTCGAAAGCGACGTGAAGGTTGCCATCAACCTGCCGGCCGATCAGGCACATGCCTGCCCGCTGTTTGTCGGCCGCAAGTTCACGGGCGTGAAAAACGGCCCGAGTCCGAAGTGGCTGCAGGAACGGCTGAAGGCCATCGGCCTGCGCCCCATCTCGGCGCTTGTGGATATCACGAACTATATCTCCTACGACCTCGGCCGCCCGCTCCACGTCTATGACGCCAACAAGCTGAGCGGCAACCTGCAGGCCCGCCTTGCGAACGCGGGCGAGAGCTTCCTCGCGCTCGACGGCAAGACCTATACCTGCAAGGGTGGCGAGACCGTGATTGCGGACGACACAAACGTGCTTGGCTTCGGCGGCGTGATCGGCGGCGAAGACAGTGGCTGCACCGAAGAGACCACCGACGTGGTGCTCGAATGCGCGCTCTTTGACCCGATCGCCACGACGATGACCGGCCGCGCCCACGGTATCAACACCGATGCGCGCTACCGGTTTGAGCGTGGTGTCGACAGCCAGTTTGTGCATCAGGGTTTCGAGATCGCGAGCCAGATGATCCTCGACCTCTGTGGCGGTGAGCCGAGCGAGCGTTTCGAGGCTGGCGCGACCCCTGACTGGAAACACACCGTGCCGTTCCGCTCGGAGCGGGTGAAAACCCTCGGTGGTGTTGACCTGCGTGCGGAAACCAGCGTGGCGATCCTCGAGAAGCTTGGCTTTGAGGTTGTCGGCAGCGACCCCTACACCGTGCATGTGCCGTCGTGGCGCGTGGACGTGGTGGGCGAAGCCGACATCGTTGAAGAAGTGCTGCGCATCCATGGCTATGATAATATCCCGAGCGTGCAACTGCCCGCGACGGACCACAAAGCCGGCACAACCCTTAGCGCGCGGCAGAAAACCTCCCGCGCGGTCAAGCGCCGGCTGGCGTCTGTCGGCATGCATGAGGCGGTGACATGGTCCTTCATGAAGCGCGAAAATGCTGTGCTGTTCGGTGGTGGTGACGAGAGCCTTGTGGTCGATAACCCGATCTCATCCGAGCTTGATTGCATGCGCCCATCTGTGCTGCCAAACCTTATTGAAGCCGCTGGCCGCAATGCGGACCGCGGTGCGGCGTCCGTGGCGCTTTTTGAAGTGGGCGGCGTTTATAAGGACGACAGCGAAAACGGCCAGCACTTGATTGCGACCGGTATCCGCGCTGGCGACGCGTCCCCGCGCCACTGGGAAGGTGGTGCCCGCAAGGTCAATGTGTTTGACGCCAAACGCGATGCACTCGCGGCACTTGAAGCGGCCCTCGCGCCGGTTGCCAACCTGCAGGCCTTTGACGAAGCGCCGGATTATTACCATCCGGGCCGCTCCGGCACGCTGCGCCTTGGCCCCAAGAACATCCTCGCGAGCTTTGGTGAGCTGCACCCGCGTGTGCTGAAGGCGCTGGATGTGGATGGCCCGGTTGTCGGTTTTGAGGTTTACCTCGATGCGATCCCGGCGCAGCGCAAGTCCGGTGCCGCGAAGGGCGCGATGAATGTATCCAAGTTCCAGTCGGTCGAGCGTGATTTTGCTTTCCTTGTGTCTAAGGACGCAAAGGCGGGTGATCTCATCCGTGCGGTCAAGGGTGCGGACAAGCAGTTCATCACCGATGTGACGATTTTTGACCTCTATGACGGCAAGGGTGTGCCAGAGGGCCATACCTCCGTTGCGGTGACCGTTACGCTTGAGCCGAAGGGTGAAACCTTCGCCGACAAGGACATCGAAGCCATCGCAGCCAAGGTTGTGGCCGCCGCAGAAAAGGCGGTTGGCGCGACTTTGCGGGGCTAAGACGAGTAAAAATCGATAAAATTTGAATCGATCGGGGCTTGCAAAAAATTCCCGATCGGTTTTCATACTTATTAAGAAAGACTTCGGATGATGGGGTGTTATCCGAAGTTTGCAGATATGGGTGTGACACTTGGCAACAAAACCGCAGAAAGGCAAGGACGCTTCTGTCCCTCTGAAGCTGCGCCTTAAGGCGTGGTGGGAAGGCTATGATCCTGACGATATCAAAAAACGCCTGAGCGAGCGTCAGCCACACGAGGAACAAAAAGCGGATACACCTGCATTCGAGGCACCGAAGGCGCCTGCGACGGCGGAAAACCTTGACCCATGGGACAACGCTACCGTCGATATCGCTCAATATATCTGGGGTAAGGGTTTCTGTGGTCCGGGGGGGCCAGACTATATTGTCTCGCTCTCCAAACTCCTGGCGCTCAGCCCCGAGATGTCCATGCTGCAGATCGGTGCGGGGCTTGGTGGCCCGGCCCGCGTTCTTGTGGACCGTTTCGGCGTCTGGATCACCGGATTCGAGGAAAGCCAGAATCTGGTCGATAAGGGCCGCAAGCTTTCCAAGATGGCGGGTCTCGAGAAAAAAGCGCAGCTTGAACAGTACGAGCCGGAAACCTTTGACGGGTTTGACCGCAAGTACGACCGCGCGCTCTCGAAGGAAGCGCTCTATACCATTGAAGACAAGGCGGCGATGATCGCCAAGATCGAGGACAAGCTGAAACCCGGTGGGCTGTTCCTGCTGACGGAATATGTCATCTCATCCGATGCGGTGCTCGGCAAAGACCGCTACAAGGAATGGGTTGTCGGCGAACGTTCTCACCCTTATCCGGTGCTGTCAGACGACCTTGTCGAGATGCTGAAGAAAAACCGCCTGCAGGTGCGGGTGTCCGAGGACATCAGCATGCAGTATGTGGACATGATCAACAAGGCATGGGCCGGGGCGGACGAAGTGGCGGCCAAGCTCGCGAAGCGCGAGGACGGCACTATCATGATCCAGACGCTGATGCGCGAGGCCGAATTCTGGACCCGGCGCAAGAAGATGCTCGAGACCGGCGACCTCAAGCTGTGGCGTATTGTGGCCAACAAGAAGTCCGGCGGCCCTTCCATGATGTCTGACTGGTAGCTTCAGCTGCCGCGGACACCTTCTGATCACTCTTCCGAGCGCGCAGAAAACCGCCAAATCACAAAAATGACATCGTTGCCATCGAGGGGGTTGCAAGACCGCCCGTGAGCCGTCATGATCCTTCCCCAGCTTACTGGAGGGAGTAACCGGAATGAGTGAAGGTCTTAAGTTTCCGGTGCCTGCGCATGCGCTTGAGGGCACCCATTGCACCAACGAAAAATATCTGGAGATGTACCAGCGCTCTATAGACGCGCCAGAGGAATTCTGGGCGGATGAGGGCAAACGCATCGACTGGATGAAACCCTTCAGCAAAGTGAAAAACACGAGCTTCGAAGGCGATGTTTCGATCAAATGGTTCGAGGATGGCACACTCAATGCCTCCGCCAACTGTATCGACCGTCACTTGCCCGAGCGCGCGAACGACGTGGCCATCATCTGGGAAGGTGATGAGCCGACGGACGACAAGCACATCACCTATGGTGAGCTTTATGGCGAGGTTTGCCGGTTCGCCAATGTGCTCAAGGACCGGGGCGCCAAAAAGGGCGACCGTATCACCATCTATATGCCGATGATCCCCGAAGCGGTGTACGCCATGCTGGCCTGTGCACGCATCGGTGCGGTGCATTCGGTGGTCTTTGGCGGCTTCTCGCCCGAGGCGCTGGCGGGTCGCATCCTTGATTGTGGCTCCACCTTTGTGATTACCGCGGACGAGGGGCTCAGGGGCTCCAAACGGGTGCCGCTCAAGGCCAATGTGGACGAAGCGCTTACCCAGTGCCCTGATGTGAAGAGCGTTGTGGTGGTCAAGCGCACCGGCGCCAATGTGGCGATCACGGAAGGTCGCGATATTTGGTACCATGAAGCGAAAGCTGGCGTGGCTGCAGACTGCGCGCCCGAGGAAATGAAGGCCGAAGACCCGCTTTTCATCCTTTATACCAGTGGTTCGACCGGTAAGCCCAAGGGGGTGCTGCACACCACGGGCGGTTATATGGTCTGGGCATCGATGACCCATGAATATGTGTTCGACTACAAGCCTGGCGAGATTTACTGGTGCACGGCGGATGTGGGCTGGGTCACGGGCCACAGCTATATTGTCTATGGCCCGCTTGCGAACGGCGCTACCACCCTGGTGTTCGAAGGGGTGCCCACCTACCCTGACGCAGGCCGTTTCTGGCAGGTTGTTGAGAAACACAAGGTCAATATCTTCTATACAGCGCCGACGGCCATTCGCGCGCTTGAGCGCCTTGGCGATGAGCCGGTCAAAAAACATGACCGCAGTTCGATCCGGCTTCTGGGTTCTGTGGGTGAGCCCATTAACCCTGAAGCCTGGCTCTGGTATCACCGCGTGGTGGGTGAGGAGCGCTGTCCGATTGTTGATACGTGGTGGCAGACGGAAACCGGCGGTGTGATGATCTCCCCGCTGCCGGGCGCGACCGACCTCAAACCCGGTTCAGCCACCCGGCCTTTCTTCGGTGTGCAGCCAGCGCTGGTGGATCAGGACGGCAAGTTCCTTGAAGGGGCCGCGTCCGGCAACCTCGTGATCACAGACAGTTGGCCGGGGCAAGCCCGCAGCGTTTATGGCGACCATGAACGCTTCATCCAGACCTATTTCTCAACCTACAAGGGCCTCTATTTCACCGGCGACGGCTGCAGGCGCGATGAAGACGGCTATTACTGGATTACCGGGCGGGTAGATGACGTGATTAACGTGTCCGGCCACAGGATTGGCACGGCCGAAATTGAAGCGGCACTTGATGAACATGAAGGTGTGGTGGAAGCCGCTGTGGTTGGTTTCCCGCACGATATCAAGGGGCAGGGCATCTACGCTTTTGTCACCCCGCCACAAGGGGTGGAGCCGTCTGACGAGCTGCGTAAGGAGCTGGTTGCCTTTGTACGCAAGGAAATCGGCCCAGTGGCGACGCCAGACCATATCCAGTTTGCCCCCGGTCTGCCAAAAACCCGTTCCGGCAAGATCATGCGCCGAATTCTGAGGAAAATTGCCGAGAATGAGTATGGCAACCTTGGCGATACATCAACGCTTGCAGACCCGGGCGTCGTCGACGACCTGATCGCGAATCGCTTGAACCGTTAATGGGTAAGGCCCGGTGGTTGTGGCCGCCGGGCATATTCCGTCACAGTTTTGGCCAGCAGGTCGTATTTGATCGGCTTCGAGACAAAGCCGTCTATGCCATACTCTTTTGCCATCTGCCGTGTCTCGAAAGACGTGCTGGCGGTCAGGGCAATCACCGGGGTCTCTTTCGCGAGACCCATGGCCGTGCGGCGACGGTTAAACTCGAACCCGTCCATATCCGGCAGATTGATGTCGAGCAGGATGAGGTTGTAGCGGTTGTCGCGCAGTTTCTCGAGCGCGGTTTTACCGTCAAAGGCGAAGGACAGCTGTGTGATGCCCATGCGCGCCAGCATGCGTTTCACGATTTCCTGATTGAGCTCAAGGTCTTCGATGCACAACACGCGAACGTCCTTAAGGTCAGGCGCATCGCCTTCAAGGCTTTGTTTCGGCCGCGCCGGCGTCGAGGTCTGTTCAGCATCTTTCGGAATGTGCAGCGGCACTTTGATCCAGAACTGACTACCGCGCCCTTCCGCACTGCGAACGTCAATCTCACCGCCCAGTTCTTCAATAATGCGGCGAGAGAAGGCAAGCCCGATGCCCGAGCCTTCAATGGAGCTGGTCTCCACGCCAAGGCGTGTAAACGGCTCCCAAAGCTTGGGTAGGTCTTCCGGTGCAATGCCGCGGCCGCTGTCTTCCACACCGATCTTGAGGCTGGTGGCCTCTATGGAGGCACGCAGGGTTACGAAGCCACCCGCGTGGTTATATTTGATCGCATTTGACAGCAGGTTCAGCAGCACCTGCCGCAGCCGGGTCGGGTCGGTCCAGATATGGGGCAGGCTGCGCAGGTCGTCATTACCGCAGCGCAGGGCGATATCATGCTTTTTTGCAGCTTGCTCCATCATTGAGAGGCTCTCGGCGATGACGACACCCACAGGCACCTTCTCAAACCGGAAGGAAAGCGCGCCTAGGTCCAATTTGGCAAACTCCAGTACCTCGTCCACCAGCTTCAGCAAGTGTTCGCCGCTTTGGTGAATGTGGCCAAGCTGTTCCACATGTTCCGGGTTCGCCTGCACGCTTTTTTCCTGTAGCAGCAGGTCGGAAAATCCGATCACGGCATTCAGCGGCGTGCGCAGCTCATGACTCATGGAGGAGAGGAAAACCATCTTGGACTGGTTTGCATGTTCCGCCTGATCAAGTGCGTTCAGGATTTCCCTTTCCTGCGCATGGCGCTTCATGCGGTAGCGGTGCTGCAGGATGGCAAGGGTGATGAGCAACAGGATGATACAGCCAGCAAACAAGCGGATGGTCATCAGGCTGGTATCAAGGCCCGCATAGGCTTCCTTGACGCCAATCTCACTCGCCACACCAAAACCCAGATATTCGTCCCACGCCCAAGCGCCGAGAACTTCCCGGCCCAGATAGTTGCGGTAACCCGTCAGGTTCTGACCGTCCTCGAGCGTGAGCAGTTTTGCCGTCATGGCGGTGGGCGGGCTCATCGCCATATCCACCTCGCGGGAGCCGTCAAACGCGTTCACACCCGGATCATTGACAGGGATGTCCAGCATGCTGGTCTGACCCTGTTTGATGAGGCCGATGAGGCGCAGTGTGTCGCGGAAGCGGCTTTCGCTGATCATGATGCCGTCGCGGTTGACAGCATAAGTCTCGCCCGTGCTACCGCTGCGGTGCCGCGCGAAGATGGACGAAAACTCAGCCAGCGGGTTGATGCGCAGGGTAAACACACCAAGGATTTGCCCTTCAAGGTCGCGAATCGGTGCCATGGCAAACATGGTGGGTGCGGCAGTGGAGACTACGCCGTCAGCACCCACAACGGGCACATCGGTCCTGATCGGTTCGGTCACCAGCGCTTCACCTGCAAGCGCGCGCTCGAAGTAGGAGGTGGCATTTTCGGCAATCAGGTTGGTGGTGCCCACATTGGCGTCGCGCATGGAAGCCACGCTGCGGCCATCGGGTGCGATAATGAAAAAGCCAAGATAGCCGTAGTTGGCCAGCTGTTCGGTCAGATGGCTACGGGCTTGCGCAAGCGCGGAGGAGTTCAGCAGCGACTCGCGGTCAGTCTCACCCGTCAGGGAACGCGCTGAACGCAATAATGTCGGGTGCTGGGCAATATTGCTGATCTGGGTGATGTGGCGCAGTTCCCAACGCTTGGCTTCGGCGCGCGCGCTATCAACAGAGGCCTGAAGGCTTTGACCGATCTGGTCTCTTGCCATGCCTGTCAGCGTGCGTTCCTGCACATACGCAATGGCCAGCACTACAAGAGTTGCCACTACAAACGGGATGATCGTCTGCCACTTCCGGCCGGTCATAAATCCCCCATTCAGATCATGAGCCAAGAGATCAACTATAACCCAAATCAACGAGCAGTATAAGTTGTGTTTTATACATTATGGATATTTGACTGGATCACTTTATGAGGATTTGCCTCGCTCAATGCCTGTGGTCGCAAAAATGTTATCCCGCGTGATCTATGCGCGGGCGCCATACGCGCTATTTTATCGCGCTCAGACAATCCGGGAGCCCCGCCACCATGATCACACTCTATTCTGCCGCCACACCCAATGGCTACAAGGCCTCCATCGCGCTTGAGGAAATGGGCATCGACTATGAGCTCAAGGCCATTGATCTCTCCTCCGGCGATCAGAAGAAAGACTGGTTCCTTGCCATCAACCCCAATGGCCGCATCCCGGCGATTGTGGACCACGGCAACGACGACTTCGCGGTCTTCGAATCGGGCGCCATCCTTATTTACCTCGCCGAGAAAACCGGCATGCTGATGCCGGCGGATGCGCGCGGGCGCTCGGTCGTGCTGCAGTGGCTGATGTTCCAGATGGGCGGTGTAGGCCCCATGCAGGGCCAGGCCAATGTGTTCTACCGCTATTTCCCGGAGAAAATCCCGGCGGTGATTGAGCGCTACCAGAATGAGACCAAGCGGCTTTACGGTGTGCTTGACCGCCGCCTGCGCGAAAGCGCCTATCTGGCGGGGGAGGAGTATAGCATCGCCGATATTGCCAACTGGGCATGGGTGCGGGCGCACGCCTGGGCTGGCGTTGAGCTGGACGGGCTTGATGCGCTCAAGGCCTGGCTCGACCGTATTGGCGAGCGTGAAGCCGTGAAACGCGGTCTCCAGAACCCGCCGCGCCCCAATCTTGAGGAAAAATCCTCATCCGAGAAATTCGTCAAAGCAGCGCAGCAGATGCTGCAGCGATAAAACTGGTATCCAGAATTTTACCGAGGGAGAGTTGAGAATGAATTTTGTAAGAAACTGGGGTTTTGCGGCAGCTGCCGCAATCGGCATGACCCTTGGTGGCGCAGCGCTGGCTGAACACCATGAAGATGCCATCTATAAAGCCGTGCATGAAAACAGCGCTCGCAAGGACGGTGAAGCCGCCCGCGACAGCGCCCGCCATCCGGAAGAGCTGTTGCGCTTCTTTGGCATCACGCCGGACATGACGGTGGCGGAAGTGAATCCGGGCGGTGGCTGGTATAGCCGCATCCTCGGCCCACTCCTCAAGGACAAGGGTCATTATGTCGGGCTTGAGCACCACCCGGAGGAATACAAGGAATATGCAAACTATTCCGCGAACCTGCGTGCCTACCCTGAAAAATTTGAGGAAATGCGCGATGTGATGGGGCCCAATGCAAAGGCAACCTGGATCCCCGCGCAGGAAGGCCTGCCCGTGGACGCGGGCAGCCTTGATGCCATCATCATCGTGCGCGCGCTTCATAACTGGCACCGCCGCAATTTCTTTGACCGGGGGATGGAGCAGGCGCACGCCATGCTCAAATCCGGCGGCGTGATGGGTGTGGTCCAGCACCGTATGCCGGAAAGCTTCGAGGGTGACCGTGATGCAGCCGCGGGCAAAGGCCGCTGGAAACAAAGCGATCTTGTGGCCGCGATTGAGGCCCACGGCTTCAAGCTTGTGGAAGCGTCAGAGATGAACGCGAACCCCAAGGATGAAGCCAACTACGAGAAGGGCGTTTGGACCCTGCCGCCGGTTTACGCCCTTGGCGAGACCGACCGGGCAAAATATGAAGCCATCGGCGAATCGGACCGTATGACCCTCAAGTTCGTGAAGGTCGACTAAGCGTCAGCCGACAATTAACCAAAATACCGGGCGGCCGTATCCATTGCGGTCGCCCAATTTTTTTCCGCCGTCGTGCCGGAAGCCTTCCTTGGGCTCAGGTCATGGTTGCCGTCCGTGGCCCAGGCGGCCTCAAAGCTTGCGGGCAGTGTGATGCTGTCCAGAAGCGCACGGCCGCCAAAGGGGTCACGCTCGCCCTGCACCACCAGCGCCTTGCAACTGATATCGCTCAGGTGCTCAGTGCGCAGCTTCTCCGGCTTGCCGGGTGGGTGGAAGGGGTAGCCAAGGAGCAGCAGGCCATCCGCTGCCGCCTTATCCTCCGCCGCAACCATGCTCGCGATACGTCCGCCCATGGACTTGCCGCCGATGATCAGCTTGCTGGGTTTATGTTTTGCGCGCACCTCTGCAATCACCTCGCGGTAGGCATCCATCAGTTTGGGCGCACGGTCCGGCGGGCGTTTCTTGCCGTCCTGCCGCCGCGCTGCCATATAGGGAAACTCGAACCGGATGACATGGAAGCCCCGTGTGGCGAGGCCGGCGGCGAAGGCTTCCATAAAGTCGCTGTCCATGCCGGCGCCAGCGCCATGAGCGAGTATGACCGTGCCAAGCTTGGCCGTTCCGTTTTCCAGAAAATCTGTCATCATGGGTCTCCTCAGGCGTTTTCACGTGGAACATCAGGTTGGTGCGCGTGATGGCGGCAATGGGCGCGAACATGAAGTGGGTGGGTATTTATGGCAAATCTTTATTTGTTGCGGCACGCGAAATCCGACTGGGGTGACCCGAAGCTTTCGGACCATGACCGTGTGCTGAGCGAACGTGGCATCAAGGACGCGGGACGCATGGGGCGTGCGCTGGCGCGCCAATCCCTCGCGCCCGAGATTGTCATCTGCTCGACCGCGACCCGCGCGCGCCAGACGCTTGAACTTGTCATGGACGCGGGCGGCTTTGACTGGCAGGTGCAGTATGAACCTTCGCTCTATATGGCGTCGGTCAGCAATATCCTCAGTGTTATCAAGTCGGACGCGGGGGAATGCGCGAGCGCGCTTTTGGTCGGCCACAACCCGGGTTTCCACTCAGTAGCGCTTGATCTCATCCGCACGGGTGCGCCTGAGCTTGTGCATGCGCTTGACTATAAATACCCGACCGGCACCTTCGCCGAGATTACCTTTGACGAAGCGCGGCTTGGTGATGTGGAGCCGTCCACCGGTGCGTTGAAACAATTCCTGAAGCCCAAGGACCAAACCAAGGCTTAGTTGCTTTTGGGCTTAGCTTGTTATAAGGTAACATTAACCCACTAAGGTGAATACAATTACTTGTGATTGGCCAGGTCGGGGGAGACCTGTGGTATAGTGGGGTTCGGCACTTTGGGGGTCGAACTGATGGGGAGCAGTAAAGTGGAGGTCGTAATGCGTCTTACCTACCGTCTTATGCTTGCTCTGGCCTGTGTTTCTGGCACGGCTATAAGTGCAAGCGCTGACCGCATGGCATCTGAAGCGATGCCGAAGCTGGAGATTATTCTCCGTGCATCCGAATTTCTCAGTAAGGGCAATGAGCTGGTGATCAGGGGCGATGCCCTTGGTGCCCGCGAGGAATATGCCCGCGCGCTCCGTGGTGAGTTGACGGTGCAACAACGCGCCCGTGCCTACAACGGCCTGTGTGTCACGCACATCATGGAAGAAGAATGGTCCGATGCACTCAAGCAGTGCAACATCGCCATTGCCATCGCGCCCAACAATTGGCGCTTCTACAATAACCGCGGCAACATCTATCTGGAAACCGGCGAGATTGACCGGGCTCAGGAAGAATACCAGCGCGGTCTGGAGCTGGCGCCCAATTCCATCGTCATTCGCAACAACATCAAGCTGGCGGACGGTCGTGCGCGCGGCTTGAAAGTTGATTCGCCGCAAATGACCCGCCCGGCCTAAGCTGGCGCGCCTGAACACCCTTTCGGGCTGTGCACAGGGGGTGCACGGCCCTTGAGGCTTCCCAGCAACCGCGTTGGGTGATATGAGGGGCTTGAGGATAGAAAGTGGAGGCAAAGTGCGTGCCCGTCATCTCACGCTTGTTTGCAGCGTTGGCCCTGATATTTCTTGTCGCCTGCGACCCTGTCGCACGTGCGCCTGAAACACCGACCGCTATTGTCGGCACCCGCGCTGTCATCCAGCGTCACGGGCAGGAGCTTTATGCCGAAGTCACGGGCGTGAATGGCAAGCTCGTCACCACCGAATATTACTGGCAGGACGAACGCGTCGTCATCCACAACTATTACCGCGGCCTTTATAACGTCAGCGGGACCGAGTTTGGCTACCAGTATGAAGCCGACTTCGACTATTCCGTGCTTGAAAAGCTGTTCCCGCTCGCGGTCGGCAAGGAAGTCAGCTTCTCCGGCAACACCAAGAATATCAACCGTGGCAGCGCCATCGACTTCTGGGCCAACATCCATGTAATTGGCGAGAAGACGATTTCGCTCTCATCTGGCGACCGCAAGGTGTTTGTCGTTGATATCGTCACCGAATATACCAAGGGCAACAACTCCAAGCGCAAGACCAACACGGTCTATTATGACCCGGAGCTGTCGATGGTGCTCAAATCCGTCATCCATGAAGACGGCTACCAGAGCTATTGGCGCGTGGTGACGGTTGAACGCCCCGGCAATGCCCGCACGCCTTCCGCCATCCAGCAGCGCCGCGCTGGTACGGTGATGATCTAAACCGGGCTTACGCCAGTTTCATCCCCGGCCTAGGCCAGCTTCATCAAGGTAATGCCCGAGACAATCATGGCTGCCGCCATCACACGCATCGGCGTAAGCGCTTCACCCAGAAGCCACACACCGGCGATGAAGGCCCCAACTGCGCCAATACCGGTCCAGACCATATAGGCGGTGCCAAGCGGCAGGCTTCGCATCGCAAGCGCCAGCAGGCCGAAGGAGCCTATGGCGGCAATGGTCATGGTGATGGTGGGGATAAGCCTCGTGAAACCGTCCGACTGTTTCATCGCGAACGCCCACACAACTTCAAGAATACCAGCGATAATCAGAATAACCCAAGCCATGGTATGATCCTTCCATGATCGGGCCGTCCCGCATGATTCCCGTGCGTGGGGGAGGTCGTCCTCCTTACCCTCATATGGGACAGGATGCCCGGTGTTCAAGGCCAATTGGCGTGATCAGGCGCTATAGATCACACCGTCCTCGATCGTGACGGCAACGGGCCGCAGATAGTCACCCTTGCAAGGGCCGCGCACACATTTGCCGCTGTCCGTCTCAAAAAGCGCGCCGTGCGTGCGGCATATGAGCCGCCTGCCGGTGATATCAAGGAATTTGTCGTCGAACATATTAAGCGGCGTGCCGGCGTGCGGGCAGCGGTTCTCATAGACGACTGCGCTCGCGTAACCGGTGCGCTGCACGATAAGCCGTAGCACCATCGTGCCGTCACGGAACACCAGTTCCTTGCCGCCGTGGGGTGGCAGGTCTTCAAGTCGCGCCAGCAGGGTGCCTTTCGGCGGGCCAGCGGGCGCGTCCTCTAGTTCCAGGGGGCTTGGGGCTTGCATCGGCGCTAAAGCCCACCCTTGGCGCAGATCAGCTGCCAGCTTGCCGCGTCAATCGGCATCACGCTCAGGCGTGACTGGCGCACAAGCGCGAGGTCGTGCAGGCGTTCGTCGGCTTTGATGTCAGCCAGGCTCACCGGCTTTGGTACCGGGCCCTTGGCCTTGAGGTCAACGAGACAGAATTTGCCTTTCTCGTCCGCCGGGTCGTCGTACGGGCCTTTGGCGACAGTGCAGATACCCACGATCTCCCGCGCCTTGCCGGAATGGTAGAAGAACACCTCGTCGCCCACAGCCATCTTGCGCATGTTGGCTTGCGCCTGATAGTTCTTCACGCCGGTCCAGGCTTCGGTCTCTACCCCGCACTGGTCATCCCATGACCAGTCCTCGGGTTCCGATTTCACCAGCCAATAGGCCATCCGTCCTCTCCCGTCAGTCCTTCGGCACCCACTCGCCGGTCACCTTCAGCCAGTGACGGATTTCGACACTCTCGAACAGGCCCGCCGTGGCATAGGGGTCGTTTTCACAGAAAAGCTGAACGGCACCTTCGCTCGCGGCATCAATGATGATCATGCTGCCAATGGGCTTTGGCTCATCTCCCGCGGACAGGATAGGCCCCGCCACTTTGATACGGTTCCCCGCGCCCTTGATATAGTCCAGGTGCGCGGCGCGGTTCGCCATGCGCAGCTCGAGGCTGTTCGCCTTGTCTTTGGCCAGAATCATGAACAGCATGGCTGTCTCCCGCTTGTTGCTATTGCCTAGTTGTTTTCATTGGTGAATGGCCGCGCCATCAACTCGTCCATGACGGTTTTGGCGTCGCGCCCTTCCTTGAGGATATGGTAGACCGCGCTGGTGATGGGCATCTCAAGGCCCTTCTCAATCGCAATCTTGTGCACAATCTCGACCGTATGCGCGCCTTCGGCCACCGAGTTGCGCTCCGCCATGATCTCTTCCATCGTGCGGCCTTCGCCGATGGCTTTGCCAAGCGACATATTGCGCGACTGCGTGCTTGAACACGTGAGGATCAAATCACCAAGGCCGGACAGGCCCATGAGCGTTTCGGTTTTGGCGCCGTAAAGTTTGCCGAAGCGGATGATCTCCGCCAAGCCACGGGTGATCACCGCCGCGCGGGCGTTTTCGCCCACACCCAGCCCTGCCGCCATGCCGGTGGCAATGGCCAGCACATTCTTGACCGCGCCACCAATTTGCGCACCCACAATGTCGCTGTTGTAATAGGGGCGGAAGGTGGTGTGTCCAAAGGCTTCCACAAGCGCCATGCCAACCGTCTCGTCGCGGGTGGCAAGGGTCAGCGCGCACGGCAGGCCGCGCGCCACTTCAATCGCAAACGTGGGGCCGGAAAGCACCGCAACCGGGTTGTTCGGTGCCACTTCTTCAATGGCCTGGCTCAGCAGTTTACCCGTCGCAACCTCAATACCTTTGGAGCAGATCACCAGCGGCACACCGTCCGGCACATGGGCCTTGAGGCTGCGCACCATCGCGCGCAAATGCTGGGCTGGCGACACCACAAGGATCGCGTCGCGGTCAGCGAGGGCAGCGAAGTCACTGGTGGCCCTCAGTTTCGGGTCGAGGGTGACGGCAGGCAGGAACAGTTTGTTCACATGCTCGGTGGTGATGGAGGAGACAACCTCCTCCTCACGGGCCCATAAAATCGTGTCGCGTCCGGCGCGTACGCTCGCAACAGCAAGCGCCGTACCCCATGCTCCCGCACCCAGAACACCGATCTTTTGCAAGGCCCTCTCCTTTTATTTTTGTCTTGACCCTAGACTGCCCTTTCCGGGGCCGGGCGGCAAGGGCGCTTATGCTTTCGCGCCCTTTTTCCCTTTGCCTACCATGGGCTTGGCATCACCGTCGAGCGGCCAGCGCGGACGCACGGAAACATCCATGTCATCCCCAAAATCATCGCTCAGGAAACGCTCAAGCCCGGCCCATGCGATCATGGCACCATTGTCGGTACAAAGGCTGAGCGGCGGCGCCACGAAGGTCAGCGCGTTTGCGCTTGCAAGCGTCTCAAGCTTGCCGCGCAGGTAGGCGTTCGCCGCCACACCGCCCGCGACCACCAGCGCATGGTCGCCCGCGCCCACTTGCTCGCGAAAGAGGGTGATGGCGCGCTTCAGCCGGTCCACAAGGCAGTCGGCAATTGTCATCTGGAAGGCGGCGCAAATGTCCGCGCGGTCGGTTTTGAGCAGTACACCCTCGCGTTCCACACATTCTTCCGCCAAGCGCCGGACTGCGGTCTTGAGGCCGGAGAAGGAGAAATTGCAGTGCGGCTTGCCCACCATGGGTTTCGGCAAGCGGAAGCGCTTGGGGTTGCCTTCGCGCGCCGCGGCTTCAACCGCCGGGCCGCCGGGGTAACCAAGGCCCAAAAGCTTGGCGGTTTTATCGAACGCCTCGCCCGCTGCGTCGTCAATCGTGGTGCCAAGACGGGTATAGTCGCCCGGTCCCGCCACGCTCAAAATCTGGCAGTGTCCGCCTGATACCAGCAGCAGCAGGTAGGGGAATTTCACCTCATTGGTCAAACGCACCGTCAGCGCGTGGCCTTCAAGGTGGTTGACTGCCACAAAGGGTTTGCCCGCTGCCTTGGCCACGGCCTTTGCCGTCATCACGCCCACCATCAGGCCACCCACAAGGCCCGGACCGGTGGTGGCCGCCACAGCGTCAAGGTCGCGGAAGGTCAGCCCAGCTTCATCCATCAGGTCCTTCAACAGGTGGTCAAGGTGGCTGATATGCTGGCGCGCGGCAATCTCGGGCACCACGCCGCCAAACTCGGCATGGTCGTCAATCTGAGACAGGACCTTGTGCGCAATAACCTGCCGGTCGGCGGACACAATGGCCGCCGCCGTTTCATCACAGCTTGTCTCGATCCCCAGCACAAGCGGGCGCGTATAGGCCGCCTTCGTGCTTTCATTTGTCGCGGGCATGATAATTCCTGTCTTTGGGCTTGGGCCGCCGCTTCATAAGCTCTATAAGCCAAAAGGAGAAAAGCTTCAAAAGGAAGTGACGCCAAACAGGCGTCCGATAGCACCGAGAGAGGGTTCAGTGCAACACAGCATTAAAATCGGTACACGTGGCAGCCCGCTTGCGCTTGCGCAGGCCAATGACGTGAAGGCGCGGCTCATTGCAGCCCATGACGACCTGAACGCGGACAATGTGCATATCGTCGAGATCAAAACCACCGGTGACCGTATCCTTGACCGCCACCTGATGAACGCGGGCGGCAAAGGCCTTTTCACCAAGGAGATCGAGGATGCGCTTCTCGCGCGGGAGATCGACTGCGCGGTGCATTCCTCCAAGGATATGCCGACAAGCCTGCCGGACGGCCTCATCCTCTCCACTTTCCTTGAGCGTGAAGACCCGCGCGATGTGTTCATGAGCGCGAAATACGCGTCCTTCGCTGACCTGCCGGAAGGCGCGACCCTTGGCACCGCATCCTTGCGCCGCCGCGCCATGGCCCTCCGCGTGCGGCCTGACCTCAAGGTTGTTACCTTCCGCGGCAATGTGCAAACCCGTATGCGCAAGCTGGCTGACGGTGAAGCCGATGGCACCTTCCTCGCGCTCGCCGGGCTTAACCGCCTTGGCATGCCGGAAGCGGCCACAGAGGTACTTAGCTTGGCTGACTTTCTGCCCGCCCCCGCCCAAGGGGCAGTGACAGTCGAAATCCGTGAGGATGACGCAGAGATGGCCGCGCGGCTTGACCCGCTGCACTGCGCCAAAACGGCCGTGGCGGTTATTGCAGAGCGTTCCTTCCTCAGCGCGCTTGACGGTTCCTGCCGCACGCCGATTGCGGCTTACGCAAGCCTTTCGGGCGAAAGCCTTATGATGCACGCCATGCTGCTGTCGCTCGACGGGAAAACCGTGTTTGACCAGACAGGCACCTGTGCGGCCAGCCTTGATGCTGCCGCCATCCTCGGGCAGGATATGGGTGCCGCGATCCGGGGGGACGCGGGTGAGGCCTTCTTTGAGGCGCTCGCAAGCGATATCGAAGCGGAGATTGCATGAGCACAATCCTAGTTACCCGCCCGATTGATGAGGCGTCGGCCACGGCCGAAAAGCTGGAAGCCATGGGCCATACTGTGATCATCGCGCCGATGATCCGCATCGATCCGGTCTCGTTCGAGATCCCGGCGGACAACCGCAGCCTTATCGTCACCAGCAAAAACGGTGCACGCTACGGCCTGGCCAATATTGGCAACAAGGCGCGGCCTATTTTCGCGGTGGCTGAAGAAACGGCGGCGGAAGCACGCCGCCTCGGCTTCACCAATGTGGCGGTTGGCCCCGGTACGGTGCGCCAGCTTATGCCCATGCTGCTGGAGTGCGGCATCTCCGAGAAACGCAAATACAGCTACCTTTGCGGCAACAATATCTCCTACGACATCTCCTCCGCCCTCAATGCCGAGGGCATCGACAGCGAGAATGTCATCACCTACCAGTCGCGCCCCTTGCGGGCCTTCTCTGGCGGGGTGCAGGACGCCATGGAAGAAGGCGAAATCGATATCGCCCTCTTTTATTCGCCGCGTACGGCCACCACATTCGAGGAAACGGCAGCGGAATACGGCCGGTCTGATTGGCTGAACAAAATTGATGCTGTGGCGCTCTCGACCCGGGTGAAAGAACAGCTCATCGGCCCGTGGAAAAGCGTGCGCTACGCCATCATGCCGACGGAAAAATCCGTGATGGCGCTCATCGAGGATATCGCGCGCTAGGCGGCAGGGGACAGAATAGTGGCAAGCGACGACAAACAAACACCTACTCCGGACGTTGAAGCGGTCCCGGCGGACGAGAAAGATTTCATCGACGCCGAGGTGATCGCCGAACATCCCGCGCGAGACAGCAAACCGGCCCGCCAGGGTGCCAGCTTCATGGCCAAGGCCGGCTGGTTCCTCGCCTTTGGTGTCAGCGCGTTTGCGGCTGGTGTGTATTTTGCGCCGAAATTCGATCCCGGCCTCGTTTATCTGGGCCTCAAGGACGAAGCGCCGGCGGTGGTTGCTGCTGCGGGCGGTGACCGCACAGATGTCGCACAGATTATGCACAGTGTGCAATCGCTCGAGGACGCCCTTAAGCGCCAGCAGGAAATGCTCGCCCAGCATGAAGAAGCGCTGAAATCAGCCATGTCCGAGCGCCAGAAGCTCGCGTCCGACATGGGTGTGATTGCGGACGCGGGTTCGCGCACATCCGGCACAGTCACCGACGCTGCGGAAATCGCCAAACTCCAAGGGGATATCACCCGGCTGACGGAAGATATCGCCCGGCTTTCCGCGCTTGGGAACGCGGAGGACCCTGAGGTTTCCCGCCTCACCGGGGCGCTTGCCATCGCGCGTGCTGAAAGCAGCCAGCTCAAGTCCCGGCTCGATACACTTGAACAATCCATGAAAGCGGTGGAATCCGGCGCGCTTGAGGCCAGCCCGCGCGGCCGCCTTGTGCTTGCCCTTGGTCGCATCAAGGACCGCGCGCTTGTGGGCCTGCCGTTTGGTAGCGAACTCGCCGCCCTCCGGCCTGATTTTGCCGCCCTCCCGGCGCTTGACCAGCAAATGATTGGCGCTGACCTCGCCACGCTCACCGAACACGGCGCAGGCATCATGCCCTATGAAACCCTTGTGCGCGACTTTGACGCCATGGCCTCCGCCGCCTTGCAGGCGACCGACAAGGCCGAGGGTAATTTCCTCAACAAGCTTTTCACCGTGCGCCGCACCGACGCCGGCGCCACCGGGCTTGATGCCCAGCTTCTGAAGGCTGAGCGCGCGCTTGCCGCCCGTGATATCGCGGGTGCGGTCGCGGCGCTTGAAAGCCTTGAAGGTCCGGCGCTTGAAGCCACAGCCACATGGCGCACGCAGGCCAAGGCCCATGTGGCAACCGCACGCGCCTTCGACCGGCTGGTGACAGGTGTGGCGAATGCTGGTGAGGCACGCGAGGGGCAACCGTCGTGACGCGGATCGTTCTCTGGTTCATTGCCATCCTCGCCCTTGCCATCGGTGCCGCCTGGCTTGCCGACCATCCGGGCGACGTGGTGATCGACTTTGAAGGCTGGCGTTTCTACACGTCTTTTGCAGCGCTCGCGGCATTTGCCGTCATCGCCATGGCGCTCGCAGCGCTCATAGTGTGGCTCTATGGCTGGCTCCGGCGCGATATGCCCTTCTTTGGCTCCAATCAGGTGGTGAAGCGGCAGGGGCGCGGGCTCAAGCTTCTGAACCAGTCGCTTGTGGCACTGTCGGCGGGGGATCACCGGCTCGCGGCCAAGCTGATTGAACAGGCCGAAGTTCTGCTGCCGCCGCAGCCAATGGTGCATCTGATCGCGGCCGAGGCTGCCGCGCGCGCTGGTGACCACGCGGCCGCATCCAAACGCTATCAGGCGCTTGAGAGCACCGACGATGGCCGCTTCCTTGGCCTGCGCGGCCTTGTGGGTGAAGCACAGCGGCAGGGGCGTGAGAACGAAGCGCTGCGCCTTGCCCGCACCGCCTTCAATGAAAACCGCAAAAGCCCGTGGGTTTTGCGTACGCTCTTCTCGCTCGAGGTCGCCGCCGGCAACTGGGCGGAAGCTGGCACAGCGCTTGATAAAGTGGTGCGTGAGAAACTGATCGACCCGGCTCGGGCCAGCAAACATAGGGGCGCGCTCGCGTTCGCGGAAGCCACAGAAGCCAACCTGCGCGGCGATGTGGCGGCGGCCAAAAAAGGCTTCAAGAAGGTGCTGTCACACCGACCGGATTTTGCGCCCGCGACCGCGGCGCTCGCCAAAATCGAATACGCCAGCGGCAACCGGAAACGCGCCACCAAACTGATTGAGGACGCATGGCAAAACCAGCCGCACCCCACGCTTGCACGTGTGTTCAAGGAGCTGGACGCCGCAGAATCGGCGCGTGATTGGCTCGCGCGGGTGCGTGCACTGACAGCGTCCAAACCCGATCATCCGCAGTCGATGATGCTGATGGTCGATGCACTGATGGACGCACGCGAGTATCAGGTGGCAAAACCGCTCCTCGACAAGCTCATCAAAGCCGCGCCCACACGCGCCGCGTGGCAATACCGCCTCGCACTTGCCCACGCGCTGGGCGAGGACCCGGACCCGATTGAGGCCGCGCTCGCAACGGCGGAAGCAGGCGAAGGCTGGCGCTGTGATGCCTGTGGGCACACGCCGCACGCATGGTCGCCGCTCTGCCCATCGTGCGGGGCGTTTGATACCGTTGACTGGCAGGATATGGGCGGCACGGTCGCGCCGCGTAAAAGCTTCCGCGCGGAGGAGACCATCGCGCTTCTCGGCAGCGACAGCGCGACCGATACCCCTCGCGGGCGGGACATTCACAGCCCCTGATCGAGGGTACCGGGCACGGGGCAAAAAAGGCTTGCCCAGCGCCCGGCCATCCGTTATACAGCCCGCCTGTAACGCCCCTATGGGGCCCATTCGCACGCAAGCTGCGACGCCGCTTTAGCTCAGTTGGTAGAGCACATCATTCGTAATGATGGGGTCACGTGTTCGAGTCACGTAAGCGGCACCACTTTCCTCCATATAGTCTCTCCGCGATATTGTTTCGGGCGTCAAGAAAGCGCGAGGCATTGACGGTTTATTAATCTGCCTGAGATAGAACTGCCCACTACAGGCGGGTGTGACAATTTTTCATCTCTCATCTTTCTCTTCATTACTTCATTAGACAGCCAACCCTTTTTTCTTTCGGGGAAAAATATGAACAAGCGTAGGTACCAGAGGCTGGTGTTCACTTATATGTTCACTTGTACTCTTTGGGTTGCAGGTAGCGACTGGCTTCTGGCGATGCTGATAGTCGACGATGCTTTGGCGGCGAGCGTTTCAGCGGCTAAGGGCGTTGTATTTGTCATCGCCATGTCGGGCTTGCTCTATATCTTGCTGATGCGTCTCAACCGTGCTGAGCTCACGGCGAGCAGGGCTGATATGTCGAACCAGATGCTGCTCGACAAGATTCCCCGCTTTTTTTCCGCCGTGCCCGTGATCATCTACGCGGTCGAGATTCATGAGAAGCGGCGCCGCACCCTGTGGGTCAGCGAGAATGTCCAGCGCATTATGGGATATGGCGTTGATGAAGCAATGGAGGCCGAGTGGTGGGAACAACAGATTCACCCAGATGACCGGCTTCGGGCTCTTACGGAAGCTGAAGAAATTTACCGAAAGGGCGGCGGCGACCAGAAATACCGTGTGCGACACAAGGACGGCCACTATGTCACCGTACATGACGAGATTAGGTCGATCCAGAATGGCGAGGGGCCGCAACGCTTTATCGGAGTGTGGGCGGATGTCAGCAAGGAGCAACTGGCGGAAACCAAGATCCAGACCTATTCGCACCAGCTGGAACGGGCCATCTTCGGTACAGTATCGTCGGTTGCCAAAATGGTGGAACTGCGGGATCCTTACACTGCGGGCCATGAGCAGAGAGTTGGTAATATCGCTGCAAAAATCGCTGCTGAAATGGGGCTGGACGAGAATGTTCAATATGCGCTTCGCATGGCAGGGCTTGTGCATGACATTGGCAAGATCAGTATCCCGCCGGAATATCTGACGAAACCTACGCGTTTGACCGAGCATGAGTATAACATCCTGAAAACGCACGCTGAACATGGCTATGAAATCCTCAGAAATGTGGATTTTCCTTGGCCTATCGCCGATGTGGCGCATCAGCACCACGAACGCATGGACGGCAGCGGCTACCCGCGTGGGCTGAAAGGGAAGGAGATCATTCTCGAAGCCCGGATCATCGCGGTCGCCGACGTGATCGAATCGATGGCGACGCCAAGGCCCTACCGTACAACGCTCGGTTTGGACAAGGCGTTGAAGGAAATCGAGGATAATGCAGGCAGACTCTATGATGCCGAGGTTGCGGCCGCCGCGATCAGGCTGTTCCGCGAAAAGGGCTATAATCTGAGCTTGGCGGGCCAGACTGTCAAAGCCTAGTCGGTCATAGAATATATACCCGTGACCTTTATATGGCGCCGATCAGCACCGGTGCTGCAAATCCTGCAATTGCACGCTTTGTTAGCTTGCCTTACAGTCGCGGCATGATCGAGATTGCACCCCATATCCAGATTGATGAGGCGGAGATTCTGCTGTCGGCCAAACGCGCGTCGGGGCCGGGCGGTCAGCATGTCAACAAGGTCTCAACCGCTGTTGAGCTGCGGTTTGATGCGCGGGCGTGTGCGGCGATCAGTGCCGAGATGCTCATTCGCCTGCGCAAGATTGCCGGGAGCCGCATGACGGCGGACGGCGTGATTGTGCTGACGGCTGAGGAAAGCCGCAGCCAGATTGATAACAAGCGCGCGGCCACCAAGCGGCTTGTGGATATGCTGAAAAAGGCGAGCAAGCGGCCCAAGTTCCGGGTGCCGACGAAGCCGTCAAAAGCCGAGAAAGAACGCCGCATTACCGCCAAGAAAACCACGGGCGAACGCAAGAAGATGCGCGGCAAACTGAAGCTGGTGGACTAGCGCGTCCCGCCTCAGTCACGCCAGAAGTGTGGGTCAAAGAGCAGCAGCAGGGTGAAAATCTCCAGCCGGCCAAGGAGCATGGCGAAGGAGAGCACCCATTTGGCCGCGTCCGGCAAGCTGGCGAAATTGCCCGCCGGGCCAATGATATCGCCAAGCCCCGGCCCCACATTGGTGATGGCGGTGGTTGCGGCGGTGAGTGCGGTGACAAAGTCAATCTCAAGCAGGGTCAGGAGGATGGTCACCGCGATGACCGACGCGAGGAATACCGCAAGGAAGGCGAGGACCGAGACCGGCAGGTCCGGCGGCAGGCGGCTGCCATGGTAGCGCATGATCACCACCCGGTTCGGGCTTGAGAGGCGCAAGAGCTGCTCCCGCATCGTCACCCACAGCACCTGAAACCGGTAAATCTTGATCGCGCCTGAGGTGGAGCCCGCGCAGCCGCCCACAAAGGTGAGAATGAAGAAGGCTGCCGCTGCAGCCGGACCCCATGTCGTATAGTCGGTCGAGGCAAAGCCCGTGGTGGTGACGACCGAGACCACGTTGAAGGCCGTGAGCGTCAGCGCGCCAAAGAAGGAGATATCCTGCCGCAGCATGAGGTAGACGGTCATGATCACGATCACGATAAACAGGAAACGCACAAATGTCTGGATCTGCGGGTCGGAAATGAACGGCCGCCGGTGTCCGCGCACAAATTTGATATAGCTGATGAACGGCAACCCACCCGCCAGCATGAAGAGTGTGCCCGCCCACTGGGTGGAGAGGTTGGGGAAATAGCCAAACGACGCATCGTGTGTGCTGTAGCCACCGGTCGACAGCGCGGTCATGGCGTGGTTGACAGCGTCAAAGCCCGTCATGCCGGTCATCATGAAGACGATGGTGGCGAGGAGCGTGAGGCCCGCATAAACCCCCATGATCCATTTCACCATGCTCGCCGCTTGCGGCATGATCTTCTCTGATTTGTCAGAGCTTTCGGTCTTGAAAAGCTGCATGCCGCCGATCCTGAGGAATGGCAGCATGATGATCGCCATCACGATGATGCCGACGCCGCCAATCCATTGCAGCAGCGAGCGCCAGAGGAGGAGGCCGGGCAGCAGGCCATCAAGACCGCTCATGACCGTCGAGCCGGTTGTCGTCATGCCGGAGACGGTCTCGAACACTGCGTCGGTGAAGGTGAGGCCAATGTCAGGCGAAAGGCCAAGGCCCATCAGCGGCAGCGCGGCAAAAACGGGCAGCACAATCCACGACAGCGCGGTCAGGAGGAAGGCCTGCCGCACATCAAGGCTGAACGGCTGGTTATCTCGCGTGGCGAAGGTGGCAAAAAGCCCAGCGGCGGCGCAAAAGGAGGCGGAGAAGATGAACTCATAGGGCATTTGCCCGGTCATCATTTCCTCAACCACGGCCGGGATCGCCATGATGACGGCAAGGCTCGTGAGCATAAGGCCAAGCACGTGCAGGATAGGGTTAAGGCGCATCGGGAGTGTCATTGCTGGTCAAGTGGCTGACGCGTAACGCGTTCGCGGGTCCCTGTATGGTGGCGGCATGGTGGCCGAACAAGTCCTTAAAGAACGGGAAGATGCCCGTTTTGTCAAACACAGAAATCTTGTCTAGAGGCCCTAGGCCTTCAATTCAGGAAAGTCCCGGACGATGGCGGCGGTGCGCTCATACCGTTCCTGCCAAAGCATATCATACCATTCAAGCCGCTTGTGGATGTGCTGGCTCAGCATCCGCTCAGTGCGCACATAGCGGTGGGCGTTTGTGCTCAGCCGCTCGCGTTCTGTGTCATCATCCAGAAGGCGAGTGAGCATGTTTTGCCAGTCGTCGGGCGTCTTGGCGATCATGCCGGTTTCACCGTGCCGGATGGTGTCGCCGTAAACCGTGGGGCTCGCAAGGCTTGCGGCGCCGCAAATGGAAGCCTCAAGGAATTTGATATCGCTTTTGCAGCGGTTCTGCGGGGTGTCGTCCAAGGGCATCAGCACTACATGGGCGCATTTGAGCTGATGCATGTAATCCTGGTAGCTGGCAAGGTCGATGAAGCTTTTATGGTTTACCGCCAGCGCGTCGTGGAAGGCGCGGTCATGTAGCACAGTCGCGCTTACATCGTCACGCCCATTGAGGGCGGCATTGATGGCGGGCATCAGTGGCTGCCATGTTGCCTGACGGTTCAGTGCAGCGAACACGATGTGTTTTTTCGCAGACCTCTGAATCATGTGAAGCGGGTAGCTGTATATCTGGTTGGGGAACATGCCCACACGCGGGTTCAGCTCGCTAAAGAAGCGTTCAAGCTGCGGGGTGCTGGTTTGCACGCCGTGGCACATGCGCAGTGAATCCAGTCCCATTCCGGCATTGAACGTTTCCTTGATGGGGCTTGGCAAGAGCTCCGGGTGGTCATCAAATTCCACCACCAGAACCCAACCGCGTTCAATAGCGGTGCGCACAAGGCTCAATCTCACGCTGCGGTCCAGCATGGGGCGCTGTACCACGAGGATTCGCTTGGCTCCCTTTGGTGCCCGACGCGGCACGTTCAGCGCTCTGTCGATGCGCCGAATCTCGCAGCCAAGCCCGGCCATGGCGGCGAGGGGGTCATCCACCCGCACAGTCATAAAGGATGGCGCCATGGCGCAAAGGGTGATGCAGAAGTCGTGATACATACGCACCGGCTGATGGTTGCAAATTACACTTCTGCCTATAAGGCGCGGGGTGCGCCCCTGTCAAAATTTACTATGTGAAAAGTTCGCGTGAGGACGCGGGGCTAGACGTGGAAGCTTTCGCCGCAGCCGCAGCGGCCCTTCTCGTTCGGGTTGGTGAACTTGAAGCCGGTTGCGAACATGCTGTCTTCCCAGTCCATCTGGGTGCCGAGCAGGAACAGCAGCGACTTGCGGTCGACAAAAACCTTCACGCCCTTGTCTTCAACGAGTTCATCGTCCGCTGATGGTTCCGACACATAGTCAACCGTATAGCCAAGGCCCGAACAGCCATGTTTGCTGGTGCCGAGGCGAATGCCCACAGCGTTGTCACTTTTAGCGAGCAGCGCGCGGATATGGTCTGCCGCCTTGTCGGTAATATTGATCACTGCCACTTTAAAAACCTCGTTTCATACGTGTTAACGTGGGGTCAAAGAAGGCCGAGTTCAAGCCGGGCCTCGTCCGACATCTTGGACATATCCCACGCCGGTTCCCATACAAGCTTCACATCGCAGCCGTTCACGCCAGCCACGGTGTTGACCTTCAACTCCACCTCGCCGGGCATGGATTCTGCCACCGGGCAATGCGGTGTGGTGAGCGTCATGGTCACGCGCACGCGCCAGTCGTCGTCGATATCCACACCGTAAATCAGGCCAAGCTCATAGATATTGACCGGGATCTCAGGGTCGTAGATTTCCTGGAGGGCTGCAACAATATTGCCTTCAAGCTCTTCCTTCGATGCGGGCTTGTCGCCAGCGGGCGCGGGTGCTGCGGCTGCAGCTTCCGCTTCCTCGGCGGCCTTTTTCTCGGCGTCGCCTTCGAGGAATTTATTGAGGAAATAGCCGCCCTCTTGCGGGCTAACGCCCGATGTATCCACACGCGGACGCTCAACATCCTGCTTCGGCATATTCTCTGCCGGATAGTCAGGGGTTTGAGGGGCGCTGACGTCCATGACGTCCCGTTTTTGATCGTTATCCATCATCCAAAGATGTCCACAACTTTCTTGAGGCCCGCCACCAAGCGGTCCACGTCGGTTTTGTCGTTATAAATGCCAAAGCTTGCCCGCACGGTGCCAGGAATGCCGAAACGGTCCATCACTGGCTGCGCGCAGTGGTGCCCGGCGCGCACGGCAATGCCCTGCCGGTCGAGGATGGTGCCGATGTCATGCGGGTGTGCGTGCTGCATGGTGAAGCTCACGATCGCGCCTTTGTCGGGCGCGGTGCCGATGATTTTCAGGCTGTTGAAGGCCGAAAGCTCACGCGTTGCGTATTCCAGCAGCTCATGTTCGTGCGCGATGATATTCTCGTGGCCCAAAGCCGTGATGTAATCGAGCGCGACCTTCATGGCGATGCCGCCCGCAATGTTGGGCGTGCCCGCTTCGAACTTGTGCGGCAGGTCGTTATAGGTCGTCTTCTCGAACGTCACGACCGAGATCATATCCCCGCCGCCCTGCCATGGCGGCATGGCGTCCAAGAGCTTTTCCTTGCCGTAAATCACGCCGATACCCGTGGGGCCATAGGCCTTGTGGGCGGAGAAGGCGTAAAAATCGGCATCAATATCGCGCACATCCACCTTGAGGTGGGGCGCAGCCTGACAGCCATCGATGAGGATCACGGCACCGGCTTCATGGGCCAGGCGGGCGATTTCCTTCACCGGGTTCATCACGCCGATCGCGTTCGAGATATGACCCACGGCAACAATCTTGGTGCGCTCGGTGAGCAGTGTTTTGTAAGTCTCAAGGTCGAGCGAGCCATCGTCGAACATGGGGATGACCTTGATGGTTGCCCCCTTTTCCTCAGCCAGCATTTGCCACGGCACGATGTTCGAATGGTGCTCCATGTAGCTGAGGATGATTTCGTCACCCGCGCGTACATTCGCCCGGCCCCATGTCTGCGCCACAAGGTTGATGCCCTCGGTGGCGCCGCGCACAAAAATGCACTCCCGCGCTTTTTCGGCATTAATGAAGGCGCGCACCGTTTCGCGGTTGGCTTCATAAGCCTCGGTCGCGTCCTGGCTGAACTTATAGACCCCGCGGTGGATGTTGGCGTAATAGCCCTCATAAAGCGCGGTCTCAGCCTCGATCACCGCACGCGGTTTTTGCGCGCTCGCCGCCGTGTCGAGGAAGGTGAGCGGCTTGCCGTAAACCTCTTGCGCGAGGATCGGGAAATCCGCCTTGATCTTCTCGACATCGAGACCGGGTTTTATGATCGCTTGAGTGTTCATCACGTCGCTTACGCTTCCTGTACTTCTGCTACCGTGCGGTCAGCGCGGCTCGACATCCAGGTGCCGATCCGCTCCATCATCGCGTCGCGGATGCTGTCTACCGTCACGCGCTCCAGCGCGCCTGCGGTGAAAGCTTCCACCAGCATGCGGCGGGCGGTGACCGGGTCAATGCCGCGGGAGGTCAGGTAGAAAATCGCCTTGGCGTCCAGCTCACCAATGGTGGCACCGTGGCTGCATTTGACATCGTCGGCGAAAATTTCAAGTTCCGGCTTGGCGTTCGCTTCCGCCGTGCGGTCGAACACCAGCGCCTTGAAGCTCTGGTCCGCTGCGGTTTTCTGCGCGTCCTTGGCGACCGTTACCTTGCCGGCAAAAGCAGTTTTGCCGCGCGCGTCGGCCACAGTGCGGAAAATCTGGTCGCTGGTCGCGAACGGCACCACATGGTCAACATGCGTGAGCGTGTCATGCACTTGCCCCGTGCCGGTGAGTGCAACACCGTCAACAGTAGCGTCAGCCTCTTCACCCAGCATGCGCACGTGCGCTTCAAAACGCGCCATCTTGGCGCCCATGGTCATATTCATGACGTGGTACTGGCCGCTCGCGTCCACATTCACATAAACCTTGGCGGTATGAACGGCGCCCAAGCCCTCTTCCTGAAGGCGGAAATGGCTGAAGCTTGCGCCTTCGGCCACACGGGCCTGCAGGATGATATTTTGCCAGTAAGCGCTGTCGTCGCCAATGAAACGTTCCAGCACCGTTAGTTTGGCACCCTCACCAAGCTCGATCACATGGCGGAGATGCGCGGCCTGACCGGCGGCTTCCGTCATGATGTGCACAATCTCGACCGGATCATCAATCTCGACACCAGCGGGCACGGAAATCACCATGCCGTCGCGCAGCAGCGCGGTATTGAGAAGCGCGATACCGTCCTTGCCGCGCACCAGTTCGTCGGTGCGGGCGCTGCTCGATGAGAAATGGTTTGCAATCGGGCGGATCGAGGCCGCCTGCCACAGGTCACCAAGGTCAGAGAGATCTTCCGCATAGCGGCCGTTCACGAACACAAAGCGTGCAGCGCTCTCGCCCATGGCTGCAGGCACTTCCGGCGCTACCTTCGGTGCATCCACAGGCGCATAAACACCAGCGCGCAGCGCCTTGAGGTCGCTGTAGCGCCAGTCTTCGGCCTTCGCATGCGGGAAGCCTTGGGCGCCAAAATCTGTCATGGCCTTGGCGCGCAGCGCGTCAGCGCCCGGTACGGTGCCCTTCAGGGCTGCCGATTGTGCGCTATAGCCGGTTGTCAGGTCGTCTTGCATAAACTGCTACCCTTAATCCTTACGCGACGTCAGCGTAGCCTTTTTCTTCAAGCTCAAGCGCCAGTTCCTTGCCGCCCGATTTCACGATGCGGCCGTCGATCATCACATGCACCACATCCGGCTGCACGTAAGAGAGCAGGCGCTGGTAGTGGGTGATCAGCAGGATCGCTGTATCATCGCGGCGCTGGGCGTTGATGCCCTCGGCGACGGTTTTGAGCGCGTCGATATCAAGGCCGGAATCGGTCTCGTCAAGGATGGCAAGCTTGGGATCAAGCACAGCCATCTGTACCATCTCGTTCCGCTTCTTTTCCCCGCCCGAGAAGCCCACGTTGACAAAACGCTTGAGCATTTCAGGGTCCATGTTCAGCGCCTTGGCTTTTTCGCGCACCAGCTTCATGAACTCGGCCGCTGACATCTCATCAAGCCCGCGATATTTGCGGATGCTGTTGAGAGCCGTGCGCAGGAAATTGAGGTTCGACACGCCGGGAATTTCCACCGGATACTGGAAGCCGAGGAACAGGCCTTCACCCACACGCTCGTGCGGTTCAAGCTCCAGAAGGTCCTTGCCTTCGAACTCGATGCTGCCGGAGGTCACATCATAATCGTCGCGGCCCGCGATGGTGGCGGCGAGGGTGGATTTACCCGCGCCATTGAGGCCCATGATCGCGTGGGTTTCGCCCGGCTTGATCTCAAGGCTCAGGCCTTTGACGATTTCCTTGTCGCCGACACTGATATGAAGGTCGTTGATCTTAAGCATTTTTCTTGTCCGTCCTTAACCCACGCTGCCTTCAAGGGAGATACCGAGAAGCTTCTGCGCTTCGACGGCAAATTCCATTGGCAGGTGTTGCATTACTTCCTTGCAGAAACCGTTCACGATCATTGCGACGGCTTCTTCTTCGCCCAGACCGCGCGCCCGGCAGTAGAAAAGCTGGTCTTCCGAGATCTTGGAGGTGGTGGCCTCATGTTCGATCTGCGCGGTGGGGTTTTTCACTTCGATATAGGGCACCGTGTGCGCGCCGCATTCGCTTGAGACCAAGAGGCTATCGCACTGGGTATAGTTGCGTACGTTCTCAGCACCCGACAGCACCTTCACAAGGCCCCGGTAGGTGTTCTGGCTTTTGCCTGCCGAGATACCCTTGGAGATGATGGTGGAGCGCGTGTTCGGCGCCATATGGATCATCTTGGTGCCGGTATCGGCCTGCTGGTAATTGTTGGTGACGGCAACGGAATAGAACTCACCCACGCTGCCTTCGCCCGCGAGCACGCAGGATGGGTATTTCCACGTAACGGCGGAGCCGGTCTCAACCTGCGTCCAGCTGACTTTCGAGTTCTTGCCTTTGCAGAGCGCACGTTTGGTCACGAAGTTATAGATGCCGCCCTTGCCGTTCTTGTCGCCCGGGTACCAGTTCTGCACCGTTGAATATTTGATTTCCGCGTCATCAAGTGCCACGAGTTCCACCACAGCGGCATGAAGCTGGTTTTCGTCGCGCATCGGCGCGGTGCAGCCCTCAAGGTAGGAGACATACGACCCTTCATCGGCCACAATCAGCGTGCGCTCAAACTGGCCGGTGTTCTCCGCATTGATGCGGAAATAGGTCGAAAGCTCCATCGGGCAGCGCACACCCTTGGGCACATAAACAAAGGTACCGTCGGTGAACACAGCGCAGTTGAGCGCGGCGAAATAATTGTCACGCACCGGCACGACGGACGCGAGGTATTTTTTCACCATGTCCGGATATTCGCGGATCGCCTCACTGATCGACATGAAAATCACGCCGGCTTTCTTGAGCTCTTCGCGGAAGGTGGTCGCGACCGAGACACTGTCGAACACTGCGTCCACGGCGACCTTGGCGGAGCCCTGAACGCCTGCGAGTACTTCCTGCTCCCGGATCGGGATACCAAGCTTCTCGTAGGTGGCAAGGAGCTCAGGGTCTACTTCGTCGAGGCTTTTGGGGCCGTCTTTCTTCTTCGGTGCGGCGAAATAATAAGCGTCCTGATAGTCGATCTTGGGGAAGCTGACCTTGGCCCAGTCCGGCTCTTCCATCTTGAGCCACATGGCATAGGCCTTCAGCCGCCACTCAAGCATCCACTCGGGCTCTTCCTTCTTCGCGGAAATGAAGCGGATCACCTCTTCGGACAGGCCTTTGGGTGCCATATCCATATCGATATCGGTGACAAAGCCGTATTTATAGTCGCCGGTGACTTCAGCGATCTGTTTTTGTGCTTCAGCGGTTCCAGCCATAACGGCGGCTCCTTACATCAAAGTTCAAACTCATACGCCTGAAATGCTTCAGGCAGATTTCGCGCGTTTTTCAAACCGCGCTGCAATTTCTTCGCCCGACCCGAAGGAGGCGATGGCGGACAGTTTCACATCTGCCAGTGCACTTTTGACCGCGCTGTTGATCACCTGCCAGCGCGGGCGCATCTGGCAAATGTCGTCAAAGCAGCAGTCGCTTGTGCCGGTGTCGGCGCAGTGGGTCAGCGAGATCGGGCCATCAATGGCCTCAATGATATCCGCGACCGTAATCTCGTCCGCACTGCGTGCGAGTGCAAAACCGCCCCTGAGCCCGCGGTGGGACTTCAAAAGCTCCGCCCGCCCGAGCGCATTCAGGATCTTGGCGACCGTCGGCGCGGGGATGCTGGTGGCGGCGGAAAGGTCCTGCGCGCTCAGCCTGTCATCCGTGTGCGACATTTCGCACATCAGCACCACGGCGTAATCTGCTAGGTTTGTAAGCCGAATCACGGCATCGATCCTTGTGTGATTCTCTGTTATCGCGGCGCAACACTTGGGTTTCCAAGGCTGCCGGATAAATCATACCAATTTACTCAGGTTTTACATATGGGGAGCGAGGGCTCTGAGTCAATGGCAATTTCACGGGGAAGCCGTGGGCTTATGACCTATTTTGCCAAGGATTGCACCACTTTATTGTGATTTTGATAACCAACATGGTTAACACTGGGCGAAAGGCCCGGTAGAAACAGAGGTAAGGCCGCATAGACCCTGAGGATATATGAACGATACCGAGCTGATATCATTCTTTGAAAAGGCGCATTTCATTCGCGCGTTTGAGGCGCGTATTGCTGTCGCGGCGGACGCGGGTGCAGTGCCCGGTCTCGTGCATCTGAACTCAGGCGCCGAACTTGTGGAACTTGCGGTCATTAACCTCCTTGATGGCCCGAAGGATCAGGTCACCGGCTCGCACCGCAGCCATGGCCTAGCGCTGGCCTGCGGGGTGGACCCGCTGGCACTTGCGCGTGAAATTCTCGGTCGCAAGGGCGGGCTGTCGGAAGGCCTTGGCGGGACGCAGCACCTGATGGCCCCTAGCGTGGGTTTCCTCACCTCGAACGGGATTGTTGGCGGGCAGGTGCCGCTGGCGGCGGGTGCGGCGCTCAGCGCCAAAACCAAGGGCACGGGCGGTATTGCTGTCACCTTCATGGGCGACGGCGCCGGCAATCAGGGCGTGGTGATGGAGACGCTCAACCTCGCGGCCTCCCTCAACCTGCCGCTTCTGTTTGTGGTTATCAACAACGGCTTCGGTCAATCGACGCCCAGTGAAAAGGTCACCGGCGGGTCGCTCATTGGCCGCGCGCGGGCCTTTGGTCTTGCTGCCGATCAGGTGGACGGCACGGACCCCGTGGCCATGTTCAAGACCGCGGACCGTATGGTCGGCTGGGTCAGGAAAACCGCAAGCCCCGCGTTTATCGAGGCCAAGATCTCGCGCCTGAGCGGCCACTATCACGGTGACGCGGAAGTCTACCGCGCGGACGGTGAGCGGCAGGACGCGCTCAAACGCCTGCGGGACATGCTCATCAAGAAAGAAACCGATGAGGCAACGCTCGACACCATCGTCGCCGCTGCTACCTCAAAGGCGGACAAAATTGTCAGCAAGGCCGAAAAGTCGAAGGACGGCAGCGCTGAAGCCCTTGCGGCATGGCAAGCGGCGGGAGGTTTCTGATGGCCAAAATGACGATCAGGGACGCGCTGAATACCGCCATGCATGAGCTGATGGCCGCGCATGACAATATGGTGGTGCTGGGCGAGGATATTGTGGGCGGCGCAAGCGCTGACGGCACGGACGAGATGGGCGGCCCCTTTGGGGTGACCCGTGGCCTGGCCGCAAAGTTTGGCCGCGAGCGGGTGATAGACACACCCATTTCCGAGGCTGCTTTCCTTGGCATGGCCACGGGTGCGGCCATGACCGGGCTCCGGCCCGTGGTCGAGATCATGTTCTCCGACTTCCTCGGTGTGTGTTTCGACCAGCTGATGAACCAGACCGCGAAATTGCGGTTCCTCTCAAACGGGCGGGTCAAGCTGCCGCTTGTCATCCGTACCACCATGGGCGCGGGGGACGGCTCAGGCGCGACACATAGCCAGTCCTTGCACGGCCTCGCAGCCAGCATTCCCGGCCTTATTGTCGCAGCACCGGCAACAGCGGCGGACGCTGCGGGTCTTCTCAAGGCCGCTCTCGCCAGCGACGCGCCGGTGATGCTGTTTGAACACAAGGGGCTCTATGGTCTTGAAAGTGAGGTCGCGGACGGCCTGCCTGCCGCGAGGCTTGGCGAAGGGCGCATTGCCCGCGCGGGTGAGCATGTGACCATCGTCGCGGCCTCCGCCATGTTGCATCAGGCACTTCAGGCGGCGGATGCGCTGGCGGCGGACGGCATCAATGTGGAGGTCATCGACCCGCGCACCATCCAGCCGCTTGATGCAAAGCTGATCCTCTCAAGTGTTATGAAAACCGCGCATCTGCTCGTGGTGGATGAAGGCGCGGCCTTTGGCGGTTTTGCCGATGCGGTACTGTCGCTCGTCGCGCAGGAGGCATTTGGTGCGCTGAAGGCAGCACCGAGGGCGCTGACGCCGCTGCATACGCCGGTGCCCTATGGCCGTGCGGCGGAAGCGGCGTGGCTACCGAACGCAGATAATATCGTGACGGCCATCGAGGCCATGTTGGCTGACTAAGGGGAAACGCGAGATGAAGATCAAGGTTTGGGACGGTGGCACACGGCTTTTTCACTGGGTGCTGGTTCTCCTGTTCGCACTCTCCTCCTATTCCGCCTTTCAGGACAAATTCGGCATCTATGCCGACATCCATGTCTATTCGGGCGTCGCGATCCTCGCGCTCGTGATCTGGCGCGTACTGTGGGGTCTGATCGGCTCGGAAACGTCACGCTTCAGCCATTTCCTGCGCGGGCCCAAGGCAACGCTTGATTATGCCAAAGGTGCCATGCGCGAAGCGCCCTATGCGCGGGTTGGCCACAACCCCCTTGGCGGGTTGTCGGTTCTACTGATGCTCCTGCTCCTCGCGGCGCAAACGGTGCTCGGGCTTTATTCAACCGATGCCATGCTTTTCTCTGGCCCGCTCGCTGACAGTATCGACAGCGGCTTCGCCGAAGACCTTACGGAAGTGCATGAGATCATTGGTTTCACCCTCATGGGCCTTGTGGGCGTGCATATCCTTGCGATCATTGCCTATGGGGTCAGGCGCAAGGCCAACCTTGTCGGCCCCATGATCACCGGCACACGCGAAGTGAATGAAGGCGTTAGCGCGCCGAAGATTGCTAATCCACTTCTTGCGCTTGTGCTTTTCGCCGCGGTGGCAGCTGCCGTCTGGTACGGCATTTTCTAACCAATAAAAAAGCGCGCCCGTGGTGGCGCGCTTCTCTGTCTCTGCTGCAGGAGAGACCGCTTATTTGCGGTATTCGTCGTGGCAGGATTTACAGTTGCTGGTCGCTTTCTTGAACGCCGGGCCGATCTGGCTCATGTCGCCAGACTTCGCAGCGTCAGCCAGCGCACGGGTGTCAGCGGCATATTTGTCCATCCGGTCCGCGAAATCGTCCCAGTTGTCCCAGATGCCGTCTTTGGCTTCGGTGTGGCCTTCCATGCCGCGTGTGTCTTTTTCGAACGCCGCTTTGGACATTTCAGCCGACAGCGCCATCACTTCCGCAAGTTTGGCCACGTCGCCTTCCTGGGATGCCTTGCCTTGCAGGTGCTGCACAATGTTGCTGAGCGAATATTTCGCCAGTTCCATCACGTCATGACGGTACTGCGATTCGGCAAAACGTTTTTCCTCGTCGCCGTGCGCGGACGACATGCTGCTCGCGGCAAAAACCACGGCGGCGGTCGCGGCGGCTACCAGTGCACGTTTGCTGGTCATTTTCATAAAATCCCCTCCTGAAGGATGCCTGACAGTTGCTGATAAGATTAGCGCCTGCCCTTTGGGGGGCAAGCGCTAACTAAAAATCTGACAAGTTCGTGATGGCCGCCGGCCTACCGAATCGAATCAGCGACTGCCTATTAAAGGATCTGCTGTTTCGGTTGCGGGCGACGGTCGCGCCGCGGCGGCTGCGCCTGATAGGCTTCCGCGCAGTGGCCTGCGCAATATGGCATGCCGGGCTCGGACGCCTTGCCACAGAAATGGAAATCAGCATCACCCGGGTGGCCAAGCGGCCATTTGCACATGCGGTCCGTGAGGTCGAGAAGCGTGACAAGCTGCTTGTCCGACTTCTTGGCGACCTTCTTCGGTGCGGCTTTTTTCTTCTCTTTGTCGGTTTTCACCGGCGACGGGCGGGACTTGAGACCAAGCCGGTGCGCCTTGCCGATGACCGCGTTCCGCGTCACACCTTCGCCCAGTTCCTTGGCGATCTGGCTTGCGCTCAGGCCGTCGTCCCAAAGTTTCTTGAGCTGGTCAATCCGCTCGTCCGTCCATGCCATGATGGTATCCTTATCTTGTTACCTGGGGGTGCGGCGCTCTCGCGCACCCGAGTCTTTCCCCGCTTATATCGCCCTGATAGGGCACTTGCCAAGGGAACATTCATACCCATATGGTGTTGCCGGGTCATTCGGCCCCCTAATGCCCACAAGAGATAAGCACGCGAGCGGAAGGAACAAGTCCCATGAGCGCGACCCTGCATGACAATTCGGAAAGCTTCCCCGACCTTGGCGCCCGCACCATCGGTGCAGTGAACTGGATCGGCCTCTGGACGCTTTACCTGCGCGAAACGCGCCGGTTCATGAAGGTCTGGGCGCAAACGCTTGCGGCACCTGCGGTGACAACCATCCTCTTCATGATTATCTTCACCCTCGCGCTTGGCGGTGAAGGCCGCCAGATTGCTGGGCTTCCTTACGCACAGTTCCTCGCCCCCGGCCTGATTGTCATGGCCATGCTACAGAATGCGTTCGCGAACACATCGTCCTCCATCCTTATTGCCAAGGTGCAGGGCAATATTGTCGACACGCTCATGCCACCCCTCTCCGCGCTTGAGCTTACCATCGGTTTTGTTGCGGGCGGCATTACGCGAGGTCTTGCGGTTGGCATGTCGGTCGGTCTTGCCTTTGTGCTGATGCCCGGTGTGCCCATGACGGTCGCACATATCTGGCCGATCCTCTATTTCTCGGTCGCGGCCTGCACCATGCTGGCGCTTGTTGGTGTGTTCACCGGCGTGTGGGCGGAGAAGTTCGACCACGCGGCCGCCATCACCAACTTTGTGATTGCGCCCTTAAGCCTTCTCTCCGGCACCTTTTATTCGATTGAGCGCCTCTCCACCTCGTGGCAGGTGTTCAGCCACCTGAACCCGTTCTTCTATATGATCGACGGCTTCCGTTATGGCTTTATCGGCACCGGGGACAGCAACCTCATGATCGGCCTTGCCTATACGCTCGGCATCAACCTTGTGCTCACCTTTGCGGTCTACCGCGTGTTCAAAACCGGCTACCGCCTGAAGGCTTAGGGCTCACTCCTGCGCGGCATGTTCGCTGAGTAAGTCCTCGTCGCCGCCTTCGTCACGTTCGGCTTCCACTTTCTCTTCCACCGGGTCGGCGAGGCTCGGGCTATGCACATTGACGGGCGGTGCGGCGCTTTCCGGACTCCTCGGCTTTGCGGGTTTTGGCATGGGCTCCGCAATATCCTCCTGCACCATGCCGGGCATCATGCCCTCGAGCTTGAGGCGGTAAATCGGCTCAGGCAGCTCAAGGCCGCCGGCCTCCATCGCATCCTTCGTGACGCGGATCGCTTCACCGCGCGCGGCAAAGAAATTGGTGGTGCGTTGGTCGATCCAGCCGCCGAACCAGAGGATGATACTCGAATCGCCCACTTCCTCCACGCGCACCATGGGGGCAGGGTCCTTCAGCACAAAGGCGAGTGAACCCAGCGCCTCAAGCCCCAGATGGATGGCTTTCTGGATGTCCCCGTCCGCATTGATGCCAAGGGTGAAATGGAAGCGCCGCTCTGGCGCGCGGGTGTAGTTGATGATCACGCCCTTGAACACCTTGGCGTTTGGGATGCGCACATGGTTGCCTTCCTGCGTCATCAAAATCGTCGCGCGGGAGGTCAGGCGCATCACCCGTCCTTCAAAGCTGTCGATTTTCACAAGGTCATTGGGCCGGAATGGTTGCCGGACCGATAGCATGACGCTGGCGATATAATTCTCGATGGTGTCCTGCACCGCAAACCCGATGGCAAGGCCCACAATGCCTGCCGCCCCGAGGATGGTGCCGAGAAGAGCTGTCGCGCCAACGATGTCGAGCGCGACGACAAAAGCGACAATGAAAAACACAATGCGCACAAGCTGGCGCAACAGGTCTTCCACAAATTCGTTGGGTGCAATGCGGCTATAAGGCCACTCGAACCGGGTGAGGATAAAGCCAAGCGAGATGATGACGGCAAACACCACAATACCGACGCCAATCAGCGGCAGCATGCTGATCGCCTGCGTGGTGCGTTCGTGCAGGCGTTCAAACGCGGGGCGCACCCGTTCCGCGACCGACGTGTCGAGCGTGATGTGGTTCTCCACATCAATTACGCCACCTACCTTGCGGGCAAGCTCTTCCGCTTCGCTGATCTGTGCGGTCTCGAGCACGGTGCCCGACAGGGTCACCACCCCGGCGCTAACCGCTGCTTCCACCTGGGAGAAGCGGTCATAACTGGCGTAAACGGCCTCAATCTGCGCTTCAATCGCACGGTCGTCGCGCCCAATGCTGGCCTCCTGCGCCCGAAGCGGTGCCGTCAGTGCAAGGGCACTGAGAATTATGAAAAGAAAGAATGCGCGCAACTGCATAAAGCCCCCATAGCTTGTGCCTGAACCATCTGTACTGACAGCCTATCATGAAAGAGGGGTAAGGCAGTAATGGGGCGGCCTGTCAGGCGATAGCCGAACTTACGCAACGCTCCAGAAAATAAAGCGAAAAAGCCCGGTTTCCGCCGCGTCACCCCATTGACTTCGTTTGCCCATACCGGCATCCTCTGGCGCTCAAGCCGGGGCGCGACCGCGTTCCGGCTATCGCCTTTTTTTCGCACATCATTTGCACACGCGGGAAAGAGGGGAGGGACCCCAATGGACAAGGATCGAGGAGCCCGAAGCGGCCCCGAAGGAGAGAAGACGTGATTGCGCCCCTGATGCCAACTTATGCCCGTATTCCCGTTGCGTTCGAGCGCGGGGAAGGCATGTATCTCTTTGACGAAAACGGCAAGAAATACCTCGATTTTTATTCCGGGATCGGTGTGATGTGCCTTGGCCACAGCCACCCGACGCTTGTAAAGGCGATCCAGGATCAGGCCGCCAAGCTTTGGCACACCGCCAACACGTATGAAATTCCGCTGGGCAACAAACTGGCGAAACGCCTGACCGAAGCCAGCTTCGCCGACACGGTGTTTTTCACCAACTCGGGCGCGGAATCGATCGAATGTGCGATCAAGATGGTGCGCAAGTATCACTATGACAAAGGCAACAAGGGCAAATACCGCCTGATCACCATGGCAAACGCCTTCCATGGCCGTACGCTTGCGGGTATCGCTGCGGCGGGCCAGGAAAAGCTCACCAAGGGTTTCGAGCCGCTGCCGGACGGTTTTGACGTTGTGCCTTTTGGCGACATTGATGCGGTAAAGGCCGCCATCGGCCCCGAGACAGGCGGCATCATGGTTGAGCCGGTGCAGGGTGAAGGCGGTATCCGCCCACTCTCAAAGGAAAAGATGCAAGCGCTCCGTGACCTTTGTGACGAGAACGGCCTCCTGCTTGTATTCGACGAAATCCAGTGCGGCATGGGCCGGACCGGCAAGCTGTTCGCCCACGAATGGTCCGACATCAAGCCGGATATCGTAACCGCAGCCAAAGGTATCGGTGGTGGTTTCCCGCTCGGTGCCTGCCTTGCAACCGAAGAGGCCGCCAGCGGCATGACTGTTGGCACCCACGGCAGCACCTATGGCGGCAACCCGCTCGCTATGGCTGTCGGTAACGCGGTGCTTGATGAGATGCTGAAACCCGGCTTCCTTGAACACGCCAAGAACATGGGCGACAAACTGCAAGCCCGCCTGGGCGCCCTGCAGCAGAAACACGGTGACTTTATCTCGGAAGTGCGCGGCATGGGCCTGATGGCTGGCCTGCGTATGCCGGACGTGCCGACCCGCGGCGCGGTGGTGGACCTGATTGGTCGCGGCATGCTGCCGGCGGTTGCCGGTGACATGGTTCTCCGTATGCTGCCGCCGCTGATTATTGAAGATGAGCACCTCGATGAAGCCATCGAGAAGCTTGATAGCGCCATGAACGATTGGCGCGAAAAAGGTGTACCGGCGTAGATCGCCGGTACTTTTTATGCCCGGTGGAAGGTTCCCGGGCCCTGTAGATGAGGAAAATGACATCATGACAACTGTGCCTAAAACCAAACACTTCCTTGACCTCAAGGATATCCCTGCGGCGGACCTCCGCCTCATCCTCGAGACTGCCAAGGAATGGAAAGAGGCACGACGCGGCTGGCCGAAAGGCAAGGTCGACGCGAATGCCCCGCTTGAGGGCTATAACCTCGCGATGATTTTTGAAAAATCATCCACCCGCACCCGCATCAGCTTCGAGGTGGCAACCCGCCAGCTCGGCGCATCACCCATCATCCTGCAGGGCAGTTCCATGCAGCTTGGCCGCGGGGAAACGATTGGCGATACCGCCAAGGTGATGAGCCGCTATGTGGACGCCATCATGATCCGCGCCAACACGCACGAGGCTGTGCTGGAACTGGCGGAAGAAGGCGACGTGCCGGTGATCAACGCGCTCACCAACCATTCGCACCCCTGCCAGTTGATGGCGGATGTGATGACGATCGAGGAACATCTGGGCCCGATCAAAGGCAAGAAAGTTGCCTGGGTCGGGGACGGCAACAATGTCGCTACCTCGCTCATTGAAGCGGCGGTGAAGTTCGAGTTTGCCCTTGTGCTCGGTTGCCCTGAAGCGCTGGCGCCCTATGACGATGTGCTCTCATGGGCGGAACGCGAAGGCGGCGACGTGCGTGTGGTCACCAGCGCCGAGGAAGCCGTGTGGGACGCGGACGCTGTCATCACCGACACCTGGGTGTCGATGGGTGATGACCGGACTGGCTCCCGCGTGCGCGCGCTCGAACCCTTCCAGGTGAACCGCGAGCTGATGAGCAAGGCGGCCGAGGGTGCCGTGTTCCTGCACTGTCTGCCCGCGCACCGCGGCGAGGAGGTCACCAATAACGTGCTGGATGGCCCGCAGTCCGTGGTGTGGGACGAGGCGGAAAACCGCCTGCACGTGCAAAAAGCCATCCTTGCATGGTGCCTCGGGAAGCTATAAAAGCGCCCCGAAACGTGAACAAACGGGCTCGCGGCATGGTCGCGGGCCTCAAATGGAAGAGATCCCATGGTCGATATCCCGTCTCAGGACAATATCCAGCGCCCCATCGTCATTCAGGACCCTGAAGGCAGCCGCGACAATGAAGTGCGGCCCTTTGCCATTGAGGGCATGGACGTGCGCGGCCGCGCGGTGCGCCTCGGCACGGTGACAGACCAGATCCTCTCCGCCCACAATTACCCGGAGCCGGTGGCGCGTATCCTGGGTGAGTTCATCACGCTCGCCGCCCTCCTTGGCAACATCATGAAGTTTGACGGCATCGTCACCCTGCAGACCAAGTCACAGGGCCCGGTGCCGATGATGGTCGCGGACTATGAAGCCAAGGGCGACGGCCTTGGCCGCCTGCGCGGCTATGCCCAGCTTGATGAAGAACGCCTCAAAACTTACGGCAAGAACCCGAGCTTCGAGGGCCTCATCGGCTCCAAGAACGGGTACCTCGCGCTCACCATCGACCAGGGCGCGGATATGGAGCGCTATCAGGGTATCGTGGAACTGAAGGGCGAAACGCTCTCTGACGTGGCGCGCAACTATTTCCTCAATTCCGAACAGACGCCGACGGAAATCCGCCTCGCCTGCGAGCGTGACGCCGTGACCGGTAACTGGCGTTCGGGCGGCATCATGGTGCAGCATCTGGCGCGCGGTGAAGTGGGGCAGGAACGTATCCTCGACCGCGAAACCGAAGAGCAGTGGAACCGCGCCTCGGTGCTGATGCACAGCGTGAAGACGGACGAGCTTCTCGACCCCGCGCTTGACCTCGACCAGCTCCTGTTCCGGCTTTATAACGAAGACGGCGTGCGTGTGTTTGAAAGCGCCCACATGATCAAGGGCTGCCGGTGTGAGCGCGAACGGCTCCTGAGTGTGCTCAGCCAATTCCCCGAAGACGACATCGACCATATGATTGAGGGCGGCAAAATCGGCATGAACTGCCAGTTCTGCAACAAGACCTTCGATTTCACCGGCGAAGAAGCCCACGCCGCGCGCAAGGCAGCGATGGAATAGGCCTGCCGCGCCATGTTTTTGCCCCGGTTGATGCCTAGCAATTCCTATGCGTTTTCACCGGGGAGGATTTGATGCGCTTTCTTCTGGCTTTTGCCCTCATGTTGCTCGCGCCCATCGCCCATGCGGCGGATGAGGATGATGTCAAACTTGTGCCGCTCATGGACGGCGTGTGGATGCATGTGTCCTATGGTGACTTTAACGGTCACCGGGTCTCGGCGAACGGGCTTGTGGTCAAGGAAGGCGATACACTTTTCATCGTCGACAGCGCCTGGGGTGACGCCAACACCGAAATCCTTCTTGATATGATCGAGCGCGAGATCGGCCTGCCGGTTTACGCCGCCGTCGCCACCCACTTCCATGAAGACCGCGCGGCGGGGGCGGAAGCCTTCAAGGCGCGCGGTATCCCCTTCTACGCGTCGGCCAAAACGCGCGAACTGGTTGAGAGGGCGGGTCGCGTGCCGCCAGCGGACGTTATCACCGTCAGCCCCCGGCCGGGTGGCATGTCCCCCCTCGGGCCGCTCACGGTCATGTACCCCGGTGCCGCGCACACGACCGACAATCTTGTTGTTTGGCTGGCTGAACAAAAGCTGCTGTTTGGCGGCTGCGCTGTGCGCGCGGCCTCAGCTAAGAACCTCGGCTACTATGCCGATGGTGACCCGGCGCACTGGGACGACGCCATGGAGCGGGTGCTGAAAACCTTCAGCGAGGCAGAGACCGTGGTGCCCGGCCATGGTGCCGTGGGTGGGCCGGAGCTTCTGACCCACACCCGCGACCTTGCGCTTGCCTTCAAAGCGAAGGAGAAAGCAAGCGATTAGCGCTTGGCCGCATGCGTGCAACGCTCCGTCGCATCACCCCCTTGCGGCGCTGTGCTACACTGGGTGAGGGTTCGCGCACGCCCATTACGCCACCAATGAATGCTCAGGAGGCAACCATGATCACTAGACGGTCCCTTACAGGATTTTTTGCTGCAAGTGCTTTGGCGTTTGCGGCATCCACCCTCACGCAGGCAGCGGCGCTGACCGAGAGCCCGATCCACCAGCTACGCATCTATGAGATTTTTGACACCAACAAGGATGCGTTTCATGACCGCTTCCGCGACCATGCGGCGCGCATCATGAAAGACCGCTACGGTTTCAATATTCTTGAAATCTGGGAATCGAAAACGGCGCAGAAAACACGCTTTGTCTATCTGCTCAGGTGGGATAATGAGGCCGCGCTTCAGGACGGCTGGGCAGGTTTCATGGCTGATGAGGAATGGAAGCAGATCAAACGCGAAACCGGGGCGGTGCATGGGTCCTTCGTAGGCGGCATTGACGACCTGACACTGAGGATGACCGACTATTCACCCGGCAAGGTGAAACCGGTGGAGTAAAGAATACTTCGGCCAAAAAAAGAAGGGCACCCTTGGGTGCCCTTTTGTACTCGGAACTCAGTTTCTTTGGGAAACGCGTTACGCGTTATCGGCTTCGGAACTTAGAACTTGAAGCCGACATTCAGCCGTACCGAACGCGGTTGTGCCGCGCTACGGACCGCGAGGAAATCCTCGTTCGGGCCGTTGAAGCCGTCGGTGATGATTTCATACACACGGAAAGCTTTCTGGGTGTTCAGTACGTTGAAGATGTCAAGACCGGCATAGAACTCGTAACCGTTGATGTCGGTCGTGTAGTCGAAGCTCAGGTCAAGGCGAACCTGCCACGGCGTGGTGCCGTACTGGCCGCGCTTGATATACTCGAACTCACGGTCCTGGCTCGTCCATGTGCCATCACCCGGATCGATACAGTTGGCAACGCAGAGGTAGTTGCCTTCTTTACGGGTCTGGCTGTTGAACGGGTTGCCGTACGCACGGGCGTTGATCGGCGCGCCGGAGATCAGGGAGAAGTTTGCACCCATCGTCAGCTCAGGCGTGATGGCATAAGCGCCGTAAGCCTTAAACTGGTGACGGTGGTCGTTCGCCATGACGCCATAGTTGGAGTTGATGAACATCACGTCATCGCCGGATTCGGTCCATCCCGGGATGTCGTTGCCGGTGTCGGAGTTCACGCCGCCCTCATAGTTACCCGTGCTTTTCGACAGGGTATAGGAGAGGCGGGTCATCCAGGTGTCATCCCAGTGACGGTTGGCAACAAACTCGAGCGCGCGGTACTTGCGGATCGGGCGGTCGGAGCCAATCGGGTCCGGGTTGCCGTCGCCGTCAAGGTCGTAACCGAAGGCCTGTGCTTCGCCAAGGTCAACCGTCACGGTCTGAACGTTGCCGTTGTCGCACTCATGGTCGATCGTCAGCTCGCGGCCCACGTTACCGAACACCCACTTGGAGATGTTGCCGCAACCGGCCACGTCCACATCGATGCGCATGTCCTCGATTGCGTCACGGAATTCACGGTAGATACCACGAACGCCGAAGTCCCACTGGTCGTTCATCTGCATCTCGAAACCGAGGATGAACTCGTCCTGACGCGAAGCCTCAAGGTCCTGGTCGACAACAAATTTTTTGTCGTCACGGCCTTCGCCGCTACCGAACTGAACCACCTGGCCGATCTGCTGGCCAAGTTGTGGCGTGATGTTAGTCAGGCCGGAAGAGGTTTCGTTTTCAAGGAGACCCTGAAGGGCATAGTAGGTGCGGGTATCAACCGTACCGCCACCTTCACGCGCCGCAAGACCGTTCGCAATCGGGAAGTAGTAACGGCCAGCGTTGGCATAAAGCTTCATGCGGCCTTCACCACCGATATCCCACGCAACGCCAAGACGCGGCGAGAACATGTTGGATACCTTGATGAAGGAATTGCCTTCAGCGTCCTTGCTGTCGAAGCGGTCCCAGCGAACGCCGAGAGTTGCGGTCACTTCGTCGTTCACCGTCCATACGTCTTCGAGGTAGGCCGCGGAGGTGTTGGCATCAAAGGTGCCGCCGCGGATTTCCTGACGCGCGAGAACATAGGCGTAAACCCCGTCTGGTACGGAAACGTCGTTCACGCTGTCGCCCGGCTGGGTGTCATAGATGGTGAAGTTCGCCATCTCTGGGCCCACGGACGCCCGCTCCATGAAGGTGGTGCGTTTTTCGTGGTCGAAACCGAAGCGCAGCAGGTGATCGCTCACTTGCCATTCAACGTCCACACGCAGCGCATCGCGCGAGTTGATGCGGTTGTCGTTCCGGAACTGCGTGGTACAGCCGATGTTGGTGTCCACACCCTCGCGGTCGTCATACACGCGGTTACACTCGGTCGAGATGTTGGTGTAGTCGTTCGAGTTGCGCTTGTTCTGGCCATAAAGGACCTTGGCGGTCAGATTGTCGGTGAACTGGCCGGTGTAGGTCAGTGCCCAGTTGGTGCCGCCGCGTTCGCTCGTGGCCGTCTCGGCATAGGTGCCGCTCTGGAAACGGTCGGTGACTTCCTTGTACTCGTCCGAGAAGATGAAACCCTCGATCGAGTGGTTGTCGGTGATGAACCAGTCAACCTTGCCGCCCCAGAAGCTCGAATTGTCTTTATAATCCGAGAAGCTGGTGCCGGTGTTGTTGTAGTATTCGCCGTTGTTGATGCGCGGCTGGAACAGGGCGTAGAAGAATACCTTGTCCTTGATGATCGGGCCGCTCAGGTGGATGTTGGCTTTGAAATTGTTTTCAACATCGTCGCTGCGGTAGATCGTTTTGTCGCCATCACGGTTATAGAAGTCGTTGGCGGAACCGCGGAGCGCATTTGGCTCCCAGAACACTTCGCCGCCACCGTGGAATTCGTTGGTACCGGACTTCAGAACCGCGTTCACCACGCCGCCTGTCGTACGGCCAAATTCAACGGAATAACCGCCGGTCTTGACCTGGAATTCCTTGAACATGGCAAACGGTACGTCGGAGAAGCCGACACCCGTTTCCACGTCGGATACGTTGAGGCCGTTCACGAAGATGGAGTTTTCACCCACCGACGAACCGCCGAACGAGATACCGCCGAAGGCCGGGCCCTGCACCACGCCGGGTGCCAGAAGCGCGACCGCGTCCGCGGAACGAACGATCGGCAGATCCTCAAGGGCGGCTGCCGTGATGTTCAGGGACGATTCGGTTGATGTCATGTCGATGCCGCGCATGGAGCCGGCGGAGACAATGATCTCCTCCATCGCCATGTCGCCTGCGCTCATGGCAACGTTGAGGTCCGTGGTGCCACCGATGGTGACGCGCACTTCCTCATATACCGCGCGCTCGAAGCCGTCCTTGGAGACGGTTACCTTGTAGGTACCCACCGGCAGGCGTGCAAAACGGAACTGGCCGTCCGACCCTGCGGTGACCGAGCGGCGGAAGCCGTTCTCTTCATTAAGGACCGTAATGGTGGCCCCTGCCAGCGCAGCATTGCTCTCGCTGGAGACGACACCCGCGATGGAGCCGTCGCTGTTGGCGGCAAAAGCGCCATGTGTTGAAAGGGCGGCGGTGCTGACCCCCATCCCCAGTATCAGTGCGTATTTTCGCAAATTCCGTGCGTTCATTTCCTCACCCATTCGCTTTTGTTGCTGCGGCAGCGCCCCTCCGCCCCGCCACAAGAATATGGAAGAATAATTTATGCGATGAATTATTCCTTCTGTAAAGAATTTTTATTCCTAGCGTCCTTTTTCTGTCAAAAAAAGAGGCTTTTCTGCAACGTTTCTATCTGATAGAACCGGTCTGGGAAGATGGAATAAATAATTCCGGGCACAATTCAGGTCGAACGTGCAACTAATAGAGTTCAGTTTGGCGGGAATGAGCGCGAGTATCGCGGCTCAAGGTTACTGGGAGGTTAACACCTTGATCACAGACGGATTTCAATATCTGGCGCTTCTGATGCTCATCGGCGGGTCGATCCGCCTTTTCGAGACCAAGAGCAAATCGCGTCTGTTTGATTACCTGCCCGGTGTGGTTGCGCTTTATTTTATTGTCATGGTCATGGCCGCCGTCGGTGTGTGGGAACAGTCTGAGAGCGTGAACAAGACCTATTCGGGCGTGAAGAACAATCTCTTGCCCGCCATGATCTTCCTCATGCTGATGAAGGGTGATCTCAGGAAGATCATCGACCTCGGCCCGCGCATGCTGCTCGCATTCGCTATCTCAGCCATCAGCATCGGCCTTGGTTTTGTCATTACCTATGCCGTCCTTGGGCACTGGCTCGCGCCCGATGCGTGGAAAGCCTTTGCGGCCCTTTCCGGCAGCTGGATGGGCGGCATGGGCAACATGGCGGCCATCCAGGGCGCACTTCAGGTACCCGATACCGCCATGGGTTACGCACTTCTGATGGATTCGGTTGATTATGCGCTCTGGGTTATCCTCCTCCTCGCGCTCGTGCCCTATGCGGCGGCCTTCAACCGCTGGACAAAAAGCAACACCGATACCATCGACCGTATCGGCGAGAAGCTTGAGGCTGAAGCGGCGGAGGCCGACAAACCCATCGATTTCACCGCGCTTGTGTTCCTTCTGGGTGCGGCGCTTGGTGCCAGTGCCATAGCGCAAGCCATCGCGGGCGTGCTGCCAGCCACCAGTTTCTTTACCGCCACCACATGGGCGGTGCTGATTGCCACCGTCTTTGGTGTGATCGCCGCCATGACGCCCATGGGCCGCATGGCGGGCTCAAGTGAGCTCGCGAATGTGATGCTCTATGCCATCATTGGCCTGATCGCCTCCCGCGCGGATCTTGCCGGGCTTGGCGCCGCGCCCATTTATGTTGTTGCCGGGCTTATGGTGCTGGCGGTGCACGGCCTTGCCATGGTGGCGGCGGCAAAAGTCTTCAAGCTTGACCTCTTCTCGCTCGGTGTGGCGTCGCTTGCCAATATCGGCGGGGTGGCGTCGGCGCCTATTCTTGCGGCCGCCTATTCCCGCGCGCTGATCCCCATCGGCGTCCTGATGGCCATGCTTGGTTATATCATCGGCACGGGCGGTGGCCTGCTTGTCGGTAAAATCCTGTCACTGCTTTGATTGAGGTTCATGATGTCACGTTCACTCCTGACAACCGCCCTTGCCGCCATGGTGGCACTCGCCGCCTGCAGCCCATCGGACGAGCAGAAAACGGACGCGCGCGAGGTGCATGACGCGGTGATGGAAGGCCTTGCCGACCCGTTTGTCTCGGACGTGATTGGTGTTGAGGAAAAACACCTGTCGCAGGATTTCTGGACAGCTGCTGCGGGCGCGGATAAAAGCGCGAGCGGTGTGCTCTTGAGCGCGGCAGAGATTGACGCGATGAACGGCGAGAGCGTGGCGGGCGACCCCACCATGTTCGACCTGGCAAGCTTCCCTGAGAGCCTTTCGGGCGAAGAGGTGAAGGCGCGCCTGCGTTCGATCAGCAATGTGCCCTCGTACCCGCGCATCTATATGAACGGCCGCACGCTGACGGAAGCGGACTTTGCCGCCTATGAGGCGACGCTTGCGGAAGATCAGATTGCTGATGAGGTGCCGCTACGCTTCGCGCTGGCTGTCCGCCGCACGCCCATGCGCACCTACCCGACGATGGACCGCATCTTCAGCGAAGGGGCTTCCAACTTCGATATCGACCGCTTTCAGGAATCGACCCTGTTCCCCGCAGACGTGGTGGTCATCCTCCATGAAAGCGCCGACGGGCAGTGGTATCTGGTCCAGAGCCACAATTATATCGCCTGGGTGCAGAAGCGCGATCTCGCCATCGGCCCCAAGGAAGCCATCCTTGATTATAAAGCGGCGGAGAATTTCCTTGTGGTGACGGGGGCGAAAGTCTTCACCGTCTATAACCCGGAAATGAGCGCGGTCTCGGAAGTGCAGCTTGATATGGGCGTGCGCCTGCCGCTCGACCGCCCCGCGGAGCTTGCACATAACCTTTACGGCCAGAACCCGTATCTCTCCCACATGGTGGTGTTGCCCACGCGCCTTGATGACGGCAGCCTTGAGTTTCGCCACGCGCTTATCCAGCGCAATCAGGATGTCCGCATCGGCAGCTACCTGCCGTACACAGAAGAGAACATCATCCGTCAGGCGTTCAAATTCCTCGGCGAACGCTACGGCTGGGGCCACAGCTACAATGGCCGCGACTGCACGGGGTTTGTGTCGGAAGTGTACCGCAGCATGGGTATCATCCTGCCGCGCAATTCGGGTGATCAGGGCAAAAGCACGATCGGCATCAACAGCCGGTTCGAGAAAGATACCCCGCGCGAGGACAAGCACAAGTTGCTGCGCGCCGCGAACGTGGGTGACCTCGTCTATATCCCCGGCCATGTGATGATGATCCTCGGCCAATATGAGGGCAACCCCTACGTCATCCATGACGTGACAGGCCTCAATTATCTCGGTGAAAATGGCGAAATCTACAAGGGCACCCTGAACGGTGTGTCGATCACGCCGCTTCTCACCCTTCAGTCTTCACTTGAACGCACCTATGTTGATGCGGTCTATAATGTAAAATCGATCCGGTAAGCTGACAGGTAGGCAGTCCCATGAAAATAACAGGCTATAAACTAGGTATGCTGCGGGTGCCACTTGTCACCCCGTTCAAGACAGCGCTCAGGACCGTCGATCATATCGAAGACATCGTGCTGACGATCGAGACCGACACCGGCCACACCGGCTACGGCAGCGCGTCCGCGACCGCGGTGATCACCGGCGATACGCACGGCTCCATTCTTGAAGCCATCCGCACCTATATCATGCCGCGCCTTGTCGGCATGGAAATCACCGCGCTCAATGAGATCACACAGATTGTACAGGGTGCGCTCGTCAACAATTTCTCCGCCAAGGCGGCGGTTGAGATCGCGGTCTATGATCTCTTTGCGCAGTTCTACGACGCGCCGCTTTACAAAATTCTGGGTGGCGGGCAGCCGCGGCTCTCGACCGACCTGACCATCAGTGTGGATTATATCGACAAAATGGTCGCGGACAGCATCCGCGCCTGTGACATGGGCTATGAGACCCTCAAGATCAAAGTCGGCAAGGACATCGGTGTCGACGTCAAGCGCGTGAAAGCCATCTATGCCGCGGTCAAGGACCGTGCGCTCTTGCGCCTTGATGCCAACCAGGGCTGGTCGCCGCGTCAGGCGGTGGCCGCGCTCCATGAGCTTGAAGCCGCGGGCGTTGAGCTGGAGCTGATTGAGCAACCCGTGAAGGGCGAAGACCTCAAGGGCATGAAATATATCACCGAACGTGTACGCACCCCGGTGATGGCGGACGAAAGCACTTTCGGCCCGCGTGAGGTGATTGAGCTTATCCAGATGCAGGCGGCTGACATCATCAACATCAAGCTGATGAAAACCGGCGGCCTCTCGAACGCGATCAAGATCGCGGACATCGCCTCCGTCTACGGTGTGGAATGCATGATCGGCTGCATGCTCGAGAGCAGTATTGCCGTCACCGCCGCCGCCCACCTCGCGGTCGCCAAACCGAACGTGATCACCAAGGCTGACCTTGACGGCCCGTCCCTATGCCAGTTCAACCCGGTTGGGGGTGCTGCGAACTTTGACGCGTCCGAGATCACCCTGCCGGACACGCCAGGCCTCGGCATCAAGTCGATTGAAAATCTGGAAAAGCTGGGCTGATCATCCTCTGAATAAACCCCCGTGCGTCAGCGTGCGGGGTTTCGCTTTAGTAAGCGTTGTCTTTCTCGAAAAACAGCACATAAGCGGTTTTAAGAAGAATGAAGAGGTCAAGCAGCAGGCTCCAGTTGCGGATATAATAGATATCGCACTCCACACGCTGTTTGATCTTGTCTTCCGTATCAGTCTCACCACGCCAGCAGTTTACTTGTCCCCAGCCGGTCACGCCCGGTTTTACCCGGTGGCGTACGGCATAGTTGTCCACCCCTTCCTCAAACAGCTTGCCCGGCGCCTTGGTGGCTGTGGCATGCGGTCGTGGCCTCACCAGCGACATGGAACCACCGAGCACGTTCAGAAGCTGCGGCAGTTCATCAATGCTGGTTTTGCGGATGAACTTGCCCACACGGGTTACCAACCAAAGCTAGAAAATAAGACAGTCAAGTTGCCAATTCACTTTAAATCACAGCGCCTTTGTGCGACCAGTATACAGCGCGAATTTTGCTAAGGGCGTGAGCAATCAACGGCATGAAGATTATATTATACTCATTAATACTTCTTATCCCACTACCCTTTGCTAGCGCCAGACCCATTTGGCAATGGATTTGGGTGGTACATGTGGCTCTCAGTGGTCTCATTTACCTCTATTGGGCACGCAAACGGTCGACACCGCAGCTGCCCCCGCCATTTTGGTTTGCTGTAGCGACGGGTATTGGACTCTCCCTTTGGGGACTGGCGCAGACTCTGCCTGTATTGGGCGACAGAAGCATAATAAGCGCGAACGTGGTGTTGACCCACGACTTTTCGCTCTTCGTTTTAGCACATATTGTGTGGTTGGTTCTTGTTGCGGCGTTTGCGACGCCGCGACGGTCTGGCCGCGGGAGCGGCGCGCGCGCGCGCAACCTTATTTTATTTTTTGCCCTGACTGGCATTGCCTATGCGGCATATGGGCTCGTCGCCTATGTGTTTGGAGACAATTACATTCTGTGGTTTAAGAAGGAATTTTCTAAGGGCTCTCTGACTTCTACTTTTGTCAACCGCAACAATTACGCAGCTTACTGCGGCCTCGCACTGCAGTGCCTTGCGGCACATATGCTCTATCGTTTCCGCATCAGCGGCGGGGAGTGGAGTAGGGGTGCTTTCGGGCATGAGGCCGTGCGCTTCGCATGGTGCTGCCTCGGGGCATTCCTGTTGGTCTCGGCCCTGTTTCTGACCGGTTCGCGCGCTGGGGTTTCCTCCTCGCTCCTCGGGCTTGGTCTACTGCTGACGTGGGGCTTTCAGATGCCGCGGGCCGGGGTGGCACCACAGGCAGGCAAGGACGGCCTGCGCAACTTCGCTTTTGCCGCAGCCTTTATCACCGCTTTTGTGCTCATCTACTCGGTCAGCGGATCTCTGCTCGATAAGCGACTTGCTGGCGGCGTCGATGATGAGGTGCGCTTCCAGGCCTTTGCCCATATGATGCGCGCAATTGCTGACCAGCCATATACGGGTTTTGGCCTCGGAACCTTTGAGGAAGTGTTCCGTGGTTACCGCGGCACAGACATCCCTGTGGTTTTCGACCGTGCCCATAGTGAGTATCTGGAGCTTGCCATGACGGCAGGCATCCCGATGGCGGCGCTGGTGTGCCTCGCCACGCTCCTTGTCTGTGTCTATTTCATCTTCGCTACCCGCGCCTCTACCCGGCATGCCATTTATGTGCTGCTGGGGCTCACCACCAGCATCCAGATTCTCACCCATGCGGTGATCGATTTCCCGGTACAGATTCCGGCGGTGGCCTATAGTTACCTGCTGATTGTCGGCTGTGCTTTTGCGCTCGCGCCAAAAGCCGAAAAGTCGGACACACGGAGGCGGTCGTCAGGTCAGCGTGGGTAAGGCGGGGGCATGTGCGGGGCCTTGGAATAATCGCACACTTCCCGCACAAAACCCGCGCATATCCCGCACACTTTCCGCAAAAAATCGGGCTTTTTGGGCCGATTTCACGCACAGGTTTTGCGCAATTTTCGCGTAGGTTTTCAGGAATATTCCTGAATATGCACCCTCTTTTTATTCCGCACGAATAAAGTTGAGATCCTGGATGTCGAAGCTGAAATCAAAATCGCTGGTCATATGGTGCATCGTCATGCCGGTGACCTTGCCGGAAATATCGGTTTCAAACCGCACGAAGGCGTCCTCGCCCACCAGCTTGTCATCCCAGCGGATGATGAAAGTGTTTTGCTCATAAGGCTCCAACTTGCCTGTCAGTTTGGCTGACTTTTCGCTCGCGAACCGCAGTTCTGTGCCCTTGAGCGCGACCTCGGCTTTGCCGAACCAGGTATCCTTGTAGGTGCCGGCGTATACCTCGAGGCTCAGGAACATCTGGCCTGAACCCTCGCGCCGCTCATCTTTCTGGGCCTTGGCCGCTTCGCGCGCGGCCAGCCAATCGGCGTAGGTTTTCACCCAGTCGCGTTTCTCACCGCCCAGATAACCATGCAAAATCGCCTGCATCACCGCTGTCCGCGCCCCATAGTGGCTGCCGTTATTCAGGAGGATGATGCCAAGGTCCAGCTCGGGCACGAGGCTCAGGTAGGCCTGCATGCCGGAGAGTGTACCGGTGTGGGAAATCACCTCATAACCCAGCACGTCAGCCTTGCGCCACGCCAGCGCATAGGTGCGGAAATGGGTGTTGTTCCAGTCGCGGTCGAGGCTGCCAACGCCAAGAAGCGTCTCGGATTTCCACATCTCGTCGCGACGTGCTTCGGAGAAAATCCTTGTGCCATTAGGGCTTACACCGCCCTCAAGCTGCGTCAGCATCCATGTGGCCATGCCGCGCACATTGCAGACCATACCGCCCGCAGCCGCCGACACCGTGGCTTTGCCGGTGATGGCGTTCCGGGGCACCGTGACCTGTTTGCCGTCCAGCCAGCTATGGGGCGTTGCCACATCGCCAAGCGCTTCCATCGGCGCGTCACCCGAATAGCAGCCCATCTGAAGCGGGTTCAGGATGCGGGTTTGCACGAACTCTTCCCACGACTGGCCGGTGACAGCCGGCACAATCTCACCCGCCACGATATAAAGCAGATTGTCGTAGGCATAGTCGCTGCGGAAACTGGAAACCGGCTTCAAGTGCCTGAGATTATGGAGGATTTCGTCGCGTGAGAAGCCCGAAGGTTCCGGCCACAGCATCAGGTCGCCCGCGCCTGCGCCAAGCCCGCTCCTGTGGGTCAGGAGGTCACGGATGGTAAACTCGCGCGTCACCCATGGGTCCATCATGCGGAAGTCGGGCAGGTGGTCGATCACCTTGTCGTCCCAGGTGATTTTGCCTTCATCCACAAGGATGGCGAGCGCCGCAGATGTGAAAGCCTTGGTGGTGGAGGCAATACGGAACAGGGTGTCGGGCGTCACCGCCTCTCGGCTGTTCATGTCCTTGATCCCGTAGCCCGCGAGATGCACCACCTTGCCGTCTTTGACGATGCCGACAGCCATGCCCGGTGTCATGAAGCTCTCGAGCGCGTCATCAACGACAGCTTTGATCTCCGTGTTCTTGAGCGCGTCCGCTTCCGCCACGGGCGCGGTGAGAAGGAGGGTGGCGAGAGCAAGCTGTCTAAGCATGGTGGTTGCCTTTTTCGGGTGTTAGATCAGGAAGATACCGGTGACGAGGTAAAGCACGATGGTGATGGCGCCTGCGGTCAATGCGTATGGGAGCTGCGTGCGGACGTGGTCCAGCAGTTCACAGCCCGCTGCGAGCGAGGAGACGAGCGTGGTGTCTGAAATTGGTGAACAATGGTCCCCAAACACGCCGCCACCGAGGATGGCCGCGAGCAGGAAGGCGGGCGGCAGGTCGAACACACCCACAAGCGGCATGGCAAGCGGGATGAGGATGGCGAAGGTGCCCCAACTGGTGCCAGTGAAGAAGGAGATCATGCCGCCCGCGATAAACAACAGCGGTGCGAGCAAGAGCGGGTGCAGGTTCTCGCCCACAATACCCGCGATAAACTGGCCGGTGCCAAGGCTCTTGAGGCTGGCGCCGAGCGCGATCGATAGCAGCAGCAGGAGCGTGATCGGCAGCAGTTCGTTCATGCCCTTGATGCCGATGTCGACAATATGTTTGTGGCTGAAATTCTTGTCCATGATCAGCAGGATATAGCCGGTGAGGCAGCCAAGTGCGGTGGCATAGAGGATCGAACGCGAGCCGCTGCCTGCTGCCATATCGCCGTTCCCGGTCCAGAGCATGAAGCCGATCATGCTGGTGATCATGACAAAGAGCGGCAGGATCATGAAACGCGCGCGGGTGGCCTCATACTGCTCCTCCACCACTTCGTTTTCTTCCAAATCCGACACGTCCTTGTTCTCGGACCGCGCGAGCGGGCCATAGAATTTGCCGGTGATGGTCGAGTAGAAGACGATAATGAGCGTCACAATGGCGTAGAAGTTGAAGATTACCGAACCCCAGAGGATCTCGGCCGCGCTCATCTCGAAGTCATAGGCGTTCAGAAGCGCAAGCACAAAGGCGCCCCAGCCGTTCAGCAGGATAAGGATGCACACGGGGGCCGAGGTGCTGTCGATGAAATAGGCGAGCTTGGCGCGGCTCAGGCCGTAGCGGTCAAACAGCCCGCGCGAGACAAGGCCCGCGGTCAGCACGCTCAGGTTCGATTCCACAAAGACGATCACGCCCACGATGGCTGAGGTGAGGCTGGCCTGCCGCCCGGACTTGACCCAACCGCGTGAGACGATGATATCCACAACAGCCGCCACCCCGCCGGAGCGGTACATGAAGGCCAAGAGCGCACCGATCATCAGCGCGAAGGTCAGCAGGCGGGCGTTGTCAGCGTCCGTGAGCACCGCAACGATACGGTCCATCATGGCGAGGCCCGCGATGGGCATGTCGGTGATGATGTTGGCCTGCTGCAGCACTTCCGATGCGAAGATGGCGAGGATGAGGGCCAGTAGCACCTCCTTGCGCCAGAGCACGACACTGATCGCGATGATCGGCGGCAACAGTGATAGCCAACCCATGAATAGTCCTCCCCTCAGACGGAATTATTCCGCTTATTCTTGAGCAGACTGCCCAAGTTTCCTGTTGTATTCAAGCCAATTATTCCTGTAGGAATAATATATTCAATAATGGTATCGGGCCCGATTGTCCCGACAGCGCGAGGAACATGGCCATGGCGGCTGACTATAAAGATGGCGACCTGATGATGGAAGGCGTGAAGCTTGCCACTGTCGCAAGTGTGATGGGCACGCCGGTTTATTGCTATTCGCGTGGCCGCATCGAGGCCGCCTACCGCGCGTATGAGGATGCGTTCGCGTGCTTGCCCGGCACCATGATCTGTTATGCCGTCAAGGCCAACACCAACCAGGCGGTGATCGGCACGCTCGCCGCCCTTGGTGCGGGGGCGGATGTGGTCTCTGAAGGCGAGCTTCGTCGTGCGCTCAAGGCAGGTGTGCCCACAAGCCGCATCGTATTCTCGGGTGTGGCAAAAAAGCCAAGCGAGATGGAATTTGCGCTTAAGGCAGGCATCTACCAGTTCAATGTGGAATCAGAACCTGAGCTGATGGCGCTCAGCAAAGTGGCGGCGCGCTTGGGCCTTGAAGCCAGTATTGCCCTTCGGGTGAACCCGGATGTGGACGCACGCACGCATGAAAAGATTGCGACCGGCAAGTCGGAAAACAAGTTCGGTATCCCGTGGCGGCGGGCCCGGGCCTGTTACCGGCTTGCCGGTTCGCTGCCCGGTATTCGCGTGCAGGGTATCGCCATGCACATTGGTTCCCAGCTGCTGTCGCTGGAGCCCTACCGCGAAGCGTATAGCCGCCTCGCGGAAATGGTGGCCGAGCTTGCAGAAGACGGCATCAAGCTTGAAAGCATCGATATCGGTGGTGGCCTTGGCATCGCTTATGAAGACGGCACTGTGCCGCCAAGCCAAGCGGCGCTTGCGGCACTTGCTGAAGAATGCCTGGGGCGTCTGGATGCCCGGCTGATTATTGAGCCCGGTCGTTCCCTGGTGGGGGCGGCAGGTGTGCTGCTGTCTGAAGTGATTTACGTGAAGTCAGGCGAAAGTCGCGATTTCATGATTATCGATGCGGCGATGAACGACCTGATCCGCCCCGCCATGTATGACGCGTATCACGGCGTAAAGCCGCTCAAGACAAAGGCAACCGCCGTGCGGTCCTATGATATCGTGGGCCCCGTTTGTGAAAGCGGGGACACCTTCGCCAAAAGCCGTGTGGTGCCTGAGGTGAAAGCCGGTGATCTGATCGCTTTCTTGGGCGCGGGCGCATACGGCGCGGTGATGGCCGGCACCTACAATAGCCGCCTTCTGGTGCCTGAGGTGATGATCGCGGGGGACAGCTTTGGCGTGATCCGTCCACGGCCAACCTATGATGACCTCATTGGCCTCGACACGCCGTGGCAGGTGATTGACGAGAAGGAAGAAAGGTCCGCCTGAGATCTTGGTCTTTGGGCGGGCCTTTAGAGGTTTTCGACTGCACGCTGGCTAAGGATCAGCAGCTCACGTCCGTGGGTGTCGCGGCTTGAAAGCACCATATAAAGCGCATCAATCAGGTGTTGCAGCGCAACGCGAGCCACAATATGAGGTGCGCCGCCAAACTGTGTCGCTGCGCGGTCGTCAAAAGTGAAGAGGCTATAGTCAGCCATCAGGCTCAGCGGGTTCACATCATATTTGGTGAGCGAGACAATGGTCAGCCCGGCTTCCTTGGCCGCTTCCGCAAGCTCGTTCACATGCGCGTTCTGGCCCGAGACCGAGAGCGCAAACAGCACATCGCCGCGGCGCATGGATGCGAGGTTAGCGCGCTGCACAAAGGGGTCGCTTTCCGCCACCACCGACTTGCCCATGATCATAAGTTTGAGCGCGAAGTCCTTCACCACAAGCGAATAACCGCCGGCCGCCACAAACTGGATGCGGTTGGCTTGCTCAATGGTGCGCACGACTTCAAGCAGAGCATGTTCGCTATTCAGTTCGGCGATTGAGCGCACAACGTCGGCTTTGGTTTGCGCCAGCTCTTCAAAGATGGTGCCGCCACCCTCAACCGGGCTTGGTGTCGGGATCTGGCTGATGTCCACCTGAGCGCTGCCACGCGCCAGCTCCTCGCTGACAGCAAGCTTGAGCGCGGGATAACCGCGGTACCCGAGTTTCTGGCTGAATTTGACGACGCTCGACTGGCTGACACCAACGGCTTCGGCGAGCTGCTGGGAGGAATAGTCCCTCAGGAGTGGTGCGTTGTTCAGGATAAACTCGGCCAGCTTACGTTCATTTGCAGACATGCCGCTCACTGCCCGCCGGATATTTGCCAAACAATCGTTCATATGAACCGCTCACCCCGCCTTGTGTCGCACCGTGGTGGACGAAACCTGTTCGCCCCTGATGGTGTGCCAAACTCCCTCTCCTTCATTCGTTTAGGCTGAAAGCAGCCTTAACTCAAGCATTACGGTGCGCGGGCCGGTTTACCGTCGCCCGCGCGCTCAATCGTCGGCCTTGTTGCCAAACCAGCGCCACCACCAGCGCAGCACTTCGTCTTCCGCGCGGTACATCGGCGTAATGCCGGTGCCGGCTGCCGGGTCGTCCGCTGTGCCGGTGATGAGCGCGATGAGCGCTGCGTTATTTTCAAAGTCGATCCAGAATTGGCCCATCAGGCCGTAGGCGTCGCCAAGGTGGCCAACAAGCACATGGCTGTCGTCGCTCACGCCCCAGTCGCGCAGATCAACGACATGGGTCGAAAGGCCGTAAGCGTTCATCAGGCGTTTTGACGGGCCGTTCGGGTCCAGGTCTTCGCCGGTGGTGTTGCCGTTCTCGGCGCGTGCATCATAAACCCAGATCGGCTGCGCCATTTCGCCCACGGTTTGTGGGTCGAGGAGGCGTTTGCCATCTGTGGTCTCGCCACCCGCGAGCAGCAGCTGCGCCACTTTCGCGAGATCGCGGGCAGAGGCGCGCAGGCCCCCTTGTGGGGAGAAAAGCGTGGGGTTCTGCCCCGGCGTGTAATCTTCAAGGATAGCGCCGGGCGCTTCGCCGCGCGCCACAGGCTCCATACCGTAGTAGCAGGAGAAACGTTTGTCGTCGAGTTGCGGTACCCAGTCGCCCTCCGGGCGCCAGTTGCCGTCCTCGTCGCGCTTGCGGAACAGGCTGGCCATGGTTTCTGGCTCGTTGGCGCTGACATCGCACACATTATAACTCGCGCTCAGGCCAAGGGGCTCAAGCACGCTTTCGCGCATGTAGCGGTCGAAACGTTGGCCGGTGACCTTCTCGATCACCCCGGCCATGATGCCGAAGTTGAGGTTTGAATAGGTGAAATATTCACCCGGACCCTTGTTGCCGCCGTGTGCGAAATGTGCGCCGCCGTCATAATGTTTGCCGTAGGGTTTGAAAAATTCCTCGAACTCTTCACCGCCCTTCAGCCAGTAATAGTCTCCGTCCCGGATGCTGGAAGAATGAGACAGGATTTCCCTCAGCGTGATTTGATCATTCGGGAAGTTGGGGTTGCGAAGCTTGAAGCCAAGATAGTCCGACACGTCGGTGTCCAAATTCACCTTGCCGGCTTCTACCAGCCGCATCAGGCCGATGGTTGCCACCAGTTTGGAAATGGATGCGATACGGACCTTGTGGTCGAGGTTAAGGGGAATGCTCTTCTCCCCGTCCACCCGCGCGATCCCGGCGGCATATTCAAATGTCGCCTTCCCGTCCTTGATGACAACCATCTGTAACCCGCTGATTTGTGGGGAACCGGGCACCTTGCCAGCCACGATGGCATCCAGTTCATGGCGCGCGGTGGGGGGAAGCGCGTCATGTGCCATGGTGGCGGGTGCAAGGGACAGGAGGAGCCCCGCAGCTGCAGAGACAGCCCTGGATTTGAGAAGGAGTGTTTTCAAAGGCTGTCTATGCATGGGTGCGGACCTGTGCGCTAGGGTTCTGTGGATGACCTGAATACATTATTCAAAATCGGGCACCGGCCCGCAAGTCATATTGAATATATTATTCCAATATCGTCAAGCCATATTCCCTTTTCCGTTACGGAATAGCTATTTATTCTGGCTTCAGCACATGGCCGGGCCGTGCGCCTGTGGGCTGGTTATTGGAATAGCTTATGACGCCGCCTACCATCACAAGGTCGAATCCGGTGGCGTTTTCGTGCGGGCTGACGAAGCTGGTTTTCTCCTGCACCTGTGTTGGGTCAAAGAGGACAAGGTCCGCTTTCATGCCGGGCTTGATGATGCCGCGGCCTTTCAGCTTCATGATTTCCGCAGGCAGGCCGCTGGCTTTATGGATGGCGGCTTCGAGGCTGAGCCCATGCCCGCATTCAACATAATACTCAAACAACCGGGCATAGGTGCCGTAGCCACGCGGGTGGCGCATGGTGGGGCTGCCGTCAGTCGAGAGCGCGACTTCGGGTGCTATCACAAGCCGGTCGACGAGCTTGCGGTCCATGACAAAATGCGCGGCGGACCCACCACGAGGGCCAAGGTCGGCGATAAGATGCGCAGGATCCTTGCCTCCAGCTCTGGCAGCGTCGGCGAGCGTTTGTCCCGCAAAAGGTTTGGTGCCGAAAAGCAGCGCTTCGGGCCCGCCGCGTTTGGTAATGCGGGCATTCAGGTAGGCGATCAACTCATCCTCACGCTCCGCGCGCACGGCTTTATAGTCCGTTGGTGGTAGTGCCCACTCGGGGAACAGGATGCCGATGCCGGTGAAGCTGGCGGCATAGGGGTAGATGTCAGCGCTCAGCTTTGTGCCCGACGCACGCTTGCCTTCCATGAAGGCAAGCAGGTCATCGGCGCGGTCCTCGCCCTTGCCGTACACCACCTTGAGGTGGGAAATATGCACACGGCCTGTGGGCGCCATGGCGACAAGCTCATCAATGGCATCTTCCACATCCGCGTCATCCTCGCTGCGCATATGGCTCATGATGATGGCGTCATGATCGGTGATCACATCACCGAGCGCTTTCATCTCAGCGGCGTCCGAATAGACGCCGGGCACATATTCAAGCCCCATCGAAAGGCCGAACGAACCGTCAGCCAGCTCCTGCGCCATGGCGGCTTTGAGCGCGTCTTTTTGCGCGGACGTCAACGCCCGCACGCCGTCGCCGATGCCAGCCATCTGGCGCACGGTGCCGTGCCCAGTCATGGGAATGACGTTGAGCTCAAGGCCTTGCGTGCCCGCGCGGGCCTTCCAATCCACGTCCAGCCCGTCGCTGGAGCCGTCCATGCCCAATGTTACGGTAGTGACTCCCATGGCCAGGAAATTGGCGAAGGAGGTTTTGAGCGGATCACCGTGGGTATGGAGGTCAATGAAACCGGGCGCGAGCACACGGCCTTTGGCGTGAATCACCGCCGCATTTTCCGCCTTGCCTTCGCCGGGCGCGTAGATTTCAGCAATCAAACCGTCTGTCACCAGCACGTCGCCCATGAAGGCTTCAGCGCCGGTACCGTCAACGATTTGTGCATTGGTGAAAAGTGTGCTGTCGGCGAGGGCGCTGCTGGCCAGCAGGGCGGAGGCCGCGAGTGCGGTGATCAGGCGGCGCATCAGTTTTTCCTCTTCCTAAGGAACAGCGGGAACAGATGTTCCATCACATCCGCGCGGATGATCTCCCGCGTGCGGAAGGAGGCATCATCCGCTGTGTTGTTATTATAAATGGCGGCTGTTTTCGTTTCAGGGTTCACATAGACAAAGGCGGTGAAGCCAGCCTGGTCGCCGGTGTGACCGACAAGACGGAACGGCTTGCTGCTACCCGGCGCCTTGGCGTTGATGGTGAAAAACACCATGCCGACATATTCCTCCACCGACGCATCATCGGTGCGGTAGAGGGTTTGCCACATCTCGTCCAGAGTCTCGCGCTTGAGAATGGCGGGCGAGCTGCTGTCTAGCCCCAACCAGAAATTCAGCCATTTCACCATGTCCGCTACCGGGGCATTGAGGCCGCCATTACCGCTTGTGGCGCCCGTGTCGAAATCAAGACCGAAGGGAACCGGCGCACCGTCCTTGATGGCGTAGCTGTTCGCGCGCTCAGGCAGCAGGTGGTAGGGCGTGGTGTCAAAATAGCTGCGGGTCATGCCGAGCGGCATAAGAATATTCTTGGTGATATATTCCTCCACCGTGTCCCCACTCACAATCTCCACCACGCGGCCCAGCATGCTGATGCCGGGGTTCGAGTAGGCGTACCGGCTGCCGGGCTCGAAGTGGATGCGCGTGTAGGGCATCATGGCCGCGACCTGAGACCACTCGTGCGGCTCAAACGGGTACCAGTCCTCGCCCCAGCCCCATGGGAAAGTGCCGGAGCGGAAGCCGCCCACGTGGCTGATAAGCTGGCGCAGGGTGATGGTTTCCATACGGCCATAGGGGTTATGTACCTGCCGCACTTCCGGCAGGTATTTGACGATGGGATCGTCGAGCGAAAGCTTGCCACGGTCGCGCAGCTGCATCAGCGCGGTGGCGGTAAAGGTCTTGGTGATGGAAGCCCAGTGGAAAATGCTGTCGGCATCTATCTTGCGGCCGCTCTCTAGGTCGGCATCGCCGCGCAGGTGGCGGGCGATGATGTTGCCGTCCTCGAGGAACACAAGGGTGCCACCAACGCTGCCCACCTCATCCATGCGGGCGTCAAAACGCTCGGTCACACTTTGCCAGGCGGCATCAAACCCTTTTGGGGGCTCGGCGCTGGCAGTGCCAAGGCTGACGCTTATCGTGAGCGCGACCCATAGTCCCTGATACCGTTTCACCATCGTTCCCCCCTTTGTGCGTTTCCCTCAGCCTGACGCCAGCAGCCGGTCAGGTGCGAGCGCTGATGCGTCGACACCAAAGTCCGCGAGGCGCGCAGGCACCGTGCCGTCAAGGATAAGGCTGGCTGCCAGTTCGGCCATTGCGGGCGCGGTCTGAATACCGTAACCGCCTTGGCCTGCGAGCCAGAAGAAACCTTTGAGCTTCGGATCATAGCCTGAAACCGGGGTGCGGTCGGCGACAAAACTGCGCAGGCCCGCCCAGCTGTGGCTCACGCGGCGAATTTGCAAGGTGGTGGCGGTCATTACCCGGTCGGCGGCAATGGCGACATCCAGCTCTTCCGGTTGTGCGTCGCAGGCCGGGCTCTCGGTCTCGTCGCATGGTGAGACGAGCAGCATGCCTGCGTCCGGCTTGAAGTAAAATTCCTCGCCCACATCCATGATCATCGGCCAGCGCGCCGGGTTCATGCCCGCTGGCGGCTCGACCAGAATAGCGGTGCGGCGTTTCGGCATCAGGCCGATATCCTGTGCGCCCGCAAGCGCGCCGATCTGACCGGCCCACGCACCTGCCGCATTCACCACGGTTTTTGCTACGAAAGTACCCACGCGGGTTTTCACCTGCCAAAGCTCGCCTTCACGCGTGATGGCTTCAACATCTGCACCAAGCGTGAGCGCGCCACCGAGCGCACGGAAGCGCTTGAGGTAGCCCTGATGCAGGCCGTGCACGTCAATATCCGCCGAGGCGTCTTCAATCAGTGCGCCGATCAACTCATCGGCGCGTAGGATAGGGCACAGCGCAGCGGCCTCCGCCGGGCTGATCCAGCGCGTGCCGGCTTTGATATCTTCCTGCTGTTGCATCACGTCAAAGGCTTCAGCCTGCGCGGCGGTTGCCACAAATACCGTTGGCCGCGGCTCCAGCAGTGTGTGGGCGGCGAAGCTTTCGGGCGGGTGTTCAAGGAAGGCGCGGCTCGCACGCGTTAGCGCACGTACAGGCGCGCTGCCATAGATCTCGGAAAACAGCGCAGCAGACCGACCGGTGGAGTGGTAACCGGGTTGATCTTCGCGTTCAATCAGGTGGACGCTGAAATTTTCTGGACACTTTTCGGCAAGATGGGCGGCGACCGATGCGCCAGCCATGCCCGCGCCGATGACCAGAACGTCATGGACGGGACTTTCAAACTCGGGCGACTTCATGTGTTGACCTGTAAACTAGCCTCTGGCGGCCCCATACCGCCGTTTGGAATAATTTATACAAAAATGATCAGTCAAGGAATAAAAAATTACAAATTCGATATAATATAATCTTTTCAGATACTTGAGTTTAAATAACCGTGGGTGTGCGCTGTGCAACGGTCTCAATGCCCTCAAAGATCGTCGCCATCAATTCAGCGTCATGGTCTTCGGGGTAGGCTGCATAGACGGGATAGGTGAAGCTGGGTGCGTGTGCCACGAGCGTAAGGTCGCCTTGTGCCAGAAAGGGTGCCGCAATACGCTCCGGGAAATAGCCGGATGCCTTGTTTTCCAAAAGGAAGGAGATGCCGAGCGAACCCACGTTCAAGTTAAGGGGCGGGATAGCATTATCGGGGAAATTGAGGGCATGATCGGCCTGAAACTCGGGCCCCCAGTCGACAAAGATATAGTTGCCGCTACTCGGCCCGCCGCTGTGTTTGTCGCTGGTGACAAGCACCAGATGCTCCTCAAATATCTGCCGGATGATGATACCCGGGCGGGCGACAGGGCGGTACAGCACGGCCATATCCAGAAGGCCGTCCAGCAGTTGCTGCATAAGCGCGGGGGAGGAGGCAGTCATTTGCGCGCGCACAGCCAGTTCCGGCATGTGGGTCCTGAGCCACGGCAGCAGGCGCAACAGGAAGCCGTCCCAAAGGCTGGGCTGGCCACCAAGGGTAAGGCGGCGCTGCTGGTCTTCCGGCAGGGCAAGGGTGAGGCGGGCCTGGTCCCACATGCGTACAATGGCGGCTGCGTGACGGGCAAATTCGCGTCCCACCGGGGTTGGTGTCGCGCCCGATTTGTTGCGAATGAAAAGCTCCTGCCCGAGTGCATCTTCCAGCGCACGAATGCGGGTGCTGACGGTCGACTGCGCCACATTCACCCGCTCGGCAGCATGCAGGAAGGAGCCGGTTTCAAGAACGGCGAGGAAGGTGCGGGCCTGCGTTATATCCATGCTTTTGCTCAAGTATCGGAAATGCCGATATTATCTATCAAATATATCCGCTTTTCAAATACTAAAGACAGGAGCAGAACAAAAGGAGTGCGTTAATTCACAAGGAATACCAGAGTGCGCCGTGCAGAACTTTATGTGGATGGTCCGTCTTACGGCTATGGCGAAAACCCGTCCCAACCCTTCGATGTACAGTGGCCGCTGAGTGAGGTCATGCTCGAGGCGGAAATAAGCTGCGACCAGTCGTTCGAGGATATTGCGCAAAAATACGGGGTTACCGTCGCTGATGTGATGGCCCTGCGCGAGAAATACGAACTGGACTTCTGTTAAGCATCATGGCGCCCCGCGGCGATATCGCTTTTGCGCGGCCCATGGGCGGCGTGCGGCAGGCTTTCAGCCTTGAGCCGGCGATCCTTCATGGCTTTTTGAACGCGGATGAATGTGCGCTGCTGCAGCAGTATGCGGCAGAGCACATGATGGCACGAGCACGTCTTGCGGGCGGCATGAGCGAGCATGCGGTGCGCTCGGCTGGTGCACTGTGGCTTGATGACGACGAACTGCCTTGGCTGACAGCCAAGCTTGTGCGCGCACTATCTGACCTCAACCGCGAGCATTTCCCCTTTGCACTCGACGGCTTTGACGAGGGCTTCCAGCTCCTTCAGTATGACGGTGCGGTGGACGGTGCTTCGCGCGGCGATTTCTACGACTGGCACATTGATATCGGCACATCAGGCACGACCATGAGCCGCAAGCTCAGCATTGTGGTGCAGCTTAGCGACCCGGCTGACTATGAAGGGGGGCGGCTTGAGATCAACGCGGGCGGTGACGTGAAGGAAATGCCGGTTACCCAAGGCGCCTTGATCGCGTTCCCGAGCTTCGTGCTCCATCATGTGTCGCCGGTAACATCCGGCCGCCGTTTTTCCCTCGCCGCCTGGGTGCATGGCCCCGCCTTCCGCTGAAAGCAGGGCCTGCGGTTCTTTTATCTGAGCCTAGAAAAGCAGCGTGATATCGCCAAAGTCGTCGAGCGAAAGCCCGACGAGGAAGATGCTTCCATCTGCGCCGAGGTCGATCATCAAACCCTCTTGACCATTCACCACGGCCTCACCTGATGCCGCCAGGATGTCATCAAGGCTATCGAAGCCAAAATCACCGGAACGAAGGTCGAGTGTGTCGGTGTCGGTATCGAAGTCGGTAACGGTATCGTCGCCCACATTGTTGCCGAAGGCGAACCGGTCTGCGCCGTCACCTCCGAGCAGCTGGTCATCGCCCGCTCCGCCCCACAGCACATCGTCCCCCGCGCCGCCATCAAGGCTATCGGTGCCAGCGCCGCCAAAGATGGTGTCATCCCCCGCAGCACCAATGGCGAGGTCGTTGCCGCTGCCGGCATAAAGTGTGTCGTCACCATCACCTGCCGAAAGCGTGTCATTGCCGCTGCCGCCACCGAGGAGGTCGCTTTTCGTGCTGCCGAGCAGGCGGTCGTTGCCTGCACCACCCCAAAGCGTGCTGGCCATATCGCCCTGTTTCGCTTCGTTCACGTCAAACTGGTCATTGCCGTTCTGGTCAATCCAGTGACCTGCGAGCAGGCGGTCATCGCCTGCGCCGCCATAAAGCGTGTCGTGGCCCGTGTCGCCGCTCCAGGTTTGTGCGTTACCGCCGATCAGGAAATCGTCGCCCGCGCCGCCATAAAGGATGTCGTCATCCGCGCCGCCTGCAATGATGTCGTTGCCTGCGTCATCCTTGCCCGCATAGACAATGTCGTTGCCGGACCCCGCGAGCACGGAATCGTTCCCGCCGCCCGCGATAATGGTATCGTTGCCGGAGAGAGCCAGGATTTCATTGTCCTCAGCACCGCCCTTGATGAAGTCGGCGCTTGAGGAACCGGGGATATAGACAAAGTTTGCCGCGACAGTTTGTGTGGTTAGGTCTGCTGCCAAAGTGGCGATTGCGCCACCGTTATTCTCGTTCATTCTTATATGCCTTTTATTGCTGTTATTATCGCTTATTGGCGGCAAGGCATGGGCCCGACCGCTCATCAGGTATCTCTTCCGTCGTAGTACGAAAAAAGAAGCGATGGCGCTTTAGAGCATGCTCAAGATGAACGCAATCTGAATGTTGACGAGGATTTGAGATTTGCGATGAAGTGAGGACGCGTGGCGTCAGGCTGAACGGCCAGAGTAGGATTTTTGGCGGCCAACATCGCTTGCATAGGTCTCGATGCGTTCCGGGCGGCCAAGGAGGAAGCCCTGCACTTCGTCGCAGCGGTTGGCTTTGAGCATTTCAAGCTGGGTGGTGGTTTCCACCCCTTCAGCCAGCACCGGGATACCAAGACCGTGGGCGAGACCGATCACGCCTTTCACGATACCTGCGGAATGTGTGCTTTCGGCCATCTGCATGACAAAGGCGCGGTCGATCTTGAGTTTGTCGAACGGGAAATTCTGCAAATAGCTGAGCGAGCTGTAGCCGGTGCCAAAATCGTCCATCGCCAGGCGAATGCCAAGGGCCTTGAGCTCGGTCAGGATGGACAGCGCTTTGCCTTCGTCGGCAATTAGCACACCCTCTGTAATCTCGAATTCGAGCCGGTCCGGCGACAGGCCGTGTTTGCGCAGTTTGCGGGCAACCATATCCACCAGTCCTTCCTCAAGGAACTGAACGGGCGACAGGTTAACCGCAATGCCGACCGGCACTTCCCATGACGCCGCCTCGCGGCACGCCTCATTAAGGAGCCAGACACTGATCTCGTTGATGATACCGCTTTCTTCCGCGAGCGGGATAAACTCGGCCGGGGAAATCATGCCCTTGACCGGGTGCTTCCAGCGCAGCAGTACCTCAAAGCCAACCAGCGCTTCGTCAGCGGTGAGATATTGTGGCTGATAAACAAGGAACATTTCGCCGCGCTCAATGGCACCTTCCAGGTCCTGCTTGAGCGCGCGGCGTTCCTCGAGTTTTTCGTCAATGGCATGCTCAAAGAAGCTATAGCGGTCACGGCCTTCGCCCTTCGCGCGCTTCATGGCGATTTCGGCGCGGAGCAGCAGGTCTTCCACCTCCGTGGCGTCATCAGGGTAAAGCGCAATGCCGGTGCAGGCGGTCACGTGCAGGCTTTCGCCCTGTACCTCTATGGGTTTCGAGAGCTTTTGCCGTACCTTGAGAGCAAGGAAGTCCGCACCCTCACCGCTTTCGATTTCGTCCTGCACGATGCAGAACTGGTCGGCGGAGATTCGGGCCACGAGGTCGACCTCGCGGGCTGCTTCCTTAATGCGGCTCGCGACAGCTTTGAGTACTGCGTCGCCGCCCGAATGGCCAAGGCGGATGTTCAGGTCCTTGAACGAGTCCACATCGATGAAATGAAGGGCGACTTTCTTGCCCGAATTGCGCGCCACGTTGAAAGAGTGGGCCAGCCGGTCCGGCACCAGAAGGCGGTTGGCAAGGCCGGTTACGCTGTCGTGGCTTGAAAGATAGTCAATGCGCTGTTCCGCTGCGTGGCGTTCGCGAATGTCGCGCACGATGGCGACGGTGCGCGCGTCCGAATGGTCAGGCACTGGGCGGAAGAAAATCTCGGTCGGGATCTCGCGGCCTTCGGTACCGATCAGGATGGCGTCGTTCATATAACCGGCGGACCGGTGACCAGCGCCGAACTTCAGGTTCTGGAAACAGACAGCGAAGGACATGCCTTTAAGCGTGGCGAGATGACGGCCGCACAGGCCCAGGAAACTGAAATTGGCGTCCACGATGCGGCCTTCGCTGTCGAGGAGCACAATACCTTCCATCGCAGCGTTCGCAAGGCCGCGCAGGCGACGGGTTTCCTGTGCGCGGCGCTCGGCCATGTGGCGGTCGAGCGTCGCGCCAATGAGGCTGAGGGCCAGGATCAGAACGGTTGCGAGGGTCACGAACATGGCCAGCACCGAATCTGACACCACACCCTCATGCGCAGTGGCCGAAGGGTCCGCCTGCACACTGAGCGCGGTCATGCCGGAAAAGTGCAGCCCGCAAATCGCGAGAGTCAGGGCGATAGACGTCAGAATGAGCTGGCGTGGTCCTGACAGTTTCTTCAGGAGGTGCAGGGTGCCGATGGCACCAGTGATGCCGAGAATAAAGGATAGGGCGATCCAGACCTTGTCATAGCTCATCACGCCCCAGACGTGCAGGCCGGACATGCCGGTATAGTGCATGGCACCAATGCCAAGGCCGATGATGGCACCGCCTGTCACAAGGCCGCTACCCGACCGGTTGCGCAGATAGGAGCCGAAGCCGAGACCCATCAGGACAATGGCAATCACCACCGACAGCAGTGTGGGGAGAAGATCGTAGCTTTTGGCGAGGCCGATATCATAGGCCAGCATGGCAATGAAGTGGGTCGCCCAGATGCCAACGCCAGATGCCAGTGCGGTGAGAAGAAGCCAGCGCGACCGGGCAGCGCCATCGGTCTCTTCCGCGCGTAGTGCAAGGCTTACAGATGTGAAGGAAGCGAGCGCGCAGATAACTGCGGCCAACAGGACCAGTTTAATATCATGGTCGATGACAATACACTGGTACAACTCTTTGATCATACGGTCCCGTAAGTAGGCATCAAAAATAATCCGGCTATGAAGCTAACACGGACATCTTAACAGAACGTGTCAATCTGGCGGAGAATTCCCTGATCATGTCAGGTGTGGGACCGGTAGACAAGACCTATGCCAACCCCGTTGCGCTCGCCCGCTTGGCTGAGGCGATGCTACAAGGGCCGACCCTTCTCCGGCCCTTGGTGATGGCAGCCCAAGTCTGCTGTCCGGTGAGGGGCTATGCCTTTTTGGCCACGCGTTTGCTGGCTTTTGGTTTTGTGGTCTTGGTCGCCTTTTTGGTCTTTTCCGTACCGGCGGCTTTGATGCGCTTCTTTGGTGCGGCGGTCGCCTTTTTCCGCGGGGAGAAAAGTTCCGTGAGTTCACGCTCCGCCTGTAACCAGTGGTCGAGGGCCTGGCCACTTGGGCGGCCTTCCTGTTCCCAGATCATGAAACTGCGCTGGGCGATTTGCTCGTGTGAAAGTTGGGTCATGTGCTGCTCCTGTGCTGAAGGGTAAAACAGTGTGGAGTCTACGGCAGGGCCATTGTACCACAGTCACCACCCACGATCGCAATATTTCGTGTCATCACCATGACGGTATGCCGATTCGCCCGCCGGTACGTATGGACCAGCCGGTACCGGCATGGAATATCATCCATTTTAGCGCCGTCGCTGCAGGTCCAGGCGCATGGCCGTTTGTCAAACGGTTATGGATGGGCCGACAAAAACCGCAAAAAACGACAACACCTTTGCGCCCACAGCACTGCGCGCTCTTCCGCGGCTGAGGCTAAATCTAGGCCAGCTAACAATGACCCCGGTGTCATTTTTGTTGCAAAACACTTGTCGGTGAAAATTGTTTGCGTTATAAGATGGGGGAATGACACCGGTATCACGATTAATGACACCGGTGTCACTAGGTCACCGCCTTTGGGAAGAGGCAAGTGAATTCTGGATTTCCAGAGTGGAAGGTTCACAATTGGCGCAGTGCTCCTCGGGGGAGTATTCAGCGCTATAACCTGGGGAGGTTAATCAGATGAGGATTCTCACAAACAAGGGCCGCAGTGCGTTCTTTTTCGGCACTGCGCTTTCGTCCATGGTCGCCGCGGCTGCGCTCCCAAGCACCGTTTTGGCGCAAGACGCTGACACGGCATCAACTGTCAGCGATCTCGAAGAAATTACCGTTACCGGCTACCGCAGCAGTCTTGAAGCAGCCCTGAACGTCAAGAAAAACGCTGTTGGCGCTGTTGACGCAATCGTTGCCGAAGACATTGCAAAATTCCCTGACCAGAACCTCGCGGAAGCACTGCAGCGTGTGCCTGGTATTGCCATCCAGCGTGACGCCGGTGAGGGCCGCGCCATCACGGTTCGTGGTCTTGGCGCACAGTTCACGCGGGTACGCCTGAACGGTATGGAAACGATCGCGACGTCCACGGACGGCGCATCTGCCAACCGTGACCGCGCATTCGACTTCAACGTTTTCGCATCCGAGCTTTTCAACTCGATCGTGGTGCACAAAACGGCGGCGCCGTCGCTTGATGAAGGCTCTCTTGGTGCGGTTGTTGACCTCAACACAGGCAACCCGCTCTCCTACAAAGAGGGCTTCTCTTTCGTGGCGTCCGCTAAAGGCCAGTATAACGACCTGAGCGAAGACCTGTCGCCGCGTATTGCGACCCTCGGTTCCTGGGTCAATGATGACAAGACCTTCGGTATCTCCGCATCGCTTGCCTATGCGGATTACAAGACACTTGAGATGGGCAACAACAGCGTGCGCTGGCAACAAGCTCGTTTCCGCTCCGTCGAGGGCGTGAATTGCTTTGATAGCGGCGCTTATGTGCCAAGCACGGGCTGTGATGAAGCAGCGCTCGCCTTCCACCCGCGTATCCCGCGTTACGGCGAAATTAGCCACGACCGTGAGCGTCTGGGTGCCACCGGTTCCGTCCAGTTTGCGCCGAGCGAAAGCACAACGATCTCCATCGACGGCCTGTATTCCCGCTTCAAGGAGCGCCGTGAAGAAAGCTGGGGCGAGGTACTGTTCCGCGGCAACGAAGGCACGATGGACATCACCGACTATACGCTTGACGGCGATGGCAACATGATCTCCGCCACCGTGGATAACGCGTGGGTGCGCACAGAAGCTTACCGCCGCGACAGCGAAACCGAATTCTACCAGCTTTCCGGCCGTTGGGAGCAGGATGTGTCCGACACGTTCCGGTTCCAGGTTCTGGGTGGTTTCTCGCAGTCCGATGCTGATATCCCGGTTGAGACCACGATCATCTTCGACGACCGCGATGCAACAAACTACAGCTACGACTATTCGGACATGCAGCACCCGGTGCTGACCTTTGGCCCGGGCATTGACGATGCGTCAGCGTTCCAGTTCGCGGAGTTCCGTGATCGCCCGTCCTTCCTCACCAACAAGTTCCGCACGCTTGCCCTCGATACCGAATGGGATATGAGCGATAGTGTCACTGTTGAAACCGGCGCCATGTACCGCCGCTTCAAGTTCGACACCGTGGGTTACCGCCGCGACAGCAGCTACTGCTCCGCTTTCGCGTGTGAGCCGGGTACATACGGCGCGCAGGTAACGAACGGTATTGCGCAGCTCTTTGAGCTGGGCGACGCGGGCCAACCATCCGGCACCACGACAAGCTGGATCATTCCTGATATCGACGCGGCAGCAGACCAGATCGATCTCTATGGCCGCGAAGCTGCCTTCCGTCAGGGCGAAGACCGTGGTGTGACCGAAACCGTGAAGGGCGGTTACGTCCAACTGAACGCCGAAACCGAAGTTGGCGGCATGATGGTGATGATGAACGGCGGCGTGCGCTACGCGCATACCGACCAGAAATCACGCGGCTGGAACAACGGTGCCGAGGTAACGGTTGAGCGGTCCTATGACGACTGGCTGCCATCTGCCAACATCGCCATCTGGCCGACTGAGAAATTCGCGATCCGTGGCTCCATCGCCAAGGTTATCACACGCCCAAGCCTCGGCAGCCTGACACCGGGCGGTAGCGTGGACGGCTTCAACTACCGCGTTACCTCCGGTAACCCGAACCTGAACCCTTACCGCGCAACCACCTTTGACGTGTCGTTCGAGTATTATTTCGCCGAGCAGGCCATCGCATCCGTTGCGCTGTTCGCGAAAGACATCAAGAGCTTCCCGATCTCGACCACCATTCAGGGCACCTATGCCTCGACCGGCCTGCCGCTGTCGCTGATCCCGCCGGGGTCGCCTGCAGCCGATGCGCCGGAAGGTCGCCCATGGGAAATCCGCACCACGGGTGATGGTCCGGGCGGTACGCTCAAAGGTGCTGAATTCTCGATCCAGACACCGTTCACCTTCCTGCCAGGTATCTGGAGCCGCTTCGGCACCATCCTCAACCTGACCCTCGTGGACAGCGATGTGGACTATACCGTTGGCACCCCGGGTACGGATGCATCCGTGGCTTCCTTCCCGTCGCTTGGCAGCGAAGTGATCACCGAACGCCTGTTTGGTCTCTCGAAGCGGTCGGCAAACGGTACGCTCTATTATGAGGATGAAAAGTTCTCGGCGCGTGTGTCGGTGGCTTACCGCAGTGGCTATATCGATGCCACGAGCGCGACCGGCAACCGGTTCGAGGGTTACAACAGCTCGATGAACGTAGATGCGGCGCTTCGCTATGCGCTGACGGACAATATCGAACTGTCGCTCGAGGGCATCAACCTGACCGACGACTATCGTGAGCGTTTCACCGACCTCTATGTGGGCCGGAACTATGAAAACAACCACTATGGCCGCGTGATCCTGTTCGGCATTCGGTACCAGATGTAGGGGCACCTTCCCCCCTAATAGCCCGGAGTGCACCGGGCGAGCTAATGGCCGGGAGGCATCCTACCTGCGTCCCGGCCTTTTTTTGCCTATTTCAGATTGGGGAACGACGATGAACAGACGATCACTTTTGAAAGTGCTTTTGGGAACTTCTGCCCTCGCCGCGTTGCCCATAAACCCTTTTGGCGGTTCGGCTTCGGCACAAGGCTCGCGCGCGTCATCGTCACTGGACCCTTACGCCGCCATGCGCTGGGGGCGTGGTTTTGAAGGCCAGCGCAAAGCCGACCTCGGCGACGGTACCTTTCTCAATCCTGTTTTTGCGGGCGATCATCCTGACCCCACCATCATGCGCGACGGGGAGGACTATTACCTCACCTTCTCCAGCTTCGACAGTTATCCGGGCATTGTCATCTGGCATAGTCGTGATCTCGTGAACTGGCGGCCAGTGACGGCAGCGCTCACGAAGCCGATTGGCTCCGTATGGGCGCCGGAACTGACCAAACATGATGGCCGCTTCTACTGCTACATTCCGGCCCGCTTCCCGGACTACCGGTCCATTTATGTGATCCATGCCGAGCGCATCGAAGGTCCGTGGTCTGACCCCATTGACCTGAAGCTCCACCACCATATCGACCCCGGCCATGCGGTGGCTGAGGACGGTACACGTTATCTGTTCCTATCGGGTGGTGACCGGGTGAAGCTCTCGCCTGATGGCCTCGCGCTCGCGGGTGAGGTGGAGCACGTCTATGACCCCTGGCGCTACCCGGAAGACTGGGTGGTGGAAACTTTTGCGCCCGAGGGGCCGAAGGTTGTCCAGCGCGGGGAGTATTATTATATGGTCACGGCTGTTGGTGGCACCGCAGGCCCGCCCACCGGGCATATGGTGATCATGGCGCGGTCGAAAACCCTCGACGGTCCATGGGAAGATGCGCCGATGAACCCCATCCTGCGCACCGAAAGCGCGGTTGAGAAATGGTGGTCCCGCGGTCATGCGACACTCTTTGAAGGCCCGGACAGCCAGTGGTGGATGATCTATCACGGCTATGAGAACGGCTATTGGACCCTCGGGCGGCAAGCACTGCTCGAGCCGGTCGCGTGGGGCGATGACGGTTGGCCGAAGCCGCTTGGTGGTGACCTCTCGAAACCGATCAGGAAGCCGATTGACCTTGGCCCACAACCCCACGGCCAGCCGCTCAGTGATGATTTCTCAAGCAACCGGTTCGGCCTGCAGTGGGCTTTTTATGACCCCGCGCCCGATGAGATGAAGCGCGTGCGCTATGGCAACCGCGAACTTTTTGTCACGGGTAAGGGTACAGAGCCCTCCAACTGCTCCCCCATCACCTGTATCTCGGGGGACCAGAGCTACCGAATTGAAATGGATGTGGAAGTGGACGGCGCGACTGAAGCAGGCATGCTGCTTTTCTACAACCGCCGCCTCTATGCCGGGCTTGGCCTTGGACCAGATGGCCTCATGATGCACCGCTATGGCCTGCCGCGCCGCCGCGGTGCGGTGCCGGGCCAGCGTGACCCGGGTGCGCCCAAGGTCCCTGTGCGTTCGCTTCGGTTCCGGCTGACAAACCGACAGAATATCCTGACCATCCACACCAGTGTGGACGGCGGCAGCAGTTGGCAAAAATTTGATGTGCAGATGGAAGTGTCTGGCTACCACCACAATGTGGCCTATGACTTCCTGAGCCTTCGGCCCGGCTTTTATGCGGCGGGCAAGGGCACTGCGCGCTTCGCGAACTTCACCTACGAGGCGCTTTACGATGATTAGGTCGTAAACCACCTCCTGGTACCCAGATCAGGGCGAGCCCCCCTTCCGACTTGTCTCTCCCTGGTTCTCAACCTCTGCCTGAAGTGGGCCCTCCAAGCCGCTTCAGGCTTTTTTTATGCCGAAGCGGGTTGGGGTGCGAGATTAAGACTGTATGGGCTAGCGGAGGGTGATGTCGGCGCTCAGGACAACCGGACGGTCTGTTGGGATGGCGGCTGGGCTACGGCCGGGCCATGCGCAGTTTTGCATGCTCAACTCCTGCCGCAGGATCCAGTTGTGCAATGGTTTGTCATTCACCTCGCACGCAATGGAGAGCGATTGTGGCCATCCTGCCGGTGGGTTGCGGAACTGGAAGTCAACCTCGTCACCAGTTTCCACCGGGGCCGGTGTTGCGGTCAGGCTTTTGCCTTCTGACGAGATGTCCATCTTGTCAGCCCGTCCAAAGCGGAACGACAGCCCGCCATAGCCTTTTTCATTGTCTGACCCGGCAATGCTGACGCCGGGTACAAGCGCCGTTAGCGCGACGCGGAGCTGAAGGCGGCGGCTGCCGTCTTTCTCCGGCCAGACGGTGACGGTAGTTTCTTCCCGCAGGAAGTCTGTCGGCGTCTCAAGCGCGTCGGTGCGCCAAAGCGTGCCGGTTTCAATGCGCACACCGCCGTCGGACTGCTGGCCGTAGGACTGGAAGGTGGGCACATAGCTGATATGGTCGCCAACCCAGGCGTCTCCCACGCTTTTGCCGTCAACAAACAGGCCGCGCCACGACCAGAAGATGCCGCGGTGATGGATGTGATCCTCCGGCGCATTCTCCGTCACGATCGCGCCACTCGGTGAAAACACCGGGTGCAGGTAATTGGCGCGCCAGGGTTCGTCCTTGGAAAGCGCGGCGATCTGGTACCTCAGCACCGGGCCCATGTCGTCATGCACATCGATATGGTCGCTATCCCCATTCACCGACAAGACACTCTCGGGCGTGTCGGTGCAGGACAGAAGCGCGAGCGTGAGAAGGCCCGCGCCGATGTGCTTGAGTTTCGTCATTTCAGGAGGTTCGGCAGCCAGAGTGAGATGATCGGCACATAGGCTACGAGGATCAGCACCGCGAGGCCTGCGATATAGAAAGGCCACAGCGTTTTGAGTGTTTGCGCGATACTGATCTTGCCGATGGCGGTACCCACAAACAGCACCGATCCCACAGGTGGCGTGATGAGCCCGATGCCGGCGTTCAGCACAAGGATGATGCCGAACTGCACGGGGTCGATGCTGAAGGCCTTGGCGATCGGCAAAAAGATCGGTGTGCAGATGATGATAAGTGGCGCCATGTCCATGAACGTACCAAGGATCAGAAGCGCGATGTTGATCAGGATCAGGATGCCAAGCGGGCTGTCGGTCAGCGCGCTGATGGCTTCCACGGCTTTTGTGGGCACTTCAAGGTAGGCCATGAGCCAACCGAAGGCGGCGGCGGATGAGATCACGAACAGGATCACCCCGCTCATTTTTGCGGCGCGCATGCAGGCGGCAAAAAATTCGGACCACGGCAGGTCACGGTAGAGAAGGGCGGTGACCGCAAGCGCATAAAGCACAGCGACGGATGCGGATTCAACGGCTGTGAAGATGCCTGCTCGGATACCACCAAAGATCACGAAAATCAGCAAAAGACCCGGAAGCGCAGCTATAAAACGGATGGCGAGTTCCTGTAAGCCGGGGAACTTGGCCGTTTCATAGCCGCGCTTGCGAGCGATGATATACGCCGTGATCATGACCGATAGCATGAGGAGGAGTGCGGGGATGATGCCCGCCGCGAACAGGTCCGCGATCGAGATTGAACCGCCAGCTGACGCCGAATAAAGAATGAGGTTGTGCGAGGGCGGCACCAGAAGCGCCACCAGCGCCGAGGCGACAGTCACATTCACCGCATAGTCGCGGTCATAGCCGCGTTTGACCATCTGCGGGATCATGGCCCCACCAACGGCGGATACGTCCGCGAGGGCCGAACCCGACACACCGCCAAAGAACAGGCACGACAGCACGTTGACCTGGCCAAGCCCGCCACGGATATGGCCGACAAAGGCGGAGGCGAGTGCAATCAGCTTGGCTGAAATGCCGCCACTCATCATCAGTTGCCCGGCAAAGATGAAAAGCGGGATGGCGATGAGGGTGGAACTGTCGGTACCCGCGACCGTTTCAATCACAAACACATGGGCCGGCAGGCCAAGGTACAGCACGGTGACAAACGACGCGCTCGCGAGTGCGAAAGCAACCGGTACACCAAGGAGCAGCAGGATCAGGAAAACAAAAAACAGGATACTAATGGCCATGGGTCTGCTCCATCACTTGGGCGGCGGTGGAGGCCGGTGTGGTGGCGATGAAAAAGCGCTCGATGGCGAAAAGCGCAATGAGTGCGCCGCCTAAAGCGAACGGTACAAAATAGATGCCGGTGGGCATGGCAGCGCCCGCCACCTTGATACCCCAGGTTTCCCCCGCCATGATCGTGGACCAGATGGCAAGGGTCAGGCCGATAATGGCGCAGACAGCGCGGGCAAGCGCCTCAAGGCGTGGTCGCCAAACCTCGTTCGCGGCTTCAACAAGCAGAAGGAAGCGGAAGTGTGCTTCGCTGCGGATGCCGATGGCGGCACCCAGCATCAGCGCGAATTTGAGCATCAGGAGCGCAACAGGCTCGGTCCAGCTTGGCGAGTCGTTGAGCGCATAACGCCCGATCACCTGCCAGACTTCCACGAGCACCAGCAGCACCAGCGCGCTGCATGAACCAATGAGCGCCAGCAGCGCCAGTATCCTGAAGGGGCCTTTTTCGAGGCCATCACTATCTGTCATTCATCCCTCCCCAGGGTTCACATGAAGGCCGGTCTCTCTCGCTCAGGCCTGCGCGCGCACGGCGTCATACAGGCGGCGAATTTCCGGGTCCTTGAGGTATTGTTCGAGAAGCGGTTCGGCGGCCTTGCGGAAAGCTGGCTTGTCGACCGCGTTAATCTTCACGCCAGCCTCGGTTACTATGGAGCGCGACCTATCAACCGCGGCGTCCCAGTGTGTGCGCATCACCGGCACCGAGCGTTTTGCTGCATCAAAAATGACGCCGCTCACATCCGCCCCAAGCTCATTCGCGACCTTCTCCGACATCAGCAGCATGTCGGGCGCGAAAGAGTGTTCGGTCTCGGACCAATAGTTCGCAATCTTGTATTGCTGGCTGGTCTGGAAGCTGGGCCAGTTGTTCTCTGCACCATCAATCAGGTGGGTCTGAAGGCTTGAGAAAACCTCACCGTAGGAAAGCGGTGTCGGGTTGGCGCCAAGGCCAGCGACGGTCTCAATGAAAATATCCGACTGCGGCACCCGGAGCTTGAGGCCATGCAGGTCCTCAGGCATCTCAATGGGGTGGCGCGTGTTGTAGAAATTGCGCGAACCGGAATCATAGATCGCAAGGCCGACGAGGCCGATTTCGCGGCACGCAGCGAGGATCTCTTCACCCACCGGGCCATCAAACACCCGGCGCATATGCTCGGTCGAATCGAAAACATAGGGCAGCGACATGATGCGTGTGGCGGGCACCGCATTATTGAGCGCGGAACTGTGCACGCGAGTGCAGGCAAGCGCGCCGATGCGGGCAAGCTGGATGGTATCTTTCTCGCGCCCCAATTGGCCGGAGTGGTATACGCGGAAGCCGACCTCGCCACTGGTAGCGGCGCCCAGCTCCTTGTCCATCCACTGCATCGCTTTCACGGTCGGGAAATCGGACACATGCACTTCGGCAATGCGCAGCAGTTCAGCAGGTGTCGCGGCTTTGGCAATGCCCGCCATCAGGGGGGCAAGTGCGGTGCCAGTGAGGCCTGCAAGGAGATGTCGTCTGTTCAACATGTCGCCATCCACTCCTTTCAGTTCTCGAATGCGGCGGGGAATGCCTCCGGCTCTGCTTCACCTTTGACGGCTTGGCAGAAAATGTCACCATCTTTCCCGAAGCTGATGCGGGAGTTTTGGCCGGGTAGAATATCATGTACCCCAGTGATTGCCCCGCTCGAAACAAGGCAGCCGGCCTTGAGCGGCATGCCGCGTTTGGCAGACAGTTCCAGCAGGAAACGTACCGATTCGTAAGGACCACCGGGCAGGCCAGCCGCGGTGCCGGTGGCAATGCTCGCGCCCTCAATGAATGTCTCGGCCGTCCAGTCTTCAAAAGCGCGGTCCTGCCAGCCTTTGAGTTCGGGTCCCACGATCAGGCTCGCGTTGTTACCGAAGTCGGAGACAATCACCTTGGGGCCAAGCTCATTGATGGTGGCAAGCGGGCTGCTCGCGATCTCGACACCGATATAAACGTTCGAGACGACGGCGCGGGCTTCCTCGCGCGTCCAGCTTGTTTTACCTGTGGGTGTGTCTTCGCCAATTTCGAGCACAAATTCGGCTTCCACGGCGCCAAACCCACCTTCAAAGATGGCGGAGGCTGTGGGTTCGTCACTCGTGCGTACAATATGGCGGTTGAAAATGGGACCGACCAGCCGGTCCATGCCGAACTCGGTGGCTAGCGGTTCGCCGATCCGGCCCACTTTCCAACCACCTACTTCATCCTGCCAAAGCTCAATCGCCGCGTCCTGGATATGATAGGATTGGCTGATGTCATCAGGGATCGTGCCGGGATAGTCCGGGAGCGACTGGCCCTTGGCGCGGGCCGAAACAAAGGCGCGGGCAATCTGCCCGGCAGATGGATGTTTCATACTGTTCATACTTTCTTCCCTGTCCCCAAACCCTATCGGAATAAATTTATGGTAACCGGTGTCATTTTTTGGTTAAGTTAGACCTCAGGTACATATCCTTGCTTCCCACAAGGCAAAAGAAACGCTATAGGAAACCGGTGTCATTTGCAAATGTTATTGGTTCCTGTTTTAAGGTTTAGCCCCGAAGGTCAAGGTTCGCGGGGCAGAAAAGGGGAGAGATTCTATGAAGTTGCGTGTTGCACAGTTCGTGCGTCCGCTTGTTTGTGCCGCTCTGTTTGCGGTTGGGTCCACTTTTGCGGTCGCATCGGCCGCATACGCGGAAGATGTGGCGGCAAGCAGTCTTGCCTTCCCGGGCGCTGAGGGCTGGGCCAAAAACACACCCGGCGGCCGCGGTGGCAAGATTATCAAGGTCACCAACCTGAATGCAGGCGGTCCCGGTTCGCTTGTGGAAGCGCTGGCGGCTGAAGGTCCTCGTATTGTTGTTTTTGAGGTCGGCGGCGTGATCGATCTGGGCGCCAGTGAATTCAAGATCAAATCACCTTTCCTGACTGTGGCGGGCCAGACCGCGCCGTCGCCGGGCATCACCATCATCCGCGGCGGGCTGACCATCGCGACCAATGATGTGATCATCCAGCACCTGCGCATTCGCCCCGGTGAAGGTGGTTTCGCCAAACGCAGCGGTCACGACATTGATGCCATCACCACAACGGCGGGCGCCTATAATGTGATTGTGGACCACTGCTCGCTCACCTGGGCGACGGACGAGAATATGTCTGCTTCCGGCCCGCGCTTCACCGGCGAAACACCAGACGACTGGCGCAAAGGCACGAGCCACGCCATCACCTTCAGCCATAACCTTGTGGCCGAAGGGCTGTCGCATTCGACCCATGCGAAAGGCGAACACTCCAAGGGCTCGCTCATCCATGATAACGTCAGCGACATCCTGATTTACGCGAACCTCTATGCGCACAATTATGAGCGAAACCCGCTGTTCAAGGGCGGTGTGCGTGGCGCGGTGGTAAACAACTTCATCTATAACCCGGGCCAGCGCGGCATCCACTACAACCTTCAGGGGCTTGAGTGGGGCAAGGTTGCGCCAGTGAACGGCCACCTCACAGCAGTCGGTAACGTGCTGCGTGCGGGGCCAGACACACCAACACCGTCGTCCTTCCTGATGATTGGCGGTGTGGGTGACCTTGATTATTACAGCAAGGACAATGTGGCCGTTGACCGTATTGGTGAACCGATCCAGGAAGTGGGTCACTATACTGTCGGTGGCGGCAAGGTCTTGAAGGCAAAAAAGCCGCTTGATTGGCCCGCAGGCCTCAAAGCCAAATCGTCTGGTGAGGTGGAAACATGGGTACTCGCAACCGTGGGCGCCCGCCCGTGGGACCGGGACTATAACGACACCCGCATCCTGGCCGATGTGGCCGAAGGGCGCGGCGAGATCATCGATAGTGAGCAGGAAGTAGGCGGGTATCCGAAGATGAAGGAAACCCATCGTGCCTTCGACCCTGAGCTTTGGAACCTGCACGACATGACACCGCGTTCCGCCGATGCGCTCGATAGTGGCTCTAAGGCCAAAGGCACTTAAGCGGCGGAAAATTAGGGGCTGGTGTCGCGCGGACGTGCGCACTAAGCTCCCCGAAATCAAAGAAGGGCTGGGATGGGCCTGTCGCGGCGTTCGCGCCGCGACGAACTAGGGGAAGGTAAGCGTTGAAAACCAAACTGACGATCAATGACATCGCGCGGCTTGCGAATGTCTCGAAGAAGACCGTATCGCGCGTCATCAACGATTCGCCGCGGGTGCGTGCCGAGACGCGGGACCGCATCAAGGCCATCATCGCCGAGCATGACTTCTCGCCTGACCTGCAGGCGCGTGCACTGGCGTTCCGCCGCTCCTTCCTTGTCGCCATGATTTACGATAACCCGAGCCCGCAGTATGTGGTGAACATGCAGCGCGGCATCCTTGATACGCTCGAGGACACCGCCTACCAGCTGGTGGTGCGCCCGTGTGATCGGAATGCGCCGCGCTTCTATGAGGCTATGCAGGCCTTTCTCGAACAACAGCGCCTTTTTGGCGCCATCCTGCCGCCGTCGGTATCGGAAGATGAAAAGGTGGCTGAACTTCTGCGCGCCGCCAACTGCCCCTATGTGCGCATTGCCTCCGTCGTGCTCGATGAACCTGACCGCATGATCTGGACCCACGATGCCGAGGGTGCGGCACAGGCCGCCCGCCACATCGCCAAACTTGGCCACACACGGATTGCGCACATCCGCGGTCTTGAGACTTTCCGCTCCTCGCACGAGCGTCTACGCGGCTTCAAGTCCGGCCTTGCCGAGCATGGCCTAGACCTGCCCGACGATATGGTGATCGAGGGTGGTTATACCTTCGATTCGGGTGTGGAATGCGCGCGTATACTGCTGTCGCGCACTGACCGGCCGACCGCCATTTTTGCCGGTAACGACGAGATGGCGCTCGGTGTCTATCAGGTCGCGCGCGAGATGAAGCTGCGGGTGCCGTATGATGTGTCCATCGTCGGTTTCGATGACACACCGATTGCCTCGCGTGTGTCGCCGACGCTCACGACCGTGAAACTGCCGATCCGCGAGATGGGCAAGTCGGCCGCGGCCATGCTGCTCGCGCCCGCGGACGCGCCGAAACGCACGGAGCCCATCAGTTTCATGCCCGAAATTGTGGTCAGGGAATCGACCGCCAAACCGGCAAAATAAACCGAGATTTCATTTGCACGGCAGGGCCCAAGCATATATGTTTTTGAAAAATGACACCGGTTACCTTAATTCGAGACAAACCGGTTGAAGCGCGAGCACAAGCGCAAAGGATCAAAGGAGAAGAGCATGTTTGAAAAGACTTATCAGGCGACCCATCCGGTGATGATGGACGGCGCCAGCAACGACGACCTGCGTGAGCATTATCTCGTCACCGGTATGTTCAAGGCGGATGAGGTTACCCTCAACTATTCGCACAACGAACGTTTTGTCATTGGCGGCGCGGCACCTGTCACGAAAGCAGTGAAGCTGCCTGAGCAGACCGAGCCGGTTGCAGGCAAACCCTTCCTGGAGCGCCGCGAACTCGGTGCCGTGAACGTAGGCGGCGGCGCTGGCCGCATCACGATCGACGGCGAAAGCTATGATATGGCGCCGAAGGACGGCCTTTATATCCCGATGGGCTGCAAGGAGGTGACCTTCGAATCCGTGGACGCTGCGAACCCGGCGAAATTCTATCTCGCCTCCACGCCGGCGCACACCCGTTTTGACATCGTGAAAATCTCCATCGACAAGGCGGTGCCGCTGGAGCGTGGATCGCTTGAGACCTCAAACGAGCGCACCATCTACCAGTATATCGTGCCGGAGACCTGCAAGTCCTGCCAGCTTCTGCTTGGTCTCACCATCCTCAACACCGGCAGTGTGTGGAACACCATGCCGCCGCACCTGCATGACCGCCGTTCGGAGATTTATTTCTACTTCGATCTCGGTGAAGACAACCGTGTCTTCCACTTCATGGGCGAGCCGGACAAGGCACGTCATATCGTGGTTGAGAACGAGGAAGCTGTTATCTCCCCGCCATGGTCGATCCACATGGGTTCGGGCACGCAGAACTATGCCTTCATCTGGGCCATGGGCGGTGAAAACCTCGACTACACCGACATGTGCGTGCTTGATATCTGCCAGTTGAAATAAGGGCAGGGAAGATGAGCACAAATTTTGATCTCACTGGCAAGGTGGCGCTGGTAACCGGCGCCAACACTGGCCTTGGTCAGGCGCTTGCCGTTGGCCTTGCTCAGGCAGGCGCCGATATCGCCGCCGTTGGCCGCAGCGCCCCTGACGCCACCAAGGCAGATGTCGAAGCGCTCGGCCGCAAGTTCCACTTCATCAAGGCCGACCTTGGTGACGCGTCTGTTGTGGGTGCTGTGGTGGACGAAGCCGTGAAGGTTTTTGGCACGGTCGATATCCTTATCAATAACGCCGGCACCATCATGCGCAATGATGCCCTCGATTTCACTGAAGCCGAGTGGGACACGGTGATGAACGTGAATCTCAAGACCGCGTTTTTCCTCTCCCAGGCCTTCGCGCGCCATGTGACGGATGTTGGCAAGGGAGGCAGCATCATCAATATCGCGTCCATGCTGTCGTTCCAGGGTGGTATCCGTGTGGCGTCCTATACTGCGTCCAAAAGCGGTATCGCGGGCCTCACCAAACTGCTGGCGAATGAATGGGCATCAAAGGACATCAATGTGAACGCCATTGCGCCCGGCTATTTTGCCACCAACAACACCGAAGCTTTGCGTGCGGACGAAAAACGCAACGCGGAGATCCTTGGCCGTATTCCGGCTGGTCGTTGGGGTAAGCCGGACGATCTGGCGGGCGCGGCTGTGTTCCTTGCGTCCGACGCCGGGGCATATGTGCACGGTGCTGTCATCCCGGTGGATGGCGGCTGGCTCGCACGTTAGGAGCATTTGCCATGGCCGGTCGTATCGCATTTTTTGGTGAACTGCTCATGCGTCTCTCCACGCCGGGGCGGCAACTGTTGCTTCAGTCGCCGTCCCTAGACGCTTTTGTCGGCGGCGCGGAAGCCAATGTGGCGATCGGCCTTGCGCACCTCGGCCACAAGACGCGCATGATCAGCGCGGTGCCTGCAAGCTCGCTCGGCCGTGCCGTGGTGGGCGAAGTCCAGAAGCATGGCACCGACTGTTCGACCGTACTCCGCCTGCCCGGCCGCATGGGCTTATATTTTTTAACCCCCGGGGCGGGCCTGCGCGCTTCTGAAGTGATTTATGACCGCGCAGGCTCAAGCTTCGCGGAAGCTGCGCCCGAGAGCTGGGACTGGGAAACCCTCCTAGAGGGCTGCAGCCATTTGCACCTGTCCGGCATCACACCCGCGCTTGGTCCCGGTGCTGCGCAAGCAGCCATTACGGCAGCCGAATATGCACGCGCGAACGGTATCAAGATCTCCTTTGACGGCAACTACCGCGCCCGCCTGTGGGAAGCGTGGGACAGCAACCCGCGCACGGTCCTGAACGAGCTTGTGGGTTATGCCGATATCCTCATCGGCAATCACCGCGATGTGTCCTTGCTGCTGGACCGGGAGTTCTCTGGCGAAGGCCCGGTGCTCCGCCGCGCGGCCGCGGAAGCCGCATTTGATGCGTTCCCGAACCTGAGCCTGATGGCGTCAACCGCGCGCCATATTGACGATGCCGACCGTCACCGTATCGCTGCCCGCGTGGACCTGCCCGGGCATTTTGCCCAGACGGACGAGGTCGTCGTCTCCGGCGTTGTGGACCGCATCGGTACGGGCGACGCCTTTGCAGCCGGCGTGCTGCATGGTGTGCTCACGGGCGCGTCGCTCGAAGATACGGCGGAGGTGGGCCTCGCGCTTGCCTGCCTCAAACACAGCCTGCCGGGGGACGCAGGCATGTTCACCACGGGTGACATTGAAGCATTCAAGGAAGGTATCTCTGACGTGCGCCGTTAGGGCGTACAGTTTTGAATTCACCGCATTTTGGGAGGGATGCACCATGATCAACCGCCGCACCATGCTGGCTGGCACCGCCGCCACATTCGCGCTGGCCGCCGCACCCGTGAGCGCCAAAAGCGACCCCATTGTTTCCATACAAGAAGGCCGCCTGCGTGGTGCGCTTGAGGGCGGGTTATCGGTCTTCCGTGGCATTCGCTATGGCGAGGATACCGGGAGCACGCGCTTCCAGGCACCAGTACCCGCGAAAGCATGGTCAGGCGTTCGCGATGCGCTCTCCTTCGGCCCCGTATGTCCGCAACGCGGGGATCGTTACGCACCAGAAACAGAAGATTGCCTGTTCCTCAATGTCTGGACGCCGGGCTTGGACGTGCACGCCAAGCGCCCGGTCATGGTCTATTTCCATGGTGGGGCATATTCCACCGGCAGCGTGACCGACCCGATGAATGACGGCAGTCATCTTGCTGCCCGTGGCGATGTCGTGGTTGTGACCGTCAATCATCGCCTCAACGCCTTCGGCTATTTGTATCTTGCCGGGCTTGATGCGCGTTTTGCCGACAGCGGCAACGTGGGGCAGCTTGACCTTATCCTCGCGCTCCAGTGGATCAAGCGCAACATCGCCGCCTTTGGTGGTGACGCTTCCCGGGTGATGGTGTTCGGCCAATCCGGCGGGGGTGCCAAGATCGCGACGCTTATGGGCATGCCTGCCGCCAAAGGGCTTTTTCATTCGGCGGCGACCATGAGCGGGCAGCAGGTCACAGCCCAAGGCGCAATGAACGGCACCGCGCGCACCCGTGCCTATATGGCCGAACTTGGCCTTGGTGATGGCGACGTCGGAAAACTTCTGACCCTGCCGACGGAGGCACTCGTCGAAGCGCTGCACGCCACGGACCCGATCCTTGGCAAGAGCGTGTATTTTGGCCCGACCCTCGACATGAAATGGCTGGACCGCCACCCCTTCTGGCCGGATGCGAACCCGCAATCGAACGATATCCCCATGATCCTCGGCAACACGCACGACGAAACCCGCGCTTTTATCAGCCCGGATGGCGACAAGGTACGCGGCCTCAACTGGGATAATATCGCCGCGCGGCTGGGGCCTGAGCTTAAGATCGACCTGCCGCCCGACTGGGTGGTGGCGCAGTACCGCGACCATTTCCCCGACTATAGCGCCGAGCAGGTTTTTTATGCCGCGACAACGGCGGGCCGCAGCTGGCCGGGGCAGGTGATCGAGGCCGATGCGCGCGCAGCAGCCGGTGCCAAAGCCACATGGGTCTACCAGCTTGATTTCCCGTCGCCCCTTGAGCCGCGCCGCGGTGCCTTCCATACCCATGATATCCCGCTCGTGTTCGGCACGCTTGACGCCGAAGGCTCTCGCACTGGCACGGGCGCGGATGCACGTGCGGTGAGTGAGAAGATGATGGACGCCTTCATTGCACTCGCCCGCCACGGCAACCCCAATCATTCTGGCATGGCTGAGTGGCCGAGCTACACGCTGCCTGACCGCGCGACCATGGTGTTTGATGCCCATACGCGCGCCGTGAATGACCCACGCAAGTGGCAGCGCGAACTGTTCGCTCGCGCGCCTTATATTCAACCCGGTAGTTAGGAGACCAAGACCATGAAAGCCAATCGCAGATCAATTTTGATGGGCAGCCTGGCGGCAATCCTGACACCGCTTGCGGCCCGCGCACAAACGCCGCCGCCCCATGTGAAGGGCGGCGACTTGCCGCCCGGTCTGCCGCAACCGGATGAGACCATCGATCTGTGGCCCAATGGCCTGCCGGGGGGCGAAAATCCCGCAATCAGCGAGACAGTGATCGAACGCAGCAAGGACCGGCTGGTGACCGACCGTGCCGTTTACGGCATCACCCGCCCGCGCATGGCGGTTTTCCGGCCGCGTAAGCCGAACGGCGCGGCGGTGATGATCACCCCGGGTGGCGGTTATAAATGGGTGGTGGTGGACAAGGAAGGTTATGAGGTCGGGAGGCGCCTCAGCGCGCAGGGCTATACTGTTTTTGTGCTTTTCTACCGCTTGCCGCACGAAGGCTGGAAAGACGGTGCCAACACGCCGCTCGCTGACGCGCAGCGCGCCATGCGGCTGATCCGTGCCAACGCACAGGGCTATGGCATTGACCCTGAGCGCGTGGCGGCCATGGGGTTCTCGGCTGGGGGTCATCTGTGCGCTGACCTTGGCACGCGCTATGATACCAAGGTCTATGAACCCATGGACGCGGCGGACGAGCTTTCGGCCAGGCCTTTCCTCGCCGCGCCCATCTATCCGGTGATTTCCATGTCAGCGCCCAACGCGCATCCTGGTTCACGCGAGAAACTGGTTGGCGCGGACGCTGATGCAGTGCGCGAGGCCGCACACTCGCCGCACATGAATGTGCCGGATGGTGCGCCGCCCTTTTTCATTCTGCATGCGGAAGACGATGACGTGGTGCCTGCGGAAAACGCAGTCCTACTGCGCGCGGCGCTCAAAGCCAAAGGCACGCTTGTGGAAACACATCTGTTTGCCCATGGCGGGCACGGCTTTGGCCTGAGGAAAGCCGTGGGCAAGCCGGTTGAAGGCTGGCTTGACCTCTTCCTCAATTTCGCGCAAGCGGTGCGGTTCGCGAACCGCTACTAGCCTCAGTTCGCGAACGGGTCTTTTTCGCTTTCGCCGGATAGGTCTTTCAAGTGCTGGATGGCATTGACCGCCCGGTCCGTATTCCGGCAGGAAAGGTTGGCATAGGTCATATGGCTGGTGCCTGACTTGTTGCCCCAGGATGGCTGCCGCCTGCGGCCGTCTGTGCCCAGATAGAAGCCCTCCACACTCGCGCAGTTATAGTCGCACTGAAGCTGCAGGAAAGTGCCGAGCGCGTCGATTTTCTTGACATCCCGAAGGTCGATTGTGCGGACCTCCTGCCAGAAGGCAACATCGCCCCTGGCGGATGCGTCGACGGGCACACCTTCGGTGAAGCGGAGGACCGTCCCCTCAATTTGCACGTTGCTGGTAACCGGCCCCGATCCGGTGGGCGTGCCTTCACACTGCTTCTGGATATAGGCGACAGTCTTATCGCGACTCGGTGCCGACTGCACACCTGTGGTCAGCAGGGCCGCGATACTCGCTGCGGCGAGGTATTTCATTATATTTTCCTTCATCAGGTGTTCGGCATGCGCACATTGACAAAGCGGATGCCGCCACGTGTCAGACGTTTCTGGGATGCGAGATAATTGCGCAGGTCATCCTCGGCTTCCCGCCGCGAGGCGTGGCAGTGAGACTCGCGCCCGTTCAGGGTCAGGCTTAGCTGAAGTTGCACTTCGTCAAAGAAGACCGAGGCCGGATAACGCCCGTTGTTCCAACCATCATAGAAGACGTTTGAGGTGATCACCACAGTCTGTGTTTCGCGCCCTTCCGGCACTTCGCAGACATTTTTGGGCTTCCAGGACACTTCTTCCTGCACACAGGTTTGCCAGATGTAGACATAGCCGCCTTCTGTGCCGCATGCCGCCTGAGCCGCGGTGCTGAGGCCTGTCATCGCAAGGGCGGAGAGGAAGGGGAGCAGGGCTTTTTTTGTCATGGTCTCACCTTTTTGAAACGTTGATCGGTGTCAGCCCGCGAACGGGTCTTTCTTGCGCCCGCCCGCAAGATCCTGCAGGTGTTTGAACGCGTTCAATGTCTTGGTGGCCTCGCGGCACTTTAGCGCCGCGCGGTCGCGCGCGCCGTGTTTTGGTTCAAGGCCATATTTGCTCAGGATACCGTTCGCGCCAACATGCTGCGTGGTCGAACGGATACACCGGCCTGCACAGGAAAAGACAATCTCTTCCGTGGCTTGCAGGATGTCTGTCTCGCGGAGGTCAACGGTAAATACCTCTTGCGCATCCACCCAGCCGGCCTTGCTGTCGCGTTTGGTTTGAACCGTGAAGGTAAAGAGGTTTGGCGCGCCTTGTTGCCCTACATAGTAGCGGGTGCCGTAACCGTTTGGTCCCTGGTTGTCGTAGATGTCATTGCAGCGGCCAAAAATATAATCGCGGGTCTCCTGCAGGCTCGGGCCCTCAGCCGCCACAGTGTGGCTGAGCGAAGCAAGGAGAGCGGCGACAAATATTTTCTTTTTCATGGGCTTACCTCAATAGTAGCCGGAATTGTTGCGCATGGGTTTGGGCAGGCAGGGACGGCCGTTCAGGGTCGAATCCCAAGTGCCAAAAAGCGCAGGCGGGCGACCGTCCGAGAAGAAGGTGGCGTTATAGCCATTGCCGCCATTGGCCCAGTAAGGGCAGAAATTCACATATGGCCGGGTGCGGTAACCCTCGCCCAGTGCTCGCAGCGCGGCGCGGCGCTCCGCGAGGCACACGCTGTCATGGCCCACAAACCGGCCGTGCCGGTAGACGGCGCAGAGCTCATAATCGCCTTCCGACAGGTCTTGCGCATGTGCGGATTTCTGTGCGGGTGAAGGCCACACCGTAGCTGCTGCGAGTATCAGGAGTGACAATAGCGATTTTTTCATGGGCCTGCTCCCTTCCTGTTTGCTGCCGGGGGCGCGATCAGCGCCACCCGAAGGCGGCGCTGATGCTAGCAATGGCCTCCCCGTAAGGGGCGGTTTTGTGCCGGTTTGACCCACCAGACCTCCCCATCAAGGCTGGCGGCCGACAACGAAAACAAGGCTACTGCGATGCGAGCGGAAATGTCTTTCCCCGCGCTGTGAAACTTTCTGCCCATGCGCTGAAGAAATTATGACGAGTTATGACGAGCGCAGATTTCTGCGGCTCTCGGCCGGATTCAGCGGCCCATTTTTGGGTCGCGCACTGTGCGGAAAGTGCGCGGAATTTGTGCGAGATGTGTGCCGAACTTCGCGATGATGGCACGGGCCTCGATAATGGCCGGGTGTTTTTCAGGCAGGCTGGCGAGTAAAACGCTCAGGCACTGCCTCGCCTCGCGGAGGCCACGACCGTCATCCCCCTTACCGGCGGCGACACGCGCCAGCAGGCAATGGGCCTGACCGCGCCATGGGTGATCGTCGGCAAAGGTTGCGGCTAGTTTTGGTGCGGCCAGATCAAGCTCCGCTTGGGCGGCGTCCCAGTTGCCGAGGGCGAGTTCCACCCGCGCCCAGCGCAGATGGAAATGAACCGCTTTGGAGGCGCGATTATAAAGCAGGCGTTCGCCCGTTTTGCGCGCTTCCTTGAGGTATTGGTCAGCGGCGAGCCGATGATCGAGCTCGGCTTCCGCCAGCGCGAGTTCGGTGATGGTATAAAGTGTCCAGAGATGGTCTGACCCGATGGTGGCGCGCCAGCCAGCGAGGCGGGGCAGCAAAAGATCACGCGCTTGCACCCACTCATGCCGCCAGGCGTGCATTAGGGCGACGCTATAGCCGGGGGAAAGCGATTCGGGATGGTCGGGCCCGAGCGTGGCATTAAAAATACCCTGTGCCTTGGCCAGCACCTTCTGGCCGGTTTCAAAGTCACCGATATCAATCAGGAAATCACCATAGTCCGAATAGGCCCAGGCGGTGAGTGGGTGGGCATCGCCGTGGGTTTTGATCTGCAGCTCAAGGAGATCAAGGAAATCAGCTTGCGCCGCATCAAAATCAGCGAGTTTGCGCTCGCTGAGCGCGAGGAACCAATGCGCGTCAGCGCGGGTTTTGACACTGTTCTCGTCGGCGTCCGCTGTGGTGACAGGCCTGAGTATCTCGGTGGTGCGGGCATATTGACCATCTTCAAAGAGGGCTTTGGCGTAGGTCACCCGTGCAGGTGCCGTGGCAATGCCAGCAGCTTCCGCCGACGCCGTGGCGCTTTTGCAGGCATCAAGGGCCGCGCGCACATCCCCCGCGAGCCGGAGCTGTTGGCAGAGGCTGAGCTCCATCTCCGCTACATCGGCGAGGTGATCGCCGCCCAAGCCCGCATATAGGTCGCGCGCTTGGAACAAATGTTCGGCCGCGCGGGCGTATTCGCCCCAACCGCTGTAGGCATGGGCGACGGCATTATGGAGCTTGGCTGCCGCGCGTGGTGCGTGGTTGAACCGGTCCTCAATCGATTTGACGGTGCGTTCGACAAGCGTGCGGTCATTCAGCTCAAGCCGGTTGGTGCGGTAAGGGTTCGCGAGGCTGAGGATATCGTCCGCGACAAGGGAGGCGAGGGCTTCGGCGTCGGCCTCGGCTGCTGCCGCGCGGTTGCTGGCGCTTTGCGCCTGCCAGAGGCTGGCGGCAACAAGCACCGCTGCGATGATGGCCGCAAAGGGCTGCCAGCCGATGAGGCTTTTACGGTAATCCGGCACGCCGGGTGTGGGTTCCGCTGCAGCGTCCTCAAGCGGTGTGAAGCTCACTTCCGCCTGCAGCCGGTAGCCAAAACCGTGCACCGCTTTGATAAGGTCGCGCTCCTCCCCCATCAGCGTGCGCAGGCGACTGATGGCTTTCGCAAGCGTGTTTTCCGAGACAATGCGGCCCGGCCATGCGGCCGCGAGCAGGGTATCCTTGGAGACCGTTTCACCGGCCTGATGGGCAAGGGTACAGAGAATCAGGAAGCCGGCACGGTCAATGTCCGCGACCACGCCGTCCACGGTCACGGCACCTGTGCGCTCGTTCAATTCAATATTGGCGAAATGCCAGACCCCCGTCAGGCCTCCCGAGATGTCATTCTGCATCGGCTCTCAGCCTTTTGTGCGACTGCCCCCTTGACGGCAGCGCTCAAAGTTCCCAACTGTGCCTCACCACGAGTAGAGGATTGGTGAGTTTTGGTACCCTGTCAAGGTTTCGCAAGTTTCCCCAATAGCGCTCAAGCCGTGAAAGGCCCTTTTACACCAAAGGGTTATAAAAAGATAAATTAATACTTGCGAATGATTATTATTTGCAATACAACGCGGGCGACCGCGTCACCGGCGTGAGAGCGCTGGATCTACCAACTGTTGGTTTTTTTGAGGAGTATCCGATGAACCTGAACGTTAATCTGCAGGCGAAGCCCGTGTCGTCTAATGGGCCGACGCATGAGAAGGTTCTATCGGTGACCCATTGGACGGAAAACCTGTTTTCCTTCCGGATAACACGCCCGTCGGGCTTCCGCTTCCGCTCAGGCGAATTCGTTATGCTCGGTCTTGAAGTGAATGGCAAGCCTCTTTTGCGCGCTTATTCAATTGCAAGCCCGAACTGGGACGAAGAGCTCGAGTTTTTCTCGATCAAGGTGCCTGATGGCCCGCTCACCTCGCGCCTGCAGAAAATCGACGTTGGTGACACTGTGCTGCTGGGCCGCAAGCCGGTTGGTACACTCGTGCATGACGCACTGACGCCGGGCAAGAATCTCTATCTTCTCTCGACCGGTACGGGCTTTGCGCCGTTCGCAAGCATCATCCGCGACCCGGAGACGTTCGAGAAGTTCGAACATGTGATCGTGACCCACACCTGCCGCGAGACAGGTGAGCTGGCCTACAGCAAATTCATTGTTGATGAGCTGATGAACCATGAGTTCCTGGGTGAGATGGTGGAAGGCAAGCTGACCTATTTCGACAGCACCACGCGCGAGGAGCATGCGCGCATGGGCCGCATTACCAACCTCATTGAGAATGGTGAGCTCTTCAACGCTGTTGGCCTGCCGCCGTTTGACCCGGCGGTGGACCGGGCGATGATCTGTGGTTCGATGGACATGATTCGCGACACCAAGGCGCTGCTGGAAAAAGCTGGCCTCACCGAAGGCTCCAACGCGGCCCCGGCCGAGTTTGTGGTTGAAAAAGCCTTCGTGGGCTAAGCCCGATCAGGCAAGCCCAAGCTCGGTGAGGGTGTAGACAAGGATACGGCCGTCGAGACAACCGAACGCGACCCTGTCGCCCGCCATATCAAGCGAATAAACGACCGTTTCACACCCGTCCGGTGCGAAGCGGTCGATTTGTTTTATGAGCTCACCGCTTTCTGGGTGGACGAACCAGACCTCCCCGTTCAGGAAGGCGCAGGCGATGAGCGGCTTACTCGGGTGGAACGCCAGTATGCTCGCACCGCAGGGTGCGGCGTGACGCCACACATCCTCACCCCTATCCGGGCTGCGGCGGTAGAGGAAGCCGTGGTCTGGCTGCTTGGGTGACGGTGCGCCAAAATAAAGCCCTGCGATCACGATGGCAGGCCCGAAGCTGTCGCGCCCGTAACAGGTGGCAAGCTCCATCGCATGTTCGTCGCCGTCCAGAAGCGGCCAATGTTTGCTTTCCTTACCGTCCGCGTCCACGGAACAAAGATGTTTGCCCTTGTGGCTTTCCCGCGGTGTACCCTGAATGAAATACTGCCTGTCCGCCCCATCAAACCGCGCCCAGTGGTTGAAGCAGTCATAATTCCCGAGATCGAGGAAATTGAAGCCCGCGCCGGAGCCGGTGATAATCACATCCTTGCCGGCACCCTCCCGCCAGCCCACCTTGTCGCAGCGGCCCAATAGGGCGTTCTGCCCTGAGGCGGAGAACACATAGTCGTGGCTGAACGACCGCAGGGGTAGAAGCTCACCACCCGCAAGCTCATAAAGCTTGGACCCCTTGTAGGCAGCAGGGCTGTCGAGATCGTCGTCCAGTTCATGGTTACTGTGCACGAGGACCTGCGTGCCGGACACCAGAATCTGCACGCCCATTTCACCTGCGGCCTTGGGCATATGCCGGGCAATCGGGGACCCTTCAGCGTCAAATATATCCAGCAGGCAATCATCGTGCACAGCGGCAAGGGTGCCGTCCGGTAACCATTTGATATCCCAGATGGCGGAGCGCGATACAAACGGTGCACCGAAAGCCTGCGCAAGTTCCTGCTGCACCTTTTCCCGGTTTTGTGTCTCGGCGAGGGGTGCAAGCTCGGGTGCATCATCCGCAAGCGGTTCGGCACCCTCATAGGGCAGGTTAATAAGGTCGGCCAGCTTGGCATCGCCCGCGAGCACGCTAGCAATATGCTCGAGTTTGTCAGTGAGATAGGTTTTCCGAGGGTCGCGGCTGGGGTCCTCATTTGAGAACTGCTCATCGTGCCAGGGTCGGGTGATGATGCGCAGGCTTTCGCCACCATCTTCAAAGTCGCACCACATGACCTCGGGCACCGCGCGCCCGGCATTGGAGTTTTGGCCTGTTTGCCAGTTGAACAGCGTGAGCTCACCCATGAAGTCGGACCCGCCGTCATAGTCCCCGCCACCGATGGCAATCACCGGCTGCGTGGGATGGAAGGCGATATGGTGCGTGGGGAGGTGCAGGTCGCGCAGGACGGCAATAGGCTCAGCCACGCCTATGCGGTACAGCATGACAGCTTGATAAAGCGATTGCCCGCTATAGGATGCGCGCCCGTTCGGCCTGTCCAATTTGTCATAATAGCACGCGACCGCGAGCAGCGACCTGTCCGCGTTCCAGAAAACACCTGTGACATGACCAACCCCCGGCAGGGTCGTGGGCATAAAGCTTTGCATATTTTCCCCCATTCTGAACGTTACGCTCATAGCATGAAACGCCCATCGCACCGCCAATATTTGCGGCCAATTTGGGCGAAAGCGAGGCTATGGCACACAGGCTCGGTGTGACATGCTCCCACGCCCGCCCAAATGGAATAGCCTCAGAGGAACGCGGTGGCGATGGCCATCAGGAGGAAGAGCGCGCAGGCGGCGTAGCGCACATAGGCGAGGGGCACAAAGTCCATCGCTTTGCGGCCAAGGTAGATGACCGGTACGTTGGCCAGCATCATGCCTGCGGTGGTGCCAAGGGTCACCAGAAGTGCGCTCTCGTATTGGCCAGCCAGGATAACGGTTGCCACCTGTGTCTTGTCGCCAATCTCGGCGAGGAAAAAGAGCACAAGGGTCGCGAGGAATGGGCCATAGGCATAGAAGCGGGAGCTTTCCTCGTCGTCCTTATCCGGGATCAAAAGCCAAAGGCCGACGGCAAGGAAGGAGCCGGCCACAATCCAGGTGATCCAGCCTTCGGGGATAAAATCCACCAGCCACTGGCCGAGAAGGACGGACAGCCCGTGGTTGACAAGCGTGGCGATAAGAATGCCAAGGATGATTGAGCGCGCCGCATTGAAGCGGGCGGCAAGCACGAGGGTCAGCAGTTGGGTCTTGTCACCAATTTCGGCGAGGGCCACTGCGGCGGTGGGGATGATAAAAGCGTCGATTTCCATCACAAACTCCACGGCAGGACAAACGTTTCCAAAGGCAAACAGCCGCCGTCCTGCCATGGAAAGCGCCGTTTGCCTTAGGTCTCGCTGATGCCAATATGGAATGTGGCACGGACATGCCATGCACCTGTGGGTGCAAGTTTGTTGACATGCCCTCTCGGGTCGTAAGAGGTAGCTACTCCCCTAAGGTTGGCGGCTTGGTAGCACAGGCCGCCTGATTGCTCAAGTCTTGCGTTATTTGCGGGTGCCGTGCTGTTGCCAGTGGCCGGGGTTCAGCATCAGGCTGCCGTCTTCCTCGAAGTGGAAGGTAAGCGGGTAACGCCCCGGCACCATGAACTCCCGTGCGGAGACAGGCACAAGTTCGGTCGCTTCCTTGTGCGCAATGCCGAAGACAGTGCGTTCGCCGCTCGCTGTAGCATAGAGTTTGCCGTCTTTTGTGCTGATATTCAGGCTCGCAAACCGGCTGAATTCATAGTCGCCCGCGAAGCCCTTGAGGGCCGATGCATTATATTTCTGGTCCGGGTTTGGAGTGGCGGCTGCAGGCTGTTCCGGCACGGAGGCAAGCAGCGCATCCCACATCACTTCAGAGGCGATGACACCAAGGTCCGGCGACCAGAAGGCGGGCTTTTCAAGCTCCCCGGTGGAGACGGCGTAAAGCACGTCACCGTCAAACTGGGTCGCAAATGGCTGGATGCCGCGCCCCATGGAGGTGTGTACCTGCACCGCAAGGCGCTTGAGGTCCGCCGGGTCCATCTTCTGGTTCACCACAATCAGGCTGACGGTGGTGTTTTTGGCGCTTGCGGTCTCCTCAACTGCAGCCGTGCCGGTCTCGCGGCTTTCGGGGAAGCCCTGCATCAGCTTAGAGGTTTTCACCTCGCCGTCCGGCCATTTGTCAGACGTGTAGCAGGCGGCGACCTTTCCGTCCCGGTCGGTGATGACACCGTAAGGGTTCGCGATCACGAAGGCCGCAACCTTCAGGTCACCCACCTGTTTGAATGCGCCGCCCTGGCCTGAGAAAGCGTTGCAGCCAAAGAAGCCACCACTTTTGGCGAAACGGCCGGCGCCATATGCGCCAAGCGGGAAGGTGCCTGTTTTCGCAGCGCGGAAGGCCGCCTGCGCCAGCCGTTTATCTGGGTAAATCTCATTGAGGCGACGGGTGCCGAAGTCGAAGATGATCGAGCCCACAGACATGGCGATATTCACATCCTCGGTGAACACATTGCCGTCGCGCACGCCGTCATCCTTGAGCGCGGTGGCAACCGCTGTCACGGCCTCAAGCCCGTACCAGGAGCCACCTGCGAACACCACGGTGTCCAGTTCGGCATAGTTATAGCCAAGGTCCATATAGGGGGCGTTCACGGTGCCGGGGCCACCGCCCCGCACGTCCGCCGCCACCAGCACTTTCTTGTCAAACTGGAAGACGGTGACACCCGTGGGCCCAGCCTCATAGCTGCCGGTGCCAACCTTGAGGATCGGCCAGTCGTAGGAGAGCATGCGTACGCTTTCCGCATTGATGCTCATGGGCTCGTTTTGCTGGTCGTCGACCGCTGCGCTGCTGATGCTCAGGATTGCCGCGAGCGCAAGTGTGGAAAGGCCTGCCCCGATTGTGTGTGTCAGTCCCCGCATGGTTCGCTCCCCTTCTCTGATACAGGATCAATTGTTTGCCAGTTTCCGGCACCGGCACACGGCGCGCAAGATGCGTCATGGGTCGGGGCCGGTGCACGGCAGGCACCATGGCAATAGGCTCAGGGCAATTCCTTGGTGATGGCGGTATGGAGCCATGTGCGGAAACGGCGGATCGACGGCAGCTCCCACCGGTCAGCGCGCGCGAGGAACAGGTAATCACCGGGTGTCTTGCTTGCGAACGCAGGCTTGCCAGCGCCCACCTCCACCAGCCGTCCGGCTTTGAGGTCCTCGGCCGCCACCAGATGGTTGCTGAGCGCGATGCCGCGGCCATGGCGGGCGGCATCCATAGTGAGGTGCGCCTGCCACAACAGCGGCCCGCCAAGTTCACCGTCCTGTTTCACACCATGCGCGCTCAGCCAGTCCTGCCAGTAGGAAGCGTCTTCCTCATGCAGCAGTTGGTGCGCCAACAGGTCAGCGGGTTTTTCAAGTGCCGGGCTGCCCTTCAGGTAGTCGGGGCTTGCGACCGCAATGATCGGCAGCCGCGCGAGTTTGAGTTTGCGCACACCCTGCGGCACATGGAAGGCGGCACCGTATTGCGGCACAAAACGAATATCGATGTCGGCCTCATTGGCGACAAGGTCGGGGCTCACGTCCGTCGGGCGCACCTCGGTGCGCACACCGGGATAGGCGGCCTCGAACGCGCCAAGCCTGCCTGTCAGCCAGTGGAAGGCCAGGCCTGGCATGCACCAGATTTGCACCGGCTGGTTGTCGCTTCGTTTCATCATGTCGAGTGTGGCGTTGGCGAGCGCGTCAATCGCTTCCGCGATGCGCGCGTGATACTCGCGCCCCTCTGCGGTCAGCGCGATGCCCGTGGGCGTGCGCTCCACCAGTACCGCGCCGGTCCAGCTTTCAATGGTGCGAATGTGGCGGCTGATCACTGCGTGGTCACGCTCCAGCCCTTGGGCTGCCTTCCGGATACCGCCAAGCCGCGCGACAGCGTCAAATGCGCGCAGCGCCTCGAAGGGCGGCAGGGCTTTGCGGGAGGGCAGGTGCGGGCTTATGGCCGGTTTTTGGCTTGGGGCGGTCATATCTTTTCTGGCACCTCGTGAAAACTGATAACGACTATCAAGTGCAAGATACGATCTTGGCGGTGATCTCCCGTCGCTGTCAAGCGGTTGCCCTTAGTGAAAGGTGACATTAGTGCAGCCGGAGCACCACTTTGAAGGGCCGGTGCAACACAAGCACCAGCACTGCGGCAAGGCCCACAATCGCCCCGTGCATCAGCCAGAAGCCGGCGTCGGACATGGGTTCATAGAACCGGCCGAGCCATCCACTCGCGATACCGCCAAAGAAAAGTGAAAGATAGTAGGAACCGACCATCATGGCGTTCACGGCCTCAGGTGCTGCGGAGGATACAAGCGCGAGCATGATCGGCCCCACATATAGGTAGCCAACGGCGCAGATGAAATGGAACACCACGGGCCAGAACAGAGAGACCTGACCGCCGCCCGCAGCAAATTCACCAAGCGCCAGCCATACGCAAGCAAGGGTAAACATCGCGCAGCCGAGGATGACCTTCATCAGGTCGCCGGGTTCGGCTTTGCGGTCGCGCTGGCGTTTCCAGTACCACATCACAAAGGGGCCGAGTACCAGTACAGCGAGGCTGTCGAACGACTGGAACCATGTGACGGGGACAGTGAGGTCAAAGATCTCCCGGTCTACCCGGTCGCGAATCCACAAGGGGTAGGTGTTCCACACTTGTGTCTGCGCGGTCCAGAATAGCGCGGCGATGACAAAGAGCAGCAAGATAGCGGCGATGACCTTGCCGTCACCCTTCTGAAGCTTGGGCCTCGCAGTGCCTGCGTCTGCCATGGTATCAGGCGGCAGGAAATGCTGGCCGCGCAGGTAAATGACGATGCCGACCATCATGCCCACGCCCGCCGCGCCAAAGCCGTAGTGCCAGCCGTAAAGCTCGCCAAGCGTGCCGCAAATAAGCGGGGCGACAAAGGCGCCCACGTTGATCGACATGATGTAAAGCGAATAGGCGGTATCGCGGCGCTGATCGTCCTTTTTATAAAGCCGGCCCACTTGTGCGGCGAGGTTACCCTTGAGGAGGCCTGCGCCAAGAATGAGAGCCGAGAGCGCGAACAGGAACACCGCCTCAAACGCCATCAGGAAGTGACCAAGCGCCATGAGCGCCGCGCCGATTAGCACCGCCTTTTTCTGCCCCATCACCCGGTCGCCGATAAAGCCACCCAGCACGGGCATGAAATAGATGAGGCCGATATAAAGACCGAATATCTGGGTCGCGAGCGCTTGGGTGGACAAGGGGCCAAACACCGCCTCTAGAAGCGTGCGGAAACCCTCAAACGCAATCACCCCCTCAACTGCGCCGGGGTTCAGAAGGTGCCCGGCCATATAGAGCACCAGAAGCGCCTGCATACCGTAAAAGGAGAAACGCTCCCACGCCTCGGTGAAGACGATGTAGGCGAGCCCGCGTGGGTGACCGAAGATATCATCCTCGCGCCTCTCTGGTGCTGTCTGGTTTTGTTGCATTCTGTCCCCCCGGACTTGTTAGCCTATTGTTTTCACGACTGCGTTAAAAAAGTCATTATCCGGGATGACTTCGGAGCCAAGCGGCTTTGCCCGCGCGCTCCACACCACAATGAGGATACGCCGCGCCGGGTTGATATACATATATTGCCCGAAGATGCCGCGTGCGCTGAAACCGTCCTCGAACCCCGTACCCGCAGGCGCGCGCACCGGCCACCACATGAAGCCGTAATCAAGCGTTTGCCCGCCAATCTCGCGCGGGCTTCCGGCCTCCTTCACCCAGCCTTCCGTCAGGATGCGCTCCCCCGCGATGACGCCATCATTCATGATGAAATGGCCGAAGCGCGCATAGTCGCGGAGCGTAGCGGCAATACCGCTGCCGGCGACTTCAAGCCCGTCCGGCGCTTCAAGCCACCATGATGCATCCGACTCCATGCCAAGGCGTGACCATATCTTGCGGCTGAGATAATCCGACAGATATTCCCCCGTCGCGGCGCGCAACAGTTCTCCCACCACATGGGTCTCACCGGTGCTATAGTTCCAGTGCGTACCGGGCTCCGCCACCCGCTTGAGGCCGGACATATATTTGAGGATTTCACCGGGTTTTTGCGCGAGTTGAAGCTCAAGCACGGCGCGGCGTTCGGAATTCGGGTCGGTGTGGGTTTCGTCCCAGTGCGCGCCGGATGTCATCTGCAAGAGCTGTCTTATGCTCACACCGTCATAGGCACCGCCCTTCAGGATCGGCAGATACTTGCTCAAAGGGTCCTCAAGGCTATCAATAAAACCGTCCTGTATGGCGGCGCCCACAAGCGTGGTGCTGACCGACTTCGCCATCGACATGGACATCCAGCGTGTATCCGGCGTGTTGCCATACTCGTAGCGCTCAAGCGCGATGCGTTCATCCTTGGCGATCAGGAGGGCCGTCACCCGGTTGCGCGCCAGATAGTCATACAGGTCATAGTCGCCTTGGTCGGTCTCGATCGTCATGTCATCAAGCGGCAGGGCGCGTGTTGCCAGTTCGCTCACCGCGGTTGATGTTCCACGTGAAATGGTCCGGCTTGGGAACAGCTTGTCGATGTTCCGGAAGGTTTCAATCTGCTCCGTCGGGAACAGACGGCCCGAATAGGCATCGGTGGCGGAACCAATTTTTACCGCGCGGTCATTCATAGAGTGCTTCCCATTTCCTGTGGTCCTGATATCCCAAAGTCGACCCTAGCCGAAGCGCATGCAGCTTTGGCAGGTGCAAACGGGGCAATATGTGGTGCGTGCGTCGCACCAGCGTGCGGCAGCCGCGGATTCGCAGGCGCGGGCCGCAAGGTTTCCAGCCGTTTTCGGGCTGGTGACCCCTGCGCACCGTTCGTTGCACTATTGGCATCTGCCCCAAGGGCGGCGCGGCTGCTTACTCTGACAGCATGAGGAAATCCCGGCTCGTGCATCCTGATGGCAGGGTGTCGCCAGCCGGTCTCGGAGGGGAAACACGATGAAAAAATACAGCAAATATTATCTGGCTTCCCTGTCCACGCTGGCGCTTTTGCAGTCGCCCGTGTTGGCACAGGAGACAAGCGCAGACGCCACAGAGTTCACACTTGAAGAGATTGTGGTCACGGCGCAGAAACGCGAACAGCGGCTGATTGAAGTGCCGATGAGCATCACCGCCCTTGGCGGGACCGAGCTTGAGGAGCGCGGCATCGACAGCATTCAGGACCTGTCGTTCGCGGTGCCGGGCCTGACGATGCGTGAGGATGGTCCGGGTAGCTACCAGATCTTCCTGCGCGGTATCGCAAACGCCTATGGTGGCGGATCGCTCGTGAGCGTCTACCAGGACGAAGTGCCGATGAACCTGACGGGCTATGACGTGCTCCCGACCCGCACGCTTGATATCGCGCGTGTCGAGGTGCTGAAAGGCCCGCAGGGCACGCTCTATGGCCAAGGCGCGGTTGCAGGCACGGTGCGCTATATCACCAACGACCCTAACCTTGACGATTTTGAAGGCCATGTGGACGCGGCGCTGACATCTGTCGCAGGCGGCGAACTGGGCACAGAATTTACGGGCATCGCTAACGTGCCGCTTGTGCCCGGCAAGTTCGCCGTGCGCGTTGCCGCAACCGTGAAGAACGGTGGCGGGTGGCAGGACCAGCCCGAAGCCGGGATCGAGGACGGCAACGACGAGGAGCTCACGAACCTGCGCTTCAAGGCACTGTGGCGTCCCAATGAGGACTTCGAGCTGATGGCGACCTTTGTGTCCTATCATGCGGAATATGAGCTTGGGCAAGGTTACGAGCAGCCGGACCGCACGGTGTTTGTGGCCATCGATCCGTCCAAGGAACTGATCCCCAAAATCTGGGACTATGAGCTTTATAACCTGACCATGAGCTACAACCTCGGCGGTGTGGAGATCATGAGTTCCACAAGTTATGTGGACCAGTACCACCAGTACCCCTTCGCCTACCGTGGCGGTGAGGACACCATTTATCTGGGCCAGTATGAAGGCAATGACCTGCGCTATAACCCGGGCGAGCAGTTCACCCAGGAAGTGCGGCTGTCGTCCACCGGCGAAGGGCCGTTCCAGTGGACAGTTGGCGGTTTCTACCGCGACATGAAACGCTCGCTGACGGCATATTTCGAATATGACTATTTCGGCTTTGTGGTCACCGATCAGGAGTTCTTTTCCGAGAATACATCGAAGTCCTACGCCGCATTCGCCAACGCGTCCTATAAGCTGACGGACCGTCTGGAAGTAGGCGCAGGTGTGCGCTACTTCGAGGACAAGGGCTCTGAGACCAATGGTTTCGCGCCAACCGCGGTTACTGAGGAAGGCAAGTTTGACACGGTAAACCCGCGTTTCTACCTGTCCTACGCCATGACGGATGACCTTAATTTCTATGCGAGCGTGGCCAAAGGCTTCCGCAGCGGTGGGTTCAACACCGGTGGCAACCCGCCGTTTAACCCGGAATCGCTATGGTCCTATGAAGCGGGCCTGAAGGGCACGGCGCTTGACGGCGCGCTCTATTTCGACTTTGCCGCTTATTATACCGAATATAACGACATGCTGCGCCGGGGCCTCGTGTTCCTCGGGCCTGAGCTTGGGCTGCAGCAGCTTGTCTCGAACGTTGGTGCGGCTGAGGTGAAGGGCCTTGAAGCTTCCTTCTCCTGGCGGGCGACGGATGCGCTGACCTTCAGTGCTTCAGGTACGGTCATCGACGCTGAGGTTACGGAAATCACAGCTGACGATACGGCCAACATTGTCGGTGACCCCATCGACTATGTGCCAGACTTCAGCTTCACCCTTGGCGCAAACTATGACTTTATGTGGTCGGCGGATATGCCGGGCTTCTTCCGCGTGGATTATAGCTACAGGGATGAGATGCCCTATGTGGACCGCACCAGTTTCCCCGGTGACAATGTACCGCAATATTCCGACAGCATCGCGCTTCTTGATGCCCGCATTGGGCTGACAAGCGGCGCTGTCTCATTCGAGCTGTTCGCGCAGAACATCACCAATGTGAACAAGTGGATCGACCCCTACCACGAATGGAATAACGCCAACCGCACGCGTCCGCGCACCGTTGGCGTCAAGGTCGGGTTCGACTTCTAGACTTAAACACCTCCCGGTGTTTGTCCGCCATGTTACCGGCTCCAGCGGTGGCATGGCGGCTTTTTTGTTACCACTCCACAATCTTCATTTGCCGCACCACGGCCATCGAATGGGTCTTGATCCCGGGGCATACGACCACGGGTACATCTGCCCATTCAAGGAGCGGCATGTCGGTATGATGGTCGCTGTAGAAAGATACAAAGATGCGGTCGCGGGTGAGGCCTGAGGTGCCCAGAAGCGCGTCCCGCAATTGCAGGAATTTGTCATCACCGTAACAATTGGCACCGCTGAGCGCGACGGGTGCGCGCTCATCACCGGTGAAGGTGGTGCCGGTGCAAACCACACACTCAAAGCCCAGCGCGTTGGCGATGGCGTGCACATAAAGGTCAATCGCGGCGGTGGCGAGCACCATGGTGTCCCCTTCCATCCTGTGCATGGCGAGCGCAAGCTCCGCCCCGGGGCGCAGGCCTTTTGCAACCGTCTTTTGTGCGAACCTTGCGGATGCGGCCTCAATCTCCTGCTCGCTGAAGCCCTTGAAGGCAAGGGTGAGCATCCGGTTCTTGAGCTCAAGTCGGCTGATGCGTTTGGCTTTGTAGAGGATCATGTGGCGGAGCAGGCGCAGCATCAGCACGCTGCGCGCGACCATGCCTTTGCGGGTGGATAGCAGGAAGGGTGTGAACGTGCCGCGCTTGGTCAGGGTGCGGTCAAGGTCGAACACAGCAAAAGACTGGGTGCCGCTGCCGCCCCATTTTTGCGGGCCACGGGTATGTTTCATACGGTCCACAAGGATACGTTCGGCCGCCACAAAATCGCGCGGGCTGTCCACGTCCATCGCGGCTTCCGCCTCCTTCAGAAGATGAGCGTTGACCGGGCAACCAACCACTTTACCAGCGCGGGCAAAACCGTCCTTTAGCGACAGGCGGCGGAGCGCCATGCCCATAACCGTGCCCCAGCCAAACGCGCTCAGGATTTTCCACGGCTTTTTGCGGTGGCTTTCAGCGCGCTCCCAAAACCCGAGTACGTTGGTGGCAGCATCGCCGCGGAAATAGAACAGGTTCGCGCCTGAGACCGCCGCATCACGGAAGCGGTAGTAGGTGCGTTTGCTGGTGGGGTATTTGGCGCGGATGACATGGTCTGGCACGAGGCCGAGCGAAAGCCCGTCATGCCCTGCGGCGGCCATGATGAAATCGCTCAGTGCCTCGACGCTCAGAAGCGGATTGTCAGCGGTGGTGACAAGCGCGCCGCGGCCCTTGGGCACACAGTCGTAGGCCGCCTTCACGCTGCTACAGATGGTGGTGCGTGTGGGCACGTGGCGAAGCGGAATGCCTGCCGCCGCGTGGGTAAGCTCGGCCTCGCCCGTCAAGTCAGAATTGGAGCTGATGAGGATTTCCCCCACAAGGCCTGAGCGCGCGAGGGTCGCGACCACATGCGCGATCATCGGCTTGCCGGCAATGGGTGCCATGGCCTTGCCGTGAATGCCGCCTTGGGCACCAAGCATGTCCCGCTCCGGCCGTTCGCCGGCGAGTACGATGGCGCTGCTGAGGGCTGGCAGGAAGCCGGTGGAAACGCGCGCGTTGGCGACAGTTGCGCCCGCACCGATGGCGAGCTGGCTTTCTGTCAGGGTCAAGCCGTCATGCATGAAAACTCTCCTTTACTCGGCAGCATTGAGGAAGGGTGTGTAGGACTGCGCGGCATCAAAGCCTGCAAGCTCTGCAAGTAACGTTGCCGCCCGCTCCGCACCTCCAAAGGGGGCGGTGCCAAAGGTGGCTTCGAAGGCGGAAAGCTGGCGGCGGCGATAGAGGATGTCATGCCATTCGGTGGCGCCGAGGTGAGCGGTGAGGTCGTCCGTACCGTCCAGCACTTTACCGAGGTGCCAGTGGCTATAGTTGGGGTCATTGTGCCAATCAGCCTGTTCGCTATTGAGGAACAGGCAGGGGCGCGGCGTGGCGATAAATTCATACACCTGGCTTGAAACATCGCCTAGGTAGATATCCGCCGCGCGGGTGTAAGTCATATCCACTGAGCGCGGGCTGCCTTCATCAATGAGGATGTTGGCACACTTGCGGTAGCGCGCGGGCACACCCCCGCTTCGGCGCAAGCGCACAGGCTTGCCGGAGGCGTGAAGCGCGCGCGAGAACAGCATCACATGCGGGGCAAAAATCAGGTTGAACTGGGGGTTCGCGGCAAAATACTCAAGCACGTTCAGCCCGTCCCGGTACCAGGACGAGAGCGCAGGGTGGAAGTGCGGGTTATAGAGAACGGTGGGGTTGTCGTTCTCGAACAGTTTGGGCCTGCCCCCCAGGGGGACGGCATCAAACTTGGGGTAGCCGACGACGCTATAGTCGCCTTCGCGAATGATGCCCGCGGCCTTCATACGGTCGCGGATTTTCTCTCCCGCCACGAGCACATGGTCAAAATGGCGGATCACTTTTTTGAAACCCACAGCACGGTCACCTGCGCCGTGCTGGGTGTAGACCAGTTTGGTGTCTGTGAGGCCGAGGTGGGTTTTCAGGAGCGTGCTGGTGGTTTCAGGGACCACCAGAATATCCATGCGGGCGAGGAGTGCGCGGTGGCGCATGAGCGCACCAATACGCTTGAGCGGCAGGGCAGAACCGGTGAGCGTTTCCGCCACGCGCGCACCGCGCCCGGGTTCAACCATGGTGAAGGTCACACGCTCGGCAAGCACGGGCGGCAGGAAACGCTCCAGCATCGCCATATGGCCGGGGGCGGAGACAAAGGCATGCAGCTCGACGGGGAGGTTGCGGGCTGCAAGCGCTGCGAGGATGGGCGCACTGTGGGGGATCTGGTGCGCCTGTTCATGGTTGAACAGGAAACCGATGCGCGGCTTGGTATCCTGAGTATGCGGGGCGACCGGATTGTGGCGTTGGGGGTTCACAAAAGCATCCGTTTGTTGTTCAAACATACGGATTTTCAAGCATTCGCCGTGCGCGGAGGCAAAGACAACCGACTTTCGTGACAAAAAACAAATGTTCGGCAAATATGCCCGTTAAGTGCGGGTTTTAGCTTGCGCTCATCCCGTGAGTTAAAAGAGGATGAAACGATGAGGAACGCTTTTGGAAAATGGGTCATGCCGCTGGTCGCCTGCGCGAACCTGCTGGCTATGACTTGGGCCGCCAGTGCCGAAGAATATGAACCGGCGATGATTGGCCTGATTGACGCCACGGTGATCGCGGAAACCAACCTCAAGGCAAACCTGCTTGAGGTGGAACTGGACACCAAAGACGACACACTTTGCTACAAGATCGACCTCTCGAAAGCGGGGGATCATTTCCAGGTATGGATCAATGCGCACACCGGCACCGTGGTGCGGGCGCGTAAACCGTTTTTCTCCAACCTCTGGATTGATGTGGCAGCGGGCGAGAAACTGAAACTCGCGAACAGTATGCCCGCGCCAACCGAATGGCTGCGCGCCATAGAGGCCGAGACTGGTGGCACGGTCGAATATGTGCGCTTCGAGATTGAAGACGACCAGCCGCAGTATGAGGTTGGTGTGGTCACCGGTGCAGGGTCGGCCGAGCTTGTGATCGACGCGCTCACCGGCGCGCGCAAGCCGAACTGAGCCGTATCCGGCATTTTTACTGAGAACAGCTGTGCAGATTTTGTTGGTGGAAGACGATAGGCGTGTTGCCGACCATGTCGCCAAAGGGCTTCGTGAGGCTGGCCATATGGTTGAGCATGTGGCGGACGGCAAGACGGCGCTTTATATGGCGGCGGCCGAAAGTTTTGACGTCATCATCCTCGACCGCATGCTACCGAATGTGGACGGGCTGACGATACTGCAGACCATGCGTGCCGCCGATGACCATACCCCCGTGCTGCTCCTGAGCGCACTCGGTGAGGTGGACGAGCGCGTGAAAGGCCTGCGCGCGGGTGCCGATGATTACCTCGCCAAGCCCTTCTCCTTCTCTGAGCTGCTGGCACGCATTGAAGTGCTGTCGCGCCGCGGGCCCGCGACCCCTGAGAAAACCACGCTGAGTGTGATGGACCTGAGTGTTGACCTGCTGGCGCACCAGGTTACCCGTGGTGGCCGCAGACTTGACCTGACGGCGCGCGAGTTTCGTATTCTCGAATATCTGATGCGCAATATTGGCCGCGTGGTCACACGGTCCATGCTGCTTGAAAAAGTGTGGGACTATCATTTCGACCCGCAGACCAATATCATCGACCAACACGTGAGCCGGTTGCGGCAGAAGGTGGACAAGGGCTTCAGTGCCCAGTTGATCCACACTGTGCGCGGCACCGGCTACATGATCCGCCCTTCTGCATAAGGACCACGTCTTGGCACCGGCCTTTTTCACCTACCTTCGCTACAGTTTCGCGTTCCGGCTTGTGGCGCTTTATGTGGCGCTATTCATGGTGTCGGTCAGCATTCTGGTGGGCGGCTTCTACTGGATGATGGTCACCCAGCCGTGGGACGAAACCGCCGAAGTGGTCACGCGCGAGCTGGATGCCTTGTCGCATACCTACAAGGTGGACGGTGAAGCCGCCCTCGTGGCCGCGCTTGACCGGCGCTTCCGGGCGCCTGCGGAACGCCGCGCCTTCCATGCCTTCATCAACGAGAACGGCAAACTTGTTGCCGCGAACTTGCCCAGCTGGCCCTCGGTCCCGCGCCTCGGGTTCTACGAGATTGAAGCCGACCGCTATCTTGAAGGCGACGAGATCGACTATCAGGCCCTCTCAAAAGAACAGGTTTTTGCCAATGGCGCGCGGCTGATTGTAGGCCGCGATATCGAAGATGTCGGCGACCGGCAGGAGCAACTTATTGAGGGGCTCGTGGCGGCCTTTGTTGTCTCCATAATTCTGGGCGGCGCGGGCGGTGTGTTCATGAGCCTCGCGGCAGGCAAGCGTATCGAGGCCATCAGCGCCGCCGCGCGCAAGGTGATTGATGGCGACCTCTCGCGCCGGGTGCCGACGACCGGCTCCGGCGATGATTTTGACAATCTGGCCAACACACTCAATGAAATGCTGGACCGGATCGAGAGATCGGTCGAAGCCATCAGCCGGGTCTCGGACAGTGTGGCGCATGAGCTGCGCCTGCCGCTCAGCCGCCTGCATGCGGAGCTTGAAGACCTCGCGTCTGCCGCGGAACGCGGGGATATGAAACCCGAGCTGGCGGAGCGCGCGATTGCTGAATCCGTACGCCTCAAGGCAGTGTTTGAAGCGCTGCTATCTATCGCGCGGCTTGAGACCGGGCGGCACAGTGTGCCACAGGAGAATGTCGACCTGACCACCGTTGTGAGTGATGCGGTGGAACTTTTCCAGCCGGAAGCTGAAGAACGCGGCCTGCCGCTCAAGGTAACCGTGGCACCAAACCTTATGCTGCAGGGGGATGTGAACCTGCTGTTTCAGATGGTCTCCAACCTGCTCGACAACGCCATCAAGTTCGCGCCTGTAAAGAGCACGGTTGAGGTTGAAGCCTTGATGCATGGCGGGGTCGTATCGATTGCCGTTACCAACGAGGGCCCCGGCATCGCGCCTGAACATCGCGCACGTGTGACCGAGCGTTTCTACCGCGCGGGCGACGGCACTTCTCCCGGTTTGGGTTTGGGCCTCAGCCTCGTCGAAGCGGTGGCTAAAGCACATGGTGGTAAAGTATTATTTCGGGACCGGAATAATACGTTCAGCGTGATTATAGAGTTTCACACCGGGGCATAACCCGCGCCTGTTTCTCTTTGGTTGCATCAACTCGCCAATCTCACATTGTGAAATTTCTTTGGCTGTAGTTAGCTATCCCTCAATTGGGGGTATTTATGACAGCTTCATCACGTATTCTTGGCCTTTTTGCCATTCTTCTTGGTTTTGCTTTCGGAACAGCCGTAAGCGCACAGAACAGCATCTATGAGCTGCCTTGGACCGTCGGTCCCGGCGAGGTGGATATTCCGCACATGCCAGTCACGCTCCGGCTGACTGAAGACGAGGCCATTGTCACCGGTAATGATGCGCTCGATTTCGAGCGGGTTGGCACCGGCGGTTTCACCTTCCGTGCGCCGGCGGTTCTTGTCGGGCTGAATGCCGAGCGGCAGATCACCGACAATGCGTACATCCAGTTCGCGAAGGTCGGTCATGTCATTGATGACGATTGGGAGGAACGCACCAAGCCGCATGCGCTGGTGCAGCTGTTCAATAAGGTACAAAGCCGCGCGAACGCCACTCGGTCCGAGGAGGGGAAACTCTACTTCGATCGTTGGCTCAGGGTGCCTGAACTGGACCCAGAGTTGCAGCAGGTCGAATACGCATTCGAACTGAAGCAGGGCAACGGCGCGACGTGGGTAAATCTGAAGCTGCTGAAGCTGACGCGGGAAGGCTATCTGGCCATAACCTGGATCGGCACCCAAGCACAGTATGAGATGGCGGCAGAACGCATCCGCACAATTGCGACCAACTTGATCGTGGACGAGGGCGAAAACTACGACGATTTCAAAGCGGGTGACTTAAGGGCAAAAATTAGCGTTGCCAAACTGGTTGAAACCACCCTCTCAGGCAAGACGGTGGACCAGATACGCCAGCAAATGTCATTGCCCGACCTTTCAGGCATTGGCATCAAGCTTGGTATCGCCATCGCTATTCTGGCAGTTGGTGGCCTTATTGGGGTTATCCGCCAGAAGCGGCTACGCTGGCAATATCTGGCGAGTGCAGGTGCATTCCTTGCTATCGCGTGCCTATGGCTCGCTTCTGAACTTCGCGAGAATTGGCGCATTCCAAGCGAATATGAACTTGAGGTCGCTGAGGGCATCGTCAAGGAAGCCCATGTGAACGGCAGAGACCTCAAGATTGAATTGATGGAGCCGGAAATTGCTACAGAGTTTCAGGCGCTGACAGGTGAGCAGGCCAAGGAAATTTTCCTTGCCGCCAAGGCCTCCTTCGACACCGGCGCGCGCGTAACCATTAGCTATGTGCCGCCGGGGCATGCCGGTGATGCAGCCACGCTTACCGAGTTTTGCAAGGACGATGAGACCTGCGTGCTCTCCTTTGCAGACAGTACAAAGGTGTTTGAACGCATGCAGGATATTTGGCTGGGTGTCATAGCCTTCGTCTTGGCCTTTGCTGTGATCATGGTCGTTGTCGGGTTGGTTTGGTGGGCGCGGTTGCCCGCTGATAGCAGTGACCGACGCAGCGTTGATGCCGGGATTGCGGGCGTGCTCGGTCTGCTGTTTCTGTTTGCGGGCGGGCGTGTTGCCTTCCTTGAGCATGCACGTTGGTCTGCTATGCGGGCGGATGAGGTTGAGCGGTTCTATAACGACGTCGGATACAATGAGGCTATTGAACAGGCGGACCGTGCGCTGCGCTATGCCACGCTGTCGGACGAGGACCGCAGGGCCATCCTGAACCGCAAAGCGGACGCCTTGCAGGAGTTCGGGCTTGAGATACATGATGATGCCAAGCAGATGGAAGCACTTGCTATTCTGGAAGGGCTGCAAGCCGAGGAGCCGGACAACCTGTCCAGGCTCAAGATGATTGGCTATTCGTTCATATACCTCGGCGCATACCCTGAAGCCCTTGCGGTTGGGGAGCGTCTGGTTGAGCGAGGCGAGCCTTATTGGGGTAATATCCGTATTGCGCTGGTGCACCGGGTGCGCGGCGACTATGCCCAAGCCGAGTCCTTTTACCAGCGCGCCCATGACGCCCAGGGCGGTTGGACTGGCATGCCGCTTAATTATCACCGCGCAAAAAATCAGGTACTTGCTGGGGAAAATGAAGCGGCGATTGCTTCGATTGAGCAGGGCCTGACGCATCAGGAAGACTATTCGTGGGCGTTTGTTTACCGCGCATGTGCAAAAGCAAATATGGGGGACACCGAAGGTGCCAAAGCAGATTATGCCAAAGCGCTTGAGATCATGCGAGAGGAGCGCGGAAACAGTTCGACCCCCGACAAGATCTTCCCCTATGAGCAGGAAATTATTGATCTTGCGGCGGCGTATGAAGAAGGGCCGGTACCCACACCCGAAGACGGAAATTATTGCACTGCGCATATCGCTGGTGGAGAAACCTTGCGCGAACGCAGCAGTTTGCTGCCAGCCACCTATATGCCCGCCTATCTGCAGCCTGCAGAGGAGCCTGAAGAGACGTCTGACGAAGTGTCTGAAGAGCCGCGCGAAGATACGGCACAGCCGTAAAGAAAAAGCACAGCCACGAATGGCTGTGCTTGTTCAAGGTTTTGGTTTGCTTTGATCAGTCGCGCGGGTTGCGAGCGGTGTATTTCTCGAGGCTGAACTTGTCGGCGATACGTTCCCACGGCACCAGCTTGAAGTTCTGCCGTTCCTCTGGCGCGATGTTGCGGCCGTCCTGTGCCACAAACACACCGTATGGGAACTGGGCACCGAGCGGGGTGCTGATGATATCAAGGCCGTCGGTTTCCGAGGAGCCGTCGATGCCAGCGTCGCTATCCGCGATTACGCGGTAGGAGCCGATGTAGCTGTGCGGCGCTTCGCGGTCAAAGAGCGCATAGCTGTTGTTGCCCTGGCTCGAGAGCACTATATAGCCTTTTGTGCCTTCACCGTAGTAGATGGACACACCTTCGAGGTCGTCCTTCAGCGCCGGGTTCGCCTGTGGGTCGGTGATTTTCTCACGGGCGTCGCCGTCTGTGGGCTCGGCACCATATTTCCACAGCGCGACATCTTCCTCGGCCACATAAAGTGCGCCGGTGTCATCATCGGCGGTGCAGCCCTCGGCCGTGCTGCCGACTTCAAACTCGCGTACCTGTGTGGTTTTCAAGCGGCCCGATGTGCCTTCATCCAGTTTCCACTGGCGCACGAGGCCGTCTTTCTCGTTGATGAAGACATAGGTGCTGCCGTCCTTCGGGCTCTGGTACAGGCAGAGGCCGTAGGGGTCCGGCATATTGGTCGGCTGCACGCCGTCCGCGATGTCTGTCATCATGCCGGTGGCATCGTCAATCTCGAAGATGTCGATGCTTTCATGGGTGCGGTTGCTGGCAACAGCGATGGTGGCCGAGCGGTCACCCAACTTGACGCCGTAGCGCACATCAACGTTGTTCACGCGGCCAACCTCAAGATACTGATGCACCTTGCCGTCAAGCGTGTAGCTATAAAGCCCGCCCTGCTTGTTGGTGCCGATGATCAGGCTTTTGGCAGGGTCCGTCGGGTGTACCCAGATGGCAGGGTCGTCCGCCGCGTCACCGCCGTCCGCGACCGGTGCGGTCTCAAGGCTTGGCTTGACGAGCGCGAATTTAGCCGTCGGGTCCTCGCCCGCTGATGCTTTCAGCTTGCTGAAGCCAAAGGCATCCGCAAGCGTCGTCATGCTCACAAGTTTGAAGTTGGTGGCATCGTCGCCATTGTCTTCATCCGCGAGCGCGAGATAGCCGCCACCGGCGGACAGCGCACCGGCGTTGTCCACACCGTCCACATTGCCCGCGCCTTTAAAGCTGGTCTGGCCGATGAAACGGTGCTCATCTTCAACGTCATAGAGGTTGATCATGCTGCTTTCGACATCGGAGGCGAACAGCACGGTCTGGCCAGCAGCTGTGCGGTGAAGTGCAAGGCCACCCACTTCGCCGGTGAAGTGGCCGAATTTCACCACGTCGATCAGCTCCGGTACCGTGTCGGCCTCAACGTCCGCGTCAAAGCGCCAGACACCGACGGCTTCTTCCGTCACATAAAGATTGTTGCGCTTGCTGTCCGCGACACAGAATTTTGGTTCTGAACCCACTTGCAGTTTGCGGGTGAGCCGGCTTTTAAGTGCACCGTTGGCGCCTTTGGTGATGGCCCACTGTTCAATCTGGCCGCTGCTGGTGAGCAGGAAGGCGTAGCTTTCGCCGTCAAGCGGGCTCGTGTAGGCACACATGCCTTCAAGAAGCGCGTCTGTTTTCACAATAGCTTGCTGGGTGGGCACAAGCGCGCCGTCCCTCACCACAAAGCCGTTCACTTGGCTTACCGACGTATCAAGCGCGAGCGCGAGCGGGCCGTCGCCGTCACCATAACGGCCGATCAGGCTGATGGCTTCAATCTCGCCGCCGCCCGCATGGCCAAGCGTCTGGCCGTCCGGGCCATAAAGCTCAAGGCCGTCTTCAATCGCGCCGATTATATAGCCGCTGCCGGGCCACGCCATGGCCGCTGCCGCGCTATCGGATGCGCTGGGCGCGGTTTCCATGGCAACGGCAAGGCTTTGGCCTGCCGGTTCCTGTGACGCTGGTTGTTCTTTTGGCTGGTCGTCACCCGGCGTGCAGGCGGCGAGGCCGATGGCAACAATAGCCATCATCTGGCGGTTCATTTTCATGAGTGCCTCTCCCTAAATTGGCTTCCCTCTGGCCAAGATATGTGACCTATTCCGCCGGTTTCAAGACAAAAAAGAGGAAAAATTTCATTTATGTTGAAAAAAAGAATATAAATTCTATAATGCAATGAACGGAAGGGCGTTCCTAAGCAGTTGGGATGGTCGTTATCCGAGGGAAGGAACATGCTGCCTCTTATAGGTCTGGGGTGGCTGTTGGAGATACTGCAAAACGAATCCATAGTGGGAACCTGGGGAGGTTTTTATGACATACGCATTACAAAGGCGCAGACTTTTGTGCTCCTGTATGCTTTTGGCGCTTGCGCCAGCTGCGTACGCACAGGAAGCAGATACAAGTAATACTGACACCACCAAGGACATGAGCCTTGAAGAAATTGTGGTCACCGGCCAGATTGTTACGCGGAACCGCACATCGTCGGTTGCGCCTGAACTGACGTACGACACCGAGTTTTTCCAGAAGTTTGAGCCTATTTCGGCGGGGGACATGCTCAAGCGTGTGCCGGGCGTGGCGTTCACCAGTGACATCGGTGAATATGATGCGCCGCAGATGCGCGGCATGGCAGACGGTTTCACGCAGGTGCTGATCAATGGCCGTCCCGTTCCGGGGGCGGGCAATGACCGCACCGTGCTGGTGGACCGTATTCCGGCAGAGATTATTGAGCGTATCGAGATTATCCGTAGCCCCGGCGCTGATATTGATAGTCAGGGTGTGGGCGGCACCATCAATATCATCCTGAAGGAAGGCACGACACTTCCGGAAGGGGGTTCGGTGCGGGCAAGCGCGCTTTATTCCGCGAAGGACAAGGAATTGCGCGGCGCGGGTGCGATCTCATACGCGGGCCGCAGCGACAATGACCGCATGTTCTATTCGGTTACCGCCAACATCCAGCAGCGTTTCAACGCCAAGAAGTTTGTTGAAGAGAAAATCGTTGCAGGTGACTTCCCGAACTCATTTGATGGCCGTGACCTCTTCTCGCCCGATGATTTCAATGCGTCCGTGGCCGACGGCCGCGCGACCCAGCTTGATAGCCGCGAGAATCTGGACATTTCGCTGAACGCGGACGTTACCTTCAAAGTTGGTGACGAAGGTGAATTCCGCCTCGATGGCTTTTTTATCGACACCAACCGCGATGAGCGTGAAGACGGTAGCGAGTGGGAGCGCGACGACGGTGTTCTGGTTGGCGACAAGGTGACGACGCAGGACACGGAAATCCGCCAGAAAAGTTATGGCCTGAGCGGGCTTTATGAAGGCCGCATGTCAGACGTGACCAGCTTTGACGCCATGGTGCGCTACAGCCGGTTCGATAACACGGAAGACCAGTACGACCGCGAATTCGGCTTCGACGACGGCGAAGAAAGCCTTGATGACCGCGAGCGCGAACTGGTGACGAGCGTCGATAAGGAATTTGCCGCTGACTTTGGCCTCAAGCACGAGTTTGAAGGCATGACGCTCAAATACGGTGCGGCGGCCAAATTCAAAAAACGCGACTATGGCCTCACGCTTATGGAAGCGGATGATGATGGCAATCTCTCTGTTGAGAGCGACAGCATGTTTGCGGTCAAGGAAAACCGCTATGACGGTTTCCTCGTCAGCGAGTGGGAACTGGGCACTGGCACAACGGTGGAAGCGGGTATGCGGCTTGAACATACCAAAACCAACGTGAACGCAATTGGTGCCGGTGAAACCTCAAACTCCGTCACGCTTTTGAACCCGTCCCTGCACTTCCAGCAGGATCTGGGTGAGAAGGGGCAATTGCGCCTCAGCGTGGCACGCACGGTCAGGCGGCCAACCTTTGACCAGCTTGTGCCTGCGGAACTGACGGACGAGCCGGACGATGATGATGTCACCATCGGTAACCCGGACCTCGCGATGGAGAAATCCTGGGGCCTTGATGTGGGCTATGAGCACACCCTGCCGCAAAACGGTATCCTTGGCCTCAACTTCTTCTACCGCAAGGTATCTGACCTGTCGCAGCTCGTGCGCATTGGCGACACGGAAGACGGTGGGCTTTATAGCTACGACAATGTGGGCAACGGCAAAACCTACGGGATCGAGATGGACATCAGTACACCGCTTGTCTTCCTCGGCCTTGATGAGACGGGCTTCTTCGCCAACTACACCCGCATCTGGTCCAGCCGGTATGACGAGTTCCTGCAGCAGGACGTGCGGTTCAATCACCAGCCGAAATATGTCTACAACTTCGGTGTGACGCAGAACTTCCCGAGTATTGAGGCCACAACCGGCTTCAGCTACCAGAAACAGGGCCTCGCGCGCAGTGTGTTCTACGCCGAGATCGAGGACCAATATTATGGCGGCAATCTGGAACTCTTTGTCGAGAAGCGCTTTGACTTCGGCCTCGTGCTGCGCCTGACGGCCAACAACGTGCTGAACGCGGAAAGCAACCAGGCGGAACGCAACTTCGACAGCCTCGAAGATATGCGCGCCGGCATCGTGGACGAGTTTGAAGTGGAGCGGGAAAAGTCGACCCGCGTCTTCCTTCTGACCGCGCGGTATAATTTCTAGGATACTCCCTTCCAAATGTGCTTTGGGGCACAATTCGGAAACTTCGGGTCGGTTCGCCGACCCGTTTTTTTTGATGCTTAACGCAAATAAAAAAAGACCGGCACCAAGTGGCGCCGGTCTCTCTTGATGTTTATCTCAGCTGCTTAGAGCGCGACGGTAATGCCCTCACGGAAGGACTTCGCTGCCGCTTCGGCGAGGATCAGCGCCTTGTGCCCGTCTTCGCCTGTTGTGAGCGGCGCGGTGCGGCCGTCCAGAATGTCGCGAAAGTGTGCCGCTTCCCGCTCGTACGCCTGTGCGTAGCGCTCAAGGAAGAAATGTTGGATCTTGTCGTCCCGTTCGCCTGCGCCGGTGTTCAGCCGCACGCTGCTCTCAAGTCGGTTACCCGCGCTGACCATGCCGCCACTGCCGTGCACCTCAATGCGCTGGTCATAGCCGTATACCGCGCGGCGGCTGTTCGATATCTGGCACAGTTTGCCCGATGCTGTGCGCAGCATGACCATGGCGCTGTCCACGTCGCCTGCGGTGGCGATATCGGGATCAACAAGGCAACTGGCCTGTGCGGTGACATGGGTGGGCTCCTCACCGAGTAACCAGCGCGCCATATCAAGGTCATGGATCATCATGTCCTTGAACAGACCGCCGCTTGTTTTGATGTAGGACACCGGGGGTGGGCCGGGGTCACGGCTGGTGATTTGTACCATTTCCACCCGGCCGACGCTGCCGTCGTCGATTCGCGCCTTGAGCGCGGCGAAATCCGGATCATAACGGCGGTTGAAACCAAGCAGGAGCGGTGTGCCCGCATCTTTCGCCTTCGCAATCGCTTCTGCTGTGCGCATGAGGTCAAGGTCGACCGGCTTTTCGCAGAAAATGGCTTTGCCGGCACCGGCGGCCCGCTCAATCAGGTCGGCGTGGGTGTTGGTGGCGCTCGCGATCACCACACCGTGCACGGCCTTGTCTGCCAGTGCGGTATCAAGGTCTGTGACCGCCGCACCCAGCTCATCCGCGAGGCTTTTTGCGGCATCTGCCACCGGGTCCACGACATATTTGAGCGCAAGGCCCGGTGTCGCCGCGAGATTGCCCGCGTGAATGCGCCCGATGCGGCCCGCGCCGATCAGGCAAATACCATGGGTCATGTTGGTTTCCCTCCCAAAAATTTACAAAACAGAATTAAAATTCTTGACCTATTGCTAAAATAGAATAAATATTTCTTTCCGTAAATGGTAATTACATACCAAGGTCATTTTGCACAGTAATATGTGCGTCAGTCTACCGGGGAGGGCTCATGTTTGAGCATATCACGAACCACAGGGATGGTTTCGCGATGGGATATACCACCATCACGGACCATGCAGACGTAAACGAGCCAACAGGTATTGGCGTTTCGGTCTGGCGATTCCGGGCTGGCGAAAGCACGACGGTGCATTTTGAAAACGAATCCGCCTGGCTTCTCATGGACGGCAAGGTCACCCTTGGCGTGGACGGCAAGCTGTTCCGCTGGTCGCGGGCCTCGCTGTTTGACGAGCATCCGTCCTGCATCCACGGCGCGAAGGGCGTGACGGTGGAAATTACCGCGGAGACGGATGCCGAGTTCACCATCTACCAGTGTGACAACGAGGCAAAGTTCCCGACCGAGATTTATGAGCCGGACGCAGGGGTGGACGAGCCGCGCGGCAAGGGCCAGGTTGGCGGCACATGCCTTCGTTTTGTGCGCACCATTTTTGACGACACCAATTCATCGCCCGATGCGCAGCTTGTGCTCGGTGAAGTGATCACCATGCCGGGCAAATGGTCGTCCTATCCGCCGCACCACCACGCACAGCCCGAGATTTACCATTACCGCTTCACCGACCCGCGCGGTTGGGGGCATGGCGAGCTGGATGAAGACGTGCTCAAGATCCGCCCTAATGACAGCGTGCGCATCATGGATGAGAAGACCCATGCGCAGGTCGCGGCGCCCGGCTACGGCATGTATTACGCCTGGGTGATCCGCCACCTGCCGGACAGTCGCTACGGCATCCCGCACTTTGTTGAAGAACATGCCTGGACCATGGAGAAGGACGCCGATTTCTGGCAACCCAAAGGGATCACCTTATGAGCACGGGCAAACCCCTTGATGTGATCTGCATGGGCCGCGCGGGCGTCGACCTCTATGGCGAGCAGATCGGCGGCCTCCTGGAGGACATGGGCAGCTTCGCCAAATATATCGGCGGCTGCCCGGCCAATATTGCTGTCGGCACCGCACGCATGGGGCTGAAAAGTTCGCTCCTCAGCCGCGTGGGGGACGAGCATATGGGCCGTTTCATCCGAGGCACGCTTGAGGCAGAGGGCGTGGACGTTAGCCACCTCAAGACCGACAAGGAACGGCTGACGGCGCTTGTCTTCCTCGGTATTCGTGACCGGGAAACTTTCCCGCTGATTTTCTACCGTGAAAACTGTGCCGACATGGCACTCTCGGAAGATGATTTTGACGCGGCTTTCATCGCCTCCGCCAAGGCGCTGGTGGTCACGGGCACGCACCTCTCAAAGTCCGGTGTGCGCAAGGCCAGCTTCAAGGCGGCGGAATGCGCACGCGCCGCTGGCACCAAAGTGGTGTTCGATATCGACTACCGCCCGGTACTGTGGGGTCTGACAGACTTGGGGCAGGGCGAAGAACGGTTTGTGGCCAATGCGGCGGTCAGTGAAAGTGTGGCGGAAATGCTGCCTTACTCTGACCTGATCGTTGGCACGGAAGAAGAATTCCATATCGCCGGTGGCTCCACCGATACCATCAGGGCACTGAAGACAATCCGCGAAAAAACGGCAGCCACACTTGTGCTGAAGCTTGGCCCGCAGGGCTGCACGGTATTTGAGGGTGCAATACCGGAAACACTTGCTGACAATCCTGTTCACGCCGGTTTCCCGGTTGAGGTGTTCAACGTGTTGGGCGCGGGTGATGCCTTCATGTCGGGCCTGCTGCGCGGGTATATTGCCGGGCTTGGTTGGGAAGATAGCTGCCGCCTTGCGAACGCGTCGGGTGCGCTTGTGGTCTCGCGCCACGGCTGCGCGCCCGCGATCCCGAGTTATGAGGAAGTGCGCTATTTCATGGCCCACGGCAGCCCGCACAGAAGTGTGCGGCATGACGCGGGGCTTGAGCAGCTTCACTGGTCCACCACCCGCCACCGGGATTTCCCGGAAGTGCTGGCGTTTGCCTTCGATCACCGCAAGCAGCTTGAGGATATGGCGTCGGAATCCGGCCAGGGCCGTGAGAGCATCGAGGACTTCAAATCCCTGTGCTACCGCGCGTTCGCCGAGGCAAAGCAAACCTATAAGGGACGGGGCCTTGGCATTCTTTGTGATGGGCGGCTTGGGCAGGATGCCCTTGACATGGCCAGCGGCACCGGCATCTGGATCGGGCGACCGATTGAGTTTCCGGGTTCGCGCCCGCTCGCGTTCGAGGGGGGGGATAGCTTACTCGCAACGCTCCGTGAATGGCCGCAGGAACACTGTGTCAAATGCCTGGTGTTTTATCACCCGGACGACACGGAGGAGATGCGCGCAGCGCAGGAACGCGAACTTCTGCGATTGAGTGCGGCCGCACGCGCCAGCCGCCATGAACTGCTGGTGGAAGTGATTCCGCCTGCCTCGATGGCGCGGGATGACCATACGGTCTGCACCGTGATTGACCGGCTGTATGACATCGGCATCTACCCCGACTGGTGGAAACTGCCAACCCCGCTTTCTGAGGCCGAATGGCAACTGCTGTCGGCCTCGGTCGAAAGCCGGGACGCACACTGCCGTGGCATCGTGCTTCTGGGCCTCGACGCACCGGAAGAAGACGTGATGGCCGCGATTGAGAACGCCGCGCACCATAAAGTCTGTAAGGGCTTCGCGGTTGGGCGTACCATCTTTGGTGAAGTGGCGCGGGCGTGGTTTGCGGGCAGCATGGATGACGGGCAAGCGGTGACTGAAATGGCGTCGCGCTACGCCCGCCTTGTCGACTGCTGGATCAAGGCGCGGGAAGGCGCCGTCCCGGCTGGAAAGGTCAGTGCATGAATACGGTTCGTTTGACGGCAGGGCAGGCGCTCGCGCGCTATCTGGCTGCACAGTTTGTGGCGGTGGACGGGGATGAGGTTCCGCTGTTCGCCGGTGTGTTCGCCATCTTTGGCCATGGCAATGTGGCGGGCTTTGGTGAGGCGCTGGCGCAGGTGCAGGATAGCCTGCCCACCTTCCGCGCACATAATGAGCAGGCCATGGCACACACCGCCATCGCATTTGCGAAAGCCACCCGTCGCCGCCGCATGATGGCCTGCACCACCTCGGTCGGCCCGGGGGCGACCAACATGGTCACGGCGGCGGCGCTCGCGCATGTGAACCGCCTGCCGGTTTTGTTCCTGCCCGGCGATACCTTCGCGAACCGCCGGCCAGACCCGGTGCTGCAACAGGTGGAGAGCCCCGCGAGCCCGCTTGAGGTGGCGAATGATTGTTTCCGCCCGGTCAGCCGGTATTTTGACCGCATCACCCGGCCGGAGCAGCTTGTCACCAGCCTCACGCAGGCGATGCGTGTGCTGACCTGCCCGGCGGACTGTGGGCCAGTGACCATCTGCCTGCCGCAGGATGTGCAGGCCGAGGCGTATGACTACCCGGTGGCCATGTTCGAACGCCAAGTGCACCGGCTGCGTCGGCAGGAGCCAGACGCGTTCGAGTTTGAGCGTGCGCTTGAGCTGCTGAAATTCGCCAAAGCCCCGCTTATCATCGCTGGTGGCGGTGTTCGTTATAGCGGTGCGGATGATGCGCTTGCGGCTTTTGCCTCCCACACCGGTATCCCGGTCGCGGAAACGCAGGGCGGCAAAGGCAGCCTCTCGTGGTCGCACGAGATGAATGTGGGCGGCATTGGCGTGACGGGGTCAAAAGGCGCGAACGAACTGGCGGCTGAGGCGGATGTTGTGCTTGCCGTCGGTACCCGCCTCGCCGATTTCACCACCGGCTCGCGCTCGGTGTTCCAGAACCCGGACGCGCGCATCATTGGCCTCAATGTCGCGGCGTTTGATGCGGTCAAACACCGCAGCGTGCCGCTGGTGGGCGACGCGAAACTGACGCTGGAAAAACTCACCGCCAGCCTGCCTGCGAGCGAAGGCCGGCGCGCGGTCGCGGCCGCCAAACGGCAGGAATGGGAAGACATCACCTTGCAGGTTACCACGCCGGATACCCGCCCGTTGCCATCCGACGCGCAAATGTTGGGCGCACTTCACCGTGCGACGGATGCGCGCGACGTTATTGTTGCCGCAGCGGGCGGGTTACCGGGGGAACTGCACAAACTTTGGCAGGTCAAGGCGCCCGGCACCTATCACCTTGAATACGGCTTCAGCTGCATGGGCTATGAGATCGCGGGCGGCCTTGGCGTCAAGATGGCGACCTATGGCTGCGACGTGTTTGTGCTCGTGGGTGACGGTTCGTACCTCATGATGAACTCCGAGCTCTCGACCTCCATCCTCATGGGCCAGAAGCTGATTGTGGTGCTGGTGGATAATGGCGGCTACGGCTGCATCAACCGCCTGCAGGGCGGCACCACGGCCAAGTCCTTCAATAACCTTTTCGAGCACGGCACCCGCATTGACGGCGAACGGCCGTTCATCGACTTTGTCGCGCACGCCCGCTCGCTCGGCGCGCTATCCGAGAAGGTTACAAATATTGCTGACTTTGGCGCGGCAGTCCGGCGCGCGAAGGCGGCGGATAAAACCAGCGTCATCGTGATTGATGCGGACCCCGCGATCAGCACCGATGAGGGCGGGCACTGGTGGGATGTGCCGGTTGTTGAACAGTCTGATAGCGCGGGGGCGGAAGACCGCCTGAGCGCCTACCAAGAGATGAAAAGAAAGCAAAAAATAGATGGCTGACAAGGTTCGTATCGGTACCAACCCGATTGCGTGGTCCAATGACGATATGCGGGAGCTGGGCGGCGAAACACCGCTTGTGGTGTGCCTCAGCGAGGCAGTGGCGGCGGGCTATCAGGGTATTGAGCTTGGCCACAAATTCCCCCGTGACGCCGCGACGCTCACACCCATTCTGGAGCGGCAGGGCATCAGCCTGATTTCAGGCTGGTATTCGTCAGAACTTCTGAGCCGGTCCGTTGAGGATGAGATCAAGGCGCTGGAGCCGCACCTGTCGCTCCTGACCGCGATGGGCTGTGAGGTTGTTGTATGGGCGGAGACCACGGGCTGTGTGCATGGCACGCCGGGTGCTAAGCTCTCTGGCCGTCCGGTGATTGACGAGGCGGATTGGCCCAAGTTTTGTGCCCGCCTGTCCGAGATCGCGGCGCATGTGAAGGGCCGTGGCCTCACGCTCGCCTACCACCACCATATGGGGACGGTGATCGAGACGGAGGCGGAGATTGACCGCATGATGGAAGGCACCACGGATGATGTGTGCCTGCTCCTTGATACTGGCCACCTGACGTTTGCGGGTGGTGACCCGCTTGCCGTTGCCAAACGATACGCGGGCCGCATTGCCCATGTGCACTGCAAGGATGTGCGGCTTGAGGTGCTTTCGCGCATGAAAGCGGCGGATGCCAGTTTCCTCGACGGTGTGGTGGAAGGTGTGTTCACCGTGCCGGGTGATGGTGACGTGGATTTCCCGCCCGTTCTCAAGGTCATGGCGGATGCTGGCTACAAAGGCTGGCTGGTGGTGGAGGCGGAGCAGGACCCCGCCAAGGCAAACCCGTTTGAATATGCCAAGAAGGGCTATCAGGCGCTCGCGGGCTACGCGCGGGACGCTGGCCTGATCTAGGAAAAAAGTTGTGGGGCGCTTTACGCGCGCCCCACATCCAGCCATTGGCGCTCGCTTGCGCTCAGCACCCAGGTATCAATCACTTTCTCAATATCCCGCGCGACATAAAGGTCGACCGGCACTGGCGCACCCTCCGTGATGGCTTTCATCAACCGGTTTACCTCAATGATCTTGAGGTCATTGTAGCCAAGGCCGTGGCCGGGGGCCGGGCAGAAAGCGCCAAAATCCGGGAAGCCGGGGTCAACCAGGACCGTCTTGAAACCCGCCCGGCCTCGTGCCGCACTGCTTTCATAAAGCCGTAGCTCGTTCATGCGTTCCTGATCAAATTCCACACTCGCCTTGGTGCCGACAATCTCAAACGCCAGGCCCTGCTTTTTACCCATCGCGACACGGCTGGTCTCAAGCATGCCCATCACGCCGCCGGCGAACCGTACAATGGCCTGTGCCTGATCTTCATTCTCGACCGCGCGCAAGGTGCCGCCCGCGTCCTTGCGTTTGGGGATGATGATGTCTGTGTCCCCACAAAGGGACATGATCGGCCCGACCAGATGCATCGCCATGCTGATGATGTGAGAACCCATGTCCCCAAGCGTGCCGGTGCCTGCTGCCGCCTTTGAGCAGCGCCAGCTGAAGGGCACGTCGGGGCTCGCCATATAGTCTTCATTGTGCCGTCCGCGGAAATGGATGATCTCGCCCAGCTCCCCGGCATCAATCATGGCCTTGAGCGTGCTGATGATGGGGTTGCACAGATAGTTGTAACCCAGCATGTGCACGAGCGGCTGGGCAGCCTTGCCCCGCGCCTCATAGGCTTTGATGATCTCATCTGCTTCATGAGCATCAAGCGCGAGCGGCTTTTCCACATATACATGTTTGCCAGCCTCAATCGCAGCGATGGTCATGTCCTTATGAAGCGCGTTGGGTGTCGCGATGGCGATCACGTCAATGTCGTCCGCGTTCAGGAGCTCGCGCCAGTCGCCTGTGCCGCGCTCAAAACCGAGGGCAGCCGCTTCGCGTACCGCCTTCTCCTCATTGATTTCCGCAAGCGCACGGCAAACCGGCCGCGCCGGGCCACCAAAGACCGCCGTATGGGCGTTATAGGCAATCGCGTGGGTTTTGCCGATGTAGCCGCTGCCGATCAGCCCAATACCAATGTCCCGCATCAGCTTCCTCCCCGAAAGTATTGTGCGTGGTTTTTAGTGGGCGCATCAGGAATATATATTCCGGTGGGGAAATTTGCATTCCTTTTCTGAAGGCTGCCGGTATAATCATGCCCGGACACCGGATTTGAGAGACAGGACAAGGGGGCGAGACGCGGATGGCGAAAACCGAAGGCCGTGCCGACTATAGCTTTGACGAGTTTAACATCGTGCTTGCGGGCCGTTTTGATGGCCTTAGTAAACAGCTCAAGAAAATCGCCCGTTTCATCCTCGACAACCCTGTCGATACCGCCCTTGATACCGCGGCGGAGATTGCGAACCGGCTGGAGGTGCAGCCTTCAAGCCTGATTCGCTTCGCACAGGCGCTCGATTTTGAGGGCTTCTCGGAGATCCAGAAAATCTTCCGCGCCAATCTGGTGCAGCAGCTTCCGGGCTATTCCGCCAACTATTCGGACCGCATCCAGAAGCTCAAGGAAGGCGCGTCCGAGGGGGCCGAGGGCGCGCACCCCATTTTGAATGTGTTTATGGAAGCCAACCGCGATGCGCTCACCAGCCTGCAGAGCGAGGTTTCGGTCGCGCGACTTGATGAAGCCATTAACACCATCAAGGCGGCGAAGAATATCTATATCCTTGGCCAGCGCCGGTCCTTCCCGGTGGCGAGCTACCTTTATTACATGATGCGCAACCTTGATATCCGCGCTTTCCTCCTCGACGGTGTCGGCGGCAACCTGAGCGAACAGGCGCGGCTGATTGGCGACGGTGACGTGCTGGTTGTTGCCACCTTCCCCAACTATGCAGATGAGGTGATCGGCGTGGCGCAGCAGGCGCGGGATGCGGGTGCAAAGGTGATCGCCATGACCGACAAGCTGGTGAGCCCGATCGTGAAGCTGAGCGACACCTATTTCCTTACCGATAAGGTAACGGTAAGCGGGTTCCGCACCGTGACAGGCACCATGTGCCTCGCGCAGGCGCTGGCGATTGGCCTTGGGCTTGATAGCAATCAGATCAGCCGAACCTGAGCGTTTTAACCCGGAGTATCTCCCCTGTCCGGTTTGCCCTGTGACTTGCCTCAAAGGCTTTTCGGAATAGAAATATTGACATCGACCAAAAAAAGAATAAAAATTCTGAAACTAAGGTCGAATAAAATAAATATTCTTAACGGGCACTAAGCTCTCTGGGGAGGGGGATTATGTTAGCTCTGGTGACATTTGTCGCTTTTACCGCGCTCGTCGCGGCTATCGCATATTGGAAAACCAAAGACGATCACATGGATACGTCGGACGCCTATTTCCTTGGCGGCCGGTCGTTGACGGCATGGGTTATCGCGGGCTCTCTCATGCTCACGAACCTGTCGACGGAACATCTGGTCGGCCTCAATGCCGATGCGTTCAACCACACCATCGCCGTGATGGCGTGGGAGACAACGGCGGCGCTCGCCATGGTCGTCACCGCGCTTTATTTCCTGCCGAAATATCTCAAGATGGGGTTGACCACGATCCCGGAATATCTGGCGAACCGCTTTGATGGGCAAACGCGCATCATCGCTTCGCTGCTGTTCCTCTTCTCCTATGTGGTGGCCATCCTGCCGGTGGTGCTTCTGTTTGGTGCGACCGGGCTTGAAAGCCTGTTTGACGTGTCTGAAACCTTCGGCATCAGCCAAAGCTCCGCCACCTGGATGATGGTGTGGGGTGTGGGCACGCTCGGCTCACTTTATGCCATTTTTGGTGGCCTCAAGGCCGTTGCCATTTCAGACACGGTCAATGGTGTAGGCTTCCTGATCGCCGGGCTTCTGGTGCCCATACTCGCCCTCATGATGGTGGGTGACGGCGACATGCTGGCGGGGCTTCAAGAGGTCTATACCGAAGAACATACCAAGTTTGACATCACGGGGGATGAGCCCGGCTCCTTCCTGCCATTTGGCGTACTGTTCACCGGCATGATCGTGAACCAGATTTTCTTCTGGTGTACCAACCAGTCGATCGTGCAGCGCGCGCTCGGTGCCAAAAACCTGGCCGAAGGGCAAAAGGGTGTGCTGATCGCGGCGTGCTTCAAGCTCATCGGTCCCTTCATTATCGTGCTGCCGGGTGTCATCGCCTTCCATATGTTCAAGGGTGAGCTGGGGCGCGAGGACTATCTGCTCGCATACCCCATGCTGGTGAAAACCGTGTTGCCGGAAGCGCTTGTTGGGTTCTTCGCCGCCGTGATGGTGGGCGCGGTGCTCAGCACCTTCAATAGTGTACTGAACAGCTCTGCCACGCTTTTCAGTCAGGGCATCTACAAGGGGCTTATCAACCCCGAGGCAGATGGCCCGTCGATGGTGAAAAGTGGTCGCTATTGCAGCATTATCCTCGCGCTCACCGCCATGGCGTTTGCACCGCTGATTGATACAAGCGGCAGCCTCTTCAACTACCTCCAGAAGATCAACGCCACCTTCTTTGGCCCCATGCTGGCGGTGATCATGCTGGGCTTGACCACACGTTATGTGTCCGCGCTCGCGGCCAAGGTTGGCATGGTGCTGGGGCCGGTGATCTTTTACCTGCTGGTCTTCGCCTTTGGGGATAGTGTGCAGGCCTTCGTGCAGTCGCTTCTTGGCACCACGGACGAGATCCACTTCCTGCACTTCCTCGCCATCGTGTTTGTGGTGACGTCCGCGCTGATGCTCATCATCAGCCGGTTCGCGCCCGCTACAAACAGCTATGAAGAATCCTACACCCACGCGGTGGATATCACGCCGTGGCCGCACGCCAAAAAGGCGGGGGCCGCAATCTCGATTGTCACAATTCTCTTTTATGTGCTTCTGGCACAGTAAACCGACGGGGAGAGATCCATGTTCAAGATGAAACCTTACCTCGCTGCAGCCAGCATCGCCCTGATGGCGGGTGCTGCCTGCGCGGAAACGGCGCCGGACCAATCGGCAGACGAGACCATCTCTTTTCTCGCGTTCGGGGATAGCGGTTATCACTACGGCTATCAGAAAAAGAGCCTGTGGGAGAAACCCTTCCGCACGCTTGATGCAGTTGAGGCCGACGAGCGCAAGGACTGGATTGAAGACAAACACAACCCGTCAGAGTTCCAGATGCCGTCCCTCTATTTCCACCCTGAGATGGGCGGTTATATCATGCGGAGCGGCCAACAACCGGTGGCGGACGCCATGCGCGCCTACTGTAATGAGAAGCCCTGCGAATTTGCCCTGATGCTCGGGGACAATATCTACCCGGACGGCGCGACCATGGGCACGGACGGTGTTGATGACGCCAAGCGCTTCGAGGATATTTTCACCATCCCCTACAAGGGCCTTGGCGAAAGCGAAGAAGGTTTCCGTATCTATACGGCACTTGGGAACCATGACTGGCACACCTCGCGCGAGGGGGCCATGGCGCAGGTCGACTATATGGAAAAGTCTGACCAGTTTTACATGGACGGCATTTTCTACACCGTGAAGCCGCCTTCAGCGAAGGGTGAGGTGGAGCTGTTTGTCATCGACACCGAAGTGATGCTCTCCGGCATGGGATACCCTGAAGCGCTTCTGAACGATGATGGTAGCGAGAAAAAGGGCACGGGGCCGGATGATATCGACCCCTGGGCCATGCCCGCGAACGAGGCTGAGCGCAATATGGTGCCGTGGCTTGAGGAAGCGCTCAAAAACTCCACCGCCAAATGGAAGTTTGTAGTGGCACACCATCCGCTTTGGTCCACGGGTGGCTCCAAGTTCGAGCAGGCACGCGCACTGAGGAAAGTGCTCTTGCCGATGCTGTGCGAATATGCGGATGCCTATTTTGCGGGGCACGAACATTCGCTCGAGATCCACACCGATAGCTGTGAGACCACGCCAAAAGGCAAACGTGACGTGCCGCTTTTGCACGTGCTGTCGGGCGCGGCCGCCAAGGAGCGCGCGACCCACAGTCGTTTCGCCGCCTATCAGGCAAAAGCCTACCCGCAGCAGACCGCACATTTTGTGCGCGGCATGATCTGGGGCTTTACTCATGTGGAGCTTAAGGGTGACGAAGGCGTCGTGCGTGTGATCTCCACGCCGACCGACAGCACCGGTGTGCCGTACGAGGAATTTGTCTTCCCGTTCAAGCACCGCTCACACTAGTTCAGGCCATAAGCCGAACCCCCGGATGCCGGATTCTGCCAAAGCAGGGTCCGGCATTTGCTTTTGTATGCCGCGGGTTTCAGTCATCAAATAATATTAACACGCTTGTGAGTGAATGAATATTCTGTTAAGCGGAAGAAGGAGTTATCAAGGGAGAGGAGATTAGGATGTCGCTTCTTGGGAAGGGTGGCGAGGGTCCTGCTGACGATCTCGCGCAGTTGCCAAAGCACCACAAGGCCACGAAAAACGAGAAACTCGTGATCGTTGCTTCATCGCTTGGCACCATGTTCGAGTGGTATGACTTTTATCTGTACGGTCTGCTGGCGACCTATATTTCGGGCCAGTTTTTCTCAGGCGTGAATGACACTACAGCCTTCATTCTGGCGCTTGCAGCTTTCGCGGCCGGCTTTGCCGTGCGCCCGTTTGGCTCGCTGGTGTTTGGTCGCCTTGGTGACCTGGTGGGGCGTAAATATACATTCCTAGTCACCATGGGGCTGATGGGCCTGTCGACATTTGCGGTTGGCCTCTTGCCAAGCTATGAAACCATCGGCATTACAGCGCCTATTATCCTTGTGGGGCTCAGGCTGTTGCAGGGTCTTGCGGTGGGCGGTGAATATGGCGGTGCGGCGACATATGTGGCCGAACACGCACCGAACGGCAAACGCGGGCTTTATACCAGTTTCATCCAGACTACAGCCACACTTGGCCTCATCGTCTCCCTCCTTCTCGTAATCGGGCTGCGGTCCGCGATGGGGGAAGAGGCTTTTGCGGACTGGGGCTGGCGTATCCCGTTCCTGATTTCGGTGCTTCTGCTCGCCATCTCGCTCTGGATTCGAATGCAACTTTCGGAAAGCCCTGTGTTCCAATGCATGAAGGAAGAGGGCAAGGTTTCCAAAGCGCCCATCAGTGAAGCCTTTGGCCAGTGGAAGAATGTGAAGTTCGCGCTGATCGTGCTCTTTGGCGCCGTCGCCGGGCAGGCGGTGATGGGCTATACCGGCCAGTTCTACACGCTTTTCTACCTTGTCAAAATCCTCAAGGTTGACCCGGGTACGGCAAATGTGATGATCGCCATCGCGCTTGCAGTCGGTACGCCCTTCTTCGTCATTTTCGCCTGGCTCAGTGACCGGATCGGCCGCAAGCCCATCATTGTTACCGCCTGTTTCATTGCCACCATCGCTTATTTCCCGGCGTTCAAGGCGCTGACCTACGCGGCCAACCCGGCGCTTGCGGCGGCGGTTGAGAGCGCACCGGTCACGGTGGTGGCTTATGACGGCGAATGCTCGGTCCAGTTTGACCCGGTGGGCAGCAATACGTTTGACCAGACAAGCTGTGACATCGCCAAATCGTACCTGGCGACAAGCGGTATCAATTACGAGAATGCGGATGCGCCTGAAGGCACGGTGGCCTTGGTGCGGATCGGTGACCGCGTGATTACGGCACCCAACCCGGAGGGTTTGTCCGCAGATGCAAAAGCCGACGCCATCAAGGTGTTCGAGGCAGAGGTGCTGGGTGGTCTCGATGCCGCGGGCTACCCCCATTCGGCCAACCCGGATGAGGTGAATAAACCCCTCGTGGTTTTGATCCTGATTGGCCTGATGATCCTTGTGACAGCGCCCTATGCGCCGCTTGCGGCCCTTCTGGTGGAGCTGTTCCCGGCGCGCATCCGCTACACCGCCATGTCACTGCCGTACCATATCGGCAACGGCTGGTTCGGCGGTTTCCTGCCAAGTGCCGCGTTTGCCATGGTCGCGGCGACGGGGGATATTTACTTCGGGCTTTGGTATCCGGTTGTGATTGCGGGCATGAGCTTCGTCATCGGCGGCCTGTTCCTGCCGGAAACCTTCAAGCGGAATATTGACGACTAGAAAAGAGCCAGAAGGCCGGGGTTTCCCGGCCTTCTGCGGGCCTGGCTAACACCGGTTGTCTGCGCCTGGGTGAGGCTGGATTTCCAGCCAGCTGAATCGTCAATCAGCTCTGATCACTCATACAATCATTTTATTCACACGCGTGAGAGTGAACATTGACGAGTGTGTGAATACGTGCCATGATCTCATTGTGCCGAAATTTGAAAGCGGCACGGAAGGGGAGGAAATATGAAAGGTTTTCTACGCGCTGCGGCATGCTTTGCCGCGGTGACCGCAGGCTCCACCATTGCCTATGGTCAAGCTGCCGATCTTGGGGAAGAAGAGACGCAGGCCAAAGCAAAGTCGACAGACACTGAACTGCAGGAAATCATCGTAACGGCGACGCGCCGGAACGCACGCTTGCAGGATGTGCCACTGTCGGTAACGGCATTCACCCAGGACAAACTCTCGGATGAGGGTGTTGTAGGTTATGAAGGCATCGCGCACCTGACACCGGGTGTTGTGGTCAACCGCCCGACACAGAACTTCAACAACTTCACCGCCCGCGGTATCGCTACCAACGGTTACGGTGCCAACCTGCAAAGCACGGTTGCCATCTATATCGATGAGCTGCCGATCTCCGCGAACGGCAACTCCACCATTCTTGACCCCAACCTGTATGATGTTGAGCGGGTCGAGTTTCTGCGTGGCCCGCAGGGTACACTTTTTGGGTCAGGCTCGCTCGCAGGCGCGATGCGGATCATCACCAAAAAGCCGGACCTTGATGAGTTCGAAGCCTCCGCACTTGTCGATTATGGCCTGACGGGATCTGATTCGTTCCGGCAGCGTTATAATGGTATGATCAACGTGCCGCTGGTGAACGATGAGCTTGCCCTCCGTGTCGTGGGCTTCTACCGCAACGAAGACGGTTACCTCGATAACGTTGGTACCGGCGTGCACAATTCCAACTCGCTCGAGGCTTGGGGTGGCCGCGCCGTTCTGCTGTGGGAGCCGACCGACCGTCTGGCTGTCAAGCTGCTCGCGAGCCATGAGGACAGCTACCCGGAGGATTCGTCGCTCACGAACCCGGCCCTTGGCCGTGAGAAGCGCAACTCCGAACGGCCGGATCTGTTTACTGGTATCCTCACGAGCTATAACGCCACCATCGATTATCAGTTTGATGGCGCGCAGTTCACCAGCTCGACCACCTATTCCGACTTCGACCAGCAGTTCTTTGTCGATCTCGCGAACACGTTCGCCTTCACCATTCCGTTCCGGCTTGATGCAGCAGCCTATGACAAAATCTTTGTCGAGGAAGCCCGCCTCGTGTCCGATAACACAAGCAACTGGGAATGGGTCGTTGGTGGCTTCTATTACTACAAGCGCCGCGATGTTGATTTCGCCTACCGCGCCTCTGACGAGTTCCTTGATGCACGGGGCCTGACCGGGCTGCCGAACGACACCTACACCCTGTTCTATAACCACACCAACATCCATGAAGCAGCGGGCTTTGGTGAGCTGACCTACCGCTTCTCCGACAGCTTCTGGGTCACGGGTGGCCTGCGGTATGGCAGCATCTCTGTGCAGACCATCACCGAAGAAGGCGGCTACCAGAGTAACTATCTGACAGCAGCCCTCACCGGCTACAGCGGCCCCCTTGCCATCGCACCGGTGGTTGCGGCAACGGGCGAAAAAGCATCGGCCAGCAAATTCGCTTGGAAGGGCAGCGTGTCTTATAAGCCGAGTGATGACATCACTACCTACGCGACCGTATCCACGGGCTTCCGTTCGCCGATCGTGAACGCGCGGGCGGGGCTGCCAAGCCTCAATGACCCGAACGATATCATCATTCCAGACGGCGCAAGCTCCGACAAGTTGATCAACTATGAAGTGGGCCTTAAGGGCACATGGTTTGACGGCAGGTTCACCGCCAACCTCGCGGCTTACCTCATCGACTGGAAAAACATCCAGGTACAGGCAAACCGTGTGTCTGACTCGGTCCAGTTCGCGACCAACATCGGTGCGGCGCGCAGTAAAGGTATCGAGTTTGAGCTGATGATGAACCCGGCGGACGGTTTCACCATCAACCTCAATGGCTCCTTCAACGATTCGAAAGTGACGGAACTGACGGCTGAAGAAGCCGCCTTCTCCGGCGCGGTTGAAGGCGCGCGGCTGGCGTCACCCCACTTCCAGGGCTCGGCGCTCGTGAAATATGCGTTCGACATCGGCGATGATGCGCGTGGGTATGTGTCCACGACCGTGACCCACGTAGGGTCATTCCCGGGCCTGTTCCAGTATGTGGCTGGCCAGCCGGGTGTGGAACAGCCGACCTATGACTACACCGACAGCTTCGAGAATGTGAACGCTCATATCGGTTATGAGCGCGATAACTGGTCGCTGATCGCCTATGCGGAAAACCTCTTTGATAATCACGAGACCACCTATGTGCACCCGGAGGCGTTCCTCGCCAGCCGGTACGGCACCTTGCGTCCGCGCACGGTCGGACTGAGGTTCAGCATCGAGTATTGATGCTGGGTTTTGAGTAGGGAGCAAACCGGGTTTGTGCGCATGCAAACCCCTTCCTGCACCGGCTCTGCCCCAGTGGCGGTAGAGCCGGTGCATCCTTGCCCAGAGGGGCGGAACTGAATTCGGGGGATATCAAGTGTTCAGGATTGCAGGATTTGGACGGCAGCTGAAACTGGCCGCACTGTCGGTTGCGGCAATTGCCTCACTGTCATGTGCTTCATCGGCAAAAGGCCCGGTGGTGGAAGCACCCGCGGGTATGATTGAAGGCAAATCAAAAGGCGACCTGAATATCTTCAAAGGCATCCCCTTTGCCGCCCCGCCTGTTGGCGACTTGCGCTGGAAAGCCCCCGCGCCCGCGCCCAAGTGGGACGGCGCACTGGAGGCATCCGATTTTGGCCCCGCCTGCCTGCAGCCGGTACGCACCTCCGGCAGCATCTATGCCGAAGACATGGGCGCCATGAGCGAAGATTGCCTGAGCCTCAATATCTGGGCACCGAAGGGCGCCAAAAAGGCTGGCGTCTTTGTCTGGATTCATGGCGGTGCGCTCAGGGCTGGTGCTTCGAAGCAAAAAATGTATGACGGCTCGCGCCTCGCGGAAGAGGGTATTGTCGTTGTCTCGATCAATTACCGGCTTGGCGTGCTCGGGTATCTTGCGCATCCGGAACTGAGCGCTGAGACGGACGAGAATATCTCCGGCAACTATGGCCTGCTGGACCAGATTGCTGCGCTCAAATGGGTGCGGGAAAACATCGCATCATTTGGTGGCGACCCCGAGAATGTCACCATCGCGGGCGAGAGTGCGGGGGCGCTCAGTGTCATGTATCTGATGGCATCCCCGCCCGCCCGTGGCCTTTTTGATAAAGCCATCGCGCAAAGCGCTTATATGATTACCACGCCGCCGCTTCGGCAGGCGGAATACGGCCAGACGCCACAGGAAGATATCGGTGTTTGGCTCACCGGCAAACTGGGTGCATCGAACCTCGCTGACCTGCGAGCAATGGACGCGGAAAAGCTGGCCAACGACGCGCTCACCCTCGGTTTTCAGCCGTTTGGTAGTATTGACGGCGTGGTCCTGCCGCGCCAGCTGGTTGAGGTGTTTGACCGAGGTGAGCAGGCACCTGTGCCAGTGCTAACGGGCTTCAATAGCGGCGAGATCCGGTCGCTCCGCTTCCTGTTGCCACCAAAGCCCGAAAGTGCGGAAGCCTATGAAGCTGCCGTGCGCAAAGGCTACGGTGAACTGGCAGACGCTTTCTTCAAACGTTATCCGGCTGAAACGATGGAAGAAAGCATGCTCGCCACCACGCGGGATGCCATGTACGGTTGGACATCCGAACGGCTTGTGGCGAAACAGGCCGCCCTTGGTGTGCCGTCCTACCTTTATATTTTCGACCATGGCTATCCGGGTGCCCAGAAATGGAACCTGCATGCCTTCCACGCGGCGGAACTGCCGTTTGTGTTTGGTACCTGGAAAAAGACGCCAGACTGGTGGCCGCGTGTTGACGGCAACACCGCCGACCTCAAAACCGTTGAAGCCATGATGGGCTATTGGTCCTCTTTCGTGAAAACGGGGGCGCCCTCGGCAAAGGGCTTCCCTGCGTGGGGGCCCTACGCGGACGCTGAAGCCTATATGTATTTTGCCGATGTGCCGCGGGCCGCGAATGACCTGCTGCCCGGCACCTATGAACTCCATGAAAAAGTGGTGTGCCGCCGTGTGAAGGCTGGCGGCATTTCATGGAATTGGAATGTCGGCGTTATCGCGCCACCGTTACCTGCAGCTAGTTCGGAGTGTCCATGAAAGACGGCGCCATGCAGCCCTTTGGGCTGACCCTAGAAAAGTTTCTCGACCACGCGGCCAAATGGCACCCGAATACCGAAATCGTCACAGCAACTGACGGCGGCAAGGTTGCGCGTATTGGCTATGCTGACCTGCATGCGCGCGCCCACCGGGTATCGGCGGTGCTGGCGGGCCTTGGTGTCGCCTTTGGTGAGCATGTGGCCACGCTTGCCTGGAATACGCAGGCCCATATGGAAGCATGGTACGGCACCATGGGCATGGGGGCTGTGTGCCATACCCTCAACCCGCGCCTGACCGCAGAACAGCTTGCCGAAATGATCGCCCAGTCCGGCGCGCGCATACTGGTCGCGAGTGCGGACCTGCTGTCGCTCGCCGCGGAGATTGCTGAGCTATCACCGAGCCTATGTCATGTGCTGGTGATTGATGGCAGCAAGGACGGCTGGCGCAGCGACAGTGCTGACGCCGCAGAGCTGGAAACATTGATTACCGCGACACATGTGAAAGCCGACTGGGGCCAGTTCGATGAAAACGCGCCTTGTGGCCTGTGTTTCACCTCCGGCACCACGGGTGCACCCAAGGGCGTTACCTACACACACCGGTCCAGCTATCTGCACACGCTCCGGCTGCTGCAGGCTGATGTTATCGGCCTGACATCGGCTGATGTGGTGTTGCCGGTTGTGCCCATGTTCCACGCCAACGCGTGGGGCCTGCCGTTTGCCGCTCCTGCCGCGGGCTCCAGACTTGTGCTGCCGGGGCGGCAGGCGGACGGCGAAAGCCTCGCACAACTGATCATGCGCGAAGGGGTGACCGTTGCTGTCGGTGTGCCCACCGTGTGGGTTGGCCTCGCCGACTATCTCGACCGCACGGGTGGTGAAGTGCCGTCCCTGAAGCGCATCATTGTTGGCGGCGCGGCCATGCCGCCCGCCTTGATGGAACGAATTGAGAGGCGTTTGGGTGCCATGGTGCAAACCAGTTGGGGCATGACCGAACTTTCACCCTCCGGCACGTTTGCGCCGCCTGCGGACCCTGACCGCGCGCCGCACCGGTCCGGTCGTCCGGCCGTCGGCGTCGACCTGCTGATCACCGATGCGGACGGCAAACCGGTGCCCAACCAACGCGGTGACGAAGGGCATTTGCGGGTGCGGGGTGCGGCGGTGATTGAACGGTATTTTGGCCACGATAAGCCGGCGACCGACCAGAACGGCTGGTTCGATACCGGTGATCTGGCGCGCATTGACCATGAGGGCAACCTCACCATCACCGGGCGGTCAAAAGACCTGATCAAATCGGGCGGAGAATGGATAAACCCGGCCGAGATTGAGGCGGTGATTGGTGCGATCCCCGAAGTTTCCTTTGCTGCGGTCATTGGCCGCAGTGACGAAAAATGGGGTGAAAGGCCGGTGCTGCTTGTGGAGATGCGGGAGGCGGAAGGCATGACGGACGAGGCGCTTTTAGGCGCGCTCAATGGTCATGTCGCCTCGTGGTGGGTGCCGGATGAAGTGGTGCGCCTCAATGAGATGCCCCTTGCCGCGACCGGCAAAGTAGACAAAATACGCCTGAGGTTGGAATATGGCGGAAATTGAGGTGGTGATTCTTGCCCGGATCGCCGACAAAGGTTTCCAAAATAGGTATTGAAAGGCGAAAGAGTGTCCGCAGCAACCAGTAAAGCGCCGCGCAAGAGACAGGCCAAGGAACAACAGCGCGCCGAGATGATCGAACAGATCCTCGATGCGGCGGAATATCTATTCTCGAAGCATGGCCTTTACGGCGTAACGCTCAAGGATGTGGCAAAACGTGTGGGGGTTCACCACACGCTGCTGAACTATTATTTCAACGACAAGAAGACCCTGTTTGATGAGGTTTTTGCCCGCCGCGCGGTGATCACCAGCGAGCGACGCATGACCATGCTTGAGGAATACGAGCGCAAGACAGCTGGCAAACCAACGGTGGAAGGTGCGCTTCGTGCCTTCCTTGATACCGACCTTGATCTTTATATCGAGGGCGGCGAAGGCTGGCGTAACTATGCCGCCCTTGGTGCGCAGGTTGCCAACACGCCTGAATGGGGCGCGGAGACCATGGACCGGCATTTTGACCCTGTGGTACTCAAGCTGATCGGCCTGCTCCGGAAAGCGCTGCCCGACTGTTCGGATGAAGATATCTTCTGGGGCTATCACTTTGTCACCGGTGCGCTCATGCTCACGCTCGCACGCACGGGGCGGATCGACAAGTTGTCGGGCGGCCTTTGCAAGTCCGACGATTTCGCGGCGGTGAAAGAGCGCATGTCCGCCTTCATGGCTGGTGGCTTCCTGACCATCTGCAAACAACGCAAGGACACACAGGCGTCCTGACCGCGGGGGTTGTCGCTCCCTCATCAGTCACGCCTCAATTATTCACTAAGTAGAGAGTGAGTATTTTTGACCTGAGGGGAATATCCGTGAGACTTGAGAACAGAACGGCAATTGTAACGGGCGCGGGTGGCGGGCTTGGCCGTGCGCATGCGCTGGAGCTTGCACGCCAGGGCGCCAAGGTGCTGGTGAATGACATGAACGGCGACTGCGCCGAACAGGTCGCGGCGGAGATTCGTGGTGTTGGCGGAGAGGCGCTGGCGTTCGCGGCGTCGGTTACCGATGAAGCTGCGGTGGCTGCCATGGTCGCCCATATGATGGACGCCTGGGGCCGGGTGGATATCCTCGTCAACAACGCGGGCATCCTGCGTGACAAGACCTTTGCCAAAATGAGCCTTGATGACTTCCGCCTCGTGGTTGATGTGCACCTGATGGGTGCGGCCATCTGCACACAAGCGGTATGGGGCATCATGCGCGAACAGCAATATGGCCGCGTGGTCATGACCACATCGTCGTCGGGCCTTTACGGCAGTTTTGGGCAGGCCAATTATGGCGCCGCAAAAATGGCGCTTGTGGGCCTGATGCAGACCCTGGCGCTTGAGGGTGAAAAATATGGCATCCGGGTGAATTGCCTCGCGCCCACGGCGGCAACACAGATGACAGACGGTATCCTGTCTGGTGATGCGCTCAAGGCGCTGGCGCCGGAACTGGTAAGCCCCGGCGTGGTCGCGCTTGTGCATGAGGACGCACCGACACGTGCGATCCTCTGTGCTGGCGGTGGCTATTTCGCCCGCGCCAATATTACCCTGACGGAAGGCCGATATGTCGGCAGTGGTGACGCGGCGGCAGAGCAAATTATCCGCGATTTTGACGCCATCAGTGATCGCGGGGGTGAGATTGTGCCAGCCTACGGCTTGATCCAGTCGGAGCGTGAGCTGGCAGGTGCATCGATTGCGCAAAACAAGGGCTGAAAAGCTGAGAGAACAGGGCAATTCAGCTAGATTTCTGGCGGGGTACGGCTAGTATGGTGAAGGCACGAATGAGGGGAAGATCATGACCATGCTAAAACCAACACGCCGCCATTTCCTTGCTGGCATCACGGGCGGTGCCGTGGCGCTCGCGAGCCCGCGCGCGCTATGGGCCTCCGCGGCTTCTGCGCCAGCCATTGGCGTACAGCTTTATATGCTCAAACAAAGCCTTGCGGACGACTTTGGCGGCACACTCCATGCGGTGGCCGCACTTGGCGTGAAGAACCTTGAGTTTGCGGGCTACTATGACCAGCCCGCCGCTGGGATGAAAGTCGCGCTGGCGGACTATGGCCTGAATGCCGTCAGCTCACATTGCCTGATGGCGAGCATGAGTGACGACAAAGCCAAGGAGGCGATCGACTACGGTGCCGAGCTTGGGCTCAAGACCGTGGTGGCGGCCATTCCTTACATGCGCCTCCTCGGTGAATGTCGCACGTGGGACGAGGCCATGCGCGGCGTGAGCCGGGATGATTTCCTGCATTCGGCGGAACGTTTCAACCGGTTTGGTGAGCTTGCGAACGCGGCAGGCCTTGTGTTCGCATATCATAACCATGCGTTCGATTTCACGAAATTCGGTGGCGAATACGGCCTCGATATCCTGCTCTCGAACACCGATGAAAACCTCGTCAAATTCCAGCTTGATGTCGGCAATACCGCGATGGCGGGTATTGACCCGCTCGCCTATTTTGCACAGCACAGCAGCCGTGTGCCATCGGTCCACATGAAGGACTGGAAGAAGCCGATGACACCGTCCCTTTATGACATGCCGGAACCAACACCGGTGGGCAGCGGTGTGCTCGATCTGCCCGCGCTCGTGGCCGCGCTCGCGAAGGCAGGTGTCGCGCACATGTATATCGAGCAGGAAAACATGCCGCGTGAGCTTGAGCTCGTGGCACTGGCGGCGAATGTGGATAACCTTGGCGCGCTCGGCGCTTAGGCTTTCGGTGCAGATGTGCTCGCCCGCACAATAAGCTCATAAGGGAGGGTCAGGTGCCGCGCCTCATTGGTGCGGCCCTCCATCACTTCAAAAAGCATGGCCACGGCTTCTGTGCCGAAGGCTTCCGTCGGCTGGGAAATGGTCGTCAGCGGCGGGTCGGTATAAGCCGCGAAGCTGAGGTTATCGAACCCGGTTATGGAAACATCGGACGGCACCGAAAGGCCCGCCTTCCTGATCTCATGCATGGCACCGATGGCCATTTCGTCATTGAAACACACCATGGCGGTCGGGCGGTTGGATGCCGCCAGCAGGGTACCTGCGGCGGCCGCGCCTGACGCAAGGCTATAGTCGCCCTCGGTGACAAGGGAAGCATCAAAGCTGAGGCCCGCAGCCGTCAGCGCCTGCCGGTACCCGTCAAGTCGCGCAGCGGTCAGGGGGCTTTCCGCAGGGCCGGAAATCACCGCAATACGTTTGTGACCAAGCGCGAGCAGATGGTCGGTCAGCGCTTTTGCGGCACCGCTGTTATCAAGGGTGACGGTGGGCATGCTGTCATCGTCCACACATTCACAGCAGTTGATGACGGCAGGTGTCACACCTTCGCTGCAGTCATCATCCGCGAGCGGGAACCGTGAACTGAGCTGGATGATGCCGTCCGCCTGGTTGGTGTGCAGTTGGTGTGCAAGCTCGCGCTCCACCTCGGCGTCGCCCATGGTGTTGCCAAGCACGACACTATAACCGCGTGCTTTCGCCGCCTGCTGGATACCGCTGATCACCATGGCGAAAAACGGGTTCGACAGGTCAGGCACCAGCACAAGAATGGAATAGGATTTACGCGAGCGGAAGTTGCGCGCCATCAGGTTCGGCTTGTAGCCGGTCTCCTTGACGGCGGCGAGCACCTTTTTGCGCGTCTCCTCCGAGACCACGTCAGGCGTGCTGAGTGTGCGCGAAACGGTTGCGACCGAAACGCCCGCGATCTTCGATACCGCGCGTATATTACTCATGCCTGAACACTCCCATCACATCGCCGGGCTGCAATATATGGACAGTGGGCGAACTAGGCAACGCTATTGCGCGTGGGCCCCTGCGGCCCTGTCGTCTGCCTTGCGGTCATTGAACAGCACCGCGAACAGGATGGCGACCACGGCCGCAAACGCACACGGCACCCACCAGATGCTGGCCCAGCCGCGTACCGCGTCCACGGTATAGTGGTCCACAATCAGGCCCGACAGGCTGGAGCCGATGGCAAGGCCGACACCGTATGTGAGCAGGGTGATAAAGCCCTGCGCGCTTGCGCGGATTTTGCTGTCCGCCTTGCGGTCCACATAAATCTGCCCGGTGACGAAGAAGAAATCGTAACACACACCGTGGAGGAGGATGCCGGCCACGAGCAGCGAAACGATGGCGCTGTCGGCAGCGCTCGCGAATAGCGCATAGCGCGCGACCCAGGCAATCATGCCCACTAGCAGCATCCATTTCACGCCAAGGCGGCGGAAGAAGAAAGGCATCAGCAGCATGAAGGCCACTTCTGACATCTGCCCCATGCTCATTTTCGCGGCGACACCTTCAACCCCAAGCTCATTGAGGTAGAGGTTGGTAAAGGCGTAATAGAACGCCAGCGGGATTGAGATCAGGAGCGAGCAGAGCGCAAAGATGGCAAATGACCGGTCCTTGAGGAGCGATAGCGCATCAAGCCCCAGCACATCCCTGACCGTGACCTTCTCCCCAGCCTTGCCCGGCGGTGTGTTCGGCAGGGTTAAGCTATAAAGCCCCAGAATGACGGAGGCGAGAGCGGCCATTTTCATCGGCAGTGCTGTGGCTTCCACATTGGTGCCAAAACGCGCGAGGCCATAGGTGATCACAAGCCCCGCCACAATCCAGCCAACGGTGCCCCAGACCCGCACACGCGGGAACTGTTCATCCGGGTTCTGCATCTGACCAAATGACACGGCATTCACCAGTGCAAGCGTCGGCATGTAGCAGGCGTTGTAGATCATCAGCCCCGCGATGATGGGGCCGGCTTCCGCCATGCCCGCGACAAGGTAAAGCGTGATGCCGCCTGCGATATGCAGCACCGACATGATTTTCTGTGATGCGAAGAAGCGGTCAGCAATCAGGCCGATGAAAAAGGGTGCGATGATCGCGGCGATATTATTGGTGAGATAGGCGGTGCCGATCTCGGCCCCGGAAAAACCGATGGCGGCCAGATAGGTGCCAAGCGTGACAAACCATGCGCCCCAGATGAAAAACTGCAGGAACATCATGATGCTAAGCTGTGTGTATGCTTTTTTGCCCATCTTCCCCTCCCCAAGGAAATATATACCGGCGATCGGCGCACCGCTGATACGCACCGCATATAGAAGAGCTAGCCCGATTTCCCGATCTTGACAAGGGAAAATGTAACCGGTTACATAGACGCCACTACACCGAAACAGGTGCACACTTTGGGGGGCTGAGGGCAGCGTGGTCAATCTCACTGCGGCAATTATCGGAACGGGCTTCATGGGCCCGACACATGCGGAAGCGCTGGCACGTATTGGCGTGCAGGTGCGCGGCATTCTCGGTAGCAGCGCCGCAAAGTCTGAAGATGCACGCGCTGCCCTCGGTCTTGCAAAAGCTTACACAAGTTATGACGAGGTGCTGGCTGACCCTGCAGTGCAGGCGGTGCATCTGTGTGTGCCCAATGTGCTGCACGCGGATTATGCCAAACGTGCGCTTGCGGCTGGTAAGCATGTGATGTGCGAAAAGCCGCTTGCCATGACCACAGCTGAAACGCGGGAGCTTGTTGCACTTGCACGCGAAAGCGGGTTGGCGGCTGGTGTGTGTTATAACCTACGCTATTACCCCTTGAACCTGCATGCCCGCGCCCTTGTGGACGGGGGTGACATTGGCCGGTTGCACCATGTGAACGGATCTTATGTCCAGGACTGGCTCCTCCATGATACCGACTATAACTGGCGGCTGAATTCAAAAGAGAGCGGCGCCCTGCGTGCGGTTGCCGATATCGGCACACACTGGATGGATATGGTCAGCCATATCACCGGGCACACCATCGAAGCTGTGTTCGCCGACCTCACCACATTCTACAAGACGCGGAAAAAACCGGTGGGTGACACTGGCACCTTCTCCCGCGGCGCGGAGGGTGAGCGCGACTACGAGGATGTCTCCATCGACACTGAGGATTACGGCGCCATCATGCTGCGCCTCTCAGGCGGTGCGGTGGGCAGCCTGCATGTCTCCCAGATGGTGGCGGGGCGCAAGAATGCGCTGCGCTATGAGATTGCAGGCTCCAAATCCTCCCTCGCGTGGGACTGTGAACGGCCTAACGAGCTTTGGATCGGGCACCGCGACAAGCCAAATCAAATGCTGCTGAAGGACCCATCATTGATGGCACCCAACGCGGCGCATCATGCTTCTTACCCGGGTGGGCATTCGGAGGGGTATCCCGACACCTTCAAACAATGTTTCCGGGCTTTTTATGACCATATCGCCGCTGGCCTCAGTGGCGATCCACAGTACCCCACCTTCGAGGACGGCCACCGGCAGGTAGCGCTTTGTGAGGCCATCCTTGAAAGTAACCGGACCGCTACATGGGTCCGGCTGGAGAGTGAAGAATGAAACTGGGCTTCCAAAGCGCCATCCTTGCCGACCTCAACTTCGAGGAGGTGATCGACTTCGCGGCTGAGAACGCGTTTGAGTGTGTCGAGCTGATGTGTTGGCCAAAGGGCGCGAGCGAACGCAAATACGCTGGCGTCACCCATGTTGATGTGACCGATTTCACGCCTGAGAAAGCCGAATATTACCTTGAATATGCGGCAGGGAAAGGTGTTGAGATCAGCGCGCTTGGCTATTACCCGAACCCACTGTCACCGGATACGGAAGAAGCCGAGGTTGCTGTCACCCACATCAAACGGGTGATTGATGCCGCCGCCATGATGGGCCTCAAGGTGGTGAACACCTTTGTCGGCAATGACTGGACCAAAAGTGTGGACGATAACTGGCCGCGCTTCATCGAGACATGGAAGCCACTGCTTGCCCACGCGGGAGCCAAGGGCATCAAAATAGGCATCGAGAACTGCGCGATGTATTTCACGGCGGACGAATGGCCGTCAGGCAAAAACCTGGCGCGCAGTCCCGCCATCTGGCGGCGCATGTTTGCGGACATGGGTGTGGCACACTTTGGCCTCAACTACGACCCGTCGCATTTCGTCTGGATGCAGATGGACTATATGAAGCCGCTGACGGAATTTGCTGACCGCATTTTCCATGCCCACGCCAAGGACGTGCGGGTGGACCGGGAGAGGCTTGATGACCTTGGCACCATGGCCTTGCCGCTTGAATATCATGACCCCTGCATCCCCGGTGAAGGCGATATCGATTGGGGCAAATATATTGGCGGGCTGAAGGCTTCGGGCTTTGACGGTGCCTTCTGTATCGAAGTTGAGGACAAGAATTACGAGGACAGCCTCGCCAGCCGGAAAAAAGCGCTGCTGCTGGCGCGTGATCACCTACGCCAATTCATGTGAGCGATTCAAGGAAGCGGACCCCCAAACCGCAATCTGGCCCACCTCGGACATGCCGGGGTGGGCCGATTTTTGATGATTAGTCGTCAAGCCGCATGATGCGGATATTCCTGAACGTCACCGGGTCGCCGTGGTCCTGCAGCGCCAGGTGGCCTTCGCGCCTGGCGGCGAAAGCTGGCCATTTGCCGAACTTGCTGCCCTTGACCTTCTCATTAAAGCCCGCGGAATCCATGTCGTATTCCACAACTTTGTGGCCATTGAGCCAGTGTTCGACATGGCTTCCGTTCACCACCAGTTTGGAGGTGTTAAATTCACCCACCGGTTTGGTGTAGTCTGCGCTAGGTGCATAAAGCGCGAACAGGGAACCAGCCTGCTCAAGCGGAGGCTCATTGCGGCCCTTGTTGTCCAGCAGCTGGAACTCGGGGCCGGAATAGAACACATAGGGCAGGTCCGCGCGTTCCTGCACGTGGAAGAAGATGCCGCTGTTGCCGCCTTCAGATATTTGCCACTCGAAGGTCAGCACAAAGTTTGTGTAGGTTTCCTTGCTGATAAGGTCGCCTGCCGGTGATGCGACGACCGACAGCGTGTCGCCTTCCGCTTTCCAGCCTTCAGAAATGCCTTCGCCCTGATAGTTGCGCCACTGGCTTGCGTCCAGCAGGGTGCCGTCTTCCTCGGCGCAGGCACTTACGGAGGTGAGGAGCGCCAGGCCGGCGATGAGTCTTTTTTTCATCTTAGATTCCAATCTCTTTCATGCGTGTTTCAAGCATGGCTTTCATCTCGTCGGTCGGGCCGGGGTAATGCTCCAGGGGCACGTTGCCGATGTAGCCGATGTCCTTGAAACCTGCGGGCGTGGTGTAATAGCCGCCCAGCGTGAGGGTGCGGAACCGGTCGAAAAACTTGTAGTTTGCGTTCCCGGCCTTCGCAATTTCAGCCATTATTTTGGTCTGGTTTTCCGCCGGCGTTTCAACATAACCAGCGCCGAACCGGCTTTTGGAAACGGCATCAATCCAGTCGAGGCCACCCAGAACGATTTTTTTGTCTTTCTGGGTCTGCTCATAGGGGCTTGATACCCACTCATTGATGAAATCCGGCACACCAATCTGGCTCGGGCTCGGGTGCGGCGGCTCTTCCGGCAGGATGATGTCGGTCATCACAGCTGCAACCTGAAGCTGGCGGTTGGTCATGATGCGTTCCCACGGTGCTGTGGGGTTCAGCATGTCTGGGTCGGTGCCATAACCGTTTGGCGTTTTCACATAAGTGGCGGCGCGCACCATTTTGGGTGCTGCAAGCGTGGTGGCTGCCGCGGCCGAAAGCCACTTGAGCGCCGTGCGGCGATCGATCTTGGATGTGTAGTAGGACATCAGATGTTCCCCTTTCTGGCTTCTTCGGCGAGATGGGTGGCATTCCGCATTGCGAGCGCCATGATGGTGAGCGTGGGGTTCTTGTCAGGGTTTGAGGGCAGCACCGCGCCGTCAAACACAAACAGGTTCTTCACGTCCCAGGACTGGCCCCAGTTGTTGACCACGCTTGTATTCGGGTCATCGCCCATGCGCGCACAGCCAACTTCGTGGATGATCTCGCCGCCCTTGGCAATGGCGTCACGGCCATCAGTGTCGCCGCCCCATGTAACCTTGCCGCCAAGCCGGTCGATCAGTTCTACGAAGGTCTGGCGCATGTGGCTGGCCTGGTTGATTTCGTGGTCTGCCCACTTCCAGTGGAACCGCAGAACGGGAATGCCGAACCGGTCTTTCACCTCCGGGTCCAGCTCCGCATAGCAGTCGTCATTGGGGATCATCTCACCGCGGCCCGCGAGGTAAACCTCGGTACCATAGTGGCGGCGCATTTCCTCGCGCAGGCCTTTGCCAAAAGGCGCAGATCCATATTTTGCGAGGCCCGCAACCCCCATGCCGGGCATGCGTTGACCGCCGCCAACCTCAATATGGTAGCCGCGCGGGAACGGCAGTTCGCCGCGCGCCTGCTGGCCATAGCCCCACCACGGCACATAGATGTGGGCGTTGGACATGCCATCGTCGTTCCGAGGTGGCATGCCTTCAAGCATCGGGATATGCCCGCCGGTGGATGCGCCTACGGTGTCCATCAGGTATTTGCCCACGGTCCCGCTTGAGTTGGCGAGGCCATCGGTATGCCGTCCGTTTTTGGAGTTGAGCAGGATGCGCGCACTTTCAGCAGCACTGGCCGCCAGCACAACCGCGCGGGCTTTCACATGTTTGTGCTCCCCGGTCTTGCGGTCGATGTAGGTGACACCCTCGGCCTTGTCGCCCTTGCCCATATCAACGGTATAGACCATGGCGTCGGTGATGATATCCAGATTGCCGGTTTCAAGCGCCGGTGGGATCAGCACCGTTGTGGTCTGGAACATCGCCTTGATCGAACAGCCGCGCCCGCACGAGGTCGCGTAAAAACAGGCCTGTCGGCCGTTCATCGGTTTCTGGATGATGGCCGCGCGCATGGGGGCGACGGGAATGCCCATACTTTCAAACCCGCGTGCGAGCATGATCTCATGCAGGCGGCGGTTCGGCGTTTCATGTAGGATGCCCGGCGGGCTGTCGGGCGTGTTCTCAAGGTTCGCGCCGTGGAACTCACCGCCGCCGGTGACGCCCACAATCTCCTCCGTCTTGTCGTACCAGGGGGCCAGTTCCTCATAGGTCATCGGCCAGTCAACACCGAGGCCATCACGGCTGTAGGGCTTGAAATCATATTCTCCGAAGCGTAGCGAGATCCGGCCCCAGTGGTTGGTGCGGCCGCCCAGCATGCGCGGGCGCCACCACATGAACTCTTCCTTGCCGGGTGCAGTGGTATAGGGCTCGCCCGGTACGGTCCAGCCGCCATCAACGGTAGCGTCATAATAGCCGAACGGCTTGTCGGGCGTGGACACGCCGCGGAGGGGCGCCTCATCGTTCGTATTGAACATGGGCGTCTCTTCTTCAGGCTTATAGTCGCGGCCCGCTTCCAGCATCAGGACCTTCAGGCCCTTTTTCGCCAGAATATAAGCGCTCATGCCGCCGCCAGCGCCCGACCCGACGATGACAACATCATAAGGTGTGGATTGTTTCACGGATGCTCCCCTTCTTCCCGTCGCACTCGGCGGCTCCCCGCCAGCACGTGATGCGCTAAAAATGTAACCGGTTACATAAGCCCTTGTCAATCAACTGAACGATACAGGCTTCAGGGCGCATTGTCTGCAGTGTGGTCGATGCGCGAGTCGCGGCAGTTTCACAGTTTCTCAATTGAGGGGCATGGTTTTATGTGTTGCGCCCGGATTGTGAAAAACCTTTCCAAACATACGTTTGCAGGAACAATAACCTTGACTTTCAGTTTTATTATACAATTTACAAAAATGTATTATATTGAAGTGTAATTGAAATTGGAGTGATATATATGGCCAGCTTTGAGCATTCAGAAAACCCCGTCGCAGGTCGTGCCTTGCGCCTCAATGACCCGGCGCCTGTGTTTGTGGCGCGTACCACCATGGGGGTGCGCAGCCTTACCGACTACCGGGGTAAATGGCTGGTCCTCTTTTCGCACCCTGCTGACTTCACCCCCGTATGCACTACCGAATTCATCGCGCTTGAAAAGGCGGCGGATAAATTCCGCGCGCTTGGCTGTGAGCTTCTCGGCCTGTCGGCGGATAGTATCTATTCCCACCTCGCCTGGGTACAGAATATCGAGGAACGTTTTGGTGTCACCATCAGCTTCCCGATTATCGAGGATCTCTCGCTCTCGATCGCGGAAGCTTACGGCATGATTGACGAAACCTCGGTCAGCACGGCAACGGTGCGGTCCGTCTTTTTCATCGACCCCGAGGGCATCGTGCGCGCGCAGGTGCATTACCCCGCCACTGTTGGCCGATCGGTGGATGAACTTCTGCGGGTGCTGACCGCCCTGCGCGCTACCGAGGTGGGTGATGTGGCTGCGCCCGAAGGCTGGCGCCCTGAAGGCACGCTTCTGAAGGCACCACCAACCACCATGGATGAAGTGCGTGCGCGCCTTGGTGCAAATGGCGGGGCGTCACAAGACTGGTATTTTGCGGAGGCTGACCGTGGCTGATGGCAACACCGATATCGTACGCGCAAAAGCGACCGAAGTTGCGGGGCTGATGAAGACACTGTCGCACCCCAACCGGTTGCTGATCGCTTGCGAGCTGATGAAAGGCGAACTGTCGGTCAGCGACATTGAGGCAGGCAGCGGCGTGCGGCAGCCGGTGCTCTCGCGCGAATTGGCGCGGCTGCGCGACGAAGACCTTGTTGAAACGCGACGTGAATCAAAGGCGATTTTTTATAGCCTCAAGGATGGCCGGCTCAAGCAGCTGATGGAAGTGCTTTGCCTCGCGTTTGGCGGGATGGCCGCCTCGGGCTTGCCGCCGCGTCCCGCCATGGCCCCAAGCACGCCCGGCTACCCGACCATTGACGGCCAGCGCGCCGCCCGTGTGCGCCTGAGGCCTGACCCTTACCGCAAAGACTAAAACACAAAAAAGCGGCCATAAGTGCCGCCCTACCGGGACTGGAGAAAGAGATGAAACCGACTGTTACAAAGTTCTTCGATGAACCAACCAACACCTTCAGCTATGTGGTGACCGACCCCGCGACCAAGCAGTGTGCGATCATCGATTCCGTGCTTGAATATGCGCCGAACTCGGGCCGTACCAGCAAGGTTGGCGCGGATGCGATCATCGCGTTTGTGCGCGCGGAAGGTCTGAGCGTTGAGTGGATCCTTGAAACCCACGTGCACGCCGACCACCTGTCCGCCGCGCCCTACCTGCAGCAGCAACTGGGCGGCAAACTTGCGATCGGTAGCCACATCACCACCGTGCAAAATGTGTTCGGCAAGCTTTTTAACGCAGGGCACGAGTTCGCCCGCGACGGCAGCCAGTTTGATGTGCTGTTCGAGGATGGGGATGAGTTTGCCATCGGCACCATTCAGGCCAAGGCGATCCATACCCCCGGCCATACCCCGGCCTGCATGACCTATGTCATCGGCGACGCAGGCTTTGTGGGCGACACGCTGTTCATGCCTGACTATGGCACAGCACGCTGCGACTTCCCCGGTGGTGACGCCAATACACTCTATCAGTCCGTACAGAAGATTTTTGCCCTGCCGGATGAGACCCGTCTTTTCATGTGCCACGACTACAAGGCGCCCGGCCGCGACACCTATGAGTGGGAGACCACCGTGGGCGAGGAGCGCCGCAAGAATATTCATGTGCATGAAGGCACAACCGCCGAAGAGTTTGTTGAGATGCGCACCAAACGGGATGCCACGCTCGACATGCCGCGCCTGATCCTGCCGTCCGTGCAGGTGAACATGCGCGCGGGCCAGATGCCGCCCGCTGAGGATAACGGCATGCGCTACCTCAAAATCCCGCTCGACGCGATCTGACGCGCCGCCCGTCGCGAAGAGAAAGGAATTCATGATGGATATCAGGAAAGTCACTCCGGCGCTGTCGGTCTCGCCGCAAGTATCGGTGCAGGATATCGCTGCACTTCAGGGCCTTGGTTTCAAGGGGCTGATCAACGTACGGCCTGACGGTGAGGAAGACGGTCAGCCCACCTCGGCCGAAATGGAAGCGGCGGCGGCCGCAAGTGGCCTTGCCTATGTGCATATTCCCGTTGTCTCCGGCAAGATGACCGACGCGGATATTGAGGCTTTCAGACAGGCGCGCTCCACCATGCTGGGGCCTGTGCTTTCCTTCTGCCGCACGGGTACGCGCGCCATAACCCTGTGGGCGATCACACAGGCGCCCACGCTCTCAAATGAGGCGATCATCGCCACAGCGGCAGACGCGGGCTATGACCTTGCCGGCAAAGCCGCAGACCTTGATGCCCGCCGCGTGAGTGCCGCCCAGGCGCATGAGAAACCGTCAGCACCACAGGCTGCCGCGCATACCTATGATGTGGTTATTGTGGGCGGTGGTGCGGGTGGCCTTGCGGCGGCGGCGAGCCTCCTGAAGCGCCGCCCCGGCCTTGACATCGCGGTGATTGAGCCCCGCGAAACGCACTATTATCAGCCCGGCTGGACGCTGGTGGGCGGCGGCGTATTCTCCCGCGACCAGACCAAACGCGCCATGGCCAAGGTCATGCCGAAGGGTGTGAAATGGCTTCGCGCCGCTGCCGCCGGTTTCGCGCCCGAGCGCAACAGTGTCATCCTCGAAAGCGGGGATGAGGTTCGCTACCGCGCGCTAGTGGTGGCGCCGGGCCTCAAGCTTCTGTGGGACAAGGTGGCGGGCCTCAAGGACACCTTGGGCAAAAACGGTGTCACCTCCAACTATATGTTCGATATGGCCCCCTATACTTGGGACCTGGTGAAATCCCTCAAGGGTGGGAAGGCGCTTTTCACCCAGCCGCCCATGCCGATCAAATGTGCGGGCGCACCGCAAAAGGCCATGTATCTGGCGTGCGACCACTGGGCCCGCACTGGCCAGCTTGATGGCATTGATGTCGCCTTCCATACCGCAGGCGGCGCGCTTTTTGGTGTTGCCGACTATGTGCCCGCATTGATGGGTTATGTGGAAAAATACGGCGCCAAGCTCAATATGCTTGAGAATCTCATCGCGGTGGACGGTGAGCGCAAGGTCGCAACCTTTGATGTGACGGACGCGAACGGCAACACCGAGAAGGTGGAACGCCCGTTCGACATGATCCACGTGTGCCCGCCGCAAGGGCCGCTCGATTTTATCCACACCTCGCCGCTTGCGAATGAGGCTGGCTGGGTTGATGTGAATGCGGAAACCCTGCAGCACACCAGATACGGCAATGTGTTTGGCATCGGTGACGGCACCAGCGCGCCCAACGCCAAAACCGCGGCCGCTGTGCGCAAGCAGGCGCCGGTGGTGGCGACCAATGTGCTCTCGGTACTTGAAGGCAAACAGTCGGCGGCGATTTATGCGGGCTATGGTTCCTGCCCGCTGACGGTTGAGCGCGGCAAGGTGGTGCTGGCCGAGTTCGGCTATGGGGGCGTGCTGCAGCCAACTTTCCCCAAATGGCTTGTGAACGGCACCAAACCCTCTGCCCTTGCATGGTTTTTGAAAGAGAAGCTCATGCCCGCACTTTATTTCGACCTCATGCTCAAAGGGCATGAGTGGCTCGCCAAGCCTGAAATCATTTCCCACAAGCCTGTGCTGCATGAAGCGCAGGAAGCGTGTGATTTTTCTGAAACCAAAGCCAGCTAGGCCAAGCGGAATAACTGTCATGGGGCTTGCAGCGCAGCTTTCCCGCTTTCTCCCCTGCCTTGAATGGGGCAGGGGCTACACCCGCGAAACCCTCGTAAGCGACGTGACGGCGGCGGTGATTGTCACCATCATGCTGATCCCGCAGTCGCTTGCCTACGCCATGCTGGCAGGCCTGCCGCCCGAGGTGGGGCTATACGCCAGCATGATGCCGCTTGTGCTGTATGCCGTCTTTGGCACCAGTCGTACGCTGGCTGTAGGGCCGGTGGCCGTGGCGTCGCTCATGTCCGCGGCGGCGGTGGGGGCTGTGGTGAAGCAGGGCACAACCGGCTATGTGGAAGCCTCAATTCTGCTCGCGCTCCTTTCTGCTGCATGGCTGTTGCTGATGGGGTTTTTCAGGCTCGGTTTCCTTGCCAATTTCCTCAGCCATCCGGTCATATCCGGTTTTATTTCTGCGTCCGGTATCCTGATTGCGGTTAGCCAGCTGAAACATGTGCTGGGCGTGAAGGCGTCCGGCCATACCTTGCCGGAGGTTGTCTCCTCGCTTGGTGCAAACCTGCAGGACGCCAATGGCTATACGCTTCTTATCGGCGCATCATGCCTTGCCTTCCTGTGGTTTGTGCGGCTGCGCCTCGGCAAGCTGCTGGCATCCCTCGGTGTGCCCAAAGGGATGGCGGGTTTCATCGTCAAGGCAGGGCCGGTGTTGACCGTCATCGTGACCATCTTGGTCACCAGTCTGTGGCAGCTTGACCGCGAGGGTGTCGCGATTGTTGGCGCGGTGCCTGCGGGTCTGCCGGCATTCACTTTCAACCTGCCTGGCCTTGAGCTTGTGAAAACCTTGCTGCTGCCCGCCTTCCTCATCAGTGTCATCGGTTTTGTGGAATCGGTCTCGGTCGCCCAAACCCTTGCCGCCAAACGCCGTCAGCGCATTGACCCCAATCAGGAGCTGATTGCGCTAGGCGCGGCCAACTTGGGCTCGGGCCTGTCGGGCGGGTATGTGGTCACCGGCGGCTTTGCACGTTCTGTGGTCAATTTTGATGCTGGGGCGCAAACGCCAGCGGCGGGTGTGTTCACAGCGGTTGGCATGGCGGTGGCGACGCTCTTTCTCACGCCGCTCATTCATTACCTGCCCAAGGCAACGCTGGCGGCTACCATCATCGTGGCTGTGCTCGCGCTCGTTGATTTTCGCATGATGCGGGAAATCTGGGTCTACTCGAAGCAGGACTTTCTTGCGATGGCGGCCACAGTGGCGCTCACCCTTGGTGTGAGTGTTGAGGTCGGCGTGGCGTCGGGGGTCATCCTGTCCGTGTTGCTGCATCTCTATAAAAGCAGTCGCCCGCACTGTGCCGTTGTTGGCCTCGTGCCGGGGACGGAGCATTTCCGCAATATCCTCAGGCATGAGGTTGAAACCTGCGAGACCATCGTGACCCTGCGCATTGATGAAAGCCTCTATTTCGCCAATGCCCGCTTCCTTGAGGACAAGGTCTATAGCCTTCTGGCCGCCAATGCGAAGCTCAAACATGTGGTGCTCATGTGCCCGGCGGTGAATGAGATTGACGCCAGCGCGCTTGAAAGTCTTGAGGCCATCAATCACCGTCTTGCCTCAGCCGGGGTGAAGTTTCACCTCAGCGAAGTGAAGGGGCCGGTGATGGACAGGCTGAAGCGTTCGCACTTCCTTGAAGCCCTGAGCGGGCAGGTTTTCCTCAGTCAGTATCAGGCCTACCGGACACTGGCGTCTTAAAGTGATTTTAGTTGCACCTCGGCTCCCGTTCCCCATGGCGGCGCCGTATGGATATGGTATGATAAAGGCCATGCGCGCGCCGCTTTTGGGGCTTGGAAAACCCACCCCGGCGCGGCGGCATGACAATCAGAAATCAAAACGTGGCTCACAGGAGGGCCTCCCCAATGCTGAATGAAGCGAAAAAACCAGTTGCCGTGACCCCCACGAACGCCGAGCTTTGGGCGCGGCGGGAGCAGGCCGTGCCGCGCGGTGTGGGCAGCATGCACCAGCGCTTCTCCGCGCATGCCGAGAATGCGGAAATCTGGGACGTTGAGGGCAAGCGCTATATCGACTTCGCGACCGGTATTGCGGTGACGAACACCGGCCATGGTGACCCGCGTATTGTGGCGGCAGTGAAAGCGCAGATCGATGCTTTCTCCCACACCTGTTTCCAGGTCACACCGTATGAAAGCTATATCACGCTGGCGGAGCGGCTGAACGCACTCGCCCCCGGTGATACGCCGAAGAAAACCATTTTCCTCACCACGGGGGCCGAGGCGGTTGAGAATGCGGTCAAGATCGCGCGGGCGGCCACGGGGCGCTACGGCATCATCGCCTTCAAGGGCGGCTTCCATGGCCGCACCATGATGGGCATGGCGCTTACGGGTAAAGTCGCGCCCTATAAGGCTGGCTTTGGCCCGTTCCCACAAGGCATCTACCATGTGCCCTATCCGGTGCCGTACCACGGTGTGACAGAAGAGATGGCGCTTGAAGGCATCGCTGACCTCTTTAAGGCTGACATCGCACCCACAGACGTTGCCGCCATCATTCTTGAACCCGTGCAGGGCGAGGGTGGTTTTTATGCCGCCTCGCCTGCTTTCATGAAAGCGCTGCGTGAGCTCTGTGACCAGCACGGCATCCTCTTGATCTGTGATGAAATCCAGTCCGGCTTCGCCCGTACGGGCCGCCTGTTCGCGACCGAGCATTCGGGTGTGGAGCCTGACCTCATGACCATCGCCAAAGCCATGGCGGGTGGTTTCCCCATCTCGGGCGTGATCGGCAAGGCTGACGTGATGGATGCGGCTGCACCGGGTGGGCTTGGCGGCACCTATGGTGGCTCCCCGCTCGGCTGCACCGCAGGCCTCACGGTGCTGGATATCATCGAGGAAGATGACCTCTGCACGCGTGCGCACACGATCGGCACACTCTTCGCACAGCGGCTTGAGGCGATGAAGGCTGCAGGCGCCAGCGAAATTGGCGATATCCGCGCCCTTGGTGCGATGATTGCGATCGAGATTGTCAAGGACGGTAACGCAGACGAACCGGACCCTGCGCGTACCACCGAGATTGTCAAAAAAGCCGCAGAAGCGGGGCTTATCCTGCTCTCCTGCGGTATTCGCGGTAACGTCATCCGCTTCCTGCCAGCGCTCACTGCGTCAGACGAAATCCTCCACGAAGGGCTCGATATCCTCGAGGCTGTTTTGAAAGGGTGATCATCAGGACAGCGCTGTGTAGGTGACCGGCCAGAAGAGAAACTTTGCGAGAGCAAAATATTCTCGGCCGGTGAGGCTCTGGTGTCCTTGCGGGGTCAAGCTTGTGGGGCCGAATAAGGCCCCACAAGCGATCTGTTTCCGGCGCAGTGTTCTGGTCTCAGCAGCGTCGTATCTTCCCAGCCTACTGGGTGATCTGGTCCAGCCAGCTTTCAACAGTGCCCACATAGGTATCGGGCAGCACATGTTTGCTATCGAAATAGTGGACATCGGGCTTGCGACCCGCGGCGGCTACGAGGTCGGCATTTTGCGATTTGGTGGAATATTCATCCTTGTTTGCCATCAACAGAAGCCATGGCACCGTCACCTTGGGGGCATGGCTGATGGGTGAAACCGCAGGCACGTTGTGCACCGCTGGCGGCACCATGGTCACCAGGTGGGTCACGCGGGCATCTTCGGCGGCCAGAAGTGTTGCCATCTGCGCGCCCATGCTATAGCCCACCACCAACACGCGAGAGGTATCCGGATAGTTTTTGAACGTCCTGTCGAGTATGAAGCGGTAATCCGCCACTGTTTGCAGGATCATGGCCTCATAGCCAGCGCTATCCCCCTTGCGGGCATTCTTCACGTGCTCGATCGGCTTCACATCGACGATGCGGGCCCCATGGAACCGGGCATCGAGTGCAAGCACCCGGTAACCGCGCTCGATCAGTTCCGCCGTGATGTCGTCCCCATGCATGCCGTTGTCGTCCGCCAGCCAATAGAGGCTCGAGCCCATCAGACCATGCATCAGCACCGCGAGCGGCGCATCCTTGGGCGTTTCTGCGGACTGGTAAATAAAGCCGGTAATGCGGTTGCCGTCCGGCGCGTCATAGCCGAACTGCTGCACAAATGTGGTGGCAAGCCCGGCTGTTGTTGCTGTCGTGATCGCCAGGAAAAGGGCGAAGGTTTTTATCATTGTTAGTTTCATGAGAAGTCTCCTTTGCTGAGGAGCTTCTAGCAACGTCAATGTCAAACCATCGTCAAACCATCAGGACCATGTGAGTGTCGCGCTGGTGCCGCCGCCCTCGCGCGGCGCAACATCAAAGCTGATGCCAAAATGGCCGCACAGGCGGGAGACAAGGGCGAGCCCGACACCAAAGCCTTCACGCCCCGGGTCTGCCTTGCCAAAGCCGACGCCGGTGTCGCTGATCTCCAGCCTGCCGTCGGCCCCCAGCACGGCAATCTCGCCCTCATCGGTATAAGACAGTGCGTTCCTGAGGATATTGCCCACGATGACATGCGCTACGGCTTCCGGTACCGGCATCACCACGCCTTTGCAATCAAGGCGTACAGTCACCGGCCTGTCGCCCACCAGTTGGCCGTAGGCATGGATGCTGCTGGCACAAACAGCTGTGAGGTCACACGCCTGCACGCGGCTCGCGTCGCGGCCGAGCCACAGGATACCCTCCGTCAATTGCTGCATGTCCTTGACTGCGGCTTTCAGGCGTTGCAGCGCCCGGTTTTCACCACTGGCTTTCTCCTCAAGGACTTCTGCAGCGCCGTAGGCCACGGCAAGGGGGGTGCGTAGTTCGTGGCTCACATCTCGGTTGAACTGGCTCTCCCGTGCGATCAACTCGCTGATACGGGTTTCCCTGTCCTCAAGTGCGCGGGCCAGCAGCTTAAGCTCACGCGGTGCACTCTCGGGGATACTCAAGCGGCCTGCCACACTGTCCCCGTCACTGAGGATATCCGCCATATGCTCAAGCGGTGCCGATACTTTGCGGCTCATGCGCGCCAGAAAGAAAAGCGAGATCAAAATGCCGAGTATCGCCATACCGCCGATTACCATCAGGAACCCCTTGATCTGGGGTGTGGACTGGATGAAACGCCGGGCGTTGAAAAAAACATAAAGCTTGCGACCGTCCGCGAGCGTGCGAACAACCGCATGAAAATGGCCATGTTCCTCGCCGAAAACTTCAAACACGCCGTAGCGCTCGCCTCGCTCCACTTCCGTGCGCAACCAGTCCGGCATGGCGTCGGTGCCGATATAATAGGTCATATCCAGCGCTTTCAGCGTACCGCTGGTAGCGCCAGTGGCAGGGTTTTCGGCTACAAAGGCGTCTGCCGCTTCACGCACCTGTAGCTCGAAAATATCGTCCTCGAGCGAGAAGCCGAAAATCACAACCATCGCCGTGAAAATGCTGAAACTGGTGACCATAGCCCCGATAAAAAGGCGCATGATCATGCTGCGCACACGGCGCGCGGGACGGGTCATGGCATTATCTCCAGCGCGTAGCCTTTGCCGCGGCGGGTTTTCAGGACCTCCCCGGCGCCAAGGGATGTGAGCGCCTTGCGAAGGTTATAGATATGGGTGCGAAGGGCGCCGGATTCCGGCGGCTCGTCACGCCACAGCGCATAGCTGATGGTGGCGGAACTCACCACCTCAGGTGCGGCGTCCAGCAGCAGCGTGAGGATGCTGGCCTCCTTTTCATGCAGCACCACGGCATTCTCCGGTCCGGTTACGGTCAGCGTTGCGGCATCGAAGCTGAGGCCCGCAAAAGTCTGCACCGTGTTCTGCCGCGCCTTGGGGCGCCGGGCCAGTGCCTCGATCCGCATTTTAAGCTCACGCAGGGAAAAGGGTTTTACCAGATAGTCATCCGCGCCCGCGTCAAAACCGGCTTCCTTGTCGTCGATGGTGTCACGCGCGGTCAGCATGATGACGGGGGCCTGCAAGCCCGCCGCGCGGCGGTAGGCGCTGCAGACCTCAAGGCCGTTCCGGCCCGGCAGCATCAGGTCAAGCACGATGACGTCATATTCGTTCTCAAGCGCGAGCGCGAGGCCCTGATCGCCGCTATAGGCAAAATCAAGGCTGTAACTGTCTTCCAGATAGTCGGCGATGTTGGCCTGTATATCCAGATTGTCTTCCACGATCAGAATGCGCATGGGGCCCCTTTCCTGTGCGATCAGAAAGCATCGCATACGCAATGTCAAACGGGTGTCAAGCGGGGCGCTCGTCTCATTTCACCTTCATTTGACAAACGCGCAGGCATGATGCGCAAAACGACAGGAGAGGGCCATGAAAACCGCCATTGAGCTTGAAAATATCCGCCACGAATTTGACACCGACAAGGAATGCATCCGCCTATTTGACAATCTGAGCCTGAGCATAGGCAAGGGCCAGTCGCTGGCTATTGTCGGTCCTTCGGGCGCGGGCAAGTCCAGCCTTTTGTCCATCGCGGCAGGGCTTGAGGCACCAACGGGCGGCATGGTGCGTTTCTTCGTGCGGGGCGAGGAAGTTGATGCCCGTACGCTCAGGGCGCACAGCGGTTTCATTTTCCAGCAGTTTCACCTGATGCCGGAACTGGATGCCATCGGCAACCTTGCGCTGCCCCTCCGCCTCAAGGGGCGGCGGGATGCTTTTGATCAGGCGGCAGCATGGCTTGATAAAGTTGGCCTCAAGGACCGTGCCCGTCACCGCCCGCACCAACTGAGCGGCGGTGAACAGCAGCGCATTGCACTGGCCCGTGCCTTCATCTCGAGGCCGGATTTCATCTTTGCGGATGAGCCTACCGGCAACCTTGATGTCCGCACGTCAGAAGGCGTCACCTCGCTGATGTTTGACTGCGCGCGCGAGACCGGCTGCGGCCTTGTGATTGTCACCCACAGCAGCCGCCTGGCGGCACAGGCCGACGAGCGCCTTCATCTCGAAGCTGGCAAGCTGGAGATGGCGGCATGAGCAAGATTCAACTAACCCTTGAGAACAGCCTGAACGACCTGAAAGACGGCGATGGCCGCATCAGCCTCACAACCCAGGCTGCGCTTCTGATGTTCCTGATCACCCTGACACTCACCAGCGCGTCGATCCAGAAATTCCTCGCCACCAACCTTGACCAGATGCTGGGGGCTGACCTTGTGGTGGAAACCCATGCACCCCTTGCTGACACACAGGAGGCAACCCTGCGCGCCATGGCAGACGGTGTGTCTGTAACCGGTCTCTCGGGCATTACCCTGACACACGGTGACGCATGGGCACGGGTGCAGCTCAAGTCGGTTGATGATCACTATCCGCTTGAGGGCACACTCAAGATTGCCGACAGTCCCGGAGCACTTGAGCGCAGCGCAGATAGGGGGCCCAAAGGGGGCGAGATCTGGTTGGGGGCACGCTTGGCCACCAAGTTGCAGGCGCGTGTTGGTGATACGCTCACGATTGCTGACACGCCCCTTAAGGTCTCGGCAATCCTGCTCCATGAACCGGACCGGCTGATGGAAGGCCACAATGTGGACCTGCGGGCCATGGTGCACAGCGGCAGCTTGCGGGCTGAGATGGCCACACGGGGTAAGGACCGCACGCGCTATCTGATCTCCGGCACGCCGACTGCACTTGCGAACGTTGAGGAGTGGGTTGGTGAGACCCTGCCCGCGGCCAGCATCGTCAAGAAACAGGGTGGGCGGCATCCGCTTGCCTCCTTCTGGCAGCGCACGGAAAACTTCCTTGGGCTCGCGAGCGTAATCCTCTTTTTCCTAGGTGCTGTTGCGCTTGATATGACCAACCGCCGCTGGCTGGCGAAAATGCGCTACCGCCTCGCGGTCTATAGTAGTTTTGGCACTCCGCTGGGCACCGGCATTGCCATGGCGATGGGCGGCTGGCTCATCTCGTTCCTGATGGCGGCAGCGGTAGCAACCGCGCTCGCCGCTCTTGCCCATGGTGCCATTGTCGCGAAACTCCAGGCGGTATTTCCGGGCGCGCGAGCCAATTGGGACGCGCTGGCCATACTGAAAACCACCGGGCTGTTGCTCATGCTTCTGATGGCGCTCCAGTTACCCAGTATTCTCAAGCTTGCGCGGTCGTCGCTGTTGTCGCTCATCCGGCACACGGGCGAAGGGCACTATGTCTGGGCGCGCCTTGCTGCTGGCCTGCTCGCCGTATCGCTTCTGGCCGCGGCCTATTCGGACAACTGGCTTTTGACCGGCATGACGCTGGCGGCCATGGGCGTGGCGCTGGTGCTGATGATCGTGCTCACATGGGCCACTGTCCGGCTGGGTGACCTTTGGGGGCGTCGCCGCGCGGGCCTGTTGCCGTTTGCCTTCTTCATCATGCGCCAGCGGCTGTTTGCCAAGTCAGCGCAGGTGATGGGGCTCGGGCTTAGCGGGCTTCTGCTTCTGTTCACGCTGATGCTGATGCGCGACCTTGGCGCCATGATGGAGGGCTACAGCCGCACCCATGACGGCAACCTGATGATTTCCGAAGCACAGGAAAGCCATGTTGCAGCGCTCGTGACCTGGGCGGATGAGAATGGCGCGAAGGTGCTGACGCTCCGTCCCTTTGTTTATGCCAAGCTCCTCACCGTGAATGGCGTGCGCTTGCAGGACTATATGCAAAAGCCCAGTGACAGCATGACAACGCTTCAGGAACCCGTGCGCCTTACCTGGACGGATGAGATGCCGCAAAACAACCGCCTTGCGGGCGGCACCTTCTGGCAAGCAGATGATACGGCATGGCAGCAGATTTCGCTTGAGCAGGAAGTCATGACAGACATGAATTTCAGCTACGGCGACACACTGACCTATCAGATTGGTGACAGGCAGTATGACTTCACGCTGGTGGCAAGCCATGTGTTCCGCGCGGGCAGGGGCTCGATCACTTTCTGGTTCCAGATGCCGGCAACAGCCCGCGCCCATATTGATGCGCCGACCCGCTATATGGGCAGCATGGAACTGCCGGATGCCGCATGGGACAAGCTGGCGGCCCTGTGGCAGCAGAACCCCACCCTCGCGCTCGCGCCGCTCAGGGAGCTGACTGAACGCTTCGACCAGATCCTCGCCATCGTCACGCAGGTCACCAGCGGGTATGCGGGTATGATCCTCCTGCTGGCGCTTTTTGTGCTGGCGGCCAGTGTCAGCGGTTTCCGCGCCGACGACCGCCAGAAAAATGGCCTATTGATGAGCATGGGGCTGAAAGACAGGGATTGCCTGTGGCTGAACTTCCATGACTGGGCCGTCACAGCCCTGATTGCCGCAGTTGGTGCCGTGGGTGGCACCTGGGCCGCGGGGCTGATGATCTATGAGGCGCAGTTCGGCATGACCTATAGGCCGGACCTCATGTGGGTAGCGGGCACAGTGGTGCTGATGGTGGCAAGTGTGTGTGTGGTTGGCTATTTCGCCTGCCGCCAGAGCCTCAAGGTATCGGTGCGCGACCTGCTTGGCGGCTGAGTGTTGCGCTGAAATCCATGACCCCCACGGGCGAAGTTTTGCGAGCAGTAGAAGCAGAAAAGCCTCCCGGTAAACCGGGGGGCTTTTTGTTTGGGAACTTAGGGGAGTGAAACGCCGGGCTCTATCTTTGAGGAAGCAGGGTATCGCTACCCCGCCTAGATGGGGTGAACCCGGCGTTTCCGTGCCCGGCAGCAGTTAAGATTCCCGCCTCAGCGCCGCCGGACACAGCTCTGATTGCATGGCGCGCGACCGAAGGCAAACCCTCGGAAACGCTTAGGTGCGCGATCATATTTTTTGTGGACGAGATCATAATTTCAACGGTGTTTCGCCGCTTGAGCAAAGTCAAAGACGGTTTGTGCGCCCTCTGGCTTCATGGATGGGCAGAGAAGGGAACCGGTCGATGAAGGACTATATGAAATGTGGTGACGGGCCCAGCTGTATAAGGTGTCGTCACAACCGCGCAGTACACCCAGTAGGGGTGCGTTACCTTAGGCGCAATGCGCTTGGACGCTGCGACTATTTCGCGGAGAAGGACAAAAGCCCGGATGATCAGCGGGGTGGTCCGCGCGAAAACCCGGAGGAGCGAGAGCGCGGCTAGAGCGCTCTCGCAGTCGCAGGGTCAAACGAATTCAAACATTTGACTGAAATGCGCGATTTCCAGAATGTCGGCAACCTGCCCACCGGCGGGCGGACGCAGTGCCGCGACCGCGCCGCTTTTCTCAGCACCTGCCTTGGCGCGGAGCAAGAGGCCAAGCCCGGCAGAGTCGATGAATGTCAGCGCCTTGAGGTCGAGAATCCATTTGCTGCCACCTGCGGTCGTCATCTCCTGAAGCATGGCGCGGAAATCCTGCTGCACCGAAAACGCGAGTTCGCCCGTAATGTTGGCAGTCACTGTCGTACCGTTTTTCGAGACTGAATATTGCATGGCTTTTCCCTTGATCAAGCGTTCAAGATATTGAGAAATTCGGACGTGGCATCGGTCAGCTGATGCAGCGGCTTGTCGATATCCTCAGCTGACCAGATGACCTGAATGGACGCGGAATAGGACGCAGCGGACGACTGCACGAGTGTGGTCACGCTGCCCGTTACCACTTCGATATCCTGCCTCAGACGGTGTACCTGATCGCTGATCTCAGCGGTGGCGGCGTCCTGTTCTTCAACCGCGGCGGAAATGCCAGCGCTGATCTCGCTCAGCTCGCGCGTGATCTTCTTGATTGAGCTGATGGCCTGCACGCTCTCGGTCGTGGTGGCCTGAATGTGGTTCACTTGATTGACGATATTCTCCGTCGCAGCGGCTGTCTGGTTCGCCAGATTTTTCACTTCGCTCGCCACAACGGCAAAACCCTTACCGGCCTCACCCGCGCGGGCAGCCTCGATGGTGGCATTCAGCGCGAGGAGGTTGGTCTGTTTGGAGATTTTGGTGATGAGGTCCACAACCGAGGTAATTTCGTTGGTGGCTTCCTCAAGCCCCTCAATCTTGCCGCTCGCAAATTCGGTTTCAGACAGTGTTTTGGCAGCGCAGTCGGCAGAAAGGGTAATCTGGCGTGCGATCTCCTGCGAGGAGGCGCGCATCTGTTCCGTGGCTGCTGCAACGCCGTTTGTGTTCTCAAGCGTGCGGCGCGCTGCTTTCGAGACTTCAATGGTGTTGCTTGAATTGGCGTCCGTCTTGCGGATGGTCTCGTTCGCGGCTTCGGCGATTTCTTCCTGGCAGCTCGCCACTTCGCGCACGTGGCGGTCTACGCGCTCAGCAAGCGCGTGGGACTGGTGGTGGAACTGCTCGATAATATCAATCGATGCGTTGATGCGCTGCGCCGCGACCCGGAATACGCCGGGCATGCCGGTCTCGAGAATTTTCCGGTAGAAACGGTTTTCCTGTGTGGCTTTCATTGCCGCAGCGGACTCACGAATGAAGGCGTCATTGCGGTCGATGATGCGGTTGATGGCATTGAAAAGCGGGGTCAGTTCCCCGTCGTTCTGAAGATTCAGAATGCGGGCTTCAAAATCCCCTTCGGCAACGGCCTCACAAACCTTGAGGGCTTTGTCGATCGAGGCAGCAAGGGAGGTGCTGTTTTCAGTCATATCCTGTGATCCTGCGATTGTCTGGCCGTCAGGCGAGGGAGAGGAAAAGCTGGTTTGCGGTCATACCCTTTTCCTTGAGCATGGCTTCAAGTTTCGCGCTTGAGGCTTCAAGGCCTGCCTTGCGGTCGCCGCTCATCTCAAGCGCGCGCAACTGCTTATAAAGGGGAATGATCACATTGTTGATGGTGTCGCGCTTTGGCACCCGGCGGTTGGAGTGGTAGCCCACAATTGTGCCGGCCGCATCAAGGGACGGTGTCACGTGCGCCAGCACCCAGTAATGGTCACCGTTCTTTGCACGGTTCATGACATAGGCGAAAATTTCCTCGCCTGATTTGAGGTGTTCCCACAAAAGCTTGAACACGGCACGCGGCATGTCCGGATGGCGGATCATGCTGTGCGGTTGGCCGAGGACTTCATCCTCCGCGTAGCCGGCGATATTCAAAAATACATCATTTGCGTAGGTGATGTAGCCCTTTAGGTCTGTCTTTGAGACGATGATTTCATCGTCGCCAAAATAAACCTCAACGCCAGTCACCGGTAAAGCTCTGTCGCTCATCAGAGATCCCAATCCAATGCTCTATATTCAACTATAGATTGTTTATGCTGTCGGAATGACAGTCGTTATCCGCGAGGCCCGATAATTGATCGGGAGTTCTAAAGAAATCGTTAGCATTAACAATTAATTATCCATGTTCACGGACGCAACAACAGAATTTCCTTCTTCGGAATAGCGCAACTCGTCAAACGCAAGTTTTCTGGCAATGAGAATGCCGCGCCCGTAGGGGCGATCAAGCTTTTCTGCCTCATGTTTCAGGTACAGGCGCCAATTGAAGCCGGGGCCTTCGTCGTGAATATGAAATGAAATGCATCCCTCGGCGATGGTTGTCGTGACCTCAACCCGACGGTCGCGGTAGGCGGGATCAAGGAGCCGCGCGTTGATCTCTTCCTCCAGGCTATCCTGGCTCAGGAGAATACCTTTCTCGGTGCTGCCAATCTCAAGGTTGCCGTGTTCAATCGCATTCATGAACAGCTCGAACAGGCCGGTCTCGACCGCATGAGGGCGCGGGCATATCGCCGCAAGGTCCCGGGCAAGGGCGCGGGCTTCCTGCACCGTTCTGAAATGGTGCTGGCTTTGAGGTGCCGTATCAGTTGGTTTCTTGGCGAGAGACATCGGAGGCGGGGATCCTGAGCAGGGGATATTATCGTAACTTCCACACCAGTATTAACGGCATATATTTAACGTGTCCTTAAGACAAGTGATGCATTCTCGGCCTATCAGTTTGGGGTCGCATGTCCTCCTGGGACACAGGCAGTGGCGTCACTGCCAGACGAACCAGGCATCTTAAAAATAAGCCTGCTTCGACGGTCTTTCCTCGGGAAGGTGAAAGGAATGTCCGAAACCATGAATAAAATAGCATGTATTCTGGGGTTGCTGGTGCTGGGTTCGCCCGCAGCCGCGCAAACTCCGTCTTCCGCGATCATCGATGATCAGGTTCTGGCCCAGATCCGGGAGTGGCTGGTGGTGCCAGTGGTCTCGCTCACGCTTGAAGCGCAGAACGAGCGGTATACAGACTTGGGCAGCGCCGATATCGACCGCCTCGATACCCAGTGGCGCGCAGAGCGGGAAGCGAAGGAGCAGCCGCTGATCGCCTCCACACTCAACAACCCGCTGTCCACTTACCTGACGCAGGTTCAAGCCGCATCCGCCGGGCTTTTTACCGAGATTTTTGTCATCGACGCAAAGGGCCTGAACGCGGGCCAAAGCAGCATCACTTCGGATTTCTGGCAAGGCGATGAAGCCAAATTCCAGAAGACATATGATGTGGGGCCGGGGGCAGTCTTCATTGATGACCCCGAATTTCATGACCCAACAGGCACATGGCGCGCGCAGGCCAACCTGACCCTGATGGACACATCGGGACAGTCGATTGGTGCCGCGACGGTTGAAGTGAATCTCACTGAACTGGCGCGCCGCAAGGCAATAAAGAAAGGAGCAAACTGATGTTGGATATGATCAGGAAGCTCTCCATCCCTGCAAAAGTGATTGCAGCCTTTGGAATTCTCATCGCTATCATGCTCATGGCCTCCGCAGCCACTATCACAAGCATGTCACAGCTCCAGGGCGCGCTTGCGGGGTCCTCTCGCGTGCAGGATTTCCGCACCAACTATGGTGAGATGATCTCCAGCCTCGACCGGCAGCGACAGGCCGTGCTTTATCTTCTCGTCGCCAGCGACCGGAGCGTGCTTAAGCAATATGATTCCGGAGCCGAGCAGTTTGACCGCATGGCAAAAGAATTGACGGCACAAACGGCTGACAATGAAAAGTTGAATGCCTCGGTTGCCCGTATCATTGATAAAGCACGGGAATGGCAACGGGTTTATGCGAGCAAACAGATTGCGCTGACCTCTCACTATCTGACCGTCAATGAGGCGCGGGCGCTGGAAGCTACCGGGCGCCCCGGCCAGATTTTTGACGATATCCGGACCCTCGAGGAGGAAGTGGACGCCATTGAAGCTGAAATGACAGCCGCCGCCCGCGATGCTGCAGGTTCAGCGATCACGACGGTGGACCGTGCGACAATTGTCTCAAACATCCTTATGTTGGTGATCGCGGTGCTTGCCGGACTGTTTTTCATCCGGCAGATCGCGGTGCCCATTCGCCGCATGACCAGCACGATGCTGACGCTTGCGGACGGTGACAGCAGTGTTGATGTGCCGTGTAGGGAGTTCAAGGATGAGATCGGCCACATGGCGGGCGCCGTGAATACCTTCAAGGAAAACGCGATTGAGCGGGAACGCCTGCGTGCCGAGGCCGAGGAAGCGCGCCTGCGCGAAGAACGTGCCGAGCGCGAACGTATGGAAGCCGAGCGCATCGCGCAGGAAAACGAGATGAAACGCCAGCGCGAGGAAATGGAAGCGCGCGAACGCAAAGCCGCGATCATTACCAAGCTGATTACCGACTTTGACAACAACATCAAGGAAACCATGGGCGAGGTCTCGCGTGAGCTGGATAACCTCATGGGCATCTCGAACATGCTCGTTAAAACAGCGGACCAGACCGGCAGCCAGTCTTCCGCGGCCGCTGCTGCCGCTGAGGAATCAAGCACCAACGTTCAGACCGTTGCCGCCGCGACCGAGGAGCTTGGCCAGTCGGTGTCCGAGATCGCACGCCAGATGGATATGTCCTCCCGCCAGTCGCAGGAAACGGCAGAAGCCGCTGGCCAGTCCGAGAAAATCATGCTGGAGCTGACCAATTCCTCCAGCGCGATTGGTGAGATCGTGAAGCTGATCAACGACATTGCGGAGCAGACCAACTTGCTTGCGCTCAACGCAACCATCGAGGCGGCGCGCGCGGGCGAAGCTGGCAAGGGCTTTGCCGTGGTGGCAAGCGAAGTGAAAAGCCTCGCGAACCAGACCGGCAAGGCGACGGAGCAGATCAGCGAACAGATCGGCGCCGTGCAAACCCAAAGCGAGCGGGCGAGTGAAGCGATGAAGTCCATCCGCCGTGGTATCACCACCATTGCGGAGATGGCCTCAGGCGTGGCGTCCGCGGTGGAGGAACAGCGCGCCGCGACTGACGAGATCGCCCGCAACGTTCAGGAAGCCGCCACAGGCACGCAGGACGTGAGCCGCCACGTGGCCGGCGCGGCTGAAGGTGCACGCCAGACACGGGACGCGTCCGGCAATATGGCGACGGCATCGAACGCGATCCAGCTTTCGACCGAACGCATGCGCAAGGTGACCACAGTGTTCCTTGATGAGGTGCGCCAGCAGGCGCTGAGCGCCTAAAGCCTACAAGACTGTGCCGCCCTCAAAGTGGCACAGGTGCGGCGGCAGGTAACTGTCCGCCAGATTGACATCCTCGGGCCGTCCCGTCGTCATCAGGCGGATACGGCCCGAACCTTTTTTGCGGAATTCGCTGTGCCGCTTGAGGTAATCCTCAAGCGAGGCAGCCACCACGTCGGGCTGGGACAGGATTTCAATGCTCTCCGGCATCGCGGCTTCAAAATAGCTGCGCACCAGCGGGAAATGGGTGCAGCCAAGAAGCGCCGCGTCAGGCAGGCCGCCCGCTTCATGCAGCGCTTCTTCCACATAGCCTTCAATCAGGCCGGCTAGCGGTTTGGGGCCGGTGCCACCTTCGATGGCATCCACAAGGCCGGGGCAGGCTTTCTGTACGAGGCGGATGGTGGGTGCGCGTTTTTTTACTTCTTCCACATAGGCACCGCTTTTCACGGTCTTTTGGGTCGCAAACAGGAGGATGGTTTTGGGCCGTGCGCTTGTGCGTGCCGGATGCTCCTGCGCCCAGGGCACGCCGGTGATGGCTTCCACCATGGGCACCAGCACACCAAGGATGCGGCGGCCCGGATAGGCGTGGGGCAGCCATTTTTGCTGCAGGGTCCTGAGGGCTACGGCGGCGGCTGTGTTGCAGGCCAGCACAACAAGGGTGCAGCCCGCGTCAAAAAGCGTGCTGATGGCCTCGCGCGTCATCTCCACGATTTTCTCGTTGGAGCGGTGGCCATAGGGCGCATTTGCGTGGTCGCCGAGATAGAGGAAATCCTGGTCCGGCATGCGCCGGTGCAGTGCCTCAAGAATGGTCAGTCCGCCCGAGCCAGAATCAAAAACGCCGATCAAATGAGGTGCCCCTTATCAAGGCTCGCCGAGCCCGTATTCCGCAACTTTCCTGTATAGGGTCGACCGGCCGATGCCAAGCCTGCGCGCAACTTCGGCCATACGGCCGTCATACTTGAGCAGGGTGAGGCGAATGATCTCCGCCTCCAGTTCCGCCAGCGGTTTGATGTGCCCGTCAGCCCCATGAAGCACAAGAATAGCCCCGCCTTGTGGCATAATTTCGACATGCGGTGCCGCGCGGCCAAAATGCACGGGCTCCACTGCCTGCGTCGGCATGGGCAAGGGTTGGCCCATCAGGTGCGGGAAGTCGCTTTGGCTTAAGGTCTCCCCGTCCGAGAGGATCACCGCGCGGAACAAGGCGTTCTGCAGTTGGCGGATGTTGCCTGGCCAGTCGTAGCTCGAGAGCAGCGACTGAACGTCAGGTGTGATCTTGCGCCGCGGCACACCTTCCATCTTGGAAATCTGGGTGAGGAAATGTTCGGTCAGCGCCGGGATGTCCGCCCGCCGGTCACGGAGCGGCGGCAACAGAATAGGGAACACATTCAGGCGGTAATAGAGGTCTTCACGGAAAGCCCCTTCGGCCACAAGGTTCGCCAAGTTTCGGTTCGTTGCCGAAACGATCCTTATATCAACGCGGATACTTTGTTTGCCGCCAACGGGGTCGATCTCTTTTTCCTGAATGGCGCGCAGGAGTTTTACCTGCACATCAAGCGGCAGTTCACCCACCTCGTCAAGGAACAGGGTGCCGCCGTTGGCTTCCTGGAATTTACCGATACGGCGTTCGGTCGCGCCGGTGAACGCACCTTTCTCGTGTCCGAACAGGATGCTCTCGACCAGATTTTCGGGGATGGCACCGCAGTTGACGGCCACAAAAGGTGTGTCCTTGCGGTCGCTCGCGGCATGAATGGCGCGCGCGAACACTTCCTTGCCGACGCCGCTTTCACCCTCAATCAGCACCGGGATGTTGGCGCTGGCCGCCTTGCGTGCCAGCTTCACCGCCTTCTGCATCGCCGGGCTTGTGCCCACAAGGCTTTCAAAGCCTGCGGTGTCGGTGGTGCCGCGCATTTGCCCGCTCATGGGGATCTCGCCCACCAGCGCACTGGTCTTGAGCGATGCTTCAATGGCTGTGCGGATACGTTCCGCACTCGCAGGTTTGACGATAAAATCATTGGCGCCTGCGCGCATGGCGTCCACCACCGTATTGATGGACGAATGCGCGGTCAGCATCACCACTGGCAGGTTCGGGTGTTTGGGACGGATGGATTCCAGCACCTCAATGCCGTTCATGCCGGGCATCATCAGGTCAAGGAGCACCACATCCACTTTGGGCAGGGTCTGATCCAGAAGGCGTTTGACCGCCTCCGCGCCTGACATGGCTTTCTCGGAGGTGAAACCCGCGCGCGTGATCACACCGTCCAGCAGTGTGATCTGTGTCAACTCGTCTTCAACGATAAGCACGCGCTCATGCGCCATGGCCCGCTCCCCCAATAGTCCCCGAATCGGACTGTATCATTTCAGGACACATATTAACAAAGATCAAATGATAAAATTTTCAATTACAGTAATTAAGAGAAAGAATGTTGCTTGAAACGCGATTTACGCTACCTTTTCCCCTCAGGCGTGCGGCGCACGGGGGCAATACCAATCATAATCATCACAGAGTTGGTGCCTGCAGCCTTTATTGTTGCCTTTAACGTTTCAGGGAGGGTTACTCATGAAACTAGCCGTACTTCGGGAAGGGCGGGACGCAGAGAAGCGTGTCGCAGCTACCCCGGAAACTGTCAAAAAACTGATTGCGCTTGGCTTTGAGGTCAGCGTGGAAGCAGGGGCTGGCGCAAATGCGTCGATGCCAGACACTGCTTTTGCGGACGCCGGTGCGAAAATTGAAGCCGACCGCAAGACACTGCTTGCGGACGCTGATGTCATTTTCTCCGTTCAGGGCCTTGAGGGCGCTGACGCGGGTCTCGCCAAAAAGGGTGCGGCACAGCTTGCTGTATTGAACCCGTTTGGCGAGAAGGACCGCATGCAGGCCTATGCCGACGCAGGGCTCATGGCTTTCGCGATGGAATTTGTGCCGCGCATTACCCGCGCGCAGTCGATGGATGTGCTGTCATCCCAGTCGAACCTCGCGGGGTATAAGGCGGTCCTTGATGCCTGCGCGGAATATGGCCGTGCATTGCCGATGATGATGACCGCCGCGGGCACCATTGCACCCGCACGCGTTATGGTTATGGGCGCAGGTGTTGCGGGCCTTCAGGCGATTGCAACAGCCAAGCGCCTTGGTGCGGTGGTCTCGGCCACCGACGTGCGCCCGGCAGCCAAGGAACAGGTTGAAAGCCTTGGCGGCAAGTTCGTGATGGTCGAAAGTGAAGAGACCAAAGCGGCTGAAACCTCGGGCGGTTACGCCAAGGAAATGTCGGACGACTATAAAGCCAAGCAGGCAGCCCTGATTGCCGAAACGCTCGCCAAGCAGGATATCGCCATCACCACGGCGCTGATCCCCGGTCGCCCGGCGCCACTGCTTATCACCGAAGACATGGTCAAATCCATGAAGCCGGGCAGCGTGATCGTTGACCTCGCGGTCGAGGCGGGCGGTAACTGCGCGCTCTCGAAACCCGGTGAGGTGGTTGAGGTTCACGGCGTCAAGATTGTCGGCCACAAGAACGTGCCGTCGCGCCTTGCGGCTGACGCCAGCGCGCTTTTTGCCCGCAATCTGGTGCATTTCATCACCCCGGTCGTCAAGGAAGGCGCACTTGCCTTCGATTTTGAAGACCAGATCATCAAAGAATCGCTCGTCACCAAAGATGGCGCGATCGTGAATGAACGCCTGAAGGGGGAGAAATAAAATGGAACAGATCATCGTCAATCCGTTCATCCAGCAGTTCTCCGTTTTCCTGCTGGCTATCTTCATCGGCTACTATGTTGTGTGGTCGGTGACGCCGGCGCTGCACACCCCGCTCATGAGCGTAACCAACGCCATCTCGTCCGTGATCATCGTCGGCGCACTCATCGCCGCCGGTCCTGACGGCATGAGCATCTCGAAAGTGCTGGGGGCCATCGCCATCGGCCTTGCCGCCGTCAATATCTTTGGCGGTTTTGCTGTCACGGCGCGCATGCTCGCCATGTACAAGAAAAAGAAATAGAGGGGAACGCACATGACACAAATGCACGTTGACCTCACGGCAATCGCCTATCTGGTGGCCGCCGTTCTTTTCATCCTGTCGCTTCGGGGGTTGTCCTCACCTGAGACCAGCCGCAAGGGCAATATCTTCGGTATGCTGGGCATGACCATCGCGGTCCTGACCACGATCATGAACCCGGAGATTGTTTCCTACGAGTGGATCATTGGCGCGATTGTGATTGGTGGGGCCATCGGTTTCATCACCGCGCGCAAGATTGCCATGACCCAGATGCCGCAGCTTGTGGCCGCCTTCCACAGCCTTGTGGGCCTCGCGGCTGTTTTTGTGGCGGCATCGGCTTTCCTCAACCCGGCGTCGTTCGGTATTGCGGATGCCATGGGCCATATCCATACGGCATCGAAGATCGAGATGAGCCTTGGTATCGCCATCGGCGCCATCACCTTCTCAGGCTCGCTCATCGCGTTTGCGAAACTGAACGGCAATATGTCGGGCACGCCGATCATGCTGCCCGCACGGCACCTCATCAACATCCTCCTTGGCGCAGCCATCATTGGCGGCATCGGCTGGTTTGTGGTCGATGACAGCGCGAATGTTGCGGGCATTCACATCTTCTGGATCGTGACAGCGCTCAGCTTCATCATCGGCTTCCTGCTCATCATCCCCATCGGCGGGGCGGACATGCCGGTTGTTGTCTCCATGCTCAACAGCTATTCCGGCTGGGCGGCAGCGGGCATCGGCTTCACGCTGGCAAACACCGCGCTCATCGTGACCGGTGCGCTTGTGGGCTCTTCGGGTGCCATCCTCTCTTACATCATGTGTAAGGGCATGAACCGGAGCTTCATCTCGGTGATCCTTGGTGGCTTTGGTGGCGACAGCGCGGCCGCGGCCGGTGGCCATGTGGAAACACGGCCGGTCAAACAAGGCTCTGCTGAGGATGCGGCTTTCATCATGAAAAACTCGTCGAAGGTCATCATCGTGCCCGGTTACGGTATGGCGGTGGCGCAGGCGCAGCATGCCCTCAAGGAAATGGCGGACGTGCTGAAGAAAGAGGGTGTGGAAGTCAAATACGCCATTCACCCTGTGGCTGGCCGTATGCCGGGGCACATGAACGTGCTCTTGGCAGAAGCCAATGTACCCTATGACGAAGTGTTCGAGCTTGAAGACATCAACAGCGAATTCTCACAAGCCGACGTGGCTTTCGTGATCGGAGCAAACGATGTGACCAACCCGTCCGCGAAAACAGACCCGCAAAGCCCGATCTTCGGCATGCCGGTGCTTGATGTTGAGAAGGCAAAAACCGTGCTCTTCATCAAACGCTCCATGGGTAGTGGGTACGCGGGCGTGGAGAACGAGCTGTTCTTCCGCGACAACACCATGATGCTGTTCGCGGATGCCAAGAAAATGGTCGAAGAGATCGTGAAAAGCTTCCACTAAACGTGACACTTTTCTACAAACACACACCCCGGAATGCTGTTCCGGGGTGTTTTTTGTTGGGGCTGTGCCGTTCAGTTTAGGTTCATTTGCACTAATATAAGCTGCAACTTATTATGAATTATGGACCGACGGAGGGCTAGACGATGGTTGGAAAAACTCCAAAGCAGTATCTCGTGCGTACCCTGATGGCCGCGGCCTCACTCGCGGCGGTAGTGCTTGCCGCCCCCGCACAGGCCGATGTTGACGTGAAGTTCGAAGGCTATGTCGCTGACAAGATGGACGCCATCACCCGGATCGACAAAAGCCGCGAAAAGGTTTTCCGCCGTTTCCGTGAGGAGGGCTCCCGCACCCAGGTGCGTGCCAGCGATACGCTGAACCGTTCCTACTTTTCGGGTACCGAATGGGCGAACGAGCGCATCTTCCCAGATTTCTCGAATTACAACGTGCCCGACCTTATCAAAGGCATGATGGAACGCGGCATCAAGGAAGCTGACCCCGACTTTGCTGGCACCGTTGAGGTGACGGTTGATAAAATCCGGGTGAAGGATTTCTCCCTCGCCGTCGTTTCCGCCACCACCACCCAGATGGGCGGGAAGGTGCGGGTGCTCGATGCGGCCGGCAATGTGGTGGCAGAGCATGACGTGTGGGCCGGGATCGTACCCGAGTATAGTGCGTCAACGAATTATAATGGCCGCAACTACGCTTACCTTGAAAGTGCGGCAGACACCCGCATCGGCCCTATCGTGGCTGAGTTCACGGAAAAAGCGCTGGAGACCCTGTACCCCAACTATGACGCGCCGGGCCTTGTGCTTATTCATCCGCGCAGGATGTAGCTGCCCGCCCCACATACACTATGGCACCCAAGTAAAAGGCCGCTGCACGACAGGTGCAGCGGCCTTTTCCCTAGGGGTAGGTAGGGTAGGAAAGTAGGAAATAGGGGCGGGTGGTTCCGGGCCAATATGGAACCACCCGCCAGAGAAGAGCGCCGCTGTCAGGACCGGCGCAGCAGGTTGAGGCATCCGAAATCAACCTGATGACCATGATATGCCATGGATGATATTAATAATCAATCGCAAAAACTACTTTTTGTGAAAAAAGCCGTCACGCCACCCGGAAACTGGAAATCAGCCCGTCTTTGAACTCCAGCAGATAGGTGAGTTCAGCGGGGCTGCCGGGGAAGTTCCCCTCCACACGCATACGGGCGGCAAGGGTCTCGCCTTGCCATTTATAATCAAGCGGTGTGTTGGTGATCTTGTACCGTTTGGTAACATCCTCTTTCCAGCCGCGGATTTCAGCCGGGCCGCGATAGGTTTTGCCTTCGTCCCTTACCACTGCATCGGGGCTGAAGCAGCTGCTCAGGCCTGCGATATCATGGGCGTTGGTGGCCGCGACATAGCGGTCGAGAATTGCGGGGACATCTTTCATCTTGGGCTCCTTGTCTCGGAAGGGTGACCCGGCCGGGGCTCTGGATTGTGCGCCTCTCCAATATGGGATAAACCGTAAAAAGCGACAAGAACCGACAAAAAAGTAGGGTACTTACCTATGAGTAAGAATAGGAGCTATACGCCAAAAACCGCTGCCGATGGTGTCGGTGCCGCGCTCCGGTTCCTCGAAGGACGGTGGAAACTTTCCATCCTTTTCCAGCTTTTTGGCGGCAAAACGCTGCGATTCTCCGAACTGGAGAAAGCGATCGACGGTATTTCCCAGAAAATGTTGATCCAGCAGCTCCGTCAGTTGGAAGTGGACGGCATCGTGCGGCGCACGGTCTACCCGCAGGTGCCGCCGAAGGTGGAATATGAGCTGACAGACTGGGGCCAGGAACTTTGCCCGGCGCTCGACGCCATCCTGACATGGGCGGAGCAACGACCGAGCGGCAAGCCTGAAAAATCCTGAAGCAGCCCGAGCGATCTGGGGTGTTGGTTTAAGGTGTCTTATTAATATTGACTTTGCGAGTCATTATTAATAACGTCCGCGCCATAAATCAAAACCAACTCATTTTGCTCAGGGGTTATTTATGTTTGCACCTTCCCGCCGTGCGCGTGCCCGCCTTCTCGCCCGCGCCTTTGCCTCCAGTGTTGCCACCATCGCGCTCGCGTCTGCCGCTCACGCACAGGACAGTGCGTCCGAGGACGAGGATATCGAAGAAATCATCGTCGAGGGGCAGCTCAGTCGCTACTCGGCGACCAAGATGGACACACCGGTTTTCGAGACCGCACGGTCGGTCTCTATCGAGGATCAGCAACAACTGCTGGACAAGGGTGTGCTGGAGCTCGCTGACGCTTATGTCTATGCGCCCGGCGTGTTTGGCCAGACCTACGGTTTCGCCACGCGCGGTGACTGGGTGAAGGTGCGCGGCCTTGATGTGCCCGAGTACCGCGACAGCCTGCAGGCGCTTTTTGGCAATTATAACAACACGCGCAGCCATGTTTATACGCTGGAGCAGGTTGAAATCCTCAAAGGCCCATCGTCGGTGCTTTATGGTCAGGGTTCACCCGGCGGTCTTGTGAATGTGGTCTCGAAACGCCCGGAGGAGGAAGCCGCCCATGAAGTGGTGGCCGAATACGGCAACTTCGACCGCAAACAGATCGCCGCTGACCTCACTGGCCCCTTGGACGCTGACGGCAAGCTTCTCTACCGCATGATTGCGGTGTACCGCGACGCCGGCACGCAAGTGGACCATGTGAATGATGATGCGCTTGTGCTCGCGCCCTCCATCACATGGCGGCCGGGTGCGCATACCAATATCACCATCCTCGGCAACTATCAGGACTATGACGGGCAGGCGGGCGCGCAGTTCCTGCCGATCTACGGCACCTTGTTGCCAGCGCCGAACGGCGAATATATGGACCCGAATGTGTTCCTTGGTGAACCGGAGTTTGACCGCTACGACACCAAAACCAAGTCTGTCACGCTGCTCGCGGACCATGACTTCAATGCAAGCTGGGGCATGGAAGCCACGGCGCGCTACACGAAGGGCGAGGCGAAATACAATCAGGCCTGGGCGGCGTTCATTGGTGGCACGCGCTATATCGACGATGAGGGCAACGTGCTGCGCACCTTCTATAAAAACGTGGCGGACAGCGAACAGTTCGCGGTGGACGTTCGCGCGCGCGGTGAATTCTCAACCGGCGGCCTTGAGCACAACATCCTCATTGGTGTCGACTATCAGGACGTGAGCACCAACAGCGACTATTATTACGCTTTTGCGCCCGCAGGTTTTGGGATCAATGTGTTCAACCCCGTTTACGGCAATGTGCCGACGGATGCGGAACTTGGGCCCTGGTTCGATAACCCCGAGACCAAAAACGAGCAAGCTGGTTTTTCCGTTCAGGACCAGATCCGTGCCGGTCGCCTGCTGGTGACCCTTGGCTTGCGCGGCGACAAGGTGACGAGCGATACGGGCACCGCCCAACAGGACGACAAGGAACTCAGCACCTCAGTCGGCGTGATGTACCAGCTGCCGGGTGGTTTCTCGCCTTACGCAAGCTACGCAGAATCGTTCGAACCCGTTGTCGGCACCCAGTTTGACGGCACGGCCTATGATCCGCAGAAGGGCAAACAATATGAATTTGGTATCAAATACCAGCCCGAGGGCACCACGGCGCTCATCACCGCCAGCTATTTCGAGATCGACCAGACCAATCTGGTGACCGCCGACCCCGAGCATCCGGGCTTCTCGGTGCAGGAAGGCAATGTGGACATCAAGGGGTTCGAGTTTGAAGCCCTCGGCAGCGTGGGCGACTTCAGCCTTGAGGCCAACTACAGCTACCTCGACACCATCACCAGTGACGGTTACCGCCTCCCCAGCATCCCGGCGCATCAGGCGTCAAGCTGGGTCACGTGGCGGCCGAGCGAGGTGATGCTCGGCTTCAAGGCGGGATTTGGTGTGCGATACATCGGCGCGAGCTATGACGGGGTCGATAACCTCAAAACCCCGTCCTACACCCTCGCCGACGCCATGGTGGGTTACGAGACCGAGCGTTTCGACCTCAGCCTCAACGTGCGCAACATCACCGACAAACAGTATTTCGCCACCTGTATCGCGCGCGGTGACTGTTTCCCCGGCAAGGACCGCACCATCGTCGCGCGCCTCGCGGTGAAATTCTAGCATCGCCCACGTGGGGGCAGGGCCTTGGCCCTGCCTCATGGCACGAACGTCCGCGCTTACGACCAGGGCGTGACGAGATATTTCTCGCCCGTGCGCATGGCGCGGTAGTCGGTCACCGCGTCTTTTGTCAGCATTTCCTCAAGGTTCACGCGCTTCTTGTAGCTGCTCGCAAACGTGGTGGTGAGGTTTTCAAGCACACGCTTGCGCATGCGGGCAGCCGTTTCCATGCCGACAGCCTGCAGGAACGGGAACAAAAGCCAGCCGGACAGGGTCCAGCCGAAACCGTAACTCGGGGTCAGGATCGTCGGGCTCACATCAAGCCGGCCATAGATGAACATGCGCTTCTGCTGGTTGGAGCCGTAGCGCGAATATTCGGTCATCTTCTTGACCGCCACCTGCTCCATCGCCTTGAACGCGGTATCAACCGCCTTGCCGCCGCCGATCGGGTCAAAGCCGTAGAAAGCGTCTGTGTCGTCAATCGCGGCGCGAAGCTGGTTCATGAAATCATCGTCCGATGAGTTCACCACATGGGTGGAGCCAAGCTCCTTCAGAAGCTCGACCTGCGCGTCCTTGCGCACAATGTTCACCAGCGCGAGGCCATCTTCCTTGCAGATGCGTGTCAGCATCTGGCCGAGGTTCGAGGCCCCCACCGTGTGCAGGATGGCATTCTGTTTGTCCATCTTGGCGTTTTCGGCAAAGCCAAGCGCCGTCATCGGGTTCACGAACGCGCTCGCGCCGTCTTCCGACGTGTGGTCACCAAGCGGCAGGCACATCTTGGCATCCACGATACAGTATTGGCTGTAGGCATTGCCCGGCACGCACGCCACACGCTGGCCCATCAGCGCCTTGGCCATGTCACCGTCGCCGGTGGCGACCACAGTGCCCGCGCCCTCATTCCCCGCAGGCAGCTTCAAGCCATGCCGCGCCTTGGAGCCGGTGTTGAAAGGCTCCGGCATGGTGGCAACAAATTTGCCGGTGGAATAGTCGGCATTCTCAAGGTCAGCGGCGCTCGTGAGGATCGCGAGGTCCGACGGGTTAATGGGCGCCGCTTCCATCTTCACCAGCACCTGATTGCCGGTCGGGTCCGGGAAGGTCACATCCTCAATCGCGACCGTGAGCGTGCCATTGCTCTCAAGCGTGGTGAAAAGTTGTTTGCCCTTTGTGCTCATAGCCTTGTCCCTCTTGGTAATGCTGTTCATGCGCCGCCCGCCAGCCGGGGCCGCCACAGATGTTTTGCTATTAGGTCATGTAGCGCGGTTGAGCCAAAGGCAAGGCTGACAGATGCCGTTAAGGCTCCGCCATACACCCGTCCCTGAGCATCCGGGGGGCGCCAAACGGGGCTAAAGCGCTTGCAGTATCAGAAGGACGGAGGCATGGGCCAGAAAAAGGCCCACGAAATATCGGATCAGTTGGTTGTTCCACTTGCCGCGCAGGTACCGGTAAGTTGCAAAAACCAAGACCAAAGCAGCTCCGCCATGCATGCCGAAGATGACGCGAAATAACACCCTGAGTGGGGACCGCCAGGGCATATGGTCCAGATGTGGTATCACTGAAAAAGTCGCCATGACGAAAAAAGGAAGTGAAAAGCACAGGATGAATGAATAATCCCTGACATCTAGGCGGAAGGGCTTTTGGGCAAAGGCATTCCAGACGACCCAGAGAGCAAAACAGGACAGGTAGGCAGGCCAGCCAAGTTCAAGAAGCTTCCCTACCGTCAAAAATATATTGTCCTCGGCTCTCGCTATTGCCTGATATCCTTTGCTGCCTGTGGTTATTGCTTGGGAAAGAGGTGGAACGTGCACAGCGGTTTTGTGCCGCCGCCGCGATCGAACCTAATACGCGAGTATCCAGTACCGTTATCGGAGGACATNTGGAGCGTCTGCTGCCAGAAGAAAATGTTTTTGCTGGAACGGTGACCTTGTCCCGCAACCAGGTTATCGAAAAGGCCCGGCGCGATCGTGGGTTCGTAATAATACATATAGGGACGGTCTGGGCCGGGGAGGCCTATATTCGTGCATGGTCTGGCGANGGTGTGGGCAGCATGCACCAGCGCTTCTCCGCGCATGCCGAGAATGCGGAAATCTGGGACGTTGAGGGCAAGCGCTATATCGACTTCGCGACCGGCATTGCGGTGACGAACACTGGCCATGGTGACCCGCGTATTGTGGCGGCGGTGAAAGCGCAGATCGACGCTTTCTCCCACACCTGTTTCCAGGTCACACCGTATGAAAGCTATATCGCGCTGGCGGAGCGGCTGAACGTACTCGCTCCCGGTGAGACGCCGAAGAAAACCATTTTCCTCACCACCGGAGCCGAGGCGGTTGAGAATGCGGTCAAGATCGCGCGGGCGGCCACGGGGCGCTACGGCATTATCGCCTTCAAGGGCGGCTTCCATGGCCGCACCATGATGGGCATGGCGCTTACGGGTAAGGTGGCACCCTATAAGGCTGGCTTTGGCCCGTTCCCACAAGGCATCTACCATGTGCCCTATCCGGTGCCGTACCACGGTGTGACGGAAGAGATGGCGCTTGAAGGCATCGCTGACCTGTTCAAGGCTGACATCGCACCCACGGATGTGGCGGCCATCATTCTTGAACCCGTGCAGGGCGAGGGTGGTTTTTATGCCGCCTCGCCTGCGTTCATGAAAGCGCTGCGTGATCTCTGTGACCAGCACGGCATCCTCTTGATCTGTGATGAGATCCAGTCCGGCTTCGCGCGGACGGGCCGCCTGTTTGCGACCGAGCATTCGGGTGTGGAGCCTGACCTGATGACCATCGCCAAAGCCATGGCGGGTGGTTTCCCCATCTCCGGCGTGATCGGCAAGGCTGATGTGATGGATGCGGCTGCACCCGGTGGGCTTGGCGGCACCTATGGTGGCTCCCCGCTCGGCTGCACCGCAGGCCTCACGGTGCTCGATATCATCGAGGAAGATGACCTCTGCACGCGTGCGCAAACGATCGGCACACTCTTCGCACAGCGGCTTGAGGCGATGAAGGCCGCCGGCGCCAGTGAAATTGGCGATATCCGCGCCCTTGGTGCGATGATCGCGATCGAGATCGTCAAGGACGGTAACGCAGACGCGCCGGACCCTGCGCGTACCACCGAGATTGTCAGACACGCCGCAGAAGCGGGGCTTATCCTGCTCTCTTGCGGTATTCGCGGTAACGTCATCCGCTTCCTGCCAGCGCTCACCGCGTCAGACGAAATCCTCCATGAAGGGCTCGATATCCTCGAGGCTGTTTTACAGGCCTGAGGGCGAATTTAGCGCCGCACAGATCCCGCACACTTTCCGCACACTTCCAAGCGGGTTTTGTGCGGGGCCTCAGCGCTACTTGATGGTCTCGATAAAGGCTTTAATCGCCTGAATATCCGCGCGTGTCAGGCCCACATTGTAGGCTTGCGCCTCGGCCTCCTGCACCTCCTGCGCACTGCCCATCTGGATTGCACACGATAGTCTGATGGCAGCAAGTGCATGAATATCAAAGCTTTTTCGGCTTCGTGCCGCATCAATTTCCACGCCAACGATACCGATTTCCCGCGCGCGTTCATCCTGTTCCGCGAGGGTATCCTCACAGTCGCAGTCGGCATGAAGGGCAATTTCAATCAGCATTTGCAGGCGTGCGCTCAGAACGTCCTGGGGCTTCAACTCTCATACTCCAATACATCTATGGTCCGGCCAAATCGGTCGGTTGTTTATGCCCCGTGCTTTAAAAAGCTCTCGCCCGTGCCGTCGCTCAGGCGTCAGTAACCCACACTGATATGATGCCCATAACGATTAAACTATTGAATGCTGGAAAAATTGAACTCACTATTGCGTAAAGTGGAACAATTAGATGAGTAGGTGCAACAATGGCCCGGCTTGAAGCAATGCGTGTATTCGTGAAAGTGGCGGAAACCAGCAATTTCGCCAAGGCCGCCCGCCAGCTTTTCATGAGCCCGCCCGCCGTGAGCCGCGCCATCAGTTTCCTTGAGGACCAGATCGGCACCTCGCTTTTCATGCGCACCACCCGGTCGGTCAAGCTTACGGAAGCCGGGCAGCGTTACCTTGAGGATTGTCGCCGCATTCTGGCGGACGTGGCGGAGGCCGAGGCCGCCGCCGCGGGCCTCTATGCCCGGCCAACCGGTACCCTGAATGTCACCGCGTCCGTGCTTTTCGGGCAGAAATTCCTTGTGCCGATCCTGACCGATTTTCTGGACGAGAACCCGGAGGTCACCGTGGTCGCCACTTTCGTGGACCGCGTGGTGCACATTGTTGATGAGGGCATCGATGTTGCTGTGCGTATTGGGCATTTGCCGGATTCGAGCCAAAGCGCCATCAAGGTGGGTGCCGTGCGCCGCATTGTATGTGGCGCACCCCAGTATTTTGCTGCGAACGGCGTGCCGAAGACCCCGGCGGACCTCGCGCACCACAAGATTATCACCAGTACAAGCGCCTTCGCGTCACACGAATGGCGCTTTGGTGGCGCGCAGAAACAGTCGATCAACGTGTCGCCACGGCTGAATTTCAGCACCTTCGAGGCCGCCATACAGGCCACCTTGCAGGGCTGGGGCCTGTCGCGCCCGCTATCTTATCAGGTTGGCCCCCACCTTATGTCAGGGCAACTGCAGACCGTGCTGTCGGAATTTGAAGAAGAACCACTGCCCATCCATATCGTGCGGCCCGCAGGCCGACGGCCGTCGGCAAAAGTGCGGGCTTTCATCGATATGGCGGTGGACCGCTTGCGGGCAGACCGCTTCATCAACTGATCAGCTGCAAAATTATTCCATAAAACGGTTTAATCAATTTCATTTTTTGCCCATTAAATAAATCATGGGAACTATCGATATCTCTTGGCGACGAAACACACTGGTTCATCGCTCGGGCAGTGCCATGAGCAGCCCGACAAAAGGAGATACATCATGAAATCGAATTCCACCCGTTCCGTGCTCGCGGCTATCGGCCTCGCACTCGCAGCAACCACCGTTACCGCCATGCCAAGCTTCGCGGTTGTTGAAACATCCACGTCTGCCGTGAACACCAATGAAGAAGGCCTTGCCATGCACGGCTACGACCCGGTGGCTTACTTCATGTCAAACGCGCCGACGAAAGGCGACAAGAAGTTCGCTGTGAAACACATGGGCGGCACCTACTTTTTCGCCAGCGCCAAAAACATGAAGGCTTTTCAAGCTGATCCGGCTGCCTACCTGCCGCAATACGGCGGTTTCTGCGCCATGGGCGTTGCGCTTGGCAAGAAACTGGATGGTGACCCGAACGTTTGGAAAATCGTCGACAACAAGCTGTACCTCAACGTCAACAAGGACGTTTCCATGGCTTGGCAGCGTGACATCCCAGGCAACATCGAGAAAGCCGACGACTACTGGCCGGAAGTCAAAGATCAGACGCCAGCGGCGCTGAACTAAGCCAGTTTGACCGAGCAGGGGCCGCGAAACTGCGGCCCACTGACCTCCAATCCCCCAAAAAGGAACCGATCATGGATTTCAAGAAATCGGCCTATGTGGCGGCTGCTGTGGCAGCTGTCGCAGCGAACCTCGCCACCACAGCCCCCGCTGACGCGCGTGAACCGAAAGAGAAATGCTTTGGTGTTTCGCTCGCCGGTTACAACGACTGCGCCGCAGGCCCGGGCACGTCCTGCGCTGGCAGCTCCAAGTCTGACTATCAGGGCAACGCTTGGAAACTGGTGCCAAAGGGCACCTGCACGACAATCGAGTCCCCGTCTTCACCAACCGGTTTCGGCCAGTTGAAAGAATTCAAAGAAGTTAAGCGCTAATCAAGAAAGGAAGCCCATGAATACCGCCCCCTCGCAGTACCCCCCTGTCTGCAATGGGCTTCCTCTTGGTGCAGGGGTTGGCCTGAAAAGACAGCTGGTCTCGCCACTTCTGGCCAACCCCACCTCCGTAGACTTCATTGAGGTCCACGCAGAAAACTATATGTCCGGCAGCAGGCAGCTTGAGATGCTGCAGGACCTGGGCAAAACCTGGCCGGTGTCGGTTCACGGTGTTGCCCTGTCGCTCGGCGGTGAAGACCCGCTTGATATGGCGCACCTTAGCCGGCTCAAACACCTTCTTGATACCGTCAAGCCGGCGAGCTTTTCAGAGCATATCGCCTGGTCCAGCCACAACGGGGTCTATTTCAACGACCTGCTACCACTCCCCTATAACGCCCAGTCGCTTGAGCATCTGAGCGCGCGTGTTGATGAGGCGCAGCAATTCCTTGGGCGCCGGATGCTGCTCGAAAACCCCTCAAGCTATGTCCGGTTCGAGACCGATACGATGGCAGAGGCGGACTTCATTGCGGCGCTTGTGGAGCGCACCGGTTGTGGCCTCCTTCTGGATATCAATAACCTTCATGTATCGGCGCAGAACCACGGCTGGGACGCGCTTGATTGGCTCGCTCGCCTGCCGCTTGGTGCGGTTGGCGAAGTGCATCTGGCGGGGCATGAGCGCACACTCGACGCAGACGGTGCCGAGCTTCTGATCGATACGCACAGCGACGCGGTCGCGGACCCGGTCTGGAACCTGTTCAGTGACTTCCTGGTCCTTGCTGGCCCAAGGCCAACCTTGATTGAGCGCGATAACAATGTGCCGGCATTTGAAGCCCTTCTCGAGGAAGTCTGGCTTGCCCAGTTACTGCTGGCCGCAGCGAGAGAAAAGGAAGCTGCGGCATGATCGCGTCTTTTGCATATGCTGTGCTGGCGGACCACGCATCCGCGCCGACTGCCATCCGGCAAAGCGGTGACAGGTTCAACGTTTACCGCAACACTTTCCGCACCAGCGTCGCGGGTGCGCTCGCTGATGTTTTTCCGGTTGTCGGGCGGCTTGTGGGCGATGAATATTTTGCGGCGCTGGCCCAAGCCTTTGTGCTGGACCACCCACCAGAGACCCCCGTGCTGGCGGATTATGGCGGCGACTTTGCAAGCTTTATTGCCGCTTTTGAACCCCTGAAGACCATGCCCTATATCGCGGATGTCGCAAGGCTTGAGTGGGCCCGCACACGCGCTTTTTATGCGCCTGATGCACCTGCCACCGACATTGACAGTGAGATTGACCTGATAGCCGCGATGCAACTGTCGTTTCACATGCCGGAAGGCGCCAGCCTGCTCTCCTCCCTCTTTCCGGTGGGCTCACTGTGGCAGGCCCATCAGGTTGAGCCGGTGGTGCCGATTGACGACTGGCGCGCAGAAACGGTGGCCGTATGGCGCAATACCGGTGACGTGCAGACGCATGTCCTGAGCGGCACCGAACATCTCATCCTGTCGCACCTTTTGACCGGTGACATCATCGGATCGATTTTTGGCCGGGCGACTGGCCAGAATGAGGCGACTGATTTCCTTCAATCCTTTGCAGCGCTGGTCTCCATGGGGCTGGTTGTTGCCCGCATTTAAATACTTAGAAAGGAACCCAAAACATGTCCCCCAATCGACTGACAGACCGCTTTCTGAAGCCGAATGATGCGCCGCCGCGTGTTGAGGCCGATATCACCCAATTCATGTTGCGGCTTGGATTGGCCGGTGTTTTCTGGGCGTCTGCCCGGACCAAGGTAACCGAGGGGCTGACCATCAGCGACAGCACCTATTATCTGTTCGAGGAAGAATATCAGCTACCTCTCATCTCCAGTGATCTCGCGGTTCCGCTCGCGACCTATGCGGAGCACCTGTTTCCGGTTCTTTTACTCGTTGGCTTGGCGTCTCGTTTTTCGGCGCTTGCGCTTTTTGTCATGGCGCTGGTGATCCAGATATTTGTCTATCCGTCGGCTTTTGTTTCCACCCACCTCGGTTGGTTTGCGTTGGCACTCGCGGTCATGGTGTATGGCCCCGGAAGGCTTTCGCTTGATCACGCGATTTCGCGCTACCGGGCGGGTCGCATGAACGGCGGGTATGGGCACTAGGGAGCCGCATGCTCCCTAGTTGTATTCAAGGCTATCCCTTCGCGCAGATGCGGTAGCCCACAGGGCAGGTGACACCCTTGTAGGCATCGACCGCTGTGTTCAGCTCATCGGCCGATAACGCACGTGGGCCGTGGCCATCAACATATTCAGTAACATCCAGCCCCAAAGCCTGTACCTTGTCCCGGAATGTCACCATATCCTTGTGCACGCGGGGGCGGCCGACCTTAAAGGGTACCTCAAAATGGTCCTCGCCAAAGACCAGTTTGGCTGTGGGCACATAGACCAGCAGGTAGTGTTCCGCATGGGCGGTGGCGATATCGAACACTTGCACTGCACCTTCGCCAAAGCTTGCCCTGTCGTCCACGAGGGACAGTCTCTTCTCCGGAAGGGCCGTTGGCAGCGCCTCCTGCGCGGTGGACAGATGGTCTGCGACAGTGACTAGCGTCGCACCGAGCTCAGCTACGTCCGCGAGCACGCCAAGGTGTTCACCATGATGATGGGTGAGGATGAAATACGTCAGCGGTTTGCTGGTCGCGAGATGCGCTTGCAATGCCTCGAAACTTGCCTTCAGCGCGTCCTGCCCGCCAGAGGCAATGAAGTATTCACCGGCATCAACAAACAGGGTGAAGGATCGGCCTTTCCCCGCATGATAAACGCCGTCTCCCACCTTGCGGACCATCATTGCAGAAGTATCAAACCCCTCCCCCCACGAGGTATAGCCAGCCGCATCAGGGAATTTGTCCGCGAGGCTCGGGTTGATCTCGATGTTGCGGTCGACAGAGATTTTCCGTGCCTCTCCACCCACGAAGAAATTCATGTCCTGCGCGTATGCAACGCCGCCAGATTTCTGGTGGTTCGCGAATATATGACTGATCTCGCCCACGCGGGCGTGCTGCCTCACACGCTTGGAAATGAGGCCGGTTTGCGCATTGATGTAAAGCGTATATTCCGCGCTCGTGCCTGCACCCACCTTCAGCTTGTGGTGCTGCGCACCGCGGTAAGGCGCATCACCGTCATAGGCCAAACTGTCTTGTGCGTCCGCCAGCGTGCGGGCAATCATCGTGTCGCTCGCACTCTCGACAGAACGCCCGAGGCTCTCGAAATTCAGCCAGTCTTCACCCGAATATTTAGCGTTGAGCACATCGTAGATACGGCCCTTCTCACCGTCGAACACAAAGATGTCGAGGTCCTTACCGGTGCGCGACACTCGCCACGACAGCATGCTTTTGCGCTTGCCCTCAAAGTCGATCGTCAGCTCCGCATTGTCGCGGAAAAAGTCCGGCTGGCCCGGGCTGCCGTTCTGGCCGGGCCATGGGCCTTTGCTGTAGTCAGTGATGGTGATGCTTTTGGCCGCCATCAGGCTGTCGCCGCCATAAGCTTGGGTAACCTTGGCGACGATCGCATCTTCTATCTCGCCAGCCTGTGCAGGCATGAGCGCACTGAGGGAGGCAAGTCCGGCAAATGCGGATTTCTTGAGTATATTCATTGGCCTGCCCTACTGTGCTGCGTTCACGAGGTCAGCAAGGGCTGCGAGGTTTTCATCATCCGGGAAACGGGTTTTAAAGCTGACGAACTCTGCCTGCGCCTTTGCCGTGAAGCCTTGTTCCATTAGTGCCTGAATAAGGCTGGCCGAATACATCGGGTGGTCAAAATGCCGGCCCACAGCCTGCATGATCTCAAGCTCCAGGCGCTTGGCGTCCTGCCCTGATGCCAGCTTGTAGCTATAGAAGCCGTAGAGCGCTAGGTAGTTGAGGTCATAAAGCTCCGGCTCTTTCTTGAGCGCGACATCAATAAGATACGCGCCCGCTGTGCGCGCTTCCTGCACCAGCTTCATGGTCGCCTCATCCTTGAAATCGGTGCGGGCGGCAGGTGTCACGCCAAGCTGCACCAGAAGGGCTTCGGCCGCATCCGGCACCGCCATCGGGTTCTGCGCCGTGATCAGCTTACCGTCCACAGCCACATAGGGCAGCATGGGCGCGTTTTTCACATAGACCGCACCACGTGCTTTCAGCTCATCCTCCAGAAGGAAGGGCAACTCGTCAATCACGTCACCACCGAAGGCCTGTTCCTCAAGGTTGGTGAAGCTATTCACCCGCTTGCCCGCAACAAGGAAGCTGCCGTCCGCCAGCTTGACGTTCACCAGCGCCGCCGGGCCGTGGCATACCGCAGCCACCGGCTTGCCGTGCGCAGCAAAGCTGGTGAGGAAAGCGGTTGTGGCTGCGTGGGTCGGCAGGTCGAACATGGCACCGTTACCGCCAATCACCAGCACAGCGTCATAATCGCCTGCGTCCGCATCCGCGCTCGCAATCGTGGCAGCCAGCTGCGTGAGCGCAGGGGTGTTGTTTTTGAAGTCCTGCATGTAGGCGAGGTCGTCTTTTTTGGTGTGCACCAAAAGCGCACCGCCCTTGGGGCTGATCAGGTCTACCGTCACGCCGTTCCGGTGCAGCACAAGGTAGGCCTGTGCCAGTTCTTCAAGGTCGTAGCCCAGGTTCTCGCGCTCGGGCGTGCCATGGCTTGACACCACAACGGCAACACGCGGCTTGGCACTATCAGCGAAACCGGGGCTAGAAAGCGTCGCGAAGAGGGCGACGAGCAGGGCAAAAGTGAAACGCATGGGGGTCCTCCATATCTGTCGTTATGGAATGACGATAGGGAAGCGCGTGTCGTGACTTTGTGAAGATGACGCTCAGGCAGGCTGAAAGTGCAGCACGACGGCAAACTTACCGTCCGTGGCGGCGGTTTCCACCCGCCAGCCCATCACGTCGCAGATGCGCTGCACAAGGTATAACCCCTGCCCGAGCCCGCTGCTGTGGCTGCCTTTGCTGTGGCTTGATAGCGGATCATCGGGTAGCGGTTCGCCCATGGGGTTGGCGAAAATAATGCACCCCTCGCGCGCCGTGATATCAAGCGCCGGGGCTGCACTGTGGGTGACAGCATTTGTGAGCAGGTTGTTGATCAGCAGGGTCAACAGGTTGGCGTTTGCCCCCACCGTCAGGCTTGCCGGGATATCGATCGTGAGGTCAAAATCATCCCGGTTCGCGAGGTCAGGGTGCCGCACCACACAGTTTTCAAGCGCGTGCAGGAACACGACCGGCGCCACCGTCTGGCTTTCCTCGCGCGCGAGGGCGAGAAGCGTGCTTATGGTTTGCTCAAGCTCCTGCACTGTGGCTTTCAGCTGGGCGGTTTGCTTCTCGCTCAGCTGCGCCTCCCCCACGCATTGCTGGGCAAGGTTTTTGAGGATCGTTGTGGGTGTCCTGAGCTCATGGCTCACGTCGCGGGTGAAATCAGACTCGCGCTGCAGCATGGCTTTTACATGCAAGAGGCTGCGCTCAATCTCCCGCGCGAGATAACCGACCTCATTGTCGGGGAAGGATGCGGCAAAACCGGGCTCCAGCTTGTCGACATCAATGGCTTCCACCTGTTCCTTGAGCGCCACCAGCGGCTTTGAGGCCGCACGCGCCACCGGCCACGCGATGGCGAGCGCAAGGGCACTGAAAAGCGCGAGCACCGCCACAAGCGTGAGCGTGACATAGGGCAGATACTCGCCGCCCACTTCGAATGCGCCAACATCCGCCACCAGAATGCGCGTGTCGCCCGCCAGTTGGATTTTTCGCAGGTGCCATGTGCCGCCCTCTGGCCCCGGGAATTCAATACGCGCCGGGTCGCGCAGGTGCTGCTCATATATATCGCCCGGCAGCGCTTCCCAGCTGTCATAAAGGGTCAGGAACTGGGCACGCGGCGGCACCAGCTCGCCCGTCGCCCTATAGTGCGTTTCAATATAGCAGGCTTCGTTTTCAACCAGCTTGTTGAACACATTGTCTTCCACCACCCATGAGTAGCCGAGCAGGAGCAGGCTGTAGCACAGACAGGTGAACAGGGTGAATGCGGCAAAAAGCCGATAAATGCGAGTCCTGATGCTATGCTTCTGCTTCACTGCCTGCATCCAGTTTGAAACCAATGCCGTGTATGGTTTTGATCATGGCGCTGCCGAACGCCTTATCCACCGCTTTCCTCAGTGTGTAGATGTGCGAACGCAGGGCGTCACTATCGGGGAAATCATCGCCCCACACCTTGGCAACCAGCTCATTCCGGCTAACGGCATTGGGGTAGGCGTCGGCAAGTTGGGCGAGGATGGCATAGTCTGTCGCGCTCAGGTCAATCACTTGCCCCGCGCGGGTGACCAGCCGCTTGCCGGGGTCGATCACCAGGTCACCAATGGTGATGGTGGCGGAGCGGTGGAGCTGATGCCGCCGCGCAAGCGCCTGGCACCGCATGGCCACTTCAGCCAGCTCAAACGGCTTGGTGAGATAGTCATCTGCGCCGGCGGCGAATCCCTCCCCCTTGTCAGCAAGGCTATCGCGCGCGGTCAACATCAGGACCGGCATATTGATGCGCCCCTTTGCCTTGAGCTGCGCGCAGAGGTCAATGCCGTCCGCGTCCGGCAGCATCAGGTCCAGCACGATCACGTCAAAATCGTGCGCCTCCACAAGCGCGAGCGCCTGCCGCCCGGTGTCGGCATAATCCACCACGAACTGCCGCGCGCTCAGATAGTCGTGCAGCTGTTCGGCTATGGCGTGATTATCTTCAACAATCAGGACGCGGGTATGGTTCATGTTTATCCTTCTGGCCCAAATGGCGTTCGGGGGCCGAAGCCCCCTTCATATCAGCGCTTTTCCGCAATAAGTGCGAGCGCTTTTTCCATTTCCACATCACGGCCCGCCTGCAGGCTTTCCTGCGTGGCGCGGGTGTAGTGGTCCGGTTTTACCCCGCCGGGCGCCAGTGAGCCGCTGGGGCGAACCAGCATGCGCGTGGTGATATAGGCCCGCAGCTGAGAATGCGGCAGGTTAAAAAGATTGCCCTGCGCGGTCTGGTTCGCATTGCCGCCGGTTTCCTGCCCCACAAGGGTGGCAAAGCCAAAATCCTTGAGGGTGGAGGCGAACACAATGCCTGAGGAATAGGTGACCGGGCTGATCAGCAAATAGGTATCGCCCTTAAACCGTATATCCTCGCCCATCGGGTCGGTCCAGTCGTCCCATTCGGTATCGATGATGGTGCCCACAGCGCCCTTGTGGTTCATGAAGCCGCGGTTATCGCTGTTCAGCTTCTCGCGCAGGTGTGACACCATACGGAACGGCTTGCCCGCGATGTAGCGTGTCAGATACTCGGCGGTGTCGGTGTTGCCGCCAGTGTTCTCCCGTACGTCGATGATGAGCGATGTTGCACCCGCCGCGCGGAAGGCCTTGAAGGCTTCATCCGCAAAATCCTCGAACCAGTCAGGGTCGACATCAAAATGGCCCACGTGCAGAAGCGCGGTGCTGCCCGGCAGCATGCGGTGGTAGAAATCTTCGTCCTCTGCCGCGTCCGCACCGACTTCTTCCCAATCATCAAGGTTGGTGACCGCAACGGTGCGTGTGCCTGCACCGTCTTCCAGTTCCATCTCAAAATCACCGGCGATGCCATACACTGCCCATGCGTAGATGAAGAAACGTTCGGCCACAAACTGCTTGCGCAGGTATTCCGTCTCGCCGCCCACATAGCGCTGCAGGTTTTTGGTCAGCTCCGCCGCCGGGATACCGCCGATGGAGACAATACGGCTACCCGCCGCAACCTGACCGCCCGATGCGCTCCGGTAGCCTTCCTTTATCAGGATGCGGTCTTCAAGGTCGATATGCACATCAAAGGGGAAGGGCTTGGTGCCCGACGCCTTCAGGGCGTCATATTCCTGATACGGCCATATGAGCATGGAGTGACCGTCACCAAATTTGTGCGTCAGTTTGCCCACATGGCGGAAAAACTCAAGCCGGGTAAGGGGCGTATCAATCTCCGCCTTGATCTCAGCGACCGCAGCCTTGAGCGCCGCCTGGTCGGCATAGTCAGCAAGGCTTGGGTGGCGTTCAAGCGCGCCAAAATAGAAGGCGTCCACATCCTCGCGCAGCTCGTCAACCGGCAGTTTGGTGCTCATGAGCGCGGGGTCTTCAAGCGGTGGGAAAATTTCAAGGTGCGGTTCCGAACATGCGCCAAGAAGGCATGCAGCGGCCAGCATTAAAAGTGAGGGTATCCTCGCCATCGTAGGCTCCTTTTCCATATTTTGAAGGACCCTCGCACAGGCGATGTGAAGCTTTTGTCAAGGCGAGCAGATGACAGGCCCATATTGAGGTCAGCCTGTTTTCCTAAGGCTGAAAAGCATGCGCGCTGAGAATTTTTTCGTCGTGAAATCAGGATGATAATCATTATACTGCGAGCAATGAATTTCTTTGATCCATGCTCTCTAAGGCCCAATGCGTGACCAGATATATCCAGACCGGCGATCTGCAGATTGACCCTCTCGCCGGGCAGGTGTGGCGGGACGGCGAGGCAGTTAAAATCCGACCGAAAACGTTTGAACTTCTGGTGCTGCTGGTTGAGGCGCGCGGTGCCCTTGTCAGTAAGGAAGAAATCCTCAGCCGTATTTGGGATGATGTCAGTGTTGACGAGCAGGTGGTGTTTCAATCGGTCAAGGAACTACGCAAGCTCCTTCAGGTAGCCGATGCGATTAAAACCGTGCCAAGAAAAGGGTATGCTTGGACGCTGCCGGTGGAGGGGTTTCATGAACCCCAAGCGGCAGAGGCGCCAAGGTATTCTTGGACTGTCTGGCACGGCAAGGTACGGCGTTTGATACCTGTAGTTTCTTGTCTCGTGATTGCGGTGGTGGCGGCCTTCCTGTTTTTCATGAAGCCCTTGAGCGCCCCTATTCATGCAGGTTCGGTCATCGTTCTGCCGGTGGCGAATTCGCTAACGGATACGGATCATCGCTGGGTGCGCTATGGCGCAATGGACCACCTTATCCACCGGTTGCCGGTCACCGATTCGTACGGTGTCTATCAGGCCGGCGATGTGCTTGACGTAGTGAAGCGCGCGGGTATTGCCAACCAACAATTTAGTCGTGCCGATGTAGCGAAAATCTTCGCCGTGACGGGTGCTGCGTTGGTTGTTGAAGTCACGCTCGCTGGCACACCGCGCGAGTATCAGATCCTCTACCGGCTTCATGAGCGCGGCGGTATGGAAAAAGGTGCGCTGCTGACTGACCGCATTGACCTCGGGCTTGATCAGTTGGCCGAGGTTATAACCCAAAGGCTTGGGCAACCCGCACTCGTTGAAGACAGCGAGTACCAGTCCGATTTTGCCAATGAGATGATTGCGACCGCATTAGAGTTGATGCATGGCGAGGACTTCGCATCGGCTGAGAAATTTCTGGCGGTTGCTGCGACATCAGAGCCCGACAATATTGTCGCCAAACGGTTGCTCATTCAGGCATTAGTGCATCAGAACAAGTCGGAGGAAGCGCGCCTTGTCTTGGATGAGGCCTTGCCAAAGGCAGGCGCTTCCGGCAACCGGCACGAACTGTTGCGTCTCAACTATTGGGCGGGCGTCGACAGGATGCGGAACGGCGAATGGGAGGCAGGCCTCGAATTCCTCGCCAAAGCGACTGTCGAAGGTGAGGCTCTCAAGGAATGGCTCTATCTGGGATATATCGCAGAACTCAGAGGGCATGCACAGCGTGCCATGGGGAACCTGACCGAGGCAGTAAACCTCTATGAGGAAGCGATTGACTTCCACAAGGTTATCCAGTGTCCCTATGGGCAGGCGCTTGGTCACCTGAACCTCGCACGTATCTGGTTCGATCTTGGCGAAGTGTCTACATCGCGTGGGCATGCTGATGAAGCGGTTCAACTCATCGAAAGCCGTGAGCTACACTCCCTCGAGCAGGAGGCTGCTGCATGGGTGGCCAGCCTGAACGAGAAAACGGTAATGCCGTGAAACCAAGGCATCAGGCCGGAATTTCAGAATTTTTCAGAAGATTTCATTGGCGCGATCCACACGTCGCTCGCATCTGTTCAGCACCCATCGGCGCAATCGTTGCGCCTTCATGCAAAACAAAAAATGGTGCTGAAATGCAAAAACACCTGTTTGGTACTACACGACGTTTCACGAGGAAAACCCTGACAACACTGACCTGTGCTCTTGCGCTTTCCGCAGGCGCGGATGCGCAATCAGGTAGTACTCAAGACCAAAAGATCGCCTTTGTCGGTGCGACGGTTGTGAGCCCGCATCTTGCTTCGCCGATTGAAGATGCGGTCGTTTTGGTGCGTGGCGGCAAGATTGAAGCGGTTGGTCCCGCCTCGCTTGCAGTCGGTGAAGACTATGAGACCATCAACCTTGAGGGGCGTTACGTCGCCCCCGGTCTGATTGACGCCCACATGCATTTCTTCCAATCTGCCAGCGCCTTCACGCGACCGGATAGCTTCGACTTCAGCCAGATAAAGCCCTACAAGGATGACCGAGTCTGGGTTGAAAACCATATCGCTGACACAGCGACCCGCTATTTGATGAGTGGTGTCACCGCTGTCGCTGATATGTGCGGGCCGTCCCTCAACTATAAAGTCCGCGCTGAGGCCCGTGCATCGTCCTTTATGCCGACGGTGGCTACGGCTGGCGCCTGCATAGCAAGCTTTGGCGCGCCGGTGCTTGACTTGCAAGATGGGGACCCGGTTTTCCAGCATGCCACATCAGCCGAGGCGGCTGTTGCTTTTGTGCGTGAGCAGCTTGCCCTCAAACCGGATATGATAAAAATCATCTGGTCTCCGGACGGTGGTGAAACACCGCAGCAGCTCTTCAATCTGTTTGAACATGCAATCAGGCTCGCGCAAAACGAAGGCATTCCGGTTGCCGTACATGCCACTGATCTCGCGAACGCCAAAATGGCGGTCCGCGCCGGTGCAAGCATTCTGGTGCACGGCGTGATGACGGAAGCCATTGATGACGAGTTTATCGCGCTCGTCAAACAGCACAATGTGGTCTATGTGCCGACCCTCGCCGTTCACGGCAAGATGGGGGCAGTGGCGCGTGATGACCTTACTTTTTCCTCACATGAGCACAAGTTGGCGCATCCCGATATTCTGGCCAGCTTTGACACTGCTGCGGCACAGCCTGAGAAGGCTGGCATGATGGTGCAGATGATCCGCAAATATATGCCCTATGTGGACGCGGGTGCTGCGGACGTCGCCAAGCTTTCACCGCAAGAACAAGCTATTGTTGGCCAGCTCCGAGGGTTTTTCTCACGCCAATTGACGCTCATCCAGCGGGCAAACCTAAAGCGCATGTATGACGCGGGCGTTACCCTTGCGCTTGGTACCGACGCTGGCAACCCGGGTGTGGTGCACGGGGCGTCCATGCTGACCGAGATGACAGAATGGCAGCATGCTGGCCTGCCGCTTCCCACTATTTTTAAAGCAGCGACCTTGAACGGCGCAAAGGTCATGAAGATGGAAGCGTTCATGGGCTCCATCGAGGTGGGGAAATGGGCAGATTTCATGGTGCTGGACGCCAACCCGCTAAAATCGCTTGAAAGCTATTCGTCGGTTGCGGGTGTCGTGAAACACGGCAGCTATATGAGTGCGGCGCAATTGACGGACCGTCTTGAGGAATAGCTATTCCTGCCTCTGCAAGTGCACCGAAAACATCGGCTGGCGGACTGCGCCAGCCGATTTTCTGTTTTCGGCCGCTCATCAAGCGGTACCTTCGGAATGATCTGACCTTCCAAATGCGACGTATCCAAATCTACACGCTTTTGGAGATCATCCGTGTATTTCGACCCCCTTTTAAAACGTCAGGCTCCCGGTAAACCCTCGCCTAAAGTCGCGGTTATCGGTTCAGGAATTTCCGGCCTCTCCTGTGCATGGCTACTAGGCAAAAGCGCGGATGTCACCGTCTTTGAGGCGAACGATTATATCGGCGGACACAGCAATACTGTTGATGTAAGCGTGGGCGGTGTGACCTTCCCGGTCGACACCGGCTTTATCGTCTATAATCCGGTTAATTACCCCAATCTCTGTGCGCTTTTTTATAGTCTGGATGTGCCCTCACGCGAGACAGACATGTCTTTTTCCGTGTCGCTTGATGACGGGCGGTTTGAATATGCGGGTGGGGACCTGAAGGGGCTTTTTGCCCAGCCGGCCAATATATTTTCGCCTCGCTTCTGGAAGATGCTGACAGGCATTTTGCGCTTTTACCGGCATGCCGACAGGTTCCTTGATGAAGCGGAAGGCACTGATATCTCGCTCGGCGATCTCGTGGCGCGCCACGGCTTCTCTCGCGCCTTCATTCGTGACCACCTTGCCCCGATGGGCGCGGCCATCTGGTCGAGCAACTGCGATGATATCCTCGACTATCCCGCAGCATCTTTCCTGCGATTCTGCAAAAACCATGGCCTGACACAATTAACCGACCGGCCGGCGTGGCGCACGGTCATGGGCGGTAGCCGTGAATATGTGAAGCGTCTCGTGGCGACATTCGACCGCCCGGTAGTGTTAGGCGACCCGGTCGTTGAAGTCCGCCGGGAAGAAGGCATCGTCCGTGTAACAACCCTGTCCGGGCATCAGGATACGTTCGACGATGTGGTCTTTGCCTGCCACTCCGATCAGGCGCTTGCGCTGATGAAGGAACCTGACACGCGGTTGGCGGATGCCCTATCGGCGATGCGTTACAGCCGGAACCACGTGGCGCTGCACACGGACCTCGGTCTCATGCCGCGCCGCCGCGCGGCCTGGGCCAGCTGGAATTATATCGAACGCCGGGATGGCCCTATGAGCGGCCCTGCCGTCTCCTACTGGATGAACAACCTGCAGCACCTGCCGACCGAGACACCGGTGATCGTGACCCTGAACCCGGACCGGGAGATCAATGAGAGCGCGGTGCTGGGGCACTATGAATATGATCACCCGATCTTTGATCGCGCCTCCCACGAGGCCCGCGCGAAGCTTTGGGAACTTCAGGGCGAAGGCGGCCTCTGGTTCTGCGGTGCCTATCTTGGTGACGGCTTCCATGAAGACGGCATTCAGGCTGGCCTCGCCGTCGCGGAAATGCTGGGCGGTGTGCCGCGGCCATGGTCGCTTGGTGGCCAAAACGCGCGGATTGGACTACCCGACGAGCTGCTGGCAAAAAGCGAGGTCCCTGCATGACGGTGCGCCTCAACCCAGCGCTCTATACCGGTAATGTCTGGCACAAGCGGACACGGCCCAAGGTGCATGCTTTCCGCTACCCAGCTTATTACCTTCTATTAGACGTTGACGATTTTAGAGCTGAAAAACCCAAGCTTCCGTGGTGCCTTTCCCTCAACCGGGCCAATCTTTTTTCCGTCTATGAGAAGGATTTTGGCCCGCGCGATGGCACGCCGCTCCGGCACCATGTGGAAAGCCTGTTGACCTGGCCTGTCGGTCCCGCGCGCATCATGATGCTCACCATGCCGCGGCTGTTTGGCTATGCCTTTAACCCGATCACCGTCTACTTTTGTTATGATACGAATGGTGCGCTGACCGCCACCATCTATGAAGTGCACAATACCTTCGGTGAGGCGCACTGTTATGTCTTCGAGCCGGGGATGGAGATGGACGCCGTGCCCATGCATGAGGCACGGAAAACCTTCCATGTTTCGCCCTTCTATCCGGTTGAAGGGCACTACAGGTTCAGCCTGCGCCAGCCTGAGGAGCAGTTTGCCCTCGCTATCCGCTACTTTGGTGCGGACGGCAAACATGACCTGACGGCGTGCCTGAAGGCGAAGCGGCGACCGCTCACATCGTCCGCGCTCATGAAAGTTTTTGCCAGTATCCCGCTCGTTACCTTCAAGGTTACCGCCGCCATACATTATGAAGCTCTTCGGCTTTTCCTGAAGCGGCTGAAAGTTTTCTCCAAGCCACCCCAGTCCGACCAGCGCACTGAGCTTGCGCGCGCGGACGTACGCAATACGAAAAGAGGATAAAATGGACGGCAGCTTTACCAGCCCCGATGCGCCTGCGCGTGTCAGCCTGCGCGAAAAAGTTTTCGCCAGTGTGCTCGGCCACCTTTCGGAGGGTACGCTCTGTGTCTCCTTTCCGTCGGGCCATGTGCGGACCTTTATCGGCAGGCAGGACCCAACGCGTTTTCAGGCCACCATGCATATCAAGCGGTGGTCGGCGGTTGCGCGCACTTTGCGCGGCGGCGCCATTGGTCTTGGCGAAAGTTTCATGGACGGGGACTGGCATAGCCCCGACCTGACCGCACTGCTGCAGCTTCTTGCCGCCAATATGGACCGGCTCGAGAGCAAGTTACCCAAGCTTGGCGCCTTCAAGCTGATTGACCGTATCGGCCATTTCTTCAACCGGAATACGCGTAAAGGCAGTCGTCGCAACATCGCCTATCACTATGATCTGGGTAACGACTTTTACCGGCTATGGCTTGATGCGAGCATGACCTATTCCGCCGCGCTGTTCGACCAGGGGACGACTGATCTTGAAGCAGCACAGGCACGCAAATATGCCCGGCTGGCTGAAGCGGTGGGCATCAAGGCGGGCGATCATGTGCTTGAAGTGGGCTGCGGCTGGGGCGGCTTTGCCGACTATGCGGTCAATGTGCTCGGCGCGCGCGTGACGGGCGTCACCCTGTCGCAGGAGCAACTTGCTTACGCGCAGGCGCGCCTCGCGGCAACACCGGGGCGGGACAGGGCCGACCTGCGCCTCTGTGACTACCGCGACATAGAAGGCGAGTTCGACCATATCGTCTCGATCGAGATGCTCGAAGCGGTTGGTGAACAGTTCTGGCCCACGTATTTCGGCACACTGAAGGCACGGCTCAAGCCGGCTGGGCGCATCGGCATTCAGGTGATCCGCATTGATGACCAGCGTTTTGAGGGCTACCGTCGCGGTGTTGATTTTATCCAGAAATATATCTTCCCCGGCGGCATGCTGCCGTCTGACGAAGTGCTGAAAGCGCGCTTCAGCGCGGCCGGGCTTACCCTCGCTGACCAGCTTGATTTTGGCCTCGATTATGCCGAGACGCTCAAACGCTGGCACCAGAGTTTCAATGCGGTGCTAGGTGACGTGCGGGATCAGGGCTTTGATGAGCGCTTCATCCGCATGTGGCAGTTCTACCTTGCCTATTGCGAGGCAGGATTCCGCGAGCAAACAATCGACGTCAGCCATTATGTCCTTGGCCACGACAGGTAACAGGCGCAAACTCGGCGCGCGGCATATCATCTATGGTTTGCCAGCTGCGTGTTTCGCATTCCCCCTGGTGCCGTTTGCGGTCTATCTGCCGAGCTTCTATGCGACTGACATGGCGCTTGGTTTTCTTGTTGTCGCCATCGCGCTGTTCCTGTCGCGCCTTGTGGACATGATCAGCGACCCGCTTGTCGGCATGTGGAGTGACGACACAGGGAACGCCTGGTGGCACCGCAAGGGCTGGATAGTAGCAGGGGCAGTGATTGCAGCCATAGCGCTCGTGTTCCTTTGCCGTCCCCCGGCGCAGCCATCAGCGCTTTACCTTGGGCTCTGGTCCGCCATTCTTTATATTGGCTGGACCATGGTAATGGTGCCCTATCAGGCCTGGGGCAGCGAACTCGCGGAAGACGATGGTGAGGTCGCCACCTATACCGCCGCGCGCGAGGGATGTTCGCTCCTCGGTATGCTTGCAGCGCTCAGCTTGCCCATGTTTTGGGATGGACCGCTCTTGCCGTCCATCCCAAATTTTCTGCTACCGATTGGTGTTGTAACGCTTGTTCTCGCGCTTTTCCTGTTGCCCCATACCGCGGCGTCGGACGCTGTCAGACCGCGAAGCCGGTTTGCGGACCTCTGGCAAGTCTTTCGCACTGCCGAAGTGTCGTCCCTGAGCCGGGTGTGGTTCCTGACCGCAACCGCAAGTGCCATACCGGCGGCCTTGTTCCCTCTATACGTCCAGCAGGTGTTGGAAGGCTCAGGTGGGGAAGAAAATCTCGCGGTCCTCCTCTATTTCATGACCGCGGTGCTGGCCATCCCGCTCTGGGCACGCGCCTCAAGGGGCAGGAACAAGAAGCGCCTGATGGCGGCCGGCATGGCGACAGTATGCCTTGTGTTCCCAACCGCCGTGTTCCTTGGGCCCGGCGACACCGACCTCTTCCTCATCGTCTGTGTGCTGAGTGGTGCTGGCCTCGGTGCCGAGCTGGTGCTCGGCCCCGCAATCCTTGCCGATATCATCCGCGCGCGGAAAAAGGCGGGGCAGGCTGGTCTCGCTGCTATTCACTTCGCCATTTGGGGCATGCTTGCCAAGCTTGCCTTCGCGCTCGCGATCCTGCTGTCGTTCGGCCTCCTGGCGCTTTTTGAAGGACTATTGGGTGAAGGCGCCAGTGCTTTTGCAGTCGCAGTGGTCTATGCCCTTCTGCCCGCGCTCATCAAAGTGGTGGCAACCGCCGATTTGTGGCGGAAATCCGGCACACTCACGCAAACCGGCGACGGCGCGAATGCGTATAGAGAACCATGATCTGATTGAGGAGGCCAGGATGCGATGCAAGCCGATTATGTTGATCCTAACCCTGTTGACCCTTAGCGCATGTGGTATGACCATGACGGAAAAAGATTTCGAGAACCAAACCCCAAAACTGGTGCTGGAGGACTATTTCAGCGGCAACCTTGTTGCCACTGGCCTGTTTGAAGACCGGTTCGGCAACATCAGGACCCAGTTCACGGTGGATATCACCGGCACTTTCGATGGCAAGACCCTCACGCTTGATGAAAATTTCGTCTATTCGGACCAGAGCACCGAGTTCAGGCGCTGGGTGATCGAGAAAACAGGCCCGAACAGTTATAGCGGGACAACGGAAAATGCCATTGGGGAAGCCTTGGGCACCGCCTCCGGCAACAGTTTTCACTGGACCTACAAGTTCCGCCTCAATGTGGGGGACGACGTGTGGAAGGTGAAGTTCGATGACTGGATGGTGCTGCAGCCGAATGGCGTGCTTCTCAACAAGGCAACGGTTTACCGCTGGGGCATCAAGATTGGCACCGTATTCCTGTCATTCCGCAAGCAGGCAGCGGTGGAGGCGGCGGATGGTGAGCCAGCCCGCCTCGCTTCCTGATCGCGCTTAAAGCGCCAAATCAATGGTGTTGGTGCAGGTGGTGCAGCGAAACTCGATAAGGCTTCCGTCGGTGTGGCGGAAGCTCATGCCCAGCCAGTTTCCTTTTTGGTCATAGGAAGTATCGATCTCAAGTTCGCCACGCACGGCATAGGTTTCGCCGTCCGCAATGGTGCTTTCCCTGTTCTCCGCTTGGCCGATACGGACCTCGTTCAGGCGACCGGTGATGGTGTTGAAAAGCGTGTCCACACCCAGTACATCCGCGTTCCAGTGGTTTGTGGTCATGAAGCCCGGGTCAACGGATAGCACTTGTCCACTGCTGTCCTCCGCGAGATAGATATCACCCTCACGGCGGATCTCGGTCTCTGACACTTTGCCGTTGTCGTCCACTTTCGTGACAACGCTCTCAAGCCCTGCCTCAGACCATAGCTCGGTGGACCGGTAATGGTATTTGTATGCCGTGATGAAAAGGAATTTCACTTTCATCCGCGTTTCAGACACTACCGTGAGGGTCTCGCCCTCACGGTGGAAACTGATGTCATGGGTGCCGATCTCTTTGCCGTTCCTCAGCACCTCATAGCTGTTGACGGCATCGGCTGCGGTCGCGGCACTTGTGTTCGCCACCAGAAGCAGCGCGGCACCGGTATAAAGTTTGATCCCTCTCACCATATGATCCTCTCTCCCTTGTGGTCGAAAAAGTTGCCGCTGTCTGCTGGTTTCAGTGCGGCGATGACATCCAGTAGCCTGCGGGCAGCCAGGTCAGGTGCCTGCACCTCAAGGCCCGATTTTGCGAACGGGCGCGTCAGCCCTGTGTCCACCGTGCCGGGGTGCAGGGCCACGCAGATGGCGTCCTTTGCGCGGCGCGCGAGCTCCGTCGATGCGGTCCTGACGACCTGATTTACCGCGGCTTTTGATGCGCGGTAGGAATACCAGCCGCCCAGTCGGTTATCGCCAATGCTGCCCACACGGGCGGAGAGGATGGCAACGACAGCGCGTTCACGTTTTGATAGCAGTGGCAGGAAGTGTTTCAGCACAAGCGCGGGGCCGATGGTGTTGACCTTGAAGCTTTCCAGCATGGCGTCGGCGTCGAGCGCCGACAGGCTTTTCTCCGGCATCATGCCGTCGCCATGCAGCTTGCCGGTTGCGACAATGATCAGCTTTGGGGTCATGCCACCTGCTTTCACTTTGTCGGCGGCGGCGCGGATGCTGGCTTCATCACAAACATCAAGCGGTGTGGCGCCGCCCTGCCGGCTGAACCGGTAAACCCGGGCGTATTGCCCGCCAGCTTCAAGCTCGTCGCACAATGCTGCGCCGATGCCGCCGGTGGCGCCAATCACGATCGCGGCACTGTTTTCTGCGCTGGGTTCCATCTGGTACTCCTTACCTTAGATCTACGGAAATCGAGCGGGTGTAGATCATGCGATTGTCTGCCAGCGCTTTACAGGGAAGCGAGGAATCTCTCTGCCGCAGCCAGATAGTCGGCCCGGGTATCCGCATGCATGCGGTCCCAGGTGGAGTAGGTGTTCCGTAGCCGTGCGTTGCTACCAATCCGGTCGCGGTTCCGGTCAAGGAAATGCCAGTAAAGCGCGTTGAACGGGCAGGCGTCCTCGCCCACCTTGCGGTCGGCGCGGAAACGGCAGCCACTGCAATAGTCCGACATCTTGTTGATGTAATTCGCGCTCGCCGCATAGGGTTTTGAGCCCAGGAGGCCGCCGTCGGCAAACTGGCTCATGCCAAGCGTGTTGGGCAACTCAACCCACTCAAGCGCATCTACATAAACGCCGAGGTACCATTCGTGGACCTCTTTGGGGTTGATGCCCGCAAGCAGAGCGAAGTTGCCGGTGATCATGAGGCGTTGGATATGGTGGGCATAAGCCAGCTCCATTGTCTGGCCGATGGCGGCTTTGAGGCACGCCATCTCTGTCTCGGCTGTCCAGTAAAAGTCGGGCAGGGGGCGCTTGGCCTCGAGGTGATTTGCGTCCACATAATCCGGCATTTTAAGCCAGTAGATGCCGCGCACATATTCGCGCCAGCCGATGATCTGGCGGATAAAACCCTCCACAGCGTTAAGGGGCGCACGTCCTTTCTTGTATGCTTCTTCCGCGCGGCGGCACACGTCAAGCGGATCAAGAAGGCCCACATTGATGTAGGGCGACAGCACGGAGTGGTAGAGGTAGGGCTCACCCGTCAGCATGGCGTCCTGATAGTCGCCAAAAAGCGGCAGGGCGTGGCTGATGAAATAGTCGAGGCATTTTTCTGCGTCCGCCCGTGTCACTGCATAGCCGAAGCCTTTGAGCTTGCCACAGTGCGTATCAAACGTTTCGCCCACCATGGTAATGACATCTGCGGTTGTCTGGTCGGGTTTGATACGCGGTGGGCGCGGCATGAAAAGGTCAGTGCCCGCAGGTTTGCGGTTCTCTGCATCGAAGTTCCAGCGCCCGCCCTCGGGCTTGTCGTCGTTCATCAACAGGCCGGTCTTGCGCCGCATCTCGCGGTAGAAATATTCCATGCGCAGCCCGCGTCGCCCTTCGGCCCACGCGGCAAACTCGTTGCGGCCGCACAGGAAGCGTGTGTCTTCAAGGGTCTTAACTGGTATATCAAGTGCGTTCTCGAGTGTACCGACCATACGCTCCACCCGCCATTCGCTGGGCGCTGTGAACACAAGCCTATCGGGTGACAGGCGCTCGACCGCGCGGGCGATTTCGCCCTCGAATGTGCCCGTGTTCTCTGGAGCATCAAGGGTCACATAGTCAACCGACCACCCCGCTGCTCGAAGCTCATCGCGGAAGTGACGCATGGCGGCGAAGAAGAACACCAGCTTCTGTTTGTGATGATTGACGGTCTCGGCTTCAGCAGCCACCTCAACCATCAACACATGGTCCTGCGCGGGATCAGCCGCCTTCAGTGAGGCCATATCCATGCTGAGCTGGTCGCCAAATATCACCAATAGATTGCGCGGTTTCATCAAAGCCATCTCCTAACCCGCTTTCATACGCGAAGCGGGCAGGGGTGGACCTTTAAACCGAGGAAGGCTTGGCTATCCGTTCAGGGCGTGAACGAGGGCAGGCCATTTCTTGAGCGAGGCTTCGATCTCAAGAGCTGCGTTCTGGAGGAGCGGTAGTCGCGACTGGATCAACTCTTCCTGCTTGATCCGCGTTGTGGACGTGGAGCAGTTGATGGCCGCGACGATGTTGCGATTGGGGTCCGAGATCGGCACGGAGACCGATACAATGCCGTAATCCAGTTCGTCCTGCGCGCTGTCATAGCCACGCATGCGCACCTGCTGCAGCCGCTTAATAAGCTCGGTCTTGCCGGTAATTGTGTGTTCGGTGAATTTCTGGAACTTGGTGGAGGCCAGATAGTCGTCAATCACGCTGTCCGGCTGGTAGGAGAGCAGTACGCGGCCAAGCGATGTTGCATAGGCCGGAAAGCGGGTGCCCACACTTGCACCAAGGCGGATTTTCCGGTTGGTTGATACATGCGCGAGATACAGGATGTCGGAACCAGACAGGATCGCGAGTGAGGAACTGTCACCCGTTTCATCGCGAATGGTCTGCAGGAACGGCAGCACAATTTCTTCAATGTTCATCGAACTCAGGAAAGCCCAGCCGAATTCAAGTGTCTTGGGTTTCAGGAGGAACTTCCTGCCCGCGCGGCCCATATAGCCAAGTTCGACAAGCGTGTTCAGGCAGCGCCTTGCAACCGCGGGGCTGAGGCCGGTCTTGACCGCTACTTCGCTCAACTGCATCTCGGGGGCGTCTGCGTCAAAGGCTTTCAGGACTCTCAGTCCACGCTCAAGTGTAGAGAGAAACTCAGGGTTTTTCTCGGCTCTTGAAGTATCGTCCACTGAGGTTGCTCCCTTTTTGCTCGCTCCTGATTAGTTAGCGGACCCAGTGGTTTTGTAAAGCGCTTTTATGGATGCGTCATGCTCGCCAAGGGTCGGGGGAGCGGCTACTTCAGTCGCCCGTTCGCCGTCATAGGAAATCGGGCTGCGGATGGTGCGGAAACGGCCTTTTTCAGCGTGTTCGGTCTCAAGCAACAGGCCCATATGTTTGAACTGCGGTGTCTCGGTCACCTGCTCGGATGTGTAGACAGGTGAATGCGGCACCTCACCCTCCGCCAGAATGGCGCACCATTCATCAAGCGACTTCGAAAGGAAAATCGGCTTCAGGTAAGCGATGATATCCTCATAGTGCTTGATGCGGGCCATGCGTTCGCCAAAGCGCGGGTCTTTGAGCATGTCTGGTCGGCCTACGGCCTCAGCAAGGTTTTCCCAGAATTTGACAGGGGACGACATGTGAAGCGCCAGCCAGCGACCATCAGCGGTCTCGAACACATAGGACTGTGACACGGTGGGGCGGCTATAAGCGTCCATCACCTGACCGGCGGAGAAGAAATGCGTGAAGTCGTCAAGATTGAAGTGGCACATTGCCTCGAGCATCGACACTTCCACAAGGCGGCCTTTGCCCGTGCTGTGCCGTTCAAAAAGTGCGCCCATGACGCCGTAAGCTGCATAAAACCCCGTGATGGCGTCTGCGATGGCCGGGCCTACAACACGCGGGTTCTCAGGGTTCACCAGTAGGCGCAGGAAGCCGGTTGCCGCTTGTGCGACCGTATCAAACGCCGGGCGGTCCTTATCAGGGCCGTCTGGACCGAAGCCGGAGATTGAACAGTAAACCAGTTTGGGGTTGATGGCCTGCAGCCGCTTGGCATCCACATGCAGGCGATCAGCCACGCCCGGCCTGAAGTTCTGAATGAAGACATCAGCTTCCGCAACCATCCGGTCGAGGACTTCAAGATCTTCCTCAACCTTTGTGTTGAGCGTGACGCTCTTCTTGTTCCGGTTATAGGTTTGATAGTGCGGGCTATAAAGTTCACCCTTGTAGGCGCGGAAGGGGTCGCCGCCGTTCGGGTTCTCAATCTTGATCACTTCGGCACCGAGGTCCGCGAGAAACATGCCTGCAGCAGGACCCGTAATAAAGGTTCCCATGTCCAGAACCTTCACGCCATTCAAGACCTTAATCATATGAGATCACCCTTCTTGCCGGTCGTTAGTCTGCGCGTTGCAAGCACGCCTTCTTGTTGCTTCCTATACGATATTCGATAATCGAAAACAAGTACGTATATCGAAAAAACTTTGACACAAGATCAGCCGTCTTATAGCTTTTGTCTCAATTCATTCTCAAAAATTGAGGTACAGCAATGCGTATAGGAAAGACTGACGCGCCCTTCAGCGCTATTTCGACATCCACCCATGAGACCATCACTGTGCGGGGAAAGGACCTGTGCGGCGATATCATGGGTAAGGTCGATTTCACCTCCTATTTCTGGTTCCTCGTGACGGGCCAGGAGCCCTCTGAAACCCAGGTATATTTCGCCAATGCGGTGCTGGCTGCTATCGCGGAACATGGGCTTGTGCCGAGCGTAGTGGCTGCAAGAATGACTTACGCTGCAGCGCCCGAGGCGTTTCAGGGCGCGGTGGCGGCAGGCCTTCTTGGCTGTGGCACGGTGGTGCTGGGAAGCGCGGAAGTCTGCGGCCGTTTCATTGCGGATCTGTGTGCTAAGGCGCGGGAATCAGGCGACATTGAAGGGGAGGCCCTCAAGGGTGTGCAGTCCCTTCGGGTTGAAAAAAAGCCAATACCGGGCTTTGGTCACCCGCTTCATAGCGAAGGGGACCCTCGTGCCAACCTCCTGTTTTCCATGGCGGAAGAAAAGGGCGTTGTGGGGGAGCATATCACCATGCTGCGTGCGGTGAAGGCTGCGATCCCCAAGGTGCTGGGCCGCGAGTTGCCCGTCAATGTGAACGGCGCCATTCCGACCGTGATGCTTGATGTTGGTTTCCCGCTCGCAGCGCTCAAGGGCATTTCGCTTCTCGCGCGCACCGCCAGCCTTATCGGCCACCTGCAGGAAGAAAGCGAGCGCGGCATCGGTTTCATCATGTCTGGCGCGGCTGCTGAGGCGATTGATTACGACGGGCCAGGTGCATGAAGTCACAAAATTCGATTAACGAACTTGACTTCGATAATCGAATAAATTACACAGCGGATCAGGGAAGTGAAAATTCGCACAACTGTGTTCTGAGTTCTTGAGGTGTGCACCTTTGGGAGAAGGTCATGAATACGAGGGAAGTGAAGCGCTCGCTTTTGGGCGGAACGTCTATAATTGCTGCAATGATGATGTCGCCCGCTGTGGTCGCGCAGGACCAAGGCAGCGACGAGAGCGGTTTTGCGCTTGAGGAGATTGTCGTCACCTCACGCCGCAAGGCTGAAAGTCTGCAGGAAGCACCGGCCGCCATCACGGCCTTTACATCCCAGAAAATTCAGGATGCAGGTATTGAGCGCCCGGCCGACTTTGTCGCGCTGACGACAAACCTGACCCTCATTGAGACCCAGAACGCGGGCAATGCCTTTGTCGTTCTGCGCGGCATCACTCAAAACCGCAATTCTGAACCCTCAGTCGCGGTGGTGATTGATGGTGTACAGCAGGTGAACCCCGCTCAGTTCAACCAGGAACTGTTTGACATCCAGCAGATCGAAGTGCTCAAGGGACCACAGGGTGCCATCTATGGCCGCAACGCCATTGGTGGTGCCATTGTCATCACCACAAAAAAACCGGGTGAAGAGACCGAGGGCAGCATCTCCGCCGGCATCGACAACGGACCGGGCTACAAAATCCGTGGTAGTGTCGGTGGCCCGATTGGCGATAGTGGCAAACTTAAATACCGCCTGTCTGGCGCTTTCATTGATACCGACGGCTACATCAACAACGAATTCCTCGGTGAGGAAGCGGACCCCTATCAGGACCTGTCGCTGCGCGGTAGGCTGATCTGGGACGCCAGCGACCGGCTGAGCGTTGACCTGCGCGCCTCGATGTCACGTCTCAAGACGCAGGCATTCTACTATAACATCGTCACCGACGTGAACGACACCAGCCTGCCAGTGCGGGTGAACAACGCGGGCCAAAACGACCGCGACATGAACTCGGTCTCGATGCAGATAAACTATGACGTTGGCGGTGGTACCATCACGTCGACGACATCGTTTGACACGCTTGAGGAAATCCTCACCGGCGACGCCTTTGACTTCCTCCCCATCGAGGAGTCGCTCTTTTACCAGATTCTCGGTGTTGACCTGAACCAGAGCCAGTTCCTTGATGTGGAAAGCTGGAGTCAGGATTTGCGCTTCGCCTCGGATAGCGACGGTCCGCTGCGCTGGATGGTCGGCGGCTATATGATTGGCACCAAACGCTACATCTCAACCGGTAACCTTGTTGATCTCGGGCAGGGTGTCACACCGGTTTACCGTGAACCCAGCACCAACCCGAATAACCCCCAGGCCACCTTCCTCGCGGACGAGCAGGACAATTTTGCGTGGGCGGTTTATGCCGATGCGACCTATGACCTGACCGACAAGCTGGAGCTCAACGCCTCGATCCGGTACGACGAGGACGAACGTGAGCAAACCACGCTGACGCCGACAGAATATCTCCCCAACGTGGAAGGTATTCCGGGGGCGGTGAGCGGGGAGGTGCGCACGGTTACCTTCAGCGAGTGGCAGCCAAAGTTTACTCTGCGTTATCTCGTGAACGATGACCTTACCTTCTATGGTGGCTACAGCACCGGTTTCCGCAGTGGCGGATTCAACCAGTCTGGTGTTGGCGCCATCGCTGTGGCGAATGGCATTGTTGGCGTGAATGACATTTTTGAAGCCGAAGTGGCGACAACGTTCGAGCTTGGTTTTAAAAGTGAACTGCTGGATAGCAGGCTGACGCTGAACGGTAACGTCTTCACCACCAAGTCGGAAAACAGCTATTTCTTCGTCTTCCTTGCCGCCAACTCGACCCAGAACCTGGGCACAGTGCCGGAAGGCCGCCTGAAAGGGCTCGAACTTGACGCAAGCTACCGCGCCGCACCCGGCCTCGATTTCAATCTGGGCTTTGGCTACACCGACAGCGAGATCAAGGAATTCCAGGATAGTTCAGTGATCGGCAACAAGCTGCCCGGTGTGTCCGAGATGACGCTGAATATGGGTGTGCAGTACAGCACGGAGATTGCCGACGGTGTCACTCTTGTCACCCGCGCGGATTACCAGCGTATCGGCAAAACGTGGTGGGACCTGCCGAACTCCACCGTTCGTAACCCGGTTGACCTCTTTGACGCGCGTATCAGTGTCGAATGGGGTGACGGCTGGGCAGTGACCGCATGGTCACGCAACCTTTTCAACGAAAAATACAATGCGGAATTCTCGCCGGGCGGCTTTGTTTTCAAGGCCAAGCCGCGCCGCTACGGGCTTGATATTTCCAAACGATTCTGATCGAGCAGGAGCCAAGGATGACAAAGATACTGGTGCTATATTATTCCGGCTATGGGCATACGGAAGTGATGGCAAAAGCGGTGGCCGAAGGGGCCGGTGCGGTTGACGGAGTGAGTGTCACCATCAAAACCGTGCCTGAACTTGTGCCGGAAGAGGTGCTGAAGGCTAGCGGCATGAAAACCGAACCGTCGCACCCGATCGCGGACCCCAATGAGCTGAGTGACTATGACGGCATCATCTTTGGCACTCCAACGCGTTTTGGCAATATGGCGGCACAGATGCGCAACTTCCTTGACCAGACGGGCGGCCTCTGGATGAAGGGGGCGCTTGTGGGCAAGGTGGGCAGCGTGTTCACGTCCACGGCAAGCCAGCACGGCGGGCAGGAGACCACCATCACTTCTTTCCAGACGACGCTCTTTCACCATGGTATGGTGGTCGCAGGTCTACCCTATTCGTTCGAAGGCAATGCCATCATGACAGAGATATCTGGCGGCACCCCTTATGGTGCGTCGACAATCGCCGGCGCGGACGGGTCGCGCATGCCGAGCGAGAACGAACTGGCTGGTGCCCGGTACCAGGGCAAATATGTCGCAGAAATCGCTGCCAAGCTGGCAGCCTGACGAGAGGGGAGAGGACTGATGAACGCCAACAAAAAGATGCCCACCCGGCTGCATCACACCGCCTATGTGACAAAGGACCTTGAGGCCACGCGCCAGTTCTATGAAGACGTGATTGGCATTCCGCTCGTCGCGACATGGTGTGAAAAAGAGGAACTGTTCGGTTCCGAGCGTATTTTTGCGCACTGCTTCTTTGAAATGGCGGACGGCAGCGCGCTGGCGTTTTTCCAGTTCGCGAACGAAGAAGACCATGCGCTCTTTGGCCCCGAGCAACCGGAATCCCCCTTCATTCATATCGCACTGAATGTAGACGAAGAAACCCAAGCGGGCATTATCGAGCGTATTGCCAAGGCTGGCATTGAGGAGCCTGACACCTACATACTGGACCACGGCTACTGCAAATCTGTCTATGTGCGGGACCCGAACAGGATGCTGCTTGAGTTCACGACCGATGCCCCCGAAGCGGACGGCCTGAAGGCGGAACGCCGCGCCAAGGCGCGGGAAGACCTCAAGCGCTGGCTTGGGGGTGATCATACCTCCAATAATGAGGTCCGCTAACTGGTGCAGGCGGAAGGGCGCGACATCGATGTAGCTGGCGGCACGTTGTCTCTTCGCACTCTCGGTGAAGGGCCGGCGGTCGTGTTTCTGCATGGTTGGGCGCTCGATCAGCGTATGTGGCGACCGCAATATGCGCTTGCCAAGGCTGGATACCAACTAATCACATTCGACCGGCGCGGTTTTGGTGCCTCCTCCGCCCCTCCGGATCTTGGGCGGGAGCTGGACGATATTTCCCGTGTGCTGGATGCGATGGGGCTCGACCGTGTCGCGCTTGTTGGTATGTCTCAGGGCGGCAGGGTGGCTCTCCGCTACGCGCTGGCTAACCCTGGACGTCTGACCCATCTGGTGCTGCAAGGTGCGCCGATTGACGGCTTCCCCACCCTGCCACCAGCGACCGAGGCAGTTCCTGTCGCAATGTTCCGCGAGCTTCTAAAGGATGGTCATGTGTCAGCCTTTCAGGATGCGTGGTTGAACCATGACCTGCTGAGATACGACCGCTCCGTCGCGCCGGATGTCATAGCGCAACTCGTGACCGGTTACGCCGGGCGCGATCTGCTCGAAGGGGTGCCCGATAGCTACGCACTGAATGTATTTGAGGGGCTTTCTGCCCTTCATATGCCCTCCCTCTATGTGACTGGCGAACATGACACAAGCTGGCTGAAAACAGTGGCGACGAGCTTTGCTTCCTCGGTGCCGAACGGTCATGCATGCTTCATTCCCGGTGCGGGGCACATGTGCAATGTCTCGGTGCCGGAGCGCTATAACAGCGTGCTCCTTGATTTTCTGCGCTCATGAGCCGCGCCGATGCAGCCTTTTCACGCCGTCCGTTCAGTGCCAACGCCTTTCCGCCGGGCCAATGTCGATACAGACATGATCATCCCCGCGCGCTTTATGAAAAGCATCACGAAGGAAGGCCTGGGCTCAAATGTATTTCGGGATATCCGCGAGGGTGCCGACGGGGCTATTAAAGAAGCCAGGGTTTTTGATGATCCCCGTTTTTCGGGCAGTCAGATTTTGCTGGCCGGGATGAATTTTGGCTGTGGCTCGAGCCGAGAGCACGCGGTGTGGGCGATCGCCGGTTACGGCTTCCGCTGCATAATTGCCGAAAGTTTCGCAGAAATTTTTCAAGGCAACTGCCACAAGAACGGCATCCTGACTATCTCACTTCCAGCTTCCGAAATAGACACGCTTGAGACCGCCGCACGAGAAAAGCACGAAATCAACGTAGATCTGGAACGCAGGTATATCGAGCGGCCGGACCGTAGCAGACTGGCATTTGAGGTGAGGGATGATGTCAGGGAAAACCTGCTTTTCGGCCGGGACGAAATCGCACAAACCCTGACATCTGCTCTCAGTATTTCTCGTCATGAAGAAAGGGCGAAATCTCGCACGCCCTGGCTCTTCTCTGGTCAAATCCACTGACCGAGGGTCAGTAATAGTTGAAGCCGATCAGGTTCCAATAGGCATAGAACCACACCATGAACAGCCCGGCGGCGGTGACCACGCTGTAGCGGATACGCGCCGCCACGCCTGTGAACGCGCCCAGCCGCCATACCCGGTACGCCACATAGGCGTGATAGAGCGCGGCGAGCGTCGCGAGAAGTGGGAACACCAGCGCGATCTTGAGCGTGTTGGGCAGCGCATAGGTCAGTGCCTGTTCGCCAACACTCACCCCCATATAGCCGAAGATGACGAACAGCAGGTTGATGAGCGCAAGCAGGACCGACGCCCGCATGGCTGTTTTCTCAAGGCCCCTTTCCGTGCGGTACTCACGGAAACGGAACGCCAGTTTCAGCATCACACCGACAAATAGCAATAGCGCAAGGCCAACATAGGTCTGGATAAAGCTCCAGGTCTCGTAGATAGGCGCCTTGTAGAACTGCATCACGCCGGTGCCGTCGATCACGTAACCTGTGATATTGCCATCCGCGTCTTCCTGAAAGGCGACGCGGCCATAATCGTCCACCTCGCGGAACAGGTTTTTTTCCACCTCCACATAACGCTTGCCTGCGATCAACAGCGTACCGTCCGGCATCGGCGCTACGGGGCTGCCGCCCAGCGGGCGTGTCAGGCTTTCCGCGAGCGTGAAATTGCCGCGCCAGCTGTGGTAGATGCCTGCGTATTTTGCGGCACGGTCAGCAAAGTCGGCGGGCGGTGTGAGACGCGGGATATCACGCGGGAAAAATTCGTCATAGAAGGCTTTGACAAAGGCCTTGTGTACCGCACTCGCGCCGGGGCCCGAGAAGGAGGAGAACAGCATCATCTCTTCCTTCAGCGATAGCCCGAAGTGCGAGAGGAAAATGGTCGTGCCGCCATCGTGGCCGAAGTTTTCCAGATCATCAGGGCCGTAGCGGCGCTTGAGGAAACCAAGCCCGGTGCCGCGAACCCGAGGGTCGTGCGAAAAGCCTTCATCAAGGATCTGCTGCATGGTCTCAGGTTTCAGGATGCGTTTGCCGTCTAAGCTGCCACCATTCAATAGCGCACGGGCAAAGAGCGACATGTCATAGGCTGTCGCAGCCAGCGAGCCGGCAGGGCCGAAGTTGGAGATGATTTCGTAATTCTGTTCATGGTAGGCGCCAGCGGCATAGCCGTAGGCCTTGGCCATGTGTGGTTGGTATTGTTCCGGCAGCGGTTCGCGGAAGGTGGCGTTTTTCATGCCGAGCACATCAAAGATATGCGTCTCGATATAGTCGTTATAGTCCATGCCGGAGACATTCTGCACAATCAGGCCAGCAAGCGCGGAACCCCAGTTCGAGTAGCCGGTGTGCACGCCGGGCGGGTTGATGCGCGCGGGCTGGTATTTCTCAAGCGCTTCGGCAAGCGGTATGATGCGGCTGGCGTCATTCATGATCAGATAGCCAAGGCCGCCAGCCTCAAAACCCGCGGTGTGCGTCATGATATGCCGCAGCGTCACAGGCTGGCCCGGCCATGTCTCCTTGACCTTGAAGGACGTGAGATAGCTGTTCACATCCGCATCAAGGTCAAGCTTGCCTTGTTCGACAAGCTGCATCACCGCGACCCATGTGAACAGTTTGGAGATGGAACCCGGCCGCACAAGGCTGGTCTCCGCGTCCATCGGAATACGTTTATCCACATCCTGATAGCCGTACCCTTTGGCAAAGATCATCTCGCCATCTTTCATCAGTGCCACAACGCCCGACGGGCTGTGGTTGGCGGCCATGGTGGGTTTGACCACCCCGTCAACAAATGCCTCAACGGTGGCGGCATTGTTCACGTCCGGCGTTTGCGCGGCGACGGAGAGAGAGGTACCGAGACAGAAAAGTGAAAAGGCCGCGATCCGGCGCAGCCTGCGAAGGGTGTTAAATCTAGTCATTTTTTTGGCTCCTCGCGGCTGCCTGCAGGATCACGTCCCGGATATGGGGCAAGGTGGCTTCGGCATATTTGCGTTCTATAATCAGGCTCATGTGGTCGGCACCCGGAATGGTCGCCCGCTTGCTGTTTGTGGACAGGGTTTCCATCTCGGTATGCAGGTCCTTGAGGATGCGGGTGATGCGTTCGGGGTTGATCTCCTCGGGCCAGCCTTCGCCGGACTGCGGCTCACCCGCGCTGATGATGGTGAAAGGCATGTCGTCCAAGGTTTTGTTGGCGTCGGCCTGTTTGGCTGCCAGCTCAAAATCGCGAAATTCGGCGAGGAAAGCGGTGTAGGTTTCGCCCCGCTTGCCAAGGTAAGTCAGCTGATCCTGAATTTCCTGCGGGTATTCGGCGATGGGCGTGTGTTCGACACCCTGTTCAAGCGGGTTGAAAAGTTCCACGTAGCCGGTCGCGATCAACAGGCGTAGGGGTTTGAGTTGCGCCTCAAGGCCCGGCAGGAACTTGGCGTTGTCGATGCCCATGGCTTCGCCCTGTCGCGGGTGGCTGGGGTCCAGCAGCACAAGGCCGCTGACATCGCCCGGATAGCGTTCGATATAGTCGCGGTTATAAAGCCCGGCGATGGAATGGCCGACAAAGACGAAGGGTTTCTCCACCCCTGCCTTCTCAATGAGCGTGTGCAGCGCTTCGTTGATGTGTTTGGCGTCGCGCGGTAGGCCGCTTTCTTCGCTCCAGCCGATGCCGGGACGGTCGTAGGAGCAGACGCGGGTGGTACCTTCAAGGCCAGCCTGTATCCAATGGAAAAGCGGCGAGGCCTCGCCTGATCCGGTCTCTATAACAGCGGTGGGAAGACCCTTGTCCGCACCTGTGCAATGGATGTGCAGGCTGTAGCCGCCAACGTCGATCATCTCGCCGGGCGGCGGAATGTCGGGTGCGGTCAGTTTGAGGGCTGCGCCAAGCAAAATAGGGGTGGTGATGACAGCGCCAACTGTCCAGCAAACGATTTTCAGTGCTTTTTTCATGTTTATCTTCCTGTCGGGGTGGAGGTGACGTTCCCCTGTGGGATAGAGAACGCCACCTCCGGGCAAGGCTATCCACGTGGAATGGATAGCCAGCGGGATCTACCTATCTGGAAGGCTGGGGATAGGAGGCGCGACCCAAGGAGTCGGAGCGGTGCCGCGCCTCTCCCCTAACTGCCCAGGGGGGCTGGAAGTGCGCTAGAAGCTTACGGAGAGAACGGCGCCAATGGTGCGTGGCCGCGCGGGCACGCCCGTAGGAACGCCGACAATCTTGTCGTAACTTGCCGTGGTGTAGACCACCTCATCGAGGAGGTTGGTGACATAGACACTCAGCGCATAGTTTTCACCAAAGGTGACACCTGCGTTCATGTCGACAAGGAAATATTCTTCGCCCGGGAAGTTGAAGGACGGCGAGGCCGCGTCGCCGTTGTCGAACGCGCCCTTCTGGCCACTTGAGTATCGGAAGCCGCCGCCCACATGGGCCATGGTGTCGCCCGAGAGCACAAAGTCATACCGTGCGTTCATGGACGCCACCCATTTGGCGAGACCCGGCACATACTGGTCCTTGAGGCCGAAGATCACGGGCTCGTCCTCATCCAGCTTGCTGTCGGTATAAGCGAGGGCCGAGATGATGCTGAGGCCCTCAAGCGGCTTCAGGGTCAAGGTCCCCTCAAAGCCTTTTGCGGTCAGGCCGTGGTCGGCGTTGCCGATGTAGGACGCGCCGAAGATAGGCACAAGGGTCTGGAACTTGGACCAGTCGATGTACCAGAGGGCTACGTCATAGGCGACCTTGCCTTCCGCCGCATAACCCTTGGCGCCCACTTCATAGGACCAGAGGCTGTCGGACGAGACATCAAGCGATGCAATCGGCGCGCCCGGCGGGTTTGTACGCGCGGGGCGGAAGCCACTTGCCACGCGGCTATAAAGCGATAGGGTTTCACTTGGGCGGTAGCTGAGCGCGAAGGACCATGTGTCCGCCGTGTCTTTCACTTCTGCTTCAAGTGCGCCGCCCGCACCCACAAGAGCCGGGTGGCCGGTGACCACCGTATCAAGGCCCACCGTCTGACGGCTGATGCGGCCACCCACAGTGATATCAAGGTCTGGCGTGATGTAATATTTGACGTTCGCGAACGCGGCATATTCCTCATACGAATCCACGGTTGTGCTGTCGAACACCAGCCACTCTGACGGCGTGGCAATGCCAAGCGCCTGCGTGGGCGCATCCTCATCGGTGAAATAAAGACCAACAAGCCATTCGATGCTGTCGCTCATCTCGGAGGTCAGGCGCAGTTCCTGCACGGTCTTCTCGTACCCTGTCGTGGTGCGGGTGGGGAAGCCGGTGTCAGTCCCTGTGGGGTGGCCATCAAGGCTATTGATAAAGGCCATCACGCCGGGGCTGTTCTGGTCCACCAGGAAAAGTTTGGGGCTGTCCATATAGGCGGTGACAGACGTCAGCGTTGCCCAGTCGAACTGATAGTTGATGGTGGCGCTTAGAAGGTCGGTCTTGATGGTTTGCACATCGTCCGGGTTGCCGGTGGTGCGGTAGTTGCCGAGCGTGGCGTTATAGCCCGCGTCAAGGTAGGAGAAACCGGAGCCCGCCCATTCGGTCGACTGCCGGGTATAGTTCACGCGCACGTCAAAGCGGTCAGATGCCGCCCAGTAAAGGTCCGCCGCATAACCGTAGCGCTCATATGTGTCACCGTTTTTGGCGAGGAGCGATCCGCTTGCAGGGTCGATGTAATCAAACAGGCCAGCATCATCCTGATAGAAGCCCGAGAGGGTAATGCCCAGCTTGCCGTTCACGATGGGCGTGCTGATACGGCCGCTATAGATCTGGTTGAAGCCGCCGTGTTTGGTGGATGACAGGTTGGCAGACGCGTCACCGCGAAATTCTTCGAGGGCCGGTTTGCGGGTGACATATTTGATCGCGCCACCGAGCGAGGTGGAACCGTAAAGGTTGCCTTGCGGGCCCTTCAGCACCTCGATCCGCTCCACATCAAGAAGCGAGGCGTCGATAAAAAACTCGGCGCTCAGGTTCGAGTTGACCGGCACATCATCAATATAGACCCCAACAACGGGCGAGTGGGAGAACTGGCCCACGCCGCGTGCGGTCAGCGTGCCAAGGCCGGGGGGCGCACCTTCGCTTGCGGTGCTGAGGCCCGGTGTATAGGCCAGCATGTCGGCCAGCGTGACAAGGCCGCGGCCCTTGAATTCATCGGGCTTCACAACCGAGATGGCAAGCGGTACGTCCTGCAGGTTCTGCTCACGACGGTTCGCGGTTACCACAATGTCCTCGAGCACATAATCGGCTTCCGGGGCGCTGGTGTCATCCAGTGGCGCCTGCACATTGGCGGCATAATCCTCGCCATAGGATATGACGGTATAGCCTGAGCCGGGCTGCTGGTATTCCGCCACCGTGCGCTTGTAGTTGGCGTCACCTGTGCCGCGCGGGCGAATGACATAGGTGGTGTCGTCAACCTTCTGGTAGGCGAGATCGGTACCCTCAAGCAGCTCCTTCAGCACAGCGATGGAATTGAGGCGGCCAGAAACACGCCCCGCCATAATGCCTTCAAGCTGCGCGGGTGCGTATATCAGCTGGATTTGTGTAATGTCAGAAAGCTGCGCCAGCGCTTCGGTAAGCTGCTGGGCCTCGATGGTGATATTATAGAGCTTCGCATCCCCCGCGAACGCAGGCGTCGCCGCGCTTACCATGAGTGCAACAAGTGCCGTGGAAGTTTTCAAACCGAACATCTCATGTTCCCCTTTGTGGTTTCCTCAAAGGTTCCGCAATTTGCTTATGACACCTGGCCTTGTCCCCCAAAGATGCGGCGCAGTTTCGATATGCTCAAAAGGTGCCGCGGGGCCGGATGCAATTTTCGTAGAACCTGAGCGTGAAACACAGGGCGCTCGGAAATCCCCTATCTGATTTTGTAAAAAACCGGACAAAAAGTCCAAAAAAAGCATATGCTTATAAAAATCACAAAAAAATCGCTGCACGACTAGGGGATTTCTGAAGTTGGGGTGTCTTCGGACTGGTGAACCATTTTTTGGGGCCGGCCCCCACCTTGAAACTGAATGACGGTCAACGGGCATGACGATCAAATCGCTATTTGAAGCGCAGTACAGGAAATACGCCCCGGAGGTGCAGAATTTCATTGCCCGCTATGTGGGCAATTATTCCACCGCCGAAGACCTGACCCATGAAGTGTTCATCAATTCCTTCAAGGCCACGCGGGAAAAAGAGCTGGAGAACCCGCGCGCCTACCTGTTCGCCGCGGCGCGCAACCATCTGATCAACCACTTTCGCAACCGGACCAACCGGCGCTCGGACGTCACGGTGGAATTTGATGAAATGGTCCACGCCGGTGACATGCGCGCCGAGGACAAGCGCCTTGAGGCCCGCGATGACCTGCAGCAGGTGCTGAAGGCCATCCGCACCTTGCCGCCCCGTGCACAGCAGGCGTTCCTGCTGAACAGGGTGCATCAGCTGAGTTACGGCGAGGTGGGCAAACGCATGGGCATTTCCCCGCGCACGGTTGAAAACCATGTTGCCAAGGCCTTGCTGGTGTGTGCCCGCCAATTGGCTGCCAGCACCGAAAACACCACCACGATAGCAGACAATATTACCGACCTCGCCGCGCACCGCGACAGGCTGAGATCGCAGGCAATGGACCGCTGACAATGAGTAAAAGCGACTTGGAAAAATTTGATGACCTGACGGCAGAAGCCGCCACCTGGCGCGCGCGTGAACGTGCCGGCGACATGATAAGCCGGGAACGTGCCGAGCTTGAAGCACGGCTGGCAAGCGACACTGCTTTTGCTGACGCCTACCTTGGCGTATTGCGCGCCGATGATGCACTGGACGCTTTTCAAGGTGCAGCGGGCGCCGACCTGCTGGCGTCGCTTGATCCCGAGCTTGCGCGCGATATCGGGCATGCTGGCCTCATTCCGTCACCGCCGCGACCGTGGTGGCAACCCAGCCGCCGCGGCATGGGCTGGATGAGTACCGTTGCGGCGTCTTTCCTGCTGCTGGCTGTCGCGTCGTTGTCGCTTTTTGACCGTGGGCCGATGTCGACCATGTATGAAACGTCGGTCGGCGAAAGCCGCACGATCATGCTCAAGGACGGCTCTGTCATCACGCTCAATACTGACACACGCCTTTCGGTCGCGTTGGCGTCACAGGAACGGCGCATTTTGCTTGAGCGCGGCGAAGCCTATTTTGATGTCGCCAAAGACAAAGCCCGGCCATTTGTTGTGGTGGTGGGTGATGAGATAGTGCGCGCTGTGGGCACCGAGTTCAATATTCGTCGCCGGTCCGATATCACCAATGTCATGGTCACGGAAGGTGTGGTCGAGGTGAAGAAAAACCTACCGGACGCCACACAGGGCGACACGTCGCGCCCGCTGCCCGTGCCGGTGTCCCTCAAGGTGGGGGATGACCTGACGGTGGATCATGAAGGCGTGCGCACCAATACGCTCAGCGCGGAAGAACTGGCACAGCGCACCTCGTGGCGGCGTGGCATGCTGCATTTCAAGGCCAAGCGCCTTGATGCCGTGGTGCAGGAGATCCAGTATTATCTCGACAAGGAAATCATCATTGCGAGCGACGATGTGGCCGACCTGATGGTGGGCGGTTCCATCAACACACAGAATGTCGCGTCCTTCCTTAAGGGGCTTGAACTCAATTTCCCGGTTACCGTTATTGAGCGCGACAGTGTTATCATCATAAGCTACCGCGAACGGCGGGATGCGGGAGCAACGGCCTCAGGCCTCGCCATCATCCTCTGACCTCGGCATGATATGGCGGACGGCAGGCTGAACAGGGCATAGGGGCAGCAAGAGTTGAAAAGCAGGTTTGTGCACATCGCCGTCTTGAGCGCCAGCTTGCTGATCTCTTTCCCGTCCTTCATGGCAAGTCCGGCTATCGCGTTTGAGGGCAAAACATGGTCCGCCAGTAAAATCGAGAAAGTGCGCAAGCGCGCGACCATCGCGGCGGACAAGAAAAAATGGTCCCTCGCCATTCGCTATAACGAGCAGGTCCTGGCGGTGCTCAGGAGCCGCGCCATGCAGGACAGCGCACCCTATATCCAAGCTCTGATACTGGGCGCTGACTATTACGCACAGGCAGGCCGCGTCATGGAAGCGGATGCGCGCGCGGCGGAAGCATATGCCCGTGCCGAGGCCAATTTGCCGGGCGCGCATGAGATCACCCGTGCCGCCCGTGCGGCGCATTATCGGCAACTGATAGCACGGCAGGATTACAGCGCAGCGCTGGCACTTGTTGAAGAAGCAGTCGCGGCGCTTGGTGTCACCGTAGATGACGACTACCGCCGCCACCGTTACCTCAAACACCTTTATTCCCTATATGGGCTGACCGGGCAGTTGGCGCGTGAGGCGGAAACCATTGAGGCTTTCCTGCGTCTGGACCGACAGTTATACGGCAACACCGCAATCGACCACGCCAAGGTACTGCAAAACCTCGCCAACAGCTATTGCCTGCAGGGGAAACTGCAGGAATTTGAGAACCTGCGACCGAAGCTGTCGGGTGACTTTGTCTGCCCATGAGATACGCTTTTGTGCGCCTTCGGCCAATCGCGGACGTTCGTGGGTAGCATGATACCTGCACCATGATCTCTTTGCTCGCGATCCTTGCGCGAAATACTTAGGTGGTCACGTCGGCCTAGAACGGGGGAAGAACCGTTTCTGTGTACACCCCACATCATTCATAGCGTAATGCCCGGATTGGATTGGTGCGGGCCACTTTTGCGGATTGTACACACACTGTGGCCCAGGCAATAGCCAGCGATAGAGCGCCGGCCCCGAAGCAGAAGACCCATATGAACCAGGTGTCGATTCGGTAGGGAAAGGTCTCGAGCCAGCGAGACATGGCCCAAACGGCGAGAGGCCATGCAATAATGTTGGCCACGAGCACGGGTTTGGAAAACTGCCAGACCAGAAGACGCACGATATCAAGCACGCGCGCGCCCATAACCTTGCGAATGCCGATCTCCCTTGTGCGTCGCTCTGCGGTGAAAGCCGCGAGACCGTATAAGCCAAGACAGGCGATGATCACCGTAATGGCGGAGAAGGTTGCCAGCACCTTTGATATCGTGCTTTCGCGGTCAAACTCCGCCGCAATCGTATCCTCGACAAATTCATATTGGAACGGCACTTCCTGGCTGAAGGATCGCCAGATGGTTTCGAGCCGTGCGACAACGGCCTGTGCCTCACCGTCATATTTAATGGCAAGCGTGTTATAGCGCGCGGGTGCAAGCAGATAGACCTCGGCCCGGATGGCTCGTTTGGGTGACTGGAAATAAAAATCAGGGGTGACGCCGATAATTTCCAGCTCGCCATACACTGGCCCGTCTGCATTCACGCCTGTTATGGTCGTAACGCGCTGGCCGATTGCTTCCTGAGCGGCTGTGAAACCCAGTTTGTGCGCACTGGTTTTGTTGATGACGACGGACCCTGTTGCCCCTTCGGCCGGCATGCCGTCCGACGTGAAGTCCCGGCTATAGAACCGGCCCGCCAGCATCGGTATCTTGTAGGTGTCCAGATAGTCATGGTCGACCGCCTGGGTGCTGATCAGTACCGTCTGGTCCGACTTGGCACCAACAAGCTGGAAGGGGTTCAGCCTTTCGTGGATGTCAATCGGGCTATAGTCCGTATACCCTGCCGCGCGGACACCGGGCACCTTCAGGATGGCCTGTTTGAGCGCTTCCCGGCTGCTGGCAATCTTCCCACTTCCCGTGTTGTTGAGCACCAGCACATTGTCCTTGCTGTATCCTGGGTCCTTGTTGGTGGCGAACCAGGTTTGCATATAGACGGTGGCCGTCGCGACAATAAGCGCCGTGGAAATAGTGAACTGAAGCACAACAAGAGCGCTGCGCAGCAGGCGCGAACCACCTCCCTCGGTTGACCGGTTGGCCCGCAACAGAAGCGCAGGCTTGAAGCCGGAAACTATGAGCGCAGGGTATACACCGGCAATCAGCCCGGTTGCGAACAATAACCCCGTAATGAGCAGGAGCGTGGTGCCATCACTATAGGAAAGCGTGAGCTCAAGGTTCAGGAACCGGTTGAAGGCAGGCAGCGAAATTTCCACGAATAGCAGACCGAACAGCAGGCCGAGGCCAGCGAGTAAAACCGTCTCACCCGCAAACTGGGTCACCAGCTGTGACCGCTTTGCACCCAGCACTTTCCGCAGCACAACCTCACGGGCGCGCTGGGTCGACTTGGCGGTCACAAGGTTGATGAAGTTGATGCAGGCAATAAGCAGAACGGCAAGGGCAATGCCGACAAGTATCCGGACAGCATCCATATCGCCCGAGGGCTTCATCTCACCGATGCCGACGGGGTGCAGGTGAATATCTGTGATGGGCTGGATGGTTTGGATATAAAAATCCGAGACCTTGGCATCCGGCCCGGACTTCAGGGAATCAAGCCCGGTCACATGGGTGTTGACCAGGTCCGGCAGGCGGCTGCTGATGGGGGCAAAGTCGCCTGTGCTGGCCACCTCGATATACAGCTGGTGCTCCCCAAGGTTTCCCCAGGTGTCATACAGGTCTCGTGTTTGCGGGAAATCCGTCAGGTCGAATTTTGCGAGGCCGTTGAGGGCGAGCGATGTATTGTCCGGCAGGTCCTTGAAAACCGCGCCGATACGGTAGTCCCGGTCAATTTCTGACAATTTGATGTGCAGAACCTGTCCAATCGGGTCGGCACTGCCGAAATACTTTTCCGCCATTGTTTCGCTGATCGCGAGGCTGGCCTTGTCGTTCAATGTTGCCTGCAGGTCGCCACGCAGCACAGTGATGTCAAACATCTGTGCCATTTCAGGGTCTGTCAGGTGGATGTCCTCCGCGAAGGCCTCACCATCGCGGATGATGACCGGGTGGACCGGGATAAAACGGGTGGCCCGAACGACTCTGCCGGGGAAGTAGGTTTCCACGATCTCTTTCATAGGGCTGGATGCAGAAGCCGCTTCATAAGGTGCGCGACCGGGCAACAGGACCGTCGTGTTAATCCGGCCGATGCGCTCAGCCTTCTCCCAGAACCTGTCATAGGAAAGCTCGTGTTGCACATAGAGCATGATAAGGATGCAGGCAGCAAACCCGGTGGCGAGGCCGATGGTGTTGATGGCGCTGTAAAGTTTGTTGCGGATCAGGTTCCTGATCGCGATTTTCATATAGTTCCTGAACATTGACTACCCTTCCCATGGGCTTGTGCCGGTACACTACAGGGCATGGTGAGCAGGACATGCGGCGCCGGGCCTTTTAAGGTGGCCAGGCGACACATCCTCGCGTTGTGGCCGGGCGTTTACGCCCAGCACCCGGTCAGTATTCGAGGGTAAAGCTCATGAGACCGCCAATGAAGGCAACCCAGGCGAAACCACACAGTGCGGCGGCGAATAGCAAGCTTCCCGCCTTGGCCATGACATGCCGGTCCGAGCGCAGGGTCAACCACGCGTTCCAGATGCCCACGCCAGCACCGGCGAGAGGAACTATGGCAGCAGCCAGAAGGGTGAAGAGCAGCGGATCAAGCGCAGGGCCAAAACCGTCCAGCTGCATCTGGAAGATCGGCAGCAGCGCTATATACCAGCCGAAGAGATAGACCATGTTCCCAACCATCAGCCAGCGCGTAAGACGGTAGGCAACCAAATCCCGACCGGTAAGGCCAAGCGGTTGGCTGTAAAGCCGACGACACCACCAACTGATCGGCCATGCGACAAGGGCCAGCAAGATGACGGTGATTGATGCGAAGAGGATGAAGCTGTTCAGGCCGGCATTCTCCGCCAGATCAACTTTCTGCAGGACAGAAACGGGGTTGTTGTTGCGGGTGATTGTTAGCTGTCCGTCAACGGTGTCAACATAAAGGGCATGTTCGCTGTCGGCGTCCCGCCACAGGCCCGGTGCGGTTTCGCGGTATTTCACCCCCGGTTCGTCGGCGAAGCTGACCGTGCCGTCCTCGTTTGCCACCACCGTCGTCTGTTGCAACGTGTAGAGCATTTTGAGGAACGCCGTTTCAATGCGGCGGGAGCTTCGGTATTTCCCTGCCAACGCCTCTGCGTGTTCCTTGGCCCCCTCAATGGTTTGGGGAAGTGACGCTTTGTCCTCCACCGGGAAATAGCGGTCCATGAAATCGTCGATGATACGTTCCCGAATGCCATAGACAGCATCGTCCTTGCCGCGGCTGTTGAAGCTGACGAAAAGGCCAACGCCTTCCTCGGGGATCAGCTTCATGTCGGTGTGAAACCATATGGTGTCGCCACCATGGCCGATGATACGTTTACCGTTGATGGGGCCACTGAAAAATCCATGCGCCATTGTGGTGAAACCCGGCTGGTGAGGTGCTGTGGGTTGATACATAAGGCGCGCTGTTTCAGGCTTAAGGATCTGGGCACCGTTAAACTGGCCTTCCTGCAGGTGGGCGATCATGAAATTGGCCATATCGTCCGCGGTGGAACTCATGCTGCCCGCCGGCGCGAACGTGATGAGCTCAAAGGCCTGGGGCGGCTGCGAGGCACTCCTGTATCCGAGTGATACATCGTCCTGAAGTTCTGCAGGCAGTGGTTGCCGGAACGTGGAGCGTTCCATCTCAAGCGGCGCGAGAATATGTCGCTCGATATAATCGTCGAAGCTCTCTCCGGACAGGCGTTCAACAATATAGCCCGCAAGCGCGGTACCATAGTTTGAATAGGCAGGCACTTTGCCAACCGGGAATATCCGCGGCCTGATGTGGTCTTGCAGAAACTTTTCCGTGGCGATGAACTTGGCAGGGTCTGTGATCACTACCTCTTTCAGCCCTTCCTCGAAACCGCCCCGGTGGTTCATCAGGTCTTTCATGGTGACCGGACCACCGTCACGTTCGGGTATTTTGAAATCGAGGTAGGTATTCACATCGGCATCAAGGTCCAGCTTGCCCTCTTCAACCAGTTGCATCACGGCGGTCCATGTGAACAGCTTTGACGTGGAGCCAATCCTGACAAGGGTTCGGCTCGCGTCCATCGGCCGTTTGGTGGCTACGTCGGCATAGCCATACCCCTTGGAAAAGAGTTGCTTGCCGTCCTTGACCACGCTGATGACAGCACCCGCAACGTCACCCTGTTCGAGCGCGCCGGACATATAGCCGTCGAGCCAGGCTTCAAGGTCGGTTGCATCAAGCGGCGAAGCGTCGGTTGCCTCGGCGCTCGAGATGTTCGCGGGTGTTTCCACCTGTGCTTCATGCGACGGCTCCTTAGCTTGGTTGTCCTGTGCCAGTAGCGGCCAGCCAAGTCCGAAAGCCATGAGTGTTATAGGTATCCAGAATCTTTTCTTCACTTCACTCTCCCTGTCGAATAGGCTTATACCTACACTGTATGTTTTTTATGAAACCTACAGTGTATGTTTTAAAGAGTCAAGGAGCCCGAAAAGGTGCCCAAACCGCAACTGAGCAAAGAAAAGATCGTCGATACCGCCATAGAAATTGCAGATGAGAAAGGACACGAAGCCGTCACGCTACGCGGCATTGCCAAACGACTGAACGTGCATGTTACGTCTTTATATAATCACGTGCCCACCAAGGATGCTGTCTTTATCGAAATGATGAAGAAGATGCTGGCGGATGCCGACATGCCGACCGGGTCTTTCACGTGGCAGGACTGGATCAGGGGATACGCCGCGGCGTTCCGGAGAATGGGCTATCAACATCCGGGAGCGTTTCAGGCGTTTCAGCGTGGCCTGGCCCAGGGCGAGGAAGCAATGGAAACAATGGAAGCCGCCATCGCAGCGTTTCTGAGCGACGGCTTTGATGTGGAAACCTGCTTCTGTGCCATACGGGCGACAAATGTCGTTGTATACGGGCTGTGCCTCGAGGATATGGCGCGCGAGGCGGACGCGGCGTCGCAAATCGACCCCGAGCTTGTTCCTGTTGCGCGGTTTCCGCGAATTCATGAGGTTATGGCCTTATCGGAACGGCCGGATACTTTCCATTTTCTGGTGGAGGCATTGATCGCGGGCATTGAAGCGAGACGATCAGGGCCACGATAACCAGGTGGCAACATTGACCCAGCGGCACCGCTCTGGGTCATTAACCGCAAAGTGGGCGCGGACCACATCCGGCGTGGACAACAGCCTCATGTAGCGTTTCGCTGCATCAACATATGGTGGCCATTGCTGAATTCGCGCTTGAGAAGCCGGAAAAATTACACGTGCCTTTAGGGCCGGAATTCCCTGCGGAACCCGATCGTCAGGCAGTAGGAATTACTGACGTAATGCTGCAGGGAATTCCGGACCTTGTGAGCTTCTAAAACAAATGGCTGGCAAAATCTGCCAGCCATTTTTCTATTCGTATCCTGAAAAACTCAACGCGATTAGTGTATTGATCGCGACACAGTAGTGCCTCAAGCTGGGGCTCCAGTCTCACTTTGTGGGTCAAAATTCTCATTTATGTGTCATCCTAAACGAACATAGGCAGATGTCCGCTTGCTTTTCTTTCGATGCGAAGCTTTAAACATTGTGTCGATCAGATGCAGCCTAAAGGCGAGAGAATGAGTGATGTCTTTATTACAATCGATACCGAATTCAGTGCGGGAGGTTATTTCTCGGGGACGGGAGGCCCCGTTACCGATCGGGCAGTGTTCTGCACTATCGACGGCAAGTCCCACGGCCTAGGCTTTCTTTTGGAGACGTTCGAACTTCACGGGATCAGGGTGACCTTTTTTATCGAGGCCGCGCATACCCATGTCCTCGGAGTTGAGCCTATGAAACCGGCAGTCAATGCTATTCTTGACGCTGGCCATGACATCCAGCTTCATATTCATCCAATGTGGCTTCAAAGAGATATTGGTCCGGGTGTCCAGATAAACGATTCAATGGAAAAAATTAGTGTCGAAAAAGCCAAGGAGGCCTTTGAAGTTGGTCTGCACGCTTTCGATGCCTGGGGTGTTCCCACTCCTATCGCTTTTCGCGCCGGCAACTTGCAAATGGGACGGAATGCGTATGCGGCGATGGAAACATTCGGTATTCCGGTCTCGAGCTCCTTGGGGCTTGCCATTCATGATCCTGCTGACCCATCCCTCCGGTTGTCCTCCGGCGTTCACCAAATAGGTAAAGTTCTGGAAGTACCAGTCCTGACCTATCGGCAATTCGGTATCGGCCGGTTTGCTCGTCCCAAGAATTTGACAGTTACAGGGTGTGGTACGCGAGAAACCGCCGAAGTGCTTAACAAAGCCTGGCGAGCGGGAATGGAGGATATCGTGCTCCTTACGCATCCTTTTGAGTTCATAAAACGAAGCAACCGGTGTTATGATCAAATCCATATAAACAGGGTCAATCAGGTCAGGCTGATGCAGCTTTGTCACCATATCGCGTCCACCGATACGTTGAATTGCATGACGTTTACAGCCAAGCATCCTCACTGGTCTTCCGGCGGCGTTCGTCACACCAGTTCTATTTCGGCTCCTATGATCGCTAGCGTACAGAGAATAGTGGAAAACAAGTTGAATGACTGGTTGACATGGTACTGACCCCCCAAGAGGAAAAAGCACCCTCTGAGCATCCGCGCGCCGAGATCGTGTACCTTAAGTTCTGGCTTGGTCCATTCCGGCTTGCTCAAGCACCAATCGCTGCGCATATAGTGGCATGTGTGCCTCCTCATGTCGGCCCTAAATTGTTGGAGCTTCCAGATGCATCTGAGGCACCACTTTTTGTCTGCTCTCTACCTCTAAGCGACACAGAACGGTCAATAACCATTAGTAGCGGTGTAATTCGGTACATTGAGAAAAGTTTTGTACACTGTTCCACGGACCTTACGGCTACGATGGAAGAATACTGGGGTACTTTCTCCGGTAAAACGAGGTCAACACTAAAGCGTAAGCTAAGAAAATTTGAAGCTGCCAGTGGGGGCGCTATTGATGTTCGCAGCTATCGCTCTCGTGAGGAGGTCAGGGAGTTTCTCTCGATTGCCCAACTGGTCTCAGCCAAGACATATCAGGAACGTCTCTTCCAAGCTGGCTTACCTGTTTCCGAAGAGTTTCAGGCGAAGACCCTGTCTTTGGCAGAGGAAGGGCATCTTCGAGCTTTTATCTTGTTCTTTCAGGGCACTCCTATCGCTTACCTGCTGTGTCCGGTTGAGGAAGGCCGTGTAGTATATCAATATCTCGGGTTTGACCCGGCCTTTGCGGAGCATTCTCCCGGGACGATACTTCAGCTAGAGGCGTTCAAGGCACTTTTCCCTGATCCGGTCTGCCAGATATTTGATTTCACCGAAGGGGATGGCGCCCATAAAAGGCTTTTCGCGACACACACGGCATTATGCGGCAATGTTTATTATTTTCCGCGTAAATTGAAATATATAATCCTAGTGGCTGGGCACCGGACTTTGTTGGCAGCGGACAGGCTGATCAATAGTTGCCTCGAAAAACTCAAGCTTAAGCAGCGGCTAAGAGCCCTGTTGCGTCGACAGGTTTGAAGCGAGGCCCGTAATGAAAAACATCCTCAAAAAGATCGCTGACGTCCTCATCGGCCCTTATGAAATCTATGCGATTTTCCGATCTGGCCAAACAGATGAGCTGCCACCCGGAGTGCGAGAGGTCACAGCAGCCGAGATCTTGGCAAGTCCTTATGAAACTGTTCGCGCCATAAGCCACTATGATGCACCAGACGCTCTATTCTTCGGAGCGTTTGAGAATGAATTGCTGGCGTCCGCTTGCTGCGTTTGGCATGGCGCTACGTATACGCGACTGCGCGGTTTTATCGATTTGCCAGCGGATGCCGCGAAACTGGTTCAAATCAATACGGCTGAGGAAATGCAGGGTAAGCATCTCGCCAGGAAGCTGATCAAAGGCGCAACCTTTTTACTGAAAAGAAAAGGCTTTAAACATGTTTATGCTAGAGTTTGGCGAGGCCATATTGGTAGCGAGAAGGCTTTCAAGTACGCAGGCTGGCAAAAGGCTTACACTATATTGAAGGGTACCATCTGGCGCAGCCCGTTTCGCATCAGTTTTTGAGCGGCCTGTCGCGCCGACACAGTGCCGTCTAACGAGACACCGGATGTAACCAATCGGAGCCGTTTTTTGAGTTGCATCACGGCCCTGACCATGTGGCCGTGTGGCCGTCAATTGCTTTATCTTTGATACACCTTGGCAGTGCGCTAATGAGGTCGGATTTACGAAGCGATCTGTAAGTGGCGAGGAATTTGATAATGCCGTCGCACAACAAAAGGCATGTGACTCCGGTGGGCAGGATACAGATACAGATTGGGGAGCCAAAAGCTCCCCATTTTCATGTCTGTCACCACGCAGTTTTGCTGAAAAACGCTTCAAAGGCGCAGAACTCTGGGCTCCGTTGTCCCAGTTTATGTGTCAATTGTCTCACTTTATGTGTCAACCGACAACCCTACAACACCTACAATGACCTTAGATATCGAGGTTTCCTACGCTCAGGGCGTTGTCCTGGATGAAGTTTCTACGTTCTTCCACGACGTCACCCATCAGCTTGGAGAAGATCTCGTCCGCCGTGTCGGCCTGGCTGATTTTCACGCGCAGGAGTGAGCGCACGTCTGGGTCGAGCGTGGTTTCCCAAAGCTGGTCGGGGTTCATCTCGCCAAGGCCTTTATAGCGCTGGATCGACAGACCCTTGCGGCCGAAGGCCAAGAGGATGGCGAGCATTTCAAGTGGTGTTCCCACGCTTTGCGCGTCTTCCTTGCGAGTGACGGTGATGGGCTCATCAAACAGGCCGCGCACCTCACCCATGCGTTTGTGCAGGCTGCGCGCTTCCTGGCTTTCGATGAAATGCGGGTCGATCTTGTGCATGTCGATCACGCCGCGCACCTCATGCGCAAAGCTGTAACCACCGTCGTCAGTTGCCGTGCCCGACCAGCCGCGTTCGTCATCGCTTGCGGCGAGGAAGTTGAGGCGTTCTGCGATGCGGTCAGCCATGGCCTGGCGGCCTGTTGCGTCTTCGAGCAGCTTTTCGTCAAAGCCGCCGAGCAACCCCATGGTCTCAATCAGCATGGGGTTATAACGCTGTGGCACGTTCGACATGATCGATTTGATCGCGCGGGCTTCGCCTGCCAGATGCTCAATCGCGGCACCGGCGTGCTGCGCGCCCGTCGCATCAGTGATCACAACGTCTGACGTGCCCTGATTGAGCAGATAATCATCAAGCGCCTTGTCGTCCTTCAGGTACACCTCTGACTTGCCGCGACCAACCTTATAGAGCGGCGGTTGTGCAATATAGAGGTGCCCACGTTCCACCACTTCCGGCATCTGCCGGTAGAAGAAGGTGAGAAGAAGTGTACGAATGTGGGCGCCGTCGACGTCGGCGTCAGTCATGATGATGATTTTGTGGTAGCGCAGTTTATCGACATTAAAGTCCTCGCGCCCGATACCGGTGCCGAGGGCGGTGATCAGCGTGCCGATCTCGTTCGAGGCCAGCATGCGGTCGAAACGCGCGCGCTCCACATTGAGGATTTTACCGCGGAGCGGCAGGATCGCCTGGTTTTTCCGGTTCCGGCCCTGTTTTGCGGAACCACCTGCGGAATCACCCTCCACGATGAAGATTTCAGAGAGCGCCGGGTCGCGTTCCTGACAGTCGGCGAGCTTGCCGGGCAAGGATGCGATATCAAGTGCGCCCTTGCGCCGCGTCAACTCGCGCGCTTTCCGCGCAGCTTCGCGGGCGGTGGCGGCGTCGATGATCTTCTGGATCACCATGCGCGACTCTGACGGGTGTTCACCAAACCATTCTGCCAGCTTCTCGTTCACGAGGCCTTCAACAGCCGGGCGAACTTCAGATGACACCAGTTTGTCCTTGGTTTGGCTCGAAAATTTCGGGTCCGGAACTTTTACGGACACAACGGCCGTAAGGCCCTCGCGCGCGTCATCACCGGAGAGCGTGACCTTGGCTTTTTTCGCCAAGCCGCTGTCGTTGACATAGTTGTTGATGGTGCGGGTGAGCGAGGCGCGGAAGGCCGCCAGGTGCGTGCCGCCGTCGCGCTGCGGAATGTTGTTGGTGAAGCAGAGCACGTTTTCGTGGTAGCTGTCGTTCCACTGCAGCGAAATCTCGGCCGTGATGCCGTCTTTCTCACCGGTGATGGTGATCGGCTCACCAATCTGGCTTGATTTGTTGCGGTCGAGATATTTCACGAACGCGGTGATGCCACCCTCGTAGAAGAGGTCCACTTCCTTGACGTCCGCATGGCGGTTGTCGCGGATGAGGATATGCACGCCCGAGTTCAGGAAGGCGAGCTCGCGGTAGCGGTGCTCAAGCCGGTCGAAATCGAACTCGACAAATTTGAAGGTCTCGAGTGAGGGCATGAAGGTCACGCTGGTGCCTTTCTTGCCGTTGGCGTCGCCGACGACCTTGAGGTCTTCAACCGGCTCGCCGCGCTCGAAACGCATATAGTGTTCCTTGCCGCCGCGCCAGATGCGCAGTTCAAGCCAATCGGAAAGCGCGTTCACAACCGAGACACCCACGCCGTGCAGGCCGCCCGATACCTTGTAGCTGTTCTGGTCGAACTTGCCGCCCGCGTGCAGCTGGGTCATGATCACCTGCGCTGCCGAGACGCCTTCTTCCTTGTGGATATCGGTTGGGATGCCGCGGCCATTGTCGGTCACGGTGCAGCTGCCGTCCGGGTTCAGGGTCATGGTCACAAGGTCACAGTGGCCCGCGAGCGCTTCGTCGATCGCGTTATCGGAAACCTCGAACACCATGTGGTGGAGGCCAGAGCCGTCCTCGGTGTCGCCGATATACATGCCCGGGCGCTTGCGCACCGCATCAAGGCCTTTCAGGACCTTGATCGAGCCTGCACCGTATTCCTGTTCCGCCGTGTTTGTCATTTCTTCACTCATGGCCTACGACCCTTCCTTCTACCCATGCGCCGGCTGGATCAAACCGCCGCACACATCAAAAAATTCCGCCCGGCCCTCAAGCGCAGCAAAAAGGCTGCGGTCCGTGCCGGTCAACCAGCACTGGCCACCAAGGGCGGCAAGTGCCTCAAACAGCGCAGCGCGGCGTTCGCCGTCCAGATGCGCGACAATTTCGTCCATCAGCATCAGGGGCGCTTGCCCGCGGATGGCTGACTGCAGTTTGGCGTTCGCGAGCACGAGGGCGATGAGAAGCGCCTTCTGTTCACCCGTTGAACACAGGTCCGCCTGCATGCCTTTGGGCGCATGCGTGACCACAAGGTCCGTTTTGTGCACACCCTCATGCGTGCGGCCTGACGCGATATCGCGCCCGCGCTCTGCCATCAGGCGTTCGCGGTAGGCGCTTTCGGCCTCGACCGCCGCCATGCCGTCCGCCAGTAAACCTTCAAGCCAGCCGTCGATCGCCAGTTCCGCCTTCGGGAACGGCCCGTCTTCGGCGTCCGCCAGTTGGCCCGCAAGCTGACCCGCAAAGTCAAGCCGCGCATTGGCAACCGCGACCGCGTGTTCGGCCATGCGCGCTTCAATCGCGCTCAGCCACGCCGGGTCGGCCCTGCGGCCTTTGTCCGTGAGCAGTCGGTTGCGTTCCCGCATCACGCGCTCATAGGCACCCACCTGACGGCTATGGTCGGCATAAAGGCCAAGCACAAGCCGGTCGAGGAAACGGCGGCGTGAGGACGGCCCCTCGATAAACAGCCGGTCCATCTGCGGCGTAAGCCATGTGACCGACCAACGGTCCCCAAGTACGTTGCTGTTCGGCGCGCTCTCGCCGTCAAGGCGCACAAGGCGTTTGCTGCCGTCGCTTGCACCCATGTCCTGGCCCGTGCCCACGCGCACATCTTCACCCAGCACATCAAGCGTTGCCGCCACGGCCCAAGGGCTGGTGGCACCCTGCTTGGCAACTTCGCCGATGGTCGCGCGGCGTAGGCCACGACCGGGGGCGAGGTAGCTGAGCGCCTCGAGCACATTGGTTTTACCTGCGCCGTTTTCGCCCGTCAGTACCACGAGAGGCGCGTCACAGGCTGGCGACAGGCTCGCGCGCGTATACGAGCGGAAGTTCGTAAGCGTCAGCGCGCGGACAAAAACCCCGCGTCTTGGCATATCTTCCCACTGTCGCATCGCATCAGCCATGGCATGGCACCACCTGCGCTGCCGGAAAGATCCCCGGCAGGGCTTTGCTCAAGCTCGGATTATATGTGCACTGGCGTGTCAAAACGGCCCTTGGCTGCTGTTACACACGCATCGGCATCAGCACATAAAGCGCGCCTTCGTCGACCATGTCGCGAAGTACGGTCGGTGCCGACGGGTCTGCGAGGTAAACCTGCACCGTCTCGCCCTCAACCTGCGCGAGGATGTCGAGCAGATAGCGGCTGTTGAAGCCGATCTCGAACGTGTCAGAGCCGTAGGACGCAGCCAGTTCTTCCGTCGCAGTGCCGCTATCGGGGCTGTTGACGGAAAGTGTGAGGGTGTCTTCACCCAGCGCGAGCTTGACGGAGCGTGTCTTGTCGGAGCTGATGGTGGACACGCGGTCCGTCGCTTCCGCGAACAGGCGGCAGTCCATCTCCAGAACCTTGTCGTTCCCCTTCGGGATCACGCGGCTATAGTCCGGGAACGTGCCGTCGATCAGCTTGGAGGTGATTACAGCGCCGTCATAGGCGAAGCGAATTTTGGTGTCCGAGAGCGAGACCTGAATGTTGCCATCAAACTCGTCAATCAGCTTGCGAACCTCACCAACGGTTTTGCGCGGTACGATCACGCCCGGCATGCCAGCCGCGCCCTCAGGCACGTCCTGCTCAACCTGCGCGAGGCGGTGACCGTCTGTCGCGACAGCCCGCAGGCGCGCGCCGTCTTCGGTGTTGGCAACGTGCAGGTAAATGCCGTTGAGATAGTAGCGGGTCTCTTCCGTCGAGATGGCGAAGCGGGCCTTGTCGATGAGGCGCTTCAGCTCAGCGGATGCAAGCTCGAACCGGTGCGGCATGTCGCCCTGGCTCATGACCGGGAAATCTTCCTTGTCGAGACAGGCGAGGGTAAAGCGCGACCGGCCCGCCTTGACGATCAGGCGGTCGTTTTCCTCAGCCGTCAGCTCAACCTCGGAACCGTCAGGCAGCTTGCGCACGATGTCAAACAGCGTGTGGGCCGGTACGGTGATGGCACCACCGGTGTGGACAGTTGCGCCAACGCGCTCCACGATGGCGATATCAAGATCGGTCGCGGTCATCGAGACCATGTCGCCATCGGCTTCGATCATCACGTTTGAAAGAATAGGGATGGTATTCCGGCGCTCGACCACCGACTGAACGTGACCGAGTGTCTTGAGAAGGGAATTCCGCTCGATAGTGACTTTCATGGATAATTCTTCTTGTCTGACTGTTTCTTCCGGCTGTGCAAAATTGCCCCCGTGCCGGACACTCCCGCCTCACCGCCAAACACCCTTTTGGGGTGCATTTCCCCTGCCGCCAACCGCCTCCCAGTTGCCAGCCCAGAGAAGGGTGAAAAACACCCAAAGCCGTGAGGATTTAATTCATAGAGAACAATAGCGATTTTGGCGCTCAAACCAAACTAAAAAGCGCCAAAAAGGCGCTTTTTTTTGGGGACAGGAATCGAAGGAAAACAGCCGAGTCGCGCCCGTGAAAAATAGGGCTCGGATTATGCCAAGCGCGGGGCGCGCAATTCGCTGTTTTTTACGTTGCCAGGTCGTTCGGCTCAGGCGGGTGAAAAGCCCATAACGGTGCGAATAAGGCCATCCTCAACTTCAAACACGGCAACCATCTCGATGGGTTCCGTCGCCACGCCATGAATGAGCTCATGGTCGAATATCTTGTTGCCCATGACGATGCGGTTCACCAGTTCCGCGCGCAGGCCTTTCTTGTTGAAGCGCTGGTCGCGGTAGAAGGCGCCGAAGGCTTCTTTGCCTTCAATCACAGCTTCACCTGAGGGTGGGCGTACCACGCGCACGTCGTCGCTGAAGAAGGACAGGAAACGCTCAAGGTCGCGGGCGTTATAGGCGTCAAACTGGCCTTGGACGAGATCAAGCGGGCTCATGGCATTGCTCTTGTGGTGAAGGGGAGGAAAAAGGCAGCACCGCGCGGTACTGCCTTTAATCGTTACAATCGCTTTGCTGTATTAGCCCTCAAGCAGGCGACCAAGGCGGGCAAGGTCGTCATCAAGCTGGCTATCGTCGCGGCGCAAGTCTTCGATCTTCCTCACCGCGTGCATCACCGTCGTATGGTCACGACCACCAAAACGGCGACCGATTTCGGGCAGGCTACGGCTGGTGAGCTGCTTTGAGAGATACATGGCGATCTGGCGCGGGCGGGCAATGTTGCGCGCGCGGCGCTCGGACAGCATCTCGGCAAGGCGCAGGTTGAAATAGTCCGCCACGGTGCGCTGGATCTCATCAATCGTCAGCTTGCGGTCATTGGCGCGAATGAGGTCCTGCAGCACGTCGCGGGTCATGTCCATGGTGATCGGACGGCCCACAAGCGTACCGTATGCCAGCACGCGATTGAGCGCGCCTTCAAGCTCACGCACGTTTGAGGTGATGCGGCGGGCAAGGAACTCAAGCACCTCAGCGGGTACGGGCACCGACCGCGTTTGCTCGGCCTTCGACTGCAGGATACCAAGACGCAGTTCATAGTCTGTCGGGTGGATATCTGCCACAAGGCCCCAACCCAGACGGCTGATGATGCGGTCCTGAATGCCTTCAAGGTCGGTCGGCGAGCGGTCAGCCGTGATCACCACCTGGCAGCGATTGTCCACAAGCGCGTTGAAGGTATGGAAAAACTCTTCCTGCGTGCTTTCCTTGTTGGCGATGAACTGCACGTCATCAACCATCAGCAGGTCTACCGCGCGGAACTTCTGCTTGAAGGCATGGGTGTCCTTGAAGCGAAGTGCTGCGATAAACTCGAACATGAATTTCTCAGCCGAGATATAGACCACACGTTTTTGCGGGTCACGGCGTTTTACTTCCCACGCCAGTGCGTGCATGAGGTGGGTTTTACCAAGCCCGACACCACCGTGCAGGAACAGCGGGTTAAACGCCACATCATCGGATTCGGAAATGCGTTTTGCGGCCGCATAGGCCAGCTCGTTCGACTTGCCGACGACAAAGCTGTCGAAGGTATATTTCGGGTCAAGCGCCGAGCCTTCGTCCGTGCGCATGCTGATACCGGCTTCCGCCGGTTCAGCGGGCACGGTCTCAGCCGGTGCTGCAGTCTCTGGCGTGCCTGTCATGGATTTTGGCGCCAGACGGATCGTCAGTGCTTTGACGCGGGCGTCTTCGCTGGCGAAAAAGTCCTGCAGGCGCGGCGCATAGTGCCGCTGTATCCAGTCGCGTACAAATTTTGTCGGTGCTGTCAGCTCAGCCGTGCCGCCGTCGATGCCATTGAAGCCCAACTGGCCCAGCCATGTCGTGAAAGCATGATGGCCGAATTCGCGCTTGAACTTTTCGCAGACCCGTGGCCATGGCGAACTGTCGCGTGTATCGGACATTACGGATGCAACCCCCCCGGTGGCCCCCATTTCACTTCGCTCCCTCTCAGACATCGGGCAATCAACCCCCTTGTTCACTAGATACATTTCTGTTGTCTTGCCCGACAAATGGACCAACAGCTTCCCTCGGCTGCAAACACATTTGCAGCGGTGCTGGCATGCATATGATCCCAAAAACTGGTCCTATGCGCCGGCTAGGGCACTGATGGTCCCGTTCTCTCATTTTTTAAAGCGGTGGCGTGATCCCAGCACAATAGCTATCGCTCTGCAAACTCTAGCAATCCCTGGGGCCTGAACCACATTCGGGCTACTCTCTCGAGGAGAAGGTTGGGCACCCGACCGGCCCACCGCGTAAGGATGGAATTTACAGTCCAGCCCCCTCACGCTCAACCGATTCATTCGCTTGACAGCAATTAAATTCACAGCCCTATGGCGCGATTCAGAGGGGCACACAAGATATTGATTGAAGGGTCAATATGGCTCCCGGCGTCCCACTTTTGTTCCTGAAGGGTCTGGGAACATTCGGGCAACAAAAAAAGCCGCATCCGGGGATGCAGCTTTTTCAACTCTCTCACACGCTCCCCTAAGGGGCGAATCGGAGGCGCGACGTTCGCGCGCCAGCGATAATTATGCGAGTGCTTTTACGCGAGCCGACAGACGGGAAACTTTGCGCGCAGCGGTCTTCTTGTGAATAACGCCTTTGGTAACGCCGCGCATGATTTCCGGCTGTGCATTCTTGAGGGCTTCGCCAGCAGCGTCTTTGTTGCCAGAAGCAATCGCTTCCTCAACCTTGCGAACGAAGGTACGGATGCGGCTTACGCGCGACTTGTTTACAAGGCGACGGGTTTCGTTCTGACGAATACGCTTCTTGGCTTGCAGTGAATTTGCCATGTCTTTTTTAACCTTTTTCGGACCCGCGCCCCGTTTATCGTCCGGCGCTCTAGTGTCCTTGCTTCTTCTGTTTGTCCGGGCGGCCAGCAAACTTCCGGTCAGCCACGTATGAATTCGAGGTCGGGTCTATATACCGCTTCCGGGCCCGCGTCAATAGCGGAAGGCCAGAAAACCGAAGCGAAAACTCAAGAGAAAACTTGGGGGTTCACCGGCCTTGACCTGCCTCGTGTGCCATCAGCAGTTTTTGAACTGCGGCTGGCGTTTCTCGATGAAGGCATTCATGCCCTCTTTCTGGTCTTCCGTCGCGAAGAGCGAATGGAAGGCACGACGCTCGAAAAGCAGGCCTTCTGCAAGGCTTGTCTCAAGCGCACGGTTGGTTGCTTCCTTCGCCAGCGCCACGCTTGGGCCGGAAAGGCCCGCGATGCCACTCGCCACTTCCATGGCCTTATCAAGAAGGTCATCGACGGAAACAATGCGGCTGATGAGGCCGGAACGTTCCGCCTCGGTCGCGTCCATCATGCGGCCGGTGAGCATCATATCCATCGCTTTTGACTTGCCAACAAGGCGTGTCAGGCGCTGCGAGCCACCGATTCCCGGAATGACGCCCAGCTTGATTTCAGGCTGGCCGAATTTGGCGTTTTCAGCGGCGATGATGAAATCGCACGCCATCGCGATCTCGCAGCCACCGCCAAGCGCATAGCCGGATACGGCTGCGATGACAGGCTTGCGAACCCGCGCGAATACACTGTTGATGCCGCCGAACAGGTCGCTTTTCGCAACGTCGGCGAATGTCAGTTCCGACATTTCCTTGATGTCAGCGCCTGCGGCAAATGCCTTTTCGCTGCCCGTGACAACAATTGCACCCACTTCTTCATCTGCATCAAGCGCCAGAAGCGCCTCACCCAGTTCCCCCAGAAGCTTGCTGTTGAGCGCGTTAAGCGCATCGGGGCGGTTGAACGTGATCAGTCCAACACCTTCCTGCTTGTCGAGCAGAATCGTTTCAAAAGTCATTAATCAGCCTTATTTTTGCTCCGACCTCGGTCGAGACTCCTACTGCTGTTCAGGCAGTTTGAAAAGACCTTTATGGAAAGCCTGCCGGGCTTCGCCATATATGGTCATTCTACGGGTTCTAGCCGCAAGATAATGCGATGCTCAGGCGCGCCTTCTTCAGGTTTTGTGAAGACGAGGCGATTCTCTTCCCGCGAGCAGGTGAGACGCTGAGACTCCGTCACGCATGCCCAGCCAAGGCCGGTGAGCGCCGCCTCATAGGCTTTGGCCGCCTCTTCCGCTGTGCCGGACAGCATGAGCGTAAACTCGGCCACGGTGCCGGACGGCGTGTCGAAAATCATCGGCTCACCTTCGAACGCTGTGACCATCTCAAGCTGCGGCACGTCAGGCAAGCCTTCTAGGAACACGTCCTCAGCCAGCACAAAACCACCGCACAAAACCCGCACACTTACCGCACAGATCAGGGCCGTTTTTGCACACTTGGTGCTCAGGATTCGCACAGATTTTGCTCCTAGTTCTGGCCTAGCTCTGGCAAGTGTCGCAGTAGAAACTGGACCGGCCCTGCTGGACGATTCGGCCAACCGTACCACCGCAGCCCTCACGCAAACAAGCTTCGCCTTCACGGCCATAAGCCNGGAAGCTGTGCTGGAAATAGCCAAGTTCGCCGCTCGCCTGCACATAATCCTTGAGGGTGGAGCCGCCGGCTCCAATGGCATCTGTCAGAACCTGCCGGATGATGGGTGTCAGGGTCTCAATCTCCGCGGAGGTCAGGCTAAGCGCTTGGCGAGACGGATGAATTCCTGCGCGCCACAGTGCCTCGCAGACATAGATATTGCCAAGTCCTGCCACCAGTTTCTGGTCTAGAAGCACAGCCTTGATGCTGGACTTGCGGCCCATAAGGCCGGCTTTCAGAACATCTGTATTGAATTCGTTCCCCAGCGGTTCCGGCCCGATGTCGCGAATGAGCGGATGGTCCTGCACCGTATCCCGGTCGCTGAACAGCAGCAGGCCAAAGCGCCGTGCGTCATTATATATAATGGTCGCGCCCCGGTCGGTTTTCAGCACCACATGGTCATGTTTGGCATAAACCTCGGGCGTGTTCTCTGCGTCATGGATCGTCACCCGACCCGACATGCCGAGATGCAGGATCACGATCAGCCCGTCCGCGCATTCCATCAGGATATATTTGGACCGGCGCGTCAGGCGCTCAATCCGGTTGCCGGTCAGGCGCGTACTAAAATCAGCGGGGATCGGGAAGCGCAGCTTGGGCGCGCGGGCGGTTGCTTCCACCAGCGTCGCACCTTCTAGGGCGGGCAACAGGCCACGCCGGACCGTTTCAACCTCGGGCAATTCGGGCATTTTGTCGCGTTCTCTCCGCTCGTGTTGCAGGATAGAGATAAAAGGGCGCTGGCAATTCCCGGTCATGCTGGGCTATGGTCCGCCGAAATCGCCGCACCACAAGCAACAGGGCCGATGGCATGATGTCAAGCAGCAAAGACGATAAAACCGGGCAGACAAGCGCGGACACCACCACCCACTTCGGTTTCCAGACCGTTCGGGAATCGGACAAGGCGTCCATGGTGCGCGGTGTGTTCAACTCGGTCGCGGACCGCTACGACCTTATGAACGACGCCATGAGCGCGGGTGTGCACCGGCTTTGGAAAGATTCGCTGATTAACAGCATCAACCCGCGGCCCGGCATGCACCTCTTGGATGTGGCGGGCGGCACGGGTGATATCGCCTTCCGTTTCCTTGAAGCATCAGAGGGCGGGCAGGTCACGGTATGCGATATCAATGCCGAGATGCTGCGCGTGGGCCGCAAGCGCGCGGAAGACAAAGGCTACGCTGGCCGGGCCGAATTTGTCTGTGGTGACGCGCAGAAGCTGCCGTTTGGTGACCGCACCAAGGACGCATACACCATCGCTTTCGGCATCCGCAATGTGACGCGGATCGAGGAAGCCTTGGCGGAGGCTTACCGGGTGCTGAAGCCGGGCGCGAAATTCTTCTGCCTTGAGTTCAGCCCGCAGGTGGTGCCGGTGCTTCAAAGCACCTACGACAGCTACAGCTTCAATGTGATTCCCAAGATGGGCAAAGTGCTGACGGGCGACGCGGACAGCTACCAGTATCTGGTCGAATCGATCCGCCGTTTCCCGGTGCCTGACCGTTTTGCCGATATGATCCGCGCTGCGGGCTTCAGCCGGGTGAGTTACCGCACCATGTCCGCTGGCGTTGTCGCCATCCACACCGGCACCCGTATTTAAAGGACAGCGCCGTGCGCACGCTCAGGTACCTCATCCAGCTTTATATGCTTGCCGCAGGGTTGCGCCGCTATGGTGCCATCCGTGCGCTCGCGGGCATTGAGCTGGTGCCAGCCTGGGCCCCACGTACTTTGCGGGCGCTGACCTTCTATATCCCGCGCAGGCGAGGGTTGCCAGACGCTGATGGTGAACGCCTCGCAATGGCGCTCGCTGCCATGGGGCCCGCCTATATCAAGCTTGGTCAGACGCTGGCCACGCGGCCTGACCTTGTCGGTCGTCCGCTCGCGGAAGGGTTGGCCACGCTGCAGGACCGCCTGCCGCCTTTCTCTTTTGCAAAAGCCAAGGAGACAATTGAGCGCGAACTGGGCGGCAAGCTTTCGGATCATTATGCGAGCTTTGATGAGACCGCCGTGGCGGCTGCTTCGATCGCGCAGGTGCACAAGGCGACCCTGCCGTGTGGTCGCGCCGTTGCCGTAAAGGTACTGCGCCCCGATGTGGCGGCACGTTTCACCCGTGACCTGTCGCTCTTTGAATGGCTGGCGGGCATGGCGGAACGTAACGTGCGTGAAGCCCGCCGCCTGCGCCTCACCAAGGTGGTGGAGAAGGTGCGTGAAACCGTGCTTCGCGAGATGGACTTGCGCCTTGAGGCTGCCGCCGCCGCCGAGCTTGCGGAGAATATGTCGAGCGAGACAGGCTACCGCCTGCCGAAAATCGAATGGGACCATACGGCCAAAAGTGTGCTGACCCTTGAATGGGTGGACGGCATCCGTCTGTCGGACAAGGATGCACTTGAAGCGGCGGGCCATGACCTGCCAACGCTTGGCTCGAAGGTGGTGCAGGTGTTTCTCACGCAAGCGCTGAGGGACGGCTTTTTCCATGCCGACCTTCACCAAGGCAATCTGATCGTGCAGGCGGATGGCACCATTGTCGCCATCGACTTCGGCATCATGGGGCGCCTCTCGAAGCTTGAGCGTCGCTTCCTTGCCGAAATCCTCTACGGCTTTATTCGCTGGGACTATATGCGCGTGGCACAAATCCACTTCGACGCGGGTTATGTACCCAAGGACCAGAGCCTTGAAGAGTTCGCACAGGCCATGCGCTCGATCGCGGACCCGATCATGGACCTGCCGGTGGAGGAAATCTCCGCTGGCCAACTGCTGGCTCAGCTTTTTGCCACCACTGAGCGTTTCTCCATGCAGACCCAGCCGCAGCTTCTGCTGCTGCAGCGTACGATGGTGATGGCCGAGGGCATGGCCCTGCACCTCAACCCGCGTGCCAACATGTGGAATATTTCCGAGCCGGTGATCGAGCGTTGGATCAGGGCAAACCTGTCGCCGGAAGCGCGGCTTGCGGACGCCATCAGCAACCTGCCGCGTTTCCTTGAACGCCTGCCCGCGCGGCTTGAGCGCTGGTTGACGGATGAGGAAGTGCCGGTCACGCCGATGCCGGACCCTGAACCCGCGCCGCCACAGAAATCAAGCCTGTTCCCCTTCGCGCTTGGCCTTATAGTCGGCGCTGCGGTCTTTAAAATCCTCACGCTCTAGTGACCCTTGCGCTGTTTTTGGGAACGCCTGAATGATTGCGGCGCGCGCAAAAGCCACCTATATGTCAGGACAACTGGAACAGGACGGGTGACGTATCATGCTCGCAGGAAAACGCATATTGCTGATCATCGGTGGTGGGGTCGCGGCCTATAAGGCGCTCGACCTCTCGCGCCGGCTGATGGAACGCGGCGCAACGGTGCGCGGTGTGCTGACCTCGGGCGGGCAGGAATTTATCACCCCGCTTTCTGTCGCCTCCCTCACCGGTGACCAGTGCTACACCGACCTCTTCTCCCTCAAGGACGAGGCCGAGATGGGCCATATCCGGCTGAGCCGCGAAGCAGACCTGATTGTCATCGCGCCCGCAACCGCTGACCTGATTGCCAAGATGGCAAACGGGCACGCCAATGACCTCGCCTCCACCATCCTGCTCGCGACCGACAAGCCGGTGCTGGTTGCGCCTGCCATGAACGCGCAGATGTGGGACCATGCCGCCGTGCGCCGTAATGTGAACCAGTTGGGCGCGGACGGCATCATGATGGTGGGGCCGGACGCTGGCCTGCTTGCCTGCGGGGAAGTCGGCGCCGGTCGCCTCGCGGACGTGATGGATATTGTGGGCGCGGTGGAGAATTTCTTCTCCCGCCAGGCGGGTGCGCTTGCGAGCAAACATATAGTGGTAACCGCAGGCCCGACGCATGAACCGATTGACCCGGTGCGCTATATTGCCAACCGTTCATCTGGCAAGCAGGGTTTTGCTATTGCAGGCGCGCTCGCCAATCTGGGCGCGCAGGTCACGCTTGTGGCAGGTCCGGTGGACCAGCCGACACCAGCTGGCGTGACGCGGGTGGATATCCAGACCGCGCTTGAGATGGACGCAGCGGTCAAAGCCGCGCTGCCGGCGGACGCTGCCGTTTGTGTGGCTGCTGTCGCTGACTGGCGCGCGGCATCGGGCGCCGAACAAAAACTCAAAAAATCGAAGGACGGCCTGCCGGATCTGAAGCTGACGGAAAACCCGGATATCCTCAAAGGCCTCGCCTCCATGGGCGAGGGCCGCCCGGCGCTGGTGGTCGGTTTCGCGGCAGAGACAGAGAATGTCATCGAGTACGCCACGGCCAAGCGCGCCCGCAAAGGCTGTGACCTCATCGTGGCAAACGATGTGTCGGCCACGGGTGGTGCCATGGGCGGTGCTACGAACGAGATTCACATCATCAGCCAAGACGGTACCGATAGCTGGCCGCGTATGGACAAGGCTGAGGTGGCAAGCCGCCTCGCAGACCTGATCGCCAGCAAGCTGAACGCATAACACCATTTCAGGGAACAGGATTTTATGACCGCCAACGTGACGATCAATGTGGTGAAGCTGCCGCACGGCGCCGACCTCAAGCTGCCGAAATATGAGACCGAACAATCCGCGGGCATGGACCTATATGCCGCGCTGGCAGAAGGCGAGACCGTCACGCTCGGCCCGCTTGAGCGCGCGATGATCCCCACGGGCCTCGCCATGGCATTGCCCGCAGGCTTTGAAGCGCAAGTGCGCCCACGCTCGGGCCTTGCGGCAAAGAACGGCATCACCTGCCTCAACACCCCCGGCACCATTGATGCTGACTACCGCGGTGAAGTGAAGGTGATCCTCGTGAACCTCTCGAATGACCCCTTCACCATTGAGCGCGGTATGCGCATCGCGCAGATGATCATCGCGCCGGTTACCCAGGGTGTGTGGAACGAGGTTGAGGCGCTTGACGAGACCGCCCGCGGCGCAGGTGGTTTTGGGTCCACCGGTACGAAGTAAACATGGATTTTACCGACGAACAGCTTGAGCGTTATGCCCGGCACATCATCCTGCGGGAAGTTGGTGGCGCGGGACAGGTTGCGCTGTTGAATGCCAAAGTGCTGGTCGTCGGCGCGGGTGGGCTTGGTGCCCCCCTCCTTATGTATCTGGCAGCCGCGGGTGTGGGCACCATCGGCATTGTTGATGACGATGTGGTGGAGCTTTCAAACCTGCAGCGGCAGGTGATTCATGCCACCCCCGATGTTGGTAAATCCAAGGTGGAAAGTGCGGCGGAAAGCATCCGTGCGCTGAACCCGGATGTGACAGTGAACACCTACCGGGAGCGGCTGACGGACGAGAATGCACGCGCGCTGATCGCGGACTATGACATTGTGGCCGATGGCTGCGATAACTTCAAAACCCGGCTGATCGTGAGCGATGCCTGTGTGGCACTTGGTAAAACGTTGGTGTCCGCTGCGCTTGGCCCCTATGAGGGGCAGCTTGCCACCTTCAAGCCGCATGCGGGTGATGACCTGCCGTGTTACCGCTGTTTCCTGCCCGAAGCCCCGCCCCCGGAGGCGGAGCGTACCTGTTCCGATTTCGGTATTCTGGGTGCGGTCGCAGGTGTTGTGGGCACCATGCAGGCGCTTGAGGTCTTGAAGGAAATTACCGGGGTGGGCGATAGTCTCGCGGGTAAAATCCTGCTGATTGATGCGCTTGCGATGACCAACCGCAAGATTGCCCTGAAGCCGGACCCGAAGTGCCCGGCCTGCGGAAAGGATGCGTAACATGCCAGCCAAACGGCCCATGACCCTGATGATGATCTCTGCGCACGCGGAACGCATTCATATGGCGCTGATGACCGGCGCGACCGCCGCTGCCATGGGTCGGCCCGTAACCTATTTCTTCTCGAAAGGGGCGGTGCGCTTCCTCACGCCGTCAGGCTGGAACGCGATGGTGACGAGCGCTGGCGAACCCGCGCCGGAGATGGATGCCTCCCTTGACGCCCGCGGTGTGGCGGATGCGGCTGTGCTGATGGACGGCCTCGCGGCCCTCAATGTACGTTTTGTCGCCTGCGATAGCGCACTGCGTGAATACGACCTTGATGCCACCATGCTCATCACCCGCCCCCATGTGGAAGTCAGCGGCCTCGCCGACATTATCGAGAAGGGCGAAGGCGGCGACTGGCTGACCTTCTAGCCTCAATCTCCACTCATTCACCCAATACCCCTGCAACACAGGTTTCATATGCTTGTCATCATATTGTTACCATGGTACATTGGTAATGTATTCAACTTGCCATGGTGTAGGGAACATGAAGATCGAGCGAATCCAGACCGGGGTGCGCATGGAAAAGCGGCTGGTGAAGGTGCTGAAGGGCACCGCGGAATATCTGGACATGTCGCTCGGTGACCTGCTCGAGGGCATCGTGCTCCACGCATTTGATGGCAAGGAGCGGGTGTTTTCGGACGAGACCCGCGCCAAGATCAACGCGCTCAAGGCCGTATACGGTTGCGATCTTGATGCGAGCATGAGCCACAAACTCTCAGAATGAAGGAGACGACCATGACCGACCTTGACCTTTTCCGCGCTTTTGAGAGTGGTGTGCTGTCGCGCGAGGCCTTCAGCCACCGGGTTCATGTGCAGCTTGGCTGGATTTATGTTGGCCGCTTCCCGCTCGCCGAAGCGATTGAGCGTTTCTCTGCGCGGCTCAAAAGCTGGGCGCGCAAACACGGCGCAGATGGGCTCTACCATGAGACCATCACATGGGCGTACCTGATGATCATCAACGAACGTCGTCACCGTCAGCCGGAAGAGGAATTCGAGGACTTCATCGCTGCCAACAAGGATCTGATCGGCAAGCCCTCAGTGCTTGAGGACTACTATACCCGCGAGACGCTGGAGAGCGATTATGCCCGCCACCACTATGTGATGCCGGACAAGGCGATTGCGCTGAAGGCGGCTTAAGGGTTTATAGCGAAGTTCACCGCTGCTTCGGCATGCAGGCTCGTGGTGTCGAAGAGTGGCAGGGAGATATGCTGCTGCTCGATCAGCAGGCAGATTTCGGTGCAGCCGAGGATGATGCATTCAGCGCCTGCATCCTTCAGTTTGCCAATAATAGTGAGATAGGTGTCGCGAGACTGCTCTTTCACCACACCGAGGCATAGCTCTTCATAGATAATGCGGTGGATGACGTCGCGGTCGTCCGCGTCTGGCACCAGTGTTTCAATGCCGTGGTGATCCCGGAGGTGGCCTTTGTAGAAGTCCTTCTCCATGGTGAAGCGGGTGCCGAGAAGTCCAACCTTCTGGATGCCCATCGGCTTGATCGCCTCAGCGGTCGCATCCGCGATGTGGAGGAGGGGGATAGTAACGGCGTCCGCTACTTGCGGCGCCACCAGATGCATGGTGTTTGTGCCGATCAGCATGATGTCAGCACCCGCAGCTTCAAGCCCTTTGGCGGCGCCAGCCAGCACAGCGCCTGCTTCATCCCACTTGCCAGCTGCTTGCAGCTCGGCAATGGGCGCAAAGTCCACACTGTGCAAAAGCACACGCGCGCTATGCAGCCCGCCAAGCCGCGCCTTCACTTTTTCATTGAGCGAGCGGTAGTAAACAGCGGTCGATTCCCAGCTCATGCCACCCAGAAGGCCGATGGTTTTCATGGCACGCCTCCGCTACAGCCGTTTGCGCGCCTGCGGGTAGGTGCCCAGCACGCGCACATATTTGGTGTGGTACCTGAGTTCGTCCATCGCGCGCGCCACATTTTCCATGCCCTCATGGCCTTCGATGTCGGCATAAAATTCGGTCGCGGTGAAGCTGTCTGATTCGTAATAACTCTCAAGCTTGGTCATGTTCACGCCGTTGGTGGCAAAACCGCCAAGCGCTTTATAAAGCGCTGCCGGGATGTTGCGCACCTCAAAGGTGAAGCTGGTCATCACCGGCACATCATAGGTTTCAGCCTTGATGGGCTCGCGCGATAGCACCACGAAGCGGGTCGTGTTATTGCCCTCGTCCTGATAATCCTTCCGGAGGATCTTGAGGCCATAGACCTCTGCTGCCAGTTCGCTTGCGATCGCGCCAAGGCTTGGGTCTGCGACTGTGGCCACATGTTTGGCGGAGCCCGCGGTATCGGCAAACGGTACACGCTCGAGCCCCATGGCGTGCAGGTTCTTGCGGCACTGGCCGATGGCTTGCACGTGGCTTGTCACGCGCTTGAGGGTCTCAAGGCTGGCATTCTGGCTACACAGCAGGCAGTGGCGGATCGCCTCAAAATGCTCGTCAATAATATGGAGGCCACTGCCGGGCAGCAGGATGTGAATATCTGCTACGCGGCCAGCGGTGGAATTCTCAATGGGAATCATGGCTAACCGTGCGGCGCCGTTGGTAACAGCCGCCAGTGCGTCCTCAAAGCTCGGGCACGGCAATACGTCCATGTCAGGAAACTTGGCCACGCACGCCATGTGCGAATAGGCCCCAAGTTCACCCTGGAAGGAGATGGTATTGTCGGGATTTTGGCCCGCGCTTGTCTGGTTCGCTGTCATGATATTTTACTCGGTAAGCGATTCTTGAAATAAATGAACAAACCTTGTGCCAATGCCTGCCAGCCAAGTCAACGCGCTAAGTGCTCCGACGAGTGTGCTAAACTCATGGCGGATGGTTTAGGGTGGCAAAAAATGCGGTTTTTTGTCGCGAGAAGCTATTTTGGTGTAAATGACGACTTGAAAATACGTCATATGAAGGGCTATTGTCCGCCCGAATTGCCGGTCTGCGTCTGTCAGGGTTAATCAGGGGGCGGGCCATTGTTATACGGATTGCTCGCCTGCAAGGAGAAGAGCCTGTGTCCTTAGAATCGAACAAAATTTTTGCGGCTGTTCTGTCGTCCGCACTTCTCATCATGGTTATTTCGATCGTGGCTGAGAGTGTGTTTCATGTGGAACACAAGAAACCTGCCTTCTCGATTGAAGTTGCAAGTGAAGAAGCTGGTGAAGAAGAAGTGGTGGAAGGCCCATCGCTTGCTGAGCTGCTGCAAACCGCAGATCCAAGCAAAGGCGAGCGTCAGTTCGCAAAATGTAAAAGCTGCCACACCGTTGAAAAAGGCGGCGCCGATGGCACTGGCCCGCACCTCTATGGTGTGATCGGTCGTGAAATCGGCCACGTAGCCGGCTTCAACTACTCGGGCGCCCTTGCTGGTGCTGGTGGTACCTGGACTTACGAGAAACTCGACGAGTGGCTTGCTAGCCCGAAAAACACTTTCCCGGGCACCTCGATGGCATTTGCCGGTATCCGCAAGGAAGACCAGCGCGCTGACCTGATCGCCTACCTGCGTACGTTCCACGACGACGCTCCGGCCCTGCCGGAAGTTGTTGCTGAAGACGCCGCTGCAGAGCCTGCCGCTGAAGAAGCCGCAGAAGCAGTTGAAGGCGCTGCCGAGGAAACTCAAGAGTAAGAAAACGCTTCGTTCAAGGGAGCGGAGACGGCGTACCCCCAGCGGGTGCGCCGTTTCTTTTTGTGCGCAAGTCTATTCGCTGATGCGGCGGTAGCCTGAGAACGGGGCGGTATCGCTGCCCTTGCGGGCAAGGTCGCGGGCCACCCAGCCGGTTACTTCATCCACCGGGTCGATGGTGACGGCCATATTGGTGGCGTTGGCATGCAGCAAGTGCACACTATCGATCATCCAACCCACATGGCCGGGGAAAAAGGCAAGGTCGCCGCGCATAGGCTGTTCGCCGTCTTCAAGTGCGCGGCCAAGGCTGCGAAATTGGGGGCCGGTGTCGCGCATCACCCGGTAACCGGTGCGCGCGAGCGATACCTGCACGAGGCCCGAGCAGTCGATCCCAAGCTTCGACCGCCCACCCCAAAGATAGGGGCTGGCGATAAACTGTTCGGCTACTGCGACGGGGTCGTCCTCATCCACGGTGTCACCGATACGCGTGATATGTTTCTCATATACCCAGCCGTCATAAGTGGATTCGGCAAAGCCGTTTTCGGTAACGCCCGGCAGGGTGAGGAACGCGCCCATGGGCAGGATCAACTCCGGCTCTGACTTGAGGGCGGGCTCTGAATAGAGGTGGGTCAGTGGTGCGGTGACGCGGTGCGTCGGCAGGAACTCATATTCCGTGATCGCGCTTTCCGGCGTCCAGCCCATGTAGCCGTCGATGATGGAAATGACAAACCACCAGCCCGGCGCTTCGGCGATCAGTTGCACTGGCTCGCCGTACAGAAGTTCGCTCAGGGTCTCGGACGCCGAATCGGGTTCGCTTTTCAGCGCGGCAACGGGGCGCGCGACCACACCGTCGATACGGCTGGCGGCCAGCAAGTTGCGATTGTTCGCGATTATCTGTTCAGGATCGTGAAGGGGGGGTAGGCCAAAGCTCGTGAGCAGGTCACTCATAATCACCCAGTTCCTGGTCGACCGTTTTTTCCGCCGCCAGAATCCGGTCCGACACTTCGCTCAAATACACAGCGCCCTTGACGGTGCGTTGCACCAGCACATTGCGGCGGTCACTTTCGTCACGCTTGCGTTTGATCAGATCCATACGGCCGAGGGTATCAAGCGCGCGGGTGATCACCGGCTTCGTGACATTCATCTTGGCAGCCAGCCCGCGGACTGTATGTGGCCCCTTGGTCATATAGACAGTGAGCAACAGGGTCATCTGACGCATGGTCAGGTCAGGATCGCTGGAACGCACACCGTCCAGATTGGCGGTGTGCCAGATTTTCAGCATACGTGGGCTCGTTTTCTCGGTCACTGTTTCCGTTCCTTTACCGGAATGATCCCCGAAAACGCTACACGGGATTGACCTAAAGACTGCCTTTTTGTCGCCTAGCCGTCAAGCTGCAAGAATTTTTTGATCGCACCAAAGCTCGCGCGCAGGCCTTGCGCCTCGCCACCCTTCGGTCGGCCCGGTTTGGCGGAAGGCATCCAGGCATAGACATCAAAATGCACCCACGGCGTGGCCGCATCCACAAAACGCTGCAGGTAAAGCGCCGCGGTGATCGAACCACCAAAGCCACCTTCGGCCGTATTGTTCATGTCGGCAATCTCGCTTTTCAGCATGGCGTCATAGGGTGCCCAAAGCGGCATGCGCCACAGTGGGTCCTGCGCGTCCTTCGCTTCCGTCTCGAGCGCAGCCCAAAGCTTGTCGTCATTGGCATAAGTGGCTGGCAGGTCCGGGCCGAGAGCCACACGTGCCGCACCCGTGAGGGTCGCGAAGTCCATCAGGAGGTCAGGCTTGTCTTCACCGGCGAGCGCGAGCGCGTCACACAGCACCACGCGGCCTTCGGCGTCGGTGTTGCCGATTTCCACACTCAGGCCCTTGCGGGTCATGATCACGTCACCCGGGCGGTAGGCATTGCCGCTGACAGCGTTTTCAACCGCGGGTACGAGCACACGGAGCTGTACCTTCAGTTTCGATGCCATGACAAGGCGCGCAAGGCCAAGGGCGTGTGCTGCGCCACCCATGTCCTTTTTCATGATCAGCATGCCGGACGCTGGCTTGAGATCAAGGCCGCCGGTGTCGAAACACACACCCTTTCCGACAATCGTCAGCTTCGGCCCCTTGGTGCCCCAATGCATGTCAATCAGGCGCGGTTCACGGCCTTCGGCGGCGGCGCGTCCAACCGCGTGGATGGCCGGGAAATTTTCATCCAGCAGGTCATCGCCCACGATGGTCTCGCAGGATGCGCCAAACTCTTCGGCGAGCGCTTCGGCGGCGTCCTGCAGATCAGCCGGGCCCATATGCTCAGCAGGGGTGTTCACAAGGTCGCGCACAAGGCTGATGGCCTCGGCGAACTTTTCGACCATCTCAATGTCCGTGCTTTCCGGCACAATGAGGGTGCGGGGGCCGGTGGCCTCGTCGCTGCGGTATCGGCTGAAGCGGTACTGCGCGAGGCACCAGCCGAGGGCCGCCACTTCACATTCACCTGCATCCACGTCCTGAAGGGCATAGACGCCCTCTGGCAGGTTTGCGGCGGCGTCAGCCAGGCTCCAGGGTGTGAGCTGCGTACTGCCGGTGCCTACAAGTACAAGCTCGATGCCCTTTTTGCCGGGCACCCGCAGGTAAGTGCCGACCTCGCCCGTAAACTTGCACGCTTTTGCCCAAGCCTGTACCGCCTTCGAGCGTTCTTCGAGCAATTCAGCGTCGACGATCTGGATCGGAATGGCCTTGGGGTTATGCTTGCGACTGAGAAGGGCGGCTTTTTTGGCCATACGGGGCTCCTGCGGGCGTTTGGGGTTTTAGGCTTCGGGTGCGATGGTGACGCTCAGGCCGTCCATCGAGCCGTCTACCTCAATCTGGCACGACAGGCGCGAAGAGCCGTCACGGTAATGTTCGCTGTCCTCAAGCAGATACTGCTCGTCATCTTCCATTGCTGGCAGGTCGCTATATTGTGCGGGGTCGACAAACACATGGCAGGTGCAGCAGCTGCAGCAGCCGCCACAAATGGCCGCGAGGTCGTCAAAATCGTTGTTGCGGATGTTTTCCATCAGCGAAAGGCCTTCTTCCGCTTCGATCATCCGGGTCTGACCAGCGAGGTTGGTCACGGACACTTTTACCATATGCAATTCCTGTTCACTTAAATATTGGCCCTTGGTTTGTTCTCCATATAGCACTTCGTGGGCATAAAAAAAGGGCCGATCCCGGTGGGGATCGGCCAGATTACACCCGTATTGTGGACAGGTGTGAGGGACAAACTGTATCGGGCAGCGGGTATCCGGGCGTTTTTATAAGGTGGCCCGTGGCTGCTGCTTGTGCCGAACAGCGGCACGTGTCTCTATTTTGATCAGGTCATAGGCCGGGTTGTCAGCAAGTCTTCAAGGTGAAGCTTGAAAACAAGGTCGAGGAACAGCCGGCCGGCGCTCGCTGGCCGACTGTCCCCGACAAGGTCCTGGCCTAAGGACTTGGTCAGTCTCTCTATCTCGTCGGGAAAAGGGTATGCAGCAGCGCTTCCATCGCTGCGTAGCCGTCTCAGGCGCTCGCCTTCCCCAGACAAGTAATTCCATTGCGCTCACTTGCTTTCATATTTCACGGTATCCCGTCGTTTCAAACAACAATTGATACAAAAAGTGTTCCATTGTATGGATATGTAAATGTAAAAATGTTGATATGTAAAAATTGTAAATATCAAGGGTGGGCGCATGGTTGAGGCAGCGACGAAGAAGATTTTTGCAGGCCCGCGTATTCGCCGCCTGCGCCGGGAGCTGGGGCTCAGCCAGTCGCAGATGGCGTCAGAGCTTGGGTTCTCAACGAGCTATCTGAACCTTGTTGAGCGCAATCAACGCCCTGTTTCCGCACAGTTTTTGCTCCGTCTTGCTGAAGTGTATGACATTGAGCTCACCTCCTTCGCGGGCACCGATGAGGCGCGCGCCTTTGCGGACCTTTCCGAAGTGCTGGCGGACCCCATGTTCAAGGGTATCGGGCTGTCGCGCAGCGAGATGCAGGATATGGCGGATGCGGCACCCAAGGCGGTTGAGGCTTTTACACTGCTTTACAAATCGTTTGAGCAGGCGCGGCAGAATGCCAAGGAAATCTCCACCCAGTTTGCTGAGCGCGAGGGCGGGGAGGTGGATGCCACATTTCCGGTTGATGAAGTGCGGGACTATATCCACGACCGCAAAAACTATTTCCCCGAGCTCGATGAAGCGGCGGAAGTGCTGCATGACGAACTGCACCTGAGCCGGGAGGATGCCTTTATGGTGCTCTCGGGCCGGCTGGATGAGGAACACGGCATCCGCGTGCGCATCATGCCGCATGAAGTGATGCCCGAAACCCTGCGCCACTTTGATTTGCACCGGCGCCAGCTTCTCATCAGCGAGATGTTGGATGCGCCCGCGCGGGTGTTCCAGCTGGCGTTCCAGCTTGGCATGCTGGAGTTCCGGCCGATGATCCAGCGGCTCGGTGATATGCATTCGTGGCAGACAGAAGAAGCCCGGCGCCTGGTGCGCATCAGCCTCGCCAACTATTTTGCCGGTGCGCTGCTGATGCCCTATGGGCGCTTTCTCACGGCTGCCAAGACGCTCAAATACGATATCGAACATCTGGGCCGCCGCTTCGGTACCAGCTTCGAGCAGGTGTGCCACCGGCTCACCACCTTGCAGCGTCCGGGGGAGCGGGGTATTCCCTTCTTTTTCATCCGGGTGGACAAGGCGGGTAATGTCTCCAAACGTTTCTCCGCCGGTCGCTTCCATTTCTCCCGCTTTGGTGGCACATGCCCCTTGTGGAACGTACACGACACCTTCGCCTACACCGGGCGCATCGTGACCCAGATCATCCAGATGCCAGATGAAACCACGTATTTTTCTGTCGCGCGTACGGTCACGCGGGTGGGGGCGGTCTATGGTCAGCCGGACCAGCAGCTCGCCATCGGCCTCGGCTGCGATATCGGCCACGCGAGGGAGCTGATCTACTCCAAAGGCCACGACCTTGAGACCTTGGACGCCACGCCGGTTGGTCCCAACTGCCGCCTGTGCGAACGCCCGGCCTGCCCGCAGCGCGCCAATCCGCCACTCACCCGCAACCTGGTGCTGGATGAACGTTCGCGTGGTATTTCGGCCTACCGCTTCACGCAGGAATAGGCTGCGTCGAAACATTGTTTCAGTGCCTAGTAATAATATTTCAAGAATTTCTGGCTGTATTCTGAGGCTAATTTAATGCTTGAAATAATGTTGCTCATAATTTCGCCATTTGCCGTTGCCAAAATATGGCTTCGCACGTAGCGTGTGCCGCGAAATCGAAACCGCACTTTCTGAGGGCCAAAAAAATCATGAGTACAAGTGTTCTTGATCTCTTCAATATCGGCATCGGGCCGTCGAGCTCCCACACCGTGGGGCCGATGAAAGCCGCGCGTGAATTTGTCGAGAAGCTTGAGGAAGATGGCCTGCTGGACAAAACCGACCGGCTGGTGACGAAGCTATATGGCTCGCTCGGTGCTACGGGCCGTGGCCACGGTTCGGACGGTGCGGTTATCCTTGGCCTCCTCGGCGAATGCCCGCGCGAAGTGGATGTGGAAAATATCCCCAATATTATCCAGCACGCGCGTGAGAATAAAACCCTCAACCTCATGGGCAAAAAGCCTGTGGTGTTCGAGGAAGACACAGACCTACAGCTGCTGCCGCGTGAACAGTTGCCTTTTCACCCGAACGGTATGGAATTCTGGGCCTATGACGCCGACGGCAATGAGCTTTCCCGCGCGATCTATTATTCCATCGGCGGTGGCTTCATCGTGCATGAGAAAGAAGCCAAGAAGGACAAATTCATCGAGGAAAAGGTGAAAGTCCCGTACCCGTTCAAAAGCGGGGCCGAGCTTCTCGATCACTGTGCCAAAACCGGCAAATCCATCTCCGCCATCATGATGGCGAACGAGAAGACCATGCGCAGCGTCAATCAGATCAGGGCCGAACTGCTCGAGATCTGGCATGTGATGGAAGAATGTGTCGAGCGTGGTTGCAGCCGCGGCGGGCAAATGCCGGGCCTCAACATCAAACGCCGGGCGAAAGCGCTTTATGAACAGCTCTCGAAGCGCCCGGAAAGTGCGCTCACCGACCCGCTCACCATCCTTGATTGGGTGAACCTTTATGCGCTTGCGGTGAATGAAGAAAACGCCGTGGGTGGCCGTGTGGTAACGGCGCCCACGAACGGCGCGGCAGGTATCGTGCCCGCGGTGCTGCACTATTACATGCGCTTCATCCCCGGTGCGAATGAAGACGGCGTTGTGCGCTTCCTGTTGACGGCTGGTGCCGTTGGCATGCTGTTCAAGGAAAACGCCTCCATCTCCGGCGCCGAAGTGGGCTGTCAGGGTGAAGTGGGTTCCGCGTGTTCCATGGCGGCGGCGGGGCTGACGGAAGTGCTGGGCGGCACGCCCGAACAGGTTGAAAACGCCGCTGAGATCGGCATGGAACATAACCTTGGCCTCACCTGTGACCCTATCGGCGGCCTTGTGCAGGTGCCGTGCATTGAGCGGAACGCGATGGCATCGATCAAGGCGATCAACGCCGCGCGCCTTGCGCTCCGCGGTGACGGCAAACATTTTGTCTCCCTCGACAAAGTAATCCGCACCATGCGCTTGACCGGACGCGACATGCGGTCAAAATATAAAGAAACGGCGCGTGGTGGCCTTGCGGTCACCGTGCCGATCGCAGCAACGGTGGTGGACTGTTAGGCCACATTAAAATTCGAGGGGGAACCGGGTTATGGAAAGTCATGTGATTGGCGACAAGTCGGTTCCCTTGATTGAGAAAACCATCGGCCAGATGCTGCGCGAGACGGCCGAAAAATTCCCCGACAATGAAGCGCTGGTGTTTGTCGAGGACGACATCAGCCTGACATGGTCTGAACTGCTGTCGGACGCTGAAGCGGTGGCCGCAGGGCTGCTCGCGCTCGGGCTTGAGCCGGGTGACCGGGTTGGCGTTTGGGGGCCGAACCGGGTCGAATGGGTGCTGGCGCAGTTCGCGACTGCGCTTGCGGGCCTCATCCAGGTGAATATCAACCCGGCGTACCGCCTTTCCGAGCTTGAGTTCGCGCTCAACAAGGTGGAGTGCAAGGCGCTCATCCTCGCGGACCAGTTCAAATCCTCGAACTATGAGGAGATGATCCTGAAGCTCGCGCCCGAGCTGCCGCATTGCCCACACGGGAAACTGCATGCCGAACGCCTGCCGGAACTGAGGGCGGTGATCACCATGGGTGAGGAAGCACCGGGTGGTTTCTTTGCCTTTGCGGACATCCCCGATCTCGCGGAAGAAGAGCACTATGAGCGGCTGGAGGAGATTGAAAAATCCCTCACCTGTCATGACGCCATCAATGTGCAGTTCACCTCCGGCACAACCGGCTCGCCAAAGGGGGCGACGCTCACGCACCACAATATTCTCAACAACGCGCAGTTTTGCGCACGCGGCATGCATCTGACCGACGAAGACCGGCTCTGTGTGCCGGTGCCGCTCTACCACTGTTTTGGCATGGTGATGTCGGTGCTGGCGTGCCTGACGGTGGGCGCGACCATCGTGTTCCCCGCTGAAGCCTTTGAGCCCGTGAGCGTGCTTGAGGCTGTGGAGGCCGAGGGCTGCACCGGCCTTCAGGGGGTGCCCACCATGTTCATCGCCGAACTCGCTGTGCCGAACTTTGGGGACTATGACCTTTCAAGCCTGCGCACCGGTATCATGGCAGGCGCGCCGTGCCCCATCGAGGTGATGAAGCGCGTGATATCCGAGATGCATATGAGCGAGTGCACCATCGCTTACGGCATGACGGAGACAAGCCCGGTCAGCTTCCAGACACACATTGAAGACCCCATCGAGCGCAAGACATCAAGCGTGGGCCGTATCCACCCGCACGCCGAGGTCAAGCTGATTGACGAGAACGGCAAGACCGTGCCCCGCGGCACGCAGGGTGAGCTGTGCACACGCGGCTATCTGGTGATGAAAGGCTATTGGGGTGATGAGGAACGCACCGCCGATGTGCTCGACGGTGACGGCTGGATGCACACCGGTGACCTGGGCGTGATTGACGAGGAAGGCTACTGCCATATCACGGGCCGGGTGAAAGACATGGTCATCCGCGGCGGCGAAAACATATACCCGCGCGAGATTGAGGAGTTTCTGTTCACCCACCCCGATATTCAGGACGTGCAGATTTTTGGCATCCCGGACGAGAAATTCGGCGAGGAACTGTGCGCCTGGATTCGCCTGAAGAAAGGCGTTGAAGGCGACGAGAAATCGATCACCGATTTCTGCGACGGGCAGATCGCGCACTATAAAATCCCGCGTATCATCCGGTTCGTGGAAGAGTATCCCATGACCGTCACCGGCAAGATCCAGAAGTTTGAAATGCGTAATGCCATGATCAAGGAACTCGGCCTCAAGGAGATTGTGACCGCCTGAGCTCCCTGCCTTCTAATGTCACCCTCACGCCATCTATCCGCCGCAATTTCTTTTAGAATGCAGGCTGGGGAGAGTGAGGATGACTGAAGATGTTTCGTAGTGGAGTTTGGGCTCTGTTGCTGGCCCTTTGTGCCTTGCCGGTGTTTGCCGACGCCGACGCCCCTGCGACGATTCCGCTCAAGGACCTCTTCACCGGTTACGATGAATTCCTCGAGAAATCCTCTGAACGTATGCTGATTATCGCGCCTGTCTACAGCCTCGCGGCCCGACTTGCGCGGCCCGAAGAAGTGGAGCTCACGTTCGACTATGACGGCAAGCCCTTCACCTTCCGCCCAATGAAAGACGGTCGCTTGCGCTTCCGTCCGTCGGCCCAGATGCTGGAAGCCAATCCCGAGGTGGTGACGAATCAGCCGCGTGGTACGCTTGCGGTCACCATGGTGCTCGATATCGTGATGGTCGCGCGCAACCGTTACCCGATAGATGAGCTGCATGACCGTGTGCACAAGGCATGGGGGCAGGCAAAGAGCTTCCGTGGGCTGATGTCCATCTTCTCCTCAAGCCACAGCAAGGTGATGATGCATTTCCCCTCAAGCTGCACCGAGACCAAATGGATGGTCACCAAACGCGGTAGCGTGATCGCGAGCGGCGCTGGGGTGAGCAAAGTTACCCTCGATTTCAGTGAAAAAGTTGTGCGCAAGGCAGACCAGCTTCTGCTCTCCTGCCGTCCGGACCGTTTCTCGCTCAACTAAGTCATTGCATTCCCGCGCATGGACTGATTTCTTGGGCTCCCAAGTATCAGACGGACGTGCCATGATCCGAACTTATGCCAGCTTTCCTGCCATCTATGCCCTCGTGAAACAGATTCCCGAAGGACAGGTCGCGAGCTACGGTATGGTCGCCAGCCTGCTGCCGGGCGTCACGCCGCGCATTGTCGGCTTTGCGATGGCCGCGACACCTGAAGGTGAGGGCATCCCGTGGCAGCGGGTGATCAATTCCGCTGGCCGCGTCAGTGAGCGGGAGGGTGCGACCCGGCAGCGTGACCGGCTGGAAGAGGAGGGCATTACGTTCCTCAAGTCTGGCAAAGTGGACTGGACTGCGCACCGCTGGCAGGGGCCGAGCGAAGACTGGCTTGAAGACGCAGGCATCGACCTCATGGATTTCCTGACCATCCAGAGCGGTTGGCCGGGCTAATTGCCGCAGGCGGTGAATTCTGTATCCGCCCTGCACCTCCTATGATAAAGCGCACGCTATGGCCAGGAAGCTAAACGACATCGCTAACCAGTTTGAGCGCATGCTGCCAGCATTTGCACTTGCGCTTGTGCTTGCTTTGCAGGGCGTGGTTGCGTCTGGTGCTGCGGACAGTTTCCTTTATCCTGCGCTGGTGGGGCCGGATGGCCGCACCGCCACAATTTCCGACATTTGCAATAGCACGGGCGAGGCCAAGCATGCGGGAAGCCACTGCGGCGCCTGTACCCAGCTTGCGGCGGCAGTATTGCCGGCGGCGATTCTCAGCCTTCAGGTGCCGAAAGCAACCATATCGCGGGCCGCCGTGATGCCATCAGGTGTCAAGGCCCGCCGGTTTGAGGCTCATAGTCGCTTGCGTCGCGGACCGCCCACCATCTGAAGCGAATTTGAACTGAGCGGCCTCATACACGAGGCCTGACCACATATTTCGTTTCAGGAAAATACCATGAAATTCCAAATGACCGCCGCTGCGCTTTCAGCGGCACTATGCACTGTTGCGGCTTCTGCGCATGACGGTGAAAAACCCCGTGTTGATGACCATGCCCCCATTGGGGTCATGGCCGACCACTACCACAAGAAGGGTGAATGGATGGCATCCGCCCGCCTGAGTCTGATGGGCATGACCGACCCCTCAAACACCATGATGGGCCCACAGGACATGGACATGGCGATGGGTATGCTTGGGCTAATGTATGCGCCGTCCAACAAACTCACCCTCGCCGCTGGCATGAGCTACGTTGAGAAATCTATGGATATGCTTATGGGTGGCATGACGATGAGCAACAAGGCGAAGGGCCTTGGTGACTTGCGCCTGACAGCGCTCATCCCGCTCGCGAAAACGGAAAACAGCCGAGTATTGGCCGGGTTTGGTGTATCGGTGCCGACGGGCGACAAGGCGGATACGAATGCGGGCGGCGCACGGCTTCCCATCACGATGCAGGCGGGCGCTGGCGCGTGGGCAGTTATGCCCAGCCTGACCTACAGTTATTTCGGCGATGGTTGGTCCAGTGGTTTGCAGGGCAGCGCCAAAATCTGGCTCGATCACAACAGCTTTGGTGAGCAGCCCGGTGACAGCTATCAGGTCACCAGCTGGGCATCACTGACCGTCGCAACCAATTTAAGCCTGTCTGCGCGGTTCGCCTACGACCGCTCAGGCGAGTTTGAGGGTGCGCCAGTATTTGCGAGTGACGCGCGCGAGAGCCTGACAGCCTATGCCGGGGCCAATGTGTATATGGGTACACACCGCTTCGGGGTGGAAGTGGGTCAACCTGTTGCGCAAAGCCGCGGCGCAAATGCGCTCGGCAAAAGCACCAGTTTCATGCTGGGTTGGCAGAAGGCATTTTAGGGCAGCTAAAAAAGCCGGGCGACAGCCCGGCTTTTGTCTATTCAGTCTCGACTGCCGCTTCCGGCGGCGCCGCACCCACCAGTTTGCGTATGTCTTCGACAATCAACACAATCGCGGGCAGCACAAAAAGCATCAGCGCGCTTGAAACCAGCAGCCCTGTCGCCAGGCTTACGGCCATCGGAATCAGGAACTGCGCCTGTGGGCTGGTTTCCGAGATGATGGGCAATAGCCCGAGCGCCGTGGTCAAGGTTGTGAGCGCAATCGGCCTGAAGCGCCGAAGCGTTGCGCGCACCGCAGCATCAAGTGGCGATGTGTCCGGGTCTTTCAGTTCAATGTTGTAGCGATCCACCAGCACGACGGATGCGTTCACGACCACACCCGATAGCGCCACAATCCCGAACATGGAAATGAACGACAGGTCATAGCCCAGCACCTTATGGCCAAGGATGGCACCCGCGATGCCAATGGGGATCGAGACAATGATGATGACCGGCTGCAGATAACTTTTAAGCTGCGTTGCCACCAGCGCATAAATCACCAGAAGCGCGAGCATGAACCCGCGCGCGAGGGCGGCAAAGTCCTCCCGCTGCTCGCGGGAGCCGCCTTCAAGCTGCCAGCGTAGGCCCGGGTGGTTTTCCATCACGGCTGGCAGGATATCGCTTTGGATAATGTCGTTCACCACGTTGGGTGTGGTCACACTCTCGTCCACATCCGCCGTGACCGTCAGGATGCGGCGGCCGTTCACCCGCTCAATCGAGGTGGGGCTGCGGCCTTCGGTGACGCTGGCCACATGGTCAAGCGGCACACCGTCACCGTTCGGCAGGCGAATGCGCAGGTTCGCAAGTGCGCTCAGGTCGCGGCGGGCATCACGTGGGTAGCGCACGAACACCTTGATCTCGTCACGCCCACGCTGGATACGCTGCACCTCTTCGCCAAAATAGGCTTGCCTGAGTTGGCGCGCGAGGTCCTGTGGTCTTAGCCCGGCGGCAAGACCAGCAGGTTTCATGTGAAACTCGAACTGACGTTTACCAAGGTCAAGCCCGGCGTCGATCTGGCTGACGCCGTCAATGGCGCTCAGCTTGTCGGCAAGGTCGCTGGCGGCCTTTTGCAGTTCCGCCTGGTCAGCGTGCGAAAGTTCATAGCCCACGTCCACGCTGCTTGGGCCAATGGTGGCGGCGAACGTCAGGGTCTCTGCCCCCGGTACGCTGCCCACTTCCTGCTGCCAGCGGCGGCTGATCTCACGCGAGGAGACGGAGCGCGCGTCGGTCGGCACAAGTTCTACGGTGAATTGGCCCAAGTGGCTCGCCAGTGAGTTGGAGGATACAGCACCCGGCCCCGAAGCCTGGCTGAATTTGGCCCCCGTGGTGATGGCGACCGCGCGGATGACATCCTCACCGGTCTCGGCCTTGATGTCGGCGGCGACTTTATTGAGCGCGGTTTCCATCTGCTCCATCGCGGCGGCAGTGGCATCAAAGGGCGCGCCTTCCGGCATGGCAAGGTTGGCTGAAATCTCCGTTCCCTCAATATTTGGGAAAAAGACCACGCGCACAAAACCTGCTCCGACGAGAGAGAAGGCGATGAAAATGAAGCCGACGGCGGCGGCGAGTGTCACATAGCGAAACTCGCTTGATTTGATAATCAGGCGCTGGAGGGGTCCAACCGCAAAACTGTCGAGCGCGCGCGACACCTTGACCTGAAAGCTGCGAAGCGCACCGCGGGACCAGCGCTTCTCGTGTGACAGGTGCGAGGGCAGGATCAGCATCGCTTCAATCAGCGACACAAACAGGATGGAAATCACCGCGATAGGGATGGGGCGTGTGATCTCGGCGAAGGTGCCGGTCTGGAACAGAAGCGGAGCAAAGGCCGCCATGGTGGTCAGAACGCCCACCAGCACCGGTGCGAAGATGTTTTTCACACCTTCGAACGCGGCGCGCGGGCCTTTGAAGCCAGCCTGCTGCTCAGCATAAATGTTTTCGCCCACCACGATGGCGTCGTCGACCACGATGCCGATCACCACAATCAGCGCAAACAGCGTGACCATATTGAGCGAGACACCGACACTTCCGAAAATCAGGAAGCCGCCGAGGAAGCTGATGGGGATACCCATGGCAACCCAGAAGGCCAGCTTGAAATCAAGCGTGATAACAAGCAGCAGGAACACGAGCGCAAAGCCCATCAGCGCGTTACTGGTGAGAAGGCTGATACGGTCCGCGAGGATTTCCGTCTGGTCGCGGAAGATCACGAGGCTTTGGCCCTCGGGCAGGTCAACGGTTTCCACGTATCCGGCCACTTGGTCTTTAACGAGCAGGATGTCCTTGCTTTCGTTCCTGAGGATATCAAGGAAGATGGCGGGCGCACCGTTATAGGTGTTCACCAGTTCATCGTCCGTGAGGCCATCGGTCACCGTCGCGATATCGCTCAGTCTGATCAGCTCACCACTCGTTGTGGCGCGCAGGGTGATGTCCTTGAACTGTTCACCCACGCGTGCCTTCGCGTCAGTGCGCAGGAGAATCTGCCCGCTTTCTGTCTTGATCGTGCCGCCTGAAAGCTCAAGCGACGAGCGGCGCACGGCGTCGGCAATCTCGGTGAAGGTGAAGCCGTATTTGCGCAGTGTATCCTCGCTGACCTCAATGGAGATTTCACGGGCACGGGTGCCGCGCAGGTTCACCGCCGACACCACCTCAAGGGTCAGAAGGTCACGTTCGAGCAGCTCTGCGGTGCGCCTTAGGTCTTCCTCAGCAGCTTGCCCCACGAGCACGAGTGTCAGCACGTTTGAGAGCGACTGTGTCACCGCTACAATCGGTTCTTCCGCATTGCCGGGCGGGAAGTCAATGAGCGCGTCAATCTCGGCCTGCACCTCATCCTTGATGCGGTAGGCATCAACAAAATCTTCAAGCTCAAGCACTACGCTTGCGCGGTTCTCAAAGGCGTAGGACCGCACACGTTCAACACCATTGATGCCGAGCACGGCCTCTTCCACCCGCCGGGTGATGCTGTCTTCCACCTCAAGGGGCGTGGCGCCGGGGTAATTCACGCTCACGGTGATGGTGCCCACGTCGACGGTGGGGAATACCTCGGACCGCATGGTGACAGCGGTCATAAGACCCCCCACGATCAGGAAGATCATGAGGAGGTTTGTCATCACCGGGTTTTCAAGGAAACTCGCGACAAGGGAGAGGATGCCGCGGCCTTCAATCTTTTGATCGTCGTCGCCGTCACTCATGACTTGACTCCGTCATGGCGGCGGATTTTGACTGGCCGGTTGATGAAGCTGGTCGGCACCTCAGTGACCACAACGCCATCAGCGGCGTCGAAGGGGCGCACAAAAATCTTACCGTCTGCGCTGTCGACAATCTCAACATCCGCGCGCTTCAGTTTGCCGTTCGCCACTGTCCATACGCTGCTGGTGGTCACCAGCGCCTCGGCAGGCAGTTCAAAGACATCACCGTCGACCGTGTGGCCTGCGAGCACAGACACAAAGGCACCGGGCACTAGCGGGGCACTCTCCGGCAACTCGATGAAGATGGTCTGCAGGCGTGTGGCATCTGCAAGCGCACCACCAACGCTTGAGATGGCGGCACGGATTGGGGCCACGTTTGAGCTTTCCGGTTTGACCGTTACTTCGCTGCCTGCTTCAAGCGACAGCAGACCAAGTTCCTGCGGGGTGATGCTCGCGCGTACCCGCAAGCCATCCAGTGCATAAAGGCTGCCATATTGCCCGCTGGCATTCAGCAGTTGCCCGCGCTCAATGCGGCTGTCGGTAATGCGTGCGTCATAGCTGAGGCGGTAGCTGGTGCGCGACAGGTTGAGCTTCGCTTGCGCAACCGCTGCCTTGGCGGATTGCAGCTGGGCTTCAAGCGCCTTCACCTGTGGTTCCTTGGCGACAAGGGCGGGGGTGGGCTCGTTCGGGAATACGCGCTTCCAGTCCTTGATGAAGTTCTCGGCCGTCGCGCGCGTTTGCAGCAGTTCTGCTTCCGCGCTTGCGACTTGCGCTTTGGCCTGTTCCAGCGCCAGCTCAAAGTCGGTGCCGTCGATGGTGAATAGGGCTTCGCCCGCGCGTACCACTTTACCCGGCGCCATGGACGGGCTGATGCTCTCCACACGGCCTGACACCTGCGGTGTGATACTCACAAGCGCCCGTGCTTCCACCGTGCCCGTCACGGTGCGGGTGATGGTGTGGCTGATGCGTTTGGGGCTCACGGTATCCACTACCACCTGCTCAAGCGATGCGGACATATCAGGTGCCGCACCGCCACTGGTGCGGATCAGCCTGGTGATGCCAATGGTGCCAACGACCACAAGCACGACAAGGATGATCTGGATGAGGCCAACCGCACGCTCGGACGTGCGTTTCACATGAAAAGCTTCAATAACCCGTTTCATGGCTATCCTTCGGAAAGATATGAATTTTATACAAACGAATACACAGTGGCGGGTCGCCTACTACCTATACGGAAGCGAAGCGTAAATCCGTCAAAAAAACTTTGCTGCGGCTTCAAACCGCAGGTCGATGACATGCAACACTAGTGTGATGGTGGCGAAAATCCAGCTCTCACGTGCCTAGAGGTAATAGGATTTGTACCAGTCCACAAAGCGGCGAATGCCGACTTCAATCGGTGTGTCAGGCTTGTAGCCGGTGGCGAGCTCGAGGGTTTCCACACTGGCGCTGGTGTCTGGTACGTCACCGGCTTGCATCGGCAGGAAGTTTTTCTCGGCCTTTTTACCAAGGCAATCTTCTAGCACCTCGATATAGCGCATCAGCGGTTCCGGGTTGCCGTTGCCGATATTGTGGATACGCCACGGCGCGCTTGAGGACGCGGGCGCGGGGTTCGCGCTGTCCCATGTCTTGTCAGGCGTCGCGGGGGTATCAAGCGCCGCCACAACACCGCGCACGATATCGTCCACATAGGTGAAGTCACGCATGTGGTGGCCGTGGTTGAACACGTTGATCGGCTTGCCTTTCAGGATCGCATCCGTGAACAGGAATAGCGCCATGTCTGGCCGGCCCCATGGGCCGTAAACGGTGAAGAAGCGAAGGCCGGTTGTCGGCATGCTGAAGAGGTGCGAATAGCTGTGGGCCATCAGCTCATTGGCGCGTTTGGTGGCGCCATACAGCGCGACCTGATGGTCAGCCGGATTATGCACGCTGAAGGGCATGTTGGTATTCGCGCCGTAAACGGAACTGGTGGAGGCATAAACAAGATGCCCCACCTTGTGGTGGCGGCAGCCCTCCAGCACGGTCAGGAAGCCGGTGATGTTGCTGTCGATATAGTCGAATGGCGCGTTGAGCGAGTGGCGAACGCCAGCTTGGGCGGCAAGGTTGATCACCCCGTCAAACTGTTCGCGCTCAAACAGCCTTGCCATGCCGTCACGGTTTTCAAGCGCCATTTTCTCGAAGCGGAAGCTGCCGCGGGGCTGGCCCGGCGCCTGCGCTTCCTCGTAAATGGCTTCCTTGAGGGAGCCGTTCGCGAAAGCCTCAACCCGGCGGAGCCGCGCTTCCTTGAGGCTGACATCATAATAGTTATTGAGATTATCAAGCCCGACAACGTCATTGCCGCGCGCCAACAGGTAAAGCGCAACATGGCTGCCAATAAAGCCCGCAGCACCGGTGACCAGTATTTTCATGACACTAAACCCCGCCGTCCTGATTTGGTCAGTCGCGGCGCAGTGTCGTTCGAAGCGGCGAGAAGCGCAAGCCTAACCTTGCGCTTTTTTATAGTGCCGCCGCGCAGGCCGCAGCTTGGCTGCCACTTCAAAGGCTTTCTCGGTCGCCTTTTCGGCTTCCCTAAGTTGTTGGTATTCCCCGGTTTTATACTGGATAGGCCAGTGGGGGTCGGTGACGCCATAATGGGCTGCCGCGCGGCGGGTAAAGGCCGGGTCATTGAGGTGCGGGCGGGCCAGCGCCACAAGGTCGGCACGGCCTGCTGCAAGGATTGTATTAATTTGTTCCGGTTCCGTAATAGCGCCCACGGTCATCACGGGAATACCCACCTCATGGCGGATGAAATCTGCAAACGGCACCTGGTACATGCGGCCATACATGGGTTTCTGGTGCGGCACTGTCTGGCCCGACGAGACGTTGATCAGGTCGACGCCTGCGTCCTTGAAGGCGGTGCATATGACCTTGAGGTCATCCCAATTCATGCCGCCGGGCGCCCAGTCCCACGCCGAAATCCGCACCGAAATAGGCCGGTCTTCGGGGAAGACTTCGCGCATGGCGCGGAAGACTTCCAAGGGGTATCTTGCGCGGTTTTCTGCGCTTCCGCCGTACTCGTCCGTGCGCGTGTTGGTCAGCGGCGACAGGAAACTGGCGATCAGATAGCCGTGCGCGCTGTGCAGCTCCACCATGTCGAAGCCAGCCGCTGCCGCGCGTTCGGTCGCGGTGACAAATTCGGCTTTCACCCGGTCCATGTCAGCGCGGTCCATGGCTTTGGGTGTGGTGTTCACGCCCTCCTTGAACGGGATGGCGGACGCGCTGAGGAGCGGCCAGTTGCCAGCGTCCAGCGGCAGGTCCGAACCGTGTTTCGGGTGTTTTGTCGAGCCCTTGCGGCCGGCATGGCCGATTTGCATACAGACCTTGGCGCCTGAATTTTCATGAATGAAATCAACGATTTCCTTCCATGCGCACATCTGTGCATCGTTCCAGATGCCGGGGCAGTGCTCGGTAATCCTTGCATCCGGCGAGGTACAGGTCATTTCGGTAAAGACAAGACCCGCACCACCCGTGGCCCGCGCGCCCAGATGCACAGTGTGCCACTGTGTTGGCATGCCCTTATCGGCCGAATACTGTGCCATCGGTGCCACCACAACCCTGTTGGGCACTGTCATGTTACGGAGGCGGAACGGTGTGAACATGGGGGTCGGGCGACCCTTTATGGTGTGCGGAAAGTGTGCGGAAAGTGTGCGGTAAAATTCGTCCTCGACCGCGGAGAGAAAATCCGCGTCCCGAAGGCCGAGATTGTCCCACGTGATGCTTTTCGAGCGCGACATCAGCGCGAAGGCAAACGCGTAGCGGTCCTTGCCGAAGTGGCGCGGCATATCCTCGAACCAGCGCAGGGAAACATCTGCTGCGTGCTGGATGATCTCCACCGGCGTGCGGCGGTTCGCCTCGTAAGCAGCTTCAATGCCGTCAAGGTCACCTGCATGAGCGAGCACGGCATCCGAGAGACCGATTGCGCATTCCATGGCAAGTTTGGTGCCCGAGCCGATAGACCAGTGCGCGCTGGCCTTGGCGTCACCGAGGATGACCGTCTTGCCGACACGCCAGTTCTCACAGCGCACACGGGGGAACTGCCGCCAGATCGAGCGGTTGGTGACAAGCCCATGGCCCGCGAGCTCGTCTGCAAACACACCCTCGAGATAACGCGCGCTTTCCTCTTCGCTCATGGTAGCAAACCCGCAGGCCTCAAAAGCGGCTGGCGTGCATTCGATCACCCAGGTGGATTTGCCCTCCTCATACTCATAGGTATGGGCGCAGAAATGCCCCTCCGGCGTTTCCTTGAAGAAGAAGGTGAAAGCGTCGAGGGGGCGCGTTGAGCCCATCCAGGTGAAATGGTTCTTGCGTAGCTCGACCGTGCGGCCAAAGGCTTCCGCCCGTGCTTCGCGGATGGCGCTACCGATACCGTCCGAGGCCACAATCAGGTCGCTTGCGGCAAAGTCGGCTTCCACGGTTTCCGGGTTGATACGTTTGCCGAACTCAAGCTTTACGCCAACCGCGCGGCAGCGCTTGGTAAGGATTTCAAGGAGCTTGAAGCGCGAACACCCGGCGAAACCGTTGCCGCCAATCACCGTACGGTCGCCGCCTTTCTCCACCACGATATCCTGCCAGTAGGCGAAATGATCACGGATCAGGTCATAGCTTTCAGGGTCGGCGGCAAAAAATTCGTCGAGTGTCTCGTCGGAGAACACGACGCCAAAACCGAACGTGTCACCTTCCTGATTCTGCTCAATCACCTCGATGTCAAAATCCGGCCGCGCCTTTTTGGTCAGGAGCGCAAAATAAAGCCCCCCCGGGCCGCCACCGATCACCGTGATTTTCATCTGCCTCATCCTCCCTGGAAACTTAAACAGAAACAGGCCGTCAGGCCGTCTTAGTCCCGCGGCAGAACTGCCGTGGTTTCGATCTCGATTTTTGCCTTGTCTTCCATCAGGCGGGACACTTCCACACACGCCATGGTGGGATAGTTCTTGCCCATCAGGTCACGCCATATCTGGCCCATGCCCTTGAGGTTGGCGAGATACTCGTCCCGGCTCGTGACATACCATGTCATGCGGGCGATATGTTCGGGCCCCGCACCGGCTTCCCCGAGGATCGCGAGCGTATTCTCAAGCGTCTGCCGAAGCTGGCCGAGGAAATCCTCCGCCTCGAACACCATGTCTTTGGTCCAGCCGATCTGGCCGGCCACAAACACTATGCGGCCTTCCGCCATTATACCGTTCGAATATCCGCTCGGCCGTGGCCAACCTTCGGGCAGAAGCGCCTTCATGCGCCTTCCCCCGGCTCGGCCATCCAGTCCTGCATCGCTTTCCTGAGCGGTGTGCACCAAGGCATGCTCTTGCCGCTTTCCATATCCATGTGCACAAGGATGAGCTTGCCGCTCAGCCTGTCTTCGCCTTCGCAGCGCGCGCGGATATTAAGCGTGCAGCTGGTGGTGCCGAGGCGCGCGACGGAAAGCTCGAAGATCAGTTCATCCTCAAGCTTGCTGGGCGCATGGAAGTCCACCTCGATATGCGCTGTTGGCACGGCGCGCTTCTCCTTGAGGTGAAGCTGGCGGAAGCTTTTCTTGAGCCCGCTTGCAAACCAGTCCTCGACCAAGTCGTTGATGAGGCCAAAATAACGCGGGTAAAACATAATGCCCGCCGCATCCACATGCGCGAAGCGCACCTGAACCTCGTTTCTGAAAGTCGCCATCAGGATATTCCCGTCCCTACTGAGATTTGAATTTATTTTAGCACTAAATTAATTGCGCGACAAGGCTATGAAGGGTACGCGCCCCGCATCCGGCTTTCTATGCCGGAATTGAGGCATTCTGTACTGAAATTCGCCACAATGGTAGGTAACAGTGCCTCATGTGCAGAACGTCGGTGTGGACCGGCGCTGACACACGGAGTTTTATCAAATGAAAAAGCTTGTCCTTGCTGCAGCCATTGGTGTGCTCGGGGGTGGTGTGGCTTTCTCTTCTGTTCTTAGTTCTACGGCCTACGCACAAACCGTAACCGAGCAGCAAACGATCCAGAGCCAGCTTGTCGCGCTTGCACAGGCCGGTGATTGGGCTGGTTTCCAGTCAGTGGTCGATATTCAGGTGGCTGCCGGTAAATCGAACGTACTGGCCGCAATCGCCGACAGTCTTTCCAGCATGGGGCTGGCCCTTGCGGATACCGATGATACGGCTGCGGTGGCGCTTGAGCTGGCGGCTCTTGCGCTTGTCGATAACCAGAGTGTCAGCGCGGTAGACACCGGCCTTGCCGCCCGCGTGGGCAGCAATGTTGGCCGGGTGAAAGCCAAGGTTGCCACCCGTAACCCGAACGGCGCTGCGGCGCTGACCGCGGCGGTGAACCGCAACAGCTCTTCAACCCTCGTGGCGGCCTATACATCAGGCCAGTCTTCCGGGTCGATCGGTGGTGGGACCCCGGGTGAACCCGGCTCCACGGTTGATAGCGTTACCGACGGTGAGAACCCGAGCCAAAGCGGTAGCCCGACGGGCACCTGATAGCGGCTTGTCAGCAAAAGGCCGGGCCATGCTTCGGCCTTTTTTGACGGGCATGTTTTCTCCTTGTTATGGATGTTTTTTTTACGTGGCCTGATGGCCGCGCCTGATTTGTTGTTTGGGACTTTATCATGCGTTTCCTCCTCTGTGGCCTTGCGGTTCTGGCCGCCTGCCTGCCCGCTCTTGCAACTGACGACACAAGTGCGTTTGCCGGTGTCTGGCAAACCCGGGGTTACGGCTATGTCATGTCGGTTGAGGGGGATACGGTCACGCTTTATGAACGCACGGCCATCAGTTGCCAGAAGTCAGCGCTGACGGCAGGCGAGCTGGTGCCCGCGCCGGGCGACAGCATGGCTTTTTCTGTCTCGCTGCCCGGGTTCATTAACGCCACCATGGTGGTGAAGCCGGGGGATGACGCTGGCAGTCTGTCGTTGCACCGTACCGACACCGTGACATGGATGAAGGCCACCCGGCTTGAGATACTGCCCACCATCTGCACCAGCGAAACACCGGAAAGCCAAGCCGCTGCCATCTTCGCGCAAACCTTCCGCGAGCATTATCCTTTTGAAGGCATCAGCGGGCTGGCTTGGGACAGCAGCGAACAGGACAGCCTGATTGCGGGGTCCGAGCTTTTTAAAGTGCTCTCGGGCCAGTTGATGGAACTTGAGGACCCGCACGTGGCGCTGGTGGCACCGCACCTTGATGAAGCGTTTTTTGGTGCGGAACAGGGTGGCCGTAACCTTAGTGATGACGACCGCAAAGCGGCGCGCGCACTGGTGAAATCAAAATACCTTGGCGGCAAGGCCCGCACCCTTGCTGGTGGACGCATGCTGTTTGGTTGGCTGTCGTCGGAGCTTGCCTACCTGCGGGTGGACAGTTTCTATGGCTACGGCGCGCAGGACGGCGGGGCCGATGATGCGGCTGTGCTGCATAAAGCGCTCGACCAGATTGTGGGTGGGCTATCGGGGGCGGCTGCCCTTGTGCTTGATATGCGTGATAATGACGGCGGATCCGACAAGCTGGCGATTGAGCTGGCGCGCCGCTTCACCGACCGCGCTTATGTGGCCTACCGCAAGCAGGCGGTGGGTGAAGTAGGCCCGGACCGGCAGATCATCTGGGCAAGCCAGAGCGAGACCATGGTTGAACCCTTGCCGGAGCATGCGGCTTACACGGGCGAACTTCTGATCCTGACCTCGGGTGACACGGTGAGCGCGGCGGAGACATTCCTTATGGCAATGATGGGCCGCGCGGCTGACACCCGCCGTCTGGGTGCCGCGACACGGGGCAGTTTCTCGGACATGCTGCCACGTGCACTGCCGAACGGTTGGCTTTTCGCCCTGCCGAATGAGCGTTATGTGGACGCGAGCGGCAAAAGCTATGATGGTACCGGCATTGTGCCCGATTTTGCTGTGGCCGAAGTTTCGCCCGCCGATATCAAGGCTGGCCGCGACCGGGCGCTTGATACCATCCTCACGCTCCTCAGCGCCACCGAACGCCAGTAGTCTAAGCTAATCGCTCGCCATCCTTATGGCCTGCTGACGCGGCCAAGTATGTGTGCCCATCGATATTTGACGCCCCAAGCGGCAGCATGGAGCACCCAAGCCAAACGATCGGGAGCACAGCTATGAGTATCTATACAAAAATCAAGGAAGACCATGACGAGATGCGCGACCTGCTTCAGCGCATTGAGGCCCTTGGCCCGCATGAGAATGACGCCCGCGACAACCTTTTTAACATGCTCAAGGAAAAGGTGATCGTGCACAGCGTGGCGGAAGAAAAGGCTTTTTATAACCCGCTCAAGCGCTTCAAGGATATGAAGGAAGAGATTGAGCACGGCAAGGAAGAGCATGAAGAAGCGGAGGAACTGCTTGAGGAACTGACGGACACGTCGCTCGGCGGTACAGCGTGGATGCAGAAATTCCGCAGCCTCAAAGATTCGCTCGAGCATCACATGCGTGAAGAAGAGCGCGAGATTTTCCCGGACGCCAAGGAAGTGCTCACGCAAGACCGCGCCGAGACTATGGAGCAGGAGATGATCGAGCGCGCGGACAAGGAAAAATACGACAGCGATATCGACCATCGCCGTCACGACCATATATGGGACGGTAAGCTTTAATGCTGGATGACCACGAGAGGTTTAGGAGGCACCGCTAATTGCGCGGTGCCTCTTTCAGTTTGAAGCGCTGCAGTTTGCCGGTCTGGGTTTTCGGTAGCTCATCGATAAACTCAATCGCGCGCGGATATTTATAGGGCGCGATGGTGGCCTTCACATGGTGCTGCAGCGCTTCCTTGAGCTCATCGCTCTCGTCCACGCCGCGGCGCAGCACAATGAAGGCCTTTACAATCTGGCCGCGCGCGGCATCTGGCACGCCGATGACCGCACATTCCGCAACCGCATCGTGGGTCAGCAGCGCGCTTTCCACCTCAGGCCCGCCGATGTTGTAGCCGGATGAGATGATCATATCGTCAGACCGCGCGACAAAGGTGAAATAGCCGTCCTCGCTCATATAATAGGTGTCGCCGGTGATGTTCCAGCCGTTCTGCACATATTTCTGTTGTCTGGCGTCGGCCATATAGCGGCAGCCGGTCGGCCCACGCACGGCGAGGCGGCCTGTTGCGGGCGGGGTGAGGATTTTGCCACTCTCGTCCTGCACACAAGCCGTATAGCCGGGCACCGGTTTGCCGGTGGCACCCGGGCGAATCTCGCCCTCGGTCGCGGCGATGAAAATATGGATCATCTCGGTCGCGCCGATGCCGTCCATCAGCTTGAGGCCGGTGCACTCGAACCACGCCTGCCATGTGGCTTCCGGCAGGCTTTCGCCCGCCGAGACACAGCGGCGGAGGGTGGAGATATCCCGCCCCTTCAGTTTGCCCATCAGCGCGCGGTAGGCGGTGGGGGCGGTGAACAGCATGGTCACGCCAGCATGCTCGATAATATCCAGGAGCGCTTCGGGCGTCGGGCCGGCGGGCAGGGCGGTGGCGGCGCCAAACCGCGCCGGGAAGACCACAAGGCCGCCAAGCCCGAAGGTGAAAGCAATGGGTGGTGAGCCGGTGAACACGTCCGTGCTTCGGGGCGCGAGGATATTGGCGGCATAAGCGTCCGCCATTGCAAGGATATCGCGGTGGAAATGCATGCAAGCCTTGGGCTCACCCGTGGTGCCGGACGTGAAGGCCAGAAGCGCCACATCGTCCTGCGCGGTATCGACGGCGTCAAAGTCATCGGCTTTGCTGGCCATATGCGCTTCAAGCGCCGCGCCCTCGTCACCAAAGCCGAACGCCTTGAGGGGCTGGTTCGTAAGCTTCGCGGCGGCCGACAGTTCATCCATCAGCGCGTTTTCACAAAGCGCGATCGTGATCTCCGCCTTGTTGCAGATTTTGACAAGCTCGGGCGCGCGCAGCAGCGGCATGGTGGCAACCGCGACGCCACCCGCCTTGATGATGGCATACCAGGCCGCATACATTATCGCCGTGTTGCGGCCGCGCAAAAGCACGCGGCCGCCGGGCACAAGGCCCATGTCTTCCGTGAGCACGCGGGCGATGCGGTTGACGGTGGCCGTCAGTTCCGCGTAGGTCCAGCGGCCTGTGGTCCAGATGATGGCAGGGTCTTCCGGCTTGCCGGACTTCAGCAGCACATCGGCAGCGTTCACCCTCTCAGGGTAGGCAAGCGCGGCCAGGTCGAACCTCAGCTCGGGCCACAGGCTCTCATCCGGCAGGTTGTCCCGCGTGAAGGTGTCGATATGCGCTGATCTGTACATGCTCCCGGGCTCCCCTCCCTTCATGCTTGTGACGCGGGTATCAGTCCGCGAGCAATTGCCGTGCGATCACCAGTTTCTGCACCTCGGACGCGCCCTCATAAATGCGGAGCGCGCGGATCTCGCGGTACAGTTCTTCCACTTTCACGCCTTTGGTCACGCCCATGCCACCGAACATCTGCAGCGCCTTGTCGATGACCGTTTGTGCGCTGTCGGTGGCGTGAAGCTTGGCCATGGCGGCCTCGCGCGTCACACGCGGTGCGCCGCTGTCCTTGGTCCAAGCCGCGCGGTAAATCAGCAGCGCGCTGGCGTCGATATCAAGCGCCATCTCGGCCAGCCGTTCCTGTGTGATCGGCAGGTCCGCAAGCGGCGCGCCGAACAGCTGCCGGCTTTTGGTGCGGCCGATGGCCTCGGCCAGCGCACGGCGGGCGAAACCAAGGGCTGCAGCCCCCACGGTGGAGCGGAAGATATCAAGCGTTGCCATCGCGAGCTTGAAGCCTTCACCGCGCTTGCCGATCAGCTTGCCCGCGTCCAGTTCGCAGCCATCAAAGGCGAGGCGGCCAAGCGGGTGCGGCGCGATCACCTCGATGCGTTCCTTGATGGAGAAACCCGGCGTGTCGGCATCGACCACGATGGCGGACAGGCCGCGCGCGCCCGGCGCTTCGCCGGTGCGGGCAAAGGTGCAGTAAAAGTCTGCGATGCCGCCATTTGAGATATAGGTCTTCTCACCCTTCAGCTTATAGCCGCCGGATTTGCGCTCCTTGAGCTTGGCGGCGATTTGCGCGACATCCGACCCGGCCTCAGGTTCGGTGAGTGCAAAGGCGGCGATCTTCTGGCCCGATGCTACCTGCGGCAGGTATTCGGCCTTGAGCTCTTCACTGCCCGCGAGCGTGATCGCGCCAGAGCCAAGGCCCTGCATCGCAAAAGCAAAGTCGGCGAGGCCGGAATAGCGCGCGAGCGTTTCGCGGATGATGCAAAGCGAACGCACATCAAGCCCCTCATGCATGCCGCCATAGGCCTTTGGCACCGCGTAGCGCAGCCAGCCACCGGCACCAAGCGTATGCACAAGGATACGGCAGGTGCTGTCCACGTCCGCATGGGCGTGGTCGCTGTCCACAATGGGGGGCAGGTATTCTGCCGCCCAGGCATCCAGCTCGCGCGCGAGCACACGGTGGTGGTCGTCGAAAAAGGGCCAGTTCAAATAGCTTTTATCTGCGGGAATGCTTGCCATCAGTCACCCTCGAATACCGGTTTTTGTTTGTTCACAAAGGCATGGTAGGCGCGCTCAAAATCCTTCGTTTGCATGCAGATGGCTTGCGCTTGCGCTTCAGCCTCAATCGCGGCATCGAGGCTCATGTCCCATTCCATATTCAGCTGGTTTTTGGTCATGCCGTTCGCGAAGGTAGGACCGGATGCGAGGCGCGATGCCATATCCTCGGCTTCCGCGCGCAGTTTGCTTTTCTCGATGATGCGGTTGAAGAAGCCCCAACGCTCGCCTTCCTCCGCACTCATGGTGCGACCGGTGAAAAGCAGTTCGGACGCGCGGCCCTGACCGATGATGCGCGGCAGGATGGCGCACGCGCCCATGTCGCAGCCTGCGAGGCCAACGCGGTTGAAGAGGAAAGCGGTGCGGGCGTCTTTGGTGGCGAAGCGCAGGTCGGACGCCATGGCGATAATTGCCCCTGCGCCGACACAGATGCCGTCCACGGCGGTGATGATCGGCTGCGGGCAGCCGCGCATGGCTTTGACGAGATCGCCGGTCATGCGAGTGAACTTGAGGAGGTCGGGCATGTCCATCTTGACGAGCGGACCGATGATCTCATGCACGTCACCGCCCGAGGAGAAGTTGCCGCCTGCGCCCATCATGATGATGGCCTTGACCTCAGGCACATAAACGAGGCCCCGGAACGTGTCCCGGAGTTCGGCGTAGCTTTCGAATGTCAGCGGGTTCATGCGGTCCGGGCGGTTGAGGGTGACGGTGGCCACACCGTCCTTGAAGTCCCACAGGAAGTGTTTCGGTTTGAAGCTTTTGGGGTCCATCGTTTGTGTCCTTATGCGCTATTCGCTGCTGTGCCCGGCTGCCGCATGGGTGCCCAGCTTGTCGAGGAGGGTGAGGAGGTTTTCCTGCTCTGCCACTGTGAGGGGAGTGAAAATATCCTCGACCCAGGCGGCATGTTCGCTTGCCATTGTTTCAAATGTGGCGCGGCCTTCGGCGGTCAGGCGTGCGACGGCGGCGCGTGCATCATCCGCGCAGGGCTTGCGCTCCACGAGGCCTTCTTTCATCAAAGGTGCCATCACCTGCGTGACATTGCCGTTTGAGACCATGAGCTGTTTCGAGAGGTCCGAGAGGCGCACACCGCCCTCTGGTGCGCGGTAGAGGTTGGCGAGAATATCAAAGCGTGAGAGCGACACGCCGTGCGCGGCCTGCATGCGCGCGGTCAGCACCTTGCGGATCGCATTCGAGGAGCCGAGCAGCCTGAGCCAGCTCCTGAGCGCCTGTTGCTGCGCCGTGCTGATACCCGGATGATGCGCCATCTGTTCTCTCCCTCCGCCATTTGAAATTTATTTTAGCACTAAATTAAATCCGCATCAAGCGGGGTAAGTGGGGGATGGTGTTACATCACTTCTCCGCCCGCGACGGCGATGGCTTGCCCGTTCATGGCGGCGGCCTCAGCGCGTGCGAGCCACAGGATGGTGTCCGCCACTTCTTCGGGGCGGATGAGGCGGCCTTCGGGGCTGTGTTTGGTGAGTTCCTTCACGGCGTCCTCCGCGCTGCGGCCGGTTTTCTCAACGATATTGGCGACGGAGGTGCTGACGATATCCGTGTCGGTGAAACCGGGGCATACCGCATTGGCGGTCACGCCGGAGCCGGCCAGTTCAAGCGCGAGCGAACGCGTCATGCCAATCACGCCGTGTTTGGCGGCGGTGTAGGCGGCTGTGTAGGCATAGCCTTTCAGCCCCGCCGTGCTGGCAACAGTGATGATGCGGCCAAAGCCCTGTTCTTTCATGTGCGGCACCACGGCGCGGGCACAGAGGAAAGCGCCCGTCAGGTTCACAGCCAGCATGGCGTTCCAGTCATCAAGGCTGGTGCGGTGCAGGGGCGCGGTTTTGGCGGCGCCTGCATTATTAATAAGTATATCGGGCATATTGCCCTCAGACGCCAGGTTCTGGAAGGCGATGGTGAGCGCAGCTTCATCGGTAACGTCAAGCGGCAGCGCGCTAGCACCGGGCAGGTGGCTTATGGCGGCGTCAAGCCGGTTTCGATTCCGACCGGCGAGCGTGACCCGGTAGCCTGCATTCACGAATGTCCGCGCGGTGGCCAGCCCGATGCCGGACCCGCCGCCGGTGATAAGCACATGGTTTTGCTGGTTGTCCATACGGCTTTCCCTCCCGCGATGCTGGTACTATATTTATTTTAGACCTAAAATGATTTCCGCGCCAGTGTATATGGGCAGTTGCCAAAATTATCGTTGGGCCAATTGTGGCATTATGGCACCACGACGCGGGGAAGTTGCAGTTTATACGCGAACTGCCAAATTTACTTTTGACTCACAGGTTTGTATGTGGGACCTTAAGTATGAATTTTATGTGCCGCGGCCATTCCATCGTATGACTTGGAAAGTTCCGCCGGTGAAGTTGATGGAGCAAAATTATGCGTTTGGCAATTTTGGTTGCAGCTTTTGGCCTTGTGGCCACTCTCCCGGCTGTATCGCCGGTTTTCGCCCCGGCTGCTGAGGCGCAAGCCGTTTCGGCGCAAGTGGAGCAGAACCAGTTTCAAGCCCAGATTATCGCACTGGCACAAGCTGGCCAGACCGATCAGATCAAAAACCTTGTTGCGCTGAAGGTTCGCCAAGGCAAGGCGGCCATGGTTGCGGCGGTGGTGAAAAACATTGCGACGATGGGTGCGAACCTTGCGGGCACAGACCCGAACAGTTCCGCGACGCTGGTAAACATCGCGGTCGTCCTTGCGGCTGACCCTTCAGTTTCTGCTGCGGACAGCACGGTGGAATCCAGTGTAGGCGAGTCGGCCAAGGCTGCGGTTGTTGCTATGAACGATAGCACTAACCCGAATGCGATTCCTGCCGCCGCGTCGATCCAGACGGGCGTTGCCAGCAACGCCTCGACTGCCACGCAGCAGTACTATACGGCCAGCAACGGCGGTCAGCAGCAGACCGGTTCGACCCAGACTGTGAATAACGCTCAGACGGTGCGCCGCACCTCTACCCGCACGGTTGTGGTTGTTGGCGGCGACACCTCTGGCACGGGGGACATTCCTATCGTGATCGAGAACCCGAACCAGTCGGGCAGCCCGACCTAATGCAATGCTGCCGGGCTTCGGCCCGCACAAGAATTTGCAGGAAGGCGAAGGATAGTGACCTTCGCCTTTTTTGTTGGTATGTCGTCCGTGGTATTTGGCCGCCGGGCGGTCGCCATATGGCTGATGAGGTAACGTGCTTAACTTCCTGAAAAAGATGATGGGCCTTGACGCGCGCGACAGCGACCATGGTTTTGGTCTGCCGGGCCATGCGCTTGACCCCGCCTCCTTTTCCTGGAGCCTGCCGGACGGTGTTCTGGTTTACGCCATCGGCGACATTCACGGCCGGCTCGACCTGCTGCTTGATCTACTTGAGCGTATTGATGAGGACCGCACCACCTATTGGGGGGTAAAGGAAACCTATGTTGTTTTCCTTGGCGACTATGTTGACCGCGGTTTTCAGTCCCGCGAGGTGCTTGATTTCCTCATCACCTACCAGCCCGAGGGCATGACCCCCATTTTCCTGCGCGGCAACCACGAGGACCTCATGCTCCAGTTCATCGATGACCCGATGATGGGCGGCATGTGGCTCAGTGTTGGTGGCGCGGCGGCGCTGGCAAGTTACGGTGTTGACATTCATTCGCCGGAGATTGGCGGCGATGTGATCGCGGCATCTGACAAATTCATGCGGGTATTCCCGGCTGAACACCGGCGGTTCCTTGAAAGCCTGCCGGTAAGCTGGCGCAAGGGGGACTATTTCTTTGTGCATGCGGGCATTCGCCCCGGCCTGCCGGCCGAGATGCAAGACCGGTTTGACATGACCACCATTCGGCAGGATTTTACGCTTTCAGCAGAAGATCACGGTGTGTGTGTGGTGCACGGCCACTCCGGCGTGCCGGAAGCGGCGCACTTTGGTAACCGTATTGCGCTTGATACCGGGGCCTTCGCCACGGGCGTTCTGTCGGCTAGTGCACTTAACGGCAATGAAGTGCGCTTCATAAGCACAACCTAATTAAATTAGTGTTGCACTAACGACACATTCGAAACTATTATTGTTTTCAGGTACTTCGGTTAGCTTTATGGTGGCAGCCAAAAGTTTGCCGTTATATGTATATTGTCCAAAGTTTCAATTATCTGGTGCGCTCCCGTATTTTCGCGCGCTTCTACCAAATCGGGGTATGATAGATGAAAAATCAAAAAACCATTGTTATGGGCGCGCTTCTCTTGGGTGCTACTGCCTTGACACCGGCCGCATACGGCCAGGATGCAGCAGCGGAAGGCGACCAGGTTAAGTCCGTTTATGACCGTGCACGGCCTGATTATGATGCCCCAGGTGTTCGCACCGGCAGCTTCCTTTTCTATCCGAAAGCAACTGTTGAGGCGGCTTACAAGTCCAACATCTATGCTGAAGAAAGCAACGTGACCGACGATTTCATCGTCTCCGTGAAGCCTTCCTTCAACCTTGTGTCTGACTGGAACAGCAGCTTTTTCGCGCTCGAAGCAAAAGCTGATGTGGGCCGTTACCTTGATAACGGTTCGGAAAACTTTGAAGATTACAGCGTTGGCATGAACGGCCGTAAGGACATCTCCTACGGCACCGACATTCATGCAAATGCATCCTATAACCGTGGTCACGAAGACCGTGGTGCTGCTGATTCGCCGGGTGCGGCTGCTGAGCAGGTCTTCTTTGACGTGCTGACCGCGGGAATCGGCTTCAAGCGTGACGTATCCGTACTGTCCTTCGCGGTTGACGGTGAATACACCAACCGCAACTTCCAGGACAGCGAACGTGTAGGCGGTGGCCCGGCTATCAACAACGATGACCGTGACCGTGAGCGTTTCAAGGGTATTGTCCGTGTAGGTTACGAGCTTTCTGACGGTTACGAGGCGTTTGTTCGCCTGACCGCAGACCGTATCAAATACGACGATTCGACCGAAGATGGTGGCCCGAACCGTAACTCTGACGGTTACGAAGTTGTGGGTGGTGCAGCCTTCGATCTCACCGGTAAAGCAAAGGGTGAGTTCTACGGCGGTTACATGAAGCGGTCTTATGACTCTGCTACCCTCGACACCACTGACGGTGTGAAGTTCGGTGCTGCGCTCCTCTGGAACGCAACCGGCCTTACCTCCTTCCGTGCGTCGGTTGACCGTTCGATCGAAGAATCCACGCTCTCCGAGCAAATCGGTGGCAGCGAAGTCTTCGCATCCGGTTACGTTTCCACGGCAATCTCGCTCCGTGCTGAGCACGAGCTGCGTCGTAACGTTCTCCTGATGGCTGAAGGCGGTTACACCAAAATGGATTATCAGCGCATCACCCGTGAAGATGATGTCCTGAAGGGTCGTGTTGGCTTCAAATATCTGGTTGGCCGCAACATGAACGTGAACGCAGGCTACAACCTCGACTACCGCAACAGCTCCATCCAGGGGCAGGATTATACTCGCCATTCGTTTATGGTTGGCCTTACTGGTCAATGGTAAGTATACTCGCCGCTCGAACTGATAGTTTTCAAGTTACGGTTGGTAGAGCGGATGCGTAGATTTCAGATTGTTATCATGATGATTGTGGCGAGCCTTACGGGGCTCGCCACAAGTGCTGCTGCACAGGACACGGCTGTGCCGCAGCTGGACGTACAGCGATATGAACTGGGTTCGGGTGACCGTATCCGGGTGATCGTGTACGGCGAGGAAGACCTCTCGGGCGAGTTTGAGCTGGACGGCTCCGGCGTTGTTGGCATTCCGCTTATTGGTCCCGTGACGATTGGCGGGCGTGACGTGGCGAAAGCCGAGCGCCTGATCAGCGAAAAGCTGGCGGATGGCTATTTGGTCAATCCCCGTGTCAGCATCGAAGTGCTGAATTATCGCCCCTTCTATATTCTGGGGGAAGTGAAACAGCCTGGCAGCTACCCGTATGTCAACGGCATGACTGTTCTGAATGCTATTGCACTCGCGTCCGGCTTTACCTACCGCGCCAACGAGAAGAAAATCGTTATCACGCGCAAGGTAGACGGCGCTGAGAAAAAGATTGATGTCGGCGATACAACGCTTGTAATGCCCGGCGATATTATTCGTGTACCGGAGCGGTTCTTCTAGGTACCTGACTGGGTTTTGATCATGTACGACAATCACACCACCGAGCGTCAGCAAGGTATTGAGCCTGCACAAATGCAGGACAACGGCGACAGCGATGTCATTGATGTTCGCGCGTTCCTCCTTGTTCTGTGGCGCCGCAAATGGATCATTTTCAACGTAGCGCTCATCACCATTGTGATGTCCGCCATTGTGGTGTTCCAGCTGACGCCGCGCTACACCGCGAAGGCCATGCTGGCGATCGAGACTCGCCAGAACAGGGTTGTGGACCTTGAAGCGGTGATGTCCGGTCTTGGCACCGACCAGGCGGCGATCAAGACCGAGATTGACGTGCTCCAGAGCCGCCGCCTCGTTGGCAAGCTCGTGGATGATGTCAACCTCGTCAATGATCCGGAGTTCAATGCTGAGCTGCGGGAAGGTCGTGGCTTCCTCCAGGCTATTAATCCCTTCACTTACCTGCCGGACGAGTGGAGCGCTGCTATTTTTGGCCGCCGCAAGGCTGAACAGTCGCCGGAAGAAGCAGCCCAGGCAACCCGCGCCCGTGTGGTTGACCAGTTGCTCTCGCAAATGACCGTGGCGAACCCGCCGCGCTCCTATACGCTTGAGGTCGCTGTCGAATCTGCTGACCCCAAAAAGGCGGCGAAAATCGCAAACGGCCTCGCCAACCTGTACCTGACCGATCAGCTTGAGGTGAAGTTCGAAGCCACCGAGCGCGCGAACGAATGGCTTAATGAGCGGGTATTTGAACTGCGTGAAAAAGTGCGCCTTGCCGAGCAGGAAGCTCAGCAGTTCCGCGAAGAAAACCAACTGATCCAGACTCAGTCTGCGGGCCTCGTCAATGACCAGCAGCTGGCGCAGCTAAACACTCAGCTTGTGACGGCCCGCACCGATCTCGCCCGCATCGAGGCGCGCGAACGCCAGATCGAGCAGAATATCGTTGACGGTACGGTCGAGGAATCCGGCCTGCTCGAGGTGGTGCAAAGCCCGCTGATCCAGCGCTTGAAAGAACAGGAATCGGAAGTACGCCGCCGCCGCGCCGAGCTTGCCACGCGCTATGGCCCCAAGCACCCGCGCATGATGAATGTGGAAGCCGAGCTTGCTGACGTAAGAACCAAAATCTCGCTTGAGATCGACAAGATTGTTGCTGGTATCCGTGGTGAAGCCGAGGTGGCTGCCATCCGCGTAACGACGCTGGAGCAGAACCTCGAAGCCCTCAAGCAGGAAAGCTTCAAGAACAGCCGCGCCCAGGTGCGCATGCGCGAACTGGACCGCGAGGCCGAAGCCAACCGCTTGCTGCTGCAGACCTTCCTGACCCGTTTCAAGGAAACGTCGAGCTCGGACGGTATGCAACAGGCTGACGCGCGGATCATCTCGAAGGCGGATGTGCCGGTTTATGCGTCCTTCCCGAAGAAACGCATCATCATGGTGGTTGCCGCCGTCATCGGCCTTGGCGCCGGTGTAGCGCTCGCCTTCCTGATGGAATCGCTTGATAACGGCTACCGCAGCCCGGAACACCTGAAGCAGGACCTGAACCTGCGTCCGCTCGGCATGATTCCGCTTGTGGGCAAGGCCGTGCTGCAAAGCGGTGGTCCGGAGAAATATATCATCTCGAAGCCGTCGTCTTCGTTTGCCGAAGCGCACCGAAGTATCCATGCGTCCCTGATGTTCAGTGGTGCGGGGGGCGCGACGCCGAAGGTTCTGGCCGTGACCTCCTCAATCCCGGGTGAGGGCAAGTCGACCGCGACGCTCTGCCTGGCGCATATTCTCGGCCGCACCGGTCTCAAGATACTGGTCGTCGAAGCTGATATGCGCCGCCCGGTACTGCGCAAACGCCTCGGCCTTGAGAAGGGCAGTTTTGTGAGCCTTAATGACGTGCTGTCGCGTGAGCCGATCCCGGCTGGCCTCAGTATCTATGCCGATGACGTGAGCGGTATCCATGTGCTCTGGACCGACAAGGAAGAAAACCCGCAGAAGCGTTTTGCGGCGCCTGAGTTCCAGTCCTTCCTCAGTGAAGCGCGCAAGCAGTATGATCTTGTGCTCATCGATACACCGCCGATCATGGCAGTCTCGGACGCCATGATCATCGCCAAATATGCTGAAAGCATCATGTTTGTGGTGCAGTGGGCTTCGACCGCTAAGGGCATCGTCAAGACCGCCGTCAAGCAGCTGCAGCAGACCGGTGTACCGCTTGCGGGTGCCGTGCTGACCCAGGTAGACGTGAAGCGCCACCGTGGCTACGGGTATGGCGACCAGGGTTACTATTATGGTGGCAAGAGCAACTATTATACGAACTGATGTGCGTGCCCGTCAGGGCGCACCCAACTGATGAAAAGGCGCGGCACCTTCCGCGCCTTTTTTTGCGCCTGTTGCCAAAGCGGCCAGAAGGCTCAGGAGGCGACGCAGAGCCGCACCGGCATCGTACAAGCACTATGATAAATTTGCTGATGGTAGATGGCGGAGCCGGAGGGATTCGAACCCTCGAGGGGCAGGACCCCAACACGCTTTCCAGGCGTGCGCCTTAAACCGCTCGGCCACGGCTCCGTACAAAGGCAGCCCCGGAAAACTGTCCTGCTTACATCCGGGTCGGGGCGCACTATAGCCATGTTGGATGCAAAGGCAAGCGGGAATTTGACCAATACGTGACAACAGTTCTATGCTGGTTGGCAGGGGACAGGGAAGGCAAAACCCACAGTGTGAAATCACAGGCGTGACAATCGCTTAAGGTGCGTGATAACCTTAACGTGGGATTAACTATAATTATTATCACAGTTTTTACTGGATTCTTAGTAAACTTGGTCCCGGGAGCAAAAATCGGAGGAAGATGGGATGGTATTTGGGGTTTTGATGAGCAGCATTTCACGGCAATGTCGGCTTGCCATGGGCGCAGCTCTATCACTGGCGTTCGTAGCGACTGCCACACCGGTATTCGCAGACGATATTCAGGATTGGCAACGCGAGATCGTCAAGCAGATTATCAAGACGCATATTTATCCGCGTTCGGCAATCGCGCGTGAAATTGAGGGTAGTGCCAAGGTGCAGGTCTCGATTGACCGCAGTGGCAAGATCCTCTCGTTCGAGATTACGGAACCGAGCGGTGAAGACCAGCTCGACAAGGTAATCCCGAAGATGATGGAAAAGCTCGATCCGCTGCCGGCGCCGCCAGCCAGCCTGCCGGACGGTAACCTGACATTCGTTATCCCCATTGCGTGGCGTCTGCAATAAGGGGCTAACCCGGTTCGAGAATGCGTTTAAGGCCCCGCGAGGGGCCTTTTTCATGCCTGTCATAGGCTCCGCGCTCGACAGTGGCGGCCATCCCATAAAAGAAAAGGGCCTCCGGAGAGGCCCTTGAAATTCGTTGTTGGTGCCGGGCAGCTGGCCCGGCGCCCGATGTTAGTCTTCTTCGCGGATGGTGCGCAGGAAGGCTTCTACCTGACCACGCAGCTCGTCCGACTGCTGGGTCAGGAGCTGGGCTGCGGACAGTACTTCCGTCGCGGCGGAGCCGGTAGAGGTCGCGCCTTCGTTCACCGCGTGGATGTTCGACGTCACTTCTTCCGTACCGGTCGACACTTCGGCCACGTTGCGCGCAATTTCCTGCGTGCTGGCGTCCTGCTGCTCAACCGCTGATGCGATGGAGACGGACGTGGACTCGATGGCACCGATGATGCCCTTGATCTCGTCCATCGCGCGTACGGCGAGGTTAGTGGCCTGCTGCATGCCTTCCACCTGCTCACTGATTTCCTGCGTGGCTTTTGCGGTCTGGTTTGCGAGCGACTTCACTTCGGAAGCCACGACAGCGAAGCCTTTACCGGCGTCACCCGCACGTGCCGCCTCGATGGTGGCGTTGAGCGCGAGAAGGTTGGTCTGCTCGGCAATATCGTTGATGAGCTTGACCACGTCGCCGATCTTTTGCGCCGCGTCCACGAGCTCGGCAACGTCCTTGCCCGCGTTCTCGGTACGGTTCACTGCGTCACGGGCAGATGCGGAGGACTGGTTGGTCTGGCCGGTGATCTCACGAACCGAGGCCGAAAGCTCTTCTGCAGCCGATGCCACCATCTGGGCGTTCGAGCTGGCCTGCTGAGCGGCGTTCGCCACAACTTCCGACTTCTTGGACGTGTCGTCAGCGGTTTCAGCCATGCCGCGCGCCGCGCGCTCCATCTCGGACGCCGAGTTGGATACACCCTGCACCACAGCCATAACCGAAGCTTCGAACTTGTCAGCGAGGTCAAGCATGGCGGCGCGACGTTCCTCGCGGGCCTTCTCTTCGCGTTCCTGTTCGCGCTGGCGCTGCTTTTCCTCGCGCTCGCGCTGCTGGCGCTCTTCCTCTTCCTCGCGAATGCGCTGCTCTTCTTCCTGCTCGCGCTGCTTGGCTTCAAGTTCCTGACGTTCGATCGCATTCTCTTTAAAGATTTGCACCGAACGCGCCATGTCGGACACTTCGTCGCCACCTTCGGTGTAGGGGACCTCCACATCGAGGTTGCCGTTCGAAAGTACCATCATGGTGTCGGACAGGGCGTTCACTGGGCGAACCACCTTGAACATCACAACCCATACAGCCACACCGCCGATGCCCAGTACAAACACCATCAGGAAGATGGCGAAGGATACGTTGGCCGTGGCCGATGAAACCGCAGATTGGTTCAGTGCCCGCGAGAGCTCCTGCGCGTAGTTGTTCATGTTCATCACCGGCTTCGCAGCCGTTTCAGCGAGGCGTACCCACTCAATCGGCGTAATGCCGTAGTCAACCACGGTTTTGCCTTCGTCATTCGGCTCAGCCTCGTCCGAAAGGTCATAAAGGTCGAAACGCGTCAGCTCAAAGTCGTTGAAGAAGACTTTCTGGATCTGCTCAATCTGGGCGTCACGCGATGCTGGTGTGGTGTCTTCCTGTGCGAAGGAGACCGAGCGCGCGATGCCGGTAACCTGTGCCCATGCTGCCTGGCCGTAACCGCCGTAGCGCGAGCCCTGGTCACGTTTGATCGAGGAAATCGGCTCACCGGAGGCAACGTTCTCACCAAGGGACGCGCTCTCGCGGGTGGCATATTCCAGCATCAGCCAAAGCTGGTGCTTGAGACGGATAACCTGCGAAATGCGGTCGTCGCCAAAATCGTAGTTTTCTTCAAGCGCTGTACGAATATTGGCTGCGGCCTCAACAAGGTCTGTCATGACGTTGGTGGCGCTGCGGCCATTCAGTTCGCGCGAGCCTTCCATCTTGCCGAGGTCAGCGTCGATGGTATCAAGCTGGGATTCGTATTTGCTGTAAAGATCGCTGAACTTCTGCTTGGTTTCTTCAAAGCGCGCATTCACAGCTTCGTAGATAGATTCGTTTACGTTCTTGCCGTCAAATGGCTCGGTCTCCTGCAAGGTGGCCAGCTTGCTGATGATATTATCATGTGCAGCGGAAATGACGCGGCGATTGTTCTTGATGATTTTCTCAAAATCATCAGACGCCGGCGATGGTGAGCCATAAGATGAATAGGTCGCACCGCGTTCGTCACTCAGCGCCAGCTTCATCTGGACAATGTCGTCAATCAACGCGTTTACCGTCATTGAGCGTTCAGCGCGGGCGCTGTTCTCAAGCGCCTGGTCCATACGGAGCCACGTGAGCGTGATGACAATCACCATAAGTGCTGCGGTAACGATGAGCAGCATGTTGCGGATGGAGAAGAATTTGTTCTGCAAAATATTACTAAGCGCGGCCATTGTTGGTGAGCCCCTCGTGTTTCAGCGCATTCAGCTTTAAGAATTCCAGCTAACTCGTTCAATAGATTGCATAGCACGGTTAACGAAACTTAAAGATGCATCATATTGGGTGACATTTGTGGATGCCACTTCCCCCTGCACGCGATAGTAACGCCAGAATTCTTGTTATCAACATTATCCTTCTATATTTATCGCCGGAAAGTGCGGGGTAGTGGCTCTTGCAGAATGGATTATACCCTTATGGTTGAAGCAGCAGCAGAAATGCAGGATGTGGTTGTGATTGGGGGCGGCGCGGCGGGCCTTATGTGCGCGGCAACGGCCGCTGCACGAGGGCGCAAGACCCTGCTGCTCGAACACAACAAGAAGCCGGGCGCCAAGATTCTCATCTCAGGCGGAGGGCGCTGCAATTTTACCAATCAGGACGCGGTTGCCGCGGCCTATTTGAGTGAGAATCGGCACTTCGCCAAATCCGCACTCAGCCGCTACACACCATGGGACTTTATGGACCTGCTCGCGCGTCACGGCGTGACATGGCACGAGAAGACCCTCGGCCAGCTTTTCTGTGACCAGGGCGCGGGCCGCATCCTCAAGGTGCTGCTGGATGAATGCGCTGAAGCGGGTGCTGTGGTGCGCACCGGCGTGGCGGCTAGGTCTGTGCGTTTTGAGGACGGGCGCTACAAGCTTACCACCAGCGAAGGGGTGATCAGTGCCTCTAAGTTGGTGGTCGCCAGCGGCGGTCTCTCCATCCCCAAAATGGGCGCAACCGGCTTTGCCTATGATGTGGCGCGCCAGTTTGGCCTGAAGGTCGTGACGCCTGAACCCGCGCTTGTGCCCTTTACCTTCAAGGACCATGACCTTGCGTTCATGAAGCCGCTGGCCGGTGTCGCGGCTGACAGTATGGTGTCTTGTGGCAAGACCAGTTTCCGCGAAGCGCTGCTGTTCACACACCGCGGCCTCTCTGGCCCCGCGATCCTGCAAATCTCCAGCTACTGGCACGCAGGCGAGGCGGTGACCATCAACCTGTTGCCGGATGAAGCGGACGTGCTTGGCTGGCTCAAAGACGTCCGGGACAGCCGACCAAAGGCTGCGCTCAAAACCATCCTCGCTGAAAAGCTCGCGACCCGGCTTGCGGACGCAATTGCCGAGAGCTGGCCGGGTATCATGGCGTCATTCTCCAACAAGACACTTGAAGTGATCGCGGCCCGTCTTGGTGCCTGGGAGGTTGTGCCCGCTGGCACCGAAGGTTTCGCAAAAGCCGAAGTGACGCGCGGCGGTGTGGATACAGACTGCCTCAGCTCCAAAACCATGGAAGCGAAAGCGCAACCCGGCCTCTATTTCATCGGTGAAAGTGTGGATGTCACCGGCTGGCTGGGTGGCTATAACTTCCAGTGGGCATGGGCCAGCGGCTGGGCCGCCGGCCAGTATGTATGAGTATGAGATCATATGGTGGCTTCCGCATATGGATTCCGGTCAACCACGGGCGCGCCTGAATTTTGTATTTAGTTCCTTTGCGGCTTGGCCAAATATGAGAGGGCCCAGGCTTGCGGCGGCGACCACGGCCCAGCCCTTGGCATCAAGCTGTTGAAGCTGCAATACATCTCGTATCAGGGACCATGACAGCGCTATTGCGATTAACCCGAGACACAGGCCGATAGCGGCCCAGACAAGTTTGTTGCGGATAATCTGATTGTCCAGAAGGAGCGCCTTCCTGCTTCGCATATTGAATACATGCCAGAGTTGCCCGAGCGCAAGGGAGAGAAACGCGACGGTATTCGCATAGGCTACGCCCGTATTCTCCTGCCCGAGTGCCCAGACGAACGCAGCGATGACGCAGGCCGCCATAAGTCCCGCATAGGCAACAATGGCCTGCCAATGGCGAGCGCCTATCAAGCCTTCGGATTTGGGACGTGGTGGTCGCTGCAATATTTCAGCGTCGCCTGAGCTGAACCCGAGCGCGAGCGCGGGGAAAACATCCGTCACCAGATTGAGGAAAAGGATTTGTAGCGGAAGCAGTGGCAACGGCATGCCGAGCAGTATGGCAGCGGCAACAACCAGTATTTCGCTCAGGTTGCAGGACAGCAGGTAGATGACAAACTTGCGGATATTGGCAAAGATTATCCGGCCTTGCTGAATGGCCACGACAATTGAAGAAAAAGAGTCATCCTTGAGGATCATATCCGCGGCCTGCTTGGCCACCTCTGTGCCGCGTTCTCCCATCGCGATGCCGACGTCCGCTTTTTTGAGGGCCGGAGCATCGTTGACACCGTCGCCGGTCATGGCAACCACGGCGCCGTTTCGCTGATGAAAGTCGATCAGGGTCAGTTTCTCACCCGGGCTCATGCGGGCAAACACCTGGGTGTTGAAAATGGCGGTTGGTTGCGCATTTCCATCGGCAGCTATTTGCCGTACGTGTTCTCCCGTGAGAACCGGCATCGTGTCTGGTGCGCTAATGCCCACGGCCTGTGCGATGCTTTGCCCTGTTTCCATGCTGTCACCGGTTGCCATAACAACCCGGATGCCTGCGGCTTGCGCAGCTCGCACGGCCTGGGCGGCATCCGCACGGGGAGGGTCTTCAAGTCCCACAAGGCCAAGGAACTCGAGGTTTTCAAACGGTGCCTCACTGTTGGCGGGAACGAGCTTGTCCGCAAGTGCCAGCACCCGGAGGCCGCGTCGTGCCATGTTGCCCATCTGGTCAAGCCAGTGTTGTTTGATCTCCGGCTTGATGGGCGCGCCGTTATAGCAGGTTACACTGGCCAGCACGGCTTCAGGTGCCCCCTTGATGGCATACAGATACTGGCCGGCACCATCACGATGCACCGTTGCCATCATGCGTATGGCGGGGTCGAATGCGTGCTCGGCTATGCGGGGGTAGGCCAACTCCATTTCGCGCGGGACCATGTCCGCGGTCCGCGCGGCCTCCACCAGGGCTTTCTCCATCGGGTCGCGCAGCATGTCTGCGTTATCGCCACTGTAGCACAAGGCACAGACCCGGAGTGCTCTTACTCCATAAGCTTCCGGCTTTTCGAGATTGTTTTCATCTGGCCTGTCCGGAGTTGCAAGGGTCGTGACGGTCATTTTATTTTCCGTCAGTGTCCCGGTCTTGTCAGTGATGATAACGGTCACGGACCCCAGAGTTTCCACGGCCGATAGACGTTCTATCAGGGCATTCCGCGCAGCGAGCTTCGACATGCCGCGTGCCAGCGCGAGCGTTGCAACAATAGGAAGGCCCTCAGGGATGGCGGCCACGGCAAGGGCAATGCTGGTTTTGACCATCAGCATGATGTCTCGGCCAGCAAGGACGCCCGAGATGGTCAGTATCAAAATCAGTGCAAGAACCGCCAGCAGCAGATGTTCCGACAGTTTCTGCAGACGCCGCTCAAGCGGTGAAGTGGCGCCCTCCGCGGTATCGGTCACTTCAGCAATCTGGCCGAGTTCGGTTTTTATGCCTGTGGCAATGACCAGCCCCACACAAGAGCCCCTAGTGACGAAAGTACCCTTCCAGGCAGTTGCGGTCTTGAGGTCTTGCGGCGCGCCGGTGTTGGAAATTGCTTCCTTGTCCACCGGGACAGATTCCCCGGTAAGCATGGACTCATCACATTGCATATGATTGCAGTCGACCAGCCTGAGGTCGGCTGTAACGACGTCTCCCGCCTCCAGCAGCACAATATCGCCCGGCACGAGTTCTTCATCGGCGATTGTGAGGATGTGGCCGCCGCGCCGCACCCGGGTCGCCGCCCGGCCCATCTGCCTGAGCGCGTCCATTGCACGCGTGGCCCGGCTTTCGGCAATAAATCCGACCGCCGCGTTGAAGAGGACAACCACAAGAATAGCAACCGCCTCGGAGATATCGCCAAAAGATGCAGCCAGTCCGGCTGCACCAAGAAGAATGAGCGTCAGTAGGCTTTTAAACTGGGAGGCGAGAATTCCCCACCACGCGGTTGCTGTCGGTGGTTTGAGGCTATTGGGTCCATATAGCTGGCGCCGCCGGATGACCTCACTATCGCTCAGGCCGACAGCAGGGTCGGTATCGCTGCTCTGGTTCTGGTGGACCGACTTCTGTGTGGGAATATCAGGTTGGTTGGGCATGTGTTTTCCGCGCTATCTGCTGTCCCGCCAGAATGGCCTTGACCATTGGCGTCAATAAAAAGGTCGCTTGAGCTGATTATCCTTGCGTATTGGCACCTGTCGCATCCCGGATCGCATCGACAATGGCCTTGCGCACACCGTGGTCCTGCTGCTCGATGGCTTGGCCGATACTTTTCAGCTGATGGCGCAGGCCGTGAATCTGATCCACAAGAGAGAGGACCACGGGCACGGCCGCGTCATTGATGGCCATGTCCATGCGGAGGTGTTCAATGAATTGCAGACGCGCAACGTCAATTTCAGAAAACCGCTGTTCCGCCGATGTGGTGGCCGGTGCCACCCATCCCTGTCGGATATACAGGTTCAGACGACGGACCGTGAGGCTCTCAATCCGGTGGATCACCTCCGTCTGGGTCATGATTTTCATGCGCCTGTCTCCATATCCTGCCGCACGTCATAAGGGTGTTTGTCACGCCACCGGGTCATGAAATCTTTCAACTCGTCATCGACGGTATCCGGCAGCATGACCTTCAAGGTGATAAACTGATGTCCGCCTTTTATACCCTTGCCTTTGAGCCGAAGCGTACGTCCGGTACTGGAAGCTGCGGGCACTGGCACGGAGACATTGCCGTGGATTGTCGGGACAGTGACCTTGCCGCCAAGAACCGCCTCGTCGATGGTAATCGGGAGATCCAGATAAATATCCTGCCCTTGCCGCCTGAAAAGGGGATGGGCGGCAATTTCAAGCGTTACATAAGCATCGCCCGGGTTCCCGCCGCTGTGGCCGGGCATGCCTTTACCCTTCAGGCGTAGCGTCTGCCCTTCCGACACACCAGCCGGGATCGTGATATCGAGTGTTATGCCGTCGGGCATCGACACACGGCGTTTCACGCCGAGGGCGGCGTCAATAAAGTCGATCGCGAGATGATAGCGTACGTCTCTGCCCCGGTGGGTGCGGCCATCATGCCTGTGTCTTCCTTCGCTGGCTTGGCGAAACAGATCAGAGAAGAAGTCACTTTCGTCGCCAAAATCCGAAAACCCGCGATTTGAATAATAGTGATGCTGTGCATCGCCGCCGGCATACTGGCGATAAAACGGATTTTGTGGGGCTTCCGCTCCCGAGGCGTCAAGCTCGCCACGGTCGAAACGGGCCCGTTTCTCCTTGTCGCCCAAAAGATTGTAGGCCGCCGACACCGCCTTGAAGCGTGCTTCTGCCTCCTTGTCTCCGGGATTGAGGTCCGGGTGAAGCGATTTGGCAAGCTTTCGGTAGGCAGCCTTTATGTCCTTGTCGGAGGCGTCCCTGCTGACGCCCAGCACACTATATGGATCGTCGCTCATTTTCCTCTCAAGGGGTATGGTTTGCCCGAATTGGCCGGTACCCTGATCAACTGTATTTTAGCAGAAAAGCAGGGCAATGGCTTGACTTTGCTCAAGCGCGCCGCTGGCAGAAAGTATATGCTGTCCAGTGGATATGTGAGCGTCAGTTGGGCTGGGAGGCAATATGGGTATTGCAGGTGTTGGTCAACTCATTGGTGGGCTGGGCTTATTGCTGCTTGCGCTGGCCCTGATGACGGACGGGTTGCGCCTTGCCGCAGGTGACCGTCTGACAGGCATCCTGAAAAGAAGCACAACACCCGCTTGGCGGGGTTTTATCTCCGGCGTGTCGGTCACGGCAATCGTGCAATCGTCAAGCGCGGTTACTATCGCGACGATCGGCTTCGTGAACGCGGGCCTTATCACTCTGTCGCAGGCAATATCGGTCATTTTTGGCACCAATGTCGGCACAACAATCACCGGTTGGCTTGTTACGGTGCTTGGCTTCGAGTTCGATATCGCTGCCTTGGCGCTTCTGATGGTGGGTGCCGGGGTCATCGTGAGGTTGATTGCGGGCGAGCGACCTTATGGCGGGTTTGGTACCGCCCTCGCCGGGTTCGGCCTCTTTTTTCTTGGCATCGACTTCCTCAAAGCCGGCTTCAATGACCTCGGCTCGTTCGTAAACTTTCAGATTGTCAATCAGTTCGGTTCCTGGGGGATACTGCTTGGCATCGGGCTCGGGTTTGTTGTCACCGTCCTTGCGCAATCCTCAAGCGCGGCGATTGCGCTGGTGCTGACAGCGGCCAGCAGCGGCGCTGTTCTCTTGCCAACCGCTGCTGCCATGATTGTCGGAGCCAATATCGGTACGACCTCGACCGCGTTGCTCGCGACGGTCGGAGCAACACCCAATGCCCGGCGGGTGGGCCTTGCTCACATCTTCTTCAACCTCATCACAGGCGGAGTTGCGGCACTCCTGCTGTTGCTTGCGTTGCCGTTTGCGGACAGCATCAGCACATGGATGGAAACCTCCGTATTTCTCGCCTTATTCCACACCGCTTTCAATATACTGGGTGTTCTTCTGGTCTGGCCAATGCGGACGCGCCTGTCCGCCTTCCTGGAGACGCGCTATCGAACAATTGAAGAAGACGAGCAGAAGCCGCGATATCTGGACCACACGCTGCAACAAACCCCCGGCCTCGCTTTGCAGGCCCTTTTGCGGGAAGTGGCACGGATTGACGAAAAGGTGGTTGACCTGGCCATGCTGGCGTTGGCCGAAGGCGAACCGGATCTGAAGCATATTGGCAGCCGCCGCATGATCATAAGGGCGCTGGTCAGGGAGGTTTATGCCTTTGTGGGCCGGGTGCAGCGAACCAACGTCACCCCTGAGACCGCCGATGACCTGGGAGAGATTATGCGGATCGCTCAGTATTACCGTGAGGCAACGGACTTTATAGGCGAGGTGTGTCAGATCAGGGCTGCCATTGTGAAGCTGGAAGACAGCCAGGTCCGCCGCGCAGCGACACGTTATGTCAATCAGGTTGCGGGGTTTCTTGTGCGCGAGGGAATGCAGCCTGTTCCGATAGTGCCGTCCCTGCCTGATCACGTCGGTGGTAAGGTGAAACGTGGCTATCATGCCTTGAGGACTGATATATTGCATGCCGTTGTCGCACAGGATGTGCCGCCTTCAGCTGCCAATGAAATGCTGGATATTGTCAGCACGCTCAATCGCCTCATTGCCCGTATCTCGAAGGCGAACAGTTTGCTCAACAAACTTGGGGGCCGGTACGGGACTGGTGCAACGGGACTTCAGGCCCCGGCTTGATCTCCATCAAAGAAGAGCCGGCACAGTGCCGGTATGGTTTTCCTGACTCGCGAGGATGACTGGTAATGCTGAAGCTCAAACGTGTGGCCATTGATACGCAGGGAGCGAACGTCGCCTTCTTGGCGCGGAACTGTGTCGCTTACCGACCGGAAGAGTTTCAGGCCTTCAAGAAGATTGAGGTCCACCATAACGGTGGGCGGCTTCTGGCATCACTCATGATCGTTGATGACGAAAACATTGTCGCATCGGATGAACTCGGTCTGTCTGAGCAGGCATATGGCAGGCTCGGGGCCTCTGAGGGTGAGGAAGTGTGCATCGCGCCCGCCGAGCCACCACGAAGCCTGGATCATGTAAGGCAGAAAATCCACGGTTACACGCTTGAGCCGCACCAGCTTGAGGACATCATTTCCGACATTGCCGCGCACCGGTACTCTGAAATGGAAATTGCTGCTTTCCTCGTGTCGTCCGCCGGTTTCATGACAACGGGAGAAATGCTGGCGCTGACACGGGCGATGGCAAAGGTTGGCAACCGGTTGCACTGGGAAGCTCCCATTGTGGTGGACAAGCACTGTATTGGCGGCATCCCCGGTAACCGTACTTCAATGATTGTTGTTCCCATTGTCGCCGCACATGGTTTGCCGATCCCGAAATCCTCGTCGCGCGCCATAACGTCGCCCGCCGGTACGGCCGACACGATGGAAGTTCTCGCGAAGGTCGATCTGTCGATGCAGGCTATGCGTCGTGTGGTCGAGGATTGTGGTGGCTGTCTTGTCTGGGGTGGGCATGTCAATCTGTCGCCGGCTGATGATGTGCTGATCTCTGTCGAGCGTCCGTTGTCGATCGATACACGCGAACAGATGGTTGCCTCCATCATGTCCAAGAAATTGTCAGCGGGCTCCACCCATCTGCTGATTGATATCCCCGTCGGAAGCAGCGCCAAGGTGCATAGTAACGGGGATGCCATGCGCCTTCGCAAACTCTTTGAATACGTTGGGCAGGAAGTAGGTTTATCGGTCGAGGTGGTAACGACGGACGGTAGCCAGCCCATCGGATTCGGCATTGGCCCCGTCCTTGAAGCGCGAGATGTGATGGCTGTGCTGTCGAATGCGCCTGGCGCGCCTGCCGACCTGCGGGAAAAGTCGCTGCAACTTGCCGGGGCCCTCATTGAAAATGACCCCGGCCTGCGCGGCGGGTCCGGCTATACAAGGGCGCGGCAGCTTCTTGAAAGCGGCGAGGCGCTCAAAGCCATGAACCGGATCATCGATGCACAGGGCAGGCAACAGCAAATCGCGAAGGCAGGTGCACTCGTCAAGGATATCTGTGCCGACAGGTCCGGCATTGTGAAAGCAATTGATTGTTTCAGGATGAACAGGCTTGCCCGGCTCGCCGGTGCCCCGCTTGACAAGGGCGCGGGTATCGACCTGTTTCGCAAAGTCGGTGATCCGGTGGAAAAAGGGGAGCCGCTCTACCGCATCCATGCATGTTTCGAATCCGACTTCGGTTTTGCGCTGACCTATGCCGCCGAAGGCAGCGGCTATATCGTGGGGGATATGGGATGACTGGCATCAGCCTGCATGCTTTCCCCGGCTATGAAAGTGAAGCCGCCAAGTTGGCTACCGCCCTGCAGGTGCAGCTTCACGCCGTGGACATTCATGCCTTCCCGGATGGAGAGAGCCGGGTGAGGATAGAACCTGTCGCAGGCACCGCTATTCTGTTTGCGGGGCTTGATCATCCTGACAGCAAGATCACGCCGCTCCTGCTGGCTGCAGCCGCATTGCGAGACTGGGGCGCTTCCCGCGTGGTACTGGTATGCCCCTATCTTTGCTACATGCGCCAAGACAAGGCCTTCGCGGAAGGAGAAGCGGTTAGCCAACGTGTCTTCGGGGCAATGTTGGCGCGCTTTTTTGATCGTGTGATCACGGTGGACCCACACCTGCACCGGGTCTCTTCCCTTGCGGATGTGATGCCTGGCATTCAGGCTGATGTGTTATCGGCCGCGTCCGCCATTGGCGAAATGATCGCAGGTGATGACAGCCTGCGGAATGTCATTCTTGTCGGGCCGGACAGTGAATCTCGCCAATGGGTATCGCAGGCTGCCAGTCAGGCCGAGGCGGACTATCTTATAGCGCAGAAGGTTCGGCACGGTGACAGAAACGTGGAAATTACGCTTGAAAATGCGGCGTCCGTCCGAGGCCACCCGGTGGTTATCGTTGATGACCTGATATCTAGCGGTGCTACCGTCTGTCGGTGCGCTGAACTTCTGTCTCGCGCCGGGGCCAGCCGGATTGAGGTGGCGGCGGTTCATATGCTTGCGGATGACACAGCACTGGAAGCAATCAAGGCAGCAGGCGTGACCCGAATACGGTCAAGCAGCAGCATCAAGCATCCCAGCAACGCATTCAGCCTCACGCCGCTATTTGTTGCTGCGCTGGAGGAGGAGGTTCATCATGGGCATTAAAATTCGCTTCTGTGGCGCCGCAGGTACAGTTACGGGCTCGTGCTACTGGATCAGGACGGAAACACAGCAATTCCTTGTGGATTGCGGCATGTTTCAGGGGCCAAAAACCCTAAAGGAGCTCAACTACGGGGCATTTCCGTTTGACCCCGCACAGCTTGATTTCGTGCTCCTGACCCATGCCCATACGGATCACGCCGGCTTGCTACCCAAGCTGACCAAAAATGGTTTCACCGGACCGATTTACATGACCTCGGGTACGCGGGACCTTCTTGCCTATATGCTGCCAGACAGTGCTTACATTCAGGAAATGGAGGTGGGCCGTCTCAACCGGCGTAACCGGCAGCGCGGGCACGAGGAAGTTGAGCCAATCTACACGGCTGAAGATGTCGAGGTATGTCTCAGCCAAATTCGAACGATTGATTACGAGCATTGGCTTGATCTTGGAGGGGTGCAGGCCCGGTTCTGGAATGCAGGCCATATCCTTGGCGCCGCTTCCATTGAGTTGGAAGTGGGCGATGGTGAAGGACGGCAGCGGTTTCTGTTTTCAGGAGATATCGGGCCGGACAACAAGCTCTTTCATCCCGATCCGGAAGCTCCAAACGAAGTTGATTTTCTGATCTGTGAGGCAACCTACGGAGGCCGCTACAGGGAAAATGTACCACCAGAGGAGCGGCGGGCCATGCTTGCGCGCGAGATCAACGCTGCGATGAAGGCTGGTGGCGCGCTTGTCATTCCGGCCTTCGCGGTGGAGCGCACGCAGGAATTGCTGCTTGATATCGCCTACCTCCTTGGTCGTGGCGATATTCCCAGTGTTCCCGTTTTTCTGGATTCTCCGCTGGCAATCAGGGTGACATCTGTCTTCTCGGACCATCGTGATGACCTGCGTGATATTGGTAAGGGCCGCTCCCCGTTCGAGCATAGCAGTTTTCATTTCACGGAAACCGTTGATGAGAGCAAAGCCATCGCGCGCTTCAGCGGCAATTCCATTATCCTTGCTGCGTCGGGCATGTGTGACGCTGGTCGTATCCGGCATCACCTGATGAACCATCTGTGGCGCCCTCAGTCAACGGTGCTGCTTGTAGGGTATCAGGCGGAAGGCACATTGGGCCGCTTGCTCGAGCAAGGCAAAAAACGCGTGAAGATCCAGGGTGAAGACATCGAGGTCAGGGCGCGTATCCGGACACTTGATACCTATTCGGGGCATGCCGATCACGACGGCATTCTGGCGTGGATCAGGGAGCGTCTACCAGTCCGTCGCGCGCTGTTTCTCACGCACGGGAATCCGGAAGCGCTGTCAGCGATGCGTGAGGCACTGCTGGTGGAACGTTTCCCCGAAGACTTACTCATCATTCCGGCGCTTGATGACGACTATGATCTTGATGGGGTGGGGGCGAGACCAAAACGAACAGGCTTGATCAAACGGCTGCCACCCGAAGCGGTATGTGCTTCTGACTGGCATAATGATCTGGCGGAACTCACGCTGAACTTGCGCGCCCGACTTGAAGCGGCAGGTAGCGATAAGGAACGGCGGCAGATTCTGGGTGACCTTGAAAGAGCCCTCAACCGGTCGCAAGGGATCAGCTAACTGCCACATTTCCCTGATAGTGCCGGGAGCGAGAGGTAGAGATGATCATAACCATTAACATCGGCAGCTCGAGCGCCCGCCTGGGGTTGCACATGAATGACGGCAAGCTATGCCACCTCGATCATTTTGATGGCGGCATGCAGCAGTCGGGCATGGTGGACGTGCTGCATCAACTGGCAGCTCATGCCCGCGAGGGGGCGATTGATGCCGTCTGTCACCGTGTTGTCCACGGGGGCCCCAAGTTCATGGAAACCTGCTTCCTCGAACCCGAGGTCGAACAGGCAATTGAAAAGGCGTCATCGCTGGCACCGCTTCATAACCCGCCAGCCTTGCGCGGCATTGCCGCTGCGAGAAAGGCATTTCCAAAAGCACTACAGCTGGCGGCGTTTGATACGGGTCTTTACGCGGCTTTGCCCGATGCGGCTGCACATTACGCAGTGCCTGAGAGCCTTGATGTGCGGCGCCTTGGCTTTCACGGCCTCGCGCACCGGTCCATGCTCCGGCTTGTGAAGTCATGTGACACGGAGGGGTTTGCGGAAAAACGGGCCATTAGCCTCCAGCTCGGCTCGGGCTGCTCGGCGACGGCAAGCCGCGGCGGGCAGGCCATTGATACGTCGATGGGCCATACACCGCTTGAAGGGCTCGTTATGGCGACCCGTTCAGGGGATATTGACCCTGGATTGCTGCTTCATGTCCTTGGCGAGAAGGGCCGTACAGCGGAGGCGGTGGAAACCCTGTTGAGCAAGCAGTCGGGCTTGCTGGGGATCTCCGGTAGAAGCGCGGACATGAGGGAACTTCTGGAACTTGATGATGAGCGGGCTGAACTCGCCGTTGCAATGTTCTGCTACCGGGCAAAAAAATACGTCGGTGCCTACGCGGCGGCGCTCGGCGGTGTGGATCATATCGTCTTCGGTGGCGGGATTGGGGAGAACCAGTCCGAAATCCGCCATCGGATATTGGGGGGGCTGGACTTTCTGGGTGTCGAGCTCGATTCGCGGGCAAACGACGCTGTTGTTGGCCGTTCCGGCATGATTTCCAGTGGCCGCAGTGCGGTGCGGGTCGATGTATGTGCCGTGGATGAAAATAGCCTGATGGCGGAGGACACCGCTGCACTGATGCAGGGCAGTGAATAGCTGAAAAGGGAAGAGTCATGACGGTGGAAACCCACCCGGTTCACGAAGAATATCAAACGGAGGCCCGAGCCCGGGCCTACCGGCGGTACAATGCAGACTTTGCTAAATGGGCCGAGGGGTACGGCGTGATCAAGCACAGCGCTGCAACGCAGGTAAATGTGCATGAGATGGTGGCATGGCTCGTCGAAAGTGGCAGCGTGCCGTCCGCCACCACTGCCTATACACGGCTTCAGGCCGCCGACCGTATTGCCAGCGCTGCCATGTGGCTTGTGGTGCACATGACCTACGCGGACAAGGTCTATACGGATGGCCGCGTCATGGCCTCATCGGATTTCAAGAAAGACCCGCAAGGTCACACGGGTGGTGCCCTCAACATGGCGATCGGCTATGTGGGCTATCTCGCGGCAAATGCACTGCGTGGCACAACACGCGGATGGGTTATGGGGCAAGGGCACTGTGTGGCCGCAATCGACGCGGCCAACCTGATCATGGACAATATGTCCCCCGAGCAAGCAGCTCGATATGGTTTGAGCGACGAGGGACTGACAACCTTCGTGCGTGATTTCTATTCCTACGACATCAGCCCGGAAGGCAAGGCTGTTTCTCCCCTTGGCAGCCACGTGGGCCCCCATACGGCAGGGGGGGTCATTGAGGGTGGGTACCTTGGTTTTGCCGAGCTCCTCTATCCACATATGCCGTTGCCGGGCGAGCGGCTGGTGGCATTCCTGAGCGACGGTGCCTTTGAGGAACAGCGCGGAAGCGACTGGGCGCCGCGCTGGTGGCGGGCGGAAGACAGTGGTCTTGTCGCTCCCATCATGATCGCCAATGGCCGCCGGATCGATCAGCGGTCCACCATGGCGCAAAGTGGTGGTGTCGACTGGTTCAGGAAACATCTCGCGCTGAACGGTTTTGACCCGATTGACATCGACGGTCGTGACCCGGCTTCGTTCGCCTGGGCCATTTTTGAAATTGAGGCACGTCTGGCAGCGGCCGGGGATGCGTGCCGGGATGGCCGTGGTCATTATCCGGTGCAACTGCATTATGGTATCGCTGAAACAGAGAAGGGGTTCGGGTTTCCCGGTGCGGGTACCAACAGGGCGCATAACCTGCCGCTCGAAGGCAGCCCGTTTTCGGATACCGATGCCCGGACCAGCTTCAACGAAGGCGCGGCGAAGCTTTATGTACCCCGGGATGAGCTTGCAGCGGCAGTGCACGACCTCAGCACCCACGAGGGGCAGGGGCGGGTGAAAGAGCGGGACCATCCTTTGGCAAAACGGTCCGTGAGACAACCGGATATGCCGCAGCCCGAGTGGTTATCCACGAGCACAGAAACACGCTCCCCAATGGATGCGATAGACAGCTACTTCAGCCGAATTGTGGAAGCCAACCCGGACTTGCGGGTGCGGGTTGGTAACCCAGATGAGATGCGCAGCAACAATCTCAACCGTACGCTCGATCTCCTCAAGCACAGGGTGACTGCCCCTGAAGAAGGGATCGCAGAAGCGGTCGATGGCCGGGTGATCACCGCGCTTAATGAGGAAGCCGTGGTCTGTGCCGCGCTTGGCAACAAAGGCGGGATCAACCTCGTTTGCTCTTACGAGGCTTTTGCGGTGAAGATGCTGGGTGCCTTACGGCAAGACCTTATCTTCGCTCGCAATCGCAAATTGGCCGGGCAGGCGCCATCGTGGCTTGGTGTGCCTGTGGTCCTCACATCCCATGCCTGGGAAAATGGCAAGAATGAGCAGTCACATCAGGATACCACCCTCGCCGAGGCGATGCTGGGGGAAATGTCGGACGTTTCCCGTGTTGTATTTCCCTGTGACTGGAACAGTGCGCAGGTTGTCTTGCGCAGTGTTTATGAAAGCCGTGGAGTCATATGGTCGGTGGTGGCACCCAAGCGCCCGCAGCGTCGATGGTTTTCGAAGGAGCAGGCCGAGACTTTGATGCGGGACGGCGCGGTGCAGATAAAATCGGACCCGGATGCGCGCGTACTTCTTACTGCTACTGGCGGCTACCAACTGACAGAGGTTCTCAAAGCATCTGCCCGACTGGAGGAAAAAGGTATTCCCCATGCGGTCAATTATCTGATGGAGCCGGGCCGTTTCCGCAACGCACGCGACCTGCTTGAAACCGACATGCTGGCTACACAGGAAGTTCGGGAAGAGCTTTTCCCGGCGTCCATATCAGCCCGGGTCTTCCTGACACACACCCGGGCCGCGCCCTACCTTGGCACAGTGCGTCCACTCGATACCGGCCCACAGACGACCCACGTGCTAGGCTATGCCAACAGGGGCGGTACCCTTGATGCGGCGGGAATGTTGCTGGCAAATGGCTGTACCTTTGCTCATGTGCTGGAAAAGGTGACGGTTGCACTTGGGAGCCCATTGTCTGATTTTCTGACCAGTGATGAGATCAAGGCGCTGTCCCAGCGCCGCTAAGCCTCGATGAGCATGGTAATGCCGAAGAAGTTTGTGGCGGTGGGAAAGGCAGCGTTAAAAACGGCACAAATACCGACAGGCCCTAGTTTCCATGAACCAACTTTATTGGTCCTGAACTTGGGGTAAAAGCCCTTGCTCAGGCGCTTGAGTTTGCGACAGTTTCCACAAGCTTGCGGAACGCCATGGCCGCAGACGCTGTTGCCGCCACATTCAGGCATCTCTCGTCATCTTCCGCCACATGGTGATAGCGGTGAATGCCGAACACGCCTGCCGCGCGCGGGTAGCCTGCCTTGACCACCTCGTCCAGTTCGCCTGCGGTCAACACGTCAGTTGAAAGCGGGCGCTCATAGCCGGCTTCACCGGCAAAAATCTCACGCGCGAGTGGCAGAAGTGCGGGCGAGATGGAAAGGAAACGCTGGCTGTCCACGCTTGGCAGTGGCACCAGGTAGCCGGGCAGGTCATGCCAGTCGCGTGCCGCGACATTGGCGCCCACATGCAGCCAGAAGCGGGTTTTGTCGGGTGGCGGCGCGATCTCTTTCATCGCTTCCGCCGCGCCCAGATATTCATACTCGTGCCCGGTGTTGCAGATGAAAGCGAGGTCATGGTCCGGCAGCGCGGCCGCAGCCCAGCGCGCCAGATCAAGCCATGCCGCGACACCCGGCCCGCGCTCCGCCGCACATGTGAACCAGCCGGAACGCGGGGTGGATACCGCCAGCCAATGCCCTTTGCCGCGGTCCATGCGGCCAACAAAATTGAACGCCGGGCGGCGGCCGCCTTCACCCTCAATGGTGAGGCGCGCTGCCTTGCCCGCAATCGCGCCGGCGAGGAAGGCGTCAGCGTCCTCAGGCGCCATCAGCGCCAGCGGGCCGCTGAACATCGGCTTGCGGCCATCGGTATTGAGCGCAATCATCTTGCCTGTGGGGCCGTTCGTGATGGCCACGACCGCGTTGGCGCCGCCTGCAAAGGCGGCCTCAATCGGCCCCCGTACGGGTTTTGCAAGCAGGCTGGACCAACGCCGGTGTGGCAGGTCCACAAGCGCGATGGCCCCGGTCAGCGACCCTGCTGCGCGGCCCTTTGCGTCAACTCTGACAAGCGGGCCGGAGACACCCTTGGGTCCAGTGGTCATTACTATCGGCTGTGGGTAGATCGGTGCTGTGGTGTCACCGCAGCGCAATTCAGCGGTATCTACCTCGAAGAAGGGGGCAGAGAATGTCTGGCGCTCAATGGTGTAACCGGCAGCTTCCAGTTCTGCCGCGAGCCAGTTACCACACGCCGTATCACCAACGCCGCCCGCGCGCTTGTTGCCAAAGCCAACGTAGCGTTTGAGGTCGGACTCAATCGTACCAACTGAATTTGCAGCAGGTGTCGGGCCGGGCTGCGCTGCCTTTGCGCCGAAGGGCAGCAGGGACAAAGCCACACTGGCACCCAGAAAGGTTCGTCTGCTTGTGTCCATCATCAAATGCCTTTCGCTGCTTTAGTGCCGACACCAGGGCCGAGCCCGGCGTATCTTCCCGAGACAGACAGTCGTTCACACATGAGTGAATGTCAATAATTGTACGACAATTCCATACCTATTGTATGACTTCTGTTGAGTATGGGCCTTCCTGTCGCTATCATGCGCGGCATATGAACACGATGATCACAGCAAGGGCTGCAACGGCCACACCGAAGCGCGCAGTTGTCGCGGCAGATGACGTGGCGGAAGCGCTGCGGCAGCGGATCCAGTCTAATGAGCTTGTGCCCGGAGAATGGCTGCGCGAAGCCCGGCTATGCGGCGAGTTTGGCGTGGGTCGCTCCATCGCGCGCCGGGCGCTCAGGATACTCGGTGAGGACGGGCTTGTTGAGCTGGAAGAAAACCGTGGTGCCCGTGTATCAGCCACCACCGTTGAAGAAGTGTTTGACTTGTATGAAGTCCGTGCCGCGCTTTATGGTCTCGCGGCCCGTGTCGCCTGCATGCGTATGACCGACGATGAGATTGCCGGTGTGCTGGAACAAATTGACCAGTTGCTTGAGGCTGCCGACAAAAACGATACCGCCGAACACATCATCGATTTGAGTGAAGCGATTTTCAGCACGTTCGCGCGCTATGCCAGTGCGGACGCCCAGAAAATGATCGCGTCCGTCCGGCGCAAGACACGGTTTCATTTTTCCTATGTGGCGCTTGCGCTGAACTCCAACGGCCCCGGCCCCTATGCGCATTGGCGCGAGGTCCGTGCAGCGCTTGCTGGGCGCGATGTGGATGGCGCAAGCCAGGCCGCGCGCAACATCCTTTATTTCATGCAGGGCGAGGTTTCCCGCATCATGCTGGCGCAAGGGCGCCGAACTCGCAAGGCGGCCATGCAGGGCTGAATTTCACCACGAAGGGGGATAGAAATGAGACACATACTGGCTGCTGCGACAGCGATTTTTGCGGTAATTCTCACCGGCCTCGCGCCAAACACGCCAGTTGCGTCAGCCCCCGCCACAGCACCTGAGGCGACGATGAACGAAGCCATGGAGGACCTGCTTTCCTACGTGCAGGGGCAAAATACAACGGGTTTTATTGTGATGCGCGGCGGTGAAACGCTGGTTGAGGAAAACTGGCCTGCGCCGGAAAACCCGCTCTTCAAAATTTTCCTATACGGTGAAACCGAGAGCGGTGCGCTCTTTGAAGACGTGGCGTCACAGCAGAAAAGCTTCATTGCGGTGCTTGTCGGTATCGCGGTTGATAAAGGGCTGATCGATGTTGAGAAGCCGGTCAGCGACTATATCGGTGCCGGTTGGTCCAAGGCTACACCCGCGCAGGAACAGGACATCAAGGTCATCAATATCCTGAACATGAACTCAGGCCTTGATGACAAATTCGCCTACGAAGCACCAAGCGGCAGCAGGTTTGTCTATAACACCCCGGTCTATGCCATCAGCAAAAACATCCTGACCGCTGCAAGTGGCCTTGCGCTTGAGGAGATGACCCGCGACTGGCTGACGACGCCTGCGCGCATGACGGAAACTGACTGGCGCCAGCGACCGGCCGCACTCGCCAACGTGGGTAACCCGACGGGGCTTGTCACCTCGCCGCGCGATACAGCACGGTTTGGTCAGATGATCCTGAAGGGTGGCATCGGTGCTGACGGTCACCGGGTTATATCTGAGGAAAGCCTGCAGGCGATGTTTGAACGCTCTGCGACCAACCCGGCCTACGGGCGGCTTTGGTGGCTGAACGGCGGCGAATACCGCATTGCCGCACGAGGCGCGCGCGAGGATGGCTCGCTTGTGCCGTCGGCTCCCGCTGATCTTGTGGCGGCGCTCGGCTTCCTCGACCGGCGGCTTTATATTGTGCCCAGCATGGATGTGGTTGTTGTACGCACCGGTGCTGATGCGCCGGATGCCGACTTCGACGAACAGCTATGGCGGCGCCTGATGCGTGTGCTGAACTGAGCGGATAGCCATTCCTTTAGCTGGCGGGCGGCGCCTACCCGCCCCCCCTTGTGCTTGCCCTTTTGCCGATCCCGGCTACATAACCCTTGCCCATCGGTTTGATAGTGAGCGCCGCGTGCCGGTGCCGGTGCCGGGACCGAGGGGCGGTGGAAAGGGAAGACAATGCCAGCAAACGCACCTGAGAAACACGGCTTCAACGCAGCGCGCCTCAACCGTATCGATGCTTTTCTGAAAGACAAATACCTCGATAGCGGCTTGCTGCCGAACGCGCAGCTACTGATCAGCCGGGGCGGCGAGATCGTGCATTTCAGCCATCAGGGCGCGGCGAACGAGGGCTCTCAAAAGTCGGTGAATCAAGAAACCATCTACCGTATCGCCAGCATGACCAAGCCGATCACCTCGGTCGGTTTCATGATGCTGGTTGAAGAAGGCAAGGTGGCCGTTGATACCCCTGTCGCCGATGTGTTGCCTGAGTTCAAGGACGCCGGCGTGTATGTGAGTGGTGGCGACGGTGCACCGTTTGTGACCGCGCCGGCCACGGCACCCATGCGCATGCTGGACCTGCTGCGCCATACTTCGGGGCTGACATATGGTTTCCAGAACCGCACCCACATAGATGCGGGCTACCGCGCGGGCAAGGTGGATATCGACCGGGTGGACAACTGGTTTGCTGGCAAGGACATGAACTGGTTCGTGGGCGAACTGTCCAAATATCCGCTGGAATTCAACCCCGGTGAAGCGTGGAACTATTCCCTCGCCACCGACGTGCTGGGCGCGGTGATCGAACGAGTTTCGGGCATGCCGCTCGATGTGTATCTGAGCGAGAAGATTTTTGCGCCGCTCGGCATGAAGGATACAGCCTTCATGGTGCCGGAGGGCAAGACCGACCGCCTCGCCGACTGCTATTTCTGGCGCGGGGCCGAGAAGGGCCGCGTGATGTATGACCGTGCGTCTGAAAGCCGTTGGCGGCAGAAACCGGATGTCTTTTCCGGTGGCGGCGGGCTGGTGTCGACCGCGCTTGATTATCACCGCTTTTGCCTGATGTGCGCGAATGGGGGCGAGCTTGACGGCGCGCGCATTCTTGGCCGCAAGACCCTTGACCTGATGACCATGAACCACCTGCCTGGCAATGCCGACCTGACGGACCTGTCCCGATCCCTGTTCAGTGAAGCGCAGAATGCCGGCACCGGCTTCGGGCTTGGTTTCGCGGTCACGGTGGACGTGGCCAAGACCATGGTGCCAGGCTCGGTGGGCGAATATCATTGGGGTGGCATGTTCTCGACCTCGTTTTTCATCGACCCGGTTGAGGAGCTGCATATGGTCTTCATGACCCAGCTGAGCCCGTCGTGGATCCACTCCATCCGCCGCGAACTGAAGACGATGATCTACGCTGCCATGACCTGAGGGTAAGCTCAGATCGCGCTGAAAAGCTCTACCAGCCAGTCGACAAATACGCGGGTGCGCGGAGAGAGGTGCCGGACCTCGGGGTATAGTACCGACACTGGCATTTGGGGCGGTGGGAATGCGTCAAGCACCGGGCTCAAAAGCCCGGCGGTCACCTGTTCCAGCACCCGGTAGCGCGGCACTTGAATGAGGCCGAGGCCTGCTAATGCGGAGGCGGTGTAAATCTCCGCGCCCTGCACAACGATATCATGCTCAAGCGCCACTTCGCGCAGGCCACCCTTGGTCTCAAACTCAAGCGGATAGGGCTGCCCGGTGGCGGAGGCGGCATAGCCGACCATGCGGTGGCCTTTAAGTTCATCCAGTGTTTTTGGCGTGCCGAAACGTTTCAGATAATCGGGGCTCGCGAATGTGCCCTGTTCAAAGGCATTGATGCGGCGGCCTACAAGGGTAGAATCGCTCAACTCCCCGGCCCGCACCACACAGTCGACCCCTTCCTCGATCAGGTCGACCATACGGTCACCTTCACTGAGCTTGAGGGAGATTTGAGGATAGCGGGCCATGAAGGCTGGCAGGGCAGGCACGATGAAAAACCGCGCGATGGTACCCTGCAGGTCTACCCGCAGTTGGCCGCGTGGCTCAGGGTTGCGGAATGCATTTTCCATCTCGTCGAGCTCGGCCAGTAACTGCACGCAGTTCTTGTGATAGATTTTGCCGTCAAGCGTTGGCCGCACTGTGCGGGTTGTGCGCTCCAGCAGGCGCACGCCAAGATCTGCTTCCAGCTTCTGGATCGCGTGGCTCGCGGTCGGGCGCGGGATCATCAGGTCGCGCGCGGCCTGTGCGAAACTTGCGCGTTCCACAATGCGCACATAAAGGCGCATGGTCTCAATCCGGTCCATCTGCTTAGCCTGTATTGTTAATAAATTTTGAATAGTGATGTTCGGTTTGGTTGTCTAGCGATAACGATGAGGGTGGTTATCTTTCTCCCATGAGCGCTGCACGGGTTTGCAGCGCGTAACAGGAGAAAATCCATGACCACAACAGCATCAAGGGTAGCCATTGTCACTGGCGCGTCGCGCGGTATCGGCGCGGCACTTGCCACCCGCCTTGCCGCGGACGGCTTCACCGTCATCGTCAATTATGCAGGCAACGCCAAGGCCGCTGCCAAGGTGGTGGATGGTATTGAGCGCAGCGGCGGCCATGCCATCTCGGTCCAGGCCGATGTCAGCAACCCGGCAGCGGTACGCCGCATATTCGATATGGCGGAGGAGGCTTACGGCCGGGTTGATGTCCTCGTCAATAACGCGGGTGTCATGAGCCTGAGCCCGATTGCTGAAGCTAGCGACGCTGACTTTGACGCAACCATTGCCGTCAACCTCAAAGGCAGTTTCAACGGCATGCGTGAAGCCGCGCGGCGGCTGCGGCCACGCGGGCGTATCATCAATTTCTCCACCAGCGTCGTTGGCACATCGCTGCCCGGCTACGGCGTGTATGTCGCCACCAAAGCCGCGGTGGAGGGACTAACACGAATTCTGGCCAAGGAACTGGGCCCAAAGGGCATCACCGTGAATAGCGTGGCCCCCGGCCCTGTGGCGACAGACCTGTTCCTGATGGGCAAGGATGAAGAAACGCTCAAGCGTATCACCGGCATGATCCCGCTCGGGCGACTGGGTGAGGTTGATGACATCGCGGGCGTTGTTTCCTTCCTCGCGAGCGAAGACGGCGGCTGGGTCAATGGCCAAACGCTCCGTGCAAACGGCGGCATGGTCTAGCCGCACCCTCATCTTGAACAACTCAAAACAAAGGAAATCCCCATGCCATTTGTGAATATCAAAACCCCGGAAGGGGCGCTCAGCAAAGCCCAGAAAGCAGAAGTGGCGCACCGCACCACGGAAATGATGGTCGAATATTTCTCGGAAGCGGCGCGGCCTCACACCATGGTGCTGATCGAGGAAGTCAAGGACGGCGGCTATACCCGCGCCGATGAAGTGTTCATCCTGCCAGACGCCTACCGTGCCACGGATTAGATTCACCCTGTCCCCTGAGCGGCCGGGCCGGTGCGTCAGTGCCGGTTCGGCCAACCACAGCCATATGATTGGAGACATAGCCGATGGCTCAACACGGCAAAATCACGATCGTGCGGCACCTTCGTGCGTTCCATATACATTTTAGTTTGTCCGGTCTTGCGCGCTTCCAGCCGCTTGCCTACGCGGTATTGCGGGTGGCTTATGGCGTGGTGATTTTCACCCACGGCCTACCCAAGGCGCTGGGTACCTCCCACGGCAGTATGGCTGATCCGATGGCTGGCAGCACGCGGCTGATTGCTGAGGTCATGGGGTTGCCGTTCGCGCCGCAGTTGGCGGTACTCGTGATGTTGCTGGAAACTTTGGGCGCAATCTGCCTTGCTGCTGGGTTCATGACCCGCCTGCTCGCGCTCGCTTTTGTGGTGGAGGTGATTGGCATCGCCTATGCGCTTGGGCCCGTGTGGCCCTGGATCGACCGCGGCATTGAGTACCCGGTCATGCTCGCCTTTACCGCTATTTACATGCTGGCCACTGGCGGCGGGCGATATAGCGCCGATCATATGCTCGAAAGCAAACCCGCGGACGCCTGAGCATCCGCGGGTAAGGTTTTGTGTATTAGAAGCCGTAGTTCAGGCTGACGAAGTAGCTGCGCGGCGCACCGTAGCGGTACTGGCTATAGAAGCCGATCTGGCTGTAGTAGGTTTTGTCCGTCAGGTTTTCCACGTTTGCCTGCAGCGAGAGATGCTCGTTGATCTCATACCGCGCCATAAGGTTGACGAGGGCGAAAGCACCTTGCTCAAGGCGGAACGGCTCACCCGTTACCGGGTTGTTTGCATCCGTATAGTTCTTGGAGCGCCAGTTCACACCCGCACCCAGCACAAGGCCGTCAAACGCACCCGGCAGGCGGTAAGTGGTGAACAGGTTCAGCAGTTGGCGCGGGTGGTCGGTGTTCACCTTGGCGCCGTTCGCATCCTCGACTTCAAAGAGGCTGTAACCGAGGCTGATGTTCCAGCCTTCCGCCGGTTGGCCAATCACTTCAACCTCGAAGCCTTCACTTGTGGCACCTTCGACCGCGCGGGACGCTTCGAACGGCGTGCCGGGGATGAAGTGGCCGGGGTCAACAGCGGCGAGGTTGTCCTGCTCGATCCGGAACACGGCGACGGAGGTTTGCAGCGCATCGTCTAGGAAGCTGCTCTTGAGGCCGACCTCGTAGCTTTTGCCAACGATGGGCGCGAGGAATTCGCCGTTGCGGTCCTGTGCGTTCTGCGGCTGGAAAATCTCGGTATAGCTTGCGTAGACGCGGTGGTTTTCCGTCACGTCATAGAGAAGGCCGGCGTAAGGCACAAACACACCGTCGTCACCGAAATCGAACTCTGGGCTATAGTTTACCCCTTTGCGGTCCCAGCTCGCGAGGCGGCCACCAGCAATCACCTTGAACGCGTCTGACACGTTGATGCGGGTCGCGCCGTAGATGCCGGTCTGTTTGGTGTCCATATCGACGGCGAGATTACCGGTTTCCGAGAAGCCCGGGTTCGGGAAGCTGCCGTCCCATTCGTTGAAGTTGCCGGGGGCCGGGAAGGCCAGTGCGTCAAATGTAGTGGTCTCGAGCTTTTGTTTGCTGTGCAGTGCGCCGACCACAAATTCATGGTCGCGACCGAAGAGGCCGTATTCGCCCTTCAGCTGGATATCGAAGCTGTTCTGGATGCTTTCACCGTCATCCTTGAACGGATAGGAGAACAGGCCAAGGCCGGTGTCCTTGTCAGGCTGGCCGGAGATATAGAGGATCTCGGTCTGCTCGGCGTTTCTGAGCCAGTTGTAGTTGAAGACAATTTCCCAGCCGTTCGAGAAGGTGTGCGACAGGTTGGCAAAGATGTTCTGGTTCTGCGTGTCCCAATAAGTCCAGTCCGCTGACGAGGTTTGCGAACGTGGCCAAACGGCAAAACTTCCGTCCGAATACCATGACGGCAGTGCGCCCCACGCCGGTGCGGTCGGGCTTTCTTCCTGATGGCTTGCGCCCACGCGGAACAATGTGTTCTCGGTGATGTCAGCGTCGATCACACCGTAAAAGACAGCTTTCTTGTCTTCGAACAGGTCGATGAAGTTTTCGCCTTCTTCGTATTTCACCACGGCGCGGCCACGGATGCTGCCGCTTTCATTGAGCGCGCCACCCACATCAGCGGACACCTGCCAGTTGTTCCAGCTGCCGAATCCGCCGCTCACATAGCCGGTGAACTCTTTGCTGTTCGCGTGTTTGCGCACAAGGTTGATGGAGGCGGACGGGTCGCCCGCGCCGGTCAGCAGGCCGGTTGCGCCGCGCACAATTTCAACCCGCTCGTAGATGGAGACATCAGCCATGGTCTCGCCCGCGCCGCCCGCAAGCGTCCAGGCCAGGGGTACGCCGTCTACCTGATAGTTATTGATCTCGAACCCGCGCGCATTGAAGGTGTTGCGCACGTCATCCACTTCATTCACCGAAACGCCGACCGCGTTGACGACAACATCCGCCACGGTATCGAGGTTTTGGTCAAGGATGCGCTGGGCGGTGATGACGGTAACAGACTGCGGCGTTTCCCGCAGGGTCAGGCCAAGGCCGGTTGCGGTATCGATGCGGTCATTCGTGGTATAAAGACCAGTGACCACGATCTCTTCGACAACATCATCGTCGTTTGTGTCCGCCGAAGCGTCCTGTGCGAAGGCACCAGCCGACAGCGCGGCGACAGCACTGCTCGCGAGCAGCATTGACTTGAAACTCATGTGAAAAAAACTCCCTGGCCTCGTGCGCCAGCCTGCCCCAGGCTCCCGGTCGGGTTGGCGCAAATAGATAAATCCTGATGGCGCACAGCGCCGGTCGGCAGGAGGCATAGCAGCTATGGTTTATTATTGCAAATCATTATCAGTTTCATTCGCAGTATGGCAAAAGATGCGTTAGAAACTTTTCCTGCGCGCCGCACAGCTTCTCGTTATGTGGCGCAAAAAGAATCAGCTATAATGAGGAAGCTAGGGGCGGCTAAGGGCCGACACACAATGGGGTTTTCTATCAAAAGCCGTATGAATTTCGGGGTAATCCGCACATCCACTTTCGTTTAGTTTTGAGGGCCTGAGGGCCGTCAGCCCATTTTTTTGCCATTATGTACGGGCATTTATCTACCTGCGACTTTTTTAAAGGACTGATTAGGGGCCAATCATGGGTAAATTTCTGCCGCAGACCGCCCTTCGGGCTTGCCTGACCGGCATTGGTATTTCTCTTCTGTGTTGCATGTTCATGGAGAATGCTGTTGCGCAGGGCACCGCTTTCACCAAAACACAGGTGCTGGATGCCGCACGCGAGCTATCCAAAACGCCGTTCGTTGAACCAAAAAAGGTTCCGGATGCGCTCCTCAAGCTCGACTATTCCGCTTACCGCCGCATCAATTACAACAAACGCGCTGCCATCTGGGGTGGCACACCGACCAAATTCTCGGTAGAGATGTTCGCGCCCGGTAACCTCTACGCCAGCGGCGTTGATATTTATGTGGTGGAAAACGGCAAAGCGTTCCCCGCGCCGGTGAACGAAAACTCGTTCGATACGCCAACAAAGGAAGTGGCGCAGCTCCTCGCCAAAGTGGGCCAACTCGCCGGTTTCCGCCTGCATTTCCCGCTGAACCGTGAAGACTATCAGGACGAATTTATCGTCTTCCAGGGCGCGAGCTATTTCCGCGCGGTCTCCAAGGGTCAGACATACGGCCTCTCCGCGCGGGGCCTCGCCATTGACGTGGCAGAGCCGACGGGGGAGGAGTTCCCCATCTTCCGGAAATTCTGGATCGAGCGGCCGTCCTCGCAAGCGGACGCCATCGTCGTGCATGCGCTTCTCGACAGCAAACGTGTCGCGGGCGCATACCGTTTTGGCATCTACCCCGATGACCCGACACGGCTTGATATCGAGGCCACCTTGTTCCCGCGCGCTGAGCTTAAGCATGTGGGCCTTGGTGCGCTGACCTCGATGTTCCTTTTTGGCAGCATCGACCGGTCAGACCTGCCGGATTACCGCGAGGCGGTTTACGATTCGACCGGTCTTGCCATGCACACCGGCAATGGTGAACGGCTCTGGCGTCCGCTCAATAACCCTGTCGACCTGCAAGTGAGCGCCTTTATGGACAAAAACCCCAAGGGTTTTGGCCTTATCCTGCGTGACCGCCGTGCTGAAGCATTCGAGGATGAGGAAGCCGGGTATCAGACCCGCCCGTCCGCCTGGGTTACGCCGATGGGCGAATGGGGCGCGGGCCATGTGCAACTGGTGGAAATCCCCACGCCGGTGGAAACCAACGACAATATCGTTGCCTACTGGCGGCCAAAAACGCCGCTGGCGGCGGGGCAGGAATATACTTTCAATTACCGCCTGTCGTGGCCGAATGATAACCCGCTTCCACAAGGCTTTGGCCGTGTGCGGCGCAGTGCGTATGGTCATAAGCTCGGCACCGAGCTGCCGCAAATGGTGATCGATTATCGCGGCCTGCCGGAAAGCATTCCGGTCAAGGAAATCGCGCTCGAAGCCAGCGTGAACCGCGGCAAGGTAACCGAAGTGGTAGCGCAGGACCTGCCGGACGGCCGCATGCGTGTGTTCCTGACTTTCGAGCCCGCGGGCACGGGGCCGGTGGAAATCCGTCTGCAACCCAAACATAAAGGAGCGCCAATTGGCGAAACCTGGCTTTATCGCTGGACAGGGTGAGGGGAACATGCCCAACGCCCAGAGAGCGCTGCCGAGCGAGACGCCGCTTGATATGCCGCGCCAGAGCGTTCATGCACCACGGGGCAAGTCCCGCGGGCGCATGAAGCCGTTCCGCCTTGTGGGCACGTGGCTCGCGCGGCTCCTTCTGCTCGCGGGCACGGTGGCGATCACCGCTTTTGGTGTGCGCGAAATGTATGAGGTGATGAGCACCGGCTCAATCACGCCGCTCCAGTGGGCGTTCCTTGTGCTGTTCTCGCTCAACTTCGCTTGGGTCAGCTTTGCGGCCTGTCAGGCGGCGCTTGGTTTCCTGCTCATCATGAAGCGGGATATTTTTGGCCGCCGGCACATTCACGAAAACCCGCCGGGCATTAACACGGCTGTGCTTGTCCCTGTGTATAACGAGGACCCGGTGCGGGTGGGCGCGGCGATTGACGCGATGGCAGAAGGGTTGGCGGAAAAAGCGCCGGGTAAATTCTGTTTCTTCATCCTATCCGACAGCAACCGGCCGGAGGCATGGCTGAGGGAAGAGCATGTCTTTTACCAATTGATCGCTCGGGCTGACGAAAACTGCCCGATCTACTATCGCCACCGGCACCAGAATACCGAACGCAAGGCGGGCAATATCTCCGACTGGGTGAAGCGCTGGGGCGGGGCCTACGAAGCCATGCTCGTGCTGGACGCCGACAGCATCATGAGCGCCGATACCATGATCGAGATGGCGCGCCGTATGGAAGCGGATGAGGGCCTTGGCCTGCTGCAAAGCCTGCCGTCCATTGTCATGGGCGAAAGCCTCTATGCGCGACTGCAGCAGTTCGCGAACCGGGGTTACGGCCTGATTTTCGGCAACGGCCTGTCGGCATGGCACGGCAATGGCAGCAACTTCTGGGGCCATAACGCCATCATCCGCACGCGTGCGTTTGCCAGTGCTGCACACCTGCCTATCCTGAAGGGCAATGCACCCTTTGGCGGCCATGTTATCAGCCACGACTTTATTGAAGCCGCACTCCTGCGCCGCGCGGGCTGGAGTGTGCGTTTCGATACCGACCTCAATGAGACCTATGAGGAAGCACCGCCATCGGTGAGCGACGTGATCACACGGGACCGCCGCTGGTGCCAGGGCAACCTGCAGCACATCAAGTTCCTGTTCGCGCGCGGTCTGGCGTTCACCACGCGCATGCACATCTTCTCAGGCATCATGGCCTATATGAGTGCGCTGTTCTGGTTCCTGCTGCTGACAGTAGGCCTTATGCTTGCCGTACAGGCCAGCTTTACGCGGCCTGAGTATTTTGCGCGGCCGTCCCTGTTCCCGACGTGGCCTGTGTTTGATTCCGTGCGCGCGGTACAGCTTTTCATCCTGTCGATGGGTATTGTGCTGGCGCCTAAAATCCTCGCGTGGGCGTCGGCGATGATCAACCTCAGGCGCTGTTTCCGCTATGGCGGGCCCATCCTGCTGACCCTCAGCGTGCTCACGGAAGTGCTGCTGTCCGCACTGTATGCGCCCATCATGATGATGGCGCAAACCCGCATTGTTTGGGAGGTGATCACTGGTGGTGACAGTGGCTGGCAACCGCAGCGCCGGGGGGACGGCTCCATAGGGTTCATCACGGCGCTCAAGGCACACCGCTGGCACACGGTGGTGGGCTTCGCGGCCTCGGGCGTCGCCTTCTACCTGCACAAGGACTTGTTCCTCTGGCTCCTTCCCGTGACGGGTGGGCTGATGTTGTCGGCACCTCTGTCGTGGCTCAGTGGCCGTGCGGATGTGGGCCTCGCGCTGCGCTGGCTTGGTATTCTGCGCACGCCGGAAGAAAAGCGCCGTCCGCCAATCCTTGATGGTGTGATCAAGCGTCTGGATACGCCGACGGTGCGGGAAGTGGCTTCGCCCCTCGCAGCGCTGGCGGCCGAAGACGAGTTTCGTGACTGGCACCGCGCCCAGCTTGCGGACGTGAAAAGCAACGGTGAGTTTGACGCCCATCTGGTGCTGGCGCGTGCCAAGCTTGAACGCGCCAAAACCGTGAGCGAGCTTGAGCGTTGGCTGAGCGACAAGGAAGCCATGGCGCTTCTCAACAGCACCAACCTTGTGGACGCTGTACCCGGCTGGGTGAAGGCGCACGCGTAAGGCGCGGCAGAAAATTCAAAAAATATTCAGGGGCACGTCACAGGCGTGCCCTTTGTCTCGTCCCCTTTCTGAAAGCGGCAATTATGCCGCGCACAAGAAAGGACAATCCCGTGTCACAGACAGCACCCGTCAATATCTATAGCCACGCCAAAGACATCGTTGCGGCCCTCACCGCAGCGGAAGAGATCATCCACACCAGTGGCTTTGACTATAAACTGCATTACCTCCTGCGCCTGCGCGCGAGCCAGATGAACGGCTGTGCATTTTGTGTGAAGATGCACACAGCAGAAGCCCGTAAGGTGGGCGAAACGAATGAACGGCTGGACCGTTTGATCGTGTGGCGCCATGTGAGCGATTTCACTGCGCGTGAGAAAGCTGCCTTCGCCTATGTGGAAGCCCTGACAGAATGTGGGGGTCGTACAGACTATGGTGCGCAGCGTGCAAACTTGCGCAGCCATTTCAGCGATGCGGAAATTGCGACCATGACCACCATTGTGGCCATGATCAATATGTGGAACCGTATTCAGGTCTCCCAGCACTAAGGGCATTATCTTGGATACCAAGGCCATAGACATTTTTGAAGCTAACCGGGCCAGCCTTATGGGGCTGGCTTACCGGGTGCTTGGCTCGGTCGCGGAAGCCGAAGACGTGGTGCAGGACACGCTCATCGCGTGGCTCAGTCATTACGAGAGTGGTATTGATAATCCCAAAGGCTGGCTCACCACCGTTTGTGTGCGCAAGGCGGTGGATGTGCTAAAATCCGCGCGGCATGCGCGCACCAGCTATGTCGGTGCCTGGCTGCCGGAGCCCATGCACACCGAAATGCTGGATGACCCCGAAGCGCAATTGTCCCTTTCGGAAAGTGTGACCATGGCGTTCATGCTGGTGCTTGAGCGCCTTGCGCCGAAGGAACGGGCGGCTTTCATCATGCACGACGTGTTTGAAAGCGATTATGCCGATATCGCCGCGAGCCTTGACGTGAGCGAAGCCGCGTGCCGCAAGCTGGTCTCCCGCGCGCGGGAGAATGTGCGCCGGGCCGAAGCGCCCAAACAGGCACCGCCATCACGGCAGGATGAGGTATTGCAAGCGTTCCTGAATGCGGTGGACACAGGGGACACTGCAAACCTTGTGGACCTGCTGGCCGCCGATGTGACCCTAGCCGTCGATTCAGGCGGTAAGGCAACCTCCATCAACCGGGTGCTTGAAGGCAGCGCCGAGGTGCTTTCCTTCATCGGCAAGGCACTGTCACGCTACTATGTGGACGCACGCGTTCATGAGATTGAACTGAACTCAGGCCGCTCGGTCGCATTCAGCACCATGGATGGCCCGATTGAAACCGTGGTGACCTTCGCTTTTGACGAGGAGCAGCGGGTGAACCGCATTTTCATCACCCGCAATCCGGACAAGCTGGCCCGGATTGCGGGGCTGGTTCACACAGGCGCGCCGCACTAGGCCTTGTTGTGGCGTGCCGCTGTTTTCTCGCGGATCAGCGCGGCGATCTGCCGCCCGCCTTCCTCCGGGCTTTCTGCCAGATGGTCAGCCACCAGATAGGCATCCTTGGGCGCAAAGTCCTGATGCACTTTCGTGATCGCCTCAATGCGGGTGATCTCCACCTCAAAGCCGCGCAGATGCGGGAACAGCCGGTCCACATATGCCTCGGGCGCGTCAGCAAATGACCAGCGTGGGTGGGGCGACAGTGCTTCAAAACGTTCCTCAAGCGGGGCGGAGAGGTCGTTAATCAGCTGGGCGAAGAATGCGCGCTCCTGCCGCAGTCGTGCGCGGCCCCACACATGCACAGCCGTATAGTCCCATGTGGCACCACGGGTACGGTCGCTGCGCCAGTTTGGCGACACATAGGCATTGGGGCCTGAGAAGGCGATCAGTACCTCACCGCCATCCAGATGATTGGCTTGCGGGTTATTGGCGTCCATATGGCCGCGCAGCAGCCCGCCTTCACCGTCGCCATCATAGGCGAAAGGCAGGCGAGTGACCCGCTGGTCGGTGCCGGTGCCGGAGAAAATATGGGCGAAAGGGTAGGCGCGAATATGGGCGCTGATGCGCGCAGCATCCAGTTCCCTGTGGGGTTTGGGTGGGTATGTCATCGTCTGTCGTTCCTCGGGTTTATAAATATAAAGAAATCTTTATATTTGACTCGCCCTATGGATACGCGAGCGATGCGACAAAGGCAAGCCCCGGTGGAAGCCAAGGCGCTGACAACTGTCCAGAAACGAACAAACGTCATGTTCGGAAATGAACAGTTCATAGATGTCTGTTTCACTGTAAAATTATAAGTATTTGAAATTTAATGATTTTATTTTCTGGCACACCCCTTGCTGATATGAGGGCAAGAAAACAACAAAATGACCAACGCATAAGCGACAGCAACAAATATTCGGGAAAACCCGAGCACAAACAAAAAGCCGGCCCAACGAGGTGCGGCAGCGAGGAGAAGAAAAATGGTATTCGTGAATGAAGTGATGCCGCAAAGCCCAGCCATCGTCGTGTACGCGGACTTTGGTGTTCGCGACGCAAGTTACAGTCGGCGCCGTCAGCGCCGCAACAAGACCCGCCGCTAAAAGGCAGGCTCAGGGATATAGAATAATAATAGTTTGGCCTAACGAGCACTCAGCAGGATAGCACTCGGCAGTTTTGCTCACTGGAAAAGGCGGTTCACCCGAGGGTGGCCGCCTCTTTTTTTGCTTTAACCTGCAAGCGGGTCTTCACCCGGGTCCTTAGGGCTTTCGGACAGGTCCTGGCCTGCCCCTTCGGCAAATTTCTTGAGCGCAAGGTCAGGCCCCGCGAGGATCATGAGGCCAAGCCCGCGTGAGCCCTGCCATTTCACCACGCTGGCGAAATCGCCCAGATTGTCGATCGAAAGCAGCAGGTGCTGGCCCATGGCCACATCCGCATCGCAAGTGATCAAGGTACCGGCGTGGCTCACATCGCGCACCTCGCAGGGAAACTCCTGATCGTCTTCTGTCGTGAGTGTGCCATGCCACAGTACGGGCAGGCGGTCGTCCCTGCGTTTGTCGTCGTCAGCCATGGTGACCCCTTTTCCGCTCATACCGGCCGCACGCAACCGGATTTTTTTCTTGAGTTAAACCTGTGTAAAATGGCAATGGCTTATCGGGCAAGTGCTAATGCGCACAGTTGGTTTGGAACAGGAGCAAAACATGATCCATCTGATAAACGGTATCCGGTCTATCCTGTTCAACCTGACCTACTATCCCTTTACGCTCATTTACTGCTCCATCGGTCTGATGCCGCTCTGCCTGTTCAAGTCGGATAAGCCACTTCGGAAGGGTATCCATATTTACTGCGTTGGCTCGCTTTGGCTGGCGCGCTGGGTGATGGGTATCCGTCACGAGTATCGTGGCACGGAGAAGCTGCCGAAGGAAGGCGCGTTTATTTTTGCCGCCGCGCACCAGAGCAACATGGACCCGATCATGACCTTCCCGCTCAGGAACGACCTGACGGCGCTGGCGAAAAAGCAGTTGTTCCTGATCCCGTTCATCGGGCAGGCGCTTAAGAAAGCACGCATTGTGCGCATCGATCGCGAAAGCCGCACCGCGCACAAGGGCATGGAAGATGTGGCCAAACATATTATCGAGCTCGGTCGCCCGCTCATTGTCTACCCGCAAGCCACGCGGGTGAAGCCCGGTCATCACCGCAAGCTCAAGAGCGGCGCTTATTACCTGCAGGCGGACACCAACCTGCCGGTGTACACCGTCTCCACCAACACGGGCCTCTTCTGGACCAAAGGTTTCTGGCACCGCATGGGTACGGCGGTCTATGAGATCCATGGCCCCCTGGAAACTGGCCTTGACAAGCCTGCGTTCATGGAACGGCTTGAGGAAGATGTGGTGCGCCGGTCGGACCAGTTGATGCTTGAGACACGCTACGCAGGGCTTCTCTCTCACATCGTGGAAGACGACGCCTAGGCGCCTCACAGCTTCCAACACAAGCTTTCCTCGCGAACAAGTGAAGAATTTATCGCCCGCGCCAGCCCTTGTAGATGGCTCGCGGCTTCCTAAACTGTTATACAGGAAGAAGAGGGCCAAGCCATGGACAGCAGCAATCCGATGACCGACACGAGCCTTGATCATATCGCAGCGCGCCTGCAGGAACATCATCAGCGGTATGGTGACCTGTCTGGCTTGTCGCTCGCCAAGATCGGCAATCTCCTCAAGAAGACCGCGGCAGTCATGTTCCCGCACTATGCCGTTGCGGAAGATGATGACCTGACGCTTGAAGCGCGCCTGTCGCTTCTGGAGCGTGAGTTTTTCATGCTGGTGGAGCGCCTGTGCAAAGGCAAGGATGTGGGCTGCGAACGGCTTCTGGTACAGGGTTTCCTCTCGGACCTGCCCGCGATTGCGGACGACTGCTACCTCGACGCCCAGGCTATTTTCGATAGTGACCCTGCGGCGGAATCGGTTGAGGAGGTTATCCTTTGCTATCCCGGTTTTTATGCCATCATGGCGTATCGCATTGCCCATGCGCTCAACAAGCGCAAGGTGCCGTTGCTGCCGCGCATGATTGCGGAATATGCGCACCAGAAAACCGGCGTGGATATTCACCCGGGTGCCACCATCGGCAAATCCTTCTTCATCGACCACGCCACCGGTGTGGTGGTGGGCGAGACCGCGATCATCGGCAACAATGTGAAGCTCTATCAGGGGGTGACCCTCGGTGCGCTCCGTGTTGACCGGGACCAACGCTCGAAGAAACGCCACCCCACCATTGAGGACAATGTGGTCATCTATGCGGGGGCTACGATCCTCGGCGGTGAAACCGTTGTGGGCAACAATTCGGTCATTGGCGGTAACGTTTGGATCACGCGGTCTGTGCCCGCATGGTCCCGCGTCATGTTTCGCCCCTGCGACACGGATGAGATCATCTCCATCAAGGAACGGCGCAAGGCGCAGGGGTAAACCCACGCGCGGCGCTCGCCATAAACACACCTGAAAAGGGGGAAAGCATGAAAGCTGAATCCATTCTGGATACCATCGGCAACACACCACATGTGCGCATGAAGCGCCTGTTTCCTGATCATGAAGTCTGGATCAAACAGGAGCGGGTAAACCCCGGTGGCTCGATCAAGGACCGTATTGCGCTCTCCATGATTGAAGAGGCCGAGAAAGATGGCTCGCTCAGGCCCGGTGGTGTGATTATTGAGCCGACATCCGGCAACACAGGCATCGGCCTTGCCATGGTGGCGGCGGTCAAAGGCTACCGCATCATCCTTGTGATGCCGGAATCCATGTCTATCGAACGCAGGCGCCTGATGCTGGCTTATGGTGCCGAATTTGCGCTGACGCCCAAGGAGCTGGGCATGAAAGGCGCGATTGCGAAGGCGACGGAGCTTGTGGAGAACACTGAGGGCGCGTGGATGCCGCAGCAGTTCAAGAACCCCGCGAACCTGAAGGTGCACCGCGAGAAAACCGCGCAGGAGATCCTGAGGGATTTCCCGGACGGGCTTGATTATATGATCACGGGTGTTGGCACGGGTGGCCACATCACGGGCTGTGCGGATGTGCTGAAAAAAGCATGGTCCGGTTTCAAGGTCGCGGCGGTGGAGCCGACGCTTTCGCCCGTGATGTCCGGCGGTGAGCCGGGGCCGCACCCCATTCAGGGTATCGGCGCGGGTTTCCTGCCTGATGTGCTGGATATGGACCTGATTGACGAAGTGCTGAAAGTGGACCCGGCGGACGCCAAGGAAATGGCCCGCCGTGCCGCACGTGAGGAAGCCATGCTGGTGGGTATCTCATCCGGTGCCACGCTTGCCGCCATCGCTGCCAAAGTCAAAGACCTGCCGAAAGGCGCACGGGTACTGGGCTTCTGCTACGACACGGGTGAGCGCTACCTTTCGGTGCCCGAGTTCCTGCCGGAATAGATTTTAGCTGAACAAGGAGGGCGAGGGTTTATTCCTCGTCCTCATCAATGCTTGAGTGCACAGAGCCACTTTCAAGCCGCACAATGAGCGCAATGTGCGAACCGCGGATCGCCAGTTCCTTATAGGACCCGCGCGGCAGCGGAATGCCCTGGTCGATACAGTGGTTGAGAACGGCGGCCCCCACTTCCCGGCTGTTGAAGAACACCGGGTCCGAACCGTCCGACAGGATGAAGCGCACGGTGACCTCACCTTCGTTATCGAGTTCCGACACCACATTCTTGATCGGGAGGTTTGATGATGAGCCTCTGCTCTCCAGAACGGGCCGCATCGCGAGGACCAGTTCTTCATCCGAAAAAATGATGCTACGTGATTCAAGAATCATACGTTGGCCTTGCCTGTCCTTCCTCTAAGTCCCGCATATTTAGGCAGAAATAGCGCCCGAAGGAAAGAATTTTATCTAAATGCCACCTCAGGCGGCAGGTGTTTTGCTGCCGGTGGTGACCAATGTGCGGTCACGCCAGCCGCGCAGAACAGCGTTCGCCACGGTCGCGAGCGGGATGGCGAAAAACACGCCCCAGAAACCCCAGATGCCACCAAAAATCAGGATCGCGATGATGATGGCGTTCGGGTGCAGGTTCACCGCCTCCGAGAACAGGAGCGGCACAAGAACGTTGCCGTCCAGCGCCTGCAGCACAAGGTAGGCAATCACCGCAACGGCCATTTCATGCCCGAAGCCCCAATGGAAATAGGCCACAAGCGCGACAGGGAACGTAACCGCAGCCGCGCCGAAATAGGGGATGATGACACTGAGGCCGGTGGCAACCGCGAGCAGGGTGGCGTAGGGCAGTGTAAGATACTGGTAGACCACAAAAGCCGCGATGCCGACGATCAGGATTTCATAGACCTTGCCGCGGGCATAGTCGCCCGCGCGGTCCAGAATTTCGCGCCATACCTGCTCAAGCAGTGGTTTGTCGCTCGGGAAAAAGCGGCCAAACCAGCCCATGATCTGTTGTTTGTCCTTGAGGAAGAAGAACACCATCACCGGCACCAGCACCAGATAGACCACAAAGGCCGCAGCACCCGTGAGGCCCGTCAGAGAATACTGCAGCAGGCGTGGGCCAACATTGGCCACCTCGTTACCCATGTTCGCGAGCCACGTTTCCGCCTGCGCTTTCGAGATCAGGCTCGGGAACCGTGCCTGAAGGTCAAGGAGCGCATCCTGAAGCGAGCTGACCATGGCGGGCGCGTCATTGATGAACTGTGTCACCTGGCGCACAAGCGGCGGTACCACGGCAAAAAGCGTAATGAGTGCCACGGTGATGAAGAGGATATAGACTGTGATCACCGCTACAAGATGGTGCATGCCGCGCCGTTTGAGCCAGTTCACCGGGCCATCCAGCAGGAAGGTGATGACCACAGCGGCAATGGCGGGTGCCAGCATCTGACCAAAAAAGGTAATGCCGATAAAGGCGATCACAAGCACCATGACAAGCAGAACCATCTGCGGGTCTGAAAAGGTCCTGCGGAACCAGTCGGTTACCAGTTTCATGTCGTGGGCACTCCTGAAGGGCGCCATATGGGCGCTATCCTGTTATCTGTCGGTCTGAGCCTTGTTTTTCAAGGCTTCGTCTGGTTTTAGCCGTGCTGGCCGGACGATGTACCACCGTCCACCACCACATTGGCGCCGTTCATATAGCCCGCTTCTTCGCTGGCGAGATAGAGCACAGTGCGCGCCACATCCGCTGGGTTTGCCGGGCCACCTTTCGGTAGGCCACCGGCGAATTTGCTCATGTCGCCGCCAATGTCAGCGAGTGCGCGGTCAAACATCGGGGTCAACATGGGCCCCGGCGATACCGCGTTGATGCGAATACCGTGGTCAGCATAGTCAAGCGCTGCGCTTTTCGTGAGGCCGATCACCGCGTGTTTGCTGGTGCCGTAAGCCGCCATCCATTCCGCGCCGGATTTGGAGAGGATCGAGGCGGTGTTGATAATCGCACCGCCACCGGATTTGAGCATCACCGGGATCTCGTGCCGCATGGCATACCAGATGCCCATCACATTGGTGCGCCACACATCTTCGACCATGTCCATGTCCTGGTCCGCGAAGCGGGCAGCCTTGTGGCTGATACCGGCGTTATTCACGGCAATGTCAAGGCTGCCACTCGCCTCCGCTGTCGCATCAACGAAGGCTTTGACATCGGCCTCTTTGCGCACATCCGCGTGTCGGTAATGGGCCTTGCCGCCTGCGGCTGTGACGTCCGCAACCACACGCTCCCCTTCCGCGTCGATGAGGCCGCAAAAATGCACGGTCGCGCCTTCGCGGGCGAACGCTTTCACGATCGCTTCGCCAAAACCCGATGTGCCGCCAGTGACCAGCACGATACGTCCGTCAAATCGCATGGAAGGTATCTTTCCTGTTTCCGGGCGAATGGCTAACGCGCTTCCGCCCTTTGGGCAAGGAAAACCTTGAGGGTGCGGCGGTTTCGCCGGCTTTGAGGGCTAGTGGCTGTGGCCGTGGCTATGTTTGTGGGTGCGGTAACGCGGCATCAGCGTGGTGAAGAAGGCGCGCGCACCCATGTGCACAAGCACCAGCGCCGCCGCGCCAAGCCAGATGGCGAAGAGGATGAAGCCGCCCGATGGGCTCGGCAGCGCATAGGGGCTCAGCTCAACAAATACCGCGGTCACCAGCCAGAACAGCACGGTCCATGGTGTCACGCGTTTGACCAAGCCGTATGAAGCAGCGAGGCCTTTGCCGTATACCTGTGGCAGCACCGCGCTTACGAGCAGCACGAGCAGGAGGATAGGCGCCACAAGCCGGCCAACGGCGCTCAGCAGTTCCACAGCGTGGTGCATGCCGTGGATGGGCATGTCACCGAGCGGGCCGGGCGTGTGGTGCAGATAGTGTGCGGTGATCAGCGACAGCACAAACACAAGGCCAAGGGCCGTGCCCACCCGGTGTGCCATGATGGTCTGGCCACTTGGCGCGGCGTTATGTTCCTCAAGCGGATGCAATACCACATGAAGGAGCGAGCCTGCGGCAAAGGCCTGCCAGTAGCCCACCAGCGGGATGTTGTACCATTCGCCGGCAAAGAGCGCGAGCAGGTAGCCAACGATGGTCATGGCACCAAGGCCCGCAAGCACCAGAAGGCCACCCGTTGTGGACAGGACAGGCCGCAGCAGCCACCACACGGCAATCGCCACGCCGATGCGGTGCAGTAGAATGCCAGTCGCGACAAAATCACCTGTCTCGCTTTCGTTCGCGAAGGCGAGGATCGCCCCGTCAGACGCCGCATGCACAACAAGCGCGAGGGCCGCGACGAGCAGCACGACGCGGTGGGTCATCTCTTCAGCGCGGTGGAACAGAAACTCGGTAATCCAGGGCAGGGAGAAACCGAGGGCGGCCACCATCAGCGCCCAGCCGCCACCATGAGCCAATGCCTCGGGCAGCAGGGTAAGGGTGATAAGGCCAAGGACCGTAATGAGCACAAAACCATCAAGCGCGCTTTTGACATGCGGCGCACGCGCCGACAGTCGCGCCAAAAGCGGCGCGGCCAAAAGTACCACGACAGATAATACCAGTGCCCAGTCCAAAACGGTCTCACTCTGTTACATAAGATGTTCAGTTATAATATCACAATTTGGAAAGCCAACCCAAATCTTCAAGGACGGTGCAGAATCTTTTGTGCAGACATGAAGGCCCGCGGCGCAAGAGCACCGTGGGCCACCACGTTTTTGAAGGATGCCTTGGGCTTACGGTGTCACAGGCTTCGGCGTGCGACCGAGCATGATTTGCGAAAGCCCATCTGCGATCTTGTACGCGGGCACATCATCTGTGTGGGTCGCGAGGAAAAAGGCGGTGCCATCCTCAGGGAATCGCCAGAAGTCTGCGCGGGTGAAATAGCCGCCACCATTATGCCAGACCAGTTTTCTGCCGCCAAAGTCCGGCACCACTGACCAGCCGTAACCGTAGTGGTACACACCCTCATCATCTTCCGGCACGTGCGGTGTGAACATCAGCGCCTTGGACTGTGCACTCAGGATTTCGTCCCCAAGAAGGGCGCGGTGCCAGCGCAGCATGTCCTCCAAGGTCGAGAGCACACCGCCATTCCCATAAAGGTGCCACGTATTGCCCGCGGTGCGCGCATAGAGCTCATCTGAACCAAAGAGACCGTCCACACCCTCTGCTACGCGGGGGAAGGTGCGGCCGCTATAGTCTGGCCGGTAGTAGCCAGTCTGTTCCATGCCAGCGGGTTTCCATAGGTTCTCATAGAGATATGTCTCGTACGCCAGACCCGAGGTGGCCTCAATGATCACGGCCAGAAGGCTATATCCCACGTTCGAATATTCGTATCGCGTGCCGGGGCTGAACAGGAGCGGGGCTGCATAGGCGCGGGCGAGGTAAGCCTCTTTGGTGATCGCTTCTTCATCGGGGCCGATGACATCCGGCATGCCCGCCGTATGGGTCAGCAGTTGGTGCACGGTGATGGCAGCCTTGTCAGCCGGTACATCTTCCAGATAACGGCTGATGGGAGCCTGAAGGTCTACCTTGCCAGCCTCATGCAGTTTCATGATAGCGGCACCAGTGAACTGTTTGCTGATGGAGGCGATATCCACCACCGTGTCCAACGTATATGGAGCCTTGCCCGCAACCGCGTCACCAAAAGCGCGGGCGTAGATGGTGCCGTCCGGCCCCGATACACCCACCACGCCGACAAACCCTTTGGCTGCGGCGTCCTCCAGGAAGGTGTCGAGGGCTGCCTTGTCGGTCCAGCTTTGATCGCTGCTGTGTGCGGCGGGGCTCATGAATGCCATCACAGCCACCAATAACAGTTTCAGTCGCATGTCTTTATCCTCTTTGGTCTTTGGGTAAACAGGTTTGACAGGCTGTCAAATCCCGCCCACTTTTGTGTCTGTCGCTTCCCAGATGCAGCATGACACCTGTTGCGGGAAGGTTGAGAAATGTTGGGAAACATTGCGGAAGGTTGCGGAGCGCGTGAAAAAACTGATTGGGGACATCATTTTCGACCCGGCGGGGAACCAGGTGACAGTGCAGGGTGACGTAAAGCTGTTGGAGCCTCGCCTCGCCCGCCTGCTTGAAGAACTATGCGCCGCTGGCGGAGAGCCGGTTGCCCGCGATGTCCTGCTCGCCGCCGTGTCGACCCTGCCACATGCAGCAGACGATGTGCTGACACAGGCTATCTCCAAGCTACGTCAGATACTGGGGGACGATCCAAAAGCGCCCCGGTTCATCAAGACTGTCCCGCGCCGGGGCTATGCGCTGATCGCACCGATCGCGGACTATGCGGATTCGCCCAAAATCGCCCCATCCGTGCCAAACAAGCTGCCCTGGATGGTCGCCATCGGCGCGCTTATCCTCGCCCTCCTTATTTTCGCATACACCGCATACCGGTTCTCGACGCGCGAAATCGAGATCGAGTTTCACGAGAAAGCGGATCAGGAATTTATCGAGAAGGAGAGCGAAGGCTCGGGCTCAGTATCCGAAAACCCAGATGATCAAACGTAGGTGCCAACAAGGGTTTTCACCTTTGCTCCTGTGCCCAGTTTGAACCGGGCGATGCCAGCACCGGATGCCGTTGTGTCAACGCCACCAAGGTCAAGGAAGCGGATGCCGTGTTCCTTGAGTGCGAGCATACCCTCAAAAATCACCCGGTTCTGAGCGTGGACCGCGCGTGCTTCCTCACTGGCCCAGCCGATATGATAAGTGGCGCTGTTGCCGTGCAGCAGGAACAGTGCGCCCGCAATCTTGCGTTTACCCGATAGCGCGCTGACAGCAAGTACAGCCTGCTCGCCACCATTTTCTTCAAGCGCATCTGTATAGAGCGGCACAAGGCCAAGCGGCACGCCGTGGTAACCGCGGCCCTTGCGCTGCTCGGCCTCTTTCTCAAGCAGCCATGCATACTGGTGTGGCTTGCGGCCACTCACGCTGATGCTGAGGTGTGCGTCAGCCGCGCGGTTCAGCTGGTTGCGCCATTTGCTGTCGAGGTTAGAGCGCAGGTGTGCTGCGTCCACGCTCAGGTCAAGCCACGGCGTGGAATAGCCGGTCATGATTTGCCGGAGCCCTGCACGTTTGAGCGCTTGTGATGCCTCATCGGATGCTTCCATCTCAGGCTGCTGCGCGAGGAAACGCCAGCGCCATGGCCGGGCTTGCGACTTGAAGGCGGCTGCCATTGTGCTCGCGTCGCCCTCGTCAGGTGCTGTGACCCACAAGGGGCCGCGCATCATGCTGGCGACTTCGATAAGGCCTGCGAATTTGCGTTTCGCTACGATGCCAAAGGCTTTGAGCGCACCGTCACGCGATGCCTGCCACACCTCAACTGGCACGCCAATGGCCTTGAGCGCATGCCCATAGCCCCAGTGCTGCTGCAGTGGCACTGCCTGGGTTTCTGGCAAGGCTTGCCAAAGACTTGGGTTGATTTCACCTCTCTCAATATCAAAGGTGCTAGGCATAAACTCGTGCTCCCGCTATCATTGCGGCATGATACAACGACAAAATATAGCCGGAAATGTGAAAGGGCAGCGCATTGCGCCGCCCCGTCTGACTTTTGGTGCCGCTCTTGTGGTGCTCAAATACATTGCCTTGCCCGTTTTCCTTGGGCTGGCGGCGCTGGATGTCGCGTTTTACTTCTTTTTCCAGCATGTGCTTGAGCGCTGTTACGGCGTGCTTTGCTACTTCGGTTAGTCGTCTACCGAAATCAGCTCAACGGTGAATACCAGCGTTGCATACGGCGGGATCGAGCGCGAGCCGCGTTCACCGTAAGCGAGGTGGTAAGGAATGAAGAATTCGTACTTCGCGCCTTCTTTCATCAACTGAACACCTTCGGTCCAGCCTTTGATCACGCCGTTCAGCGGGAAACTTGCCGGGGTGCCACGACGGTAGGACGAATCAAACTCGGTGCCGTCGATCAGCTTGCCAGCATAGTGAACGGTGACATTCGATTCGCCGCCCGGCTGCGCGCCCGTGCCTTCTTCGATCACACGGTACTGGAGGCCGCTTTCGGTCTCAACCACGCCGTCCTGCTTCGCATTTTCTTCGAGATACGCGAGCTGTTGGATCTTGAAAGCCTGCGCCTGCTTTTCAGCTTCGGCTTGGGCTTCCTCAAGCGTCATCACGCCCAGAAGCTCAACGGTGAATACGAGAGTCGCGTCGCCCGGGATCACGCCGCCCGCGCCGTTTTCGCCATAAGCGATGTCAGACGGGATCACCAGTTCCCACTTGTCGCCAACTTTCATCATCTGCAGCGCTTCAGTCCAGCCCGGGATCAGGCGGCCAGCAGGGAAAGTTGCCGGTTCACCGCGCTTGTAGCTGGAATCAAACTCGCTACCGTCGATCAGTTGACCGGCATAGTGCACGGTAACGAAGTCGTTTGCGGTCGGGCTTTTGCCGTCACCCTGTTCCAGAACACGGTACTGGAGGCCGGACGCGGTGACTTGAACGCCTTCTTTTTTCTTGTTTTCTTCGAGGTAGGCGAGGTTTTCAGCCTTGAACGCGGCTTGATCGGTCATTGTATCGGTTACTTTCTCGTCTAGGGTTTCGGTTACGCCGTCTTTGGCGTCTTCTGTTTTATCTTTTTCGCTGCTATCGTTACTGCAGGCAGCAAGGCCGAGAATTGCGGCAACGGCTGCGAATTTCAGTGCTTTTTGCATGGAAGACCCCTTGTTTAAGCATTGCCGCGACACTAGCCCGGCAGGCATTTGGGGGAAAGGAAAAAAGCGCTGAAATGAGCGAAATACGAGGGGAAATACAGTGAAACCGGTGGATCAGGCAGTGCGGGACGAGATCGTCAGGCAGATCGCAGACGAGAAGAGTGTCGCGCCACGAGATATTGCCCAGGCCCTTGCTGGAGAGGGTGAGGACTGGCGCAAATACCTGCCGCGAATCCGTGCGGAAGCGATAGAGCTTTATCATGCGGGGGAACTGTCGTTCCTGCGCAAGCGCAAGCCAGTTTCGCCAAGCGGCCTGAAGGGTGTTTACCGCCTCAGCAAACCGGTCGCGGCCGAGTAACGTAAAAAGTGTCGCTTGCCTGCTCATGGCAGGCCGGCCCGAGTGCAAGTACGGAGAGTATAATGGGGGGTCATATGCCAATTCTCGATAAACCTGTCCTCGACAGGCTGACCGCTGACGTCGGTGAAGAATCGGCGGCTTTCCTGATCAGCTCGCTCAAGAACGAGATCACCCGCACCCGTGATGCGCTTGAGGATCTCGCCGCTAAAGGTGAGCTTGAACAAGTGGAAATCCAGGCCCACGCGCTGAAAAGCGCGGCGCGCAGCTTCGGTGCCATGCGGCTTGGTGAAACCTGTTACGCGATTGAGCAGGCCGCCAAAGCGAGCCAACAGACAGAGGTTGATGGCTTGTTGGTGGAACTTAAGAGCGTATCAGCCGAAACCATCACTGCGTTCAGCTGACGTCAGTCGAGCGCCGCAAGTCGCCCATCCAGATAAGCAAGGTCGCTGTCGCTGCCCGGCAGGAAGCGCGCTTTCTTAAATGCGGCTTTGGCGTCTTGCTGGCGTCCGAGCGTGCTCAGCACATCCGCCCGCGCGGTGTGATAGTGGATATTGCCGCGCATCGAGGGGTGGTCTGCAAGCTCATCGAGTATGTTGAGCGCGTCAGCGGCACGGCCTGCTGCCGCGATGGCCGCCGCCTTGTTGAGCGTGACAATGGCAGAGCCCGTCATGACCTCAAGGGTTTCATAAAGCGCAATAATCTGGGCCCAGTCGGTGGCCTGAACGCTGGGCCCTGCCACATGCGCCGCAGCGATGCCCGCTTCGATATGGTACCGGCCCAGTTGTGCGGTCTGCCGTGCACGGCTCAGATGCACAAAACCTTGCGCAATCAAGTCCTTGTCCCAGCGCGTGCGGTCCTGTTGCGCCAGCGGCGTGAAGTGCCCGGCATCATCCCGCCGGGTTGCAAGGCGCGAGGCCTGAAAGCTGAGAAGGGCGGCGAGGGCATGGCAGGTGCCGTCGGTGCGCCATGGCCCTAGCGCGAGCGACTGTGCGAGCCGCAGCGCCTCAAGGGCGATATCTTCCCGCACCGCCACAGGTCCGGGCCCGGGGCGATAACCAAGGCTGAAAGCGAGGTATATGACCTTCAGCACCGTTGGCATGCGCTCACCGGCTTCCTGCCCAAGCGGGGTACCGGTGCTTAAGCCAACACTGGCAGCCCGCTCTTTCGCGCGGGTCAGCCGGGCCGACATGGCGGCGGGTGTGGCATAAAATAGCTGCGCAATTTCGCGTGCGCTAAAGCCAAAGGCGATGTTCAGGGTAAGGGCGACGCGGTCCATCTCGGCCATATTTGGCTGGCAGCAGAGGAACAGCAGCTCAAGCTCGCTGTCCGTCGCGCTCTGCCCAATAGGACGGGTATCTTGTGCCGCGCGTTCAAGCTCGGGTAAGGCTGTTTGCGCCACCTTGATATGGCGCAGTTCATCGATGGCTTTGCGGTAAGCGGTGGCCTGTAGCCACGCTGCCGGGTTCTCCGGCAGGCCATCATAAGGCCAAGTGCGGGCGGCTGCAGTCAGCGCCTCCTGAGCGGTATCTTCGGCAAGGCTCAGGTGGTGGGGGCCAAGCCGCTTCACAAGTGTAGCGACCAGCCGCCCCGCCTCGCGGCGGAACAGCCGGTCCAGTTCTCGTCTCGCTTCGGTGTCGTGCCCGGCTGCCATTCTTATATCTGGTCGATCTCGCGTAGCTCGATACGGCCATATTTGACATGCGGGCAGGTCTTGGCGATCTCGACCGCCTCGTCATAATCTGCCGCTTCAATCGTCATGTAGCCGCCGATCATCTCATTGGGTTCGGTGAACGGGCCGGCGTGCACTTCCACACCGCCCGCCCCTGTCGTCAGGTTGCGGCCGGGTTCGTCCTTCAGTTTCTCACCGCCGAGGAAACGGCCCTCGGCAATCATCTTCTCGGTCCAGGCGGTGTATTCCTTGATGATGTCCATCATCTGGTCATGGGAAAGGTCAGCAAAACCATCGAGGCGGTCGTGCAGTAGCAACATGAACTGAGCCATGGTGTCGTCTCCGGGGTTGGGCGGCGGGCGTCATGCCCTTTTGCCCGTTATACCCCTAGCGACGGCTGAGCGGGTGCCGATTTCGACATCGGCCCGGAAATTATTTACTCTGGTGCTGGTCGAGCTTAGAAACCGCAGCTTCGATCGTGGTGCGGTAGGCCTCTCGATCAAACACCAGCACAGGCATGTCGCCATAGCGCCAGTCCACCCCTTCGGCGGCGCGCTCAGGATTGTTGCGGTAGGGGTTTTGCCAGTTTGACCAGCGTACGGTGTCGCCCTCTTCGGTAACACTGAAATGCAGGAGCCAGCATTCGGGCTCCCCGCAGTCGCAAGCATAGGGGGTCACAAAGGCCTTTGGGTCCAGGAGCGAACGTGCGCCCTCGGGCCCGAGGTAGGGCGCATAGGCCCCGGCTATGCTGTCGGTGTACTGCCTTTCGTGCCGCTTGATGCGGTCCAGCAGGTTTTCGCCGTCGACGAAAATATCAAAAACTGGTCCATAGGGCTCGCTATCGCCCGAAAGCTTGAGTTCAAGGATGTTGAAGGCATGTCCTGCCATCGGTATCAGAACGCCATGGTCTGGCAAAGTTCGGCGCGCAGTTCAGGGATGCCCCAGCCCTTCTCGCTTGAAGTGGCGAGGACGATGGGGAAGCAGGCGATAAACTTCTTCGCGTCTTCCTGCGTTTTTTTCAGCATCTTCTCGCGGTCGGCGACCTTGAGTTTGTCGAGCTTGGTAAGCACGATCTGATAGTTGACCGCTGCCTCATCGAGCATCTTCATGATCTCACGGTCGTTTTCCTTCAGCCCGTGGCGGCTGTCGATCAGCAGCATCACACGGCGAAGGTTCGGGCGACCGCGCAGATAGTCTTTCACCAGACGGGTCCAGGCGTGGACCTTCTTACGTTCGATTTTGGCATAGCCGTATCCGGGCAGGTCAACCATATAAGCAGGCTGGTCCATTTCCTGACCGAGCGTGAAATAGTTCAGTTCCTGCGTGCGACCTGGCGTGTTTGATGTGCGCGCCAAGGTCTTGCGGCCTGTCAGTGCGTTCACAAGGCTTGATTTGCCTACGTTGGAGCGCCCGGCAAAAGCAATCTCCGGCAGGCCGGTGCCGGGCAAGGTGTCAAGCGACACCGCACCCATGACAAACTCAACGGGGCCGGCAAACAAGAGCCGGCCACGTTCCATATCAGCCTGGGTGAAGCGTTCTTCTTCCATGCTTGCCTTACGCCTTCGCCTTGCTGCTGTCGTCCGTGCGCGCGTCTTCACGGCGCATGATCACCCATTGCTGGCCGATCGACAGGATGTTGTTCCACGTCCAGTACAGCACGAGGCCGGCGCTGAACGGCGCCATAATGAAGGTGAAGATGAGCGGCAGGAAGCTCATGATCTTCTGCTGGGTCGGGTCCATCGCGGCAGACTGCGGATTAAGCTTCTGCTGCAGCCACATGGAAAGGCCCATCAGGATCGGCAGGATGCCGATAGCCATGAAGGCAGGAGGGTCCCACGGAATAAGGCCAAAGGCGTTGACCGGTGTCAGCGGGTCGGGTGCAGAGAGGTCCTTGATCCAGCCGAAGAAGGGCTGGTGGCGCATCTCGATGGTGACATACAGCACTTTATAAAGCGCGAAGAAGATCGGGATCTGGATGAGGATCGGCAGACAGCCCGCCATCGGGTTGATCTTCTCTTTCTTGTAAAGCGCCATCATCTCCTGCTGAAGCTTCTGGCGGTCTTCCTTGTAGCGCTCTTGCAGTTTCTTGATCTTCGGCTGCGCTTTTTTCATGTGGCTCATGGACACATAGGATTTGTTCGCGAGCGGGAACAGCACAAGCTTCAGGATCACGGTCATCAACAGGATTGCAACGCCATAGTTGCCGGTCAGGTTGAAGAGATAGTGCAGGCCTTTGAAGATCGGGCGCGTAAGCCAGTAGAACCAACCCCAGTCGATGGTGCGGTCAAACAGCGCGATGTCATATTTCTGCTGGTAGTCGTCGATGGTGCCAACAATCTTGGCGCCAGCGTAAAAACGGGTCGTGTTCTCAAGCGAGCCACCGGCCGCGAGCGTCTGCCAGTTTTCAACATAGTCGACACGGTAGCTCTCTTCGCCACCCTTCGGTGCACGGCGCACAAAACGGGCGCGCGACAGTTCAGCATCCTGTGCCGGGATCAGCGTGGTCATCCAGTATTTGTCTGTGATGCCCATCCAGCCACCGGTGGAGCTGACTTCAAAATTACCGTCGTCTTCGAGATCGTCGTATTTCTTCTCTTCGAGTGTGCCGTTGAATACGCCAAGCGGGCCCTCGTGCAGGATATAAAGCCCTGCGGTCTTCGGCTTGCCGTGACGGCTGATGAGGCCATACGGCGCCATCTGAAGGGTAGAATCGGTGGTGTTCTCAACGCTCTGCGTGATGGTGAACATGAACTCCTTGTCCACCTCAATCTTCATCAGGAATCGCAGGCCTTCGCCGTTCTCCCAGGAAAGCGTCACCGGGTTCGACGGCGTAAGCGTGTCACCGTCCGCGGACCAGATGCTCTTGTCGGTCGGTACAGAATCAGGGTTCTGGCCTGATGCGGACCAACCGAAGCGCGCGTAGTAAGCGTCCGGCGTGCCAGCCGGCGACAGCAGGCGCACATTCGGCGAATCGTCCGCCATCGTCACCTTGTGTTTCACCAGTTGGAGGTCATCGAAGCGTGCACCGCGGAGCGAGAGCGAACCCTCAAGCTCGGGCGTTACGATCCGCACGCTGCCAGCGTCTTCAAGCACGGTTTCATGCTCAACCACTTCAGCGGTGGTTGCGTCCTCAGGGGCAATCTCGCGCGGGGCAAGCGCTTCTTCGGTTGCCTGTTCTGTGCGGGCCTCTGCCGCTTCCATGCGCGCAGCTTCCATTTTCGGACCGGCATAGAATGTCTGGTATCCAAGAAGGATCGCCAGCGACAGCACGGCAAACAGCACAAAATTTTTCGTATCACCCATGAGATGTCATACCCTCATCATGTGGCAGCCCGCTCTTGGCTGCTTCACTCTTTTTCTTCTTTCCGCAGCAGTCAGGCCCATGGGCGCTGACTTCCGCAGAATCGCGTGCGCTTTGTGGCACAGGATCGTATCCAAATCCACCCCAAGGATGGCATTTGAGGATGCGGCGAATTGACAGGTAGCCGCCACGGAGCGCGCCGTGCGTGCGAATGGCTTCAACCGCATAGGCGCTGCAGGTTGGCTGGAACCGGCAGTTCGGCCCCAGAAGCGGCGAGATAAATAGTTGATAAAACTTGATAATGCCGAGGAACAGCCACCCGAGGGGGGAGGTTTTCTTGGGCGTGCGCACAGGCTTGTCTGTCTTGCGCTCAGCCATCAATTCCCTCTCGTCCTGTGTTTGCGCGGCGCGTCCCCGCGCGGCCGGTTGCCTGACGATAAATCGGCCCCTGATGCCAGTTTTGCAAGGGCCCAGCGCATATCAGCCTGCATTTTCTCGAAATCGTAGGAAATGGCGGCCTGCCGCCCGATAAAGACATAGGCCCAGCCACGGCTGCCATGTCCGTCCAGCGTCAGCCGCGCGGCTTCCTTGAGGCGGCGGCGCGCGCGGTTGCGTTCAACTGCTTTGCCAACTTTCTTCGATACGGTGAAACCGGCGCGTGGTGGGCTGTCTGATTCGCCAACACTGGCTTGCAGGATGAAGGAAGGGGTTACCCATTTGCGCCCTGTGGCGGCAATGGACAGATATTCAGGTCGTTTCTTGACGCGCTCAAGCTTCGTCATGATGTGCCTGTATCTCCCGGTCAGGCGTGCGTTCGTGCAGGGGCCCAAAAACAACGAAAGCCGACCGGATATCTCTCGGTCGGCATTTCATCGTGTGTGGTTGGGTGCGCAGAACGCCCCCAAGAGACCTTTACGCCGAAAGGCGTTTGCGGCCACGGGCGCGACGTGCGTTAAGCACTTTGCGGCCACCAACAGTCGCCATACGTGCACGGAAACCGTGACGACGTTTGCGAACGAGCACACTCGGTTGATAGGTCCGTTTCACTTGTCTTACTCCAGCTTATCGCCTAGCCCAATAGTCATCTGTCTGGCCCGGCGTCCAAATTTCGAGCGCGCTGTATAACCGCAGGTCGGACCCAAGTCAACAGCGCATGGGGGCCCCTCTTAACATAATTTCGTCCCCTTTTCGCGAAATTTTGGTTGTAGACGCCGAATTTGTTGCCAAATTGAGGAATGGGGAGGGCGTCAGCCCATATAGTTTGATCATTCGCGTGCCGATTCGCGGGGTGCGCCTTAGTTTACTTGCAATTCCCTACGGGATGGGATTCAAGACTTTTTATGCCCGAGCATTACAGACCGTTTACATCCAGTCTCAGGTCGCGCCTGCTGATTCTCACCTTTATCTTCGTGATGGGGGTGTCGGTGGTCGTCTATTTGCCGTCGATCGCGACATTCCGGCAGGACTATATAGAGACACGGCTTGAGAACGCCCAGATCGCGGTGCTGGCGCTTGAAGAAGCGCCCGGCAACATGGTGAGCCCCGCGCTTGAGCAGCGGCTTCTCAGCCAATCGGGCGTTATCGCCATCATCGTGCGGCGTGAGGACAAGAGCCTTGTGCTCGGCTTCGACGTGATGCCGGACGAAGTGAACGCCACCTTTGATCTGCGCAACCCGTCCCTCGGTATGCTGATCATGGATGCTTTCGATACGCTGGAGAATGGCGGCAACCGGGTGATCCGCGTCATCGGCGATCCCATGCTGCCCGGCACGCGCCTGCTTGAGGTGACGATGGACGAGGCGGGGCTATACCGCGCGCTCGCCAACTATTCCAATAATGTGCTGGTGCTGGCGATTCTCACATCGCTTTTTACCGGCATTCTCGTTTACCTCGCACTGCACTGGTTGCTGGTGCGCCCCATGCGCCGGGTCAAGGACCGAATCGTTGCCTTCCGCCGCAAGCCGGAGGCAGTGCCGAAACGCTCCCGCGAATCGCGCAGGCCTGACGAGATCGGCCTTATTGAACGGGAACTTGTGCGCATGCAGGATGAGTTCCGCCAGAACCTGAAGCAGAAATCCCATCTTGCCGCCCTCGGCGAGGCGGTGGCCAAGATCAACCATGACCTGAGGAACATCCTCGCGACCGCGCAACTGGCGTCAGATGCGCTGCAACGGGTGGATCACCCCGGTGTGCAGAAGGTGTCGCGCCGTCTCGTGAGCGCGGTCAGCCGGGCGGTGGCGCTGTGTGAAAGCACCATGCGCCACGGCAAGGCCGATGACCCGCTGCCGGAGAAACGCTGGGTCTCCCTCGCGGACGTTGTGCGTGATGTGGCGATGTCGCTTGGCCTGATGGACGATGAGAATTTCACCTTCGAGTTTGGTGTGGCGGAAGACCTGCGCATATATGCAGACCCGGAACAGCTTCACCGCGTGCTGCTGAATCTGTGCCGTAACGCGCATGAAGTGCAGGGGCCAAGTGGCCGCATTGAAGTGAACGCGATGGCGGACGATGACGGCACGGTGCATGTGCGCGTGCGCGACGGCGGCCCCGGCATTCCTGAGCATGTGCGCCCAAGCCTGTTCAAGGCTTTCTCAAGCGCGCGGGCAGGCGGTACCGGCCTTGGCCTTGCCACCGCGCGGGATATTGTGCTGGCCCATGGTGGTCAGATCGGGCTTGAAGATACCGGGCCTGAAGGCACCACCTTCGCCTTCTGCATCCCCGGCGAAGAAGCCGAGGACTAAGGCGCATGCGCATCACCGCCAAGCCCGGCCCCAGCGATTCGCTCACCGATGTGGGGGCTATCAAGGTCGGGCAGGTGCATGACGCGGAGGGAAACACCGGCGTTACGGTCATTGTGCCAGATGCACCCGCTGCCATGGGCGTCGATGTGCGCGGCGGTGGCCCTGGCACGCGCGAGACCGACGCCCTCAACCCAACCTGCCTTGTTGAAAAAGCCCACGCCATCGTGCTGTCGGGCGGGTCTGTTTTTGGCCTTGCGGCGGCGGACGGCGTTGCGGCTGCGCTGTCGGCGCGTGGTATCGGTTTGCCGGTAGGGCCAATGCCGGTGCCTGTGGTGCCGGGCGCGATTCTCTTTGACCTCAAGAACGGTGGCAATAAGGACTGGGGCATGGAACCGCCTTACCGCGCGCTTGGCATCAAGGCGGTTGAGGCGCTCTCCCGCGAGATGGTCCAAGGCCGTGTGGGCGCAGGCTATGGCGCGCGGGCGGGTGGCGTGCAGGGTGGTGTGGGTAGCGCAAGCTATCAGCTTGAGGATGGCAGCATCGTCGCGGCGCTTGTGGTGGTCAATTCCTTCGGTAGTGCGGACGGCGCGGCCGGTTTCACGCCCGGCACGCTTGATATGCCCAAGGTGGGCTTTGTTGGCACCAACACGACCCTTGCAGTGATTGCGACCAATGTGGCGCTCGGTAAAGCTGCGTGTGAGCGTTTGGCGACCATGGCGCATGATGGCCTCGCACGTGCCATCAAGCCGCTGCACACACCTTTTGATGGCGACACCGTATTTGCATTGTCGACAGGCGAGAGGGAGCCCACGGATGAGCTCCCACGCTGTTTGACAGTGCTGGGTGGTTTTGCGGCAGACGCGCTTGAGCGCGCAGTTGCGAAGGCGATCAGCGCGGCGCAGTAATTACTTTGGTTCGCTGTCCGTCAGACGTTGGCGTTCACCCACCACGAATCGTTCGATGATTTCTGATTCCGATGCCACATCGTCATGGATGTTCGGCAGGTCCATCTCCAGCAGCGGATCAAGGCGCGAGGCTGTGCGGCTGAGGCGCGTGAGCGCAAGCTGGGCACTGAACCAGGCATCCTGAAGCTCATCCCCCGTGACGGCGGCAAGTTTGGCAACCGCCTGACGGTACGCGAGCGTTTCTTCACGCAGTGCTTTTTTGATATCCTCGAACAGCGTTTCAGCTTCCGAGGGCGTGTTCGGCAGCGGGTCACCGGCAGGCAGCGCGGCCACATCACCCGATAGGGCAGGGCGCACCGGCACAGGTGGTTTTTGCGCTGGTGTCACGGCACTTTTATCGACCGTTTCGCGCTCTTTTGCATCCGGGATAGGGTCCGAAAGATTCGGCCATTCCTTGTCACCGCTTGAGCAGGCTGCAAGCAAGGTCATTGCGCTAAAAATAGAAACATATTTTAGGTCAATTTTCACAGTAAAAGCCTTATTTTCCGGGCGTTTGCGGAAGCCAAGCTACGCCGGATTTGTGGCAGAAACAAGAAAAACAGATTTCTCTCTTGCAATATAAATTTAATCTGATTAGGTTGCGCCCCACACCGAAACCGGCAGCGGTTGAGGTGGCCGACTTGATGGCATGCGCCGGTAGCTCAGCTGGATAGAGCACCAGACTACGAATCTGGGGGTCGGGGGTTCGAATCCTCCCCGGCGCGCCACTCAAAAAACAAGGGCTTAGCTGAAAAGCGAAGCCCTTTTTTGTTGCCTGAATTTCTTCGCAGAACAATCAGCCTAGTGGAACGGTCGCACCTCAACTGGTGCCCGGCATGCTTTTGCGGCTTTGCGGCCCCATTCGGTGGCTTCTTCCATGTTCGGCAGCTCCAGCACCCAGAAACCGCCGATATGCTCTTTGGTCTCGAGATAAGGGCCATCGGTGATGATAAACTCGTCATCGGCCCCAAGGATGACCGAGCGTGCTTCGCGGATTGATTTGAGGCCGCCGACAAAAACACGGATGCCTGCCGCGACCATGGCGTCGTTCACGGCGTCAATATCGCGCGCCATGGCGTCGTCTTCCTCGACCGAGGGGTCGTAGTTGGTGCGGTGATGAATGGCGACAAGATACTGCATGGTTCTCTCCCTTTCCTTGCCTGTTCCGCCCAGAGGACGAACGGGCCGGGTCAGCCCCGACAGGCTAGCCGCATTTTATGCGAAAAGAGAGAAATTTAGTCGCGCGTGTGCACACATTCGCCCGCCACATACGTGTGGCTGACCGTGCGGTCATCGCCGAGCATCGAGAGCACAAACAGAAGCTCGTCAATCTCTGACGTATTCTTCAACCGGCGTTCGAGAAGCGGTGTCGCGGCGCGGTCGAGCACAATGAAATCCGCCTCCTTGCCGGGGGTGAAGTCCCCCACTTTGTCGGCCATGTTGAGCGCCTTGGCCCCGCCAAGGGTGGCGAGGTAGAAGGATTTGAACGGGTCCAGTCGGTGACCGCGCAGGTGACAGACCTTATAGGCCTCGTTCATGGTCTCCAGAAGCGAGAAGCTGGTGCCGGCGCCCACGTCGGTGCCAAGGCCGACCTTCACGCCATATTTCTCAGCCTCGCGCAGGTTGAAAAGCCCGCTGCCGAGGAAAAGGTTCGATGTCGGGCAATAGCTGATCGCGGCATCGGCCTCGGCCATGCGCTGAAACTCTTCACCGTCCAGGTGAATACAGTGCGCGAACACGCTGCGGTTTGTCAGCAGGCCAAAGCGGTCATAGACATCCAGATAGTTTTTGGCCTCCGGGTACAGCTCTCGCACCCAATCAATCTCCGCCGTGTTTTCAGAGAGGTGCGTGTGCATCAGCACATCGTCATGCTCCGCCAGCAGTTTGCCTGCGAGTGTGAGTTGCTCATCCGAGCAAGCGGGCGCGAAGCGCGGGGTGATGGCGTAGCCAAGGCGGCCCTTGCCGTGATAGGCGGCGATCAGGTCGCGGTTATCGCGGTCGCTGCCCTCTGCCGTGTCGCGCACAGCGTCGGGCACGTTACGGTCCATCAACGACTTGCCGGCCACGATACGCATGTTGCGGGCGTATGCGGCGTCAAAAATTGCTTCCACCGATTGCCGGTGCACGGTGCAGTAGACAAGTGCGCTTGTGGTGCCCGAGCTCAGCAGCTCGCGGATAAAAAAGTCGGCGGCATCAGCTGCGTGAGCTTCACTGGCGAACTTGGCTTCTTCGGGGAAGGTGTAGCGCTCCAGCCAGTCGAGCAGCTGTTCGCCATATGACGCGATCATATCAAGCTGCGGAAAATGGATATGGGTATCAATGAAACCGGGCGTGATGAGCTTGCCGCGATGGTCGGTGATTTCCGTGCCGTCCTTCAGGGTAGGGGCGAGTGCGTCATAGCTGCCGACCGCTTTTACAAACCCGTCCTCAACCACCAAGAGGCCGTCCGGTATATAGCCGCAGGCGTCTTTGGCCCCCACTAGTGCCGGGTCGTCCGTCATATGGAAAAGGTCAGCTCTGAAAGCGACTTGTGACACTGGTGTTCCCTCATCCTTGGCTCAGGCCCGCAGTCTAGCCTCCCGTTTGTGACAGGTGAAGCCGGGGCGGTTTGTTGGCGGAAATGTCAGGGCTGCTCGCGGTACGGTAATCCTGACCATTTGGTCAGCTTATTGTGCCTGAACGAGCCTGCCAAGCCTTAATGTGGTGAAATGTATCGCCGGATACTGCTTAGCGAAAGAGCGAACGCACATCCACGCCGACAAGGATCTTGTCGGTCCGGCCCTCAGCGTCATAGAGCGGCATATAGAGCGCATAAGCTTCCATATACTGCCGGTCGGGCGAGAAGGCTGGTGTGACGGTAAGATAAGGTTCGCCGCTCGCAATCACCTTGGCGCAAATGTGATAGATGCGCTCGGCCGCGTTCTGGTTTTTGAGGTCATGGATATCATGGCCGGTGATCTCACCATAGAAGGTGGTGACATGGGTGCCAATGAGCCTGACCTTGAGCGCGAAGCTCTCGGCCCCGCCGTCAATGTCCATAATCACCGCATGGTCGATAAAGCGGGAGATTTCCATCGGTCGGATATCGGCGCGGGACGGTTTGTGCCCGCCTTCACATTTCGATAGCCAGTAGGTATAGAAAAAGTCCGTCACCTTGTTCTGGCCGCGGATCGCATTGCCACGCAGCTCGGTAAAGTCGCCAAGTTCCGTCTGGGTTATGAGGTCGATTTGTTTTTTTCTAAACACCGGCTGGCACCCTGAACATCTGGAATGCCCAATTTTAGTGCCGAGGTCTCAAGGATTGGTAAACAAGCGGGCAGGCGTTCACCCTAGCTAGACTTTGCAGGAACGGGTTCCTCATCCATCGCCAGATCGCCCGTATTTTCGTCCTCATCCTGCTGCGGGTATTTGTGCCCGCGCCCCACAGGTGCATAGAGCCTGACTGAGGTGGCCAGGAAAGCGGCCAGGTTCATGGCTTGCGACAGGGCACCAGCCGCCAGGAACATGCTGGCAAGCGTTGCCTGCGGTGCGTCCACATAGCCCATGAGCGTGAGGCCAAGGCCCGCAACCAGTAGGTCGGTGTTCGGCAGGAACGGCACGCGGGTGAGCACAAGCTGCGCGGTGAGGAACAGGAACCACATGTTAAAGGGCACTTCGGGTAGCACCACGCTCCACTGCAGTGTCTGCAGGAGGAGCAGGAGGATCATGCGCGCGAAGTGAATGGCGAACACCTTCTTCGCGACTTCGGGTTTCAGCGAAATGATATGCTTGCGGAAGCGCAGCACCACCGGCACGAGGATCACGCCCACCATCACCGCAAGGATGAGGTAGCTTTTATAGTCCGGGTCCGCGTCGGTGATGACGCTCAGCTGCCCGGTCATGAAGAAGATCGCGAGCATCACAACGGTGAAGCTGTTGGACGCAAGGCCCGAGAGGATGTTGCTGTCCTTGATGGTGGAGAAAATCACCCGATCGCGGATATCAAGGCGGCGGCGTGCCCAGAAGGCCATATAGGCCTCGCCCGAATAGCTGAGCACTGCATAGTTATAGACGCGCTTGCGTACAAACACGCCGAACTGGCCTTTGAAATCCACGTTCCACATCAGGCGGTACACCATCAGTTCCGCTATCGGGAACGCGAAAAACATGACGATGAAAATGATATAGAACCAAGGCGTGGTGGGCAGGGCGTCCCATACCTCCCGCCAGCCGACGACGGTAAGTTTGCTGACGAGGTAATAGACCACCGCCCCCATGAAGAGAAACTGCAAAGACTTGAGCGCAATCATCAGCGGCTTGTTGTCTTTCGCCCGTTCGAACGTTTCGGTCGACAGCAAATTCTTGATGGATTGCACGTGGTTACCTTCTCTCGCGCAGGAGCGTTTATTGTCTAAAAATTGCACGCCTTATGGCGGAACTGGTTCCCGCCGTCAAATTGCGGGGCTTTGCCTCAGGTCATTCGGCGGCTGAAAAATCCTGCCGCTGGGCACCTTTCCAGGCTCTGTCCGGGTATTTGGCGACCGCCTCACCGTAGTTTTCCAGCAAGCGGTTGAGTACCGCATCCCATGTGCGGTCCGCACTCATGGCAAGGCAGGTTGCAGACATTGTCTCACGCAGTGCCGTGTCTGTAATTAGCGTCTGAAGCCGGTCCGCGAAGGCCGTGATGTTGCCGGGCTCCACCAGATACCCGTTTTCGCCAGAGGAGACGAGCGAGCGGCTGCCGGTCGCGTCCGCGCACACGGCGGGCACGGCGCAGGCCATGGCTTCAAGGGTCACGTTGCCGAAAGTCTCGGTAATGCTGGCATTAAAGAAGATATCGCTGCTCGCGTAGGCGCGGGCGAGCGCATCACCCTGCAAGTAGCCGGTGAAAACAGCCTCAGGCAGGCGTTCGCCAAAGCGTTCCCTCTCCGGCCCGTCACCCACGATCAGCGCCTTATAGGGCACCCCGCGGCGCTTGAGCTCATCAAGCGTATCGGCGAACACACCAAGGCCTTTTTCAAGCACGAGGCGACCAACGAAAGAGATTACCACATCGCCATCCGCAATGCCGTTTTCGCGCCGCCATTTGGTGTCGCGCCGGCCCGGGTTGAATTGTTCGGTGTCCACACCCCGGCTCCAGATGCGGAGGTCAGGCGCCATATCCTGTTCCGCGAGGATTTCTTTCATACACTCGCTCGGCACATAAACCTGCTCACAGCGGTGGTAGAATTTGCGCATCAGCGCCGTAACATATTTTTCCAGCCAGCCGAGGTGATAGTAGCGACCGTAGGTGTCAAAGCGGGTATGGAAGGATGCAACCGCAGGCACTTTGTGTTTTTTCGCCCACGACAGTGCGCGCCAGCCAAGTATGTCGGGTGCCGCAAGGTGCACCAGATCAGGCTGGAATGCCTCAAGCTGGCGTTTCACGCGCCGCGGCAGGCCAAGGCCAAGGCGGTATTCACTGCGGCTGCCCGGCAGTGCAATAGATGGGATCGAAACCAGCGTGCCCTTGTGCCGGAATGCAGCCTTTTTTGCAGTCGGCGCAAAAACCAGCACTTCGATGCCTTGTTCCTCAAGGAAGCCCACCAGTGTGTTGAGGGCCCGGACGGGGCCATCCATCACATAGTTGTAGTTCCCGGAAAATAGGGCAATTCGTTTTGGACGCAGGTTATGGGTGTCGAAGGGCATATCCATTTCCAAGTGCCAAAGGGCGTCTAACATTACCGCTTCAGCAGTCTAACACATTTTACAGCGCGAGACGGGTGAATAAGCAAAACCATCACTCCCTCCTCGCAACAAAATTTGAAACTTTAATGAACCATACAAAAGAAGCTTTGGGCTGACTGTTCAGTCAAACATGGGGGCATGGCAAAAATGGGGCAAGGGGGTAGCGGGAAAGTTGAGCGAAAGTTTAGGGCTGACTAGGTTTCAGGCCAGCCGAAACCGACATCAATGAAGCCGAAACTATCGATCTGGCGGTGTTCAATCACCGCGCCAGATTTTATCTTGTCTGCCTCAAAACCGTGATTGCGCACCGCATATTGCCCGATGGTGAACCGGGCCTCGCCGTCTTTGGCGGCCAGTGGCAGCACAAGTGCCGCGAGCATGTATTTTTTTCCGCCGTCCGCGCGCAGGGACTCGCTGATGAAAAAGCCGCAGGGTTGCTTCAGCAGGTTGGTGTAGACATTCGCAATCTCTTTGCGCTGCGAGGGCGGGGTGAGGTTAAGCAGGTTCATGCCGGTCAGTGGCCGACCGATGGTTTCTTCCATCGCCGTGCCGGCAAGGCGGATCATCACTTCGTCCTCGCCCAGGCGTTCGCTGATCACGATATGAGGTAGGATGGCACCAAGGCCACTGATGCGGATCTCGGATTTGGCGGGAATCGGTGCATTGCCTTGGGTTTTCAGCCGCAACCAGTAGGACCACAAGCGGTCCAGCGGCGGCACGATGGCCGCGGGAGGTACTTCCCCCATGATGACATTGCTGCGGTTGACGTTCATAAAACCCTGTTCTGCGAGCTGCCCTTCCCGGCAGGCTTTCACGAAGAATAGCAATATCTTAGCAAAAGATCACGGTTCTTTACGCCCATGTGGCGATTTGTGTGCCGAGGACAGATAGCGCTGAGGCCTGCGCTCACTCTCACTTTCGCTTGACCGGGGGTGATAGCTGCGGTATTAATACTGCGAATTGTTCGCAATCGCAGAGAGTTCTGACGTCGATGTATGTTTGCTTGTGTAATGGCTATACTGACCGTGACATCCGCACCGCCGTGCGTGAAGGTGGCGTAAGTAGCGCTGAAGAAGCCTATATGTCCCTCGGTAACGGATTTTGCTGCGGCGCTTGCCGCGACTGCGCAACCAGCGTCGTCGAAGAGGAACTACCCTCGCGCCGGTTATTGGCTGCGGAATAGGATTTACGGCATCAACACCCGCGCGGTGTATGATTGGGGAAAAGAAAAGCCACCGCTTGCGGTGGCTTTTTCTCTTTCAGGTTGAAGGTGCTCCTCAGTCCTCGGCAGGCGGGGTCTGAAGCTGCACATAATTCTGGTAGCCCATTTTCTCAATGAGGCCGAGTTGGGTTTCCAGCCAGTCGATATGCTCTTCCTCGGATTCGAGGATATGCTTAAGGAGATCGCGGCTCACATAGTCGCGTACTTCCTCGGCGTGCTGGATGGCGTCCTTGAGGTCCTTGTGGCCCGCGTGTTCCATCTTGAGGTCGCACTCAAGAATTTCCTTCACGTCCTCGCCGATCATCAGCTTGCCAAGGTCCTGCAGGTTGGGCAGGCCTTCAAGGAACAGGATGCGCTCGATCAACTGGTCGGCGTGTTTCATCTCGTCGATGGATTCTTCATATTCCTTGTCCGCCAGCTTTTTCATGCCCCAGTCCTTGAGCATGCGCGAGTGCAGGAAATACTGGTTGATCGCCGTGAGTTCGTTTTTCAGAATCACGTTGAGGTGCTGGATTACCTTTTTGTCGCCTTTCATGACGAGCCTCCTTCAGTATGTCGTGCAGATCGCAAGTAGCGCTTGGCCCATACTATAGGCCCGCGGGGTCATATTTCCAAGCCTTTTCCCTAGTTGCTAACTCTTCTTAGTATCATGAAAACAAAGGACTTTTTCCTCCATTTCTGCCATTCAGTCTGACAATCATTCGCAAGTTATTAACCATGTTCCGGAACGCTGGTGGGCCAGGTGAAGCGCCACTCGTGGGGGCGGGTTTTACAAAGCCGGTCATGCGGTATATAAGGCGCACGATTTTTGGACCCGGCTTTGCGAGCCGGACAACTGAAACGGAAATGACATGTCGAATTATCTCGTTGCGGCCCTCTACAAATTTGTGAGGTTGCCGGACTATGAAGCGCTGCAAGCGCCCATCGCTGAAATCTGTAACGAAAACAACGTCAAAGGCACGCTCCTCCTGGCGGCTGAAGGCATCAACGGCACCATCGCCGGGCCGGAAGCGGGCCTACGTAAAGTGCTGGCCTATCTTGGCAACATCCCGGCCTTCAAAGGCCTTGTGCACAAGGAAAGCTGGGCCGAGAAGGAACCTTTCCTGCGTATGAAAGTGCGCCTCAAGAAAGAGATTGTGACCATGGGCGTTGAGGGCATCGACCCCAACAAGGTGGTCGGCACTTATGTGAAGCCCGAGGACTGGAATGCGCTGATTTCGGACCCGGACACCATCCTTGTCGACACCCGGAACGACTATGAAGTCGCCATCGGGACCTTCAAGGGCGCGGTCGACCCCAAGACCAAATCCTTCCGTGAGTTCCCGGCCTGGGCTGAAGAGAACAAGGATCTCCTCAAGAAACCCAAGATCGCCATGTTCTGTACGGGCGGCATTCGCTGCGAAAAATCAACAGCTTACATGAAAGAACAAGGCTACGAGGAAGTCTATCACCTCGAGGGTGGCATCCTGAAATACCTTGAGGAAATCCCCGAGGATAAGAGCCTGTGGGAGGGTGACTGCTTCGTGTTTGACGAGCGGGTTTCCGTGCGCCACGGGTTAGAGGAAGGCGACTATCACATGTGCCGCGCCTGCCGCCGTCCGGTCTCCGAAGAAGAAATGGCCATGCCTGAATTTGTTGAAGGTGTGAGCTGTCCTTACTGCCACGAAGAGACCACGGAAGAGCAGAAAGAACGCTTCGCCGAACGCCAGAGGCAGATCATGCTGTCGAAAAAGCGCGGCGAAAAACACATCGGCATCACCCGGCCTCGGCTCGAAAAAGCCGATGCCGAGCAAGCGGTTAAGGAGTAGCTGTGGTTGCCGCGCGCCCCATCCTCTATAGCTTTCGCCGCTGCCCGTACGCCATGCGGGCGCGGCTTGCGATCAAGGTGTCGGGTGTGGCGGTGGACCTGCGCGAGGTGGTGCTTCGGGACAAGCCAGAAGCGATGCTGGAAGCCTCGCCCAAAGGTACGGTGCCGGTATTGGTGCTTGAAAATCAGGTCATTGACGAAAGCCTCGATGTCATGCTTTGGGCGCTGGGGCAGGGTGACCCGGAAGGGTGGCTCGCGCCTGACAAGGGTGACATGCTGGGCCTGATTGCCGCGTGTGACGGACCTTTCAAACACCATCTTGACCGCTTCAAATATGCCACCCGCTATGAGGACGCCGACCCCCTTGAGCACCGCGCCGGGGCGGAGGTGCTCCTCAGGGCACTGGAAGGCCGTCTCGCGCAGAATCGCTGGCTTTTTGGGCAGGAAGCAAGCCTTGCTGACTATGCCATCCTGCCCTTCATTCGCCAGTTTGCGGCGGCTGCGAAGGGCTGGTGGGAGGCCGCGCCATACCCCCATGTGCGGGGCTGGCTTGATGGCTTTACCGGTAGCGATTTCTTCCGTTCCATCATGAAAAAATATCCGCAATGGCAGGCGGGTGAGCCGGGTATTCCCTTCCCCTAGGTGTGTGCGGAACCTGTGCGGAAAGTGCGCGGGATCTGTGCGAAATGTGTGCGGGAAATGGGCAGGTTTTGTGCGGAAAGTGTGCGGGCATTGCGCGGGCGCATCCAAGCCGCTAAAAGCAGATAAATCATAGCATCAGGAGCGTTCAAATGGCAGCAAAAACCGCACGGGTAAAATGGGCAGGCGACATGACTTTCATCGGCGAGAGCCCGTCAGGCCACGCGGTGGTGATGGACGCGGGTGTCGAAAGCGGTGGCCTTAATCACGGCATCCGCCCGATGGAGATGCTGCTTCTGGGCGCTGGTGGCTGTTCGTCCATCGACGTGATGATGATCCTGCAGAAAGCGCGTCAGAAAGTGACCGACTGCTGGGTGGAGCTTGAGGCCGAGCGCGCCGAGGACCACCCCAAGTATTTCACCAAGATCCACATGCATTTTGTCATCACCGGCGTTGGTGTTGACGCCAAGCACGTGGAACGCGCGATTTCGCTCTCGAAAGAAAAATACTGTTCGGCATCGGTGCAGCTTGGCGCGCTTGCCAAAATCACCACGGACTTTGAAATCCGCGAAGCCGAATAGGCATCTCAGTAAAGCTGCGCGATATTGCTGCCGAGGGCGGGGTGCCGGAGCGCTTGGCTGACCGGCATCAAGGTCAGTTGCCCGCCCAGTACCGCGCCAGTGTCAATAAACAGCGCGGTGCCCAGTCGGGTCGCAGATTTAAGTGGCGTGTGGCCATGCACGGTGAGGGCGGCGGACCTGTCCGCCTTTTCCTTGTGTTTGAGAAGCACGGTGCGGCCCCATAACATCTGGTGCTGCATCCAGGGCACTTCCGTGAGGTCCGCCACGTCAGCCCAGTCGTCTCCCGGCCATTCGGCGTGGCAGATGCCGATGCTGCCGCCTGTACGTAGTTCAAGCGTGATGGCGACAGGCAGCGCGGCCGCGATCTCAAGGCAGGTGGCCTGCTCACCCTCGCTCAGTTCATAAAACCACTCACCGCCGTTTTGCAGCCACATCGCCCGGGTGCGTGGGTTCTCCGCTTCCAGCATCATGATCTCATGGTTGCCGAGGGTGGAGAAAAACCAGCTTTCGCGCGCCAGCAACAGCGCGTCGTGTGAACGGGGCCCGCGGTCGATCAGGTCACCGACACAGATGATGCGGTCACGCGCCTTATCAAAATGCGCGAGGGCCATGGCGTTTTCGAGCATGTCGACACAGCCGTGCAGGTCACCCAGCAAAAAGTCCCGCCCCTCAAAGTTGGGAGGCAGGACCATGTGCTGTCTATAGTCGGTGTTGTTCAAGCCAAACTCCTCAGAGGGGAGACAGCCCTTACATCACCATGATCGGGGCTGTTTGTACCTGCAGCCATTCACGTGTGGCATCATCCACATGCGGGCTGACAAGCTCAAATACCTTGGCATGATAGTCGTTCAGCCACTTGAGTTCCACATCATCCAGCAGCGAGGGCTCAATCAGGTTGCGGTCGATCGGTGCCCAGGTGAGGTTTTCAAACTCGAAAATCTCGCGTTCGGTCGGCTCATCCACCTTTTTCACGAGGATCAGGTTTTCAATGCGGATGCCGTATTCGCCTTCCTTGTAGTAGCCCGGCTCGTTCGAGAGGATCATGCCCGGCTCGAGCCAGATATCGCTTGAATATTTGGCGATACGCTGTGGCCCTTCATGCACGGCGAGGAAGGAGCCCACACCGTGGCCGGTGCCGTGGTCATAGTCACAGCCAATGGCCCACAACGGACGGCGCGCCATGGCATCAAGCGCCATGCCCGGGGTGCCCTCAGGGAAACGCACGGTCGAGAGCGCGATATGGCCTTTGAGTACGCGGGTGAAACGGTCTTTCATCTCCGCCGTTGGCGTACCCACAATCACCGTGCGGGTGATGTCGGTCGTGCCGTCCAGATACTGCCCGCCGCTGTCGACCAGATAAATCTCATCCATTTTGAGCGGGCGGTTGGTTTTCTTGCTCACACGGTAGTGCGGGAGGGCCGCGTTTGGCCCCGCGCCTGAGATGGTGTCGAAGCTTTTGTCCTTCAGGCCGCCATGGCTTTCGCGGCATTCCCACAGCTTGGCAACCGCAGTCAGTTCATCCACCGTACCTTTCGGGGCCTCATTGGAAAGCCAGTGCAGGAACTCGGACACCGCCGCGCCGTCGCGGATGTGGCAGTCGCGCGCGCCCTGCTGCTCAGTCGAATTCTTGATCGCCTTTGGCAGGATGCAGGGGTCCGCGCCTTCAACCAGCTTGGCGCCAGCGTCACGCAGCGTTTTGAAAACCTTGGCGTTGTTGGTTGCGGGGTCCACCAGCACGGCTTTGCCCTCCGCACCGAACTTGGCGAGCGTTTCATAGAAAGCTTCACGCGGTTCCACCTGCACGCTGTTGCCAAGGTGTTGTTTGAGTTCAGACGTTACCTTTGCTTCATTGATGAAAAGCGTGGCACTTTCGTCTGCATTCAAAATGGCGAAGGCGTGAGTGACCGGCGTGTTCATCACATCCTTGCCGCGGATATTGAAGGCCCAAGCCACGCTATCGAGCATGGTCACCACAGCGGCATCTGCGCCTTCTTCCCGAAGCGTCTCGGCCACTTTTGCGCGTTTGTCGCGCGCGTCAACACCGGCGTATTTGCTGTCATGCGGTACGGCAGGTGCAAGGGGTGCCTCCGGCTGGTCGGCCCACACAGCGTCAACGGGGTTGCTGTCCACCGCCACGAGCTCAACGCCCTTGCGTGCGCAGGCCTTCAGCGCGTCCTTTTCCCAGCCCACGGTCGCAAGCTCAGGGTCGTAGCCAAGGCGTGCGCCTTTCGGCAGGTTATCGGTCGTCCACTTCAGCAACGGGTATTTATTGAATAAGTGATGTTCAAAAAGCGCGGGGTCCAGCTCGGCCGCGGCTTGAATGGTGTAGCGGCCATCGATGAACACGGCGGCTTTGTCCTGAAGTACCACACCGTTACCGGCAGAGCCGGTGAAGCCGGTCATGAAGGCGAGGCGGCCAGCGTATGCGCCGACATATTCGCTCATATGCTCGTCCGTGAGCGGTACCACAAAGCCGTCCAGATTACGGGATTTCAGCTCGGCACGCAGGGCGGTCAGGCGGTCCTTATAGTCACTCACGGTCTTGTCTCCTTCGGTCTTCACTCACACATACTCAACTATCTTGGCGTCTACATGGCAGGCGGCACCGTCTTTGACAAGGGGCAGCTTTGATGCACTGCGGCAAGAAATCTTCGCCCTTTACAGCCCCAACCCATAGCCCTAGAGCTTGATAACAAAATAAGAGGACGGACCCCATTTTATGCTGAAAACACCCGCAAGCCCAAAAGCCCCTATCGCCGCANGCAAAGACTATACGGCAAGCCACCACGGCTTTGAGCTGAAGGACCCTTATTTCTGGCTCAAGGACCCCGGCTACCCGGAGGTCACGGACGAAGAAATCCTCGGCTACCTCAAGGAGGAAAACAGCTATTTCGAGGCGGTGATGAAACCGCAGGAAAAGCTCTTGGACGCCGTGTTTGAGGAGATCAAGGGCCGCCAGAAGGAAGACGATGAAAGCGTGCCATGGAAGAACGGTGCGTTTGAATATCGCTGGGCTTTTGCGAAGGGCGCGGAATACCGCACTTGGTACCGCCGTGCCGTGGGCGCAGATACATGGGACGTGCTTCTCGATGAAGTCGCGGAAGCGGAAGGCGCGGAGTTTTACCGCCTTGGTGGCCTGAGCGTCAGCCCTTGTGGGCGTTACCTCGCCTATAGCGCGGACAAAAACGGGTCCGAGCGGTTTACAGCACAGGTGAAGAACCTTGAGACCGGCGAGCTTCTGAAGGACGAGATCATTGAGACCTCGGGTGAGATTATCTGGGCGGCGGACAGCAGCGGCTTCTTTTACACTCAGGTCTCGAAAGAGTGGCGACCCTACAAGGTGTGGTTCCACCCGGTTGGGCAGACGACTGACCGCGCGGTGTTCGAGGAAAAGGACACCAGCTTTTTTGTGCATATCAGCCGCACCAGCGACCGGAAATATATGGTCATCAGAAGCGCCGACCATGTGACGGCAGAGAACCATATCCTCGCGCTTGATGACATCGCTGGCACGCCCGTCGTCGTCGCCCCGCGCCGTGACAAACACGATTATACCGTCGAGCACGGTGATGAAGGTTTCTACTTCCGCTCCAACCGCGAACATAAAAACTTCTGCGTTTATCGCGCGGAAGATGGCGCGTTTGGTGAAGACCGGTGGCAATTGGTGCTCGCAGGCGATGACCGGCATTACCTCACCGGCATGCAGGCGTTCAAAGGCTTGCTCGCCATTGAGGAACGCAAGGACGGGCTGGACCAGATTCGCTTGATTGGCACCGATGGTAGCGACGCGTACATTGAGTTCCCGGAACCGGTTTATGAAGTCGGCCTCGGCACCAATGCGGAATACGCGCAGGACCACCTGCGGCTTGGCTACTCAAGCCTCGTCACCCCGCCGACGGTGTTCGACTATGACCTGAAAGCGAAGTCGCTGATCCGCCGTAAGGAGCAGGAAATCCCCTCGGGCTACGACCGCACTGAATACGCATCCGAGCGTTTGATGGTCAAGGCGCGGGACGGTGTGATGGTGCCCGTCAGCGTTGTGTACAAAAAGGACTGGAAGCAGGGCAGCGGTGCGCCCCTCCACCTTTATGGCTACGGCGCCTATGGCCTGGGCATGAGCCCATCCTTCTCCGCCTCCCGCCTGTCGCTCCTTGATCGGGGTTTCGCTTATGCCATCGCGCATATCCGTGGTGGCGATGAGCTTGGTTACGGCTGGTACGAGGACGGCAAGCTTGAAAAGCGCACCAACACCTTCAATGACTTTGTCGATGTGGCTCGCCACCTGACGGACGCGGGTTATGCCGCGAAAGGCGGCATCTCCATCTCGGGCGGCAGTGCGGGGGGTGAACTGATGGGCGCAGTGGTCAACCAGGCGCCGGAACTGTTCGCGGCTGCTGTACTGCATGTGCCCTTTGTGGATGTCTTGAACACCATGCTGGATGCCGACCTGCCGCTCACGCCTATTGAGTGGCCCGAATGGGGCAATCCGATTGCGGACAAGGCGGCCTATGAGACCATTGCCAGCTATTGCCCGTATTCGAACATCGAGGCGAAGGCGTATCCGCCCATGCTGGTCACGGGCGGCCTCAATGACCCGCGGGTGACCTATTGGGAACCGGCGAAATGGACCGCGAAGCTCAGGGCCACCAAGGCCGATGACAACCTGTTACTCATGAAAATCAACATGGGCGCAGGCCATGGCGGCAAGTCCGGCCGGTTCGAACGCTTCCGCGAAGTGGCGGAAGAATATGTGTTCATCCTGATGGCCTTCGGGCTCGCGGGATAACGGCACCAGCCAAGGGTGGTGATGGGGTTCACCTGCTCAAACGCAGTACTGAATATTGTTCCGTATACGAAACAAATGAGGAAAAGCGACAGATGAAACCCATCATCAACAAGGATAGTGCCGAAAGCACAAAGGTGCAGCACGGCGAGCATTTTGAAGCCACCATGACCCATCTGGCCTCCGCCGTGGGGGCCAGCACCATTGGTGCCAATATCACCACGGTGCCGCCGGGCAAGGCGGCCTTCCCGCTTCATCACCACTATGCCAATGAGGAGCATTTTTACGTGCTCTCGGGTACGGGCAAGGTGCGCATAGGCGAAGATGTGTTCGACATCCGCCCCGGCGATTATGTTTTTAACGCGCCCGGCGGGCCCGAGCATGCCCACCAGATGATCAACACGGGAAGCGAGGATCTCGTTTACCTCGCCATCTCCACCAAACAGGTGCCTGAGGTGGTGGGCTATCCCGATAGCCATAAGACCGGCGTGCGCATCAAACCCACGTTTGAGGACGATGCGAGGTTCCTGATTGAAGATGCGAACAAGAACACCGTCACCTACTGGGACGGGGAAGACGGTGCCGAGGTCGTGAAAGTGCTGAAGGGTCGCTAAAGGCCACCAAGGAACGCTGTCAGCGCTTCACCAAAATAGGTGGGGCGCTGCAGCGGCGCAAAATGGGTGACGCCCTCAAGCCAGACTTGCCGGGAGTGCGGGATGGTGGCCGCCAGATAGTCGGCATGCTCAGGCCGGATGAACTCATCATCCCGCGCCTGCGCAACGGTGACAGGCACGGTGATGGCACGCAGGTCATCCGCGGTGAAATTGGGCTCGGTTTTCATCATCAGGCTGACGGCAGCAAGGAGATCCTCAAAGCCGTCCGGTGTGGGCGATAGCGCCTTATAGTCAGCCACATGGCGGCTGAAACAATTCTCAAGCGCTTTGCCGGAAGGCTCGGTATCCAAGGTGCCGGACGGGTCCATATTGCAGGCAAAGAAGAACACACCGCGCACACGCTCGGGCCACAGGCTCGCGAATGTCAGCGCGGTGCAGGCACCGTCCGACCAGCCGATGAAAGCGGCGGTATCAAGCTCAAGCGCATCCATTACTGCGCGCACATCATGCGCCATCAGGTGATAGCTATAAGGCTGCTCGTCGCGGCTGCTGCGGCCATGGCCGCGGCTATCGATTGTGATGACCTCATAACCCGCACGCGTGAGCAAAGGCACCTGATGCGCCCAGTTGCCGCTGTGCCCCAGCCCGCCGTGCAACAGGGTGACGGCAGGCCCCGCGCCAAAACGCGCATACCATATATCCGCCCCGTCCGTGCTCACCTGGCCGCTTGTGTTCGCCGCGGGCAGGGTCGCCCCGCGCTTGGCAAACAGGCTCAGGTCGTCATCGGTGAAGGGGCTAGGCATGGGGCTATTGTGGCGGGTTGGCGCGCAGGCCCGCAAGCGTGGGGGCCATGTGGGTGAGGTCATAGCCTGCGCCCGCGCCGGTGGCGATGATCTCTTCCACCGGCATGTCGCCGCCCATGGCTTCCGCGAGTGACCATACGGTGCAGGAGCGCGTGCCGGAACGGCAGTAAGCCAGTACCCGGCCATCCGCATCCGCGAGGCAGTGCCCCATGGCTTTCACGTCATCAAGGCTCAGCGAGCCGCCGATGATCGGGATGTGCGCCCACTTGATGCCTTTCTCGGCCGCATAGGCCATCAGCTCATCATTTGTGGGCTGGCCCGCTTCCTCACCGTCCGGTCGGTTGTTGATGATCATGGTCACGCCCATGGTCGCCGCCATGTCGATATCGCTTTTGCCGATTTGCGGGGAGACGGAGATATCGTCGGTCAGGATGCGGAAGTCGGTCATAAAAATCCTTCTGCCCGTGCTAGATCGCCGGGGCGTTTGAATAATAGTGCCACGCCAGAAGCGCCATGACGCTGCGGTGCGGACGCCAGCGTTCGCCGATGTCGGCGCACTGTTTCTCGGTCGGCCTGTCTTCAAGCCCCATGATGCGCCCCACACCCACACGTACCGCAAGATCACCCACAGGCCAGATGTCGGGACGACCGAGCGAGAACATAAGATACATGTGTGCGGACCAGACCCCAAGGCCTTTGACCGCCGTGATGGCACGGATGGCTTCTTCGTCGCTCATGCTTGGCAGCGCCTCGATCACCAGTGTGCCGTCATTGACCACATCACAGAGCGAACGCGCGTAGGAGATTTTCTGCCGGCTGAGGCCCGCGGCGCGCAGGTCCTCGTCCGCCACACGGGCGTATTCCTTGGGCCCGGCGCCGGGCCCCACAAGCGCTTCCACCCGGTCACGGATGGTGGCGGCGGCCTTCACGGAAAGCTGCTGGCCCACAATCACGCGCATGAAGGTGTGGAAGCTCTGTTCGCCTGCGGGCCGCGTGTCGGGAATGCCGACAAGGTCAAGCGCACGCGCCACATGGTCGTCCCGGTTCGCAAGCTCACGCAGGCGGCTTTCAATGCCTTCCGCATGCAGGTGGAAATTATCGGTCATGCTGCCCCTCGCTGATGCGGCCGGGGCATATGCCTCACGGCCAGAAATGTTCCAGCCGGGCGTCCATCACCCGGTCATTTTTCTTGAGTGCATCGTGGATAGCACGGGCGTCATCTTCGGCCAAGCGTTCGACGATCACTTTGACGGCAAGCGTTCCGTCCCGGTGGCGGCAGGTGCGAACGGTCGAACGGTCAAGCGGGGTCTGGTCAAAATGGGTGAGGACGGCCTCAAGCGTATCCGGGTTGTGGCCGATCAGAATATCAAAGCGATTTGCAATCTCGGTGAGCGCGGTCATGGTGCGCTGCTCCTATAAACGTATTGGTAATGTCGTGAACAAACGTGTCCCGGCCCCTCAGGGAAGCCGGGGTGATCATTCGACACCACATTCGTTTATAGATGCTGCAATCTGTCATGAGCGCGACCCTAATGCGGCACCATTGTGAACGCAAGGGGGATAATGGGCTTAAAGCGCGGTAAAATTACCAGCAAGCCCTAGAGCGACCGTGATGAGGAAAAGCGCCAGCGCCGCGAAGGTCAGGAGCGCGAGATGCGGCCCTGCGAGCAGGAAGGCTATGCCGCGCTCCGGCATCACACCGCGCCGGGTGAAAGAGATGGCGAGCAGCGGGACCGAGAGGATGAGCATCAGCCCGATATTGAGCGCCACGCGCCAGAGCGTGACGAGCACGGGCAGGTCCCATGTGTACATCACAAACGGCCAGACGAACCATTCAAGCGCCATGGCACCGGTGATAAGTGCGGTGCCCGAAAGTGTGAACCACGCCAGCCGCCGCCATGGCCGCCCGACCGGGCTTTTGATATGAAACACAGCGCTTGCAAGCGCAATCAGCACCCATGGCAGCAGGCTGCCGATCAGCGCCATATGCCCCAGGGGGCCGGTGAAGTGATAGAGTACGCCATTCAGGTAGGCATAACCGCCCATGCGGTAGGGACTGAGGGTCAGGATATCGCCGGTCTTGTTGGCGTAGCGGTAGGGTGTGACCTCATGGAAGGTGCGGTCGAAAGCTTGCGGCGCGTCGCCCACCACTTCGGGCAGGCGTGCGAGCGTGAGCACAAGCGCGCCGTCCGAGTTTTCCTCAAGCATCATCCAGTCGTCACGCATGGCGACCACGCGCTCCCTGAGCCACGCGGACGGCCGGCCCGAGCGCGTGTAACGCCCGCCAAGGTCGCTCACCCGGGCGAGGCGGTTTGCCTCCGTGCGGGCAGGGTCAAAATTGTGCGGCGGGAAATTCTCCCGTGCGACGCTGAGCACGGTGCGCTCAAACGCGGCGGCTTTACCGTCCGGCAGGTTTGGCGCCATGAAGATCACACCTTCGCGCGGGAAGGCGATGATGCCGGGCGCGACCGTCAGCCAGCCAAGGCCGTGGGCGAGGCGAATGCGCCCGACCGCGGTGGCGCTTGGCCCCATGGGATGCAGCCGCCACAGGGTTTCCGCCGCCACAAAGCGGAAGGTATCCGCGCTCAGGAACGCGCCGCCATCTGCCGCTTCGTTGGTGAGCAGCACCCGCCCAAGGGCAGGCAGGGTTGGGCCCTGGAGTCGGGAGGTGACCTCGCGGGTGAGAAGGTCGGCGAGCGGCACGCCAGTTGATTTTTCGAGGAGCGCGGCCAGCACGGCATCGCCTATCAGGCTATCAGCTGCGACCTGCCCCGGTGTGCGCAGGCCAATGGCGTAGGAGCGCAGCGGAATGGCAGGGTTGATGCTGTGGCCGGGAGGTGACGCAAAACCCGATGTGCCGGTCAGCAGGTGACGAAGGGTGAGCGCCACTTTGAACGGGTTGTCGTCCACCACGTCCGGCAGGATGCGCGCCACCGGTTCGTCGAATTGCAGCACACCCGCATCCACAAGGCGCAGCGCCGCCAGCCGCAGCATCAGCGCCCGCGCGCTGGCGTCATCAATTTCGCTATCCGGGCCTTCAAAGCCGTGCACCACCCTGCCGTTCACGAAAAAGGCCTCGGCGTGCACGTCCTTGAGACGCGGCAGCACATCGGTCGCACGCAGCACAACCGCCTGCGCCCCAATGCTGGTGCTGACAAGAAAGGCGGCAAGGATGGCAAGCGCGGCGCGTATCAACGGGGTAAAGCCTTGAAAGGGTTCAGGTTCCGGGCCTGATTAAAACACGGAACGCGGCCTTGTGCTACACCTCAGAACTTGAACTGAATGCCGGTGCCGCCAATGAACTGCGTGGAAGAGCCGTAGCCGCCGCCGGTAAGTGGGCTGTCGCCAGCGTCACCCAGCAGTTTGCCGATAGAGGTAAGCCCCAGCACCCGCACGGAAGGGGTCAGTTCATAGACACCGATCACGTTAAGCGAGATATCAGATACACCGGCACCGGCATCAAAGGCATCAAGCCCACGCGCCGAATTGGCGGCCTGTTGCGGTGTGATGCCGAAGTTGGTTTGCATGGCTTTCTTTGACATCCATTTGGCGCGGATACCCGCCCCCATGGCGAAACTGCCGGACTTGAAAATGCCGTGCCCCGCGGTCAGGCGAATTTGCGTGCCTTGGCCCGCGCCAAGCGCGTGGCGTACGTCCCCGCTGATCAGCATGGCTTTGCTGGAATAGCGTGCAAACACGCCGACATCGAAAGTGGTGGAGATATCACCAAGGCCCTCAAGAGCCTTGTTGGTATCTTCACTGCGGCCGCCATGAAGGTTGAGAAGCGGCCCTGCCTCAAACTCGCCCTTGCGGATCAGGGAGTACGTGAGGTTACCACCATTGAGGCGCCACACATCCTTGTAGCGGATATCAATGAGTGGAATGGCGCGGAAGCGGTAGTTGTTGGAGCCTTCATAATCAGGCGTCCAGCCGATACCGGCACCAATGCGTGCTTTCACGTCTGTGCTGTCAAGATCGCCGGGCAGCAAGAGGTCAATGCCTTCCTGCACAGCTTCAAGCGCGTTGTTGAAACGGTCGGACACGTTGAAACGGTCCGCCGATGCGCCGGTGGTCACTACAAATGGCAGTGCAGCTGTCGCCAGCGCCGCCATCATGCGTCTTGATAAATGTCTGTCCTTCACTTCAGGTCCCCAAGTTCCTGTCATGCGTGCCCGAGCGAGCCTAGCGCAACATCCTGTCCTGACTAAATATTTTCGCAGACAAAAAGGTAAAATTAAGGCGCCTTTGTGCCCGGTTGCGGTCACTTTGCCACGCCGTTGCCGCGAATAGCGTGGTGCCCGTCAGGGTTTGCTGCGGGCGAGGAAATAGAAACGTACCATCTGCAGGATGAAAGAGACAATCACGCCGATGGTCATGCCTTCCATCAGGCCCTGCATGCCACGCTCGAGCGGGAAGGCCAGCCAATAGCACACCGGCAGCATGACAAAGGCGAAGGAAAAACCCTGAAGGGCGGTGGGCCACCATGTTTCGCGGTAGCCGCGCAGCACGGCGGAAGCCACCATTTGCGCGGCGTCAAACACCATGCCCACGCAGTAAACGGCAGCAAACGGCAGCAGCAGCATGACCACCCGGTCATCCTTGGTGAAAATGCCCAGAAGGTCGCCGGTATAAAGATAGATGAAAACCGCAAAGACGCCGGTGACAAGGAAATTGAGCGCGACACCCGAGATGCCTGCGAGTGCCGTGTCAGCCCGGTCACGGCGCGAATAGGCAATGCCGGTGCGCACGCTGGTGGCAACACCAATACCGATGGAGATCATGAGCGGGATACCCAGCACCTGATAGACCACGCCGTGGGCGGCAAGCGGCAAGGTGCCAAGCCAGCCCGCGAACACGGCAAGGGCCGAGAAGGCGAGCACTTCAGCGGCGAGGGAGACCGCGCTTGCATACCCCATATGGCGCTGGTCGCGCCATTCGGACCATTTCTGGCCGTGCGGCTGGCGCGTGCCGTAGCCGCGCACGCTGGGCGCATACCAAACATAGGCGAAGGCCGCACCCGCGAGGCACCAGCGAATGACGGTTGATGTCCAGGCGCTACCCGCCGCGCCCATTTCCGGGAAGCCGAAGGCACCGAAAATAAGCGCATAGTCGAGGACGAGGTTGAGCACATTGGCGCCCATCATCAGGTAAAAGCCCACTTCCGCGCGTTTGATGCCTTCAAGGAACATGGTGGAGTTGAGGAACAACAGGTGCCCCGGCACGCCAATGGCAAGAATGCGAATGAGGTAGCCTGCCTCGCGTGCTTTCTCCTCCGTCTGCCCAAGGAGCTGGAGCCAGAATTCAGCTGGCCAGATAAGCGCGAGGATCACAAAGCCGATCACGAGCGTGAAAGGCAGGTTCCTGCGCCACACACGGCCAGCTTCGCGCGGGTTATCCTCGCCAATCGCATTCGCGACATAGACGGTGATGCCACCCAGAAGGCCAATACCCACCACCAACGCAAACATGATGACCGACTGGTTGGCAAGGTTCAGCCATGCAAGGTGTTCGGTCGCATAGTGGCCCACAAGGGCTGTATCGACCATCGACAGGCCCATAACGCCAATGCGCATCATCACCGCCGGCAAGGCAAGCCGCGTCAGCTCACTGAAGTGCCGCTTCAAGCGGTCCTTCAGCCATTCGGCGCTGACAGGGGTGTTTGCGTCGGTCATTTCATGTGCCTAAACGAAGGGTAAACCTTGGCCGGATCATCTGGACGGTGGCCCGAAAATACTGCTAGGCTTGTTTTAACGTGCATGCAAGTGCTTGCGCATGTAGGGTCAAAAAAAGAAAAAAACTAACCAATCCTCGGGGGAGATTGAGGTGTCTCAAGAAAATCTTGCTAGTCAGGGGCCTATTACGCACGGCGCGTACCCTGAACTTTCGCTCCACGCGATCTTTGTCGGTTATTTCCTTGGCGTGATCATCGCCATGTCCATCGGTTTTGCGGCGCTCAAGCTCGGTTTCTCGATCGAGGGGTCTGAGCTTGCGGCCATTCTCGGCTTCGGTATCCTGCGCGGGCTTTTGCGCCGCCGCTCCATCGTTGAGAATAACGTCACCCAAACGGTGGCAAGCGCCGTCAACGGTGCATCATCGGGCATGATGTTCTCTGTTCCCGCCATTTTCATTCTGGGTTTCGGTAACGACTTCAACCCCTATGTGCTGACGTTCGGCGCCATCGCGGGTGCCTTCCTCGGCATCGCCTTTATCATTCCGCTTCGTAAGCAGATGATCGATTTCGAGCGTCTGACCTATCCGGGCGGGGTGGCGGTTGCCACCATTCTCAAGTCACCGGGTGCGGGGATCGAGAAGGCGAAGCTTCTGGTTATCGCCATGCTGATCTCAGGCTCGCTCCATGCTGTCAGCCTCGCGACCGGGGTTGAGAACTTTGCGCTCTTCGAGATGATTGGCCTGCCTTCCTATATGAACGGTACATGGTACCTGTCGCTCATGACTGTGGGTGTGGGTTATATCGCCGGTCGTGGCGGTGTGGCTTTCATCATTGGTGGTTATGTCTGTTACTTCGTGCTTGCGCCGCTCCTCTCCGCCACGGACCTGTTCCCGGTTGTGAACGGTGTGCTGGTCAATGAGCCGGGGCCACTGCGCACGCTGCTGTTCCGTCCTGTGGGCATTGGTATGCTCATCGGTGGTGCCATCATCGGTGTGATGTTCGCGCTGCCGCTTATCCGCTCCGCAGTCTCTTCCATGCAGTCGGCCGCGAAAGTTGAAAGCGCCATGAGCAAGGATGAGATGCCGATCAAGCTTCTGTACATCGCCATCGGCGGTGCGGCGGTGCTGCTGGGTATCATGGCCGTGACCTCAACCGAGCAGGTGGGCATTGTGCGCGGCCTGATGATGGCGGTGCTTGGCACGCTCTGGATCTGGATGGCGGGTATTATCCTCTCGGAAGCGGTGGGCCGGACCAACTGGTCGCCGCTGTCGGGCATGACCCTTGTGGCAGTAACGCTCCTGATCGTCATCACCCAAAGCTTCGGCGGCATGGACAAGATGCAGTCCATCGTTGCGGCCATCACAGTGGGTGCCGCAACCTGTGTGGCCATGAGCCAGGCAACCGACCTGATGCTTGATCTCAAGACCGGTTACCTTGTGGGCGCAACGCCGCGCATGCAGCAGCTTGGCCAGTTTGCCGGTGCGTGGCTTGGGCCGCTTGTGATCATCGTGCTTGTTTACGTGCTCAACGACGCCTATGGCCTCGGCTCCGACAAGCTGCCGGCACCGCAGGGCCAAGCGCTTGCCAGCATGGTGAACGGTATTCTGGGCGGCGATGTGCCGACCGAGAAATACATCGCCGGTGCGCTCATGGGTGCGCTGCTCTCTGCTGTGCAGGGTGGGCTTGGCATCACTGTGGGCCTTGGTTTTTACCTGCCGTTCAACATTGTGCTGACCTACTCGATCGGTACGCTTTTGCGCGAGATTTCAGACCGCAAGGCGGGCCGCGACTGGTCGGACAACAAGGGTATTCCGATTGCCGCAGGCTTCATCGTGGGTGAAGCGCTTGTGGGTGTGGGGTATGCCGTCAACATCATTGTCAGCGCGAACTAGGGGAGGACAGGACCATGAAAACCATTGCTTATCTCATCGTAGTCCTCGCGTTCCTTGGCGCGGCTTTTCTCGCCAGCCTGCACCCGACCATGATGGATTGGCCCACCTTCCTGCCGGTGATTGCCGCTGGTGTGATTGGTGTGGTGCTGATCAAGCGCACGGAACACGCGGAAGCGCGCTCAGGCGAGAAGCTCGCGCGCAACCGTGTGGTGCTTGAGACCAGCCTCGAGAATATCGTCACCAACCTCAAGGCTATTGATGGCCGCAAGGACAAGGTGCCGACCTACGAGATGCGGTTCGAGATCGACAAGCTGTTGCGGGCGGACCTCACCAACTTTGCCGATGCGCGGGACAGCATGAAGCACCTTTTTGGCCTGCAGGCCTATGCCGACATCATGTCGAGCTTTGCGGCGGGTGAACGCTATATCAACCGCGTATGGTCGGCCTCGACCGACGGGTATGTGGACGAGGTGCTGACTTACGTGGAGAAGTCCCTCAGCCAGTTCGAACACGCGCGGGAGGAATTCCGGACAGCGGCGGCGAAAGCAGCTACTGCCTGACCTCAGCTAACATCAAGCAAGTCAAAGCGGCGGGCCTCGGCTCGCCGTTTTTTTGTCGCATGCCATGGGCGTTTCACCGCATGGCGCTTGTGTGCCACGCCCCGCGCATACAGGGTGCGCTTGCTTTGAAAAGCGTAGTAAATAATGACGAGGACAATCATGAAATACCTGACGACAGCCCTGACCCTTATGGCCCTTGCGGCCCCGGCCTTCAGTATGCCTGTGGCGGCTGACAGTGCACGTGAACGCGCTGATATCATCGTGCCCAAATTCTGGCAGCGCTCCTATGACGACTGGCACTATGCACCGGCGGTGAAGGTGGATGGCCGCATCTACCTCTCTGGCGTGGTGACCCTGCCGCAGAACGGTGACATGAAAGCCGCCTACCGCGGTGCATGGGGGCATATTGACGCCATCCTCAAAGAGGCAGGCGCGAGCCTTGATGACATTGTGGATATCACCACTTTCCACACCAACCTGCGCCCGGACTTTGATGAATTCACCGCAGTGAAGGATGAGTTTATCAAGAAGCCCTACCCGGCCTGGACCGCGATTGGTGTCGACAGCCTCCTGATGCCGCAGGCCAATGTGGAGATCAAGGTCATCGCCCACCTGCCGCAGTAGACGTATCGCTACAGGCAAGGTCGTGACCCGGCGATAATCAGGTTGGACAAGCCCTGATTTTCGGCCTACGGTCACGGCCTGATTTTTTGCATAAAAGGGGACGTTTATGCGTATGTTCATGAAGGCAGCAGTGGCCGCTGCCAGCATCCTTGGGGTGGGTGCATCCGCTATCGCGGCAGAGACCGTTATTACCGCAGACGCCATGGTTGACGTGGTCAAGGGCAAGCTGATCGAGAAGCCGATGATTGTGGTGCGCGATGACCGCATCGTGGCGATTGGCAAGCAGGGCAGCTTCACACCGGGCGAGGACGCCACCTATATCGCGCTGGACGGTATGACGCTGATGCCCGGTTTCATGGACATGCATGTGCATATCTCGGGCGATGCCGAGACACCCTTTTACATGACCATGGGCTACTCCATCCCGCGCCAGACCGTTGTGGCGGTCAAGAATGCGGAGAAGACCCTGATGGCCGGTTTCACCACCATCCGCGACCTTGGCGATGACGGCTATTCCGTCATTGGCGTACGTGACGGCATCAACGCGGGCGAGATTGTTGGCCCACGTATCTATTCGGTCGGCAATGCGCTTGGTATCACTGGCGGGCACTGCGACAACAATTTCCTCGCGCCCGAGATGAAATCCAAGTCGAACGGCGTGGCTGATGGCCCATGGGCTGTGCGCGAAAAAGTGCGCGAGAATATCAAATACGGCGCGAACGCCATCAAATTCTGCGCGACCGGTGGTGTGTTCTCGAAGGGCACCAAAGTGGGTGTGCAGCAATATACGCTTGAAGAGATGAAAGCGATTGTGGACGAAAGTCACCTGCGCGGCCTTGTGGTTGCGGCCCACGCGCACGGCACCAGCGGTATCAAGACCGCGATTGTTGCCGGTGTGGACTCGGTTGAGCACGTGAGCTTCGTGGATGACGAAGCCATCGCGCTCGCGAAGAAGTTCGGCACCTATTTCTCGATGGATATTTATAACACTGAATACACGCTGACTTACGGCGCGGAAAACGGTGTGCCGGAGGAGAATATCAACAAGGAGCGCGAAGTATCCCAGCGCCAGCGTGAAAGCTTCAGCCGCGCGGTCAAGGGCGGCGTGAAGATGGTCATGGGCACGGACGCAGGCATCTATCCGCACGGCGACAATGCCAAGCAGTTCTCCCGCATGGTCGAATTTGGCATGACACCGATGCAGGCGCTGCAGGCCGCCACCATCAATGCCGCGACGCTCCTCAAGCAGGAACGTGACCTCGGTGCGCTGCAGGAAGGGTTCCTTGCTGATATCGTGGCCGTTAAGGGCAACCCGCTTGATGATATCACGCTCACGGAAAATGTGACTTTCGTCATGAAAGACGGCGTGGTCTATAAAGGCGGAAACTAAAAACAGCCAAATGGGAGGCGAGGGCATGACTTTCTCAAAACGTGATTTCCTGAAACTGGGTGCAGGGGTGGCGGCAGGTGGCCTGATGGCCAGTGCGGCGCACGCATCGGGTGAGGGTGGCGGCAGCAGCAAACCGGCAGCGGGTCTCAGCCCCATCACCGGTGACGTCAAGCCGATCACGGTTGAAGAGAGACAGGCCCGCGTCGCCCGCGCGCAGGAACTGATGGGTGACATGGGCATCAGCGCACTGCTGATAGAGCCCGGCCCAGCCATGCTGTATTTCACCGGCATCAGCTGGTGGCGCAGCGAACGGCTGACTGCCGTCGTCATTCCGGTGCGCGGCGATATTGCCGTTGTCACCCCCTATTTTGAGGAGCCGAGTGTGCGCGAAAGCATGACATTCGGTGACGATGTGCGCCCGTGGCACGAACATGAAAGCCCGTTCGAGCGTGTGGCGGGTATTCTGAAAGACCGTGGCCTTGCGGGCGGCAAACTCGCGTTTGAAGATACGGTCCGTTATTTTGTCGTGGAAGGCATGAAAGCCGCTGCGCCCGATTTTGCCATTGTGAGCGCGCTGCCCGTCACCCTTGGCTGCCGCATGTATAAAAGCGCCGCTGAAATCGCGCTGATGAAAAAGGCCAACGAGGTCACGCTCAAGGCTTACGAACATGTTTGGGGTACCTTGCAAGCGGGCATGACGCCAAGTGACATTACCGCGCTTATGGACTCAGCGCAGGCGGCGCTTGGTGGTGGCAGCATCTGGAACATGGCACTTCTGAATGAAGCCAGTGCGTACCCACACGGCACCAGCCAGCCGCAGGAACTGCGCGAGGGCAGCGTGGTATTGATGGACTGCGGCTGCGCTGTTGAGGGTTACCAGTCTGACATCTCCCGCACCTTTGTGTTTGGCGAGCCAACCAAGCGCCAGCGCGAAGTGTGGAACACGGTGCGCAAGGGCCAGGAAATCGCGTTCGAGACCGCCACCATCGGCACGCCAGCGGGCAAGGTGGATGACGCCGTGCGCGCCTACTATGAAAGCCTTGGCTATGGCCCCGGCTACCAGACCCCCGGCCTCAGCCACCGTACCGGTCACGGTATCGGCATGAAGGGGCATGAGAGTGTCAATTTTGTGCACGGTGAAAAAACGCCACTCGCCGCTGGCATGTGTTTCTCGAACGAGCCGGGCATCTATATTTTTGACGAATTTGGCGTGCGGCTTGAGGACTGTCTTTACATGACGGAAAACGGCCCGGCGTGGTTTACCGTGCCGCCTGAAAGCCTTGAAAAGCCTATCGGCAAAATGGGTTAGCGCACGCGCCCATACCCTTATTGTCATGCGTACCTAAATTTTTTCTAGGTAGGCGTACCCCCTAAATCGGGGCACAGTCCTGTCCGTCGACTGGTGATCGACAGACTGCATCTGGGGCGTGCCATCGATGGGGGTGGCATGTCCCGTTTTTTATTCTCCAAAATCGCTACAGATATTTCCGGAACGGGACCAGCAGTGCGCCGGTAAGCTTCTCGCTAAGGGGCCGGTTTTTCCAGTTCCTCATGGTGAAGGCGCGGCTGTGCATCAGGTCACGCTCGAACTGCTCCTGCAGTTCCGCGATGAAATTGCTGTCGCCTGTGGTGACCATCACTTCCTCATTCTGTCGCATGCTGAGGCCATCAAGGTTGAAGCTGCCGATGGCGCACCAGCTGTCGTCAATGACCACCTGCTTCAGGTGCAGCATGGACGGTTCATAATAATAAATCTTTGCACCGCGTTCGATCAGGGCCCCCGCGAGCCTCTTGCCCACCACATAGGGCGCGTATTTTGAATAGTCGGAGAGGATGATCTCGAGGCTCACACCACGGTCGAGCAGTGCATACAAGGGCTCAAGTACGTCGGCCACGGGCGCGAAATACGGCGTGACCAACCGCACCCGGGTGTGGGCATTCTCAAGCTTCTCAATGAACACCTTGGTGAAATCCACATTGTTGGTGTGCGGCGCATTGGCGATGACCGCATAGGCATGCCGGTCGGTAAAGTCCACACCGCCTGCCTCAACGGGTGTGCCCTTGGTGGTGAAATTCCAAGTGGTTTCAAACAGGCGCGATAGCTGGCCGGTGACCTCATGGTCATATTCCACCATGCTGTCGCGCCAGTCGCTGATTTTGTCCAGAATGCAGACACCGCCGGCAAAGCTGCGCTCGCCGTCCACAATCAGCACCTTGCGGTGGTTGCGCGGGAAAAACTTGAGCGGCGCGAATGTCTTGGCCGATGGCGGGCGGTAAAAGCTGACCTCCACGCCGTGCTTTCTGAGGTTTTCCACCTTGTCCGACTTCATCAGTTCGCGGCAACCCCACCAATCGAGCAGCAGGCGCACCCGCACGCCCGCATCGGCTTTTGTTGCCAGCACATTCATGAAGCGGTCGCCGATGTTACCGGGCAGGAGAATGAACTCCTCAAGCTCGATGGAGCGTTCGGCACTGCGGCAGGCGTCCAGCATGGCGTCCCAAGCGCCGGTGACGGTGTGGTGGAATTTATACGGACGGCTCATGCTGTCGCTGCGGGGGGCGGTCATCGCGGGGCCGTTCTCAGCCTCAATCTTGCCGCTGGCGTTCATGTCAAAACTCTCCTGTTTGGATATGGAGGAGTATGCCCGAGAGCGTCATAAATTTTCGATTGGGGCTTGTAATGGCGAAGGTGAGTTTTAGTTATATAGTAACATTTTAGGTAGGGGATTTTTTGTGAGCGATAAAACAGGCGTTATCCAGATGGCTTTCGCGGGCGACCATGCCAAAAACTATGACAGCGCCCGTAAGCGCATGATGCCAATCAAGGGCGCGCTGCATCTGTGTATCGAAGCCGTGCTGGCGGACCTGCCCGAAGATGCGCGTTTCCTTCTGGTGGGGGCGGGCACGGGGGATGAACTTTTGGCGCTCGCCGTCATGTTCCCGCACGCCACCTTCACGGTGGTTGAACCCTCGCCCGACATGATGGCGGTGTGCCGCGAGAAGGCGGAAGCGGCGGGCGTTGCTGCACGCTGTGACTTCCACACCGGTTTCCTTGATAGCCTTGCGGACCAAGGCCCCTATGACGCGGCGACGAGCATCCTTGTCTCCCAATTCTGTGTCGAGCGCCCGGACCGGGTCCAGTTCTTCCGCGAGATGGCCACACGGCTCAAACCCGGTGGCTTTGCCATCACCGCGGATTTGAGCGCGGACCTTGAAAGCAATAATTTCAAACAGATGTGGCCGGTGTGGGCGGCGTTTCAGCACGGGGCTGACATGCCCGCAGGCATGGCGGAAAAATTTCTCGCTGCTGTGGGTACCCACCTTGCGGTCGCGACCGAGGCGGAGATGGAAGAACTGTTGCTGGAGAGCGGCCTCAAAGCACCTGTGCGCTTTTTCCAGACCCTGATGATCCACGCCTGGTTCGCGCGGCGCTGATATGCGCAAGTGAAAAGCCGCCCCAAGCACAGGGGCCAGGGCGGCTTTAGTGATAGGCTGCGCGGTGTGGCGCTGGTCTTTCGGTTAGCCTGTTTTCTGCGTCGCGATGCGGTAGGTCCATTTGCCATAGGCATAGAGCCCGATCGCCGAGACAATGCCTACCGCCGCCATCAGGTACCAGACGGTGCCGATATCATTGGCGGCATACAGACGGGCTGTGAGAGCCTCTGCCGTCTGGCCGGTCACGTCAACAAGCCTGTCGAAGGCTTCGCCGTTCGGGATGGCGGCGATCTGGTCCGCGCTCATGCCCTCGCTCTCGAGCACCCGGCGGGAGATCTGCTCCTTCGACGCCAGCTCACCATATAGATAAAAGCCGATGAAGCTTTCGCTCATCCAGCCGATGGCAAGCGGCAACTGACTGAAGCCCAGATACATGGCCTTTTTCTGCTCGGGCGCGATATTGCCGATATATTCGCTGGCCTTGGGGGCCGCGAGCATTTCCCCGATGGAGAAGCTGACGATCCCGAGGACGATCAGCCAGGCATAGTTGAAACCACCGAAGATCAGGAGCGCAGCGGACGCACAGAACGTACCCACGGCCATGGCGTTCGCGGCCTTGAAACGCGCGCCGACACCCGCCACGAGGAAGCACACAATCATGATCAGAAGCGAGTTCAGGTTGACCATGCCTTCGGGCATGATGCGCGTGCCTTCGTTATTCATGGCGAAGAAGCGGATTGCCCAGTCGCCGGGCCCTTCCGCGCCCCAGACATCGCGGACAATCACGCTGGTATCAACCCAGTCGCGGAAGAAAAGCGGCCCTATATCCCAGAAGATATAGAGCATGAACCAGAAGCCGGAGAAGAGCACGATGTACCAGATCAGTACCGGGTTCGCGAGCTCGGAGAGACTGTCCCGCCACAGGGCCTGCTCGGTGATCTCACCGCGTTTCACTTTCTCGCGGTGGGCAAGACGCGCTTCCTTGTCCACTTCCTTATAGGTCAGCAGCAGCAGGAAATTGAGCGAGATAATGCCCGCGCAGGCATAGAATACATAGGCCCATTCCATTTGCCTCATATAGGCGGCCAGCACGGGCCCTAGGAAGCCGCCGATATTGACGGTCTGGTAAAAGACCCCCCAGGCAATCGAGCTGTTTTGCCTGTTCGTGGCTTTCACAATCGTACCCTGCAGGCCCGGTTTGAAGATGCCTGTCCCGAAGGCGAGGACTACGGCCCCTGCCATGAAGCCCCAGAAGCTGGGGAAAAATCCCATCAGCAGATAGCCGATGATCTTGATCACGGTGGAGGCGAAAATGGTTTCCTTGTAGCCGACCCGGTCGGAGATACCGCCGGTGAACACCGGGACAAAGGTCTGGGTAATCACCCAGACAGTCATGATGATGCCCACCTCGGCCTCGACAAGGCCCAGCCCGCCATTGGAAGCGGCGTCGGTGCCGTATAGCCCCGCCACCTGACGGGTGCCGTAAAACGCCAACCGTTCCACCATCTCCATGCCGCCGCAGATCCAGAAAACATAGGATAGGCTTGCGATGGCGGCGAAGGTGCCCAGTTGTTTGACGTCGGTGATTGAGTTTGTGCGGAGGTCCTTGTCGGAATCGCCGGAAGTGCCTGCTGACATTCCCTTCCCCTTTATATTTTGTTGGCCCACGTGTTGTGTGTGGCTTTTTTATTCATGGCAGTTATCCCGCGGTGCCCAAACCGCCTGCCAGCCCAAAACCGCGCTATTAGGGCCAGACAGAGCCGCAAGGTCAACGCAAAACAGGCAAGGGGAGGGTATCGTGCGGCAAGGCGACACGCTGCAAGTGGTTTTCAGCCTTGTTGTTTGTGCGCGAGCTATCTAGGCTTCACGCCAGTCGCGCATGGGAGCGCAGCATCGCAGGGGCAATATGTGGGTGAGGTGAAACAACATTCGGTCGGCAAGTCCGTTTCATGGATGTTTGCCGCTCGTTTCCTGCAGGCACTGGTCCAGATTGGTGCGTCCGCATGGGTTGCGCGGCTGCTGACACCAAGCGAGATCGGACTTTTTGCGGTGTCCTTTGCTGTCCTCCTTGTACTCAATGGGGTGCGGGGGCTCGGGGTAAACCAATACCTGCTGCAGGTCAGGGACTTTGATACGCCTCACGTTCGCGCGGGTTTTACGCTGGTGTTTGCATTTGGTGTCGCTGTTTGTCTTGCCGTCAATCTTGTTGCCACGCCCGTCAGCAGTTTCTATGGCGAGCCCCATATGGCGGGCATGCTGCACCTGCTCAGCCTCAATTTTATCCTCTATCCTTTCCATATGATCATGCAAACGCGGGGCTCGCGGGAGCTTGCTTTTTCCTTCCTCGCGCGCGTCGAGGTGATTTCTAGCATTGTCTCCGCCGCAGTGACCTTGGGCTGTGCCTATCTGGGCTTTCGCTACTACGCCCTAGCCCTTGGTAACATCAGCTTCCTCGCGGCGACGATCATGCTTTATATGCCGCGCTATTGCCGGCTGTCGGACTTTGCCCTCAGCCGCACCCATACGGGCGAAGCGCTGCGATACGGCGGCTGGATTGCGGGCTCAACTTTTCTGTCCATGAGCGGGAACGCGCTGCCGGATCTTATTATCGGGCGGGTGCACGGCATTCGGGCCGCAGGGCTTTATGACCGGGCTGCTGCCATCAACCGCATGGTCTGGGACCAGCTCTATAGCGCCATTGGTGCGGTGCTTTTCCCAACCTTTGCGGCTGAGAAAAACCGGGGTGACGCGATGGCGCAGGCCTATATGCAGCGGCTGCGCGGTGTTGCAGATTTCCTGTGGCCCATGTTGGCGTGGTTGGTTGTAGTTGGTGATCAGGCCATTCTGTTTCTCTATGGTGATCAGTGGCAAGGTGCCGGCGGACCAGGGCGTGCCCTTGCGTTCGCGGCCATGGCGTCCGCGCCCTTCTTCATCTCGCGCGAGATGTTTTTTGCCCTTGGCCATACCCGCCTTTCGTTCCGGGTTGACCTGATCGTTTTCCTTGTGCGCGCGGCCACACTTCTGATCGCGGCGCCCTACGGGATCACGGTTATGGCGCTCAGCCTGTTTGTGCCTAACCTTACCTACACACTTGTGTCCCAAATCGCGCTGGCGCGGCTGGTGGAGGTGCCGGTTTTTGCGCTCGCGCGGGCAATAGCCGCGCCGTTTTTCATGACAGTGGTATACGGTGGGCTGCTGGTTGCAGCCCGTGAGGTTGGCGTATCCATGGGGGTCGTGGGCACCATGCCGATGCTGATTTTAAGCGCGGCTGTCACCCTTGTTGCGGCCCCCGTTTTGCTTTCGCTCACCCGGTCGCCATTGATCGAAAGCGTGAAAAGCTTCCTGCCGGGGCGCTGATGCGCTATCCTCAGGCTATGGGGAAGAGTGAAAGGGAAGACCGCCATTAATTCACTCAGCGAAAATACGGTAGAAGGTACGCGGGTCGACCGCGAGCTTAGCAACTTCACCATCACCGACGCGGACAATATACGCGCGGACAGCCCGCGCATAGATGAACTGCTCGACTATTTCACCCAAAAGACTGGCGGCAGCCGCCTTGTGTGCCGCGCCGATGTCAGCCCGCGTGATTTGAAGAAATTCCTGCCGGAAATCTTCATGTTCCAGATCATTTATGACGGCAACAAACTTGAGGACCTGCTGGTGCAGCTCATGGGCACGACGGTGGCCAATTTCTATGGCGAGATCACTGGCATGACCGTGCGTGAAGGCGCGCCAAGCCCGCTGGTTACCGAACGCATTCTGGCGGCATGTCACCGCATGCTTGAAACACGCAAACCTGTGGTCGCAGAAGCATCGAGTCTTTCTGAAGAGAAAAACCACCTGCGTGTGCGGGTGCTCTATATCCCCATGTCGGAAGACGGCATCCACATTGACCGCATCTTTGGTCACGCGCATGTTTCGCTGCGCTCCGCCGCGGAATAGTCATTAACACATCGTAAAAGGGTTTCTGTCACGCTTACCTCGGGTGTCGAGTAGTGCTGCGCTACTGTCTCATAGGGGCATGGGACCATGGGGCCGCACGGAAAAACCTCTTTTCCAAGAGATCACAATGTCCGATGACTTTTTGATCATTGAAGACGACGAAACCGATGACGAGGGCAGCCCTTCGCCCCTTGAGCCCCATACACCTTGGCGTATCCTGATTGTTGATGACGAGCCCGATGTGCACAGTGCAACCAAGCTGGCGCTGAAGGGTTTCCATTTCGATGACCGGCCGCTTGAATTTGTCTCCGCCATGTCGGGCGCGGAAGCACGTGAGCTGCTGCGGGGCGAATCGGGGTTTGCTGTTATCCTGCTGGATGTGGTGATGGAGGCGGATGATGCGGGTCTCAAGCTGGTCGAGTTCATTCGCGAGGAGATTGGCGACCACAGCGTGCGCATTGTACTGCGCACCGGCCAACCGGGCCAGGCACCTGAGCGCGACGTGATCGTGCGCTATGATATCAATGACTATAAGGAGAAGACCGACCTTTCGGCCACCAAGCTCTTTACGCTCATGTACGCCACACTCAGAAGCTTCCGCGACATCAATATCATTGAAGCCAGCCGGCGCGGGCTCGAGCGTGTGATCGGCGCGTCGGCACAGATGTTCAAGGAACAGTTCCTTGATAACTTTGCCCGCGGCGTGCTGGAGCAGGTGTCGTCCCTCATCGTCGGCGGGCTTGATGTCGCCTTTACGCTGGAGGAAGCCGCGGCGGCGACCCACGACCGCAAGGAAATGACGCTTGTGGCCGGCACCGGGCGCTTCAAGGGCAGCGTCGGCCACTCCGCCTGGGGTGTGTTCCCGGCACGTATTGCAAGCGCCATTGAAGAACACCGCGAACGCGGCCGCGGCGAATACGGCTTCTGGGTCGACGGGTCCTATGTGGGCATGGTGGTCGGCAACTCAGGCCGTGCCAGCATCCTCTATCTGGTGGGTGAGGGTAAGCCGAAGGAGATCGACACCCAGCTGATCCAGATTTTTGTGCGCAACGTGCTGATCGCAGTTGAGAATCTGTACCTGAGGAACGCGCTTGTGGATACGCAGCGCGAGGTGGTGTTCCGTCTCACGGAAGCAGTGGAGACACGCTCGAACGAGACAGGCAACCATGTGAAACGTGTGGCTGAGCTGTCGCGCATTCTGGGTGAAGCCATGGGCATGAGCCAATATGATGTCGAGATGCTGAAACACGCCTCCCCGCTTCATGATGTCGGCAAGATCGGCATCCCCGATGCCATTCTCAATAAACCCGGCCGTCATACAGACGAAGAACGGGCGATCATGATGACCCATGCCAAGCTCGGCTACGAAATCCTTGAAGGATCAGACCGGGAGATGCTGCGGGTTGCCGCCAACATCGCGCGCGACCACCACGAGAAATGGGACGGCAGTGGCTACCCAAGCGGCCTGAAAGGCGAAGAAATCTCCATGGTCGGGCGTATTACGGCGATTGCGGATGTGTTTGACGCCCTGTTATCGGTGCGCTGCTACAAGCCTGCGTGGGCGGAAGAAGACGTGATCAAGCTCCTCAAGGAAGAGCGCGGCAAACACTTCCAGCCTGAACTGGTGGATGCGCTTCTCGACCACTTGCCTGAAATCCGCGAACTATACGTAAGGTACCGGGACGAGCCAGCCGCGGGAGAAGCCTGATGCTGTCCGGCGATGTGGCGGATGGGCGCTTGGTCGCGGTCTCGGTCGCCTATCTGGTGTATGGTCCCGACAACCGGCTGAAATTCTATAATGAAGGCGCGGCGAAAGTATTCCCGGTTTTTCGCGAACGGGACGTCATTGGCCTGACGCGAGATGACGTGCGCGATATCCTGCGCTCGCAGGATGACTTCCGTGACACCATTGATGAACTGACCCGGCGCTCCGCCGGTGGCAAGCGCCTGACATCCGACATGGGCGGCTTCCGCTTCGGCAAAGACGGTGTGTTCGCGCTGGACGACCTGCCGCTGCCGGACGGCACCACGGTGACGGTAATCCGTGACCTGTCTGGCAAGAAACGCGCGATGGACGCGGTGGAGCGGCTTGATGCTGCGCTCACCCGTTTGGGGCAGGAAGAGGCGATCTATAACGGCACCAAAGCCCGCGCCTATGAAATCCTGACGGAGGTGGCGTGCGGTGCCCTCGGTGCCTCGCGCACCGATGTCTGGTTATTGAATGTGGACGGCACCGCGCTGTATGCGCAGGAAAGTTATTGGGATGCGGGCGGTGAACACCGCGACATGGGCCGGGTGGACGAGGCTGGCTGTGCGCCGCTTTTCTGCGCGATCAAGGGGCTTGAGCCGCTGACACTGCTTGAGCCCGCGGACGCGCCGGAGCTTAAGGGCTTTGACCTTGCAGGGTATTTCCGTTCGGTGCTGCTGGTGCCCATTTGCCGCGGCCCGCGCGCTATCGGGGTTATTCTCGTGGCACAGGCCGACGAAGCGCGGGACTGGAACGCAAGCGAGATATCGTTTGTTTCCTACCTGTGCGGCCTTGTCATGCGCATGCTGGAAGCCCACGACCGGCAGGTGGCGGAAGAGGGGCTGCGCGGTTTCAATGAAATGCTGGAAAAGCGGGTGAAGGACCGCACGCGCGAGCTTGAAGAGGCAATGGAAAACCTGCATCTGGCGCAGGGCGAACTGGTGCGGTCGGAGAAAATGGCGTCGCTTGGTGGGCTGGTGGCTGGCGTCGCGCATGAGATCAACACGCCGCTTGGTGTCGCGCTCACGGGTATCACCCATATGGCGGAAGAACTCACCGCGTTCCGACGCGCGGTGGAGAGCGGGCAGATCAAACGCTCTGACCTGAATGCCTTTATTGAGGCGGTCGCTGAAGGCACCGCCATGGCGGAACGCAACCTCGACCGTGCCGCACATCTTGTGCGCAGTTTCAAGATGGTGGCGGTGGACCAGACAGCCGACGACGTGCGGGAGCTCGATCTCGCCGCCTACCTTGGCGAGATCGTGGAAAGCCTGAGACCCACACTGCGCAAGACCGGGGTGATGGTGGAGGCAAGTGCGGAAGGAGACCTGCATATGCAAACGGTGGCGGGCGATATTTCGCACGTGCTGACAAACCTGATCATGAATGCGGCCCTGCACGCCTTCCCCGAAGGCTGGACGCGTGAGAAGGTGATCAAAGTGCAAGCGCGCCGCATGCCGGACCGGGTCACCATCGAAGTGATAGACAATGGCGCTGGCATCCCCGAAGCCATCAAGGACAAGATTTTTGAGCCCTTTTTCACCACAGCGCGCAACAAGGGTGGCTCGGGCCTTGGCCTCAATATCGTGTTCAATACCGTCTACCAGAAACTGAAGGGCGGCATTGCACTATCGGACGCGGCGGGCGGCGGTAGCCACTTCACCATCCAGATACCCCTGCAATGAAAAAGGCGCCTGGTGAGGCGCCTTTTGTGTTTTGTGACTGAACGCGGTTACAGCTTTTCAGGATATTTCGGCTGGATGTCCACCGGGATATCGGCGGTGCGTTTGATCGCGTCTTTAGCGTCGTCATCCAGTTTGCCGTAGGTGTCGAGGAACGCTTTAGCCGCTGCATAGTCACCATTGCCCTGCAGCACGACCACGTCATGCACAAGGTCGGTCACAGCCTCGGCCAGCCTGTCATAGTCGAGCACATAAAGGCCGGTGTCTTCATCGATTGAGAAAGCACCAGCCTTTTTAAGCCGTGCATACTGGAACGCAGCACCTTGGCCGTGTGCTTCATCGGTACCGAAACGCATGGCGCGGAACATACCGACAAAATAGGTGGCAAGCATGTTGTCACGCTCGGCAAACGGCAGTTCGCACTTCTCCATCATGAAGAGGATATTATAGACGCCCATGACATCTGCCTTGCCTTCTTCAATGGCGGAATAGAGCTCCTTGAGTTCCGCATTCACCGTGGTGTCTTTGCCGTCCTTGGTGATGGTGCCCGGGCCGAGGCTGTGGCTCAGCTCATGGAACAGGGTCTCAAGCGCCATATATTTCGCCATCATCTGTTCGGCCTGCTCAGGCACCAGAATATGCTCTGCCATCGGTGCGAGGATCAGTTTGAACTTGGCCTCAAGCACGTTATTCAGCAGCACCTTCTTGGCACCCTTGGCTTCGCGCACACGCTCGTCATTCGGCAGGTTGAAGGCAATGGTCTGCACGCCCGGCACGTTGTCGCCGCCGCCATGGATTTGTGTGGTGGCTGCAATCGGGCTTTCAAAACCGCGTTTGAAGTTCTTGTAGCTGTCGTCGACCGGCAGGTTGGCTTCCATGTCCTTCAGATAATGTTTGTAGCGCGCGACCGCCTCGCTCTCCTCAGGGTTCTTGATGGTGATGAAGGCTTCGTACGCTGCCTTATAGCCAAAAAGCCCGTCGGTATAGACCTCATAAGGCCCGATCGCGACTTCAATAGGTGTGCCTTCAAGGTCCATCCATGCGATTTCGCTCTCGAAATACTCATCCGACAGGAAGCTGTCCGCACGCTTGGCGAGGAAGTCCTTGAGGCTCGGGTTCGTGGTGATCTCGGACGCTTCGCGCAGCGCTTTGGCCGCTGGCTCCAGCCACTCTTTATAGTGTTCGCGGTAAGGGATGGCGACCAGCTTGTCGCCGTCGCGGCGGATCACGGTATAGAGGCTGGTGAAGGCTTCCTTGTCTTCTGGGTGCGCTTCAATCCAGGCCTCGAATTCTTCTTTCGTCATGTCCTCGGGGTAGAAAGCCGCGCCCACCGGCATTTCCTTATCCCCATAGAAGGGGTGATTTTCATGCAGCGTGTCCCATGGCCCGAAGTGCAGGTCGAACATGTCGAGCACAAGGTCCTTGTTCGCGAGGTCTGAGGACGCGATCTCGGCCCGGATTTCCGGGTTCTGCTCGTAACGCTGACGCAGGTAAATCTCGGACATATAGTTGGCGGCAACAATCAGCTTGTTGATAACCGCCTTTTCTTCGGCCGTCAGGAAGCTGGTGTCGCTTTCCATGTCGATGCGCGCAATCTTGTCGCGCTGGACCTGAATGTCGTAGCCAGCTTCTTCCATAATGGCTGGCTCTGCCGTTTGCGCCATTTCCTCAGCGTGACGTGCGGGTTCCGGCGCACAGCAGGCCTTCTGCGATTCCTGATAATAATAGTAGGCCCCTGCTGCCACAGCGGCGACAGCGACAAGCCCGAGTACGGCTTTAGCCATGATGTATTCCCTTCAGTGTTTACCCGTTTTTATTCTTTTTTGGCGTCTAGGTCCTTGAGCATCACCTCAACCGCTTTTTCAAGCTGGAGGTCACGACCTTCATCGAGGCTGTCCGGGTCGTTCTTGACCTTGATGGTCGGCTCAAGCTGCTTGTTCTCCATATAGTCGCCAAAGCGGTCCTTGATACCAAGCTGCGGGATGCCGAACACAAGGTCACCGCTCATCAGCCGCTCCCACCAGACGTAGGAACAGGTGCCCGGCACCGGCATGCCCACGGTCTTGCCCATTTCAAGCGAGGTGTAACCCGCCGGGAAACAGTGACCGTCGGAATAGTTGCCTTCGTTCATCAGCACGATGGACGGTTTGGTCCAGCGTGTCAGCGGCTCGCCCTGCGCCTCGCGGCCATAGGGCATGTTGGTCATATATTGTTTGCCGCCCAGAAGCTGCACAAGGTCGTCCGTCAGGTCGCCGCCGCCATTGAAGCGGGTATCAACCACGATGGCTTCTTTCGACATGCCGCGGCCAAACATCTCGCGGTAGACAGCGCGGTAGCTCTGGTCCGCCATGAACGGCACATGCACGTAAGCGAGGCGACCGTCAGACAGCTTGTCTACAAGCGCGCGGCGGCTTTCAACCCAGCGGTCATACATCCAGCCGCTTTCATCACGCAGGCTCGCAGGCTTGACCACAATGTCGAAATCCTCGCCCACGCGTGAGGTGAAAGTGAGGCGGGTGCGCTCACCGGCTTTGTTATTCAGCAGGGCGTAGTAGTTGGTCTCGTCAGTAATGGCCACGCCGTCGATGGCTTTCAGCACCGTGCCAGCTGCTACTTTTTTGTCAGCGTCCGCCACCGGGCTTTTGCTCAGCACTTCAGCAACCTTGAGGCCAGCGCCCATATGCTCCGGCTCAAACAGGAGACCGAGGGACGCGGTGCGGTCACCGCCCAAATTCGGGCGGTAGCGACCACCGGTGTGCGAGGCGTTCAGCTCACCCAGCATTTCGTCCATCAGATCGGCGAAGTCGCGGTTGTTGTTCGTGCTCCCAACCTTGCGGGCGTAATCCAGCTTCATCGCCGCCCAGTCCACACCGTGGAAACCGGGCAGGTAGAATTTATCGTCCACCTGACGCCAGATGTGGTGGAACATATAGTCGCGTTCCTCGTCCGGCTTCACCGTCATCATGGCGGAAACCTTCACGCCCTTCGGTGCACCCTTGTCGAGATCAATTTTCTGCAGGCTGCCGTCGGCCAGCACAAACAGCGCCTTGCCGTCAGCGGACATCTGCATGGACGCGCGGTCGGCCCCCAGCGGCACCAGCTTTTTGGTATCATCTTCGCGGAAGTCATGGACCCAAAGGTCATAACCACCCTCAAAGGACGAGAGGTAATAAAGCTTGTCGGCATCTTTCGACAGCGCAGCACCCGCAATATCGGACGAATGGATGGTCAGCCGCTTCTGGCGGTCCTCGATACGGTCCCATTCAATTTTGATGGGCTCGGGTGCCTTGTCAGCCTCGTCCTTTTTCTCGTCGTCTTTTTTGTCTTTTTCTGCGGCCTTTTTGGCTTCCTCGTCCGCCTCTTTCTTCAGTTCAAACTCTTCCTTCGAGAGGTTGAATTCGTCCCAGGCGTCCTTGTTGAGGAAGGCGGCATGAATGTCGAACTGGCTGCCGTGGCTGCCATGGTCGCGGCGGCCGAAGCGCGCTGTCGCCCATGTCACGATGCCACCTGATGAATGCCAGTTTGGTGCCATGTCGGTGTAGCCCGAGAGGCTGATGTCGTGCGGCTCACCGCTGCCATCTGCGCTGACCACCGCAATATTGGTGAAGAACAGGCGGCCGTTTGGCGCGAAGTCGATCGTCAGCCACTTGCTGTCCGGCGACCAATCGAAGCTGATATCGCCGTCCTGATAGGAGTAGTTATAATTGTCCGCAAGCGCTGTGGTGATCTTGCCACTGTCGCGGTCATAGACCTTCAGTGCGTCGCGCCCGGCGATGAAGGCAACCTTCTTGCCGTCAGGCGAGGATTTCGGCTGGAATACATCTTCGTCCGACTTGAACAGCAGTTTTTCATCAAGCTTGGTGGCGGCGAAGAAGTATTTCTCATTCTCGTCCGCGCGTTTGCTCTCATAGATGCGCCATTCGCCGTCGCGCTCGCCCGCATAAAGAATGCTGTCGCCTTCCGGTGTGAAAGCCACATGGCGTTCGGCCTCCGGCGTATTGGTGATGCGGCGTGTGGTGCCATAGTCGGTGGCGGTAACAAACACATCACCGCGCGAAACGAAAGCGATTTCCTTACCGTTTGGCGATACAGCAAATTCAGCAATGTCGCTGGCCGCGGACATGGGCTCAACGTCGCGGCCATGGCTGTCGGTGGTGAAATCAATATCCACCTGTTTCGGTTTGCCGCCATCCTTGAGCGTGTAGAGGTCACCCAGATAGAGATAGGCGAGGGTGGGCTTCTTCTCGCGCGAGGCAGTGAGCGAGCGGGCCGCATGCGGGCCGTGTTTCGTTAGCTGTTTGTCAGCCCCAGCCGCGTCATGATGCCAGACGTTGAAGGTGCCCGTGCGGTCGCTCAGGAAATAGAAACCGCCGTCCGCATCCCACGCAGGCGTATGGTCGCCCGCCGGGTCGGTCGTGACCTGGGTGTGCTCACCTTTCTTGGTGTCATAGAGCCAGATGTCGCGCGCGAAGGCGGAGCGGTCATGTTTGCGGTTCGCAGCTTCATAGGCCTTTTCTTCGCGGTAGAGGATCTTGTCGCCGTCCGGGTTCCAGACCGCGTCCATCGCACCATTGGTGCTGACCTGCACTGGCGTGCCGCCGGTGACCGCGACTTCATAAAGCTCCGGCATGCGTGCGGTCGGGTACTGCACGGTCGCGGCCGATTTTGTGCGACCGCTTGAGAACAGCACACGTTTGCCGTCGGCGCTGAAATCGCTCGGGATATCGTCGGCGCTGTGGAAGGTCAGCCTTGTTGCTTCGCCGCCTTCGGCTGGCATGACGAAAATATCAAGGTTGCCGGTGCGGTCACTCGCGAACGCAATGTGCTTACCGTCATGAGACCAGACAGGGTGGCCTTCCCACGCTGCATTCACCGTCATCGGGATGGCAGTACCACCACTTGCCGGGACTTTGTAGATGTCGCCGCGGAAGCTGAAGAGGATGGTTTTCCCATCGGGCGAGATGGCGCTGTGGCGCAAATAGTTTGGCCCAATCTCGGCCGCACGCTGCGCGTTCGCCGCAAGGCTCGTCGTTGCCATAAGAAATGCGATAGCGCCCGCTTTGCGCATGAAGGAAGTGCGTTTCATGAGGTCCCCCTTGATCCCTGTCTGTTTGCCTGCTCCCCGCAGGCTGATTATTCTTGTGAAGCAGCCTAAAGCTGCCCCGTAATTGTTGCCACCCGGTAGTTTCTTTTGCAACTGGTCATTCGCCAGACCGTGCCTTGGCTGCGCCGAAAGTCGGCAACAAAAAAGGGGCGGTAAACCGCCCCTTTTCCGTAATCCGTGTGCGATCGTCTTAGAGAACGACGATGTCGCCAGCAGACATGCGACCGCGACGGTCTTCAACCAGCTCGTAAGAAACGGCTTGGTTGTCAGCCAGCGATTGCAGGCCAGCGCGCTCGAGCGCAGAAATGTGTACGAATACGTCGTCGCCGCCAGCTTCCGGCTTGATGAACCCGTAACCCTTGGTGGTGTTAAACCACTTAACAGTACCTTTTGCCATAATCATGGTCTCCATATATCGCGAAGTCAGTCATGGCATCGGTGTCGGTTAACAAGTCGGTACCAGGCAGATCAGTCGCAGTCCGCATGCGGAGCTATCCTACCCGGAACAGCTCCATGCGTTGCGTAGATTATAACAACCATGGGTGCTGTCCAGCGGAATCAGGCTACAGTTTCATGAAAGTTTGGTGGCTGTGACGTTATTATCGCACTGTAAACAGAAACTTAGTCCCGAATGTTCAGTTTTGTAACAGTTTCAAGAGCAGCCAGTTCCTGCGGCGTATTGACGCCGGTGAGCTCAATTTTCCAATGATCAGGCACCGGGATGGGTCCGAGTCTCAATATCGCGAGCAAATCTCGCATGCGGGCAACCTGTTCCATTTGCGGGGAAAATACCGCTTTTGGCGCGAAAAATGGCAGGTAGAGGTCGTCATAAAAAGCGCCTTCGCTTCCTTCCATCAGGTGCGCGAGGGGGGCAGGGGATAGCGCCGGCATATCCACTGGCAGCACCAAAAGGTCGACAGGGTACTCTTGTTCCTTCAGCCAATGCACGATCGTGCGGGCCGGGCCGGGGAATTGCTCTGCACCGCGTGGGGTTTGCTCTCGCCCGAGCACTGTCACGCCGCCGAGGTCCAATTCCGCAGTAAGACTGAGGGCATGATCAAGCAGGCTTTTGCCGTGAAACGGGGTGGTGGCTTTGTCTGCCCCCATACGGGCAGATCTGCCGCCAGCCAGAATGACAGCCCAAGTATCCTTGAAGCTATACTTGTCTGTAGTCATATCGACTTCTTTTCCCACCGCTATCTTCAAATTGCCACCGGGAGCTCCGGCCATACATTGAGCGGGGTGTCGGAGCGCGATCGAAACCGAATCACTTTTTCTCGCACTTGTGCTGCGCAAACCCGCCCTATATCTTTGGTTTAAAGATTTTGGCCCAAGGTGGACAAGAGTTCAGTGATGCGCAAAAATAAGCCACTTTTCACCAAAGTGTTGCATATTTGTAACGTGGCGGGAAAGGGCAAAGAAAATAAGAAATATAATTACAAAATAGCTGTATAAAGCTATGGTAATTGCGAGGATTTAATGGAAATGGAAATAAAAAATGGGGCGGAGGAAGTAAAAACCCACTCCGCAACCAAGTTGAAACATGAGAGGAAACACACAAGCGTGTTTCATAGCTTATGACAACGCTGGCTGACCGATCCCTCAAGATTTTTTTGTTGATGGCATATTTCCTTGGACCTATTACCATTCAGATCGAAAGATTATCGCAGGTTTCTGCGGTTTTTCACTGGATGTGTAAGGTGATGACCAAGGAAGCCTCAGGAAAGAAGGTCAGGGCGTTTTGCTTCAGCGGTCTCCGCATCTCAGCCTCGTTACGAATGAGCCTCTTGGTTCATCCCGTGGCGACGCGCGTGAGGGCGGCATGACAGACCTGCTGGATGAGGTCGCCAAGCGGCGCAATATCAAGGCGCTTGAGCGGGCGATCAAGGAACATCACGGTGTGCTTGTTGGCTGGCTCACAAAGAAGCTTGGTTGTGCCGCTGACGCAGCGGATATTGCACAGGATGTATATGTGCGCGTCTACAAGTTCGCGGCGGTCGAGACCATCGACAACCCGCAAGCCCTTCTTTTCAAGACCGCGGCAAATCTTGCGATTAACGAACTGAAACGGCGTGGCCGGGTGCTTCGGCGCCAGGTAGACGCAGACGATGAAAACATGACCGATACGGTAGAGGCATTGCCGTCAGAAGCACCGACACCGGAAGAAGCTATCGGTCATAAACAAGATATATCCGCCATGGTGGCAGCGATCGGGCAATTGCCCGAAAAAGCCAGGGCGGCGTTCGTCAAGAACCGCTTCGAAGACAAGACCTATTCAGATATCGCACGGGAGCTGGGTGTGTCGGAAAGTACGGTCGAGAAATATATGATGGACGCTCTCAAGCGATTGCGAGCGCGCCTCATGCGTAAACCACAGGCCGCTGTCTTGCCGCTACCGCGCAAGGCAAGGCGCGGTAAAAGTTAATAGTAGCTGTGGGGGACAGGCAGAGGGCCTTCGAGATGATGACGATGAATGAACGGTTGGACATAGACGAGCAGGCAGTGGCCTGGGTTGCGAAGCTTCTGGGAGGCAAGACCCCGGACGCAGACAAACGCGCCTACACTGACTGGCAGGCGACAGATGCGCGCCACGCAGAAGCCTCCCGCGATGTGGAAGACCTGCTCGCGAGCCTTGATGCTGCTGGTGAAGAAGCGCTTGAGGCCGAAATGGTGCGCGAGATTGAGGCTTACGCCGAAGAACGCAAGCGTCGCCGCGTCTTTACAGGTATTTCGTCAATTGCTGCGGCTTTCATTGCTGCGGTAATGGTGACGATCACCATGTGGTCGCCGGCGCCGGACGCGCAGTATTACCAGACCAATGTGGGCGAGCGCACGACGGTAACGCTTGAAGATGGCAGCCATGTTCAGCTCAACACCGGTACCCGTATCAAGACCGTGATGATGGATGATGAACGTCATGTCACCATTGAGGGCGGTGAAGCCTTCTTTGATGTGACGCGCGACGAGGACCGCCCGTTCATCGTGACCGCCGGCAAAAGCGAAGTCCGCGTGTTGGGTACCCAGTTCAGTGTGCGCCTTGGTGCATCCTCGAACGTGATTTCAGTGCTGTCCGGCCTTGTGTCCGTGGCACAGCACCAGAACGGCGACAGCGATGTGAAAGAAGTTGCACTGCTGACCGCAGGCCAGCAAGTGGTGCATGTACCGGCGATCAACCGTGCCGTGGTGGAAGACTTTGATGCGAATGCTGCATTTGCATGGCGCGCGGGCAAAGCCTTTTACCGTGACACTCCACTTGCGGATGTTGTGACTGATCTTAACCGTTACTTTGCAGACCCGCTTGAAATCGCTGATAGCAAACTCGCCAGCTTGCCTGTTTCCGGCACCTTCAACCTCAACAATCAGGATGTTGTTATCGACGCACTTGAATCTGCCTTCTCAATCGTGGCAGTTAAGCGCGTTGACGGTGTGGTCCTCCTCTATGCGCGGCAGGAAGACTGAGCCCCGGCAACGGCAGGATAACAAACGTAATGTGTTGGGTTCTGAAGGCTCAGGATGGCGCTAAAAAAGAACAGGATAATCGCAGGGGGGATTCTGGCATCACTGCTGTCCGGTCATGTATCGGCAGCGGAACTTGCTGGCCTGAATACGCTTGTCCAGTTTGAAGTACCCCAAAAGCCGCTATCCCAATCACTGATTGAATTCACTGACCTCACTGGCCTCGCACTTGTGTTCGACAGCCGCCTTGTGGCGGGCAAGATGTCGCCTGAGCTGAGCGGCGAATACTCGGGCCAGGTCGCGCTGGACCTTCTGCTTGAGGGCTCGGGCCTTCGCGTGGTGAATGTGGGCGGTGACACGCTCGCCATCGTGCCGCAGAAAATCCGCCGTGCGGTAGCGGAGAAGGTAGCGCGGCAGGAAGCCATCGCAGCACCCATTGAGCCCATCGCCATCAGCGCCAGCACGGTGGTGGACGAGCTGCTGATTGTTGGCACCCGCACCATCAACCCACCCTATTTCAAATTCAAGCCCAGCATCGCGCTTGAGGGCACCCGCATCCAGTTTGGCGGCACCATCAACGTGTCCGACTATCTGTTCCAGCTGCCTGCGATGCTCAGCGACGTAACGTCTGCCAACACCACGCTTTTTGGTACGCCTGCTGGCCTTAATCTCGCCGATCTCCGCGGCGTCGGGCCGGAACGCACCATGGTGCTCGTGAACGGCAGGCGCTTCATCCCAACATACGGCGGCAATCAGGCGCTTTACGGTGTTGACCTCAACTCCATACCGGCTGCCCTTGTGGAGCGGGTGGAGATCATTGGCGGCGGCGCGACCACCTCCTTCGGGGGTGAAGCTGTCAGCGGCGTGGTGAACTTCAAGCTGCGCGACAATTTTGAAGGTTGGTCAGCCGCGTTCCAGACCGGACTTACCGGCCGTGGTGACCGCGAGGAAATTGTCGCCTCGCTCACCTATGGCACCAAATTCGCCGATGGCCGCGGCAGCCTTGTCGCCAGCATCACGCTGGATGACCAGGCGGGCCTCAATCTCGGTGACCGTGACATTACCGCAAATCCAAGCGGTTTCGCGAAGGGTGGCAAACAGGTTAGCCCAGGCACGCCCGGTGCCGTGTTTCGCCCGGGATACGGCGGTAGTTCGCTTGGTGGGCGCGGTGCCTTTGGCTCGGTCATTACCGCAAACGGCAACGAGGTCGACCTCGGTCAGGCCTATATCTTCAGTGAAGAAGGCACCTCAATCCAGCCGTTTGAAGGCCGGCTCGACCAGCTTTATAACTATGCCACTGACCAGACCCTGCTGACCCCGCTTGAGCGGGTGTTTGGCACCGTGAACTGGAAGTATGACTTTGAAGGCGGTGAGCGGCTGGTGTTCGAGAACAGCTTTGCCTCCACGGCGATTGCTTCTTCGCTCGCGCCCATGCCGCTTTTTCACACCAGCGGGCTTGTGCTTGGCCTGGATGACACCATCATGGTACCGCTCACGAACCCTTATGTGCCGGATGATGTGCGCTCCATCGTGCAAGACATACCGGGTGCGGAAGGTATTGTGCTTCAGCGCCGTATCGTTGAACTGGGCCCGCGTCGGACCGAAATCGAACGCCGTACCTTCCGTTCCATGATCGGTCTTCAGGGCACCATGGCACCTGAGTGGACTTACGATGCCTACTACCAGTATGGCCGCAGCCAGGTGCGGGAGGAGCGTTCGGGCCTGCTGGACCTTCTCAATTATCAGGCTGCGCTTGACCCAGACCGCTGCGCCAATGTGCAGGGCTGTTCGGTTATCAATCCGTTTGGCAGTGAAGGCTTTACCATCGGGGACCTCAAGTTCCTGACGGCCCCCAATGCCGTGCGCCGCCTGCATGCAGACCAGCATATTGTCAGCCTGGCTTTCGCTGGGCCCATTGAATTCCTGACCGACGAAGCAGCACGGGTGTCCTTCGGGACAGAGTACCGCTTCGAGGGGCTTGAGGACGAACCGGACCAACTGCTGAATACCCGTCCCGTGTCGGGCTCGCTCAATTTCCCTGGCTCGTCCGGGTCTTTTGGTGCGCTCGATTTCTATGGTGACATCACCCTGCCACTACTCAGCGACCTGCCGGGTGTGGAGGAACTGACAGCGACTGGCGGCGTGCGCCTGTCGGAGGTTTCCACCGTCGGGACTGTCGTCAACTGGCACGTTGGCGGTATCTGGTCGCCATACGGCGGCCTCAGCTTCCGCGCGTCCTTTCAGTCGGGCAGGCGTGCGCCAAACATTGCGGAACTTTATTCGGCGGGCCCTAGCACCTTCGGCTTCTATACCGACCCTTGCGTGTTTACCGACCTGACGTCCGAGACTGTGCGCGAGAACTGTACAGCGGCAGGGCGCCTGAGTGCGGGTGGCGGGCTTGAATATAACCCGTCCCCGATCGAGAGCCTGATTTTCGGCAGCCCCAACCTCAGGGAGGAGAAATCCTCGAACTTCACTTTGGGGGTGGTGTTCGACACCGAAGAGATGAACGGCTATTTCCCCGGCCGCCTGCGCATTGGCGCGGATGCTTACCGCATGGTGATCGACGATTATATCGTGCCGGTCGATGCAAGCCGGGTTTTGGCTGACTGCTATGAGAGTGAAAACCTCAGCCACGCCTTCTGTGGCCAAAGCGCGTCAACACGCAAGCTGATGATCCAGCGCGATCCCAGCACCGGCCGTCTTATCTCTGTTGAAAGCACCTATATCAACCAGGGCCGCGAAACCCTGGAGGGGCTGGATATCGACCTCCAGTATGTCGCTGACCTCAGGGACGATGGTCTCTTTGGCATTATTGACGAGTTTTCCTTTGTCGGGCGCTACACGCTCAATCACCGGGTTGATTGGCAGCCGGAACCGGGCGGCGAAACGCTTGACTATCTCGGGACGGCCAAGTTCCCGCGGCACCGCTTCCAGTTCGGCATCAGCCTTGGCATGGGTGATGTGACGGTCGATTGGGACACCCGGTATCGGAGCGGGGTGGTGTCGAGTTATGAGGCGCTGCAGGCCATCGGCAGGCTGACGCAAGACGGCGATATACCGGAACTTCATATCAATGAAATCTGGTATCATGACGTCTCGGCCCGCGTTCGTATTCATGGGAATGCCACGCTTTACGGCGGGGTGCGCAACCTGTTTGATGCCATGCCGAGCCGGGTGTTCGGTGGTTCGGTCAGCGACACCTTCCCCGAATATTATGACATTGTCGGTCGCCGCTTTTACGCCGGCGTGGTCATCGACTTCTAAATTTTCAAACACGGTGCGTCTGCGGGCTTGAATTTCAGATATGTGGTTCAGATATGAACCATCATGAACTGGGATGACCTCAAGATATTTCTCGCGGTTGCGGAAGCACCGTCCATGCGCATCGCCGCCAAAGGCCTGCGCATCAGCCACAGCACCGTCTCGCGCCGGATCGAGGCGCTTGAGGGTGCACTGGGTGCCCGTCTTTTTGACAGATTGCCGGATGGCTACCGCCTCACGCGCGCAGGTGAGGAGCTTTTGCCCATCGCGCTAAAGACCGATGAATGCCTGCACACATTTGGGCGAAGCGTGGCCGGGCGCGACGATATGTTATGCGGCCAGCTTCGGCTGACCTTGCCTGACCCGATGCTGGCAACAGGTTATTTTGGTGACATCCTGATCGCCTTCATGCGGCAGTACCCAGATATTCATTTGCGCATCGATGATTCGTTGCAGGTGTTTGACCTCGCCAAGCGCGAGGCCGACGTGGCGATCCGCTTCACCGCCGCGCCGCCGCCGCATCTTATCGGCCGCAAGCTTGGCACCTTGCATCAGGCGGTTTATGGCGCCCGCGACTATGTGGCCCAGCACCGACCGCATGACGCGGATAGTGATGCACGCTGGATTGCATGGGGAGAGCCGGATGGCTGCCCGGAATGGATCAAGGAAACCCCGTTCCCACACCTCAAGCAGCTTGGTCATTTCAATAGCCCGCAAATTCAGCTGGCGATGATCAAGCAGGGAGGCGGGATCGGCTATATTCCCTGCCTGATGGGGGATTGCCAGAAAGACCTGGTGCGGCTGAGCGAACCGGCCCCCACGCTTGATGTATGGCTCCTCAGCCATAGCGATACACGGTCGTCGGCACGCATGCGTGTGTTCCGGCAGTTTATCGGCGACCGGGCGAGCGAAATCGAAGCCGCCCTTGCGGGACGGCTCCATGCGCGGGAAAATACGGCGGTATCCTAGTCCAGTGACCAGGTCAGCGGCAGCACAAAGCTCATTTCATTGTGGCCCGCCGGTAGCGCTGGCAGGGGGCTCAGGCGCTCCATAAGTTTGGGGATCGAGCGGTCAAGCACTTCTTCGCCCGTCGCTTCCACAATCTCGAAATTGCTGATCGTACCGTCAGCCGAAACGGTAAGCCTGACCTTGGCTGACCCTTCAATCTGGCGCGCAACCGCCATACGTGGATAGCCCTGTTTGGCTGCCACTTTCTGCACAACTTCCCGCTGCCAGTCTTCCATGGCGTCGGCCAGAACCGACGTACCGGTAAAGGAGACAAGCGCGAGGCCCATCACGGCCACGAGGCCTTTGGAGATTTTCATGATGCCACCCCATTCCTGTTTGACGCGAAAGTAGGAACACATGTTGGACACAAGGCTCAAATCAATTCCTGTTGATGCTTGAGCGCATCAGCGCACTATGCGCCTCAATCCCTTAATAACATTTTAAGCTCGCGTAAGAGAAAATTTTCTCCTGATGGCTGGCCTCAAAGGCAAAGCGACATTAAGCTCGCACCAACAGTCAACGGCGGGCATCTATGAGCAAGCTACTTCTTCTTTATGCGCATCCCACACCGCGCGGGTCTTACCTGAACAGGCACCTGATTGATGCAGTGCCTGCAAATGAAGGTGTTGTGGTGCGTGATCTCTATCAGCTCTATCCCGATTTTTATATCGATACGGGCGAGGAGCAGCGCCATCTTGTGGCTGCCGAGACCGTCATCATGCAGTTCCCCATTCGCTGGTTCAGCGTGCCGTCGATCCTGCGTGAATGGCAGGACCATGTGCTGACCAAAGGATTTGCTTTCGGCCATGGCGGGCATGCCCTGCACGGCAAGCGATTCTCTGCCATTGTCACCACGGGCGCGCAGCATACGTCCTATGTGCCGGGCAAACCGCACGGCGCACCGATTGAGACCTATCTCGAACCGCTGATGCAAACCGCACGGTTTTGCGGCATGAAGCCGGAACCGGCCTTTGTGGTACACGGCGCGCGGGACCTGAGCGCACAAGCGCGCGATACCGCGCGTGATCGCTATGTGGCGCATTTGCGCTCACTCCTGACGGGGGCGCCGCATGACTGAACAGACATTCCTTGAAAGTGCGCTGGTTTACCTGAGTGCAGCCGTCATCGCGGTGCCGCTGTTCAAACGCCTGGGCCTTGGTTCGGCGCTTGGCTATCTGGTGGCGGGCATGGCCATCGGCCCCTGGGGCCTCAAGCTTATCAGCGACGTTGAAGCGATCCTCGATTTCTCGGAATTCGGGGTGGTCTTGCTGATGTTCATTATCGGGCTTGAACTCAACCCGTCCAAATTGTGGTCGCTCAGGCGCCCGGCCATTGGCATGGGGGGCGTGCAGGTGCTCGGCACCACGCTCCTGATCGCCGCCGTTGGCCTTGGGCTTGGGCTTACCCTGCCGGTCGCGCTTATTGCCGGTGCTGCGATGGCCATGTCCTCCACCCCCATCGCGCTTCAGGCGCTGGAGGAACGGGGGCTGGGCCGCGCGGCTGTTGGCACAAGCGCGTTCGCGGTTCTGCTGTTCCAGGACATTGTCGTCGTGCCGCTTCTGGCGCTTGTTCCGCTTTTTGAACCCGGCATGCACGACAGCCGCACCGAAGGTTGGGTGGCGGCTCTCCAAATCGTGGCCTTCTTTGCCATCATCGTGCTTGGCGGGCGTTTTGCGCTGCGGCCCATTTTCCGCATTATTGCATCTACGCGCCTGCGCGAAATCTTCACCGCCTTCTCGCTTTTCCTTGTGGTTGGCGCGGGCCTCCTCGCTGAAGCGGTGGGCATCTCCATGGCGCTGGGCACCTTCCTCGCCGGGGTGCTGCTTGCGGAATCAGAATACCGGCACGAGCTTGAACTCAATATCGAGCCCTTCAAGGGCTTGCTGCTCGGGCTGTTTTTCATTGCTGTCGGCATGTCGGTGGACTTCTCGCTCCTTATCGAGAAACCGCTTGTTGTCATTGGCCTCGTGTTATTGCTTGTTGTGCTCAAGGTCGCGGTGCTGCTACCTGTGGCACGCGCAGGGGGGCATGTGCCGGCAGAGCAGTTCCTGTTTGCAACTGTGCTTTCTCAAGGTGGCGAGTTTGCCTTCGTGCTGATTTCCGTCGCGCTCGGCGCGGAACTGATCGACCGCGAATTTGCCGCGCTCATGGTGGTGGTGGCCACCTTCTCCATGCTGGTGACGCCGCTTCTGCTTTTCATTTACGACCGCTACCTCTTCTCCCGGCTCTGCAATGCTGAACAGCAGGAGACGGACGTGGTGGGCAACGAGAACCATGTCATTATCGCGGGCTTCGGTCGTTTTGGCCAAATCGTCGGGCGCTTCCTGATGTCCTTCAAGGTGCCGATGACAGTGGTGGACCATGACCCCAACCATATCGAGTTCATCCGCAAGTTTGGCTACAAGGTATTTTATGGCGACGCCGCGCGACTTGACCTCCTTGAAAGCGCGGGGGCTGCCAAGGCGCGGCTGCTTGTGTTGGCGATGGACGATTCTGAAGCCGTGATCGAAGCCGCGCGTGTCGCGCGTGAGCATTTCCCGGGCCTCACCATCCTTGCCCGTGCGCGTAACCGCCCGGCGGTCAATGACCTGCGCGAACTGGGTGTTGTGCTCGTGCGGCGCGAAACGTTCGGCTCCGCGCTCGAGCTCGGTGAGCTGGCACTGCGCGAGCTTGGCTTTGGCGCCCATGAGGCGCACCGGGCCGCGCGCAAATTCCGCCACTATGATGAAAAGATGATCGAAGCATCAGCCGCCTTCCGGGGCGATGAGCAGAAATCGGTCGATTTCGCCAAGAAATCCCGCGCGCAGCTTGAACGCATCATGAGCGCGGACGAGGAAGAAAACACCGGCGACCCCGGCTGGCATTGACACAGGGCCGCATTCGTTGGCAGTAAAGGGCACCGAACGCCCGCACATGACGCCGGAACAGAGGAAAGACCATGCCCCGCAGCCTGCACGTAAGTGTCGTCAAAGACGGCGAGACCTTTCTTCAAGGCACCTTCGACGTGTCGGACGGTGACTATGCCATCGTCAACGGCATGCTGCCCGAGGTGAAGATGGACCATGGTCAGGCCGCCAGCCTGCTCGCCGGATACATGCACGCGCGCGATGTGGGCCATGTGACGGAAGACATGGGGAAAATCGCCATGTTTGCAGTGGTTTACATGCTTGAGGCTGGCGAAACCAACATCGAAATTCCGTTTGAAGGCTAGGCAACGCGCGGCACTGCCACGATAGTTTCACGCAGGTATGCTTGCATTTCCGGCCAAAATGTCGCATTAGGCCCCCTCACTTCGGCCCGGACGCAATGGCATTCCGGCCCTGATGATCCAGACCATCAAGAAAGCCTGCCCCGCTCACGCGCGGGTGCGTCAGGCATGAAAGAGCAAGCCCGATGAACGTGCCTTTGACCCCCGCCCGCATCAAAACGGAACTCCTGTCCGGCCTCACGGTCGCACTTGCGCTTGTGCCGGAGGCGGTGGCTTTTGCCTTTGTGGCCCATGTGCATCCGCTCGTCGGGCTCTATGCGGCTTTCATCGTTGGTCTGGTGACCGCACTTTTTGGTGGCCGCCCCGGCATGATCTCCGGCGCGACGGGTGCGCTCGCTGTTGTCATGGTCACCCTCGTGATCAATCACGGCGTTGAATATCTGTTCGCCACCGTGGTGCTGATGGGCATCATTCAGGTGTTCGCGGGCATTGCGCGGCTCGGCAAGTTCATCCGTATGGTGCCTTACCCGGTGATGCTTGGCTTTGTGAACGGCCTCGCCATCGTTATTTTTCTCGCCCAGCTTGGCCAGTTCAAGATTGCGGGCGCTGACGGTGCGCTCACATGGATGCAGGGCGAGCAGCTTTATCTGATGCTTGGCCTTGTGGCGCTGACGATGGGTGTGATCGTGCTCTCCGGCAAGTTCCTCAAGTTCCTGCCCGCGCCGCTGGTGGGCATTCTGGTAACCACGGCTATCGTGACCTTCATGGGGCTTGATGCGCGCCGCGTGGGCGACCTTGCTTCCATCGCCGGTGACCTGCCGTCCTTCCATATCCCGGCGGTGCCGTTCAACCTTGAAACGCTGGGTATCATCTTTCCTTATGCCGTTATTCTCGCGGCCATCGGACTTATTGAATCGCTCCTGACCCTCAACCTGGTGGCTGAGATCACCGAGACCCACGGTGGCGCGTCGCAGGAATGTGCGGCGCAGGGCGCGGCGAACATCATCACCGGTTTCTTCGGTGGCATGGGCGGTTGTGCCATGATCGGCCAAAGCATGATCAATATCGAATCCGGTGGTCGTACGCGTATTGCGGGCACGGCGGCTGCACTTCTGCTGTTGTGTTTCATCCTGTTTGCTTCAAGCGCGATTGAACAGATCCCGCTCGCGGCCCTTGTGGGTGTGATGTTCATGGTGGTGATCGCCACCTTCGCCTGGTCCAGCTTCCGCATTATGCACAAGATTCCGCGCTCGGATGCCTTTGTGCTGGTGCTTGTCTCCGCTGTCACAGTGATCAGCGACCTTGCGGTTGCGGTGATTGTGGGCGTGATTGTCTCGGCCCTTGTGTTTGCATGGAAAGCCTCGCGCCGCATCTCCGCCAAGACCGAGATGGACGGCGCCGCGCGCAAAATCTATATCCTTAATGGCCCGCTTTTCTTCGGCTCGATCGAGAGCTTCAACGCGCTCTTTGACCCCAAAAGCGACCCCGAGGAAGTGATTGTGGATTTTGCCGGCTCCCGCGTGCTGGACCATTCCGGCCTTCAAGCCATCGACAGCCTGGCCGAGAAATACGAGCGCGCAGGCAAGAGTGTGCAGCTCCGTCACCTCAGTGCGGATTGCCGTAAGCTGCTCAAGAAAGCGGGTACGATGGTTCGCGCATCCGAGGTCGAGGATCCGAAATACGGTGTTGCGGTTGACTACGGCCACACCTTCGACGACGAGATGCCAAAGGGCGCGTAAGACTCAATAACTTGAACGGCTGGCAGCCCGGCGTAGTGGGAAGCGGGTGAGGCGCAAAGCGTCGCCCCCCGCTTCAAGGTTGCGCTGTGCGTCATAATAGGCTGGCATCAACTTGAGGGCTGCCTGCCATGCGGCCCTTGCATCGTCCTGGTCTCCCATCTGCCATTTGGCAACACCAAGATTATTGAGAATATCGGTAGAGCGGTTGTCGTTCAGCAGTTCGAGGTGATGCATTGCCGAGCGAGGCTGACCTCGATCGAGCGCTGCGGTGGCGCTGAGGAAGCCGGCGAGCCAGGCGCCTGTGCGCCCATAGGGCGGCAGGGTGCCGTCATCACGGGCGAGCGCTGTAACTTGCTCATCAAATGTCGGCCAGTTCTGTTGCCGAAGCGCAAACGCGGCAAGCGTATAATGCCTTGCAGTGGCAGGCATGCTGCTCTCTTCAAGTCGGTCAATGACCTGCGCGAGGGTATGTTTCATCAGCGCCTGTTCGGTGAAGGCGACCGAGACATCAAGGTTGCGCGACAGTGATGCGGGGGAGTGTGCGTAGCGGTAGCCGCAGTCATCAAGGATGTGCATCCGTGCGCCAGCCATCAGGGCGCGTAGCAGGAAGTCATAGTCCTCCGCCGCGCGGAACCTGCGGTCGATGCCGACGCGTGAGGCCAAGTCGGTGCGAAAGCCACCCGCCAGCATGGGAATCCAGTTGCGTTCAAACGAGCGCCAGATGCCACCCGGCGCCCGGATGAAGTCGGGAATATTGAGCAAGCCCATATCCTTGCCGCTTGCGCTATCGAACAGCATGACAGGGTCAACCACCAGGTCCGCCCCTGCCTTAAGCGCATCAAGCATGGTGTGGCCGCGGTGGGGCAGCAGTTCGTCGTCCGCATCCAGCCACATGCCAAAAGGTGTATCGATATGCTCCAGCGCCGTCTGGCGGGCATTGCCGACACCAAGCGCTTCGGTTGTGCGCACGACCGTTAGTCGCCCGCACAGTATATCTTGCGCAAGGTTAACTGTTTCGTCCCCGGAATGATCGTCAACCAGTAGGACAGGATAGTCGCCACAGGCAAGTGCAGAGCGTGCCGCACGCTCAATGGTGCTGGCCGCATCCTTGGCGACAATGGCAATGGTTAGCTCACGTGACACGGCCCGTCTGTCCTCCCCTTTGTTGGATTGTTAGCATCATCTGCAAGTCGGGCCTATATGCATTTGTCCGATCATGATAAAAGCGGCGCGAAACCAATAAGGACAAAGGAAGGGCAACATGGCAATCGGTGTTGGCGGCTCGACAGCTGAACAGGAACTCGCAAAACTCAAGGACATGACGGCGGATGTGAAGCCGATCACGGAGGCGGAGTTTGCGGCCCGTATCAAGCGCGCGCAGGAACGCATGGCAGAGGAGGGTGTGGCTGCAACCTATGTGAACGCGGGCACGAGTCTCTATTATTTCACCGGCACCCGCTGGTGGCCAAGCGAACGCATGGTGGGCGCGCTGATCCCCGCGGAAGGGGACATCCACTATATCGCGCCGGCGTTCGAGATCAGCACACTCCGGGACTTCATGTGCATTGAAGGCACCGTCCACGGCTGGGAAGAGCACGAGAGCCCCTATGCGCTGTTCGCCAGCCTGCTTACGGAGCTTGGCCTTGAGGGCAAGGTCGCGCTTGATGAAGCTTGCCCGTTTTTCCTCTCAAACGGTGTGGCGAAGGCATCGCCCAGTACCGAATTTGTTGACGCGAAAGACATTGTTGCTGCCTGCCGCATGCGCAAGTCCGCGGCGGAACTTGCCATCATGCAGCGCGCCAAGGATATGACCCTTGAAGTACACAAGGCCGCGGCCGCCATGCTGCATGAAGGGGTGACGACGACGGAAGTCACCGCGTTTATTCATGAAGCGCACAAGCGCGTGGGCGCAAGCGGGTCTTATTTCTGTATCGTTCTGTTCGGTGAAGCGACAGCCTACCCGCACGGGGTGAAGAACCCGCAAACCCTGAAATCGGGCGACATGGTGCTGATTGATACCGGCTGTGACCTTCTTGGCTACAAGTCGGATATCACCCGGTCTTATGTATTTGGTGAGGCGAGCGCGAAACAGCGTGAAGTCTGGAACCATGAGAAGGCGGCGCAGGCCCGCGCGTTTGAAGCAGCCAAACTTGGCACCCGCTGCGGCGATGTGGATATCGCGGCGCGCAGTCTGCTGGAAGAGTTCGGTTATGGCCCCGGCTATAATGTGCCCGGCCTGCCGCACCGTACCGGCCACGGCATTGGCCTTGATATCCACGAATGGCCTTACCTCGTAGCGTCAGACGATACGCCACTTGCGCCCGGCATGTGTTTCTCGAACGAGCCGATGCTCTGCCTTTACGGTGAATTTGGTGTGCGGCTTGAGGACCATTTTTACATGACCGAAGACGGCCCCAAATGGTTCACCGAACCAAGCCACAGCATTGATGACCCATTTGGGCTGGCGGCCTAGTCGCACGCTTCAGGGTTAAGGCCTGCGGTCGCGACCGACCATACGTCGGGTGTGACCGCATTTGGCCTATAGAGCGCGGCGCAGCTTTCAAGAAGCGGCGCCGCTGCTTTGAGGGCGGTCAGGAATTCAGCGGTAAGGTCGTTGATCAGCGGCCTGATCTCGCCGGCGAGGTCAGGTGCTTGACCCTCAGGCACGTCCTCGCCCTGTTCCCATGCGGCAATCAATTTGCGCTGCACCGCTTTTGCGGCCTCCATCTGTGCGGTCACCGCGCGCGTGGCGAGCTGTTCATCAAGCCCAAGCTCGGTTGCCCGCGTAACGGTGGCCTTGATGACTGCTGCCTCGCGCTCCGGCGCTTCAACGGGAATATGATGTTCCCACTTATAGTGCGCCACGCCGCGCATGACTTTGAGCCGCGCTTCAATGCTGTGTGCAAGTGCGTCCAGCCGCGCGTCGGCGGCAAATGCGCCGGGCGCGCTGAAGACGAGGACAAAAATAAGAGCAGCGTGGCGGAACATTTGGGTTATTCGCCCTCCGGCAGCGCGGTGCGTGGTTCGCTATAATCGACACGCAGGCTGTAGCCGCCTTTGCCGGGTGTCAGCACGTAAATGTGGTCATAGACGCGCTCATCCAGCTCTTCCATCGGGTCCTTGAGCAGGATACCGGCGAGGACCGGTGTGGTGTTGCTGTGGCCCAGCACCAGCACGGGCCCTTCAAGGCCCTTGAGCTGTTTGGCGAGCTCGTTCAGGTCGCTCGGGTCATAGCTTTCTACCTCAAGCCCGAAGCCTGCGGCAGTCGGGGCGGCGGTCTGCTGCGTGCGTTTATAGTCGGTCGACAGGACGGTTTTGATGTCCTTGTCCTCAAAATAGCCCGCCAGCCATTCAGCGCGCTTGAGGCCTTCTGGTGTCAGCGCAGGGTCACGGCTACCGTCGGCTACCTTTTCGGCATGACGCACGAGGTAAAGCACCGGCTCTGCTGATGCAGGCAGCGCGAGGAAGATGAAAGACAACAGGGCAAGGGTCAGTTTGCGCATCGAGGGCATCCTTATTGGCAGTTTTTCTGCATCCAGTTGGTGACTTTCTCCATAAAGGCGATACGACCCCAGGAGAAGCTGTGGTCAGCGTCCATCACCACATGGGAGAAGGGTTTGGCGTCGGCCATCTGTGCGGCTTCGGCAAGCGGGATCTGAATATCCAGCGGCACGACGGTGTCGAGCCCGCCGGAGACAATCATCAGCGCCCGGCCTTCAAACGCCGCCATTTTGCCCTTGAGGGAATAGTCATCCACATTGGCTTTGGTCTCGGTCACCAGATCAGCGAAGGAATAGCCGTCAAGGCCCGGCACGGGCGCTTGCGCTGCTGTGCTCACAACTGCTTCGCTGCTGGCCGCGCCAACAAAAGGCGCGAGGTCTGCGGGGGCTGCGGCGACGGTGCAGAGCACACCCTTATCCGCAGCACCAGTATAAATGGCGTTGAAGCCGCCAAGGCTGTGGCCAAACAGGCTGACGCGTGTGGGGTCAATGCGCATCTCGCCCGCCTTGCCTTTTTCGCGCACATAAGCGAGCGCCGCTGCAGCATCCTCCGTCACGTGGCGCACGCTATAGTCTCCGCCGCTGCCCCATGCGCCGCGATAATGGAAATAGAGCGTGTTGAAGCCCGCGCGCCTCAGCGACTGCGCGAGATCAAGGTTCTTCTCATTGCCCGGAAAGCCGTGCAGCATCACCACGGTCGGGTGCGGGCCGGGGCCGTTCGCGGTATACATGTGGCCAACCATCTCGGTGCCGCCGCTTGGTACCGTCAGCTCAATCAGGCCGGGCGGGAAATCGCGGTTCACGTCCGCTGGGTCCTCAAGCACCGGATTCGCGGCATGCGCTGCGACGCTGATGGTGGTTGCAAGCAAGGCAATGAGTGTATGTTTCATGATATCCCCCAAGGCTGGTTTCGTCCCTGAGCTTGAGCATATTGGCGCGACTGTCAATCCCGCTTGAGCCAGTGCAGCATGCCATTGGCTGCTTGCCGTCCTTCGGCCATGCAGGCGGTTAGCAGGTAACCGCCGGTGGGGGCTTCCCAGTCCAGCATTTCACCAGCCACAAACTGGCCGGGCACGGCTTTGAGCATCAGGTGTTCATCAACCGCGTCAAAACACACACCGCCCGCAACGCTGATTGCCTCAGCAACCGGGCGGGTGGTGGTAAGCTCAAGCGGCAGGGTCTTGATGCCCGCGGCGACTTTTTCGGGCACATCGAAGGTGGCGGGTGGCAACAGCTCCCGCAGCAGCGCGGCTTTGATGCCTGTCAGGCCGGTCGCGCGCTTGAGGTGGGTCGCGAATGATTTTTTACCACGTGGGCGCGCGAGCGCGTCCGACAACTGCTTGACTGTGCGGTCCGGTGTCAGGTCGATCGTCAGAACAGCTTTGCCCTCGGCCTCGATCGTGTCCCTGAGGCTTGCGGAAAGCGCATAGACCGAACTGCCCTCGATGCCGTGGTGGGTGACGATAAAATCGCCCTGTACCGTTTGCCCCTTGTGGCCAAGCAGCACATTCTTGACCGGCTCACCCGCGAAACGCCCGGAGAGGAATTCGCTCCAGCCATGGTTGAAGCCGCAGTTGGCGGGCCTGAAGGGGGCAAGCGGAATGCCCGCAGCTTCAAAAGCGCTTGTCCAGTTACCGTTGCCACCAAGCCGCGGCCAGCTTGTGCCGCCGAAGGCGAATAGGGTCGTGCGAGCCTTTACCGTGCGGGGGCCGCCCGGGGTTTCAAACAGGTGCGCATCGTCCTGCCAGCCCACCCAGCGGTGGCGGGTGTGAAGGGTTGCATCACCTTCCCCCAGTTGCGCCAGCCACGCGCGGAGGAGCGGAGAGCCCTTGAATACTTCTGGGAACACACGGCCCGAACTGCCGACAAAAGTGGGGGTGCCAAGGCCATCCGCCCAAGCGCGGATATCGTCCGGTGTGAAATGACGAACGGCTGCGCTGACCCTGTCTGTTGCCGCGCCATAGCGGGTGAGGAACTGCTCCAGCGGTTCCGAGTGGGTGATGTTGAGGCCCGATTTTCCCGCCATCAGGAACTTGCGCGCCGGTGTCGGCATGGCCTCGAAGATATGAACAGCATGCCCGGCACGTGTTAGCACTTCGGCCGCCATCAGCCCAGCCGGGCCGCCACCCATGATGGCAATATCCACCTCTAATATAGGCTGTGTCACTGGCGCTGATGCTCCGTCCTCATGTTGCGCGCACCGTAGCTTTTTCACGCATCAGCGGCAAGTATGACCCACACGGTGCTGGTGATTTTGGGCAGAATCTGCACGGCAAAACCGCCGATTTGGAACGCCGGTTCCAGATTTTCGCTTTAGATATATATTATTAACACTTGGCATATAGCATGCATGGTGGCATGCACTGTTTGGGTGCAGCCGGGGCTTGGGGAACAAATGGGTTCCTGTCCCGATACGGTTGGGAGAGTACTTTGACGCGGGCGTCAATCATCATTGAATGTGGCAGGAAGTCGGGTCTAGGGCGCGTCAGGCGTACGCTTACGCTCGCACGGGCCCTCAAGGCGCAAGGTTTTGCCTGCGACGTCTATGTCACGAGCGGCGAAGGCAGCGACCTGATAGAAGCCATGGGCTTCTCGGCATTGCCGGTCGCAAACCTGCCAAAACAGTTTGATTTCCTCGTTATGGACACCTGCAGCCAGACGGCTGATGAGGTGACGGCGCTTTGTGCCCGTGCGCGGCTCAGCTGTGTGATTGATGACCTGGCGGAACGCCCGGTCACCTGTGATTTTGTCATCAACCCCAATCTTTATGCGCCGGGCCTTGATTACTCCGCCTACAAGGCGCAGGAAATCTTCCGTGGGCCATCCTGCGCGCTGGTGGATGATGTGTTTTTCTCGAACGCGCAGCCTTACGCGGCACGTACTGGTTTTGTGGTCAGCTTTGGTGGCACCGATGATGGCAGCCTTGCCGCACCTGTCGCGGCAGAACTCCATGCCCGCACGGGTGAGCCGGTTTACGTGCCCATCCCATCCTATCAGGAACCATGTGCCGCGCTCCTCGCACTTGACGGGGACCAGATCACCATCCTGCGTGGCGCTGATATGCCTGCGCTTCTGGGCCGCGCGCGCACCTATGTGGGGGCGGCGGGGGCAACGGTGCTTGAAGCGCTCGCTGCAGGCTGCAAGGTTTGCGCAACTGCGACACAGGCGGACCAGCACAAAAATGTGGGTTTCCTGCCCGAGATTGGCGTGGCCACGCTTGATGCTTACGACCCGCATAATGTCTCTGTTCTCGCGCTATTGCAGCACCGGGAACCGGCGGGCGAGGCAGCTATTCGCGCTGGCGCGGCGGACAATATTGCGGCCAAAATGGCTGAGGTTGCCTTCGCCTGAGGGTGCGCAAATCCCGCTCACATGTTGCACAGGTGTCCGCACACACGATCAAGGCTTGCATTTACCAATATTTCCAATGAATTATGGTGCTGACGGGTCGGTCGTCGTGCATTTTGAAACAGGGTCTTATGTTCAACCGCACCTTCGACATTGAAGGCAGAAAAATTGGTGACGGCGCACCGCCCCTTGTGGTGGCGGAAATCTCCGGCAACCATGGCGGAACCCTTGAGGGCGCACTTGAGCTGATCACTGCCTGCGCCGAGGCGGGCGCCGAAGCGGTGAAGTTCCAGACCTACACCCCTGATACCATTACACTAAAAAGCGATGCCCCGGCCTTCCGTGTGGAAGGTCAGCTCTGGGCAGGACGAACACTCCATGATCTTTATCAGGAAGCGCACACGCCGTTCGAGTGGCACGAGGCCATGTTCAAGCATGCCCGTAAACTGGGATTGATTGCGTTCAGTGCGCCCTTCGACCCGAGCGCGGTTGATCTTCTGAGCAAGCTCGACGCGCCAGCCTACAAGATCGCGTCCTGCGAGCTGGTGGATATCGGGCTTATTGAGAAGGTGGCTGCCACAGGGAAACCCGTGATGGTCTCCACCGGTGCTGCGACAGATGAAGAACTGGCGGAAGCACTTTCGGTTCTCAAGGCCCACAATGTGGACGAGGTGTGCGTGCTGCACTGTATCAGCGCCTATCCCACAGATATGGCAGATGCGAACCTCGCCTCCATTCCTCACATCAGTGGTAAGTACGGTGTCACAACCGGCTTTTCTGACCATACACTGGGCCTGAACGCGGCGCTGGCAGCGGTGGCGCTCGGTGCTTCCGTGATTGAGAAACACGTGTGCCTCACGCGCGATGACGGTGCGATCGACAGCGCCTTTTCGCTGGAGCCGCAGGAACTTAAGGCACTCATTGAACAGTCGAACGCTGTTCATGCCGCCATCGGTAGCCCAAAGACAGCGCCGCTTGAGGTGGAAAAAGAGAGCCTTCGATTCCGGCGCTCGCTTTATGTTACGAAAGACCTTAAGAAGGGGGAGAGGCTGGACAGCGGATGTGTTCGCAGCGTGCGGCCAAGTGGGGGATTGCACACAAGGCACCTGCCTGATGTATTGGGGCGGACCCTCAACCGGGATGTGCCACAAGGTAGCCCGTTAAGCTGGGATATGCTGGAAGAATGACAGGGACGGACACCATAAACTGCCTGATCACGAGCGCGTCTGCGAAGGTGTTGCTTGTTGAGGCATTTGGTGCTGTCCTGCATCCCATGGGCGGGAAGGTTGTGGCGTCGGACATGGACAAGGACTGCTGCGCCGGGCAGTTTGCCGACGCTTTTGAGGTTCTGCCAAAGGACGGTGATACTTCCTATGAGGCACAGGTCCTCGATATCTGCGCGCGGCATGATATCTCCCTCCTGATCCCGACGCGGGACGGTGAACTGCAGCAGCTCGCACGCATGAAGCCGAAACTTGAGGCCATGGGTGTTGCCGTGCCACTACCGGATGCTGATGTGCTGGCGCTGGCGCAGGACAAAAAAGACTTTCAGAAATACTGTGCGGACCGTGGTTTCCCCGTGCTGCCCATCGCAGATGTGCATGAGGAAAACGCTTTCCCCATTTTCATGCGCCACCGGAACGGCACGTTTACGGGCGGCGGCGTTATGGTGGAAAGCCTTTCTGCCTTCCAGCGCCTCGGTGTTGATGTAAATGACTATGTCATGCAGCCCTATGTGACCGACCGGGAGCTGAGCTGCGATATCCTGATGGATTTTGACGGCAAGCCCATCCAGGCCGCGGTGCGGGAACGCCTGAAGCTGGTGAATGGGGAGAGCTGGCGGTCCCGGATTGTGGACCTGCCTGCGGTGAGCGAGCTGGCACTCAAGATCGCGGCTGACCTTGGCCTCAGGGGCCATAATCTCGCGCAGTTTTTCTATAATGAGGAAGACGGCCCGCGGGTGATTGAAGTGAACGCGCGCTTTGGCGGCTGTTCGAACCTCAGCATCCAAGGTGGCCTTGCCTCGCCCGAGCGTATCGTCGGCTTGATGCGGGGCGACGAGACCGTGCGCGACCCGCGCGACATTAAAACCGGCCTGATGTCCATGCGCTATGCCACCGACCGGCTGGTGATGCCTGGCGAATGACTGTCTATGGCTGATCTCAACTGCATATGTGTGATACAGGCGCGGCGCACCTCCAGCCGCCTGCCTGACAAGGTTCTCAAGACCCTTGGCGGGGTGCCGGTGCTTCAGCGTGTGGTGGACCGGGCAACGGCAATTGAAGGTGTGGATAAGGTCATCGTCGCGATCCCGGAAGGGGATTATAACCTACCACTCAAGGAAGCTGCGGAAGCCGTTGGCGCCGCTGTTGTTACGGGTAGCGAGACTGACGTCCTAGCCCGTTATCTTTCAGCGCTTGAGGCGCATCCGGCGAAATATGTGATGCGCATTACGTCTGATTGCCCGTTCCTTGATCCGGAAGTTTCGGGAGGCATGCTGGCCGGTATGATTGAAAGCGGAGCGGATTATGCCGTCACCTCACTTTGGCCTCATGGCCTTGATAGTGAAAGCATGACGGCAGAGGCTCTGAGGCTGGCAGGCGTCCAGGCCAAAAATCCGCTCGACCGGGAACACGTAACCTTGTGGTTGAAACGGTCAGAGCAGATATCCCGCTACAACCACCGGGCAGAATATAACTACTCAGGTGAGCAGCGATGGGTGCTGGATTACCCTGAAGACTATGCTTTCCTTGAAGCGCTATGCGCAGTGCTGCCGCCATACCCGGCCATGCCGGGCTGGCGCGAGGTGCTGAAGGCCTGTGAAGACAATCCCGAAATCGGCAGCATCAACCGTGGCCGCGCGGAAGAGTGGGCGGCACTTACCCGGCAGATATACAAGGATGCGGCCAGCTAGCCGCACCCGCGTTATTTACCCGTAACAGCGACCATCGTTTCCGAATAGAAGCCGTTGAAACGCGCTTGCATGGAAATGCCGTAAGCGCCGAGGTGTTCGAACACCACCCAGTCGCCTTCGCGAACGTCAGCGGGCAGCGGGAACGGGCCAGCCATCTTGTCACAGCTGTCACACGTCGGGCCGTAGGCACGGTAGCCAATCACCTCTTGGCTCATTGCGCGGTCATCCGATGCGATAAGGTCAAGCGGGAAGGGCCACTCAGGTACGCCAGCGTCAAAGAGGGCACCGTAGGTACCGTCATTGAGGTACAGCTCTTCGCCTTTACGGAGTTCAATGCGTGCAGCCACAGCACCGGCTTCAGCCACGAGGGCGCGGCCGGGTTCACAGAGCGTTGCAGTGTCCGCAAAACCGTTCGCATCGAGTGCTGCGTGGATCACACGGAAATATTCCTCAAGCGCCGGCGGCTCCATGCCCGGGTAGGCAACCGGGAAACCACCACCAACATCGATCACGTCAAGCGTCACGCCAGCCGCTTTCGCAGCCGCAGCGGCCTGGCCGATGGCATCAGCAAAAGCTTCCGGGCGCATGCACTGCGAACCCACGTGGAAGCACACACCAAGGCGCTGCGCGGACAGGCGCGCGCGCTGCAGCATCAGGGGCGCGAGGTCAAGCGGTGCACCAAATTTACCGGTCAGCTCGTAGGCTGCACCCTTCACGGACACGCCAAGACGCAGGAACAGCTTGAGGTCAGTCGCGTAGCTCGTTTCTTCCTCGATCTTGATCAGCTCATCAAGGCTATCGAAGGAGAAAGCGCGCACGCCCATGGCGTAAGCATAACGAATGGCCTGACGGCTTTTCACCGGGTGCATGAAATAGAGGTTCGCGCCCGGCAGCGTGTTCGCGACCAGTTCCACTTCACGAAGGGAAGCCACGTCAAAGTCGCGCACGCCAGCGTTCCACAGGCTCTTGAGGATCACAGGGTGCGGGTTTGCTTTCACAGCATAAAGGTTCGTGCCGCGGAAACCGTTGAGGAACCGCGCAGCTTTGTCCGCCAGTTTCTCGGGATAGAAAACATGGACGCTGTCGTTGCACTCTTCCGCGTGCACGGCATCAGCCACGCTTGCGTAGATGTTGAGGCCGTCGAGAGCCCAGTCGTTACCGGTTGTACCGTGGCGGAGAAGTTCAAATACCTGCATTGCCCTAAATCCTGTCATAAGAGGATGAAGTGGTGCGCCCGGACCCCCATGGTCAGAGCGTTTGGGCCGTCAGCAAAACGCTGGCGTTTGGCGCATCAAGCCTGATGCGCGGCGGTATAGGTAAGTTCGATCACGCTTGAGAAATAATCATAGATCTCAGGCGGGAGAAATTGCCGGTTGGCTTCGAATTCGTGGGAGGCCGCAAGCAGCGAAAGCGCCCCATATTTGGTCGTACGGATCATCAGGCAAACCCCTTCAATCAACCTGGGTGCGGCCAAGGCCATACCCCAATCAACAAAGGACGATTTGCGTCGTTACCCGTACGTGTCTGCCGGACTGCGGTCTACGAGGACCCGGGAGTCGTGGCACGTGCGCTTTTTACGTCTGAAAGCGCATATGTGCCCATTTGACCTCCAATGCAAGCATTTTCTGACCAAAAAGATTTTTGCGTTTTAAAATGGCGGTTTAGCGCCAGCAAAAGTTAAAATTCGCGTGGCCGATCAGTCCCTTAAAAGGGCACTGGCGCCGTAAATGTGAGTGACTCACCACTCTCCGGGTGTGTCACCGTCAGCTCACGCGCATGCAAGCACAGGCGGTCGGCGAGTGTGAAGGCTTCGCCCTCGGCATAGAGGTTATCACCAATGATGGCGTGGCCGAGGGAGAGCATATGGACCCTGAGCTGATGTGAGCGCCCGGTGACGGGGTAGAGCGCGACACGGGTGGTCTTCTCTGTGCGCTCAATCACCTTGTAGCGGGTGAAAGCCGGTTTGCCGTTCTCAAAATCCACCCTGTGTTTGGGTCGGTTGGGCCAGTCCACGAGCAGCGGCAGGTCTACCTCACCCTCATCGCGGGCGAGATTGCCATAGATAAGCGCTTCATAGACCTTGTCGGTCTTCCTGTCCTCGAACTGGCGGCCAAGGTGCCTGAGCGCATCCATATGCCGCGCCATGATGATCACGCCCGAGGTTTCCATATCCAGCCGATGCACAATGCGCACGCCGGTGAACTCAGCCTCGGCCCGGGTGGCGAGGCAATCGAACTTTTCTTCTGTGCGACCCGGCACGGACAAGAGCCCGTTCGGCTTATTCAGTACAAGGATATCGTCGTCGACATGAATGATGTCGAGCGGCACATTGGGCGGATCATAGTCTTTCAGGACCGGGGCAGACATTAGTCGCGGTGTTTTTCCATCTTGATCAGCGGCACGGTCACCCCGTTCGAGGTGGGTACATCTTCATGTTGTACAGGCGTGTAGCCGCAGGTGCGATAGAGCGGCTCGCCCGACAGGGTTGCCATCAGCTCATAACGCTTGAAGCCTTCTTCCGCAGCCTTTTTCTCACACAAGTTCATGATCAGGCGACCAATACCGCGCCGCGCGTGGCCGGGGTGCGTGTACATGGCGCGGATGCGGGCAGCGTCAACCGCCGGGTCCAGCAAGCGGGCATCACGGCCTTTCGTATGGTTGGCGCCGTATAAGGTCGCGCGGCGGGACCAGCCACCACAGCCGACAATCTCATCCCCGTCCATAATGGCGTAATAGGTGCCGTCTTCAATGAGCTGGGTGTCCATGCCCATCAGTTCAAAGGAAGCTTTCACCTGCTCGTCGTTCAGGAAGCCTTTTTGCAACTCTGCGATGGAGGCATGCATGATTTCCGTCAGCGCCGGGATATCGTCGCGCGTTGCAACACGGTGGGTAAAGGGGGAGGGTGTCTCAGCCATGATGGTGTCCGTATCTGTTGACTATCTCCTTGATAGCTTGGCCTGTGCTGGCGCGCAATCGATTGAGTGTTTGACTTGGGCGCATCCGCTCACCACACTGGCGCCGAAGGGACAACAGGGCGCCGCCAATGAGCGCCCGATTACCGCAGGGAGCAGGCACGATGGCAAACACATCGGCGAACCAGCACGCACAACCAAAATCCGACATTGAAATCGCACAAGCCGCCACGATGAGGCCCATCGCCGATGTGGCGCGGGACAAGCTTGGGCTCGACGCCATCGAGCTTGAACCATACGGCCACTACAAGGCCAAGCTTTCGCTTGAGGGCATAAAGGCGCGGGAAGGTAACAAGGACGGCAGGCTGATCCTCGTGACCGCCGTAACACCGACACCTGCGGGCGAAGGCAAGACCACGACGACGGTGGGCCTGGGTGACGGGCTGAACCGGATTGGCAAGAAGGCGATGATCTGCCTGCGTGAGCCAAGCCTTGGTCCCTGCTTTGGTATGAAAGGCGGCGCAGCCGGTGGTGGCTACGCGCAAGTGGTGCCGATGGAAGACATCAACCTGCATTTCACTGGTGATTTCCACGCCATTGGCGCCGCCAACAACCTGCTGGCCGCCATGATCGACAACCACGTGTACTGGCGCGAGAATGACAAGACCGGCCTTGATAACCGACGCATCACCTGGCGCCGTGCGGTGGACATGAATGACCGCTCGCTTCGCCAGATCACCACGTCGCTCGGAGGTGTGGCAAACGGCGCGCCGCGCGAAGCGGGTTTTGATATTACCGTGGCGTCCGAAGTGATGGCCATCCTGTGCCTTGCGACTGATTTCAAGGACCTTGAACGCCGCCTCGGCAACATCATCATCGGCTACACGCGGGAGCGTAAGCCCGTGTTCGCACGCGACATCAATGCACACGGTGCTATGACCGCGCTTCTGAAGGACGCGATCAAACCGAACCTTGTGCAAACGCTGGAGGGCAACCCGGCCTTCATCCACGGCGGCCCATTCGCCAACATCGCGCACGGCTGCAACACGCTGATCGCGACCAAAAGTGCGCTCAAGCTTGCGGACTATGTGGTCACAGAAGCGGGCTTTGGTGCTGATTTGGGCGCGGAGAAATTCTTCGATATCAAATGCCGCAAGGGTGGCCTCAAGCCAGACGCGGCCGTGCTCGTCGCCACCATCCGCGCGCTCAAGATGCATGGCGGGGTGGAGAAAGACAAACTCGGCGAAGAGAATTTGGACGCGCTCAAGCGCGGCTGCGTGAACCTTGAACGCCACATCAAGAACCTCAAGCGTTTCGGCATGAAGCTTGTGGTCGCCATCAACCGCTTCTCGGCAGATACCGACGCCGAACGTCAGCTCGTGAAAGACATCTGCAAGGGCCTGCATGTGGACGCGGTAGACGCTGACCACTGGGCGAACGGCGGTGCGGGGGCGGAAGAGCTCGCGCGTAAAGTTGTTGAGATTGTAGAGGCCGGCGGCAGCGACTTTGCGCCGCTCTACAAAGATGAAGAGCATCTGTGGGACAAGATCCGCACTGTTGCGACCGAGCTTTATGGTGCCAGCGATATCATTGCTGACAAGAAAGTGCGTGACCAGATCCGCGCTCTCGAGGAAGACTATGGCCACTTCCCGGTCTGTATCGCCAAAACCCAGTATAGCTTCTCGACTGACCCAAGCCTCAAGGGCGCGCCCACCGGCCATGTGGTGCCGATCCGTGAGGTTCGTTTGTCGGCAGGCGCAGAATTCATGGTGGTCGTCTGCGGCGACATCATGACCATGCCGGGCCTGCCCAAGGTGCCAGCGGCCAACAATATCCGCGTGGGCGACGACGGCCGGGTTGTGGGCTTATTTTAGTGCGGTGCAGGGGCGTCTCGTGCAATAGTTTCCGAACCACATTCAGGGAATGACAAGTCTTTGACTGGAAACGCAAAACACAAGGCACTGATCGTATCACCGCTGCGTCCCTATCCGCCGCATGCGGGTAATCGCAGGCGTATCGAAGCCGTGTGCCGCCAGTTGCGTGCACGCGGGTATGAGCTGCATTTCATCTGGTTCGCACAGGACTTTGCGGGTCGGGTGAGCGACGATGATTTCCGTGAAATGGCGGGCGCGTTTGAGCAATTCCACGTGGTGCCCTATGTGCCGGAGACACAGGGTGCACACGGTACGGGGCTCGACCGCGACTGGCAACCCGCGCTTGAAGCGCAAATCCGCTGGTGCCTGCAGAATAATGATTACCACATCATGTGGGTGAACTATGTGCTGCTTTCGAAAGCCTTCGACTGTATTCAGCACCTGCCCACTGTGGGGATTCTTGATACGCACGACATCTTGTCTGGGCGGGCAGCGCTGCTGGCGCGGAACGGTGTTGGCAATGAATTCTTCTCGCTCTCAGAGGAAGAAGAAGCCCAAGGCATTGCGCGCGCGGACATCGTGCTGGGTATCCAGGAAGAGGAAACCGCGTTTTTCGCCGGGCTTGGGCATACGGACGCCATGACACTTCAGCACAGCGCGGCCGGTAACGTGCTGCAGGCTGGAAGCTCGGGCCGGGACGATGCCGCCCTCACTGTCGGGATCATTGGCAGCGCCAACAATATTGCCATCGAATGCACTAGGCGTTTGTTGGTCTCCCTCGATAATCAGGAAGCGGTCCAGTCAGGCTTGCTCAAGGTCCGGATCGGTGGCGGCATGTCCCGGGCGTTCACCGACTTGTCTGCATCTTGGCTTGAGGTCGTGGGCACATTGGACGATGTGGCAGATTTTTACGCCAGTGTAGATATGATCGCAGTGCCCAACAGTTTCGGCACCGGTCTCAAAATCAAGGCTGTGGAGGCCCTGTCCTATGGCATGCCGGTGGCATCGACAGCCCACGGCTTTTTGGGTTTCAACTCAAACGACCGTGCACACAAGGCGGCAGACGAAAAGGCTTTGGCGGCAGAACTTGGTTTTGTCGCGCAAAATCCAGGGGAACTCAGCCGCCTCGCAGCGCTGACGGCTGAGCTTTTTGCCGCCTACACCAGGAAAGTCGAAACGCAAATGGACGAGGTGCTTGAGCGTGCATCAGCTTTGGCGGATGAGAAAAAGCCGCGGTTCACAAGCATCCGTGCTTTTGATGAGCTGAGCGATTGCGGGTCCGTTATCCTCTATGGGGATGGTGAGTTTGGTAAGACCCTGTTGGCACAGATGCCGAAAGCGCTGCGGCGGCGTGTTGTGGCTATACTTGATGGTTTGAAGCCAGATGACAGGCAGGTGGCGCCGCCACGCTTTCATGTGGATAGTGTGGCTGGCGAATTCAGTGGGGACGAGACCGTTCTCCTGACCATCCACCCAGCGGACTGGTATGATATATGTGTTAAACTTCAATCGCTTGGCTTTGAGGACATCCGTTTGACACATGAATTTGCCGCCGATAGGTTGGCATAATATACGACCATATAACGGCTGCACGTAGGGCTGGCCGCAGGCTTGTTGAAAGGGCGCGAATGATGTCAAAGGTCTTGCTGACTGGCGCGACGGGTTTTCTGGGGCATCACGTTTTGCCGGTGCTGGAGGAAACCTATGGCACGGATGCAGTTATTGCTGTGGGCTCCGCTGCCGGTGACCTGACCGAACCTTCGGTCTGCAGAAAGCTGGTGCAGGAGGTTAAGCCTGAAATCGTTGTGCACCTGGCGGCCTATTCGGGTGGCATCGGGGCCAACAAGGCGTTCCCGGCCGACTTTTATCACATTAACACCCTGCTGACCGCGAACATGTTTCGCGCGGCCGCGGAGGCAGGCGTTAAAAAATTGGTCTATCCAATGGGGGGCTGCGCTTACCCGGCGGATGCCGTGTCGCCTATTGGCGAAGCGCAGCTTTTCCGTGGCTATCCGCAGGCGGAAAGCGCAGGCTATTCCATGGCGAAAGCAATGGGCGTGGTGGCGGCACGCAGTTATCAGCAGCAATACGGTATGCGCTCTGTCGTTATGATCCCCGGCAATATGTACGGCGAGTTTGATAACTTCCGTGAAAACGAAAGCCACGTTGTGCCCGCAATGGTGCGCCGCTTTTATGAAGCGATGAAAGCCGGTGTGGATGAGGTGACCATGTGGGGTACCGGCTCGCCCGAGCGGGATTTTGTCTATGCCGCAGATGTGGCCGCGACATTCCCCTACTTTCTGGAAGAATATGATGGGCAAGGGCCAATCAATATATCAAGCGGCACACGCGTCAGCATCCGCGAGCTGACTGAGATGATCGTGGATATTACCGGCTTCAAGGGCGCGGTGAAATGGGACACCACGAAACCCGATGGTCAGAAGGTGAAGATTTTCGACACACAGCTCATGGCTGCAGAGGGGCTTACTTGCTCCACCAGCTTGCGTCAGGGCCTTGAGAATACCATCGAATGGTTTGCGGCAAATTATGAAGCCGGTCCAGGCATTATCCGACTGTAGGGGCGTGGCATGATTTTCATCCTAGGCGGTGATGGGTTTATCGGATCGGCCTATGCGCGGGCACTTGGGACGCGCGGGGAAGATTATGCCGTCATCAATCGCAGCAATTATGCCTCTTTTGTTGGCCAAGGCTGTGACGTTCTGATCAACGCGAATGGCAACTCTAAAAAATTCCTCTCCGCGCGGGATCCTGTATGGGATTTTGATGCCTCCGTCACGTCGGTGGTTCGGTCGCTCCATGACTTCAAGGTGGGCAAATATGTCTATCTTTCGTCAGGTGATGTGTATGAGCAAACCCATGAACCTGCGCTGTCGCGTGAGGATGTTACCATCGACCCCGCGCGCCTGAGCGTTTATGGCCGTCATAAATTTTTTGCAGAAGCTTATGTGCGGGCAGCAGGTGTGCCGTGGCTGGTGGTGCGGCAAAGCGGCTTTGTTGGCACCGGCCTCAAGAAAAACGCCATCTTCGACATGATGTATAACCAGAAGGTTTGGCTGTCGCGCACCAGTAACCTTCAGTTCAACTCGGTCGACCGGTCGGCGGAGCAGGTGCTGGCACTAATCGCCAAAGGCTATGCAGATGAAACGGTCAATGTCTCGGCGCCGGGCACGGTGAATATCGGCGATATCTACGACCACATAGGCAGCAAGAGCGAATTTGAACCGGGCGCGTCCGAAATCCAATATGAACTGAGTACGGAAAAATTGCGCGCGATGCTTGGCACGGAACTGGCAACCAGTGCGGCATGTGTGCAAGAATTTCTGGATGAACGATCCTGATGGCGGTGGCATCCATCCAATGAGAATTGAAACGAGAAAATGACAAAAGTATTGATCACTGGCGGTGGCGGATACATCGGGGCGCAACTTGTGCCCATCCTGCTGGAACGCGGCTATGATGTGACCGTCATTGATACATTTGCCCACCGGGTAAATTCCCTTGGGCATGTTTGTCACGATGACAGACTTGAGATTGTACGTGGTGACGCGCGGGACGAAGCCTTGGTCAGCGCGCACCTCAAGGACATGGATGTGGTTATTCCACTGGCTGCGCTTGTCGGCGCGCCGCTATGCGACCGTGAACCGCTTTCGGCGCAGTCCATCAATGTGGATGCGGTCAAGATGCTGGTGTCGCGACTTTCAAAGGACCAACAGGTTATTTTCCCTGTGACCAACAGTGGTTATGGTGTGGGGGAACAGGGGGCATTCTGTACGGAAGAAAGTCCGCTTCGGCCGATCAGCCTCTATGGCCGCACAAAAGTGGAAGCCGAGAAAATTGTCATGGCGCACGAGAATGCCATCTCGTTCCGGCTTGCGACCGTGTTTGGCATGTCGTCCCGCATGCGCATCGACCTTCTGGTCAATGACTTCTGCTACAGGGCGTGCCGCGACCGAACCATCGTGATTTTTGAGGGCCACTTCAAACGCAACTACATCCATGTGCGCGACGTGGCGCTTGGCTTCTTGCATGGGCTTGATAACTTCAGCACGATGCGCGGTGAAGTCTACAATATGGGGCTTAGTAGCGCGAACCTGTCCAAGCTTGAGCTGGCCACCAAAATCAAGGAACAGGTGCCGTCACTGGTCTATATCGAGGCCGAGACCGGCGAAGACCCCGACAAGCGCGACTATATCGTTTCCAATGACAAGCTGGAGGCGACCGGCTGGCGGCCCGCCTACTCGCTGGAGCAGGGTATCAAGGAACTGGTGAAGGGCTACCAGATGCTTCGCAACGAGGTCTATTCAAACATTTGATGCCAAACGCGCTCCATACCACTACTGAGGAAGCAATGGCATGGCTGCTGGGGCACGCGTGCCCGCTTTGGTTCGGCGTCGGTATAGATGCCGGGGGCGGCTATCCTCATGACCAACTTGACGTAACATTGCTGCCAGCCACGGATTATGTACGCACCCGCGTTGTAGCGCGGCAGATTTATTCCGTATTGAAATGCCGCATGCTCGCAGGTGATGCAGACAAGTGGCAATCAGTGCTTTCGGGACTGAAGCGATACCTTCTGGAAGAGTGCCGTAATGAAGACGGTACATTCTGTTTTCAGAGCTGGCCTGCGAGCGGCCGCCGCGACACGGTGGTCGACAATTATGATCAGGCCTTTGCGCTCTATGCCCTTGCGCTCCTGAACGCTGCTGAGCCTGACACGGTTCTTAGAAGATATGCGCAGGACCTTCTGCGCCGTCTTCATGAGATCCGCGGCGCCGAGCCGTATGGCTTCCATGAAAATGACGAGCGCAGTGGCAATTTGCTCACGAACCCCCACATGCACATGTTTGAAGCCTTGCTGGCGTGGGCTGAAAGTGATGTGGATGGGATATGGCGCCGTGAGCTAGATGGGTTGGCGGCACTGTTTTTTGAGCGCCTTTACAATGCCGAGAATGGTTTTGTGACTGAGTGTTTCGACACAGGCTGGATGCCTGCAACAGGCATGCGCGGTGACGTGGTGGAGCCTGGACACCAGTTTGAATGGGCGACGCTTATGGGCAGGTATTTCACCTTGACCGGTAGCGCACGGCTGGATCTCGGTGATTTTTACCGACGTGCTCTTAAAGCCGGTGTGCCTGATGGTGGCTCGTTTGTACGCAGCGCGCTGAATACGAAAGGCGACTGTACCGACGCGCGCGCAAGGCTTTGGCCGCATACCGAATGGTTGAAGGCTGCACTGATGATGGCGCGGCGGGATGCAGGCAATCGCGCAGCTTATGAGGCAGATGCCCTAAGGGCTTGGCAGGGGCTGAAATCCTTCCTGAATCATGAAGTAGCGGGGCTTTGGTACGACTGGCGGGCGCCGGATGGTAGTTTTACTCATGAACCCGCGCGGGCCAGCAGCATGTATCACATTGTTGGTGCGATAGAGGCGATGGCGGCCTACCAGAGCCGGGGAGGTGATCGGTGAGTTTGGCGACGCGGACACGGCAGGCAGCAGTCCTGGTCGGCGGCAAAGGTACGAGGCTTGGCGCTTTGACCCGTGCGACGCCGAAACCCTTGATGGAAATTCGCCCCGGGGTGGTTTTCCTGGATATTCTTTTGCAGGAGCTGATACGCCAAGGCTTTGACGATATTATTCTGCTTGCCGGTTACCTCGGCGAGCAGCTGTGTGCGCGCTACGCGCAGAAATTTAGCGATCAGGCGCAAATCCGTGTCGTGATCGAAGACCAGCCGCTTGGCACAGCCGGTGCGGTGCGTAATGCGGCTTCCCTTCTTGGCGAGCATTTCCTGCTCCTGAACGGGGACACGTTTTTCTCCTTCAACTATCGCGCACTGGAACGGCAACTGACACATTCCTCGGACGCAGATATTGCTATGGCACTATGCCATGTCGACGACTGTCGCCGCTATGGCAGCGTTATGCTGGACGGTGAAACGGTATTGGGTTTCCGCGAGAAAGCAGACGTGGGCACCAGCGATACCGTGACTGACGGCTGGATCAACGCTGGGGCTTATTTCTGCAGCCGCCGGGTGCTCGATATGGTGGCTGAAGGTGAGAATGTCTCCCTTGAGACCGCCTTAATGCCGGCGCTGGTGGCCAAGCGTCGTGTGCTCGCAACTGGTGGGCATGGCTATTTCATCGATATCGGCCTGCCCGAAACCCTTGAGCGCTGCCAAAGGGAATATGATGCTATTGTCCGGCGCCCGGCGCTGTTTCTGGACCGTGACGGCACCATCAATATCGATAAGGGTTACACTCATAGGGCCGAAGATTTCGTGACCATACCGGGTGCCATGGCACTTATCCGCTACTTCTGTGATGCAGGGTGGCATGTGTTTATTGTCACCAACCAAGCGGGTATTGCCAAAGGGCACTATCAGCTCACCGATATGGAAAATTTCCATGAACATTTGAAAGACTATAGCGTCTCTAATGCTGGCGCTTTCATTCAGGATGTGCGTCACTGCCCATATCACGCAGATGCCGTGGTGCCTGAGCTCAAGGTTGCTGATCACCCTGACCGCAAACCAAACCCGGGAATGATTGAAAGTCTTATTGCCGATTGGCCGGTGGATTTGGCCCGCTCCTTGCTAATTGGTGATATGCCGTCAGATATTGCTGCCGGTGAAGCTGCGGGTGTCAGGTCGCTGATGTTTGAAGGGGAAGATTTGTGGGTGTTTGCCAAAGAGGCTGGAGTTGTGACGGGGGAACGGCCTGATGTTTCTGACTAGAACACCCGTGCGGGTTAGCCTGTTCGGTGGCGGCACCGACTACCCTGAATATTTTCAACGTCGGCCCGGCGCCGTTATCGGCATGACCATCAACCGCTATATCAATATTGCCGCCATTCGGCTGACCAATATCCAAGAGTATCGCTACCGTCTCAGCTATTCAAAGCTTGAGCTACCTAGTCGGGTGGAGGACATCAAACACCCAGTCGTGCGCGAGGTGTTGAAGTATTTTGGTTACGAGAAACCGCTTGATATCAGCGTGATGTCTGACTTGCCGGGCTCCGGTAGTGGCCTTGGTTCCTCGTCCGCATTTACCGTAGGCTTTCTCAAGCTTGTGCATGCGCTGACAGATACACCTTCCACCAAGATCGATCTCGCGCGCACCGCAATCATGGTTGAGCGTGAGCTCCTAAAGGAAAATGTAGGGGTGCAGGACCAGTTGCACGCCTCCTTTGGCGGGATCAACCGGTTCGATTTTGGCGCGGACAGTATCCAGATCACCCCAATCCAGCTATCGGCAGACACTTTGATTGCTCTCAACCAGTCGATGCTTCTGATCCACACCGGTATCGTTCGCCGAGCCACCGATGTGATTGAGGAGCAGATAGAACTTACCAAAACCGAGAAGCTAGACCGTGACCTGCATCATCTTTTCGAGATGGTAGAGGCGGGTACGAACTGTCTTCAGTCAGGCACTTCCGTTTGCCTGCGTGAGGTCGGCAGCATGCTCAATGAAAGCTGGAAGATCAAACGTTCGCTCTCGGGCGCGATCTCAAACGCGCGGATTGATGAACTGTACGCTGTGTTGATGGAAGAAGGCGCGTACGGTGCCAAGCTCTGCGGCGCAGGTGGCGGCGGCTTCATGCTCGCGCTGGGTGATCCGTCTGCCCTCATCCGCATTCAGGAGCGGCTTAAAGGCAAGGCCGAAACCTTACCCATCAGTCTTGATACCGAAGGCTCTCGGGTGCTGTTGCACGATTGATCCGGAGCGAGGCTATTACTTGCCCCTTAAGCTTTCGGTGAAGGTGTCAAAACGCTCCACAAACCCCTTCCGGCCCTGACAATTGACGAGCAGGGGTGCCAGTTTGGGATGTGAACGGAAAGCGGGCACATCAAATACGGTATGCTTGCCTGCCAGGATATCGCGGTAAGCTTGCACCATCTCAGGCGCGCCGGGCCTGCCCATGAGGTCGCGGAGCGTATCATCGGGCGTGATCTGATGCCCTTCTATCCACGCAAGCAACAGCCTGTTCATCTGGAACACGGTACCGTCAAGCTCTACATAAGGCCCGACACACGGAGCTGTGTCGCCTTCGCGGCTCGCGGATATGGGCGGTAACATTTTGGCCATCACGGCATCATAGTGCGCGGGGTTACAAAGCGTGTCGAAGTTCTGCGCGGAGGTTTCCGCCGCCTCTTCGCGCCGGTCGCGACTGGCGAGCAGGTCTTTGATATGCGTCGCCAATGCCTCACCTGTCTCGGCAATCCTTAAGCTCGTGTCCGTGGTTCCGATACCGCGCAATGCGGTGCTGGTCATGACCACAGGGATGCCGTGCGCGAGGGCCTCAAAGGCTTTCACGGCTGCGCCTGCGCCATCCCAAATGGGCAAAATGGCAATACGAGCAGCAGCGTACAGAGGTTCAAGGTTTTCGACCGGGCCGATGTAATGAACATGCGGCAGATCGCCAAGGTCTTGCGCGAGGGCAGCAAAATCGATGGTGCCGGCCACAACAAGATTAACTTTTTTAGCCATCAGGAACGGGATGTAACTTTCGCGTAGGAACCGGCGCAGCCCGTCCGCGTTTGGCTTGTGGTTTGAGCTGACAAACAGCAGGTCGATCTTTGATGTCTCGAGCAGCAGTTCGCTCGGGCAGCGGTTGTCGAGCACATTATGCCAGCGCAGAGCAGGGTTCGCGGGCTCGGCCGCAGCGATCAGCTCGGCAGCGTTCCTTACGCCGACAAGATCAAGATAATCGCGGGTTACGCGGCTCGGGAAACAGCCCGTTTTGTGTACGGGGATGTCAGGCAAAGCGTCGCGCAGGGTTTTGGCCTCACTTTCGCTCAGGGAGATGAGCGCGTCGCAGCGTGCCAGCTCCTCACATTCCATTTGCCAGTCGCGTGAACCAAGCTGGCGGTTGCCATATATGGCGCGTTGCTGGCTCTGGATATCGTGTGTCTCGCAGATGACCGGGATGCCATCAAGGCCAAGCGCGTCAATCACCGGCCGTCGCGTAATGTAGTTCAACAGGATTTTATCGGGGCGGTGGTTTCTCAGGTATTTGAGCGTTTCGCTTGAATAATCAAACCGCTCGGACTGGCGCAGGTCAAATTTGATGGAGAATTTGACGCCCTGCCACACTTCGCCAAGGCGCGCGTCGGGCGTGTCAGACAGTGCGCTGCTCTGGAAGGCGTACATAACTTTCTCGACACCATAGGGCGCGAGCGATTTGTTGAGCGCGTGAATGGTGGCCTGCTTTTCCTTGTAGCCCGCAAGCTGGGGTACAAGGAACAGTACCGATATCCGGTATCCTTGCCGTGCGAGGTAGGACAGTTGCGCGTTGACAATACGCCGCGCCCCGTTCGGAAAAGCAGCAGCTCCGCCTTCAGCAATAACCAGTACATGGTTGTTGGCACTGTGCTCTCGTGACGTGGGCGCGGCAGGTTCACGCGTGAGCAGCTCTTGCAGGAAATAAGAAGCCGTGGCCTTCGCCTGTACCGCCGCCTTGATGGCTTCAGCGCCGGCTTTCAGGCGCGGGTAGTCGAGCACCGCCTTTTTGATCGCCTCAGACAGTTGATCCATGTCCTCAACGATGATCGCATGGTCCGGTGTAACCTGGCCTGCCATCCATGTACCTGCAGTGACAATGACCGGCTTGCCTGCCGCCATGGCCTCAATCAGGATGCCTGAGCTGCGGCGCACATAATTGCGCTGGGCATAGGAAATCAGCACCACGTCGGCGCGTGCAATATGGTCATAGTAGGCATCTGAATCGAGTTTTTCGAACAGAAGGGATACTTTGTCTGACGGCATGGCCTTCAGGGCCTGGCGCGCCGCGTCAATGCCTTCCTCGCCGTTGCCGAAATTGAAGTTTGACTGCAAGGTGAAGCGCACCCTGCCGTCAAGCGCGGGGTCGGAGAGGCATTTGCCCACTGCGTCTGGCAGGAACTGGTAATTTTTCTCCCGCCGCGCGTCACCTACATACGCCACATTGAGGGGACGACTGGTGTCGCCCGCTGTCGGTTCATTTTTATCCAGCTGTTCAAGCAGGCAGGACAGGTTGAACGGAATGGGCGCTGTATGGAACGGCAGTCCAGTCAGTGCATGGAAGCGGGCGGACAATTCTTCGGTGTCGCTATGGAAAATGACACGTTTTTTCAGCCAGTGGCTTGCGCGGATATGCTCAAAAAACGGGCGGAAAACCGAAAAGTCGCGTGCCAGACTTTCAGGGTCGTAGCGCAGGAGAACATGGAAAATGATCCCCTCGGACGCCGGTGCAAGCTCGCAGACATATTTGAGGAATGTCTTGAGCTCCTCGTCACCGATGGTGTGGATGAACACACGGTCACCTGCCTTGGCCCCCGTTTCATAAAGGGTGTTGCACAGGTCGAAGGAAAACATGCCGGAGCGCCAGAACTGCGGAGGCTGCCACTGGGCCTGAAGCCAGGTGAAGTGGAACGACGGCACAACCTCAACGCCGGGAATATCGAAACCGTCCTTGAATCGGATGTTGGACAGGATGGTCACGTCGTGCCCTGCCTCCGTAGCGGCCTCGGCAATTTCCTTGGTGTAGTTATAGTAGTGGCCGCCCACATCCAGGGCGTTTTGCTCGACGATGTAAAATCTACTCATGCTGTCTGGCGCCTTTTGTTTCTAATCTGCGTGAAGACAGTGTCTATCTTGCTGGCAATTTCCTGCCTGATCAGGCGGTAAACCTCTTCCGACAGCGCGGTAAGGGGCTGCAATTTTTCGCGATTGTCGGCGAGGGCTACAAGCCCGTCAAGCACGGCGCGCTGACTGTCGCACTGATGCAGTGCGCCATTCACGGGTAGGCCATCGGCGGCGTCGCGGGTCATGATCACCGGTGTCGAGAATGACATGGCTTCAATCGCCTTGATCTTGATGCCGGTGCTGAATTCGAACGGGATGAAAACAACATCGACCTGATTGTAGAAATCAGCCAACTCACCGACGCGGCCAAGCAGCTTCACATTGGTTAGTTCAGATGACCAGCGGTCGCATATTTTGCCGGCAATAATGAATTCCCAGTCGCTGCGTGCCGCGACTTCATCGCCAAAACGGTTGAAAAACCGGTCGATATTCGTGCAGTTGACAGCGTTTTCGCTGCCGATGAAGCCAATACGCAATTTGCCGTCAGTGGCGGCTATTAAATCCCGCTTTGTCGGTACACCTGCATGGCCGATGGTCACCACTTCTGTGCTGGTTAATTTGCGAAAGTCCTCCGCCTCGTTTTCCTTTACCGCGACAACGAGGTCTGCACGGTCAAACGCCTTCCCTTCGCCTTCCGGCGTGGTGTAAAAATAGTCGGGCTTAAGTGACTGCGCAGTAAGCATTTTATGCCGATCAGAAAATTTGTCATGGGTATAGAGGATCTTGAAGGTGCTCTCAGGCACAATTTCCAGAACCTTGGATAGAAAGACATAGTGACAGACGACAGCGTCCATGCGCACACCCTTGCACCACCAACGCACAGCCGTTTCAATGTCGTCATACCAGATGCAGTCAATGTCCATACCATCAGGGTTGGGGGTGAACCCCAGCTTTTCCTTCGGTGGGATGACATGAAAAATATCCCAGCAATCTGACATCGCCATATGCTCGCGCGGACTGAAGCCGCCATACCATTCAGTCGGCACATAAAGGAAATGGATGCGCGCGCCGCGGTCCGCAAACTCTTTGGTGAATGCGTAAACCCCTTTTCTGTTCCCTTGATCCTGAGGATGCGAAGGTGTCGGGGTTAGCACAAGGATTTCCAAGTCAGTCTCCAATGAAAAAGGATGCCCGGCGGGTAATTGCCAAGATAGTATAGATGTTTAACTATTGCAGCAAGCAACGCGCGGCGACAGGGGAACCGACGTTGGCTCCGCCTCGCTGGCGCACTATTTGCTTCAATGTCACATCGGCAATATGTGGCTTTGCGGTTGTCATCCTTGCCGCTAGAGTAAAAAAGCGTTCACGCGCGAACAGAAGGGTTTCTTGGACGTTGACATCTCTCATCTGCATCAGTCACGGCAAATCAGGCACCACGTTCCTCGATACCGTTTTCCGGTACCGCACCAATGTGGCCGTGTCGAAAGGCGAGAAGGAAATCAAATATTTCAACCAGCCGGATGTCTCGCTCGCGGGATATGCAGAGAAATTTGGCCTGGCTGAAGCGGATTTCTACAAGGAAGGCTTTCTGTCGTTTGAAGCCAGCCCGCCTTATGTCACCAACCAGGGCAAGGAACATATTCGCCGCGTTTTGAACCGGATAAAGGACACAGTGCCAGATCCACGTATCCTGATTGCTGTCAGGAACCCGGCGGAGCGCGCTGTGTCGCACTATGCGCACACGCTTTATGAGGTAAGCCAGCGGGGCTACCCGCCGCGCTATCATGGCCTTGATATCAATCATGCGGGATATCCGCAGAATGCTGAACTGAAGCGCCAGATTGTCGAAAATCCGTTTTCCTTGAATTTCGAAGAGGCGCTACAAGACCAGCGCTTGTGCTACAGTAGCTATGCGGACGCCTATGAGTTGGCGCTTGAGACATTTGGCGACGAGCGCATCAGTTTTTTTGCGATGGAGCGGGACTGTGCCGACTTCACGGTTTTCCTCGATCAGCTGCAGCGCGAGCTCGCGATAGAATTCGATTATGACAGCAGCGTGCTGCCAGTGGCGCTGCCCGGCCGCGGGGTGCCATACTACCTTTATGGTGGCCTTGAGGGCCTCGCCTTTGAGCTGGACGGTGTGCAGGGCCGCCTATTGCCGCGCCAGCTTTTGATTGTGCGCAGCGACCCTGCGCTGCTGCTTGATGACGTCTCTGCGGAGGAATATGAACGCCTCGAAGCTGCCCGCGCAAGCTGGACAACATCGCTAAGCCATGATCAGGTAGCCAGTGCATATGACACCTTCCTCAGGGACGACTTTGAACGCTTTCTGGACCTTTATCGTGCTCATCACCGAGAACAGTCGCTGCTGGAGCTATATGGGAATATGGCGTTCAGGGAAAAGCGCATTAAACCTGCCCGGTTTGAGGGCGAGCTTGTGAACACATACCGGGAGAGGGGTGTCGTCGGTGCCTAGTGACGTGCAGGAAAAGTGGCTGATGCCTGTGGATGAAGAATCCTTTGTTGCGGTACGGCAGGCGTTTTCCAAACGCTGCCCCGAAAAAGTGCCGGGGGCACTTGGACCGAAAGAGCGGGTTTACCTCTACTATGCAGCAAAAGAACTGTTTGAAGGTCGTGGCGCGATGGTGGAGCTGGGGGCTTTTCTTGGCGCGTCCAGCCAGGCACTGATGGGTGGCCTGACCGATAACCCGTGCGCCGCAGCTTCAAGCAGCAAACTCCACACCTTTGATATTTTCTATTATGACGACAGCTGGGGACAGCAGGAGATCACCAAGCTCTATAATATCGTCAGCGGGCAGCCGTTCCTCGATAAATATCGCGAAAACCTGGCGCCTTTCATCGACCGTATCGTCATTCACCAGACCGATATCCTGAAGGTAAGCGGCTTCGATGAAGGGATAGAGTTGCTGTTTGTCGATGTCGCGAAAACAGAAGAAATACTGGTGCATATCTCCGATGTTTTTCTGCCACAGCTTCAGGTGGGTGGCTATTGCCTCAATCAGGATTTCTTCATGACGGGGCTATCCTACATCAAATCCTTCACCGAATTTTTCGCCGACTATTTCGAGTTTTTTGATCCCGGCTGCGATGCCACACTGGTGATGCGGCTGGTCAAGAAGTGGGATGTCTCGCCTGACAGAATGCGGGACTATATCGCGTTGTCCCTGGAAGATAAAATGTCCCTTCACAAGCGCCTGAATACACGCTTTGGCGGGGACCGACAGCAAGTGCTGGGCGAAAGCCTCAAGAATATGTCGGCACCGTTTGTAACAGAGAAGATGATCAACCATGGTCGCTGAATGCCTGAGGGCCCTTTATATTGCCCGCAATCGTGACATGGGTGCGATAGGTCGCGCCTTTGAAGATGCGATTGAAGTGGCCTATCGCGCCGTCCTAAAGCCCGGCGACCACGCGGTTGACCTTGGCTCACATTGGGGCCGGCACACATGGCCGATGGTGGAATGTGTTGGGCCAGAAGGGCGTGTGCACGCGTTTGAAGCCATCAACCGGCTTTATGTGCGAACCATTCTGGAAGGTCGCCGACGGGGTGCGGAGAATGTTGATTTCTACAATATTGCTGTTGCCCATGAGGAGAGACGAATTACGTTTTCCGAGTTTCGAGAGAATGAAGCCTACAGTGGCATTGTCGCCCGGCAGGATCTGGCGGATGATGTCGCCGCCAAGCGTCAGGATATCGAGCTGCTTGCATGCCGGTTGGATGATATTCTAGCGAATGATTTGCCGGTGCGTTTTGTCAAAGCGGATATCGAAGGCGGCGAATTTGATGCTTTCCGCGGCGCTTCTCGCCTGATTGCTACCCAGCGCCCCATTATTGCGTTCGAGAGCGGGCGTGAAAAATCGGCGCAACTTTACGGCTATTCCGCAGACGACTTCTTCGGCTTCTTCGAAGCGCTTGGCTACAGGATTTTTGATATCGGCGGCGAGTTGATGGACAGGGAATATTGGTCCAAGCCGAACCTAACGTGGAGCTATTATGCTGTGCCAGAGGAAGACGAGGCTTTCCCCGCACAGCTTCCGGACTTTGTGGCGGCAATTACCTGATCACATCTGGGCGTGGACCGCAGCGCTGCAGTGATCGAAGCCTGGCACCTGTTCCGGTTTGATGGCACCGAAGGCGCGCAGGTTCTCGTAAGAACGGCTTACAAAATCATGCAAATCAAGGGTTTCGTGACCAGCTGTGATGGCTGTTGTCCAGTGCATGGAGCCCTCCACGCCCAGCTGTGCCGCAATCTCCGGATAGACCGGCCAACTGGCAGGCTTGGGGAAGATGCACTCAGCCCTGCTTGCGAGTTCTTGTTTCTCGGGTGTGCCTGCCGGTAGTAGTCCGTGCGATGACAGTAGCGCCCAGACGATGTCAAAATACACGTGCTTCATGCCGTGATTGGGCAGGAACAGAAATGGCCCTTCCTGCTTCCACTCTTCAATCATGTCACTGATGTTGATGCCTGTGCCGTCGAAGTCAGCCGCAACAGTTTTCAGTTCCTGATCATAGGCGTTGAAATAACCGGTTGCCGCATAGACATCCTCATGGAAACACGCTTCAGCCTGCTGCTCATCAAGCCCCTCTATGAAGGCGGTCGCGATAATGCGCGAATAGATCACACCTTCTTTGCCAAGGACTGATGGTGGGCCGCCAAAAAGCTGAATAACGTCCGGCTGCAGGCCGCGAAACAAAAAGGGCGGGATAGACAAAACCTGCGTGTGTGGGCCGACCTCAAGGAAAGTGTGCTCGGTCGGTGTTGCCCCAACCAGAAAATCGGCTTCCTTCATGAAGTCTGCAAACGCCTCTTTGCGTTCGGTCGTCAGCCATTTTTCGGCGACATCAAGGCGCGCGCCGCGGATATCTGCATCGGGAAAGACCAGCTTGAGGTTGTTGACATACGCAAGTGTCGCGCAGTTTGAGACAACAAGGATTTTCATGCTCAGAACCCGATACTTTCCATGGACTGCTCGTCATCGCAAATCACATTGCGGTCGTCGGCGGCGAACAGGCTTCCGGCGTCTTGCGGTGCGGTTTTGAAATAGCCTGCCTCGAATGTGCGCATCACGTGGGCAATGCCCACCTCGCTTACGGTGCGCCGGTTGGCGTCATAGTAGCTTTCTGGCCAGTAAGGTGCAGTGATGATCTCGTATGAGGGGAAATAGCTGACGTCTTCAAGCTTCGACGCCAGTTCCCCCGCTACCGCCCGCAGCACTGACTTGCTGTAGGTGGTGGCCGCGAGAACATGGTCGTCCGTATAGGTCGCGGTCAGCGGCACGGGCGAGACTGTCAGCATGATCTTGAGAGCAGGGTTGAGGCCTCGTATCAGCGCAATGGCATCGGCCATGGCTTCATATGTTGCTGCAAAATCCTGATTGTCGAACATGGTGGCAGGCAAGCTGCCGTCTTCCACGACCGTCGCGGGTGCCACAGGGTAAGCGGCGCCCGTTGCGGCCGCGCGCCAGCATTCTGTCAGGCCCAGTGTGAATACAAAGACGGTTGCGTCACGGAACATGCGCATCACGGCGTCAAGGTGTGCTTTGCGGGCGTTTACCAGATCTTCGAGGCTCACATATCCTGCGGGCTCGATATACGGCCGGTAGAGGTCGATGTATCTTGCCTTTGCAACAGCGTAGGTGTCACCGTGATCCTCGGGTATATCTGACTGGCCGTTGGCGCGTTCGATAAGCTGCTTGAGCTGCAGCGGGGTATAGATATTGCCGTAGTTGGCTGAGAACAACGGCTGGTCCTCACGTTGCTCTTCAACCTGCAGGAAGTGCATCAGGCCAGCGCGTTTGATGTGTTTGGCAACATTCTGCGCGAAACAACTTCCGGCCGTTGCAACCCGGTCGTCGGCGCTGAGTGCAAAAGCGTTTTGAGGAGCGAGTGTCAGTGCATCGTGCGCGCATTTGCCCACCGATGGTTTCCAGAAGCTCGTCTCAGGTTTGGCTTTGTAGGGGTTGCTCATGGTTCGCTCGTGCTTTCAGTTCGCAATGTGCAGAAATCCTAGCAATTCTGATGCCAGTGTAGGCTAGCGGGCTTTCCGGGCGACCAGATGAAAACCGCGCATGGGGTTGAGCTTGACGTCCCAGTCGCCTTTACGGCCAACACCCCGTACGAAGTCGTCGGTCTCAAACCTATGTGTGCTCAAGGGTTCAAGGCCATGGGTGCGCATACAGTCGAACCACCAGTCGCGGGACCGCAGGGTCACATGCCAGCGGTGGCCGGTAGCAGCATCATAGTCCGGGAACTGGGCGACGGATGCAACGAAGTACCCATCGGCATTCAGGTGGTCGCGGATATTGCCCAACAGGCAGGGCAGCAGCGGCTCATCAATATGCTCCAGCACTTCCCAGGCGGTGATGAAATCAAAGCGCGCATCGCCACCATTCGCTGATTTTACCCTGAACGGTTTGGTAATATCGCAGGTGCGCAAGTTGTTGGGGATAACCCGCCAGAAGCCCAGCTGTTCCTTGAGGGCAAAGTCGCTGCCTTCAAGCCCGACAGAGGTGTGGCCCCGCGTGATGAAATCATGCACCAGCCCACCTCCGGCGCAGCCGAGATCCATGTGTGAGAGCCGCCCGGGCTTTTGCCGCTCACAGGCCGCTACAAAACGGGGCGAGCGTGAATTGTCGCTGGCCGCCCCTCTGGGGGCAATGGCATCGTCACTATAGGTCGCGACAGGGTGTTCGGTTTCAACCACATAGCCCTCGTCCGCAGGGCGTGCAGCGGCAGCATGAACCAGCAGGTCCAACAGCAGATTTTGTTCCGCATCACTCGCCGCCGGCCCAGCACTTGATGAGCCTGCACCAGTGTCAATGGCGCCTAGTAATGACTGGAAGGCCGGGAGCATGGCCGCAATCAACGTTTGGCCGTCCGCTGCCTGCGCTGGATTCTGATTCATGCGCGTGAGGAGATTGACCAGCATCTGCGCGGCGGGGCGGAAGAAAATATCTTCCCGTAGCAACTGGCACGCGCCCTTGAGCGCGGCGCCATATTGTTCGGTGGCAATATACCCATGGCAGCGCCAGAATTGCAGCCACTGCGAACTGTGACCACCGGCCTCTGCGCGGTTCAGAAGGTCGATGGCTCTCTCATAGTCCTGCTGTGTCCGGATCAGGCTGACACCGAGGAAATATTGTTCTTCCGCAGACAGGCGGGCTGTCTGAGTACTGCTCAACTTATCAATCACCGCGGCAAAATCGGACGCGTGAAATTTTTCGATCAGGTCTCCAAGCGCGGAGTTCTCAGCCATGATAGTTTTCCAGAAGTTTACACATGTCGCCAAGTAGCCGCTCGTAAGACGCGCCGCCAAATAGATAATGGCTCAGGTCAAAAAAGCGGCTGCCGTCGGCGTAGAAAGGCGGCATGTCTTTACTGCCAAACAGCGTCCATGGCGCTCCCAGGTTCACGAGCCAGACGGGTGCACCGCATGCTGCTGCAAAGCTTTGCGTGGCGGTGGCAGGACCAATCACAAGATCCATGCGCGACATGGTCGCGAGGTTGAAGTCGATATCCTTTTTGAGATCATAGCCCTCAAAGATATGCACGTTCGTAAATTCAGCGAGGCTCGCCAGTTCTTCGTCGCTGGCTGCATACTGCAGCACAAAGAAGTCCGCATCGACCGCCTTGACAAGGTCTTTGATGAAGTCGAGCGACAGGTAATAAAAACCGCGCGCATTCTCCATTTTGCCGCTGCGCCACGAAATGCCGATCTTCAGACGGCCTGCGCTTCCGAGCGCGGGGAACTGGCCGGTGACCGCTTTGGCAAGCGTGGTGTCATGCGCAAGATAGGCCTGCGAGAAACGCGTCAGGTTTTCATAGGTCTGAACATAGTAGGCGAACAGGTCACCGATGTAGATTGCGATATCGAAGCCCTTGGCTTGAGTGTCGTCGAGGCCGGTAATATTACGGCTACGCCCCTTATAGCCACGTTCATCGCTGTAGCCATATATTGTGGCTGAGGGGAAGGATTGCTTGAAAATACCAATCAGTCGTGGCTCGCAGCAGATACTGACGTCTGCTGCCTCCTCAAGAAGTTGCGGCACCGCAGACGCAAACAGCACCTCGTCCCCAATGCCCTGCTCGGCACAAACAAGCACCCTTTTGCCAGCCAGCGACTGGCCTTCTTTCCAGAAGGGAATGCCGTGAGTGTATTGTGCCACCTTGCTGTAGCCAAATGAAGGATCATTCCGGAACCGGTATTTTTTCCAGCCCTCTTCAAGCCGCCCGTCGGCGAGTAACATCAGGCCTAAGGTTAGATTGATCTGCGGGTTTCTGGGTGCAAGCCGGAGTGCCTCGCGCAGGTTGGTTTCCGTGAACTCGGGGTGATGGGCAATGGCAGTAGCATAATTGTAGCGAAAGACCGCGTTCTTGGGTTCAATCTGCACGGCGCATTCAAAGAAATGCCGTGCATCGTCAATTTTATTCAGGTGATTGAGGCTGAGGACACCAAGGCTGTTCCAAAGCCGTGCAGCTTGCGGGAATTGCTCAATTGCGGCGAGCGCGATTTCCAGCGCCTGGTTAGCTTCGCCGCTTTGGCGTAGGCATTCAATCAGCGCGGCGTAATGGTCCGCTTTGTCGGGCACCAGTTGTACGAGACGCGAGTAAAACTTTGCGCCCATGTCGTACATTTGCAGCCGTTCGGCGATTTCCCCCGCGAGCAACAGAAGCTCGCTGCTTTCGCCCGCTATTTTAAACGCGTCGATAAGGATTTGCAGGGCGGTCTCATTTTCGCCGATATCAATCAGGGAGCCTGCGCATACCATCAACACACGGGTGCTTTTCGGGCAGGTGTGCCAAGCCGCTACCAGTTGCTGCTTGCCGTCTTCAAGGTGGCCGCGCTGAATAACGGCAAGCGCTTGCTTACTGAGCTTCAGGGCCTTGGCTTCTTCCGGGGCAGTGCGCGGCATAAGAGACTGAACTTTCCTCTAAAATAGGGTCAGCACGCCGCAGGTATTTGCTGGCAGTACATCGACTTCGAGGTAAGAGAATGGACTGTAGAGTCTGACCGTGTCAAGATAACCTCCGTCGCTTGCCGGGGGGGAGTGGCGCCCAAATCAATGAAATTTCTTCGCCGGGTATATTGGGTGAGCTATTGAAAAATATACTCTTTTTGTCGCCGACGCCATCGCATCCGCAAACGCAGGGAAACCGCAGGCGCACCTATGAAGTGTGCCAGCGGTTCAAGCAGCAGGGCTATGCTGTGCACTTTGTATGGCTCGCGAGTGAATGGCGCGGTGTCATAAGTCATGATGCGCTCAACGCGATGCGGGATGCGTGGGACCATGTGCATGTGGTGCCGCATAGCGGGCCAAATGGCGGGTTTGAGGGCACGCTTGACGCGCTTTGGACCAAGGGGCTCGAAGATATGGTCGGCTGGCTGCGCCTCAACTTTGAGTTTGAGGTTGTATGGGCCCACTATGTATTGCTGTCCAAAGTATGTGAGCTTTTTAAGGGTGAGGCGACGGTCACGGTTGTGGATACCCATGACGTGCTGGGTGATCGTGACGCCATCTTCAAGCCGTTTGGCCGGAAAAGCGATTTTGCCTCCCTGACGCGTGAGGAAGAAAAGCGCGGTCTCGCGCGGGCGGATTTTGCCGTCGCCTGCCAGCCTGAGGATGAAGAATATTTCAAGCGTGAGTATGGGCTTCAAAACACGCTGACAATTGGCCAAATCCAGCATGCGACCGTGATCCCCGAACGCAAAGGCCCAGGCAAGACCGTCGGTTTTATTGGCAGCCAGAATGCGGTCAATGTCGAAAGCCTGAAGCAGTTGGTGGCGGAACTCGTAGCGCTCCGCCAGATGTTGCCGAATGATTTTCGCTTGCGGCTTGCGGGGAGCATGACCCGCGGAACCGATATTCACTTGCCCGGCTTTGTTGAGAACTGCGGCTATGTTGACGACTTGGCGGGGTTTTATGCCTCGGCTGACCTTATGGTCTTGCCGCTTGAATTTGGAACCGGACTGAAGGTCAAATCCGTCGAAGCGGTGTCGTTCGGGGTGCCGGTGTTGGGCACCGAACATGCGTTTATCGGCCTCGTCACGGATGAACCGTTGCATCAGTTTCAGACTGTGAAAGCTTTGGTGCGAGCGATACCCGCTGTTCTTGCAGATGTTGATGAAAGAGTGCGCCTTGCCGCTATCTCGAGTGCAGTTTTTAAGGAATATCAAACGCGTACGGAAGAGCAGTTCCGCGCCTTTGAGCGCCTCAAGGAGGAAAGGCTTGCAAGCACCGCAGGCATTACGCATCAGTTTGACCGCGCGAGTGCCGCGGCCGGTACCCCGTTCTATATCTACGGCGCCGGTATAGGTGGCAAGATTGTCTTTGATGCGCTCGCTGACGAGCAACGCGCCATGTGCCTGGGGTTTCTTGACCTACATAAAGCGGGATCCAGCTTCTGTGACTTGCCGGTCTTGGCGCCAGAACAGGTCCCGGCACCAGCGCGGGCAGAAACCGGCGTGATAATTGCTATCATGACACTTGAGTGGAAAAGTGTTGCCCAGTCCCTCATGGATGCCGGGTTCAGGTCGCTGGTCTCGGCGCAGCGCTTCATTGTGGATAAGATGGTCTAGCCGGTCCGTCCGGAACGAAAGCAAGGGTGATGTATGGCGTTGATACTTGGGGTGAACTATCTGACCCACGATGGTTGTTTTTCGCTGGTGAAAGATGGCGAGCTATTGGCCGTCTATGAGGTGGAGCGCTTCAACCAGACTAAATTGGGCCGGGAACTCAAGCCGCAGGCGCTGGAGGCTATTCTGTCCGATTTTGGCTATACCCCAGACGATATTGACCACGTTAGTTTTTCCTACCACCCCGCCTATATGGAAGTGCGCAAGGAACAGACGCGCCAGCTATGGCGCGACAAGCCGTGGCAGGCCCGATCAGATATTGACGCCATTGAATGGATGATGGACACGAGCCGTGTCGCGCTGGGTCGCTTAGTGGGCGGCGAGGAAAAAATCATCCCTGTTCGCCATCACCTGGCCCACCTCGCGGGTGTATATTACCCGTCAGGCTGTGAAAGCGCGGCGATCATCAGTATTGACGGGATTGGTGAAGCCGAATCGACCGTTATCGCCCTTGGACAGCGAGATGAAATCAACATCCTGCGGCACAATCAGTTCCCCAATTCGCTTGGACTTATCTACTACTGCGTAACGGAATGGCTTGGCTGGTATACCGGCGAAGAGGGTAAAACCATGGCGCTTGCGAGCTACGGTGAGCCTACCTATCTATCCACGTTCCTCGACGAGTTTATTGATCTCTCGGACGATGGCTTTTTCACCTGCAAGAACTATCCCACACCAAAGGCATTTCTCAACACTGTGTTTGGTCCTGCGCGCCAGCCGCACGAAGCATTAACCCAGCGTCACAAGGATATGGCTGCAACGGTGCAGCATCTCACCAATGAAATTCTGATACGCCTTGCCCGCTATACCAAAAAGATTGCACCCGCAGATACGCTGATCATCACGGGCGGGGTTGCCCTCAATAGTGTTGCAAACGGCAAGGTGTTGCGGGAGGGCATCTTCAAGAATTTGCTTGCCTACCCGCACGCCAACGATACCGGTGTGGCCATAGGCGGGGCCATGTGGCTCGAGCGGCATGTGGTCGGCAACCGCAGTATGCACAAAATAAAGCCGTTCACTGGAGCCTATTGGGGGCGAGAGATGGACCTGGAAAACCTGCCTGGTCTCGCGGAAAAATTTGGCTTGAGTTATCAAACGATCGATACGCCGGAGGCGTGGGCGGCAGAGCGTATTGCAGACGGTAAAATTGTTGGATGGATCCAGGGACGTGCCGAGCTTGGGCCCCGTGCACTTGGGAACCGGAGCATCCTTGCGAACGCATGCAGCGCGGAAACCAAAGACACTATCAACGCCAAGATCAAAAATCGGGAGATGTGGCGCCCATTCGCGCCCTCGGTGCTTGCGGAGGACACGTCAGTCTATTTCGAGACAGAGCAGGTTCTGCCCTATATGATCATCGTCGCGGATGTAAGAGCCGAGTGGCGCGAGAAATTAGCAGCTGTGACACATGTGGACGGCACGGCCCGCGTGCAGTCTGTCGAACAGCGGGTCAATCCGCGTTATCATGCCCTGCTTTCGGCACTGAAGGACCGCACGGGTGTTGGCATGGTGCTCAATACCTCCTTCAATGATCGGGGCGAGCCGATTGTCAATACTGTCGAACAAGCGCTGCGGCTTTTCCTGCGGTCGGACATGGACGCGCTGGTAATTGGTAATCATGTTTTTGAGACCAAGCCGACAAGTGGCCGCGACCGGACACCTTTCTCGGCATTTTTGTATTCCCTGCCGCCCCATGCTTGCCCTCATGCGCATGTCCTGATGGGGGACTTTGGTGTACCGCTCAGTCGCTATAAATCCTTTTTCGAACAAGCGGCGCGGTATTTTACAAAGCTGAGCTTCGATCCTTCTGTGCCGCGAGCCGACATCGCCGCCCTCATCGGTGACATTCCGGATGGCTGGTTGTGGGAGGAAATTGCAGCACCTTGTGACCGCGTCCTGTTGCTTGGTGCCGAATACGGTGCCTTTTGGTTGCTGCGGAAATCGGTATGCCAGTCACCGGTTCTGCAACAGGCGCAGGACATGGCTGCGTCCGTCGGGGCTGTTGCCTATGGTGTTGATTGCAATGGCGGCTTTACAGATCTGGCGTTTGTACAGGAGATCGCTGGCGCCGTTACAGGCGTCGAAATATAGCTCAAGCCTGATTTTCGCACTGCTCTATAGCAGCCTCAATGATCGACATTTCCTCTGGTAGCAGGATTTGTCGCATCTGCGCGAGCAGGCTGGCTTTTGCAATGTCCTGCCCATAAAGCGAAAGCAGGAGCAAGACCGAGAAATACTCACGCGCAGTTGAGAGCAGGGAGAAGTTTTTTACGAAAACGAAATCATGCTCGGTCGGGCAATGCGGCTTATAATTGCAGGTCAAAAGGTGAAAGCCTTGTGTGGCGAGGAATGCCTGTGTTTCATAGGCAAGTGGCTGCTTAGCATACTGCCGTATGGACGAGAGTTCAGCAATTATGACGCTGGCGTGTTGCAGGCAGCGCGGTGCCCCTGTGAGGATTTCATGCTCTGCGCCTTGAGTGTCGAGCTTCAGCCAATCAGGCATGGGCAGGCCCTCGGCAGCAACGCTATCCAGGTTCCGCACCTCCACAGCCGTTTTCCGTACCACGGAGAATTTCTGAGCAATGTCGGGCGAGAATATTTCAGCGACCACGGCCATGTCTGGCGGGAAAAGCGAACTGCAGGTGGGTTCCTGCAGAACGAATAGGGTGCGCGTTCCATCTGTGCCGGCCAAGGCGTATGGCAGGGCCGTTTCGTATTGGCCGCTGGCGAGCAGTTTTGTGCATTCAGCCTCATCAGGTTCGAATGCCACTTTCCTCATATACCGGGTATATGCGGATGCGGGGCGCATATGATTGAACCATTCCGGGAGCATATAATTGGCGCCAAGCCGGGCACCAATGTCATAGAAAACGATATCCGCTGGTTGCCGATCCATCACCGGTTTAGTCTCGCTCTTGTTCCTTCGTATAAAGCAACTATCCACCAAATTGGCACTGACGCCAACCATCGCTTCCGATCTCTGTATGTAGGAAGATTTGCAATCGATTGCAATGTCGGTATGATCCCAGCCTTGCTTGGTGCGATTTCGGGAGGGAAATATGGTCACGCGCTTTTTGGGTAAACTGAGTATTGGTGCGATGTTCCTTGCAGCAGCTTGCGCTGCCGAGCCTTATAATCCAACTAGTTCCGCGCCCGAGCTGCATTTTTCTGTCACCGAAGGCAATATCTATAACGAGTTTTACCGCGACGGCCCAGTGGCCGCACATACAGTGCTCACATCTGGCACCAAACCGCGACTGATTGTGGCTTATCCCGCAGGTAATAGCGGTGTCAGCCTGTGGTTTCGCGAGGCTGGTGCAGCCGTAAAGTGGGCAAAGCCGCAGGCGATGAAGCCGGTCACGGAAAGTAGTGAGACTGGGCCACTTCATGGTGTCGAGATGATGCTCTCGCTCCACGCGTCTGAGCTTACTCTTGAAAAAGCTGTGCTTGGCAATATTCGCACTATCCGCACCTATCTGCATGAGCGCACTGTCGACCCCCGCGTAGCGACACCCCTCACGCGCGACGGTGACAGCCTTATCTGGCAGCGTCGTCGGCTTGACGGCAAGGGCGGCTATAAAATCCGCTTGGACCCAATGGGCGGTACCACTGCTATCGTCGATGGTGGGGCTGTTACCTTGAAGGCAGGCATGGATGACCGTATCAGCTTTCATCTCACCGCACTCTCGGGTGACGAGCCGCTGACCCCCATCGGCAAAGATGAAATGCTGCGCCCAAGGGCTGCGAAAGACGAGCTCTCCCGAAATATCCTTGCGTTTCTGTCTTACAAAGAAAAGCTGCTCGCGGGCTCATGGCGCTTCAATACTTATTTTGGCCGGGATACCCTGCTCACGACAGCCCTACTGATGCCGGTCTTGGAGGATCAAGTGACCGAAGCGGCGCTCGGCTCTGTCATGCAGAGGCTGGCGCCAAGTGGGGAAGTCGCGCACGAAGAAGACATTGGCGAGTTTGCCGTGCTGAGGCAGCTGGATGGTGGCGGCAATGCTGAAGCCAAACCAGTCTACGACTACGCCATGGTTGACGAAGATTATATGCTCGCGCCTGTACTGGCGCAGTATGCGCGGTCGCAGGGTGGGGTGACGAAGGTTAAACTGTTGCTCACCCAGAAGACAAGTGCAGGTGAGACCTATGGCGCGGCACTGATGCGCAACATTGCGCTGGTGATAGCGAGCGCAACCCCTTTTGCCGAGGCGCCCACGGCATCAAATCTCATTGCTATTGAAGACGGTATGCGTGTGGGGGAGTGGCGCGACAGCCAGGAAGGCTTGGGCAATGGCCGCTATGCCTACAATGTCAATGCGGTGTTGGTACCAGCGGCGCTCGAAGCCATCGCCACGCTTGACGCGGCTGGCGTGCTCACGCCGTTTACCGGTGGCACCGACCTGAGCAAGGCCAAGGCATACGCCGACACATGGGTGGCCGAGGCTCCCAAGCTGTTTGATGTAAGCATATCCGCTGATATCGCCCGCAAGGAAATCAATGCATATGCTGATACGCAGGGTGTGCCTGCGGCGGATGCGCTTGAGTTTGTTCACGAGGCTGGTGTTACCTTTCCCGCCCTTTCGCTCGATGCCGACGGCAGGCCCATCCCGGTGTTGCAGTCAGACCCGGGCTTTATGCTGTTCCTTCGCGACCCGGCACCGGAAGTGCTTGAGCGCTCGCTTGAGGAGATCATGCATCCCTTCCCCGCAGGCCTCATGACCCCTGTGGGCATGGTGGTTGCGAACCCTGTGTATGCGGATGATGCGCTGGAGGCGATTTTCACCAAAGGGCACTATCACGGCCCGGTGGTCTGGCCGTGGCAGCAGGCGATGATGGCAGCGGGACTCAAGAGGCAGCTCGAGCGTGAGGATCTGCCGGTAAACCTGCGGGAGAAACTCAAAGCCTACCAAAAAGAACTCTGGAAGGTCATCGGGGCGGGCCATGATGTCAAAACTGCCGAGCTGTGGTCGTGGGAATTCCGTGATGGCGCTTACCATGCTGCTGCATACGGTCAGGGCAAAGGTCACCTGACAGAATCAAATGCAGCCCAGCTCTGGAGCACGGTTTACTTGGCCGTGCAGCACCAAACTGCAGCGCAGAAGGAAGACTAGTTTTTGCGGCTCAGGCGCTCCAGCAGTACGCCGGGCATATCTTTGCTGGCCGCAAGGTATGATGTCTTCTCGCCAATCTTGTGCAGCTGGATAAGCTCGTCGCTTGCGAGGCTCTGACGCACCGTCAGGTCGGCGAATACCTCGGGGTCGAATACGGTATAATAGTTCCGTTCGGCCACCATGAGGGTCAGACGCCGCCTGATCGAAGCGCCCTCAATGCGCATGATCTTGTCATCGGGCACGCCGTTTTGCAGCAAGATCTCACACTGGATGGAATTCAGGGTACAGCTCACAAGCGCGCCACTTTCAATGACGTCTGCTATCGTGGTGTTCGGGTCAACCGTGCCTTTTAGACCGTATAAATAATAGTTGGTGGTGACGAGCGGTTCGAGCCAGTGGAACTGCTCTTCGCGCACCGGTGTCCGGTCAACGGGGAACAGGAGCGAGTTGGGCGTCGCAATGGTGCGCCTGAAAGCGGCGGACCATGGCAGCAATGACATGTTTGCCTTGAAGCCGCGATCCTCAAGATACTTGTTCACCACGGGCACGAGCGAGCCCACCAGCACACCATTTTCCCGCGTAATATACGGCGGGATCGCCGCAGTGTAGACGTCAATCTCGATTGCGTCGTCCGCCGCCGAAGGCGCGGCGGCAAGCAGCGCGCTAAGAAGCGCTGCGAGTGTTTTGCGGACGATCAGGGAATATACGCTCATTACACCGGTTCTCAGGGCAGATCATTGCGCGCACAGAGTATTCACTTTGTCGCCAAAAGAAAACCCTGGGCTTACGCTTGATGGGTGGTTTTGCCGCCCATGATAGTCTCCACAACCTTGATGTCTTTGAGAGCGTCAGGGTCGGCTTTGGCAGGGTCGCGTTCCAGCAGCACAATATCCGCGAGCTTACCAGGCGTGAGGGAGCCTTTGATGTCCTCTTCAATCGATGCATAGGCGCCGTTTACGGTGCAGATTTGCATGGCTTCCATCACGCTCACGCGTTGGCTGGCGCCCCAAACATGGCCCGATGGGTCCTTACGGGTGACCATGCTTTGTAGCGCCATCATCGGCTCATAAGGGCCGGGGGTATAGTCGGACGCGGGCGCCACGGGCACACCCGCATCAAGGAAGGCCTTGTGCGCGAACATCCATTCCATCTTCTCGTCCCCATACTCATGCCACTTCTCACCGTGATAATGGGCATATGTATAGAAAGGAGCGGGGATGGTGCCGGTCGCCTTGATACGTTTGATAAGCTCAGGGTTTACAAGTGAACAGTGCTCGATGCGCAGGCGCGGGTTCGGGCCTTGCCAGCCTTTGAGCGCTTTCTCGTATGCGGTTAGCACCATATCGATCGCCACATCACCGTTCGCGTGAATGCCAATGCGCCAGCCGTGTGCGAGGGCGTCGTCGGTTGCGGCCTGCACCTCTTCGGCATTCATCATCAGGATGCCGAAATCCTCCGGGCGGCCTTTATACGGCGTGCTCATGCGCATGGTGCGTTCGGACGCAGAGCCATCGACCGCGTATTTCACTGCGCCAAGCCTCAGCATCTCGTCTCCGTCACCAGACTTCAGGCCTTGTTCGCGTAGCACGTGGTAAGCGGGGGCGTCTTCACCCGGCAAGGCAACGCCGCCTGGCATGAAGGAAATGCGGCAGGAAAGCTCGCCGGCCGCGTGTGCGTCACCATAAGTTTCCCATTCGGTGAGGGAACCAAAGGCATCGGTCGTGGACGTCAGGCCGCTCGCCGCCATGCGTTTGGTGATCAGGCGCGCGTTTTCCTGTCGCGTTTCGCGCGTGACCTCGGGCCATGTGCCGACGGTATGGAATATCTTGAGCGCAGTTTCGGCGATACGGCCTGTCAGCTCGCCACCCTCGCGGTAATATTTCCCGCCCTGTGGGTCGGGGGTGCTCGCGTCAATACCAGCAAGAGCAAAAGCAGCCGAGTTCACAACAGCCGTATGACCGCCCCGGTGCTGGATGAAAATGGGGTGCTCATCCCCAAGTTTGTCGAGGTCGGCACGGGTGACGGGGCGGCCCTCTTCAAACTTGGTGTCGTCATACATGACCCCGAGGACCCAGTGGCCGGGCGGTGTGAGCTTTTTACGTTCCGCCAGTGCTTCCAGCACGCCGGGGATGGTGCGCACCCCTACGTTGGCGCTCACTGCCTCGTTGGCGAAAAGTGGGTGGCTGTGGGCATCAATGAAGCCCGGCGTGATCGTGAGCGTGCGGCCATCAATCACCCGTGTGCCGGGACCGATGAGCGCGTCAATCTCCGCCACGCTGCCCACGGCAAGAATGCGCCCGTTCGCGACCGCCAGCGCTTCCGGTGCCACAAAAGCAGCGTCCATCGTATGAAAGGTCCCGCCCTTGATGACAAGGTCTGCCTTGCCTGAGCTGTTGGCGAAAAGCCTTGGTGTTGCGGTGAATAAGCCAGCAGCTGCGGTGGCTTGCAGAAAATGGCGGCGTGACAGGCGCATGATGATTCCCCGTTGATGTCTCCCTTGCGGAAAACGGTACGGGAAGGTGCGGGTTTTGTAAATGACAGGCGGGTTGCCTAGGCCGCACAACAAAAAAGCCACCCTGAAGGGTGGCCTTTTTAAGTGGTGCCCGGGGGCGGATTCGAACCACCGACACGCGGATTTTCAATCCGCTGCTCTACCAACTGAGCTACCCGGGCAGGGTGTGATATACATTCAAAAGCAATATCATATTGCTCTGTTTGCGAAGGGGCTTATAGGCAATAATTCGGGGCCTGTCCAGCGCTGAATGTTATTTTTTTTACAAAGCCTCACATAGGCGCGGAGGCGCTGAAAACTGTGCAAAACCTGTGCGGAATGTGTGCGGGAAGTGTGCGGATTTTGACCCGATTTGTGCGGAAAGTGTGCGGGGTTTGTGCGGCGCTTCAGTCGCGCTCGTCAGCGATGCCCACATCGTCCGGGATTTCGCTGTCACCGGGGAGAGTATACTCCTCATTGAACCAGCGGCCAAGGTCTACATCGGCGCAGCGCTTGGAGCAGAAGGGACGAAATTCCTGGACTGTTGTTTTACCGCATTCGGGGCATTTCTGGGTGCTTGCCAAGTCGGCCTCCTACTTGAGGGTTACATCCGCCGCGCCGCGCTCAAACGTGATGCCGCGCTGGGTCTGGAGTTTGAGGTCTTCCACATAGGACGGGTTGGCGTCAAACCATGCGATCACACTGTCGGATGCGGTGATCACCAGATTGCCGCGTTCTGCCGTCCGGCCAAGGCGGCGGGCGCGGCGGATAAGATCAAGCGCCACGCTGTCGGCGCGGGGTGCTGGCGCGCGCGCCACCGTCATACGGTCGCGGAGCGACAGGCCATGGCGGCGGCGGTTGATCTCCACCAGCCCAAATTGCGAGATGCCGGTATGCTGGACCGGCACGGGGTCACCCTCAAATGCGGCATCCAGCGCTGACATCAGGTCCCGCGCCGCGCCTTTGGCCGACATATCGATAAAATCAACAACCACAAGGCCGCCGATCTCCTGGAAACGCAGGTGATAGCCGACGGCCATCGCGGCTTCCATATTCACAACGAGCTTGGCGTCCCCCGCCGAGCGGCCCTGAAGCGCGCTGCCCATGTTCACATCCACCACCGTGAGCGCACGGGTCTCGGTGATCGAAATCCAGCCACCGGAGGGCAGCTCGATCTTGTCCGCGAGAGCCTCCTCAATCGCTTCCTCAACACCATAAAACTCGAATGCGGCGCCTTCACCGTCATAAAGTTTGAGGCGGTCCTCAAGGTCCGGCCAGTTGGATTTGGCGAGCGACCGCGCGTTGGCGAAATTACCGCCACCCTCAACCATCACCGGTCCCACCCCTTCGGGTACCGCGACAAGCGCTTGCTCAGCCGGTGCGAACGCGAACATCAGGCCGGGTGCGTCGGGCGTGGTATTGATCGCATCAAGGAAACGTTTCGCTTCCGCGGCCACAAACTCAGGCGCGACCTCACCGGAGCGGGAGCGCACAATGATGGCACCACCAGCGGTGAGCGGCTGCAGCGCGGCCTCAAGCGCCTTCTTAGCCTTGGGCGCGATGTCCTTGGAGAAATTGAGCCGCGCGGCACCGGCTTCCACCACCACATAGCGGCCCATCAGGCGCGGGCGCGGGGTGACGACAAAAGCCTTGTTTTCAACAACCGGCGGTTCGGCAACCACTTGCACGGGGAGCATCTGTCCCTCGGTCAGGCAGTCGCTGATGCTGTCGGCGCGGCCTTTGACAAGGAGCTTGGCGCGGCGCAGGTTCATCGCACCCATGCGGCCATCGCCCATATCAAGGAACGCCATGTCGAGCGTGCTGTCAACGCGGGTCACGCGGGCATAAAAGACCGCGTCCGTCGGGCTCAGCGCCACATCGTCATGGAAATGGAGGCTGAGGGGCAGGCCGTCTTCGTCGATTGTCGCGCTGCGCCACTGGCCGATGCCGGGCTCGATGATGGTCTCGAAACTCATGATGGTTTTTTCTCGTAAAAAGCTTCAAGCCAGCCGCCAACTTCAAAAAGTGGCAGGCCGACGACGCTACTGTAGGAACCCTGAATGAAGCGTACATAAGTGGCGGCGAGGCCCTGAACGGCATAACCGCCCGCCTTGCCGTGCCATTCGCCGCTTGCGATATAACGTTCGATATCCTCGTGCGATAGCACCTTGAAGCCGACCGTGGTGGTGACCGACTTGGTAAGCTGGCTGCCGTCAGCGCGCACGAGCGAGATGCCGGTGATCACCCGGTGACGACGACCGGAGAGAAGCGCGAGGCAGTCCCGCGCGGTCTGCTCGTCCTCGGCCTTGGGCAGAATGCGCCGCCCGCAGGCCACCACGGTATCGGCAGCGAGGATCAGCGCACCTTTGTGCGCGGTCGCGACTGCTGAGGCTTTCTCCGCCGCCAGCCGTTCGGCATAAGGCTTCGGGGCCTCGGCCACGTGCGGTGTCTCGTCAAGGTCCGCGGGGGCAATCACATCCGGTGTGATGCCGATTTGTGCCAGAAGGTCGCGCCGCCGAGGGGACGCGGACGCCAGCACAAGTGTATCAGCCTTGGGGGAGTGGGGCGCGGGGCCGGGCTTGCCTGTCATCACCCCGTCCGGGGATTTCATGGACGGTCCATGAGCCATCAAGCCACCCTGCGCCTTACTTGAAGCGGTAGGTGATGCGACCTTTGGTCAGATCGTACGGCGTCAGCTCAACGAGCACTTCATCGCCCGCGAGAACGCGAATGCGGTTCTTGCGCATTTTACCGGCCGTGTGGCCGAGAATTTCGTGGCCGTTTTCCAGCTCCACGCGGAACATTGCGTTCGGCAGCAGTTCTGTAACCGTGCCGCGCATTTCCAATACTTCTTCTTTAGCCATTATATCTCCTTGGGATGGCCTTCAATTCGCGCACATACATGAAGCGCTTGTCGCCGAAATGCAACAATTTTGGCGGAAATCCCACGATATTTGTGCGATTTGGGCTCATTTTGCCACAAGGGCCTGATTTTGGGTGTGGCTGTAACGCAGCTAGAACGGGAAACGGTCAGCGATACGGACCTCGAGATGGTCACGCACAAGGCGGTAGCTGTCCATCACCTGATTGCGGTTGCCTTCGCTGTCTGTCGGGTCTGGCGTGGGCCAAAACTCAAGCGACTCGGGTGATTTGAGCTTCTGCTTTTTGAGATGCGCGTGTGATTCGGCGGTCAGCGCGATCACCGCGTCAAACGCCGTAAGGTCCACGTCCGCGAGCGTCAGCGCTTTGTGGGTGGACAGGTCAATCTTCTCTTCCGCCATTGCGGAGACGGTGAAGGGGTCAAGCGCGCCCGCGATCAGCCCGGCTGATTCTACAAATAGCCGCCGTTTGCTGTGGCGTTTCGCCAGTGCTTCCGCCATCGGGCTACGGACCGCATTCTGGTTGCAGACAAAAAGCACACTTTTGGCCGGGGCCTTGCCCGGCGCTGGGGTGTTTGCTGTCTCGCTCATCGTGGGCCCCGTCCGTCCTTCAGGTGCAAAACGCATACAAGGGTGAACAGCCGCCTGGCGGTTGGCATGTCCACCTTGATCTTGCCGTCCAGTCGTTCCATCAGAAGTTCGCTGCCCTGGTTATGAAGCCCGCGCCGGCCCATATCGATGGCTTCGATCTGGCTGGGGCTCGCGGTTTTGATCGCTTCATAATAGCTGTCACAGATGGCGAAATAGTCACGGATGATGCGGCGAAACGGTGTGACGGCGAGGCGAAAGCTCATCAGCACATCGTCGCCCGTGCTTTTCACATCAAAGGCCAGCCGCCCTTCGGTGATCGAGAGATGCAGCTTGTAAGGGCCAACATAACGTTCGTCCGCCGACTTCAGAAGCTCGAAGCTGTTTTCCTCGAGAAGGTCAAAAATCGCGATGCGACGCTCATGCTCCACATCCGCGCTCCAGCGCGTCATGGTGCTTTCATCCAGCGTCACATCTACAAGCTTGTGTTTGGCCATGATGCTATTTTTGAAGGTCTTTCAAGCGAATAGCAACAGAAAGCGCGTGCGCGTCCAGCCCTTCTTCTTCCGCGAGGCGAACGGCAGAAGGGCCGATCACCTGTAGGCTTTCCGCCGTGCAGCCCACGAAAGTCGTGCGTTTCATGAAGTCATAAACGCTGAGGCCCGAGGAGAAACGCGCTGCGCGTGCCGTGGGCAAAACGTGGTTCGGACCCGCGACATAATCCCCGATGGCTTCGGGCGTATAACGGCCAAGGAAGATGGCACCAGCGTTCCGTACCTTCACGCGCATGGCTTCCGCGTCCGCGACTGCGAGCTCAAGGTGCTCGGGCGCGAGGCGATTGATGAGCGGGATAGCGTCCTCAAGCGTTTCCACCACGATGATGGCACCATAGGTGTTCCAGCTTTCAAGCGCGATCTCGGCGCGGGGCAGGGTGGCGAGGTGATCTTCAACAGCCTTGGCGACCATCTCACCGTATTTGGCGTCATCGGTGATCAGGATGCTTTGTGCCGCTGTGTCATGCTCAGCTTGCGAGAGAAGGTCCGCGGCGATCCAGCGCGGGTCGTTCTGATTATCAGCGACCACAAGGATTTCGCTGGGGCCTGCGATGGTATCAATGCCCACCTTGCCGAAGACCTGCCGCTTGGCCTCCGCCACAAATGCGTTGCCGGGGCCGACGATCTTGTCGACTGGGGCAATTGTTTCGGTTCCGAAAGCAAGTGCGGCCACAGCCTGTGCGCCGCCAATGCGGTAAATCTCGGTCACGCCCGCGAGCTTGGCAGCCGCGAGCACAAGCGGGTTCAAAACATCATCCGGCGTCGGCACCACCATGACCACACGGTCCACACCCGCGACACTAGCGGGGATAGCGTTCATCAGAACGCTTGAGGGGTAACTTGCGGTGCCGCCGGGCACATAAAGGCCCGCCGCCTCAACCGCCTGCCAGTTCTGGCCAAGGCGCACGCCGGCGTCGTCGGTGTAATCCAGCGCGTCTGGCACCTGCCGCTCGTGGAAGGCGCGGATACGGTCCGCCGCAACACGTAGGGCGTCCATGGTTGCGGCGTCCACCTGCGCGCAAGCGGCGTCCACTTCTTCCGCAGTGACCACAAGGCCGCGCGTGCGGGCATCGAAGCGGTCGAACTTGGTGGTGAGGTCATAAAGCGCGTCGTCACCGCGCGCCTTCACGTCCTCAATGATGCCCGTTACCACGTCGCGCACGTCGGTCGTGGTTTCGCGCTTGGCGGTCAGCAGTTTTTCAAAGTCTGCCGCAAAGTCTGCGGCGGTCGATTTAAGACGCAGAACCATTTTTCACGGCCTCCCTGAAACGTTCAATCCAGTAGCTGACCTCCCGCGGGCGGGTCTTGAAGGCGGCTCGATGAACCACAAGGCGGGAGGTAATATGCGTCAGCACCTCCACCTCCTTCAGTTTGTTGGCTTTAAGCGTGCCACCGGTTGACACAAGGTCCACAATGCGGCGCGACAGGCCAAGCTGCGGCGCCAGTTCCATCGCACCGTTCAGCTTGATACATTCGGCCTGCACGCCGCGTTCGGCATAGTAGCGGCGGGTGAGGTTCGGGTATTTGGTCGCCACCCGAATGTGGGACCATTCGCGCGGGTCTTCGTCCGCCTCATCCTCGGGCATCGCTAGCGAGAGGCGGCAGTGGCCGATATCAAGGTCCAGCGGGGAATAGAGGTCCGAATAGCCAAATTCCTGCAGCACGTCATTGCCGACAACGGCGAGATGCGCCGCTCCGAAAGCCGCGAAAGTGGCAGCGTCGAACGCACGCACGCGGATGATCGACAGGTTCTTCACGTTGGTGTCGAATTGCAGCGCGCGGGATTTGGGGTCATCAAACGCCGGTTCCGGATGGATGCCCGCCGCATGCACGAGAGGCATCACTTCTTCAAGGATGCGGCCTTTCGGGAGGGCGAGTACCAGTTTTTCACTGAGTTCCATGATGTTGGTCCGGTCGTTTGTTTTAAGGGAAATATTCCATAGGCTGTTTATATGTCGGTTTGGCGTTCCGACAATGATGTGACCCTCACGCTTTAGTCTAGCGTGTGGCCTAATTGGTATGATGCGGGCGGGCGAGGGCTTCCCAGCCTTCGGTGAGGTCCGCCATCGCAGCGTCCACACATTCGGCCGTGAGCTTGAGGGTCGCGCCACCGGCAAAATTCAACAGGATATCGAAGGCCTCGCCATTCTCGTGCGCTTCCATGCTCAGGAGATCCAGCACTTCGTCCTTATTGCCGAGGTCAAGGCCTTGGGCCTGCACCTTCAGGATGCCGTTCATGTGAAGGCCAGTGCGCACACGCTCGCCTTTCGGGCGGAAGAACTTGCGTTTCTTCTCCCAGCGGAAGCGGTTGGCGACGAAGGTGAGGCGGTGCGCGCTTGGGGTGAAATCAATATCACCCGTGCGCACGGTGGCGTCCTGCATCAGGCTCGACATCACCGTGAGGTCTTCCGCGCTTTGCGCCAATAGTTTCAAACTGTCGCTCATTACCCTGGGCCTTGAATTCATATTCGTGCGCAATGTACGGGCGCACGCCTTCCGCTTCAAGTGCTTAAACGCCTGTATGGGCGCAGAAAATCTGTTGAAGGCGGAAAATTATGCTGCGGGTCAGTCGGTCACGCGGTCAATCTGTGCGCCCACGGCCTTCAGCTTCTCTTCCAGACGCTCATAGCCCCGGTCAAGGTGGTAGAGGCGGTTGACGGTGGTCTCACCTTCCGCGACAAGCCCCGCGAGCGCGAGACCCATACTGGCGCGAAGGTCTGTCGCCATGACGGGCGCACCTTTGAGCGGCTTGCCGCCGCGCACCGTGGCGGTTGAGCCTTTGACCGTGATATTGGCACCAAGGCGCATCAGTTCCGACACGTGCATGAAACGGTTCTCGAAGATGGCTTCGGTGATCACGCTCGCACCCTCAGCCACACACGCCAGCGCCATGAACTGGGCCTGCATGTCGGTCGCGAAACCGGGGAAGGGCTGGGTCACTACGTTGAAACCCTGCACATGGCCGTTCGCCTTCACGCGCACGCCACCCTCTTCGACCGTGATGATGCCGCCGGCTTCCGTAAGCGTGTCGAGCGTCGCCTGCATGTCGTCACCCTTCGCGCCCTCAAGGAACAGGTCCCCGCGCGTCATCAGCGCCGCGACGGCATAAGAGCCAGCCTCGATCCGGTCCGGCATCACCGCGTGGGTGCAGCCGTGCAGCTTCTCGACACCTTCAATGGTAATGGTCTCATGCCCCGCGCCGGTGATCTTGGCGCCCATGGCATTGAGGCATTTGGCGAGATCGACAATCTCCGGCTCGCGCGCGGCATTCTCGATGGTGGTGGTACCTTTGGCGAGCGCTGCTGCCATCAGCGCATTCTCGGTCGCGCCGACGGAGACAAACGGGAAACGGATACGCCCACCCTTGAGGCCATCGGGTGCAGACGCGCGCACATATCCCTGTTCCATCTCGATCGTTGCACCAAGCGCCGCAATGGCCTTGAGGTGCAGGTCAATGGGGCGCGTGCCGATGGCGCAGCCGCCGGGCAGGGATACGGTCGCTTCGCCTGCGCGGGCGACCAAGGGGCCGAGCACGAGGATGGAGGCGCGCATTTTCCGCACGATGTCATAGGGCGCCACGGTGTCGTGGATGGTGTGGGCATCAAAGGTGAGGCTACGGCCCGTCATCATGCCGCCGCGCCCACCCTCGATCGTGACCGTCACCCCGAGGTGGTTCAGGAGGTCCGTGAGCGTGGTGATATCCGCGAGCCGCGGCAGGTTCTCAAGCGTGACCGGCTCGTCCGTCAGCAGGCAGGTACACATCAGCGGCAGGGCAGCATTCTTTGCGCCCGAGATGGGAATGGTGCCGTGAAGCGCAGTGCCGCCGGTGATGACGAGTTTTTCCATGGGTGGTGTAACCTCAGAAATGAGTTAATGAATGCCCGCACCATGGCGGCCAAAAAAGGCATCAAGGCGGCATGATTGCCGCCTTTTTGAAAATTTCCGCCCTAGAGCTTTGGAAGCGTTACGCCGCGCTGGCCCTGGTATTTGCCCTGCCGGTCGGAGTAGGCCACTTCGCACGGCTCATTGCCCTGCAGGAACAGGAACTGGCACGCGCCTTCGTTGGCGTAAATCTTGGCCGGCAGCGGCGTGGTGTTCGAGAACTCGAGCGTCACATGGCCTTCCCAGCCGGGCTCCAAGGGCGTCACATTCACGATGATGCCGCAGCGCGCGTAGGTGGATTTACCAAGGCAGATAACGAGCACGTCTTTCGGGATACGGAAATATTCCACCGTGCGTGCGAGCGCGAAACTGTTCGGCGGGATGATGCATACGTCGGTGTCGCGGTCGACAAAGCTTTTTGGCGAGAAGTCTTTGGGGTCCACAATCGCCGAATCGACATTGGTGAAAATCTTGAACTCGGGCGCCACCCGCGCGTCATAGCCATAGGACGAGAGGCCGTAGGAGATATTGTCTTTCCTCACCTGGCCATCCACAAACGGTTCGATCATGCCGTGTTCCTTCGACATTTCGCGAATCCATTTATCAGACATGATGGACATGGTCGGTGCTCCCCTGAATAGTCTTGCATTGGCTGCCCGGTGGCGGACTTTCCCGCATTAGTACGGCAATCCTTGGGGGCGAACAAGCACCAATCTACAAGATGTGGGGTGGTGGGCCTACTTGCCGTCAGCGTCGTCGGATTTGCGGTCCCGCGCCTGTTCCTTGCGCCGCCTGAGGTTCGCGCGCAGGGCTTCTGCAAGCCGCGCCTGCTTGTCGGCGTCGTGCAGCTTGCCCACGTCCTGCGTGATGCGGTCCGAATCTTTTGTGCTCTTGCTCATGGGAGAATTAAATGCCGCAAAAGGCGGCGCTTTTTCAAGCGCGAAATGTTAGGCTTGCGCGCGGGCAAGCGTGAGGCTTTCAAAATTATTACGCTTTTGGCTTGCATCGACCGCGTGGCTGTGGCAATAGCCCCGGCGTGCCACGAAACACCGTGGACCCCGCATATGGTTACGCTGCTGTAGCTCAGGGGTAGAGCACTCCCTTGGTAAGGGAGAGGCCGGGAGTTCAAATCTCCCCAGCAGCACCATTTTCCAAAGAAAAACTCTACCTTGATCAGCCGTGCGAAGATTACTCCGCGCCACCGAAATGCTGTTCGGCGAGTTTGCTGCCGATTTTGAGCATATTCTCATAGCCTGCGGTGTTGTTGTTGAGCACGACGACCACGCCGTCCACTTCCGGCAGCAGCAGGATGAGGCTGAGGTGCCCGATCAGGCGGCCATTATAATAGTGCACATCAAGCGCGCGGCTCTCGGATACCGGGAGCTTGCCCACGCTCCATGCCATCGGGGTTGCCTCATTGAAGGCTTCACGGGCAGCCGCCGTGGAATAGACTTTCCCGTCCAGCACCGCGTGTCCCCAGGCGTTCAGGTCGGCGGCGGTGGAGTACATCGAGGCGGTGCCCCGGAACAGCGCCGGGTTGGTGACCGGGATTTCTTCAAAGCTGCCGTCGTCACCGCGCAGGTAATTGGGCGCGAGTGTGCCTGTCCCAGCTTCATATATCTGCCCGGTCGAACGCATGCCGAAAGGCTCAAGGATCTCTGTTTTCAGGTAATCCTCATAAGGCATGCCCGCATAACGGTCGATGATGCGGGCGAGCAGGTAATAATTCACGTTGGAATACAGATAGTCGCTGCCGGGTTCGAACTTCAACTCAAGTGTTTTGAGCGTATCCATGAAGCTCTCGGCCGTGAAGGTGCGCTTGATGTCGTTATCGAACCAGCCGGGGATATCGATATAGTGCGGAATGCCGGAGCGGTTCTGCAGCATCTGCCGCAAGGTGACCTTGGCGGCATAGGGCGCGTCAAAGTCCGGCAACAGGCTGCTCAGTGTATCGTCGAGCGAGAGTTTGCCTTCATCCACCAGCTTGAGCACAAGCGCCGCTGTGAAGCTTTTGCTCATGGACGCGATGATGAAAGGCGTGTCAGTTGTGATTAGTTCCGCGTCTGCCTGTGGTGATTTGTTGACTGCTTGATGCAGTAGTATATCGCCGCCTTTCGAGACCAGGAGTGTGCCCGAAAACCCGACCGTATCCAGAATGCCGGGGAGATGATCCTGCGTTGGTACGGCCGTCTCGTCAGCGGCATAGGCTGTATGAACGCCGCAGCCAAAGGAGAGGGCTGTCGCCACAAGCGCCGCAGAAATTGTATTTTTCATTGATGTCCTCGCATGTTTATTTGCCCTATGTAGGTGAAACATGCAGTGCGTTCAATGCACTAGGCACAATTCTCTCTTGCACTGGAGACCTTAGCTTTCCGGGTGGTTAAGCTTGCCGCACCCTGTGTTTCGTGCAACACTCACACTCGCGATAACGTTTTGCACGAGCGTCGCACCGCCCGGTCCGGGCGGCATACGGGGGTTGTATATTTCTACTTTCTTCTTCGGTCCGACCGGAGAGGCCCTTCCTTGTATGCGCTGCAACTTTGTGTGCCTTTCAGGGGAAGTGACCATGACCACCTTTACCGTTGATACCATCTCCGGCAGTTCAACCGACGCGTACGGCGGCGGTAACCTTGCCTCCGAAGAGGCGGACGGCCTCGGCCTGTCGCTCCTTGAGGCCATCGGCCTCGCGCGGGACGGTGATACCATCATCTTTGATCCGTTCCTGAGCGGCTCCAGCATCACCGAGGCAGTCACCTATGAAATTCAATATGACATCACCATCAACGGCGATATCGACGGTGACGGTGCGCCCGATATAACGATTGATGGCAACGGCTATGGCAGCTTTTTGTTTGACGTTTTCTCGTCGGGCACTGATGCCACGCTGAATGGCCTGGTCATTACCGGTGTCGACGGTGGCATGGCGGTTCATGCGGGTACTGGCACCGACCTGACGATCAGCGACAGCATCATCACCGGGAATAGCGCCATCTCCCCCGGCATTGTCTCGAACGGTGCCGATGTCACGCTTGATGGCGTACGCGTTGAGGGCAACACAGCAGCGAGCGCGGTGGTGGATATCCGCAACGGCACGGTCTCGATCACCAACAGCAGCATCAGTGGCAATACGGGTGATGGCATACTCTTTGACGCCAATACCGTGACATCCTTTGACGCGGTAACCATTGCAGGCAACACCGGTAATGGTTTGCGCGTCGAGGATATGAGCCTGACCATCAGCGACAGTGTGCTGACCGGTAACGGCAACAATGAGCTTGTGCTGAGGACTGATGCCTTTGTTACGCTTCAGAACAGCATTGTCGCTGGTGCAAATACTGCAGTCTCCTTCGTTGGTGACGGCCAGATCCTGACCTTCAGCGGCACCAACGTGCTGGACGACTTTTCCCAGCTCTATGCGGGTGACAACCCGACGATCGAGAGCGACCTTAGCGAGATATTCAACTCGCTGTCGGGTGATGGCGGCGCACTGACCTTGCGCACCCTGCCGTCTGGCGCGCAGGTCTATGTGGCGCTTGCGAACCCGGACGGTGTGGCCTCGGGCCTCGGCCCAGCCTTCGCCCCCACAATCGGCGGCGACACGGCTGACAGCATCAGCGAAGACGGCCCTTCGGTTTCCGGCAACCTGACCATCAGCGACCTCAATGGCGCCGCGCATGAGCAGTTCAACTCGGACACGATTGACGGGACATACGGTGAGCTCGAGATCGCTGCGAACGGCGACTGGATCTATACGGTCGATAGCGCAAACGCGACCGTTGACGCCATGAATGTTGGCGACGACCTGACGGACACCATCACGGTATCTTCAGCCGACGGCACCACGCAGGACATCACCATCACCATTGACGGCGCGAATGATGACGCGGCCTTCACCGGTACCGTCACCGGTAACGTGGACGAAGGCGACATAGGCGACAGCGCGGTCACCGCCAGTGGTTCCGTGGCCGTTGTGGATGTGGACGACGACCCCGACCCAACTGTGCCGGACGTTGCCAGCACAGCGGGTGACAATGGTTACGGCAGTTTTGTACTGAGCGCGGGGACCTGGACCTACACCTTGGATCAGTCAGCCGTGCAGGACCTCGATGACGGCGACATGGTCACCGACACCATCACCTACACAGCATCTGATGGCACGACGACACAGCAAATTACGGTGACGATTACCGGCACCGCGGACGCATCTGTCATCTCCGGTACCTTTGCGGGCGTAGTGACAGAGGGTGACGTGGGCGATGCGGCGGTAACGGCCACGGGCAGCATTACAATTAACGACGCCGACGCTGACGACGCACCAACCTTCTCCGACGTGGCGTCAACCGCGGGGGATAATGCCTACGGCAGCTTCGTGCTCACCTCCGGCACCTGGACCTACACGCTTGATGAAAGCGCGGTACAGGACCTTGATGATGGTGACACGGTGACAGACACCATCACCTTCACCGCAAGCGACAGCAGCACACAGCAAATTACGGTAACCATCACCGGTACGGATGATGCGTCTGTGGTCAGCGGTACCTTCACCAGCACCATCGTTGAAGGCAGCGGCACCAGCACGTCTGGTACACTCAGCATTTCTGATGTGGATGCGGATGACAGCCCAAGTTTCGCCGATGTGGCGTCAGTCGCAGGCGATAATGCTTACGGCCAATTTGTGCTGACGTCGGGCACTTGGACCTATGTAGCAGACAGCGATATATTGGCGACGCTGGGTGACGGTGCAGCCCTCACCGACAGCCACACCTTTACCGCCACGGACGGCAGCACACAGGTTGTCACTGTGACCCTGAGCGGCGGCGAAAACCCGCCTTCCGCCCCGCGCCTCGCCAGCGACGGCGTGCGCGAGAATGAAGCGGGCGCTTTTGTTGGCCAGCTTATAGCGACCGACCCCGATGGCGGCGATGTCAGCTTCTCTGTTGCCGATGAACGCTTCAGGGTGGAAGGCGACAGCCTTTATTTGAACGACGATGTCACACTTGATTTTGAGAGCGGCGACGAGATCACGGTGCGGGTCTACGCTGAGGACAGCCACGGCCTGCGTACAAGCGCCTTCCTTCGGTTTGATGTGATCGATGTGCGCGAGAGCGTCATGCTACCGGGCACAGCGGCGGATGAAACCCTGACCGGCAGTGACGAGGCTGACGGCATATGGGCACGTGGTGGCAATGACCAAGTGTTCGCGCTGGGCGGCGATGACCACGTTGGCGGCGGCACGGGGGACGACACCCTGGACGGCGGCGCGGGCAATGACATTCTTTGCGGCAGCGACGGCAGCGACAGCCTGCTTGGCGGTGCGGGCGATGACACGCTCTATGGCGGTGCGGGCGATGATGTTGTTATCGCCGGTGCGGGTAATGATGTGCTGTGGGCAGGCGGAGGTGATGACATGCTCACGGGCGGCGCGGGCGCTGACCAGTTCATCTTCGGGGCCTTGAGCGGCAATGACACAGTGACCGATTTTGACGTGGATGAAGATACCCTCAACCTCGCAGCGCGCGGTTTTGCAAACCTTGCTGCTTTAGAAGCCGCCGCCAGCAACAGCGCCCAGGGCGGCGAAGCGGGCCTTCTAATCGACCTCGGTGACGGCGAAAGTGTTTTCCTCGCGGGTCTGGCGGTGACAGACTTGAGCGGAATGAATGTCGTGATCTAACTTTTGACGACCATCAGGTCTGTCTTGAGTTCATGCACACATTTCTCCGCCGTGTTGCCAAGAAGGGCGGCGCGCAGGCCGGTGCGCCCCGCACTGCCCATCACCACAAGGTCGGCTTTCCGCTTGCGTGCCAGTTTGGCAACCACAAGGCCGGGTGAGCCCGCAAGGATATGGGTGGCGGAAGCGTGGATGCTGCGGGCAGCCAGAAGCTCGTCCAGCGCTTTCTGGGCGGCAGGGCCTTTCTCGTAGAGCACGGTTTCAGGGTCCACGGCGTCAATCTCCGCCAGCGCGCGGTTGACAGCAAGCACATGCACCACTTCAAGCGTTGCGTCCTGCGCCCGGGCCAGCTTCGCCGCTTGTGTCAGCACCGCGTCTGTCATCGCGGCTTCGGCGGAAGCGGTATCAAGGTCCACAGCGGCGAGGATGATGGGGCGGCTTTTCAGCTTCATGGGGGAGGCGATACAGAAGGGTACTTCAAGCCCGCGCATGAGCGCCCAGTCCGACGGGGTGTGGAGGAAGCTTTCGCTCCGGTGGCCGGTCTTGACGACCAGCGCAAAACCACCGTCATGCGCTTTATGGAGCGCCCAGTCCGCGATGTCGTCGGTGTCGTCACTTTCCACCGTCACAGTCACGTTCGGCCCAAGCGCTTCTGCCGCTTGCGCGCGAATATCGGCCATCAGGTCACACGGTGTGATATCGCCCCAACCCGCGCGGGAAGCCTTGTTGAACAGCACGGCAATGGTGACTTTGGCTCCGTCCTCCGGCGTAAGTGATCGCACGCGCGCGAGCAAGCCCGGCGCCTTGATTTCCATGCCCCAAATGACGAGAATTTTCATCGCAACCTCCCAAACCGTGTGTCAGGCAGCCATGCTAGCGTAAATGGGGCGTGCAATGAAGGGGAAGGCGGGGGCCACAGTGTCGCAGCCCCGCTTACTGGGCATGGCTTTGAGGGGTTGGCGAGATAGAGTGGCTGTCATGCCAACATAGTTTTTGCCGTACATCTTGAGCGAGGTACATGCGGTGTGTGCAGCGCCCATCAACAGAGTGTGCGCCCTGCTGTTCTGGCCTCGTGTTCGAGAAGGAAGGCCTTGGCTTCAAACCCGCCACCAAAGCCGGTAAGCGCACCCTTTTTGCCCACAACACGGTGGCAGGGCATGATGATGGAAATAGGGTTCATGCCGTTTGCGGTACCAATGGCGCGGGTCTTCTCCCGCCCGCCAAGGCGGATGGCCTGCGCCTCATAGCTTGTGGTTTCGCCGTAAGGAATATCCATGAGCGCAAACCAGGCGGCGCGCTGGAAGTCTGTGCCCATGGGGGCGAGTGGTAGGTCGAACGTGTGCCGCGTACCGTTAAAATACTCGTCCAGTTGCTCCTCAGCAGTGTCCAGTACCCCATGCGGCCTGGTGGCGCGAGGTAACGCCGCGATGGTGGCCGCGGTCACCGGCTTCTCAAGGTCACATTCCCAGATGATGGCATGGAGTGCGTTGTTTCCCGCAACCAGATGCAAGGGCCCCACCGGGCTTGTGGTCGCGCGGTACTGGCTCCCCTCGGGCAGCTTCCGGAAAATACGCGTTTTCATGCCTTTTCTCCTGACGCAAGACTGCACCTAATCTCGCCCACACGCGGGGCGAAATCTACCTATATCCGGGCATGACTATTGATTTGTTTTTGGCTTACAAAAATTCGGTCTGGATGTAGGCGAGGAAGTCGCCCATGTCGTCGGGGAAATGCACACGCCCGGTGCGGATGATCTTCACGTCGGACGGCAGGCCTTGCAGGCCGGGGTGGTCAAGCGGGAAGCTCGTGAGCACGCCGATGGGCTTGTCCGCCGTTGTGCTCATGGCCTTGAAGGCGCGGGCGAGGTCGGCGCCGGAGAGCTCGTCAAGCGTTTGCGCGAACACCATGGCGTCCGGCTGGGAGCGCACGGCAAGCTGGAAAGCTTCCATGGCACCCGTCGCGCGCACCACGCGGAAGCCGCACTGCATCAGTTCGTTACGCACGATTTTCGAGATCATCTTGGACGGCGATACCAGCAGCACTTCCACATCCAGAACGTCGATCTGGAAATCGCTGCTTTGGTAGCTCATGGGCAGCGACCGCAGGAGCGTGGCGGTTTCCTGTGGTGCCGGTTCCTTGCCGGTGGTGATGATATCCCTGATCTTGTCGGCATATTTGCCGATGCCGCCAATCAGCACCTCATTCAGGTCCTTGGCGCCTTCAAGGTAATCTTCAAGCCGGTGGGCGATGGTGCTGGTGATGGGGTAGCCAACGCTGGCTGCGGTACCCTTGATCGAGTGAATGCGCCGCCGGATTTCCTCGAACGCCTGTTCAGGCGCGATGGCACCCTCCAGGCTCTGGTTCGAGATATCTTCGATAAAGTCGAGATTATCTTCGGTGGCTTCAAGAAACTCGGTTCTGAGTTTCTCGATCAGGGTTTCTTCCATCATCTTACACGGGGCCTAAACACAAATCTTTCTGGCGGGATAAAAAGGCGGTCCGGCTTCTCAGTCGTCAAAGAAGTCGTCCTCCATTGCATTGTCGGTTTCGTCTTCTTTTTCGAGGATCGCGGTCACGAGTTCCGGGAATTCGTTCGTAAGCGGTTTGGGAATAAAATCATCGCAGCCGGCAACAACGGCATTGGCGAGGTCGCGCACCCGCTCACTGCCCGTCAGCGCCGCAATGAGGCCTTTATAGCCCTTGCCGCGCAGTTGCTGGGTGGCGGCATAACCGTCCAGCACCGGCATATCAATATCCATCAGGATGAGGTCGGGCGACATCTGTTCGGCCATTTTCATGCCTTCCAGCCCATTTTCTGCGGAGACGACTTCATGCCCAAGGTCGGTCAGATAGCCTGCGACCAGTTTGCGCATTACTTCATCATCATCAACATGCAGGATTACACTCATTCAGGCGCGCCCTAAAAAATGTTATGCAGACACCAGTCTATATTATAGGCTGTGCCTGCGCACGGGTTTTCCGTTTCTACGCGCGAATGTTTGAATTTTTTATTAACTCGGTCAAGGGTTTAGCGTTTGGTGGCTGGAGCGGGTGAAAATGCGGATGGCGGGGCAGGCGCAGCGAGCGCACACGGTGCCATCATTTGCACCGAGCCGGAGCATCTTTTGCACCCCACGGCCGTGAACCTCGCGACCCGCATCCTGAAGCCGTGGCTTGAACACCAGAAATTGACGACGCTTGAGCTCCTGACCAACAAGGAAGCGATGGCTGACCTGCGCAATAGCGTTGCGGTTTATAATGCAGCGATCAGCACCGGCGCCCAGCGTCAGGCTGAGATGGCAGGCGGTGAGCCGGGCGAGCGCGCGAAGGAGCTGCGCAGCTATCTGGACCGCTTTTTCCAGTTTGCGAGTGACGAACAGGTTGAGCTGATGCCCATCGGCCCCTCGGGGCTTGAGGCGCATTACCGCGCGCGGGAACGCAGTGTCGGCAAGGTAACGGCGCGGCGGCATCTTATTATGTCGGTCATGCGGTATCTGGAAAACTCACCCAGCTGGGGCACGAAGGCCGAACGCCTTGTCGTGGTGCTTGAAAAACACGAGGATGAAGCCATCCAGAGAGTGGCGGACGAGATGCTGGCTGGGCTCTTTGCGCTTGACCAGGCCATTGCCGATATTTTTGTCGAGGAAAGCAATCCCTTCGCGCTCCTGCATGACTTCATGGGCCTCATATCAGCACAGCCACAGCCACGGCGCGGCAGCACCAAACTGATCCAGCGCCTGACCACGCTCATGAGCAAATACGACCTGCGCTACACAAGGAACGCCATCCAGAACGCGTTTGAGCGCATCATCACCAACACCAAACATTTTACGCCGCCGCGTGCGCTTGACGCGATCCCGCTGGCCATGTGGGAGCTGACCGAGTTCTCGAAACTCAACAAAAAAATGGTGGCGGCGGGCGGCTGGTTTGCGACCAAGGACCTGCTGACCGCAATGGACACACAGGTAGCGCGGCGTACCGGGCAATTGCAGCTGGATGAATATACTGCCGAGCATCACGGCGTGTTCGCGAAAACGGTGGAATTGCTCAAAATCTACCCGCTGGTGTTTGGTGAGCGCAATCTCGCCCGCATTGAGACCCGCATCATGGACTATATGATGCAGCGAGACCTCTCGCGCTTGCTGGAAAGTGGTGCACGCTCCCCGATGGATCAGTTAGCGCTATACGGCATTTTGGAGCAGAAAATCCGCAAGGCGAACATGCCGCTTGGCATGACGAACGAGATGATCACCCATCTCTCCCGCCTGCAGGAAGCGTTCATCCGTGAGCGGCAGGTGTTCCAGAAATTCCGCTACCTGCGCACAGGAACGGGCGAGAAGGGCATCTATGTGCTTGAGATGCTGATCCTCGGCGCCTTCACAAATGGCCGCTGCCGCAAGGCTGCCATCCGCCTGATGTTGCATTTCCTTGAAAGCAAACAACAGCTCATGGAAGCGCTCAATGACGCGACCGGGGTCGAGACCGACGATGACCGCACCGAAGAACTGTGCGCCATGTACGACTATTTCATCGAGAGCATGTAGGCGCTCCGCGCTACCTGTTTGCTAAGTGTTTGAAATATAGTCGCTATGCCTTATAGTTCGCGGAAGAAGGCCCTGTGGGGTCGTGCGGGAGGGGTCAGGTGATCCGACTGTTGGGCATTTCAGAACCAGACGTGCGCAGCCTATCTTCAGCGGGCGGAGGCAGCCATGCTTGCGGCCATTGAAGCGGGTGGCACCAAATTTGTGTGCGCGGTTGGCGGCTCCTATAATGATATCTGGGCGCAGGAAACCATCGCCACACGCACGCCTGATGAAACGCTGGCCGCATGTGCGCGCTTCTTCCAGGATGCGCAGGTGCGTTTCGGCGTCATCACCGGCCTTGGGATCGCCAGTTTCGGCCCCGTTGACCTCGGCCGCAGCGCGACCCACGGCACGTTGCTCTCCACGCCCAAATCCGGCTGGGCCGGTACCAACCTCGCCCATTATTTTGGCCATCAGGTGGGTGTGCGGGTCAGCCTTGATACAGATGTGAATGCAGCTGTGCTGGCGGAGGCACACATCGGTGCCGCGCGCGGGCTTGATAACGCTGTATATGTCACGGTTGGTACTGGTATCGGTGTTGGCGTGCTCAGCCAAGGCAAGCTTTTGCACGGCACCCTGCATCCGGAACTGGGGCACATGCCCGTGCCGCGTGCGCATGGCGATGAAAAATTTCAAAGCCAATGCCCTTTCCATACGGATTGCCTTGAAGGTCTTGCAGCTGGCCCTGCGATTGCGGCGCGGGCGTCCATGCCGGCGTCCATCCTGCCGGCGGACAATATGGCGTGGCAGACAGAGGCTTATTACCTTGGCCAGCTTTGCCGCACCCTTGTGCTTGCCTATGCGCCTGAACGCATCATCCTTGGCGGCGGTGTGATGGCGCAGAAAAGCCTGATCGCCAAAGTCCGTCGTGAGACAGAACGGCTGCTTGGCGGCTACGTGCCCGTTATTACCCGCGCGGGTGGCGTTGAGCGCTATATTACAGAGCCCGCGCTTGGCAAGATATCGGGCCTTGTGGGCGCCTTCCTGCTCGCACGCCAGCATAAGGCAACCGGCGGTCGCTAGGTTTCACCAATGGCGCGGCATGTGAAATTTCCGCACACCCCTTGCAAAACGTGGGCTAATCGCTTTCTCTTACGCAACTTTTCAAGGTGAGCGGATCATGGGCGAACGTGCAGTCATTATCAGGAACCCGATATCGGGCGGCGGCAAGGAGCCTTTCGTCAATGAAGTGGCGGAGCGGCTGCGCCGTGGCGGGCAGGACGTGCGCATCGTGCCGACAGAAGCCGCTGGCCACGCGACCCAACTGGTCGACGATATCATCAGTGCCAAAAGCGCCGACGTGATCATTGCAGCAGGGGGCGACGGCACCATCCGCGACGTTGCGGAAGGGGTTTTTGGCCGCGGTATGCCGGTTGGCATTATCCCGGCGGGTACTGCGAATGTGCTGGCGCGTGAGCTTGGTTATATGCCGCGCGGGCGCATCAGTGCGACCCATGTCTCCGATGTCATCCTGTCCCGCTCTCTTCGCGATGTTTACCCGTTTGATGTGCAGTTTGCGGGCGCCAGCCGCATGGGTGTGTGCTGGCTTGGTGCAGGGTTTGATGCCCGTGTACTCAAATATGTTTCGCCGTGGCTCAAGGCCAAGATCGGTCGGCCCTCTTTTGTGCCAGCTACCTTCAAGGCACTGTGGCAGGACGGCAAGGAACCGCTGATCCGCTGGAGCGAGGAAGGCAGCGGGTCAGGTGAAGCCGCCTGGATTGTGGCGGCCAATATCCAGCGTTATGCGGGCCCCTTTGTGCTGACGCGCCAGACGGCAGCCAACAAGGCTGGCCTCGCATGTCTGATGATGCCGCGGGCAGGGGCTTGGCCTCGCATGGTGGACCAAGTCATCCTCGCTATCGGGCATATGGACCGGCGGGCGAACTGCCGCATGCTTGGCAATGGCAGCCTGTCGCTTGGTGATGAAGGTACCCCTATCCAGCTGGACGGTGACTTTATCGGCCACGGCAAGGCCACCGTTACACCCCGCCTTGTGCCCATTCCCTTTCGCGCGCACGTCTAGACTGTCACGGTTTCCGCACGCAGTTGTTCCCAGTGCGCCACCACAGATTCTGCGTGTGCGAGGTTTGTGCGGTAAGCGAGCGAACCTGCCGCCTTTCGGATGCCCGCACGCCTGAGTTTGACGATGATGCGCGGTTGAAGCCCGACGAGCACAAGCGCAATACCCTTGCGCTGCATCTCCGAAATCATCGACTGAAGGGCGACGATCGCGGTGGCATCGATGCTCGGTACGTCGCTCATGTCGATGACAAGTGTCCTGATACGACTGTCGACCTGATTGAGCGACGTGAGGGCCCGTTCGGCTGCACCAAAGAAAAGCGGGCCGTTAATGTCATAGACAGCAGTGCCGCCGGGGAAAGCGCTGTCCTTCGCATGCCCTGCAGTGCTTACAAGTTTGGTCTCGGTCAGCAAGGCCATGCGGCGGATAAAAAGCATGCCAGCGAGGCCGATGCCGACGGCGACCGCAATGACCATATCGAAGACCACCGTCAGGCCGAAACAGGTGATAAGAACCGCCACGTCGCCTGCGGGCGCGGTGCACAGGATATAGAGGAAGCGCCGGGCTTCGCTCATATTCCATGCCACGATCAGCAGCAGTGCCGCAAGGGACGCCATGGGCACGCGGCCCAGAAGGTCGGTCAGCAGAAGCACGCTCAGAAGTACGATGCCAGCGTGTGCAATGGCCGCGATGGGGGAGCGCGCGCCACTGCGGATGCTGGTGGCGGTGCGCGCAATGGCTGCCGTGGCTGTGATGCCACCGAACAGGGGCGCCACAAGGTTGCCAAGGCCTTGGCCGATCAGCTCCGCATTCGGGTCATGCCGGGTTTTGGTCTGCCCGTCCGATATGACGGCACAAAGCAGGCTCTCAATAGCGCCCAGCATGGCGATGGCGAAGGCGGGGCCCATCAGCGCCTGTATCAGCGCGAAGTCGAGCGTGATGGGCTGACCGTCAGGGCCCGGTAGATGCCACGGTACGTTGAAGTCGGGCGCGATGGGCGGAATGCCGCTACCGCTTATACCGCCAGCCTCCCATGTGAAACGTGAGGCGATGGTCTCAATGCCTGCAGCGGTATCGGGCCCGCTGAACGCCATATCAAGGCCCCATGCAGCAAGCGCCCCGGCAATAAGGCCTACAAGGGGTGCAGGAACCGGCGTGCGCAATTTGGGCCACACAAGCATGACCGCGAGGGTGAAAGCGCCAACGGCAAATTCAAGCGGTCTGAGCGTTGGTATCGCAGTAGCGATATGGCCGACATTGCCAAGAAAGTGTTCGCCTAGCTTGTCTGTCTCCAGCCCGAGGAAGTCGGGGATTTGCAGGACAGCGATCACCACGGCGATGCCTGCTGTGAAACCAAGCACGACGGGATAGGGCACAAATTCAATCAAGCGCCCCATACGGGTGATACCAAGCGCGATGAGGATCAGCCCTGCCATCATTGAAGCAATGAGAAGTCCGCCCAAACCATATTGTTTGACGATGGGCAGCAGGATGACAACGAAGGCCGCTGTAGGCCCCGACACACTGAAGCGTGCGCCGCCCATAAGCGCAATGATCGCGCCCGCAACAATCGCGGTATAGAGGCCGTGTTGCGGCGGCACGCCGGTGGCAATCGCCAGCGCCATCGAAAGCGGCACGGCCACAGTGCCGACTGTCAGCCCCGCGAGAATATCTTTCCGTAGATCAGCGAGGCCATAGCCATCACGCCAGGCGGCACGCAGGCCGGTGGCAAGGGCGGGCAGGGAAGGCAAAAAGCGGTGGTCGGCCATGGGGTGACCTCTGTTGCAGCGTGTTGGGCACGGCCGGTCGTGGCGGCCCTTACAGCGAATTTATGTTAATAACATTAACATATGGTTATAATCATGTGCAAGAAGTGCGCATGAGGTTTGAAGCTGCAACAAACCTGGGCATTGCATGCGGGAGGCGGCGCTATTAACATTCAATGTTAATGATATGGGAGATCTTCAATGGAAAAGAAAACAGCGCGTTTGACGTTGCTGATTGACCCCCACAAGAAGCAGGCGTTTGAGCAATTATGTACCTTGCAGGACCTGACACCATCGCAGGTGGTGCGCCAGTTGATCCGGGATTATCTGCGCGCTCACGGCGTCAGCTATGAAACGCAGGCCTCGCCTGACAGCATAGCAGACTGACCCTCACTAGGGCGACGCTGAACAAGAGCCGGACGGGTAATACCGCCCGGCTCTGTATATTTCAGGACATGCGTGCAGCTATAGATGCTGCATCGTCAGGTGGCAGTCGCGCGCGCCGTAAACGTTCACGGACGTACCGCTTGCGTCAATGCTCATGCGTACCCGCTGGCGGTGGAAGCGCAGGTTGGGCCCCGGCCCCACCTCGACCGGTTGGTCGAAGTGCAGTTTCACGCGCCAAACGCCAGCACTGCTGGCTGTTTCAAGCCCCAGGATAACGCCTGTGTAGGTGCTGCCGTGATACGTGCCTGTGACACGGTCCCCGATTTTGAACGGGAGCGTCGAAGCCGGGTTGTTATCCTCGCTTGTGGCTCGGGCCGGTTCACTCTCGGCCGCTAGAAGCGCGGCAAGCGTGTTCCAGTCCCGGTGACCATCTTCTTGTGCAATGGCTTCGAGGCTCTGGGCGTGTGTGATGGCAATGTCTTGCGTGGCCAAATAGGATCGGAGCCGTTTGGCGCGGCTCTTTGTTCGTGACAGATTGTCAGTCATGATGGTTCGCCTTTTGCTGCGAACGGCACAGTTGCTCTAGCGGGGCCCGCATTGCCACCGGCATGCCGCTCATGGGCAATTGGGCGAACAAAAAGTGTTCCGGGACCTTCACCAAACGTTTCCGCGCGGGCGGCAGGCGGCCCCAAGCCGGTGGGCTTTCTGTCACGTGCGTGGCCCTGCGTCAAGTTTTCATCTGCATGCTTGGCGCGTTCCCTTGCCGGTGATACGCTCCCGCGCAACGAGTAGGGGAGGACATCTTGCAAAAATCATCCTTGGGCTGGCTGCGCCAGCTTGGGCCCGGCCTTTTGTTTGCCGGTATGGCCATCGGTACATCGCACCTTGTGCAGTCAACCCGCGCGGGGGCTGTCTTTGGGCTGGGGCTTGCCGGAGTTATCCTCCTCGCCAATATCGCGAAATATCCGGCGTACCGCTTCGGCGCAGCCTATGCCGCCGCGACCGGCGAAACCCTGATTGCGGGCTACCGGCGCATCGGGCTTCTACCGCTCCTGTTCCTGATGGCGGTATTTGTGTTTGCGCACGGCTTCGCGGTGGCGGCGATTGGTGTGGTGACCGCAGGCATGTTCAAGGCGGTGCTCGGTGTGAACCTGCCGCTTCTGGGCACCATCGCTATTGTGCTCGGTGCATGCGCACTTTTCCTCGCGCTCGGGCGTTACAAGCTGCTGGAAAGCGTGAACCGGTTCTTCATGGCGGTCCTCACCCTTTCCACCCTCGTGGCGACGGTGCTTGTGCTCCCCAATGTGGACTGGTCGCTTTACCCAGACAGCGCACCACCTTTTGACCTTACCGCTTTCCTGTTTGTTGTGGCGCTCGCCGGGTGGATGCCTACCCCGATCGAAGCCTCCGTCTTCTCAAGCCTGTGGACGCTCGCGCGCAAGCAAGCGGGTGGTGATGCGGTGCCCGCGACCGATGCGGCGCGGGACGCGGCGGTGGGTGAAGCGGTCACCGATTTCAATGTGGGCTATGTGTGGACCACCTTGCTGGCGCTTTGTTTCATGCTGCTGGGCGCGGGTGTCATGCATGCCTCCGGTGTGGTGCCGGAAGACAGCGCACCGGGCTTCGCGGCTCAGCTTGTGGCGCTTTATTCCCATACGCTTGGCCCATGGTCCGCGCCCGTGGTGGGTGTGGCGGCCTTTACCGTGATGTTCACCACGGCGATCACTGTGCTTGATGGGCTGACCCGCGCGCTTGTCGTAAGTTTCGCGACCCTGCGCGGGGAGCGGGAAGAGGATGTGAAAGCAGGCTCGGGCCGGGGTTATATCTTCGTGTTGGCGGGCCTTTGTGTAGCAGCGCTCTTGCTTGTTGCCTTCTTCATGCAAGGCTTCCGCGCGTTTATCGACCTCGTAACCTCCATCGCCTTCCTAACAGCGCCCGTGTTCGCATGGCTTAATCACCGCACCATGATGCAGCCGCATGTGCCGGAAGCACACCGCCCGCGCGGCGGCATTCTGGTCTGGAGTTACCTGAGTATTACAGTGCTGGGGGCGTTTGCGTTTGTGTACCTGTGGTTGCTCGTGAGCTAGGTCAGTCGACCGCGCGCAGAAGCTGGCGGTCGAAATAGCGTAGCAGGTGGTCAAGGTCACGGCCGCGCTTCAGGATCTGGCCGTCCATCCCCATGATGCGCCACATGCCTTGCTCGCGCGCGAGTGCAGGTTCCTTGATGATGCGGTAAAGCGGCATTTCGCTCGTGCGGCGGAAGACCGAGAAGATGGCCTCATTACGCAGGTGGTCAATCGCATAGTCGCGCCAGTTGCCGGATGAGACCATGCGGCCATAAACATTAAGGATTTTGGTGAGCTCTGGGCGGATGAAATACACCGCGCGGGGCGCCTGCTTGCCGCTGGTGCGGCCCAGGTTTTCAGCCCCAAATGGAATATAAGACGTGTCGTCCATGCACTCCTCACAGGCCAAACCCTTGGCCTTCAGGGCATTGTGCGGCTTTTCAGCTTCCTTGGCAAGCGCGAGATAGCAGCCCTTGAAACGCCTTGACGAGTGATTACATGAATGAGACTATAACGAGCCGATATATAAAAAATCACGGCAAAAGAAAAATATAGCGAGGAATATCCCATGAAAAAGTTTCTTTCACTCCGTCACGGCGTGGTTGCATTGGCTATGGCTGGTGCTGTTACGACAGTTGCAAGCGCCCATGAAGAACATGGCAGCCGCATCAGCCAGACCCGCGACGTTGAGACCTTCACCCGCGTTCAAGTCAAGGGCGGTATCGAGCTGGACCTGACGGCAGGCAAAAGCCAGTCGGTCGAGATTGAAGCCCACGAAGGCTATATCGCCGACATCAAGACCTACGTTCGCGGCGACACCCTTGTGATCGACATGGATACCGACGACAGCGACGACGGCATCCAAATTCACGGCCACAATGTGCACGTGAAGATCACCATGGAAATGCTGGCCGAACTTGAAGTGCTTGGCGCAGTGGACGCTGATCTTCGCGGCATCGACAGCAAAGACCTGAAGATTGATATCAAGGGCGCTGGCGACGTGGAGATTGAAGGCAAGTGCGGTTCGCTCGAGCTTGAGCTTAAAGGCGCAGGTGACGTGGACGCCGAAGATCTCAAGTGTGAAGACGTTGAAGTGGCTGTAAAAGGCGTTGGCGAAGCTGTGGTGTTTGCCAGCAAAAGCGTGGACGCAGACGTGAGCGGTATCGGCTCCATCACTGTTTATGGTGAGCCAAGCCGCGTGCGCCAAAGCGACGGCTTCCTCGGCAGCATTCGCATTAAATAAGCAATATAATATAATCACTTACGGAGGATAGGGTGATGAATAAACTGCAGACGACAGCGGCTGTGGCTGCGATGATGCTTGGTTTCGGCATGACAGCGAACGCGGCAGATACATCGGAAGAAATGCGCGACGTTGATGCGTTCAAATCCATCAAACTGATGGGGTCCATGGACGTGGAAGTCACGGTGGGTGAGCGCCAGTCGGTGAAGGTGATCGCAGATAGTGACATCATCGACCACCTTGAGACATCGGTGAGCGGCGATACCCTGCGTGTGAAACTTGAGAACGGCCACTACGGCCACATCAAGGTGATGCGCGTTATCGTGACCATGCCGGAGATGACGGGCGCCAGCATTCAGGGTTCGGGCGATATGATCGTGACCGGCGCTGCTGCGGACGACTTTGAACTTGAACTTCAGGGTTCGGGCGATGCGACCTTCAAAAAGGCCAAGTTCGGCAAGATTGACATTGAGCTTCAAGGCTCTGGCGACATTGAACTGGACGGCAGCTGTGACGACATCAAGATCGAGCTTCAGGGCTCGGGCGATGTGGACGCAGGCGACCTCAAGTGCAAGACCGCTGACGTTGACCTGCGCGGCTCCGGCGATATCGAGTTTTTCGCCAGCGAAAGTGCAGGCGTGGGCGTGCACGGTTCCGGTGATGTGGTCGTGAAAGGTTCGCCGGACAAGATCAACTCCCGCGTACGCGGTTCTGGTGACATTATCATGCGCTGAGCGTGAAAAAATATCTGATGAGAAACCCCGGTTTTGCCGGGGTTTTTTATTGAACCAAGTGCAAAAATGAAGGTGCCCTATTTTGGCCTTATTTGAGCCGCGCGAGAGCCCCAATGCGGGAGCAATTTATCAATGTTGGCCTCGTCTGGCCCGACTGCACGCGGAGCTCTGAACCCCTAGCCCCCTCATCTTCGCACCCTGACGCAGTCGGGCCAGTTTTATTTCGGGGCCAGCCTCCCCCTCACATTTCAATCATTTAGCCTAGTTTCCCCTCGACAAGCGGCACCTCGCGCTGCACGCTGAGCGCACAAAACCTCGGATCGAATCCTCAGGCAAAGTCACGCGGTAGAAGGAGAGGGACCATGCGGCAGCTTTACGAATTATGCGGTGAAAACCGGGATGTGCGTTTCAGCCCCTATTGCTGGCGTACCCGTTTGATGCTGCAGCACAAGGGGCTGGAGTTCGACCCCGTCGCCATCACCTTCCTCGAGAAACAGCCGCTTGAAAGCGCGGGCTCCAGAACTGTACCGGTCCTCAACGATAATGGCACTTGGGTGAAAGACAGTTTCGATATCGCGCTCTATCTCGATGACACCTACACGGACAAGCCGCTTTTTGGTAACGCCACGGCGCGGGCGCAGGCAGTCGTCCTGAATGACTGGCTGAACCGCACCTTGGTGCTGGGCATTTTCCCCATGATCGTCGCGGACCTGCACGGGCACCTTGATGCCAAAAACGCCGCCTATTTCCGCGAAACGCGGGAGAAGTTCCTTGGCTGCACGCTTGAGGATGCGCAGGGCACCCGCGCTGAAAAGCTCGCGCCTTTCCGCGCGTCGCTTGCGCCGCTTCGGGCTGCTCTCAAGCAGGACGACTGGCTTGCGGGCGATGCGCCCGGCTGGCTCGACTATGCCACCTTCGGTCCTTTCGTCTGGGCGCACCTCACCAGCGACATTGACCTTCTGGACAAGGATGACAGCCTTCACGCATGGCGCGAGCGCATGTTCGACCTCTTTGACGGCTCAACCCGCGCCATGCCTAGGGCTGTATAGGGAAATAGCATGCGCGGGCCTTGCAACGGTCCCGATCTGGGTCTATCAAGCGGAACAACGCGTGCCCGCGCGTATCAGGTGACGGATTACTATTCTCGCAAGCAAACTGCCGCACGGCAGTGGGGGACATGTTGATGGATATATTGCTGGAGGCGAAGGAGCTTACCAAACGCTTTGGCGCTTTCACGGCTGTGGACGGGATTTCACTTTCCGTTCGCAAAGGCGAAGTGTTGGGCTTCCTGGGGCCGAACGGCGCCGGGAAAAGCACCACCATGAAAATGTTGACCGGTTTTCTCGCGCCCTCAAGTGGCAGCGCGGTCATCTGCGGCGAAACGGTCACAACGGGCAATGTGAAAGCGCGCGCACGCATTGGTTACCTGCCGGAGGGCGCGCCGCTGTATGGCGACATGACTACGCGGGAGTTTCTCGCTTTCATCGCCGCGTCGCACGACATCCCCAAGGCAGATATCCCTGACGTTGTGGAAAGTGCCGCGGGCGCTGTGCACCTGCACGGCGTGATGGAACAGCGGATTGAGACACTGTCAAAAGGCTTCAAGCGGCGGGTGGGTCTCGCGGCGGCTATCCTGCATGCGCCTGACGTGCTCATTCTTGACGAGCCGACAGACGGGCTGGACCCGAACCAGAAATTTGAAGTGCGGCGGCTGATTGAAGCCATGTCGCTTGACCGCGCGATCATTATCTCGACCCATATTCTTGAGGAAGTGGACGCGCTTTGTCACCGCGCGGTGATCATCAACAAGGGCCGCATCGTTGCTGACGGCACACCGTCTGAGTTGCGCGCCCGGTCCAAATATCGGAATGCCGTGACCATGCTCGTGCCAGCCGCCAATGCCGAACGCACGGCAAGTGCGCTCAAGCGTGTCGGTGGTGTGCTGCGTATCGAGGCCGCGAGCGAGGGCGACTTTATGCGCCTCACCGTCGTGCCGCAGGGCAACGCAGATATTGCTGAAGCCATTGGTGATATCGCGGCGGTCAGCAACTGGCAGGTTAGCCAGTTCTCGGTCGACCCCGGCAGGCTTGATGACGTGTTCCGGCAGGTCACCGAAGGTGACGGTGTATCGACAGCGTCCTTCACGGCGGAGGCGCAATCATGAAATCAGTGATGACTATTTTCCGCCGCGAGTTTGGCAGCTATTTCGCGACACCTGTGGCCTATGTTTTCCTCGTCATCTTTCTGGTGATGCAGGGCATGTTCACCTTCTATATCGGCCAGTTCTATAATCATGAACAGGCTGACCTTGCGGCGTTTTTCACTTACCAGCCCTGGCTTTACCTGTTCCTGATGCCGGCAGTTGCCATGCGCCTGTGGGCTGAGGAACGCAAAAGCGGCACGTTTGAGTTGCTCCTTACCCTGCCTGTGCCTGTGGGTGCGGTGGTGACGGGCAAGTTCCTCGCCGCCATGGCGTTCGCAGCGCTCGCGCTGTTCCTCACTTTCCCCATCTGGATTACCGTCAATTGGCTGGGCACACCCGATAACGGCGTGATCGCGACCGGTTACCTCGGTTCACTCCTGATGGCGTCGGCTTATCTTGCCATTGGCAGTGCGCTTTCTGCCACGACCAAGAACCAGGTGGTGGCCTTCATCCTCGCGGTGACGGTCTGTTTCCTGTTCCTTGTCTCAGGGCTGCCGATGGTGCTTGACCTCTTCTCCGGCTGGGCACCTGACCCGGTGGTTGAGGCTGTTGCGAACCTCTCATTCCTCACGCATTTCAACAACCTGCAAAAGGGTGTGGTGGTGCTGTCGGACGTATTCTATTTCATCGCGGTGATTGCGCTTTGGCTCTGGATCGGGCGCATCGTGATTGAAAGCAAGCGGGAGGCCGGATAATGGCTGCGCCTGTGAATAAACTGATGCAGAAAACCTCGGTACAGATTGTGCTCGCCGTGCTCCTGTTCCTGTCGCTGACGGTGCTGGCAGACCGTTACCTGCGCTCCGCCAAAATCGACCTGACGGACGAAGGGCTCTATACGCTTTCGGAAGGCACTGAAGGGGTGCTTTCGAACCTCGATGAGCCGGTCAGCCTGACCTATTACTTCTCTCGCTCGCTCGCGACGCCTTACCCTCAGCTCCTGAGCTACGGCAAACGGGTTGAGGATATGCTGCGCGCCTTTGTGGCGGAGAATCCGGGCAAGGTGCACCTGTCGGTCGTGGACCCGGAACCCTTCTCCGAAGCTGAGGATGAAGCGGTGGCCGCGGGCCTCAAGGGTGTACCGCTCATGGACCGGTCCACGCTTTATATGGGGCTTGTGGCGTCCAACACCTTGGACGGTGAAGGCGCTATCCCGTTCTTCACCGAAGAGCGTGAGAAGTTCCTTGAGTATGACCTCGTCAAACTGGTCACAAGCCTCGATACCGAACCGCGCCCGCGCCTGTCGCTGCTGACACAACTGCCGCTGCAGTTTGGCCCCGGTGGCCCGCAAGCCATGATGCAGGGCCGCTCGCAGCCTTATGTGATTTATGAGCAGTTGCAGGAGTTTTTCACCGTCGAGGACATGGCGCCTGATTTCACCGAGATCCCGGCAGAAACCGAAGTGCTGATGCTTGTGCATCCGCCAGCCCTCAGTGACGACCAGCTTTTTGCCATCGACCAATATGTGCTGAAGGGTGGCCGTGCGCTCATCTTCCTTGACCCGCATTCGGAAGCGCTGGACCCGCGTGGCACGGCACCCAGTGCCTCAACGCTTGGCCCGCTTCTCGCGGCCTGGGGTGTTGAGATGCCCGAAGGCAAAGTGGTGGGTGACGGCGCGCAGGCGCAGCGTGTGCAGATGGGCGGCTATGGGCCGGAATCGGTGAAGGACTATATCTTCTGGCTCAATGTCAGCGGTGATTTCCTCAATGGCGATGATATCGTTACCGGTGCGCTTGATAATATCAATGTGGCGAGCGCCGGTGTGCTGGAACCGCTTGAAGGTGCCACCACAAAGCTGACGCCCCTGATGACCACAAGCTCAGTCGCCATGCTCTATGACGCGGACCGCGCCGTTGGCATGCCGGACCCTGACGCACTGCTCCGTGACCTCGAGCCCACGGGCAAAAGCTATATCCTCGCAACCCGTATTTCGGGCACCGCCAAGACCGCTTATCCGGACCGTGTCGCCAATGCAGGCACGCCGACCGCGGACCCTGCGGCAGCAGAGGGTGAACTGAACATCGTGCTCGCAAGCGACAGTGACCTGTTCGACGACCGTTTCTGGGTGCAGCTGCAGGAACTTCTCGGTCAGCGTATTGTGGTGCCGATTGCTGGCAATGGCAGCTTTGTACTGAACCTTGCGGACCATATCTCAGGCTCTGACGCGCTGCTCGCGCTTCGTGGACGCGGTATCTCCAAGCGCCCGTTTGAGGTGGTGGACCGGCTGCGCCGCGAGGCTGAGGCCAAATACCTGACCGAGGAACAGCGCCTGCAGGACGATCTCGCGAATATGGAAGACCGCCTTGCGCAGCTTGAAAGTGCGGAAGCTGACGGCACCAGCGTGCTATCGCCGGAAATGGAAGAAGAGAAGGAGCGTTTCCGCGCCCAACTTCTTGAAACCCGCCGCGCGCTCCGTGAAGTGAACCGCAGCCTGCGGGCCGAGATCGAAAGCCTTGGCAACTGGCTTGCGGTTATCAATATCGTGCTGGTGCCGTTTCTTCTTATCGTTTTTGCGCTGGTGCGTGTATATGTGCGCCGCCGGCGCGCTGCATCGCGCTGACGGCAGGGCACACAGGGAAATAAAAGGTTAGGGCATGTCTGAAAGACTGACCAACATATTGGGTTATCTGACACTCGTCGCCATTCTGGCAGCGATATGGGTGATGTTCGGGGAAGACCCGAGCCGCGAACAGGGCGGCCGTGGCGAAGCGACATTTGAAGGCCTGTCTGAGCGCATCAACGATGCAGCGGGTATTGCAATCACGCAAGGCAAGGCAACCACGCATCTCAACAGGGTCGGTAACGACTGGTTCGTGATCGAGCGTGACGGCTACAAGGCCGACCGCATGGCGGTGACCGACTTCCTGCGTGGCCTCGCGCTTTCCGAACGGCGTGAACCCAAAACCGCAAACGAAGAACGCTTCGACAAGCTGGGCCTTGGTGATGGTGAAGCGCTGGTGATCAAGGTGCTGGACGGTGACGACCGCACCCTCGCTGAATTCCTGATGGGCACCCGCAAGGACAGTCCGAACGGCCGCTCGCTGACTTATATTTTCCAGGACCATGACACCCGCGCATGGCTGGTGTCGGGCCTCGCTGACACGTCCGCCAAACCGGCGTGGTGGCTTGATAACAGCGTGCTGGATATCGCCGAGAACCGTTTTGCCCGTATCGCCTTCCCTAAGGTCGCGATTGTGCGCGAACTGGGCGAAAGCAAATACACGCTTGAAGGCCTCAAGGATGGCGAAGCGGCGGAAGCCGACTGGCAGTTGCGTGACCCGGCGCGCGTGCTGTCGAACCTGAGTGCGGATGATGTGCGCCGGTTAGCGAACCCGATCACCGACCCGGTGGCAACTGTGACGGCAGACACCTATGACGGCCTGCGCCTCACCGCCACGCTTTATCAGTTTGATGGCGCCACTTGGGCGCAGCTCAAGGCTGATTACAGCTCCGAACGCGCGGGCGAGGGCAAGGGCGGCATGCTGCCTGACGCGCCGATGGACGGAGAAGGCGAAGCCGCGTCCATCAGCGAACGCACACACGGTTGGCTCTTCAAGTTGAGCGACTATGACGCCAAGGTTCTGATGCGCAAGCGCGCCGACTTCCTCAAATCTGGCAAGACAGAAGACTAGCTGCCCCTTGACGTGGGCGACGGCGTCCCTAAATGAGGGGCAGCATTTGCTGCATGCCCGGCGCGAGAACCTTTGAAGGGGCCGGTGGTGCGACACTCAACAAACACAAAAACTGAGGGTAAAAATGTCTGACGTAAAGACGGAGAAAATGGGCTTTGAGGCCGAGGTATCACGCCTCCTCCATATGATGGTGCATTCGGTATATTCCGAACGTGAGATATTCCTGCGTGAGCTGATCTCGAACGCGTCCGACGCGTGTGACAAGCTCCGCTACGAAGCGCTGACCAACCCCGCGCTCAAGGCGGGTGACTTTGGCATCGCCATCACCGTGGACCCGGACGCCAAGACCATGACCGTGGCCGATAACGGCATCGGCATGAACCGCGAGGACCTGATTGATAACCTCGGCACCATCGCGCGCTCCGGCACGTCCAACTTCATGGACAAGCTGACGGGTGACAGCAAGAAAGACGTGCAGCTTATCGGTCAGTTTGGTGTGGGTTTCTATTCCGTCTTCATGGTTGCGGATAAAGTGACGGTCACTACCAAAAAGGCAGGTGAAGAGCACGCTTGGCTCTGGACCAGCGATGGCCTTGGTACCTATGAGATCGCGGAAGCGCAGAAGGAAAATGTGGGCACTGAAATCGTGCTGCACATCAAGGATGACGCCACCGAGTTTCTCGAGCGTCACCGCCTGCAAAATATCGTCAGCACCTATAGCGACCATATCGCTGTGCCGATCACACTTGCCATCAAGGGTGGCGACGCGGAAGCGGCTGAACCCAAGATTGTCAACGAAGGTTCGGCCATCTGGACACGCGCCAAGTCTGACATCACGGACGAGCAGTATACCGAGTTTTATCGCCACGTTGGCCATGCGTTTGACGAACCCGCGCACACCCTGCATTACCGTGCCGAGGGCATGCAGGAATATACTGTGCTGCTGTTTGTGCCCACGCAGCAACCGATGGACCTGTTTGACCCCGCGCGCAAGAACCGTGTGAAGCTTTATGTGAAACGTGTGTTCATCACCGACGACAGCGACGACCTGCTGCCGGGCTGGCTGCGCTTCCTGCGCGGCGTGGTGGACAGCCAGGACCTGCCGCTCAACGTCAGCCGTGAGATGTTGCAAAACAACCCGACACTCAGCCGCATGTCGAAAGCCATCACCAAGAAGGTGCTGGGCGAATTCGAGAAGCTGGCCGAGAAGGACACCGACAAGTTCCTCAAAATCTGGGACGAGTTTGGCGCGGTCATCAAGGAAGGCTTGTATGAGGACTTCGAACGCCGGGACGCGATCCTGAAGCTTTCACGCTTCAAATCGACCGGTGTGGACGGCTGGACAACGCTTGCCGACTATGTCTCGCGCATGAAAGACAAGCAGACCAGCATTTATTACGTTACCGGAACAGATGCGGCCGCAGTTGCGAAAAGCCCGCAGCTTGAAGGTTTCCGTGCCAAGGGTATCGAAGTGCTGCTGCTGTCTGACGCCGTGGATGACTTCTGGCTGCAGATGGTGACGGAGTTTGAAGGCAAGCCGTTCAAGTCCATCACGCGCGGCGCGAGTGAACTGAAGGATATCGCGGGCGAAGAGAAGGCTGACGAGAAGAAGGAAGCTGCGTCTGAGGGCGCCATGGCAACACTCGCCACACTCATGAAAGAAGTGCTGGGCGAGAAGGTCAAGGATGTGCGGGCATCTGACCGCCTGACGGAAACAGCAGCCTGCCTCGTGGCTGACGATAGCGGCATGGACCTGCACCTTGAGCGTATCCTCAAGGCGCACAAGAAGCTTGACGCAGTGTCGGCGAAAATTCTTGAAGTGAACCCGTCGCACCCGATGATCCGCAAGCTGGCAGAGAAAGCGGGCGACAAGGGCGCGATCGACAGTCTCTCGGACGCAGTGCTCTTGATCCTCGATCAGGCCAAAATCCTTGAAGGCGATCCGCTTGACGACACCGCAGCTTTCGCGCGCCGTATGTCGAGCGTGCTGGAGCGCGGGCTGGCTTAAACACGCCTATACGCAGAAAAGCAGAAAGGCTCCGACATGCCGTTCGGAGCCTTTCCTTTTTGTGTTGGGCTGATGCCTGATGCTTGTGCTACAGCCTCAGGCGGGGGCGTCTCTCAACTCATTTACACAAGGAGGCGCTGGCCCATTTCAGTCCATCAGCAAAATGCCTTTATTTTTTGCCGCCCTTGCCAGCCGGCGTACCTTTGCCAGCGGGTGCGCCAGCTTTTTTGACGTTCGACGGGGTAGCGGTTTTAGACATTTTACCAGTGTTGGACATTTGATGTTGTCTCCAAAAGTGACCCAACCATTTGGGTCACGAGAGAAGATGTGGGAGTGCTCAAGCGGCCTTCAAGCCACATTAGTTTATTTCATCTGATTTGGTTCCGGGCTCCCCTTGAAGCCCGAAATCAGGACTGGATCTTGCGAATTTTGATGCCGGTGATCTGGTTGCGTTTGCGCGCCGTGATCTCGAACTGGAAGCCGTGGAACTTGTACTTCTTGCCGACAATCGGAATGGTCTCCGCCTCGTGGATCACAAGACCCGCGATCGTGGTTGCCTCGTCATCCGGCAGGTGCCAGTCCATCATGCGGTTGAGTTCGCGAAGCGACACCGTGCCTTCCACTTGCACGGCCCCATCCGGCAGCGGGCGTACGCCGGGCACTTCAAAGTCATGCTCGTCCGCGATGTCGCCCACGATTTCCTCAAGGATGTCCTCAAGGGTCACAAGGCCCTGAATGGCACCGTATTCGTCCACCACCAGGGCGAAGTGTGTCTTGCGTTCAAGGAAGGCGTTCAGCTGTTCCTTGAGGGTCGTGGTCTCTGGTACGAACCAAGGTTTGACCATGATGCGGCGGATGTTGAAGCGGTGCATTTGCCCACCCGCACGGCGGAGCGCACGCAACACATCCTTGGCATGAAGCACGCCCACGATATTTTCCTGGTCGCCATCATAGACCGGCAGGCGTGTGTAGGGGCTACGCACCACTTGTGTGATGATCACATCCGGGCTGGTTTTGATATCGATCGCGTGCATCGAAGACCGGTGCACCATCACATCTTCAATGGTGATTTCGTCAAGATCGAGGATCGAACCCAGCATGTGGGTGTCTTCCTTGATGAGGCCGCCTTCCTTGCGGTGCAGGTCGATTGTGCCGCGAAGCTCTTCATGCGCTGTGAGCGCGCTTTCGATGTTCGAAATATCGACGCCAAAAATGCGCAGGGTAAAGCGCACAATCACGCGTACCAGATGCACGATGGGCGCAAAGAGCGCGACGATAATCTGGATGAAAAAGGCAACCTTGAGCGCCATTTTATCCGGGTTCGCGATGGCGTAGGATTTTGGCAGCACTTCCGAGAAGATGAGCACAAGCGCGGTCATCACCAAGGTGGCGTAAACTACGCCTTCTTCACCCACCAGACGCATGAGAAGGCTGGTCGCCAGCGCGGAGGCCAGAATATTCACGAGGTTGTTGCCAAGGAGGATAGCGCCGATCAGTCGCTCAGGGTCCTCAATCAGCTTGGCGACACGCTTGGCACCCTTGTTGCCGTCCTTGGCCATGTGGTGAATGCGTGCGCGGCTGGCGGCCGTGAGCGCTGTCTCCGAGCCCGAGAAAAAGCCCGAAAGGAACAGCAGCACAAAGATGATGCCTGCGGTAATCCAGAAATCAGAATTCAGTAGCGATGCGGCGTCTGTAGCCACGTCCATGGTGTTTGCTCCGTCTGGCGGCGTTCCCTGGCAGGGTTTTCCTAACCCTTTATGGAAGAATGGAGAACCTGCCGCACAAGATCAAGGTCAATGCCCTTATGGGTGGCTGCGCCCCCGATGGGCCCGAGGATGAAAACAATCTCGCCTGCGTCGACCTTTTTGTCCTGCGCCATGTGGGCAAGCAGGCGGTCTGCGTCAAGATCGCGGCTAATTTCAGCCGCTTTTGTTTTCATGCCGACAGTTTCAAGGTGCGCGGTCAGGCGTGTGAGGTCGGCAAGGTTTGCAAGCTCCATACGCATGCTCACTTCAAGCGCCATCACCATACCGACGGCAACCGCTTCGCCGTGAAGGAGCGTGCCGTCATAGCGGCATTCAGCCTCAAGCGCATGCCCGAAGGTGTGGCCAAGGTTGAGGAGTGCGCGTTTGCCGGCCTCAAACTCATCTTCGGCCACAATGCGGGCCTTTGCCTTGCAGCTTGTTGCCACGGCATAGGCTTGCGCCTCGCGGTCGCCGTCAATTACCGCTTCGCCGTTTTCCTCAAGCCAGGAGAAAAAGTCCGGGTCGTCAATAAGGCCGTATTTCACCACTTCAGCGTAGCCTGCTTGCAGCTCGCGGTGCGGCAGGGTGGCGAGAAGCGCGATATCAATCACCACGCGGCGCGGCTGGTAGAAGGCACCAACGAGGTTTTTGCCAAAAGATGTGTTGATGCCGGTTTTCCCGCCGACCGAGCTGTCCACTTGCGCCAAGAGGCTTGTGGGCACCTGAATGAAATCAACACCGCGGCGCAGCACGGCGGCTGCAAAGCCCGTTATGTCGCCAATCACGCCGCCACCCAGGGCGAGCAGCGTGTCCTTGCGCTCAACGCCCAGCTCCAGAAGCTGGTCCAGCAGCTTGCCGAACTGGTCGAACGATTTGGTTGCTTCGCCAGCGGGCAGCACAATGTCGTTCACCTTGATACCCGCCTTCTCGAGCGCAGTGCGTGCGGTCTCAAGGTGCAGAGTAGCCACATTGGCGTCGGTGATGATGGTCACGCGCTTCTGACGCAACACCGGGGCCACGTGGGCACCCAGGTTTTCAAGCAGGCCATCGCCGATCAGGATATCATAGGAGCGCTCGCCAAGATTAACCGGCACGGTGTGCAGGATGTTTGTGTCGTCGCTCATGACGTTTTCTCTGCTCTTTCCTTGAGGGCATCCACGATACGGTCCACCACATCCTCGTGCGGGCCATCGCTTGAGGCGATGCGCAGGTCAGCTTCTGCATAGAAGGGCGCTCGCTCGGCCGCGAGGCGGGCGAGGATTTCCTTAGGGTCACCGGTCTTCAGAAGCGGGCGGGTATCGCGTCTGGCTGTGCGTTCCACCAGCACTTCGATATCGGCATCAAGCCAGATGGATGTGCCTTTTTCTTTAATAAGCGCGCGGGTTTCATTGTTGATGAACGCGCCACCGCCCGTGGCCACTACTTGTGGCTTGCCGTCGAGCAAGCGGCCGATCACGCGGCGCTCGCCGGAACGGAAGTCCGCCTCGCCAAAACACTCAAAAATTTCAGCGACAGACATACCCGCCGCTTTTTCAATTTCATGGTCGGAATCAACAAAGGGCAAACCAAGCTTTTTCGCGAGCCTGCGGCCCACCGTTGTCTTGCCCGCGCCCATCAGCCCGACAAGCACAACAGTACGCTCCGCGCCCGGTACAGGGCGGCGCCGTCTGGGGGCTTTTGCAGCCCGGACTGTGGTTTTTCTTGCCATGCAACGCTGTTTACACGCGGGGCCGGGCTTCGCCAATGGTTTTTATGGAAACCAGTTCCATATTTCCGCCGCAAAAAAGGCCCAAGGAAGAAGCACTTGACCCACTTCACCTTTTCCTGCCCAATTCACACGCATTCGCCTGACGCGTGGCTGGACTTGGTGAATTTGGCGTCCTATAACACGGTTCAGGATAGTTGGCCGCACAGGTTGCGGCAAAACGGGTAAAAAGGGTGGTTCATGTCGAAGTTTACCAAAATTCTGCTGATTGTCGGCGTCGTTGCAGTTGCCGGTGGTGCGGTTTTTCTCATGACATGGGACATTCCTGCGCCCTCGGAAAAAGTGACGAAAACGCTTAGCAATGACCGCTTCCCGTCCTGATAGGCTGTTGCGCCTCAAGGCAACACTGAAAGCATCCCTTCTGGGCGCCGCTGCCCTGTGCGCGCTGGCGACCATGAGCCCTGCTCACGCGTGGCAGGAAGAGGAACAGGAAACCACCGAGGCTGAGGCAGAAGCCGCTACACTTGAAGCGCAGGCAGAGGCCGCGCGCCAGGCGGAAGCAAACCGCCGCTACTATCTCGGTCGCGCGCCGAAGCTGAAACGCCAGATGGGCCCCGCTGTCGGCAGCCCGCGTTCCATCCTGCCCCAACCCTATTTGCCCAAGGGCACCGTCGATATTCCGCCCGCCCCGGAAGGTGGCGCAGGTGACGGCGTGCCGGACATGAGCGCCGGTGCGGCTGACACCGCCACGGGCGCGGTACCGCAAACCGCCACTGGTGAGCCTTATGCCATCGAGCGTGTAGGCGCAGAAGAGCCGCAACTTTACCCTGACGGCACTCCCATCACCGAGGGTGAGCTTGATATGCTTGACCCGTCCGGCACGGCTGTGCTGGCAGCGGACGAGGGTTTCCCTCGTGATTTCTGGGCCGGGCGCGACCGGGCCTATGTGCTGCGTGCGCTTGAGCGGCTGGCGACACCGTCCACCTCAGCCGCGCTCAATGATGCCGCGCGCAAGATTGCGCTTTCTGGCATGGTGCTGCCGGCACCGGCGACCGACGCGGAGGTCGACAGCTTTGTTGACGCGCGCCTGAACCTGCTGGCGGCTTACGGCGACCAGCAAGGCTATAAGGCACTGCTTGACCGCCTGCCGCAGGACCGTGACTGGAGCGGCATTTCCCGCCACACTGCCAATGGTTACCTGCTTTCGGGCCGCATTGAAGATACCTGCACGCTGGCCAGTGAAGAGCGTAGCGATGACAGTGACCCTTACTGGCTCCGTATTGCCGCCTTCTGTCGTGCTGTGAAAGCCGACCGCCGCGGCGTTGATTTCCAGCTTGGTATTCTTGAGGAAGCGACGGAGGTGAAGCCCACTTTCTATGCGCTGCTTGACCAGATTTTGATTGAAGCCGAACAGCAGGCGAGTGGTGTGATGACCGAAGCGCCCACGCTTTCGGCCCCGCTGCAGGTGGATGTGCTTGAAGCCACCATGGCACGTCTCGCCAAGGTAACTGTGCCGACACTGTCGGTCGAGAATGTCAACCCGCTCGCGGTTGACGCCATGCTCAGCCTGCCGGGTGTGTCGCAGCAGGCTAAAATTACGCTCATGGGTGAGGCACTTAAACACGGCTGGGTGTCGGGTGAGCGTTTTGCAGCATTTGTGCAAACCCTGCAGATCAGCGCTGACGAGGGCATGGCCGCGTTCGAGACCGCTGAAACCGATGACCGGTTCGAACTGGATGTGGTGTTTGCAGGCCTCGCCGCCACCAGCCCGGACGCGGACCAGCGCGAAGCGGCGGCCCGCACGCTGTGGCAACGGTCGCTCGTACGCGGCACGGCACCCGGTGTTGCTGGCGCACTACCGCGCCTGATCGACCGGCCGTATGATCTTGTCATCCGTGCGGCGCTTCTGTCTGGCGACACGTCTATGGCGGCGGATACCTTCACAGCGATCCGGTCAAATGTTGCAGGCGCTAACGAGGCGGCGGATGCAGCGCTGATGTCCAGCTGGCCGCTGATGAGCGCGCGGGACATTGTCTCCGCTCCTGTTGTAACGCCTGAGCGGTTGCAGGCATGGTGGACGCTGCAGGCGGACAAGGAAGAACGTTTCGCGCATGCAGGTCTTCTCTATGCTGTGCTTGAAGCCCTCGGGCATCAAGTGCCGGATGAGCTTTGGTTCGCGCTTGACGCTGGCCCGGTGCGCATGGACGGCGCGCAGGTTTCCATCGGCCCATGGCGCAGCTTCCTACGCGCGGCGCGTAGTGATGACAAAGCGGGCGCACTCGTTGCCGCTTTCCGCCTGATGGAACGTGGCGATATTCCTGCCACCCTCGCAGGCTCGCTTGTCGGCACCATGAAGGACTTGGGCTTTACCGTTGAAGCCAACCAGCTGGCTGCTGAAATCCTTGTTCTTCAGGGCCTGTAGGGAAAGAGGCCCATGGCGGACGCGGGCCTGATTGACGCTTTCCTTGAAATGCTGGCCGCAGAAAAGGGTCGCGCTGCCAATAGCCTGATGGCGTACCGGCGCGACCTTGAAGACTTTCTTGAGCATTCAAGTGCACGCCTTGAGACCGCTGAAGCGGAAGACCTGCGCGACTATCTTGCAGGCCTCCATAAACGCGGTATGAAGGCCGGGACTGTGGCGCGGCGGCTGTCGGCGCTCAGGCAGTTCTATCTCTTTCTTTATACGGACGGTGTGCGCGGCGATAACCCTGCGGCGAATATCGAGAGCCCGCGTCAGGCTCAGTCCCTGCCCAAGGTGCTGTCGGAAAATGACGTCGATCGGCTACTGGATACTGCGGAAGCTCAAGCCAGTGGCGGTAAACCTGAGGCGATGCGGCTGCATGCGCTTGTGGAAACGCTTTACGCCACTGGGCTGCGTATCAGTGAGCTTGTGGCGTTGCCGCGCCGCGCGGTTGGCCCGGATAGCGCCATGATAATGGTGCGCGGCAAAGGCGGGCGCGAACGTATGGTGCCGCTTGGCTCCAAGGCGCGGCAGGCCTTGATGGCTTATCAACATGTGCTGGACGCCAGCATGAAGAAGGGCGAGGAACGGTCGCCATACCTGTTTCCGTCATCGGGCGCGGAAGGCCATCTGACCCGTCGCCGTGTGGGACAGCTCCTGAAGGATCTTGCGGTTGCGGCTGGTGTGCTGCCGTCGACCGTCAGCCCACACAAGCTGAGGCATGCGTTCGCGACGCACCTTCTGGCTCACGGTGCCGACCTGCGGGCCGTGCAGCAGATGCTCGGTCACGCCGATATTTCAACGACACAGATATACACACATGTACTTGAAGAGCGGCTCAAAAGCCTTGTGCTTGAAAAACATCCGCTGAGCGGGAGTTGAAGGGGGAAAGATGAACACGGCCAAAGGCTTGGAATCCGTAGCGTCCGTGCTTATGTTTAAGCGTAGAGGACAAAACTTGACATTGGAGGCCGCATCAAGGATTTTGCGCGCCTCGATAAATCATGGTTTACTGTAACCATGGAACAGTCGCCAAAACATACGGGTGCTAAAGATATGATGACGTTTCTCGAGTTTGAAAAACCGATTGCTGAACTTGAAGGCAAGATACGCGAACTCAGGAGCTTCAAGGGCGGTGCCGGTGACGTTGACCTCAGTGCAGAGGTTGGTCAGCTTGAAAGCAAACTCGGCAAGCTTCTCAAGGAAACCTATGCGGGCCTCACGCCCACGCAGAAGATGCAAGTGGCCCGGCACCCGGAGCGCCCGCACTTCGGCGATATCGTGAACCATCTGTTTGAAGATTTTACCCCGCTCGCCGGTGACCGCGCGTTTGGTGAAGATCAGGCGCTGCTCGCCGGTCTCGCGCGCTTCCGCGGTGAAGCTTGTGTGGTCATGGGCCACGAGAAGGGCTGGGACACCGAAAGCCGTATCAAGCATAACTTCGGCATGGCGCGCCCTGAGGGTTACCGTAAAGCCATCCGCCTGATGGAAATGGCGGACCGTTTTGGCCTGCCGGTGCTGACGCTTGTTGATACCTCGGGCGCATACCCGGGTGTGGGTGCGGAAGAACGCGGCCAGGCGGAAGCCATCGCACGCTCGACCGACTGCTGCCTTGATGTGGAAGTGCCGCTTGTCACCTGTATCGTCGGAGAAGGTGGTTCGGGCGGTGCTGTCGCCATTGCTGCTGCCAACCGCGTGCTGATGATGGAACATGCCATCTACTCCGTTATCTCGCCTGAAGGCTGTGCCTCCATCCTGTGGCGCACCAATGAAAAAGCATCTGACGCTGCAACCGCGCTCAAGATCACCGCGCAGGACCTCCTGAAGCTTGGCGTGATTGACGAGATCGTACCCGAGCCGCTTGGCGGCGCGCACCGCGACAGCGAACGCGCGATGAATATGCTCGGCGACGCGCTTGAGCGTTCGCTCCGCGATATGGCCGGTGTTGATGGTGCGCGGCTCAAGGAACTGCGCCGCGCAAAATTCCTCGAAATGGGATCAAAGAGCCTTTAACTCACGCGAATCGTGGTGTAGCCTAGGCTCCAGACGAATAAAGCAAAGGCCCGGCCCCACATATGGTGGGGCGGGCCTTTGTGTTGTCTGGGGCAAATCACTAGATTTAGTGGGGTTAAACTTTCTTCCCACTTTATCTTGACGAAAACCTCGTTTCGACCTTATCCTACACACCTTGCTTCGCGGTTGCGACTCGGACGGGGGACTTCGGCCGAGGCTTCCAAGTAAGTTACTGATATATTTGCGCAAAGTTGATACGTTCGACTTTTGTTCTGTAATCGGGCACAATGGGCGTGTTCTCGATGCGGAAAAGGAGTCAGCGCCGCGTGGCTAGGGCGGACACAGGGAGAATGGGCACAATGTTTGAAGTCACACAGTTTGGGCGCGGTGGCGCGGTTGAAGTAGACCGCAGCCGGGACGCACTCCTCACCGAATTCGGCAAAGCAACGCTGGAAGACCGGTACCTGATGCCGGGCGAGAGCTACCAGGATTTGTTCGCGCGCGTCGCCTCCTTCTATGGGGATGACAAAGAGCACGCGCAGCGGCTTTATGACTATATCTCCAACCTCTGGTTCATGCCGGCGACGCCTGTTCTCTCGAACGGTGGCACCAACCGCGGCCTGCCGATCAGCTGCTTCCTCAACGAAGCGCAGGACAAGCTCGACAGCATCGTGGGCCTGTGGACCGAGAATGTGTGGCTGGCGTCCAAGGGCGGTGGCATTGGTTCCTATTGGGGTAACCTGCGCTCGATCGGTGAGACCGTCGGCGGTGTTGGCAAAACGAGCGGGATTGTGCCCTTCGTTCGTGTGATGGACAGCCTCACCCTCGCAATCTCCCAAGGTTCCCTGCGTCGTGGTTCTGCTGCGATCTACCTGCCGGTCAGCCACCCGGAAATCGAAGAATTTATCGAACTGCGCCGCCCGACAGGTGGTGACCCGAACCGCAAGACGCCGAACCTGCACCATGGTGTGCTGGTGTCTGACGCCTTCATGCGCGCGGTTGAAGCCGATGAAGAATGGGCGCTTACAAGCCCGAAAGACGGTCACGTCGTTCGTACCGTTTCCGCCCGCAGCATCTGGATCCGTATCCTGACTGCGCGTGTTGAAACCGGTGAGCCCTATATTATTTATAACGACACCGTAAACCGCCAGATCCCTGAGCATCACAAGCTTGCGGGCCTCACGGTCAAGACCTCGAACCTCTGTGCCGAGATCACACTCCCGACCGGGATCGACCATCTTGGCAACGAGCGTACGGCTGTTTGCTGCCTCTCGTCCCTCAACCTTGAATATTACAAGGAGTGGAAGGACCACGAGCACTTCATCCCTGACGTGATGCGTTTCCTTGATAACGTACTGCAGGACTTCATCGACCGCGCGCCGGACGAAATGGCCAAAGCACGCTACAGCGCGATGCGCGAACGCTCGGTTGGCCTTGGAGTGATGGGCTTCCACAGCTTCCTGCAGGACAATATGATCCCGTTTGAAAGCGCGATGGCGAAGGCCTGGAACAAGAAGATCTTCAAGCATATCCAGACGCAGGTTGACGCGGCTTCGGAAGCGCTTGCTTACGAGCGCGGCCCGTGCCCGGATGCGGCTGATTACGGCATCATGCAGCGCTTCTCCAATAAGACGGCGATTGCACCGACTGCATCCATCTCCACCATCTGTGGCGGCGCAAGCCCGGGGATCGAGCCGATTGCAGCCAACAGCTATAACCAGAAGACGCTTTCCGGCAACTTCATCGTTCATAACCGCGCGCTTCGCAAACTGCTTGAGGAAAAAGGCCAGAACACCGAAGAAATCTGGACGTCGATCACCATCCGTGAGGGCTCGGTCCAGCATCTCGACTTCCTGACGCAGGACGAGAAGGACGTGTTCAAGACCGCGTTTGAACTGGACCAGCGCTGGGTGGTTGAACTGGCAGCGGACCGTGCGGAATATATTTCGCAGGCTCAGTCGGTGAACATCTTCCTGCCGGCGAACGTGCACAAGCGTGACCTGCACCAGATCCACTATCAGGCTTGGAAGCGTGGCCTCAAGAGCCTCTACTACTGCCGCTCGAAGTCGATCAAGCGTGCGGAAGTGGTGGCAACCGGTTCGCACAAGAAACGCGAAAAGCCGGAAGTGCAGCTTCAGCTTGGTGGCGGCTCGACCGACTATGAGGAATGCCTCGCCTGTCAATAAGGCGGTTAGCCTGACGAATAAAAAAACACCCCCGGCCGTCTGGTCGGGGGTGTTTGTTTTGGTGGGCTAAGCCGTTGCTTTGACCGCCTTGGGGCGTAGGCCCTTGATATCCTCAAGCGTCATATAGAGGCAGGGCACGAGGATCAGGATGATGGCGGTGGCGAACACGATACCGAAGCCAAGCGAGATGGCCATGGGGATCAGGTGCTGCGCCTGCAGGGTGGTCTCAAGAAGGATTGGTGTCAGCCCACCGAAGGTGGTGAGCGTGGTCAGGATAATCGGCCTGAAACGCCTTAATCCCGCCATATGGATGGCGTCATGGGCTGATCGTCCTTCCCGGTTCTTATTGGCATAATCGGTCATGATCAGGCTGTCGTTCACCACGACGCCCGAAAGCGCGACGATACCCATAAGACTGATGAGCGACAGGTCAAAGCCCATGATAATGTGGCCGATGACCGCGCCGATGATGCCGAACGGGATGGCACAAAGCACAATGAACGGCTGCGCGTAGCTTTTGAACGCGATGGCCAGCAGCGCGTAGATGACGAAAATGGCGAGGCCAAAGCCGCCCCACAGCGCCTGTGTCGAGCGCCGCATCTCCGCCTGGCTGCCCTGGAAGCTCCAGGTCAGGCCGGGAAAGTCGGCCTGCAGCTTGGGCATGACATCTTCCGTCAGGGCCGTTACCACCTGCACTACACGGCGTTTGGGCTCTATGTCGGCCGAGACCGTCACCACACGCCGCCCGTTCCGGCGGGTGATGGAGCTGAAGGCTTCCGTATATTCAAACTCGGTCACGTCCAGAATGGGCACTTCAATGCCGTCCGGCGTGCGGATGACGAAGTTCTCCAAGCTGGCGAGATCAGACCGTTCGCTCTCGGGCAACTTTACCCGCACTTCGGTCTCGTTGGTGCCGCGGAGCTGGCGGATGGCGAGTGCGCCAAAGAAGGCACCGCGCAGCTGGTCACCCACATCCTCAGGCGTCAAGCCAAGGGCGCGGCCCTCGGGGCGCAGGCGGAAGTCGATGCGTTTGTTGCCGGCGTCGTAATTATCATTCACATCCGCCGCGCCTTCAAAGCTGCGCATGGTTGCCATCAGGGCTTGGCTAGCCTCGGCCAACACATCGATATCCGTGTGGCTGAGGTCGATGCTGATATCCTGTTGCCAGCCACCGGGGCCGCGCTCGGCCTCGAAGGTAATCTGGTCGACACCCTGAATATCGCCAAGCTCATCCCGCCATAGCTGGATCAGCTCCTTGGCAGTCATGCTGCGCTCATTGGGTGGGCGCATGACAATCTCGATATCGAGGAAGTTCTGCCCGCGTACATTGGTCTTGATGCCCTCTGCTGCGAGGTGGAGGTCATGTTCCTCATACATCTGCCGGGTGGCCTCGGTGATGGCGAGTGCCATTTTGCCGGCCTGCTCCGGCGTGGTGCCAACCGGCAGGCGCACGCCAGCCTCGATCTCGTCCGCTGATACTTCGGGCATCATGACCATGCCCATATGGTCGCTGCGCGCGTAACTGCCGGCAACGGCAAGCAGCGCGATAGCTGCGGTGATGGTTACATAGCGGTTGCGCAAGCACATATCGAGCACGCGGCTGTAGTGCGTGCGCACAAAGCGGTCGAAGTGGTTAGCAAACGCGGTTTGCCGGTCCTTGATCCAGCGGAACACTGGGTTGCCTCCTTCGCCGCGTTCAACGTGGGCGAGGTGGGACGGCAGGATAAACAGCGCTTCAAGGAGCGAGATGATCAGCACGGTCATCACCACCACCGGCAACGGCCACCAGAATTTGCCAGTCTCGCCCGGGATGAATAGAAGCGGGATGAAGGCGATTACGTTACTGAGGATGGAGAAGGTGACGGGGGCCGCAATACTGCGCGCGCCCACAATCGCTGCGGTCAGCGGGTTCTGGTATTTCTTGCGTGCCTCAAAGGTGTTTTCACCGACCACGATGGCGTCATCCACCACGATGCCGAGGGCGACGAGAAAGCCAAACATCGAGATCATATTGATGCTGACCCCAAGGGGCCCAAGGAACAGGATGCCGCCGATGAAGGAAACAGCCATGCCCATCATCACCCAGAAGGCGAGGCGGATGGCGAGGAACAGCGACAGGATCGCCAGTACGATAACAACGGATAGTGCACCGTTTTCAAGCAGCAGGTAAAGCCTGTCGCGGTATTCCTCAGCGTTGTTGCTGTCGATGCGCCACACCACGCCGGGCGGTAATGAGCGCTCATACTCCGCCATCACGCGGTATACCGCTTCTTCAATCTCAAGCGGGGACTGTGTACCGGTGCGGAACACCTCAAGCTCGACCGAGGGCACACCATTGAAGCGGCTATGGAAGTTGCCTTCCTCGAACCCGTCAGTGATGGTGGCGATGTCAGAGAGGCGCACCGTCGCGCCGCTTGCGTTCGCGACAATCTCGATATTCGCGAACTCTTCCGCCCATACCTTACGTTCCTGCAGGCGCAGAAGGATCACCCCGTCATGGCTGTTGATGGCGCCCGCCGGAATATCCTGGCTTGATGCTTCAATGATGTTTGCGACCTCGGGGAGCGTCAGGCCATAGGTGCGCAGCACCTCGGTCGGAATTTCCACATGGGTGATATAGTCCGGCACGTTGCCAAGCTCGACCTGCGTGATGTTCGGGTCGCTCAGCAGGTGGTCGCGCAGCTGTTCAGACAGTTTCCTCAGGGTCCAGGTATCCACCGGGCCATAAAGGCCAAGCTGCATGGCTTCCTGCTGTCGGCCCTGCAATTCCACCTCTGGCCGGTCGGCTTCCTCAGGGAAGGTGCGGATGCGGGCGATGGCCTGATCCACATCCTGGAAGGCCTTCATGCGGTCAGTGCCCGCGACAAACTCAATCTCGACACTGGCGCTGCCTTCACGCGCCTCAGAGGTAATCTCGCGGATGCCTTCCACTTGCCGCACCGCTTCCTCAATGGGCTGCAGGATACCGCTTTCCACCTCGCTCGGCGCGGCCCCAGGGTAGGACACGTCCACATTGACGATATCAAGCTCGAACTGTGGGAAGACTTCCTTCTGAATATTGAGGGCAGACCATATGCCGCCAATGAAAAGCACCATCATCGCAAGGTTTGCGGCGATGGCATTATTGGCCATCCAGGCTATCGGGCCCTTCTCCAGGGCAGGGTCGCGTTCAAAATCTGCCATGTTTGCGCCCTAACCGTCGTTCGCGACTGCGCCTGTGCGCAGCGGCGCACCGTCGGCCACGGTTGCGAGGGTGCTGGTAACGATCATTTCGCCATGTGCAAGCCCGTCTGAGATATAGGCGAACTCGCTATCGCCGAAGGCAACCGTCACGTCGCGGATATCCAGCTTATCGCCCTGCATAACCCATACGGTGTCGCCCTGGCGCAGGTGTTCGCGCCGGATGCGTATAATATTTTCAAGCGCGCGGCCCTCTATTTCACCAAACAGGATGGAGCCGACAAGAAGTACAGGCGTGCCCTCCGGCTGTTCCAATGCCAAAGGGTCCTTCACACTAACCAGAACGCGGGCAAGACGAGTATCGCCGTCGATTGCTCCAATGAGGCTCAGGATATTGCCCGTGCGGTGAGTGCCTTCAGGCCAACCTGCGCGGTCCCGCAGTTTCACTGCAGCGCCCGGTTCCCCTGGACGGGGAATGGCTATTTGGGAAAGTTTTGCGAGCGGAACGCTCATCACAACATGGTATTCATCTACGCCGATGAGGCGAGCAAGGGTGGTGCTGGTACTTACCTCTGAGCCTATATTGGCGTTGCGCGAGAGGACCTGCGCATGAAAGGGGGCAGTAACCTTCGTGCGAGCGAGATCCAGCTTGGCTTGGGAAAGCATGGCCTCAGCTGACTTGAGTGCTGCTTTTGCCGCTTCGAACTGCGGTTTTCTGAGTGCGAGCGAGGGATTTTTGTCGTCCATATCCTTGCCAAGGATTTCAAAATCGCGCCGGGCGACATCGCGCCTGCCGCGCTCAACCGCCAGATCGCTCTCCGCTTGCTCGACCATGCTTTCGCGCTGGGCTACCATATTTTCATAGTCTGCGGGATCGAGGGTGAGCAGTGTCTCGCCAGCCTGCACAAAGCCGCCGGGGATGAAATGCTCTGATATGCTGGAAACACGCCCTGCAACACGCGGCATGAGTGCGATGTCCTGCGCGGCTTCAACGGTGCCGAGCCCGCTGATGATGGGGCGGTGGGTAGCTTGGGTTACCGCTGTGACGTCCACAAGCATGGCTGTTTCGCGGGTTGCGGCCTCACGTTCCGCTTTGGGTTCGGTACTATTGATGAGCACAATGAGAAAAGCGGCACCCACCAGAATGAGCACGCTGAAGAGGAGGGTGGTCACGCGCCCCAATGTCCTGACTTTGCTTTTCGACCCTTCATGGGTCTCCACTTCGGTCGTTTGCACCGCGTACCCCCTGTTATGCTGGCTAGTTAAGAATGCTTATCATATTACGTTGGAAATTCAAAAATGGGTCAGATCACGTTCTCGTCACAAAAAAAAACGTGGTATGAGCGAAGCTGGCGATTCACGCGAACGGGCATTCTATGGAAATTCTTGGCAAGCGCTTTTTATACTAAATCTAGTACATTCTGAGTTTGCTCCTACAAGCTGAAGGGTTATACTGCCGCTTCGCCGGCGGGCTTGGGCGCCGGAAATCAGCAATATTTACGCGTGGGAGACAGGGGCAAAATGGCCGACACCGGTGAAAAGCAGCTTTCGGGCCTGATGGAAGAACGTCATGTTTACAAACCCTTCCGTTATCCGTGGGCCTATGAGGCTTGGCTGACGCAGCAACAGATTCACTGGCTGCCGGAAGAGGTGCCCCTCGCGGAAGACGTGCGCGACTGGGCGCGCAAACTGACGGACGGTGAGAAAAACCTGCTGACGCAGATTTTCCGCTTCTTCACCCAGTCGGACATTGAGGTGAACAACTGCTACATGAAGCATTACACCAAGGTGTTCAAACCCACTGAGGTGCAGATGATGCTGGCAGCCTTCTCGAACATCGAGACGGTTCACATTGCCGCCTATAGCCACTTGCTTGACACGCTCGGCATGCCGGAAGCTGAATATTCCGCCTTCCTCCACTATAAGGAGATGAAGGACAAATATGATTATATGCAGCAGTTCAATGTGAACGACCACAAGGCTATCGCGCTGACGCTGGCCGTATTTGGCGCGTTTACCGAAGGCCTGCAACTGTTCGCTTCTTTCGCCATGCTGCTCAACTTCCCGCGCTTCAACAAAATGAAGGGCATGGGCCAGATCATCAGCTGGTCGGTGCGCGATGAGACGCTGCACTGTGAGAGCATCATCAAGCTCTTTAAAACCTTCGTAAGCGAAAACTCGGAAATCTGGGATGACGACCTCAAGTCGCAGATTACCGAAGCGTGCCGTACAATTGTGGAGCATGAAGACGCGTTCATCGACCTTGCCTTCGGCATGGGGGCGGTTGAAGGCCTCACAGCTGCGGAAGTGAAACAATATATTCGCTATATCGCGAACCGCCGCCTTGACCAGCTTGACCTTGATGAGCTTTACGACATCGACAAGAACCCGCTGCCGTGGCTCGACAGCATGCTGAACGCTGTTGAGCACACCAACTTTTTCGAGAACCGTGCAACGGAATACTCGAAAGCGGCGACACAGGGTTCGTGGGACGAAGCGTTCAACTAACGCAGTTCCCAAAGGTTCAGATCGGCACAGGGAGCCGAATAGGAAGGCCCCGCACCAGCAAATGGTGCGGGGCCTTTTTCATAAGAAAAGCACCCGAGAGGGAGGCTCGGGTGCTTGAGGTGGAACACCGCCAGGCCGGTTAGCTAGCGAGGAGGAGTAACCGGCCTGGTGTCTGCGCCCAGGGTCTCAGGGGCAAGGGCGCGGACCTGGTGTTCACTAGTCCCACCGGCCGTGGGACATCTTGTGCTTGCCGTGGCCTTTGCCCGGGTTGCCATAGTGGCCACCATGGGCGTAACGCACGGCCAGAGAAGCGTAATAGTCGTCAACATTGCTGCGGATCTCACCGGCGAGCTTGCGGCCAAGGTCGGCGGCGGTTTCGCGGCGGATCTGGTTCGTGACACGATTGAAACCTGCACCAGAAGCATTCTCAAACAGGGCAGCCACGTGCTGGTTCGGGAACCGGTTCGTTGGCTCGGCACCGCAGCGGTTGTGCGCACGAAGATCTTCACCGTATGTCAGGTAGCTATCGGCACGGGCAGTGATACGTTCGCGCTCGCGGCCAACACCTTCGGTGGTCACATGCACCGTATAGCGTGCTTTGGTGTCGAGGCGCTCCTTGACCACGGTGTAGGACGCTTTGTAAGCCGGACCACAGTGGTTGATCGCGTGCATATTGATGCGGTTATAACGGTCGCCTTCACGGTCACGGTCGACAATGCGGCGGTCGAGGTCATAGTCCTCCTCACGCACATCAATCACGATGTCGGCGTAGCGTGGATTATCCACGATACGGATATAGTTTGGCATATTCGCGCGCATCGATTGTTCGGTCACCGTTTCAAACCGGTCTTCCCGGCGGCTGCTGCGGTCGCGGATGTCTACGTTCACAAAGATCTTTACCGGATTGTCGAAACGAAATTCGGTCGAGCGTACGTAGCTGCCACCCTTGTAGCCGTTGCCGTAGTAGGACGGGTCGGCCAGTGCGGTACCAGTCGCAAGCAGCGCCAAGGTTGCCCCAGTGGCCAAAGTGCGCAGTTTGGTGTTGAACGTTTTCATTTCTCATTCCTCCGCTGTTGATGATGCAACATTAGCTGAGGAAGGCTGACGCAAAGCTGAGGCCGCCGTTCACATGGCGTTCATGAAGGGGCGTGCTGAAAATGGCAGAAATCTGCCATTCTGTTCCGTCTTGATGGTGTGATGGCCACCGTCTTTGTACCTATTACACAGAAATGTGGACGATTTTCCCAACAAAAAAGCCCGCGAAAAGGATCGCGGGCTTTCGTGATTCGCCAGCCAGTCGCCTAAAGCTGGCCGTGGCAGTGTTTGAACTTCTTGCCAGACCCGCAAGGGCAGGCGTCATTGCGGCCGACACCCTCAAGCGGATTGCGGGCGGGCTGGGCCGCTGCTGCCGCAGCCGGCATGCCGGATGAACGCACGTCGCCGTGGCAATGCTTGAACTTCTCGCCAGAGCCACAAGGGCAGGGCGCGTTGCGCGGTACTTCACCCCATGTGCTGGTGTCGTTGGGGTCAAAACCACCCTGGCTGCTGCCGCCGCCTACAGCACCTTCCGGTGCCGGGTGGCTTTCATGGAAGATCTTTGGGCTTTTGGGTTCCAGTTCCGCTGGGTCCAATTGCGGTGCGAGCTCAATGCGGCACAGAAGCTGCGTCACGTGCTCGCGCATGTGGTAAAGCATGGACTCGAAAAGCGAGAAAGCCTCGGTCTTGTATTCATTGAGCGGGTCACGTTGGCCGTAAGCACGCAGGCTCACGCCCTGACGCAGGTGGTCAAGGTTCTGCAGGTGGTCTTTCCATTCCTGGTCAACCACTTGCAGGAGCAGGCTCTTCTCAATACCACGCCAGAATTCCGGGCCGTATTTCGCGACTTTCGCTGCCATCATCTTGTCGGACGCATCTTCAAGGCGTTCGATGATGGCGTTGTCGTCCACACCTTCCTCATTTGCCCATGCATGCACGTCGACACCGAGGCCGAGGTAATTCTGTACGTCAGACTGCAGACCGTCGAGGTCCCACTGTTCAGGGTAGGATTTTGGTGGAATGGCTTTCTCGACAATATGGTGCACAACGTCCGCGCGCATGTCCTTGATGGTCTCGGCGACCTCGTCGGCGTCCATGATCTCGCGGCGTTGTTCGTAGATCACGCGGCGCTGGTCGTTCATCACGTCGTCAAACTTGACGAGGTTTTTCCGGATATCGTAGTTGCGCGCTTCCACCTTCTGCTGGGCTTTTTCAATCGCCTTGTTGATCCAAGGGTGGATGATGGCTTCACCCTCTTCGATGCCGAGGCGGACCAGCATGCTGTCCATGCGCTCGGGGCCGAAGATGCGCATCAGGTCGTCCTGCAGCGACAGGAAGAACTTGGAACGACCCGGGTCACCCTGACGGCCGGAGCGGCCACGCAGCTGGTTATCGATCCGGCGGCTTTCGTGACGCTCGGTCGCGATGATATAAAGGCCACCGGCCTCAATCACCTTTTTCTTCTCTTCCGCGACTTCAGCCTTGATGCGGTCGGTGATCTTCTTGATCTCAGCCGCGTCTTCAAGGCCCGCGGTTTCTTCCTCAATCCGCATCTCAGCGTTACCGCCAAGCTGAATATCAGTACCACGGCCCGCCATGTTGGTGGCGATAGTAACAGCACCAAGGCGACCGGCTTGTGCGACGATCGACGCTTCCTGTTCGTGGAAGCGGGCGTTCAGCACCTGGTGTTTGATCTTCTTGTTTTTGAGGAAAGCGGACAGGGTCTCGGACTTCTCGATCGACACTGTGCCGACAAGAACCGGTTGGCCTTTTTTCTGCGCTTCATCGATATCTTTGACAATGGCGTCGAATTTTTCCTTGGCCGTACGGTAAAACTCATCGTGCTCATCAACGCGTGTCACCGGAACGTTGGTTGGGATTTCCACAACGCCGAGGCCGTAGATGTCGCCAAATTCTTCAGCCTCGGTAGCAGCCGTACCGGTCATGCCCGCAAGCTTGGGGTACATACGGAAATAGTTCTGGAACGTGATGGACGCCAGCGTCTGGTTCTCCGGCTGGATCTCGACGCCTTCCTTGGCTTCAAGCGCCTGGTGCAGGCCACCCGAGTACCGGCGGCCTTCCATCATACGGCCCGTGAACTCGTCAATGATGATAACCTTGCCGCCTTTGACGATATAGTCCGTGTCGCGCTCGAACATGGTGTGCGCCTTAAGCGCCTGGTCCACGTGGTGCACGATAGCGGTGTTCTCATAGTCGTACAGGTCGTCGCCCTGCAACAGGCCCGCATCTTTGAGGATTTGCTCTACCTTCTCGGTGCCGTCTTCGGTGAGGGACACATGGCGGGCTTTTTCATCTTTCTCATAATCTTCGGCGGAGAGCTGCGCGATGATCTGGTCGATCGCGATATAAAGCTCAGACTTGTCGTCGGTTGGGCCGGAGATGATCAGCGGTGTACGTGCTTCGTCGACGAGGATCGAATCCACTTCGTCGACGATGGCATAGTGAAATTCTCGCTGGACCATCTCGTCGCGGTGCGACTTCATGTTGTCGCGCAGGTAATCGAAGCCCAGTTCGTTGTTGGTGCCGTAGGTGATGTCGCAGGCGTAAGCGTCGCGGCGTTCCTGGTCATATTTGCCCGGAACAACCACACCCGTGGTGAGGCCAAGGAAGCCGTACAGCTTGCCCATGGTCGCGGCGTCACGCTCGGCCAGATAGTCGTTTACGGTGACCACATGCACGCCTTTGCCGGGCAGCGCGTTGAGGTATGCCGACAGGGTCGCCACGAGGGTTTTACCCTCACCGGTTTTCATCTCTGCAATGCTGTTGTCATGCAGGACCATGCCGCCAATAAGCTGCACGTCATAGTGACGCAGACCAAGCACCCGTTTGGAGGCTTCGCGCACAACAGCAAAGGCTTCGGTCAGCAGGTCGTCAACCGTCGCACCACCTTCTAGGCGGTCGCGGAATTCCTGTGTTTTGGCTTTCAGCTCATCGTCCGAAAGCTTTTCGTACTCGGCCTCAAGCGCATTGATCGCTTCGACCTTCGGCTTCAGCTTGTTGAGGTACCTGTCGTTCGCCGAACCGAAGATTTTTTTGGCGAGTGTATTTAGTCCCAGCATAATGTTTCCCTGGCCTGCCCTTGGTCGTCACGCGGTGTCGTTCTCATGGCAGACCGCAAAAAATGATCCGCAAAACAGCTAATAGGTGACTTTATTAATATATGCAGTTTGTCACTACAGGATTGCAGGCACAGATAAGTATCTGCCCGCCATCTGTCAACTGGGCTGGCCAACTCTGCGTCCAAATGACCAAAATGAGAGGCGAAATCTTGCTCTTGTCACATTATCAAGGCATTATGCCCGCTCATTTTTCATAGGACGGATGACACTTATGGCCGAGTCTAAAATTTCCCCACTGGCACCTGCTAATTTCCCGAATCTCCTGCCCGTACCCGGTGTCGAGATGGGAGCAATGCATGCGGGATTCCGAAAGCGGGAACGACCCGACCTCCTGTTCGCCGTCTTCAAGGAAGGCGCGGTGGCTGCTGGCGTGTTCACGCGCTCCAAAGCGCCGGCCGCTCCTGTGGACTGGTGCCGCGCTGCGCTCAAGAAAACCGGTGGCAAGGCACATGCGCTTGTGGTCAACGCCGGCAACGCAAACGCCTTTACTGGCGACAAAGGCATGAAAGCCGCAACCAAATCGGCGGAAGTTGCATCGAAGATTGTCGGGTGCCAGCCTGAGGAAGTGCTGCTGTGCTCCACCGGCGTGATTGGTGTGCCCCTTAACGGTGATCTGTTTGAGAAGCCGCTCGGCCGCATCTATGACGGCATGTCTGGCGCCATGTGGCGGGAAGCCGCGGGCGCTATCATGACCACCGACACCTACCCCAAGGGCTGCTGCCGTGTGGCAACCGTTGAGGGCCGTCCGGTTGTCATCTCGGGCATCGCCAAGGGTTCGGGCATGATTGCGCCGGACATGGCCACCATGCTCGGCTTCATTTTCACGAATGCGGCTGTGACCCACAACTGCCTGCAGAAAATCCTCAGTGAGACGACCGACCGCAGCTTCAACAGCATTACGGTGGACGGTGACACGTCCACCAACGACACCTGCATCGCCGTTGCGACAGGTGCGGGCGCGACCTATGACCCGATCGATGACCCGGACGACCCGCGTATCGCGGATTTCCGCGCGAAGTTCGAGGAAGTGATGACTGACCTCGCGCAGCAGATTGTGCGCGACGGTGAAGGGGCAACGAAGTTCGTGTCCATCACCATTGAAGGTGCTGAAAGCAATGAAGCCGCGCGCATCATCGGCAAGTCCGTGGCCAACAGCCCGCTGGTGAAAACCGCTATTGCGGGCGAGGACGCCAACTGGGGCCGCCTTGTGGCTGCAGTCGGCAAATCCGGTGAGGCAGCAGAGCGGGACAAGCTACAAATCTGGATTGGCGGCCAACATGTGGCGCACAAGGGTGCAGTGCACCCGCGCTATCATGAGCCGGATGCCGCGGCGCACATGAAAGGCCAGGAAATCGACATCCGCATTGACGTGGGTGTGGGTGAGGGGACAGCAACAGTCTGGACCTGCGACCTGACCTACGATTACATCCGCATCAACGCGGATTACCGCAGCTAGGCGAAAGCTGCCCACCACTAATAAAAAGGCCCGGACAAAGCTGCCGGGCCTTTTTGTTTTTCCATTCAAGTATTTGAAAATAAAGAGATTTATTGTTGGCATGCGCTATGCATGGACGTGACCGGGGTATTGCTGAGTAGCATGTTGCCGGAGAAGAAAGATGCCAACTGTAAACCTGGAACTGCAACTGAAGTTCTTGAACGAGCTTGATAGCGCACTTGCTGAGGCGCTGGGCCGGTATAACGACGAAAGCCCGGAAAAATTGGCCGAGCTTGAGTATATGCAGCGCGAAGTGACGCGCGCACGCCGTGTGATCAACGACCGTCTCGAGCATACGGATGAGAAAAAAGTTCGGGCGCGCCGTCAGCATGCTGACGATCTCTACCGTGAAGCGGCGTTCAGCTAACGCCGCTTAACCTTCGTCGCCCGCTGTATCGACTTCGGTACCAAGTAGATCGAAGATTTCCAGAACCGAATCCGCCAAGGTGCCGATGCCTGCTGCGAGACCTGCCGCAATCAGGGCGCCAATCAGGCAATATTCAACGGCCGTAGCCCCGCTCCGGTCGCCAAAAAGTTTCCCGAGCGCCGGGGGAGAACCCCATGTGCGCCGCCACCAAATACCCAGTTTCATGTGCATTTCTCCGCTCATGCCCAGCTGCCAATGTCCCACCCTGCGCGCGATGCGTAAACAGTCGGTTAAAGCTTGAATTTGACTAAAACTGGCGCTACGCGTTGAGCCATGATGGATTGTCCAGAACCCAATGTGAAAGTTGATGCGGGCCTGCCGACTGTGCTGGTGGCCGCAATCGCGCTTATCGATATCGATGGGCATGTGCTGATTGCCGAACGGCCTCAAGGCAAGTCCATGGCTGGCATGTGGGAATTCCCCGGCGGCAAGGTCGAGGAGGGCGAGATCCCCGAGGCCGCGCTCATCCGCGAATGTAAGGAGGAGCTGGGAATCGACATCACCGCAGCCTGCCTCGCACCCTTTGCTTTTGCTTCCCATTCCTATGAGAAATTTCACCTGCTGATGCCGCTTTTTGTGTGCAGAAAGTGGGAAGGATATGTGCAAGGCCTTGAAGGCCAGCGCACCAAATGGGTGAAAATCCGCGATCTTGGGCAATATGAAATGCCGCCTGCGGATATTCCCCTTGTCGCCATGCTGCGGGACTTCTTTTGAGCACGGACCGCCTGCGGGAAATCCTTCTCGCTGATCCCACTGTTATGCAAATTCTTGAGGTGGTTAGAGACCGAGCACCACAAGGCGCTTACGTTTCGGCGGGGCTTATCCGCAACCTCATCTGGGACCGACATTATGGCCGGACGCCGGACTGTGCTCGCACGGATGTGGATGTGGTATATTTCGACCGTCAGGACCTTCGCCCCGAGACAGAGGCGCGTTTTGAAGGCGTGTTGACGCGCACCATGCCGCGCTATGTGTGGCAGGTGCGCAATCAGGCGCGCATGCACATGAGTGCGGGCGACAGGCGATATGCCGATGTTGCCGAAGCACTATCCCATTGGCCGGAGACAGCAACGGCTGTGGCCGTTCGCCAACACAAAGGCGGCGCGCTTGAAGTGGTGGCCCCGTTCGGCCTTGATGATCTTTTTGACCATGTGCTGAGGCCGACACCGGCAATCCTAAAGCGCGATGTGGGGATTTTTCAAAGACGACTTCAGGAAAAAGGTTGGCTCTCTCGCTGGCCGGAACTGAAGGTCAGATTGTCCTGATCATTCCGCTTTTGGTGGCTTCCCGGCCTTGAGTGCGTCGGCGAGGTTGATCTTTCCGCTGCCGGGACGGAGTGGCTTCTGCTGGCTTTCATGTGGATGCCAGCCGGTCATATACATGACGTGGAACGTGGCAGGTACACGCCCGTCTGGACCGGCGAATTTGGCGGCATAAATATCACAGGCACGCATCAGCACATCGCGGCGCAGGAAGGTGCGGCTGCGCGTGGTCATGGCGTTGGCTTCACCCATACCCCTGAGTTCCTGCATCAGCTTGAGCGGGTGTTCATAGGTCACCGTGATGCTGTCCATATCCGTGACTGGAAGGGCAAACCCGGCGCGCTGCAATAGGCTGCCAAGGTCACGCACGTCCGCGAACGGGATGACGCGGGCGTTGGCGCCACCCGTTACCTCAGCTTCCGCCGCGATCAGGGCATGCCGCAGTTCATGCAAGGTGTCGCCACCAAAAAGCGAGGCCATGAAAAGCCCGTCGGGGCGCAGCGCATGGTTGGCTTGCACCATCAGGCCCGGCAGGTCATTGACCCAGTGCAGGCTGAGGTTGGAGATGACAAGGTCATGGCTCTTGGGCTCAGTGTCGAGCGCCGCATCGTCCGCCGGTAAGCCCACAGCTTTTGCACCCGTCATAAAGCTCCGCCCACCAATATCGAGGATGCTGTCAAATTGCCGGTTGATATCCATAAGCCGGTCGCGCATGCGGTCCGCCACCTCCTCGCGCAGGAAGTCGAATGTGCTACCCATGGCGCGGCCCCGCGCCGTATTGCGGGCAACGGCAGTCATATCAAACAGGGCATCAGGTCTTTGCGGGCTTGTCATGGTGTCTCCATAGGCGAGGCGGGCGGGCCTTGCAACATCTACGCTGCCATATGGCGTTCTCAATCGTCACTTGCTAGGGTCTTTTTCATGCGAATGATTGCGCCTCATATCAAACGTGCTGCGAGTGGCGTGCTGGATTTTGTTCTGCCGCCCCGCTGCCCGCGCTGTGGTGACCGTATCGATGCGGACGGCCACCTATGCGGTGCGTGTTGGGGTAAGCTGCGCATGATCACACCCCCTCATTGCGTACGCTGTGGTATTCCCTTTGAGGTTGGTGAGTTGATGGACGCCGAATGCGGTGCCTGCCTGCGCAGCGAGCCGGCGTTTGATTGGGCGCGCGCCGCGGTGATTTATGAGGATGAGGCAAAATCGCTTATCCTGCATCTCAAATACAGCGGGGAAGGGGCGGGTGTGCCAGCCATTGGTCGCATGATGGCCGGTGCCGTGGCGGCTATGCCGCGCATGGATGTGATTATGCCGGTGCCCCTGCACCCGCGGCGCCTGTTTTCCCGGCGTTTCAATCAGTCCCAACTTCTCGGCAAGGCGATGTCGCGGCACCTTGGTATCCCGCTTGATTGTTTCAGTCTCGAGCGGAAACGTGCGACACCAAGCCAGGGCCAGCTTTCGCGGAAGGGGCGCAAGCGGAATGTAAAGGGCGCGTTTGCGGTGACGGGCGATGTCCACGGCAAGCGTATCCTTCTGGTGGATGATGTGCTGACAACCGGCGCGACAGCGTCTGCCTGTGCCTCCGCACTGAAACAGGCAGGCGCGGGCGAGGTCGGGCTCGCCGCATTTGCGCGCGTCAAAGGTCCGTCAGGCTGAGCTATGCGTATAGTGCAACGCTGCCTTTCCCTTTAACAAAAGGGCAAATTGCACTACATATGGCGCAAATGAATATAGGAGCCCGACCCGTGGCCAATGTTGTTATGTATAGTTCAGGCATGTGCCCTTACTGCTACCGCGCGAAGGCGCTGTTGCAGCAGAAGGGTGTTGCCTTCCGTGAAATCAGTGTGGACATGAACCCGCAGGCCCGCCGCGAGATGCGCGAAAAAGCGGGTGGTGTGAACACCGTGCCGCAAATCTGGGTGGGCGATACCCATGTGGGCGGCTGCGACGACCTTTATGCGCTTGATGCCCGCGGCAAGCTCGACCCCCTCCTCGCGAAATAGACCGTGATGCGCGCCGCCCTCATTCAGCTTAATACCGGTAATGAAGTGCTGCCCGCGGTGGATGCAGCGGAAGCGCTGATCCGTGAGGCCGCATCAGGCGGTGCTGATTTTGTTACCACGCCTGAGACTACCCACCTGATGGAAATGAACCGCAAGGTGGTGATGGATAAGGTCTTCTACCAGGATGAGGACCCCGGCCTTGCCCGCTTTCGCGAGTTGGCGGCGGAGCTTGGCGTCTGGCTGCATATTGGTTCGCTCATCACCAAGGTGGCAGAAGACAGGCTCGCGAACCGCGCGCACCTGATTGCGCCGTCAGGTGAGATTGCTGCGAGCTACGACAAGATGCATATGTTCGATGTGGACCTGGGAGGCGGTGAGGTCTACCGCGAGAGCACGCTTTATAAACCGGGGACGGAAGCCCATGTGGTGAAAACACCCATTGGCACGTTCGGTATCAGTGTGTGTTACGATTTGCGCTTCCCCTACCTGTACCGCGCGATGGCGGATGCGGGCGCGAATATCATGCTGATCCCAGCTGCGTTCACCAAGCCGACGGGCGAGGCGCACTGGCATACGCTTCAGCGCGCGCGGGCGATTGAAACAGGCTCCTTTGTGCTGGCGGCTGCGCAAACCGGTCACCACGCCACCGGCCGCGATACATATGGCCACAGCCTTGGCATCAGCCCATGGGGTGAAGTGCTGGTGGATGGCGGCACAGCGGTTGGGGTTTCCTATTGTGATATCGACCTTGCAAAAGTCGCGGAAGCGCGGCAGAAAATCCCGTCACTTACGCACACCCGCACCTTTGACCTGAAAGTCAGTGAAGTTTCATGATTGTTTTCGACCTCAAGTGCCCTGAAAACCACCGCTTCGAAGCCTGGTTCAAGTCTTCCTCCGCCTACGAGGAGCAACTGAAGGCGGGCATTGTGGAATGTCCTTATTGCGGTGCCACGGATATCACCAAGGCCCCAATGGCACCGAACGTGGCCGCCAAGGGCAACACACGTGTCGAGAGCGCACCCATGGTCAGGGGCAAGGACGATGCCAAGCTGAACGAGCTGGTGGCCGAGGCACAGCAGGTTTTCGCGAAACTCAGGAGCCATGTGGAGAAAAACTGCGACTATGTCGGCGACCAGTTTGCCGAGGAAGCGCGTAAAATCCATTATGGCGAAGCGGATGACCGGGGCATCTACGGCGAAAGCACCCTCGAGGAAACCAAAGCCCTCATCGAGGAAGGCATTGAAATCCTGCCACTCCCCGGCAATGGCCGCAAGGACGCCTAAGCGGATACGAGGCGACGGTAGGCGGCGGGTGTGAGCCCGGTATGCCGCTTGAACTGTTGGGTCATATGGCTTTGCTGGGCAAAACCGGTTTGGGCCGCGATATCGGCCAGCGATTGATCGCTTGAGATCAGGTCCTTCACAGCTTCAACCCGCTTGCGGCAGATGTATTGTGCAGGCGCTTCACCAAAACTTTCCTTGAACTGACGCGCAAAATGAAATGGGCTGAGGCCCACAAGGGACGCCAGCCCTGCAATGCTGAGCGGCGTGGCAAGCTGGTCTTGAATGACCGCACGGATCAATCTTGCATGCTTGAGTGAAAGCCCGCCACGGATCGGGTTAGTGGCAATGTTGAAGCTGTTGTAGTTGGCCAGCAGGTGCGCAAGGATCTGGTAGAACAGCTGCTCACCTAAGAGGCTCGGCCTTCCCGCGCTGTCTTGGCAATTCTGGATATAGCTTTGCATCAGGTGGCGCAGTTCAGGGTCGTCCTGATACGTGAGGTCCATCAATTCAAAAAGCCGCACATCGCGATCAAAATGGTCGCTGGCAAACTGCTTCAGTACCCGGTCAGAGAAATAAAGATGGGCGAAGTCGATGCGCCCGCCAATTTCCCAGCGCGACAGATGTCCCTCCGGCATCAGGGAAAGGATACCCGCACGGCCTTTTCGGTCGCGAAGGTCCTCACGGTAACTTGTGTCACCGCCTGCCAGATAGAGGCTGAGGGTATGGCTGTCTGGTTTCTGGTATGCCACCCGGTTCCGGTCAATAGACCACTGAGCAACGGCAACCTCGCGGCGCAGGTCATACTGCCCGGTCATTTCGGCATTCACGCTGATGAGTGGCGCGCGGTCCATATTGGTGTGCTGTTAGGCCCCGGATATACAAAGTCTTACCACGATACAGGACCTGTGATCATTTCAGCAAGATTTTGATATGCACACAGCATGCAGTGCTGTTAGCTCGCAGCTATAGCCCGCGTACAGACGGGCGTAACAGCGAGAGTGAGCAAATATGATAACTACATTCTTTTCCGATAAAGCCGAAAACAGCCGCAGAACCTGGTTCTGGGCCATTCCCATCCTGTTGCCAGTCTTCCTGATCGGTGGGCAAATTATGGCATTGCTGCCCGCGCGGTGGGCCAACATGCTGAATGCCGAAACAGTCGAGACCTATCCAACCATCCTTTATTTTCTGGTGGCCTCCTTCGCGACCGGATTTGTGCTTTTGGGCCTATGGGTGCGGTATTTTGAACGCCGCGGCCTTGCCAGTATCGGAATCGCATTTGTGCCCACGGCAAAAGGGCATTTCTCAAAGGGGTATGTCTATGGCCTCGCCATGGCCGCCATCTCCGTGCTCGGGGTATGGGCCGTGGGCGGCTACAGAATGGAAAGCCCGCAGGATTTTGCACAGGTCAGCTATATCCCGATCGTGCTTCTGTGCTTCTCATTCATCGTGCAGTCCAGTGTCGAGGAGTTTTTCTTCAGGGGCTGGATGCTGTCCCGGCTTGCAGAGCGTTTCGGCATCTGGGCCGGCATTCTTGGTAACGGGGCGCTGTTCACCTTGATGCATGTGGACTTTGAAGCCGCTTTTGAGCCGTTGCCGTTCGCCATTTTTGCGACGATGACCATGACATTCTCCATTTTCACAAGCCTCCTCGTAGTTCGGCAAAAAACCATCTGGGGTGCAGCTGCGTGGCACGCGGCCTGGAACTGGTCTTTCATCACTTGGTTTGGCCTGCCGACGACGGGCATTGCCCTTGATGTCAAACCGTTGTGGGTTGACCTGATGATGCGGGAAGGTGCCCCCGAATGGCTGACCGGCGGGTCGGATGGGCCCGAGAACAGTATTATTACAAGCGCCGTCCTGATCGCCTGCTGTATGCTGGCGGCGTGGGGTGCGGGCAGGAAAAAAACAGCCTAGCGCGAGCGGCGGCGGCAACCGTACCTGTCAGGGTGCGGTTGCTGTCATGGCGTAGTTGACCGCGACATCCCGGTCGGACAGCCGCCACTTCTGTGTCAGCGGATTGAAGACAAAGCCGGTAGGCGCACTTGCCTCAAGTCCCGCGCGTTTGCACGCGCTGGCCAGTTCTTCGGGCTTCAGGAACTTGTTCCAGTCATGCGCACCTACGGGCAGCCAGCGCAGCACATGCTCAGCACCCACAATTGCAAACAGATAGGCCTTGGCGGTGCGGTTGAGGGTGGAGAGCAGCATCAAGCCACCGGGCTTGAGGAGGCTCGCGCAGGCGCCAAGGTAGGCGTCCACGTCTGCCACATGTTCCACCACTTCCATGTTGATGATGACGTCGAATTTCTCGCCTTCGTCCACCAATGCTTCGGCGGTGGTGTTGCGGAAATCGATCTTAAGCCCGCTCCCGCGCGCATGCAGGCTCGCGGTCTTGATATTTTTCTCGGCGGCGTCGACGGAGACAAGGTCAGCACCCAGCCGCGCGACCGGTTCGCTCACCAGCCCGCCACCACAGCCGATATCCAGGAAACGCAGGCCCGCGTATGGTTTTGCAAGGCCCTTCTCAAGGCCGAAGTGTGCTTCCACTTCCTGCCGAATGAAGCCAAGGCGCGTGGGATTGAGGATATGAAGCGGCTTGAACGGGCCCTTGGGGTCCCACCAGCTGTCGGCGATGCGGGCGAAGAATGCAACTTCATCCTCATTTACCGTTGTGCCTTGGGCCATTTTTTCGCCTTCATTCAGCATATCTTTTGTTTCCCACAAGCTTTTCCTAAGCTTCAACCATTTTGAGCGCTTGCACGAGCGCTGGCCAGCCATTAAACAATATCGCGCTGCACTTCAATACGCACGCCGACGCCTTCCGGGTCAAGGTGCTTGCGTCAAAACGACAGACCTTCTTATTTCGAGCGAGGGCCGAACTATCAAATGGCACGCATAGTTAAAAAGTTTGGCGGTACGTCGGTCGGCGATATCGACCGTATCCGCAATGTCGCGTCGCGGGTCGCAAAAGCGGTGGCTGATGGCCACGAGATCGTGGTGGTGGTTTCCGCCATGTCGGGCACCACGAACCAACTCGTGGAATATTGCCGCGCCGCAGCGCCCCTGCATGACGCACGCGAATATGATACAGTAGTTGCAGCAGGCGAGCAGATTACCGTCGGCCTCCTGTCCATCTGCCTTCAGGAGATGGGCGTGCCCGCACGTTCCTTCCTCGGCTGGCAGGTGCCGATCCGCACAAACGACGTGCATGGCGCAGCCCGTATCGAGGAAATTGACACCACAGCGCTTGATGCTTGCCTTAGGGGTGGCCGCGTTGCGGTGGTGGCCGGTTTCCAGGGTATCGCGGACGATGGTCGTATCACCACGCTTGGCCGTGGTGGCTCGGATACTTCGGCTGTGGCACTAGCAGCAGCTCTCAAGGCTGAGCGCTGCGATATTTATACAGACGTGGACGGCGTGTACACGACCGATCCGCGCATTGTGCCGCGCGCACGTAAACTAGACAAAATTACCTATGAAGAGATGCTTGAAATGGCATCGCTTGGGGCCAAAGTATTGCAAACACGTTCCGTTGCCCTTGCCATGAAGCATGGCGTGCGCACGCAGGTGTTGTCATCTTTCGAAGATAAACCCGGAACGCTTGTTGTTGGTGAGGACGAGATCGTGGAACAGGAAGTAGTCAGCGGGATCGCATATTCCCGCGCAGAAGCAAAAGTAACCGTTGTTGGCCTTGAGGACCGTCCGGGTCAGGTGTCGCACCTTTTCAGCCCGCTTGCGGACGCCAACATCAACGTTGACATGATCGTGCAGAGTGCGTCCGAGGACGGCACCTCCACCGACGTAACCTTTACCGTGCCGGAAGATGACCTCTTGCGTACGGTGAAGCTGCTCGAAGGCAAAAAAGCCGCGCTGAACTACCGGGACCTCGTCTACAACGGCAACGTTGTAAAGGTCTCTGTGGTTGGTGTGGGCATGCGCTCCCACGCTGGTGTGGCATCGAAGATGTTTGATACACTTGCGGACAAGGGCATCAACATTCAGGTTATCTCTACGTCTGAGATCAAGGTCAGCGTGATTATTGACGCTGAATATACCGAGCTTGCCGTGCGTGCGCTTCATAGCGCCTACGGGCTTGATGCGCCGGTAAAGGCATAAGCTTGATGTTTGAAGGGGCAGCGATGTCGGAAGAAGGCCTGGCGCGGCTTGAAGCACTCTGGAAACGGGGTACGGATTTTCTGGGCAGCAAATACGCCATTCTGGGCGGCGCCATGACATGGGTGTCTGAGCGCCACCTGGTGTCGGCTATCTCGAATGCTGGTGGATTTGGTGTTATCGCCTGTGGTGGTATGACGCCAGACCTTCTGGCCGCCGAGATTGACGCGACCCGCGCCCTGACTGATAAGCCGTTTGGCGTCAACCTGATTACCCTGCACCCGGCGCTTGATGAACTCATTGATGTATGCGCGGATAAAAAGGTCAGCCATATGGTGCTGGCGGGCGGCCTGCCATCCGGCAACGCTATTGCCAAGATCAAGGGCTTTGGCGCCAAGCTCATGTGTTTTGCGCCCACGGCTGCGCTTGCTAAGAAACTCGTTCGCTCCGGCGTTGATGCTATCATCATCGAAGGCATGGAAGCAGGCGGTCATATTGGCCCTGTGTCCACCAGCGTGCTCGCACAGGAAATCCTGCCGGTGATCCGCGATGTGCCTGTTTTTGTGGCCGGCGGCATCGGCCGTGGTGAAGCGATTGCAAGCTATCTTGAGATGGGCGCGTCAGGCGCGCAGCTCGGCACCCGATTTGTGGTGGCGGAAGAGTGCATCGCGCATGAGAATTTCAAGAAGGCATTCATTCGTGCCAGCGCGCGTGACGCAATTGCCAGCGTGCAAATTGATTCGCGTTTCCCGGTTATTCCCGTGCGCGCGCTCAGGAACGAAGGCACGGAAAAATTCATGGAAGTGCAGCGTGAAGTCGTGACGCGCTTCCAGGGCGGGGAACTGAGCCAGGAAGAGGCCCAGATGCAGATTGAGCATTTCTGGGGTGGCGCACTTCGCCGCGCGGTGGTTGACGGTGACGTTGAAACCGGTTCTGTTATGGCCGGTCAAAGCGTTGGCATGGTCAAGTCAGTTGAGCCGACCGCCACGATTATTGACGAACTTGTCGCACAAGCCAGCGCGTATCTTGCGGCTTGAGCACAATGCTCGGGGGTGCTGCTGGCGCGCTGTATTGCGGTGGCGGATACCTGTAAGTAAAGGGGGATACCTTGCCTGACCATGTCAGTCAGCCAAGACTGCTCTTAAGGCGGCTGCACAGTGTGATGGCCGGCAGCGGCAAGCCACAAGACCGGCTTGACCGTGTGGTCCGGGTCATCGCACAGAATATGGTGGCAGAGGTATGCTCCATCTATCTCACTCGCGCGGGTGGGGTTCTGGAACTTTTCGCGACAGAAGGCCTGAAAGAAGAGGCCGTTCACCTCACGCGCCTCAGCGTGGGTGAAGGTCTTGTCGGCCTTGTGGCCGAACGCGGCCTGCCGCTCAATCTTTCTGAAGCGCCGCAGCACCCACGCTTCTCCTACCGTCCTGAGACCGGCGAGGATATCTACCACAGCTTCCTCGGTGTGCCGATCTTGCGCACAGGGCGTGTTGTGGGTGTGCTTGTTGTACAGAACGTAACCCCCCGGCGTTACAAGCCGGAAGAGGTGGAAGCGCTACAGACTATTTCCATGGTGATTGCGGAGCTGGTTGCCTCGGGTGAGCTTGTCGACAAACAGGAATTGACAGAAGACAGCGGCTCCACCGGTGAGCCGATCACGCTGGACGGCCTGGCACTCGCCGGCGGTGTGGGCGCAGGTGTTGCAGTATTCCACCAGCCGCAAATCCAGATTAGCCGCACCGTGGCCGAGGATATTGAGGCTGAAAGCCAGCGGCTCGAGGACGCCATAGCTGAAATGCGTGTGCAGCTTGAGGAACTGGTCGAGCACCCGAACCTCGCACACGGCGGTGAGCACCGTGAAGTGCTTGAGACCTACCGCATGTTCGCATACGACCGTGGCTGGCAGGAAAAGATGCGTGAGGCTGTGCTTTCCGGCCTGACCGCAGAGGCGGCGGTGGACCGGGTGAAGACCGAGAACCGCATGCGCATGGCGAAAATCCGTGATCCGTACCTTCGGGAACGTATCTCGGATTTTGATGACCTCGCTATCCGCCTTATCCGTATCATCCAGGGTGACAAGAACAGCCATCGTGCGGAGCTGACGGAAGATTCCGTCCTGATCGCGCGTTCGCTTGGCCCTGCGGAGCTCATGGACTATGACAGCCGCTACCTCAAAGCCATCGCGCTTGAGGAAGGCTCCACCACGTCGCACGTGACCATCGTGGCCCGGGCCATGGGCATCCCCATGCTGGGCCGTGTACCTGCGTTGCTGTCCCATATCGAGGCGGGCGAACATGTCATCGTTGATGCCGCGTCCGAGCATGTTTATATCCGCCCGGCTGAAGATGTACTCGACAGCTACAAGGCCACACTAAAGCTACAAGAGCAGCTGCATGCTGAATATGCGGCAGAGCGGGAGCTGCCAGCCGAAACCAAGGATGGTGAAAAGGTCACGCTGCTGATGAACGCAGGCCTGCTGGTTGACCTGCCGAGCCTTGATAACACTGGCGCGGAGGGCATTGGCCTGTTCCGTACCGAATTCCAGTTTATGGTCGCGCCCGCGCTCCCGAAAGTGGATGAGCAGACCAAAATTTATTCTGCAGCAATGGATGCAGCAGGCGACAAGCCCGTTGTGTTTCGCACCCTCGATATCGGCGGGGACAAGCAGGTGCCTTTCCTGCCGCGCGACGAGGAAGAAAACCCGGCCATGGGCTGGCGCGCGATCCGTATCGCGCTCGACCGCCCGGCACTCCTGCGGTACCAGTTGCGTGCGCTTCTCTATTCAGCCGCGGGCAAGACGCTACATGTCATGTTCCCGATGATTGCCGAGGTGGCCGAACTGCGGCGCTGCAAGGCAATCCTCAACAAGGAAATTGCCCGCCTCGCAAAATACGAAAAGGAACCGCCAAAGGCCGTCAAGGTCGGCTGCATGCTGGAGGTGCCGTCACTAGCGTGGCAGATCGACCTGCTCGTCAAGGAAGTGGATTTCCTCTCGATCGGGACAAACGACCTGATGCAGTTTTTCTTCGCCTGCGACCGGTCGAGCCCACGCCTCGCCAACCGCTACGACCTGCTAGCTCCGCCGGTGCTCTCTTTCCTGCGGTCCATCTTCAAGGCGTGCCACGATGCAGGTGTACCTGTGACGCTCTGCGGTGAAATGGGCGGGAAACCCATTGAAGCCATGGCCCTTGTGGCGCTTGGACTAAGGCGTCTGTCTATCTCGCCGACGTCTATCGGCCCCGTGAAGCGCATGATTCGTTCTATCAATCTGAAGGTTTTGGAAGATTTTGTGCATTCCAATCTAACGTCGGCGGAACATTCGATTCGCGACTCGCTGGTGCATTTTGCCCGTGATCACGACATAAAAGTCTGATTTTTCCTTATTCCCCCGACATTTGCACGGCGACGTTAAAAAAAAGCTGTTAAAATTTATTTCTATTTGACACATGGCGTTAAATGTTTTTTGACTCATGTGTGGTCCAATAAAATCGTGAAAAAATATTCGCGGGCCGCAACCACAGGCTGTCGCTAGATGCGGGGCGCGTTTGCAGTCTGTTAGTTGTGCTTGAGGGGTCGAGCGGCGTATCGCTACCGACCCGAACTTTACGATATAGCTACGATGGGTAAGGGGCTGCCCAGTAAAGAGTAGCAGGGGACGGTTATAGAGATGTCTGAAGAGCGAAAAACAGTTGGGGAGCTGTTGCACGATGCTCGTGTTGCACGCGGGCTCGATGTCGACACCATTGCAAAAGATATTTGCGTTCGTTCAAGTTACCTCACCGCGATCGAGACGGCGCAGCATGATATGTTGCCGGGCAATACCTTTGCCATAGGCTTTGTACGTGCGTATGCCAAGGCCCTCGGGTTGGAGGCGGACGAGCTTGCGCAAGCATTCAAGGAAGAACTGGGCGTCAAGACCGCACCGACCATGGTTGCGGTGCAGGACAAGCGCCCGGCTGCGCAAAAGACCGCACCGCGTCGCCGCCTGCCTGCATGGCTGTCGCCGCTGGGCGGCATCGTTGGTGCCGCACTGGTTTGGGCGGTTATGGGCAGCAGCGTTGCGCCTTTTACCATCGTTGCCGACAATGACATTGTAGACCCCGCAACCGATACGGCCCAACTGCTTGCGGTTCAGGCCACGATTGAGCAGGCGCCTGCCGCTGTGCAAGAGAGCGCAAGCACAGTTGAGGCTGCCACCGTGTCTGTCGACGATATTCTTGAAAAAGAAAAACCTGCGGAAGCGGCTGTCCTGCGCACAAGTGAGGCGACCTTGCCGCATTCGCTGTTCCTGCCAGCTGCAAACGCGACGGCACCTGAAAGTGCCACGAGAGGCCGTACCGATATCATGCTCTCTGCCAAGGAAGATGCATGGGTGCGCATCGCCAAGGAAGACGGAACCGAGATCTGGTCTGGTGTTCTGCGCGAGGGCCAAAGCTATCGCCCGCTCCTCGATGGTCAGGTATTTCTGTCCACCAGCAATGCAGGCGCTGTAGCACTGACCGTTGGTCAGAAGGAAATCAGCGCGCTTGGTGGCCGCGGCGAAGTGGTTAATGACCTCGCGCTTGACGGTAAAAAGCTGCTCTCCAGCAACGGCATGGCAGCTTACCGGGCGACAGGCTCCCGCTAAAAATTCCGCCTAGCAGCAATTCAGGAAAATCCTTGCTTTTGGCGAGGCGCTTCATCATGTATAACGCCACCAGACAAAGACGGTGGTAAAGGTTATTTGTGCGATGAGCGTACGCCCCTGGAGAGATATTATCAGACGCAAGTCCCGCCAGATCATGGTGGGGAATGTGCCCGTTGGCGGTGATGCACCTATTTCGGTGCAGACCATGACCAACACGCTGACCTCTGACGCGAAGGCGACCCTCGCTCAAATCCATGCCGCCAAGGATGCCGGCGCAGACCTTGTGCGTGTGTCGTGCCCAGATGAAGCGTCCACAGCTGCGATGCCTGAAATTTGCCGGGAAGCTGGCCTGCCGATTATCGCGGACATCCACTTCCACTATAAGCGTGCGCTTGAAGCCGCCGATGCGGGTGCCGCGTGCCTGCGGATCAACCCAGGTAATATCGGTTCGGCTGACCGTGTGCGCGAAGTTGTGCGCGCGGCCAAAGCCAACGGCTGTTCGATGCGCATTGGTGTGAACGGTGGCTCGCTTGAGAAACACCTTCTCGAGAAATACGGTGAGCCTTGCCCGGAAGCGCTCGTGGAAAGTGCGCTCGAGCATGCCCGCATCCTTGAAGACAATGATTTCTTCAATTTCAAAATCAGCGTGAAAGCGTCTGACCTGTTCCTTGCGGTTGCGGCCTATCAAGGCCTTGCTGACGCGTGTGACTATCCGCTCCACCTTGGCATCACCGAAGCGGGTGGCTTGCGTGGAGGTACGGTCAAATCATCGATTGGTATCGGCTCGCTCCTGTGGGCGGGTATTGGTGATACCATCCGTGTCTCGCTGTCGGCCGATCCGGTTGAGGAAGTCAAAGTGGGCTACGAGATGCTCAAGTCGCTCGGGCTTCGCCACCGGGGCGTTCGCATCGTCTCCTGCCCATCCTGTGCGCGGCAGGCTTTCCCGGTGATCAAAACCGTTGAAGTGCTTGAGGAACGTCTCGCGCATATCCATACGCCGCTCAGCCTGTCGATTATTGGCTGCGTTGTGAACGGACCGGGTGAAGCGCGGGAAACCGACATTGGCCTTACGGGCGGCGGGCAGGGGAACCATATGGTCTACCTCTCCGGCGTGACCGACCATAAAATCACCGACGACAAACTTGTCGACCATATCGTTTCGCTTGTGGAACAAAAAGCCGCTGAGATTGAAGCTGCGGCTGCCAACCAAGCGCATTAGCTACTAAAAAAGGAATTTCCCGTGTCCAAACTGCAACCAGCGCGGGGCACGCGCGATATCTATGGCGATGAGGCCCGCCGCATGAATGCGGTGGTTGAAACCTTCCGCACCATTGCGGGCTCCTACGGCTTCGAGGACCTCGCGACGCCTATTTTCGAGTTTACCGAAGTGTTCAAACGCCCGCTCGGTGAAGCGTCTGACGTTGTCTCGAAAGAGATGTATACCTTCGAGGACCGTGGCGGCGAGGAAGTCACCTTGCGCCCGGAATTTACCGCCGGCGTCTGCCGCGCTTTCATCTCGAACGGTATGCAACAGAACCTGCCGTGCCGCCTCATGAGCCATGGCCCGGTGTTCCGCTATGAGCGGCCGCAAAAAGGCCGATACCGTCAGTTCCACCAGATCAACGCAGAACTGCTCGGCCCCGATGCACCGGAATTTGACGTCGAGATGATCGCACTAGCGTGGCGGCTGCTCGTCAAGCTTGGCCTTGGCGACAAGGTGGTGCTGAACCTGAACACGCTCGGTGATGTGGAAAGCCGCATGGCATACCGCGACGCGCTTGTTGCCTATTTCAGCGCGCACAAGGGTCAGCTCTCGGAAGACAGCGTGCGCAGGCTTGAGACCAACCCGCTGCGTATCCTTGACAGCAAGGACGAGGGGGATAAGGCGCTCGTGGCAAACGCACCGATGATGTCCGAGTTCCTGAACGATCACTCGCGTGAGTTTTTCCGTGTGGTGAAAGCTGGGCTCGAGGCCGCTGGTGTGCCGTTTGAGCATAACGAGCGCCTAGTGCGCGGCCTCGACTATTACACCCACACCGCATTTGAGTTCATTACCACCGAGCTTGGCGCGCAGGGCACTGTGCTCGCGGGCGGCCGCTATGACGGCCTGATTGAAAAGCTGGGCGGTCCGGCGGTTGCAGGTATCGGCTGGGCAGGTGGCATTGAACGCCTTGCCATGCTTGCCGATATTCAAACTGCGCAGCCACGGCTTGCCGTTATGCTGCCGATGGGGGAAGCCGCAACGCTCAAATGTTATGCGCTCGCGGATGACCTGCGCGACACAGGTTTGACCGTAACCACTGACCGCAGCGGCAACCTTGGCAAGCGCCTGACGCGCGCGAGCAAGGCCGGGGCCCGTTTCGCGGTTATCCTTGGTGATAACGAGCTTGAAGCTGGTGTTGTGCTGGTCAAGGACCTTGAACGTGGCACGCAAGACCAGGTTACCTTCGACGCGCTGAGCGTCGCAGTGGCGGAGTAAGGCGTATGGCGGGACTTTCCGAAGAAAGGCTGCAGCAGCTCCTTGACCGGTATGATTACCTTGGTCATGCGTTGGGCACGCCAGACAAGTTCTCGAATGAAGAGTTTGTCAACCTTAGCCGCGAGTACTCCGACCTTGGCCCAGTGATCGAAGCAGTGAACGAGCTCAAGTCTGCGCGGGACGAGTTTGACGACCTGAAGGAAATGATGGCGTCCGGCGAAGACCCGGAGATGCGCGAACTGGCGGAAGAGGAGCTCTACGACCTCAAGGAACGCCTGCCGGAGATGGAACGCGCGCTCTCAATCCAGTTGCTGCCGAAAGATGCGGCGGACGAACGTTCCGCGATCCTTGAAATCCGGGCTGGTACGGGCGGTGACGAAGCTGCACTGTTCGCGGGTGACCTTTACCGCATGTACGAAAAATACGCCGAAAGCCAGGGCTGGAAGATGGAGATGATCTCTGCTTCTCCCGCTGAGGTCGGTGGCTTCAAGGAAGTCATGGCCAACGTTTCAGGCAAAGGCGTGTTCGCGAAATTGAAGTTTGAATCCGGTGTGCACCGTGTGCAGCGTGTGCCCGTGACGGAATCTGGGGGGCGTATTCACACAAGCGCCGCGACGGTTGCCGTACTGCCGGAAGCTGAGGAGGTGGATATCGAAATCCGCGCCGAGGATATCCGCATTGATACCATGCGCTCATCCGGCTCCGGTGGTCAGCACGTGAACACCACAGATAGTGCGGTGCGTATCACCCACTTGCCGACCGGCATTATGGTTGTGCAGTCCGAAAAGTCGCAGCACAAGAACCGCGACAAGGCGATGAAAATCCTGCGTGCACGTCTTTATGACCTCGAGCGCGAGAAAGCAGCGTCTGCACGGGCCTCAGACCGGAAGTCGCAGGTTGGCTCCGGCGACCGGTCGGAGCGTATCCGCACCTATAACTTCCCGCAAGGCCGGGTAACGGACCACCGCATCGGGCTCACACTTCACAAACTGGACCTGATCCTTGCAGGTGACGGCCTGTCCGAGGTGGTTGACGCCCTCATCGCGGAAGATCAGGCGATGAAGCTTAGCGCTATGGAAGCTGGCTTTTGACAGCTGAGCCGATCACGGCGTTCGCGCGGCTTGTGGGTATGCAGGCCGCGTTCGAAGCAACCGGCAATCCCTGTGCACGCCTTGATGCGGAAATCCTGCTGTCTCATGCTCTTGGCTGGCCCCAACTGCGCGTTTATGCCGACCGGAACCATGTGCTGAGCGCGGAGGTGCTTGCTGTGCTCGCGGGCATGCAGGCGCGTCGCCTAGCGGGTGAACCAGTGGCTTATATCACTGGCGTGCAGGAGTTCTGGGGCCTTGAGTTTAAGGTCAGCCCGGACACGCTTATCCCGCGCGCGGACACGGAAACCCTGGTCGAAGTCGCGCTTGCCGCCCTGAAGGACAAGACAGCACCGCATATTCTGGACCTTGGCACCGGTACCGGCTGTATCCTCCTCAGTGTGATGCATGACCTGCCCGGCGCGCGCGGTGTTGGCGTAGATAAAAATGACGGTGCAGTGGAGCTTGCGCGTGAGAACGCCGAGCGGCTTGGCCTCGTGTCCCGCACCAGCTTTACGACAAGCGATTGGTTCTCCGCTGTCAGCAAACCTGAAGGTGGCTTTGACGCCATTCTTTCGAACCCTCCCTATATTCCTGCGGCCGATATTGTTAGCCTTATGCCCGATGTGCGTGATTTTGAGCCCATGAGCGCGCTTGAAGGTGGCGCTGATGGGCTGGACCCATATCGCCTGATATGCGCGGAATCTGTGCATTACCTCGCAGATGACGGTTTGCTTGCGGTCGAGATTGGTATCGGTCAGGACGAGGACGTGGCAGTGCTGTTTGAGCATGCGGGGTTCAGTGGTATCGAGGCACACAAGGATTTGGCCGGTATTTCCCGCGTAATTTCCGGTAAAAAAAGATGAAACCCTGCCGATTTGGTATTGGAATAGGTAGAAAAGCCCGTTAGGGTGACTTTAGCTCCCCATGAGGAAGATGACGGCGAAGGCCGGTTTTTGCGGAGCTAATTCCGAAAAAGGTCGAATTTCGATGTCGGAACTGCGGCAGGCAATGTCTGCCTTTAACCATGATTTCTGATCACTGTTGGTATTGATTTCGAATGAAACAAGCACAAAACGCGCGCAAACAGCGCGGACGGTCGCCAGCCCGTAAGGGCGGTGGCAAGCCAGGCGGCCAGGGTAACGCGCGGAACGAACCTAAAGTTCGCGGCAATCCGAAGCAGCTTCTTGAAAAATACAAAAACCAGGCGCGTGAGGCCAAGCAGGCCGGCGACCGCGTGATGGCTGAATATTATTATCAGTTTGCGGATCACTACCAGCGCGTCCTCAATGACATGCGCGGCCCGAACTCCTATGTTGAAAGCGATGACGACGATTATGAAATCGACGGCAATCGTGACGGCAATCAGGAAGCGCGTGGCGAAGGTCGTGGCAATGACAACCGTGGCGAAGGCCGGGATGGTCGCGGTGAAGGCCGCGGTGAGAACCGCAGGGGCCGCAACCGTGGTGGTCGCCAGGGAGGTCGCGACAACGACGATGCTCCTGCTGACGCGAATAGTGCGCAGGAAAGCGACGGCGAAAGCAACGAGGAACGCCCACGCCGTGGTCGTGGCCGAAACCCGCGTCGCGGTGCAGAGGCGGCGGTTGATCCAGCCAAGTCCGAGCAGCCCGTCGAGGTGCATCCGGAGCTTGATCTTGACGGCACTGTTGCAGCACCTGAGGGTGGTAGCGACGATGAGAAGCCAAAGCGCCGCCGTGCAACCTCTGCCACCCCGCGCAAGCGCACACCCCGCGCCAAGAAGGATGTGGACGGTGCTGAGGCATCGGATGCCCCGTCGCCAGAGGATAACGCTGCTGCCTAACGGCATGCACGTGACAAAATGTCCTAACAAAAGGTCGCTTTCAGGGCGGCCTTTTTTGTTGTCCGCCCTTGCGCCATCTGACGTTCGTCCCCACATTATTCTTGCCGGGTGTGCTTCTTTGAAGGCTTCCGGCAGTGATGAGTAAATTCAGATTGCTGCTTCATATGAAGGGCAGTCACAATCATGGGGTTGATGACACATGAATATTGAAAACTATACCGACCGCACACGCGGTTTCATTCAAAGCGCGCAGGGGCTTGCTCTCCGTGAAGGGCACCAGCGCTTTACACCCGAACATATCCTCAAGGTACTGCTGGATGACCAGGAAGGTCTGGCCGCGAACCTGATCCGTGCAGCTGGCGGTCGCCCGACACAGGCGCGGGAAGGCGTGGAAGCCGCCCTTGGCAAATTACCCAAAGTTGAAGGTTCAGGCGCCGGACAGCTGCACCTTGACCCCCTTACCGCGCAGCTCTTTGCCAAGGCCGAAGAAGTAGCCAACAAAGCGAGCGACAAATATGTCACCGCAGAACGACTGCTGCTTGCCTTCCTGCTGACGCCTAAGTGCGAAGGCGGCAAGGTACTTATGCAGGCGGGGGTCACCGCGGACGGCCTGAACAAAGCCATTAACGATATCCGCAAAGGACGCACCGCTGACACCGCTTCGGCCGAGGATGCCTACGACGCGCTGAAACGCTTCGCGCAGGACCTGACCGAACGGGCGCGTGCCGGCAAACTGGACCCCGTTATTGGGCGCGATGAGGAAATCCGCCGCACGGTGCAGGTCCTCTCCCGCCGTACCAAGAATAACCCAGTGCTTATCGGTGAGCCTGGCGTGGGTAAAACCGCAATCGCCGAGGGCCTTGCGCTGCGTATCGCCAATGGCGATGTGCCCGATAGCCTCAAGAACAAGCGCATTATGGCGCTTGATATGGGCGCGCTCATTGCGGGTGCTAAATACCGTGGTGAGTTTGAAGAACGGCTGAAGGGTGTGCTGCAGGAGGTGTCGCACGGTGAAGGGGATATCATCCTCTTCATTGACGAGATGCACACCCTTGTGGGCGCTGGTAAAACCGACGGCGCCATGGATGCCTCGAACCTACTGAAGCCTGCACTTGCGCGGGGTGAACTGCACTGCATCGGCGCAACCACGCTCAATGAATATAAAAAATATGTTGAGAAGGACGCGGCGCTTGAACGCCGCTTCCAGCCGGTGATGGTGCTCGAACCCACGGTGGAAGACACAATCTCCATCCTTCGTGGTCTCAAGGAGAAGTATGAGCTTCACCACGGCGTGCGCATCACGGATGGTGCGCTCGTGGCGGCGGCTACGCTGTCCAACCGCTATATCACCGACCGGTTTTTGCCGGACAAGGCCATCGATCTGATGGACGAGGCCGCATCGCGGTTGCGTATGGAAACCGAATCCAAGCCCGAAGAGATTGACGAGCTCGACCGCAAGATCATCCAGCTCAAGATCGAACGCGAGGCGATGAAAAAGGAAAAGGATGAGGGTGCCAAAGCACGGCTCAAGGACGTTGAGAAAGAGTTGGCGGACTATGAGCAGCGCTCGGCAGAGCTGACCGCACGGTGGCAGTCCGAGAAGGACAAGATCGCGGGCGAAAAGCACCTCAAGGAACGTCTGGATCAGCTCCGGATCGAGCTTGAGCAGGCGCAGCGCCGGGGCGATTATGCCCGCGCGGGGCAATTGCAGCACGGTGAGATTCCTGAGCTTGAGCAACGCCTCAAGGCCGCAGCCGAAACGTCGGAGGAGGGGCTCCTGCGTGAGGAAGTGACCGATCAGGACATCGCGGGTGTTGTTGCGCGCTGGACCGGTGTACCGGTAGAGAAAATGCTTGAGGGCGAGCGTGACAAGCTCCTCCGCATGGAGGAAGAGCTGGGTAAGCGCGTGATTGGTCAGGCGGAAGCACTTGAGGCTGTCTCTGCATCCGTGCGCCGCGCACGTGCCGGCCTTCAGGACCCGGATCGGCCACTTGGCAGCTTCCTGTTCCTCGGGCCTACCGGTGTGGGTAAAACCGAGCTTACGAAAGCGCTCGCTGCGTTCCTTTTCAATGACGACACGGCCATGGTGCGGCTTGATATGTCCGAGTTCATGGAGAAACACTCCGTGGCACGGCTTATCGGTGCCCCTCCTGGCTATGTGGGATACGAGGAAGGCGGCGTGCTAACCGAAGCGGTTCGGCGTCGGCCCTATCAGGTTGTGTTGTTTGACGAAGTGGAGAAAGCACACCCCGACGTCTTCAACGTATTGCTGCAGGTGCTGGATGATGGCCGCCTGACTGATGGGCAGGGACGCACAGTGGATTTCACCAACACGCTTATTATCCTGACGTCAAACCTTGGTTCGCACCTGATTGCGGAACTTGGCGAAGATGACCCGGTCGAAAGTGTGCGCAATCAAGTGATGGATGTTGTGAAGGGTGCTTTCCGGCCCGAATTTATCAACCGGCTTGATGAGATTATTCTCTTCCACCGGCTGGCGCGTGCGCATATGGCCGGGATCGTTGATATTCAGGTTGCACGCCTGCAGAAACTACTGTCGGACCGCAAGATCACGCTTGAACTTGGCTCGGATGCGCGGGACTGGCTTGCGGACGCTGGGTATGACCCGGTCTATGGTGCCCGTCCACTGAAGCGCACTGTGCAGAAAACTGTGCAAGATCCGCTTGCTGAGAAAATTCTGCGAGGTGATGTGAAGCCGGGTGATAAGGTTCATGTTGGCGTGGTGGAAGGCGCATTGTCGCTGACCGCGAGCCACAAAACGGCCGAAGCTGCGGAATAACCAAGAAAGGGGTTGCGTTCATCCAGCGCAGCCCCTTACTTTCTATAGGGAATTTTCACCGCTGTTCCGGATTGATACGCCTTTTGGTTGTCTTTCAACCACAGTGTGGTCCGGCCCAAAGGCCTTAGATGCGACACGAACAATGCAAAAAGCTGTTCGACTTTTGGTGCGCAAACCGCGAGGCTGACACGCTGCCTGACCTCAAGGCCTTTTTCGCCGGCCCCGACTTGCAATTTAGAGAGCATGGCGTCGTCATCGTTCGAGAGAGCGGCGATATCTTCTATGATTTTTGCGGTGAGGGTGTCATGCAGGCGCTGGGCGCCGATATTCTCGGCAAATCCATGACCTTCTGCTACTCCGAAAAATTCAAGGCACTTCAGCTTGAATGTGTTGGCATTTGTTTTGACCAGCGTGTGGGTGTGGACCGCTATTCCCGCTTCTGGTTCGGCCACCGGCACAAGGATGTGGAATGGTTGCTATTGCCAGCTCTGGACAGCATTGGCGACCGCACGGTCCTGGTGGGCATGTCTGCCACCTTTGTGGAGCCGGACAGCATGGACGCGCTCGCAAAAGGATCGGATCTTATCGAGCGTATTTTTGCTCAGGATTACCTGGCAGACGGCGGTGAAGTCGATTTTGCCCCACTTAGCCGCACCAGTTGGGCCATGCTGGATGCTATGGGCGCGGAGATAACGGTGGACGGTGTGCCGGTACCGCGTAGCAAGGTTGCGATTGGTGGTGAAGCGGCCTATGCCGCAAAAAGAACCGCGACGGCGAGTGTTCTGGCTGTTACGGCCAGTGAAAGTTTTTCCACGCACGCGGCAAAGCTGGGTGGCCTTTATAAGTTCAGGCAGGTAGCGAGCTTCGAGGATGCGCAGGCAATCCTTGCGAAAGACAAGGTCGATGTGCTGCTCACGGGGGAGCGTGTTCAGGGCGGGCTTGGCCTTGACCTCATCCGCGATGTGCAAAACCGGGGCGATGACACGGGCTGTGTGTTGATGCTTGAGCCGCGTGCCGGGGCTGTGGACACGGCTGTGCAAACCGAACGAGGGCTCGTTTATTGCCTCGTGAAACCGCTCGGAGATTTTGCCCTGAGAAAGGCAATCGACGACGCGGTGAAATTTGTCGAGAAACGCCAGAAGAAGCGGTTTTACGATCAGGACTGAAACGTCGAACCACCTTGCCGCAGCGGCTGGACCCTCGACGTCAACTGCATTAAAACCCTGTAAGTATCTGTTTTGGAGGGCAGGGTGAACATGGCACCGTTACAACCGGCACAATTGCAGCCAATCATTGGAATGCTACAGCAAGGGCAAGTGGCGCAGGCGGAGCAGATGCTCCGACAGTTGACCGCCATGCATCCTGGGCACCCGGATGTCCTCCACCTTTTGGCGATGGCTGCCAAACAGAAGGGTGACGCTGAAAACGCCGAGCGTTACTTTAAGGAAAGCCTGAAAGCAGAACCGTCACAACCCGCGGTGCATGCCAATTACGCGAATTTGCTGTCTGGTCTTAATGGGCGGGAACAAGATGCAGTAGCATCCTATCGTAAAGCAGTGGAGCTGGAGCCGAATTTTGCCACCGGCTGGTACAATCTTGCGCTCATGCTGTCTGAAGTTGGTTCACTTGCGGATGCGCTGGATGCTGCGAAACGGCATGAAAAACTCACTCAAGGCAATGCCACCAATGCGGAGCTTTTTTATCTCATTCATGACCGCGCGGGCGATAAGGCGGCTGCGCTAAATGCGTTGGAGGTCGGCCTTAAGCGCGAGCCTCAGAACCTGCGTCTATGGACCTTGAAAGCCAATCACCACCGTGGTGAGGCGGATTTTGATCTTGCTGCGGAAGCGTATGACCGCGCGCGTGCTGGCGGTTTGAGAGATGCCGACACATACCAGAATCTGGCGGAAGCCTATTATGAGCTCAAGCAACTCGACAAAGCCATTGCCGTCCTGAATGAAGCCGTCAGCGCTATTCCAGGGAGTGGCGAGCTCCACTATATTCGCGCGAAATTCCTGTGGGAGGCACAGACAGGGGAAGACCATCTGGCGGCGCTAAAGGCCGCAATCCCGCAACAGCCCAACAACATTGGCCTTTGGGGCGCTTATTTTGACCTTCTCAGCCATCAGGGCCGATATGAAGATATCATGAAAGGCCTGTCGGAAGCCTATCGCTTCAATATCCGCGCGCCCCGCATGAGCCTTGCCGAGGCTGTTACCTTGTCGTCCCTTGGCCAGATGGAGGAGGCGACAGCGGTGTTTGAGCGACTTCTGGCCCATGACCCCCGACATGCTTCACCCAAGCTTGCCTTCGCCGAACATCTGATGAAGGCCGGTGACGCTGAACGTGCTGAAGGTCTCTGTGCGGAGGTTTTGGTGGACGACCCGGGTAACCAGAAAGCATGGACATTCCGCGGTACTGCCTGGCAGCTTTTGGGAGACGAGCGTGCGGATTGGCTGTTTGACTTCGACCGCATGGTCAATCCCATCGACGTGCAGGCGCCGGACGGCTACGCCAGCCGTGACGCATTTTTTATCGAGGTCCGGAAGGAGCTTGAAGCACTGCACCGCATGCAGTCTCACCCGCTTGATCAAAGCTTGCGGGGAGGTACACAGACGAACGGGTTTTTGTTCAGGCTCAAGAATCCGGTACTGAAAGCATTGCAGATGCAAATACGCCTGGCTGTTGAGAGTGTCGTCGCCACTTTCCCGGATGAGCCTGACCATCCATTCTGGGGCCGCCGCAGCAGGGGCATCGATTTCAGCGGGGCGTGGTCGGTGTGGCTCAGGAGCCAAGGGTACCATACCAACCATTTTCATTCGCAAGGCTGGTTGAGTTCGGCGCTCTATATCGCATTACCGGAGGAAGTGCGAAGTGGCACGGGTACAGACGGCCATATCCAGTTCGGAGTGCCAACTGCCGAGATGGGACTGAACCTTCCCCCGCGTCGGATCGTAAAACCCGAGGTGGGCAAGCTGGTGCTGTTCCCCTCCTATATGTGGCATGGGACCATACCGTTTTCGTCCGATGAACCGCGCATGACGGTGGCTTTTGACGTGGTACCTACCTCCTAAGTGAGGCCCTCTGTCTTCAGGTAGCTCGCGAGGTCCTTGATGTGCGTGTCATAGTGCAGGTGGCGACCGCTGGACTGTGTGTATAGCGGCTTGCGGACCTGCCAGTAGCTTTCCGTTTTCACTGTGTTTTTCAAACGGTGGAATTCCAGGCAGGCGTCATTCCACTCAAGCCCGAGAAAGTCGAGAAGCTTGCCGGCCTGCGTACGCGGGTCGGCAACAAAGGCATCGTAGCTCATGGTGAAAATATCGTCTGGAAACAGGGTCTTCCAATGGCTCATCAGGCTGACCTGTTGAGCGTAAAAATGGCCCGTATCCATCAGGTCCTTTGCATAAGAAAGCGTATCCGCGAGTTCGAGAAAATAAATCGACAGGCAGTTATCGAGCGCATCCCGCGTGGTGTGCACAAAACGTGCATTGGGAAACAGCGTCTTGATAAGGCCAATATAGAGGAAGTTATCTGGCCGCTTATCGGTAATCAGCCCGCCGCCTGGGAAACGCTTGGCCAGAAGCTGAAGGTAGTGGCGTGCCATTTCTCGCATCTTGTCAGGTTTGGTGCCCCGTACTGCAGCAGGAAACGGTGCCAGTTCGCGTGTTGCGAGAGCGATAAAATACTCCAGCTCTCCGCCTGGTGTGGCATCAGGATGCGCCGCGATAACTTGTTCGGTCAGTGTGGAGCCAGAGCGAAACATGCCGCAAATGAAAACCGGTGTGGCATCACTGTAAACCGGGAGCTTATTGAACCAGTCCTTTGAGAATTGGGTGATCAGGTCTTGTGTGAAGGTTTCACTCGCCGCCCTGTCATAAGCAGGGCCCAAGGGTTTGGCGGTTTCATTGGCCATGCGGAAATATTCAAACGCGGTGTCATAATCGCCGCGCGCGTCAGCGTCTCGCCCCAGCGCAAAATTCAGGCTGGAGCGTGCTCGCGCCTGAATACCGGAATGGTTAGCCATCTTCTGCGCAGTGGTGCGAATGGGGCTAGTGACCTCCCCTGCATCAAGGTTGATGAGCCGTGCGACTGCAGTGGTATTATGCGGATCGAGTTCGACCACGCGGCGATAGCTTTCGCGTGCACCATCTCGGTCTGACATCTCTTCATAAAGATTGGCACGATTTAGGAGTGCGGGGACATAGTCCGCTTTAATGTCCAGCGCTGTTGCGAGACAAGCAGCAGCGGCACCATCATCACGAAGATGGTCGCTATATATGACAGCCTTGTTGAGCCAGACCTCTTCAGGTCCATCGATGCCGTGAGCAAGGGCTTTGTCATAATAGGCCAACGCTTCGTCGAAACGGTGTGCGGTTCGTAGCATGTAGGCGTGGTTGAAATAGCCTGTTGCATAGTCAGGCATCGCACGGTGCAGATGTTCATAGGTCTCGTGCGCTTTGTCGAATGCGCCTGCGCGGCTATATGTATCTGCGGCATCCGCCAGAAGCTGTGCAGGCGAGGGGATCAGTGGCACGAGCGCGATCATATGGTCAGCGGCCTGGGTCCAAGCGTGCGCGTCCAGATTTAGCCGAACAAGTGCACTTCGTACCTGAACCTGTGGTGCGTCACTGCCAATGAGCTGTTCAAACAGTTTTATTGCAGTCGTACGGTCGCCAGCGTTGGCACTTGCGACCGCACGCGCATAGATATTGCGTGCTTCTTGCCCGCTTGGTTTAGCCATCAAGGAGCCCAAGTTTGGCTTGAAGCGGCTTGAGGTGCGTCTCGAAATTACGCCAGTTGCCAATGGAGCTAGTGTAGATGCGCTCGCGCACCTGTGCGGCGCTGGCGGTGGTGGAAGCTGCCTCAGATTTCTCTACCGCCGCCATGTCATCTGACCACTTCAGACCGCAATGCTCTGCCATGCGCTTGCCTTCTTCGGTGGGGGACTTGACCAATGCTTCATAGGAAACATCAAGAATATCACCCGGCATGATGGCATGCCAGTGCGCCATGAGCTTGGTATAGGCGCTGTAATACTCTGCGATATCATTGAGATCATAGGAGAAGAAATACGCCATATTGAACAGGGTCTTATAGACCGCGAAACAGGTATCCATCGGATCACGGACCAAATGGATGATCTTGGCGTTGGGCAGCGCCTTTTTAATGAGGCCGCAGTACAGGAAATTGAATGGCAGCTTGTCGATAAACCTGCCCTCTGCGCCCTTCATGCTACGCACGCGTTCCACATATATATCACCCATGCGGCTATAGTCGGCCTCAAGCGCAGCGGTCAGGGGGGATAGGCCCTTGCCGGAATTTTCAGCTATGTGGCGGTTGATCACCGTCCGCATGGCATCGCTGAAATCATTCAGTTCCCCCGCAGCGTAAACATTGTCCGCTCGTGAAAGCATGCGTTCCGCAAGTGTGGTGCCTGTGCGCGGCATACCAACAATGAATATCGGCGCGGCATCATTTGAGCCCGCAGTAATAGCGTCAAAAGCCTCCTTGGTGAAAGCTGATGCGATATCGGCCATATTGGCTGTCTCGTCAGCGACCTGGTACCGCAGGTGCGAACGTTGAACCGAAGCACCACGAGATATGGCAGCAAACGCGTCGTCATAGCGGCCGACATCTTCACATTCTTTTGCGAGCGCGTAGGCGGTGCTCACTTCATCTTTCCAGACAAGATCCTGCGTGAGGACTTGCTCAAGCGCAGCGATGTGGTTGCTGGCTTCTGTTTGTGTCGCCAGTTTGGAGCGCAATAGCAGGGCTTCGCCGTGGTTCGGTACCAGTTTGAGGAATTGCTCAAGGGTGTCCGCCGCGCCATTAGTATCGCCGCAATAGTAGCGATTCTTGGCCAGTTCAAACAGAAACTGCGGGCTTGCGGCACCAATCGATTGTGCCTTGAGGAAAAAGGGCTCCGCGCCCTTTGGGTTATCGGCGCGCATGAAAACCTGTGCTGCCTGAAAATGGATGGCAGCGTCGTCATTCTTCAAAGTGGCCGCACGTTGGGCACTCTGCTGCGCTTCAATGCCACGTCTGAGAAGGAGAAGCACATTGGCTTTCATCAGGTGCAGCGCGGCAGCATTCCCGTCTTTTTCGAGCGCCTTTTCCACATGTGCCAGTGCCGCGGGAAAGTCTCCCTTTGCGGTGGCTACCTCACACGCGAAATAGCGAACAGGCGGCAGGTCGGGTTGCTGCGCCATCAGCGCCTGGCATACCTCTTCAGCCTTGTTCAGTTTTCTTTCTGCCAGAAATTGCTGACCGTGACGAATGAGCTGAAGCGCGTTCATTGGATATCCCTATGCCATGGTGTGGACTTGAATAATGCGGCCCTCGGGGCTGGCCTAAAGTAGGGCCAAAGGCTCGCGAAAAAAAGATTAAAAAAAGGCGGGCCGAAGCCCGCCTTCCGTTCAGGTCTAATCAGATGATTAGAACTTAACTTGTACGTTTGCGTGGAGGTAACGACCCAGCGTGTCGTAGTAACCAGCGAACGTGTTAGCGTTCGTGGAGAAGTTACCACCAACCAGCGGAGGCTCTTTGTCGAAGATGTTGTTCACACCAACGAGGAAGCCAACGTTCTCGTTCACGTCAAACGACGCTTTGAGGTCGAAGTAGGACTGAGCAGCAATGTGATCGTCTACGCCGCCGTTGTCGAGACCGCCAACGCTACCGAAGTAACGCCACTTAGCGGACACGCTCCAGAAGCTGTCAGGCGTGAAGCTGACAGTCATCGTGTGACGCCACACTGGCTGAGCGAAACAGCCGTTCGAGGTGTAGTCGTCTACGCAATCATACTCGTCGTCTTCGAGGCCGCCAACCGGATCAACCTCTTTCTTAAGCATGTACGTGCCCTGGATCTTCGCACCGAGCGTACCAGCACCGAGGTCCGTTACGTAGTCAGCTGCCACGTCGATACCTTGGAGGTGCTGACCACCGGTGTTGATCAGCGTACCAGTTACATAACCGGTGTTGCCGAGCCACAGGCTGCCGCCGTTACCACGGTTTACAAGGCTACAGAATTCAGCTTGGCCGGTAAGACCGCACTGACGTACTGCGATTTCCGGATCGATGTTCGCAATTGCGTCGTTCAGGGTGATGTCCCAGAAGTCAACACGCATTTGCAGACCAGCAACCGGGTTAGCGATTACGCCGAAGGTCCAGGAGTCTGCTTTTTCAGGAGCAAGGTCCGGGTTACCACCGAAGTTACCGTTGTACTGGCTAGCAGGGCTGAGCGTGATGTTGCCGTACTGAGCAGCCGTTACACCAGTGTTCGCACACTGAGCAGCGGTCAGTTCAGGGGTTGTACCCGCACACGGGTCAACACCGCCCCAGAGGCCACGGCTCTGCGGGGAGAACAGCTCGTTTACGTTTGCAGCACGAACTGCGCGGTTGTAGCTACCAACGAACTTGATCTCGTCGATCGGGTTCCAGGAGAGAGCCACTTTGTAGGTCTCTGCGCCGCCCGAGGTGTTGTAGTCAGAGTAACGACCACCGAGTTCGAGTTCGAAAGCTGCCGGCAGCGGAACGATAAGCTCGCCGAAGATTTCTTTCACGTTGTAGGAACCGGATACGGACGGGGTCGGGCCACCTTGACCAAGGAGCTGACCTTCTTCGTAAACGGTGTCAGCATTCAGGTCGAATACTTCTTTGCGGTATTCAACACCAAGCACTGCCTGGATCGTGTCTTCTGCGCCCGGGAACGTAGCGCCGAGGTCGCCCGTTACGTATGCGTTGAAGATGTATTCTTTGGTGATACCTTCGAGGATCGCAGTACCGGTAAGACCAGCTGCTTGCTCAGGCGTAATACCTTGGTAGGTGAATACGTCATAAGCTTCGTCTTCGAGAGCCGTCAGAATGTTCGGGCCGAAGAAGTCGTTTACGTAGGTCGACGAGAAGCTCGTGGAACCGTACTGAACGGACGCATCGTAGGACCAAGTGTCAGTGATATCGCCAGCAACACCCGTTACGATACGGAATGCGTTGTGGTTGATGATGTTCGCACGTGGGCCACCTTCGGTGTTACGCTTACCGATGTAAACCGAGAATTGCTCACCAGGCTGTACGCCATACTCAGAGGTCAGCCAAGCGCGCTGTGCGTCGTTCAGAAGACCAGATTCGTAAGGAAGGTTGTACTGCTCAGCGAAGAACGTACCGGACTCAGCGATCTGAGCGTCGGTGCGGTCACGCATGAAGCTAACTTCCATGTACGGACGAGCATGTTCGTTGATTTCGTAGTCGATGAACGCACCGAACGTCCAGCGCTCATCAGGGCGCATGAAGTGGTTTACTGGAGCGTAGTTGTATACGTTCGACGAACCGTCAACAAAGTTGCTGTTCGAATCAAGCGTCCAACGGTTTGCGAAGTCGATGTCGTTGAAGCCGCCGAGGTAGAAGTTCGGAACTTCAGCGTTACCGGAACCACCGCACGAGGTGCCCGAACCGCTCAGAGCACACGAGGAGTAGTCGCGGTCTGCTTGGAGGAATTCCTCAACTTTACGCCAGGTAGCGTAAACGGTTGCGTGGCCGTTGCCGTCAGCAAATTCGCCGCCCATTACAACGTCAACGTTGTAAGCAACGCCGTCGATGCCGTTCGAACCTTCAGGATATTCAAAGCCTTTTGCATCCATCAGGCCCTGGATGTAGTCGTTACGGTTGTTGTGCTGGTAACCGGAGATGCCAGCGTTGATTTCGATACCTTCGAAATCGTCTTTCATCACGAAGTTCACAACACCTGCCACAGCGTCAGCACCGTAGGTAGCCGAAGCACCACCGGTGATAACTTCTGCACGCTCAACGAGAGCAGCAGGGATCTGGTTGATGTCAGGAGCCTGGCTCAGACCACCTGGCTGGAGGCGACGACCGTTTACGAGAACGAGCGTACGCTGCGTACCCATACCACGAAGGTCGAGCGTTGCGGTACCGGAAGCACCGTTGGAGATGAACGACGTTTGCGCAGCTTCGATCTGCGGCAGGCTGTTCATCATGTCCTCAACCCGGGTGAAACCGGAGAGCTGAATATCAGCGCTCGATGTCACGGAGATCGGGCTAGCACTGGTGAAGTCTTTACGTACGATACGGGAACCGGTTACGACCACTTCTTCAAGGTCGAATTCTTCGGTGGTGTCCGCATCTTGTGCGGACGCACCCGTTACACCTGCACCCAGCGCGAAGCTGGCGAGGAGGGTAGCGGCGCTGCCCATCAGGGCAGTACGACGCAGTTTCTTGAGTTCCTTAGACACTCTGCGTTTCCTCTTCTCTATTATTGCTTTCCAAGCACTCGGAATTCGCGGAAAATTTTAACCGCACATAAGGTCTAGCCAGATTCTGTCCGGGAGCGACACAAAAGTTTAACGTTCAGGACGGTTGAGCTAATGTATTAAACGAACGGTGTGTTATTTGCGCCACAGATATAAACCATAGATTATTAAAGGGAAAACAGTGAGGTTTTCCGGGGGTGTGGCGGACTTGCGCGGTTTATACCCATGGTGTGGAGGGGGGCTTTGAAGCCCTAAAGTGGCAAGGCTGCCTCACGGGTCCATTTGGACAGAATCCACTTGATGCCACTGGTCGGTGGCTCTCCTGAATGCAGGCTCTGAAGGTCAGGGTTGCCGTCCATGCCGATATTTGCAAATGCAACAAGATCGCCGGGTGCGCCGCGGAACGAGGTATCGGCCTTGTGGAAGCGCGTGTGACCACTTTCATAATCGTCGTTCAGATATACAAGTGCGGTCTTGGCTCGTTGGCCTGCTTCCTTGAGGTGTGGCATGTGAGCTGGAAACTGTGGATCAAAGAAGTCGTAATGCGGTGCGTAGGTCTGGTCTTCTTTATATTGTAATAGAGACAGGGGATCGCCGTGCCCTCTTTTATGCCCCAATGCCTTCATGATTCGCGCATCAACGGACAGCGTTACGAGATCTGCCTCCAACAGCCTGAAGTTCGCGAAGCTATTGCTACGGCTGGGATCAATAATCTCCCCAGCATCTGAGTCATGAACTGTGGCGGGTGCGAGAAAGCGCAGTCCCCGCATGACCAAGTAGTCGCATAGATGGCGAGCAAGAAAACCGACCGCAGTGTCGACTTGGGGCGAGGTAAGAAATGGTGTTAAGGGCGGCAGAGGCGCCTCATGTGGCAGAAGGACAAGTCGCTTCATATCTGCCCAGGGAATACGAATGTCGGATACCGGCGCGGAGGGGCGAATCATTTTCTCCCCCGCAAATTTCTGTAAACGCAGCATTGCAGGCTCCAGGCCATGCGCCGCAGCCTCAGCTATCCAGCCGATACCCCGCTTGCGTGTTGTTTCATTCGCGTCCGTACACATATCTGTGCCGAGCAGGAACTGTGCGGCCGCATCGCCGGTTTGAGCTGCAGCACTATATAGTGTGCGTCGGATAGGTGTCAGCCGTGGGAGTGGGCGCAGAAGCACGCCAAGGGCAACACCAGCGTCGGCATCACCTGATTTGGCCAAGCGGACCAAACTGGCTACTGCCTTATCCCAATCGCCTGCAAGGGCGTGGAGGTTAATCATTAGATGGGCAGCAGTGGCATCGCCAGCTTGTGCGGCCAAGGATATCTGTGCGTTGCCTTGGGCGAAATCATTGGGGACGTTCCTGCCTTTGAGAAGCCAAAGGCCATGCTGCGTCAGCGCGGGCGCATAGCCGCTTGCCGCTGCGCGCTCAATCCAAACCCTTGCACCTGCTGCGTCGCCGAGGACATCAAGGTCCTGTGCGTATGCGAGCATTGCTGGCGGGGTTGCGGGCTGGGGAGCGTCCATGGCGATCAGTGTCCTTGGCTGAAATGCTGACGCCGGGCTCGTGGGCCCGGCGTGCAATCTCTAACAGGTTTTCCGGTGCCTTAGAAGTTGGCGCGGAAACCGAAGGTGAAGCGGCGGCCCACAACGTCGTAGGTGCCGGCATCCGTGTTCAGCTGACCAGCTACGCCACGGCCCATGATCGGCGCCTTCTTGTTGAAGACGTTATCCACGTTGGTGAACAGCGACAGGTTCTCGCTCAGTGCATAGCGCAGGCCAAGGTCGAAGTAGTTCACAGCCGGGATTTCCGGAACAAGGGTTTCTTCACGCGGTTTGGTGCCGAAAGCTACACGCTCGTCGGTGACGCCGCCGATGTAACGGTGACGGACAGACGCTGTGAAGTCCTCGATCGAGTAGGTCAGGCGCGTGTTAAAGGCCCATTTCGGGTTAGCGCGGCCACAGATCGTACGAACGCCGATCAAGCCTACGCAGTCGTTAGCCTCAACAAACGGGCTACCTTGGGTAACACCTTCGAGGAACCGGGTACCAAGTACGCGGAGGTCGAAGTTGCCGCCAAGAGCATCGAAGTTATAGGCTGCCGAGAAGTCCACACCCTTCGCAGTGAAGCGAGCGATGTTTTCGTTCAGAAGCGGAACTTTCTCAAGCTGACCATCCGCACGGCGGGTCGAAAGCGCCTGACAGTATTTGTCGTTCAGGTCGAGAACCTGGTTACAAGCGTCAAGCGTGCCCTGCAGGCCGCCACCAAGCGCCGCGATCGCGTCGTCTACTACGATGCTGTAGTAGTCAACGGTCACGGTCAGGCCTGGAACGGCTTCCGGCGTTACAATCGCACCAACAGACCAAGTGGTTGACGTTTCTTCATAGAGGTCAGGGTTACCGCCGAGGAGAACCTCGATCTGAGCATCCTGCTGCTGGAAGGTATCAATCTGGTCAGCTGGAACGCCAAGCTGGAGACAGAAGTCACGCTCGGCTGCCGTACGGTCAGACGTTGCGTTACAGAAGTCAGTACCACCTGGGAAGCTGTTGGAAGCGCCTAGGAACAGCTCGTTCACGTTCGGTGCACGCACCGCACGCTGATAGAGACCGCGGAACTTGAGGTCTGCGAACGGACGCCATTCACCACCGATCTTGTAAGAGGTCACGCCGCCAGCTGTCGAATAGTCGGAGAAGCGGATACCGGCTTCGATGCCGAGGTATTCTGCACCTGCAACACCCGAAAGAATCGGAATGACTGTCTCAAGGTAAACTTCTTTAACATCGAAGTCGCCCTTCGTCGGTTGGCCAGCGTTAAAGCCGTCCACGTCACCGGTAGCGAGGAATGTATCCGGCTGGGTCTCAGCCTTTTCCTTGCGGTATTCCACACCAGCTGCGAAGCCAAGGTCACCTGCAGGCAGCTCGATGAGCGAACCTGCGATCGTTGCACCAACTTGCTGTTGGGAAACGATCGTAACGTTGGTGGCTGCAATCTTGAGGTAATTGATCATTTCCTCAGTCATGTTGCCTTCGCCGAACGGATTCAGAACCACACAACCGTTGTCAGGGTTGAGACACTGTGTCGGGTCGTTCGGGTCAACCATCATGCCAGCGCGGAAGCGCGAGATTACGATGTTGCCGTCCTGGCGTTGGGTCTGTTCTGCCTTGCCGTAGTTATAGAAGACTTCCCAGTTCATGCCGTTGTCGAGGTCGCCGTTAAAGCCGAGGACATAACGGTGCATCTTGTTGTTGTCGATGTTCAGGCGCGGGCCTGCTTCGAGCATACGGCGGTTGATCGTCAGTTGGACAACCTGGTCGCCGTCGGTGTCGCGGGTTGCGAACAGATTACGCAGAGCCGTGGACATGTAGGGGTTGCGCAGGTCGATATCGACGTTGGCTTCCGAGAACGGCGTTGCTGCAAGCTGTGCTTCGATGCGGTTGTTTGCATACATCATCTCGGCGAACATGTTGATGCCTTCGGTGATCTGGTAGTTACCGAGGGCGCTCACGGAAACGCGGTCCAGCGGAAGCTGGAGGTTGTTTACCGGCGCAAAGTTGTAAGCGTGCTGCGAACCGTCATAGGCAACAGGGTTGCCATTGTCGTCCACGAGGAAGTTGAAGCCGCCGGAGCCGCTGAAACGACCCTGCGGGATCGAGGAACTGCCGCCCGGCAGGAAGATCGGGTTACCGTTGTCGTCAAGGAATTCGTCCAGCTGCACTGCAGCGAAGTCACGGTCGCCCGCAAGCGTTTGAGCGCGCTTGAGGTAGTTACCATAAATGACCACGTTACCACGGCCGTCAGCAAAGTTACCGCCCATGGTGAAGTCAACGTTGTAACGCTCCGAATCGCCCTCTTGGCTCAGGCCGTACTGGCCGTTCACCTGAACGCCTTCAAAATCGTCCTTGAGGATGAAGTTCACAACACCGGCCATAGCGTCGGAGCCGTAAACGGCAGACGCACCACCGGTCACAACTTCAACCTGCTTCACAAGCGCGGGCGGAATGTTGTTCAGGTCAACCACGCCGTTTGCGCCGGTGCCAACCATACGGCGGCCGTTCAGCAGCACGAGGGTGCGCTGGGTGCCGAGGTTGCGAAGGTTTACGTTCGCTTGGCCGTTGCCTGGGTTGTTGGTGGTTGGGCCGTTACTGGATGCTGTTTGCGGCAGGCTATCCAGAACACGGTCAACTTCCACGAAGGCACCGACAGCGATCTCTTCAGACGAGATCACGTTTACAGGGCTGTTGGCGATAAGGTCTTTCCGCGGGATACGCGAACCGGTTACCACCACCTCTTCGAATTCAGCTTCGGCATCCTGGCTTTCCTGCGCATATGCCCCCGCTGTGGTGAAAGCCATGGCCGCGAGCACGGAAGCCGTGCTTGCCATCAGGCCAGCCTTCAGGGTCTTACCCTTATATTCAGTCATTATATTCTCCTCCCAGTGAGAACTGTTGGTCCTAACAAGGAGTCAATGACGAACGATCTGTCACAATAAATAAATAAATGTTTATCATTTATTGGTGGTTATATAACTAAGACTTCTCTTTTGTGTGCCAAATAAAACACATGAAAAAGTTATAGATTATTTACTTAGTTTATATTTTTGTTTCCAAAGTTTATATATTTATAACTTTTATGCTTGGGAGGCTGTGCCTTGCTGCCGTTGCACAGGTGCCGCGCACTCGGCGCACACATGTTTGCACACCTGTCTGCGACGGTTTGGAGCTGTAAACAGGTGGATATAATAAAGGAAAGGCGCCGCCAATATGGCCGCGCCTTTCCGGTGTTTCTCTTGTGTTTGCTTACTTAGTTCATGCGTTTGACGCGGAAGCTCTTGCCCGTTTCCTCAACCGTCATGAACAGGCCACCCATATCGGTCTCCCGAATGCGTACGGTCATGCCGGGGTTGATGCGGCCAGTTTTGGCGTTGTCGACGTTCTGCCATATGTGGCCGTTCTCAAGCTTTATATAGAGACCACCCACCGAAGGCCGTTTGGTAGCAACTACACTGCTGGTGATTTCGCTGAAGCCGCCATCGGTTGCGCCTGGCTGGCCAAATTCTTCCAAGGCAAGTGCCTGCAGGTCGGCCTGACGCTGTTCTTCCGCGGCAATAATGGCTTCTTTCTCGGCTTTCTCACGGTTCGCTTCCGCGCGAAGCCTTGCTGCTTCTTTCTCTGCCGCCAGCCTCAGCCGGTCAGCCTCGGCCTTCTCGGACGCGGCTTGCGCTTTCAAGCGTTCGGTTTCGGCTTTCAGCTTTGCGGTTTCTTCAAGCCTTTTCTGTGCATGTTCGAAGTCGAACGCAGCTGCCGCTTTGTCAAAGCAGGCGAGGCGTTTGTCATCGTCGCTGACGGAGGCGCATGCCTTGAACGCTTCAATGTCGGCATCCTGGGCATATGCCTGCCCACATGTGGCGGCCAGCAGGAGGCCGAACATTGTTACGGTCTTCTTCGGGATCATTCCGTTTCCTCTCAAGAGCTATAGTTGGTGAGAGCCTATAATGGCGCGCACACTACTTCAATATAGCTGCAAGCTGAGCGCCCGATGAACGGACGCCCAGAGGTTGGCCAGAGATCAGAGTGTCAACGGTCGGTACCGCGAAGTTCACTTACAGTGTCGTCAAGTGTGTCTACAGGCTTTTCGCCGCGCTCCGCTGCCAGCATCACATCATTCTGCGTTTTGATCTGCAGTATATCAGCCATCAGCGCTGCGCGCGCGGAAGCATAGGTCTCGAGGTCCTGGCCTTTGAGTTCGCGTCCGGTCGGCAGATCCAGCTTCAGCGGGTTCACCTGCTTACCGTTCATCATTACCTCATAGTGGAGGTGTGCGGCGCTCACGCGGCCGGTAGCACCGGCATAGCCGATAACCTGGCCCTGACGCACCCGGGCGCCGGCTTTGATGCCCTTGCCGTATTTACTGAGGTGCGCATAGGCGGTGGTGTAGGTGCCGTTATGACGAATGCGAATGTAATTGCCGTAGGAACCGTAGCGGCTTGCGCGCTCCACCACGCCATCACCGGCCGCCATGATCGGCGTCCCTGTCCGTGCGCGGAAGTCCACACCCTTGTGCATGCGGGTGTACCCCAGCACCGGATGTTTGCGCTTGCCGTAGTTCGAGGTCACGACGGTCACATCAAGCGGCGTTTTCATCAGCGCCTTGCGGGTGCTTTTGCCGTCCGCGTCGTAATAGTCACCTTCGCCGTTCGAATCGACGTAATAGTTGGCTTCAAGTTCACCGCCTTGCATCTGCAGGCGGGCTTGAAGGAGGCGACCTTCTTGCATGTCTCCGAAGTCGGGTGAGTATTTCCGCTCAAAGTAGACCTGGAACTTGTCACCTGTGCGAATCTCACGCTCGAAGTCGACGTCGAAGCTCATGAGGCGAATAAGTTCCACGATCACGGCCGTTGGCATGCCCTCGCGCTGTGCGGAGAGATAAAGACTGTCGGTGATCTCCCCTTCCACCAAGCGTGTCAGAGAAATAGTGGGAATGCTTTCCCGGCTCGCCTTATATCCTGCGTCCGTCAAGGTCACGACGGCTTCTTCGTCGAAGCTGTCTCGCATACGCAGGCTTTCAACAGTGCCGTCAGCGGCGGTCGTGATTCGTACGTCTTGGCCGCGCTGCAGGCGCCTCAGGTTTGTAACCTCTCTCAGCGCTGCAACAATCTGGTGCGCTGTTGCACTGGGCATGTCAGCGCGCATGAAGAGACCAATCAGCGTCTCATTACGCTGCAGGCTGTATTCTTTCTCAAGCGGGGCGACGGGTGTCGGTTCTGATTCGGCCTGCGCCAGTGCTTGTGCATCGCCTGTCGCACTATCGGCGGGAGATTCGTTTTCCGCCTGTATATTGGTTTCTGGTTCCGCTGGCGCTTCGGTTTCGCCGCCCAGAACATTGGCGACAACAAGAAGCATCATCCCGGCGCCCGCGATCAGGCCAAAGCCTAAAGGCGACTCACTCGCGCGGAAAAGCTGTTTGACGGCTTTCTTCTTGTTTTCAGGCAGCCGAAGGTTGGAGAGACGGTCAAGAATCTCGCTCAGTCGAAACATTTAAACCCCTTCTGATTCATTTTGGTCCGGTGTCGATGAATGCATTGATTCTCGATCCCGGACCGTCTTTTACGCACACTACAGTCTTTATATATATAGGGCAACATGCCTGTCGCTTCTGCGAGGCTCCATAAGCCTCACCATTTAGGCGAATTGGCGGCAAGCCCTGCGTTTCCGCGAGTTATATCAGGGCTTCGTAAAAAAAGTGACAAAAAGGGAAAAAAGCTCTTGCGTTATGGAGCCGATCCCCCTAGAAACCGCTCCACCGACGGGGCGCGCTGCTCTGCCGGACGGGACCTCCGGGGTTCGCAGTCTGGTAGGAATGCCGCAACGTCATCACCGATCTCGGGGCCGCGAAAAACGGCCTTGACATGGTGGCCCCGGTCACCATATACAGATCGACCTTGTCGCACGCTGACGAAACGTCCGGTCCGACAAACTGCCTGACAGACGAAAGTATCAGGTGACTGGAATTTCCGGTCGGGCAGAAATTTGCTCTTTGACATAGTGAGATGGAAGGGAGATGTGGACGGTGGTCTGAGTGACTGTTGTCTAGATCTCAAGGATACTCCGGAGGTTGTTTACGACCTCTTATGTATCCAGCTACTTCGAGAGAAGTAGCGTCAGTGAATTCTTGAGCACAACGGCTTATGTTGTTGTGAGGAAGATTTTCAAGATTGTGTGAAGGACGATGGTCTTTAGGGACCATTAGATGGTTCCTTGGTCAACTTGAGAGTTTGATCCTGGCTCAGAACGAACGCTGGCGGCACGCCTAACACATGCAAGTCGAACGAGAAGCTACCTTCGGGTGGTGGACAGTGGCGGACGGGTGAGTAACACGTGGGAACATGCCTTTCGGTAAGGAACAACGCCTGGAAACGGGTGCTAATACCTTATACGCCCTCAGGGGGAAAGATTTATCGCCGAGAGATTGGCCCGCGTTAGATTAGCTAGTTGGTGAGGTAATGGCTCACCAAGGCTACGATCTATAGCTGGTTTGAGAGGATGATCAGCCACACTGGGACTGAGACACGGCCCAGACTCCTACGGGAGGCAGCAGTGGGGAATATTGGACAATGGGGGCAACCCTGATCCAGCGATGCCGCGTGAGTGATGAAGGCCTTAGGGT
>NZ_AQXF01000005.1 GCF_000375545.1 Kordiimonas gwangyangensis DSM 19435 = JCM 12864
TCCTCACCAACTTTAACGATGCCACGCTCTACACGACCGGTAACAACCGTACCACGGCCAGAGATCGAGAATACGTCCTCAACAGGCATCAGGAATGCACCGTCGATCGCACGCTCAGGCTGCGGGATGTAGTCGTCAACTGCTTGCATCAGCTCGAGGATCTTCTCTTTACCGATGTTGTCGTCACGGCCTTCAAGCGCTGCAAGCGCAGAACCGGATACGATCGGAATATCGTCGCCCGGGAAGTCGTATTCAGAGAGAAGCTCACGGATTTCCATCTCAACGAGTTCGAGAAGCTCTTCGTCGTCAACCTGGTCAACCTTGTTCATGAACACGACAAGCGCCGGTACACCTACCTGACGGGCAAGCAGGATGTGCTCACGCGTCTGCGGCATTGGGCCGTCTGCTGCGTTCACTACGAGGATCGCGCCGTCCATCTGGGCGGCACCCGTGATCATGTTCTTAACATAGTCAGCGTGACCCGGGCAGTCTACGTGTGCATAGTGACGGTTAGCCGTCTCATACTCAACGTGTGCGGTCGAGATCGTGATACCACGCTCGCGCTCCTCTGGAGCTTTATCGATGTTCGCGAAGTCTACAGCTTCACCGAAGCCTGCTTCTGCCAGAACTTTCGTGATCGCAGCCGTAAGCGTCGTCTTGCCGTGGTCTACGTGACCAATCGTGCCAACGTTACAGTGCGGCTTGTTACGTTCAAACTTTGCTTTTGCCATTGCCCGTTTACCTTTGCAAGCAACCACGCCCGTGCGTTGGGCGAGCTTCTCTGTGTCAAATTCGCAGCAACCCACCCATGGACTGCCACATGAATTCCGCGCCCGAGAGGGACGTTATTTTGGAGCGGGTGAAGGGAATCGAACCCTCGTCGTAAGCTTGGAAGGCTTCTGCTCTACCATTGAGCTACACCCGCACAAGCCAGCGGCTCCTCTCGAACACAACAAGCCTTCCAGGGCAAAAGCCCTCTACATCGGGCTTTGGTCGAGGAAGGATAAGTGGTGGAGGGGGCAGGATTCGAACCTGCGAAGCCGAAGGCGACAGATTTACAGTCTGTTGGGTTTGACCGCTCCCCAACCCCTCCACTATGTAATTTATTTACGCCTGTGCATACTCACACACCAGCGTCGCGGTGAGGCGCAATATGCGCATATCTGAGGGCATGTCAACAGCAACTTCGGAACTATCTTCATTTTTTTCAAACTGCTTTATATAGGTGGCTCTTTCGCGTATGTGACAGGCATAAGGCAAGTGCGCGCAGCGCCGTGCACCACACAACCCACACGCTTGGGACGACCATGAAAAAGACAGGAAATATGCGGCCCGGTAGGCCTTCTGGTAAGCCATCTGGCAAGCAAGGTGGCCGACTAGACGGGCAGGCACGGCAAGGCCATGGCCGGGCGGATGGCCAGCGCAGCCACCGCCCTGAAGGCCGGGGTGATAACCGAAATGAAGGGCGCTATGAGGGCCGCCATGAGAGCCGTAATGAGGCGCGCGGCGACAGGCGCCAAGATGGGCGCGGCGCGGCCCCCAGCGCGAAGGGCCTGAGCCCCAAATCAAAAGACGGCTTTTTCCTCTTTGGTCGCCACGCGGTTGAGGCGGCGCTCAAAAACCGGGCGCGCGAATGTGTGCGCATCATCGCGCTTGAAAAAGCGCTATCGGATGAGCTCCTCTCCCTCCGCCCCGGCGTGAAGGTGGAACGAGTGGAAGATGAGGCCGTGCTGCGTGCCAGCGTGCCCTCTGATTCTCCCCATCAGGGCATCCTCATGGAAGTGCGCCCCCTGCCCGGCCATGACATTTCAGAGCTGGAACCCGTTGAGGGCGAAAAGAACATCATCCTGATGCTCGATCAGGTCACCGACCCGCATAATGTGGGCGCGTGCCTGCGCTCGGCCGCAGCCCTTGGTGCCCGTGCGCTGATCACGCAGGACCGCAACAGCCCCGGCGAAAGCGGCACGCTTGCCCGCGCCTCCTCCGGCGGGCTTGAGGTGATGCCGTGGCTACGGGTCGCGAACCTCAGCCAGACGCTTGATGCGCTCCGTGACCTTGGCTATTGGCATGTGGGGCTTGACGGCCACACTGACACCGCACTCGCTGATATCAAGCTTGGCGACAATCTGGTCATCGTCATGGGCTCGGAAGGCAAAGGCCTGCGCCCGCTTGTGCGCAAGCACTGTGACGCTATCGCCAAAATCCCCATGAGCGGACGGGTCGAGAGCCTCAATGTCTCGAACGCGGCGGCAATCGCCCTATATGAACTGATGAAGTGATCCAGACGCACGTTCTGGACGAAGAGAGACCATGACCAGCGCACAAGACATCATCGACCTGCTCGGCCTTGAGCCACATCCGGAAGGCGGTTTCTACCGCCGCACCTACCAGCACAAGGAAGGCCCGGTTGAGCGGGGATACTCCACCGCCATCTATTACCTACTGGAGGGCGGCGAGGATGCACTGTGGCACCGCACGGACGGGGACGAAATCTGGCACTGGTATGCCGGCGCGCCGCTCACCCTCTCCATCGCTGACCGCGACAACAAGGTGAAAGAACACACGCTGGGGTCCGACCTTAAAGGCGGCATGCGCCCGCAAACGCTCGTGCCCGGCAACCATTGGCAGCACGCTCAAAGCCAGGGCGACTGGACCTTATGCGGCTGCACCGTCTCCCCCGGCTTTGAATTCATGAGCTATGAACTGGCCGAACGCGGCTGGCATCCCTCAAAAGCATAAGGGCGGCACTGCACCACCGCAGCACCGCCCCTACTCTTACTCAACACTGAAAACCTAGTTGAAGCCCTTCAGGTTCTGCTCACCGATCTGTGTGGGCGCGAGGGCATCGCTTTCGTCGTAGGTGCGGAACAGCTCCCACTTTACCCCTGCCGGGTCTTCGGACCATGCCTTCTTGGATTTGGCGTAGCAGCAGCTTACGTCACCATCCACCCGCATCGGTGCCTCAATACCGTTCAGGCGCGTACCGAGCGTGGCAAGGTCTTCGTCCGACTGCACTTCAACGCCCAAGTGCCCTACCCCGCGGCTTTCACCGCCGCAGCCGCAGGATTTGGAGACCGCGAAATTGACAGCAAGGTCATCGGGCGCCCATTTGGCATAATCGTCCTTCACTTTGACGGGCTCCGCGCCGAACATGGCGGAATAATATTTGATCGCGGCGTCCAGGTCCTTCACGCCTACATGAACATGCAGTCTTTTCATTTTCCCATCCTTCACTTGTCGCAACACGTGCGATTCTCTTGGTTCAGTTCCTCACCCTTTGCCGGCAAGCCAAGCTCGCCGGCGCAGCAGTCTTCCATCATGTAGGCCATCAGGCCACGCATGACGTTAAAGTCCGGGCGGTAGATCACCTGCCTTGCGTCGCGCCGCGATGTCAGCAGGCCCACCGCCTCCATCTGCGCCAGATGGCGTGACAAGGTGGTGGCGTTCACATCCAGCTCGGTTGCGATACGGCCCGCAGGCAAACCCTCATCCCCAAAGCGCACCAGAAGGCGGAACGCCCGCATCCGTGTGTCTTGCGCCAGGGCGCTTAAAATCGATATGGCGTCATTTATTTGCATATTTGTACATATATACAATTAATTGTGATCGTCAAGCCCTGCCCTGACAAAATCAATTCATTTGAAGGATGATGCACTGCCCCCTTTTTTCCACTGCACTTTTCCCCTAGGGTGGCATCACATGAAACCAAAAGCCGGGCATTGGGGTGCCTGGCGGGGGCAAAGTCACAGGTTACGGCACGGGCAGTGCCGGCTTGCACGGAGGGGACTACAAGATGAGTGATTTTGAGGCTGGCGCTGCGATCGAACAACTTTCCGCAGCGTTTGAGAAATCCGTCATGGCGGCGATCAACCGCCTTGGGAGCACGGCGGATGAACTCGAAGCCGCGTCGGCGGCCATGTCCATGGCGGTAGAAGAAACCAGCAGCGGCATGACCGAGGCGTCACACAAGGCGCAAAGCGCTGGCTCAAGCGTGAACGCAGTCGCAAGCGCAACGGAAGAGATTTCAGCCTCGGTCGCGAACGTGAGCGAGCATATGGGCCGCGCGGCAGAGGTAACGCAAGCCGCGCTCAAGGAAGCGTCGGAGGCGGCGCGCCTTATTCAAACCCTGAACGAATCCGGCAAAAAAATCAGCGACGTGATCAAGCTGATTAACGACATCGCATCCCAAACCAACCTCCTGGCCCTCAACGCCACCATTGAGGCGGCACGCGCCGGTGAAGCGGGTCGCGGCTTTGCCGTGGTGGCGAGCGAGGTGAAAGCGCTGGCGACCCAAACCGCGAGGGCGACCGACGAAATCTCGCAGCAGATCGCCGAACTGCAGGGCGCGACCAACAATGCTGTAAACGCATTTGAGCGTGTCAGCACCCGCATCACGGAAGTGGATGAGATCGCAAACGAGGTATCATCGACCGTCAGCCAGCAGGCTGCTGCTACGCAAGAGATCAGCCAAAGTGCTGCGCTCGCAGCCGAAGGCACCAGCGGCGTGATCGGCGACTTCGCCCGCATGCAGGACGCCACCCACCGCACCGGTCAGGCGTCGGAGGAAGTGTCTTCCAAAATCCGTGCGCTGCAGGAAAACGGCCTCAGTCTCCGCGACAGCGTGCAGGACTTCCTGTCCAAACTGCGCTAGAATATAGCCGGGCAACCGAGGTCAAAAAGGGCTGCACGGCGCGGCCCTTTTTCATGCACACTTTCCGCGCATTTCCGCACACATTCGGCCAATTTCCCGCACACTTCCCGCACAGCTTTTGCACACATTGGTACCCTGAGGCAGGCACATTCACCCTCACCTGACAGAGCCAATAAAAAAGGCCGCCAGAGGCGACCTTTCTGTCTTTCTTATGGAAGGCGGCACTTAGATCGCGCGCTTCCGGAGCTCTACGGCACCCCACAGGAAACCACCGGCAATCACGATGCCAAGCCAGAATTGCGGGTTGGCGAAGCTGTAGCTAAGCCCTTGCCATTGCAGGCCATTTACCAGTGCCATCAGCAGATCACGCGGGCCGTCGAAGTCGTTCGGCATGTCGCGGAATGCGCCGTCCTGCCAACCGCCCATGTGGGTACCAACCCAGCTTGCGATCACATGGCTATCAAGGAACAGTTCCTCAACAATCATCACCACGAAGGGTGGCAGGATCGCCCACAGGAACGGCATCCGGGAGGCATATGCCGAAACAAACAGCACCCAAGCCAACAGCGGCAGCGCCCAGATCATCGAGATGAGGAAGTGGGACAGAACACCAAACCAGCTGGTGATCATCAGGCCCACAGGCCACAAGTCAAGCACCGGACCGCCCTGGAACACCATGAGAATGCTCAGGAAAACGGCAATCACCAACTGCGCGACAATGGCCACACCAAGGAAAGCGATGGGCGCAACAACGATCGGCGTGAAGAACTTGGCCAGCACTTCCTGCCAGTCGGAAACCGGCATGGATTTCCAGAACAGGATCGAACGGTCACGGCGTTCCTCATACAGCGCCCCAAGGAGCGAGAAGAAGATCACGAACGGCAGCGCAACCCACGCCAGCACACTCATCATCCAGTAACCGATTGTAATGGCTGCGGGAAATTCATCGGGCTCACGGGCGGCGGCTTTGTTCATCGCATCCGCCAGATTCTCGATGCCTTCGTGCTCCATGCCGTCGAAATACAGCATGTTACCAAAACCGAGGCTCGAGCAGATCACCAGAAGGACCGTCAGGCCCGCCAGGATCACCGGCACCCGGATATACCCGTTCTTGCCGTCCAGTACCTCGCGTTTCACCAGGGCTACAAATGTGTTCATTGCCCCTCTCCTGTCATTGTCGCCACGAAGATATCGGCGAGCCCAAGGCGGCGCGTTTCGCCCAGTTTGGCAAGCGTTTCGCGGTCGATATTTTTATAGACGCACGTTGATTTCCCGAATGTCGTACCCTTCGAGATGGGCTTGAGGGCCATCGCTTCGGCTTCCTTGCCGGGCGCGACCAGAACCTCGATGAACTGTTGCGTAAGCTCATCCATCTCCGCTTCGAGCACGATCTCACCGTCACGAATGAACATCACATCCGAGAGGATATGCTCCACCTCTTCCACCTGGTGGGTGGTGATGATGACGGTGCGTTCCTCGTCGAAATATTCCTCAAGCAGGCTTTGGTAGAACTGCTTGCGGAACATGATGTCGAGGCCGAGTGTCGGCTCATCCAGCACCAGAAGCTTCGCGTCGATCGACATGACCACAGCCAGGTGAAGCTGGACGGTCATGCCTTTCGAGAGCGCACGAACCTTGCGCTCAAGCGGCACCTTGGTCCGGCTGAGGAAGTTCATCGCCTTCGCGCGGTCGAACTTCGGGTGCACCGATTCCACAAAATCGAGCACTTCAACAACTTTCATCCACTTCGGCAGGGTCGCCACGTCGGAGATGAAGCAGATATCCTGCATCAGCGCCGGGCGCTCCTTTGACGGATCATGACCGAGAACCCTCAGCTCGCCTTCATAGGATGAGAGGCCGAGCACGGCATTGAGCATGGTGGTCTTGCCGGCGCCGTTTGCGCCGATGACCCCAACGATGCGGCCGAGTGGGATGGTGAAAGTTGCGCCCTTGAGCGCGGTGAAATTGCCGAAGCGTTTGGCAAGGCCACGGGCTTCAACAACCGGGGTACCTGATGTCTGTCCTGTCATTCCAGCCTCCCCTAGTGTTTCTGGCTGCTTTTGAGCAGCTCTTCAGCGTTGAGGCCAAGGCGGCGGATTGTCTCCAGCACGCGCGGCCATTCTTCTTTGATGAAACGGTCACGCTCGGCTTCCATAAGCCGGTCGCGTGCACCGTCAACGACGAACATTCCCAGTCCGCGTTTCTTTTCAACCAGACCGTCCATTACCAGCTCCTGATAGGCTTTTGAGGCAGTGATAGGATTAATTTGCAAATCCACAGCTACGTTGCGTACTGACGGAAGGGCTTCACCTTCGCGAAGCGAGCCTTCCATGATGGCCGCAACTACCTTGTCCTTCAGTTGCCGGTAGATCGGCTGGTCATCCGTCCAATCCGGCGTCATAGGCTCTTCCCCTTAGGCAAAAGTGGTGAACGATGTGTCAGACTGGCCCCGAAACTGGCTATCGAGCGCAGCAATTCGGCTTGCCTCACGTGCCAGGCGGCGGGTGCGGCGGTGTGACCGTTTTGCATAATGATAGGAACGCAGTGACATTTTCTTCTCCTCGCTGTTTTTATTGTTATGGCCCTCTTTCGGGCGTTGCTCTTTTGCTGTCGTATTCATGCGCGTTTCGCGCTTTGTTTTATTCTAAAGAGCCGGAGGGGCCGGTTGGCATCTTTGGCCATTTTTCCCGGCCCCCTTGCTCATCTCCTCACTGTCGTGACGGTCTCTCGCGGTATTTTTGTTTTCTCGCTCTCGTCACTCGGGCCTGGTATTTTTACCTGTTGCCCCACCGGCACGTTTTCCTCGCTGAGCCCTAGTCATCTTATTCCGCCGTGCTTGGAAGTTGGCGTCGTGTCTGTTTGGGCGTTTTATCGTGCCGGTGTATTAGTTATGTATAACACCTAAGCGGATATGACAAGAGGATTCTGAAAAGAAAAATCAGAGAACATTATAAATATATGTATTTGTTGAATATTTTCCTAACCAACAGAACGCCTCGAAGAGATAAAAGACGCTCATCAGGTGTTATAGTAGGCACTAAACACCCGAAAATATCGACTCAAGTACCGCAGCGAAACTCCTCCGCCGAGGCGTCAGGCCCCTTCTATGCCACCGGAACACAAGGTTTCTCGCATCGGCGACAGATGCTGCCTGAAATGACGCCAGCGCCCGACGGAGCGGGTATGCACCTTCTCCCGCACTTGTAGTGCACTAGCGGTAGCAACTGCTGTGTGGTTTGTGTGTGGCTCAGCACAGGCGTCCTGCCAACCGAGCCCCAGATGACTGATGATCCGCCGTGCCGCGCGGGGCGTGTCCGTAACCAGGTCTTCATAGGCGATATCGAGGATGCGCCCTGGCATTACCTTATGCCAGTGGCGCATGAGCGCCCGGTAGCGCACATAGTGTCGTGCCATTTCCTGTTGGTCGTAGGAATGTTGGTGAGCGTGCGCGAAGAGCTGCTTGTAGCTTGCGAAACAACTGTCCATCGGGTCGCGCGTGAGATGAACAAACCGTGCCTTAGGCAAGGCCGCCGCAATAAAGCCGAGATGGAAAAAATTCTGCGGCAGTTTGTCGGTGAAATAGGGCGTAGTGCCCCGAATATTTGCAACGGCGTCCAGATAGGCGCGGCCAATTTTTGCTACGTCAGTGTCCTTTGCTGATGCAACAATGGCCGCATCGACCGTGCCCTCGGCACGCACGCCACTCGCCCGTTTAAGGCAAATCCCGAACTGCTGGAGTTCATCGGCGGACGTGACGTCGCTGTGGGCAGATATGATGCGGTCAACCAGTGTGGTACCGGTACGCGGTTGGCCGATGATGAAAATAGGGCCTGCTTCGTCATGACCTTGCTGGGCATCAAGCCAATCGCGGTCGCAGTGCGCGATCAGCGCGGCGCTGGCGTCAACCTCCTGCTTTTCGTTATAGGAGAGTGTTCCGCGTTTTGCTTTTGCGCCGATCTCATAAGCCTTGAAAGCGGCATCCCATGCGCCTTGGTCTTCGTAGAGTTTGCCGAGCGCATAACCGATCATGGCGCGGCCCACTTTGGACTGCGCAGGGTCCGCCAGTCGCGCCTCAAGCGCCTCAATGTGAGCCTCCCCGTCTGCCGGCCGTGCCCGGGCCAACATCCAGTGTGCCTTGTCATTCTTGGTGTCCTTCGCCAAAACAGCTTCGAGGTCCCGGCAGGCCTCTGTGTTTTGGCCAAGGAAGGTCAGTACACTGGCGCGGTTGAGGCGCGCAGGCGCATAGTCTGGCCGCGCCTCTAGCGCAGCTTCAAAGAATGGCAATGCACGGGCCTGAAAGCCAAGCTGGGAGAAGACGGTGCCCAAGGTATCCAGCATTTCCACCGAGCGAAGGCCGAGCTTTTCGGCGTTTCCGGCAGCTTTCTCAGCATCCACATGCTCGCCGGTGACAAGCAGTGTGCGCGCGAGCATCACCCATGCGTCAGCAAGGCGGGGGTCGAGGCGGATGGCGGTTGCAAATGCCTCGCGGGCGATGCCCCAGTCCTCCCGTTCTGTGGCCACAAAGCCCATCAGCATGTGGCCTTCAACCGCACCGCGGTCATGCGAGAGCGCGCCGTGCGCGTGCCGGACAGCATCTTCAAACCGCCGCGTGCGCAGAGCCTGAAAACCTGCTTGCAGATGATGCTTGATACTGGCGATCTGATCGGGGCGCAATGTCACGTTTATGTCCATCTGAAACTGATGCCGGCGGGGCGGACCCCACCGGCCATAACTTGCTGGTACCGGCCTAGAAGTCGTAGCCGAAGCTGAGACCAAAGGTACGTGGCGCGATCACATAGACGAACGAGCCCTGCACGCCGTACCGGCCTGCACCGCGGCCACCAGATTGACCATAGGCGTTGAAGAGGTTGTCTGCAAACAGCTTCACGCTCCAATTGTCGCGCTTGTAGCCGGCGGTGAGTTTCACAACCTCAAAGCTCGGCAGGATCTGCTGATCGTCGTTATTGAACACTGCAAGGCTGTTGAGACGGGTCTTGATCTTGCCGCGGTGATAGATCGAGGCATTGGCGAACATCTCTCCGTCCATCCAGTTGCGGTTATAATCCACATAGGCATTCCAGGAGACCTGCGGCACACCTTGCAGCTTGTTGCCCTCAACACCGCCAACAGCGTCAGCCCCCTCACCGATTTTGGCGTCGGTATAGGTGAAGCTGCCGCCCAGTTGGAAGTTGTCATTGACCTGCCACTTGGTGTCGATCTCCGCACCTTTTGATGTGGCCTTGCCGCCATTCCTGGTGATGTTGATCGCCGCCACTTCCGACTTGGTGCCAACCTGAATGCCCGTCCAGTCGATATAGAAAAGCGCTCCGTTAAACTGCACGCGACCGTCCGCAAGGGTTGAGTGCCAACCAAATTCATAGTTGGTCACTTTGTCGGGCCCGAAGCCTTTTTCCTCGTCAGTCAGCAACAAGCCAAAGTTCACACCGCCGCGGCGGAACCCTTCGGCCCAGGTGGCATAAACCTTGACGTCATCCGTGATGTCATAGGACGTATTGATCTTGAAGACCTGGTCCTTGACCGTGTTCACACCCGTGTCGCCATCATAGTCGCTACCGGAACATTCAGGCACGAGTGGGTCGACGCCGCTCCAGTACCAGTAGATCGGGATCAGGTCGCAGGATTCTTTCACATCCACTTTCTGGTGGAAGTAGCGGCCGCCAACGGTCACATTCCAGCGCTCGCTCACGTCATAGGACAGCTCGCCGAACACTGCCTTCTCGGTGAAAGTGTCACGGCCATAGGACCAGTATTCCAGTTCACCGTAACCAGTGTCGATACCTGCCCAGTCCTGATAGCCGGGCGTAAACTCTTTCGAGTGGCCGCCCTTATCGTTCAGGTGCTCATAGTAAATGCCAGCGATCCAGTTGAGCGGGCCTTCATTGTTGGAAACGAGCCGGGTTTCATGCACCCATGCCTCGTCACCAAGGGTGACTTCCTCGGTAAAGCTCGAGAAATAGGGGAAGTTGGCGTAACCCGGATAGATATCCACCACCAGAAGGTCGGTCTGGTCCCGTTGGCCGCGACCGGTGTAGTTCGAGTAGGACGTGGTGGATGTCAGGCTCACCGCATCAAGGTCCCAGTTCAGGGTTACGTTGGCGATCTCGTCCTTATTGGTGCGCGGCTCCTCATAGCGTAGCGCGGAGGAATACTTGTCGCCGGTAAACTCAGGGTTCACCGCCTGGCGCCCCTCGGCATCCTGATCCTGCAGATAGTAGGATGCGGTGATGCTGGCTTTCTCGCTCAGCTCAACCAGCGCTGAGATCTTGAGGTTGAGTGTTTCCTCACCGTTGGCATCCTTGACCACTTTGGTCTCGTTGCTGGTGCCGGGGTTCGTCAGCACGTTGACATAGTCAACGAAACCCTTGTCCTTCAGATAGTTGGCCGCAGCGCGGATGGCGACGCGGTCACTGACCGGGACATTGACCATGCCGGTAAGCTCGTAGGAAATGCCCTTGCTGGCCTTGCGCCCGTATAGCTCCGCATCCACCGAGGCTTCGAAGCCGTCGGTTTTGGGGGCGTTCGGGATATAACGCACAGTGCCGCCCATGGCACCGCGCCCATAAAGGGTGCCCTGCGGCCCCCGCAGCACTTCAACACGTTCGATGTCAAAGAGCTTGAGGTCCGCGGTCAGGGGGGTATCCCCCACATAGCGCGAAACCGTGCTGCCCGAGCCCTGGTTTTCGGCTGCCTGAAGGTCGCCGTCCGACAGGCCGCGCATGATCAACTTACCGTTCGAGCGTGCGCCGGTATCGATGAACTGGATGCCGGACACCATGCGCGACAGGTCGGTCATATCCTGCGCGCCAACCTTCTCAAGGCTTGCGCCTGTGACGGCTGAGATATTATAGGGAATGTCCTGTATGCTCTCCGACCGCCGGGTAGCGGTAACGGTAATTTCCTCAAAGACGACATTCTCGGCGTCCGCCGCAAAGGCAGTACCGCTGATGGCGCTCAGGATGGTGGTAGACAGTGCAATTGACTTGCATTTTGTGTACTGGCCCATGGTTTTCCTCCTCAAGATTTTGTGTGTGGGCTGGGTAACAAGTTCAGACAGCGGGGTAGACATTTTCGGATGTTCCGAAAGTCCGGGATTCGGCGGGACGGTGCTGGCTCCCCCAAGCCCGCTTCATGCCTTCCGAATTGTAGGAACAAACGATCTCGCCCTGCCCGGTCACGGCAATGATGCCGCCGTCGCCGCGCAATGCTTTCACGTCTGTCAGGAAATGCTGGACGGCATCGGCAAGACCCATGCCCTTAAGTGTCATAAGGTCGGCAATCCGGCGTGCGCCGCCCGCCATGATGAATGCCTCGCCAATGCCTGTGCAGGAAATGGCCACCTGCCCGTCCGCCCATGTGCCGATACCCACAAGCGGCGTATCGCCAATGCGGCCTTCCGGCTTACCGAACAGGCCACCCGTGGAGGTGGCGGCCGCGAGATAGCCTCGCCGATCACAAGCCACAGCCCCGACGGTGCCGTGGCAAAGCTCCTCAGTGGTCAACTCTTCCTTCGTCGTGCCAACAGGCGTGCGGTAGTAGTTCGTCGGGTCCTCGATAAAATCGAGCTTCTGGCTCCGTGCAAACTTTTCCGCGCCCACGCCCGCGAGCAGCAGGTAAGGCGTATGGTCCATGACTGCGCGTGCAACGGATATGGGATGCGCCGCATCGCGGATGGCGGCAACACCACCGGCACGCGCATGTGCACCGTCCATGATCGAAGCATCCAGTTCCACGTGCCCGGCACTATTGGGCGCCGCGCCCCGCCCGGCGACATAAAAGCCGGTGGCCTCCATATCGCGCACCATGGCTTCCACCACATCAACTGCGCTTTCGCCGGCCTCCAGCATGGATAGCCCCCGGCGTTCAAGCGCTAGCAGGTGTTCCTCAACCTCGGCATAGTCGCGGCCCGCGCGGGCACCGGCACCGCCATGGAGGACAAGGGAGTATTTCGTTGAAACTGGGCTCATTGGCTGGCCTCATTCTTGGGAATTGACTGGATAACGACGCGCACAGGCTCTATGTCGAAGCGCACGCCAGTGAGGGTGTAGTGGTCGGGAGAAGCCTCGCTCCAGAAAGCAGCCGACTGCGCCGTCTGCGTGAAGCGGTAGCGCACGCCCCTGCCACTGTTCAGGAAACTGAGCGCCCTAACTGACGCGCTGGAGCTGTTGTCCAGAAGGTCACGGCCAAGTAGTCGGTCAAGGCTGGCCGCCGGCAGTGCAAGGCCGCCACCTTCTTGCGGCGCGTGGCTGTAGTATTCCCCGCCCACGGTGGGCTTACGGCCTGGTGCGAGTGATATCGCGCCCGTAGCGAGTGCGATCCGGTCGCCACCCACTGCCATGCTGAGCACAAAGTTGGTAGCGGCGAACACCGGGGCGGCGCCGAAGCTGGCCTGTCGGCCGTCAAGGACAGTAACGGCCCCCGCGCCCAGCACCGTGGCGGTATCCTGCGCGGGATCAACAAGTAACGCCGTGTTTTCATCAATCCCGAAGCCGAGACGGTCCGGCTGTTCTTGCGCGGCGAGTGCCATTGCCAGCCGCCCGAGGCGGGCACGTTGGCCAAAATGCTGGTCAACAACACCGCAGGCGAGAAAACCAAGACCGATACCAAGCTTGAAAGCGTCACTGGGGTCCGAGGGTGCGGTGCCGGTAAGGGCCTCAATGCTCTCCCCACCCAGCATCATAGTGCGGGACATGATGGCGGCACCGGCGCTGGTGCCCGCGACGATACCGCCGCGCTGCAGAACGCCGCGAACAGCCGCCAGCATGGGCGTATCGCTACCATCCTCCGCGATGAGGCAGGCGACAATGCGCGCTTGATCGCCGCCTGTGAACCATACCGCAGACGCCGCTTCAAGCTTGGCAATCTCGCGATCATCATAGGCATTCCCGCACCATGTACTTTCATCGGCATCGGGGGTGGATGTGTCATCTTCTGTCGCCAGTCGCACGGTGCTGATACGCGCCGGGTTGGCACCAAATGCCGCCAATCTTTCCACCATATAAGCGGCTGAGCCGGCGGGGCTTCCTGATGCCGCCGGAATAATTGCGATGGTGCCTGATGCACCACTTCCCTTCAGAAAAGCTTCGTGCACTTCCACATTCTCAGCATCAAGTGCGCCGCCGATGATCAACAGGGTGCCGGTGTCCGCCTGCACCGCGGATAATCCAGAACCTGAGGCGAAGATCATGAGACCTGCAATGAGAGAACTGAGTTTCAGCATTTCCGGGCTCCTAGCTGTATCCGATGAAGGCGGCGGTAATAACCGCGCCAAGCGCGAGGCCGAGCAACATGAGCTGAAATTTGAAGATGAACTTCGCCCATGTGACCCATTCAACCTTCGCGGCGCTCAGGCATCCCATCAGGGCGGCAGAAGCCGGGCAGATAATGTTAGTCAGCCCGTCCCCAAGCTGGAACGCCAAAACCGCGGTCTGTCGGCTAACGCCGGACAGGTCAGCAAGCGGGGTCATGAGCGGCATGGTAAGTGCCGCTTGGCCCGAGCCCGACACCACAACAAAGTTGATCGAGCTCTGGAACAGCAGCATAGCCGCGGCGGACAGCCAGTCTGTCAGGCCGCTCGTGACCCCGGCGATATGATAGAGGAGAGTGTTCAATAGGCTCGGTACGCCGGCGTCGTCACCGCCGAGCAGATAGACAATGCCCTTGGCAAAAGCGATCACAATCACCGCTGGTGCCATTTGTGCAGCACCGTCACGGAAGGCAGCCGCAAAATCGCTAGCGGTCATACCGTCCGTGCGGGAAAGTAGCGATACGAGGGCCGACGCCAGCGCCATCGCCAGAAACTGGGTCGCAATCTCGGGCAGATAGTATCCTTCGGCCACCACGCCCCACATGACCCACACGAGGCCCGCCGCCACAATAGCGAGGATCATAATCTGGGACCGGTTCAGGGACGGTGACAATGCAGTGGTGTCTGTGGTGTCAGTCGTCACAGCCACCTGGCCGTGTTTGCGCAACAGGCTTTGACCGTAACGGTATGTGAACGCACAGCCAAAAAGGGTGAACACGCCCCAGACAGCTATTCGGTATTCCATGCCGGAAAGCGCAGGCACGCCGGCAATGCCTTGCGCAATGACAAGGCTGAACGGATTCATCCATGAGGTCGCAAAGCCGACCTGCGTTGCGACATAGGTGACAAGGACCGCCGTAATCGCATCATAGCCCGCTTTGGAAAGCGCAGGCACTAGTACAAGGGTGAAGACGATGGCTTCCTCACCCATGCCAAAAATAGCGCCACAGAGTGAAAAGCTCAGGAACAGGCCGGGGACAAGCATGGCTGACGGCGTGCGGTCTGCGCGGATGAAGTGACCCAGAAGAGCCTCAACCGCACCGGTGCGCATGATCATGGCAAATGCGCCGCCAACGATCAGCAGGAAAGCCATCAGGCCAATCGTGGCACCGTTCCGTGTGCCAGATACCAGCCCCTCGAACAGGAAATTGAGAAAGCCGGTTTCCTCGCCTGCAGAAAAAAGCGGCATGCCGCCCTTGGCGTCATCCGCAACGCGGTACTGGTCGACGGCCAATGATGCCCCCTCCGGCGTATCGAAATAGCCGGGGGCCACCACAAAACCTGCGCCATAAGCGAGGAGTGCAAGCACAAAAAGAATGACCAGTGTATCCAGGCTTTTGGCGCTGGTATCTGGGCTGCTGGCTGAATGGTTCAGGTGCCCAGCCATGGCTGTGCTCCCGCATGTGACAGTGTGACGGCGGCGTGGCGAAATTCTGCCAACTCACCGGCTTTCACACATGTATCCAGGCCGTATACATGCGGCATGGAATTCTCCCTCAGACTGGTTCGCTTTTGGGTAAGAGCGACCGGATAGGCCTTTGGCCGGGCAGTCCGGGGGAGCAGGTTCACACAAGTTCATGCCCTGAACGCTCGGCGTTCAGGCAAGACAGGGGCTGGAAGCTATCTGGAAATCTCAGATATGCCAGTCATGCGAGGTGAGACATGTCGCGCCGGTTGCCCGGGGAAATATCATTCGTCGAACCACTCGCTGAGGCAGAAGTCGAAACAACGACCAAGGATTTGCGGACGGCGCATGGTCTGCGACGCAGCAATCAGATACCCCTTGGTGTTTTGATGCAGGATCACTTGTTTCTCCACGACGACACATGCCGTCACAATGAGCTAAGCAGATTTTATATTTTGGTCAAGAGGGGTATTTTTTCAACTTATTACCAAAGCGACACCCCCAACGAAATAATCTTTCCAATATTAGGACTTAATAGGCTCGCCAATGCGGAAATTAGTCCACACCTCGGATGATACTTTAGTCGGACAACATATGAGCAGTGCTCGAATCAACCGGACCGGGGTAGTCGAACGCAGCATATCATTGTCATGGCGGCTGGCGTGCGACAACGCTTTCGACCCAAAGCGAACCTTAGGCTCTGCCGCACTAGAGATAATATCCAGACAAAAGCGGCTTTATAGCTTTATGCCACACCAAGGGCAGTGACTTATGGCGATTAGGGACGTGCCGCCATCGCGGACCGGCAGTCCGAAGCTTTTATCCTCACAGCGAACTAACATCGTATCGGGGCAATCCCCTGCGTCATCGTGAATGTCACAACGATGCTGACTGTAATAAGCCGTGTGCAGACAAGGATAGTCAGCAGGGTCGCCCCCGAGAGCACGCCCAGCAGCTCAAATATGCTATGGGTTTGTCGCAACCACATCATCTAGAGATCAGGGCGGACAAAATTAAGGTCGCGGGACACGCCCTGCTCTCGAAAATGTAAATTGTAGCAGCGAGCTTCGTATGCCTCCTAAAGCTCTGATGGCGGGAATAGAGTTCAAGCACCATGGCAAGATACACAAGGCGCTCCATGAAAAGGTTTTAGCCCACACCATTTAGACCCAAGAACGTGTTATAAGTAACCGAATTACGGTGCTTCAGCAGAGCGTTGAGAGCCCGGTCAATTTCGTTCACAAGGGCCTTTTTGTCAAAGTCGTGAGGATGCAAAGCCATCCGGATAACATCCATAGGCGCAAGTAGTTTTGTGGCAAGTTTAGACCAAATAAGTGAACTGGTGATCCTTGGCACGCTTCTGCTGGCATAGGAAATCACCGGCGAGTTTTTAAGCAGTTCTTTTCCCGTTGCCGGGGACCATATACGCCAATGATCTTCTGCAAATTTAAATCCCTGCTCATGCAGCACATTCAGCGCTGCCTCTCCATATAGCCACGCAGGGGCAATAAATCCGGAAGCTTTGTAGCCAAGGACGCCTTCAAGGCATCTCTGCCCTGCTTGCACCCTATCGACCGCTTCTGAAGCAGACAGGCCCAGGAACTCTCCTTCGCCCGCGGTGAGCCTTTGGGCCTTGAGGCGATCAATATGATTGTGGTGCTGGCAATCGTCTTTGTGGAAAAACCCGTGCAGGATCATCTCAACACCACGGTCTGACTTTTGCCTCAACCATTCACAAAATTCAGGATGTTTCTCCAGTGGCCATTCGCCCCAAAAATTCGGGACCACCAACATCGCATAATCATGCCCGATGCTGGTCCGCTGCAAAAATGAATCGATTTCCAGCAGCCGGTCAAAATGCCGTGGCGTCACATCGTGGATACTGAATAACAATTTTTTCATATTCATATGACCTGAAAAGCACGTTGGAAGCGGGATACTAATAATTTGAAACTGAAGGGCTTTTTCGGCCTTTTATCAGTTTCGTTACGGTATCTGTAAAAGCGTATAATGCGGCGAGAGGGTGGCGGCTCGCGGTAAAGCCAAAAACGTAAAAAACCCTGATGCTGAATACCGCAAAAGCAAAAAAGACGGGCCACAGAACGACAGCCGGCGTGACGGATGTGATGTTCGAACCAAAATCCAGCGCCTTTATCAAAACCAGCAAGACGAGAACCCCGACCATCAACTGAAGGGAAGAATTTCTTCTCACGGGTGGCTCTGCAAGCCCGACAGCCAGACACGGAATGAGCAGTGGCACCAACACCAGAATAAGCCGACGCTGAGCCTCCCCCAGCAGGCTTCGGGCGTCAAGAAGCTCGCTTCCTTCACCTCTGGCCCTTTCAATCAATTCAATGAAGGTGAGTTCTTTTTCCGCCTCGCCGCGGCTTCTGAACTGGGGGATATCCGGCAGCGCCACAGCTAGGTCGTAGCGGTCAAATTCCATTGTCGCAGGTTTTGTCTCGTTGACATTTTCCGTTGTCAGTATCTGCCCGTCATAGAGCCGGAAAATGATAAAATCCTTATTTCCGGACTGAACAAAAATACCGCGAGAAGCTGTCAGATATGAAACCCTCTCGGTGCCTTCCTTGAACTCCAGAAATATACCGCTCAACTCCCCGCTTTGTGGCGAGATCGAGCCTACATGTAATGTCAGGTCCGCGCCGATTGAGGTAAAAGCGCCTGCGGCAATAGCTTTTCCAAAAGCACCACTTCGTGTTTTATAGCTCTGTTCCGCAAATCGAAATTCCGCCAGCGGCTCCACATAGCCAACAAGGAGCGCGTTCAAAGCGGCAAGAAGTATCCCAAACCCCAAAGGCAAGCGAAGAAGCCGGAAGGGGGAGACCTGCCCCGCAGACATGGTGGTCAGCTCATTGTCTTTCGAAAGCTTAAGGAAAGTAAGCATGATCGCCAACATCAGGCTTATCGGAATTCCAATCGCCAGATATTCGGGAAGCAGAAACACAAGCATGGCCGCAGCGGCGGTTGCTGGTGCGCCGGTCTGCAACGAGAACTGGAACAGGCTGAACATATTCTCGATCAGCAATAACCCAACGATAAGCAGCATAATGGCGATAAGCCGCTTTGAAACATGCTTGGCGATATAGAGGTCGATGATCATTCAGCTATGCAGGCAATTTTTTGGAGCTTCAGAACAGTAGACGTCCCCCCTTAATGGTCACCTCCAAAGAAGTTTCAAAAAACGCCCACTTAATACCAGCATGCACAAACAGGCAGGTTGGAGGTGTTTGCCTGTCCGCGGCGTTTTAGCTCTCGTAACACGGCAGCTAGAACTTTGACTGGAAGGTGGATGACAGAAAAATTTTCACGCTTTATGGCGTCGCCGGTAGCTGAACATGTGGCGAAGCTGCTGCAACTATTGTTGCTTTGCGGGCTGTGTTTATACCTTCTGCATGAGCTTTCCCTGATTGGGTGGAAAGACCTGTGGGAAAACGTGCCTACCACCCCTGCATACTATTGTATTCTGCTCACGAGCTTTTTGCTGCTGCCCTGCAGCGAGCTGTTGATTTACCGTCCGCTCTGGCCTGATCTCCACTCAAAAGGCGCTGCAATACTTGCAGTTCTGTTACGCAAGCAGGCGCTGAATGATGTGATCATCGGCTATAGCGGCGAAGCCTTCTTCCTCCTATGGGCCAAACAGAATATCGGCGTGACCATGAAGGCAGCCTTTAACGTCGTTAAAGACAACAATCTCATTTCGGCCGCGGTATCCGCCGCCGCAGCCCTGATCATAGTGGTGTTTTTTATGTTCTCTGGTCAGCTCGGGCTCCTGACACATCACGCCCCGGGCACCCTGCCCACCATCGTAGGCCCTGCGACGCTCGGATTATTGCTCGTCCCTTTTCTCGCTTTTTTTGGACACCACATTATCACGCTTCCCAAACCACAGATCCTACGCATTGCCACCTTGCACGGCGCCAGGATTGTTGTTTTCGAAAGCCTGCTGGTGATCCAATGGAGTATTGTAATTCCAGACATTCCTTTAGGCGTGTGGGTGGGCTTTATCGCAGCTCGCATGGTGCTCACTCGAATCCCGCTGCTGCCGAATAAAGAATTGATCCTGCTGGGCCTTGCGGTGACCTTGTCGGAGTATCTGCCGAACGCAGCGGCTGCGTTGGGGGCACTTTTCCTGACCAGTTCCGCCATCACACAGGTTTTGAATACTGTGGTTTTGCTGGTGACGGGCGTGAGGGACTTTTCTCGCAAGCGCGCCGAAGTGTGTTAGCGGCGCTTGGACCTGCGCCGTTGCTCAATCTGCTTCCGCTTTTCCTGGTCAAGCGGACGCGCGCCAAACCCCTGCAGATAGTTCAGAATGATGACCATTGCATTGCGGCCCGGCCTTGCGACAAAGGCGACCTCTTCGCGGCCTGGCGTTCCCAAACCTAATGTGGGGTTTTGCGAGAAGCCAAAACCGTCGTCGATTATGTCCAGCTTTTTGTTGGCATTCCTGTCGTGAAGCACCACCACGATGTAGCTTTCTGGCTCCGGTATGGCCAAACATAATGTCTGAGATGCCTGTGCGGTTGGTACGCGAATTCTATCAACTAATACGTCCAGATAATCGCCTTCAACATCAGGGTGCAATTCAACAACAACGTCACCCCGTGTATCCATCAGGCCTTCGACCTGCACTTCAAGCCATTGATCCCCTTTTTCATCACAGCCTGTGTCGGCGGCAGAGACTTGGCTCGACACTGCCAGTAGCGCCAACACGACGGGAAAAAGCATGGGCTTTCTTTTTGTCTTAGCCATCCGGGAATTGCCCAAGCGTCGGTTTCTGAACGTTTCGGGGTAGCCTCTTGTCGTGCAGGACAAAGGCGCCATCCCAGTTCGTGAAATAGCGATCCAGTATAGTGTTATTGCCAACTCGCATGACTTCTGGCCCCAGCACCGCGATTTTTTCCGCTTCTGTCTGAAACAATGTCATCCAGAGAACGCGCTGTTCGCGCGGAAAAATATCAGCCACATGAGCACAGTCACCGCGGCCATGCTGAAGCCATTCAGTGACAAATCGCAGGCCAAACTCGTTTGCCCTTATCATCATGAAACCGCAATTAGGGGCACGCCAACTGCGCGACAGCCGCACGGACAAAGTGCAAAGAGGAACGGGCAGCCCCATCCGCCGGGAGACGTCTTCGGAAATTATAAAGTCTTTGTTCGGATGTTTTTCTACCAGATGGCTCAGGGGAAGGTCTGGCAAGTTTACGGTAGTATCGGCATCGACAACCACAAGCCAGTCGGCTTCCGTTTGCTCGATATGTCTGCGCATGAGTTCGATCTTTGACCAGATCAGATGCATATCCGGCAGGACAGCCTCTCGCCAAAGCACGAAATTGTATCCGTGCCTTTGGCAATAGGATCGCCAGTTCTCGCTGGTGTCATCGGCATAATAGTCGATTTCCGGTGTTGCCAGCATGGCGACGTCAAAGGTTGCTTCGGTCACGGTTGATTTTCCCTTCCCGGTGGCGATCAAGCAGCTTGCAGCTCTCGGCCTGAGGCGTTCATCAGGCCGGCATAATGGTTGAACAGGTGCTCATAGTGATCAGCAGATGTCCGAACGTTGGCGCGTGCGGCCGCCGCTCGCAGTTGGGCCTGGTTCCGCTCGAAAAGACGAACAATGGCATCAGCGCAAGACCGGGCATCGCCGACCTTGTGGACTTCCGCATAGCCTTTATCTGCGAGATCAAAGGCGCCGCCACGATCTGGCACGATCAGGGGCAGACCCGAGGAGAGCGCTTCGGCAATCACGAGGCCGAAGGTTTCCGAAGCACAGCAGTGGATCATTGCATCCGAGCTGGCCAAAATTTTCGCAAGCAGATGCCTGTCTCTCACCTGCCCAGCAACATGAACTCCTTTTACGGACCGGGCGTGTTTTTCAACGGCTTTTCGCCGAGGGCCGTCCCCGATCAGGTACAGCCCCACAGGACGGCTTTTATTCACCTGCGCTACGGCGTCGATCATTGTACCAATGCGCTTTTCCGGGTGATGCCGGGATACACTCAGTATCAACCGGGCATCCGGGTCATCTATGCCACACTGCTCCAGCAGGTGACGACGCAAGTTTTCATTTCTGAGTGCCGGGGAGAACAGGCCTTTTTCAATGCCGAAAGGGATAGGCGTGGGACGCCTTAACCCTAGCCCGGCCAGCCGGTCGGCGAACCAGGGAGCACTGACGACCGTCGTGTCAAAAGTATCGCCCAACCGGCGCATGTACCGCCAGAACCAGGCAAAGAGCCAATCTACATGTTGAGGTTTGAGAATATTTTCCAGCAACAGCTGCGGGTATGAAGAAACCGGATCCTGGTGGATGAAGAACGACTTAACGGCGTCTCCCTGCCACCGGGAAACCGCGCGACCGCCAAGCCAGGGAGAAGAGCCCTCTACAATTTGTGGTTTTTCAGAGTTCAAAACCTCATGGATGGCGCGGTAATTGTTGAAGAAGTGGTAGCGCCTGTCGACGGGAATTGGGGGAGACTTCAGCCAAATAATCGTACCATGTTCACGTTGTTCGCGACGGTCCTCTGTCCCCGGGGCCACAATGACGGTCTTGACCCCGAGATGATGGCTGACTTGCAACTTTTGTTGAATATAGGTTTTTACGCCACCACCGTGATCACTGTAAAACTCGGCAACATCTAATAATTTCATCGTTCGCCCTTATGTCTTTAAAGGATGTTGGTTTGTCCCGCTTTGCCCACTAGTGAACGTTGGTAATGGCTGAGCACCTCCAGCAAAATATTGTCCCAGTGGAATTGCCGGCTACGCCCCACGCTTGCCGCGGAGAAGGCACTCCGCAAACCGGGGTTTGTAATCAGTTCTTCAAGGTGTTGCTCCATCGCGGCCGCGTCATCAGGCGGCGCAAGGAAGCCGGTTTCGGCATGCTGCACCAGAAAACGGCTCCCGGTCGCATCTACACAAACCTGGGGCACACCCGATGCCATTGCCTCAAGTGTTACGTTGCCAAAAGCTTCGGTTCTGGAAGGATTGAAGAAAATGTCTGACGACGCATATGCGCGGGCAAGCTCTGTACCTGTCAGAAAGCCCAAAAACTTTGCGTCAGGCAGTCTCTGCTGGAACCATTTTCTCGCCGGGCCGTCACCGACCACCATGACATGCGGTGTAATGCCTTTGCTCCGCAGCAAATTAATCGTCGCAACGAATTGCTCCAGGCCCTTCTCCAGAACTAGTCTGCCGACAAAGCTGATAACAACATCCTGCTTTTCAAATCCGAGCGTTTCGCGCCACGCCAGATTACGCCGTGTCGGGTTGAAAAGTTTATCGTCAACACCCCTGCTCCATTTTTTTATGGGAACAGTCACGCCGGTTTCCCGCATGGTGTTTTCCATGCACGGCGTCGGCACATAGATCTCGTCACACTGGTTGTAGACCTTGTTAATTTTGGTACTGAGATACCGCTCCAGCGCACCCAGCCGGTAATAGCGAAGGTAGGTGTCGAACCGCGTGTGGACGGAGGCAACCGTCACCAGGCCACGCTTCCTGCCGTATTTGACCGCGCCCCTGCATAATGGATCAGGCGCGGAGATATGGATGATGTTTGGCTTGAATGCGTCAAGGTCGCGCTGAATATATCGCGGCAAACCAAGAGCTATCCGGTATTCGGTACGGAACGGTACGGGAATAGACGGCGCACTTATGAGTGTCCCCGCCGGCGGAAAAGCAGGATCCTCCACGGTAGGAGAATACACACGGACTTGTGCTCCTTGAGTTTCGAGAAACGCAACAAGCTTGTTCAACGCCTGGTTGGCGCCGTCTTTTACATAGTTGTAATTACCCGAGAACAAGGCGACACGCAGCTTACTGGCGCTAGGTAGCGCAGCCCTGCTTGGTGCAATGGCGGGGAGCTTTTCAATTTTTCCGTTAAAATTCACTGTCTCGTCGTTCATGGCAACTTCAACCTAAGTCTCATTGTTTTTGGTTTCCAAGCCTCGGGAAACGGCCGGGCCGGATCTGTTTTCGCCTGATAAAACGTTTGAATCTGCGCGGTCATTTGAACGAGAAGGCGAGGCCGGGCAGTGGTGGGAGCGCCACTGCCCGGCAAGTTCGAGAGTCTTTCAGGGTAACTCTAGAACTCGAATGCAAGACCGAATTGCGGTATAATTCCCATGCCTTCGGTACCGACCAACCCGTCGATTTCACTGAAGTCGACGTCGTCGATGTTGCTGCGGTTCAGCGCGTTTACGATGTCGAGGAACGCTCTCACCCGAACACCGCCGATCTGGGTTTGGTAGTCAGCCCTGAAGTTCAGTGTGGAGAAATAGGCGTTCCGGCCAAAGTATGAGTCCGTAATCTCCCGCGAATACCGCAACAGGCCAGATTCAGGGATAACATCTTCATGAATGATGTAAGCTTCGCTCGGGCGGCCAGAGGCGATCTGATACTGCAAACCGAACGACCAGTTTTCATTCAGCTCATAATTCAGGGTAATATTGCCAAGGTGCGGCCTGTTGAACTTCGACGGGTGGTATCCGTTGCCATCGCCATCATCAATTTTGGTCTTGTTGTAGCTATAGCGCGCGGAGGCTGACCAACGGTCCGAGAAATCCTTGCGGACAACCCAGTCAAAACCTGCGGCCCACCCCTTTCCGCTGTTGAACAAGCGGCCAGATACCCGGTCGCCGTCCGGTATAAGCTTATCCATATCCTGATAGTATGCCTCGATTTGCATCGAGTAATTATTACCCAGGTAATAATCGAGCCCTGTGCTGAATTGGAGCGTGCGCTCATGGTCCAGATCCACGTTGGCGGGGTCCGCTGCAATTTCCAGCATGCTCGGCGCCTGGTAATAGAGGCCGCCCGTCATATTAACACGGGCCCGCTCATTCACCTGCCAATCCACCTGCAATCTTGGCGAGACGGTTGTTGACGACAGCAAGTCGTCATACTCCAACCGCACGCCCGGTGTCACAGTAACGCTGCCATAGTCAAACGATTGATCCACATAAGCCGCACCACGGATACCGCTCTTCTTGAAAGCGGAGTTATACAGCTCAGGTGTCAGCAGGATGTACTTCTGATCCTCTGACGGACGGTAATCGTCCGTGTCGTAGACATACTGGACATAATCCCTGCTCAGACTTTGACGATAATCGGTAGAGATCTGCGTAAGCCTCAAACCCGCCTGGAAGCGACCGAACCGGTTGTCTTGCGAATAGTCACTCCGCCAGCCGAATTCCTTCTCATCTTCACGCGATGAGATAATGCGCTCTTCAACAGGGATAGCGTCGGGGTCCTTGGGTGAATCGCTAAGCTCAGGGTAAGCTTCCCCTTGGTACGTATTTTCCTTGCCAAACCGGTAATACACCGTGTTGCGCCATTCGCCGGTGTCCCCGACAAGCTGTTCGAGGGTGACCCCGAGCGCGCCTGCATCCTGTTTGCTTTCAAATAGCATGTAGTCGAGCGGTGCTTCAGCTTCCACGACATGGGAGGTATCCCGAGTGTTTTTCTCCGGCGCAAAGATACCAATCACCTTCAATTTGGTGTCTTCGTCAATGCGGGTCACAGTTTTCAGCAACACGTCGGTCATCACCGGACGGCCAACATCCTTGGCACCAATCAGGTCAAGCAACCGCCCAAAGTCATAGTGCCGCACCGACAGCAGCATGCTTGTGTTTTCATCGATACCGCTCGGGCCGTCATACAGAAGCTCGGCCCCTGCCAGATCGACCTTACCGCTTACAAAGGGTGTGTCGCGGTTACCTTCGGCCAATTTAAGTTTCAACAGCGAACCGTTGAGGCCGCCGTAAGCCGCGCCCCAGCCACCGGGTATGAACTCGGCCTGCCCCACCACGTTTTGACCGAAAATCGAATAGCGCCCGCCATTGGCAACCTCATCTTCTTCACCGATAGAGTTGTCGAAATGGGTGGTGCGGCCAAACGGGATATCATCAACCAAGATGATATTGTCTTTTGGGCCTCGGCCACGCACCGAAAAGCTGGAAAACGCGCCTGTCGCATTCACGCCAGGCAAAGCATTCAGACCGCGGAAAATATCGCCCGCCGTGCCCGGCGCCCGGCGAATTTCCTCACGGCTAAGAGTGCGGCTTGTAATGGAGCCCTGACGCGATGTTGCGATAGGGCTTCCCACTACGTTGATCTCTTCAATGTCGTCCAAAGGGCGCAGCGCAAAATCCACAATCGTACCTTTATCTGCAAACAGGTCGACGTTGTTTTCGCGCGCTGACTGATAGCCGCCGCTTTCTACGGTTACCGTCACCAGCCCACTTGAGTTGGTACTGACGGAAAAATTACCTTGTTCGTCGGCAAGGGTTGAAGCAATCACCTCACCTTGTCTGTCGGTAACTGTAACCGTGGCGCCAGCCGCTGGCCTCTTGGTTTCCGCGTTGATAATGCGTCCGGATATCCTGCTCTCTTGTGCGATAGCGACAGTCGAAACGGCTGTGGTTAACGCAGCTGCAAGTAGGTAGTTTAGCGAAGACATAAATGATCCTGTCGTTTTGCCATTCTGGGTTGCGAGTTACTTCTGCTGGACAAACGAAGGATGGGGGAGATCGCCTCCATATTTTTGGGGTTGGCACTCAAAAAAATCTGCCGGAATTAAAATTGAGTGATTTTCCCACCCACTGCATGGAGGTGCATTACTAGTCATTCCGTTGACCCCGCATAGTGGATCAGGAAACCTTCCCGTTTCTGGGGTGGCTTTCCCATGACCAGCGCGGTCCTTCTTTCATAACAAACCCGAAGCGATGAAAGCGGATGAAGCGGCAGCTCGAAGCTTCAGTGGAATATATAATATGACGACAGACCTTTTAATTGTCGCCGCTGGCATGGGCTCAAGGCTCAAGGCCAAAGGCATTCTCAAACCACTGGTAAGTCTGGCAGGCGTCCCGCTGATAGAACGGGCCATAGAAACGGCCTGCGCTGCGGGAATAACAAATATTACTGTCGTGACAGGGTACCAGCACCGCGTGCTTGAAGAGTTTCTCAGTGAACTATCAAACCGTAGGGGATGGACTATCCGGACCATTTTCAACCCGGACTTTATGTATGCAAACGGCCTCTCCGTATTGAAAGCGGCGCCGCTACTGGGTGATCGCTTCTGTCTGACGATGTGTGATCACCTTGTAGAGCCGAGCTTATATCATCGGCTTCTGGCACAGCCGCTCGGCCCTCACGAAGTTGCTTTAGGGGTGGACAGGCGCTTGGCCAACCCGTTCGTCGATCTGAACGACGTTACGAAGGTAAGGCTGGCTGGCAAAAAAATCCGTAATATCGGCAAAGACATTGCAATGTACAATGCGTTCGACACCGGTGTGTTTCACGCAAATGCAAGCTTGTTCGACGCGATAGCGAGAAGCCTGAATGACAGCGGGGATTGTTCAATCTCTGGCGGCATGAAACTGTTGGCTGCTGAAGGCAAGGCCATTGGTGTAGACATTGGTGATAGCCAGTGGATTGATGTCGATTGCCCCGAAATGTACGAGCTTGCGTCAAACTGGCTTGCAACTACCGCACTTTAAGCTGCGCCCAGATTGCCCTGTCCTGTTTTGTAATGGCGATTTTGCTAATGGCCCACAGATACAAAGCGACAGAGAGAATGATACTGCCCAATATCGCTGAAGATGCCTGAAAATTCATTTGCCCCTGAAGCATGACCAGGAGCGCCAGGAGGCAGACCGCTATTATGAAGGGCGGCAGATAAGCCACATCGACGATAGATATGCCCAAGTATTTTCTGAGACTTACAAGCTTTGCGGCAGCAAAAAACACCATCGCAATCAAAAAGCCCAGCGCGGCTCCCTCTGCCCCCCAGTGCGCACCCAAATAGTAAACTGCGACTATTTCTATACCAAGCACTGCCATCACCAGCCGGGGCGGCACTGCAGGCTTTGCGTATTGCAGCGCAATTTCGGAAAGAGCGAAGCTGCCATCAAACAGTTCCGCAACCAGAAGGCACGCCAAAACCAGGCCGCCAACTGCAAACCCGTCTCCAAAAAGCCCCAACAATTCATCCGAAAAAGCCACAAAGGGTACTGTCAGCGCGAGCTGCAATATAAATACCCAACGGCAAAGGCCCGCCAGTTTGGCTTGGGTCGTGCGCACTTCACCCGCGTAATGCAGTTTGGCAAGCACAGGCGACATCATTGGCTCGAACAGTTGATGGATTTTATGCGGCACCGTTACAATTTGCTGCGCGATATAATAAACGCCCGTCGCCTGATGGCCCGCCACCAGCGACAGGAGCAGTATATCCAGCCGCCTGAGCATTATGACCCCCAGCTCGGTCATTCCCATGGGAAAGCTTCGGCGCACCACCAAGCCGGCGAGCTTTTTATTGACCGGTACTGCCAGCATCGCCCGCATGGAGTAAGCGGCTGATATCCCAAATCCAAGGCCGGTCGCTGCCGCTAACATGGAAATCGCATATGCCAGCAGCAAGCCTTCCGCCTTGTAGCCAATAAAATGAAGGGCGACGGCCGCAAACAAAAAGCTCCACGGTTCAAGAACGCAACGGGCCAATACTTCAAACCGGATGATGCGTTTGAAGCGAATGGCTCCCCCTGCCACTTCTGCGAATATCAGAGAGGGCACCACAAGCAGCAATAATACTGGCATGTCCACGTCGGGAAACAGCAGTGGCCACACCAGATACAGCGCACCGGACATGGACAGTGCAAGCAAAAGGGATACACCCAATGCACATTTGATAATCTGCAGCTGTTTCGTCGTATCCGCGCTTTCACTGAGCAGGTGCGGCAGGCTTCGCTTCAAACCCAAGGTACCGACTGCGGCCAGTATCTCGACGATTGCCGCGACCTGCCCCAGAATGCCGACAGGTTCCGCGCCGTACAGTGTGCCGGCAATCACCATCAACACCAGGCGTGCGATCAACCGGCTACCAAAACCTCCGAGAGAAGCGGCCGCGCCCCGCAAGATATCCCGGATATCCTCCAACGACTGCATCATGGATCAGGGGAGGCCGAAAGACGGGCGGAAAGCGACGATTCCTGACACCGCTCGGCAAAGAGCAAGCCAAGCATCACCGCATTGAACACTGTTAATTCGAACATGAAATACAGCGCGGGCTTACCCATGTACGCGAAAATAAATATGAGGAAGGTTCGGTTGTTGGCGTTCAATATGGCCCATGCACGAACCATAGGCGCTGTGCCTCGGATAATCTCACGGGCATCATCTTTTTTCTGTGCCACCAACGCATCGTCCAGCCCATAGTCGCCGCCAGAAACCAGTTTCTGAGCGAAGTCGTAAATCGTCGCCAATACCGATTTCCTGCCTCGAACATGAAGCAAACCGCCTTGCATTTGCCCACGATCCAACTGTTTCAGGCGGCGCTGATACTTCTGACGTCGCTCTTCGTACCCAGCGGCCTGAACCGCGTGCGAAAGACCAGCGGCAAGAACCAACCACCAGGAGGACAAACCACGCCCTGTTTCCATAAGATGGAGCGCGAAGACAATATAGACCGCCCCGAACACCAGATGGTCACAAACACCATCAATTATGCGGCCAAAGGCGCTTGCTTTTCCGGTCGCCCGGGCAAGACGGCCATCCGCGCCATCAAGGATGTGCCAGCCGATCATCAATGCAAAACCTGCAAGAACGAACTGCGGCTGCGGCAAATGGTAATAGCAATACGCAGCGGCCAGGCCACAAAACAGACCGGCGAGCGAAATCGCATTCGGGCTCACTCCCACCTTCAAACTCATTGAAACCACCACGTTCGCGAGGCGGTGAATACAATAGTAGTTTGAGGCCTCCTCTATCTCGACGGGCCGCCCATACTGCGGTGTTGAGTGTGCATCTTCCGAAAGCATGAAATTGTCCTAGATCATTCAACGGCATCACGAAATGCCCACAGCCTACCTAACACCCAGGGAGGAAGGCCCAGGGAGGCTGTGGGCACACGGCCGCAAACCTAACCCGCCAATGCGCTTGAAACATCAGTGTCGAAAGCCAGCGTTTCGACATGAATTCCCGCAATAAAGGCTTCGGTCATCAGTCGCGCCAATTCATCCGTGTGTTGTATCGGGGGGTGTTTGCAGAAGAAAGCCGAAGGTCCTTCAATAACCCCGCCCTGACCGCGATCCAGAGCGACCTTCGCGCAGCGTACGGAATCGATAGCTACCCCTGCAGAGTTCGGGGAGTCTTCTACCGAAAGTCTCAGTTCGAGATTCATCGGCACGTCGCCGAACAGGCGACCCTCCATTCGAATGAAACAGACCTTATTGTCGTTCTGCCAGGCAACATAGTCGCTTGGGCCGACATGAATATTTTCTTCGCTAAGCCTCTCGGCAGCGGCCGACTGAACGGCCTCGGTTTTTGATTTCTTTTTGGATGCCAGCCGGCTCTGGTCTTTCATGTTCAGGAAGTCGGTATTGCCGCCAGTGTTGAGTTGATATGTTCTGTCAAGCGCGACACCGCGTTTTGCAAACAAATCCGTCAGCACGCGGTGCACAATCGTCGCACCCACTTGCGCCTTGATATCGTCCCCAATGATCGGAATGCCCGCATCTTCAAAACGCCCCGCCCACACGGGATCGCTGGCAATGAAAACAGGGATATTATTGACGAAGGCAACACCAGCCTCGAGCGCACATTCAGCGTAGAACTCTGTCGCTTTCTGGCTTCCGACCGGTAGGTAGTTCATCATCACATCTACCTCGGCTGCCCCGAGATGGGCCACCACATTCTCTTTCGTCGGCTCCGGTGCCTGAGAGGGGATAAAGCGTCGCCCTTCCGGATAATCCCGCATGTGATCGGAATAACCATCCAGAACCTGACCCATCTGAACAATCACGTTTTGCTGGGGAATGTCGGGGAAAAAGACTGTCGTACAGTTTGGCGCTGCAAACAAAGCGTCCGCCACATCCTTGCCCACCTTACGGTCATCAATATCGTACGCTGCAACGATTTTAATGTCTGACGGTTTGTAGCCGCCAATCTCTCTGTGCATTAACCCAGATGCATCCGTTTCGCGATCAGACGCGTAATAGTAAATGCCTTGGATAAGTGAACTCGCACAGTTACCCAAGCCAACTATGGCTACGTTGATCGGCCTTTTATTGTTTGCAGTCATAGAGTTACTCCAAGTGGTGGTTAATGCGTTGGATAGGAAGCATTCGTTGATGCGTTAGATAGGAAACGGCGTGGCCGGACCACCACCTCCACGGAAAATCAAAAAACTTTCAGGTAGGTTTCTAAGCTTTCGAAACCTGACCTCATGGGGTAGGCTCCGCCCGAGATTGACGGAAAAACGGCTCATATGTTCGACTGGAAAAAAAGCGATAGGAAAACGGGTAAGGTCGATGCATCATCCGATGCTTCGATTGATGCTCTTTTTCGAACTCATAGGGCCTCATTGCTCCGCTTTGCCATATCCAAACTCAAGGACACGGATGAAGCAGACGAGGTTGTCCAGGAAGCGTTTATTCGATTTGAAAAAAACTACGACGCTGATGCCATTGCTTCACCTCAGGCGCTTTTGGCGCGCATCATTTCAAATCTGGTGATTGACCGGGTAAGGGGCAAAAATGCGCGCGCGGCAAGAGAGGACGCCTGGGGTAAGTTGCACACAGCCGGTGCTGACGATTCTTTAAGCCATAAGCAAAGTGTCGATCCAGCCAGAGCACTTGATGCAAAACAGCAGGTTGAAGCGGTGTTAAGGGTACTAAACACGTTGCCTGAAAAAACCCGAAAGATATTCTTGTTGCACCGGCTCGAAGGGCTGTCACACGCGGAGGTCTCGGAGCGGACGGGCATCCCTCGAAGTACCGTTGAAAAACACATGATCAGAGGGATTAAGGCGATCGCTACCCTGAAGGACGAATAATTGGAGGCAATACGACGTTGTTTCCGTTTTAATGGTGAATGAAAGAGTAAGTGGGATGTCGAACGAAGACCGACATATAACCCCTGCAACGATTGAGCGTGCCTCAGAATGGTATGCTCTGTTGAGCACGGGCGATGCCTCTGAGGCAGACCATGCAGCACATATGGAGTGGCTGCTGGAGGACCCTTCACATCCACTCGCGTACGAGCAGGTTGCTATGTCTATGCGAAATATCTCTTCGTACGAAACACAACTACGTACAGCCTTTGCAAAGGACTTGGCTCCCCCGGCAAAGACTGTTCACGACAAGCCGTTTTGGTCCGGTTGGGGATGGCCTCAACTTGCAACAGGGCTTGCGGCCGTTGCGGCCCTCCTCTTTGTGGTAATTTTTCCCAGCAGCTCATTCTACGATACACAGGTATCTGAGCAGATATACTCTGCCGATGCCGGAGATGTGCGGAACGTGAAGCTGGCCGACGGTTCCCGGGTTACGCTGTTTGCTGGTAGCAGTATCAGCGTGCGCATAAACTCCGCGGGACGAAACGTTGATCTGCTGCGTGGGCGTGGTTTTTTCAGCGTTGTCTCAGATTCGAGCCGGCCGTTTACCGTAGACCTTGGCTCGCGAAAGGTCCGGGTGGTCGGCACACGTTTTGAAGTCATCAAGGGGGAGAATTTCGACCGGGTTGCGGTGAATGAGGGGCTCGTAGCGGTATCGTCCTCGCCGAACCCAGAGCTTGCCCAACAAGCCCCCTTGCTCATTGAACCGGGCACCATCGCGCTCTACCGCCAAGGTCAGAACATCCCTGAAATTCAGTCTACCCCTGTTGAAATGATAGGCTTTTGGACGAGCGGTTCGATCGCTTTCCAAGATGAACCGCTGGCAACCGTTGTGGAGAAACTTCAAATTATGTTCCCGGACACCTCAATTAGAATTGAGGATCAGGGTCTCGCGTCAAAACGCTTCTCCGGATCGTTGGTTGTATCTGATCTCGAAGAAATGCTGGCAAGTCTCGCTGCATTCCTCGATCTCACTGTGCGAAAAGATAGTAACGGCTATTGGTTGGATGAAGCACGAGACTAACCTGTGCAAACATCCGTAGCCATAGCGGCGTTGCTAACCGCAAATTGTGTACTCGCGCCGTCATCTGCTCAGGCGCTCGTCCAGATCAAGTCTTATGAAATTCCAGCAGGACCGCTGGATACTGTCCTATATACGTTCGCTGAAGAGGCGAAGGTATCCATCAGTTTCTCGGGCCTCAATCTTGGGGCGGTGCAATCAATTGGCACATCTGGAAATCTTTCCAAAGAAGCCTCTTTAAGATCAATTTTAAAAGACACCGGGTTCTCTTTCCGCTTCATTACAACAAGTTCTGTGCAGATTTTTAAGCCTGAACAGAACACGGTAAAAAAAATGGACGTTTCCGAGCTCGAGGTGAACGACGAACGACCCGGCTATGTGGAAGACCTGGTCGTCACCGCCACCAAGAGGCCAGAAACAAGCTTTGGGCTACCTGCAAGTGTCTCCGGTGTCTCGTCGCTGGTTTTGGAAGACTTGGGCACCTATGACCTGCAATCTCTTTCCGCTCACCTTGCAGGTGTTTCGACCACCAACCTGGGCCCGGGACGCAACAAGATTTTTATTCGCGGGCTGTCTGACGGCCCGTATGCGGACCGCACGACAACCATGGTCGGTGTCTATCTCGACGACACCCCCATCAATTTCAGTGACACCAACCCTGACATTCGGTTGTTTGACGTAGAACGCGTTGAACTGATGCGAGGACCACAGGGCACGCTTTATGGATCGGGATCGCTCGGTGGTCTTTACCGCGTGGTTTCAGCGAAACCGGTGCTGAACGATACCTTCGGTAAGGCGAGGTTGGGCGTTGGCATCACCAAGAAAGGCGGGCATAACGGAAACATTGATGTGGTCTTCAACACCCCGCTCAAGACTGACAAGCTAGGAGTTCGCATATCCGGTTATGGCCACATGCGCGGCGGCTATATCGACGATGTAGTGCGCGGGCTTGAAGACCTGAACGACCTGGATATCTACGGAATTCGGCCAAGTGTCCGGTGGCAAATCAACAACGCCTGGGTACTGGATACATCCATAAATTTGCAGGCTATTCGCTATGACGACAGCCAGTATTATTTTGAGGAACTGGGGCGCAATAAGCGCTCCTTGCAACTATCAGAACCTTATGGCGACAACTTCGTGCATGGCGCCGTCACTCTTAAAGGCAAAATGGGTTCACTCCAGCTCACGAGTGCTACGTCGTTTGTCGACCGTACGTTAAGCGAAACCTTTGATGCGACAGAGGGCTTGCCATTCGCCGAGCAGTTGAAAAACCTTTCCTCGGATGAATATCTTCCCGGCAACCTGGTTGAGATCGGGGACGGTCATGATTTTCTGGGCGATGCGCAAGCGGGAACCTTGGGCTACTTCACACGCGAAGACATAAACACGTTCGGGCATGAAACCAGGCTGCAATCAAGCGGGGGCTCTCAATTTGAGTGGCTTGCGGGCCTCTATTACCTTCACAGCACGAGCAGTAGTGATAGATTGATGTTGGCAGCGACAGAAAACGGCATTCCGGGCATAATTCTCGCTGAAGGGCGGGTAGAGAAAGCTGATGACGTGGCGCTTTTTGGTGAAGCCACATATCTTGTCAACAGTAAGTTCAGCGTCACAGCGGGTATCCGATATGCCCGCAACACCATTGCACTCGACTATACATCTGAGTTTGCACTTGCTGAAGAACCACAAGCCCACGAAAAACGAAAAGCCACTACAAAACTCATCCCGAGGATCGCGGCACGCTATCAATGGTCAGAGGATATTCAGACTTACGCACAGATCAGCATGGGATACAGAGAAGGCGGTTTCAACATTCTCTCTCCTTACGAAGTGTTTGCAAGGCCTGACGCGGGCAGTCATCAAAGTGACGATTTCGAGCCTGTGGAATTGCGATCAGACGAACTGCTCAATTACGAAGTCGGTCTCAAATCCTATTGGTTCAACAGAGACCTGTCCCTCAATTTTGCCGCATTTTATATCAGCTGGCTCAATATCCAGTCTGATCAACTTGGTTACTCTGGCTTGCCTTATGTCACCAACGTGGGCGATGCACGGAACCTGGGATTTGAAGTTGAATTCTCTGCCCGGCCCATTCCTGGACTGGAAGTCAGCGGCACGTTGTTTTGGAATGACAGCAAGCTGCTAAGCGGGAACTCGTCACTCGGCGCTGAGCCTGGTGACAGACTTCCTGCCATCCCCGAGCCCACCGCCAGCCTCGCAGCTTTGTATCAGTTTGACGTCAATAGCAACTGGCTTGCAACGGTGAGCGCGACATACAGCTTTACCGGGGACTCTGTCATCACGTTTGACGAAGAAAACAGTGCCAGAATGGGAGACTACAGCATCGTAAACGCGCGCCTTGAGCTCTCGAATACGATCTGGAAAGTCGGCCTCTACGCCGACAATTTAACTGACAGCCGAGCCAATACCTTTTCCTACGGCAATCCTTTTACGGTCTCCAGAAACAACCAGGTCACGCCACCAAGACCGCGTACAATTGGAATATATCTGGAGCGGAAATTTTGAGGTCCTGGCGCAAACATGACCAATCATGAACACATTCGCATGCGGCTGGATACCATTTAGCGGCGGCGCCGTTTTTTTCGCTGCCCCTCATCATATGCCTTGAATTCATTGTCCTCCACAAGCGCCTCCCCCTGCAAATCCAGGTCATCCTGATCAATTTTTATTCTCAGTTGGTATGGCACCTTTGCTCGCGTCCGAGAAATGTCCGCCAGAGAACCAGCAGCCATTTTTTCAAGGACATTGAGTTCATCCTGCAGATTGAACTCTTCGATTTGCATGGCTGTACCGAAGCTTCCCTCGATGGATGTTTCATCATTGCTGCATGTTACAGACGCGTCCGCTATCTCTGTAGCGGTCGAACATTCTAATACCTGTCGCAACCAACCGCTTTTTTCCTGATGAAGCAATACTACGGCCACTGTGCGGCCGTCCCAAAATTCGAAAAAGTTCAATATCGGGACTGTGGCTGATGAATTTTCTATGGGTATAAATTTTTGCCACCGTTTGATCACGGCATTTGGAGCCCTACTCTGGCGCACATGAAGTCCATACCCTACCCCTAAACCGAGGCGAACCCAGTCGCCTTCGCTACCCTCCCCCCCTATTTCTGGGCCAGCCCGCCAACGCCCGAACGCGATGGCTGGTGCAGCATAGAGGGTAATGTTCGGGAGGCCATAGGCGTTACCTTCAGGCATTATAACGGCGGTGTCGGGGACGATTGAAATAGCAGCATCTACCTCAGCTGCGGTATTTTTCAGCCGCATCAGATAGGCGTCATTTTCTGGCCAAATCTTGTGCTGAAAGATACCAAGCCCTCGGGATGCCTGATTGTAACTCCAGCCCTCCCTGTTTCGACCATTCTTGACAACAATTGTTTCGCGCTCTGGCAGCTTCAATGTCGCGACAACCATACCGTGATGCTCGCTTATGGGTAAGTTGGCGATCAGGAATTGGCTCGTCAGAAGAGCGCCACTATCGAACAAATACTGTTGTTCCCAGTATTCACTATACTGTTTCTCGTTCTCCAGCGTTGGATAGAAGTCCGTATCAGCCGCTGCAGTCGGCACCCAACACATTGCTGCAAGTATTAGTATCTTGAAAAGAAGATTAGTCCGCACTGCATACTCCTTTGCCTACCAAAGGTACAACGGAGTAACGTGGCAGATACCTCCTGTTGGAGCCCAATTTCCCGAATATTCCCACAAGTGGACATCGCCCGTTCCCGCCTGCTCCACCCGCACTTTGGCAGCCAGTAGAGGAATGCCAGCCTTGGGGGCGAGGGAGTGAAAAATCCCATCAACGTGAAAATACGCTCAGATTCCATGAGAGCCGACGTCTGGAGCGTGGACTGATTTGAACAGATTTGGTCCCATCGAGGGAAGATCCTTGGCGGATAGCAAAATCGCAGAAGTCCGGTTATGCCGAGAGAAAACAAATATCGAAATTCGCCCCCTACCCCTCCCCAAACCGCCTAGCTTAAGAAAGCCCAAAAGGCAGAAAATGACGGTAATTCTGTCCAGAAGTTTTCAGACATTTTTAGCGTCGTTTTTCTTAGCGCAGCCATCACACTGAACAGATCGAATATGCCAAAGGTTCGTCGCGGCCACATCATCTAACGGATGGATCGGACCGAATTAAGGTCGCGGGACAATCGACGCCTGGATGATGGCTGGTGTCAGAATCTGCGGGAGGATTTTTGCACCAGCCACCGTCGCACCCGACGGGAAGTACAGATACATCGGCACCCCTGCGCGGCCATAGGTTTCCAGCATTTTTGTGATAGCCGGGTCTTGCCGTGTCCAGTCCCCCACCAGCACCACAATGCCCTGAGCTTCAAAAAAGCTGGCAGTCTCGGCGCGGTTGATTGCAACACGCTCATTCACCTTGCAGGTCACGCACCAGTCAGCGGTGAAATAGGCGAAGACCGGGCGGCCTTCTGAGAGAAGCGCTTCGAGGCGTGCGGCAGAATATGGCTCGGATGACAGCGGATCACTTCGCCGCCCTTCGACCTCCATCGGCTGGATCGTTGCCAACATGAAAGCCAGCCCAACAATCACAACAACCGCCCCCCCGGCACACAGTTTCCAGACAAGCCGCCCCCTCCCCCATGCCCACAGGCTGAAGGCAAGCAAGAGACACCCTGACAATCCGATCAGCATACCGCCATGCCCGTTCTGGCCACCCAGCACCCAAAGAAGCCAGATTGCAGTGGCGTACATGGGAAAGGCGAGAAACTGCCGGAATGTTTCCATCCATGCGCCGGGCTTTGGCAGCATACGGCGCGTTATCGGAACGAAACACAGGAGGAGGTAGGGAAACGCAAGACCAAGGCCGAGAGCGGCAAAGATACCAAGGGCGGCGGGTGCTGGCAGCACCAAAGCCGCGCCAAGGGCTGAGGCCATAAAGGGCGCCGTGCAGGGCGCGGCGACGACAACCGCAAGCACACCAGTGAAGAACGAGCCCATTTGCCCATTCGGCTGCGCACCTATGCCACCAAGGCTCTGCAGTGAAGTGCCCATTTCAAACAGGCCCGAGAGATTGAGGCCGACGGCGACCATAAGAAGCGCAAGCGAGAAGATGACCAGAGGTTGCTGCAAGTGGAAGCCCCAGCCAACTTCACCCAAAGTCGCACGGGCGAGGAGGAGGACACCACCCACCGCGACAAAGCTGAGCACCACACCGGCGGTATAGGCGAGACCATCCGCACGCGCGAGGCCTCCACCCTGCCCGCCCATTTTGGCGAGCGACAAGGCTTTGAGCGACAGAACCGGCAAGACGCAGGGCATCAGATTCAGGATCAGGCCGCCCAGGAAAGCAAGCAGCAGAAACTGAAATGACGAACCGATTGGGGCGGGCGTCACCTCAAGCGGCGCATCAAGGAGCGGCACTGAAACCTGAACGGCCTTCTGCACCCCCGCCTCATCCCGGTAGGCCACGACCCCCTGCAGGAGGCTATCGTCGCCGCTAAAAAAGTCATCAAGCGGCATGGCAATTTTAAGGGCATTGCCGTTCACACCGTATTGGTGCGCAGCATCATGCCATATCATTTCCGTAAGCGGAAAGAATTGCGGCTCCGCGATAGGCGACGGAGCGCGCATTTCAAGCACCGCCAGCTTGCCCTCACGGTGCGCGGACAGTTGCCACCCCACCGGAGCCTCGGCAAAAATTTGCGCATTCGCCCCTTCGGCTGCTGGCGTGGCAGCTGGTTTCTCGACAACGGGCAAGGCCGCCGATAGTGCCGTGTCGCCTTCAACGCAGTCCTGCGCCTTGCAGGCAAGCCAACTGACATTAACATGCACCTGCACACTCTGCCCCACCGCCATACCGGGCGCGGCGGAGAGAAGTACTGGGAGGTAAACCTCTCCTGTATAGCCGTGCCCGATAACCTTATTGTCCTCCGAGGTGATGCGCTCAGGCAGCGGCCAACGAACAGCGCCCACCTTCACCTCAGGGTCCGCCTTCACGTCGATCTTGGTGGCTTCCCCTTCCCCTGGGTTTTGCCAGAAAGTATGCCAGCCGCTCTGGTGTCGTAACCGGACGAGAGCTTCAACACTACCGTCGGGCGCGATGCCCGATTGTGTGAAGAGGAGCGCAGCCTCCACAGGCGGCACATCATCGGCCATCACAGATGCCGGGTGGGCAAGCAGAAGGCCACAGGCTGCTAGTGCCAGCCCGGCAATCATGAGACGAAGTTGGTGCATTTTATTCCACTACGCGTACGGTGAATTTGACCGAGGCCCTGTTGGGCGGCAGGCATATGGTGCCGTCACAGGTCTGATATTCGACGAAACCCTTCACCGAATAGTCCCCGGCGGGTGTGCGTGGCCTGACACGAAAAGGCTGTGTGACCACATTGCCGCTACCGCGTAGAACATCGTAGGTGCCAAAACTCTCTGCCGGTGGGAACACCGCATCAGCGAACTGGATATCCTTGTTCGGGCGCATCACAAGACGGGTTTCAATAAGCCCCTGATCTTCATTGATGCCAGTTGGGGCATAGATATACCACGGTGATTCAAGTGACAGCGTGAACGAGACCTCACTCACCTCACCCGCGCGGGCAACGACTACGTCTTCGCCGTCCTGCGAAAAGGTAAAGTTCTGTGCATACACACCTCCCGCAAGCAGGAGCGTCGCGGCCACGGCCACCAGAACGCGGTATTGTTGCCTAGCGGCGGATATAAACCCAAACATGTCCATGCAGCCTTTCGTAAGCAATCAAACGGTCCTGGTGCTCATCTTTTATTGGCACAAGGTAGGGAAGCAGTTCGCCCTCAAGCGCACGCAACTCCGCGGCCAGTTCCTTGTTCTCATAATAGACGAAGGCGCTTTTTACCCTGTCCCTAAGCGGATCATAGGGCGGGTTCAGCCCAGCGCGTTTATCAAGCGCGACGAGGCGTACTTTTATGTCCTCAATCGCTTTCATATCCGCGCTCGTGAGCCCCGGCTTGAGGACAAGACTGAGCGCATAGTCACCCAGCATCAGGTCCGGCTTGCCGTCGCCATTATAGTCGGTCACCTCAACGGAGATACGGCTGCCGCGCTGGACCATATCGCCTTCATTCACCAGTTGGTGTGGCGGAAATTCGCCGCCCGCCCGCGGCCCGAGCAGTTGAACCGGCGCCGCAAATGTGGGCTCGCCCTCTTCGCCGATATTCTTGACGAAATACACCGCGCCGGACTGCACCCCAATAATCAGGTCTTCAAGCCCGTCACCGTCCCAGTCAGCGACGGTCGGCGACAGGTATTCCTCATTCTTGAGTGCACCGCCCTCGTCTTCGATCTTGGTGAAAAGATCGATCTGGCTATAAGCCTCCGACCAAGCGAAGCTATCGAACACAGGCTGACCCGAGACGGGCGTGATGCCTTCAAAGCTTGCGGGACCATGGTTGCGCCTGAGCACCAGATCACCGTGGGAATTACCGATGATAAGATCCGGGTCACCATCTGCGTCCCAATCCATCCAAGCGGGCTTGGCGCCATAGGCGAGATAAGAAGCGTTCGGTAGGTCCGCGAGGCGCGTGACCACCGGGATACCATCCCAATCCGTGAGCACCTGCCGGGGCTTGAGGCCATCCTTGCTGCCTTCGAACCAGTAGATGAGCCCTGGCGAATAGGTGCCTGCGACAAGATCATCGATCCCGTCGTCGTTGATATCCACCATACGCGGGCCTGCCGCGACACAGCAGAAGTTGCGGATATGCGCAACTTCGCTGCCCGCCTCAAGCCACTCATAGCCGTCAAATGCTGGTGTATCGGCGGTGCCGATATTCTTGAACACCCGGAACCTGCCAGCAAAGCCACCGACGATCAGATCCTTCAGGCCGTCACCGTCCCAGTCATGGAAGATGGGGGCTGCGTGGCCTTTTTCTTCCTGCTCGAACCACCGGCCCTGTGGGCCAGTGTCTTTGGCACCAGCATCAAGCGGCTTGCTGCCGTTTTTCACCTGTATGACTTCCACCGCCCAGTCGGGCATTTCCTCCGGCGCTGCTGCCGCGGCGGACGCCACGGCAACGGCACAAAGGCCTGCGGAGAGAGTTCGTTTCAGTGACTTGCTGTTCATCACCTTCGCTCCTTGTTGGACTTCCCACATCACCATGTTTTGGTCAGCGACAGCACAAACTGGCGGCCATATGGGTCATGGTTTGAGGGGTCGTAGGGCACGCCGTAGTTGGCGCCGAAACCGAACTGGTCAGCCGGTCGCGCGAATGGCGGGTCTGAATTGAAGATATTGCGCACCGTCAAGCCAAGGCGCATGCCGCCAAGGAAGCCGCCATCTGATTCCGGGAAGCTGTAGGAGGCCACCACATCAAAGGTGGTCCAGCTATCGATCTTCTCTTCTGGCGAAATCGCCGTGTTCCAATAGCTGTCCACATAGTTGGCCATCACGCGGCCAGACCAACCGTCACGTGCCACACCAAAGTAGGCACGGCCGCGCAGGTCAACGGGATAGCTGATGGTATCCAGCCGCTTGATCACCGGCGCACTGGGTGTGGTGACCTCTTCGTTCTTGAGCATGTAGACGAACGTCGTACCCGCAGAAACCATCCAGTCACCAACCTGAGTGTTATAGTCGATGCTCGCATCGATGCCGGATGTCTTCTGGGCCGAGATGTTGGTGAGACCGTTATAGATGATGTGTGTCACGTCATTTGCGATCTCGGCGGCGTCAAACTCGGTATAGAAACCGAAATCCCGGTAGTCGATGATTGCATAGGCGTTGGTCAGGATATCTTCGATCACACTCACGCTTACATCGTCACTGATCAGCTCCGGGTATAGTTCCGGTGTCAGCGCGATCGTCAGCGCGTCCGGCGGCATTGCCACCCGGTCGGTATAGCTGATGTGATAGTAGGTTGCCGACACTTTGAGCCCATCAATGGCTTCAGGCGTATAGTCGAAACCCACTGTGAAAGCCGTTGAGCGCTCAGGCCCCAAATTCGGGTTGGTCACATCCGGCACTGCGAAATAGACGGTCGACTGATCTGGCGAGAACGGGTCGGGGAAACTACCGACACCCGAGACTACCGGCAAAATCTCATAGAAGGATTCGAGTGGGATGAGTTGATCAATCTGCGGGGCGCGGAACGCCTGGCTCCAGGTACCGCGGACAGCGATATCGCTGTTCATGCGCCACCACAGGCCAATCTTGGGATCAAAGCTGTTGCCAAAATCATCTGTGTCCGTATAGCGGCCGGAAATATTCAGCTCCAGCTTCTCGATCATCGGGATGTTCTGGTGCTTGCCAATGAGCGGCAACTGCACCTCGGCAAAGCCGTATTTGGTTTCACGCGCCGCATCATATACGGGTGGGCGGATCATACGCTGGCGCAGGTAGCCGCCACCGACCGCGAACATCACATCATTGCCGTTGAAGCTGAAAAGCGTGCCGTCGATTTTGCTGGACAGCTCGAGCGTTTTGAAATCGTTGGCGCTCGATCCAGAATAGCCACCGCCGCTGTCGAGAACGCTGTCATAGTGCAATGTGTCATTCAGCTTGCCGTATGTGCCAACGGCCTCGAAGCGGATATCGTCTACAAGGTCAACGCTGAACCCCAGCGTACCCACCAGCTGGTCGCTTTCGGTTTCGCTGAAATAGTTGGTCTCGAACGGCTCCTCACGGGTAGCAAGCGCAGTTTTACGGCTGGAATAAAGCGCGTCGGCGAATACCTCAACGCGGGAGCCGATGCTCTGGTGCAGTGATACAAAGCCAGCATAACGCTCATCATCGGGCGCAAGCGTGGTTATGTCAGCATTTGCCCAGTCAGCGTCAGCCGCAACAAAAGGGCCGCTATCCTGAAAGGAAAATGCTGCGACGATACCGCCAGTGTCCCAGCTTGTGCCAACCGTCTGGTCAAGCTGCATGATAGTGTAACCGCCGTCACTGCGCGTCGTGTAACTGGCCGAGGTTTCGGCCCCTTCATAATCATCGCGCAGCACAAAGTTGATCACGCCGCCCACAGCGTCCGCACCGTAGATGGAGGATGCACCGTCCGTGAGCACCTCAACACGTTCAATCGCACCAAGGGGAATAAGGGAAGTGTCAGACGCACGTCCCACATTCGCAAGCGGCAGGCGCCGCCCATTCATGAGGGTGAGCGTGGCACCTGGCCCCAAGCCGCGAAGATCGGGCGCATTGATGGCCCGCGCGTTTGTTGCGCGCCCAAGCGTGTTGGAGCCCACGGGCGAGTTCAGGCTCAGGTTCTGTGGGATATTGCGCAGAAGTTGGTCAACGGTGGTGACACCAAGGTTGGCAAATTCGTCCCGCCCGTAAATCTCGAGCGGGGAACTTTCCGGGATAACACCACGAATGCTACTGCCTGTGACCACGATCTCCTCACGGATGGTCATGTCAATTTCATTCACGCCCTTGCGCGCGCTGGGTTCTACCGTGGGATTTGAGCTCTCGCTCTGACTAGGCCCCTCCTGAGAGCTATCAGCAGCGCCAGCGCTTTTTTCGCCAGCGTAATCGCCACGCTCCCGCGTGCCAGCTTGTACCGCGCGCGCCACGATGATCGACACCGTGTTGTTGCCACGTGCCTGATAGCTAAGGCCCGTGCCTTTCAGAATTTCCGCGAGACCCGCTGACGCCGCGACTGAGCGCTTGAGGCCTTTTGTCGCCTTGCCGGAGATCAGATCACCGGAAGCGAGCACCTGCACGCCGGACTGTTCGGAAAAGGCAATCAGTGCATCTTCAAGCGACTGCGCAGCGATATCAAAGGCGACAACTTCATTCAGTGACTGGGCATAAACGGGTGCGGTTGCCACCATGATGGCTGAAACGGCGCATGCCCCAAACAATTCGTATTTCACAGTAAATGCTCCCCTGTGCGCATCAAACCAAGCGCCACCCCCGTAGCGCGTTACAGTCCTGAAACGCACGAGACCAGGCAAGCGGAAAAGGAATGTCAAAAAAAGTTCACCCGCGCTCTATGACGCGGGCAAAATACGGATAAGGCCGCCATCCCGGTGGTCGATCTGTACGGGAAAGATGACCGGCAGGGCCGAGACCCAGTCCTCAACGGACGCGAGGTCCATGGAACCTGAGTAGGAAAGCCCTTTGAGGTTTGAGCCAATAAGCTCAATCCTGACTTCCGAATAGCGGTTGATATCCTCAACCACATATTCAAGGGGCTCGCTCCGGTAGGTGAGCCAGCCATCACGCCATGAAACCGGCACTGCGGGCTTCACGCTGTCCTGCGCGGCATCTGTACGATCGTCAAGCGCGAGCGCGGAGCCTGCTTCAACCCGGATCTTTTGCGGCTCTGCCGTTTCGCGCACAGGGTCCACATCAATCTTGCCTTCAGTGACGGTTACAACAAACCTGTCTTTCACAAGACGGATATTGAAGGCGGTGCCCACAGCGGTCACATTGCCGTAGGGTGTTTCCACCACAAATGGCTGGTCCGGATTTGGCGCCACATCAAAATAGGCTTCGCCTTGCGTCAGGCGCACCAGGCGGTTGGGTCCGGTGAAGTCCACCGCAACCTTGCTGGCACCGCCCAGTTCGATCTGCGAGCCATCAAAAAGTTTCGCAGTTCGCTGTTCCGCGCGCGCCGTGGATATGGAAGCTATGAGCTCTGCACTATGCCCGGCTGGCTCACTGCCCTGCCCGCTAAAGAGCGTGGTTACGCCAACCGCCACCAATAGGGTGGCTGCGACCGCCATCCAGCGCAGCGGCACCTTGGCGCGCGGCAGTTCAACAACCGTCGCGCTTCCTGACGATTGCGCCGTATTCCGCTCTTCCAGCCAGTCACTGACGGACATGCTGGCGTCATAGTCATCAACGTTTACTGCTTCACCATCTACCAGAAGCTCCTCAAGGTCTGCGTCAGCAACTGCAAGCCATAGCGCTTCCACTTCGTCGTATATTTCCTGATGCGCAGGATCAGCCGTCAGCCACGCTTGCCACGCGGCGATCTCCTCCACCTGCACGTCGTCATCCTGCAGGCGGACAAACCATTCCCTGGCTTCCTGCTGCAAGATTGCCCTTCTTGTCTCGGCCCGATTATCGGTGCTCATTGTCTATCCCCGTCAGAGATGTTTTATCGGTCAGCCTTAGCTGAATATGCTCAAGCGCCCGGGCCAGGTAGTTGCGCACTGTGCGATCGGTTGTGCCCAGATGCTCGCCGATACGGCTACTGGACCACCCCTTGACCCTACTTAGAATAAACGCTTGTCTGCACACGGGCGGAAGCTCCGCCACCGCCTTTTTTATGATGTCGAGGGCCTGTTTGCCTTCAAGCGCTCGAAATTGGGTCTCGGCATAGGCGAATTCAAACAGCGCCGTTTCGGCGGCTACCTTGTCCCGCGTTTTTTGACGACGCCGGTGGTCGGTCGCCAGATTTGCCGCGATTTTATAAAGATACGCCCGAAGGAAGCTGATTTCCTGCGGGCGGTCCAGTTGCAACAGCTTCACATAGGCTTCCTGTGCCACGTCGCGGGCTGCCTGATCGCTGGCCAGCCGCGCACGCAGGAATGCGAGCAGCGCCTGATTATGTTCCCGAAAGAGGTTTTCGACCACCTCCTGACGCGCAGCACCATTCTCTCCCTCGTGGCTTTGGGAAAGGTGTTCATCATGCGTTGGTGATGCCGGGCTCTCGGCCTCGCGGGTCATGCGGTCACTCCTCACTTGGTGAAAAGCCTAGTGATGGGACCAGTGATCAGGCAAGAAGAAAGCGCGAGAAACGGCACAATTCTGGCTATTTTTCACCTTAGCGGAGATTTTTTAAGAAATATTTTCCGCTTAGCATTCCTCGTGCGTTTAAGGGTGTTGGGCCTCGTCAAATTGCGCCTGTCCTTACCCGTAAATCCGCACAGAATTTTTCGATTCGCACCGTGGTACACCCGCACCCATCCCGCTGAGTGTACTATGCCTTTACGCGCTCAACTCGCGAATAATTTGCCAAATTTCCATTTCATATCAGCATCTTAAACAAGCGCTCTTGACGGCACCCCTCCTGTATGCACTGTACTACTACACACAGTACAGTGATTCGAGAATGTCAAATGAGCGTCAGTAACGTGAAGATACAAATAGTGACCGGTGACAGCCGGCCCATCTTCAAGCAGATCGTCGACGGTGTTCGCATGGAAATCGCCACGGGCGGGCTTCCCGTGGGCACCAAACTGCCAAGTGTGCGCGGCCTTGCCATGCAGTTGATGATCAACGCCAATACCGTCGCCAAGGCATATAACGAGCTGACTGCGCAGGGGCTTGTGGAGCCCCGCCAAGGCCTCGGCCTTTTTGTGTCCGAGCCACGACAGCTGCTGAGCGAGGAAGAGCAACAAAAGAGGCTGAAATCAGCCGTGGATAACCTTGTGAACGAGGTCGCGTACCTGGACTTCGGGAGCGAGGAAATCCTGCGTGAAGTGCAAAAAGCGCTCACCAAACTGGATGGTGCCCCCGGCACCGACGACAGAGATTGAGGACAGCACAATGCAAAACTGCATAGAAACAAACGACCTGACAAAAAGGTTCGGCAAAAAACTGGCACTCAAGGATTTCACCCTGACCATTGAACAGGGCGGCATCCACGCGATTGTAGGCAGCAACGGCGCGGGTAAATCGACGCTCTTTCGCCTACTTCTTGGGGTATCTACCCCAACATCCGGCACAGCGCGGCTTCTGGGCGCTGACTGCCGTACCCTGCAGCCTGAAATCCGCGGCCGCGTAGGATATGTGAATGAGGAACATACGCTGCCGCTGTGGATGAAAGCCAAGGAAATTACAGCACACCAGCGCGCCTTTTATCCCAAATGGAACCAGAAAACGTTTGAAAGCGTCATTGGCTACTTCGACGTTGACCAGAACCAGAAGGTGGCCGGCCTCTCCCGCGGGGAGCGGGCCGGGCTTAACCTTTCCATGGCGCTGGCTCAGTCACCTGACCTGTTGATCCTTGATGAACCCACGCTCGGCCTTGATGTGGTCGCGCGGCAATCGTTCCTTGAGGCCCTCATGTTCACCGAGACCGAGGCCAACACCACCATCATATACTGCTCCCACCAGATGGAGGAGATCGAGCGTGTTGCCGACCGCCTGATCATCATGGAAAGAGGCGAACTCAAGAACAACAGCAGCCCGGATGATTTTGTCGAACGCGTCTCTTACTGGGTGGCGGAAATACCGTCTGGCCTGCCCGATAAAGGCAAAATTCCGGGATACCTGAACGCCCGCGACATTGAGGGCCAATGTCATATCCTCGTCGCGGACCAAGGCAACGACTTTGGCGACTTTCTCAAAAAAAATGGCGCAACTGCAGTGGCCCGCAACCCAGTCAATCTGGAACGTGCCGTCAATGCATTCCTGACAAAGAACCATAGCGCCCCTGACAGCAGAGCATAGGATAATCAAGATGTTGCAGATTTTCAAAAGTGAGTTCCTGCGCTACCGCACATGGACCCTTCTGGCGATGGTGGCAGTGCTGGCTGCATACGCTTTCCTCGCCAAACTGTTCCCGTTTCTGAGCGCGCCACCCGAAATGACCGCGATCAGCTATATCGTCGCCGTGGGCGGGTCGCTGGCCTTTGGCCTTGTACAGATGCTTCTGCACCGGCGCGCCAATCACTGGACTTACCTTGTGCACCGCCCCTTGGAGCCCAAACAGATCTACTTTGGCCTGTCGCTCGCTGGCATGCTCTCGATCGCGCTTGTTCTTGTCATCCCATGGCTCATCATGGTTGTAGGCATTGATGCTTTCACGGTTACGGTTGTGGACACCCGCCACTATAGCTATGTGCTCTTCATGGTGTTTTGTGCGCTCACCGGCTATCTGGTTGGCTCGCTCACTGCGCTTAATCCCAGCAAGGGGTCCATCCTCCTCGCGATCCTGCTGCTCATCATCATGAATCCGCGGCCGTCGAATGATTTCGCACAGTTCGCGCCCATGCTGGTTGTGCTCGCCGTGCTCTATGCACTCAACATCGTCAGCTTCAAGCCTGATCTCAGCACACATGTACGCAAGCCGTGGGCGATTGCACTGATGGCACTGCCGATGTGTTATGCGCTCACCTATGGCCTCGCCATGTCAACGCTCATTTACTATCACATCCCGCGTTTCATCATGGGCACCCACCCGGACAACAACCCGATTAATGGCACCGTTGAGTTCATCTGGTCCCTCAAGGGCGCTGACCGCGTGGCCTATGCCCTTGAGGGCAGCGACAATGGCAATGCGGACTTTTACGCCAAACAGGCGGAACTCGCGGAAGAGGGCTGGATTTCGACCAGCGCATGGACCTACCCACGCCGCGGCCAGCTCCATACCCAGGATGCGCAGTATGCGCTGACACCAAAAGGCACCAGCGATGTGTGGCAGTTCTCGCACGACCAGATGCTGATGATCGGCCATTCTCGCATTGGTCAAAAGCCGCTTGGCGCGATTGGCATGCAGGGTTTCATCGACAGTGCAGATGACGCCACAGATGCAGACCGCTTCAACACTGTGCCGACGATGGTGGGTGAAAAGTTCCTCGCGACACCCGAGGTGATCTATCAGGTCAATTTCGCGGAACGCCGCCTTGATATCAAACATGCTCCGGAAGCCGGTGAACACTATATCGGCAGGCCGCAAATGGGCGAAAACTACGTGGCACTGGTTACCAACAAACATGTGCTGATGTTCGACCCTCACCAGGTCGCCGATGAGTATGAAGCTGCGGTGCCTGAGTATGTCATCGAACATCCGGTCCCTGTTTCCATTATCGCAAGCATCGATACCTACCGCCTTGTGGACGGCTATCTCCTGACCTATTACGGGCCCAATTTCTTTGGTTTTGACCAGCCCGGCAGCATGGTGATGCACGCCAAGCTGGGCGGCGGTGTGGAAGTGATCAACGCGCGTCACTATAGGGAACAGCGTCACCCCGCCTGGGTCCGTCATTTCATGGAGAAGATTTCCCCTGCCCTCCACGTGATGGACAATGCCTATCTGAGCTCGGTCGAGCCAACTAACGCAGACTACACAAGCCCGAGCGAACTGTTGGCTCGCGAGTACCCTAAGCCAATCTACTGGATGGCAGGCCTCTTGATGCTTGTGTCGGCTGCGGTAAACTTCCTGCTCAGCCGCCGACACGGCCTCAGCCGCGCAGAGACCGTGACCTGGACCCTGCTTGGTGCCTGTCTTAGCGTGCCTGCCGTTGTTGCATTCCTTCTGATGCACCCATGGCGCAGGGAAGCGCTCGACACCTAACATACTAGATGCCGGGCCAATGGAGCCCGGCACGTCGACCACACAGCAATTTGGATAGGAATAATCATGACGCCCCTTAAAGCATGGGTGCGGCAGCGGGCTTGTTTTGCCCTCGTCGTCGCCGCACTGAGCGCCAGCGCACCGACCTTGAGCGCAAGCGCAGACGAGCTCGACACTATCATTGAATATGTGCAGACCCGAGACATCGCACCGCCCTTGCCCCGCAGTTTTTTCAGCCGCCGCGCGGAGTTGCGCGACATTGCATTGTCACCAAACGGCAAGCTCGTCGCCTATATTTTTGAGACTGGTGATGCAAAACAGGTGCGACTGTATGATCTTGCGAAAAGCACATATCAGACACTCTTCACGAGCAGGATACTGAGGTCCATACACTGGTCCACCGACGGCGCTCACCTTTTCATGGAAACAGACCAAGGTATTGCGCGGGTCTCCCTCGCTGCACGTGACCGCCCGTCCCATGTCATCAACCTCGACAGAAAGATTGAAGAAAAGTTTTTCGGCATTGACCCCACTCACCCGAACGCTTTCCTCGTCGCGCGCCGTATTGAGCGTGATCAGCCACCTGTTCTAACCCGTGTCTTCGCGGATGGTCAGACGGAAGAGCTTTATACGCCTGACACCGAAGTTACTGATTTCCTTACCGTGGGCGAAGACCGTAATTTTGCGCTCCAGATCAGAGACAAACAACTTGCTCTTCTCACCCTTGAAGGAACAACGGAGACAACACTTCTTACCTGCGGTGTAACGGACAATTGCGGCTTGATCAGCTATAGCGCGACCACAGACAGGCTTTATATGCGCGGCCACTTCGGTGATGACCTGCTGGGCGTCTATGCAATCAACCCTCATGACGGTTCACACCAGTTGATCCATCGCGATCCGGGTGGGACGTTCGACCTCAATTCCGTGAAGATCGACAAGCGCACGGGCATGCCCGCGCTGGTGGGCTACAGAGATGACTACACCTCATTTTACGGCCTCAATGATGCGATGAAGGGCGCTATGGCCGCTCTGGAAGCGCAGATGCAGGCAGACTATTACCACATCATTCCTGATGCGACGCTTGAGCATTTCGTTGTGATCGACCAAAGCACCAATGAGCCCGAGAGGAAAGTCTCGTTCTTCTCAGTCGCCGAACAGAAGCTCACCGCCATCCCCCTCGCGAGCCCTGCAACAGCCGCTGAGCTTAACCACCGCGACAACGTCGCGCCTCGCATCCCGATATGGTTCACCGCAAGCGATGGCATGGAGTTGCAAGGCTATGTCACGCTGCCGCTTGGCCGTGACCCGGCGTCGGTGCCGCTTGTTGTGGTTCCGCATGGTGGGCCCTGGGGCCGGGTCGACGGTTCCTACGATGGTCGTGCCCAGTTTCTCGCCAATCGCGGCTATGCGGTGTTTGAGCCCAACTTCCGCGCCTCCATGGGCTTTGGCCTCAAATACATGACAAGCGGCAAACGTGAATTTGGCGATGGCCGCGTGCTTCAGGACATTCTGGACGGCACCAACTATATCCTTTCGCGCGGGATTGGTCGCGTGGGCAACATGGCCATCTTCGGTCATTCCTTCGGCGGCTTTTCAGTCCTCAGTGCATTGTCTTTCGCACCCGATATGTACCAAGTCGGTATCGCAGGGGCACCACCCGCCGACCTCGCCAAGGCCATCGATCACTACCGCAAAAATCGCGATGATGGTGACTTCAGCATGAGCTTCGAGTTTTACAAGGACCAAGCCGTCAACCCGGATGATCCGGAAGACCGGCGCAAAATGCACATGAAATCGCCCGACTATCACTGGGAGAAGATAAACAAGCCCCTATACATTTGGGCAGGAGCCCAAGACCTCAAGGTGTCTGTCCTGGATGTGCGGGACTATGTGCTCAGACTGCAGCATGCAGGCAAAGCGGTAACATACCTCGAAGAACCGCGAGCAGGTCACAGCCCCAAAGAGCCCATGGCGCGAGAAGCGTATTTCTACATGGTGGAAAAAGCGCTGGCGACCCATCTGGGCGGGCCAGAGCCTGAGCCAGTAAATGAGCGCTTGGCGCGTCACCTAAAGCGCGTTTCTCGAGAACTGCGCTAGCAAGATGACACTGTGGCGACGATTATTTGCCGCCACAGTGACTTCCCTAATAGGAAGCGTTGTCCGTCTGCCGCCAATCACAGTCGTCGCTTGAAAGTGCTTCGAATGCTGCAATACCGGGTAGGAAGAAATAGTCGCCACCGCGACACGTTACGAATTGCTTCAACTCGTTGCAGACCATGGTATTTCGGCCCGCACTTTCGTCGCCGGGCACAATGAATTTTCCGTCCTCCAGCTGCGTACCCACGATCGGGTCACGGTCGTTGCCCTGGTTGAAGTCGTTGCCGTAATTCACCCATTGCTGCTGCACAAATTCAAACTGCCGCGAAATGCTGGCATTGAGAACAATGAACATGATGCCCTGCCCTTCCTCGCCGTTGACCTCTGCTTGCGATTTGTTGCGCGGCACGAGGTCGCCATAGGTGATGGCGCGGCGCAGGATGCGGTGCCGGTCAACGAGGAGCGAGCCATAATCTGCGCCAAAACTGTCGCGCGGGTTGGTGCGCCGGATGTGTGCACCCATGGGGCATTGCCGTCCGTCCGGATCACTCGCGTAGGTGAAGTCATAGTCACCCTTGGAAGCCATCAGCGGTGTACCGTCCCGCCGCCTGCCAACCATACGCGCGCCAATATCATCACCGGACCGGCCAAGCTTTTTGGCCTGCCCCTTCAGATAGTCGCGGAACAGGTCAACGTCCTGCGCCAGTTTACGCAGCACCATGAAGGAACCGTTCCACGAAAAAGCAGGCGGTTTGGGAGCAGGTGGAATTTCGCCGTTGGTATCTATGTGGCCTAACAGGAACTCACCGGGCGGAAAGGTGTGCCATTTGCCTTTTGGGTCCAGCACACCGCCACCGACCACATGTTTATCCATAATGCCGCGGATAGGCGGGTTGCCCATGCCGTCACGGAAGCCGAACTGCTCCAGAAGGGACGGCTTGTCCGGTTGGCTTTTGGGGTCATCGATATAAACCGGCACGTCGGGGCTTGAGACAATGCGCGAGGTATCCTGCTGCCCAACAATGGCAACGCCCTTCGCACCCTTCACCCATTTCTCGAACCCCGCGCACCATGCCTCAAGGCTCTCGTCGCTGCGCGCATAAACACCGACCCAGACATGGACCTGATGCCCATCCCATATGGCATCCCATTTCTCAGGGCTGCTGGCGCCAAAGTCACCGTTGATGGCTGCGCGGCGGCGCATGCCGTCGCGGTAGTCTTCCGGCATGCTGAACAGCAGGTCGTTATCGAGCTTGAGTGCCGTCAGCCCTGCATGGGTCAGCGCCGCGTTGACACAAATATCTGGCTTGTCGGCAAGGTCATGGATCGTTGTCAGCGGGCTGAGGTGGCGCAGGAGCCGTCGGCCCGCATCATCAGTTTTATAGGCGCAGTAATAAAACCGCCCCTTGGGCCAACCAAGCCCGATACCCTTGAAAAGCGCCTGAATGTCTTTGGTATTGATAGATGCCGGTGATGTCATCAGAAGCTCCCGGGTTTCGGAATATCGGGATGGACAAATTTCTCGCGGTCTTTCTGCCATGCGTTTTTGAGCTTGGCGTCCGAAAGACCTTCATGGGCCGAAACCCAGTCCCCCAGCATCTGTTTGCGCGATACAGCCTTCAGCGTGTCCTGCACGCTGTTCGGGAAACCTGCATAGCCAAGCGGATTGTTGAACATGCAGCGCGCGATATAGCGCCGGAAAAAGACCGAACCCTTATAGTCCGGGTAGCCAATGCACTGGCCCCATACGGCCTCAACAAACGATGGCTGCACGCGGTACAGGCAATCGAGGAAATCATCGATGTGGCCATCAAGGTCGACCACAAAAAGCAGGTATTTGGTCTTGATATGCGCGCCAGACGTATCGCCCATGGGCGGTATCAACTGGTCAAGGATTTGCAGCCGCGCCATATGGACCATGGGGCAATCGCTGAACGGGCTATTTTCCTGTTCGTGGGCGGCCAACGTGTCACGCAGCTTTTGCATCTTGTTACCGGGATCATTCCGGTGATGGCAAATGGGCGACAGGGCGGTCAGGAAGCTATGGTCGGTCATGTTGTCACCTCCAGCGGCCGCGCACGGTAGGTAAGCGCCGACTGGCTGGCCTCAAGCTGACCGGTGGTTGCGATCATTGGCGACACGTCGGTTACAAAAGCGCGGTAGAGCTTGCCGAACTCTTCACTCGAAAGCTCATCATGCGTTGCAGCCAGAAACGCATCCAGCTTCGGTTCAAGCTCATTCGCCTTGGCGATATCGCGCACCGAGGCACCGGGATAGGCGTTATAGTAAAGGTCCTGCGGTTGCTGGTAGTAGCGGATATACTGCTTGAACAGCCGCATGGGCCAAGGCCCCGGGAAGCCCGCACTTGTGTACCACAGCATATTGAGGCCCTTGCTGACCGCATGAATGCGGCCAAAGGCATCGATATACTGGTCCCACGAGCCATTGAAGTTGGTGGTGAAGACATAAAGATCATACGGCCAATGTTCGACCGGCTGATCGGCACTCAGGCGCGGCAGCTTATTGCCCGGCACCGTGATCCAGCGCGCAAAATGAATGAAGGCAAGCTGCCCCACGATGGTGAGCGGCAGATGTTTGAACACAAGGAGTATGATGCGGGAACCAAGGCTCCGCCAACCACGACGGATCGGCGTTATCACCGTCATCGGGAACGCCTTACCTTGAAAATGCGTTGGAATTAGCGGCATGCCTCACTCCTCGCTATTGTAGGTTATCACCAGATTCCAGGGGAAATTGCCATTGAAGGTCATCTTGCCCACTGGTTTCGGCACCCGTTTGAGAAGTGCGATGAAAATCTCCTCCATCATCACATCAGCGATGGCGGCACCAACGCAGTAATGGAAGTGGTAGCCATAGATGAGATACACATCGCGGGACCGGTTCGGGTTGAATTCATAAGGCTTCACGATGCGGCGGCTATCAAGCATCGCAGACATGCCGGAGATATAGACCATGCGGCCTTTTTTGATTTTGTAGGTCTTGGTGCTGCCGATGCCGATTTCCTGATCCTCCGGCACAGTGCGCCATAGACCGGGCAGGATATAGCTTATGCGCAGCGCTTCCTTCACCACATGCAACATGCCGGTTCGGTCGCCGGCGCCCGCAGCCTCAAGCCCAAAGCGGTAACCGTCCTTGTTATGCAGGATGGTGTCGAAGGCGTGGCCGTTCGCCAGCGTATTGGTAGGCAGATAGCCCATGATCATACCCATGAGGTAGGATCGCAGATGTTGGTCATCGACAATCTTTTGCGCGTGGCAGCGACCAATGATTGTTGTGTCCGGCAGCGGGTTCTTGTGTGCTGCGGCAATCGCCTCATCAATCACTTTCCAGACAATGGAAATGGCCTGCTGCGCGCTTTCCACCACCTTGGGCGCGAGGGACTGCGATCCGAACAGGAACCCGGCCACATGCATACAGCCGTCAAAGAAACTTTGTTTATCCTCTTCAGGGATGGGAACGCCATAATACCGCTCAATCACAGCTTCCGTGACGGGTACCATCAGGCCCTGGATCGCATCGATGCGCCCACCGGCCTTTTTAAGCTCCTCCTCGCTCACCTCACGCGCAATCTGGCGCACGAAGTCGAGGTCGCTCATGCGCCATAGCTCCTTCACCTGCTTCAGAGTTTCCCAGTAAGCAGGGGTATCCTTCATGGCGAGAAGGAAGGTGGGGTTCCAGTCCAGATAGTTCACCTGCCGCTGGTACGGCACCGGAAAATCATTCTGGCGCTGAAACACTTCCTGCACATTGTCGAAACTGGTGACAATCACGGTGTTGGTAAATGGAAAGCGAAAAACTGGCGCCAATTTACGCAAAATCCCGAATGTGAACGGGATAAGCTGCCGCACAAGCAGAGTAGTGAAAAATTGGGCAATAGGTCCCGGACGGGTATCATCCAGGCTGAACTTGTTACCGCTGTCGGCTTGAGGTGCCATATGTTCCCCCTCTTTTGCATATGCATGCAACGCCCCCGCCCCCAGGGATATGTGTAACACCCACTGGTTGAGAGTACCCAAGGCCTGAGTTACTGTCCAGTGTCCATTAACTATGTTTGAGGTTATATCTTTGTGACAGCCAGATAGTCGGCTGTGGCTTTGTAGCCAGAAGCAAACAGCTGATCGAACCCATCATCAGACAGCGTAAGGTCTGTGGCATGGAAGCCCAGGTCGTCAATCAACACACTACGCGCCACAAGCGCAGGGTCTTGCATAAAGTCGATCGTCTGCGCTTTCAGGAGTGCTGCGAAAAGGCTTTTGGCAAAGCTGAACATACCATCAATGGGCCTTGAGGGCGTTGCCGCATTCCGGAAACAGAAGCCAAGGGTTTGACCCGCCCCCGCGCCAAGGCCATCGAATGCGTCAATGGGGTAGTTATAGACCGTACCACCATCCACATAGATGTTGTTATCCGGCTTGCCATCAGGAAACTGCCATGCTGAATACATCAGCGGGATAGACATGGAAGCCCGCACGGCCCCCACAACCGAAGTATCTGGCGTACATTCCGCAGAAAATTCACGGGTATTACAGGACGTGAGATCTGTCGCAAAAACTTTGAGGTCACGCGCACCGCTCGCGGCAAGACCATTGAAAGTGACATCAGCAGGCAGGCCCGCATTTGTCACCTGTGCCTCGATCCAGTTATAAAGCACATCGCCTTTATATAAGCCGTAGTGCGTAGCGAGGCGTAGTGGGTTTGGGCTGTCTTCCAATGTCTCGAAGTGGATTGACTTGAGTGCGGACGCCAGCCCCTCCGATGTTGCGCCCATGCTGACCAGAAGTGCGGCAAATGCGCCGGCAGACGCACCGGCCACCCGCCGCACCGAGGTGAGCAGCCTCTGTTCCTCTAGCGCTTTCAGCGCGCCCGCAAAAGCGATACCGCGCACACCGCCACCCTCGAACACCAGATTATCAAACGCCGTCATGAAATACCGTTACCCGGTTGCGACCGGTATTTTTGGCGTGGTAGAGCGCCTTGTCGCCCGCATCAAAAAATTCTGCGGCGTCGGAGAATTCGCCGTCCTGCCGACTGACGACTCCGATACTGATAGTCACCCCCTCAAACGGCACATCTTCACTGGCACGTTCCCGCAGCCGCTCTGCCAGCACGCAGGCTTCTTCAAGGCCAGTGCGCGGCAACAGTACGGCAAACTCCTCACCGCCATAGCGGAACGCAACGCCAGGGCGGCGGATCTGTTTCTTGAGCACAAGCGCAAGTTCGATCAGCACCCTGTCCCCTACCGCGTGGCCGTGCCGGTCGTTGAAATCCTTGAAGTGGTCAACGTCCATCACCAGAAGGGAAAGTTCCGCTTCCGGCCGGTCACTGACCTGAAACTCCTCTTCCAGCTCTTCATCAAAATGCCGCCTGTTGGCAAGGCCCGTGAGGCCGTCATAATTGGACTGGATGCGCAACTCCCGCACCCGCACGCCAAGCGCGACAGACAGGAAGACAAACTCGAAAAACGAACCAACCTGAAAGCCGTAATGGGTGATGAAATTATGCGGCAGGATGGCAAAGACCTTGAGAAGGTACAGTAGCAGCCCGCCAAGGAATACGGACCATGCCCAAAGATAGTAGCGCGCTGCAGCCTCGCCGCGCAGGTGGGCGACGACGCCCATGGATATGACCAGCACAAGCGCGAGCAGCAGAAATACCGCCAGTGGCTTGACCAGAATACCGTAGCCCAGCACCGGTACCGCGAGCAGCACGCCACCCAGTACCAGTTGTAGCAAAGTCACCGCCCGATAGAGGAAGTAGGATAGCTTGCGAATACCCAGAAGCGAGCGGCAGAACTGAAGCAGGAAAATGATGGATAGCGTTAGAAGGACGGGCCGGCTGAGCTGGCCGAACTCGGGGGCTTCGGGCCATAAGTATTGGAACGCAAAGCCGTTGAACGCCAGCATGTAGCTGCTGTAGCTGATGATATAGGTAAGGTAGTAAAGAAGTGCTACCTGCCGGTCCATCAGATACAGGAGCGAAATGCACAGCGCCAGCAGCATGAAACCGCCAAAATAGGCGCCGAATATGAGATATTCGAGCTCAATTTCAGGCACCAAAGTGCGGTCGCCAAAAAGGCTCAGCCCGATATTTATGGGGCCCTTCGAGCGCACCCGTACATATACCGTCTGCTCTTCCTCAGGCATAAGGCTGAGAGGAAACAGGAAGTCCCGGTGTTCTATTGCGCGGGTTGTGAACGGATGACGGTTGCCTGTTTTCCATGAACGAACAAGCTCATCACCCGAAAACACCCAAACTTCAACATGGTCGAGAAGTGGGTAGTCGAGCTTCACGATAACATTGTGAAGGTCAGCGTCATTGTTGGTCAGCGAAAACCGTACCCACCAGTCAGAAGTGGAGAAACCATAATTTGCAGTGCCCGCATCCAGACGCTTGAACCGGGCATTAAATGCCTCGTCTTGCAGGTCTTTCTCACCGAACTGACTGTCCGGATCTTCCATCACTGCCAGATAGGGGGTCAGGTCTACTTTTGTCGGCAAAGCCTCGAGCTCAAGCCCTGGCGCCGCATGCACCAAAGGTGAAATGCACAGCAGAACAACCCAAAAAAATGCTTTTGTCAGTTTCACAACAGTCTTAACCGATTAAGTGCCCATCCACATGGGCAGACCTCACCAAACTTGAAACCGACCTCATCCGCAACGATGCCCCCATCGAGATCAATATCGGGCATGCTAGCAAATTAAACGGTAAAATCTGCAACTTTTTTAAGAGATTGCGCACGGTGTCACCCAAGAAGGTTCATAGTGTCAAGCCTCTTCGAATGGTGCATTGCGGAAACTTTACACGAACGATATTGTTTACCATCATCAAATTTCACGTTGAAAACGATCTTGAACTATACATGGCGCGTTGCTAGCCCTATGGTCTAGTCAGGTTGGTCACCGCCCATCAGAACAGCGGGATATTGAGAAGGAAATACGCGGCAACGCGGGGAACGTTCGATGATTTTGCGGGAAGCACAGGACATTGTGTCCAAGTTGCTGATGCCGGTGCCATACGACACCTTCTTCAGCGACCATATGAGCAAAAAACCTCTGGCACTGCTTGGGGACAATACCGGCAATCGCAGCCTGATCATCGGTGATGACCCAAGGGCCTCCATTCTGGCGGGCTTCGCGAAATACGCGACCGAACTTACCTGCCATATCCGCACACCTGTTGCACCACCGCCGAAACCACGTCCCGTCGAAAGCGCGGCAGAATTCCATGAACTGATCAGGCAATACCATTCGCGCGGCTATACTGTACGCATCCCCGAGATGACGGACTTGTCGCCCGAGCTGGACCGCTTTACCCGCGCGCTTGAGTTTCTGGTCGGCAACCCGGTGGGCGTCGTCGCGTTCTGGAGCGCGACGGACGCTGAAGCGCCAGTACATTATGACGAAATCGATGTGATCGTGATCCAGCTTCTGGGGACCAAAAAATGGTTCATTTCGGATGCGGAACCAATGCTTGCGAACACATGGAAAAGCCTTGGCGAGGCCGAGCCACCGCTTGGCCAGCACAGCATCTATGACGTCGGCCCCGGTGACCTCCTGTATGTGCCGCGCGGCACACCGCACACTGTGCGCTCAACCGGAGAATCCCTCCACCTCGCGATCGGCTTTTTACCGGTAACGACCCGCGAGGCGATCACGGCAGCGATCGACTATCTGTCAGACCTTGACCGGACACTCCGCATGAACCTTGGCAAACAAGCAGACAGTTACACGCGCAACATGGACGCCCGCACAATCCTCGACCAGATCAGGTCAGGTGTTGCCAAGCTGCATCAGCACTGCCAATCCGACATTTTCATCCGGGATATGCTGGCGCACCGCCATTCACGCATGCTGCATGACCTGCCCCCCCTGCCCCGCCCCGAGATGGGCACGGCACCGATCACGGTAAGCAGCAAAGTGCGTCACCATCCACTGGCGATGGCGCGACTTAATGTGACTGCAGAAAACCTCGACTTCCGCCAACCCGGCGACCAGATTGTTATCCACCGCAGCGTTGAACAGCAGATGCGCTTTATCAAAGACACACCTGAGTTCCGCGTTGCCGACATTCCGGGCGACGTAGGTGACGACATCCGTGTCGCGCTTACCTCGCGCCTCGTCTCAAGCGGTTTTCTGGAAATCGTGCAATAAAAAGCCACGACCCGAGAGCCGTGGCTTCAAACTCATATTTTGGGGTTTAGAGGCGTTCGCGCATGGTCTCCACAAGGCCGTGGGCTTCATAGAAAGCACCACCATCCGGCTTCTCGCCTTCACCCATGACAATTTCCACGAAGGTAACCGTCGTTTCACGACCGCGATAGCGTGTCTCTGTCGTCACCGGCTCAATATATGCCGGACGTGTGACCGTGCGGCAGGTCAGAATGCCGCATTCACGGTATGTGGTCGCATGCACACGCATGTGGGTAACCGCATGGGCATGGCCGTCTTCACGCTCAATGTCCGTGTCGCGCTCAACCACTTCAAACCAGTCATACCCTTTCTCAAGGGTTAGCTCGGCGGCACGTAGCAATGCATAATCCCGCGCGAGGCCCGCATCATCGCCTTCTGTTTTGTAGGCAATGCGGTAACGGTTTTTCTCGAGCACACTCTCATAGTAACCAAAGTCACCCGGCTCATCGGCAGCCATATAGCGCGGGCCAGAAGACGCACAGGCCGTCAGCGCGCATGCCAGTGGCAGGGTTAAAATAAGCTTCTTCATTTGAACCTCCTGAAAAGGCAGAAAATCTCTAACAGTTTGAAGCTTAGTCAGGCGCAGGTGAAATCTCGATATGTGTGGGGCCTGGGTTTCATAAAGCCGTGATAAATTTTCGAAACGGGCCCGGCATACGGGCACCTTTCCCAAGTCATGGCTCGATGAGTTCCATACGGTAGCCGATACCGGACTCTGTCACGATGTAGTCTGGGCTTGAAGGATCAGGCTCCACCTTCTCCCGCACCTGACTTACGTATACACGCAGGTACTGCATGTCGTCACCGTGTGCCGGCCCCCACACTTCGTGGAGGATTTGCCTGTGAGTCAGCATCTTGCCCCGGTGCACAAGGAAGTAGCGCAGCAGGTCATATTCCTTCGGCGTGAAGTCCACCCGCGCGTCATCAATCAGCACTTCGTGGCGTACGAGGTCCATCTTGATGCGGCCGTTCACCAGGATAGGCTCGCCCGCTTCTTGCGTCGCGGCCTTGCGCAGGTTCGCGGTGATACGGGCCAACAGCACATCAGGGTTAAACGGCTTGGTGACATAATCATCCGCGCCAAGACCAAAAGCCTCAATCATCTCTTTGTCGCCGTCACGCACCGAACACACAATGATCGGCACCTGCGACCATTCGCGGATCTGTGCAATCACGTCCTTGCCGTCCATATCCGGCAGGCCAAGGTCAAGAAGGATAAGGTCTGGCTTCAGTGATGCTGTCAAACGCACAGCCTCACCGCCTTTTTCAGCATCCTCACATTTCAGATCATTGGCCTCGAGCGAGATTTTCAGCAGTTTCCGGATCTGCGGCTCGTCATCCACCACCAGAATGGTGCTTTTCTTCTGCTTCATCAGCGTTTGCCCCCTAATACAAATAGCCAGATGGCCCGTTAAATAATATTTCAGTTTGTCCGCAACTATGCTGCAAAAAACAGCATAGTCCTAGTTTTATGCACGCCAGTCTGGCACCGCAGCGCGTTTCATGCCGGGAGAATAATCCAGCTCGCCACTGGGCGCGAGCGCACCACCGTTTGAGCTTGCCGCTACAAGAGCGGCAAAAATGCGGCGCTGTGCGCTTGCATAGAGCATAAATTCAGGGTGCCACTGCACGCCCACCACAAAATGCGCCGGGTCACGACCTTCGATCGCCTGGATCATGCCAAACTCTTCATCGTGCGCAGTCGCCCGGAGGCCTGCACCAAGCTCATGCACTGCTTGGTGGTGTAGGCTGTTCACCCACACACTCTCCTCATTGTCCATCAGGCCAGCGAGCATACCGCCACGATCAAGGCATACCTTGCGGCGAACAAAGATTTTACCGAACGTACTTTCAGTGGGCAGGAACCCTTCAAACACGGAGGGCACATCCTGATGCAGCGAGCCACCACGCGCCACGTTGATCATTTGCGCACCGCGGCAAATACCCAGCAGGGGCAGCTTGGACGCGTACGCCATTTCCACACATTCCTGCTCCAGCCGGTCACGGTAGGGGTCAAGGCCCGTGCTGGCCATATTGTCCTGACCGTAGAGGGTCGGGTCAATGTCCGCCCCGCCTGAGATAACGAGGCCCTGCAGCTTCGGTGTCTTCAGCAAATTATGTTTGGGGCTGATGCGCATCGGGCGACCACCGGCAAGCCACACACCGTAGCTAATGGCTGTGTATGCCAGCACATTCGCACGCGCGCCTGTCGTGATGCCAATCAACGGCCTGCCATGTTTTTCCTGCACAACTGTCATCACGCCCCCTCCGGTAGCGCGACCTCTTCGCGGGCGCCATCATGCGCCGCTTCACGCATATGCGTGATAAACGACACGGGTGATGCTTGCCGCTCGGCGCGCAGGCGCTCAAGACGGTCCTCATTCTGTGCTAGTTCCTCAACCAGCAACCAGCGTTGCCATTCGGTCATCAAGGACCAATCGCTGCGTGACAGCTCGCAGTTCGGCAACCGGTAATGGTAGGTTGGCCGCGCATTGATCTTCTCTTCTGAACCATAGAGATCGCGTACGAGCTTACTATCAAGCTCCGCAAACAGCGGCAGCATGTCGAGCGCCTTGTTCCGGCTGGTGTTGAACCGGTGATAGTCCCGGATCAAGGTCGGGAGGTCAGGCGCGTAGCCATCGGCAAGGATATGGTCGAGGTATTCCTCACTATAGGGCTCGATAAACGGGGTAATGCGGCGCGACATATCAACGTTATGCAGCTCCTTCAGGAGCGGATAGAGAAGCGCAAATGCCTGAATGTGGGTAAGCAGACTTTTCGCCGAAAGCGACACCGCCCGTGGGTTGATATGCAAACCGAACGCATGATGGAAGGATGCCTGCGTGTCTTTGGCATTCTCATAAAAAAGCGCTTCACGTAGGCGGTCCAGCTCCTCAATTTCTTCAATCAACACTGGGGGCGCGACGATCTCAAGCGGTGCAATCTTTTCGCTGATGGTGGTCACCACATCGCTGGCCGCATCGGCCGTCTTTTTCAGGAAACGCTCAAACGCGTCGGTGGGATCGAGCGTTTCATACTCCATGCCCGACACAAGATTTTTCACGGGCTCTGCATCGATTTCCAGCCTGAAGGTGCCGAATTGGGTGTCGGTGACCTGCCACTCAGCCTTGGAACATTCTTCAGCTTCGCCGCCAAAAAGGTCACGCACAATTTCAGCCGTACGCCAGAGGGGGACACCGGCGTATTCGATTTCAAAGCCAACCGTGCGCGCGGATCCATCGTCCGTACGCAGCGCAGGTTGGAATTTGTTCGATACTCGTTTCACGGCCGTTTCCTTGCATTGACTTACGCTCTCAATATAGGAAGCCCTTGGTAAAATTGGCATTCTGCCTGACTGACGCCGCCATAAAAATTCCATAAAGATTAATGGTCAAGGTAGCAAAACATTAGGATTCCGGGCCGGACTTATAACTTTTTGATGCGTTCGCCCCACCCTCCGATTTCACCCTTATGTCGCTCGTGATCATAGTGAAGCATCACTATTTGCGAGGATCAACATGTCCCTGAAAACGAAACTGAGCATCGCGCTCGTACTATTCGTCGGCGTTTGTAGCGTCATTCTTGTCAACGAAGGCTACCTTACGCTCGAAACCGTGCAGGATAATCTGGCGGTTATGAAGGACAGCTATCAGGCCTCGCCTGTTATGTTCCTCGCCCTTTTCATGGTTGGGTACGCCCTTTTTGTCGCCCTTTACGTACCCGGCCCCTTCATTCTGAACCTTCTGGCCGGCGCGCTTTTTGGTCCGCTTGTCGGGACCGCTGTGGCGAGCGTGGCCGCAGCTGTCGGTTCTGTCGCGGCATTCCTCGTCGCTCGTTATATTCTTCATGACGCTGTACGCGGCAAATTCCCGGGTCAGGTGATCTCAGTTGATAAAGCGATCGAGGAAAAAGGCTGGTTTTACGTCTTTCTGCTGCGTCTTGTGCCGGGCCTGCCGGTAGGCCTCACAAACCTTTTGATGGGTGTGACGAACGTGAGCGCGGCAACCTTCTTCTTCGCCTCGCTCATTGGTGTTGTGCCGTGGATTGCCTTCTATGTTGTCGCAGGCGGCGAACTGGCCCAGATGAAGTCCATCGAGGATATCGCCAGCACGGAAATGAGCCTGATCGCACTTGCGCTTGTAGTACTGCTGGTTCTCGGCCGTTTTCTCTCGAAAAAGATATCGGACCCCCGTACGCCTGAGCGCCGCCGCGGCCATTTTGTCTAGGCGCCAACGAAAACCCTTGCGGGGGCACACACCATTGCCATACTGGCGCAACACAATAGCAGCACAACCAACACGCTTCTGGTGCGGAGAGATTTTATGACCCCGGGGGACAAGAGTTCCTTCCTAGCAAAAGCCCGGCACAACATGCTGATCGGGCTTTTTACCCTGATACCCATTTGGCTGACGCTGATCCTTTTGGCGGTCATCCTTGACTTCATTCACCAGATGGCATCACCAATTATCGACCTGTTGACTGGCTGGGCTGACCCGGGCGGTACCGCATTCTATGTGGTGAAACACCCGTGGTTCCAGACCACCTTGGCGGTGGTGATCATGCTGAGCCTCTTGTACCTCGTTGGCTGGCTGGCATCGCGCTGGTTTGGCCAGCGGTTCCTCAAGCTCCTCGATGACCTGATCCAGCGCATTCCTGTTGCCCGCACTATCTATAACACCATCAAGCGGCTTGCTGATGCAATGCAAACCAACTCGGACGAGATTGAGCGTGTGGTGCTGATTGAGTTTCCGTCCAAGGACATGAAAACCGTGGGGCTTGTGACGCGCACCTTCAAGGACAGCCGCACGGGGCGCGAACTGGCGGCCGTGTATGTGCCCACTACGCCGAACCCAACTTCTGGCTACCTTGAGATCGTGCCCATCGAGAATATCATCCCCACCAACTGGAAGCTGGACGAAGCCATGTCCTTCATCATCTCAGGCGGCGCCGATGTACCGGACACCTTCATTTACGACCGGCCACCAGCCCACAACAGCGATGAACTGATCCACCCGGACGCGGATGAGGGTACAGATAAGAAATAAGCAGTAAAAAAGGAGCCAACCGGCTCCTTTTCTCGTTTTGCTATTGTGTGGCTCTTAGCCCAGATCATTCCACCAGGTCTCAAGCTTGCGGTCGATCTGGTCAGCAAGTGACGGATCACGACGGGAAATCAGGTCCTGCAGTTCTTCCATCTCGGCACGGATACGCTCAACCTCAGGCGCGTTGCGGCCGGCACCGTCTTTCTCGGCCTGCAGGCCGACCATGGCGGACTCCGCCACTTGAAGCGCCTCACGCGCGCCTTCATATTCAGCCGCCTTTAGCATGTAACGCGTCAGGGCCACATGGTCCTTGGCGATGATTTGTTCCGAGGGGCCGCCTTCAAACTCATCAATCATGCCGCTCTGTGCGTCATGCAACTGCGCCTGCGCGCCATCAATGTCGTTCGCGGTCAGCTCTTCGCGGGCTTCATTGAGGTCATGCACCAGTTCATCACGGCTGATTTTCAGCCGCACATATTTCACCTGTGCGTCTTCCACATCACCGCGTTCAATGCCGGTGAGGTCGAGCTCGTCCTCAAAATCATCCACCGCAAGTGCGTCATCGCCTACCGGAATGTAAACCACATCCGGCATTAGCGCGTTGCCGAACTTGAGCTCCACAATCTTGGTGATCGGCAGGGACTCTTGAGCCAGTTTCACGGCCGGGCTGTTCTCGAACGATTCTTCAAGTTCCTCGAACGCCTCGTTGATTTCTTCTTCCGCTTCCTGACGTTTGCCCTTTTGCAGGTTCAGGTGCGCCTCCGACAGCGCTGCAAAAATATCACGCGCATCCTTGTCGTAGTCTGTCAGGTGCACATGTGCTGCGTCATCGGCGGCTGCAGTTGGTGCTATCGCTGGCGCAAACGCAAGCGGAACACACAGGGTTGTCGCCATCAGCAAATTCGTTTTTTTCATCCTGTCCTCCATAAGCGACAGGCGACCCGAAGGTCGCCCGCGTAAAACTATTAATTTTCTGCTTCGTCAGCGACCGTATCACCGACCGATTCAACGTCGCGGCCAACACCTTCAATTGTGTTGCATGCCGTCACGGCAAACAGGGAAAGAATGAGTACAAACATCGCAGTAAATTTAGACATCTTATGCCTCCGTCCAGTTACATGTCCGATGCCATAACCGTACGGACTTGCGCGTCAGGGTTCGATTGGCGGGCCTATGGCCTTCCATCAATCGGAGATAAAAAAAATGTGGCAGCCCTGCCCTATTGGTAAACACCCCGCCCAGAGCGGAGGCCTACCGGATAAAAAAATGCCCAGCCAATAGGCTGGGCAGTGGGTTTGCAGAATGGGGCTGGAAGGGATCGGGCGAGCGTAGCCTGGGGGAGGTATGACTAAGCCCGAGCCGCTTCCAGAGTGGGCTGTGGATATCCATAGCCCACAGTCAAGATAATCCGGGTACGTGCAAAAATTCGATATGATGCAACCGTCAGGATATCAAGAAAGCATAAAGGTGGGGTAAGTGGGCAAAAGAAAACGCCCCAGGGGAAGCGAGGAAACCCGTTGAAAACGGCCCCTGGGGCGTTGCCGAAGCGGCGGGCAGCAATCCGCCAACTCCGGTTTCTTTAGTGCGTGTCCATATGGTCACGCGGTGTCGGGTCTTCGCTCCTTGCAGGCGGCGAAGCGCTCAGCCCCTCGGCAAATGCTTTGGCCGTGTCCTGCAACAGGCCCGACAGCATGAAAATCAGGTCCGCGCCAGCTGCGGGCGCACGCTGTTGTGCCTCGATTTCGGCCTCAATGCGTTGGCGCATCAGCTCCCGCTGCATTCGGTTCTGGCATATCTGCCACACAAGCGCGGACGCGAGCGCGAGCAGAAGGCCTACAATCGCAAGGCTCGGCGCCATGCCAAGCCCAAGTGACAACAGCCAGAAGCAGCAGGCGGCGCCAAGGGTTGCAATCGCGGCGAAGGCACTAAGGCCAGCTGCGAAAGCACCCAGCAGACCATACTTGGCCTGCGTGATTGGGCGCTCAAGAGCAGGCCTTGAGGTCAAGACCTGCTCTGTGAATATTTTAAGGACTGTGTCCAGCATGCGCTCTCTCCGCGCGCCACCTTAGCGGCGGGTCAGGAGGGCTGCTACAATCGCACCACTGGCGAAAGCCGCTGCAGTCGACACAAACGGACGAGCCTTGATCGTGTCCTCAGCTTTGTCGCGGGCAACGATTGCCTGATCCTGCTTGCTGCGCAGATAGTCGCGTGCTTTTACACCGGCTTCGCGGGCACGCTCCTTGATGGCTTCAACGTCGATACGGGACGTGTCGGCACCGTTAGGAGCAATGTCCTTCGCCTGGGCCGCAAGCAACTCCTTGATCTCGTTCAGATCCTTTTTCAGGGTCTTAATTTCTTGCTGGGCGGTTGCCATCATAATTCTCCTATTAATTTACAAATTGCCCCGCAACGCGCTTGCAACATGTTGGTGCGCTGCGTCGATGACTAGAGAATGGCAATTCGTAACTTAGGGAACAATGTGAAGGCTGGGCGGGAAGTATAAAGAGATAATAAAAAGCGTGAGAGAATATGATTTTATGCGTGAAAACAAGGTGTTCCAGCGCGCGAGCAAGCGCACGCCAAGGCCTGAAGGCCTAGCGCAACACGTGTTCGATCGTCTCGATCAGGTCTTCCATGATGAACGGCTTGGTCACATAACCACTGGCACCGCGCTCATAGGCAATCTCGCGGGTTCGCCTGTCATTGCGCACGCTGAGCACCACCACCTTGGGTGCACTGCCGTTGGCGCCAACAATGTCAGGCAACAGGTCGAGCCCATCCTTGTCGGGCAAGCCGAGATCCAGGATCACAAGATCCGGTTCTTCTGTCTCGCAAAGCTTATGACCCTCACCGGCTGTAGACGCCTCGTGAAAGGTCGCACCATAATCCATCATCGAGATCCGCAGGAACGTCCGGATCGACGGTGTGTCATCAATTACGAGAATTTTGGCATTCTCGATTACACTCACTGGGCTGCCTCCATCCTTTCGCTGCCATCATAGGGAAAATGCAGGGTGAAAATCGCCCCTCCCTCCGGATGATTTGCCACGGTGACATCGCCGTCCTGCGCCCGCATAACTGATTTTGCGATTGCAAGTCCAAGGCCTGTTCCTGCCACCTGGCTATCGGTCTTGTTGAGCCGTTCATATTTATCGAAGACACGGTCCAGCATGTCATCTGGAATACCCGGACCATGATCACGCACATGATAGCGGAAGTACCCCTCTGATACTTCCAGCGTGACGTCAATTGCAGCGCCCTCTGGGGAATATTTCGCTGCATTATCAATGATGTTTTGCAAAACCTGCGTTGTCATCATGCTGTCCATCATAACGCGCACGCCCGCCGTGTCACCCATTACTTTGACCGGGCGGTCCTTCAGGCGCGGACGCAAGGCTTTCAGCACTGTACGCACAGAGTCCATCGGGTCATGTTCGCTGGTGGAAAACTCGATTTCGCCACTTTCGATACGGGTCATAGACAGGATATTGGTGATAAAGCTGTCCAGCCGCTGCGCCTCATCAAGCGCGGTTTCCGTGAGTGTATCTTCCTGCTCTTCCGTGATGCGGCCCGCCTTTCTAAGGCTGCGCAACACACTGATACTGCCGATAATGGAAGCCAGCGGTGTTTTCAGGTCATGCGACACGCTGGAGAGCAGCATAGAGCGCAGCTTCTCTCGCTCTTCGCGGAAACGGCTGTCTGTCATTTCGTTCATCAATTCAACACGTTCGATGGTTGCCGCCACATGGTCCGCCATCGAAGTCATCAACTGGCCAAAGCCCGGATCAAGCCGCGCCCTCATCGGGATATGCACCCCGAACACACCGTATTTGCCTTGGCCCGTTTCCATGATCTCAAAGCGCCAGCTGGAGCCGATGCCCAGAAGTGCGCCAAAACCAGCTGTCTGACCCTGTTGCCAACACTTCTGGAGCGCGAGCAGATCTTTCTGGTCAAGTTCTGTATTGAGCGGGTAGCGCGTAAACGTGACAGAACCGTTCTGTGCATCGGAATTCGGCATGAAAAACGCGACATCCATACCAAAAAGCTTGTGTACCTCACGGTCGAGGATCTCAAGCACCTGGTGTTTGTTATCCGCGCCCGTCGTCAATTGGTGAATATCATAAAGCGCACGGGATCGCCGTTCTTTCAGTCGCGCATTTTCCACACTGGCGCGTACATGGCCGCCCATGAAGGATACGATCAGCGCGGCACCTAGATAGATGGAGATATTGATCATGTCCGTCAGCGTGCTCAGGTTGAACTGGCCGATGGGCACCACATAAAAATAGTTGATCACCCCGAAACTCAGCGCCGATGCGACAAGCGCCGACAGAAGGCCATATCGCAGTGAGACAATCACACAGGCGAGCAGGAAGATAAGCGCAATATTGTGCATGTTGATGCGATGCATGATCATCGGCAGCATCGCACGCACACACTCTGCAACAAGGAAAGCAGCCGCAACCGCCACCACTGGTGCCAGGACATGTTCCCATGTGAACACACCAAGGTTCACCCGCGACCAGAAGCCTGGTTTGGCGACAGCACCTTCAAGCGGCACAATCGTCACATGTGCATGATGACCGAAGCGCCGCGCAAGGCGGTCGGCGGTTGAGCGCTTGAACAGCATCTTCAGGCCATTTTCCTGGACCTGACCAACAAATATGTGAGAGATGTCCTCGCCTGCATCAATGCAGGCCTGAATATAGTCAATCTTGGCGGCACCACTGTCCGCCACTTCAAGGTGCACAATCTCGGCGCCGGACTCTTCCGCACGCTGCAACAGGCGCATCGTGCGCTCATGTCGGCGTGCGTTGCCTACGGTCTCGTCTGGCGCTTGTACGTAAAGCACACGCCATTTCGCGCCGGTCTCAGGCAACTTCCGGAGCGCCGCGTCAAGCACCATATGGCTGCGCGGGTGACCGTTAATACACACTAGAACATCGAGCGACATGCAAACCTCGAACCTGTTTTCCCCGTCTAAAGGCTAGAAACCACCATATAAATATTCCATTAGGAAGACCACCCACACATAAAAAAACGGGCCGTGGCCCGTTTTTAGCTTCCCTTTTAACACAAGAATTTACTGGTCTTTCAGTTCTTCGGTGGCGTCTTCAAGCTCCCGACCTGCATCGTTTGCCGCTTCTTCGATCTGGTCGCCAACGTCATCGTCGCGGTCAACAACCATCACAACAACTACTGCCGCAACGACAACCGCCAGAAGAATTTTCAAGTTATTGCTCATAGTGTCCTCCAATAAGTTCCTGAGCGATTAAATCAGTTTGCCGATTAAAGTGATGCGCCGAGCATCCAGGATGCTTCATCGTGGAACCGCATACGTTCGACCATCAGGTCAGCGGTCACTTCGTCACCGACCTCTTCGGCAACATTCAGCACCTTGCGCGCCTCTGATGCGCATACACCATGCGCCGTCTTGAGGTTACGCAGCATGTCTTCCGCAGAATTCGGAAGTTCGTCATCATCTTCCACCTTGGAAAGTTTCCCGAACGCCTTAAGCGTGCCTGGGGTAAAGTGGCCGATGGCGCGGATGCGTTCCGCAATATCATCACCTGCTTCGTGCAGATCCTGATAATGCTCCTCGAACAATTGGTGCAGGCCATGGAAATGCGGACCCGTCACGTTCCAGTGATAGAAGAGCGATTTCACGTACAGCGAATAGGTGGACGCAAGCATGCCACTAAGCGCCTCCGCGACTTTCGCACGGCTTTCTTCACCGATGCTACCGTCTGTCGGTTGGCCGTCTTTCACGGGGGTTACAAGTTTCATGCCTTGATCTCCTTTCTTGGCTTCAATATTGGCAGGTGTCACCACCTTGATCAGTTGATCGAGCGCCTCCGAAACGTCGTGGAGGGCGTCCGCGTACTTCTGTTGTTCTTTATCTTTGCGGCGGTTGACCGCAGGGCTTTCCTCGGCGATGCGCTGTTGCTCCTCAAGCGCGAGGATTACCCGGTCTTTAAGCTCAATAAGGTCACGCGGGCCATGCTGCTCAAGCGCTTCAAGCGCGGTGAGCGAGCCGCCATAGGCACGTTCGATCCAGCGTGAAAGCTCCCGCACCTCCTTGCCAAGGCCTTCGTCTTCAAGTGCCTGCTCGTGACGTTTGAGGCACTGGTGCAGGCTGACCGCGAAGCTATCGAACTCCGAACTTTTGCCGTAACGCGTGCTAATTGAACTCATGACCAATCTCCTTCGTTCACAGCCAAGATCGCGAAGTCGGCATGAGTTTTCGATAGGAAGGGCCATGACCGCCCATAAAAATCGCATAAAGAACGCCCGAAGCCTGCCTCGCCTTATTGTGATGCGCGGCGGCTTCCAGCCTGCGCTACAACAGCAAACACAAAGAAAATACAGACGACAGGGAGGAACAGCACAATGATCGCACGCACATGGACCGGCTATGTGAAACCGGAAAAGGCGCAAGCCTATATTGAGCTCATGGAAACGGTGGCGCTGCCTGACTATAAAGGTACACCCGGCAATCTGGGCGCCTGGTGCCTGCACCGCGACCTAGGCGGCAAGACCGAGATTGTCATGCTCACATTCTGGGAAAGTATGGATGCCATCAAACGTTTTGCAGGCGACGGCGAAACCACTGCCAAATATTATGACTTCGACAAGGACTATCTGATCGAAATGCCTGAGAATTCAGTACATTTCGGCGTACGAGGCATTGCCCCTATCCTTGCGTGATGCAACGCATCAGCCCCAAAGCGGCACGTCGCTTTCACTGATCCAACCGCGGTCGATCATCAGGCCGCCGTCACGGTCCTTGGCCATCCAGACCGGGCCATCAAGGTCGATAAACTCAGCGCCATCCGCCAGCACAAGCGCTGGCGCCATGGCAAGCGAGGTGCCGATCATGCAGCCTACCATGATCCGGAAACCGGCATTGAGCGCATCCTGCTTGAGCGCCAGCGCTTCCGTCAGGCCACCGGTTTTATCCAGCTTGATGTTGATAATGTCGTAACGACCCTTGAGGCCTGCAATATCCCGCCGAGTATGGCAGCTTTCATCGGCGCACAAGGGCACGGCGGATGTAAAGCCCGCCAGCACAGCATCACTGCCAGCTGGCAAAGGTTGCTCAAGCATATCCACATTCAGCGCCGCGAGGTCTTTGTGAACTGCGGCCAGAAGCTCAATATCCCAGCTTTCGTTGGGATCGACAATCAGGCGCGGGTTGGGTGCCGCCGCACGAATGGCGCGCACTTTGGCGACCACATCATCACGGTTCAGTTTGACCTTGATCAGCCCACAATCCTTAAGCCGTTCAGCGCGCATGGCCATTTCTTCAAGGCAACCGATGCCAATAGTAATGGCGGTTACCGGGCGCTCGGCGCGCTTGGCGCCCGCCAGTTCATAAACGCTTTTGCCCGACTGCTTGGCCTCCAGCTCCCAAAGCGCGCAGTCGATTGCGTTCCGCGCTGCTCCCGCTGGCATGATGGACAGAAGTTCCTCACGGCTACAGCCCGCCTCAACGTGGCCGGCGACAGCTTTCAGTTCCTCAAGCACGCTATCAGTGCTCTCACCATAGTGGGCATAAGGCACGGATTCACCGCAGCCCTTGAACCGGCCATCAGTGATTTCGGCTACCGTCACGTCCACGGCGGTTTTAACGCCACGCGAAATGTGAAACGGCTCCTTGAGGTGCCATGTTTCTGCATGGAAGACAGCTTTTCTACTCATGGGCGGGTCAGGCTTTCCAACTCGGTTACAATCTTTTCCACGCCCATGCGGAGCGGGTCGACACACGGTACACCAAAGTTCTGCTCCGTGTCTGCGCAAAGTTTAGTCGCATCCTCAAGCGAGAGACCAGAGGTATTGAGAGAAATGCCCACAAATGTGGCATTTTTATTGGTCCGGCGCGCGAACTTGAGGTTTGCCTCAATAGTCTCTTTGAGGTCAGGCAGCGGGTAATGTGGCAGGCTGCGCATGTGCGGGCGCCCGGGTTCATGGCACACCACAAGGGCGTCCGCCGCCGCGCCGTGCAGCAGGCCAAGGCTGACCCCGGCGTAGGACGGGTGGAAAAGTGAACCCTGCCCTTCAATCAGGTCCCAGTGGTCCGCCGCTGCATCTGGTGTCAAGAGTTCCACCGCACCAGAGATGAAGTCGGAGATGACGGCATCAATGGGAAGGCCGGAGCCCGCGATGAGGATACCGGTCTGTCCGGTAGCGCGAAAATCGGCGGAAATTCCGCGTTTTTTCATCTCCGCCTCAAGTGCGAGGGTCGTATACATCTTGCCGACAGAACAGTCAGTACCCACGGTCAGCAGGCGTTTTCCGGTGCGTATCTTGCCCTTGCCGGTGGGCAGTGGCACGTCCGAATGGCGGATGTCAATCAGCCGCCGGCCCAGCATTTCCGCGCGTTCGCGGATGGTGGGAACAGAGGAGAGGCGGCGGTGAAGGCCGCTGACAATATCAAGGCCGGCGTCGAGCGCGTCGAGGATGGCTTCGACCCAGCTGTCGGAGATGGTGCCGCCCGCGTTGGCGAGGCCGAGCACGTAACTTTTGGCACCCTTCGCCGCCGCTTCCGCAGGCGTCATGGCAGGGAGGCCGAGGGAGATAGTGCAGCCGCTAAGCGCATGTTCGCCAAGGCAATTTTCTGGCCGCCACTGCGCAACACCCCGCGCGGTTTTAACCGCAATGGGGTCTGTCGCTTCACCGAGGAACAGGAGATAGGGGCCTTCGATCATGGGTGCCTCCCGGGCTTTCTGAGGGTTTCGGATGGCACCATAGGGTCTGAGAGGCGGCTTGCATAATTCCAAGACAACCGCACCTCATAACCAAAAGTTATATATTAGCCCTTTCAACATACAGATGGCGGAAATACTGCAGGAATTTCGCCGCGACGGTCGAGAGCGGTTTTGCCTCGTCCGACAGGCCGACGACCTCATACCTGAGCTGCGGGCTGATGGGCGTATATTCGACACCGTCACCCCGGTGCGCAAGCGCGGTGAGGTGGTCCACCACCGCTACACCAGCCCCGTACCGCACCAGATTGCGCGCGATATAATAGGTTTGCACCGTGACCGCCGCATCCAACGTGACCCCTGCCCGCTGTGCCTCCGCCGCCACGAGCTGGGACAACGGGCCGCTATCCTTGATGCCAACCATGGCGTGGCCGTTCAGGTCCGCAAGCGTGACGCTTCTCGCATCCCCAAAAGCGCCGGGGCTGTGGGCACAGAGCATACGCCCGCCACCAATAGTATGACGCGTGAGGCCCGCGAGCTGTGGCGGGTTGAAGGCCACCGCCAGGTCGCACTTATGCTCCCTTATCGCAGTGACGATATCGGCGAAGTGCGCGGTGCCGATATCAAAGCTGACATCCGGGTTTTCAGCGCGGAACTGCGCCACCGCCATGGGTAGAAGGTCGAGCCCGAGCGCAGGCATGACCATAAGCCGCACATGGCCGGTACGGCCGGATTTGAGGTTGCTCGCGCGCCGCTCGAGCGACTGCAGCTGCTCCTGAATGCCTTTGACTTCTTCATAAAGCGCATGCGCTTCAGCCGTTGGCACCACCCTGCCCTTTACCCGCTCAAAAAGCGCATAACCAAGGCTGTCTTCCGCGTGGCGCAACACCTTACTGACTGACGGCTGCGAGACATTGAGGAGCCGCGCCGCCCGGCTGACGGAACCGGTGGAGAACACCGCATGAAACACTTCGATATGGCGCAGGCGCATCAGCCATAACCTTTTTATATGGTTTTACCTCGCTCAGGTTTGGCACCGGCGGGGGCCGCTGTCAAATACTCCGTATACTTCTGGCTTTTATGCAAAAATTGTCCACCACAACACTTTGAAAATCATAGACATGCAAAAAATAAATGGGAGTTTTTGAAAAATTCACGAATTTTTTGCACATTTCTGCAAAAGATAATATTCTCGGGGTCGGGAAGGGCAAATGCTGCAGATGATGCACCCTATGTGTGCAAAACCTGTGCGAAATGTGTGCGGGATATGCGCGGAAACTGTGCAAAAAATGCGCGGTTTTGTGCGGGATCTGTGCGGCGTTTGTGCGGTTTTTGGGAAGGGAAATTCGACCATGCGGATCACGCGCATCGCCGCCATCACACTCGCGCTCCTGTCGCTAACAGGATGCTTTGAAGCACAAGATGATAGTATAGCACATGACCCTTATGAACCCAAGTCGGTGATGGAGGTCGAACACCCTGAGTGGACCCGGTCGGCGACCATCTACCAGATCAACACCCGGCAGTTTACCCCCGAGGGTACCTTCAAGACAGCGGAGGCAGAATTGCCGCGCCTCAAAGCACTGGGCGCGGATATCCTGTGGCTGATGCCGATCCACGAAATTGGTGAGAAGAACCGCAAGGGCACGCTTGGCAGCCCCTATGCGGTGAAAGACTATTATAGCGTGAACCCCGAGTTCGGCACTTTGGAAGACTTCAAGTCCTTCCTTGCCGCCGCCCACGCCCAAGGCATGCATGTGATCATCGACTGGGTGGCGAACCACACCGCGTGGGACAATGCGTTGGCGACCGAACACCCCGACTGGTACGAGCGCGACTGGAAAGGCGACTTCCGCCCCACGCCGTGGTGGGACTGGTCTGACATCATTGACCTCGACTATTCCAAACGCGACGTGCGGGAATATATGACCAAGGCACTGGTTTACTGGGTCAAGGACGTCGGCATTGACGGTTACCGCATCGATACTGCGGGTTTTGTACCCACTGACTTCTGGGAAAACGTGCGCGCGGAGCTGGACGCCATCAAACCCGTGTTCATGCTGGGCGAATGGGAAGACCGCGACCTCTACCGCAAGGCCTTTGACGCCACCTACGCCTGGTCATGGAACAAGGCGGTGCACGACATCGCCAAAGGCCACGCTGATACCGGCGCGCTGTTTGTTTATTATAGCTGGAACGAAAGCGCCTACCCGCGTGACGCCTACCGCATGACCTATACATCCAACCACGACCAGAACGCCTGGGAAGGCACGCAGTTCGAGCACTTCGGGCCCGCACTTGAAAACGCCATCGTGCTGTCGGTCGTCGGGGAAGGCATGCCGCTTATCTACAATGGGCAAGAGGCTGGCAACGAAAAACGGCTGGAGTTTTTCGAGAAAGACCCGATCAAATGGCGGGAACACTGGGTGGGTGACCTGTTCAAGAAGCTCTTTGCCCTTAAGCATGAGAACACCGCGCTCTGGAACGGGGCTGCGGGTGCGCGCATGATCTCTGTCGTGAACAGCGCGCCGAAACAGGTCCTGAGCTTTGTGCGCGAGAATGAGCAGGACGGCGTGTTCGCACTGATGAACTTCTCAGGCGACGAGCAGACAATCAGCTTCAGTGAAGGCCCACACTATGGCGCTTATACCGACTATTTCACCGGCGAGGCTGTGCGTTTTGATGCGTCATCAAGCGTGACCTTGCCCGCGTGGGGTTATAAGGTTTACGTGGCAGTACAGCAATAAAGGCCGGGCATAGGCTTCATGGACCATATCAGGAAGATTGTCATTGTGGGTGGCGGCTCGGCGGGTTGGATGACCGCCGCCGCCCTGTCGAACGCGCTTCGGGGCGGGGCCGAACTCACCCTTGTGGAATCCGAGGAGATTGGCGTGGTGGGCGTGGGCGAAGCCACCATCCCGCCGATCAAGATTTTCAACCAGACACTGGGTCTTGATGAGGCCGAGTTCATGAAAGCGACCCAAGGCAGCTTCAAGCTCGGCATCGAGTTTGTGAACTGGGGAGCAAGCGGCCACCGCTACTTCCATCCGTTCGGTGACTTTGGCGCCAACTTCGATGCGGTGCAGCTTTACCATTACTGGCTGAAGGAACGCGCGGCGGGGGACCAGACCCCGCTTGATGACTATTCCATGGCGTGGGCAATGGCAAAGGCTGGCAAGTTCAGCCATCCAGCCACCGACCGCCGCATGGTGCAATCCACATTCGATTATGCCTACCATTTTGACGCCATCCTCTATGGCCGTTTCCTGCGCGCCTACAGCGAAGTACGCGGCGTGAAGCGGGTTGAAGGCAAGGTGGCGGATGTGGCCTTGCGTGGCGATGACGGTTTTATCGACCACCTCACGCTCGAGAGCGGGGAACAGATCAGCGGCGACCTGTTTGTTGACTGCACCGGCTTCCGTGGCCTGCTGATCGAAGGCGCGCTGAAAACCGGGTATATGGACTGGACACACTGGCTGCCATGCGACCGCGCGGTTGCGGTGCCGTGCAAAAGCGCGGGTGAGTTCACACCCTACACACGCTCCACCGCCCTGGACGCGGGCTGGCAGTGGCGCATTCCGCTGCAGCACCGCACCGGCAATGGCTATGTATATTCCAGCCAGTACCTGAGCGATGATGAAGCGGCCTCAACGCTGCTCGCGGGCCTTGATGGAGAGCCGCTTGCCGACGTGCGGCCGCTGAGGTTCACCACCGGGCGGCGCAAGAAATTCTGGAACAAAAACTGTGTCGCCATCGGCCTTGCCGCGGGCTTCATGGAACCTTTGGAGAGCACGAGTCTGCATCTGGTGCAAACCGGCATCACCCGCCTGCTGGCGCTGTTCCCGACACGGGATTTCGACCCCATGGCGGAAGAAGAATATAACCGCATCACCGCGGGCGAATACGAACGCACGCGGGACTTCCTCATCCTCCATTACCACGCCACAAAACGGCAGGACACGCCGCTGTGGGCCTACTGCGCCAACATGGAAATTCCCGATAGCCTGACATATAAGATGGAGCAATTCCGCCGCGCGGGCCGCATTGTGGCGCATGAGTTGGAGCTGTTCAGGAACCCAAGCTGGCTCGCCGTCTATATCGGCCAGTTCATCATGCCCGAGCGCTACGACCCGATGGCCGACATGCGCGGGGTGGACGGCGCCAAGATGCTATCTGGCCTCCGACGTGTGATGAGCGAGGCTGCGGGTGCGATGCCCAGCCACAAAGACTTCGTCAAGCACTACTGCCCGGCAGCACAGTGAGTGCGGATGAAGTCGGTGTGCGCGGGCAGTTTGCTGGCGTGGCTTTCCATGATGGTGCGCAGGTCACGCAAGTACCCCTTTAGCCGGTCGCCGGTGAGGTTGGACGCCAGCGGCGAGTGCGCGCGAGGCCTAATGCCCTGCCCCCACATGACCTGAAGCCATGCGACCTCAGCGAACAGCTCATTCCCGTCACGGAAAATAAGCGCGCTTTCTTCAAACAGCTGTATGCGAGCCTTGAGGCTTTCCGGCACATTCATATTCGCGCAGGCACGCCAGAAGTCACTGTCTGTGCGGGTGTTCGCATGATAGTGCAGGATGATGAAGTCGCGGATGCGTTCATACTCGAACGCCAGTTGGCGGTTATATTCCGCCCGCAAGCTGGGCTCCTCGCCCATAGTCGGGAACATCTGCACAAGGCGCACAATGCCGGTCTGGATCAGGTGGATGCTGGTACTCTCAAGCGGCTCCATAAAGCCGGATGAGAGGCCGATCGCCACACAGTTCTTCTCCCAGAAGCTGTTGCGCCGCCCGGTCTTGAATTTGATCACGCGCGGGTCGGCAAGCGCTTTGCCTTCGAGGTTGGCCATCAGCACGCCGGTGGCTTCATCGTCGCTGATATAATCCGAGCAGAAGACATGGCCATTGCCCGCGCGGTGCTGCAGCGGAATGCGCCACTGCCAGCCTGCCTTGTGGGCGATACTTTGTGTGTAGGGCCGCATGCGCGCGCCATTTTCCGCAGGCACGGCGACCGCGCGGTCACACGGCAGCCAGTGGGTCCAGTCCTCATAACCGATACCAAGCGTTTCGCCGATCAGCAGCGCGCGGAAACCCGAACAGTCGATAAACAGGTCACCCTCAACGCTCTCGCCACTCTTCAGGCTGACGGAGGTGATGTTGCCGCTCGCGCCATCCACATTCGCGTGGGTGATGATGCCTTCAACACGTTTCACACCCGCGCCCTCGGCGCCCGCGCGCAGGAAACGCGCATAAAGCCCGGCATCAAAATGGAAGGCGTAGACCAGCCCCTCAAGCGGGGTACTCGGGATTTGCGGCAGGCGCGTGAAACGGTCAGCCTTGGCGGCATGGTGGTTGAAGGAATAATCCCACAGGTCGGACGTGTCGCCCTCCCCCCTCGCCTGCAGCCATACATGGTGAAAAGCGCTCATGCCCACCTGACGGCCAATGGGGCCGAACGCGTGCATATAACGGTCGCCCTCGGCACCCCAATTTTCAAACTCGATACCCAGTTTGATGGTGCCCCCGGTGGCTTTGAGGAATGCATCTTCATCAATGCCAAGGGCTTTGTTGAACACCTGAATGGGCGGGATGGTGGCTTCACCGACACCTACGGTGCCGATGTCATCAGATTCCACAAGCGTGATATCAAGCCGGTGACCAAGCATTTTGACAAGCAGCGCCGCGCTCATCCAGCCGGCGGTGCCACCGCCCACAATCACCACTTTCCGGACCGGAGTATTCATAACCGTCAACCACTTGCCAGATAAAAGAAATCCCCGCCGATAACTATACCGGCGGGGACATTTCGTTCAAGCAATCGCTTGGGGCTTACCCCGCAATTACATTTTGTAGTTCAGGCCGAACAGGAAGGTACGACCATAGTTCTGGTAGTCACGCGTCTGGCGCGGGTCACCGTTATAGTAGGTGATGAACGGCTCGTTCGTCAGGTTATTGACCTGGAACAGGATCGACAGGCCGTCAATCCCCACTTCCGAAAGGTCATACCCGAGCTGCGCGTCAATGATGGTCTCTGCTTCTACGTCCACGAGGGTCCGGGCGAGGCTGAGCGTTGCCACTTCACCAAGGAATTTGGAGCGGTGACGTACGCTGGCACGCGCCTGGAAGCCATGGTCTTCATAGTAGAGCGTGCCGTTGATAACGGTCTTCGACAGACCCGGCAGGGTGATTTCACTACCGGAGTTCGGGTCGATGATTTCACTCTTGGTGAAGGATGCCGAACCGAGCATACCGAAGCCGGACAATTCTTCCGCGATCATGCTGAACGGGATAGCGGTCGAGAATTCGACGCCGTAGATCTTGCCGCCATCAAGGTTTTCCTTGAAGTCGCGACGACCAACGGTCGAGTTCGGGATGCCGTTATCGGGGATATTGTCCACGATCTGCGAGAGCGGGCCAAGGATATCAGCAAAATCGTAAGCTTCCGAAGAGCTGAACGGATAGCTCTGGATTTCCTTGTAGAAACCGCCGATGGACGCGTAACCGCCGTCACCAAAGTAGGTTTCATAGGCAAGGTCGAACTGCCAGGTCTTGAACGGCTTCAGTTGCGGGTTGCCGCCGCTGCCGGTGAAGATTTCAGCCGTGTTGTCCACGCCAAGGCTGAAGCCTGCGTTCATATCTGCCATCGGTGCACGGGCCAGAACCTGCGCCACGCTGAAGCGGATCTTGTTGCTGTCATCAACATTGAAGCTGAGGTTCATGCTTGGCAGGAAGTCCCAGTATTTGGTGCCTTCGTCAACAGCCGTGAAGGCAACAACGTTGCCGTTCGGCGTTGAGTTGACTTGTACCGCAAAACCTTGCGAGCTCTGGTTCGTGTGAACCGCCTGTACGCCCACGTTACCGGTGATGAGGTCGGTCTCGATGTTGGCTTGGATATAGGCGTTGAACACCTTCTCCTGCACGGTCCAGCTGTTTGTGGTACGGCTCAGTTCGCTTTCTGCCGCATCGGTCAGCACATAAGCGCCGCTTTCAAAGAGCGCCAGCGCGTCATAGGAGAGCATGTCGCCCATGCCGATGAAGTCAAGCGAGGTCGGGTCCAAGAGGAACTCGGTCGGGACCGGAAGATCCGCCGGGTACTGCTTGAGGGTCAGGTAATAACCCTTGTCCAAGAGGCTCTTTTCACGGCGGGAATAGCGCACGCCGTATTCGATCGTCGACAGGAAGTCATTGTTGACCGACTGCTCGGCGCTCAGGCGGATGGCGTAAAGCTCGTCATCCGTCTCAGGCGCGTTGATGAAGCCGTCCTGCGCGTTCGAGTCCGGGTATGCACCCGCAGCCTCAAGACCACCACCCCAGCTGAGCGGACCGCCAAGCTGAATAAGGGTCGGGTCAGCATAGTTGAGACCCGGCGTGAAGGTCATCACACCGTTTGCACCAATGCTGAAACCAAGATCATCGGTCGCGCCAACGCCACTACCACGGCCCGTGCCCGAATAGGTTTCCATGTTGCTTTCAACACGCTCAACGCTTGAGTAGCTGAGGTCAGCTTCAAAGCGCCAGTTGTCGTTCAGGTCGTATTCGGTGTTCCAGCCGAGGGCGATGGTGTCGGCTTCGCGCTTGACGAAGTCGTTACGCACCACAACCTCAACGCCGTTGAACTGACCGTCGGTGATCAGGCCGTCAGACGCGGTCCAACCGTCCTGAAGCTGTGCGCCAGACCAGGAAAGCGGGATTTCGATACCGCGCAGGGTCTGCTCGTCATCAAACTTGGAATAGTAAGCGTCAATCGTGGTGCGGAACGCGCTGTCATGCGGCGCATATTCAAGCACACCGAGGAAACCGTCACGGGTCAGCTCGTTCGACTTCACGTAAGGCTTGGCACCACCAATCACGAGGTTGCCGTCAGCATTCGGGTTGTCGGTCGGGAAGCCCCAGGTGTTCCAGCGCTCTTCCTGTGTCGGCGAAACCATGCGGGCATAGCCGATGGCGATACCGATGGTGTCGTCAGCGAACTGATCAACGTAAGAAACGCTTGCGCGGTAGCCCGTCGCCGACGTGCCGGAGTTGAGCGCGCCGAGGTCAGCATACTCACCACGAACGTTCACAACGATCGCGCGGTCACCGTAGCGCAGCGGCTTGATGGTCTGGAGGTCAACCGTACCGCCCACGGCCTGGCTTGTGAGGCTGGCGTCCGGCGTTTTGTAGATCACAACGCCGTTGATCAGCTCAGACGGATACTGGTCATACTCGACCGCGCGGCCATTGTTTGCCGACACCTGCTCACGGCCATTCAGCGTCGTGGTGGTGAAGTCAGGCGCGAGGCCACGGATGGAGATTACGTTTGCACGGCCGTCAAGGCGCTGGGCTGCGAGGCCCGGCAGGCGTGCGATCGATTCCGCGATGGAAGCGTCCGGCAGCTTGCCGATATCTTCAGCGGAGATCGCTTCAACGATGGAGCTGCTCTCGCGCTTGCGCGCAACCGAGCTCATGATACTGGCACGAATACCAGTAACGGTAATTTCTTCGAGTTCAGAGACTTCTGAATCCTGGGTAGCATCTTCCTGTGCCAGCGCCGGGTTTGCCGCAAAGGCAATTGCCGACAGGGACGCAAATGATAACAGTTGTGACCTTAGTTTTGAGGTGCGCATGCAATCCTCCCCTTCCGATATAAACTCGCCTACGACCGGCACTTCCCTACACTAAAGTACCAGTCAGCACTGATGGCACCCCCTTCCTCTGGGGTGCTTTGGTGTTCCCTGTTTACAAATTGCGTCCATTTTTTTGCAAAAATCAAGCGCTTTTTTCATATTTTTGCCATTTATTGCAAAAGCGTGAAAGGGCGTATCATTCCTGCAACAACCCCACTTTACCGCAATATTTTTAATAATTTGCTAAACGTTTGTGGGGTTCTCAGCGCTTTTTGCAGGTCATGCACCAGAGGTAGTGAAAAATATTTCATTTACTTTTTGCATTTTTTGCAAAAACTGATATGACGAAACTTGCCACGGGGAATGGCACACCAAAAGTTAAGGTCGCAGTATCTAGGGAAGAGGGGTTTTCATGACCACAAAACCACAGCTCGGGTTTTGGCAAATCTGGAACATGTGTTTCGGGTTTATGGGCATTCAGTTCGGCTTTGCACTACAGAATGCGAACGTCAGCCGTATCTTCCAGACCCTTGGCGCCAGCTTTGACGACATCCCCATGCTGTGGGTGGCCGCACCACTCACAGGCCTGATTGTGCAGCCCATCATCGGCTATATGAGCGACCGCACATGGACACGCCTTGGCCGCCGCCGCCCCTACTTCCTGTGGGGCGCGATCCTCGCCACGCTGTCCCTGTTTATCATGCCAAACTCCCCTGCCCTTTGGGTGGCAGCGGGCATGCTCTGGATCATGGATGCGTCCATCAATGTGACGATGGAGCCGTTCCGCGCGTTTGTGGGCGATAACCTCGCCGAGAACCAGCGTACCACCGGCTTCGCCATGCAAAGCTTCTTCATTGGCGTGGGCTCGGTCGTCGCATCGGCGCTGCCTTATATGATGAGCAACTGGTTTGGTGTTGAGAACACCGCGCCTGAAGGCATGATCCCGCCGTCCGTGAAGCTTTCCTTCTATTTTGGCGGCGCAGTACTCTTGCTCGCGGTACTCTGGACAGTGTTCCGTAGCAAGGAATATAGCCCCAAAGAGCTTGAAGAATTTGCAAAAGCGGAAGCCGCCGCCTTGCCGGCCGCCGCGCTTATGCGCAGCAGCAATGACCGCCCGGCGGCAAGCTACCGCACCGCTGGCATCATCTGGTTCATCGTTGGCGCAGCCTTCAGCTATTTTGTTTATGCGCGCGGCCTCGACAAACAACTGTTTATCCTCTCAGGCGGCATCACCGCCTTTGGTGTGCTGCAGCTTGCGGCAGGGGCGCTCAAGGGCGCGAACCGGACCGAGAATGCCTTCATCGAGGTGATCGACGATATTTTCCTGATGCCCAAGGTAATGAAACAACTGGCTGTGGTTCAGTTCTTCTCCTGGTTTGCGCTTTTTGCCATGTGGACCAGCGCGACCCCTGCGGTCACCAGCTTCCACTACGGCTCGTCGGATGTGATGAGCAAAGCCTATAACGAAGGGGCTGACTGGGTCGGTATTCTGTTTGCCGCCTATAATGTGTTCGCTGCCCTCGCCGCTTTTGCGATCCCGAAGCTGGCTGAGAAAATTGGCCGCCGCCAGACCCACCTTCTGAACCTGTGCCTTGGCGGCATCGGCCTTGTATCCTTTTACCTGATTAGCGACCCCCAGATGCTGATCCTCTCCATGGTGGGTGTGGGCATCGCCTGGGCCTCCATCCTGTCGGTGCCTTATTCGCTGCTTTCGAGCGCGGTACCGTTCGCCAAAATGGGTGTCTATATGGGCATCTTCAATTTCTTCATCGTGATCCCGCAACTTCTGGCAGCTTCCGTCCTTGGCCTTCTGGTGCGCGTCTTCTTTGATGGCGAGCCGATCTTTGCCATGATGATTGGTGGAATCTCCATGATCATTGCCGGTTTCACGACCCTGCTTGTCGACAAGGGAGAAACGCAAAATGCGTAAGTTTACAAAAATCGCCAGTGCGCTTCTGACGGCCACCATGTTGACCACCGCCTGCGGTGCGGACCTCGAGACAGACGAACTTGCCATACGCCCCGAAAGCCTGCGCGCCTATAGCGAACGCCCGATCACCGAAGACGTGATGTATTTTGTCATGCCGGACCGTTTCTTTAACGGCGACCCGACGAACGACCGTGGCGGTATTGACGGCGGCGTGCTTGACCATGGCTTCGACCCGACCCACAAGGGCTTCTACCATGGTGGCGACATTGAGGGCCTGACTGCGAAGCTCGATTATCTCGCCGACATGGGCGTGAGCGCCATCTGGCTGACCCCCATTTTCAAGAACAAGGCGGTACAGGGCAACCCTGAGGGTGCGTCTTCAGGCTATCATGGTTACTGGATTACCGATTTCACGCAGATCGACCCGCACCTTGGCAGCAACGATGACCTCAAGGCCTTTGTTGCTGCCGCGCACGAACGCAACATGAAGGTGATTTTTGACATCATCACCAACCACACAGCTGACGTGATCAAATATGAGGAATGCCTGCCACAGGCGGAGCTCAGTAAAGACGCGCTGATCCCGCTTTGTGAATACCGCTCCAAGGAGCGTTTCCCCTACACCACCAAAGGTGGCCGCTATGGCGAGCCGATCAACGAGGGTTTCCTTGGTGACGAGCCGGAGCATCAGACAGCTTCCAACTTCGCCAAGTTGAAAGATCAGTCCTACGCCTACACGCCCTATGTGCCTGAGGCGGAGAAGGACATCAAAGTCCCGGCGTGGCTGAATGACGTTCGCTATTACCACAACCGTGGTGACAGCGAGTGGAAGGGTGAAAGCTCACTCTACGGTGATTTTGCAGGCCTTGATGACCTGTTCACTGAACATCCGCTCGTAAAAGCCGGTTTTATTGATATCTATAAATTCTGGATCAGCGAATTCGGCATCGACGGTTTCCGCATTGATACCGTGCGCCATGTGAACGACAGCTTCTGGCAGGCTTTCGCGCCCGCGATCCTTGAGCATGCAAAATCCATCGGTATCCCGCAGTTCTATATCTTCGGCGAAGTCTATGACGGCGACCCGGAGAAACTGAGCCACTTCACCCGCGTGGCCAAATTGCCTGCGGTGCTGGATTTTGGCTTCCAAGGCGTGGCAACGGATGTGATTGCACGCGGCAAATCACCAATGCTGCTCTCTGACCTCTACGCGCAGGACGGGCTTTATGACGGTGAGCATTCAAGCGCGTCGATCCTGCCCACATTCCTTGGCAACCATGACATGGGCCGCATTGGCCGCTTTATCGCCACCGCGCGGGATGACATGGGCGACGACGAAGCGCTGGCCCGCATGAAGCTGGCGCACGCGCTGATGTATGCCACCCGCGGTATTCCAGTCATCTACTATGGCGACGAACAGGGCTTCACCGGTGACGGTAACGACCAGGATGCCCGTGAGGACATGTTTGAAAGCCAGGTCGCCAGCTATAACGACAATGATAATATCGGCACCGACAAGAACCCGGCGGACGATAATTTCGACCAGAACCACCCGATGTATGACTATCTGGTCGAGCTGGCGAACTTCCGCCGCTCGCACACGGCGCTGCAGGGTGGCGCACAGAATATCCTGTTCGCAAGCGAGGACGCAGGCATCTTTGCTTTTGAGCGTCTCGGCAAGGACACGGATGAACGCATTCTGCTTGTTTTCAACACGGCAAACACCGACGCACTGGCTGACTTCGGCATCAGTGCCGAGGGGGCAAGCCTGTGCCATGTTGCGGGCACGGAAGCAGGCGCAGAGCTGAGTGGGGGCCGCGTCAGCGCTGTCCTGCCACCCTTGAGCTGGACGGCTTACAGCCTGAGCGGCTGCACACAGTAGTAATGATTGGAGTTTTGAGCGTGAAAGATTGGTGGCAAGGCGCTGTAATTTACCAGATCTACCCCCGCAGCTTCTGCGACAGCAGCGGCGACGGCGTGGGTGACCTGAACGGCATCACAGCAAAATTGGACTATGTGGCAAGCCTCGGTGTTGACGGCATCTGGATTTCGCCCTTCTTCAAGTCGCCGATGCATGACTTCGGCTATGACGTGGCGGACTTCCGCGATGTGGACCCTGTGTTTGGCACCCTTGAGGACTTTGACCGCTTGCTTAAGCGCGCGCATGAACTGGGCCTCAAGGTCATCATCGATCAGGTGTATTCGCATTCCTCGATTGAGAATGAGTGGTTCAAGGAAAGCAAATCCAGCCGCACGAACGACAAGGCGGATTGGTTTGTCTGGGCTGACGCCAAGGCAGACGGCAGCCCGCCAAACAACTGGCAGTCGGTCTTCACCGGCCCAAGCTGGACATGGAATGCCGCGCGCAAGCAGTATTACCTGCATAACTTCCTTTCCGAACAGCCGGACCTCAACCTGCACTGCCNCGCGGTGCAGGAGGAACTGCTGTCGGTCGCGCGTTTCTGGCTGGACCGCGGGGTGGACGGTTTCCGCCTCGACGCGACCAACTTCTATATGCATGACCCGGAACTGAGGGATAACCCGGCGCGCGCCAACGGCAACGCCGTGCGCCCGTTTGACATGCAGGACCAGCTTTATAACCAGTCCCACCCGGACATTGAAAAATTCCTCGCCAAGCTGCGCACGCTGATGGACAGCTACGGCACCACCTTCACGGTGGCGGAAGTGGGCGGCAACCGCTCGCTCGAGGAAATGGCCGCCTATACAAAGGGCGACAAACTGCTGAACACCGCCTACAGCTTCATCTTCCTTGAGGAAGAAGAACTGTCTGTGCCCGGCATCCGCGGTGCGATTGAGGACTGGGAAGAAGCCGCTGACAGCTGGCCTTCCTGGACCTTCTCCAACCATGACCGGCGGCGTGTGGTGACACGCTGGCGCAAGGGGCGTGACCCGCAGGCATTTGCAAAGGCGATGAATGCGCTTCTGCTGTCGCTCAAGGGCACGATTTTCCTCTATCAGGGTGAAGAACTTGGCCTGCCGCAATCTGACGTACCGTTTGAACGCCTGGTGGACCCCGAAGCCATCCGCAACTGGCCGGAAACCGCAGGCCGTGACGGCTGCCGCACACCGATGCCGTGGGTAGCGAGCGACGCAAACGGCGGCTGGCCCGCAGATACATGGCTGCCGATGGACGTGAACCACCTGCCCATCGCCGTGGACGTGCAGGAAAAAGACGCCTCGTCCACCCTTGCCCACACCCGCAAGCTCCTCGCACTCCGCAAGGAACACCCGGCGCTGGTACGCGGCAACATCACTTTCCTTGATGCGGCTGAACCCATCCTTGCCTTCACGCGCGAGGCGGAGGGGGAGAAGCTCCTCTGTGTGTTCAACCTTGGCGAACAACCGGCACCATGGGCCGGGCTTGACGGCACGGGCGACATGGTGCTGAGCGTTGGCGGCGTCACCGGCACCGGCGCGGGCGACATACCCGTGTGCGGCGGTTTCATCGCAAAACTTTAGAGATGAAAAAAGGGACCAAACGGTCCCTTTTCTTTTCAGCCCAAATGCTTGCGGTTACGAGCCGCAGCTTTCCCGCACAATCAGGTCTGTCGGCAGGTAGGACGGCTGTACCGCCTGCCCCTCCAGCATGCGCAGAAGCTTGCTGACGATCAGGCGGCCCGCCTTTGTCACATCCTGCTTGATGGTGCTGAGCGCGGGGCTGGCGTATGCCGCCACCAGCACATCATCGTAACCGATCACGGACACATCTTCCGGCACCTGTTTGCCCGCGCGGACAAGCGCACGCATGGCACCGATGGCGATCATATCACTTGCGGCCACAACGCCGTCGAACGGAATGCCTTCCTCGAGCAGCACATCGATGGCTTCCATGGCGGATTCCGGGTAGAAATGCGCGGGGCGGACCAGTTCCGGCTGCACCATCATCTCATTCTGCTCAAGTGCTTCCTTGTAGCCTGAGAAACGGAGCTGCACTTCAGGCCCCTCATTGTCACCAAGGAAGGCGATACGCTTGCGGCCCATGCGGATAAGATGGTTGGTCGCGCGCCGACCACCTTGGTGGTTGTCACTACCGACCGAGCAATATTGCTGTCCCGGCAACTGCGCACCCCATGCCACAAAAGGCACCTTCATTTGCGCGAGCTGATTGAGCTGGTCGTGCATCGTACTTTGGCCAATGACCACAAGCCCGTCACAGCGCCCGCTGGCGACCAGATTGGCGGCAGCGTGATAGTCGGTCATGGTAAGGTGCGAGATCAGCATGTCGCAGTTCTGTTCCTTGAGCGCATCACCGATACCGCCGATGAGATCAAGGGTGAACGGGTCCGAAAGCCTTGTGTCGCGGCCTTGCGGCGGCGGGATCACGATGGAGATGGTCTTGTCCGTATCGTCGGTATAGACCTTGTCCTTCAGCCGCCCGGAATAATTGTTGTTCTGCGCCAGCGCCATGATGCGCTTTTTGGTACGGTCCGAGACGAGCGGACTATCATTGAGCGCGCGAGACACGGTGGAGATCGACACCCCTGCGATCGCGGCCAGATCCTCAAGCCGTTTCAAATTCTTTTTGTTGCCGTCGTCCATTCTTACCCAATCTTGCACTTTTTTGCAGAAGCGCATGCCCTGCCCCGTATGTGTGGCAGTTTAGCTTGATTTTATCATGGTTTGGAAGGGGGATTTTTTTTGCAAGCCTTGCAAGAAGGCGCTGGGTGGGCCCAAGAAAAAAGCCCCGGGGCATGACCCCGGGGCTTTGGTGTCTGGTATGCTGCCGCAAAGCCTATGCAGCAGCTTTTTTGCGTGTCTCCAGTTTGCGCAAGAGCACATAGAAGACCGGCGTGAAGAAGAGACCGAAGAAGGTCACACCGAGCATGCCGGAGAAGACGGCAATACCCATCACGTTGCGCATCTCGGCACCCGCTCCGGTCGAGATCACCATCGGCACCACGCCCATGATAAAGGCAAACGACGTCATCAGGATCGGGCGAAGACGCAGGCGGGCTGCCTCAATCGCCGCTTCGGTGATGCTGCGGCCCTGGGTCTCGAGTTCACGGGCAAACTCCACAATCAGGATGGCGTTTTTACACGCGAGCCCCGCGAGCACAAAGAGGCTGATCTGGGTGAAGATGTTGTTGTCACCCCCCGTGAGCCACACACCCGCAATAGCGGACATCACAGCCATCGGCACGATCAGGATCACCGCAAGCGGAAGCGTGAGGCTTTCATACTGTGCCGCCAGCACGAGGAACACGAGCATCACACAGAGCGGGAAGACAAACACTGCCGTGTTGCCAGCGAGGATTTGCTGGTACGTGAGGTCCGTCCACTCATACTCCATGCCCTTGGGCAAAGTCTCATCAAGGATCTTGGCGATCGCATCCTGCGCCTGCCCGCTTGAGTAACCCGGTGCGGCGTTGCCGTTCAGGTCAGCCGCGCGGAAGGCGTTGTAGCGCTGGGCACTTTCAGGGCCATAGCTTTCATCAAGTGTCATGATCGACGCAAGCGGGATCATGTCACCAGCCGTGTTCCGCACCTTGATCTGCATGGCATCCTGCGGGGTGGAGCGGAACTGTTTGTCCGCCTGCGCAATCACCTGATAGGTGCGACCAAAGTTGTTGAAGTCGTTCACATAAAGCGAACCCAGATAAATCTGCATGGTCTGGAACACTTCATCAATGTTTAGGCCGAGCTGCTTCGCACGCTCCCGGTCAAGGTCCGCATAAAGCTGCGGTACGTTGATCTGGTAGCTTGAGAAGACACCCGCCAGCTCAGGCGTGGCCCATGCTTTTTGCAGCACCTGCTGAAGCGCGTTATTCAGGGCTTCATAGCCAAGGTCCGTGCGGTCCTCGATCTGCAGCTTGAAGCCGCCGATGGTGCCAAGACCCTGCACCGGTGGTGGCGGGAAGATGGCAATGAAGGCTTCCTTGATGCCCGCGAACTTGGCGTTCAGGCGGCCAGCGATAGCCCCGCCGGACATAGCGTCGCCTTTGCGTTTCTCGAAGTCTTCAAGGCTGACGAACACAATACCGGCGCTCGAGCTGTTGGTGAAACCGTTGATCGAAAGCCCCGGGAACTGAATGGCGCTTTTCACACCCGGTTCAGCGAGGGCAATCTCACCCATCTCGCGGATCACCGCTTCCGTGCGTTCAAGTGTAGCACCATCCGGCAGTTGCGCGAAGCCGACAAGATACTGCTTGTCCTGCGCCGGCACGAAGCCCTGTGGCACTTCCTGGAAGCCCTGATAGGTGAGGCCGAGCAGCACAACATACAGACCAACCGCGATGGACTTGCGGCCAAGGCTGCGTTTCACACCGCCCGAATAGGCGTCGGAGCTTTTCTTGAACACTTTGTTGAAACCGCGGAAGAAACCACCCAGCACTTTATCCATGCCGCGGGTAAGCGCATCCTTCGGTGCATCGTGCCCCTTGAGAAGAAGGGCTGCCAGCGCCGGGCTGAGCGTCAGTGAGTTGAAGGCCGAAATCACGGTCGAGATGGCGATCGTCAGCGCGAATTGCTTGTAGAATTGGCCCGTAAGGCCGCTGATGAAGGCAATCGGCACAAACACCGCTACAAGCGTGAGCGAGATGGCGATAATGGGGCCCGAGACTTCGCGCATGGCCTGATAGGTCGCTTCCTTCGGCTGCATGCCTTTCTCGATGTAGCGTTCGACGTTCTCCACGACCACGATGGCATCATCCACCACGATGCCGATCGCCAGTACCAAGCCAAACAGAGAGAGAGCATTGATTGAGAACCCGAACACGAGCATCAACGCGAAGGTACCGACGATCGACACTGGAACAGCGAGCAGAGGGATAATCGATGCCCGCCATGTCTGGAGGAAGACAATCACGACAAGAACAACAAGCGCAACAGCTTCAAGAAGGGTTTTCACCACGGCCTCGATAGACCCACGCACGAATACAGTGGGGTCATATTCGATGGCGTAGTCCACACCTTCGGGGAAATTCTTTTTCAGTTCTTCCATGGTCGCGCGCACGTCATCCGAGATCTGGATGGCGTTGGCACCCGGTGCCTGGAAGATCGGGATACCGACGGCAGGCTTGCTATCAAGCATGGAGCGGAGCGCATATTGCTGCGCACCCAGTTCCACCCGTGCAACGTCCTTCAGCCGCGTGATCTGGCCCTCATCACCGGCGCGGATGATGATATTTTCAAACTCATCCACGCTTTCAAGCCGCCCTTTGGCGTTGATCGGGAACTGGATCTCGATACCGTCATCATAGGGCGCGCCGCCAAGCGTGCCAGCCGCGACCTGAATGTTCTGTTCGCGCACCGCAGCAACCACTTCATTCGCGGTCAGGCCCCGTTCGGCGATTTTCTCAGGGTTGAGCCACAGGCGCATGGCATAGTCACCCGCGCCAAACACACGCACCTGCCCCACACCTTCAATACGGGCCAGTTGGTCCTTGATGTTGAGGATGGCGTAGTTGCGCAAGTAAAGCGGGTCGTACTGCTCACTTGGCGAGCGCAGGTGCACCACCATCGTGAGGTCAGGCGAGCTTTTGACGGTGGTGACACCGAGGCGCCGCGTCACCTCAGGCAGACGCGGTGTGGCCTGTGCCACCCGGTTCTGTACCTGCTGCTGCGCGAGGTCGGGGTCGGTACCGATCCGGAAGGTGATGGTAAGCGTCATCATGCCGTCCGACGTGGCTTGCGAGAACATATAAAGCATGTTCTCAACGCCGTTGATCTGCTCCTCCAGGGGTGTCGCCACGGTTTCGGCGATCACCTTGGGGTTCGCGCCGGGGAACTGGGCGTTCACCACGATGGAGGGGGGCACCACTTCCGGATATTCAGAAATGGGCAGGCGGAACATGGCAATCAGGCCTGCCATGAAAACGATAACAGACAGCACGCCCGCAAAAATGGGCCGGTCCACAAAAAACTTGGAGATATTCATCTAGTGTCTCCGCCATATGGCCTCGCGCGCATGGGCGCATGGCGTTAAATTCGGATCATCCGCCACGGAGCGTGGCAAAAACTCGGATACTGAATACAGGCAACAGATGACAAAGCGTGGCAGCACCCGGCATTCCGGGGGTTAGCCCGGAATGCCTGGAGTTTACCGCTTCATAGTGCCTGGAACTGGGGGTCCGGAATTAGCGGCTTTGAATTGCGCTGCTGACCGTCTGGATCGCGTCTTCGCTTTTGGCGGCCACCGTCACGTTCGGACGAACGCGTTGCACACCATTGACGATCACACGGTCACCGGCTTCAAGGCCCGCCAGAACAACGCGGCCACCTTGAACAGTACGCCCAAGCTTCACTTCGCGGTATTCAACCACATTATCAGAGTTCACCGTATAGACGAACTTTTTGTCCTGGTTGGTACCAACGGCGCGGTCGCTTACCACCAGCACGTCTTCCTTGGAGGGGGAGCCAAGGCGGATGTCGGCGAACATGCCCGGCGTCAGTGCGCCGTCCTTGTTCTCAAACACCGCACGTGCGCGGATGGTGCCCGACCGCAGGTCAAGCTTGTTATCGAAGGAATAGAGTTTGCCTTCATAAGATACGCTCTTGTCACCCGCGAGGGTCAGCACAACCGGCATGGTGCCGCCTTCCGCGCCCTGGCGCTTGGCAGCAACATAGGTGCGTTCGTCCACGTTGAACTCAGCATAAAGCTTGTCGTTCGAGACAATCGTGGTCAGCACCGGTGCCGACAGACCCGCTTCAATGAGGTTGCCCTCAGTGATCTCGGGCCGGCTGACGATACCGGAAACCGGCGCCGTCACATGGGCGTAATCAAGGTTGAGTTTCGCTGTCGTGAGCTCGGCTTCAGCCGACTTCACTGCGGCAAGTGCCACATCATAGTCGTTCTTGCGTTTGTCGTACGCGCTTTTGGATACGAAGCTGCTTTCCACCAGTTCGGCGGCGCGCTTCAGTTCCGCTTCTGTCAGCACCACTTGCGACTTGGCGGAAGCAAGCTGTGCTTCAGCGCGGGCAAGCGCGGCTTCAAACGGACGCGGGTCAATCACAAACAAGAGGTCGCCTTTGCTGACGAAATCACCGTCCGCAAATGCCACTTCATGAATGGTGCCGCTTACCCGTGGGCGAATTTCCACATAGTCTACCGCGGTCAGGCGGCCGGAAAATTCACTCCATTCACGGATGGCTTCGGTTTTAAGGGTGCTGACAACAACCTCAGGTGCGGCCGGTGCGGCCGCAGTTGCCGGTGCGTCACCAGCATGGGCGTCATCAAGATGGTAGGCACCGATGCCGCCAACAGCTGCTGCTACCAGCAGGGCTGCGATGGCAGTGTGGCGCTTGAGATATGCTTTTTTGCTGCTCATTTTCTTGTCCTCGGCTCTGTCGTGTTGACCAGTTACATACCAGTCGGTCTGTTTCGCTTGTTACCAAGATGCATACCGGTCGGTCTGTTTTCAACCCCAGCTAAGATTTATAGTTCTGATAGATATTATTCATCATCGTGATAGCCGCAGAAAACCGCCAAAAAACCCGCACAATCCGCCACCCATGCAAAAAACGCAAAGCTCCCCGTCCTGAGACGGGCAGCTTAATGGGCAAAAGTTTAGGAGGATTGGGCAAATATGGCGCTAGACCGCCATTTCGCGCCCGAATCAGGCGGCGGCAGTTGCGGGCGTTGCCGCCACGCGGTATTCGGCCTTGAGGTCCAGCAGGCGGTAGAGCCCTGCACGGATGTCATTGCGCACAATTTCAATGTCCGCAAAGGTGCGGCCATAGAGCAAAAGCCCCTGAATATATTGCATCATCATGCGGGCAAGCTGGTCACAGTCCGGGTCGCCATTCAGGTAGCCACCAGCCTTGAGACCGCGCGCAAGCGCCAGGTCATACTGGATAGCGTTCTGGCACATGATGCGGCTGGCTTCGCGCACCTTGTCTTCACCCGTACCAACCTGCGCGCCAGACGTGAAGAAGGGACACCCGAGCACCGGGTTATCGTCACCTTCATCCGAAGCCTGGTGGTCAAGTATATGATTTACCAGGTTTTCCAGCTGCTCAAGCGGCGTGTAGCGCGGCGAGAAAATCTCGTCGAGCTCATCCTGCTTCTGCGCCCAGTGATAGAGCGACGCCTCATAAAAGAGGTCGGCCTTGGTCTCGAAATAGTGGTAAAAACCACCCTTCGTGACACCGGCACATTTACAAATTTCGTTCACACCGACGCGGGTGTAGTTGCTTTTCCAGATCAGGTCGATCGCGGTATCAAGCAACTTCTCGCGTGTGTTTTTTGACCTTGTCATCTTCAACCTCTTTATACCTTCCCGACAGTATGGGCTGAATTCCATTACCTACCTTATATACATACCGGTCGGTATCTTTTCAAGGTCGGTTCATCGCACGGTGGAACCATACCACCCTGTCTGTTCGCACTCATGCAACAGGGTGTTCGAATTTTTTATAGTAGAAATTATCTGCCCGATGCCTATCTAGTGTTCATAACAACACACAAAAACACCGAGACCACGACAGGAGACCAACAATGAACACGCTGAATGCACCGGGAAGGTCCGACCCATCAGGCGGCACTTCCAAAGTAACGACGATCCTCAACCTTGCGGCTGTAACCGGGTTTGTCGTCTATATGTTCCTGATTTAAGGAAACGCGGGACGCTGGCGGCGGCATCAGGCCGTCGCCGCCTCCACCTCATGTTTGATACGGATACGGTCTTCTTCCGTCACCCCCAGAAGCCCCGCAATCTTCGCCAGCACATTGGCCTCAAAATTATCAATGCGGTTATCGGCAAACGCCACCTGCCATAAAAGCCTGACAATCTCCTGCCGGCCTTCCTGATCCAGTTCCTTGGCAATCGCGCGAGTAAAGCGGTAAAGGCTTGGTGCGTCCTGCTCTTCCTCGTGCGCGCGGTCGATAATTTCTTCTGCTTCTTCGCTTGTCAGCCAGAAATGCTCGGTCAGGCAATCGGTCAGGCGTTCGCGCTCATCATCACAAAACTCACCGTCCGAGGATGCAACGCTTACCATCAGGGCAGCGGTTGCGATCTGAAGCTCATTGGCCTTGCTGTCTTTTTTATCGGTCCCGAGGCCTAGAAGCTCGGTCACTTTATTCCACATTGGTTTTCCTTTTATGGACTGAAAACAATGTCTTGCATCACCCCTATATGGCGCGGGACGGTGCTAAGCTCAACCCTCCTCACCAAATTCTGAATTCAGCAGCAAGCATCGGAGAGCGGGTAATGCCTCCCTCCCCTATCTTTGCCGCAATGCTTGACATAAGACACGAGGAGTGAACCATGACACATGCAGCAACATTCACTTTGCAAGCGGCGAATAAACCGGTGACTGAGGACACAGCATACGACGACAATGAGGCAAAATGGCGGGCCGTGCTCAGCCGTGACGCCCGCGCCGACGGCAGCTTCTATTTCTCCGTGCTCACGACCGGCGTGTACTGCCGCCCCTCCTGCGGTGCCCGCACACCGAAACGCGAAAATGTGGATTTCCACACTTGCCCGGAAGCGGCGGAGAAAGCGGGCTTCCGCCCCTGCAAACGCTGCCGCCCGCTTGAAAGCCCGGCTTGGGCGGAGCGGCAAGCCCTTATCGCCCGCGCCTGCCGCTTTATCGAAGACGCGGAAAGCACGCCTGTGCTTGCGGACATCGCCGCCCATGTGGGGCTAAGCGCCTATCACTTCCACCGCATTTTCAAGGAAATCACAGGGGTGACACCCAAGGCCTACGCCAGCAGCCACCGCACAAAAAACGTGAGGGGCAGCCTGAAGGAAAGCCGCACGGTGACGGAAGCAATCTATGACGCAGGCTATAATGCCAACAGCCGTTTTTACGAGAAGGCGCAAGGCTTCCTCGGCATGACACCAAAGCAGTACCGCGCGGGCGGCAGCGGCCTTGTGGTGCGCTACAGCATTTCGCCCTGCTCGCTCGGTTTCATGCTGATGGGCGCGACCGAGCGCGGCATCTGCACCATCCAGCTTGGCGATAACCGCGAAGCGCTGATGGATGCGCTGAAGGCCGAGTTCCCGCGCGCCACGCTTGAGGAAGCGACGGATGACATGAACGGCTGGCTCAAAGGCGCGCTCACCCTTGTCGACAAGGGTAAACAGACACTCGACACCCTGCCGCTTGATATCCGCGGCACCGCGTTTCAGGAACAGGTGTGGCAAGCCCTGCGCGCCATCCCGGAAGGTGAGACTAAAACCTACAGCCAGGTGGCGGAAGCTATTGGGAAACCGAAGGCCGTGCGCGCCGTCGCCAACGCCTGCGCCAACAACCGCATCGCCATCGCCATCCCGTGCCACCGTGTTATACGCGGTGATGGCTCCCTGAGCGGCTACCGCTGGGGGGTGGAGCGTAAGGCCAAGCTTCTGAAGCGGGAGGCTGGTGAATGAGCGTGGCCGCAAAAGTGCAGGCTGTGGACTGGCAAGCGGTTCAAACCGGCCTGATGGATGAGGGCTACAGCATCATCCGTGGCCTGCTGAGCGCGGATGAATGTGCCGCGTTCCGCGCCGGGTATGACGACGAGGACCGCTATCGCAAACAGGTGATCATGGCGCGGCACGGCTACGGTGACGGGGACTACCGCTATTTCCGCTACCCGTTGCCGGACACGCTTGAAACCCTGAGGCGGGAGAGCTTCCCGCCCCTCGCCCGCGCGGCTAATGAATGGGCCAAACGTCTGGGCCGTGACGCAAAGTTCCCGGAAAGTCATGAGGATTTCAAGGCGAAGTGCCACGACATCGGCCAAGTCAGGCCCACGCCGCTCATCCTCCGCTACGGCAGGGGCGGCTATAACCGCCTGCACCAGGACCTGTACGGCGAAGTGTATTTCCCGTTCCAGATGGCACTGCTCCTCAGCGACCCCGGCGAAGACTTTGAGGGCGGCGAGTTTGTGCTCGTCGAGAACCGACCACGCATGCAGTCCCGCCCGCGCGTGGTCCCGCTCCGGCGCGGTGACGCTGTGGTTTTTGCGGTGAACGAACGGCCACAAATGGGCAAAAACGGCTACCACAAGGTCAGCCTGCGCCACGGCGTGGCCGATATCACCAAAGGCGAACGCTATACCCTTGGCGTCATCTACCATGATGCACTTTAGGGCCGCAGAGTGATGGATCTTTTCGCCAGCATCAGGCCGGAAGTGGAACCGCTCGGGCAAGGGGCTTACCTCTTGCCCGGCTTCGCCGATACCGATGCCCTGCTCGCGCACATCCCTGCACTCCTAGACGCCGCACCGCTCCGCCGTATGATGACACCCGGCGGGCGGCAGATGAATGTGGCGATGAGCAATACCGGCCAATACGGCTGGGTCTCAGACGCCCGCGGCTACCGTTACGATGCCGCGGACCCGATGAGCGGCGAACCATGGCCCGCCATGCCGCTTGACTTCATATCGCTGGCGAAACAAGCAAGCAAAAAAGCGGGGTATGATGGTTTCGAGCCGGACGTATGCCTGATCAACCGCTATGAAGTTGGCACCAAACTCACCCCGCATATCGATCAAGACGAGGCGGACAAAAGCTGGCCGATTGTGTCTGTCTCCATCGGCATTCCGGCGGTGTTCCAGCTTTATGGCCCCACCCGTGGCGGCAAGGCACAGAACATCGCGCTCACAGATGGTGACGTGATGGTGCTGGGCGGCGAGGCACGGCTCTTTTACCATGGTGTCAAACCCATTGCGGCAGCCACAGACCCGCGCTTTGGCCCTGTGCGCTACAACCTCACCTTCCGCCGCGCGCGCTAAGCTTCTGCCTTCCGTACATCCACCCCCACGCACCCACCGTGAAATTCCGCTCATTTGACGCTTGATATGATTTTTTTTTATGCTAGAAGATGCGCCACGCAAACGCGCCCGCGTTTCCGCGTCACGGTGAATGTGCCGGTATAGCTCAGCTGGTAGAGCAGTTGATTTGTAATCATCAGGTCCCGGGTTCGATTCCTGGTGCCGGCACCACTTTCTCCTAAATTTCTGCCGTTTCGCCTGCCCTACTGTGCAGGCAGACTTATGTCGCCAGCGCCTCGAAGCCTTGGCCGAGTACGCGCACCATGCGATCGAGGATGGTGGCGAAGTCGTCTGACCGGCAGAGGCCGCCGGAGAGCACGTCGATACGGCCAGTTTGGGCGAGCGAGAGTGAGATCGCGCCCGAGACAAAGTGGTAATACCAGTATAGGTCTGCCCGGCTGACTTCTGGCCGCACTTCATTGAGGAGGTTCACCAGCCGTTCGACCACGGGGTCGAAAGGTGTGTGCGTGGTGTCCACATCGCCACCCATGGCGGTACTGTTGAGCTTTGCGATCAGCGCGCCATAGTTGAGGTAGCCCGGCTCGCCCGACATCATGAAACTGAAGGTCGGCTCAAGGTAGGCGCGCAGTACACCCTGCGCGGTCATATTCCCCTTATGGGCCGCTGCATATGCGTCAAGCGCGGCTTCGCGCGCGTCATTGACAACGCCCGCGCGGCGCGCGATCACCGCGTTGAAAAGCCCGGCCTTATTATCGAAATAATAGTGCACGAGCGAGGTATCCGCGCCAGCGGCCTTGCCGATTTCACGCATGGTGACACCGTCATACCCGCGCCCGGCGAGCAGTTCTTCCGCCGCATCGAGGATACGTTCACGCGATTCTTCGCGCCTGTCCGCCTGCTTGCGGCGTGCCGGTTGTTTCTTTGCACTCATGACCACTCTTGTCTTTATCCCTTTTGATTGCGGCTACTTTGGCGCGGCCTAAGCGCTGTTGCAAGCACCAAAACAATTTATTTATTGATCGTTGAATAAATAAATTGACAAAAGTCGATATTGACGCAAGCCTCTAGCATGGCGCAGGGAAGGCGCTGGCCCACCGGTCATGCGGTGCGGGCAAAAAAGGGAGGATTTGAGATGACCAGTGTTCAACGCACTCTGCCGGCGCGACTATTGCTCGCCGGTGTCTCGGCTGCGGCGCTTGCCACCAGCATACCGGTCGTGGCGCAGGATAGCGCGGACGATGACGAGGCTTTTGGTATCGATACCATTGTTGTGACCGCGCGGCGGCGCGACGAATCCATCGTTGATGTGCCAATCGCACTCACCACATTTGACGCCAACAAGCTTGATATGCGCGGCGCGCTGGATATCACGGCGCTGCAGCGCAACACCCCGAACCTGACCTTGCAGGTTTCGCGCGGCACCAACTCCACCCTCACCGCTTTCATTCGCGGCATCGGCCAGCAGGACCCGCTCTGGGGCTTTGAACCCGGCGTTGGCCTTTATGTGGACGATGTTTATATCGCCCGCCCGCAAGGCGCGATCCTTGATATTTTCGATATCGAGCGACTTGAAGTGCTGCGTGGGCCGCAAGGCACGCTTTATGGCCGCAACACCATTGGTGGCGCGATCAAATATATCACCCGCCGCTTGGGCGCAGAGACCGAGTTCAAGGTCCGCGCCAATGTTGGCACTTATGGCCAGCATGATGTGGTGGCCTCCGGCTCCACCCCGCTTAGCGACAAGCTGGCCATTGGCGCGGCCTTCGGCTGGTATAACCGGGACGGCTACGGCACCAACCAGTACACGGACGCCGAGACCAACAACAAACAGTCATTCGCCGCGCGGGTGACCCTTGAGGCCACACCGAGCCCGGACCTGTTTTTCCGGCTGAGCGCGGACCGCACGGATGACGATTCAAACGCCAACCACGGCCACCGCGAAACCCCGGTCCCCGCGGACTGGGCCGTGCTGCCCATCGCGCTGCCGGGCTATAGCCCATCGGCTGAGCCGGTGCCCGCTGGCGCATTCCCGGTGCAAGAGAACAAGTATGACACCTGGGCAGGCCTTGGTGACGCGAATGAGGTGATCACGCAGGGTATCTCCCTCCTTGCGGAATGGACCGTCAACGACACTGTCACGCTCAAATCCATCACGGCTTACCGCGAGGGTATCACGCGGACCGCCGGGATCGACTTTGACGGCACACCAGCCCCCATCCTTGATATCGCCTCAAGCGGTTCGGTCTACGACGACGACCAGTTCTCGGAGGAACTGCAGGTTGTGATCCAGAATGACCGCTGGAGCGGGATTTTTGGCGTCTATTACCTCGACGCCACCGCAACCGGGCAATATGACACCATCCTCGGCATTGGTGCGGCCGCCATTCCGGGTGTACCCATGCCGCACCTGACACAGGGCACTAGCGGCGATGTGGACACGAAATCCATCGCCATCTTCGGTGACTTTGATGTGGAACTGGGCGAACGCTGGAACCTCTCGCTCGGAGGTCGCTGGACACGCGACAAGAAGGAAGGCACCGTTTTCAAAGCCAACTATCTTGGCCTTGGCTCACCGATTTCGGGCAACGATAGCGCGATCCTGATCCAGACCCTGACCGACTATACCCGCGAACTGACGTTTGAGGAGTTCACCCCGCGGGTGAGCCTGAGCTATTCACTGGCGGACGACCTGAATGTCTACGCGTCCTATAGCCGTGGTTTCAAATCCGGCGGCTTTGACATGCGTGGTGACGCGACGGCTACCCCCGCAACCGTTGAAGGCTACGAGCCGGAGACGGTCGATTCATACGAGCTTGGCCTCAAGGGCAATGTGATTGATGGCAGGCTGTCGTTCGCAGCCGCAATTTTCCATACCTCCTATGACGGCCAACAGGTCACAAGCCAGCAAGTGAACCAGGCCGGCACCGGTGTGGTGAGCTTTGTGGATAACGTGGGGTCATCGACGATCGACGGTGCAGAGATTGAAGCCACGGCGTGGCTCACGAAAGACTTCAGCATCGACTTTGCTGTGGGTTATGTGGACGCCGAATTTGACCAGTATCTCGCCTATGCGGCGGCGCCGGGCGGCGGTTATGTGCAGGTTGACGTTGCTGACCAGCGCCAGTTCCAGAACACACCTAAATGGAATGGTAACGTTGCCGCGAACTATATGATCGACCTCGATAGCCGCGGTTCCATCGCGCTGCGCGGGGCCCTGTCATTCCGCAGCGCGGTCAATATGTTCGAGACACCCGTGCCCGCGATCGACCAGCCCGCCTACGAGCTCTTGGACGCCAGCATTGTCTGGACATCGGACAGCGACAAGTGGCGCGTGGGCGTGCATGGCCGCAACCTCACGAACGAACGCTACCGCACCGGTGCCTATTATTTCCCGGGCCTCGCGTTCGGGGATTCGGTCATCGGCTTCTACGGTGCGCCGCGTACCGTCTTCGCCTCCATCGAATATCGTTACTAGAAACTACTGGATGCCGCCCGCATTTACTCCGGGCGGCATTCTCAGCCGGGGGACAACCAATATAATGCAGGACTTTTTCTGGCGCTCGCACGATGGGCTCACCCTTCACGCGGCCGATTACCAGCCGGACAGCGCCACATCAGACGTTGCCATTATCTGCATTCCGGGCCTGACCCGAAACTGCCGCGACTTCAGCGACTTTGCGCCGTGGGCCGCCAGCCTTGGCCACCGTGTGCTCGCGGCGTCCCTGCGCGGGCGCGGCAAATCTGACCGCGACCCCAAGCCAAAACGCTACCGCCCGGCGACCTATGCGCGCGATATGATCAGCCTTATGGATGCGGCGGGCATTGACCGTGCTGTATTTATTGGCACCTCCCTCGGCGGTCTTGTGACCATGGAAGTGGCACGCATGGCAAGTGACCGTGTGGCGGGTGCCGCCCTCAATGACATTGGCCCCAATGTGGACCGCGCGGGCATTGCGCGTATTGCGACCTACGCGGGCACCGCCGCCCCGGTGAGCGACTGGCAATCAGCGGCTACGCATTGCAAACACATCAACGGCATTGCCTTCCCTGACTTCACGGATGAAGACTGGCAGCGCCTTGCGCGCTGGACTTTCCGCGAAGGGCCAGACGGCAAGCCGAAAATCGATTATGACCCTGCCATTTTCCGCCCGGCACCCGCGTGGGCGCTGCCGATCATGGAATGGGTCCTGTGGCGGCGTTTCCGCCATCTGGCGAAGGGTCGCCCGGTGCTTGCGCTGAGGGGTGAGATTTCAGATATCCTGGCGGCAGATACTCTCAAGGCAATGGCGGCCACCAGCGATACAGTCAGGACCGTGGAAGTTCCCCGAGTGGGCCACGCACCGGTGCTGTCGGAACCTGAGGTGAAGGCTGCGTTTCAAGCATTGATGGCGAGCGTATAAGCTTGGGATTTAGCCAAGCGGCGACAGCAGCTTTCCACTTTTGGAGACTTCGGGCACCGTGCACTGGCTGCGGTCGAAGCAGCAGGGCCGCCGTTTGCCGTGTGAGAGCATGTCAATCGCGGTATTGATGCGTTTCTCGCGCGTTGCAGCCACTTTGGTGGAGCGCATCCAGCGCAACCAGTCCCAGCGTGCGAGTGGGGTGATATCAGCCCATGCAGCCATCACATCAGGCACGGCCTCAAAAGCCGTGCGGATATCATCCGGCAGTTCGGGCTCCACCCATTCATCAATACTGTTCAGCTCGACTGCGACGGTGTCCCCCGCGCCAGCCTTGATATTTTTTTGAAGGTCGTCTGGCAGCGCAAACCAATGGCTACCCTTGCCATCCGGCTCAAGGGCTATGCGAATAGCGTGGCCGTTAAGCCCGCCTTCGACCATAACAAGGCCACGCGATGGTAGCTGTCCGCTCGCGTCCTTAGGCAGCCGGACAAGGGTCCAACCCTCGATTTCCTCAAGCTCTGCTTCAAAACTGATTGCTGCCATGACCCGTCCTTCCGTTTGCGCGAACTTTAAGGTCAAAGCCTCGGCATGCCAAGCCCCGCTTAAGAAGGCGATTTGTCGGACAGTGACCAATCACAAATAGGCCTTATGGGATTTTCGCGGAAGTACTGCTTTGCGTGCGCGAGGAAGGCATCAAGGTTTGGCGACGCCACCCGGCGCGGCGGGTAAACCATATGTACGGGTATGATGGGCGCCGGCAATTCCGGCAGGACCGGCACAAGGCGCCCCGCCATGACGCCGGCTTCCACCTGATAGGAAATCACGCGGGTGATACCACCACCCTCTTCCGCCGCGGTCACCGCCGCCGCCGCGCTATTCACCATCAGGCGCGGCGACACACGCAGAGGCTTTACGCCGGGACCAAACCGCCACTCGTTCGTGGTATCCATGGCCTCAAACGAGATGATGTCATGGCCCGCCAGGTCTTCCGGCAGCTTCGGCGCGCCCCGCTCTGCCAGATAGTCAGGGCTGGCAACAAGGGCTGCACATACCTGACCGATCTTGCGGGCGCTCAGGCTGCTGTCGGCGAGATCACCGATGCGCACCGCAACATCGATACCCTCTTCCACCATATGCGCGTTACGGTCCGAGAGAATGAGCCGAACATCAAGGTCAGGCTCGGCCTTCAAAAGCCGCGAGACAAGCGGTAACACATGTAGCCGCCCGAACAGAAGCGGCGCCGCGACCGTAAGCCGTCCCTGCGGTTTCGCCCCCTCCCCGCGCGCAAGGCTTTCGGCAGCCTCAACATCCGCGAGGATACGGCGGCAGCTTTCAAGGTATAGCCGCCCACGTTCGGTCAGGGTGACAGAGCGCGTGGTGCGCGCGAACAGGACAATGCCCAGATCCGCCTCCAGTTCCGCCACCGCGCGCGACGCAGCTGAGGAAGACAGGCGCAAATGCCGTGCGGCTTCCGCAAAGCTGCCATGGTGGGCAACAGCAACAAAGGTGCGCATACGGTCGAGGCGGTCCATCTATTATCCCAAATTCTGCAATAATATTATGCAAATTTGCATCATTATCTTACCCAAAGCAACGCATTATCTTCAGGACATCCCGGCGACAAGAACCAAGACCGGGTAACCTGAAGGAGAAAAACAATGAACCGGATTTCGGTCCCGAGTCACGACACCGCACCACAAGCTTCCCGCCCGCTGCTTGGCGCTGTTAAAGACCAACTGGGCGTAGTGCCCAACGTTTTCCGCCTGATTGGCAATAGCCCCAAGGTGCTTGAAGGCTTCCTCGGCTTCAATGGCGCCGTCGCCAAGACGCTCGATGTCAAGACACGCGAACGCATTGCGCTTGCGGTTGCTGAGGTGAACGGCTGTGACTACTGCCTCTCGGCCCACACCTACCTCGCCACCAACATGGCTGGCCTCGACGCTGAGGAAGTCAGCCTTGCAAGGAACGGCCAGTCCTCAAACACCCGTGCAAACGCAGCGGTTGCCTTTGCCGCAAAAGTTGCCAGCACCCGTGGCCGCGTTGAAGACGCAGATGTCATCAACATCAAGAACGCTGGCTACACCGACGGCCAGATCGTGGAGATCGTGGCACTTGTTGCCGACAATTTCTTCACCAACATCCTGAACAACGTTGCCGAAACCGAGATTGATTTCCCGGTTGTGCGCAGCACCTACGCGGCCTGATGCCGCGCCGGTGGGGTCGCTTCCACTCCCATCATCCCCCTAAGCCCCCAGGGAGCGGCCCCACTGCGATTTGTTTATGTCCCTTCGAAGCTGGAGAGGTTGCCATGCCATACGGATTTCTTGATGCGCTGACCGGGTCTGAAGTTGTGAAGGCCCAGATGGAGCATGGCTCGCGCCATATTTATGAGAACAGCCGGAGCGACCGCACCTTCGACCGATTCCGCGAAAGCGAAGCCACCTTCATCGAGGCCCGTGACAGCTTTTATATCGCGAGCACCGCCGAGACCGGCTGGCCTTATGTTCAGCACCGGGGTGGCCCCAAGGGTTTCCTCAAAGTGCTGGATGACCGTACCCTCGCTTTCCCTGACTTTCGGGGTAACCGGCAGTATATCACGCTCGGTAACTCCCGCGTGGACAACCGGGTTGCGCTTATCCTGATGGATTACGCGAACCGGGCACGGCTCAAGATACTGGCCACCTTGGAGGCCCGCGATCTGGAAGGCGACCCTGCGCTTGCCGAGATACTCGCCCTGCCGGGTTACCGCGGCATACCGGAACGCGCGATGGTGCTAAACCTCAAAAGCTTTGACTGGAATTGCCCCCAACACATCACCCCCCGTTTCACCTCAGATGAGGTGGCGGACGCCATGGCGTCCATTAACGAACAATTTGCACAGCTGCAAACGGAGAACCGGTCCCTGAAGGCCGAGCTTGCAGCCCTGAAACCATCCGGAGAGATGATATGACAACCACCACACAGCGGCCACCCCTTCCCCCCTTCACGCGTGAAAGCGCGACCGAGAAAATCCGCCTTGCTGAAAACGGCTGGAACAGCCGGAATGCCGAGAAAGTCTCCCTCGCTTACACGCCCGACAGCCGCTGGCGCAACCGGGACAGCTTTGTCACTGGCCGCGATGCCATCGTGGACTTCCTGAGTGACAAATGGCAGCGCGAGCAGGAATACCGCCTGATCAAGGAGCTTTGGGCCTTTGAAGGCAACCGTATTGCTGTGCGTTATGCCTACGAATGGCATGACACGGATGGCAACTGGTTCCGCTCCTATGGTAATGAGAACTGGCAGTTTGACGAGAGCGGCCTGATGGAAGAGCGCCATGCCAGCATCAATGATGTTGCCATACGCGAAGAAGACCGCCTGTTCCACTGGGACACATCCGGCCCACGCCCCGATGATCACCCAGGCCTGAGCGAACTTGGCCTGTAGCCGAACTGATCGGATTTATTCGTTTGCCAGCGCACGGAAAAAGTGGCCTCATTCAGGTGGTACAATCCTGGAGAATACACCATGACTATCCGTGCTTGGCTGAGCGTCACAGCTGCAGCGGTTCTGAGTGTAGCGGCATTGGCCGCAGGCGGGCTTACCATCGTGAATGACGATGACACCGCCTATACCCTTATCCTTGAAGATGCCGATGAAAAGACATGGGAGGTCAGTATTGAGCCCCATGCCACATTAAGTGACATCTGCTCGGACTGTTATGTTGCCATCAAAGGCCAGGAGAACTTCATCTACGCCGATGAAGCAACCCAGCTGCGTATTTCTGGTGGCCAACTGGTTCAGTAGTTCAGGCGGATAGAGCGACACGTCTTTCGCCTCCCGCAACAGCAGGCAAGCCACAAGGTTTGCCTGCACGGGATGCTTATTGCACTTCTTCTGCTGCCACCAGGCTGCATGGGGCTTGTCAATGAAGCCGTAGCCGATTAATAAGTTTGATAATCATTCTTATTTATACTGAACGGCTCTCCCCCATGCAGCGCGGCACCATTCGCATCTGGTATCTTGTCCATAAGTTGAGCAGCCTGATCTCCACGGCATTCCTCTTGATGCTGTGTATCACCGGCTTGCCGCTTATTTTCGAGCATGAGATCGAGGACCTGACGGGCGATGCCTATGTCATGCCGCCGGTCACAGATGAGGACACGCGGGTTAGCCTTGATACTGTGCTTGCAAATGCCCTCGCGTCCCGCCCCGGTGAAGTTGGCCTCTTCATGAGCTTCGATGAAGACCGGCCCGTGGTGAATGTCACCTCCGGCCCCACGCCTGACGCGCCGGGCGAGCAGATGACCCTCATGTCGCTTGACTGGCGCACGGGCGAGTTTGTGCCCGCGCCAGATGAAGGTGATGTGATGGGCTTTCTCCTCCAGCTCCACACCGACATGTTCCTTGGCCTCAAGGGCCTTCTGTTCCTCGGATTTATGGGCTTGCTGTTCTTCATCGCCATTGTTTCAGGCGTGGTGCTGTACGCGCCCTTCATGACAAAGATCGATTTTGGCACGGTGCGCGCGTCACGCAGCGCACGGGTCAAATGGCTCGACTACCATAACCTGCTCGGCATCGTGACCGTGATGTGGGCCAGTGTGGTGGGCCTCACCGGCGTGATCAACACACTGTCGGACCCGCTCACAAGCTACTGGCAATATGACCAGCTGGCGGAGATGACCGCAGCCTATGACGGTGCGCATGCGCCTGATCAACTCGCGTCCATCCAAGGGGCAATTGATGCTGCCAAGGCAAAAGCCCCCGGCATGCAGGTGCAGTTTGTCGCCTTCCCCGGCGGCTCTTTCTCGACCGAGCATCACTATGCGGTCTTTATGCAGGGCAATACGCCGCTGACCAAAAAGCTACTGACACCCGCGCTCATCGACGCGGAGGATGGCAGCTTCACCGACATGCGCACCATGCCCTGGTATATGCAGGCGCTCCTCCTGTCCCAGCCGCTGCATTTTGGTGACTACGGCGGCTTTCCAATGAAAATCCTGTGGGCGATACTCGATATATTCACCATTATCGTGCTCGCGAGTGGGCTTTACCTGTGGCTCGCGAAGGGCCGCAAGGGTATCCAGACCCGCGTGAGAGAGATCGAGAGTGGCGGCCGGCTGGATGGTGACATCAGGCAGGCCGCAGAATGACGGAAACCAAAGCCCCAGCACGCCGGCAAACGGCTGCACAGATTTTCGCCATTCCCGCCTTGCTCGCGCTTCTCAGCCTCGTCGGGCTGGTCAGTGCACTGATGGGTGACGGTGTGCGCGACTTTCTCTCCTGGCTCGGCCTTGCAGCGCCCGTCATCGTGGCTCTTTGGGCGTTGAAGGCGCGGCGACGTTGAGGCATCGGCCTCATCACTGCAAAATGCAGGCGGTTTCAATGATCTCCGGTCGCTATTCCTCCGTAGAAGAAGGCAGCCCGACCCAAGAGGAGTTCCCATGCGCTGCCTTGACTGCGAAACCGTCAAAAATCACCTTTTCGACGAGACTTATTTCTGGATTTACCTGCCCACAGGCGAAGGCCATGCAAAAGCAAGCCGGATGATACAGGACCGTGCCTATGATCACACTCCTGTTGGCTCCCTCGGTATCCGCATCAAGCTACCGCGCGCTGACGTTTCGGATTTCCTGACAACCCTTTTTGGCAGCCTTAATGGGCTTGAACTCGCCAATACCAATGTGGTGACGACTGCGTGTGACAAACTGGAACCGGAGGACCTTGGACGGGTCATTACCGCAGACGTGTTCATCAACAGGTTTCACAGCCAATGGATTATTGAGGCAATGGCCGCGGAACAGTTCGAGAGCTGGATGCAGCCGATCGTCCATGCGGGTGATCCCGACATCAGCAAACCTTTCGCGCATGAAGCGCTGTTCCGCATGCGCGACAACGATGGAAATATCATCCCTCCCGGTCATGTGTTTGCGATCGCTGGCAAATCCGACCTCTTGTTTTCCCTCGATCTTGCAGCAAGGCGAAAAGCGGTAGAAACGGCTGCAGCCGCCAAGCTCAAGGGCAAGCTGTTCATCAATTTCAACCCGTCCAGCGTTTATGACCCCGCTTATTGCTTGCGCACCACCGCAAGCGCCATCGCGGACGCTGGGCTGAGGCCAGAAGATGTCGTATTCGAACTAACCGAAACGCACATGGCGCGGGACAAGGCACACCTCAAGGGCATCCTCGCATTTTACCGCAACTCCGGCTTTGGTGTCGCACTGGACGATATCGGCTCCGGCTGGTCAGGCCTCAACATGCTTCATGAGATGCGGCCCGATTATGTCAAACTCGACATGGAACTGGTGCGCAACGTGGACAGCGATGCCTTCAAGCAGGTGATTGTCCGTAACCTCATTAGCATTGCACATAGTAGTGGCATTCTCACAATCGCGGAAGGGATCGAGACTGCTCAGGAAGCTGATTTCCTGCGCGATGCAGGCGCGGACTATCTGCAGGGTTACCATTTTGCACGCCCTGCCCCTGTGACTGCAGCCATTTAAATCCATTTACGTCCTCTTTATTTGCTGGCTTCACAGCATCACTGAAAATTTATGCCCCCAAACCAACGTGGAGGGTGTGTTTGATGTGGCTAAAGAAAGGAGGACAGTCATGAAACGCAATATTGTAACTCTGGCCATGATCACTGCGATCGCGGGCGCAAGCGGTGCAGCGATTGCGGATGACAAGAACCCTTACGCCGACAAATTTGAGGATCAGAGCTATATCAGCTTGACCGGTACTGTCTCAGGCACCAATGGCGATAACTTCATGCTCGATTATGGTGACGGTGTCATCACGGTCGAAATGGATGACTGGGACTGGTACGATGAAAGCCAGAACATCCTGACGGGTGATAGGGTAACCGTTCGCGGCGAAATTGATGATGGCCTCTATGAAACGAGGAGCATTGAAGCAAGTAGCGTGTTTGTGCACTCGATCGCCACGACCTATTATGCGAACGATGCCGATGAGGAAGAAATCCTCAACCTCCGTTCATTTGCCGGATATCCCGATTATCCTGCAGCAGTTCCGGACGGCACATGGATTACAGTCGCCGGCACGGTAACCGATATGGATGGGCGAGAGTTTGATATCCAGACCCTGAACCATGAAATTCAGGTGGATACCCTTTCGATGGCCTATAACCCACTTGACGACAACGGGCGTCAACAGGTGGAAGTCGGTGATCTGGTCTATGTATCAGGCCGTCTCGACAAGGACTTTTTCGAACAGAATGAGATTATGGCCAACACGGTCATGACCCTCGCCGAAGATCGGGGCGACCTGAATTCGGGCAGCTAAACAATCGTTAGCCGTAACTTTCAGGCTGCGAGATGTTGATCAACATGAGTTCCGAGTATCAAGCCACCGCACCCGTCCGTGCGGTGGCTTCTTTATGCACAGTTCGCGCACAGATTTCGCACAGTTACTTCACAACCTCACAACACCCGCTAAACTTTAGACCTAAAGGACCCCTTCGTTTATTGCGTGCAGTGACACCGGCGGACAAGATTGTTGTGCGTGCGTGATATGTTCCCCACATTTTGTGGCAAAGGCGCGGTTTTTGGCTATTTTTTTGGTTAAGGCCCTTTAACCTTAACGCTGAACAGTGTATTCCCTCGCCTATCGCGTTCATTGTTCCGAGTGTGTGAGTAGTTGTTTTGGGTCCCGCCTTTAAAAGTATGAAAGATGCGCTTCGTCCGCGCAAAAACCCACCCCATTCGGGTGTGGGCGAACCGCCGCAGGACGACGCACCGCTGCAAAGCGCAAGTGTTGAACACCCGGTACTTGAGGCGCTTTACCGCTTCTGGTCGGGCAAAAAATCAGCGCTGGGCGCACTACCCTCCCGCAAGGATATCTCCCCCTCCGAGATCAAGAAACTGCTGCCCCACATCGCCATCGCCGATGTGATTGATGGCGGCGCTGATTTCTGCTTTCGGGTGTGCGGTACCATGATCACTGAAGGCGCCGGTGTGGAACTCACAGGCAAGTCATGGTCCAGCTTTGAAGGCACGGACCGCATCATCGCACGCAGCCGCCAACTCGTTGAAACCGCTGAGCCCTACTATGCCACCAACCAGCGGGCACATTGGGCGCCAAAGGACTTCCAGCATTATAGCGTACTGGCCCTGCCGCTCGCCCGCGACGGCAAAACGGTGGACATGGTTCTCTATGGCCTTGTGTACCAACCGATGGAGCGCGGCGAGTAAGCACCCTTCCCGCACAGGGGCAAGCATGCAATAGTCACCCTTTAGGGGAGGACCGCATGCTAAGATATTTTTTCAACACAATTATTTTGGCTATGGCTATTTCCGCCAGCGCATCGGCCGACATGAAACTGGTCGCCCTTGGCACCGGCACACCGAATGCGGACCCGGAACGGTCTGGCCCTGCGCTGGCTGTGGTCGTGGGCGGCAAATCCTACATTGTAGACACGGGGCCCGGCATTGTGCGCCGTGCGGCATCCGCGGCGTCGGGTGGCATTCCCGCGCTCGCCCCAGACAAGCTGGACACTGTTTTCCTCACACACTTGCATTCCGATCATACTGTCGGCCTGCCAGATGTGATGTTCACATCATGGGTGCTTGAGCGCGCGGTGCCGCTACGCCTCTTTGGCCCCACCGGCACCGCTGCGATGGCCCAGCACCTGCAGGAGGCCTATAAAGCCGATATCGACCTGCGCCTGAACGGGCTGGAGCCCGCAACGCCTGAAGGGCACAAGGTAAACGTTCAGGAAATCCGCGCAGGTGTCGTGCTTGATGAGCACGACGTGATCGTTGAAGCCGTACCTGTGTTGCACGGCAGCTGGAAAGAAGCATATGGCTTCAAATTCACATCAGGCGGCAAGACTATCGTCATCTCAGGCGATGCACGGCCAAGCCCTGCCCTTATCAAGGCCGCCAAAGGCGCGGATATCCTCGTGCATGAAGTCTATTCCGACGCTGGTTTCAAAAGGCGGGAGCCGGTTTGGCAGAAGTATCACGCCAGCTTCCACACCTCCGCCAGCGAACTGGCCGCGATCGCGAACGAGGCCAAACCCAAGCTGCTGGTGCTTTATCACCAGCTATATTGGGGTACGTCAGACGAGGACCTCGTGAAGGAAATCCACGCCGCCGGGTATGACGGCGCGGTTATATCTGCCAAGGACCTTGAAGTATTTGAGCCCTAGTCGGCGAGGTTCGGCCTGATCCAGCGTTTGATCTGGTCGGTGTCCACACCGCGACGGGTGGCATAGTCCGCCACCTGGTCTTCACCCACTTTGCCAACGCCGAAATAATGCACTTCGGGGTGCGCGAAGTAGAAGCCGGAGACCGCCGCCGTCGGGATCATGGCGAAACTTTCCGTAAGCTGGATACCTGCTTCAGCCTCGGCGTCCAGAAGGCGGAACAGCTCGGGCTTTTCCGAGTGGTCCGGGCACGCCGGGTAGCCGGGTGCCGGGCGGATACCGCTATAGCGTTCCTTGATCAGTTCTTCGTTCGTCAGGCTCTCATCAGCCGCATAGCCCCAGAATTCCTTGCGAACACGTTCGTGCATACGCTCGGCAAAGGCTTCCGCGAGGCGGTCGGCAAGGGCTTTCAGCAGGATGTCGTTATAGTCATCATGCGCCGCCTTGAAGCGGGCGAGATGTTTCTCGATGCCGTGTCCGGTGGTGACGGCAAAACCGCCCACCCAGTCTGGCTTCGAGCCCACAGGCGCCACAAAATCAGCTAGGCAGTCGTTGGCGCGGCCTTCACGCTTTTGTACTTGCTGCCTGAGGAAATGCAGGCGCGAGAGTTCCTCGTTTCGGTTGTCGCCTGTGTAAAGCACCACATCGTCACCGTCCGCATTCGCGGGCCAGAAACCGACAACGGCCTTGGCCGTGAGCCATTTCTCGTCCACGATCTGCTTGAGCATGGCCTGTGCATCGGAAAACAGGCTGCGTGCGCTCTCGCCCACTACCTTGTCTTCAAGGATCCCCGGGTAGTTACCCGCCAGTTCCCACGTGCGGAAGAAAGGTGTCCAGTCGATATAGTCCACCAGTTCCGCAAGCGGATAATCCTCGAATACCCGCGTGCCAGTGAAGGCCGGGCGCACCGGTGTAAAGCCCTCAAAATCCGGCGTCGCCTTGTTGGCGCGGGCGTCTTCAAGGCTCACCAGCCGGTCAGACTTTGGCTTCGCGAGGCGTTTTTCGCGGATATCGTCATATTCGGCCTTCACCTTGGCGACAAAGTCATCACGCAGTCCTTCGGACACCAAGGTTGACGCCACACCCACCGCGCGAGATGCGTCCAGCACATGGGTCACGGCGCCTGAATATTCCGGCGCGATCTTGACCGCCGTGTGCACGCGGCTTGTGGTGGCACCACCGATCAGAAGCGGCGTTTTGAAGCCCGAGCGTTCCATCTCGTGCGCAACCGTGACCATCTCGTCAAGCGACGGGGTGATAAGGCCAGAAAGGCCAATCATGTCCGCGCCGTGGTCGTTGGCGGCTTTGAGAATGTCCGACCATGGCACCATCACACCCAGGTCGATCACCTCGAAGTTGTTACACTGCAGCACGACACCAACGATATTCTTGCCGATGTCGTGCACGTCGCCCTTCACGGTCGCCATGACAATCTTGCCCTTGGCTTTGGCACCTTCGGCCTTCTCCGCCTCGATAAACGGCTGCAGGTAATTGACCGACTGTTTCATCACCCGCGCGGACTTGACCACCTGCGGCAGGAACATCTCACCCGCGCCAAAGAGGTCACCCACCACATTCATGCCGTCCATCAGCGGGCCTTCGATCACCTCGATGGGGCGCGCGAACATCTGCCGCGCTTCTTCGGTATCCTCAACGATATAATCGGCTATGCCTTTGACGAGCGCATGCTCAAGCCTTTTCTCAACCGGCTGCTCCCGCCACGACAGGTCCTCGACCCGCGCGGTGCCACCCTGGCCCTTGTATTCCTCAGCCACCTCGAGCAGTCTCTCGGTCGCGTCCGGGCGGCGATTGAGGATCACATCCTCCACCCGCTCCCGCAGCTTTTCGGGAATGTCGGAATACACGGCCAACTGGCCCGCATTCACGATGCCCATATCCATGCCCGCGCGGATGGCGTGATAGAGGAACACGCTGTGCATGGCTTCCCGCACCGGGTTATTACCCCGGAAAGAGAAGGAAATGTTCGATACGCCACCCGACACTTTGGCGTGTGGCAGGTTTTTCTTGATCAGCCGTGTGGCCTCAATGAAGTCAACACCATAGTTATCATGCTCCTCGATCCCCGTCGCGACCGCGAAAATATTGGGGTCGAAGATGATGTCTTCCGCCGGGAAGCCGACCTCATTCACCAGAATGTCGTAGGACCGCGTACAAATATCGATCTTGCGCTTGAGCGTATCGGCCTGGCCCTTTTCGTCAAACGCCATAACGACCACAGCGGCACCGTAGCGCAGGATACGTTTGGCGTGGGCGACAAACTCTTCCTTGCCTTCCTTCAGGCTGATGGAATTGACCACCGCCTTGCCCTGCACGCATTTGAGGCCCGCCTCGATCACCGACCATTTGGAACTGTCGATCATCACCGGCACACGCGCGATATCAGGCTCCGCCGCAATGAGCTTGAGGAATTTCTCCATCGCATCCTCGGCGTCCAGCATCGCGTCATCAAAGTTGATGTCGATGATCTGCGCGCCGCCTTCCACCTGATGGCGGGCGACGGAGATGGCTTCCTCATAGTTCTCTTCAAAGATCAGTTTCTTGAACTTTGCGGAACCGGCAACGTTTGTGCGTTCGCCAACGTTGATGAACTGGGCGGTTGGTTTACTCATGACAGGATACCTTATTACTCAGCCGCATTGATAATGGTGATTGGGTCGATGCCGGAAAGGCGCATGGCAGGCTTGTGCTTCGGAACCTTGCGCGGCTTGATGCCTGCAACGGCTTTTGCAATCGCACCGATATGCTCCGGCGTCGTGCCACAGCAGCCACCCACAATGTTCAACAGCCCTTCCTCGGCCCATGCCTTGAGATGACCGCCGGTCACTTCCGGCGTTTCGTCATACTCGCCCATCTCATTGGGCAGGCCCGCGTTCGGGTATATGGCGATGCGCGCATCTGCGATGGCCGACAGCGTTACCGCGTGCGGGCGCAGATGCTCCGCCCCGAAGGCACAGTTAAGCCCAATGGTGAACGGCTTGGCGTGACGGACCGAATACCAGAAGGCCTCGACCGTCTGGCCCGAAAGATTACGGCCGGACATATCGGTCACCGTGCAGGACAACATGATCGGCAGTTTGACACCACGTTCCTCGAACACTTCTTCGGTCGCAAAAATCGCGGCCTTGGCGTTCAGGGTATCGAACACGGTTTCAATGAGGATGATATCCACCCCGCCTTCCATCAGGCCATCCACCTGTTCCTTGTAGGCGGTGACGACATCATCGAAATTCACCTCACGAAAACCGGGGTTGTTCACGTCCGGCGAGACGGACAGCGTTTTGTTGGTCGGGCCGATCGAGCCCGCGACAAAACGCGGTTTGTCCGGGTTCTTCGCGGTAAACTCATCCGCCACGCGGCGCGCAAGCCGCGCACCTTCCACATTGATCTCATGCGCCAGCGCCTGCATGTCATAGTCCGCGAGCGAGATGGTGGTGCCGTTGAAGGTATTGGTCTCGATGATATCCGCGCCCGCTTCAAGGAAAGCCGCGTGGATATCGGCAATCACTTCAGGCTTTGTCAGGACCAGAAGGTCGTTGTTTCCCTTGAGGTCCGACGGCCAGTCAGCAAAGCGCTCACCGCGGAAATCGGCCTCCGTCAGCTTCTTCTTCTGGATCATGGTGCCCATGGCACCGTCCATGACCAGAATGCGTTCAGCCGCGAGTTTGTTCAGCAGTTCTGTGTTGTTCGCCATGGTCAAACCTCCTCAGCCAAACCGCGAATACCAAGCATATGACAGATGGCATACGTCAGTTCTGCACGGTTCAGGGTGTAGAAGTGGAAATCGCGCACACCGCCCGCATACAAGCGGCGTACCATCTCGCCCGCCACCGTCGCGGCCACAAGGCTGCGGGTCTGCGGGCGTTCATCAAGTCCTTCAAACAGGTTGCCCAGCCATTTTGGCACACTCGCCCCACAAGTTGCGGCAAAATTCTTGAGCGTCGCAAAGTTCGTGACCGGCAGGATACCCGGCACCACCGGCACATCAATGCCGTAGCTTTCGCAGTGGTCAAGGAAACGGAAATAGCTGTCCGGCTCAAAGAAGAATTGGGTGATGGCGCGGTTCGCACCGGCATCCACCTTGCGCTTGAGGTTTTCAAGGTCAGCGGCAAGGTTCGGACTATCGGGGTGACGTTCCGGGTACGCCGCGACGGAGATATCAAAATCGCCGATCTTGCGCAGCCCCTCCACGAGGGCGGCAGCATTCTCGTACCCGCCCGGGTGCGGCTCGTAACGGCTGGCACCTTCCGCCGGATCACCGCGCAATGCCACGATGGAGCGCACGCCTGCATCCCAATAGTCGCGCACGACCTCATTGACCTCGTCCTTGGTTGCACCCACGCAGGTCAGGTGCGCTGCAGGCGTCAGCGAGGTTTCGTCCAGAATGCGTTTCACCGTTTTGTGAGTACGCTCACGTGTGGAACCGCCAGCACCATAGGTTACGGAGACAAATTTGGGGTCGAGCGCTTCAAGCGTCTTGATCGACGCCCACAGCGTTTCTTCCATCTTGGGGGTCTTTGGCGGGAAAAACTCGAACGAGACATTCACATCCGACACCACATCCTCGAAGAGGGAGCGTCCACCAAAACCAATACCGTAACCCTGGGCCATGCCCCTACTCCTTACCTCAGGCGGGTTTATCACACCGCCAGATCGTTACACGTAGCCGCCCGCCATCAAGGTGGCGTACGTCTTTTGTCTCAAGCCCTGCGCTCAGCGCCCAGTGGCTCACTTCATCGTCCGCGAAACCGAGCCGGCGGTGCGCCTGCTCATCGCGCAAAAATTCTTCCCTGTGCGGCGCAAAATCCGCTACCAGCAGCATACCGCCCGGCGCCAGCACCCGTGCTGCCTCACGGATCGCGCGTAGCGGATCTTCCGCGAAATGCAGCACCTGGTGGAAAAGCACCATGTCCTGGCTGCCGTCAGCGAGCACGAGGTCATACATGTCCCCCTGCCGCACCTGCGCCTGATCCAGCTCTTTCATCGCAAGATTTCCGCGCGCGACCGACAGCATCTCACGCGAAACATCAATACCGAGAAGCTGCTCCGCCCGTCCTGCAAACACCTCAAGCATGCGGCCAGTGCCGGTACCGACATCAAGAAGGCGGCCCATCTTGCGGCCACCCTGAATATCAAGGAGTGCCGATTCAACTTCCGCTTCCGCCACATAGAGGGAGCGGATCTGGTCCCACTCTTCAGCGTGCGCACGGAAGTATGCCTGCGCGCGCTCGAACCGTTCACCGCGGATCGCTGCCAGGGTTTTATAGTCTGCCTCAAGTTCAGCATCCGCTTGCGGCATCAACTCCATCAAGGCACTCGCAACCGACGCACCAAGGCCCGTATCCGCCAAACGGTAGAAAACCTGGGTGCCTTCCTGAAAACGGTCCAGCAGGCCCGCCTCCCCCATAAGCTTCAAATGGCGCGAGACTCGCGGCTGGCTTTGTGCGAGAATTTGCACAAGCTCACCCACCGTCAGCTCACCCTTGCCGAGAAGAGCAAGGATGCGAAGGCGGGTTGCTTCGCCGGCGGCGCGCAGTGCTGCCAAAAGATGTTCCATAGGGCGGTTCCTGACATTCGTTGCAGATCAATATAAAGAAATCTTTATATATGTAAAGTGATGAATTTCTGTAGGTAAACAGCAAGTTTTTCTAACGGGCATGCCGCAAAAAGTGAACAAAGGTTGAGGTGAAATTGGCCACCCCCTCTTGTAGAGAACGCCAATTGTTGCCACATTGCTGCAATAATTGATTTTATAACAACAATTACGCGAACCCCGCTCGCGACTGAGGACAGTATGAGATTTCCCCTCCCAGGTAAGAATGCCCTGGCCGGTGCAAGCTTATTGCTTGCCGCAGGCTGTGCGTCTACCCACCCCGGCACAGCGACCGAGGCCCATGATCCCCTTGAGCCCATGAACCGTGCCGTATTTGAATTCAACCGCGTGACAGACCGCGTAATCCTGAAGCCGCTCAGCAGCGTTTATATAACCGTTGTGCCCGAAGCCCCGCGTCAGGGTGTATCGAATGTGATGCGTAACCTGCGCGAACCTTGGGTATTCATCAACGACCTGCTGCAGTTCAAACTGGACCGCGCTGGCGCGACCCTTGGCCGCTTCATCATCAACTCAACGGTTGGTGTGGCGGGCCTGTTCAAAGTCTCCGACGAAGTTGGTATTCCGTACCACAGCGAAGACTTCGGCCAGACCCTTGCCACTTGGGGCATTGGTGACGGTCCATACCTCGTACTCCCCCTCCTCGGGCCGTCGAATGGTCGCGACGCTTTCGGATTCGCGGCAAATGTTTATGCCGATCCCGTCAGCCTTACCCTCGAGGAAATTGACGATAGCAAGAAATTCTTCGACCTCAGCATGACGCGGACAGCGATTGAGGCCTTCGATGCTCGTGTGCGCCTGCACACAACGCTGGACGAGCTATATAAGGAAGATGACCCCTATGTGGTCGCGCGTTCGGTTTATTGGCAGCGGCGGCGCTTTGAGATTTATGACGGCAACCCACCAGAGCCCGAAGAAGACATTTTCGATATGCTGGAGGAAGAACAAGCCGCAATAGACGCTGAGGAAGCGCAACCCGAAAACAAGCAATAACAAAAAAGGCCCCGAAAATCGGGGCCTTTTCTTTTGACTGATCGCTTTCCCTTAACGGGTGAAGCGGCGGTATTTGATGCGGTGCGGCTGCACGGCGTCCGCGCCCAGGCGGCGCTTCTTGTCTTCTTCATAGGCTTCGAAGTTACCTTCGAACCATTCAACGTGGCTGTCGCCTTCAAACGCAAGGATGTGCGTCGCGATACGGTCGAGGAAGAAGCGGTCGTGGCTGATGACCACAGCACAACCCGCGAAGTTCTCGAGCGCTTCTTCGAGCGCTGCAAGCGTTTCGGTATCAAGGTCGTTGGTCGGCTCATCGAGCAGCAGAACGTTGCCACCTTCTTTCAACATCTTCGCGAGGTGTACGCGGTTACGCTCACCACCCGAGAGAAGGCCAACTTTCTTCTGCTGGTCACCGCCCTTGAAGTTGAACGCGCCCACATAGGCACGCGTGCTGACTTCATGCTTGCCGAAGTAGAACATGTCGTGCCCACCGGAGATTTCCTCCCAGACGTTTTTATTTGCGTCAAGCGCGTCGCGCGACTGGTCAACATAACCAAGCTCAACGGTGTCACCGACGATGATTTCACCAGAGTCCGGCTTTTCCTGACCCGTGATCAGCTTGAAGAGCGTGGTTTTACCCGCACCGTTCGGACCGATCACACCAACAATGCCCCCTGGCGGCAGGCTGAAGCTCAGACCGTCGAACAGGAGCTTGTCGCCAAAGGCTTTGGTGAGGTTGTGTGCCTCGATAACCTTGCCGCCAAGGCGTTTCGGCGGCTGGATCTTGATCTGGGCCGGGCCGGCAACACGTTCCTGCTGCTGTTCAAGCATTTCATCATAAGCCTTGATACGGGCTTTCGATTTGGCCTGCCGCGCCTTGGGCGACTGCCTGATCCACTCAAGCTCGGATTCCATGGCTTTCTGGCGCGCTTTGTCGGAACGTTCTTCCTGCGCCATCCGCTTGGTCTTCATTTCGAGCCATGCGCTGTAGTTGCCTTCAAACGGAATGCCTTGGCCACGGTCGAGTTCAAGCACCCAGCCCACAACGTTATCAAGGAAGTAGCGGTCGTGAGTGACGAGGATCACACAGCCCTTGTACTGCTGCAGGTGCTTCTCGAGCCACGCAACGGTTTCGGCGTCAAGGTGGTTGGTCGGTTCGTCAAGCAGCAGGATTTCCGGCTTTTCAAGAAGGAGTTTGCAGAGCGCGACCCGGCGCTTCTCACCGCCCGAAAGCTTGTCTACGGACCAGTCGTTCGGCGGGCAGCAAAGCGCGTCCATTGCAACTTCGGCTTGGGACTGCAGGTCCCACGCGTCTGCGGCGTCGATCTGCTCCTGCAACTCACCCATACGGTTGAGGAGGTCCATGTTATCGGGGTCCATGCCGTAATCGCCAGCGACCTGGTTGAACTCGTCCACCAGCGCTTGGGTTTTGGCGAGGCCTTCCATCACGTTGCCGAGCACGTCTTTCTCAGGGTTCAGCTGTGGTTCCTGCGGCAGGTAGCCCACGCGAATACCTTCAGCTGCCCATGCTTCACCGCCGAACTCCTTGTCGTAGCCGGCCATGATTTTCATGAGCGTCGATTTACCCGCGCCGTTCTGGCCGATGATCGCGATTTTCGCGTCCGGCATGAAGTTGAGCGAGATATTGTTGAGCACCTGCTTGCCGCCCGGATAGGCCTTGGTAAGCTTGTGCATCTGATAAACATACTGATAGGAAGCCATGAAATCGGTCCTTGAATTTCGCGTGAAAACTTTGCGCCTCAATTAGCGCAGATTGACCTTGAGAACAAGCGGCATTCAGGGTTTTTACCCTTCGCCTTCCTCGTCAAATTTGCGGAAAGTCGGCAGGTGGTCGCTCAGTTCCACCCATGGCATGCGGGACTTTACATAGATATGCGCTTCGGGCTCGAACTCGCGCGCCTGATCAAGGAACAGGGCGTGGAAATGGATCTCGCCCGGCCAGGCTTCACCCTCGAACGACACCGGGCTGCCGCAGGCACCACAAAAGCGCCGCTTCACACCGGGGCTGGAGCGGTACATCTTCGGCTCATCCGCGGGGAAGCGCACTGCGGTGCGTTCAAACCCCACATAGGTTGCGAACGCCGCGCTGGTCGCCTTCTGGCAACTCGGACAGTGGCAGTGGCTCGACCATTTAGGCGCGCCAACGATCTCTGCCTTCACTGCACCGCAAAGGCACCGGCCTGTGAATTTAACCTCGTCACTCATGACCGCCCTGCCCTTCAGTTCTTGCCGCCAAAAAATTTGTCATAGGCACGTTTGGTGCGCTCAAAACTGCGCGTCACCACCGGATCATCCTTGATGCGGTCCCAATAGGCCGCGAGCTTTTTATTCTCGCCAAAGCCCTCAAGCCCGAAGCGCGGCATCAGCGCGCCATACCAATAGAGGTGGGAGATGAGCGCACAGTCCGCGATAGACCAGCTGTCACCGATCGCATATTTGCCGTCACCCAAATATTTACTAGCATAAGCGAGCGCCCTTGGGATGTCTTCCTCGCGCGCTTTTGCAAGCTCTTCATTGCTTGCCGTGCCGCCAAAGGCCACGCGGCCCATCGGGCCCACCGCTGCAGCGTAATAAAGGTCCATAATGCGGCAAAGGGCGCGGGCATCTGTGGCCACGTCAAAATCCTCTGGTGTCAGCATGGTGCCACCAAGCACGCGGTCGAGATACTCAAGAATGACCTGGCTTTCCGTCAGTGTTGAGCCGTCATCCTTCACCAGATAGGGAATTTTGCCAAGCGGATGGGCCTTCCAGTGCGCTTCCGATTTGAAGCCACCCTCCGGCATGCCAAATTCGAGCTTGTCGGTCATGCCCTTGATATCAAGCGCGATGTAGATACGCTCGAAATACGGCGATACACTCTCACCAACGAGTTTCATCAAGTCCTCCCCCGGTTACCTGGCTGCAGCCTGCTCCTTCTGCGCGCGGGCACGCTCAATGAGAAACTGCAGCGACGCCATCATCCGTGCGTGGCTTTTCTTCACAATATCAGATTCCTTGTGGCGCTCCCACCACGCAGTGAGTTTCGGGCGTCCTTCAAAGACCGAAATATTGAATTCCTTGAGGAAAGTGCGGAAATGGAACATGTGCGGGATAAGCGCTGCGTCGCCGAGGCTGAAACTTTCGCCCACAGCAAAGCTATCGCCGGTGATATGGCTCTCAAGCAGGTCAATGCCGAAGGGCAGCCCGTCCGATAGCGCATGGGCAATGGCCGCCTCGTCACGCACACCGCGGGTGATGGTACGTGCGAGCGGCGTGGTATAGGGTCCGACATACAGGTCAATCGTGCGGCACAGCAGTTTGGCTTTGGCTGCCTGTACCGGGTCTTGTGGCATCAGGCTTGGGCCATCAATCACGTCGTTGAAATACTCGGCGATCACTTGCCCCTCCGGCAGGAACGAGCCATCGTCCAGAAGGAGGTAGGGGATCTTGCCCGTCGGGTTCACGGCCTTTGCTTCTGGCGTGCCGAAGTTTGCGGTCGGCAGTTTAAGCTCCACCTCATCAAGGGCGCCCTTGGCGTCAAGCGTGATGACGGCGCGTTCAAAATACGGCGAAAGGCTGATGCCCACGAGTTGCATACGCTGTTCCTTTTTGGATTTCCCTCTGCCGCAAACTTGATGCGCCGGGGGCCTTATTGCAACCCCCGGCGCAAAAAGTGATTAGCGAACGTCAGTCGTCACGCAAAGTGGCGTCCCATCCAGTCAAGGATCGCTGCATTTACATCGTCCGCGCGCTCCTGCTGGCTCCAGTGCCCGCAGCCCTTGAGGTCGACCCGCTCATAGGGTCGGCACAGATGCACCATGGGGTCCGCAATGACCGGTGGGCACGCGCGGTCGAGGTCAGCGGTGATCATGAGGCACGGCAGTTCCACGACCGGCAGCTTGCCGTCCACAAGGAAACGTTTCTGGTCCTGCCAGTTGTATGTGAAATTGCGGTACCAGTGAATGGGGCCGGTGAAACCGTTTTTCTCATATGCGCGAGCATAGATGGCCGTCTCGTCATCGGACAGCAACTGCTCCCCACCCCATGCATCCTCGCCTTTCTCAAGCAAGCCAAGCAGGTCGAGGCTCTTTTCCTCAAACGGTACGTCCGATTTCTGTACCTTGCCCTTGTTGGGCTTGCGCAGGAAAAACTTGAAGGTTTGCATCAGGTCGCGCTCTAGAATGGGCTCACACGCACCTTCCTTCTGGAAGCGCACGATATACATGTCGTCACCAAAACGCGCGCGGAACATCTCGATAGGGTCCATCGGGTAATGCGGCAACAGCGGCACATTGAGCCCGGCACAGCCCAGCACACGCTCGGGCATGTAGAAGGGCAATTGCCAGAGGATGATAGCGCCCCAGTCGTGGCCCACAAACACGGCTTTCTCGATGCCGTAGTGGTCAAGGAGCCCGCGCAGGTCATCCGTCAGTTTCTGCATGGTGTATTCAGCCGCACCCTCAGGCGCGTCCGAGACACCATAGCCCCGCTGGTCAGGGGCAAACACACTATAGCCAGCCGCGGCGAAGGCGGTCATTTGCGCGCGCCAGCTATAGGCGATTTCCGGGAAGCCGTGCAGGAAGAAAACGGCGGGCTTGTCAGTCGCCTCAGGCGCGGGGCCCATGCGGTAAACACCCAGCGTGACGCCGTTCGTGGGCACCATTTCTGGCACCGGCCAATCTGTCATAAACTCCCCTCCCTTTGGTCGTCAGCCGATCACCGCGCCAATGAACAGCGCAGCAATGGCCAGTGGCGCAATGACGCGCACCACCATGTACCAAAGGGTAAATAGCCTGCCCTCCGCCATCGGCAAGGCCGTGCGCACGTCTTCCCGTGAAAGTGACCAGCCGATGATAAGGCAATAAGCGAAGCCTGAAAGCGGGAGGATGAAGTTGCTCACCCCTTCACGGATAAGGTCAAAGGCAGTCATGCCGTCGAGCCCGAAGGAAGCCAACGGGTAAACCTCACGCCCGCCCGCAAAGGAATAGACTGTCAGCAGGCTAAGGAGCACCGCAACACCTGCCATCAGGCAAGCGGCCACAGGCCGACGTATATTTGCTTCCGCCAGCCGCTGCACTGTGGGCGCGAGAAGCGAGATGGAAGAGGTGACCGCCGCAAAGGTCAGCAGCAAGAAAAAGACGAAGGCAACAAAGGCACCGCCCGGAATGGCAGAGAAGATGTTCGGGAGCGTGAGGAACACAAGGCCCGGCCCCGCCGTCGGCTCCACCCCGCTTGCGAACACCAGCGGGAAGATCGCCATACCGGCCGCGAGCGCCACAAAGAGGTCCATCGCGACAATCCAGAAGGTGGCGCGCGGCAGCCTGACATCATCCCCCATGTAGGAGCCGTAGGTCATCAGCCCACCGACCCCCACGCCAAGGGTGAAAAACGCCTGCCCGACCGCTTCAAGAAACAGGCGGGAGGAGAAATTGATTTCATGAAAACCAAAGAGGAAGCTGGCGGCCCGGCCCCAGTCACCAATTTGCCCTGCATAAACGACAAGACCAATGAGCATCAGGAACAGCAGCGGCATCATCACTTTGCCCGCACGTTCAATGCCCTTGCTGATGTCAAATGAGACAATACTGGCGGTAAACGCCATGAACACAGCGGACCATATGGCCATGGACACAGGGTCGGCCTTGAAATCGGCATCAAGTGCGGTGACCGCCTCCTCGCCCCACCCGGCGAAACCGCCTTCAAGAGCGACAAGGCCATAGTACATCGCCTGCCCGGCGATGACGGCATAGAAGCTGAGCACCATGAGCGTGCCAATCAGGCCAATCCAGCCAACTGTGGGCCAGTTGAGTTTAGAGCCCGCGCGGCTTTGCAGTTTGCCAAGCGCTGTGGGCGGGCTTGCCTTGCCCATGCGGCCGATCAGCATTTCCGCCATGAAAGCGGGCCCTGCCACAAAGGCTAGCGCCACGAGGTAAATGAGCACGAAGCCGCCGCCGCCATTGGCGCCCGCGACATAGGTGAAACCCCAGACGTTACCGAGACCAACGGCAGACCCTGCCGCCGCAATAATGAATGCCAGCCGTGACGAGAACGACGGGTAAGCCCCCTTCGCTGCCATGCCCTCTCCCCCTACATTTATATTTTATCCGTACAGCGTTTCCACGGCACGGATTGCGGCGTCAACTGCGCCGTTTACATAAGCGTAGGCGGAACTGTCGGAATTGGCGATGGCTAATTTACCGACGGGCTTGCGCGCCTCGATATGCGGGCCCTTGGTCGGGCTCCAGTCGCCGTCGAATAGCTCGTTATATTCGTAGGCATAACCATGCGGCCAGCGGTTGACGGTGATGCCCGCGATGTCGCGTTCCGCATCAAACCCGTAAGGGCCGAAGGCCTGGGTAAGCTCGTCCACGATCGCGGTTTCAAAATCCTCGAAGGTAAGCGCATACATCTCATAGCGGCCAGCCTTGTGCTGCTCGCGCGAGGTGAGGCCGGGCGACGTTGGCACATAGGTCATATGCACCATGATCGGGTCCTCAGGCTTGGCCGCAAAGGCATAACCACCCATGGACACCGGGAAATCGAGCGAATAGTTGGAGAAAAGCGCCCCCGGCGTGAACACATAATTCACCCCGGCCTTCTTGAACGCCTTCCAATTCCTGAGTGCCACGTTGATGTATGCAAGCGGCACTTTCTCAGGCCAGTCGAGCAGTTCTTTCTGCTCTGCACTCAGCTCCGGCATGATATAGGGCAGGATGTGGTTATAGCAGGCCATGATGCCCGCGCGTGCTTCAACACGTTCCACATTACCATCGCGCACGTAGGTAACCTCAACGCCCTTCTCTGTATTCACTGCCTGCACAGCCGTGGACGACAGGCGGATCCGCACCTTGTTTGTGGGCAGGTCAAGGCGGTCATAATGCGCGCGGGCCAGCACTTCGTCTTCCATCGACTGCGCCGGCATGGCCTCCGGCACCAGCTTCGCGACCGCGAGACGCGCGACACCGGCGTTGCCGTCGGGGAAGTGGAAGATATAGGGCTCGTCCCAGTGATAGGGTTTAGGCACCTCCTGCGGGTCAAGGCCGAGGCCAAGCGTTCCGCCTTGGCCAAGGCGCAGTGCCTCAAGGCCCGAAATCGCATCCCATCCAAGCCCCCAAAGGCCGGTCATCTCATTGCGCATCATCTCGCAGGCATCTTCGCTGAGGCCACCAAATTCCTGCATGCAACTCTCATAAGAATGGCTGCGCAGGTAGGCGATTTTCTCGTCCCGCCCCAGGTGTGCGAGCCAGTCCGGCTGGTCCACCAGCCAGTGGTGCATGGCCTTGCGGTCAGCGTCACCCAGCGGAAGCTCACCGATCATGGCGGCGAGGCGCTTTTTGCCGTCCTCGTCATAGGCTGCCCAGATATCACCGCCACCCTGCCCCAACGGCAACAGCTTGCTGCCGGGGAAACGCTCAGGATTCGGGTGCACAGCTGCGCCAAGGCCCGCGCGCTCATAAAAGCTCTGGTCGAAATAGCGGTAGAACTTCTCGGTATCGATGCCCAGCTTCTCAAGGAAGGCTTTCGCGCCCGCGCTATAGTGGCCCGGCCCCTCGATGGTCTGGCTGCCGCCGTAACCAATCAGGGTTTTACCGTCCACATTGAACTCATTGCGCTTGGCGTGGCCGCCAAAATCGTCGTGGTTATCTAGGATCAGGATACGGGCATCCGGCCCCAGTTTTTCCTGCGCGAGCACAGCACTGGCGAGGCCCGAGATACCGCCCCCCACAATCACCAGATCATAAAATCCATCAACAGCCTTCTCCGGCCGCTCATAGGTTTTATGTTCCCATGAAATTGCGTGCGCCACCTCGAAACTGCCCACATGGCTGCCACGCAGGCCTGTTTTGGCGGGCGGGTAGGTCCATGCGCCATCAGACTTCACCAGCCCCTCAGCCATCGCCGCCATGGGACTGAGGCCAACCGCGACGCCCGTGAGCGCCACGCCGTTCAGAAAATCACGCCTGCTGATGCCCTTGAGTTTGGACATAATATACCTCATCCCCCAATGTGAACGGCTCTACCTCTAGCGCCGAAATTGGGAGCATATCGCTTTTGCGGAAATCGCAAAAGAAGAAAATGTGATCACATTAATACGAGAGCTTACAGGAGTGCTTCGATATGCTTGCGGATGGCTTCAGGCTTATCGGTCGGTGCAAAACGTTTCACGACTTCGCCGTCCTTGTTCACGAGGAATTTGGTGAAGTTCCATTTGATGCCTTCGGTACCCAGCACACCCTTTTTCTGCGCCTTCAGGTGCTTATAGAGGGGGGCTGCGCCCTCACCGTTCACATCGATTTTCGCAAACATCGGGAAGCTGACACCGTAGTTGATCTGGCAAAACTCGCCGATCTCGTCGTTTGAGCCCGGGTCCTGGCTGCCGAACTGGTTGCAGGGGAAGCCAAGGATCACAAGGCCTTTGTCCTTGAGGCCCTTGTAGAGCGTCTCCAGCCCTTCGAACTGGGGAGTGAAGCCACATTTGGATGCCGTATTCACAATCAGGAGGACCTTGCCCTTGTAGGCGCTTAGGTCTTCTTCCTTGCCGTTCAGGCGTGCGCAACTGAAGTCGTGAACTGTGGTCATGTGAATGCTCCCTGTTTCCTCACCGCATGTGATGGTAGCGCAAGGCGGGCAGATGGCAAGCGCCAAGCTAAAGTGCAGGCACCGTCATCGTGCCGCGAATGACTTCAACCGTCTGACCGGATATTTTCACCCGCTCGGGCGACACCTCAAGCCACAGGTCACCACCACGGGCGGATATCTGCCGCGCGCGCAATGTGTTCTTGCCAAGCCGTGCCGCCCAATAGGGGGCGGAGACGCAGTGGGCCGAGCCTGTCACCGGGTCTTCCGGGATGCCGTGATTGGGGAAAAAGCAGCGCGAGACAAAATCTACCTCGCCCTCACCCGGCGCTGTCGCGATGAAACCCCACGGCGCAAAAGCCTTAAGTGCCAGTTGGTCAGGCGCAAGCGCGGCGACTTCAGAAGCTGAGGCGTAAACCAGCAACAGGTCACGGTCGCCCTTCTCGCTTTTCAGCACGGCCTGTGGTTCCGCGCCCATGGCACGACCGAGCCCCTCCGGACAGGGAAAAGGTGCAGGCGCATAGTTCGGGAAATCGAGGCATAGCATGCCGCCTTCCACGCGCGTTACAGTCATGGTGCCAGAACGCGTCTCGAAAGCGACACGGCCAACCTCAGGCTCAAGATGAGTGAACACCACATGCGCGCTCGCGAGCGTGGCATGGCCGCAAATCTCCACCTCAACCGTTGGCGTGAACCAGCGCAGGTCATATTGCCCCGGCGCAGTCGCGAGGATAAAGGCTGTCTCCGCCAAATTATTTTCTGCCGCGATAGCTTGCAGCACCTCGTCTGACGGGAAGGTATCAAACACGCACACCGCAGCCGGGTTGCCGGCGAAGGCGCGGTCTGTGAAGGCATCAACCTGATACAAGGGGATCTCCGCCACAGGTGACTAGCCTTTCAGCCAGCTTTCAAGCGCGTCCATATCCTTGGCGGCGAAGCCAAGGCGGTAGTCACCGTCCTTCTCCCAAACCGGACGCTTGATCAGCGCTTCATAGTTGATCATAAGGTCAGTCGCGTTGGCAGCATCCACGCTCGCTTTCTCAGCATCATCCAGCTTGCGCCAGGTGGTGCCACGCGTGTTCAGAAGCGCCTCATAGCCAAGCACATCCATCATGGGAGCGAGAAGGCCGCTATCGATACCGTCAGCACGGAAGTCGTGGAATTTGTGCTCGATACCTTCACCTTCCAGCCACTTACGGGCTTTCTTGACCGTATCGCAGTTCTTTATGCCGAAGATGGTGATCATGCGTCTTCCTCTCTCATGAGTTCCCGCACAGTGAGCGCGTCTGACTGCGGGCTGGGCGGGTCCATATGGATAATGATTTCAGTGTCGGGGAAATGCTCGCCAAGTGTGGCTTCAACTTCATCCGCAATCATATGGGCGGCATCAATGCTCATGCTGCCCGGCACCTCGATATGCATCTGGATGAAGCGGTCACGGCCCGATGTGCGGGTCTTGAGGCCATGCATGCCGAGCACGTCACGGTTTTCCATCACCAGATTGAAAATCTGCTCCCGCTCATCCTCATCAAACTCACGGTCCATGAGCATATCAATCGCAGGCCGTACAATGCCCAGGGCCCCGACAAAAATATAACCCGCGATCAGAAGACCGAAGATGCCATCTGCGTAAAGGAAGCCGGTGCCGGAGATAATCGCCGACGCGATGACCGATGCGTTCAGCAGCAGGTCACCCTTGTAGTGAAGCTGGTCACCCGACACCGCAATCGACCGTGTGCGCCGTATTACGTAGGACTGGAATGCGACAAGCACGAGTGACAGCACAATAGCAAGTGCGGATACCGCAATCACCAGCCCGCCGCTTGTCGGCAGTTCAGGCTCCCATAGCCTTGTGACGGACTCGAGCGTCAGGAACACAGCCGAGCCTGTCATGATCGCTGCCTGAAACAGCCCGGCGAGCGCTTCCGCCTTACCGTGACCGAAACGGTGATCGTCATCTGGCGGCACAAGTGCAAGGCGCACAGCAAACAGGGTCACCAGCGACGCCATGAAGTCGAGCGTACTATCCGCCATGGAGCCCAGCATGGCAACAGAGCCTGAGAGCCACCAGGCCACAGCCTTGGTACAGACAAGGGTGAAGGCAACCGCGACCGATGCGCGTGTGCCCCATGTCATCAACTTACCTGCTTCTTCTCTGTTCATTGCCTTGCGCCTTCTTATCTGCCTGATGGGTAGCCGATCTGAGCGCACGCGGCCAATAAAAAAACGCCCCGCACGAGGCGGAGCGTTTTGGAACTCTGAACTTTAAATACTCGGAACTTTGAAATCCGTCAGCAGCAACTAGTGCAGCTTGCTGTCCATCTCGGTGATCGAGCGGTCAACAAGTGCGCCGCCTTCCTTGCCTTTAAGCTTGTCAGCAAGGATGGCAGATGCCGCCTCAACAGCCGCGTTGACCGCAACTGCTTTAACTTCTTTTACCGCATGGGCCTCAGCCTGAGCGATTTTCGCTTCAGCCGCGCGAGTGCGACGGGCAACCATGGCTTCGATGTCAGCTTTCGCTTCTTTCGCCATGATCTTTGCGTCTTCTTTCGCTTGAGCCACCATGTCGGCGGCTTCTTTTTCTGCGTCGCGGCGTTTGCGCTGATACTCGTGCAGGAGCTTCTCGGACTCCTCACGCAGCACTTGCGCTTCGTCAAGCTGGGCACGGATCGCAGCCGAACGCTCGTCGAGCATCGCAGCGATATTCTTGTGCGCCTTCTTCCAGACAACACCACCAACAAACACGGCGAATGAACCTGCTACCCAGAAGGTCGGGTCCATGTAAAAGGGTACGCCAGATGCCATGATTAAGCTCCCTTCACAGTGCCGAGGGCTGCTTTGGCAGCCTTGGTTGCGTCAGCCACGTCGACATCGACACCGCCAAGTTTCTCAACCATCTGTGCCGCAACTTCACCTGCCACTTCACCGATACCGGCCAGCGCTTCAGCGCGTGCTTTCTCGATGCGGGCCTCAGCTTCATCAGCCTTGGCACCAAGCGTCGCGTCAAGCTCTGCTTGTGCTTTGGCGATATCGGCCTGAATGGTTTCCTTCGCAGCAGCGATGGTTTCCTGAGCCTTCTTGCGCGCTTCGGCAACAGACACTTCGTAAGCTTCCTTGACTTCCTCAGCTTCCTTGCGGAGGCGTTCGGCAGTGTCGAGGTCGGTTGCGATGCGTTCTTCACGCTCTTCCAGAACCTTGGTCACACGCGGCAGGGCCATGCGCGACACAACGATGAAAAGAACGATAAAGGTCAGGAACAGCCAGACGATCTGGCTCTCAAATGTCGTGGCGTCGAACTGTGGAAGGCCACCTTGCCCGTGATCTGCCACTTCGGTGTGCGTTTCTGCCATGCTTTGTCTCTATCGCTTAAGAAGGACCACGAGAATACCCCCTGAGGGTCCCGTGGTCATTTCACTGTTGCCCCGGAAACAGTCTTCCGGGGCTGTATCTCAGAACGTCGTGATTAAACGACGAAGAGAAGCAGGATAGCGATCAGCAGGGCGAAAATGCCGAGTGCTTCGGTCAGTGCGAAGCCGAGCAGCAGGTTGCCGAACACTTTCGGAGCTGCAGACGGGTTGCGAAGAGCGCCCGACAGGAAGCTACCGAAGATGTTACCAAGACCAATACCAACACCGGCAAGCGCGAGGGTTGCGATACCAGCACCAATCATTTTTGCAGCTTCAACGTCCATTTTTCTCGTTTCCTTCGTTTATGAGAAGATTTGGATTATCTCTGGTTTAACTCTGAATTTCCTGTGTCTCTTAGTGTGCCGGATGCAGCGCATCATGCAGGTAGATACAGGAAAGGATGGCGAATACATATGCTTGCAGGAACGCAACAAGAAGTTCGAGACCTACAAGGAAGATGTTGAAAGCGAACGGCAGTACAGCCGCACCAGCGCCGAGGATACCGGCAGCACCAAGGCTGACGACAAAACCGGCGAACACTTTCAGCATGATGTGGCCTGCCATCATGTTGGCGAACAGACGCACCGACAGGCTGATCGGGCGGGTGAAGTAGGAAAGTACTTCAACCGGTACAATCAGCAGGTAAAGCGGCGCGGGAACACCCGACGGCACAAAAAGCTTCAGGAAGCCTACACCGTGCTTCGCGATACCGAGAAGCGTCACACCAACGAACACAACAAGCGCAAGCGCCAGGGTCACGATGATATGGCTGGTGAAGGTGAAGCTATAGGGCAGCATACCAGCAAGGTTGCCACCGAGCACAAACATGAAAAGCGTGAAGATGAAAGGGAAGAACTGTTTGCCTTCGCGGCCCACGTTCTCTTTCACCATGTTGGCGACAAATTCGTACGCCATCTCAACCATGGCCTGCCAGCGTCCCGGAACCAGCGCATTGCGGCGCATGCCACCAAGGAGGAATACGGTGAGCGCGGTCACCACAATTACCATCCAAAGGGAGCTATTGGTGAAGGAAGCATCAACCCCGGCAACTTCCATTTCGGCGATCGGGGTGATTTTAAACTGCTCAAGAGGTCCTGCCACGGCTACCATCTCTTTATTTGGGGCAACCCACGTTATGCGGATCGCTGGTCAATCTTTATCGGCTTTATCAGCCTCGTCTGCCTTCTTCGGCGCTTCCGCACCCATCTCAGGGTTGGCTTCCCGCTGGAGGCGCATGGCATCGCGGATCACATTCCGCAGCCCTGCCCCAAATCCCAGAAGCAGAAACAAAATCAGGAGAAACGGCGACGTGCCGAGCCATTCATCAAGGTTGACGCCGAGGATCAGTCCTACGACTACGCCGACAACCATGTGAACACCCATCGTGAGCGCTCTACCAAGCGGGGAAGGTTCTACGTCCCTGTCCCAGCCCTGAGCCTTCTGACGAGCGCGGCTCAAGCGCGCTTCAAAGGAACTTTGCTCCGGGTCTTTATTGTCAGTCCCCATTGCGTCTGAACCCTTGTTGAAACCGCGTTTGACCTACGTTTCTGCCGGGTCACCTCCCCCTTGGGGGAAGTGCCATAAAAGGCGCCTGCAACATAGTGAACGCCCTACCCTGTGTCAAGAACCAATAGAAATAAGTTAAGCCATTGAATTTATTGCATTTTTGTAAAAATATCGACTTAACCTGCTTCGCGCATTTCCGAAGCACGCTCTAGGTCGACAGATACGAGGGTGGAAATACCCCTCTCCGCCATTGTCACACCAAACAGCCGTTTCATGCGCGCCATCGACACTGCGTTGTGCGTCACGATCAGGAAGCGGGTTGCGGTGCGGTCGGTCATCTCGTCAAGGAGATTGCAGAAGCGCTCCACGTTCGCATCATCCAGCGGTGCGTCCACCTCATCAAGCACGCAGATGGGGGCCGGGTTAGTGATAAACACCGCAAAAATAAGGGAAAGTGCTGTCAGCGCCTGCTCCCCACCTGACAGGAGCGACAGAGCCTGCAGCCGCTTGCCCGGTGGGCTCGCAAAAATCTCAAGGCCGGCCTCAAGCGGGTCATCGGATTCGGTCAACTCAAGGTGCGCTTCGCCGCCGCCGAACAGGCTTTTGAACAGTTCACCGAAGTGATTGTTCACCACATCGAAAGCCGCTAGCAGCCGCGTGCGTCCCTCGCGGTTAAGGTTGCCAATGGCAGTGCGCAACCGTGCGATGGCATTTTCAAGATCCGCGCGCTCCCCTGTAAGGTGCGTCAGCTGTTCGTCAATTTCCGTCAGTTCTTCATCGGCGCGCAAATTAACTGCACCAAGGCGGTCGCGTTCACGCTTCAGCTTCTCAAGGTTATGCTCAAGCACGCTGGCGTCCGGTAGGCTGTCGCTTGCCTCAAGCCCTACCTTTTCAAGGAGATGGGTGGGCGCGCACTCAAAGCGTTCGCCGATCTGGCTCGCGATATCCTTGCGGCGGTTGACTGCGTTTTCAACAGCGGCTTCGGCGCGGATTTGCCGTTCACGCGCGCTTGCCTGCCCTTCGCTGGTTTCCTTCAACGCCTTATCGCGCTCCGCCAAGGCAGCCTCAGCGGCACGCAGCTTATCACTTGTGTCCTTGCGTTCATTGTCCGCAATCTCAAGCGCACTCAAAAGCGCCTGCCTACGGTTCTCAATATCTTCCGGGCTGGCTTCAGCGGCGGCGAGCTGCTTTTCAGTCTCAGCCTGCCGTTCATCAAGTGCTGCAATCTGCTTGGCCGCGCTTTTGACCCTGAGCTCCCACGCGCCCGATTCGGTCCTGATCGCGCTCAGACGGTCGTTCCTAACATCCGCTTCGCGCCGCAGGCTGTCGTAGGCTGCGCGCGCGTGACTGAGGTCGGAACGCAGCGCTTCCACGCGGGCGCGCATGGCCTGCAGTTCTTCCTCAAGCTTGGCGTTTTGCGGCAGTTCCGCCACTTTGGCATCAATGGCGGCCTGCCGGGCGAGACTTTCTTTCTCTTCTTCCGCGAGACGCGCCAATGTGTCCTTGAGCATGGAAACCTTGCTTGCACGCCTGCTGGCCTCCTGCTCCGCCGCCACATGGGCACGCCGCGCGTCGCCAAGTGCTTTTTCAGCATCGCTGCGCACTTGCCGCTGCGCAGCTTCCGCATCGCGTGCCTTTTGATGTGCGTCCGATGCTGCAATTGCCGCAACCGCAGCTGTCTCGGCCTTCTTCTCCGCGTCGGCCAATTGCGCCTCAAGCGCTGTCAGGCGGTTGCGACGTTCCAGCCGGATAGCGGCTTCGCTGGGCGCGCCTGCGCGCTGGCAAAAACCATCCCAGCGCCACAGTGCGCCATCTTTCGACACCAAGGTCTGGCCGGGTTTGAGGCCTGCGGCGGCGCGGTCACCATCCGCACCGTCTTGCAGTAAACCGGTGTAAGCAATGCGCCGCGCGAGCACCTCCGGCGCCTCCTGCACATGCGGCGCAAGCGATGTAACGCCGTCAGGCCATGCGGGTGCCTCCAAGGCGTTCCGTGCTGTCCAAAAGCGCGACGCACCGACCGCTATGCCGGCCTCAGCGTCATCACCAAGCGCCGCGCCAACGGCAATCTCGAACCCCGGTTCCGCCCGAACGTCCATTGACACAGGACTTTCGTCGCCCTCGCCGTCATTTTCAAACATGCGGCGCAGGCTGGATACCTCGCCCGTAAGGGTTTTCACCCTGCCCTCATGCTCCGACTTCACGGCGTCGGCATCGCTGCGGCTCGCGCGGGCCTGCTGGGTCGCAGCCTCTGCACTCGCAAGCGCGTCTGTGGCGTGCGTCAGCCGTTCTTCACCTTTGGCAACGGCTTCCTCCGCGGATTTGAGTGCGGAAAGCACTTCGTCTTCCGCCGTGATCGCTGCCATTTCGCCCTTCAGGCGTTCCTGTTCTGCAATCAGTTGATCGGTCCGGCGGGCAATGGCGAGCTTATCGCTTTCAAGGCTCGAGCGGCGCGCGCGCGCCTGGGCTGCCTGCTCTGACAAGGTGTCAAATTCCGATTCGCCCGCATTCGCGGCTTTTGCCGCCGAATCGAGCGCTTCCCGCGCCTTGACCTCATTGGCCTTTTCGCTGTCGCGGGCTTTCTCCAGCCGCTCCCGCTCGGCCCGCAGTCGCTCGACAGCCGCTGTTGCGTCGCCGGAGATATCCTGCTCCCGCGCTCGGTCCGCGGCGATTTGCTCAAGGCTTGCACGCAGGTTGCTCGCGGCTTCCTTGCGGCGCTCGGCTTCTTTCTCGAGGTTCTCGCGTTCGATTGTCAGGCGCTGGAGTTTTGCGGCCGCCTCTGCGTCTGCTTCACGCAGTGGCGGCAGCGCAGCTGCAAATTCCGCCTGCTCCTTGGAAAGGCGCGCAACAATCTCCGTCACTTCACCTGCCGCGCGTTCCGCCTCACGCAGGGTACGTTCAAGATTGATAACGTCCTCGGACGCGACCTTCCATTTGATGTACAGGAGGCTGGCTTCAGCTTGCCGGATATCGCCAGAAATACTGCGATAGCGTACAGCCTGTTTGGCTTGGCGCTTCAGGTTCTGTACCTGGCTTTCCATGCCCTGAATAACATCCTGAAGTCGCGTGAGATTGCCCTCGGCACCCCGCAGGCGGCTCTCTGCCTCCTTGCGGCGGGTATGAAGGCCGGAAATGCCGGCGGCTTCCTCAAGGATCGCACGGCGGTCCTGCGGCTTCGCGTTAATCAGCGCACCAATGCGGCCCTGGCTTACAAGCGCAGGCGAATGTGCGCCTGTGGCGGCGTCAGCGAATAGAAGCTGCACATCCTTTTGCCGCACATCCTTACCGTTGATGCGGTAAGCGGAGCCGCTCTCCCGCTCGATCCGGCGTGTGACCTCAATGGTGTCTTCTTCGTTATATTCAGGAGGGGCGGTGCGGTCATGGTTATCGATCACGAGGGTGACTTCGGCCATGTTACGGGGCGCACGTTTGTCAGTGCCCGCGAAAATCACATCATCCATGCCGGAGCCGCGTAGCGACTTGGCACGGTTTTCACCCATCACCCAGCGGATGGCTTCAAGAAGGTTGGATTTACCGCAGCCGTTCGGGCCGACAACGCCTGTCAGCCCGGGCTCGATATGAAGCTCGGTCGGGTCAACGAAGGACTTAAAGCCCGAAAGTCGCAGACGCGAAAACCGCATGGCGGCTGATGCTCCCCCTAAACACAAAAGCCGTAGCGGGCACCCCTCCCGCTACGTCTGCGACGCGCCTTAGTTCGCGCCGATGGCTTTTGTCAGCTTTTCATCAAGATCGTCAAAGTTGGTGAAGTCCATACGTTCGCCGTTCACGAAGAAGCTCGGCGTGGAATTCACCTGATAGTCGTCCACCGCAGTTTTGGTGAGCGCCATTAGATGCTTGTGCATTTCCTTGTTGTTCACGCACTTGTCAAACTCGGTACGGCTGATACCAACCCGGCGCGCAAGCGATGCCAGTTCATCAACTGGGTTCTCGGACCGCGCCCAGTCATACTGGCGTGCGAAGAATACGCTCATCAGCTTCTGCGTCACTTCCATGTCGCCGCAGCGCGCAACAGCAGACGCCATAAGGTCAACCCGGTTCATGATGAAGTTCCGGTAGAGGAGCTTCACTTTGCCGGTATCAATGTATTTCTTCTTGAATTCCGGGAAATGCTCTTTCGAAAAAGTCGCACAGTGCGGACAGGTGAGCGACGCATATTCTACCACGGTAACCGGCGCGTTCGGGTCACCGTATACAATGTCGCCCCATGTGCCTTCGGCCGCGGCCTGCTCAGCGGTAAGCTCGGTCGCCGGCATGTCAAATTTGGCGCCGCCCGTCGTACCGGTTTCGCTGCTGTCCCCGCATGCAGCCAGCATAAGCGCCATCGAGGCACCGAAAGCATAGCGAACAAATGCGCTTCTGTTGTAGCTCATAATATCTCCACCCACTATATATTGTGTTTACATTGCAAATCTTGTGATGACGAGTCTTTTTTGGCCGCCAGCCGATGGCTACCAAAGGCCACTTTACTTAGCAGCTTCAATCGCTTCCTTCAGGGCCTCATAGGAGTAGCCTTTGATCTTGGCGCCGTTCACAAAAAGCGTCGGCACCTCATCAATCTGGTAGCTTTCAATGCCGAAATTGCGCATCTCGACCAAATGCTCCTGCAAGCTGCGCGAGGAAATACAGTCGCCAAGCTTGTCCTTGCTCAGGCCGTGTTCGACCGCGATTTCTGCCATAACCTCATAAGGGTTATTCGCACGAACCCAATCATTCTGGCGCTGGAAGAAAACTTCCGTCAGCTCTTTGGTCTCAGCCGGCCCTGCCGTGCAGCGGCTGATGGCAGCAACCGCCATGTCATAGCGGTCGCGCACGAAGTTCCGGAAAATGAAGCGCACTTTGCCGGTGTCGATAAAGTCAGCTTTGAGCTTGGGGAAAATTTCGGAGGTGAAGCGAGCACAGTGCGGGCAGGTAAATGACCCGTATTCCATCACTTCAACTTTTGCAGTTTTCTCGCCATAAACGAGCTCACCGCGGACGCCGATGCCATCATCCTCGACAGCTTCGTGGGTCTCCCCCGGCTTGTGGTCATGATCATGATCCTGCGCAAAGACGGCAGGCGCAAAGGCCAGAAGGACGGCGGTGATCACTGCTTTATATGTCACGAATCTTCCCAATCGTTATTTGTCTTTTTTCGCGCCCGAGAGGACATATTCCCCTAGGCTTTTAACCGCTTCGCGAAGCGGGCTCAACTCCCCATCACCCACAAGTGTGGTCAAATTGCGTTTGGCATCTGCACTCAGCGGCGCTTTGGCGATCGGCCGACGGTCGCGCTTGCGCGGCAATGGCCCCTGCCTCACCTCAAGCTTGGCCACAGCCGCATATCCGAAGAAGCTGTTGACCATCTCGATCACCCGCGTTGCCTTGTGGGTAAGAAGCGGTGCAAACGCGCCCTCACAGCGCACAACAAGCGTGGCCCCCATACGCTCCCCCCGCGGAAAACGAAGGTCAATTGGCACGGTGCTGTCGGCAAGATCAGGACCCACGATATGTGGCCAGCGCGTGATCACCTCAACCTGGGCGAAACCTTTTTTGCGAATAGCACCAGAGAGGAAAGAGCGTGCAACACTTGATGCGGAAGACGTGCGCCGAAGACGGTCGGACGCTTTCTGCCCGTCGTCCTTCTTACTGCCTTTCGCTTTCGCGGCTGCCACGATTACATTCCCCTCAAACCTGCTGCCATTTTACTTGCAAGCTGCAAGCGCGGCGCTATGGTCCTGTGCTACCTGATGCCCGGTTAGCGGGCAAGGAGAAACCGTGGACTTCAGCGCCTTGTGATCATGAGTATCGCCGACAAACTTCTCGACTGGTATGACGCAAACCGACGCACACTGCCATGGCGCGCTGCGCCTGGCGAGCGGGCCGAGCCCTATCACGTCTGGCTGTCTGAGATCATGCTGCAGCAAACCACTGTTACGACCGTTAAAGGCTATTTCGCCAAATTCCTCGAACGCTGGCCCACGGTGGAGACGCTAGCGGCGAGCCCACTTGAGGATGTGCTTGTGGAATGGGCGGGCCTTGGCTACTACGCCCGTGCGCGCAATTTGCACAAATGTGCGACAGTTGTTGCGCAGACGCACGGTGGCCGGTTCCCGGAAACGGAGGTAGAACTGCGCAAACTTCCCGGCATCGGCGACTATACGGCGGCAGCCATCGCGGCGATTGCGTTTGGTGAAAGCGCGGCTGTTGTTGACGGCAATGTGGAGCGGGTGGTCAGCCGACTTTTCCGCATTGCGGAACCGCTGCCCGGCGCGAAAAAAGCCATCAAGGCCCACACTGCAGACATCACCCCGACGGAGCGCGCGGGTGATTTCGCCCAAGCCATGATGGACCTTGGCTCCGGCGTATGCACACCGAAGAAGCCCAAATGCCTGCTGTGCCCTTTGAACCGCGACTGTGCTGCAAAAGCCGAAGGGGATATGGAGACATACCCCGTCAAAGCACCCAAGAAAGTAAAGCCGACCCGGCGGGCGGTCTCCTTCTGGTTAGTGCACGACGGCCATGTGCTTCTGGAACGGCGTGAGCCAAAAGGCTTATTGGGTGGTATGCCCGGCCTATTCTCCACACCGTGGACAGAACGCACCAAATTCCCCGGTAAAGACGAGTGGTTAACGCACGTACCTACCAATGACTATTGGAAGCCGGTTGAAGGGGTGGCGAAACATACCTTCACCCACTTCCACCTGGAAACGCGACTGGTGGCCGCGAAAGCCAGCGCGCGCCACAATGTCGAAAATGGCTTCTGGCATCCGATTGACGCCCTTGATGAGGTTGGCCTGCCAACGGTATTCCGCAAAATGCTGATGATTGTGCCGAAGTTGTAGCGGTCAGTCGACCTGTGGCCAATTGCGCATGCGTGCGCTGCAGCGCAGATGCTCCGGGATCAACACACCAAGGAAGGCGGCAAGGGAGATGAAACTCGCGACCGTGCTGCCCTCCAGCACGCCAAGCACCAGCATCTGCACCAGCATGCCACCCACAAGCATCAGGAGGAACGGCCCAAGCGACATTAGCTGCCACGCCCGGTTCCAGTATTCCTGAAATGTCATGCCCGTTGCCACGACCGGCCTGCCGCGCAGAACAGAGCGCAGCACTAAAATTGACACCCCTGAGACAAGACAGAGCCAAGGGATGATAATGACAAAAGGTACCAACAGATCTGGCAGATGCAACCGGTCACCAAATGCCACACAAAGTGGCATATGTGCGACGACACCAAAGAATGCAAAGGCGGTAAGTGGACCCAGACACTTTGTGAGTTTCTGTCGCTCCGCCTCACTCACCTGATAGCCCCGCCGCCACGAACGGAGAAACAGCAGATGCCCATCCCTCCTGCGTAAAAAGGCGTTGTCGTACATATTGAGAAAGTCGAGCATATTCCCCCCAAAAGCCCAGCCTTTAGGTTAAAAGATACGCCTTTTACGTGTATTGGCAATGATTATGGGGCTGGAAAGAAAAATGGGCCGCGTTGGCGGCCCATTTTCTTGCGTCACAGAAGAGCGATCAGGCTTCCAGATAGCTCGGCGATTTTTTGCCGGCCTTTGCTGCCTTTTTTGCTTTCTTGTCGAGAAGCGGTTTTTTCTTCACTTCTTTTTTCGCACTGCGTTCTTTGCTCATTCTTGTCTCCGAACAAACAATAGGCGTATGGCCTTGAGGCCGCCGCCAGACCGGGGCGACCGAAGGGCCACACAAATATCCGGTGATGGAAATCATGTCGGGATATCGGGCGCAAAATCAATATGGATTAGAAAAGATTGTGAATGCAAAATTGTAGGCCTGTTGCCAGTCAGGCTCCCCTCGTCACGGACGAGACCCCAGGCCTTTCGCTTCAACGACACCGCACTATCTTTGCTTCTTCGGCTTCTTCTTTCTGCCGCGGACAGGCGTGTCTTGAGAGGCAGCTTTACCCACTCGAATGAAATCACGAATTTTTTGGCGCCACCTGCGCTGCCCTCGCCGCTCTGCCGCGAGCTTGAGTGCGAACAATCCTAGACGTTCCAGATACTCGATTTTCTCTTCCTCGGTCTCTTCCATCTCAGGGATTGGCCTGGTCAGGGTATCAACGAAGGGCGCGAGCCGAGGATGACTGAAATCCATGAACTCTGCCCGGCAAAACATTCGGGCGATATTGGCGAGCATAGGCGGCACATAGTGAAAATCTGAAAACGCCGCGTCATAGACCTCGTTTGAACGAACGAGCTTGCCCATGTCAGAGTTGATGTTTACGACAGACAACATCAACTGCGTTGCCATATCGATACTTTTGTTCTTCTCGAAGGACCGACGCTCGATAAGTGCATCAAGAGCATCCGCGGGCACACCAAGGTGGCCGTAAAAAGTTTCAAGCAGCGATGTCCGTACGTCGTCATAACACCGGACATCAAGCTTTTCCGTCCCGAAACTGGCTTCCCATCTGGAGAGAAGCTCAGTGTAGTTCAGGCGGCTCGTCACCTCATACGCGAGGGCTTCATACCGCCGGACTGAGCCTGGTCTTTTGATCTGCTCCCCGCATAGGCTAAGTGCATACTCATAAACATTCCTGAGATAGAGAATAACCTCGACATCAAAGGGTTTCAGGATTTGTGCGAGGGCCTCAATGTGTTGCGGTGCCGCGGTAGAAAATTCCTCACTGGAGATTAACAATACGCGCGCACCAGACGCTTCTGCTTCTCGAACACACGCGTGAATGAAATCCCGCACTTCCTCAAACTGGCCCTGTCTGAGCAAAACTGCAACATCTGCAAGACCACGCCTGTAGGCCTCCCGGTCAACTTTGGGAACAAAAATACCGTGTTCCGCAAGGAAATCGCTATTGCGGAAAATTAACGACTGAATAGCGGTCGTACCGGTTTTATGTGTACCGATGTGAAGGTAGATTTTCATTTTTGCCCCAATATCGCGAGCCAATCCTTTTAAATTTCATCCTCCTTATAGGACGAAAGCCTTGGGCGCAAAGAAAAGGCGCCCTCCCCGGGCAGGGAGAGCGCCTGGATCAGCCGCGCGGACGGGCATCCACACGGCCGGAGGTAACATCATGTAGGCCGCCGCTTACCCTTCAGGCGGAGCCAAAGCGGAAAAAGGGCGCTGGCCTCAAAGCGTTTACGCCGTACCATACGCCGGGAAAATTTTGCAAGGGACGCGAAATAGGCGGCCTGCTCTGCAGTGCTTGGACGATTTGGCTTGTCTGGTGCCTTGAGCAACCATTCACGAAACGGGGCCAATAGAGGATGTGCCATCTTGGCATCAGCCCCCACACAGAGGCTAGCGACAATGTCCCACACCATGGGGGATTGAATGCCCGGCCCCTTGAAACTTTGGAAATAAGCGTCCCGGCTCCGGCCAAAGTCGCCGCCCGTATCGTCGGAACCGACACTTGCAAGCAGCATATGGATGGTCGGATCAATGCTCTGGTTCGCGGACGGTTTTAATTTTGAGGCGACAAGTGCTGCAGGCACCCCGAGACGATCAAAAAAGGCAGGCACCAGCTCCTTCTTTTCCTCATCATAGCTGCGGACCTCAACGGCGCCGCCCGGCACCACCTTTTGCCAAAGTTCAATGATTGCCGTGTAGTCAAGGCTTCGTTGGATGGCCCGATGGAGAATTTCAGGTCGCGGCCTGCGGCTTGCATATTTGAGGTTCTGAGTGAAAGCACTGCGGGCGTAGTCGAATACGTTGCGGAAGTAGACAATAACCTCCACGTCATGGCCATCCAGCAACTTCATAAATGAAGCCGATTCTGCCTCAGAGGCGTGGCAAAAGCCTTCACCAGAGAAGAGGATGCTATGCGCACCCTCTTTCTGTGCGCGAGCGATGGCACGTGCCACGAAGTCTGCGACCTTCGCTTCCTCGCCTGCCTGCAGCATCCGCCACAGCAGTGAATGCTGGCGGCTCGTATTCTTCAACTCACGGGTTCTGGGCCAGTAGATGCCGTGCTCAGCGAGCAGATCAATATTGTCCTCGGCAAAGTGCTGAATAGAGGTGGTGCCGGTTTTGTGGGTCCCGATATGAAGGTAAATTTTCATGCTTCAAACCCCGCCCGCTTGGCACCCGCCAAAGCAGGTGCTGCGCCCGGCACCAATCCGTTTTCTAATTAAGTTCTGCACGAACCTGCTGGCGGAACACATCAATCGGCATCAGCTCGCCTTTTTTCTCAACGTGCCAGAAGGTCCAGCCATTGCACGCCGGCGCGCCCTGAACGCTTGCACCCACCTTGTGGATGGAGCCCTTCTCGGCATCGGCAATCAAGGTGCCGTCGGTGCGTACACGCGCGGCATAGCGGCGGTTGCTGTCAAAAAGCGTGGTGCCCGGCTTGATGAGACCCCGCTCAACAATGGAACCAAATGGAATACGCGGCTGGCTGCGTTTGCTCTCAGTATAGCCAAGCGCTTCATCGTCCAGTTGCTCAACGCCTGCAATACGGTCACGCGCAACCTTGATATAGTCGGTCTCACGCTCGATACCGATATAGTTGCGGCCCAGCATTTTGGCGACAGCGCCGGTAGTGCCTGTACCAAAGAATGGATCAAGCACCACGTCACCCGGTTTGGTGGAGGACATCAGCACACGGTAAAGAAGCGATTCCGGCTTCTGCGTCGCGTGAGCTTTTTTGTCACCGTTTTTGAGGCGCTCGCCGCCAGAACAGATCGGCAGGGTCCAGTCGGACCGCATCTGCGTGTCGTCGTTCATGGCTTTCATGGCGTCATAGTTGAACGTGTAGCCGCCCTTGTCCGCAGACTTCGCAGCCCAGATGAGCGTCTCATGCGCGTTTGTGAAACGCGTACCGCGGAAATTCGGCATCGGGTTCGACTTGCGCCAGATCACATCATTGAGCACCCAGTACTCAAGGTTCTGAAGCGCGGTGCCAACGCGGAAAATGTTGTGGTAGGAGCCAATGACCCAAATGGTGCCGTTGTCCTTGAGGATACGGCGCGCGGCCGCCAGCCAGCGGTAGGTAAATTCGTCATAGGCATTGAAGCTTGCGAACTTGTCCCAAGCGTCATGCACACCGTCGACCTTCGAGTTATCGGGGCGCGACAGCGTTTCCTTGAGCTGCATGTTATAGGGTGGGTCTGCAAAAATAACGTCGACCGACTTTTCGGGCAGCGCATTCATTACATCGATACAATCGCCCTGAACAATCTTGTTCAAAGGCAGCGTTTTAAGCCCGCCACCCGTGCGGGTCGCGCTCTTTGCTTCAGCCATCTATTTTCTCCGTCCCAAGCTGCGGGCCCCGTCCCTGGAGCCACCGACCGGAATTGCCCTATGGGCGGCATTTTTGCTCAAATTCCGGCGAGTTGTTGAGGAGATTATGATTCCGACTCGATTCGGCGTCAAGCGATTCTTTAATATGAATCAGTTAGTTATAAGCTATTCTTCATTCAGAATCTGCCGAATCGGCGCAAAAGATTTTCGGTGATGAGGCGTCACACCCACAAGCCGTAGTGCAGCCAAATGTTTCGCAACACCATATCCTGCGTTTGATGCCCAGCCGTATTCAGGGTGATCTTCGCCGAGTTTTTTCATCATGCGGTCGCGAAAAACTTTCGCGACAATACTCGCCGCTGCGATGGAAAGTGACCGCCCGTCCCCCTTGATGATCGTCCGCGTCGGCATCTTGAGGCCGGGCGCACGGTTGCCGTCCACCAATGCCGCCTGCGGCACATGGGCAAGCCCACTCACCGCGCGACGCATCGCCAGCATGGAAGCTTCCAGGATGTTGATCTCGTCAATTTCCGCGACACTGGCTTCAGCAATTGATACCGCGACGGCCATTTCATGGATCGCATCATAAAGGCCTTCGCGCTTCTTCTCGCTCAGCTTCTTGCTGTCATTGAGCCCTTCAGGTACGCGCGCCTGGTCAAGAATGACGGCCGCAGCGACTACAGGTCCTGCAAGCGGGCCGCGCCCCACTTCATCCACCCCGCACACAACATCGAAGCCTTCACGCGCGAGTGCAGCCTCAAACCGCCAGTCCGGGCCGCTGGTCATATCGATGCCATTATGTTCAAATAAATCCATGTCGCTGCACCGTACGTATGAGTTGTCTGGGGGTACGGATTACGAGGATGTCAGCCTTGACCATTCATGCGCCCATTAGGCATTCTGTCACCCAAGCCCCAACAATGCGGACCATATTGGATATGCACCCGATTGCCAAAGCTTTTGACCGGTATTGGCGTCGCCTGAAGGGCGATCGTGAAGTGCCGCGCTTCCTCGACTTCAATATCAATGACGTTCCAGACGAAGCATTACCCTATATGTCGCTGGTGCAGGTGGAAAACCATCCGCGGCGGTTCCGCTACCGTCTTGCTGGTACGTCAGTCGTTGCGGCTTATGGCCGCGACATCACGGGCTTGTGCCTTGATGAACTGGATACCGGCGGCAAATACGAGGCCTATGTCCACAACTTCAACCAAGCTACGGACGACCGCATCGTCAATCGCACCTCGGATGAATATGAGCTTGAGAATGGCAGGCTGTATCGCTTTGACGGTCACCTCTATCCCTTTGAAGGCGTGCGCGGCGATATTTCCCGCATCATCATCCTCGCCATCGATGACTGGCAGGCAAATCATTAATTTCCGTTAACCATAAAATAAAAAAAGAAGGCGCTCCCCAGGGAACAGAGGAACGCCTATCAGTGCTTGGGTAGGTTTAGGAAAGAATAGCAGAGCGGCTCGCGCACGCTCTCAACTCAAAACGTGTGGGTACTCAAAACAGATAAGGTTGGCCGGGCCGGGATGGGCGCTTGGGGCTAGGGTCAGGGGGTATCGTCCGCACCCCTGCCCGACCGGAACCTGCTGCTGCTCTAACGCGTCGATGCACAGAGACTTAAGCTAAATACAACAGCGGGTTCAAAGCTCTTCCGCTTAGGCTGCGAACGGAACGCGTGCCAGCCTTACTGAACGCCGCTTGCGACGCCAGGTGCGGGTATCTGCCCGCGGACTTGAGGCTGGGATATGGGTGGCGACGGAACGGGAGCCCGCATCGCGCATGAATTCGGTAAACATGTCTATCTCCTCGCTGTAAATGCAGTTTTCTGCTTCAGCTATGCGTACCGCTTGTTTTTGCTGCGCGGCACTTTGTTGTTACTGTCGTTTGTCGCCGTCTTATTGAGTGGAGTCTTTGCTCCCGGCTACATGCTTAATTTAGTGTTTAGGCTTTTTCTTTTCAATGGGCCTCACCTCATTTATCGCACCGTTCACCGCAATTTGTGACACGGTTGTGCCACAATGCCGGAGCGCGGTGCGATACGCGGCTTCAGTGGGTGAGCATGTAGAATATTTCGTCCTTGAGCCGTACCCGCTCTTTCCTGAGCCCATTCAGGTCAAAGGTGCCATCCCGGCCACCTTCTGCCTCGATGCTGCAAATAAGCTGGTTCAGTGTGTTATAGGCCCGTGTGACCCTGTAGAAATGCTGGTCGGAACAGATAAGGGACCAGAACCTTGGTTCTTTACCTGGAATTTCTTCCAGGATCTTGAACGGAATGTAACGCATTTTACTACCTCTCGACTACCCAACGGCAGGCAATCTACAGAGGTGAGGCAGCCGATATCTTGACAATGGTCAATGGCATCAAGTCATGACCGACCATCAGGGCCCCATTACTTAAAATTTTAGAATTCAGGTGCACTAACTTCTTGAGAAAAAATCATAAAAAGAAAGGGCGGCGCCACCCGCACCGCCCTTTCCCGCGCGCCTGAACTAGCCCCCTCAGGCCGCTTTCAGCAGCGCATAAATTTCATCCTTGAGCTTGATGCGTTCCTTGCGGAGTGCTTCCTCATCAAACTGAGACGCATGATCTTCACCAATCTCGAGCCGATGCACAGCTCGGTTCACGCTGTGATATTCGTCGAACAAGCGGCGAAAGTGTGCGTCACTTTCCTTGAGATTGTGGATGGCTTCAGCAAACTCGGGGAAGTCTTCCTTGAGTTCATGGGGGGTATGGCTCATCGCCCGTTCCTTTCGCAGTTTCTTATGTAAGCAACATGCACAGGTACAGGCGATACCGCTTTGACCTTGGTCAACTATGTAAGGCGAGCGCTATTTCTGTTCGTAACCGCTGTCATCTTCCAGCAGCTCTGCGGCTGTTCCGTCTTCCACCGCCTGCACGTTCTTAAGCGCACGCAGCATCACATTCTTACGGGTTTCAAGCTTCTCGATATGCTTTTCCATGGCATTGACATTCTTGCCCATTGCACTGATTTGCTCACCGTATTTCTCAAACTCGCGCTTGACCGCACCGAGTACTCGCCAAACTTCGGCGGCATGCTCTTGCATGGCCATCTGCTGGAAGCCCATGCGGAACGTAGTCAGAAGTACCTGAAAATTGGTTGGCCCCGTAATGGTCACCGCGAGTTCACGCTGGATGCTCTCAACAAAGCCTGGCACCCGTAGCATTTCGGCATATAGGCCTTCTGTCGGCAAAAACAGTATTGCTGACGGCGTTGTGTGGGGTGGATTGATGTATTTCGTCGCCACATCCTTTGCGAAGCCCCTAACCCTGCTAACCAGCAGTTTCTGCGCAGACGCAATGCCGTCGCTGTCACCTGCCTCTACAGCGGTCAGCAGACGCTCGTAGTCTTCGGTTGGGAACTTGGCGTCCACCGGCAAGTATATTTCTTCTGATGTGCCGGGCATACGGATGCCAAACTCCACATGGCCACTGTTCTTCCCGCAGTCATAGTTTGCAACAAACTGGTTGGGGGTCAGAATATCTTCAATCAGCAGACCTAGCTGGACTTCGCCAAATGTTCCACGCGACTTCACGTTGGTGAGCACGCGTTTGAGGTCACCTACTCCGGATGCAAGGGTCTGCATCTCACCAAGCCCCTTGTGCACCTGCTCCAGCCGTTCGGACACTGTCTTGAAGCTCTCGCTCAGGCGCTTTTCGAGCGTCGTTTGCAGCTTCTCGTCCACGGTGCGGCGCATCTCATCAAGCTTCTGGCTATTCTCGACGCGCAGCTCTTTCATCTTTTCGTCAAGCTTGTCGCGGAACTGCTGCTGCTGTGCGCCCTGATCCGCGCCCAGTTTGCGCACGGTCTCAGAAAGCGCAGCAATCGCCTTTCCCATCTCTTCCCGGTTTTCACGGAGCTGACCCATCAGTTCGGTCCGCGACGCCTGCTCACGCCGCTCAGCGCTGGCGGCCATATCGCCAAGGCGGCCATCGATTCGGATCAACTGCCCATCCATCTCGCCGCTTGAAAGCTCGTTTTTCAGTGCCGACAGGCGCGTGAACAGAAAGAGCACAAGCAAAACAAGCAGTGCAACACCCGCCAACATAGCGATTTCAAAGATGGTCATGGACATCCCCCAGGGAAAGAACTCTCCTCTCTCACCTAGCCCACACACACGCACCCTGCAAGGCTTGACGGTGCGCAAGACCTGTGCATTTTATCGCAATCAGGAACCCGGCCTAAATCAACCTCCGTGGGACGACGTGTCCAATCGGCGGGCTGGGAACCATCCAGGAGCAGGAGATGATCCCTCGTTTTGATGCGAGCAGCTTTAAAGGCATTACCCCCGAGATGCGGGAAGCCTTTGAGAGAGACGGTGTATTGGTCCTCGACGGCCTCGTAAGCGAAGCCGCATGCGACAGCCTCAGGAAGCACATGGCAGACATGGTCACGGACTTTGATGTCAGCGCCCACAGGTCCGTTTTCTCAAGCACCTCTGAGGCCCACGCACAGGACCAGTATTTCCTTCAGTCCGGCCATGAGACACGTTTCTTCCTTGAGGAAGAAGCTTTTGACGCTGACGGCAATATCACCAAACCCAAGGAACTTGCGCTCAACAAGGTTGGTCATGCCATGCATGACACCGACGAGACCTTCTCTGCCTTCGCGCGACAGGAGGCTTTCCGCACCATTTGTGAAGGGCTTGGTCACAAGCAGCCGCTGCCACTTCAGTCCATGTATATCTTTAAGCAACCGCATATTGGTGGCGAGGTGGTCTGCCACCAGGACGCAACCTACCTGCGTACCGAACCTGAAACCTGCCTAGGTATCTGGGTTGCCCTTGAGGATGCGACAACGGAGAACGGCTGCCTGTACGGCATTCCCGGCGGCCACAAGACGGGCGGCGTGCGCGCGGCCTTCCGCCGTACGCCGGGCGGTGATAGCACCTACACCGAAACGCTTGATGACACCCCGTTTGATGAAGACAAAAAGGTGCCACTACCGGCGCCCAAGGGTACCGTTCTGGTGTTCGGCGGGCTGTTCCCGCACATGTCTTCCGCCAACCGGTCGGACAAGTCCCGGCATGCCTACACGCTGCATGTGATTGACGGCGCGGCCCATTATCCGGCAGATAACTGGTTGAGGCGGCCGGAACACCTGCCACTCAAAGGTTTTTGAACACATAGGTAAAAACGTATGACCCGGCTTGTCATTATTGGCGGCGGCCACGCTGCCGCACAAATCGCCACTTCACTCAGGATGAAGAAATTCGAGGGTGAGGTGACGCTCATCAGTGATGAGCCGGTCGTACCCTACCAGCGCCCGCCGCTCTCGAAGATGTATCTGTCCGGCGAGATTACCGCCGAACGGCTGCCGATCCTGCGCGAGCAAGCGTATGAAGCTGCCGGTATCAACCTGAAGCTTGGCGTGCGCGCCACGGCAATCGATCGTGACGGCAAGACCGTCACCCTGGCCGACGGTGAGGTCATCGGCTATGACAAGCTCATTCTAGCCCTTGGTGGCCGCGCCCGACGGCTTGACTGCAAAGGCGCGAACCTCGCCGGCATCCATTATGTGCGCACCATGACCGATACAGACGCCATGCGCGGTGAATTCACATCTGCGCGTCATGTGCTGATTGTGGGCGGTGGTTACATCGGCCTTGAGGTCGCGGCCGTTGCGCGCAAGGCAGGTAAACATGTGACCGTAATTGAGGCGGCTGACCGTATTCTTGCCCGTGTGGTCGCACCTGAAGTGTCCGAGTTTTACACCCATCTGCACAGCGAAGAAGGTGTCAATATTCTCACCGGCGAAATGGTCGCTGAAATCGAAGGCACTGACCGCGCAAGCGCTGTCATCACCGCCAGCGGTAAACGTTTCGAAGCCGATATGATTGTTGCTGGCATTGGCCTTATACCAAACGCCGAGCTTGCCATCGCAGCGGGACTGGGTGCAACAGAAGCGGGCATATCTGTGAACGAGCACTGCCAGACGACAGCCCCTGATATCTATGCCGTGGGCGATGTCAGCTGGTTCAAACATACGTTTTATGGCCGCGAGATGCGCCTCGAATCCGTGCAAAATGCTGTCGACCAAGCCAAAGTCGCAGTCGAACATATGATGGGCGAGGATGCGCATTACGACAGCCTGCCATGGTTCTGGTCAGACCAATACGGCCTGAAACTCCAAATCGCGGGGCTATCCACCGGCTATGATACACTGGTAGTGCGTGGTGACCCACTCGACCGCTCGGTCGCGTTTTTCTATATGAAGGACGGTGCGATCATCGCGGCGGACTGCGTGGGCCGTATCGCCGAATTCATGAACGCTAAAAAACTGATTGCAGCGCGTATAAAAGTGCCTGCTGCCATGCTTGCGGACGACAGTCGCCCGTTCAAGGAAATCGCTGCCGAACTGCTGGCAGAATAAAGGAAGCCAAATGCTGAGTTACCAACATATCTACCACGCGGGCAATTTCGCGGATGTGCACAAGCACCTCGCCCTCATGCTCGCGCTTGAGCATTTGAGCGCAGGCACATCGTCCTTCAGCTTCTATGACAGCCATGCCGGACGCGGGATCTACGATCTCGCGAGCACAGAGGCTGAAAAAACCAAAGAGCACCAGACCGGTATCACCGCGATTGACCTTGCCAGCAAAAAAGACAGTGCTGCCGCGCGTTACCTGAAACTCATCAATGATTTCCGGGCCACGCACGGCGAAACAAGCTACCCGGGCTCGCCCGCCATCGCGCAGACCTTCATGCGTCACGGTGACCGCATGTTCCTTACCGAACTGCATCCCGGTGAACATCGCCATCTGCTCGATAACCTCGGCCAATACCAAAGTGTCGATATCAGCCGCCGCGATGGGCTTGAGACAATCGCCTATCTCAATCGCCCCCATCACCTGCGTGGCCTTGTGCTCATTGATCCATCCTACGAGATCAAGACCGAGTACCGGGACGTGGCACGGACAGTGATGAAAGCGCAGTCCAACTGGTCATCGGCGATCTATATGATCTGGTATCCCATTCTCAAGGATGAACGCCACAAGCAGATGGTGCGCTCGCTTCTCAGTCTCGGCGGCGCGAAGGCATTTGAAAGCAAGCTCATGGCACCCGCCGCTGTCGCCGGGGAACGCATGCAGGGGTCAGGCCTTGTGATTTTTGGGGCACCGGAAACATTTATTGAACAGCTGGAAGCTGCGATGACAGATGTTCAGCAACTCATGTTTGCCGGCGAAGGCGAACATATCATTAACAAGGGGCAGCCCACAGGAAACCACCCCTTGATAATCTAAAATCTGTTACCGCCCGGAAGCGTTCAGCACTTTCTCAACCGCGGCCTTCATCTCGTCAGACTGCGGGGTTACCTTGCTTGAGAAATAGGCAACCGGGTGGCCTTCACGGTCGATCAAGTATTTGTGGAAGTTCCACTTGGGGCGGCTCTCTTCACCGAGCTCACTGGCAAGCCACTCATAAACCGGCGCATTGTCCGGCCCACCCTTGACAACCATCTTCTTGGTCATCGGGAAATCGACCTGGAAGTTCACCTTGCAGAAGTTCTTGATGTTCTTCTCGGACCCCGGTTCCTGATCGCCAAAATCATTGGCGGGCACTCCAAGGACCACGAGGCCCTTGTCCTTGTATTCGTTCCAGAGCGCCTGCAAACCTTCATACTGCGGGGTGTAGCCACAGTAGGATGCCGTGTTGACCATCAGAACTGCCTTGCCCTTGTATTCAGCAAGCGGCATGTCCTTGAACTCAATCGATGTTACAGTGAAGTCGTGCAGTGATTTTTCATCATCCGCCTGAACGCTGGTGCCCGCGAACATAACCGCCGCTGCCAGCAAAAGTGATCTGAACCGCATACCCAACTCTCCTCCGGAATATCGTTTCTTGCCCAAGTTATAACGCCTTAGCCGTGCCTGTGAAAAGAGCATGACACAAGTGTGAACTCGTTCTTCCTACGCGTCATTCTTGAAAGCGGATGATTGGGCCCTACCTAAATCCGCAGCCAGACATCACCGCCGCACGCGCGCGGCAAAGCGAAGGAAGTACTGATGACAGCAGACGCTGCACCGCTTTTCAAACCCTTTGACCTTAAGGGACTGCACTTAGAGAACCGTGTGGTTATGGCACCCATGACCCGCACATTCTCCCCCGGCAATGTTCCCAACGACCTGAATATCGAATATTACCGCAAACGCGCCGCAGGCGAAGTAGGCCTTATTGTCACTGAAGGCACCTGCGTGGGGCATCCGGCCGCCAGCGGCTATGCAAACGTACCCTTCTTCTATGGCGAAGAAGCCCTCGCGGGCTGGAAAAAAGTGGTCGATGCCGTGCACGGTGAAGGCGGCAAGATCATGCCTCAGCTTTGGCATGTGGGCGCAGTGCGTCGCCCAGGCATTGAACCCGACCCCGAAGTGCCGGGCTACGGCCCATCCGGCCTTGTCGCCAAGGGCAAGAAAAAATGCCACGAGATGAGCGAACAGGATGTGGCCGATGTGATTGACGCTTTTGCGCAAGCGGCGGAAGACGCCAAGCGTATCGGCATGGACGGCGTGGAAATCCACGGTGCTCACGGCTACCTGATCGACCAGTTCTTCTGGGGTGACCTCAATGAACGCACTGACAAATGGGGCGGGAACGCAGTTGAGCGTACCCGCTTCGCGACCGAGATTGTGAAAGCGATCCGTGCCCGTGTCGGTAGCGACTTCCCTGTTATTCTGCGCTGGTCGCAGTGGAAGATGCAGGACTATAACGCCAAACTCGCCGCCAACCCGGCTGAACTTGAAGCCTTCCTCGCGCCGCTGACGGACGCAGGTGTGGACATTTTCCACTGCTCAACCCGCCGCTTCTGGGAAAGCGAATTTGAAGGCAGCACTCTCAACCTCGCGGGCTGGACCAAGAAGTTGACCGGTAAGCCCACCATCACGGTTGGCAGTGTCGGTCTCGATGCCGCCTTCACTGAGGAAGGCACCGCTGGCTTCGCTGAGGCAGAACCTGCCAGTCTTGAGGGGCTGCTGGAGCGTATGGCAAATGACGAATTTGACCTCGTAGCCGTTGGCCGTGCCCTGATTGCAAACCCTGACTGGGTGAAAAAGGTACGCGCTGAACAGCATGATGCCATCCTGCCCTACAAGAAGGAGATGCTCACGCAACTGGCGTGAGTGTACACATCTCCACAGACTACACTAAATCGTCATGGGGCCGTCAGCGAACGGCCCCATTTTATATGGTACAAGGACTCGAGTTCTTGTCCGCTGAGGCCACACCCGCGGGCAAGGGCGATGCGCGCAGGAAAACCGCGGCTTTCGCCACATGTTGCAGCGCAATATAAATTCTTCTTCTCCGCGCTTTTTTTTGTCGCTAAGGGGGACAAAGATCCAAGCGTGGATTGACGATCATGACAATCGAAGTGTGGTAGAAGGAATTATATATGGCCAAGCTTCGCATCAGCCCGACGCCGGCACATACCCGTGCAACGGCGTTTGCTGCAATCCGAAATGCCTATCTGGCGGACGAAGAGACAACAGTCCGTTCGCTTATTGACAATTTCCCCCTGAATACGGAAGACCGCGACGAGATCGTGGTGCGTGCCGCAGCCATTGTTGCGCAGTCCCGCGCAATGAAAGAAGAGCAAGGCAGCCTTGATGCCTTCCTCGCGGAATTCGGCCTTTCAAATCAGGAAGGTGTTGCCCTCATGTGTCTCGCGGAAGCGCTGCTGCGCATCCCTGACGCCGAGACGCAAGACAAGCTCATTGCCGAGAAGATCAAATCCGGTGACTGGGCTTCGCACAAGGGACACTCTGACAGCCTGTTCGTGAACGCCTCCACCTGGGCCCTGATGCTGACAGGTGAAGTTGTGCGCCTTGACCGCGCAATCACCAAAAACCCCGGCAAATGGATGAGTTCGCTTGTCGCCCGCACGGGTGAGCCGGTGATCCGCAAAGCGGTCATGCAAGCCATGAAGATCATGGGCAAACAGTTTGTCTTTGGCCGCACTATCAAGGAAGGTCTGACCCGCCAGTCCAAACAGCCGGCGGAAAGCAAGATGATGAGCTTCGATATGCTCGGCGAAGGTGCTCGCACCATGGAAACCGCCGACCGCTATTTCGAGCTTTATAAACACGCGATCGACGCTGTGGGCAATGCTACCAAAGAAGATGGCGACGACCCACATGACCGTTCCAGCGTATCGATCAAGCTTTCGGCCCTGCACCCGCGCTATGACGAGATCAACGAGAAGCGCGTGATGGAAGAGATGCTGCCGCGGGTGAAAGAACTCGCGGCGCAAGCCAAGTCCTACGATATCCAGATGACCATCGACGCTGAAGAAGCTGACCGGCTTGAAATTTCCCTCCGCATCATTGAAGCGCTGGCACAGGACCCTGACCTCGCTGATTGGGAAGGCCTCGGTCTTGCCGTTCAGGCGTACCAGAAACGTGCGCCATATGTGATTGACTGGCTCGTTCACCTCGCGCGCGAAAATGGTCGCAAGTTTGCCGTTCGCCTCGTCAAAGGCGCTTACTGGGACACGGAAATCAAGAAGGCGCAAGAACAGGGCCTCGAGGATTACCCCGTTTACACGCGCAAGCAGGCGACGGACATCAGCTATCTCTACACCGCTGCCCGCATGCTGGAAGCGCAGGACGCCATCTACCCGCAGTTTGCCACACACAACGCGCACACCATCGCAGCCATCATCAATATGACAGGCGGCAAGCGCTTTGAGTTCCAGAAACTGCACGGCATGGGCTCGCTCCTCTACAAGGCTGCTGGCCGCGTTCAGGGCAAGCCTATCCGCACGCGTACTTATGCGCCTGTGGGGCTGCATGAAGACCTGCTGCCGTATCTTGTGCGCCGCCTGCTGGAGAACGGTGCGAACTCCAGCTTCGTGAACCGCTTCATGGACGCGGATGTTCCAGTTGAAGAAGTGGCGGGTGACCCAATCCCATCGATCAAGATGGCACCGGCGCTTCGCCATACGCTGATTGCAAAACCGGAAGACATTTTTGGTGACGAGCGTAAAAACTCCAAAGGCTGCAACCTTTATGACCGTGCGCAGTCCGGCCCACTGATGGACGCCCTCGCCCGCAACAAAGGCATAACTTATAAAGGTGCGTGCATCATTGGTGGCAAGGATGTTGGCGACACGGAACGCAGTGTGACCAACCCGGCGAACACCAAGGAAGTTGTTGGCACCGTCAAGGAAGCTCGCACGGAAGACATTGAAGCGGCCATCACCAAAGCCGAAGCAGCGCAAGGTGAATGGAACCGCATCGGCGGTGCAAAGCGCGGTGAAATCCTGCGCGCCATCGGTGACAAGCTCGAGGACAATCGGGACTTGTTCGTTGATCTTCTGGTGCGTGAAGCTGGTAAAACCATGAGCGACATCATCGCGGAGATCCGCGAAGCTGTAGACTTCTGCCGCTACTATGCCGCCCGCGCTGAACAGCATTTCGAGAACCCGACCGTGCTGCCTGGCCCGACCGGGGAGCGCAACCGCCTGTTCCTTGGTGGTCGCGGCACGTTCCTGTGCATTGCACCGTGGAACTTCCCGCTCGCCATCTTTGCGGGCCAAGTTGCTGCGGCGCTCGCGGCCGGTAACGCAGTCATCGCCAAACCGGCGGAACAGACGCCGCTCGTGGCCTATCACACGGTGAAGCTGTTCCATGAAGCAGGCGTGCCAGTGGACGTACTGCACCTGATCCTTGGCGAAGGCTCCCGCGTGGCAGCGCCCCTTGTTGAAGACGAGCGCATTGCAGGCGTGGCTTTCACTGGCTCCACCGCCACCGCCAAGATCATCAACCGCACGCTCGCAGCACGCGACGGTGCAATTGTACCGCTGATCGCCGAAACCGGCGGCCAGAACGCCATGATCGTAGACAGCACCGCGCTGCCGGAACAGGTGGCGGATGATGTGATCATGTCTGCCTTCGGTTCAGCAGGCCAGCGCTGTAGCGCGCTGCGTGTGCTTTTTGTGCAGGACAGTGTGGCCGACAAGGTCATCAACATGCTCAAAGGGGCGCTGAAGGAACGTGTCATCGGTGACCCGTCACTGCTGACCACCGATATCGGCCCGATTATCGATGCCGAAGCGCGCGACAAACTTGCCGCACACTGCGAGCGCATGGAAAAAGAAGCCAAACTTGTTGCCACCGCCGAACTGGGCGAAGGCACCGAAGACGGCACTTTCCTCGCACCACGCATTTTTGAATTGGATAACCTTGGCCAGCTTGAGGACGAACAATTCGGCCCCATCCTGCACGTCATCCGCTTCAAGTCGGGTAAGATCGATGAAGTTCTTAAGGAAATCCGCGCCACGGGCTACGGCCTTACCTTCGGCGTGCATTCGCGCCTTGAAAGCCGCTGGCAGGAACTGTTTGAGAAAACCCGCATAGGCAACACCTATATCAACCGCAACATGATTGGTGCGGTTGTAGGCGTGCAGCCGTTCGGCGGTGAAGGCCTGTCGGGCACCGGTCCGAAAGCAGGTGGCCCCAACTATCTGTTCCGTTTTGCGGCTGAGCATACGCTCACCATCAATACGGCAGCGGTTGGCGGCAACGCGGAACTGTTCAGCATGGATGAAAACGGCTAACGCCGCGGCACCCAGCAGAACCAAAAAAGAAGGCCGGGCATGCTTGCATGCACCGGCCTTTTTCAGTGGGCTGAAGTGTGATCGAAAAGGTTGAACTGGCCGCCCGCCAGCACCGGACGGCGGAACTTGGTGGTATCAAGGTCCTGTTTGAACAGATTGAGACCAAGACGGCGGCTGATATTGCGGAAGCGCTGGTCCATCAGGTCAGCCTCGAGCCCCTTGCCTTTCATGCGGTGTTTGAAACGTGGGTCGTTCACCCGGCCACCGCGCATTTCCATCAGCCTGTGCAACACCCTCACCTTGCGGTCGGGGTAATGTTCACCCAGCCATTCCTCAAACAGGCCACCAAGCTCAAGCGGCAGGCGCAGGAGGATATAGTTGGCATATTTAGCGCCTGCATGGGCACCTGCTGAGAGCAGGGTCTCCATCTCATGGTCATTGAGCGCAGGAATCACCGGCGCGAACATCATACCTGTGGGGACACCAGCGTCCGCCAGCAGCTTGATGGCATCAAGCCTGCGCGTCGGCGTACTCGCCCGCGGCTCAAGCGCCCGCGCAAGCTTCCGGTCAAGCGTGGTGACAGAGAGGGATACACGCACGAGGCCCATCTCCGCCATTGGCACAAGGATATCCATATCCCGTACCACGAGGCGCGATTTTGTGAGAATGGTCACTGGGTGCCGGTGTTCATAGAGAACCTTCAGGATTTCCCGCGTGATACGACGATCCTTCTCGATCGGCTGATACGGGTCGGTATTGGTGCCCATAGCGATGGGTTTGGGCTCGTAGCCCTTCTTCGACAGCTCCGCTTTCAGCAGTTCCGCCGCATTGGGCTTGGCAAAAAGCTTGGTCTCGAAATCGATACCAGGCGAAAGCCCCATGTACGCATGTGTTGGGCGTGCAAAACAGTAGACACAGCCATGCTCACAGCCGCGGTAAGGATTGATCGAACGGTCAAATGGGATATCGGGTGACTTGTTGCGCGTCAGGATATGCTTGGCCTGCTCTTCCTGCACCTCGGTCTTGAGTGACGCATCGGGAATATCGGACAGCCAGCCATCATCGGCACGTTCACGCGTCAGCTTTTCAAAGCGGCCACTGTTATTCGAGACAGCTCCACGACCGCGCACAAGCCACGGCGAGGTAGAAGGTTGGCCAAGGCCGATATGTCGTTTTCCTGTTTCCATGCTCTGATTTTATCACAAGAACAAAACAAGAACAATATGGATATTGAATGGCGGATTTCCCCCACTTTTACGCGAATTACACCAATGGTTTCAGGGAGATAGACGCTTTGCAAGAATAAACATTTGTTTGCAAAAGCCCAAAGCACTGATACAAATGCGCCATGAACAAATATGATTTGCCGCCCGCCCGCAAACGCTACTTCAAGCTGACGGATCGTATCAACGACCCGCTGGACCTGATGGCACATGTACCTTTCCGGATTGCGACGGCAAGCAACCTCCTTGCCCTTAACCGTGACCTGAGCGTGCGCCAGGACATTGACCTTGATGTGCGCGAGATGCGCGTGCTCATCAACATCGGCTCCTATATGCCGATCAAATCCGCTGATATCGCTTACCAGAGCCGGATGGACAGTTACACAGTCAGCCGGGCAGTCAAGGCGCTGCGAAAAGCGGGGCTTATCGATTTTGAACCGGTGCCTACCAGCAAACGCGCAAAGAACCTCGTGCTGACGGAAAAAGGCGAAGCGGTGTACCGCAACATCATCGATGTGATGGACCGCCGCGCACAGCTCTTGGACGAAGTGCTGACCGGTGATGAGAAGGCCCAACTATGCGATATGCTTGCGCGGATCGAAAGCAAGGCCGAGCAGCTCATGGCGCAATATGCGCTCGATCAGATGGAGAGTGGGGTCGAATTGCCCGCTGACCAGAAGGAACTGATCCGCTGGTACCGAAAGGGCGCACGCTAGACCTATCAGTGGTGTGACGATCAAAGGATCGTCACGATATCCTCAAACTGTTTCTTGATCAGCGCGTGTTTGGGCACAGTTGCGCCCTCAGTCGGGTAACCCGCCACGAGCAGAATAAACGCACGCTCATGCTCCGGCCTGCCACATATCTCATTGAGGAAGTTCATCGGCTTTGGCGTGTGTGTAAGTGTGGCGAGCCCTGCGTTGTGAAGGGCTGCGATCAGGAAGCCGGTGGCGATGCCCACTGATTCTGCCACATAATAATTTTTGCGCTCCATCCCCACTTCCACACCGCCGCGGCGCTGCGCGAATATGGCGATGAGCCAGGGCGCGCTCTCAAGATACGGTTTGCTGGCGTCGGTACCGAGGGGCGCGAGCGCATCAAGCCATTCCTCACCCGCCTTGCGCTCGTCATAAAAGCCGCGTTCTTCTGCTTCCGCGCGCAGGCGGACCTTGGCTTTGATATCCGGGTCCTTGATCAGCGCAAAATGCCACGGTTGGTGATTGGCCCCACTCGGTGCCGTGGCTGCAGCCCTGATGCAATCCTCGATTATTTCCTGCGGCACCGGACGATCGGAAAAATCGCGCACTGTGTGGCGGCGGCGAATATCAGCCAGGAATTCTGCGGCACGAGCGCGCATCTCACCCTCGTCATACTCAATATAATCCGGCAGAGGAACATTATCATGGGGCTGCATACACCACTCCCTAAGGCATTGTTATGCTGCGATTCCTACATGAATAATATTGCATATGCAATATCTAATCGAGCGTCTGACGATACCGTGTTAGCGCCACCGCGGACGCGACAATCACAAAAGCCAGAATGCCCAGAAGGTCCGCCGCAATGTCCATGAAACCACTGCCTTTCAGCAGAATACCACGCGCGATGCGCAGGAAGTGCGTCAGCGGCAAGGCCTCGCCAAGAAACTGCGCCCACTCCGGCATGCCGCGGAACGGGAACATGAACCCCGAAAGCAGCAGCGATGGCAGGAAAAAGAAGAATGTCATCTGCACGGCTTGCAACTGGTTCTGCGCAATGGTGGAAAAGGTGAAACCCACCGCCAGATTGGCAATCATGAACAGGATTGCGGCCCCAGAGAGGAGCAGCACACTGCCTTCAACCGGCACACCAAAGAGAAACGCCGCAGCGATCAAGATGATGAGCGCCTGCACATAACCAACAATCACATAGGGCGTGATTTTGCCCAGCATCACCTCAGCCGGGCGCACGGGCATGGAAAGCAGGTTCTCCATTGTGCCGCGCTCCCGCTCCCGCGTGACAGCAAGGCCGGTGATCATCACAAGCGTCATGGTCAGGACCACACCCATCAGGCCAGGCACGATGTTGTACTGGGTGATATTCTCCGGATTATAGCGCCGGTGAACAATCACCTCGAACCCTGGCTCGGGTTCACTCGGGCCTGTGCTAATACCTCTCAGGTCGCGCTGAAGCGCAGTCGACCTGATTTGCTGTAACGCGCTGATGGCGCTGCCGGTTGCGACAGGGTCAGTCGCATCAGCCTCCACCAGAATTTGCGGCGTTTTGCCAAGCAGCAGGTCGCGGGAGAAATTGGGCGGGATCGTCACCGCAAACTGAACCTGCCCACGCGTGAGCATGCGGTCCACATCCTTGCCGTCCGCGTTCGATACAATTTTGAAATAACCCGTGTTCACAAGGGCGGCGGTAAAGTCGCGGGTGTAGACAGTGTTCTCCGCCGCGTAGATGGCTGTCGGTAGCGCTTTGGGGTCAGTGTTGATGGCGAAACCAAAAAGGATAAGCTGGATGAGCGGCACACCAATCATCATGCCAAGGGTCGTTCGGTCCCGCCGCATATGGTTGAACTCTTTCATCAGCATCGCACCAAGGCGGGTGAAGGAAAGGAGCCGTCTCATGCAAAATTGTCCTTCGAGCCGGAGGTGAGATGAATGAACACGTCTTCAAGCGTGGGCGTGGTTTCTTCCCATGTGATGTCATGCCCGTCACGGTAGGGTGCGATTGCGCGCGCGAGGGCATCTGCGTCGACACCGCTGACATGCAGCTTGGAGCCAAAGGCAACCGCCGACGCGACGCCTTCCGTTCCGCGCAACTTGGAAGCCAACCTGTCAGCCTCGTGCCCGTAAGCACGCCATGTGTAAAGTTCTGTGTCCGCAATGATCTCATCCGCCGTGCCGGAGGCCAAGAGCTTGCCGTAAGCGATATAGACGATCTCATGGCAGCGCTCTGCCTCGTCCATATAGTGGGTGGACACAAGTACCGTGATGCCGCGCCCGGCGAGGGTATGGATCTCGTCCCAGAACTCCCGCCGCGCCTTGGGGTCCACGCCCGCAGTCGGCTCATCCAGCAGCAACAGACGCGGCTCATGCAGGATACAGGCCGCGAGCGCGAGGCGCTGTTTCCAGCCACCTGAAAGTGTGCCTGTCTGCTGGTCTCGGCGCTCATATAGCCCTAGACCCTTGAGCGAATCTTCAACCCGCGCCTTCCGGTTATCCATTTCGTAAAGCCGGGCGACAAACTCAAGGTTTTCCTTGATCGTCAGGTCTTCATAAAGGCTGAACTTCTGCGTCATATAGCCGGTTTGACGCTTGATGAGCGGCGCTTCCGAACGCAGGTCAAGCCCAAGGCAGGTGCCCTGCCCCTCGTCTGGCGTCAAAAGCCCACATAGCATACGCAGGGTCGTGGTCTTGCCGCTACCGTTGGGGCCAAGAAAACCAAAAATCTTGCCTTCCGGGATACGGAGCGAGAAATCGTCCACCACCCGGCGGCCGTTGAAACTTTTCACGAGGCCAGAGACATCGATAGCCAAGCCACCATTCGCACTCATTCCTCGCGCTCCACCTCGATCGGCAGCCCAACCGGGAGGATGGTGCCGCCTTCAGGCAGCGCCTCAATCATGAACACCAGTTTCTCGCGACTGGCGGCGGAATAGATCACAGGCGGCGTGTATTCCGCTTTTGGGGCAACATAGGTGATACGCGCGGAGAGGTTCGCCGCACATCCATCGCACATAAAGCGCACACTTTTCCCCACTTGCATTTTGGCAACATCGGCCTCAGGCACAAAGAAGCGGAGCTTGCGTTTATCGTCAGGCAGTAGCGACAGCACTGGCCGCCCGGCAGGCACCCAGGCGCCGGGCAGGAAGAATGTGTCTTCCACTACTGCCTCAACGGGCGCAGTGGGCTTGAGTTCCGTGAGGCGACGAGCCGCCTTTGCAAGAGCGGCTTCGCCCTCTTTCACCGCTTGCGCAGCTGCTTCCAGCCGGTCCTGGCGTGCAGGCAGGTTAGCCACGTCAAACGCCTGCTTGAGCGCTGTGAGCCGCGCCTTTGCCTGATCCCTTGCCGCTTGCGCGGCATCAAGTTTCGCCTGAACAAAAGCGGTGCTGCCAACCAGTTCCTGTTGCCGCGCAAGCTCCTGCTCCGCGTTGAGAAGCGCGGCTTGGGCCTCCTTGATCTCAGCCAGCCTTACCTCGAGCTCTTCAGCACGCTCACCACGCCTCAGGTCCGCGAGTTCCGCTTCCGCCCGGTGCACATTAGCTTCCGCCTGTGCGACATCAGCTTCAGCAGCTTCTGTATTCAGGGCAAAAAGCCGCGTTCCGGCGGCCACCCTGTCGCCTCGCGACACATCAAGCGTCTCAAGGGTACCGCCCGCGGGTACAGAAAAATCGATATACTCACCCTCGACATAGCCGGGATAGATCGCCTCACTGGTTTTTATCTGGCTCATGTACCAAGCTGCCGCGCCAACGACGCCAGCAACAACAAGCACAATTAGGAAACGAACGAACTTCATCATCGGCCTTTCAAGGTAGAATTCATGGTGCCAACGGGCTCCAACAGCCGGCGGCACCTTCATGTTTGATGCGTGCATTCAGGGCACGTCTGACTTTTTGCCGATTTCCTCGCTGCGGGACTCGGGTGTTGCATTATATGCTTGAAATTAATTAATTAGTCAATTAATTTAAGAAACATGGAAAATGACAAAACAAAACGCCGCGGCGCAGGCCGCCCCAAAGATGATGCAGAAGACCGCCGGGAACGGCTGATCGAGGCAGCGGGACCAATCTTTTCTGCGCAAGGCTACGGGGCGACCCGCATCCCTGACCTTGCGAAAGCGGCAGGCGTGACACCCGCAATGGTGCACTATTATTTTGGCGGCAAAGACGGGCTTATTAAAGCGGTGTTTGATAGCGCGTTCACGCCCCTGTTGGACCGTCTTGACGACCCTTCAACGCTTGAGGAATGGGTTCACACCTTCCATGAACACCTCATAAAGCATAGGTGGATGCCTCACTTGATGATCAGGGAAGTCGTGATGGAAGGCGGCTTTTTGCGCGACTATTTCTCAGGCAACTATGCACCACGCATCATGGCCAAGTGGCTTAACATTTTCGCGGGCGAAAAAGCTGCTGGTCGCATGAGGAATGATGCGGATGACCTGCGGCACACCGTCCTCATGATGGGGATGATCGTCTACCCCTTTGTGGTTGCGCCGCTTAGCGATATTCTGACCGACAGCCCCTTCGGCGACGAGCAGATGCGCGCCTTCAGAGAAGACGCTGTGCGGCTTTTCTTTGGTGGGGTTGGCGCGGTCGCCTAGTCTTTCAGCCCAGGGATGGTAATTACACCGTCACGGAAATCCTCATACCAGATCAGGAATTCGTTTGCTGTCATCGGCTTTCCGAGCAGGTAGCCTTGCGCGATATCCGCGCCAAGGCTGCGCACAATGCGGAGCTGCTCTTCGTCCTCCACACCTTCACAGGTGCATTTCAGCTTGAGCTTGTGGGCCAGATCAATGGCAGATTCGAGGATAATGCGCGCTGTATCGTCCTCCCCTGCCCGGCTGATAAACATGCGGTCGACCACGATCTCGTCAAAGGGGATTTTCTGTAGTCGCATCAGGGAAGCGAAGCCGGTACCAAAATCGTCGAGCGAGAGGCCAAAACGGCGCAAGGCGAGGCGCGACAGCACTTCAAGCGGCACGCGTACGTCTACGTCCAAATCGGCTTCCGTCACTTCAAGTCGCACCATCTTCGGCTCGACACCAAACTGCTCGGCAAGTCCGGTGACCACATCGGCAAAATCGGATTTGCGCAGATTGTCCGCCGCCACATTGATCGACAGCGCTACATCAAGCCCCTGCCGACGCCACTTGCCCTGCTGCTGCAAGGCGAGTTCAAGCATGCGGTAAGTGAGCACATCCATATGGCCCTTTTCCTGCGCCACCTTTATCACGGCGCCCGCACCCAGGTAGCCGCCCGTCGGCGCACGCCAGCGCGCGAAGACTTCTGCACCCGCCAGTTCACCGGTTTTAAGGTCTATCTTGGGCTGGAAAACGGGCGATAGGCCGTCTGTCATCAGGCCGCGCATGAATTCGCTCTCGGACAAAACCGTCTCAGTGCCCGTGCGGCCCTTAGTGCGGGTATCCGCCACGTCGCTCAGCATCGATAGCAGCATATCCTTGTTCACCGGCTTGGTAAGCGCACCCAGAAGGTTGATGCTATAGGCCAGCGCAAGTTCCTTGGCAGACTGCAGCGTGCGCGGATCGTGGCCGGTGAGCAGGATCACAGAAGGGTCCCAATCGAGCTCGGAGATCGCACGAATAAGGCCAAAACCATCCATTTCCGGCATAGCAATGTCGGTGACAATCACGTCATAACGTTCGGTTTTCATGAGGTCGAGCGCCTGAGCGCCGCTGTCGGCGCCAGCAACCAGATTGTCGTCCACCTGCATATAGCGGATCAAGAGGTCCCGCATCGTTGCGGAATCGTCCACGACAAGAATACGCTTGCTCACCAATGCTCCTCCCTCACTTCGGCGCTAAGCTATCATCAAATTGGTTAACGTTCCAAGAAAAGAAACCACCCGCAATGTATGCGAGTGGTTCCTGAACTTTAGCTAACGATTTGATATCGTTTTATTCTGCAGCAAACCGTAGCACCGGGTTGCGGGCTGCCTGCGTCTCGTCAAGGCGGCTCCAGGGTGCATGGTATGGCGCGCCCGAGAAGCGCTCCACCTGCCCTGCCTTGGCCGCTTCCGCGAGGCCGCGCATGGAACGGATGAACTGGTCCATGTTGGTCTTGCTTTCGCTTTCCGTCGGCTCGATGAGCATCGCCCCGTGTACAACGAGCGGGAAGTACATGGTCATCGGGTGGTAGCCCTCGTCGATCATTGCTTTCGCGAAATCGAGCGTGGTCACGCCTGTGCCCTTGAGGAACTCATCATCAAACAGCGCTTCGTGCATGCAGGGGCCGTCATAGGACGGGCTCATCACGTCCTTCAGGCTCGCGAGCACATAGTTGGCGTTCAGCACTGCGTCTTCCGACGCCTGCTTGAGGCCGTCCGAGCCGTGGCTCAGCATGTAGGAAAGCGCGCGTACATACATGCCCATCTGGCCCTGGAAGGCGGTGAGGCGACCGAAGGATTTGCCCGCCTGGTCCTCAACGATGTCATAACCGCCTTCGGTTTTGACAACATAAGGCACCGGTACAAAGTCCTTGAGTGCGTCGGAGAAAACAACCGGACCGGAACCCGGGCCACCGCCGCCGTGCGGGGTGGAGAAGGTTTTGTGCAGGTTGATGTGCATGGCGTCGACGCCAAGGTCACCCGGGCGCGCCTTGCCGACGATGGCGTTGAAGTTCGCGCCGTCGCAGTAGAAGAAGGCACCGGCCTTGTGGATTTCGTCCGCGATTTCGCGCACTTCGTTCTCAAACAGGCCACAGGTGTTCGGGTTGGTGATCATCACCGCCGCCACAGTGTTATCAAGCGCCGCCTTGAGCGCTCCGATATCGACACGGCCGTTGTCCTTCGCCGGGATCGACTTCACCTTGTAACCACAGAAAGCCGCGGTTGCCGGGTTGGTACCGTGCGCCGATTCCGGGCACAGGATCACTTCACGCGCGTCACCACGCGCTTCAAGTGCCGCGCGGATGGCCATCACACCGCAAAGCTCACCGTGCGCGCCAGCCTTGGGGCTGAGGGCAACAGCGGGCATGCCGGTAAGCGTCATCAGCCAGTGGCTCAGCTCGTCCATAAGCTGGTACGCGCCCTGAACGGTCGACTTCGGCGCAAGCGGGTGAATGTCACCAAAGCCCGGCAGGCGTGCCATTTTCTCATTGAGGCGAGGGTTGTGCTTCATGGTGCAGGACCCCAGCGGAAACACACCCATGTCGATGCCGTAGTTGCGGCGGCTCAGGCGCGTGTAGTGACGCGCCGTGTCCGGTTCCGCAAGACCGGGACAACCGATCTCGCTCGTGCGCTCAAGCCCACCGCAGGAGAGCTCGAGATCACTGGTGTCTTCAAAGTCCACGCCGGTGGTCTCGCTGGTGCCCAGCTCGAAAATGAGCGGTTCGGCAAGGCGCAGGCCCACGTGGCCGGAGAAGCTTTCAAATTTCGTAGCGTCGCCGCCACCGGTTGCCGCCGTCGGACGGCCCTGAGAATTCATCGCCATTAGAGCACCTCCTCAAGCGCGCCTTTGAGCACGTCAATATCGTCTGCGGTTACCGTTTCGGTCGCGGCCATGATGAGCACGTCATCAAGCCCCGCACCCGGATAGAGGCGCGATGCCGGCACACCGGCAAGTACACCGCGCTCAGCCAGTTGGTCAACAACCGCACCCGCCGCCTTAGGCAGCTTCACCGCAATCTCGTTAAAGAAGGCGTTCGTGAGCACTTCACCACCCGCAACGCTGCCCATGGCAGCCTTGAGCGCGATGGCGTTTTTGTGGTTCACACGTGCCACACCGCGCAGGCCTTTTTCGCCAAGAAGCGTCATGTGGATGGTGAAAGCAAGCGCACAGAGGCCCGCGTTTGTACAGATGTTCGACGTCGCTTTTTCGCGGCGGATATGCTGCTCGCGCGTCGAGAGCGTCAGCACGAAGCCGCGCTTACCGTCTGCATCAACCGTTTCACCGCACAGACGGCCCGGCATCTGGCGTACATATTTCTGGTTGGTGGCAAAGAGGCCAACGTACGGGCCACCGAAGTTAAGGCCGTTACCGATGGATTGGCCTTCGCCAACCACGATGTCGGCGCCCATTTCACCAGGGCTCTGGATCAGGCCGAGGCTCATCACTTCCGTGACGACCACGATCAGCAGCGCTTTTTTGGCGTGCGCGGCTTCGGCAACCGGGCGCAGGTCCAGCACATGGCCGAACACACCCGGGTTCTGCACCACAACGCAGCTTGTCTCGTCGTCGATCGCATCGATCACGGCCTTGAGCTCGGCTTCCGGGTCAGCGGGGTTTGGCGTCTGCGCCACAATCACGTCTTCGGTGTATTGTGTCGTGGTTTCCACCACCGCGCGGTAATGCGCGTGCAGGCTACCGGCGAGGATGGCTTTGTTCCGGCGCGTCACGCGGCGGGCCATCAACACAGCCTCGGCACATGCGGTAGAGCCGTCATACATGGAGGCGTTCGCCACATCCATGCCGGTCAGCTGGGCAACCTGGGTCTGGAACTCGAAGATATACTGGAGTGTACCCTGCGCGATTTCCGGCTGGTACGGCGTGTAGGCCGTCAGGAATTCGCCGCGCTGGATCAGGTGATCAACCGTCGCGGGCACATGGTGCTTGTAGGCGCCAGCACCAACGAAGAACGGCACGCTGCCAGCCGCGGTGTTTTTGGCAGCCATGCGCGACAGGTGGCGCTCGACTTCCATTTCCGCCTTGTGGCGCGGCAGGTCAATTTCCGGATTGAGAACGGCGTTTGGCACGTCCTTGAAAAGATCGTCGATATGACGAACGCCGATTTTCGCCAGCATCGCTTGCCGGTCATCGGGCGTCAGCGGCAGGTAGCGCATGCGCACAACTCCTAAAAGTCACGCGGCCCCGGTTGCGTGGGTTGGGCCGCACAGAAAAAACGCTGGCGCGGGATGGTCCCGGCCAGCGCCAGATATTAGTCGAGGCCTTCGACGAATTCGTTGTAGGCTGTCTCGTCCATCAGCTCGTCGAGGTCATCAACATTCGCGAGTTTCAGCTTGAAGAACCAACCAGCATCAAGCGCTGCGGAGTTCACGAGGCCCGGCTCGCCTTCGAGCGCCTCGTTGACTTCAACGATCTCGCCGGCGAGCGGTGCATAAACCTCGCTTGCGGCTTTCACGGATTCAACAACGGCAACCTCGTCGCCCTTGTCGTAGGTCGCGCCAACTTCCGGCAACTCCACAAACACAACATCGCCGAGGGCTTTTTGCGCATAGTCGGTGATACCAACCGTGGCAATGTCGCCTTCAACTTCCAGCCACTCATGTTCTTCGGTGAACTTAATCATGGGCCTATCCTCCAAAATCCAGGCTTAAGATGCTTTCTTGCGCACGTAGCGCTGCTCGATAAAGGGTGTTTTTGCGACCACGGCAGGGTGGGCCTTACCGCGAATCATCAACTGCACCTCGGTGCCTTCGGCGGCCATCGCCGCTGGCACAAAACCCATCGCAACCGGGCCGCCCACAGTAGGGCCAAAACCGCCAGAGGTCACGATACCAACTTCATTGCCGTCGGCGTCCGCAATCGGCGTACCTTCACGCGCCGGGGCACGGCCCGCAGGCTTTAGGCCCACGCGTACTTTCGCAGGGCCTTCGCTGAGTTCTTTCAGGATGCGCGCCGCACCGGCAAAGTCGCCGTCCTCGCGGCGTTTCTTGCCAAGCGCGAAGGTCACCGCTGCCTCAACCGGGCTGACGGTCGCGTCAAAATCATGGCCGGAGAGGCAGAGGCCCGCCTCAAGGCGCAGGCTGTCCCGCGCGCCAAGGCCGATGAGCTCCACATCGTCAGAGCGCAGCAGGCGCTCGGCCAGGGCTTTCACTTCACCTTCCGGGATTGAAATCTCATAGCCGTCCTCGCCGGTGTAGCCCGAGCGGGAAACCCAGCACACCACGCCTTCAAGCGTGACGGCGGTTGCTTCCATGAAACCGAGGTCAGCCACTTCAGGCGCAAGCTCCGCGAGCACATCAACCGCCTTCGGGCCCTGCAGCGCGATGAGCGCGCGGTCTTCAAGCGGTTCAACGGTGATCAGGTGACCAAGCTTTTCTTCAAGGATGCCATAATCCTTGTCCTTGCAGGCAGCGTTGACGACAACATAGAGCTTGCCGTCGGCATCGTGGGTGCGGGTGACCATCAGGTCATCCTCGATCCCGCCGTCGTCATTGAGGAGCAGCGTGTAACGCATCTTGCCCGGCTGCAGCACCTGCAGCGCACCCGGCATCAGCTTCTCAAGCGCCGCTGCGGCGTCCGAGCCGTCCTTGGAATGGATAAAACACTGGCCCATGTGCGACACATCAAAAAGACCGGCCTTGGAGCGGCAATGTTCATGCTCTTTCATGATGCCGAGCGGATACTGAACCGGCATGGCATAACCCGCGAAAGGCACCATCTTGCCGCCGCGTTCCACATGCAGGTCATAAAGGGGGGTCTTGAGAAGTGTGTCGTCAGTCATCAGGGCGGCCTCCGCATACGCAATCTGCCAGTAAAGACTGGCGTCAAGCCCCCTCTGTCACGGAACCTGAGAGATTTGACCCGGCCATTTGGAAGCGGCCTGGCTTACCCCGTCGGTGAGCAATGCCGTTAGGCTTTGCTGCTTTCCAGAGGGTCACTTTGCCGTGCGGTCCTTTTGCCTGAGAGTTTCCGGGGCGGTTGCTCCTTCGGCGCCGGATATGGGCTGATGCCCTCACCGATCTCTCCCGCACAGGCGATGCAGCAATCCACGAAGGGCTGTTGCGTGACCTGATGTGTCGCGATCATATGCCGGAGATGGGCGGGTGAGTCAATCGCGAAAGGAGCGGGAGACGCTAGTCAGCGAGCTTTTTGACATAAAGCTGGAACAAGGGCGCTTTCAGCAGTTGCAGCTTCTTGAAATGTATATTCACGAAGGCATCAACGGCAATTTTGGGGCACCGAAGGATGTCCGTATCGGCAGGGGCATGTTCCGACCATGTATAGTCGTCAAACACCATGACACCACCTTTTTTCAGAAGCTTGAACCCAAGCACGGCATCACAAAGAACGTCGGGTGCCTGATGCGAGCCGTCGATATAAACAAAATCAAAGTATCCGGCTTTTCCTTCACTCAACAGGCGAGCCAGCTGAATGTCTGACTGGCCCTTGCGGATATCGATTCTAACTTTGTGTTCTGCATGTTTCGCCGCCTCCCCCACATTGTGGCGGAAGCGCGCTTCCACGCTGGCCATGTCAAAATCTGCGAGCTGATGTTCAATCCCGCCGTCCCATGTATCAACACAAAACAGCTCCAGGTCGTGACTGCCCGTCAATTTGTCAATGAGATAACAGGCGCTTGCACCCTCAAAAGAGCCGACCTCAAGAATGGTACGCGGCATCACCTTTGGGATCAGCTTATCCCAGACGCCGCGGGCACCCTCTTCGAACCAATAATTAGTGAATTTGTAGTCGCGCATCCCTCAGCCTTTCAAGCGGAGCCGTTTTGGCCCCGCCGAAACCGCCAGGGCTTACTGACCCTAGCGTTCCATATTGAACACGACGTCCTGCGCATCCATCTGGAAGCCAAGCAGAACCTCGTAGTTATAGCGACGCGCCTGCGCAATCGTCGGAATATGCTGGGAAATGACCTCTTTCGAGCGCGCAAAACCTTTGCTGTCGAACGTCAGTTTCACATCGAACACTTCTTTGGAAACGATCTGGCTGTTGTCTTTCAGGACCGCCACAAAGTAAGGCAGCGTGATTTCACGAGCGGAGAATGCCGGACCCGCTGTCGCACCAACAAAGAAGGTCACCTTGGAATCAACGGCTTCACCCTCGGTGCAGTCGGTTGTCACATCCATGATTGAGGCAGTGTACATCACGTCTTCCGTGGTGCGTCCCTCGCCCTTGAACTGTGTAAGGGTATTCATGTCCCCCACCACTGCAACTGCCGGACAGCGCGACACAACAACTTCAAGCGGGCTCCTGTTACAGGCAGCCAGCATCAAGGTGAGTGCCGCCAAAAGCGCAAAACGAACCGACATCAAAAACCCTTTCAATAAATCACTTGAGCGCCAGCGACTTGAAGCTTTCCTGCTATATCACCGTGCCGAATTTGGCGGCGATCATAAAAAGAAGATAGCTCAAGCGCAAGCGGACATCTGGTCGCCATATTCATCTTGATTGATATGACCCTGCGCCCACGTTTACCCATGACTGTTACGCTATGGTGGAAGGGTGGCGAAAATAGGGCTCGCAAACCCATACGCACGCTTGACCCAGCCATGCTTGGCGGTTAGCTAATGAGGGAAATGTTCCCCCAAGGAGAAGATGCAAATGGCATCGGCGAAATCAGCTCCACTCCGTATCCTGCTTGCCAACCCGCGCGGCTTCTGCGCTGGCGTTGACCGCGCAATCAAGATCGTCGAGCTCGCGATCAAGAAATTCGGCGCACCGGTTTATGTGCGGCACGAGATTGTGCACAACCGTTATGTCGTCGAGGGGCTTGAGGCCCAAGGCGCGGTGTTTGTGGACGAACTTGACGAGGTACCGGACGATGTGCCGGTAGTCTTCTCCGCCCACGGTGTACCCAAGTCGGTGCCGGCGGAAGCTGAAAAGCGCAAGATGATCTATGTGGATGCGACCTGCCCCTTGGTGAGCAAGGTGCACCGCGAGGTGGAGCGCCACCAGAGCCATGGCCGCCATATCCTGATGATCGGCCACGCAGGCCACCCGGAAGTCGTTGGCACCATGGGACAAGTGCCCGAAGGCTCCATGACCCTTATCGAGACCGTGGAAGACGTGGAAAAGGTAAACCCCGCCGACCCTGCCGAACTGTCGTTCGTGACCCAGACCACGCTTTCCGTGGATGACACTATTGAGATTGTCGCGGCGCTCGAGCGCCGCTTCCCTGGCCTTACGAAGCCCAAGAAAGAAGACATCTGTTACGCCACTACCAACCGGCAGGTTGCCGTGAAAGAGGTGGCCGCACAGGCAGACCGTGTGATTGTGATTGGCTCGCCCAATTCCTCCAACAGTCGCCGCCTTGTGGAAGTCGCTGAAAAGGCGGGCTGTTCGGCGCGCCTTGTGCTGCGCGCTGCTGATCTCGACTGGGACTGGCTTAAAGGTGCCACAGCTGTCGGTATTTCTGCTGGCGCAAGCGCTCCGGAAATCCTCGTAGAGGAGGTCATCACCGCGCTCAAGGAACATTATGACGCGAAGGTAGAACTCGTCACCACTGCAGAAGAGGATGTGACCTTCAAGGTTCCACCAATCCTCAAGGACGTTGCCTGATGGCGGTTTATACGCACGTCGATGACCGCACGCTCGCAGACTTTCTATCCGGGTATGATGTAGGCACCGCCACTAGCTTCAAGGGTATCGCGGAGGGGGTGGAGAACTCGAATTATCTGCTCGAGACCACTAAAGCGCGCTTCATTCTGACGCTATATGAGAAGCGGGCCGACCCGAAGGACCTGCCCTACTTCCTCAACATGATGGAACATCTGGCCGGTAACGGCATCCCCTCGCCTTTGCCCATTCGGGCAAATGACGGTGACGCGCTGCGCACACTGTCCGGACGCCCGGCATGCCTTATCAGTTTCCTGACAGGTGTTAGCGTCAAATATCCGAGCGCAGACCAGTGTGCGGAACTTGGCGCAATGCTCGCGCGCATGCACAAGGCTGCAGAGGGTTTTGGCGAGGTTCGCGAAAACAACCTATCCATCGACGGCTGGCACAAGCTCGCCGAAGCAACCCGAGACCGCGCCGACGAGGTTATGCCAGGGCTTGCAGCACTTATTGCTGACGAGTTGGCATATCTCGACGCCAAGTGGCCGTCAGGCCTCCCGAGGGGCACAATTCACGCTGACCTGTTTCCGGACAATGTTCTTTTCTCAGGCGACAAGATCACCGGCGTGATCGACTTCTATTTTGGTTGCACCGACTATTTCGCCTATGACATCGCGATCTGCATCAATGCATGGTGCTTTGACGGGGAGCAACGTTTTGATGCGGTGCGCGCAAAGAGGCTGACCGAGCTTTATGATACACACCGGCGGTTGACCGGTGCGGAGGTTGCTGCTTTGCCAATGCTGTGCCGCGGCGCGGCACTACGCTTCCTGCTAACGCGCCTCTATGATTGGCTAAATCCGGTCGAGGACGCCGTGGTGAAGCCGCACAATCCCCTTGAATATGTGCGTAAGCTCAAGTTCCACCAGCAAGTGCGGGACGCGGCTGACTATGTCGTCTAAGCGGGTGGTAGAAATATATACGGATGGCGCTTGCTCCGGCAATCCGGGTCCCGGTGGCTGGGGCGCCCTGCTCCTCTATGGTGAGCATGAAAAAGAGCTGACCGGCGGTGAAATGAACACCACCAACAACCGCATGGAACTGACCGCAGCCATTGAAGCGCTCGGCGCGCTTACCCGACCATGCACCGTCAAACTGCACACCGACAGCACATACGTGCGCGACGGCATCATGAAATGGGTGCACGGTTGGAAGAAAAACGGCTGGCGCACAGCGAACAAGAAGCCGGTCAAGAACTCGGACCTCTGGCAAGCGCTTGAAGCGGCTGTCCGCAAGCATGATGTGGAATGGATATGGGTCAAGGGCCATGCAGGCGACCCCGGCAACGAACGCGCGGATGCCCTCGCCAATCAAGGCATGGCCCCCTACAAACCCTGAATGCTGCCCAACTACACATTGCTGACCTTAAGCTGAAACCCTGCCTTTTGCGTCATTACCGTGCAATGACGAAGGATGTGGGCGCGCCTTCCCTGCATGTTTTTGGACAGCCACAAGAATGACAGCAGAAGCGCAAAATTGCGTTGATCTATGGCAAAATAGAGCGTTGGCAGATATAGTGCCGACCAACAGAACGCCTTTTCGGGGAGGGAATATGCGCCTGTCATTCGTCGCACTGTGTGCAATCGTCAGTTTTTCTGGGACTAGCGCAAGCGCTGACTTGGGGTCGACACTAGACACACTTGTACCAGCAGCGATCGAGAAGGAGCTGGCCTCCCCCAAAGTAACTGGCATTACGATTGCTGTTGGCGCAGACAACCGGATCGCTTACGCGGCTGGCTTTGGGACCGCAAACGCGGAGACAGGGACAGCGGTTACACCCGAAACCCAGATGCGCGTTGGCAGCATTTCCAAGGTGTTTACCGCGGCTCTTCTCGGCAAACTGTATGAAGATGGCAAGCTCGACCTCGATGCACAAGTAAGCAACTATGTCCCTGACTTTGAGGGCAAGGAATGGCCCGTCAGCCTGCGACAGATAGGTGCCCATATGGCAGGCATTCGGCACTACAAGGGGGACGAATTCCTCAACACGCATCACTTTGAAAGCGTGAATGAAGGCATTCAGATGTTCGTGCACGATCCTCTCGTCTTCGAGCCCGGCACAAAGGTTTCTTATTCAAGCCACGCATGGAACCTATTGAGCGCGGCACTTGAAGGTGCGTCGGGCGAGGAATTTTTGCCCATGATGCAGGAGCGCGTATTCACACCGCTTGAGATGCGTGACACTGCGGCGGAAGACGCCACGCACGAGTTTCCTGCCCTCTCAGCATTTCATGTCAATGAAGACGACAAGCCGGTAATAGCCCCCTTTGTCGATAACAGCTACAAATGGGCCGGCGGCGGGTTTATCGCCACCGCATCAGATATTGTACGTTTTGGTCTCGCCCATACGGAGCCAGGCTTTCTCAAGAAAGAGACACTCGACCTCCTGTTCACCGAACAGTTCACTAAAGCTGGCAGCCCTGCAGGCTTCGGTATCGGCTGGATGACGGCCAGCAACATGCACGCCCGCCTTATCCGTTCCGGGCTCGCGGACTATACCCGTGTCGTACATGAACATCTTGTCTGGCATTCCGGAGGCTCCATGGGCGGCGTAGCCCTGCTGCTGGTCGACCCGGAACACGATGTAGCCATCGCTTTGATGGCGAACCACGGGGAATCCTTCCCTGCCCTTCTTCGCATCGGCGTCTACGCACTTGGAATCGCGCTGAGCGAGAAATAAAAAGCGCCCCTTCGTTCGCGAAGGAGCGCTTTCCGAATTCATTTAACCGCCTTGGTTATTTCCCGAAGGTGTCACCAAAGAAATCGCCTGAATTCCAGGTTGGCCGTTTGTTGGCATTTGCAACCGCATTGGTGATAAGCCAGTTCACCTTCGCAAACTTGGCCCCCGCGTCATAGTTGATGGTCTGTGACAAATCATCGTGCGGGGAGTGGTAGGTCTTGCCGAGAAACTCGCGGAAGATTGCGCCACCATCTTCACCGAGCGTGGTTTTGCCCCAGCCGGTGACAAGGAACACACTCGGTATGCCCTGCTGCACAAACCTATAGTGGTCACTGCGCGTGAAGATGCCCTCTTCCGGCATTGGGTCCGGGCTAAGCGTCAACCCAATTGTCGCCAGCGCTTCTTCCGTCACCGGACCAAGGCTTGAACGGTCTGCACCGAACGCCACCACGTCGCTGAAATCGTATAGCAGGATCGGCATATCGAGGTTGACGTTGGCAACCATTTGCTCACGCGCAACTGTTGGGAAATGCGCGAAATACTCTGCCCCCAACAAGCCTTTTTCTTCCGCGACAACGGCGGCAAAAAGGATAGAGCGGCGCGGTTTTACGTCAGCACGTGCATAGGCGCGCGCAACTTCCATCATCACCGACACACCGGTAGCGTTGTCGATAGCGCCGTTGTTGATCTTGTCATCACCCTTGGGGTGAAGGCTTTCACCAATATGATCAAGGTGCGCCGACAGCACGACATATTCGTCTTTCAGTTTAGGATCAGAGCCTTCAATCACACCCAGCACATTCGGGCTATTGAACACTTCAGAAAGAACACTCTCACGCTTGATGTGGGCGACCACACCCGTGTCAAAACCTTCTGGCGCACCGGCCTCGGCGATCTGCATTTCGTCTTCGAACGATTTACCGGCCGCTGCGAAAATCTGCTTTGCTACGTCGTGGCTAATGCTTGCGTTCGCAGGCACATCCTGCACTTCGCTTTCGGTACCAGCAGGCATTACCCAGTCAAAGGATTCATAATCCAGATAGTTCTTGAGACGAGAGAACGGCCGGCGCTTCTCGTTTGAGAGCGAGTTCACCGTGATGTAGCCAACCGCACCGCGTTTCGCGAGTTCGGACTTCTTTGTTGTGGATGAGCCGTGGTGCGCACGGATTTCCGTTTGGAAGGTGGTTGGCGCACCGGAAATGACGAGCACAACCTTGCCTTCAAGGTCCAGCCCTTTCAGGTCGTCATGCCCCAGTTCTGGCGCATAAATGCCGTAGCCTGCGAACACGATATCACCTGTCGCGTCGCCCGCCGGGCTGCGCACATCGCCGCTGACATAAAAATCATCACCGAGTGCAAGCGCCTTCTCTTCACCTGCAATGGTGAGGGACATGGCCGCGGTTTCCCGGTTCAGCTTGGCTTTCTGGAACGGCACTTCCTGGAAATAGGTGCCGTTCTCACCAAGCGGCTTGAGGCCGAGACGCGCGTATTCAGCCGCCACATAGTTTGCAGCAATGCGGTAGCCTTCGCTGCCGGTATCGCGCCCACGCAGCAGGTCGTCCGCCAGGAAGGTCACATCGGCCTTGATGCGTTCTGCACTGAACATTGGAATGGAATTATCGGATGACGCCTTCTCTACCTGCGCTCCGTTGCAGGCAGCAAGCGTTGCAAATGCAAGGACGGAGAGGCCCCTGCGCAAAGCTGTTTTTATTTTCACGTTTCTTTCCCAAATAGCACCGCGCACCCCTGCACGGCATGTCGTGTCTCAAACCCTTTAAGGGCCTTTTGTTATCAATTGTGAGGATACCGGCGCAGGGTGATTAGTCAATCAAAGGCGGCCTATGATGCGCCCAGCTGTGCCGCCACAGCGATCAATGCTGCTTCAGCGCTTCCACAACGGCCCAAAGGCGGTCCTGTCCCCATAGTGTTTCGCTGCCGATGCGGAACGTTGGCACGCCCCAACTGCCACTCATCAGCATCATCTGGCGGTTCTTTTCCGCCATAGGTTGCCAAACATCGGCGGGCATGGCGCCAGAGAGCTTGGACGCGGAAATACCAGCACGTTCGAGAACTTGGGCAAGGCCGCGATCAGTGCTGGCGTCAATCCCCTCCGCGAACACAGCGCGGGAGAGTGCTTTGAAGAATGCTATATCTTCACCATCCTCCGCCAGTCTGAAGCCTAAGGCCATGGCCCTGCGCGTTGCCTCGCCAAGCGGGTCCACTATACGACCAAACGGCAAATTCTCGATGCGCGCCTCTCGTTTGGTATCAAAAAGAATGTACCGCGCTTTGGTGGAAGGAACCTTCAACCCCCGCATGACCATCGGCAGTACAGGGCGAATCTTCAGCCGTACGCCAGAGATGCCAGCAAGCTCAGAAGCGAGGTGAATGCCTAAGTAACTGTATGGGCTGCGTACGGAATAAAATAGCTCAAGCGTGCGCCCTGTTACTGTCCGGTCCAAGCTTTCAAGGCCATAACGCCACAGGCGCGTTAGCTCAAAATGCACTTCTCCGTCACCGAGGCCAAGGCGGTTTAATCGCCGCTCAAGATGGTCAAGCCGGTCAAGGCCTGGGTAAAATTCACCCGCGTAATAGAGGTTGCCGGAAGCATAGTGGCCCAAGCCACGAAGCAGGCGCTCGTTGTCCTCGAGCACTTTCTCATCGATGTCTGCGGCCACACAAAGACTGCGCACCGCTTTGACATCCTGCTTCCAGAGCGCCGCACCCACTTCCTCTGCAACGCTGAAAAAGTTGGGATCATCCTGAAGGCGGGCTAGATAACGGTTCGCCATACCAACCGCCAGTCGGTCAGGCACCGTCGCACTGGACGGAAAGCCGAGGCCATAGAGGCGCGCGAGCCGCGTGGCATCAAGGATGCTGTAAGCCTCAAACCGCTGCGGGTCCGGGTACATATTGGCGGGTAGCCGCTCTACAACGCGTGGTGAAATCTTGATATCAAAGCGGGCGGCAAGGTCAGGTAGAACCTGCACCATGAGCTGGCTGTAGGGGTCGTCAGCACGGTGGAAATAAATAATTTCATGCGGCTGGCGGCGTAGTCGCCGCGCCATTTCCGCAGTCGAGCGCCGAAGCGCCAGATGCGTGTCGCCCGTCAGATAGGCGACCGCATAAGATTTCAAAACGTTGGCCAAAGTCATGGAAAGCTGATGGTCGAAAAAGGTGCCCCTGTCAATCTTGTACAGGTTCTACCATCAATACTGTTCCATCAACAGAGAGGACTTTCACGCGGGTGCCTTCGGCGGCGTCAGGCCCTGATGCCAACCACTGGCTGTCGCCCACCTTTACGTGACCACGTCCATTTATGATTGGCGCACACACAACATAAGTGCGCCCAACGTGGGATCGGCCACGCGTATTCACGACCGGGTCACCGGCTTCCTCAAACTTCGCATAGAAATAGCGGTTCCCGATATAGATGGAAGCCGCGCCGAATGCGGCGAACACGAGGCCATGACCATCAAAGCCCATGCCTGGCATGAAGAATGCGACAAGCCCGGTCGCAAGGCCCGCGATGCCGATCCACAGGAGATAAACGCCAGTTATGACCATCTCCCCCGCGAGGAGGAGAAGGCCTAAACCCCACCAGATCCAGTGCGCGTTAGCCGCACCCCACGTGAGCAGTTCTTCCATGGCCTACTCCGTCCTTGGCACACTGCCGACGGAACGAGGCTTCGGCCCGTCTTTGTTCAGTTCCTTGAAGAGCTCGGACACGCCGCCAAGCGCACCGATGATACCGGTCGATTCCATTGGCATAAATACGAGCTTCTCATTGGGTGAGCGGGCGAAACCGTGCAGCGCCTCAACATATTTCTGCGCCACGAAATAGTTGATCGCCTGTGCGTTCCCCTCGCCAATGGCGCGGGAAACCATTTCGGTCGCTTTTGCTTCGGCTTCGGCTTCCCGTTCCCGCGCTTCTGCGTCTTTGTAGGCTGCCTCACGCCGGCCTTCAGCCTGCAGGATCGCAGCGGTCTTCTGGCCTTCCGCGCGTTTGATTTCCGATTCGCGCTGGCCTTCAGCTTCCAGAATGGCCGCGCGTTTCTCACGCTCGGCTTTCATCTGGCGAGCCATCGCGTCCACAATATCCCGTGGCGGTTCAATGTCCTTGATCTCGATACGGGTGATTTTCACTCCCCATGGCTGGGTCGCATCATCCACTACACTCATCAAGCGGCCGTTGATTTCGTCCCGCTTGGACAGCAGTTCATCAAGATCCATCGACCCCATCACTGTCCGCAGATTGGTCATGGTCAGGTTCAGTATGGCCAAGGTGAGGTTACTCACTTCATAGCCCGCTTTTGCCGCGTCCAATACTTGGAAGAAGACCACGCCGTCGGCGGAAACCATCGCGTTATCGCGGGTGATGACTTCTTGGGTCGGGATATCCAGCACCTGCTCCATCATGATCATCTTGTGACCGATGCGGTCAATGAGCGGCAGGATCAGGGTGAGCCCGGGCGTAAGGGTTTTTGTGTACCTGCCAAAGCGCTCCACCGTATATTCATAGCCCTGCCGGACCATCACGACGCCCGAAAAGATAAGAACAACAATGAACAGGATCACAAGGCCGACAACAATTGACGACATTTCAAGCATGGTCTGAGACCTCCCCCATAAGATGACACGCCTCATGCTCGCACATTGCGTGCACATTTCATATATAGGTATGCGCTTCACAATAAAAAAGGGCAGCAAATAGCTGCCCTTTGTATCAAGATATCAGTGGCTTATGCGCCTTAGAGCTGGCCGATCATATGGTCCGCGCTGGAAACCTGAAACGCGCCCGGTTCTTCAACATTGAGAGCGACCACCTTGCCGTCGTCCACAACCATCGAGAAACGCTTGGAGCGTTTACCCATGCCAAAACCGGAAGCATCCATCTCGAGGCCGAGAGACTGAGCAAAAGCAGCGTTGCCATCAGCGAGCATGGTGACTTTACCCTCTGCCGCAGCGCTTTTACCCCAGGCATTCATAACGAAAACATCATTAACTGCCATACAGGCAATCTCATCCACACCTTTGCCGAGGATTTCGTCCGCGCGCTCAATAAAGCCCGGGAGATGCTTGGCAGAACAGGTCGGCGTAAAGGCACCCGGAACGGAGAACAGCGCGACCTTGCGGCCCGCAAAATATTCATCCGTGGAAACTGGCGCCGGGCCGTCTGCCGTCATCGTGGTAAGGGTTGCACTTGGGATTTTATCGCCAACCTTAATTGTCATGGCCTGCTCCTGAAGCTTGATAATAACTTTTGCTAACTCTAGTGCGTTTGCACTGGCGCTGAAAGCCGCCTTATTCCGGCAACGCCATATTTTTATCGACCGAGTGGCCGTGCCCGTCCGTGAAGGTCAGGCGTATGGTGCGCCCACGCAGGTCTTCCGGCTTCTTACCCGTTATACCTTTGAGCACAAACCGCGCCTTGGTGCCATCACCAAGCAGGCGCATTTCCGGTGCGCCAAAATGGAACATGCCGTCCACTTCGGCCAACATGTCGGCGCTGGACAGGTCCGAGGATGCCGATACGTCAACAATCACGCGTTGGCTGCCCACAGGACCCATCACTTTCGCCGATTCCACTTCAAGACCTGCGCCACCATCACCCTGACGGTCTGGAACCTTCGCAAGCCACGCGCCTACGCGGATATCCTGCAGGGAGCTATCTTCCTCGAGCATGCCAGCGTCCAACTGATAGGTTGCTTGGAATGGCACACAAATATCCTTGCACACCATAAAGTCGGCGGTGATCTCAGCAGCGCTGCCGTCGTTTTTCAGATAAAACGGTAACATGACTTTATTGTCGTACCCATAGGTCTCAAGACCAAAAAGCTCAAATCGGTGCGGCAGCGGATACATAACCTCAATGGGCTCACCGTCCGTATAGATACGAACAGGAAGACCAGCCTCCCCCGGGGAGCGCCAATAGGTTTTCCATCCGGGTTCAAGCTCAGCTTCCCATGCGACAAGCGCGCCCGCGTCAGCGGCCATATCGCTCGACGTGGTAACAAGACGTGTTTTGATCATGTCCTGATGGTTTTGCCATGATGTCTCACCAGCAAAAGCCGCCGAGATCGGAAGCATGACACTCAATACACCAGCCAACAGACGCATGCGGGAACTCCTTGGTAATTCAAAGCCTATTTAACAATTTGCATGCCCTGTCGCCAGTCGCGTTTCTTCACATTGCCGTTAATCGGGCATCAAATGGCCAAACTCCTTGGTGAAGAGTGGGGCTGATCCAATTGCACCCAAGGCATATAAGCGCTAAGCTTGGCACAGATAGAGAGAGGCTTATGACGTCTTCAACATTTCTGGATGGCAAATTGTTGCTGGCCATGCCCAGCATGACTGACCCTCGTTTCGAGCGCAGCGTTATTTACATGTGTTCCCATGATGCATCGGGCGCGATGGGCCTTGTCATCAATCAAGCATTCTCCGGCCTAAGCTTTGAGAGCCTGCTGGAGCAGCTGGATATCGAGGCCCCCGGTGATGTACCTGATGTGCCCGTGCACTCAGGCGGACCGGTTGAGCCTGGTCGCGGCTTCGTGCTTCATAGTGCTGACTTTGTACAAGAAACCACGCTCGTGGTCTCCGAAACCCTCGCCCTTTCCGCGACAGTGGACATCCTGCAGGCGTTGGCCGCGGGCAAAGGCCCACGCTACCATCTTCTTGCCCTTGGCTATGCCGGGTGGAGCGCTGGGCAGCTGGAGCAGGAAATACAGGCCAACGCGTGGCTCACCTCCGAAGCGGACGATGAAATCATTTTCAATACAGAGCTCGAACAGAAATGGCCCCGCGCCATGGCAATGCTTGGCGTTAATATATCAATGCTCTCATCGGATGCTGGCCACGCATAGGCCTTGCGTCTATTACCACCGTCAATTCAAAGATTGTCGCTGGCTGTCGCTAAGATTTCTGAGGTCAAGCGCCGGTAGCCCCATCAGGCCCGGCACACCACCTTTACGGTCAATTTCGAGCAGCTTCTCAATATCAAGCGCCTTGACCTGAATGTGCATTCTCGTGAGTGCTTTACGTACCCGCAGCGAGAACTGCCCCTCTTGTACCACCCGCGGCGACGGGACGAGGAGTATCTCGGAAAGGTCATGTCTGAAGCCGCCCCAGCGGTCGACAAACTCAAGGTTATCAACAGCAAAGGGCCGCACGACACCAACAAATACCGTACCGCCCATCGCGCGCGTCTCGATAAACGGCAGCGCCAATACTTCCATCGCAAATCGTTCATCTTCATCAAACGACAATGAGCCGGTGCGCAGCACACCACAAGACTGCACAAGTGCTACGGCGTAGAGTTCTTCCATGATCGCGGCTTGTTCATGGTCCGAGAATATCTCGGCGTAAGTCCGACCGGCCATGCCGCGCCCGACTGCCTCTTCAAGGGCGGAGCCAGACAGCCGATACCGCAGACAACCGTCTTCCGCCATTTCAAGGATAAACATCCAGGGAAGGATTGTGGTCAGCTTGCGCAAGTCAAGTTCAGACCGCTCCGGGACGCGTTCACCACCCCCAAGCGATTGCCAATAGCCCAATAGCCGCAATACTTCAGCGCTAAGCACGTTTCCCCCACACCTAAAGCTGCGGGACAATACCATCTTGCCCCGAGATCAGCAATACCTATGAGAGTAGTATTAATGGAGGCGACTTAACTAATTTTCCCGTGAGATCATCAGGTTAAAAAGTAATCGCATCTAAATCGCCGCCACCAATAATGGCGACGCTTGCAGATTTAGAAGAAACAATTCTCTCGGCAATTTGCGCAACGTCCGATTTCGTCACGGTATCGACATTCCCGGTCATTTCCTCGATTGGCAAAATACGGTCAAAGACCAATAGTTGCCGCCCGAGCTGCTCCATCCGCGATGTTGTGGCTTCAAGTGCCATCATAAGACCGGACTTGAGCTGCGCACGTGCGATGGTGAATTCTTCGTCCGTGGGGCCTTTAGCCAGCGCTTCCATCTCACCGCGGATCACCGGCATCATATCGCCCGCCATTTCAGGCCCTGTGCCCGCATAAAGACCAAAGATACCTGTATCCTTGTGGCTGCTCGTGAAACTGTAAATCGAATATGCGAGGCCGCGTTCTTCACGCACTTCCTGGAACAGACGTGAAGACATGCCACCGCCAAGAATCGTGGAGTAAACCTGCAGCGCATAATAATCGGCGTCGGTGAAGGAACAGCCCGGCCAAGCTGCCGTAATATGCACCTGCTCCAGATCGCGTTTTTCGGTAATGCGCCCACCGGTATAGAGGGCCGCCTCGGTGTTTGTCGCTGTGCCGGTTTCAAGTGCTGAAAATTTCTCTTCGACCATACGCACGAGGTCGGCATGCTCGAGATTACCAACCGCAGACACGACGATATTGGAAGCCGTGTAGTTACGCTTCAGGTAAGCCTTCAAGTCATCATGTGTGAGCGCCCGCACAGTCTCTGGCTCACCCAGAATTGTGCGACCGATTGGCTGGTCCCGATATGCTGCAGCCTGAAGGTGATCAAACACGATATCATCCGGCGTATCGAGTGCTTGCCCGATTTCCTGCAGGATGACTTCTTTCTCGCGCTTCAGCTCAACGTCCGCACACGCGCTGTTGAGGACAATATCTGCGAGCAGGTCAACCGCCAGCTCCATATCGTCTTTCATAACGCGAGCGTAATAGGTGGTATTGTCGCGCGACGTGTAGGCGTTCATGTGCCCGCCAACTGCTTCAATCTCGAAGGCGATATCTCGCGCGCTGCGACGGTCGGTTCCCTTGAAGAGCATATGCTCAAGGCAGTGGGTAATACCGTTCAGCTTCTGCGGCTCGTGACGCGCACCAATATCGACCCACACCCCAACGGCGACAGTCTGGATGGACTTGCGGCTTTCGCTGACAATACGCAGGCCGTTCGCGAGGCGAGTAATCTCTACGCTCAAGACCAGCCCCCTTCGCGCACGCGGGCTTTGAGGGTTTCTTCATCGTTCGGCAATGAAACCATCCGCTCTTCGCGCGTCAGAAGGTCAGCCATATGTGCAGGCAAAACAGGGTCAACGCCTGTCGCGGCCTTCACTGCCTCACCAAACTTCGCCGGATGTGCGGTTGCGAGCGTCACGCGCGGCGCACCGTTATCAGGCAGGCATACATTCGCGGCCTCAATACCAACCGTCGTATGCGGATCAGCGATATAGCCGGAAGATGCATAGATTTCCTGCATCACGGCTTTGGTAGTCTCATCATCCACACGCTCTGCAGCAAAAAGCTCCTTGAGCGCGGAGTGATGATTGGCGTCAAGGGTGAAGCCACCTGTTGTGGAGAGGTCTTCCATGTATTTCGCAATTACCGCTGCGTCGCGACCTGCGATATCAAATAGCATGCGCTCAAAGTTGCTGGAAATCTGGATATCCATGCTCGGTGAAAGCGTGGAATACACATCACCGCGCTCATAGCGGCCAGTTTCCAGCGTCCGTGCCAGAATGTCGTTCGAATTGGTTGCAATCACCAGCTTCTCGATGGGGAGGCCCATACGCTTGGCGATGTAACCCGCGAAAATGTCACCGAAGTTGCCGGTTGGCACGCTATAGGAAACCGGACGGTCAGGTGCACCGAGTGCCACAGCAGAGGTGAAATAATAAACGATCTGCGCCATCACCCGTGCCCAGTTGATGGAATTGACAGCCGTCAGCCCCACCTCGTCACGGAAGGCGTGGTCATTGAAACAAGCTTTAACGAGTGCCTGACAATCGTCAAAATTGCCCTCGACCGCGATGTTCACAACATTGGGTTCAATCACGCTGGTCATCTGGCGGCGCTGAACCTCAGAGACCCGCCCCTTGGGGTGCAGCATGAAGATGGAAACATTGTCCCGCCCACGGCAGCCTTCAATGGCGGCGGAACCAGTATCGCCGGACGTCGCGCCAAGGATGGTCAGTTTCTGATCGCGCTTGGCGGTGAAATGATCGAAAAAACGACCAAGAAGTTGCAAAGCAAAATCCTTGAACGCCAAGGTCGGGCCATGGAACAGCTCCAGAAGCCAATCGTTATTACCGGTCTGCACAAGGGGTGCCACAGCAGGGTGGCGGAACTGGCCGCCATAGTTTTCGTCATAGGTCGCATCAAGCATACGCTTGAGCTCACCCTCAGTCAGGCAATCGCCAACGAAGGGGGAAATGACTTCGAATGCAATCTCGGCATATGTCTTACCACGCATTGCACGGATTTCTTCTGCGCTGAATGTCGGGATTTCTTCAGGCACATACAGGCCACCGTCACGAGCGAGGCCCGTAAGCGTCACTCCTTCAAAATCAAGCGTTTCCGCTTGTCCACGTGTCGAGATATATTTCACGATTGCATCACTCTGTTTTTGGAGAATTGCGAGGGCATAGTCTTAGGGGCAGAAGGAGGGAGATGCAAGGCTAACCGCGCATCTCACGGCCTCTTTTGAAGCCAAAAGCGACATACACACCGATGAGCGTAAGCGCGATGCCATACCAAGTGAGCGCATACTGGAAATGGTCGTTGCGAATATCTACACGCACCTGTCCGCCTTTGGGTAAATTCGTCGCCAGCACGCCTTCATCTGCGAACACACGGAAATGGTAAAATTCCTTCGTGCGCAGACCGAAGGCTTCCGCCATCTGGTAAACATCCGCTGTATACCAATCGCCGGCCTCTGGCTTATTCTCGGGTGTCATGCTGCCCGGTTGCGCGCTCACGCGCAGCACACCAGTTACATCGAGCGTGGCGCCATAAGGCAAGCCCGGCGCATCTTTCATCGCTGCGGGGACCCAACCGAAATTAACCAGCACAGCCATGCCGTACTGCTTCTTGACGGGTGCATAGATGTGATAGCCAGCCTTACCTTCTGTTGAAGTCGCGAACACCCGGATGGGTTCAACCTCGATCAACTCACCCGAAAAGCTCACACGGCGATAGTCGAGCGTGCTTGGGTCATCAAGATGCACAGGCAGCGGCATGGGTTCTGCACTCAGCCCCGCTTCAATTTTATGAACCAGTTCGGTCTTTGGCCCAACCTTGCGCGCCTGCCATGTACCGAGGCCGAGCAGGATGAAGAGGCCAATTGCAGCGGCAACAGTGAGCGGTGCCCCGGGTGCAAAGCGTTTATTCATCCTCGCCCCCAAGCGCGCCCTCACGCGCGTCATGATGGAACTGCAGCGCAATCAGCAAAGCCTTGAATACACGGAGCATCCAGATGCTACCGGCCATAATGAAGACGAACAGACTGAGGGCTACCGCCCATAGCGGCCAATGCAGGGCACCAACAACGATGAAGCCCATAAGGGCCGTCAGCGCACCCATGATCAGGATCACGAAGACCTGAGCGCCGTCACCGGGATCAGCAGCCGAGAGATCAAAGCCACAGACATCACATTGCTGGCGCACCGAGAGCCCGTTCTCAAACAGCTTGCCCTCGCCACAACTGGGGCACTTTGCACCAAGTCCTGCCCTATAAGGAGAAACCGACCGGGAGGAAGCCCCCCGGTCGGTCGTTGTCTCTTGTTCGTTTGTCGAACCGGTCATGCCTTATTGGCCGCCCCAGATGTAAACAACGAAGAACAGGAAGATCCAGACGACGTCTACAAAGTGCCAGTACCAGGCTGCAGCTTCGAGGCCGAAGTGGTGGTCAGGCGTAAAGTGGCCTTTGTAGGCACGGCCCAAGCACACTGCGAGGAAGATGGTACCCACGAGGACGTGGAAGCCGTGGAAGCCGGTTGCCATGTAGAAGGTCGCACCGTAGATGCTGCCTGCAAAGCCGAAGGCTGCGTGCGCATACTCATACGCCTGAACACAGGAGAAGAATGCGCCAAGCAGAACCGTAAGCCACAGGCCTTTCTTGAGGCCTTCGCGATCACCGTGCAGTACAGCGTGGTGTGCCCAGGTAACGGTCGTGCCCGAAAGCAGCAGGATCAGCGTGTTCATCAGCGGCAGGTGCCACGGGTCGAACGTCTCGATGCCAGCCGGCGGCCAAGGCGCGTCGTTGCCGATGATATCCCAGAACTCACCAAAGTTCGGGATTGGCATCTTGGGGTACAGCGACGCGTCAAAGAATGCCCAGAACCATGCGACGAAGAACATAACTTCGGACGCAATGAACAGGATCATGCCGTAGCGCAGGCCAATACGCACCACTGGTTTGTGGTCGCCCTGGTTTGCTTCTTTCACAACATCTTTCCACCACGCGAACATGGTGTAGATCAGGCCAATGAAGCCGATCGCAAAGAAATAGTTGCCAAACCCGGTCATGCCGAACAGCTCGGCATCAGGCTTCATCGTGAAGACCGCACCGATTGTGAGCAGCAGAACTGAAAATGACGCTACCGCCGGCCATGGGCTGGGGTTTACCAAGTGGTAATCGTGCTTAACGTCACCCGCCATAAAATCTCTCCTAACAAGTGCCGGTCAAATGCCGGCGCCCTTTCCTACCCTAGCACTAGCGCCCCACCGAACTTTCCGCCTTATCGTCTTCAATTTCTTTGACGAAGAAGGTGTATGAAAGGGTGACCTCGCTAACTTCATCCAGATTCCGATCCTCAGCAATCAGAGGATCGATAAAGTAGACGACCGGCATACTGATCCGTTCGCCCGGTTTCAGCTCCTGCTCTGTAAAGCAGAAACATTCAATCTTTGCAAAATATTCACCCGCTTTGTGCGGGGTAACATTGTATGTCGCCGTACCGACGATGGTTTTGTTCGTCGGATTATAGGCCTCATAGTAAGCCAGCTTCTGTTCGCCAATGTGCATCTTCTGGCTGATCTGAACTGGCTTGAAATCCCATGGCATATCGCGGTGGACGGCTGCGTTGAAACGAACCTTCATCTCACGCTCAATCACTTCGCCGCTCGAGACTTCTACTTGCTGCGTGGTGCCGCCGTAACCCGTAACCTGACAAAAGAGGTTATATAGAGGCACAGCGGCATAAGCCATACCGACCATGCCCACAGCAACACCCGCAAAGATGAAGGCCATGCGGCCGTTTTTCTTGCTTATATCACTCATGGCGCGAGAGCCTTGATTTTGAAGAAGCTGATCACAGCAATCAAAATCACAAATGCGGCGAGCGACAAGCCCAGCACGCGGTTGCGCTTCTTCATGCGCTGATGCATTTCAGATTCTTGTGTCATGCAACAACTCCGGCAATCAGGCGTTCTGCTGCAAGCGTAGCGAACAGCGAAAACAGATACAAAATCGAGAAGGCGAACAGCTTCCGGTCGGCTTTCTCATGGCCGCGCCAGACAAAGGCCGCAAGCACAAGGAACCAGGCACCAAGAAGTGTGGATACGACGCCATAAACCGGCCCCGCAAAACCCATGAAATACGGCGCGATGCCGCATGGAACCACCAGAAGGCTGTAGAGCATGATCTGGCGACGGGTTTCCTCTGGGCCTGCAACAACAGGCAGCATAGGCACGCCCACCTTCTCGTAATCTTTCGAGATGAAGAGCGACAGCGCCCAGAAGTGCGGCGGAGTCCAGAGGAAGATAATACCAAAGAGCACAAGGCTCTCGATCGTGACGCTATCGGTGACCGCAGCCCAGCCAATGACCGGTGGGAAAGCACCGGCCGCGCCACCGATGACGATGTTCTGCGGCGTGCGGCGCTTGAGCCACATGGAATAGATCACAACATAGAAGAAAATCGTGAGCGCAAGCAGTGCGGCTGCCGTCAGGTTGACGATAAGGCCGAGCAGCACAACAGACGCAATGCTGAGCGTAAGGCCGAAACCGAGCGCATCACCCGGTGTTACCTTGCCAGCAGGAATGGGGCGGTTTGCCGTGCGCTTCATGATCGCGTCGATATCCGCGTCATACCACATATTGAGCGCGCCGCTGGCGCCTGCCCCCACGGCGATCAACAGGATCGCAGCAAAGGCAAGAACCGGGTTCATTTCACCGGGCGCGGCAACAAGGCCGACAAAGCCGGTGAAAATAACAAGTGACATCACCCGCGGCTTAAGGAGCGCGAAGAAGTCACGCGCCTCAGCCTCCCGCGATGCGGAAGGCTGAGAGCGGTCGTTAAAAGATGTCAGGCTATCTGCCAAAACACTGTTCCTTGTCTAACGATCAAGCGCTTACTTAATGCGCGGGAGTTCGTTGAACTGGTGGAACGGAGGAGGCGACGACAGCGTCCATTCAAGCGTGGTCGCACCTTCACCCCACTGGTTATCCGGTACATCTTTCTTCTTCTTGAAGATGGTCATTGCCATCACAAGGATGAAGAGCAGTACACCAACCAGCGTCACGAGGTAGCCGTAGCTCGAGATCTTGTTCCAGTATGCGTGCGCATCCGTATAGTCAACGTAGCGGCGCGGCATACCCTGCAGACCAAGGAAGTGCTGCGGGAAGAAGATCATGTTCACACCGACGAAGGTCACCCAGAACTGAACGTTGGCAAGGAAGTTCGGGTATTGTTTGCCCGACATTTTGCCAATCCAGTAGTAGAGGCCCGCGAAGATTGCGAACACAGCACCAAGCGACAGTACATAGTGGAAGTGAGCAACCACATAGTAGGTGTCATGGAGCGGAACGTCTGCACCTGCGTTTGACAGAACCACGCCGGTTACACCACCCATCGTGAACAGGAGGATGAACGCGATAGCGTAGAGCATCGGAACGGTGAAGCGGATGGAACCACCCCACATCGTTGCAATCCAGGAGAAGATCTTCACGCCGGTCGGAACCGCGATCACCATTGTTGCCGCAACAAAGTAGGCTTTCGTGTCAACATCGAGGCCAACGGTGTACATGTGGTGAGCCCACACAACGAAGCCGATGAAGCCGATTGCTGCCATCGCGTACGCCATGCCGAGGTAACCGAATACAGGCTTGCGCGAGAAGGTGGACACGATGTGGCTGATGATGCCGAAGGCCGGCAGGATCATGATGTATACTTCAGGGTGACCGAAGAACCAGAACAGGTGCTGGTACAGGATCGGGTCGCCACCGCCAGCGGGATCGAAGAAGGTGGTACCGAAGTTACGGTCGGTCAGAAGCATGGTGATCGCACCAGCGAGAACTGGAAGCGACAGCACAAGAAGGAACGCCGTGATCAGCACAGACCAAGCGAACAGAGGCATCTTGTGGATGGTCATGCCCGGAGCACGCATGTTGAAGATGGTCGTGATGTAGTTGATCGCGCCCATGATCGAGGATGCGCCTGCAACGTGAAGCGACAGGATCGCGAGGTCCATGGACGGACCCGTGTGACCATATGTCGACAGCGGTGCATACGCAGTCCAGCCACCACCGAAGCCCGGCATACCGCTCGTACCTTCCACAAAAGTGGAAAGCAGAAGCAGGATGAACGAAGGCGGCATCAGCCAGAAGGAGATGTTGTTCATGCGTGGGAACGCCATATCTGGCGCGCCGATCATCAGCGGAACAAAATAGTTACCAAAGCCACCAATCAGCGCAGGCATTACCATGAAGAATACCATGATAAGGCCGTGGCCGGTGGTCAGGACGTTAAACATATGACGTGCCTGGTCTTCGGTCATGCCGAAGAGGCCCGGCAGGAAGTTCACGCCCGGCTCCATCAGTTCCATGCGCATCAGGCCGGACATGGTGAAGCCGATGAGGCCTGCAAAGAATGCAAACCACAGATACATAACGCCGATATCTTTATGGTTGGTCGAATAGACCCAGCGTTTCCAACCAGTCGGGTTTTCGTGAGCCATTGCTCTTCCTTTCCCTACGCTACTATCGACCAAGAGCCGTGGTGCCCGCGTCAGCATATTCTGCCTTCGCACGCTCCACCCACTTGGCGAAATCTTCTTTCGACACAACTTCTACCGCAATCGGCATGAAGGCGTGGTCTTTACCGCAAAGCTCCGAACATTGGCCGTAGAAAGTGCCAATCTGGTTTGCTTCGAACCATGTCTGGTTCAGGCGGCCCGGTACAGCATCAAGCTTCACACCGAAGCTCGGCACGGTCCATGCGTGAATCACGTCGGAAGCTGTCAGCTGAACTTTCACTTTGGTGTTCACCGGAACCACAAGGCGTACGTCTGTGTCGAGAAGACGCGCGTTGAGCTTCGCTGGACGACCAAGGAATACTGAAAGCGCTTGCTCAGCCTCAGCACGCTCGGCGGAACCCGCTACGTGTGCACTGTCAGGCAGTACGGATGCAGTAAATTCGATGCCGTCGTGATCAGGATAGGCATAGGTCCAGTTCCACTGGTTGCCCGTCACGTTCACAGCAAACTCTGTTTCCGGAACTACGTCTTGGAAATAGAGCAGCGGGATAGAGATAAAGCCAATCACCACGAGGATGAAAATAGGCACAACCGTCCAGATAAATTCAATCAGCGTATTGTGGCTGGTCTTTGAAGGTTCCGGGTTCGCCTTCTCGCGGTAGCGCCACATCACATAAAACATGAGGACGAAGACGAAAGCTGTGATCACAACAATGATCCACAGCAGGAGCTCGTTAAAATCGGCAATTTTGGCAGCCTGTTCAGAGGCGGCTTCCTGAAGCCACAGACCCTTGTCCTTGGGTGCCCCTACACGGTCCTGAGCCAATGCGCCAACCGTAGAACCGAAAAATGCCACAAGAGCGGCCATAACTCCGGCGGTAAGCCTTTTGACGTTCATAGTTCTGCTTTCCTTTTGTTCCTACCCTATGCGGGCAACCGACCGGCTAATAAATTAACCCCAACCTGTCGGCAGTTCGATGACGCCCTGACCCTGCCGGACAATATCGTCATCGAATTGAATGCGGGCACGTTATACCAGACGTTTTCTCAGGCTCAAGCCCGAGAGATGCCCAACGGCCATTTTTCTGCCGTAAATCGTTAATTTTTCGCCCCACCAGCTTGCGTTTTACGCGGCAGGATATCATGTTAAACACCATCCGAGGGCAGAAAATGCGTCAATTCGCCGCAATTTTCCGCAGAAAACCAAGTGAGGAGTTTTTCCATGTCCGATGCCGCAGCGTCGCTCAACTTCTTTTTTAAAGAGTCAGACCTTGATGAGAGCCGCACAGAGGCACTCGTTGGCGAAACGCTTCACGGCATGGAAGACGGCGAATTATATCTAGAGGCCACACAATCCGAGTCTTTCACTTTCGATGACGGCAGGCTCAAATCGGCGAGCTTTGATTCAAGTCAAGGTTTCGGACTTCGTGCCGTTGCAGGCGAATCAACCGGGTACGCCCATTCAAATGAACTGTCCGAAGCCGCCATCCGGCGCGCTGGTGAAACCATTCGCGCGGTGAAGACGGGTAAAGACGGTCACATGAGCCTGGCCCCTGCCCGTACGAACAAGCAGCTGTATACAGACGACAACCCACTCGGCGGTATCGAGTTTGGTCGCAAGGTCAGGCTTCTTGAAGAGATTGATGCCTACGCCCGCGCGCAGGACGACCGTATAAGACAGGTGAGCGCGAGCCTTCTCGGCAGTTGGCAGGCGGTAGAGATTATCCGTGCCGACGGTCACCGGGTGCGCGACTTCCGCCCCCTCGTGCGCTTGAACGTTTCCGTGGTCATGGGCGATGGTGAGCGTCAGGAAGTCGGCTATGAAGGTTTGGGCGGCCGTGAATCATACGATTTCCTCTTTGACGAGGGGCATTGGCAGGCGCAGGTTAAGGAAGCGATCCGGCAGGCCGAAGTAAACTTGGCAAGTGTGGATGCGCCAGCCGGCGAGATGACCGTGGTTCTCGGCCCGGGCTGGCCCGGCGTACTACTTCACGAAGCTGTGGGTCACGGGCTAGAGGGTGACTTCAACCGTAAAAAGACTTCGGCCTTTGCAGGCCTCATGGGTGAACAAGTCGCGGCCAAGGGAATCACCGTGGTTGACGATGGTACCTTGACGGACAAACGGGGTAGCCTGACCGTGGACGATGAGGGCACGCCGACGGAACGCACGGTACTAATTGAGGACGGCGTGCTTAAGGGCTACATGCAGGACCGGCTGAACGCGCGACTGATGGGTATGACGCCCACAGGCAATGGCCGTCGCCAGAGTTTCGCCCACCAACCAATGCCGCGCATGACCAATACATTCATGCTCGCGGGCGACAAAGACCCGGCTGAGATCCTCGCGAGCGTTGACGACGGTCTCTATGCTGTCAACTTCGGTGGTGGTCAGGTGGATATCACATCCGGCAAGTTTGTTTTCTCATGCACGGAAGCCTACCGAGTACGCGGCGGCAAGATCATGGAGCCGGTTAAAGGCGCCACCCTCATCGGCAACGGGCCAGACGTGCTGAAGCGCGTGTCGATGATCGGCAATGACCTGAAACTTGATCGCGGCGTCGGAACTTGCGGAAAGGGCGGGCAAAGTGTTCCGGCGGGTGTTGGCCAACCAACGCTCCGCATTGACGGCATCACTGTGGGCGGTACAGCGGGCTAGGCTTCAAGCGCGCTATCCGGTTTGCCCGCACCTATATCGATGTAGCGAAACTGGTCAGAGAATTCGACATGGCTTTGGCGGCGGCGTTTGCGCTCGGCCGCCAGGCCTTGCACGCCAAGGACAGGCACCACCACCTGCATAATCTTCAAAACTGTATCCGGCTCGTCTGGCGCTATTGGCACGGAAACGCCCACAAAATCTTGACCTTCCACTGATGGCGTGGTCCAGACCGCCCCGGCCGGTTGTTCAACAAGGCTCCAAAGCCTGCGCGAACGAAGTCCTCTCACGCTGATATCAGTGATCTCAAGGTAGTTCATGCCGGTGAAGTCAAAACCGTAAATATCCTGATACAGACTGCCGGAAAAACGGAAGATAAAGCTGTCAGGCGCCTGCGCTTCGAGCAGCATCATACCCCGCATCAGGTCAGGCAAATCGTTTGTTTTGATCTGGCTGCGAAGCGGCATCAACTCTCGCCCGCGCCACCGGCACCACGCCTTCAGCACGTCTGAAATTGCAGAGCGTTCAGCGAACGGCGGCAGTTGGTCAAATATACTGTTTTGTGCGGCGCTCATAAGATATTAACCGGTTCTGGCCTACTAATAACCACTTAAAACGCGGCTCAAGCATGCGGGAAGGCGCCCAAAGCCGCAAGTGATTTGAATTCAGGCTTGATCATCGAAACGAAATCGTCAAGTGTATGCCCCGCTATCCGTGTGGGGCGGTTCGGAAAGTAGGAATGAAGTTTCCTTTGTTGTTTGCAGGTCTGGTTTCTTTGTGGAGCTTGTCAGCTTTAGCTGACGAAAAGCCTTCGCTCGCGGTAACCTATTACCATTATCCCCCGCACCTTCTTGTGGTGGACGGTAAACCCGCAGGCCTCTACGCCGAACAAGTGGAAAAGATCGCTACAGCAGCCGGCTTCGATGTCGCGTGGCAACCTTCCAGTATTGATGAAGAAGCACGGATGCTTGATGACGGCCGCCGCCTAATTTGCACAACTGGCCGCTTGCGCACCCCTGACCGCGCTGCGGTCTGGAGCTTCCTGCCCTATATTTTTGATGTGGTTCCCGGTGACCTCGTGGTCGCTGACCCCACACAGGCGGACAAGATCAGAACGCATGGCTCGCTCGTCAATCTTGTGCGGGACAAGTCGCTGATCGGTGCCCTCCTTGAGAGCGGTGTATATGGGCAGGAGGTTGACACTGTCCTTGCTTCTGAAAAGCCACGCTGGATTCTACGCACTGGTAAAACCGACCTTCAACTTCTGAACATGGTTGTTGCGGGCCGCGCACACTATGCAATCGTACCGGAAGACCAATGGCATTTCGCGATGGACGAAAACCCGGAGATTGCAAACCTGAAACCCATTCACGGTGTCGGCACGATGCCTTCGCTGCCCATCTTCATCGCTTGTAGCCGCGGGCTCCCCAAAAGCACGCTGAATGCCCTTGGGGACGCCATGGCCAACCTTGGCTTTACATACCAGCCGCTAGAGTAGTGTTGCTGTCGCCGCACAACTGACGAACGAGCGCTTCGATTTCCTGCTCAGCAGCACTCAGCGATGCCTCAAGCTTCTCACCGCCATATTCGTCGTATTCTGCGGCTACCATATGCACATCCTGCACGCCAATATAGGCAAACGCAGTTTTGATGGCTGGCTCCACATGGTTGCTAGACTCAAGTGGGCCTCCGGCACCGTATCCCACGTCCCCGCGGGATGAGAGCAGCACCAGTTTCTTGCCTTCCGTCAACATTGGCCAGTAGCTGACATCTGCGCCACTGCGTTCGAAACCGAACGTGCGCCCTACCCTTACGATATTGTCGATATAGGCCTTGAACTGCGCAGGCATGCCAAAATTATACATTGGCACACCAACGACCACGATATCCGCAGCCATAAGCTCATCCACAAGTTCGTCGCTTTCCCGGAGCACGTCATGCATCCATGGTTCCCTGTCCGCTGCTTTCGTGAAAGCAGCATGAATCCACTCTCCTGTGACGGGCTGCGGCGGCATTGCACCGACATCACGGTACACCACTTTATCCTCAGGGCGTGAGGCGCGCCAACCTTCCATGAAACGTGCGCTGAGGCGGCGGGAGTGGGAGCCATACCGCTCCTGATCCGACCGGCCGAGCCGGGCACTGGCATCAATGTGAAGAAGGGTCGTCATAACATAATCCTCTCGGTCTATAATCGGCCAGATGGCTCAATTGTGTTTTTCCGTGAGGCTTATGTTTGTGCTATTGCCCATCTAACAAACTCTATATTCTCAGCCAACAGATGAGTATAGTTCATTCATGAGAAGGCTACCCCCACTCCCCGCCATCCGTGCGTTCGAAGCCGCGGCTAGGCTGCAAAGTTTCAAGGAAGCTGGGCGGGAACTGGGCGTAACTCCCACGGCTATCAGTCATCAGATCAAATCGCTTGAGGGCATCCTGCAGACGCAGCTTTTCATCCGACAGATTCGGAAGGTGGAGCTAACTCCGGCTGGCGCACAGCTCTACCCAGCGTGTGGTGAGGCGCTTGATCTGATTGCAGAAGCCGTTGGTAAACTCAGGCCAAACACGAGCCGCCGCAATGTAGTACTTTCTGTCACCAGCAGTTTCATGACGCAGTGGCTCATGCCTCGGTTGTCAGAATTCGCAGAGGCCCATCCCAGCATCAACTTGCAGCTCCATGCTTCAGAGACCGTAGTGCCCTTGGGTAGCGGCATCGCAGATATCGCGGTGCGCTATGGGCCCGCGCCTCAAGGCGAGATGATGCACGCTTTCTTGTTCCAAGATTGCTTCGCACCGGTATGTAGCCCCCTACTCCCCATACCAGACCTTGAACACGCCGCTGATGTGCCACGGATATCCAGCCGCTGGCACAAACCCGACAGCAAGACGCCCACTTGGTCGCGCTGGTTCAGTGCTGCGGGGCTCAAGGTGCCAGATGGCGCGCCAGCCCTGAGCTTCGATGATGACACGCACGCGGCACAAGCTGCAATAGCCGGGCGCGGCATGGCGCTTTTGAGTGTGCGGATGATGAGCAAGGAGATTGCGGAAGGGCTTCTTGTTCGCCCTTATGAGCCAAGCCTAGAAGGCCATGGGCATTATGCGCTTTATCCGGCGAACGCACGCAAAAAGAATGACATCGAAGCAGTGCAGGGCTGGCTTGTCCAGGCCACCGCACCGCTTCGAGAGATTTGATTATTGGACGATGGTCGCTTCGGTTGCCGCTTTGACGTCATCCATGGTGACGCCGTCAGCAAGCTCAACTACCTTGAGGCCGCCTTCAACCACATCAAAGACGCCGAGGCCGGTGATGATGCGGTCCACCACCTGCGTGCCCGTGAGCGGCAGGGTGCAGGCCTTCAGGAGCTTCGAGGCGCCCGCCTTATTGGTGTGATCCATGATCACCACCACGCGCTTGACGCCAGCCACAAGATCCATCGCGCCGCCCATGCCCTTGACCATCTTGCCCGGGATCATCCAGTTAGCGAGGTCACCGTTCTCCGCCACTTCCATGGCACCAAGGATCGAGAGGTCAATATGACCACCACGGATCATGCCGAAGCTGTCCGCGGATGAGAAATAGCTTGAGGTCGGCAGTTCAGTGATCGTCTGCTTGCCGGCGTTGATGAGGTCCGGGTCAACCTCGTCCTCATAGGGGAATGGGCCCATGCCCAGCATGCCGTTCTCGCTCTGGAGCGTGACTTCCATGCCCTCAGGGATATAGTTGGCCACAAGCGTCGGGATACCGATGCCGAGGTTCACGTAGAAGCCGTCTTCAAGTTCACGTGCCGCGCGGGCGGCCATCTGGTTACGATCCCAAGCCATTAGACTGCCTCCCTTTCACGAACAGTGCGCTGCTCGATGCGTTTCTCGAACGTGCCTTTCACAATACGCTGCACAAAAATACCTGGCGTGTGGATGTGGTCAGGGTCCAGTTCACCCGGCTGCACCAGTTCTTCAACCTCGGCCACCGTCACCTTGCCGGCGGTTGCCATCATCGGGTTGAAGTTACGTGCGGTCTTGCGGAAGATGAGGTTGCCTTCGGTGTCGCCCTTCCAGGCTTTCACGATTGAGACATCAGCTGTCAGGCCGGTCTCGAGGATAAAGGTCTCGCCACCAAAATCCTTGTGTTCCTTACCTTCGGCGATGAGCGTGCCCACACCGGTCTTGGTGTAGAAGCCCGGAATACCTGCGCCACCTGCGCGAATACGCTCGGCAAGCGTGCCCTGCGGGTTGAACTCAAGCTGCAGCTCGCCGTCAAGGTACTGACGCTCGAACTCCTTGTTCTCACCCACATAGGACGAGACCATCTTGGCGATCTGTTTGGCGTCCAGAAGCACGCCAAGGCCGAAACCGTCGACACCGCAGTTGTTGGAAATGACTGTCAGGCCTGAAACGCCGGACTTGTGGACAGCCGCGATCAGGTTCTCCGGAATACCGCAAAGCCCGAAGCCGCCAGCCATCATGGTCATGCCGTCAAACAGCAGACCATCCAGCGCAGCTTCCGCGCTCTCATATACTTTTTTCATGCAAACCTCCCGAACAGGAATTGGGGATCAGGGGACCGCCTGAAGGCGCTCTAAGGCCTTAAATACAGCCAAATGCGTCCCTAGCGTGACCGTTGCCAATCGACATACCGCTAAATAGTTTCATTTGCAACAATATCGAAAAGCTGCGGTTTCTTTCTGAGGCATCTTGATGCCTTTGTTAAGCCACATTATGTGTATGCTATAAATAGACAAGCGCTATAGCGCATTTGACAGCGATTGGAGACTAGGCATGGTACGCCTGTTGTGCCGCCTGATAGGTACATTTTTCTGTTTGTTCGGCATTCTTGGAATGCTGACACCGATTCCGTTCGGCATCATCTTTTTCGTGATCGGGCTCATGTTTCTCATCCCCAGCACGCCGTCGGTTGCCCGTCTTGTTCGGGGCGCGCGGGCGCGTGTTGGCCTTTTTGATCGCGCCATGCATGCCGCAACTCGGGTAGCACCTGCCCCTTATCGTCGCGTCCTCCGCCAAACCGAAATTGGCGGCTACGACTGGTAGTTACCGCCTACTTCATTCGGCACCACTCTATTTTTCCCCTTACATTTCAGTCGCTTGATGCGACTTTTAATATTCTTCCATTCGTTGCTGACATTTTTTGTCAGTAGGCGTTGGCTAGGTTTGTCCTCGACGCCCGATCACGATAGCGAGGATAATCAAAATGACAGTGAAACTTCAGCTTTGCGCCTTCCCAACCGGTGAAGGCATGTTCAACCTGAGCCCTTTCTGCACTAAAGCGGACATCCTTTTAAAAATGGCGGAAGTCGACTACGAACTCGTGGTCCCTGAAGACTTCAAGGCCTATTCAAAACAAAAGCTCCCTGTGCTTATTGACGCCAGCGAGGTGATTGAAGACAGCGAAATGATCCGTGCGCACCTTGAGCAAAAACATGGTGCCAACTTCAGCCGCCATCTGGCAAAAGTGCAGCGCGCCATCGGCCATAGCTTGTGCCGCATGGTAGAGGAACGCACACGGTATGCACTGCTGCATGCACGCTGGGCAACGGATGATGGTTGGGCACAGACCAAAGCGATCTTTTTTGCACAAGCACCGGACGAGATTGCCAACGCTGTGCGGGAGCGTGTCCGCGAAACCCTGTATCTGGACGGGTTCGGGCGGCACAGCGACGCGGAGATCAAGGCCTTTGTCCGTGAGGATCTTTCCGCGCTTTCCATCATACTCGGCAGTGATGACTGGTTCTTTGGCCGTGAGCCTAGCTTTGTTGACGCCTGTGTGCTGGGCCTGCTGGCCAACTTCTACGCATCGCCGATCAAAACCTGGACCGCTGACATGGTAGCTGAATTTGCCACCCTCAAGACCTATGTCGAACGTGGCTTGGCACGTTGGTACCCCGCATCCCATGCACTCCTTATGGCTGCGTAAGGACTAGAGCCATGACCGACCGCACACTTTACGTCTTCCCGACAGACCCTGGCGCGTTCAATCTCAGCCCGTTTTGCACGAAAGCTGAGATTTTACTACAACTAGCGGGCTTGACGTACGAGCTAAAAGTACCCGATGACCACACGGCCTTTCCAAAACAAAAGCTCCCTGTCCTGATGGACGGGGAGACCATGGTGGAAGATTCAGAATTTATCAGATGGCATCTGCAGGAAAAATATAACGCCAGCTTTTTGGGTACCACCCATGCGAACAAGCGCGCGCTTCAGAGCGCCTTGTGCCGCATGCTGGAAAACCATACCTACCTGCTTCTGGTGTATACCCGCTGGGTCGACGCCAAGGGCTGGGCGCTGACGAGGGCCCATTTCTTCGGCGAGCTTGATGACGCCATTGCGGAAGGAATTCGCGGCCAGATGCGAAAGTGTTTTGACCACAGCCTTCTTTCCAGGCACGAAGCGGAAGATCTGAGAGCGATGCTGGATGCGGACCTTCATACGCTGGCCTGTGCGCTCGGCGAAAACCCCTATTTCTGTGGCGAAGCACCCGGCATCACCGACGCAATAGCATTTGGAATATTGGTCAATTTCCTTGAAGCGCCCGAGCAAACCTGGGCGAAGGAGCTGGTAGGATCACACGCCAATATCACCCAATATGTCGCAAGGGGGCTGAAAGAATGGTATCCGCACTACAGCAGGCAAGCCGCCGCATAGCGGCTTGTTTGTCAGCGGTTAAGCACGGCATCCTTGAGGCTGGCTGCGGCCGCTACGATTTCAGCGACCTTTTCAGCCTCAAGTCCCAAATCCTCAAGTGAGGATTGCAGGTGTGATGCCACGGCATCAAAATGCGTTTCATTGAGGCCGTGCTTGCGCACCAAAGTCTTGTGGCTCATGCGCATATAACTCTCGGCCCCGATGCTTTCACCTTTCAAAACAGTGGTCAGAAACCAGCTTTGTTTACGGTAATAGTCATCCTGAGAGATATGATCGAAAAAACGGTTCAGGAGCGGGTCCGCCATCATTTTAGCGTGGAATAGCACCACCGCTTGATCAACTGCCGCCTTGCCGCCAATCTGTTCGTAGAGGCTCATTCGTCCCGTCCACTGCATTGCCTGATGTGCCGGAGCACAAATTCCAACCGACACAATATCCAGCAAATATTAACAAACCCCTGAGCTTCTACAATTTTTAAGTGAAAGGTTCCAGTCACTTACTTCTCAGCGATGCATATTCCCAACTCCAGGGCAAACCCGTTGGGCCCAGCGCTTTCTCGAATATCTGCGGGAATATCAGGTCACCTTTCGCGGCATTCGACATCAGCAATACACAGCGGTTTCTCTCGAGCAGACAAACCATCAGGTTATCTGTTTTCTCATTGTGCCCGCCCTTCACAAAGCCGCGACCTTGCGGGCCCTTCCAATTGACGGTTCCAACCCCCGCAGACAGATCAATCTCACGATTGGGACCGTACGAGGTGGCATCAAGCGTTGGAAACTGGTGCCGTGAGGTGATTGGAAACCCCGAACCCACAAGTTCAGCAAATGCCGCGTCAGAGAGCAACTGGCCTCCCATAAGTGCGGCGACCCACGCAGCAAGATCATTCGGGGTTGTATCCATCGAGCCTGCCGCGCGTGCGTTCGACTGCATATTGTGCCTCAGGTTTTCACCCTCCGCGCTGTAGCCGTGGGTATAGTTTGGCATAAAATCATCCCGCCACGTGAGGCTCGTACGGGTCATGTCGAGCGGGTCAAAGAAACGCCGCTGCAACTCGCTCGCGGTTTCCCGCCCCGTTGCCTCCTCGACCACAAGCTGTGCGATGTAATACCCCTCCCCCGAGTAGCCGTAGCGCTCATCGGGGTCGAAGAAAAACTGCAGTTTGCGCCCGCGGTCGAATGTACCCTCCGGTGAGAAAAACCGGTAATTGGGCAGGCCAGTTGTATGAGACAATAGCATCCGCAAGGTCAACTTCTGCCAGCGCGGGTCACCTTTGAGGTCGGTATAGTTCTCGAGAATGGAACCTCCGTCACCGGTGTACTCAGGCAGCGGCTTCTTGAGGTAAGTACCGATTGGCACATCAAGGTCTAGCGCCCCCTCATCCACCAACTGCAGCACATAAACGGCAAACACGAGCTTAGTAAGCGACGCAGCATACATCACCGTGTCTTTGTTCAGCTCCAGCCCTTCTTCCACCTTGGCATAGCCATATGTTTTCTGGACTTTAACCTCACCATCTTCAATCAGGACGTAGGCAAGACCAGGCACATTGTGCTCGGCCATCAAATCCCTGATCAGATCGTCTGTCGCTGGATCAATGGGGTCGGCGCAGGCGCCCGCAGTTGCGCACATCAGGCTGGCGGCGGCGAGCAGAGTTTTTATTGTTTTCAAGTCTTCCTCCTGTCGGTTGATAGGTAAAGTCTTGGAAAGTCATGCCATGCCTACAAGGTGAATATTGCGGAATATCGCCCCTGAATGCAAAAAAGCCCGGCGATTGAGCCGGGCTTTTCCGAATTCTTTGAAGCGCGTGCTTATTTTGCTGCGGCTTCTGCTTTGATACCTTCTTCAATGAGTGAAGCTGCTTTTTCCGGGCCTTCCCAGCCCACAACTTTTACCCACTTGCCTTTTTCAAGGTCTTTGTAGTGCTCGAAGAAGTGCGATATCTGCGCAAGGAAGATTTCCGGCAGTTCATCGTAGCTTTTCACTTTGCTGTAGAAGGGGTGCAGCTTGTCCACTGGCACCATCAGCAGCTTCTCGTCCATGCCAGCTTCGTCTTCCATGATCAGAACACCAAGCGGACGGCAGCGCACAACAGCGCCCGGCATGATCGGCGTACGGTTCGCAAGCAGAACGTCAACCGGGTCACCATCGTCGGCCAGCGTGTGCGGGATGAAGCCATAGTTGCAGGGATAGCGCATGCTGGTGTGCATGATGCGGTCAACAAACAGTGCGCCGGATTCTTTATCCAGCTCGTATTTCACCGGTTCGGTACCAGCAGGAACTTCGATGATGACGTTCACGTCCCAAGGGGCATTTTCGCCAACGGGAATTTTTTTGATATCCATGGATTGGGGTCCTTGGCCTTAAAGAATGGTTGGGGAGAAGCCCTTGCACCACACCTTCTGGGTCAGGCTGTGAGCTGCCCGACAATGAGCGCCACAAAAACGATCCAGCCGAATGCGATGTTCGAGCGGAAAACTTTCAAACAGAGGCCAGCATCGTCAATATCGACCCGCACCACCTGTGCGCCGAGGTGAAGCCCCGCAAGCGCGATGCCGATGTAATAGAAAAATCCAAGATTGGCAAGGCTTCCCGCAACGATGAGCGCAATTATAAAAAGACTGTAAAACAGCACAAGCGCCGGTTTGGTCTGCGCGCCGAGCGTAAGCGCAGTCGACTTCACGCCGATCAGCGCGTCATCGTCCTTGTCCTGGTGGGCATAGATGGTGTCGTAGCCGAGCGTCCAGAAGAGCGCCCCGAAGTAAAGCACCAGGGGCGCGGCCGACAGCTCGCCCTGCACCGTGGCCCAGCCCACCAGCACGCCCCAGTTGAACGTCAGGCCAAGCCAAGCCTGTGGCCAACCGGTGATGCGCTTCATAAACGGGTAAGCCGCCACCATCAGCAGCGACCCCAGCCCGACCATGATGGCAAAAGCCCCAAGTTGCAGCAGAACAGCAAGGCCGATCAGGCACTGGAATACAAGGAATGCCCAAGCCTGTTTGATGGTCACCTCACCCGCTGGAATGGGGCGTGTCCGTGTGCGGGCGACCGCCGCGTCAAAATCCTTGTCGATGATATCATTATAGGTACAGCCCGCCCCGCGCATTGCAAGCGCACCAATACCGAAAATGGCAAGCAGATATGCATGATACAGCGTGAAACCGCTACCAACTGCAAGCGCGAGGGACCACCAGCACGGCCACAACAGCAGCCACGTGCCCACCGGCCGGTCCATCCGGGCGAGCTTTAGGTATGGCCGCCAGGCCTTGGGCGCCTGCCGGTATACCCAGCTTCCCTCTACCGCATCAGCGGTGATCACCACATCATGTTCTGGTCGCATTGTCATGCCCATGGCGTTACGGTGTCGCGCTTCAGCTGTCAAGAAAACTGCTGCCTCCCCTTGCCCTTCATGCCTATTCGTGTGTTTAGTTTGGAAAAGCAGAACAGTGAGGAACTCATCATGTCTTTTGAACTGTGGCTCTCCTTCGCCATCGCAAGCGCCGTGCTTGTTGCCATGCCTGGCCCTACAGTCATGATGGTGGTCAGCTTTGCACTCAGCAAGGGGCCGCGGGCAATTCCAGCAAGCACACTTGGTGTTGCGGCAGCCGATTTCACAGCCATGACACTGTCGCTGATTGGTGCGGGTGCGCTTCTCGCGGCCAGTGCGTTTCTGTTCACGGTGGTGAAATATATTGGCGCGGCCTACCTTATTTACCTCGGTGTCAAGATGTGGCGAAGCGCGAACAGTACTGCGGCCCTTGAGTTCGCTGCGAATGAGATCGGGCGTGATAAGCAGGTATTCTGGCGCTGTTACATTGTGACCGTGCTTAACCCAAAGGGTATCGTGTTTTTCACCGCTTTCCTGCCGCAGTTCATCAACCAGCATGAAGCGCTGGTGCCACAATTCCTTATTCTGGAAGCTACCTTTATTGGGCTCGCGAGCCTAAATACCGTGCTTTGGGCGCTTGCCGCAGGCAGCCTGCGCGCAAGGTTTGCCCGACCCGGCTTCAAAAAGGTGGTCGAGCGCGCGGGTGGCGGTTTCCTCATCGGCGCCGGCCTCCTCACCGCCCTCAGCCGCCGCACCGCGGCCTAACAAAGCTGGCAAACATGCTTTACGCGTGATCGGACGGTGTTTACAATTGGGTGCGCGCACGTCCTAACCTTATTTACTCAATGGATTTTTTCTGGCCATGCATACCGATACCTCGCTTGTTGAAATCCTTAGTCTCATGGCCGTTGCCGTGGTGGCGGCGACCGTGTTCGGGCGCCTCGGTTTTGGTGCCATTCTTGGGTATCTCGTTGGCGGCATGATCATCGGCCCATGGGGCCTTGGGCTCATACATGACCCTACCCAAATCGCCCACATCGGCGAATTTGGTGTGGTATTCCTGCTGTTCATCATCGGCATTGAGCTCAAGCCGGCACGCCTTTGGGTAATGCGGCGGCAAGTGTTTGGCCTTGGCTCCCTGCAGCTTCTTGTCTGTGGTGCAGTCCTCTCGTTTCTCGCTTTCTATACGCTGGACCTGATGCCTGGCGCCGCCGCGCTGGTCGGCCTTGGCCTCGGGCTGTCTTCCACCGCCTTCGGTGTACAGTTACTGGCCGCAAAAAATCAGCTTTCGAGCCAATGGGGACGGGCCGGATTTTCGATCCTCCTATTGCAAGACTTGGCTGTGGTGCCACTGCTGGCACTGGTGCCGCTGCTGGCCCAGGGTGAAGTCACGGTGGGTGCCTCCTTCGGGCTTGCCATCCTTGAGACACTTGCCATTCTGGCAGGCGTGGTCATCGCGGGCCGGCTTGCCATCAACCCTCTCTTCCGCATGGTTGCCACGATCAAAACGCCGGAAGTTTTCACCGGCTTCGCCCTGTTGCTTGTGCTTGGGTTTGGCTGGTTCATGGAAAGTGTCGGCCTTTCTATGGCCATGGGGGCGTTCATCGCCGGCCTGCTGATGGCCGAAAGCGAATTTCGCCATCAGGTAGAAGTTGACATCATGCCGTTCCGCGGCCTGCTGCTTGGCCTCTTTTTCATGGCCGTCGGCATGGGTATCAACTTCGGCACGCTCGCAGACCAGACTTGGCTTATTCTTGGCATGCTGGCGGTACTGCTGGTCCTGAAAGCCGTCATCATCACCGGCCTCGTGCGCCTGATGGGCTACACTGTGCCGGAGGGCATAAAAGTTGGTGCACTGCTGGCACAAGCTGGAGAATTTGGCTTTGTGCTATTCACTTACGCGAAGGCAGAAGGTGTGCTTTCTGGCGAACTTGTGGAAGTACTGTCCGCCGTCATTGCCCTATCGATGGCCGTCACGCCGCTTTTGTTCGCGCTTGGCATACGTCTTTCCCGCCGCATGACCCACGAAAAGGCAGCGGCACTGCCAACACCAAACGAAAGCGAAGATGCGCGAAAGCAGGTTATTATTGCGGGCTTTGGACGGGTGGGGGAAACCATCGCCCGCATCCTGTCGGACCTTGATATCCCGTTCACGGCCGTTGACCTTGACCCGGTGCATGTTAAACACGCGCGCGACTGCGGTTATAAGGCGGTATACGGCGATGCCGCACGCCCGGAAATACTGCGTGCTGTGGGGGCAGACCGCGCGGCACTGCTGGTGATCACGCTTGACGACCCCAAAGCGGCCGAGCGCATGATCCTGAGTGCGCGCAGGGAGTGTGCAACATTGCCCACCTACGTGCGCACCCATAATGCCACGGCCGCCCGTGCCCTTCGCGCGCTAGGCGCGACCCACACGGTACCTGAAACCCTGGAAGCAAGCCTCAGCCTTGGGGCAGAAGTTGCGCGCGCCCTCGACGCAGACCAAGACGATGTGAATACCGTCATTCAAGCCCTCAGGGCTGACGACTACCGCGCACTTGTTCCCGAAACGGTTAAAGAATAGCGCTGGAAAACAAGCTCGTTAGGGCTAGTTTATGGTGATGTATCCGACAGCGGGGGAAGCCATGACAAAAGCCTTTGAAACCCATCAGGTATTCAACCAGCCACCGATTTATGACGGTGTGGACCTTTATACGAGCGACTTGCCGCTGGTGGCCGCTATCAAGGCTGAAGGTGCCGATTGGGCGAACGCCGAACTGTCCGCCTTTGGCAAAAGTATCGGCACAGCGGAGGAGTTTCATCAAGGGCACCTCGCGAACAAACATCTGCCGGAGTTGAACCTGTTTGATAATCAGGGCTTCCGTGCGGATAGTGTGGAGTTTCACCCAAGCTATCACCACTTCATGGCACGGTCGAAAGAAGCGGGCATTCACTGCGGCGCGTTTGACAGCCTCGCGCAGGACGACCGCCGCAAACATGACGGCGTTGGCCCCGTACGCGCCGCCAAGCATTACATCATGAGCCAGGTTGAGGCAGGCCACATCTGCCCCATCACTATGACCCATGCGGCAATCCCGGCGCTCCAGAACCAGCCGGATCTGTTTGACCAACTCAAGAATAAACTACTCTCCCGCGCCTACGACCCGCGCTTCATTCCCATTGAACAGAAAAGCGGCATCACCGTGGGCATGGGCATGACAGAAAAGCAGGGCGGCACAGATGTCCGCGCCAACACCACAACAGCTAAGCCTGTGGGTTCTGGTGGTGCGGGCGAACGCTACCTGATCACCGGGCACAAATGGTTCATGTCAGCTCCCATGTGCGACGCGTTCCTTGTGCTGGCACAAACAGATGAAAAGCTCTCGGTCTTCTTTGTGCCGCGCTTCCGCGCAGATGGCAGCATGAACAGTCTTCGCTTCCAGCGGCTCAAGAACAAGCTTGGCAACAAGTCCAACGCGTCATCGGAAGTCGAATTCCATGAAGCGGAAGGCATCCTTATTGGGGATGAGGGCCGCGGTATCGCCAATATCATGACCATGGCCAACTATACCCGGCTTGATTGTGCGCTCGGTTCAGCCGGGCTGATGCGTCAGGCGCTCAGCCGCGCGGTGCACCACGCCAGCTACCGCACCGTATTCCAGCGCAAGCTGATTGACCAACCCATGATGGCCGCCCTTCTGGCCGACATGTGCTTGGAGGTGACAGCCGCCACCCACCTTGCGATGCGCCTCGCGGGCTCCTACGAGCGCATGGAAGACGGCGGCGAGGACAGCGCCTATGCCCGCCTCATGACGCCGGTGACTAAATACTGGGTCACGAAGCGCGGCCCCACCCTTGCTTACGAGGCAATGGAAGTACATGGCGGCAACGGCTATGTAGAGGACGGTGTGCTGGCGCGCATCTACCGCGAGCTGCCGGTCAACTCCATCTGGGAAGGTTCGGGCAGCGTGATGTGCCTTGACCTGATGCGTGTCGCCATGCGGGAGCGGGACGCGTTCGAAGCCGGCATCAAATGGCTTGGTGGTGGCATGGGCCATGCGCCCACCTATGACACAGCCTACAAGGAACTGGCGACGCTTCTTTCATCCGGCACCATGCCGGAAGCACAGGGCCGCTGGCTCACGGAGCGTATCGCGACACTCGCCGCGGCACGCCTCCTTATGGAACGCGCGCCAGACCACGTCGCCCGCGCCTATATCGCCACCCGCCTTGACGGCAGTGGGCGGCACGGCAGTTACGGTTGCCTGCCTGACTTTATTGACACCCGCGCGGTAATTGAGGAAACCGTTAGCCTTGGCATCTAATAAACGAGGCAACGGATGACGACAGTTATCGAAGATATGGCGGGGATGAACCTTGAGGGCGTTCTCGCACTCAACAACGCGCACCAGAAAGAGACCTCGTTCCTGACGAGAGCTGACCTTCAGCGCATGATCGGCAACGCATACTATGCACGCGGCGTTGAGCCTGCGCGTGCATTCCTGCTCGGCTTCGATCAGGAGGGGGACTATTCAAGCCCCAACTTCCTTTGGTTCAAGAAACGCTACTCGCGCTTCGCCTACATTGACCGCATCATCACGGCAGAGGCAGCGCGTGGCCAAGGTCTTGCCCGCGCACTTTATGAAGATCTGTTCGCCCGCGCGAAGGGGGACGGTTACAGCGTCGTAGGATGCGAAGTGAACATGGACCCACCTAACCCGGGCTCAGACGCCTTCCACGCCAAACTGGGTTTTAAGGAAGTGGGCACAGCTTTGCTTGCGAACGGCAAGACGGTACGCTACCTCACGAAGACACTCTAAACATCGCGCTCCGGAGCTTACCCTATGGCCAAGAAAATCCAGCACCGCCTGTTCATTGAAGAGAACCTGCCCGGCGGCGGCATCATTGCGCTTGGTCAGGAACAGAGCCATTATCTCGCCAATGTCATGCGTGCGGTCGCGGGCACCGCTGTTGCACTCTTTAACGGGCGGGACGGCGAGTGGGCTGCCGAGGTTATTGATGTCAAAAAGCGCGAAGTCACCTTGAAGGTGAATGAAAAAACGCGCGAACAAGTAACGGAGCCTGACCTTTGGCTTGCCTTTGCGCCGATCAAGAAAGCGCGGCTCGACTTCATGGCGCAAAAAGCGACCGAACTGGGTGTCAGCCATATGATCCCGGTTTATACGCGGCGTACAATCGTTGACCGCGTGAAGACAGACCGTCTTCGCGCCAACGCTATTGAGGCGGCAGAACAGTGCGAGCGTCTTAACGTTCCCACATCTGACGAACCAATCAAGCTGGGGAAGCTGCTGGCGAGCTGGCCAGACGACCGCATGATCATGTTCTGTGATGAAGACCTTTCGGGCGACAGCGCACATGACGCCCTTGCGAAAGTGGACACCAAGGGAAGCGCCAAACCATGGGCGATCATTATCGGGCCCGAAGGTGGTTTCGACGATGATGAGCGCAAGATGATCCGGTCGCACAAGAACACCGTGGTCGTAGCACTGGGACCTCGCGTCCTTCGTGCCGATACTGCAGCCATGTCCGCCATCTGCCTGTGGCAATCGGCCCTCGGCGACTGGTGATCAGCATTCCAATAAATCGCCATAATGCGCACTGATGAAATTGTAATAAAATTTCAAAGGCGATTATTTTTCTATCTTCAACCAATAAAACAGAAAACTAACCCCGAAAACCGAACATCGAAACGCAACTTCGCAAACATTTATCAGGCGATTATTGGTATAGTGTTCCTCATATTGAACCAATCTTGGGACAAGGGGACTAAGCCAATGGCAATGGATGGAACCGCACTCTTTACCGGCCCGCAAAGCCTGTCGCGCCTGATTAGCGAGACGGACGTGATGACGCGCACGGTAGGTTCCAAGCTTTGCCGTTCTGCGACGGAGAGCCTGATGCGCCTCGCCCTTCCTTATATTGATGTCGCCAGCCTTGTGGATGTTGAACCCAACGAACGCGGCTACGCGCGCAAGCTTCTTTACACTCACCCGGACGGGCTGTTCAGTGTTCTTGCACTCCGCTGGATGCCGGGCGCTTGCACACCAGTGCACGGCCACAATGCGTGGGGCTGCGTTGGCGTGGTTGACGGTGAGATTGGATGCGAAACCTACAAGACGGATTGTGACTGCAAATCCGTTGAAAGCACGGGCGTCATTCGCGCCGGCAAAGGGGCAGTCGCAAGTGTGGACCCCAACCCCTGCGGTATCCATAGATTATTTAACCCGACCGATAGAATTTCTCATACACTGCATATTTACGGCATGGATTTGTCGGAAAATCCTTTTGCTATCAACGTTCCGTACCAGCACTGAGAACAGCACAAAATTCATAAAGCTGTCTCACCATCGCGTGAAACCGCTTTACATATCTTGATTGCCCCTTATCTACGCCTTACTTCTTTTACGTAAAGGTTAAGGTTCAGGGACCCATCATCTATGTCCAGCCCAAGCGCACTGTCTGACGAGCGCCTTGTTGAAAGCAAGGCGCAGCTTGTCGAGTATCTAGAAACAGGCAACAAGCCTGATCGCTCTTCGTGGCGCATCGGCTCGGAGCATGAAAAGTTCATCTTCCACCGCGATGGCTTCGGCCCTCTCTCCTATACTGGCGAGAACGGCAAGCCTGGTATTCGCGACGTACTGCAAGGCTTTGTCAACATTGGCTGGAATCCCGTTCTTGAAGGCGACAATCTGATTGCCGCCACCAAAAACGGTGCGTCCATCACCCTTGAACCCGGCGGGCAGTTCGAACTCTCCGGCGCCATGCTCGAAAACATTCACCAGACCTGCGATGAGACATCCACCCACCTCCGCGAAGCGCGTGAAATTGGTGAGCGGCTCGACATCGGTTTCCTCGGCCTTGGTTTCCACCCCACGCTCAAACGCGAAGACGTGCCGGTGATGCCAAAGGCGCGCTATGACATCATGCGCTCCTACATGCCGAAGCGCGGTAGCATGGGACTTGATATGATGCTGCGCACCTGTACGGTACAGGTGAACCTCGACTTCGCCAGCGAAGCCGATATGGTGGAAAAATTCCGCATCTCGCTCGCACTACAGCCGCTCGCGACTGCGCTATTCGCCAACTCTCCCCTCAAGGAAGGCCGTCCGAATGGCTTCCGCAGCCTCAGAAGCCACGTTTGGACCGACACAGACCCTGACCGCTGCGGCACACTGCCCTTCGTCTTTGAAGACGGCATGGGCTTTGAGCGCTGGGTTGACCACGTACTTGACGTGCCAATGTATTTTGTCCGCCGGAATGGCCGCTATATTGATGCCTCCGGCCAAAGCTTCCGTGACTTCATGGCTGGCCGCCTCCCTGCCCTGCCGGGCGAGGTGCCGACCATTGAGGACTGGAAAGACCATATGACCACCTTGTTCCCGGAAGTGCGGCTCAAGACGTTCCTTGAGATGCGCGGCGCTGACGGCGGGCCATGGTCACGCCTCTGTGCCCTGCCTGCGTTGTGGGTGGGTCTTCTTTATGACACCGAAGCTCAGGACGCCGCGAGAGACCTGATCAAGGGTTGGACACCTGCAGACGTTGCACAAATGCGTGCAGACGTACCACAAAAAGGCCTCACAACCGAGATTGGCGGTCGCGCGTTTACTGACCTCGCCAAGGAAGTCCTGACCATCGCTGACAAAGGCCTCCGCAACCGGTCGCGCTTGTCGTCCAGCGGTGAAACCGAGCAGGGCTTCCTGAATTCGCTGTGGGAAAGTGCCGACACCGGCATGACCCCGGCGGACCAGATTTTGCACAAGCTCAACGGTGTGTGGGGCGGCGATGCAAAACGTGTATTCGAGGCGCTCAGCTACTAACGCAGCCGAAAATGCGATGAAATGACATCTGTTCGCGACGAAGCGTCGCGACAGACGTTATAATGTCACGTACACTTCCCCAATAATATCCAGTGGATTTTCAGGCGGGGAGAAAAGCTGTGGCATCCATCACATTTTCCATCAACGGTCGCGAACAGATGTTCGACGGCGATGAAGACATGCCGCTTCTGTGGCATTTACGGGATGAAGCAGGCCTTAAGGGCACCAAATTTGGGTGTGGTATTGGTCAGTGTGGTGCTTGCACCGTTCATGTTGACGGTGAAGCGGTGCGCAGTTGCTCGCTCCCCATGGCCTCACTGGATGGCGCCAACGTTACCACCATCGAAGGCCTTGCACAGGGTGACAAGCTTCACCCGGTTCAAGAAGCCTGGATTGAGGAAGATGTCCCCCAATGTGGCTACTGTCAGGCAGGCCAGATCATGGCGACGGCCGCCCTTCTCAAAAGCAATCCCAACCCCAGCGATGACGACATCAATGAGGGCGTAACAAATCTTTGCCGCTGCGGGACATACCACCGCATTCGCAAAGCCATCAAACTTGCCGCTAGCAAGATGCAACAAGCCTGAGGAGAGAAGCAATGAACACTCATGTTTCCCGCAGGCGTTTCCTGCAAGCCAGTGCAAGCCTTGGTGCTTTTTCCGTCATCGTCAGCAAAACACCGAGCCTGCTGGCATCTGACACTCTTATGGGCGGCAGCATGCCGCCTGTCCTGAAGGTAGATGCAAACGGCTATGCAGTCCTCTGTGTACCCGTACCAGACATGGGTCAAGGCATGCTCACCGGTGCCGCGCAACTCGTAGCCGAGGAACTGGATATCGCACTTGAGCATGTGCGCGTGGAACTGATGTCCTTTGTTGGTAGCATCAACGATGAAGGCAAAGCCCAGTTCGGCAAGCTTCATCAAGGTACTGGTGGCAGCTTGGCCATGGCAGAAGTGTGGATGCCCCTCCGGCAAACGGCGGCCTATGCCCGTTCCCTGTTGATTGACGCAGCAGCGCGCGAGATGAAGGCCGACAAGGCTGATCTCACCACGAAAGGTGCGCGGGTTATCAATGCCAAGACTGGCACTCAAATCACATACGCCAAGCTTGTAGACAAAGTGCAAGCCGCGGCTGAGCCGAACCTTGAAGAAGTCGCGTTAAAACCCGCAGCTGAGCGACGCGTGATTGGTCGCGACCGCAGGAATGTGGCCTCATCCGACATTGTAACCGGCAAGCCGATTTACGGTATCGATCAGGATGTGCCCGGCATGCTGCATGTCGCCATCCGGCGCTGCCCACACCTGCGCGGCGGGCTTGTGAGCCATAACGGCAAAACGCTGCGCGGCAAGCCGGGCATCGTGGATGTTATTGACATGCCACGCCTGCCCGCCGACCCCAAAGAACGCCGCCTCGTTGCCGCCGGTGTTGCTGTGGTAGCCAACAGCTACTGGACTGCACGCAAGGCGGCGAACGCGCTTGAGATCGAATGGGACGGCTCCTACGCAATGAACACTGACAGCGCCCATTTCATGAAAATCGGCATGGAAGCGCTTGATAGTGCATCAATGACCGAAACCGTACGCGACGGTGACATCGAAGGCGCACTGAGCCGCGCCAGCAAAACATTGGAGGCTACCTATAGCCACCCCAACTGGGCGCACACCTGTATGGAACCCCATAGCTGCGTGGCGGATGTGAAAGCCGACAGTGCTGAAATCTGGGTGGGCCACCAGTTCATGGACGTGGCGATCAATGCCGCGTCCGAGGCGACCAATATTCCCGCGGGAAACATCAAGGCGAACTTCTACCGTATCGGCACTGGCTTTGGCCGCAAGTTCGAGAAGGACTTCATCCAAGAAGCGTGCTTCCTGTCACAAAAACTTGGCAAGCCCGTAAAGGTCACCTGGTCACGCGAAGACGAAATGGAACAGGACTTTTACAACCATATGGCCTTCTACAAACTGCGCGGTGGCCTTGATGCGTCGGGCAAAATGAATGCTCTGCACATCCGTGTCGCGGCGGACGGCCGTTTCTCCAGCGCAACGCAGGAAATCCCCTGCGGCCTTGTGGACAATTACCTTGGCGAATGGCTCCTGCTGCCCACAGCCTTGTCGACCGGCGCGTGGCGCGGGCCGGGTAGCAACGTGCGCTCATGGGTGACACAAAGCTTCATTGACGAGCTTGCGGAAGCCGCTGGCCAGGACACACTTGATTTCATGCTGGCCCTGTTCCGTTCCAAAGCGACGGTTGAGATGAAAAACTGGCCCAACCTGACCCTCGACCTGAGCCGCCACGTCGCGGCACTTGAAAAGGTCGCGGAAGAGTCCGGGTACCGGAATGTCCTGCCCGCAGGCCATGGCCGCGGCATTGCCGTGTTCCAGACCCACCACAGCCTGTGTGCACATGTGGTAGAAGTTGCCATGAAGGGTGAGAAGGACTTCCGCGTCGTGAAGGTGACAAGCGCGATTGATTGTGGCCTTGCCGTCAACCCGCTTGGTATCCGTGCACAAGTAGAAAGCGGAATCATCGACGGCCTGTGTGCAGCCAAGTACGGGAATATGGTGTTCGAGAAGGGCGTGCCTGTCACCAATAACTTCGACACCTACCGCAAATTGCGCATGGCGGAAGCACCTGAAGAGATCAACATCCATATCCTCGACCACGGTGATGATACGCCGCGGGGCACGGGGGAGACTTCGCTGCCACCGTTCATTCCGGCACTCACAAACGCGATTTACCGCGCGAGCGGCAAACGTATTCGCCGCCTGCCGATCGTCGAGAGCTTATAAGGCCTGCAGGAAGTTGATCACCCAAAGCGCGCCAAGGGTGGCAAGCGCCAGTATGCCACCCCACGCGAGCGCGAGTGACAGGCTCGAAAACCGTGGCCGCTTTTCGCTATAATAGCTGCCACACTCAAGGCAATGGTAGCAGGCATCTTCGGGCGCGGCGTTTGGGCGCATGAAGGGCACTGATGTCGGCAGAGGGCCGACATAGGGGTGCACGCGCTGGGAACCGCAACGCTTGCATGCCAACTCTTCCCCGTCAGGGTCATGACGCACTTGGGCAGGTAGCGCCGTTACATTGCTGAGGATTTCCTCGGCGAATTGCCGATCGCCTGCCCGCACCATCAAGTTCGCGAACAGGCCTTCATTCATGCCCGCCACGTTTTCGCCGGCCAGAAAGGCGTGAATGCCGCGCGCATCGAGAAGCGTACGCATCAAGCGCCCTTCCGCTGCGTTCAGGTGGGACCGAATGACAACCAACCGGTTATCATCTTCAAAGACTTGAACCATTCAGCGTTAATCCATCAGTCCGGCATCAAAGCCATCAATTGAGGTGACATTATTTTTCTTCTGGTAGGTGTCGATACCGTCATCACCCTTGCCTTGCGCCCATTTCTTGAGGGTCTGGCGCTCGGCCTTCATTTCCATTTCCGGCACCCCGTAACCACAACTGGTCTGCACACTTTCCACATCGATCAGGATGATCTGTCGCGCACCGGGCAGCTCCGGAAAGTTTGCCGCCAGTTCGTCAAAACCTTCATGGTGCGGGCGCACCACGCGACCTTTGCCGTAAAGCCGCAGGATAAGCGCATTCCGTGTGAAGCTATTGAACATAACGGTAATCCGCCCATCGTTTTTGATATGGGCGGATGTCTCATTACCGCTACCTGTCACATCCAGATAACCGCACAGGTTTGGCCCCAGCACACGGAAACAGTCCATGCCCTTGGGACTTAAGTTGATGCGGCCCGTCGCGCACGCCGTTGCCGTGAAGAAGATGGGCTGAGCCTTGATGAACTCGGCGTGTTTGTCGGTGATGTGATCGGTAAAATCAGCCATGAATTATGCCATCCAAAATCGCATGATGAGAAGAAGAAGCATCACGATCACCACGAGGACCCCAAGGAGGAAAACGAGGAAGCGATGCATGACATTGTTATATGTGCAGTGGATCAGGCTGTGCACAACCCTTGTGGCAACAAAAATCCACGCGAGCGTCACCATCATGGTGCCGCCAAGCCCGGTGATGAGCGCACAGAAGCTGAGCACAAAAAAGAGTACCGGCAGCTCAAACAGGTTCTTGTAGTTTTCTGACGGGAAACGCGCCGAGGCCGGCAGTTCTTCATCATAGGTCTTGCGCTGTTGCAGCTGCTCTGGCGACGGCCTGCGGGCGGCAAGCGCCGGCAACCGCCGTGAGGCCATATACAACAGCACGATTAGCGACAGGATCACCTGTGCCAAAATTGGCCCCATCATATCCATATTCACATTCATGATTCCCTCCCCGGAATGATCAAATCTGTGTGAATTTAGCCACAGGTCCTTTCAAAAAGCCACCATAAAGCCAAGCTTCATAATTGTGTGGCACAATCCACTTAAAGGGGAAAGTCCCACCCTGAGGTACGTGCGTATGAACAAAAAACGGTTGAAATTTCTGCTGCGCTGGATTGCCCTGCCCCTCAGCATCGTGCTGCTGATACTCGGCGCGATAACGTTGCCATTGCCGATCCCGACCGGGGTAATCCTTATCGCGCTTGGCCTTGCGGTCGCGGCGTTCAACCCGCGCATGCTGCGTTTCATCAAGCGGACCCGAGGGCGTTACCCACGCGCCAACGCCCACATCCGGGCCATCACCCCGCGCCTGCCACACTTCATTCAGCGCGTCCTGACCCGGACCGACAACCACCGTGACAAGAGCATACCCTGATAGCCTACCGGCTTGCCTGCGTGCTTAAAGGCTGGCATCGTTTTGTCATAGAAACCTGTTGATGGACATGAGCCTATGACGCTTGTTCGTGATTTCAGGCCAGCCGACTGGCCCGTTGTGGAAGCCATATATATGGAAGGCATCCGCACCGGTTTTGCCACCTTCGAGACCTCCCCGAAAAGTGAAGACGCCTGGACCAATACCAGCGTGAAAAATTCGCAACTTGTCGCGGAAGCAAGTGACGGCACGGTCTGTGGCTGGGCTCTGCTGTGGCCCGTGTCTGACCGCTGCGCCTACCGTGGTGTCGCCGAAGTGAGTGTCTATGTTGCGGCAAGCGCGCGCGGCAAGGGTGTCGGCAAGCTGTTATTGAATGCATTGGCAACCCGCTCGGAAACGCTTGGTGTCTGGACTATGCAGGCAGGCATATTCGAGGAAAACAAAGCGTCTATCGCACTACATGAAGCATGCGGGTTCCGCACAGTGGGGGTGCGTGAACGCCTGGGTAACCTGAATGGGGTTTGGAAAAACGTCATGCTCATGGAAAAACGCAGTAATACGGTCGGCCTCTAAACCAGCGGTCGTTACAAAACTATTGCAGCTTGCATTTGTTCCCTTTATGTTCTTTTCAAGAACAAAGAGTTAGGGGGATATAATGTACACGAGAATTCTGGCTCCGCTCGCAGCTTTTGCCCTCGTCGCCTGCATAGCTGAGAAACCGGCTCCCTGCTACAGCAGCTATTGTTCGATGACAGGCGCCGAACTTGCGGCCATCGACCGGGCAGCCCTTACTGCTGACGAGAAGCTGCAATATGACCAAGCGCGCGGCCATTTAAAGCAGCGCACCAAGTTCGAAAAACAGCGCGCCAAGAATATCCGCCACTACTACAAATATACAGAGGTTGCCTTCGACGGGCCCGACCGCGCCTTCACCGCACATGCAACCACTCCTTATGAGGTGCGCGACCCGTTTTTCGTAAGCGGCGACAACGCCTCGGACGACTACATCCTCTTCACCCACGGCAGTGAGATGGGCGCACGCCATCAACTTTCAGTCTCCGTCATGTATGATATCAGCGAGGAGGACGGCCTTGGCCGGGTGAAAGAGGAGCGCCTTTGGCGTGGCTACGAACGGGCGCACTTCAAAGACGGCACGCCCGCAGATGTTACGCTCGACAAACGCTCCATCGCTTATTGCCAGCCGGTCAAGAAACTGGTTGGCTATAGCGGTGATTATATCTGGATGGATAAATGTGCTTTCACGGAACGCGTGAGCTTACCGCTTTCGCACACGCATATCCGCCGCGCGCTTGAGCTAGACCTGCCGATCGAACTCTATCTCACAAGCCCAAACGGGCCAAGCCAACGTTACATCGTCCCCACATCACTTCTGGCTGCCTACATCCTCCGCCTGCATGACGAAACCGGCCTATTCGCCGACGATGTGCAAAATATCGCAGCGCTCGCAAAAGCCAGAGAGATGGTAAACAAGCGCTAGATGCTGCCTTTTTTCTCAATCACCAGAACACGCGCGGGGCCTATGGGGTGCGCCACATGGGCATCACCTGCCCCTGCGTGGTATATGTCACCCGGCAGCATACGGTAGACGTGTTCTGCGCCTCCACCGTCGCGGTAGCGCATATCCACCTCGCCGGTGAGCACCACAAAGACCTCATCGCCATCGTTGACATGCCACTTATAGGGCTTGTCGGTCCAGTGCAGGCGCACGCTCGCGCCCTCGATATCCGCGATATCAAGCGCGGCCCAGGCACGGTCGCCGGTGAACTCTTCAGGGGTAATAAACTGCATGGCCATCCTCATATCATGAGGGTGAAGGATAGCACGCGCCCACATGGCGCGACTGCCAAATGATGCGTTAGTTCTGCCAGACTTGATGGCTTAAGCGATTAGCCCAAGCTCGTGCTGCCTCTTTTTCGTCAGTTTTGAGGCGATTATGTCGTGCGCGTCGGTGATATAACTTTTGAGGTCTTCTTCTGAAAGCGCGCCTTCATAGGCCTGCACCCATTTGGCCCGCGCGAGGTAAGGTGCGGGGATAATACCCTCAAGCTCACACAGGATCTGGTAACTGAGGTCTGAACATTTGAAGGAAATGCGAGCTGGCGCAGTCACATCGTCCGTCTCTTTCTCCTCCGGCCCCCAGTTGGAGCAGATGGCAAATATCTTGCCACCCACTTTCCAAACGCTCGCCCCGCCCCACTGCACCACATGGGTCGTCGCCTTAAGGCTGCCGCAGTAAGCATCAAATTCATCGCGGGTCATGATGGCTCCCCTCAATACATCTTGTTGTGGGATTTGGCTTTTTTGGTGCGCGTGCCGGGGCGGCCGCCGGTGGCGCGGCCTTTGGGTTTGAGGCGTTTGTCCTCAATACCCAGTTCGCCAGCCTCAAGCTTGCGGATTTCGTCCCTGAGCCGCGCGGCTTCCTCGAACTCAAGGTTCTCAGCCGCTTCGCGCATTTTGGCGTTAAGCCCCTCAAGGTGTTTCTTGAGGTTGGAGCCGACGAGATGCGCCGCATCCTCGCCGATATCGACGGTGACATAATCGCCCGCCGCCACATGGGCCATCAAGTCGCCCACATTTTTCTTCACCGTCGTTGGCGTGATGCCGTGTTCCTCATTATAGGCAACCTGCTTGGCACGGCGGCGGTTGGTCTCGTCGATCGCCTTTTCCATCGAGCCGGTGATCTTGTCGGCATAAAGGATAACCCGACCCTCCGCGTTCCGCGCCGCGCGGCCGATGGTCTGGATAAGCGAGCGTTCCGAGCGCAGGAAACCTTCCTTGTCCGCGTCCAGAATGGCGACCAAGCCACACTCCGGGATATCAAGGCCCTCTCGCAGCAGGTTGATGCCCACAAGAACATCGAATGCGCCAAGGCGCAGGTCACGGATGATCTCGATCCGTTCCAAGGTGTCGATATCCGAGTGCATGTAGCGCACCTTCACACCGTTTTCATGCAGGTATTCGGTCAGGTCTTCGGCCATGCGCTTGGTGAGCGTGGTCACGAGCACACGCATGCCCTTGTCGGCCATTTTGCGTGCCTCGTGCATCAGGTCGTCGACCTGTGTGTCAACGGGGCGTATGTCGATCTCGGGATCAATCAGGCCAGTCGGGCGGATCACCTGTTCGGTGAACACGCCGCCTGTGCGCTCCATCTCCCAGTCGCCCGGCGTGGCCGACACATAAAGCGACTGCGGGCGCATCGCGTCCCATTCCTCGAACTTGAGCGGGCGGTTGTCCATACAAGACGGCAGACGAAAGCCATAGTCCGCGAGCACGGATTTGCGCCTGGCGTCACCCCGGCTCATGCCGCCAATCTGGCTAACGCTCACGTGGCTCTCGTCGACAAACAGGAGCGCGTTTTCGGGGATATATTCAAAAAGGGTCGGCGGGGGCTCACCCGGATTACGGCCGGTGAGATACCGGCTGTAGTTCTCAATGCCTGCACAGGTGCCCGTAGCTTCCATCATCTCAAGGTCGAAGCGCGTGCGCTGCTCAAGCCGCTGACTCTCAAGGATACGGCCACGCTCCTCGTACCATTTCAGCCGATGCGTCAGCTCGGCCTTGATCGACTTGATAGCCTGATCAAGTGTCGGGCGTGGGGTCACATAGTGGCTGTTAGCGTAAACTTTCACCATGTCGAGCGTGGCTGACTTTTCGCCCGTCAGCGGGTCAAACTCGACAATCTCCTCAATCTCGTCACCAAACATCATCAGCCGCCACGCACGATCTTCATAGTGGGACGGGAAGATGTCGATCACATCACCGCGTACGCGGAAGGTGCCGCGCTGGAAGGCGGTATCATTCCGGGTGTATTGCATCGCCACAAGGCGGCGCAAGAGCTCCCGCTGGTCAACCTCCATGCCTTTCCGGAGCGCAAAGGTCATGGCGGTATAGGTCTCAACGGAACCGATACCGTAGATACAGGACACCGATGCGACGATGATCACATCGTCCCGCTCCAAGACCGCGCGGGTGGCGGAGTGGCGCATACGGTCGATCTGCTCGTTGATCGTCGCTTCCTTCTCAACAAACGTATCAGTGCGCGGGACATAGGCTTCCGGCTGGTAATAGTCATAGTAGGAGACAAAATATTCGACCGCATTATTGGGGAAGAAGCTCTTGAACTCCCCATAGAGCTGCGCGGCGAGGGTTTTGTTGGGCGCGAGGATAAGCGCCGGGCGCTGCGTCGCCTCAATCACCTTGGCCATGGTATAGGTTTTACCTGAGCCAGTGACACCTAGAAGCACCTGATCTCGCTCCCGCGCGTTGATGCCCTCCACCAGTTCCTTGATCGCCGTCGGCTGGTCGCCGGACGGCTTGAATTCGGACACCAGCTCAAACGCGATGCCGCCTTCGGACTTTTCCGGCCGCTCGGGCCGGTGAGGCACAAAGGGTACGGTCGCATCATTGGGGATCATGACATCTTCCTCGACTGGCTTCAGGTTTCGTGACTGGCTTTTGGATTTTCAGTGCTCGCACAAAATTCGCACGGTGCGCACACAAGCTTTGGGGACACAGTGCCTTGTTCACTGTTTGTTTTCAAGGCCTGAATGAAATCTGCACAATAAATGTATGCTCGTTTTTTAATCACTGTTTATTTTGTGTGCATACATATAGAGCCATATATGCACCCATAAAATAAATATCATTATATTTCAATTAGATAACTTTAATTTTGAATCTGGCACACAGCTTGCTGGTAAGAGGGCGACAAAGATAAAAATACTTTTTAATTGCTGGAGGAACACCATGCCCAAGTTTTTGTTCTCTAGTTCGAAGTTCAGGTCCACTTGCGCTCTCGCGGCGCTTGCAATCGGTGCAGTTGCGCCAACCATTTCAACAGGCGCATCAGCGCAGGAGAGCACGAGCCCGTTCTCATTCTCCGCGAATGCGGCGATCGTAACGGAATACCGCTTCCGCGGCCTTTCGCTCTCCAACCACGACCCTGCCATTCAGGGTGGCTTCGACGTGAGCCATGAAAGCGGATTTTACATCGGCACATGGGGCTCCTCAATTGAAAGTTACGCCGGCTCGGAATTCGAGATGGATATCTACGGCGGCTACGCGACCGAGATCGAAGGCCTTACCTTCGATGTCGGCCTCCTAGCCTACACCTACCCCGGTTCTAAAGGGACCTACTACCTTGAGCTCTACAGCTCGATCGGGGGGACTGCAGGCATCGTCGACTGGACACTGGGCGCAGCCTATGTGTGGGACCAGGACAATGTCGGCGGCACAGACAATATTTACGCATATGTGGATGCAAGCGTTCCTCTGGGAGATACCCCTTTCTCCCTCTCCGGTCACTTGGCGTATGAGGACGGCGCATTCGGTAATGACAAATGGGATTGGAACGCAGGAGTTGCCTATGCCTTTGAACAATTCTCTCTCTCAGTAAGCTACGTGGACACCAACGTTTCTGGCATCGGCAAGGGGGCGATCGTCGGCATGCTGTCAGCAAGCTTCTAGGAGAGAGGACTGCGGCTCGCCCGGACGGGTACCTTCCCACCCAAAGGGCACTATGAGCCGCCTTCCCCGACGCATCGGAAATGCCGACCTTCATTTCCTGATGCGCTGCCCGTCATACTCACGGGCGTGAGGGGGTAGCAAGCAACCTTCCCTGCTTCTACCCCGAAGAGAAGATACAGGACCCGGTGCTGACCTTCACCCCCTGTATCTGCCATGAAAGTGGCATTTGAGCGCGCGAAGACTACCTTCCCAGTCTTGCGCTCATCCCTCCCCTGGCATACCGGCCAGGCTATTGACGCAAGCCTGGCCGGTATGCCACCTTCCCTTCACTTCCCTGAAAACAAAATTGCGCGTTCTGCGCAGAAATATCGCAAAAATGTCGCAACTAACCATTGCGGCTATTATTTCCTTTGCTATTCTGCGGCCCTATTTTCATGGCTTTTCAGGACCCATCCCCATGTCTTTTCTGTCCGCGTCGCTTGACCGTATCAAACCATCGCCCACTATTGCCGTTTCCACCAAAGCGCAGGAGCTGAAGGCTGCCGGTAAGGACGTGATTGGCCTTGGCGCCGGGGAGCCGGATTTCGATACGCCCGACCACATCAAGGAAGCGGCCATCAAGGCTATCTGGGATGGCCAGACCAAATATACCGCCGTGGACGGTACGCCTGCCTGCAAGGCAGCGGTGATTGAGAAATTCAAGCGCGAAAACGGCCTGACCTTCACAGCAAACCAGATCACCGTAAACTCAGGCGGCAAGCACACCATTTATAACGCGATGGTCGCCACGCTTAACCCGGGGGATGAGGTGGTGATCCCGGCACCCTACTGGGTCAGCTATCCTGATATTACCCTGCTCGCCGGTGGCACGCCTGTGTTTGTGCCGTCTTCGATCGAGACCGGCTTTAAGATGACACCAGAGGCACTTGAGGCAGCGATTACGCCGAAAACCAAATGGCTCATCTTCAACTCGCCCTCGAACCCGTCGGGCGCGGCTTATACGGAAGACGAGATCAAGGCGATTGGCGAGGTCTTGAGACGGCACGAGCATGTCTGGATCTTCGCGGACGACATTTACGAGCACATCACCTATGAGGGTTTCACCTTCAAAAGTTTCGCTCAGGTAATGCCCGATCTCGCACACCGCACACTCACCATGAACGGCGTTGCAAAAGCTTATGCCATGACCGGCTGGCGCATTGGGTATGCGGGCGGTGACGCCAAGCTTATCAAGGCGATGGCAAAAGTACAAAGCCAAAGCACATCGAACCCATGCTCCATCAGCATGGCGGCGACCGTTGGTGCACTTCTTGGGCCGCAGGATTTCCTGAAGGACCGGGCCGCAACCTTCCAGACGCGGCGTGACCTTGTGGTAAACCTGCTCAATGAGGCGGACGGCATCACCTGCCCGACGCCCGAAGGCGCGTTTTATGTCTACCCGTCCATCGCGGGCTGCATCGGCAAAAAAACACCAAGCGGCAAAGTGATCGAGACGGATGAAGACTTCGTCACCTATATCCTTGAGGATTACGGCGTTGCAGCGGTGCACGGGGAAGCCTTCGGCCTTAGCCCTCACTTCCGCGTATCCTACGCCACCTCCACCGAGGCGCTGACAAAAGCCTGCACCCGCATTCAGGAAGCCTGTGCCCGCCTCAAGTAAGTAGACCTGGAGATAAGCACGATGGAGCCGAGCACCCTCGCCACCGTGCTTATCCTTACCTCAGCCGCGCTGCATGCGGTCTGGAATGCCATGGTCAAACGCTCGCCCGATAAAATGGCGGCCATGGTTTTCATTTCCGGCTGGGGCGGGCTTTTGTACCTACCCCTCATCCCGCTCGCACCACTCCCGGATGCCAGCATGATGGCCTTTATCGCAGCGTCCACCGCCATTCACCTAATCTATCAGCTATCTCTAACGCGCGCACTGGATGTAGGAGAACTGACCTTTGTCTACCCTATCGCCCGCGGGTTGGGGCCGCTCCTTGTCGCCGTCTTTAGTCTCTTTTTCCTGCCCGGCGATTTTGACCCCCTTGAGTTCGTGGCCGTTCTCGTCCTTGTCTCGGGCATCTTCCTGACCACCAGGAACAAAACCGGCAACCGAGCGGGCCTTGGCGCTGCCATCCTCACGGGGTGCATGATTGCATCCTACACCTTGATCGATGGCACGGCGGTGAAGGCAGCCGAAAACCCGCTCACCTATGTCATATGGTCGGGCATTGCCTTTGCGCCCATCCTGATGACCTACACCTCACTCAGGCACGGGCGGCGCTATCTTTGGCAGTGTCTCGGTGCGTGGCGCCATGGCTTGCCCGCGTCACTGATGGCCAATACCGGATATGCCATCGCGCTCTATGCGCTCAGCGTAGGCACCATTGGCGAGATCGCTGCGCTCCGGGAAACCAGCATTCTCTTCGCCACTCTCATTGGCGCACTGTGGCTCAAGGAAAAAGTAACGTCGCTGAAAGTGCTTGCTGTCAGCCTGATAGCCCTTGGGGCAGTTGGTTTGAAACTTATCTAACCTCCTCTTGACAAACCAATACACAGTCATTATTTCGGTATTTAGCGAAATAACAAAATAGGGTCCAGAAATGGCAGACGTATTCCATGCGCTCTCATCGCCCGTAAGGCGGCAGATCCTCAAATTGCTAAAAACCCGAGACATGACAGCGGGAGAGATTGGAGACCGGATTCCGGTCTCCAAATCTACCCTTTCGGGCCACTTCAATGTGCTGAAAGCCGCCGACCTTGTAGTCACCTCGCGGGACGGCACCACCATTACCTATAGCCTGAACACAAGCGTGGTTGAGGATGTGTTGACCCTTATGGTTGGCCTTCTCGGCACACAAGAAGAGGAGACCCGCGATGCAGATCAAGCTTAAAGCCGCCAGCATTATGACCGCAGCGACAATGGGCGCGGCGGTGCTTGCCTGTCTTGCGCTCGACCCGGCGACGGAAGTACCCGTGCACTGGAACATTCATGGCGAGGTAGACGGCACTGCGACACCCCTTGGAGCCCTATTGCCGCTGGCAGGTCTACAATTGCTCATGTTGGCCGTTTTCGCCTGCCTCCGGTTTATCGAACCGCGTAAGGCTAATCTTGAAAAATCGGGCAAGGCGATCAGTGCGACCGCCACCGCGATTATCGGTTTCATGGGCCTGCTTGAAGCCGCGCTTATTGCGCAGGCTTTCGGATACGATGTCATGAGCAGCAATGCCATTCTGATCGCAACCGGGCTGTTGCTGGCCGTTGTAGGCAACTATCTGCCCAAGTTGCGCTCCGGCTTCTTCATGGGCATCCGCACACCTTGGACGCTGTCCAGCGAACAGGTATGGCACAAGACCCACCGCTTGGGGAGCCGCCTCTTCGTGCTGGGCGGTCTCGCAATTGCAATACTATCACTGGTTTTGACTTCCGTCATGGCACTGACACTGATGATGGGCATTATCACCATCATGGTCTTGGTGCCGGTAACATACTCTTGGTGGTTATGGCGCGCCGAGAAGATCAATAAATCGATATAGTCGATTTATTGATTAGAACTAATCAATTGGCGTCACCGAGAGCGGAACCTTATATTGGTTTCAACACGTCAAAGGAGGACATAATCATGGCTACGAAATTTACAGCTGATGCCCAGAATAAAATTGCTGAAGCGCTGAAGCCAGTGCTGGCTGAAAGCGTGCAACTCTATGTACTGACCCAGAATGTGCACTGGAACGTGACAGGCCCTATGTTCCAGGCGGTTCACTCCCTGACCGAAGCGCAATATCTGGAGCTTGCTCCAGCAATTGACGAAATCGCAGAGCGTATCCGCACACTGCGCCACAAAGCACCAGCGAGCCTGAAAGCCTTCGCGAGCCTTGGCAGCATTGCAGACGGTGATGAGAATGCATCTGCCGAAGACATGGTACAGTCGCTTGTTGATGCTCATGCGAAAATTGCGGAGCGCATTCGCCCGATCATCGCAACAGCCGCAGACGCGAGCGATGATGTGACCGCAGGCCTCCTCACCGACCGCCTGACGGTGCACGAGAAAGCTCAGTGGATGCTGCGTGCCATGCTCGGCTAAACAAAGCCTCTACAGGCGGTCCTTGAGCCAATAGTAGAATATAGCGCTTGAGACCGCCTGCGTACCCAGCCACCGCCCGATTGGCAGCCGCCGTTTGGGCACCCCGGCGAAAAGCTCAAACCGGCCCATGTGACCGGTGATTGCCTCACCCAAAATCTCACCCATCAGGTTGCCCATGTTCACGCCGTGGCCGGTATAGCCAAAGCTGTACCAGACATTGTCGCCAACGCGCCCAACAAGCGGCACTTCACCAAGCGACACTCCAAGCTTGCCGCCCCATTCGTGTGTGACCTTCACATCCTCAAGCTCCGGCCATATGGCAAGCAGACGAGGCATCAGCTTGTCGCGAATTGACTTCGGTTTACGACCAGAGAAGTTTACCCGCCCCCCGAAAAGCACGCGGCCATCGGCTGACATGCGGAAGTAGTCACATACCTTCTTCGTATCGCAGATCGCATAGCGGTTAGGGTTCAGCCTGTTCAACTGATCGTCAGGTAACGGCTCCGTCGCGATCAGGAAACTGCCCGCAGGGAAAGCAAGTCCGCCCAGCTTCATCGGATACAGGGCATGATGCGCATTGGCGGCAAGCACCACATGATTCGCCTTTACCCGCCCCTTGTCGGTATGCACGGTCGCGACCGTACCCTCTTCAATTCTGGTAACAGGGCTATACTCAAAGACACGCACACCTTTCCTGAGACATGCTTCATATAGGCCGAGACACAGCTTGAGTGGGTGCAAATGGCCATCGGACAGGCTAAGTAGCCCGCCTTGATATTTGTCACTGCCCATGGTGTCAGCAAGCTCTCGTGCGCCCATCATGTGGAAGCCCCGGTCCGGGAAGGTTGTCTCCATCTCATTATAGCTGTGATAGAGCATGGCAAGCTGCCGCGGCGTTGGCGCCACCTCCAGCCAGCCGGGCGTCAAGTCGCAGTCGATATCATATTCGTCAATACGGCGGCGAATGAGGTCATGCCCGGCCCAAGTCAGATCCTGCACATCCTTTGCACGCGATGCGCCCCAATGTTTGGCGACACGGTCCTGCCCCACAAAACCACGGATAAGCTGACCACCGTTCCTGCCTGATGCGCCCCAGCCAACACGCGCCGCTTCAAGTAGCACCACCTGCCGCCCCGCCTCCGCGAGCGTAAGCGCCGCCGAAAGCCCAGTGAAGCCGCCACCGATCACACAAATGTCAGCATCTTCAATGGCTTCAAGGGAAGGTGCTACCTCCCCCAATGATGCTGACGCGGCATACCAACTGTCCGGATAGTTTTTTACCATGGTGGCTCCTCTCCCTCGCGTCACTTTATCGCGCCCCTTGGCAGGCTGGAAGCCCTTCCTTCTGGCTTGCCCCCCAAATCCTTCCATGCTATGACCCAATCAAGATTGAGAACCATTCTCAAGTAATTCCATAAGTGACAGCGTAAAACGAGCGAGCCGAGCATGAATGTGACAACCCCAATGGAAAAAACGCTATTGGAAAGCCTTGGGGCCATGCGTCCCGGTACACGGGGTCGGATTGTACATTTTGAGGCGGACACGGCGGACGGCTCCCAGGCTGATCTCGCGGACCGCCTGCGTGAAATAGGCTTCGCGGAAAACCTTGAAGTTGAGGTGCTGCACCAAAGCCCTTTCGGGCGTGACCCCATTGCGGTCCGTGTTGGCAAGATGACCATTGCCCTACGCCGCAAGGAAGCCAACATCGTCAAGGTTCAACTGGTATGAGCAACTCAACGCTGGTCGCTGTCGTCGGCAACCCGAACTGCGGTAAGTCGGCCCTTTTCAACGCGCTTACAGGCCTTCGTCAGAAAGTCGCCAACTATCCGGGCGCCACTGTTGAACGCCGGGCGGGACCAATGCTTGGCAACGACGAGATCGAGTTGATCGACCTGCCCGGCACCTATAGCCTCACACCGCGTAGCCCTGACGAAGCCGTGACCCGCGACGTCATCCGTGGTGAATACCACGCGGAAGGCAAGCCGCAGGCGCTTCTCTGCGTGGTGGACGCCACCAACCTTGAACAACACCTGCGTTTTATCATCGAGCTGCGTTCATCGGGCGTGCCCATGGTGCTTGCCCTCAACATGACAGACCTTGCCGCACGTGAGGAAATCCGCATTGACGCTGCCAAGCTCGCGCAAAAACTTGGCGTACCGGTTATTGAAACCGTCGCTGTGCGCAAAAAGGGCCTGACGGATCTCAAAGCTGCCCTTGATGACGTGCTTGCAAACCCGGAACAATCGCGCATCGACTTTGGCACAAGCGTGAAGGACCATCAGCGCGCTGCCCGCAAGATCGCTGCGGACGTTACATTGAGCGAGGGCATTGGACACAAAACCACGCGCGTGCTGGACGGCATCCTTCTGAACCGCATTGCCGGCCCCATCATTCTATTTGGTATCCTCTTTTTCATGTTCCAGGCGGTATTCTCTTGGGCTGAAGCGCCGATGGGCTGGATTGAGGATGGCATTGCCTACCTGCAGACGGGCCTTGAGGGCCAACTTTCGGAAGGCTGGCTGCTGAGCTTCTTCAATGACGGCATTATCGCTGGCGTTGGCGCCGTCGTCGTGTTCCTGCCGCAGATCCTGATCCTGTTCGCCTTCATTCTTGTGCTCGAAAGCTCGGGCTATATGGCACGCGCAGCCTTCCTCATGGACCGCCTGATGGCGTCTGTCGGCCTCAATGGCCGCGCGTTCATCCCGCTTCTCTCGTCCTTCGCCTGCGCAATCCCCGGCATCATGGCGGCGCGCACCATCTCAGACCCGAAGGACCGGCTAACCACCATCCTGATTGCGCCCCTCATGACCTGCTCGGCGCGCCTGCCTGTTTATGCGGTTATCATCGCGGCGTTCATCCCTAACATGCCTGTCTGGGGCGGTATCGGGCTGCAAGGCCTTGTGATGTTCATCCTTTATCTCGCGGGTATCGTATTTGCGCTCATTGTGGCCGCCGTCATGAAACGCACGATCACCAAGGGCGAAACGCAGGTCTTCATGCTGGAGCTGCCGAAATACCAGCCGCCGCACTGGCGCTATGTGCTTGTGGGCCTTTATGAACGCGCGCGTATTTTCCTGCGCCGCGCTGGCACCATGATCATGTCCGCCACGGTTATCCTGTGGATACTGTCAACTTATCCGAACCCGCCCGTCGGCGCGACGGAGCCGGATATCACCTACAGCTTTGTCGGCATCATTGGTGGCTGGCTTGAGGTGATCTTTGCGCCCATCGGCTTCAACTGGGAAATCTCGGCAGCGCTTGTGCCCGGCATGGCCGCGCGTGAAGTGGCAGTCGCCTCCCTTGGCACCATCTATTCTCTTTCCGGCAACGAAGACATGATCGCGGAAGGGCTTGTGCACACGCTCAATAACGCGTGGAGCCTGCCGACAGCCTTCTCCTTCCTTGCGTGGTTTGTGTTCGCGCCGCAGTGCCTTTCTACCATTGCGGTCGCCAAACGTGAAACCGGCGGCTGGAAATGGGCGTCCTTCATGGTTGGCTACCTGTTCGTGCTAGCGTACCTTGCATCGTTTGTGACCTATCACCTCTCAAGCGCGATCCTCAGCTAAGCTTAAGTCCCGCACGGTTCCATACGGGCCTTGCGGGCGCTCCCATAATGCGCTAGCCAAAATAGATCAAAAAATAGCTGGGTGGCACCATCCGGCATAAAGTCAGATCTAGGGAGCATAACCAGTGAAAGCTTTATTAGCAGCCGTATCGTTGCTTGCCCTCACCGCCTGTTCGGCTGAGGAAACTCGCGACGTGGCAGGTGACGCCAAGCGCATCGCCAGCGAGACCATCATTGTCGACACTCATATTGATGTGCCTTACCGCCTTGGCCATGCATGGGAAGATGTATCCGGCCCCACCGCGAAAGGCGAGTTTGACTACCCGCGCGCTGTTGCAGGCGGCCTGAACGTTGCCTTTATGTCCATCTACACACCGTCACGCTACGACGGAACGGAAAAGGCAAAGACCCACGCTGAGGAAATGATCGCGATCGTCGAGAAGATCGAAGCGGACGCACCGACCAAGTTCCGCATCGCGCGCACGGTCGCTGACGCCGAAAAAGCTTTCAAGGACGGTGTTGTTGCCCTGCCGCTCGGTATGGAAAATGGCTCACCCATCATGGGCGACCTTACCAACCTTGACTATTTCTTCGAGCGCGGCATTCGCTACATTACGCTTGCGCACGCCAAGTCGAACGATATCGCAGATTCGTCCTACGACCCGAACCACCAGTGGAACGGCCTCTCGGACTTCGGCAAGCAGGTTGTGACCCGCATGAACGAGCTCGGCATCATCGTGGATGTGAGCCATATCTCGGACGATACTTTCTGGCAGGTGATGGAATTGACGGCGGTACCGCCGGTTGCGACCCACTCCTCCGCACGGCATTTCACGCCGGGCTTTGAGCGCAATATGTCCGACGAGATGATCCAGGCGCTGGCCAAAAAAGGCGGCGTGATCATGATCAACTACGGTTCTTCCTTCCTGACCGAAGCCGCGAACAAATATGGCCCGACCATGGATGAAGCCTACGCCAAACACATCGCGGACAATGGCCTTGAAGACACGTCTGAACTGAAGGACCAGTTCGAGAAAGACTACCGCGTCACGAACCCCTACCCCTACGCCACACTTGATGACGTGCTTGACCATATCGACCATGTGGTGAAGATCGCAGGCATCGACTATGTGGGCATCGGTTCCGACTTTGACGGCGTAGGCGATAGCCTGCCTGAAGGCCTCAAGGATGTGTCGAGCTACACGACACTGGTCGAAGGTCTCCTGAACCGTGGCTACAAGGAAGAGGACGTTAAAAAGATTCTCTCCGGCAACTTCATGCGTGTATGGCGCACGACCGAAGAATACGCCGCAGCGCACTAAAAGAACGCAGGAAAGGCCGCCTATATTCTGGGCGGCCTTCCGCTTTCTGACGCTCATGCGTCTAACAACCTGACTGTCTTGTTGCTGGACCGGGACAAAAATCTTGATAAAGTTCAGCGTCAAATTTCATGAGGGGGAAAACCATGAAAAAAACACTAACGACAGCGATCGTTGCCAGCCTTATGGCTGGTGTCAGCACCACGGCCTTTGCCGAAGCTAGTAGCGAATGGTACGGCGAAGCCGCCATCTCGCCCGATGCCAAAAGCATCGTTTTCACCTACAAAGGTGATCTCTATAAAGTTTCAGCCCAGGGCGGTACCGCAGTGCCGCTTACGGTCAACGCGGCATGGGAAGGCCACCCGGTCTGGTCCCACGACGGCAAACAAATCGCCTTCGCGAGCGACCGCAACGGCAACCTTGATGTTTATGTGATGTCCGCAAACGGCGGTGAAGCCAAACGCCTGACCTACATGAGCAGCAACGACGTACCTGCCGACTTCACGGCGGACGACAAGGCAGTGACTTTCTCCTCCACACGCATGGACAGCGCGGAAAGCAGCCTGTTCCCGCGTGGTTCCCTGTCCGAGCTTTATAATGTGCGCGTCACCGGCGGCACGCCTGAGATGGTCCTGACCACCCCGGCAGAGCAGGCCAAGTGGAATGACAAGGGCGATAAGCTTGTCTACCGCGAGGAAAAAGCGCTCGAGAGCGACCTGCGCAAGCATGACACCTCCGCTTTCGCCCATGACGTCTGGATGTATGACAAAAAGTCCGGCAAGCACACACAGCTCACCACCTGGGAAGGCGGCGACCAGAACCCCGTTTGGGGCCGCGAAGGTACCGTGTTCTACCTCTCGGACAAAGGTGACAGCACGTTCAACGTTTGGCAGCTTGACCCCAAAGACGGCCGCAATGAACAACTGACCAGCTTCAAGAAGCACCCGGTTCGCAGCCTGACGCGTGCGGAAAATGGCACCCTGGCTTTTATCAACCATGGCTCCATCTACCTTGGCAAAGGCAAAGACCGCGTGAGCAAGGTTGATATCAAGATCGCAGCTGATGGCCATGGCCGCACCGATGAGGTGATCAATGTCAGCAGCGATGTGAGCGAGTTTGCAGTATCGCCGAGCGGTAAGGAAATCGCGTTCGTGGCACGCGGTGAGGTTTTTGTAACCTCGACCGAGTTTAAAACCACCAAACGCATCACGGACACGCCCGCGCAGGAACGCAGTGTCGACTTCGCGCCTGACGGCAAGAAAATTGTATTTGCAGCAGAGCGGGACGGCAAATGGCGCCTTGTGGAAGCCAGCCTTGAGAATGAAGACGAAAAGTATTTCTTCGCTGGTACCACCATCAATGAGAAGGTCATCTACGACGGTGACCGTGAGGCATTCCAGCCGAAATATTCGCCTGATGGCAAGAAGGTCGCTTTCCTTGCCAACCGTGACACGCTCAAGGTTCTCACGCTTGAGAGCGGCGAAGTCACCGAAGTGCTGGGCGATGCCTACAACTATTCCTACGCAGATGGCGACATCCATTTCGATTGGTCACCTGATAGCAAATGGCTGACGGTCGATTTCATCGCCCGCAAGCGCGTCTTCATCACCAATATCGCTATCGTGCCGGCGGACGGTTCGGCGCCGCCGCGTGATATCAGCCTGTCCGGCTATCAGGACGGTGTGCCGAAATGGCATTCCAAAGGTGCCGTGCTTTGGGCCAGCAGCCGCTTTGGCATGCGCGACCATGGCAGCTGGGGCACCCAGTTTGACGCCATGGCGGCCTTCCTCAACCAAGACGCTTTCGATCGCTTCTCCATGTCCAAGGAAGAATATGAGCTTATGAAAGAGCTCGAAGAGGACAAGAAGAAGGAAGAGGAAAAGGCCAAGAAGGACGAGGCAAAAAAGGACGACGCTGATAAGGGCGAGAAGAAGGACGACAAAAAAGAAGAAGACAAGGTCGCCCCGATCAAGATCGAATGGGACGGCCTTGAGGATCGCACTGTCCGCCTGACCGCGCATTCAAGCGATATCGCTGACATGGTACTCACCAAGGATGCGGACAAGCTTTATTACCTGTCACGCTTTGAAGGTGGATATGACCTGTGGATGCAGGACTTCCGCGAAGGCAGCACCAAACTGCTTCTGAAGCTGGATGCCCGGAACGCAGGCATGGAGCTGTCGGAAGATGAAAAGAGCGCCTTTGTGCTCGCTGATGGCCGCATCTCCAAGCTGTCCCTGAACGGTGATAGCGCGACCCGCAAACCGGTGAGCCTGAATGCGTCCATGGTACTGGACGGCGATGCCGAGCGCGCCTACTTCTTCGAACATATCTGGCGTCAGGTTAAAGAGAAATTCTATAACCCGAACATGCACGGCACCGACTGGGACGGCCTCAAGGCCGAATACGCGGAGAAGCTGCCAAGCATCGGCAATAACCGTGACTTTGCCCGCATGATGGAAGAAATGCTCGGTGAGCTGAATGCATCGCACACTGGTGCTTACTACCGCGGCCATGTGGACGGTGCGGATGAGACTGCTGCACTCGGTCTTATCTTCGACCTAAAGGACACCTCTGGTGCCCTCACCATCACCGAGGTGCTGGACCGCAGCCCGCTTGAAAAAGCAGACAGCAAGGTCAAGGCTGGCATGAAGCTGGTGGCCGTTGACGGCACCACGCTTGGCGAGAACGTGAACCTCGCCTCGCTTCTCAACCACAAGGCTGGTGAGCGTGTACGCATCACCGTAATGGACACTGACGGCAAAACCTTTGACGAGGTGATTAAGCCGATCAGCCGCCGCGAAGAAGCTGAGCTTCTTTATGACCGCTGGGTCAAGTCGCGCCGAGCCTATGTTGAGGAAATCTCGGGTGGCAAAGTTGGCTATGTGCACGTACGCGGCATGAACGATGCCAGCTACCGCGTTGTGTATTCCGACCTCCTTGGCCGCAACTTCGACAAGGACGCCGTAATCGTCGACACCCGCTGGAACGGCGGCGGCTGGCTGCATAACGATCTCGCGAAGCTGCTGTCTGGCAAGCAGTACCTGCAGATGAAAGTTCGTGGTGACCGTGTCTATGCCGGTGACCCGCTTGACCAGTGGAGCAAGCCCTCGGTGGTCGTGATGGGTGAAGGCAACTATTCAGACGCCCACGCGTTCCCCTACACTTACAAGACTCTCGGTATTGGTGAGCTCGTCGGCATGCCTGTTCCAGGCACCATGACGGCCGTGTGGTGGGAAACCCTGCATTCTGGCGATGTCACCTTCGGTATCCCACAGGTTGGCCAGATTGACGCTAACGGAAACTACCTCGAGAACCAGCAGCTTGAGCCGGACTACAAGGTTAAGAACCTGCCGGAAGACAGCGCCGAAGGCCGTGACCCGCAGCTTGAAAAAGCGGTCGAAGTTATGCTGAAGGCAGCAAAGGCTGAATAGGCCACCAAGGCCGTGAAATCATGGAAGCGCCGGCGGGTATCCGTCGGCGCTTTTTCGTTATCACCCTTGCCGCTACGGAAAACTGCCCTAACGTCATTCATGCGCGTGGGGAAGCGCGCGTCAAGGAGGCACGCCAGAACGCCTCCTTCTGTTTGAGGGGATACCAATGAAGGATTCCACCGGGCTGTCGCCAGCCGTCGGTTTAAGCAAGAACGCCAAGATGTATGCCTTGGCAGTGCTGACCATTGTTTACGCGTTCAATTTCATCGACCGGCAGATCCTGGTGATCCTGCAACCGCTGATCAAGGCAGACCTTGGCCTGAGCGATACCCAGCTTGGCCTTTTGTCCGGTTTTTCGTTCGCCATTTTCTACACCACGCTCGGCCTGCCAATCGCACGTCTCGCCGACCGCTACAACCGGCGTAACATCATCGCCATTGCGCTAACGGTATGGAGCGGCATGACTGCCCTGTCGGGCATGACACAGAACTTTATGCAGCTTCTCGCCGCCCGTATGGGTGTGGGCGTTGGTGAGGCGGGCGGCAGCCCGCCAGCGCATTCGATGATCTCGGACATGTTTGAAGCCAAACGCCGCGCTACCGCCCTCGCTGTCTATTCGGCCGGGCTTTATCTCGGCATCCTGCTCGGCTACACATCAGGCGGCATTGTCGGTCAGGAGTATGGCTGGCGCATGACCTTCCTGATTGTGGGCATTCCGGGTATCCTTTTGGCCCTCCTGCTGCGCTTCACTGTCAAGGAACCACCCCGTGGCCTTCACGACGCCGGGCCCGATGTGGAGGCACCTTCGATAGGCACTACACTCAAGTTTGTCTGGAAGCTCAAGTCGTTTCCCTATATCGCCTTCGGCTGCGCCATGTCCGCGTTCGTCAGCTATGGCACCAGCAACTTCATGCCCAGCTTCATGGTGCGGTATCACGGCATCTCGCTCAGCGACATTGGGCTTATCCTCGGCCTTGTTACCGGCATCGGTGGTATGATCGGTACTTTTCTTGGTGGCTCACTGACAGACAAACTGGGCGCAAAGGACCCGCGCTGGTACCTATGGCTGCCTGGCCTTTCCGCGGTTGCGGCCATCCCGCTTGCGCTTGTGGTCTACCATACCGGCAGTCGTGAGCTTATGCTCGGGGGGTATTTTGTCGTGGTGGTCCTGTCTACCTTCTACCTTGCGCCCGCCATTGCCGTCACACACCGGCTGGTATCACCGCGTATGCGAGCCATGTCCTCCGCCATCCTGTTTTTTGTTCTCAACCTGATTGGTATGGGCCTTGGGCCAGTGCTTGTGGGCGCGATTAGCGACTATGAACTCGCTCGCACGGGCTCGGACGGCCTGCGGACAGCACTGACCATCGGCACCTGCCTCGCCATCTTCAAGGGCTACCTGTTCTGGATGGGCGGCAAGAAGCTGCCGGAAGATATTGAGGCCCAAAAACAGGTATAGAGCACTGGCATTATCGCCGAAAACCTGCCAGCATAAGGCCATGATTTAAAAGGCCTTATGCTGGATGAAAGAACTCCATATCCGACAAAGTCGCTTTGAGATCAGTGTCACATGGGCACTGGTCCTTCTTGCCATGAGCCCCGGCCTTTTTTCAGGAGTGACCAGCAGCTTCAGCTGGTTCCACATGCTTTTTATTGCTGCACTCGCGGCGCTGCTTCTGGAAATCGCCCGACGAGTGCACCGCCTATTAGGTACCTTTCTTTTTGGGCTAATGACGACTTTCTTTCTGGTCGAGATTACCTGCTATCAGGTTACCGGACTTCACCTGAATGCTTTCACACTCAGCCTCCTCTTCGAACGTGATGCACTCGCCAATATTGGCATAAGCCTTGGCTTGCCGGGTATCGTCGTTCTTGCCTTTGGAGCAAGCCTATATCTGGCACTAAAGCGACGCCAGCCACCGCACCGCTTCCGCCTGCGCTGGCTTGGCGCGCTGGCACTGTTGATGTTCGGACTCTCGCAACTCATATATGGATTACTCTACTTTTATGCAGTGCCCGGCACGTTGGAAACACAGCGCAAGCTTGCGCTTTTTCACACCCCACACCCTTACCATATTGGAAAGCTTTTTAGTCCGGTGCTCGGCCCACACGAGAACCATTCGTTCGCCCTAACCACTTCAGACACAGCAACAACACCCGGCAATACTGTCGAACTGACGCTGCAGCGCAAACCGGACATTCTCTTGATCGTCATGGATAGTTTGCGCTCCAAAGATATCATCCGCGACCCAGCGTTGGCGCCCACTTTGATGAACATGGGTTCACGCGGGCAACTCCTCACCGCGCAGTATAGCGTATCGAACTGCACACATTTCAGCATGTTCACCATGATGACTGGTTTGCTGCCAAATCACTATGGGGCAGCACGCCTAAACGCTGAACCATTGGGGCTCACAACAATTCTTGCGCAATCCGGTTACCAAGTTTCAAGCGCAGAAGCGCTCTCCCTGAACTGGTATGATATTGCACAACTATTGCTCACCCCCGCCACCCGGTACATTGCAGAAACCGGCACCATGCGCGAGCGTGATCGTTTCGTTACCGAAAGAACAATTGAATTTCTTCAATCCCAAGGCCAATCCCCTCGTTTTCATGTCGCCTACTATAACGCAGCACACTTCCCTTATGGCGATGATCTACCCATTACGGGTGGCAAAGGAGGCACGCTCGAAGGCTATGAAACAGCAATCAAGGATATGGACGGTGAGTTAGCTCTCCTGATGCCTTACATCGAGGCGCAGGTGAAGTCGGGGAAATTGCTCGCCATTATTACCGCTGATCATGGGGAGAGCGTCGTCGGCGACGGAATCGTCGGGCATTCAAGTGCCTTGACCAATGAACAGATGATTGTCCCTCTTGGCGTCATGGGAGGCAGAAAGAATGAACTGCCGATAAGTCAAACGGGTCTCTATAGCTATATACTCGGCGAACTCGGTGTATCGGTCCCATGGCAAAGCAATCCCATCATTCTCAGCAACTGCGACAAGGAAGTACCTCGTGGCTTTGCCGTCATAGATGGTGATAGCCGGACTGATTTTATCTATGAAGACGGATTTCTGAGCCCGACACCAAGCCCCGATGGTAAAATGCCGCCCAAAGCGGAACAGCTTCGGGCGGCAAAATCACTTCTCAAGGCTTTGACCGAAAGGCCTTAGGCTGCGACCTTCTCAGGACAAAGGCCTAGGCTCTTAAGCACCAGCGCGATCACCGTTTCCTTGGCTTCCGCGAACTGGTGATTATCAAGGCCGTGACCTCCGTTCATCACATCAATCTGCGCTGCAAAATCAGCGTAATGCTGTGTCGTTGCCCAGATCATGTAAAAAAGGTAGCGGGCTTTCACGGGTGCCAGTTTGCCTTCCGCGATCCAGCGCTCAAGTACTTGTTCGCGGCTCTCAAGCCATGGCTTTACCGTGTTGATAAGATAGTCCTGCAGGAACGGTGCGCCGGACGCCATCTCGATAGCCCACAAGCGCGACCCATGCGGGCGGGCGCGTGCAAGATCCATCTTTGATGACACATAGGTCGTGAACGCCTGTGCGGGGTCCTCGGTTTCGTCGAAGGTATCGGCGGCATGAAGCCAGATTGAGCATACTTCCTCAATCACCTTGCGGTACAGGTCTTCCTTGGCACCAAAGTAGTAATATACATTCGGCTTGGGTACGCCCGCACGCTCGGCGATCAGGCCCACACTTGCCCCTTTAAAGCCCTTCTCGGCAAATACCGTTTCTGCTGCCGCCAGTATCTTGGTGACATTTTCACGGCGTATCCCGGCTTTATGGCCGGTGTCGTCTATTATGTCGTTGAACATTTGTCCCCCCACTTATGAGGCACCTTTAAACACAGATGCGCGCAAAGGTCCATTGGCAATGGGTGTGAATGAAAACGCCCGGGGGAATCCCCCGGGCGCAATAACTCGGGATAACAAGCCCTGATTAGAACTTGTATTTAACGCCCATACGGATCGACCAGAGCGACGGACGCGTTACGCGGCCCTGCTCACGCTCGAAGAACTCCGTGTAGACATACTGGTTGTTCGCACGGTCGATGGAAGCTTCCACAACCTGGAAGGCGCGTGGGAAGCTTGCTTCGTACATTACACCCCAGTCGTCGTTGATGAGGTTGGTCAGGTTGTCGATTACGAAGTAAGCCGACATCTTGTGACCTTCGAAGAACGCAGGGATTTCCTGTTCGATCTTCAGGTCGACCTTACCCCACCAGTTGGAGAAGTTGCTGTTACGCGGTGCGATCTGACCTGCATATTGCATCAGGTTGTTTTCTTCGAGGTATTCGAAGAACGCATCGGTATCAAAGTCGTCACCAAACTGTACGAGCGGATCGTCAATGCCCGTCGGGATGTAGAGCAGTGCGGAACCGTCAACGCCGTCACCGAATTCGGTGAAGTTGGAGTTGAACGAACCACCCATGTCAACAAACGTGAAGCTGTACGGACGGCCTTGGTTCAGTACGCCGAACAGGTTTACGCGGGTCGTGTTGTCGTCCCAGAAGTCGTGTTCCCATTTGAACGACGCGGTGAAGCGGTTCGGGATCACATAGTTGGAACGAGCAGCTTCTGGGTCGTTACGCTCGGACGCTGCGAACTGTGAGAAGTTCGAGAACGCTACCGAGCTGGTCATCGGGTTCACATCCGTGGAGTTGGTGTGAGCGTATGCGATGGTCCAGTCGATGCCGTTGTCATAGGACTTGCTCAGCGCTGCCGAGAAGACAATCTGACGGCCGCCATCGCTGTTGGTCAGGATCAGGTCGCTGTTGAACCAACGGTTACAGGAACCGATGTTGCCAACTGGATCTTCCAGACACTCAGGACGGGACTTGTCGATTGCGGCGTACATCGGACGACCGTCTGGAGCAGTACCGATCTCAACGAGCGTGCTGTCTACTACGAGGCCCGGGTTACGGTTCTTGGAGTAGAGAACGTCAAGCTGCAGGCGGTAGTCGTCACCGAGACCAGCCGGAGCGTCGAAGTCGATAGTGGTACCGAGGGCAACTTTAAGCTGGCTCGGGATCTTGAAGTCCGGGTCGATGGCGTTCACGCCAGCGTTTACGGTGCCGCTTGCAACACCGTCATAGAGACGCTGCGGGATGTCATAGATCGGGCCTTCACCGGTTACCGTCGGATCATCAAACAGGGTCGGGGAGTCTACGCCGTCGTCATAGTCGCGAGCGGAAACTTCAACCTGCGTGATACCGTTGTTCGAGTAGTTGTTGGATACCCAAACGTTCGGGTTACCGCCGGAGTAGATACCAGCACCACCGTGTACTTCGATACGGTCAGTTGCGATCCAGGAGAAGCCGAAACGTGGCATCACCAGGCCTTTACCGTCGAGGTTGGTTGCGTTCGAGAAACCGTTACGAGCGATGAAGTTCGGGTTTTCACGCGGAACGTCGCTGCTGGAATACCAGTCGTAACGAACACCACCGGTCAGGGTCAGGTTACCGTCAGCAACGGTCCATTCGTCCTGCAGGTAAACGGTGTTGATGGCGTATTTGAAGGATGCAGCTGCATCGTTCGGGTCGTTCGACGGGGAAGCGTTTTCGTAGATCACGCGCTCCGGACGGCCGGCTTCAAACGCTTCAATCGCGGTCAGTTCGAGGCCACCACGGTTGATATCCTGGAAACGATATTCACCCTGAGCTTCCTGAATGAACAGGTTGAAGATGTCGAAGTCAACACGCTCAACACCGAAGGTGAAGAAGTGGTCGTCCATCTGGTAGTTAGCAGCAAGCTTGAGGTTCAGCGTCGAGTAGTTCAGCTCGTTTGCGTGACGGCTATCGTCCGCGCCGAGGTAAACTACCGCACGCTCACGAACACCGTCGTTATCGGCATCGTTGAACGTGGTGATCTGAACTTCACCAAACTCGGTACCGCCGAGCGGTGCTACGCGCGGGTCTACGTCAGCGTAAGCAACGCGGAGCTCGGTCGAGAAACGGTCAGACCAGTCAGAGAACAGCGAGCCAGCGTAAGACTGAAGCTTCGTACCACGCTCATAGTAGTGGTTCGAATCTTCAAGCTCGTCATCATCGCCGTCAGACTGCGCGATGGTGTAGCCGTCGTTGTAGTTGTAGGTAAGTGCAAGACGGTGGTTGTCGGTGATGTTCCAGTCGATCTTGGCGAGGATTTTCTCGTCAGTCACCGGAAGCGATGCCGGGAGACCACCCACTTCGTAGCCGTAAACGTCGCGAGCGATGCGAACGATCTCGTTCCACTGCTCTTCGGAAACGCCGCCAACTTCACGTGCTGCGCCGGAACCAGCCGGGCCACGGTCAAACAGCTGCGAACCTTCGAGTTTCTCGTAGGATGCGAAGAAGAAGAGCTTGTCTTTAATGATCGGGCCGCCGAGGGTCGCGCCGTAACGCTTCTCGGAGAAGTCACCAGTGGTGAACTTGTCACCTTCAAGCTGGTTACCGCGGAGGCTGTCGTTCGTGTAATCGAAGAACGCAGAACCGTGGAATTCGTTGGTACCGGATTTGGTAACAGCGTTGATGTTACAAGCCGTGAATGCGCCGTATTCTACGTCGAACGGAGCCAGCTCAACAGCAACCTGTTGAATGGCGTCGAAGGAGAAAGGCATACGCTCGGTCGGGTAACCGTTACTGTTCAGGCCGAAGTTATCGTTGAGGCCAACACCGTCAACGGTGAGCGAGTTGAAGCGCGGGTTCGCGCCGGCACACTGTACGCCGTCGCTGAACGCCTGGTCGATATAGATACGCGGGTCTTGACGGATAACGTCTTTAATGTCGCGGCTCACCGACGGCGCACCTTCGAGGTCGCTGAGGTCATAGGTGGACGACGGGCCGATTGCCGTTACAACCGGCTGGATCGCACGGGCAGTAACCTGAATTTCTTCGTATTCAGCAGCAGAACGCGCAGCAACAATGCGGACGTTCGCAGGACGACCGAGTTGGAGGAACAGGCCTTCAACATCATCAGTGTGGTATTCTGCACCGTCCGGGAAACGAACGATGTACGGGCCACCTACTTTCAGGCCACGTGCGTAAAATACGCCCGAGTCACCGGTGGTTACCGTGCTAACCGTACCCGACGGTACGTGCAGGATTACTACGTCCACACCCGTAAGCGGTGCACCAGATGCGTCAACAACGGTACCGCGAATGGATGAGGAAGTCTCTTGCGCGACGGCAGGAACCGTTGCAGCTACAGCTGCAAGGGCCACACTGCCGAAAAGCGCGGCTTTAAATTGGCGTTTCATTCCCTAAGCTCCATTGATGCGCCGATACCCCAAGTATACAACCCCATCAGGGTTCGGCACTTTCACGACTAATTTGCGTTTAAAAAAGTCTCACACACAGAACATGCACTTAGATACGAACCAAATCCTGACCGAAAGGTCAAGGCATGGCGCGGACCTGCGCAAACACCGTGTTGCAAGTCTTTTATGCGGCGTTCTTTTCAGTTTTTTGACGAAAGTGTCAAGATTCGGCGGATGCCCCTGCTGTCAGACACAAATTTCCTTTTTTATCGTGACTTAAAGAGCACAATCCGGGCCTGCACCGCAGGAAACAGGGCTTTCGCTTTCAGATGAAACTGTGACCTCAATGCAACAAAAAGGGCGCCAAATTGGCGCCCCATTTATACGTATATGCGAATCGTTTAGTCCCGCACGACTTTTCAGCCCTACTCCGACTTCGCGAAGACCTCGTTCAGATAGCCCGCGAGACGGATGCCGCCCTTCGAGAGCTGCGACTTGATAAGCGGCGTGTATTTATAGACATAGTCATAGCTGAAGATGGCATTGCCGACGTTATAGATATCGCCGCGCAGTGCGATCAGCTCACGCACCCAGTCAGCGGGTTTAGCCTTTTGCCATTCGGTCATGTCGTTAGTGCTGATCTTGGGCTCGAGGAACCGCACCCACTCCGTGAATGACAAGCCCTTGCGGTCAATCAGGTCTTCGTCCCATACCTTGTGCAGGTTGCTCATCTCTTCGAACCAGACCACATCAATGCGGTTGCCACCCCAATCCTCGGCGCGGCCAGCGTGCAGCGGCTGGTGCAGGTCACCAACGATGTGAATGATGAAGCGCAGCGCCAGTTGCCGCTCGGCTAGTGGTAGGTCCTTGTTCGTTACGTCAGCTGTAAACTTGGCAAGTGCCGTCAGTGCATCGCCCGCCGGGTTCTTCTCACTGTCCTCGTAGGTTACTCCGTCCGGCAGGTTGATATAGTGGTAGGTCTGCGAAGTCTTGCGCCAGAATGCGTCCGGGTCGGAGCGCATCTCATCAGGCCAGTTGGCAGCCTCCGCCATAAACTCGTTGCCGAGCAGTTCCTTGACAGCTGCCTCAGCTTCTGGGGTCAGGTGGCGGGATGCCAGCTCTGCAATCACACGGTGACCAGTCGGGCCATAAGCCGACGCTGACACTGAAAGGCCTGCAACCAGCGCCAATCCCACGAATAGCTTACGCAACATAACCCTTAGCTCCCCTATAATGGATTTATCAGAATGCGTTTTCGCCGTCTTCAAGCGGGCGAATGCCCAGATGGCTTGCGACACTTTGGCCGATATCTGCGAAACTTTTGCGAACGCCCCGGCTACCGGCTTTGAGCTTGGGCCCGTATGCAACAAACGGCACATGTTCCCGTGTGTGGTCACTGCCCGGCCACGTCGGGTCACAGCCGTGGTCCGCGGTCAGGATCACCACGTCATCCGCCTGCATACCGTTCAGGAACTCCGGCAACCGCTCATCGAAATACTCAAGCGCTGCTGCATAGCCACCCACGTTACGGCGGTGACCGAAGCTCTGGTCGAAATCAACAAAGTTCACGAAAGTGAGCGATCCGTCCGGCGCCTCCGCCAGTTTCTGGAGTGAAACTTCAAACAGACCATCAAGGCCATTCGCCTTCACCTTTTGGGTCAACCCCTTGTGGGCAAAAATGTCTGCGATCTTGCCGACGGAGATCACCTCGCGGCCTTCGTCTTCAAGTTTTTCGAGAAGCGTGGGCTTATGCGGCGGTGTCGCCAGATCGCGCCGGTTGCCCGTGCGCTCAAACTTGCCAGCCTCGCCCACAAACGGGCGCGCGATCACCCGGCCGATATTATAGTCGTCCACCAATTCACGCGCGACCTCACACACTTCATAAAGCTTCTCAAGCCCGAAGTGTTCCTCATGCGCTGCAATCTGGAACACACTGTCAGCAGACGTGTAAACAATCGGCTTGCCGGTGCGGATATGCTCCTCACCCAGCTCATCAAGGATGACGGTGCCAGAAGCTGCCTTGTTGCCAAGCACTCCCGGTAAGCCACAGCGCTCAACCAGCTTGCTGATCAAGTCATCCGGAAAGCTCGGATACTCTGGCTGGAAATAGCCCCAGTCGAACTCAACCGGCACACCTGCCATTTCCCAGTGACCGGACGGCGTGTCCTTGCCGAATGAACGTTCCGCGCAGGCGGCATATGCCCCCGTAATCTCGCCAGTGAACTCCATGCCCCTCGGCTCACGCCCGGTCGCCAATTCCGCGGCCTTGCCAAGGCCGAGCTTGGTCATATTCGGTAGCTTGATTTTGCCCGCGGCCGGACGCTCTGGCGATGTATTACCGTCGGCGCACCAGTCCGCGATGTGGCCCAGCGTGTCAGCGCCAACGTCGCCAAATTTTTCAGCGTCCGGGGCTGCACCAATGCCAAAACTGTCAAGCACGAGAATGAAAGCGCGGGCCATGTCTATTCTCCAATCGTTTGCGCGACGATGGGTTCGATATTGGGCTCTGCGGCACCCAGTTCAATCGCCGCTCGCACAGACTTGATCGCGGCTTCCGCCGCCGCATCGTCCCTAGCATACACCATGGCAAGCGTATCGTCGGCCGATACGCGGTCACCGATCTGGCAAATCTGAGTAAGGCCAACACTGTGGTCAATCTTCGCCGCGGGGTCTGTACGCCCACCACCAAGCGCGACCACAGCCATACCAATGGCGCGTGTGTTCATGCCGGTAACAAAGCCTGCCTTTGCCGCTTTCACCGGCTTCACCACCGGCGCAAGCTTCAGGTATTCGTCACGCTTCTCATAAAGGTCAGCGGGTCCACCCTGCGCCACAACCATTTTGGCAAATACATCCGCCGCATCGCCCTTCATGAGGGCTAGTGCCGCTTTGTCGCGCGCCACATCATAGGAAGGCTGCGCGCCCGAAAGCGCAAGCATATGCGCCGCGAGATCAAGTGTCACACAGACGAGGCGCTTGTCCGCCTGCTTGGGCTCAAGCAAAAACTCAATGGTCTCAAAAATCTCAACAGCGTTACCCGCTGTGCGGCCCAGCACCTGGTTCATATCGGTCAAGAGCGCGGTTGTCGGTACACCCGCTGCATTCGCCACACGTACGATATTGCGCGCCAGCTCTTCGGCTTTCTCAAAGCTGTCCATAAAGGCGCCGTTGCCGAACTTCACGTCCATCACCAGCGCATTCAGCCCTGCCGAAAGCTTCTTGGAGAGGATCGAAGCGGTGATCAGCGGAATACTCTCCACCGTCGCGGTTACGTCGCGGATACTGTAGAAGCGTTTGTCCGCAGGCGCGAGGTCACCGGTCTGGCCAATGACTGAGCAGCCAACAGTTTTCACGATTTCGGCAAAACGCTCCGTGCTCGGGTACGGGTCATAGCCCGGGATGGCTTCAAGTTTGTCGAGCGTGCCACCGGTGTGCCCAAGGCCCCGGCCTGAGATCATCGGCACAAAGCCACCGCACGCCGCCACGATGGGCGCCAGCATCAGACTGACCTTGTCGCCCACACCGCCGGTGGAATGTTTATCGACGATCGGCGCGTCTGCTTCAAAACCGAATTTGGTCCAGTCCATCACATCGCCGCTATCACGCATCGCAAGCGTGAGCGCGGCTCCCTCGTCCGGCGTCATACCGTTGAAGAACACAGCCATGGCGAAGGCCGCAACCTGCCCGTCTGTCACGCTGCCATCGGTGATGCCCGCAACAAACTTCTCGATATCCGCCGCATCAATGGTGCCACCGTCCCGCTTGGTGCGGATCATTTCCTGCGGCAAAAACACGCCTGCATTACTCATGGTCTTTTCCTTCTGAGGACAGGTTTTCGGGACCAAAGGAATGCGGCAACAGGTCCGCGCTAGTGGTCTCGAAAAGCACAGCGCCTGTGCGGTCAACGATGGTGACCGGTGCGCCCGCTTTCCCTGCAAATTCACGTATCTGTTGACGGCAGCCGCCACAGGGCGTGCACAAATGCTCCCCCGGCCCTGCAATCACAATGTGTCTGATCGCCTTGCCCTGCCCCATCACCATATTGCCAATGGCATTGGCTTCAGCACAGAAACCCAGCGGATAGGCCGCGTTTTCCACGTTGCAACCCGCATAGATATTGCCGTCATCTGCAAGGATGGCCGCACCCACCGGGTGGTTCGAATAGCGCGCATACGCCTTGCCCCGCGCATCCATCGCGGCCTTGATCAGCTCATTAAGTTCCACAGTCATCTAGTGGTCTTTCTCGTAAGGAATGCCGCTCGCCTTTGGGGCATCCATGCGGCCAGCGAAGATGGCAAGGATCAGCACCGTCAGCACATAGGGCAGCATGATGGTGAACTGCACCGGAATTTCGCCAACAAGCGGCAGGTCTTCACCCTGCAGGCGGCCCTGAAGCGCATCGACAAAACCAAAGAGCAGACAGGCAAGCAGTGTGGGCACCGGTTTCCAGCGACCAAAGATCATCGCCGCCAGCGCCAGATAACCTTTGCCCGCCGACATATCACGGATGAAACCCGCGCCCATGCCGGTGGATAGTACCACACCTGAAAGCCCGCACAGCATACCGCCGATTAGCACAGCCTGATAGCGCAGCTTGGTGACCGAAATACCGGCAGTATCCACCGCTTCCGGGTTTTCACCCACCGCACGCAACCGCAGGCCAAAACTAGTGCGGTAGAGCATCCAAGCAACAAGAGGGATCACAGCCACCGTCAAGTAGGTGATGAAGTTGTGGCCGGAGAGAATTTCTGCATAGATCGTGCCCACAATCGGCACACTTTCCGCACTCTGTGCAAACGGCAAGACAATGGCACTAAAGCGCGCGTCATCGCCCAAAAGCGGGGTTTGACCGCCCTGATGGAACCAGAAGTTCGCCAGCGTAGGCGCGAGGCCGGCCACGGCAATATTGATCGCCATGCCGGAGACAATCTGGTTGCCGCGCTGCGCGATGGAGACATAGCCGTGAATGAGCGCGAGGAACATAGACGCGAGCACACCCGCGAGCATACCTGCCCATGGGTTGCCGGTGACAGCCGCGGCAGCAGCAGCCGCGAAAGCCGCCGCCAGCATCTTGCCTTCAAGGCCAATGTCCACAATGCCTGAGCGTTCGGCCACCAGCCCCGCGAGGCCCGCGAGCACGAGCGGCGTCGCCGTGCGGATGGTAGAATCAAGTAGAAGCGCGATATCCGTCAGGAATTCCATCACACAGCCTCCTTGCGACGGAGGCGCATGAACAGGTGCTCGATCGGGTCACGGAACAGATGTTCCATCGCACCCGCGAACAGGATGACAAGACCCTGGATCATGACAATGAGGTCACGCGTGATGTTCGGCATTTCAAACGCGAGTTCCGCCCCGCCTTGATAGAGCGCACCGAAGAGGATGGACGCGAGGATGATACCGACCGGATGGTTGCGGCCCATGAAGGCGACCGCGATACCCACGAATCCGTAGCCAAGCGTGAAGTTGCCGATGAGGCGCAGCTGTTCGCCGAGGATTTCATTCAGCCCCATCATACCCGCGAGCGCGCCAGAGATCATCATGGCGATGATCATCATACGTGCGACCGGGATGCCGGCAAAGCGGGCCGCGCTATGGTTTTTGCCCACCACACGAAGCTCATAGCCGAATCGTGTACGGTTCAACATGAACCAGACCGCAAAGGCGCAGGCGAGCGCGATGAGCGCCGACACGTTGAGCGGGCTTTCTTCAAAGCTGAAGCCGATGGCGGCGAACAGGTCATGCGCGTGGCTAAGGCCCACGCCCTCGGGGAAGTCAGCGCTTTCCGGCATCTGGCCGCCCGGGCGCTGCAACGGGCCGACGAGCAAGTAAGCTAGAAGTGCGGACGCAATAAAGTTGAACATGATCGTGGTTATGACGATATGGCTGCCGCGCTTGGCCTGCAGCCATGCCGGAATGAAGGCCCACGCGCCACCGAATACGGCTGCCCCAACAATGCCGAGCAGGATAGCCAAAAGCGGCGCATCACCACCCACAAGAAAAACTGCAAGCGTGAGGCCAAGGCCACCGATCATCGCCTGCCCTTCGCCGCCGATGTTAAAGAGCCCGGCGTGATAGGCGACAGAGACCGCAAGCCCCGTGAACACAAAATTGGTCGCGTAATAGAAGGTATAGCCAATGGCTTCCTGAAAACCGAAGGCACCATCAATCATCAGCGAAAGCGCCACAAACGGGTCTTCTCCAAGCCCCCAGATCACCAGGCCCGACACAATAAAGGCCGCGAGCAGATTGAGCGCCGGCAACAGGCCCGCTTCTGCCCATAGCGGCAGTTTTTTATTCGCGCCTGCCATCAACCCACTTTCCTTTTTTCGCCCGCCATCATCAGGCCGAGTGTCTGCTCGTCTGCGTCCTCGACCTTCAGCGTGCCGACAACCTCACCCTCGCACATCACAGCGATACGGTCAGAGATGGCCAGCAGTTCATCAAGGTCGGCGGAGACTACAAGGATCGCCTTGCCCTTGTTGCGTAGCTCGGTGATCTGGTCATGGATTTTGGTCACGGCGCCAATGTCGACACCCCGGGTGGGCTGGCCGATGATCATCAGTTGCGGGTCGCGCGCAATTTCGCGCGCGATGACAAGCTTCTGCTGGTTACCGCCAGAGAAAGAGGCAATCGGCAGGTTCGGGTTCCGTGGCCGCACGTCCTGGCTTTCAAAATACGCCGCCGCACGCGCCGCAATATCCTTGAGCTTGAGCAGGCCACGCGCCGAGAAGTCCGCCTCGCGCTGGTAGCCGAGGATGGCATTCTCGCGCGCGGACATACTGTCCACCACGCCGGTCTTGAGCCTGTCTTCCGCAACATGCGCCATGCCCATACGGCGAAGGGTGATGGGGTCTGTCATCATTGCGGCATTCGCAATTACGTTGCCGTCGTAACGGAGGGTGCCCTCAGATACGCTGCGAAGCCCGGTGATCACTTCAAGAAGCTCGGTCTGGCCATTCCCGGCCACGCCGGCGATGCCCAGCACCTCGCCGTCGCGCACTTCAAGGCTCACGCTCTTCAGTGCTGCATGACCGCGGTCGCCATTCGCGGAGACACTATCAAGCGACAGGCGTACCTTGTGCTCGCCGGTTTCCTCGCGCGATTTGGCCCGGGCAACCTTGGCACCCACCATCAGTTCGGCGAGCTCACCCGCCGACGTCTCATTGGTTTTGCGTACCGCCACCACCTTGCCAGCCCGCATCACAGTCACGTCGTCGGTGATCGCCATGATCTCATTCAGTTTGTGAGTGACGAACAACACAGTCTTGCCCTGTGCTTTAAGCTGGCGCACGAGGCCGAACAGTTGCTCGGTCTCCTGCGGGGTCAGCACCGCTGTGGGTTCATCAAGGATCAGGGTTTCTGCACCACGGTACAGCGCTTTCAGGATTTCGGCACGCTGGCGTACACCAACGGACAGACGCTCAACCGGTTCGTCAAACGGCAGGTCAAAGCCGAATTTCTCTTCCAGTTCCCTCAGTTCAGCCCGTGCCTTGGCCTTGGCGGCCTTCAGGTCTGAACTGCCTTCAGCACCTAGGATGATATTCTCGAGGATCGTGAAGGGCTCCACCAGCATGAAGTGCTGGTGCACCATACCGATGCCCTTGCCCATGGCGTCCATCGGATTCTGGAACTGGACCGATACGCCGTCCACAAGCACTTCACCGCCATCAGGGCGGTAGAAGCCGAACAGCATTTTAAGAAGCGTGGATTTACCGGCACCGTTTTCTCCCACGATGCCGTGTACCGTGCCTTTCGGGATGATGAGCGAAAGCTCGTCATTCGCGCGCACATCACCAAAATGCTTGGAGAGGCCCCGGGTCTCTATTGCAAATGGCTGTTCCATGGGCGCGCCTGAACAGATGCCTTAGTGACCGGAGTTGCTGCCGGCCACGTCGCCGACAACAATTTCACCACTGACGATCTTGGCGCGCGCTTCTTCAAGCTTCGCCTTCATCTCGTCAGTGATCAGGTCCTTGTTATGCTCGTCCACCGCATAATCAACGCCGCCTTCGGCAAGGCCCATCACACGGTGGCCCGGTGCCCATGTACCGTCCTTGGCTTCGGTCATTGCAGCATGCACCGCAAGGTCCACGCGCTTGAGCATGCTCGAAAGCACAAAACCGGGTGCCACATGGTTCTGGTTACTGTCCACACCAATGGCAAGCTTACCGGTGTCTTTTGCAGCCTGAATGACGCCAAGGCCCGACGGGCCGGCAGCCGAGAAAATGATATCCGCGCCGCGCGCAAACTGGCCGCGCGCCATTTCAGACGCCTTGATCGGGTCATTCCATGCGCTTGGCGTCGTGCCGACATAGTTTTCAATCAGCTTCACGTCATCGCGGATGTAGTTGATGCCTTCCTGATAGCCCTGCTCGAACCGGCGGATGAGCGGAATATCCATGCCGCCGATGAAACCAACCGTGTTCGATTCGGTTTTCATCGCTGCAATCATGCCTACAAGGAAGGAACCCTCGTTTTCCTTGAAGGTGATGGACTGCACGTTGGGCAGGTCGATGATCGCGTCGATCACGGTGAATTTCACATCCGGGTATTGGCTCGCCACATTACGCACGGCCACCGAATAGCCTACGCCAACCGCAACAATCAGGTCAGCCTTGCGGCGGGCAAAGCGCTTGAGCGCCTGCTCATACTGGGTTTCGCTCGAAGGTTCGAAGTCCTTAAAGGACCCACCAGTTTCCTTGGAAAACTGTTCGGCACCTACGTAGGCAGCTTCATTGAAGGACTTGTCGAACTTGCCGCCGATATCATAGAGCAGCACCGGCTCAAAATCAGCTGCGAAGCTTGCGCCCGCACCCAATACGGCTGCCGCTACTGTCAGGGCCAGTTTCTTGAACACAGAAGTCCTCCGAGAATTGGTCATGTCTTTGTCACCCCAGCACCACATAATTTTATGGCAATATAATTATGAGACGAAAATTGCGTCTGCATTTATGCCCCGATATGGTGGACGCGCGCAAGGGAACCAGAGCGCGCGGGGCGGGTCAACCATTTTTGACGTTTTGGTCAAGATTAGGTCGACAAGCGCCGTGCATACCCCTATGAAATGGACATTTCTTGAAGGCGACGGAGTCACAGAATGACCCAGAATGTAACCGTGGTGGACCACCCGCTGGTGCAGCACAAGCTCACGCTGATGCGGCGCAAGGAAGCAAGCACAGCGGAGTTCCGGAAGCTTTTGCGCGAGATCGGCCTGTTCCTTGGATATGAGGCGCTGCGCGACCTGCCGCTTGGCAAGATCCAGATCGAGACACCTGTTTGTCCGACGGAAGCGCCCGTGCTCGCAGGCAAGAAGCTGACCTTCATCTCTGTACTGCGTGCAGGCGACGGCCTTCTGGGGCCGATGCTGGACCTTGTACCGTCCGCGCGTGTTGGTCAGATTGGCCTCGCACGGGATGAAGAAACACTTCAACCGACCAAATATTTCTTTAAAGTACCAAACGACCTGAATGACCGGTTGAACGTCGTGCTCGACCCGATGCTCGCCACCGGCCATTCGGCTGTCCGGGCTGTGCAGGAAATCAAGGATGCAGGGGCAACCGACATCCGTTTTGTATGCCTGCTCGCTGCGCCTGAGGGCATCAAGACCTTCACGGAAGCGCACCCGGATGTGCCTGTTGTCACCGCCGCCATTGATGAGAAGCTGAATGAAAAAGCTTACATCGTACCCGGCCTTGGTGACGCAGGAGACAGACTGTTTGGAACCAAAGGGGCCTAAGGCATCATGAGTGTGACGAAAAAATATGTAACCGCGCAGGAACTTCTGGACGATTCGTTCCAGCTCGGCATCCAAATCCTGCAGAGCGGCTTCCGGCCCAAGTTTATTGTTGGCGTCTGGCGTGGTGGTACACCGACCGGCATCGCGGTTCAGGAAATCCTTGATTACTACGGTGTGCATACGGACCATATCGCGATCCGCACATCGTCCTATATCGGCATGCAGCAGCAGAAAGAGGTCAAGGTTCATGGCCTCGAGTACATCATCAACAACATCAACGCTGAAGACAGCCTGCTCATTGTTGATGATGTGTTCGATAGTGGCCGTTCGATTGATGCTATCGTCAATCACCTGCGCGCCAAATGCCGCCGCAACACGCCTGAGATCATCAAGATCGCAACCGTGTTCTACAAGCCTAAGCGCAACGTGACCCAGCTGGTGCCTGATTTCTATTGCCGTGAGACTGACGACTGGCTGGTGTTCCCGCATGAGCTTTCCGACATGTCGCGCGACGAGATCCGGACCCACAAGGGTCTTGATCTTCCTGAAATCGAAATCTAGGCGGGGGGCGCTGTCATGAGTTTTGAAAAGGTTCAGGAATGCGCTGCCTTTATACGCTCAAAGGTGGAAGGCGACTTGCCGAAACTGGCGATGGTGCTCGGTAGTGGCCTCAATAGCCTCGCGGACGCCATGGATGATGCGACTGTATTCTCCTACGCTGACCTGCCCGGCTTTCCGAAGCCGACGGTTGAGGGCCACGCAGGCCGCATGCTGATTGGCAAGCTTGAAGGCAAGCCGGTTATCTGCATGCAGGGCCGCGCGCACGCTTATGAAGGCCACTCGGAAGAGAAGCTCGCTTTCTCAACCCGTGTGCTGTGGGCACTGGGTGTTGAAACGCTCCTTCTCACCAACGCGGCAGGCAGCCTGCGCGCGGAAGTGGGCCCCGGCAGCCTGATGGCAATCACCGATCACATCAATTTCTCCGGCATCAACCCGCTTGTGGGTGTGAACGACGACCGTTTTGGTGTGCGTTTCCCGGATGTGACCGAAGCGTGGGACAAGGCACTGACGAAGAAGCTGCACAAATGCGCCAAAAGCCTGAACATCGATCTGCATGACGGTGTCTACCTGATGGCCAAGGGCCCGAACTTCGAGACCCCGGCCGAGATTCGCGCCTTCCGTGTGATGGGTGCAGACGCCGTCGGCATGTCCACCGTGCCGGAATGCCTGGTTGCAAAACATGTCGGCATGAAAGTGATTGGTATCAGCTCAATCACCAACCTCGCAGCTGGCATGCAGGCCGAGCTTACGCACCATGAAACCATGGAATATGGCGCCATCGCCGCTGTGAATCTTGAAAAACTTCTCCGCGCCTTTGTTGAAGAAGTACTTTGAACCTTTTTCTGCTATTCAATGAGAAAAGCCCGGCAATCTTGCCGGGCTTTTTTTTAGTTTGGGGCGGCGCCTTAGTAGGACTTGCCGCCCTCATTGGCGTCGCCGTATGGCACCCAAATGTTTTTCACTTCCGTCGCACGGTCCATGAGGCCGCGGGCGGACATCTGCTCAGGGCTCGTGAAGTCATAGGCCTTACCGTAGTTCAGCCACACGCGCTTCATGTTGTCGGCCGACGCTTCTTCAATGGCTTTGGAGCCCTCACGTGACCCGAAATACCACAGGCCATCCACACCATAGTGTTTGGCCATCGGCAGTGCCATCTCATCCCGGTTCCCGGTGACAATATTGACCACACCACCCGGCAGGTCTGATGTCTCAAGGATCTGGTAGAAGTCGGTTGCGATGAGCGGATACCGCTCGGACGGGATGATGACCGACGTATTGCCACCAGCAACCGCAAACGCCATAAGGGTAACAAACGCCAATAGCGGTGCTTCGTCCGGGCACACGATACCGATGGTGCCCACGGCTTCATTCATCGCAAGCGCCACGCCACGCAGCGGCGGGCTATGCACCGCACCGTCGTGTTTGTCTGCCATGGCCGCGGCGGCGAACAGGCGTTTGACCGACAGGTCCACCTCCGCCATCGCCGCTTTCTCGGACGCGCCCGTCAGGTCCATCAAACGTTCGGTAAACTCATCCGAACGGTAGCTGAGGTTCTCGGCGATATAGTATAGTATCTGCGCGCGCAGGTGGGTGGCCGTGCCAGCCCAACCGGCGGCCTTGTTCGCCGCCTCAACCGCGTTCCTTATATCCTTGTAGTTGCCCGCGCCCACGAGGCCCTTGAGGTTGCCCTTCTTGTCCACGACCGGCGTGCTGTCGCCACCATCAGGCCGTGCCTGCTTGCCGCCGATATACATCTTGGCGGTACGGTCGAGGCCCGGCATGCCGGTGCCTGCTTTTGGCATGGCAACCGCGTCCGGTTTCGCAATCGGGGCCCAGTCCTTGAGTGCCGCTTCATATTTGGGGCGCATATAGGCCATCATGCCCTCGCGCCCACCTTCACGGCCAAAGCCGCTTTCCCGGTAGCCACCGAAGCCGACTGCGGCATCGAACATATTGGTGGCGTTGATCCATACCACACCCGCCTTGATGGCAGGTGCCACTTCAAGCGCGCGGGAAATGCTTTCGGACCAAATGGTCGCGGCAAGGCCATAGCGCGTGTTATTGGCAAGGCCCACGGCCTCCGCCTGCGTACGGAAGGTGATCGCGGTCAGCACCGGGCCAAACACCTCTTCCTTGAAGAGGATATTGTCGGTGCCCACACCGGTGACGAGGGTCGGTGGGTAGAACACACCCTCTTCCGGCATGTCGCACTCAGCCTGCCAGATGACAGCACCTTCGCTTTCGCCCTGTTTGATCAGGCCTTCGATGCGGTCTTTCTGTTCCTTGTCCACCACGGCGCCAATGTCGATGCATTTATCAAGGCTATGGCCAACGCGAAGCGTGGACATGCGGCGCTTGAGTTTTTCAAGGAAACGGTCAGCAATGCCTTCCTGAACGAGCAAGCGCGAGCCTGCGCAGCAGACCTGGCCCTGGTTGAACCAGATCGCGTCCACAAGTCCTTCTATGGCGCCGTCGATATCCGCATCTTCGAACACGATATAGGGTGACTTGCCACCAAGCTCGAGCGTGAGCTTCTTGCCCGAGCCCGCAATCGCGCGGCGGATGATCTTGCCAACGTCCGTTGAGCCGGTGAAAGCCACTTTGTCGACGTCAGAGTTCACCAGCATGGCGCCCGTGTCGCCCTCACCTGTGATGATGTTGACCACACCTTTCGGCAGGCCCGCTTCCACACATAGTTCCGCGAATTTGAGTGCGGTGAGCGAGGTGAACTCAGCCGGCTTCAGCACCACTGTGTTACCAGCCGCAAGCGCCGGGGCCACTTTCCACGCCAGCATCAGCAGCGGGAAGTTCCACGGGATCACCTGCCCGGCAACACCAAGCGGTTCATGGTGCGGAAATTCTTCATCCATCAACTGCGCCCAACCGGCGTGGTGATAGAAATGGCGCGCCACAAGCGGGATGTCGATATCCCGGCTTTCGCGGATCGGCTTACCGTTATCAAGGCTTTCAAGCACAGCAAGGATACGGCTGTGTTTCTGCACGAGGCGCGCCAGCGCATACAGATAGCGCGCGCGGCCATGACCACCAAGGAGCGCCCAGCGACCTTGCGCCTTGCGTGCGGCTGCGACCGCAGCGTCAACTTCGTCCTGGCCAGCAGCAGTGATGTCAGCCAGTTTTTCGCCGGTTGCAGGGCTGTAGGTCGCAAATGTTTTTGCGCCCTTCGGTTTCACCCATTCGCCATCGATGAACAGGCCAAAGCTTGCCTTGTTGGCCTTCAGCCAGTCATCCACATTCTTGCGGCTTTCGGCTGCCAGGGCATAGTCCATGCTTTCAAAACTTTCTTTCACACTCATCAAAGCCTCCCTTAGCCCATTGGATGGCGGTAACCCGCCGAGTAGCCGCCAAAGGCGTGATATTCAAGCTGGCGCTCAAGGTCGCCGAGCAGGCTTGAAGCACCAAAGCGGAACAGCTCAGGCGAGAGCCAGTCGCGGCCCACTTCTTCCTTCACGAGCGCGAGGTAAGCCACAGCATCCTTCGCTGTTTTGATACCGCCCGCGGGCTTGTAGCCCACCTTCATGCCGGTACGGTCCTGAAAGTCCCGTATCTGGCGGAGCATCACAAGGCTGACCGGAAGCGTGGCATTCACGCCTTCCATACCGGTAGAGGTTTTGATGAAATCGGAACCGGCCATCATCGCCACCATGGATGCCTTGGCCACCTGCGTGAGGTTGCCGTGTTCGCCGGTCGCAAGGATGGTTTTCATCAGCGCAGGGCCACAGGCTTTTTTGAAGGCTTTGACTTCCTCGTAAAGCGCTTCCCAGTTGCCGGTCAGCACATTCGCGCGGGTCACCACGATATCAATCTCACGCGCGCCAGCATCGACCGAGCGGCGGATTTCCTCAAGCTTGGTTTCCATGGGTGCGAGGCCTGCAGGGAAGCCTGTCGACACCGCTGCAATGGGTACGCCCGAATTGCCCAGCACTTTCGCGGCTTCAGGAACCATGGCGTGATAGACGCACACCGCGCCTGTCGTCAGGCCCATATCAGCCATGCCGAATTTCTCAAGGATGTCGCGGCGCACCGGGCTCATCGCCTTCTGGCACAACCGGCGCACACGGCCTGGCGTGTCATCGCCTGCGAGTGTTGTGAGGTCAATGCAACTGATCGCTTTCAGCATGAAGGCAATCTGCGCGTCCTTCTTCACCGCACGGCGGCCACCCAGTGTGCTTGTGCGGCGTTCCACCGCGCTTTTGTTGACACGGATATCGTCCAGCCAACCGACGTGGAAATCCGTACCCGTGTTCGCGCCGTCTCCGGCCTTGTTCACAGAAGTCATGTTCCGTCCCGATATGAATAAACTCGTGACTAAAAGCCAGTTCCTGACCTAAAGGTCAAGAACTGCTTGAAGCCGGTTCCTCATTTTTGATGAAACCAGCCGCATAAAGAAGCAGGCCTGCAATCAGGTAACCCGCTGCCAAGCGATGCGCCAGCATTTCTGCGCCGCCAAGGCTTGGGATCGCCCAAGGCAGATACATTTCCGCCGTCGGCATCACCGAGTGGATGATACCAAATTCGGTGAAAATCGCAGCCGCAAATGCCGCAATCGTGGCGCGCCCCATCTTGCGGTCAATGATCCACACAACCATCGCCCCCCAGATAAGGCTGGTGAGGATATACCCCCGCGCCATGGCGCCCAGCAGCATGTAGCCCGCCATCCAGTCAGCGCCAATGGCATCGCTGGCGACCTGTGCGACCCTACCGTACAAGTCTGACACTTTTGTGTGCGCATAGTTCAGGATCCCCGGTACCGTTGCGAACAGAAGCGCCGGCGCATGTCGCACATCACCGCCGGTGAAGGCGAGGCGAAGAATGTCACTGGCCACTACAACAAGGATCGGCTTCAAGACTGCTTCCGGAATAAGCTGCGCAGCTACCTCGATAATGCCAAGGAAGCCGATAACGGTCACAATGGCCGTTGCACCAAGAGCGTAACCCGTACGGGCGCCCATGCGTTTGTATGTAGCGTGGCCGAAATACGGGGTTGTTTGCACGATCCCGCCAAACAGCGCAGTCACTGCGGTCGCAGCAGCATCAAGCCGCACGACTTTGCCTGCATCGAACACATCACCTGTGATGCGCGCGCCCGCGACCACATTCACCGCACTCGCGGCAATCAGCAGGGCAAACGGCACGATAATGCCAAGGTTGTTGGTCACATCGCCAAACACGTTCAGGTACCCCTCGATTGTGGGCATTGGCAGCACTGGATTGAAGTTCACCGCAACGTTGACAACATAGCCCTCGCCCGCACCCGCGAACGCCAGGATATAATAAAGCACCGTACCCGCGACGATGGCGAGGATCGAGCCCGGCAAGCTGAACGGCAAGCGGTGCCCGGCGATAAGCGCGAAAGCCATGATGACAAGCGACACGATACCCACCTCGGGCAGTGAGAAAATGCCGTAGATAGCCTCAGCGCCCAGCCACACGGTCGCAATGCCTGCCATGGCGCCCACAAGCGCCATCGTTGGCAATTGTTCCTGCATCGCACGACCAAAGTAGGACAGCACAAATTTGATCGCCGCCATCCAAATGGTCGAAGCCATGCCAAGGATCCAGGCTTTGTCCGCAGCACCCTCAACGCCAAGGTCAGCCACGTTCATGGCGTAGGTTGGGCCCACGATGAAGAAACACATGCCAAAGAGCGTGGGCAGGTCCATGCCAAGCGGGATACTGGTAAGCGCGTTGTTACCTGTCTCGGCCGCTGTTTTTTTGGTCAGCCACGCGAAGACGAGGTTACCGAAAATGATACCTGCAATCGCGCCCGGAATAATGCGGCCAAAAATATGGCTCGCCGGGAAGTCGAACGCGCCCATCAGCACGCTCGCAAGCACGAACATATTGACCGTTACATCAAGGAAAAATGCCACACCTGCGTTGAGGTCGCAGGAAAACTGTGACGTGCTCGCGGCGACGCCACTGAACGCGCCTTTCTGTTTACTGTCGGCCATATGGTCCCCTAACTTCCCTAAATTTTATTGTTAGCCCGAACCGCTTACTGGAAGGAGGTGCGCTTGCGCACCGGTATGCGGAGATTGTCTTCAAAGGTGCGGAAACGTTCCTCGAGTTTCCACTGCATGCGCGCTTTTTCACTAGTGTCGAGAAGCTGCTGGCAAGCCGCGCTTGGCGCGGTACCCGCTTCAACGTCACGCTCGCACGCCTCATTTTTCCAGATACTTTCCCCACTGAGGAAGCTATAGGAAAGCGAATTGCGTGACGCGTGCCGCAGTTCAAAATACGGCACGTTATAGTCCTGATAAAAGCGCATATATTCGTGTGTGAGATCGATGCGCGACACACCCTCATCATCGGTGGAGAGCGCATAAGGCACCTGCATGTCGCGGTACAGCACGATGGGATGATCAGCGCCCGAAACACCAAGGATGGTATCATTACTGGTGAGATTGATCTCCACCATGATGTCTTCGCGCACCATCTTCTCGATCAGCTCTTCCATATTGTCTTCATAGACGATGGCGACGCCGTGGCCGATGCGTTTGGCGTGGCCAATCTCGATCGCTTCACGGATATGGAAATCAAGCTGCTTAGGGCGCGTGAGACCAATCGTAAGCTCGCCGGCGTGGAGTGAGATATTACGCGCACCCTGGTTGCGGTAGAGATAATCAATCATGCGCATGTGCAAGGTATAGTCGCGCAGCGCAATATAGCCATCCTCTGGCGCGACAAGGTTTGCACCAACCACCATGGGCTCGTCTGCCATGACCTGCCAGCCAAGGATGAACTGGGCAAAGACAAGTGCCGGTTCAAATTCGCGCACCACTTGATGAAGCAGGCGAATTTCAACGTCACAGCCAGCGTCAGCGGCGGGTGTGCCGCACTTGAGCAGCTTGTCTTTCTTCTCATACGCCGCTTTGATTTGCTGCCGCGCGCTTGCCACAAGTTTGGGCATCTCGGCACCAAAAGCACCGCTCATCAGGGTGCGGTAGTCTTTATCCAGATCGCCGGTCAGCTTCACGTCGCCCACAAGCGGGAACAGCTCACCAAGGATGGTGGTTTCCATAAGCTCGAGATAGAGGATGTTCTGCTGTCCCGCACGGCGCGCCACTTCAGCGAGTTGGTCACCAAAACGCTTGGGGCTCGCGGTCTTGCGGTCAAAGATGACAAAAAAATCGTCGTGGCCGGACCAGTTAAGCGTCGGCACATAGGAGCGGTTCGAGAGTGAGTTGATGATGTCGCGGCGGTCATCCTTGTTGGCGCGTGCGGCTGCGGCAGTGATCCAGCCGCTCGCCTCGCAGCTATCGCCCTTTTTCATACGGATAGCCGGCACCGACATATCAGCGCACAGGCCATCTTCCGCCGCCCAGTCCAACCAGGTTTCGGCATAAACCGCGCCGCTCAGGTGACTGTGGATATCGCCGCCTTTGGGGAAGGTTTCCATCACCGGACGCAGGCGTCCGTTCTGGGCGGACCATGCCAGCACATCACCAGCCGTGCGCGCCCGAAGGGCACGCTGGTCGTCCGCAACTGCAGCAGCCGTCACGCCAAGCGCAACAAGGCCCGCAAGCAGACGTGTGGCCATGAATGGCATCCCCCGCATTTTTTCCTCCCTCAAATGCTTGCTCAAGGCATCAATACTGCCTAGGCTCGCGCACAGCTTATCCCATCATCCGGGCAATGAACATAAGACAGATACCCAATGGCCAAACTGTATTTTTATTATTCCGCGATGAACGCGGGCAAAACCACGACGCTCCTGCAGTCCAGTTTCAACTATCAGGAGCGCGGTATGAACACAATGTTGTTCACCGCCTCGATTGACGACAGGTTTGGCGAAGCAATTATCGCTTCCCGCATCGGCCTCAAGGCTGGCGCGCACATATTCGACGGCAATATTGACCTTTTTGTCAAGATTGCTGATGCACTCAAGACGCGGCCTATTCATTGTATCCTTGTGGACGAGGCTCAGTTCCTGACCAAGGACCATGTTTTCCAGCTGGCGTCAGTTGCTGATTCGCTCAAGATCCCGGTACTGGCCTATGGCCTACGGACCGATTTTCAGGCCAACCTGTTTGAAGGCAGCAAATGGCTTCTCGCCATCGCGGATGAACTGCATGAACTGAAAACCATCTGCAAATGTGGCTCAAAGGCGACGATGAACCTGCGCATTGACGGCGAAGGTCGCGCGGTCAAGGAAGGCGCCTCAATCGAGATTGGCGGCAATGACCGCTACATTGCGCTCTGCCGTAAACATTTCATGGAAAAGATCAACGGCCCGGAACGGCTGCCGCTGCCACAAACGCCGTGAGACTCAAGCCGCCTTTTGCCGCCGCTTGGCCTTGAGGCCAAAATCGCGGCGGTGAAAACGGAAGTAGATGAGACCAAAGCCGGACAGCACAAACAAAAGCCCGGTGCCTGCGGCAACCATCACCAGCGGATTGTTGAAATTGTCACGGCTGCCGTAGTCCATGATGTGCAGCATCCAGAAGAAATCGTAGAAGCGCCAGACATCAGACCGCCGGGCGACGACACGTGCGCGGTCCGGGGAAACGTACAGCACCGTGCCTTCCCCATCATTCATCTCCACGCGCCACACCGGCACGGGACCACGATAGTCTGAGGGCGCGGATTTCTCTATCAGCTCAGCAGTTGGTGCTGGTGCTTCGCCGGCAAAGTCAGCTTTGGCGATAGCAAGCGCCACCTCTTCACCGACGGGCGTCAGCTTCTCGGCGGTCTCGAGCGCATATATGCCGTGAATGCCACCCGCATCACGCACAACAACAGCCGGGATACCGCCAACAGCGCGAGTTGTCAGTGAAACCACCTGCGGATTGCCAATTTTATGTAGCAGATCCTCAAGTTTCATCGCTTCCACGAGAAGCGGCGGTTGCTCGGCAATGTTGTGTTCGCCGCGCACACGCTCAATCGGTATCCATGTCATGATCACGCCGCCTAGGGTCCAGCATATGAACTGGATGCCAATAAGCAAGGCAACCCACTTGTGAACCTTGCTGATGAGAATGTGCGCGCGCATGTGATTGCCCCTGACCCATTTGTCCCGTTTCATGCTCGCTAGCACAAATGAGCGAGCTGACAAAGGATTTGTGGGAGAGACCCCAATTTCCGCTACGCCCGCTTAAGTTTCGGAACACTCTTTCACATTTCATCAATCGTTTAAAAAATCATATATTTTAGTGTGTTAGTCATACAATATGCGACATATAAGTCACACATTTTCGCATTTGAAATTTTTCAGTCACAAAAATCGCCGTTTGCATTCCCAGTATGGTTAACGCGCTCGTCCCGGCATCGGAGCCCATGTGTCTTTCGGGCACCAAAAAGGGGGAATGACCATTCAAGACAACACAAGAAATGTCATTCCATATACTCAGAACCAATAGGGAGAAACGGCAATGGAAAACCATTTTAGCCGAACCAAGAAGGGCCTACTGCTCGCGAGCTGTGCGGCAATCGCCTTCACGAGCACAACCCCTGCGTTAGCGCAGGAAACTGATCCGATGGCAATTGAGGAAGTCGTCGTTACCGGTTCGCGCATCAGGCAAAACCCGCTTGAGGCACAAAGCCCAGTACAAATCCTGTCCGCAGCCGACATCGACCAATCCGGCCAGGTATCGATCGCGGACTTCCTGCAGCGCCTGCCAATTGCAGGGTCCGCCATCAACCGCACCAACAACTCCTCCGGCAACCTCGGCTTCCCGCCTGATGGCTCCGGCATCGGTGCGGGTGCAAGCCAGATTGACCTTCGCTACCTGACCTCCAAGCGTGTGCTTGTTCTTGTGGACGGTAAGCGCTGGGTACGTGGTTCAAGCGCATCGGGTGTCTCGGGCGCGGTTGACCTCAACACCATCCCGACCGGCATCATCAAGTCGATCGAGGTTCTGCAGGACGGCGCGTCCACCATTTATGGCTCCGACGCCATTGCAGGCGTGGTGAACATCATCACCCGCGACGACTATGAAGGCTTCCAGGGCAGCGCCTACTACGGCATGTTTGATGAAGGCGACGGCAAAACGCAGGAATATGACGTATCCTGGGGTGCCTCGGGCGACCGCGCACGTGTGCTTCTGGACGTTGGCTACACCAAACAGGGTTCCGTTGAAGCGGCAGACCGTGAGCTGACCGCTTACGCCATTCCGTTTGAAAACCTTGGTGCGTCCTCCGGCACGCCGCAGGGCCGTTTTGTGTTCAACAACGACTTCGGCTCCATCACACCAAATGACGGCGCAGGCCCAATCCCGAACTTCGACCCGAACGACCCAACGGGCCCGAACTCGGACTATCACGCCTTCACCCTTGCGGACCGCTTCAACTATTCGCCGTACAACAAGGTGATGACCCCATCGGAGCGCATCAACATCTTCGCGAAGGCGGAAGTTGATCTCACCGAGACCATCAAGATGAAAACCACCGCGGCCTACAACAACCGTCGCTCGGTTAGCCAGGCCGCGCCTGAGCCACTCTTCTTCGGTGTGGACGCAGGTGCAGGCTACTGGATGGACAATATCGTCATCCCGGAAGACCATCCCTACAACCCGTTCGGTATAGAGCTGAACCCGGAAACCTTCGCTTTCGGTGGCCGTCGTCCGCTTGAAGCAGGCCCGCGTGTCTTCTCCCAAAACGTTGATACATGGTATGTGTCGAACACGGTTGAGGGCGAAATTGAGTTTGCTGGCCGAAAATGGTTCTGGGACGTGAACGGCACCTGGTCGCAAAGCCAGGCCAATCAGGTCAAGGACGGTGCGTTCAACGCCCGCAAGATCAGCGAAGCTCTTGGTGACCCGGCTGCATGTGCCGCCATCCCGGGTTGTGTACCGCTCAACATCTTTGGTGGCCAAGGCCCGGACGGCAACGGCACCATCACCAAAGCCATGCTGGAATACATCACCTTCACGCAGAAAGACGAAAGCCGTCAGAAGCTGTTTGATGTGTCCGCAAACGTGGCCGGCGAGCTCTTTGACCTGCCAGCCGGCCCGCTTGGTGTTGCCCTTGGTTGGGAATACCGTGAAGAGAAAGGCCGCTTCATCCCGGATAACGTTGTATCCTCCGGTGAAACTGCTGGTGTTCCGGCGAGCCCGACTGCAGGCCAGATCCACGTAAAAGAGTTCTATGGCGAGATTAACGTGCCGGTGCTTTCCGATGCGTCTTTTGCCAAGAACCTCGACCTCAATGCTGCGTTCCGTACGTCTGACTATTCGACCTCCGGCAGCAACACGGTCTTCAAGGTGGGCGCAGCGTGGCAGGTGAACGATGACCTGACCTTCCGCGGCAACTGGTCCGAAGGCTTCCGTGCCCCGAACATCGGCGAGCTTTATAACACCGGCTCCCGCTTCGACAGCACGATCAGCGACCCGTGTAACTCGGGTGGCGGCAACACCCCGCACCCGAACTGCTCGGCCCTCGGCGTTCCAGTTGACATGGTTCAGATCAACCCGCAAATCAGCGTGACCACAGGCGGCAACCCCGACCTGACACCTGAAACCGCGGAAACCTGGACCGCAGGCTTCACCTTCAGCCCACGCGGCCTTGCCGACGGTATGGGCCTGCAGGGCATCACTTTTGAAGCCAACTACTACAATATCAGCATGGAAAATGTGATCCAGGCACCGAACGCTTCGGAAGTTCTGGACGGCTGCGTTGAAACGCTTGCTGATGTCTTCTGTAATGCTGTGACCCGTACGGCAAACGGTCAGGTTACCCGCATCGACGGAATCCTCACCAACATTGCCGGCATTGAAACAGACGGCCTTGACTGGTCCATCTCCATGGAGACGGAACCGGCCGATTGGGGCCAACTGCGCTTCAAATGGCTTAACAGCCACCTGTTCAAGTTCGAGGAATCCACCCCGAACGCCGCAGGCGGTATTGATGTCATTGACCGCGCAGGTACCGAGCTTGGCTCACCAGAACGTGCCTACATCAAGTTCAAATCCTCACTGTTTGTGGATTGGACGCTTGATGCATGGACCGTAGGTGCCACCTTCCGTTACCTCGGCAGCGTTGACGAGGCTTGCGGCGGCGTGATCGGCGACTTCGGCTTCACTCAGTACTGCACAGACGGCGCTGACGGCAACACGCTCGGCAGCACCTTCTACACCGACCTGCAGGTTACCTTCCGCCCACAAGCTTGGGAGGACAAGGTTGCCTTCACCCTTGGTGTGCAGAACCTTCTGGATCAGGACCCGCCGCTTTGCACGACCTGTGACCTCAACAACTTTGATGGCACAATCCACGCAACGCCGGGCCGCTTCTTCTACGGCCAGATCTCCTTCAAGATGTAAGTCTTGGGATAGTGTGAACAAAAGAAAGGCGCCTCACGGGGCGCCTTTTTCATTTGAAGCTCGTTTAGTGCCTCAGCCGATGCCTTGGTTATGACCAAGGATGGATTTCACCTCAAGGAAATCAGCGAAGGCATGGTCACCCCATTCACGACCATTGCCGGACTGCTTGTACCCACCAAAGGGTGCCGAGAGGTCACCCGCCGCACCATTGATATAAACCATGCCGGTGCGCATTTTGGCGGCAACCCGCTGCGCCCGCGCGTGGTCTTTCGACTGTACCGCACCGGAGAGGCCGTAAAGGCTGTCATTCGCGATGCGGACGGCCTCGTCCTCATCCTCGTAACCGATGATCGACAGCACCGGGCCAAAAACTTCCTCGCGTGCGATGGTCATGTCCGGCTTCACATCGGCGAACACCGTTGGTTTCACGTAGAAGCCGCCTTCGGGGCAGCCTTCCGGGAAGCCTGTGCCACCCGCAACAAGACGCGCGCCTTCGTCGATGCCCGCCTGGATCATTTCACCTACTTTTTTGAACTGGTCGCCATGTGCGATGGGGCCCATGGTGGTGCCGTCCGCGTTCGGGTCACCCGCCACCACGGTGGAGGCAGCCTGCGCTGCAATCGCCGCCGCCTCGTCCATGCGGGAGTGCGGCACCAGCATACGGGTGAGCGCCGTACAGGTCTGGCCGGTGTTGCGCATGACAGCGACGGTATCGCGCGCCACCACGCTTTCAAGGTCAGCGTCATCGAGCACAATATTGGCGGATTTGCCGCCAAGCTCCTGCGCCACGCGCTTGATGGTTTTAGCGGCATTGGCTTGCACCGCTGCACCCATGCGGGTTGAGCCGGTGACGGACATCATGTCCACGCCCGGATGGCCGGAAAGCGCCTCACCCACAGCCTGCCCCTCGCCGTATACAAGGTTATAGATGCCCGCAGGCACGCCGGCGGCATGCATAATTTCAGTGAACAGCTGCGCACTATAAGGCGCAACTTCGCTTGGTTTCAGCACCATGGTGCAGCCGGTCGCAATGGCAGGCGCCACTTTGCAGCTGATCTGGTTGATCGGCCAGTTCCAAGGCGTGATCATGCCGACAACGCCAATCGGTTCCTTGACGATACGGGTAGGTCCACGGTCCTCGAAGAACTCATATTTCTTCAGCGCTTTGATCGCTTCCGACAGGTGACCGGCACCCGCTGGTGCGTGGGCGCGGAGCGCGAGCGCTTTCGGCGCCCCCATCTCAAGCGTGATGACCTCAGCCATCTCTTCCATGCGCTTCTGGTATTCGTTCAGGATGGACTGCAACAGCTCAAGGCGCTCTTCCCGCGTGGAGAACTGGAATGTCTCGAACGCTTTCTGTGCGGCGGCCACGGCGCGGTCAACGTCTGCGGCATTACCCAGCACCATTTCACCCGACTTCTGGCCGGATGCAGGGTTGATGATGTCGCGCACCTTGAAGGCATCCGCCTCCACCCATTCGCCGCCGATATAGTGTTTGTGCAGTTGCCGCATGACCTTCTCCCGATACTTATGTTCGCCCGCAGAGCAGGCAAATTACAAAATCAATATGACGCTAAGATGGTGCCCACGCCCACTTATACAAGGCGCGAAATGGGTAGCCGCTGGTGCAGGTGCTGCACCACGCTGGCCTCAGAACGGTGTTTTGCTACGTCGTTCCGCCATGGCTTTCAGGAACATCTTGCGCCAGCGGTTTGGCATCCAGCGCTGCAACCGGTCGATCCGGCGCGCATCAGGCCCCACAAGGATACGGTATTGCCCGCGCTTCACCCCGTCGAGGATGATTTGGGCGGCGCCCTCCGCTGTCGTCTGGATCATATCGCGGAAGCCTTCTTGGGCCTGCTCGGCACTGGTGTCGCCCTGCACATTGTGCAGGTGTTTCCCGTTCAGCACGATATTAGTGTCCACCCCGCCGGGGTGCACGCTATGTACCTGAACGCCAGTACCATCAAGCTCATAGAACAGGCTTTCGTTGAAGCCCTTAACAGCGTGCTTTGCGGCACAGTAAGCCGACTGGCTGCCCACACCAATAAGCCCGAACAGGCTGGAGACATTGATGATATGCCCGGACCGGCGGGCAAGCATGGACGGCAGAAACGCTTTGGTGCCGTAGACGACGCCGTAAAAGTTGATGCCCATGAGCCAGTCGAGGTCCTCGTAGCTCATCCGGTCAACCGTATCCGACAGCGAAACGCCGGCGTTGTTGAAAACCGCATCCACGGGACCGAGCTTGGCTTCGGCGTCCGCTGCGGCAGCATTCACCGCATCGCGGTCCGCGACATCAAGGGCGCGCATATGCACATTTGACTGAAGCGCCTTCACCTCCATACAGGTTTTGGCAAGGGCATCAGCGTTGATGTCGGTGAGGTAAAGGCTGACACCATCACGCGCTAACGCCAAGGCAAGGGCCCGTCCAATGCCCGATGCCGCACCGGTAATGAAGGCGGTTTTAATATCAGTCACCTAGTGTCCCCCAATCAGTTATCAAAGCTTGCGTTCAGAAACGCGCCCATCGCAGCAATGGCTTTTTTCCCTTNCGGTATCACCATGGCGGAGAAATGCCACACGTGATGCATATTGGGCCAAACCTCAAGCGTGACCGGCACGCCTGCTTCCTTCGCGCGGGCAGCGAAGCGTGTACTGTCATCAAGCAGAATTTCACCAGATCCCACCTGAACCAATACCGGCGGCAACCCCCGCTGCTCGCCAAACAGTGGCGAACACCGTGGATCATAGGCTGACAGTTCGCCCCGGTAGGCGTCCGCGGCATAATGGATACCATCCGGGTCCAGCATCACTTCCGTCGCGTTATTGGATTTCATGCTTTTGCCGCTGCCCGTCAGGTCAAGCCAGGGCGATATCAGCACAATAGCTTTTGGCATTGGGCGTCCAGTGTCACGGATGGCGTGAACCGCCGCGAGGGTAAGGCCACCGCCCGCACTGTCGCCTGCCATAGTTACAGGCTGGCCGGGGTTGGTCGCCACAATCCAGTCGTAGGCGCGAAGCGCGTCCTCGATTGGCGCAGGGCATTTGTGCTCTGGTGCAAGGCGGTAATCCAAGAGGAACACACGGGCATCGGCCGCTCGCGACAAACGCCAGCCGAGCTCTCGGTAGGGTCGCGGCGCGCCCCACGTATACCCGCCACCGTGCGAATAAATCAGAATACGGTCTTCCCGCGCACCCTTGGCGGTAATCCATTCACCCTTGATACCGTCGTTTCTGTCAATCTTGTCTATTTTGGACTGGCCTTTAGGCGGCCCCGGCAGGCGTGCTTCCACGCCCTTCAGCGCTTTACTGAAGTTCTGCAGTCGAATTTCGTCCGGCGTGCCTTCCGGCACCGACGGCCTGAACACAGACCTGATCTTGCGGCGTACAAGCCACGCTCGAATTGACATGAATGTCCTCTCCCCCATCATCGCAATGGCTCGTGTGCGCGACCACCGGCATTGCGGCTGCCATAGTAATGAGGATCATTACGCAGTCAATGCCACCGAACCATGCGACTATATGCCCACGGGAGATAAAGCGATATGGCTAATAATCCAGCCATCGCCGACGTGAAACATCCTGCGTGCGCGTGAAACATTTGGCTTGCAATCATTAATGCAAATCATTAATGATTTCCGCAGGGTCAATTCATAGTTTTCAGGAGTGTAGCGTGGCCAGAACGCCAACAACAGGCGCGGGCGACGGGAAGACGAAGCGCGCGGACGCTACGCGGGCATCGCTCATCGAGGCTGCGGAACGGCTGATCGCCCTCAAGGGCATCGCGCATGTATCCACCCGCGAGATACTACAGGAAGCAGGGCAACGCAACCAGTCTGCGCTTCAGTATCACTTTGGTTCCAAAGCCGGGCTCGTGCGCGCAACGATCAGCGAACGCACGCACGAGATTGACGATCGTCGCCTTGCGCTCATGGAAGAATGGACCAGCGCACCAAGCCTCGCACAAATTATAGAAGTACTGGTGCTGCCGCTGGCCGAGCGCGCTGAGAACGATGAAAAAGGCCGCTACTATCTGATTTTCCTTGGTCAGGCCATCACCCAGCCTGACTGGGACCTGAGGCACGCCATAAAGGACTTTGAGATCACCGGCCTTGAACGCGCATACGAGTTCTACGACCAGCTGCTCTCACACCTGAGTGACGAGCAACGCATCATCCGGCAGGAAATCTCCTATGACGCCGCGATCCTCACGCTCAAACGCTGGTGCCTGCGCGGTTGTAAATCCAGCGCGCGCGAGGTGGTTGCCACCGTCGTCCAAGCCTGCGTTGCTATCCTCGAGATGGAAACCGACTTCATTTAGCTGGCGGGATGGCAGCGTTAGCTGGCAACCTGTGTGGGTGCGACGAGGAAATTCGGGCTGGGCTTGCCGAAGAAATAACCTTGTCCATAGTCGACACCCATCTGCCGCAGCAGTGTTGCGTGTTCCTGAGTTTCCACCCACTCCCCCACTGTGACAATACCCAGGTCCTTGCAGAGCCCAACCATGGAGCGCAGGAAGGCGCGGTCCTCCGCACTGGTGAGTGCGTCGCGGATATAGGCGCCATCAATTTTGAGCGCATCCACCTTCAGTTTCTTGAGATACTGGAAACCGGCCGCGCCTGCACCAAAGTCGTCCAGATAAACCCGGAAACCAATTTCGCGCACTTCCTCCAGCACAAGACTGAGAGCATCAAGGTCGTGAATCGTGGCGGATTCCGTAATCTCGATAGAGAGATACTGTGTCAGGTCCTTGTTGTTGCGCAATAGCGCGAGCAGTTCAAAAATGAACCCCTGGCTTGAGAGCGAACGACCGGAAACGTTCACGGCAATGCCGGGGGAGCCACCTTTTTTGAGCATACTCCTGATCTTTGCGATCGCACGGTTGATAACCGCATAATCAAATTCGTCAATGAGGCCGATATCTTCCGCGAAGCGGATCATTTCCCACTGGGTTTTGATAATTGACGGCAGTTCAAATCGCGTCAGCGCCTCAAAATGGTGGGTCGTGCCTTTGGTGAGGCTCACGATCGGCTGGAATACAAGCGAGAAACGCCCTTCATCCAGCACATCGCGGAAAGCGCGCACCCGCTGAGTGGTCTCACCGATCAAGGTTGCGCAGTTTTGCTGGATATCGCCGACATCGAAGCCTTCTTTGTTCGCAGCAAAGTTTTGCAGGCTGAATACAAGCGCACGCAGGCTGTCTGTGTCGCTGAGCTGGGCTTCCGCAGCATCGATTGTCGCACTGGTGAAATTGACGCCTGTTGCGCGTTTCACCTCTTCCGCGAGATTGGTGCTGGGTTCGGTCTTGTCATGCACCACGGCAAACTTGTCATCACCCAGCATGGTGGCGTGTGCACCGCCGACAGAATAAGACTTCAGGTGCTGCTCAATATCGCGGAGCTTGTCGTCATCAAGCTGCTGCCCCGCGCCTGCCTCAAGCACGGTGACAAGCATATTCTGTGCGGCTTCCGGGTTACCGTCGAACAGGTTCTCGAGCCGTTCGTAGAATTCCTGTTTTTTGTCTTCCACTTTCTTTTCGGGCACATGTTTACTGTCACTGCGCCCCAAACGGTAAGGGCGGGATAGCACGAGATAAATCTTCTCCGCAGAGGTCGGCAGCTTCGCGAGAAAGATTGCAAATTCCTGCCGCTTGGAAGTGTCTGGCCCCACAGCCATCATGATCGGCCCAAGGCGGTTCGCGCCTGTGAGCATCTTGACCGAACTTTCAATGGTGCTGCGACCTTTTTGGGTCAGGAGATCGAGGAACGAGGTTTTGATCGGCACATCGCCAAGCGTGTTCTTCACCGCCCCGTCGGCACTTACAATATTAAAGTCACCGTCAAGTTCCATAAGCACGTCGCCCACACAGAACGCGTAGCCCAGAAATCTGTCAGGTACCTTGCTCATCGTTGCCCTAGACGCTCGCTGTCACCGGCGGCACACACCCTGTGCACCCTACCACCCTTAAGTGTGCTATTAGGCACACAGATGGTTATCAAAGAGTAAAACGCTTTCAACTATTTGCGGGTGGAATACTACCTCGATGGCACTTGTGGCTCTCCCCTGTCGAGCCACAGCCGTTTCCCCCAGCACGGTTCACGCCATTGTCAAAATTGTCCGCTACTCAGCCAACAGGACAAAGCCACCGCGCTTGATAAAGCTAACGACCAGTGGCAGGGTCTTCAAGGGCTATTGACTGCATTATCAATAATTGGTCGGGGAGGACCGTCATGTTCGAAAAAGCCTTCACAACAAATCGCCGCGGTTTTCTGGGCGTTATGGGCGCAAGCCTTGGCGCCATTGCGCTGCGCGGGCATGAGGTCAAGGCGGACGGCCCGGTTCACTTCACCCACGGTGTCGCAAGCGGCGACCCGCTTGCCGACCGTGTGATCCTATGGACCCGCGTCATCCCCGGTGATGGCGCCGCCCGGAACCTGAACGTGCGATGGCAAGTATCGGCGGACGACTCGTTCGCGAGCATTGTGGCCGAAGGCGAAACCACCGCCGCCATGAAGCGCGACCACATCGCGAAGGTGGACGCCTCGGGCCTTATGGCTGGCACCGGCTATTATTACCGTTTCATCTGTGAAGGCGTGGAAAGCCCGGTCGGGCGCACCAAAACGCTTCCGACCGCAGGCACAGACGCGGCAACCCTCGCCGTCATCTCCTGCTCCAACTACCCGCAAGGTTTTTTCAATGTCTACAAAGAGCTGGCCTCGCGCGAACTAGACGCAGTGCTGCACCTTGGCGACTATATTTACGAATATGCGGAGGGCGTTTACGCGAATGAAGCCGCCGTTGCGCAAGGCCGTTCGGTCAAGCCCGTGAACGAGATTGTCAGCATCGATGACTACCGCGAGCGCTATGGCCTTTACCGAACCGACCCAGACCTGCAAGCCGCGCACGCCGCCCACCCGTTTATTTGTGTGTGGGACGACCATGAAATCGCGAACAACAGCTGGCGGGATGGTGCCGAGAACCACAACGAAGGTGAAGGTGACTGGGTAAAGCGGCGACTGGTGGCCGAACAGGCTTTCCGCGAATGGCTGCCAATCCGCGACAAACAGGAAGGCTCCCACACCATCTGCCGCAGTTTCGACTTCGGCGGCCTGGCCACACTCATCATGCTCGACACCCGCATTGAGGGACGTGACAAACAACTGTCCTACGATACGGACCTGCCCTACCGCACGCTGCCTTTTGATATGCGCGACCCCGCTGCACCCAAGGCGATCCTGAGCGCGGAGGCTATGACGGGTGTACCCGCAGAAGCAATTAAGCACATCCCGGTACCGTTCGACCTTCGCGGCGCGAAGCCTGTGCCAATGACAGACCTTGCCGCCATCAAAAAGCTCGACCCCAAGAACCTGCCTGCGGGTTTCAGCTACCTGCCGGACGCTACGAGGTTCCGCACCGAAATCCTTGGTGATCCGAAGCGCAGCATCATGGGGACGGCGCAGGAAAAATGGCTCGCGAGTGAACTGGAGGCCTCAAAAGCCGCAGGCGTGCCTTGGCAAATCCTTGGCCAGCAAGTCATCACCGGCAAGGTGCCGATGCCGTACCTCAAGGATGAAGACCTTGATTTTGAACGATCAACCTTCCTCACCAAGGAACGGCTGAAAGCTGCGCAAATGCTGTCGCAGATGAAACTGCCGTTCAATCTGGATTTCTGGGATGGTTACCCCGCGTGCCGCGACCGTGTTTTCACGTCGATCCGCGAGCATGCCAACAACGCGATCTTTGTCGCCGGTGACAGCCATAATGCATGGGCGTTTGACCTGGCAGACGAGAGCGGCAACCCGGTCGCTGTCGAGTTTGCAACCCCTGCCGTCAGCTCCCCGGGGCTCGAGACATATGTTCCCGCGTCAGCCGAGGTGGTGAAAGACGCGCTGATGACTGCAAGTCCTGAGCTTAAATATCTGGACAGCGAACACAGGGGCTGGCTCGAACTGGCGCTGACACCTGATGCCGCACGCGCCACTTGGTATTTTGTCTCAACCGTTCTGGACCGCGACTACACCGTGAAAGAAGGCCAGACGGTGGAAACCAAGGTAGGTACCCACCGCCTGGCCTGACCGGATGTGTGGATGGAGCTGCTAAGCTTAAGGGAGGTCCACACCCCGGTCCGGGAACTTTAGAAAAGCCGGGAACGTTAGATGAGTATATCGGCGGCGCTCAGGCCTGTGAGCGTCAGCCCGTCAAGGAACAGGTCTGTGCCTGCCAACTGCAGGCGCACGCCGCTTCCGTCCGAGTGTGCGATGGCCATAATTTCAGCGATGCTTCCAAACCCGCATGCCGTGAGGTCGAGCGTGTCTTCACCCACCTCAAAATCCAGCAGTTGATCCTGCCCGGCTTCCGGGCCAACGATGAAGTAGTCGCGCCCCAAACCGCCCGAGAGAACATCATCACCGGCACCAGCATAGATGACATCGTCCCCCGCACCGCCAGTCATACTGTCATTGCCCTGCCCGCCATATAGTGTGTCGGCGCCCGCGCCACCATCCAACGTATCGTGTGAAAGCGCGGCCACGCCAATGCCGCCAAAAAGCCGGTCATCGCCGTCACCACCCGTGATGATGTCGTGCCCCTCGCCACCGCCAAGAAGGTCATTGTCATCGCCGCCGATCAGGCTATCTTCCCCGGCACCTGCATAAATCACGTCGTCGCCGCTACCGCCGAGCAAGGTATCACGTGAGCGCTCCGCGCTGCCGCCACCGCCAAACAGCGTATCTGCGCCTGCACCACCATCGGCAAGATCGTTGCCCGCACCGCCGCCAATCTGGTCGGCGCCATTGCCGCCCAGCAGGCTGTCGTTGCCGTCACCACCTGCAATCCAGTCCCTGCCGCCGCCGCCCGTGAGGGTGTCGTTGCCTGCGTTCCCTATCAGGCTGTTGGCCACATCATTGCCGGTAAGCACATCGTTCCCAGCCCCGCCAATGGCCTTTTCAATCAGCACTTCAGGCGGTGTGAAAACAGTAGCCGTCTTCTCAATTAGCCCACCATTGGCCTTTGACATGAAGATGGTGGTGCCCACACCGCTCCAACTCCCTGGCGTAAGGTCAAGTGTAACGTTGGCAGATTGCGCAGAGGCGTCGTAGGTGTCATTGCCGCCCGTATCCCAGATGGTCTCATAGTAGCTTTCGCCTGCCTCAAAGCGGTAAACGGTGTTGCCTGTGGCCTTCTCGACGCCACCATAGAGGTGCTGCAGCGCCAGAATATCCAGATACATATATGTGGTGGGATAAAAGCTCAGGCCTGTCACGCTGTGATACTCGGCCGACATATTGTAGGACATTACGGTATAATCGACACCGTCATACGCCCGCGGCAGGGTGAGGCCTTCATGCGGGTGCTGTAGGCCCATGGCGTGCCCCAGCTCGTGCAGCATGGTATAGACAAAGTAGCTGCCAGCACCGCCCGAATGCAGCAGTTTTGCATTAAACCAGACATCGCCAGCCTGCGCGTTGGCAGCAGGGTAGCCCGCGATGCCGCCAAAGCTGTCGTCACTTGTGCCAGTCCAGGCCGCGCGGATGACCCCGGCCGACGTGGCGTTGTCCGCCACTTGCAGGAACCTGAGCGCCGCAAAGCTTTCCATCTGCGTCAGCGCGTCCCTGAACAGGCTCTCCTCGCCCGGTGTGAGATATGAAATCTGTGCCCACGGCAGGCCGCCGCCAGATGGTGGGCCATAGCCAGTCACCGGATCTTCTGACCACAAGCTTCCAGCCTTCGGCAGGCTGAAGCTAACCTCGGTACGCTCGTCACCAGCAACGTTCTGGTAACGCACCCCTTCAATCAGCGCGTCGGTGAGGGTATCACCGCTGAGCGGCGCGTTTTCTGCGACAGGGAGGGTGTAAGGCGTGTCGGCGGCTGCCACATATTCCTGCAGGCTCAACCGGTAGTCGCCAGCGGTCAGGAAATAGGAACCCAATTCCACATAATAGGTGCCGCTTTCGCCCGGCGTGTAGACAAGGCGTGCGTCCGGGTAGCCAGCGCCGTCGTTATCGAACCGGTCCAGTGATTGGCCGTCACTATCAAAAAGTGCGTAGATGTAGGGGTCACCGAGCGCATTTGCGCCACTACCCTCCATGACGAGGCTGTAGGTTTTTCCTGCCTCAAGGGTAAGTGCGATCCAGTCCCGGTCGTCCGGATTGCCGATGTTACTGATCACGCTACCACCAAGGGAAAGCTGGATATCTGTATCGCTGCTATCGGGTATATCGGCCATTCATTCAGCCCCATGGGCACTCCGGTTGCGGGAAAGCGCCATGATGGGCGCGCACCGGTTTCACCACAAGCCCCTGCCCCTATGGCCGGATGTGCGAGAGATATGATGCGATCTCAATTCAGCTCTTGAAACTTGCTTGAAAATACATACTTTGTAATTCAAAGTACTTTACATAAGATAAAACACTGAAAACAACATTGTAGAAAAGGCCAAGTTAACCATATGGAAAACGTGGTTAATGCGGTACTGTAACTGCCGCAGCGAGGGGGAATAATAGATGAACGATAAAAGTGAACTGCTGAGCCAACTGAAGATTGATCGCAGCCAAAAGGAAGCGCCGCGCTCTTCTTCTAAATTTGCCTATTTACTCGGTGGCGGTGCGCTCGCAGCCTTGATCTTTGGCGGCGCCTATATGGTGATTGGTGCCGGTGGTGACGAACAACCAACAGCCAACGACGCAGCAAATACATCCGCACAGCAAAGTGCGGCAACCGCGCAAAGCAGCAATGCAGGTACGGCAACGCCAAGCGCCGCGTCCACAACGGTTGCGCCGTCAGACTCTGTGCTGAATGCCTCAGGCTACATCACGGCACGCCGCATGGCGACCGTGTCCGCCGAGGTGATTGGTCTGATCAAGGATGTCACGGTCGAGGAAGGTATGGCAGTGAAGGCGGGCCAAGTATTGGCGACCCTTGATGCCACGCTTCCACAGGTAGACTTGGATCTCGCCCAAGCACAAATCAAAGTGCTTGAGGCGCGCCTCGCCAGCACCAACGCCAACCTGGCCGAAGCGAAACGTGTTCTTGCCCGCGCGTCCGAGCTCAAGAATGCAGAATTCTCGAGCGAGGCGTCTGTCACCCGCGCTCAAGCGGACGTGGACAGCCTCTCCGCATCTGCCGCCAGCACCCGCGCCGACATTGAGGTCGCGAAACTGAGCGTGCTGCGCCAGAAAGAGCGCCTGGATGATTATACCATCCGCGCACCTTTTGACGGCATTGTCACGGTGAAGGCCGCCCAGCCGGGCGAGATTGTATCGCCCAGTTCCGCAGGCGGCGGGTTCACGCGCACAGGCATCTGCACCATTGTCGACATGACCTCGCTGGAGATTGAGGTGGACGTAAACGAATCCTTCATCGGGCGCGTTTTCGAGGGGCAGGAGGTCAAAGCGAACCTGGACGCCTACCCGAACTGGGACATCCCGGCGTCCGTCATCGCCATTATTCCGACCGCAGATCGTGCCAAGGCGACAGTGCGCGTGCGTGTCGGCATCAATATTTCAGACCCGCGTATTCTGCCTGACATGGGGGTCAAAGTAGCGTTTCTCAAGGCATAGAACAGACCGGAAAAAAGCTCATTATATTGTCGAAAGACAGGGGGACAGACCATGACTACCGACATCCTTTTCGACCTCAAAGGGGTCAAGAAAAGCTTCACCCGCGGCAAGGAGACGATCAAGATCTTCGACGGGCTCGACATGCAAATCAAACAGGGCGACTTCCTTGCCATCATGGGGCCGTCGGGCTCGGGCAAGACCACGCTTCTCAACATGCTTGGCGGCGTAGACCAACCATCATCGGGCGAAGTGTGGTTCGATGGTGCCCGCATCGACAGCCTGTCCGAAGGCCAGCTATCCAAATGGCGCGCCAACAACATCGGTTTCATCTTCCAATTCTATAACCTGATGCCGATGCTGAATGCTGCGCGCAACGTGGAACTGCCGCTGTTGCTCACCAATCTGAGTGCAAAGCAGCGCAAGCAAAGCGTCGAGACAGCGCTTCAACTGGTGGAACTGGCGGACCGCGCAGCGCACCTGCCGAAGGAGCTTTCTGGTGGCCAACAGCAACGCGTTGCGATTGCGCGAGCCATTGTTTCGGACCCGAAACTGCTGCTTTGTGATGAACCGACCGGTGACCTAGACCGTCACACAGCAGATGAAATCCTTGAGATGCTGCAGCTTCTGAATGAGAAGTTCGGCAAAACCATTGTTATGGTGACGCACGACCCTTCGGCGGCCAGCTATGCAAAGCGCACGCTTCACCTCGACAAGGGCGAATTTGTTGAGAAGGACCTGGCAGCATGACAAAGCTTCTCAATATTCTGGCGCTTGTCGCCAAATATGGAGGGCTCCTGGTCACATTGCCTATCTGGCTGCCCTTCTGGATTATCTGGTTCATCTTTGAAAAGACAGGTATCAACCGGCTGATCGCGAACTTCATGATCGCGACCGGACTTTACCTCACCTTCAAGAACCTGTTTCGCAAGCCGCTGAGGCTCGGGCTGACCTGCTTTGCTATCATGATAGCCTTCCTGATCTTCTCGGTGGTTACCACCCTCAAAACGGCACTTAACGCCGGTGTTGAGTTATCGGCAGACAACCGCCTTGTGGTGGTCAACAGCATCAACTTCACGCAACCCCTTCCCTACGCTTACGTCAACAAGGTGAAAGCCATTGAGGGCGTGAAGGACGTGGTACACATGAACTGGTTTGGCGGCTACTTTCAGGAACCGTCGCAGCAGATCGTGACCATGGCTGTGGACCCGGAGAATTATCTCAAGGTCTATGAAGAGGTGGTGATTGACGATGAGGCCCGCGCACGCTGGTTCGGCAATCGCCGCGGCATGCTCATCGGTCGTGCACTTGCGACCGCCTTTGGCTGGAAAGTGGGTGACCTGATCCCCATGTCCTCCAACATTTTCTCCAACCGTGAGGGCGGCCATGTGTGGGAGATGGAAGTCTCCGGCATTTTTGACGGACGTGACGAACAGTTCGGCACCAACTTCGCCGTGTTCCACTACAAGTATTTCATGGAAACCCAAACCTTTGGTGGCGACTGGGTTGGCTGGCTCACGCTCACAACCGCAGACCCGGCGCTCAATGAGAAGGTTGCCAAAGCCATCGACGAAGAGTTCTCGAACTCGCAGGCGCAGACCGATACCAGCACCGAAAAAGCCTTCAACAAGGCCTTTATCGAGCAGATCGGCAACATCGGCCTTATGATCTTCGGCATCGTGTTCACCGCCTTTTTCACCATCCTTCTGGTGGTAGGCAATACCATGATCCTTGCCATACGCGAACGCACCGGCGAGATCGCTACGCTCAAGACGCTTGGCTTCTCGGCCAGAAGTATCTTCGGCATGATCCTGACGGAATCCATGCTGCTGGCGTTCATCGGCGGTTTCGCCGGCCTCGGCCTTGCCTACGTTATGGTCGAGGGCGCGAAAACCTTCCTCGCACAGTTCCTGCCGGGCCTTGTGCTCTCGGACGCTGTGGCCATGCAGGCGATTGGCTTCATGGTGCTGCTCGGGCTTGTGACCGGCCTCGTGCCGGCGCTGAACGCCTATAGGCTCAACATCGTAACCGCATTCAGCCGGAGGTAATCATGGGATCGATCTTTTCTCAAATTTCGGCTGTTGTTGCGATGAACATTCGCAGCCTTGGCCAACGGTTCTGGATGTCCCTTGCCATGGTGATCGCAAGTGCCGTGGTGGTGGCTATCCTCCTCGCCTTCCTAGCGATGGCACAGGGCTTCTCCAAAACCCTTGAAAGCGCGGGGGCGGACGATATCGCCATCTTCACCCGCGAAGGGTCCGCGGCGGAGCTCAACAGCGTCATCAGCCGGGATCAGGTCAATATCCTTGAAACCGCACCCGGCGTGGTGAAGGACGAAAACGGCCCTGTCGTATCGCCTGAACTGTATGTGATCGTGGACGGCATCAAAAAATCCAGCCAGACCGAAGCCAACATCCCGCTGCGCGGGCTTGATGACCGCGGTTTTGCCATGCGCAAGAATGTGCAGATCACCGAAGGACGCATGTTCACGCCGGGCACCAACGAGATGATCGTGGGCGCTGGCATCCTGCGTGAATTTGACGGCTTCGCCCTTGGGCAGGAAGTCAAGTTCGGCAAGGTCATCTGGAAAGTGGTGGGTGTGTTCACCACCGGTGGCAACGTGTTCGAGAGTGAGCTGTGGGCGGATGTGAAGGTACTGCAAAGTCTTTATAACCGCGGCAGCAGCTACCAGACCGCGCGTGTACAGATGTCGAGCGCAAACGACCTCGAAGCCATCCGCGCCTTTGTGGAAGGCGACCCGCGCCTCAACCTCGACGTTGAGACCGAGTCCGCCTACTTCAAGGCGCAAGGCAAGTCCCTGAGCTACATGGCCTACTTCGGCTGGGTCATCAGCTCGATCATGGCGCTTGGTGCCCTCGCAGGCGCACTCAACACCATGTACACTTCGGTCGCAGAACGCGCGAAGGAGATTGCCACACTCCGGGCCATCGGCTTCTCAAGCCTGTCGGCCTTCGTTGGCACCATCGTGGAAGCACTCGTACTGGCGGCCATCGGCGGGGCGCTTGGCTCCATCGTGGCCTTCCTCCTGTTTGACGGGCTGAATGCCTCCACGCTTGGTGGCAGCTTCACGCAGGTGGTGTTCGCGTTTGAGCTGACATCCGACCTCTTTATCCAGGGCGGCATCATCGCGCTTTTCATCGGCTTCTTCGCAGGCTTCTTCCCGGCGTTCCGCGCCGCGCGCCTGCCGGTGATCGTGGCCTTCCGAAACGCAGCTTAGGCGGCGCACATATAAACATAAAAGGGCGGGATTTCCCCGCCCTTTTGCATTACATCAGGCACGCCTTCACGGGCATCCATATGCCCATCAGGAGCATCATCATGCTTTCGGTGAAGGACACAAAACCAAGCGGCACATTTGAGCCGCCCCCGACACAGGCGCATTTAAGCTCCCGCTTTTCAATCCATACCGCCTTGAAGATGCTGACCGCGCCAATAAGGCCAATCAGGAATGCAATGGGGGCCGAGAGCCAGACAAGCGCACCTGCCGTCATCAGCACGCCCGCCAACGCCTCAAGGAACGGATATATGCGGCCATAGGGCACCCACTTGCGTGCGAGCAAATCGTAGTTCAGGAACATGGTGGAAAAACTCTCCACATCCTGCAGCTTCTGCACCGCCAACATGGTCATGGACAGTGAGATGAACCACTCGAAAGCGCGAAGCGTGAGAACGTCACCATACTGGTGCCATGAGAGCCCGAGCGCGAGCAATGCAGCCACCGCGAAAATGGCGATCACGGGCTGATAACTGGTGTCGTTCTGTTCCTCTTCCGGCGCATCAAGGCCGAAATGTATCCGCAGGTCGTCATAGCCGCCGATGCGCACACCACCGATGAAGGTTTGCGGTGTGGTTTCCACCTTGTGCTTGGCCATGAAGGCATCGGTCTCATCGCGGGTGGCGAGATGATGATCCTCCACCTCATAGCCCTGCCGCGTGAGCAAGTCTTTCGACTTCAGGCCATAGGGGCAGATATGGTCGGGCATGACCATACGGTAGAGGACGGCACGTTTTTCGCCGGTTATATCGGGCATTGCTTGGCTCCTTTCACAGTGAACCTAGCAATGCCCTCATAAAAATTCCGTTGGAAATCCGGCTAGTGGTCGTGCGCGCCGCCCACACCCATGGGCACGCGGATATCCTCAACCAGATACTGCACACTCTCAGGCGGGCGCGGTGTGAAACGATCAACGATGAAAGCGACGCCGAAGTTCACAAACATGCCAACCATGCCAATGCCCTCGGGCGAAATACCGAAGAGCCAGTTGGCGGCCACATTGGCCTCAGGCGCGATGAACTTGAAGTAGACGATATAGCCGAAGGTGAACAAAAGCCCCGACAGCATGCCAGCAATGGCACCTTCCTTGTTCATGCGCGTGGAGAAAATACCCATCAGGATCGCCGGGAACAGGCTGGCAGCGGCAAGGCCGAAGGCAAAGGCCACCACCTGTGCCACAAAGCCGGGCGGGTTGATACCAAGGTATCCCGCCACCACAATGGCAAGTGCTGCCGCAATGCGCGCAGCCCTGAGCTCCTGCCGGTCAGAGATATCTTTCATCCAGGTTTTCTTCAGCAGGTCATGGCTCACGGCTGTGGAGATCACGAGCAGAAGCCCGGCGGCGGTCGACAGTGCAGCAGCAAGGCCACCCGCTGCCACAAGCGCGATCACCCAGTCCGGCAGTTTGGCGATTTCAGGGTTTGCGAGCACCATGATATCGCGGTCCACATAGACCTCATTCTCGCCCGCACTCTCGGCATTGGTGAGCAGGCGTTCGCCGTGCGTGCCGCGGCTGTCATCCTCAAACGTTGGTGCCCCTTCAAATGGGCTGCCGGCGCGGTATTGCACCTTGCCGTCGCCGTTTTTGTCACGCCATGCGATGAGGCCCAGCTCCTCCCAGTTTTTGAACCAGTCGGGCGTCGCGGTATATTCCGCCTCATTCACTTCATCGATGAAGTTGAGCCGCGCGAAGGCCCCCACGGCTGGTGCCGTGGTATAAAGAATGGCGATAAAAACCAGCGCCCACCCGGCGGAAATGCGCGCATCAGACGCCTTGGGAACAGTAAAGAACCGCACAATCACGTGCGGCAGGCCCGCTGTGCCCACCATTAATGCAGCGGTGATCGCGAACACGTCAATGGTGGATTTGGTGCCGTCCGTATAGGCCGTGAAACCCAGTTCAATCAGTGAGCTATCAAGCTTCTCAAGCACGGTCAGACCGGAGCCGTCCAGCACCTCGGCACCCAGACCAAGCTGCGGCACCGGGTTACCGGTCACCAGCAGCGAAATAAAGATAGCAGGTACTGTATAGGCGAAGATGAGTACGCAGAACTGCGCCACCTGCGTGTAGGTGATGCCCTTCATTCCGCCCAGCACCGCATACATGAACACGATTGCCATGCCGATAAGCACACCAAGGTCGATGTCGACCTCGAGGAAGCGGGAGAACACGATGCCCACGCCGCGCATCTGCCCCGCCACATAGGTGAAGCTGATGAAGATAAGGCACAGCACTGCAACAAGCCGGGCAGCGTCGGAATAATAGCGGTCACCGATAAACTCCGGCACCGTGAACTTGCCGTATTTCCTGAGGTAAGGCGCGAGCAGGAGCGCGAGCAGAACATACCCCCCGGTCCAGCCCATCAGGTAGACAGAGCCGTCATAGCCAAGGAAGGCAATAAGCCCCGCCATGGAGATGAAGGAGGCGGCGCTCATCCAGTCGGCGGCCGTTGCCATGCCATTGAGGACCGGGTGCACACCGGCGCCCGCTACATAGAATTCCCGCGTGCTGCCGACCCGAGACCAGATGGCGATGCCGATATAAAGCGCGAAGGAAAGGCCCACAAAAAGATATGTCAGTGACTGTGCGTCCATGATCTCGCCCCCCTCAGTCTTCAACGCCGAAGGCGCGGTCGAGCTTTTTCATCCGCGACGCATAGACAAAAATCAGCACCACAAAGGTAAAGATGGAGCCCTGCTGCGCGAACCAGAAACCAAGCTTGAACCCAAGCACCGTAAAGCCGTTCAGCCAGTCTTCAAGCAGGATGCCCGCAACAAAGGAAACGACGAACCAGACGACAAGCAACTTGCCCAAAAGGTGCAGGTTCGCCCGCCAGTATGATCTCATGCGAGCAACTTCTTCCGGCGACCGACTATCGCGCGTTTCACTATTCATAAAGACTACCTCCCCAGGACAGAAAAGCAGATTGGGCGAACGCACAGGAAAGGTCAATGCGTTCTTCTTTTGTTAAACTTTGACGGACATTATCGCTACCGGGGGCCGGAGACAGATGTGCGTTACAAATTTGCTCCAATTATCAGACTGAAAAGATCACTGGCGTTCAGGTCGCTCGTCGGCTTTGGCTGGCGGATTGCCTTTGTCATCACGCTTGTTGCCCTTGCCGGCATGCTTGCGATGGAAAAAGCTCTGGAACAACAAATTCTCGGCAAACTTGATGTCTTCATCAAGGAACGTACCGAGCGCGAGAGCGAGATTTTTGGCACCATAAAGGAAGCACACCAACAGGCAACGGCCTCCCTTGAAAAAGCACTTAGTGAACCAGATGCCGCCGACGTGGATGCCGCGTTTGATCGCTGGTTCCCTGTCGCCCCTGATGGCACAAGGCGCTCCGCTGATGAGCTGTATGAAGGCACCACGGTACCCTATGCAGGCCACGTATCCGGCATGGGCGCATTCATTGGTGACGGCGCCGACATCACCGCCGAGCGAAAACGCCTACTGCTGCACAGCTTCTTCCTCAGCCATGCTTTCGGCAAGGCGCATATGCCGGAAATCCCGAGCTTCTATTTCTACACAACAGACCGCAACCTTGTAATCCACGCCCCTCTGCGTGCAGACAAGCTGATCTATTACCGCCAGAAAGCCCCAGCTGATTTCAGGTTCGAACAAACCGAATTTGTGCAACTGGTAAGCCCCGCCAATAACACGCTTGGGGAAATGCGCTGCACATCCCTCCAGCCCATCATCTATGACACCTCGGGCCGTACGTGGACCACAGGTTGTCATACGCCGGTCTACATTCAGGGAGAGTTTGTCGGCGCATGGGGGAGCAGTATCCTTCTCGACAAGCTGCTGGATGACGCCATCGCGGATCACCCGCCAGGCGCCACCAATATGATCCTGACCGCTGACGGCAAACTGATCGCGCACCCGACACTGACGAGGCAGGGACAGGTCGACAACAGGCAGCTTGAGATCGCGCAATCTGACAACACGCTGCTGAAACAGATCTACGCCGCGACGCAGCTACATAACCGTGAACAGACTGCCGTGTTTGAACTTGAAGAGGCTGACTACTATATGGCTGCAGGCCATATCACAGGGCCGGATTGGTACTTCGTGACCATATATCCGCGTGAGCTGGTCAAGGCAGAAGCAAGGCAGAATGCAGTTTTGGTCCTATATATCGGCGCAGCCGGTATCATACTGGTTCTCATAGCGCTCTATTTTGCGCTTTCGAAACAGATTATTCACCCAATTCATGCGCTTGTGCGGCATACACAAAGCCTCGCGCGAGGCCATTTTGACAAGTTACCCCCGAGGCCCGATCGCATGCTCGGCAAAGGCAATGAACTTGACCAACTGGCCTATTCGACCGAGCGCATGGCCCGGCGGATATCCAAACTCGTGAACGGCCTTGAAAGCCGGGTTCAGGAACGCACCGAGCAGCTTGAGCGCGCGCGGCGCCATGCGGAGAAAGCCAGCTCTGCCAAGTCTGATTTCCTCGCCAATATGAGCCACGAGATCCGCACACCGCTGACCGGCATCCTTGGCATGCTGGACGCCATGAACGCGCAGGACCTGCCGGAGGACGCCGCAGACTGCGCCATCATGGCTCGTCAGTCAGCGGAAACCCTGCTTGAACTCGTGAACGACGTGCTGGACCTCTCGCGGATCGAGGCGGGTAAATTCGTTCTCAAGACAGCACCGGTGGATGTACATAAATTGCTTGAAAGCACGCTTGCGAGCCTGCAACCGCTGGCCACAAGCAAACGCCTTACCCTTGAAGCCGATTTCGCTGATACGGGTGAATGGTGGGCGCAAGCAGATAGCAAGGTGCTGCGCCAAGTTACGATTAACCTGATTGGTAACGCCCTCAAGTTCACGTCCATCGGCTATGTACGCCTGACGGCGCGCTTTGACCGCCTGCCAAACAATAAAGCGGTACTCAGTTTCACGGTTGCCGATACTGGCATCGGCATTCCGCTTGAAATGCAGCACCGGCTTTTTGACCGCTTCGAGACTATGGGCAGTGAGAACCGGACTGAGAAATCAACCGGCCTTGGCCTTGCGATCACGCAGGAACTGGTAACCATGATGGGCGGTGGGGTGTCGCTCAAAAGCGAACCGGGTAAAGGTAGCCGCTTCACCGTGACCGTACCGCTGGATACTGCGGAAAAACCAGCCGTAACACCGGCGCCCGCACCGGTACCGCAGCCAACTATCGGCGCGAGCAAAAATCCGGACACACCGGCGCAGGACAGCAAAACAAGCCCGGTTGCAGGCCTCCGTATCCTTGCAGTAGACGACAATCCCATCAACCGCGCGGTGCTGACCAAGCTTTGTCGTTCACTCGGCATTGAGCCCGAAGTACTACCCGGCCCGCGGGAGTTTATTGACCATGTGGACCGCATGGTCAGCGGCCAGCAGCCAGCACCAGACGCTCTTCTCATCGACATCAACATGCCCGGCATGGATGGGCTGACAGCCCTCAAACATGTCAGACTGTTGGGCGGCTGGGCGGCCCGTGTGCCTGCGCTTGCTTTCACCGCGCACGCCATTGACGGGGCCGAGCAGAATTTCATCAAGAACGGCATGCAGGGCTATATTGGCAAGCCCATTGACCGGGACAAATTTGTACAAGAACTGCAGCGCGTGCTGGCATCGAACACATCCGAATAAGCGTTTGCGTTGCCCCTCTTTCGCCGCGGTCCCCGCTATGCTAACAGCGCAGGAGCATTGTTAAGCGCACGGGGACTATAGGGATGGAAGACAAACTCAAGGCTGTTGAGGACTATCTGCACAGCCATATTCCGATTTCAAAAGCAATGGGTGTCACGGCCGTGCATGCCAGCGACAACCGTGTGGTGCTGCGTGCCCCGCTTGACCTGAACATCAACCACAAAAGCACCGCATTTGGCGGCAGCCTACAGGCCCTCGCCACCCTCAGTTGCTGGACGCTGTTGCACATCAACCTGCGCCACGCAGCAAACGCGGGTGAGATTGTCATCACCAGCAGCAACATCAACTATATCCGTCCGGTCACACAGGATTTTGAGGCCGAGGCTACCCTGCCAGAAGGCAACCGCTGGCCACTGTTCCTCAAAACTTTCGACCGGCACGGCAAGGCGCGTATCCAGCTCACCGCCAGTATCGTTGAGGATGACGAACTGGCGATCGACTATACCGGCTCCTTTGCGGCGCTCAAAAGCTGAAGACCATGAAACACCTGCTCGTATCCGCCCTTCTGGGCACATCTTTTTCCCTTGGCGTACAGGCATCATCCTGCCCTTCCCCGGCGGACGACCTGCCTGAGTTGGTGCGGGAACCGCTGCTGGAGAGCTGCGACATGGCTGCCGCCTATCATGCGGCGCGCCTGTCGCTCGCGCGTGGGCAGGACGGCAACGCATTCCTGTGGCTCGATTACCTGACCTCAAACGGCTGGCCTTTGGGGCTCGAGAGCGATAGCCCACTCGCTGCCACCTTGAACCGCATGCCAAAGCCGATGATGGCAAGCCATGTGATGTATATGCTCGGCGCGCGCGACTTTTTCGCTGAAGGCATCACAGCGGACGAAAGCACTGGACGCCTTTTTATTGGCAGCCTTACCCGCAATGAAATCATGGTGGTGGGCGATGAGGTGGGCCAACTCATATGGCCGCTGCCTGACGCAGCTGACCTGCGTGCCGTTTACGGCATCAAATATGACAAAGCCGCGGGGGAACTATGGGTGCTCAGGAACCGCGCCGGCATGACCGCTGACAGCAAACCAGACCCGCAAGCGGACCTACTTGTGCTGGACGGCGAAACGGGCGAGGTGAAACGCACCGCATCACCGGCGCTTGCGGAACTCGCGGAACTTGCTGAGCTGAATGACCTTTGTCTCACTCAAGGTGCCGCCTATGTCACCGACAGCCGCAATCACGCGCTTTACCGGGTCGACCGCGATACGCTTGACTTTAAAACCATTGCGCTGCCTGACATTCGCTACCCTAACGGCATCGCTTGTGCGGGTGGCAGTGTTTATGTGGCGGACTGGCGCGGCATCACGCGACTTGATATGGCAAGCGGCAAGGCCGAACGGCTGAAAGCGCCTGAAGGTGAAACCCTTGGCGGTATCGATGGCCTTGTGATTGTGGGCGACAGTTTCATTGCGGTGCAGAACGGCTTCAAATTCCCACGCATCATCAAGGCCAAACTTGATGGCAGCGCGGTTGAAACGCTTGATATCGGCCATCCGGCCTATGCAATCCCCACAACCGGCACCTGGCTTGGCGGCAGCTTCGTCTATATCGCCAATAGCCAGATGGACCGCATTGGCACGGACGACACCCGGAGCCTGAAACCGCTAACGGTATTGACCCTGCGCACGGAGTGAATGGACAGCCGCCCATATTGCCCTACCTCCATGGAGGAAGGTTCAGTTGGGAGAGACACATGAGCAATACAGACAGCTTCCTGAAGAAATGGCACCAGGCCGTGCAAACCGGCGACATGGAGCTTCTGCATTCCATCATTGCGGAGGATGCGTCGCTGTTGTCGCCCGCGTTCTGGAAGCCGCGCGTCGGACGCGACAAGGTGGCCATGGTACTGAAAGCGGTATCTGACACCTTTCAAGAACTGACCTACACCAAAGAATGGGTCGACGGGAATGAGCTGATCCTCGAGTTCAACACCCGTGTGGGTGACAAGACGATCAAGGGCATCGACCGCATCACCCTGAATGACAATGGCTTGCTCACCGAAATTGAAGTGCTGATCCGCCCCATGAACGGGCTCACGGCGCTTGCCGCCGCGCTTGATGACAAGCTGAAGGCACTGATGGCATAAGAATGTTTGTGGGCATGGGCCCCTTTCGGGTTCCCAAATGCTCCCCGATATGTTCAAGTGCCCTTGGGGAAGATCACAGATTGTGCCTGCACACGAGCGCAATTCCTGATCGGGACTAGGTAACCTATAGCCTGCGGCGAACCGGCGCAGGCTCAACTGCGTTATCATAGGAACACCACGTTATGACACCCCACCTCCACCACATCATGAAGACGAGCCTTTCTGGTTTTGCGGCCCTCACATTGAGCGCTGCCACACTCGCGGACATGAGCACTGCCGACATTCTCGCGCAGGAAGCCCTAGAACAACAAAACCTCAAGAAGGCCGTTCGCTGTATGGAAATTCTCGAGGTAGAACTGGATGTCGGTCGCTTTGGCAGGGAATGTGTTGCGGAAGGGCATATCGAGCATGCCCCCCGTGTGCCCGGGGGCAAGGAAGGCTTACTTCGTTATTTTGCCGCACAGCTCGAGAGGTTTCCCAAGATGCACGCGGACATAAAACGCGCCGGCGCAGACGGTGACCTCGTCTGGATGCACATCCATTTCAAGGCAAAGCCGGACGCCAAGGGAAACGCAGGCATGCATATTTTCCGCATGGAAAATGGAAAGTTCGCTGAGCATTGGAGTGTTGGGCAACCTGTTGTTGACTCAACCCTGCACGATAACTCGATGTTCTAGAAGAACTGGAATTGCACGAGACGCTGAAAAAGCTGGGGCGGTGACTGCAAGCAATCACCGCCCAGAAGAACACGGAAGATGGGTTGGAAGACCGGCCCGTGGCACGGGTTGTCCCGGAACCGGCGACACACCGAAGCGCATCTAACCCCCCTCACCCCAAGGAGGCGCCCACCACTGAGAGGTGAGGAATTGGGTCTCCGCTTCCATGTCCATGATACCTGCTACCACCACCAAAATGGGCAGGCATCCACGCAACGCACCGACGCTATCCATTCCTGACTTTTTGGTCAAGTTTAAAAATGCAAAAATTCTCGGTGCTGAATGCAAGAGTATGGAAGTGGGGAACTGCGTCAGTTTGCGGGCTGTGGCGGCGACTTGAATTTGTCCGACGCGTCGGTGCGGAAGCCGTACGGCAGCACCCGGCGCACCGTCACCGTATTGGGGCTGGAGAAATAATATTCGAGGCCGCTTTCAGCCAGCAGGCGGGCAAGCGCATCTTCGGCGCTCATATTGCCCTGAAGCGGCAGGCACGGCGGCAAGGTGCTGGTATCAGCGGCAAGAATAAGCTGCACCCGCGCCTGTTCGGAATAGCTGAGAAGCGCGTCGGTCATGGGCTGCGCCGGAATATCAAACGCAAGATCTCGCGGGATATCAGTCGCATGCGCAGCAGCCGCCTGACACATCAGCGCCAAAACGATTGAAAGCACGCTCGCCTTGCGCGCCAGCCGCTGCATTATTGCTGACCCTGTCATCACATCCCTTATCAAGCGGCGCCTAAGCCGCCCTTCCCTTAAACCATCACCATATGGGCAAAAGATTGCAGCCATATGGCAGCGCTGTGCCTTTAGAACCTGACGGTCACACGCGCATAATAATATCCGCCATTGATGCCCCACGGCATCGCGACCCACGGATAGACAAAATTACCAAACGCCCCTTGCTGCCGACCTTCCGAAATCCAGCGCGCGAGCGCGTTGTTCGGCAGCTTGTCCGGGTAGGTATTGAGAATATTGTTGGCGCCAATCGCGAACATCACATTTTCCGTCACATCGTAGGACACTTCCATATCCACAATGACGGCCGAGCCCGCGCTTGTGGTCGGTGACCGGTCAAGGCCATACACATCATACGCAAGATGCGGCGGAATCCCGTTGCCCTGAGCGGTATAATAAGCAGATTCCGTGTTGCCGTAGAAATTGGCACGGATCAGCGCGCCAAACGGGCCACGGTGATAGTCTGCCGTCGCGTTGGCGCGGAAGCGCGGTTGCCCCTTCTCCACATTCACGCGTTCCGCAAGCGGGAAAAACACTTGTGACGGAATACCGTTTGGTGCGTTCACCTCCTGAATGCGGGTGCGGTTCCAACTGAGGCTGGTGGAAAGGTCAAGCACACCACCGGCAAAATCCGTCTTCACGCAGGCCACGAGGTCCACGCCCCAGGTTTCCGTGTCAATCGCGTTCGAGAAGAATGAGCCCGCTTCAATCGCACCGAAGCTGACCCCTTCCGGCAGCAACAGCGTGGGGCCAAGCACGATGCGGTCCGCAATCGTGATGCGGTAGGCATCAAGGGTGACAAGCACACCCTCATCCGCTTCCCACACCGCACCGAGCGACAAGTTGGTGCTGGTCTCGTGCCGGAGCTTGTCGACACCGTAGGTACGCGGCAAGCCATGGCCTTCAGGCGCAATCAGGGTTTGCAACAAGCCTTCGGAGGTGGTGTTCGTGATCACGCTTGAGAAGGCACGCTGCGCCAGCGCAGGTGCGCGGAACCCGGTTGAAGCCGCCGCCCGGATGGCAAGCGCAGGCGACAGTTGCGCACGCGCTGACAGTTTCCCGGTCAGTTGGTCACCCGTTTCGTCATAGCGTTCGTACCGCGCGGCGGCTGTCATCCAGATATCGTCAGACGGCTCGAGCTCGGCCTCGATATAAAGCGCAAAGCTGTCACGCCCCTTGCTGCCCTCCACCTCGCGGCTATAACCGGGAAAACCCTGGAAACCACAAAAGGCGACTTGGTCGGGGTTGAGGATTGAGGGTGCATACTCACCGTCCACAAAACCGCAACTGTATGACGCGGGGTCACCGGCATCGATGGTATATTGCTCGTCCCTGAATTCGAACCCGTAGGCGAGGTGCGACAGCAGGCCGGACTGGAAATTCCCGCCCGACGCGTCGAAGTTCACCGTCAGTTGATCAAAGCTGAGCGCACCGGAATAGCCTGATGTGGGGCTACCCGTTACCGGGTCACCGCCGTTATAATATGCGGCGGAAGCGAGCGAGACATTCACCGTATTGCGCGCGCCAAAGGCAAACTTTGTGGTGCCATAGGTGGCGCTCAGGTCATAGTCCCAGCCGTCCTCACCTTCATAGCGGAAGCCGATAGCCTGGCTGAAGTCCGTCACCTCAGTCTCCTGCAGCGGCAGGAAGCCATCCGGGTAAAGCTGCGGCACCGTGCGGCTTGCGACAAAGGGGTGGCGGTAAAAACCTCCCGACAGCCCGTTCCGGTCACTGAAACCGCCGAAGCTGTATACAGTTGCCGGGCCGTCGCCCGCGATCTCGGCATTCCACATCATCGAGGTGGCCTCTACATCGGTGTCACCAATCAGCATGATGACATCACCGGTGATGGAGCTGGGCCCCGCCCGGTTGGTGGGGCCCTTATCGCGGTACTCGGCCGTCAGGTTCAGAAAGCCGTTTTCCGACAGCGGCAAGCCCGCATTCGCGGCCACATAATAGGTGTCGCCATCACCCTTGTAGGTCTGGCCCCAGCTGGCGGTGACCATGCCACCTTCCTGCTGGTCGTTGAGCACCACGTTGATCACCCCAGCAATGGCGTCAGAGCCATACTGCGCTGACGCACCGTCACGCAAAATCTCGATGCGTTTGATCGCGGCGACGGGAATGGTGTTCATGTCTGTACCGACGGACCCCTTGCCCACCGTATTCTGCACATTCACCCACGCCTGACTGTGGCGGCGCTTGCCGTTTACAAGGATCAGAACCTGATCGGGCCCCAGGCCACGCAGGGTGGCGGGACGCACGATATCCGTGCCGTCAGAAATGGTGGTTTCCGTATAGTTGAAACTGGGCGCGAGGGTCTGCAGCAGCCGCCCGGTTTCCACGTGCCCGGTGTGGCGCAGGCTTTCGGTGCCAATCAGGTCAATGGGCACATCGGTTTCGCCCACTGTGCGGCTGCGGTTGCGCGTGCCAACGGTGATCAGCTCTTCAAGGAAAACCTCATTCGCTTCATAGGCCGGGCGGTGTTTGCGCTCGTCGCGCTTGCGTGCGTCCACTGCCACCTGCCGCTCAGCGGGCGCCACAGGCACATAATCGGGTCGGGTGCGCACAATCACGGTATTGGGTCCGGTGAAGCGGTATTCAAGCCGGGTACCGCCAATCAAGGTTTCAAGCGCTTGGGTGACCGTGCGTTCGCCCTTCAGCGCTTTCCTGAGCGCAAGGTCCTTGGCTTCATCGGTAAGGATAAGCTGCACGCCAGCCTGTTCCGAAAAAACGAGCAAGGCCTGCCTGAGCGATTGGGGTTTGATATCGAACTGGACCGAGCGGTCATTGATCTGGAAGGCCGCAACTGCGAGCGGGAGTGCGACAGCAGGCGCCGCGACCACAAGGGTGGTTGCGACCGCGCCGGCAAGCCTTCTCCTCCAGGCCCGTGCGGACAAGTCCATAATATACTTTCCTCCCGGACGGCACCGCCATCAGGCGATGCCATAAACACCCGCTCCTTGAGTGTTTATTGTAATCAGCGACTACCTCTTATGGGTAGCTTATCTGACTACAGTATCGGAACTTTCGTCCGCCATCATCAAAATTGTGTTGCCCTCAAGCCGCACAACTTCAATGGGATAGCCCTCCTGCAGGCCTTCAAGCCACGCCTGAACCTGATCAGGATAGACCGTGCCGGTAAACCGCAGGCGCCCTACCGCCTCGTCACCGATTTTGATTTCAGTCGCCAGATAGCGGTTCAACTCGCCAATCACATCGCGGATCGGCAGGTCCACCATCGTCAGTACACCCACGCGCCAGCCGAGGTCCGTGACCGCAGCGGCAGGCATGATCGGCTCAAGCGACATACCGCTCAGCGAATAGCTGGTTTGTTTACCCGCTGTCACCAGCGCGACAGGCGGCGTGTTCTCGGTGTCCGCGCCAGATTGCGCATCCGCCACCGGGCGCACCGCAACGGTGCCCTCAAGCACATGCACTTCCACGTCACCTTCGGTCTTGCGCACGTTGAACACCGTACCAATAGCTGTCACGCTACCAAGGCCCGCGCGCACCACAAACGGGCGCTTCGGATTTTTAGCCACGGTGAAGATGGCTTGGCCTTCATTGAGGGTCAGGCGGCGTTCGTTCGCCGTATAAGTCACGGAGATGGCGCTGCCCGCGTTCATCTCAACGATGGAACCATCGGTAAGCTTGACCACGCGCTGTTCGCCGGCTGCGGTCTCATAAACATGTGTGGTTGGCTGCGGTGCTGGCTGTTCGGCGCCTGCAAGCAGGATGTAAACCGCCAGAAGCGCGGCTGCGACACTGGCGGCCATCGCGCCCATCCAGCCCATGTTCAGGCGGGGGCGGCGGCTTTCGACCTCCTGCGAGGACACCATGGACAGCACGGAGCCACCGGCGGCCACTTTCGGCTTCGCCACTTTGACGGACGGGCCAGCTTTCGCAAGGCTGTTGATTTCGGCTTTCGTGGCGGTCTCAAGCACGCCCCAAAGCGCCTCGAGGCGGCTGAATGCACGGCGGTGACCTTCATCCGCCTGCAGCCATTCCTGCCACTCGTGAAGCTCCGACCCGGAGATCGTACCGTCCTGCAGGCCGAGATAATAATCGGCGGCCTGTTCCAGCACTGCTTCACTGATTTTACATTCACTCACTGGCATGTGCCCAGCCCCTATTGAATACTCCACGCGTCCAGTTCATCGCTCAGCTTGTCAGCACAATGAACAAGGGCACGTAAAACGTATTTTCGCACCATGGAGGACGTCAGCCCCATGTCCTCCGCTATGTCCTCATAGCTTCGGTGCCTGAATTTATACTCGATGAATGCATGACGGCATTTGGGCGGTAGTGCGCCCACGCAGTCCAGCACCTTCTCAAGTGACTGCTTGGCGGCGAGCGAGCGTTCCGGCGTAAAGCCGAACATCTCGTTCACCTGCTGCTCCGGCGTGGCTTCTTCCACATAAGCCTGCGCCAAGCCGCGACGTCGCACCCGGTCTATGGCGATATTGGTCGCCGTCCGGAAGAGGAATGCCCGCAGGAACCCGATGGTGCTGCTATCGTCAAGGCGCAGAAGCCGAACATAAGCCTCCTGTGCTACCTCAACTGCCTCCTCATGCGACTTGAGCCGGCTTGTCAGATAACGCACCAGCTCCTCGTTATGGTTCTGAAACAGCGCCTTGATGTCATCTTTCGATAGCGGACTGTCAGCCGCGGCACCTTCCCGTGCCGGGTTTTCGTCCCCATTCAAAAGTGGCTCGCGTGCGCGCTCCATACCCATCCTCCTCGCATTCAAGGACGAACAACATAGCGGCGTTGGGAATGAAATTGTGAAAAAATTTCAGCCCCCGGCGCTTTTTCTGGAATCCTGTTCCCTTCCCTCGTAACCGGTTACATCAGTGCGCGGCGGCACTCAATAAAAAAGGGGGACGGAAGGCCCAAGGCCAATCCGCCCCCAGTTTTGGGTAACGCGAGAAATACCCAAATCCTGATAGTCCAATGCCCTAGAAATAGCGGGTGAGCCGAAGCGTCACCTGACTGTCTTTCCGTAAGCCGTAGAGAATATTCGTGTTGTCCACATTGGCGAAAAAGCGGCTTTCAAGTTCCACCACCCAGTAGTCGCCGAAACGGCGCGATGCCTCGACAAGCCCGGACATGGAACCGTCATTCAAATCCACGATCACACCGCCGAGGATGCTTGTATCCTCCGCATCGTTGAGCGCGAGGCGCAAGCCACCAAAAAGGTCATTGTCCGCCGTTGTAATGGGCGCAATCGCCGGGTCGTCCGACCGGCCGTCATACTGATATTCCATCAGCACGCCGAGGTCGGCACCGGATTCCGTGATGCCGTAGAAGCTGTATTCAAAGCCGCCAACGGCTGCCGCGAAGGTCTCGAACGGGGTGTCTTTCACGATCCCCTCGAACTTCCAAAGCCATGCCTCGTGTGTGTACTGAATGTCCACACCCACCTGTGTCATATCATCATAATAGGGTGCGAACAGGCCACGTGCGGGATCAAGGATCAGCCGCGGGTCACGGTCGGTGCCGTGGAAGAAGGAAAGCCCCACATCCCAGTCACCAAAATAGTGGCTGTAGCGCAGTGCAAAATCCACGTCTGCATTGTCGTCCCGCCCGCCATCAAAACGCGCGAGGTCGTTATCAACGAGGAGAGGCGTGCGGAAGCGGCCCTCTTCACCCGGGAAGGTGCGCTTGCGGAAGGCGGGCATCACATAGGCCGTGAGCTGCCCCAAATCCTGAAGCGTGGAGATTTCCACCATCGGCTGGCCAAGCTTGTCCTCGTTATCGATATCCTCAACCGTGTCGAACTGGTTGATGATATCCACAAGGTGGCGGCTTTCCGCCACGCCCCAATAGACTTTGGCGAGGCCTGCCCGCACGGTCCAGCCATCGCCGTTCCAGCGCACATAGGCCTCGCGGGCGTCTACGTGGGTGCGGTCGCCGTCTTTTGCATCAAGGCGCGCATAGGGCACAAAAACAAAGTCCCAGCGGTTCTCGGCGTCAGTCCAGCGAATGTCGCCCTCCAGTTGAAGCGACGGTTGGAAGGTGTCAAGCTGGCGGGGATATGCGCCCCTCTCGAGAAATGTGCGCATCTCCAGACCCGCCGAGCCTGACACCTCCCATTCACCCGCGTGTGCCGTCTCCGGCGCACTGGCAAGGCTCGCAAGGGCGGTCACCAGACACGGGAGTGAATTCCGTAACGCTAAAGCCATAAAGCCCCCAATTCCTTAGCGGATGGTCTTCAGAACGCCCTTGTCGAAATCATTGTCCGACAGGCCGGTCTTGAAGGTGTAGTCACCATAGGAAAGTGTGGTGGACTTGTTCGTCTGGTGGTTCTGCATCGTCAGCGTATGCGCGCGCCACACGCCGTCATACTCGCGGTAATCCGAGAGCGTGAGGGTCTTGAGCAGCGTGTCCTTGCGGTCATAGAAGTCGATCTTACGGGTCTGGTAGACCTCCTGGTCGATATAGGCGACCTGACGGGTGTAGCCGGAGTTTTCATAAAGCGGGAAACGCTCAACCACGTCCACCTTCATGCCGTCAAACTCTTCTTCGCCGATGAATTTGTAGCTGTATTTATTGAGCTCCGTGGACGTGAAATCCTCAAACGCAAACTCGGAACCCACAAACGGGCCGGACTTGTTGGCGCTTGAAATACGCTTCACACGCTTGAGCGCGGGCAGGAACAGCCACTGGTCATCCGGCTCAAGAATTTTGGCGTGGGATAGAAGCGCCGTGCCCTGCACGTCCCGCGGGGTGACAAACACGGTGAGCGACTTGTCGCCCACTTGTTCACTCGCGCGTTCGAGCGTCTTGAAATACATCTCCCGCGTCGAGGTTGCGCCCGCAGCGTTGGTGAGCGTCATAACGGCCGTCACTTCGCTGTCGCCAAAACCGGTGTCCGAACGGTCGGACCGGGCGGCAATCTCAAGGCCCTTGTCTTCCGCCTCACCAGCCCAGGTCACCGGGCTGATGAGGGAGTAACCGAGTGTCAGCACCGCCAGAATGGCAGCGAGACGACTACTGCGCGGCTTGCGTTTGTGCATCATTCTTGTCTCCTGTCGTATGGTCATTTTTTGTGTCAGCAATCCATTTGCCCGACCCTCTGAGCATGAGAGCAGGCAGGAAAAGAAAGTCAAAAATAAGGGCAAAGGTGATCGCGAGCGCGGTCAAAAGCCCCAGGTCAGCATTCATCTTGAAGTGCGACGTGGCGAGATAGGCGAAACCGATCACCAGCACCACGGTATTGACCACAAGCGCATAGCCCACCGTCTCGAACGCGTATTTGATGGCGCCCGCACGGTCATAGCCCTTCTCCCGGATACCCCGCACATATTTCGCGAGGAAATGCACGGTGTCATCCACCACGATGCCGAGGGACACACTGGCCACCGCCGCGACCGAGAAACCGACCGTGCCCACAAGAAGCGCCCACGCGCCAAAGGCGGAGAGGATCGGCAAGGTGTTTGGCACCATCGAGAGCGCGCCAATCTTGAAGGACTTGAGCGCGATCATCATCACGATACCGATGGCGACAATCGCCACGATATTGCCGGTGATCATGCTGGCCACGTTGCGTTCCGCCACATAGGTGAACATCACCTGCGCGCTGGTCGGCACCGTTGTCTTCATATAGTCGGGCGCGTTATCGGCGATCCAGCCGCGCGCGGCGTTGAGGAAGGTTTTCGTCTCGGTCGTCGAGATGTTCGAAAGCGTTACCGTCACCCGCGTGGCAGATTTGTCGATATTCACCCGGTCATTGAGGTCAAGCCCGTAGGGGAGTGAGAGTTCATAAAGGAGCAGATACTGCGCCGAAAGCTCACGGTCATCCGGCAGTTTGTACCAGCTTGCCTCGTCCGCGTGCATGTTGCGGTTCAGCCGCTTCATGATGTCGGTCAGCGAATAAACGTGGGTCACGTTCGGTTGCTCACGCAGGAAGGCGGTGAACTCGTCCAGCTTTTCAAGGAACTCCGGCTCGCTCACACCACCGGGGCCCGGCGACTGCACGGAAAACTCGATGGGATAAAAGCCGAAATACTGGTTCGAATAGTCCGCGTCCTGCCGGAACTGGATCGACGGGTCGAAATATTCGGTCCACTGGTCATTGAACTCAATGCGCGGCATCGCGGCGATGAGCAGCAGCGCCGCACCCCCAAGGCCGTAAAACAGCGGCTTGTTATATTTCACCACAAAATCCGCCAACTTGCCCATGAAGCTCTCGCCCGTTTCAATGCGCGGCTTTGGCGCACGAACCGGCAGGATGCTCATCATCGCAGGCAGGAAGGTGACGGACATGGCCCATGCCACCACAATGCCGACAGCCGCGATATTGCCAAGGTGCCAGAAGGGCGGCGCGTCAGAGAAGTTGAGCGCGAGGAAACCGATCGCGGTCGTCAGCGATGTCACCATCACGGCAAGGAAGTTCACCCGCACCGCTTCCACCAGCGCTTCACGCTTCGTCATACCCGCCGCCATGGAGTTGCGCATGGTAATGAGGATATGCACCGCGTCCGCAATGGCGAGGGTGAGGATGATGGTGGGTGCCGACAGCGCAATCGGCGTGAGGCCAATCCCGGCAAAGCCCGCGGCCCCCATGCCAATTACGCTTGCAAAGGCAATCATCAAGAGCGTCACCACCGTGCCGGAGATGGACCGCACCGTCACCGCCATCAGCACGAGTAGCAGCAGGTACATGAGCGGGATCATTTCCGTCGTGTCGGCAAAACCGGCTTCCTGGAACGCGTTATTGAGCATGGAAACCCCGGTCATGCGGATCTCATGGTCCGGGTGCGCTTCAATCATGCGGTCACGAAGGTCTCGGGCAAAAGCCACCGCCTGCGGCACCTCAAAGGGGTCCGCCTGCGGGTATTGCACCACCACGTTCACGGCAATCGCGCGGGCATCTGCTGTCACAAGCTGGTTGCGCATCAGCGGTTCGGTGAGCGCGATCTGGCTCTTTTCCGCCAACTCATCCGCGTTCAGGCTTTCCGCGCCTTTCACCAGATCCTCAACAATGAGGTCATCCTCCTCCGCATAGGTATGCTGGAAGTTGGACGGTGAATCGACCCGGATCGAGAACGGGATTTGCCACGCTTCATTGGTCAGCTCTTCCACCAGTGCCAGGGTGTCGGCGTTAAATACGTCGCCTTCCTTGGGTACGATGGTGAAAAAGAAATTGTCGTTTTTGGTGTAGGTATTCTGGAAATCTTCAAAGGCCTGAAGCTCAGGATTGAATTCCGAGAAAAAGTCACGGTAGTTGTTTGAAAAAGTCAGGAAACGGGCGCCGGATGCGACCCCCACTGTAATCATCAAAGTGGCCAGAATGATAAGCCACCGCTTTGCGATCACGAAATTTGCCAGTTTGACGGCAAATTCATCAATCGCAGTCATTGTCTTCGGCATGATCTGCTCCTCGCTATTGTGCCCCGCATGTGCGGGTTGTCGTGCCTCGGGTCTTGCTGCCTGGTGATCATACGAAGGGGGTGCTGACAAAAAATGTCAGTAAGCTGCTCCCCCGGACCGAAACTTTGGTCTCTTTAAACGCCTCAAGCTTGCCCCTATATGGGATGGTGATTATAATTTTTGAAATTGATATTTCTGACATCGGAAATTCATACCATGAATTTAGCGGGTATAGATTTAAATCTTCTGGTTGTTTTTAATGCCGTAATGGATGAGCGGAACGCCACACGCGCGGGCCGCAAGATCGGCATGTCGCAACCGGCTGTCTCCAACGCGCTCAACCGGCTGCGTTACCTGATGAAGGACGACCTGTTCGTACGCGGGCCGGACGGCATGCGCCCGACCGCCCGCGCGCTTGAGCTTGAGATTCCGGTCCGCCGCGCGCTGTCGGAGCTTGAAGAGGCGCTCGACCCCGTCTCCTTCGACCCGAGGAATGCGGAGCGTACCTTCACCATCGCGACCGACGACTATATGGCCATGACCCTGCTGCCATACCTGTCCAGCTATCTGGTGAATGAGGCACCGGGCGTGAACATTCACACCACCCCCGTGCAAGGGCGCCTGTTCGAGAAGCTCGATGCGCAGGAGGCCGACTATGGCCTCGCGCCCATGGGCGATGATGTGCCGGAACGTTTCGGCCGCATGGAAGTGGGCACGGACCATTTTGTCTGCCTCATGCGCACGGACCATCCGCTGGCGCAATATGATGAAATCCCCTTGGAAGAATATGCCGCCGCGCGCCATATGCTTGTCTCGCCCCGCGGGGACCCACGCGGCTTTGTCGACGAACAGCTCGAAGCCATGGGCATGAGCCGCCGTCTGGTGATGGTGGTCAACCACTTCGGTTCCGCGCCGATGATCATCAGCTCATCAGACCTTATCGTCACCGTGCCCTCGCGCATGGCGGACAAATGCACCGAATTTTTCGACCTTCATGTGGTACCAAGCCCCATCAGCCCACCGCCCGGCATGGTCGGCGCGGTGCTTGTGTGGCACAAACGGCTGACCAACCACCCGGCACACACATGGTTCCGCGACCAGATCCTGCGCGCGAGCCGCGACCTTGACGAACACGGCCTCAAACGCCCCGACAACCTGCTGCACGGTCGCCAGTGCATGGCCGAAGGCCTGCCAAAAGGCACAAGCATGAGCGTGCGCGAAGTGGCGGCACAAGCGGCGGTGAATAAACGGCCAGCGGAGTGAGGGCTATGTGCCGGAAGGCCATGCTAATATGACAAGCTACGGGATAAAGGCATCAAACCTCTTCCGTAAGAGCATGTTCGTCTGCACAAACTTCCAGAAGCTGGAAGGTAGCCTGCCCGGGCATAACCTCCCCAAAGCGATTGGTGAGGTCCGGGCGGTCTATTTCAACAACCCCGGCACGCTTGAAGACGCCCTGATTTTCGCGACAAACGGTATCTGGCATCTTGGCCCTCGAGAGGCGCAGCACATTCCCTACACGGCAATCACAGGCGTTACCTCTCCCACAGGTAAAACAGCCTCCCAAACTTCAGAGATTGATATCCAGCTGACAGAGGGCAAGCTCATGACCTTACCCATTCGCGGCGGCGATGGGCGTTTCAGAGACTATTTTTCAATGATGACAGCAATCCAAGGGCTTGTCCGGCTCAATACCTAGGGCGAAATACTTCCCTGAACTGCATTCACCGCAAACGCCTTTTAAAAGGCCTGCTAATAATGACACCAACCTTGCTTATCAAACCCAAATGACCTATTATAAGACCTATTAGAAAACCCAAGGAATGGTCATGGCTGCCACACATCTTATATTGGCCGACGTTTGCGCTGGCATTTCGGAGCTCAAGAAAAACCCCATGGCGGTGGTGGAACAAGGCGACGGCGCGCCCGTTGCCATCATGAACCGCAGCGAACCGGCTTTTTATGCCGTGCCTGCCGCCGCGTTTGAAGCCTTGATGGACAAGCTTGAAGATATGGAACTCGCCGCCCTCGTTCGTGAACGGGAAGGCCAGCCCGAGATTGAGGTGAATATCGATGACCTATAGGCTTGTTTTCAAGGAACAAGCCAAAAAGGAATGGGACAAGCTGGACGCCACCGTGCGCAAGCAGTTCGCCGCCAAACTAAGGGAAAGGCTCATAACTCCGCGCATTGAAGCCGCACGGCTGAGCGGCATGACCGACTGCTATAAAATCAAACTCCGCCGCGCGGGCTTCCGGCTCGTCTACCAAGTGCGGGACGGCGAGCTTGTCGTCTCCGTCATAGCTGTTGGCAAACGCGAGCGCAATTTTGTCTACAAACAGGCAGTAAAGCGGATTTGAGCGGGCGGAGTGCGGATGTCTAACGGGTAGTGTAGCTTTTCCTAGCTTAGCCTTACGACGAACGGTGTATTTTGTTTACCGCCCGTTACTCAAACCTGATCATCGAAAGGTCAGCCCTAACGGCTTCTTTCACCACCGAAGGCACGGGTATCTGAACTGAACGATTCATCGAGCGAGGGCTAGGCAGGAAACTTCCCTTTTCAGTGGCAGGCTTGGCCAGCAGCACAACCCAATCATGTGCAAAGGTCTTCTTCATCATTGGCGAGCAATAGGTTGCCAGTTCAACATATACCCATTCGCTGAACAAACGGTGTTTGAGCACCTCAATATTCAGAGTGTAAAAGGTATGTGTCCCATCAGGCTTTGACATGTCTGCCAGTCCTGCCAAGGAAAAGGTGGAATGGACGATATCGGCCAAGCCTTTTTTGCCGTCGTACTCACTTTCCTGCATGCGATATTGCTGCTGATAGAGTTTTTCCTGTGGGCCAGGGTTTCGCTTGGGCAAGCCGCTACGGATCATATTCAGATTGCCGCCACTATATACCTCGTAGATATCGAAATCCGGCAACGCTATCGGCCCATCCTTATCAATCAACATCTTGATAGAACAGGAGGAAAACTCACCTGCATATTTGATGTTGATGGCAAAATAATCGACAAATTTTGGCAATTCCTCAGATACATAGCTCTCAGGAAACCCATACCCGTTCGCGAAGTCGCTGCTGTAAGCAGCATGTGTCTTATAGATTATCGGGCCCGCAAAATGGGTAACTTCGCTACGATCATTGATCCGAAATTCGGATGGCCCCAAATTCGAATGAACCTCAATACCATTCGGTGCAGTGTTCGCTTCGGTGGGCAACCTGTCCTCTGCACCGACAAAGTTGAACACACGCAACGTCAATACGCCAAAAAAAGCTCCCGCAAAAAAACACAAAATTATTGCCCGCTGTTTTTTCATCACCCCCCCAATCTATGTGGCTCACCCGCAGATGCATATACCAACTGCTCAAGGATCACTCTAATAGTAGCCCAATCAATACTTCCATCTACCATACAGTATCGCCAACGGTCCATTTACCAGCGCAGAAGGCGCGTCATCACCTCTTCCGCCCGAGCCTCGGCACTTCGGCCGGGCGCTCGCCGGTGGTGAGCCATGTGTCGTAATAGTCGATCTTCTGTTCCACAAGCTTGAGCGCGGCGCGGGTTTTGGCGAGCTCTGCCTTCACCCGCGTACGGTGCGCCTTGAGGAGTTCCAGCCGGTCGGGCAGGCTTTTGCGACCCCGCATCACAAGGGCGGCGTACACCTGCATCTCGGCCACTGACATGCCGGTGCGCTTCAGCTGGTCGATAAACTCAAGCCAGCCGATATGCACCGCCTCATACACGCGCCTGCCGCCCGCGTCGCGCCTAACGCCGGGCATCAGGCCCTGCGTTTCATACCAGCGAATGGTATGCACGCTGTGGCCTGATGCTTCCGACAGTCCGCCAATATAAAGCTCAGGCGCTTTGCGCATGGTTCGGGGCTTCAAGGGCTTCTTCGACAAGGCTGGTGTCCATATATTCATTGAGGTGTTTCATCTTACCCCCCGCAAGCCGGACCACATAACAATGGCTGTTGTCATAGGCCTTGCCGGTTTTTGTCGTCACCGCGCCCTGGCATTCCACCACCACAAAATCGCCGTCCGCAAGGATGCGGTGCGCTGTGTTGCAGTACTGTGTGGCAAACTGGGCAAAGAGCGGTGCCAGCAGCTTCTCCCGCACTTCCTTCTTGCCCTCATAGGTGCCGGACCATGCGTTCCGGCCCGGCAGGGTCCATGCAAAATCATCGGCCATCGCATCCACAAACGGTTTGCCGTTGCCGCGCGAAAGCTCGTCCATAATGCCAGTGATAAGCGCCTTGTTCTGCTCTGTAGTATACTCTGCTGTCATGATCCCGGGTCTCCTTGTTATCTGGGAGAGGCGAGTATCCAACCTCGAGTAAACTCTAGATCAAGCGAAAAGTTTCAAATGCACAGGTCATTGGAAAAATTGCGCTTTTCATGAAAGCACTCATCATCGCTGCATGTTTTTCGCTCAAATTACACACCCATTCACCGATGTGTGCGCCCTATTCACCAGCGCATAAGCGCTATCCTTTGCCGCTGCTTCCGCCTGCCCTATGTTAGGGACATAAGCCACAAGCGGGGGACGCGATGAAAGACGGTGATACACCAGCGAACAGCATGGACGTGTGCACGGCACTTGCCACAAGGCGCAGCGTGCGGGATTTCAGGCCCGATAGGGTGCCGGAAGCGCTGATTGACGATATCCTCAGCGACGCCCTCAACGCCCCCTCATGGGGCAATGTGCAGCCCTACAGGGTTGCTGTGGCAAGCGGTGATGTGGCGAAGGCGATCTCGGCTGACTATATGCACCACTTCACGGAGGGTGGGCGGTTCCAAAAGGCGTCGGCGATGGGCAAGCTCAAGATGTGGCTATCGGGTTTTCGCGGGCCGGACGGCGACCACACCACCATCATGACCTACCCTGATGAGCTGAACGAACGCTACCGGGAGACCGGCAAGGGCATCTATGGTGTGCTCGGTATCGGGCGCGAGGATAAAGCCGCCCGCGTGCGCCAGATGGCGCGGAATTTTGAATTTTTCGGCGCGCCGACCGCGCTGTTTATCTTTGCCAGTGAAGAGCTTGGCGCCTATGGCCCCCTGGACGCTGGCGCGTTCATCCAATCCATCGCGCTGGCCGCCCACGCCCGCGGCCTTGGCACCTGTGCCCAAGCCGCGCTTGCCACCTGGGCCAGCCCGGTGCGTTCGCGGTTTGAGGTGCCTTCGGGTTACAAGCTCATTTGCGGTATGGCGCTTGGCTACGCCTCGGACGCGCCAATCAACAGCTTCGCGCCGGTGCGCCGCACGGCCGAGAATGTGAAGCTTTCGCTGAAGTCTTAGAAAACCGTCAGCACACCACGGGAGAAATTGGCGAGGGTCATGTTCGCCTCACCCGCCCGCCGGATGGCGAAACCCGTAGGGGCAGACAGCGCCACCAGTGCGGTGACGCCAGACCTTGCGGCTTTCTCGACAATCTCGAACGACGCCCGGCTGGTCATCAACACGAAGCCGTCGCTCGCGCCCAACCCCTCGCGCACTATGGCGCCAATAAGCTTATCAAGCGCATTGTGCCGCCCCACATCCTCGCGCACCAGCATCACCACGCCGTCACCGTTCACAAACGCCGCGCCGTGCACTGACTTGTTGAGCGCCCTAAGGGGCTGCATCTTCTCAAGCGCTTCAGCTGCCCTAGTGACCACACTGGCGTCCAGCGCCTTCGGGTGCGCCGCCACGGGCTCCAAGCTTTCGAACAGCCGTTCCGCGCTGTCGATACCGCAAAGCCCACAGCTTGTGCGCCCCTCCATCGACCGCCTGCTTTGCCTGAGGCTCAGCCGCTCAAAACACTTGGCGCTGATGGTGACATGGATGTCGATGCCCTGCCGGCGTTCATGCAGCTCCACCTTGGAAATATCCGCTAGGCCATCAACAATGCCTTCCGTCAGCGAGAAGCCGGTGATAAAATCATGGAGGTCTGTGGGGCTCGCCAGCATCACCGCGAAGGTGAGGCCATTGTAGATGAGGGCGACGGGCGCTTCCTCGGGCACGTGCCACTGAACGGTGCTGCCCTCCTGCTGCCCGGCGGTGACAAGATCCGCCTGCCAGAGGGAGGCGTTTTTAGGCCCCTCCGGCGCGGTCATGGCGCTATGCTCACATGCCGCGCACTATCCGCACAAATCCCGCACAGAATCCGCGCATTTCCCGCACACATCCCGCACACTTTTTGCACAGTGCCGCACACCCTATTCCGCCGCATGGGTTGCCTTCACCTGTCGCATTTTCGGCGTCTCGCGCTCATAGCTTTCCTGCCACTCAGACCGGTGGTTCGCGGGGCTTACTTCGACCGCAGTCACCTTATATTCCGGGCAGTTGGTGGCCCAATCCGAGTTTTCGGTCGTGATGACATTTGCGCCGGTTTCCGGGTGGTGGAAGGTGGTGTAAACCACGCCCGGCGCCATACGGCCGGAGATTTTGGCGTGCAAAGTCGTCTCGCCCTTGCGGGAGCGCACGGCGACCCAGTCACCATCCCGAATGCCGCGCATTTCTGCGTCGCTTTCGTGAATTTCCAGAACGTCTTCTTCCATCCAGCGGTTGTTGTCGGTCCGCCGTGTTTGCGCGCCCACATTATACTGACTGAGGATACGGCCGGTGGTGAGAATGAGCGGAAATTTACGGTTCGCCTTCTCCGTCGTCGGGACATATTCCGTCAATATAAACAAGCCTTTACCACGCACGAAGCCGTCCACATGCATGATGGGCGTGCCCGAAGGTGCGCTGTCGTTACACGGCCACTGCACGCTGCCCTCGCGGTCAAGGCGGTCGAAAGAAACACCCTTGAAAGTGGGCGTCAGCGCGGCGATTTCATCCATGATTTCGCTCGCGTTTCGGTAAGGCATTGGGTACCCCAGCGCTTCCGAAAGTTTCGCCGTCACCTGCCATTCATCCAGCCCAGTTTTGGACTTCATCGCTGGCCGCACACGGCCCAAACGGCGCTCGGCATTGATGAAAGTGCCGTCTTTTTCAAGGAAACTGGTGCCCGGCAGGAACACATGCGCGAACCGCGCGGTCTCATTCAGGAACAGGTCCTGCACGATCACGCATTCCATGGACCGGAGCGCGGCTTCCACATGCTGGGTATTAGGGTCCGACTGCGCGATATCCTCACCCTGCACATAGATCGCCTTGAACGTGCCCGCCACCGCTTCATCGAACATATTGGGGATGCGGAAACCGGGTTCACCGTCGAGGTCCACACCCCACGCCGCTTCAAACTCCGCGCGTACTGCGTCGTCTGAAACCGGCCGGTAGCCTGAGAATTCATGCGGGAAGGAGCCCATGTCGCACGAGCCCTGAACGTTGTTCTGGCCCCTGAGCGGGTTAAGCCCCACACCGCGGCGGCCGATGTTGCCGGTGGCCATCACAAGGTTGGCCATGCCCATCACCATGGTGGAGCCCTGGCTGTGTTCGGTCACCCCAAGGCCATAGTAAATCGCCGCATTGCCGCCAGTGGCGTAAAGCCGGGCCGCACCGCGGATATCCTCCGCGCTCACTCCTGCGATTTTGGCGACATTCTCTGGTGAATTGACGGGGTCGAGGATGAAGTTTTTCCATTCCTCAAACGCATCCATTTCGCAGCGTTCGCGCACGAAGGTTTCATCCACCAAGCCTTCAGATACCACCACATGCGCGAGCGCATTGATCATCGCCACATTAGTGCCAGGCAAAAGCGGCAGGTGATAATCCGCCTTGATATGCGGGCTTTTCACCAGATCGATCTGGCGTGGGTCAAGGATGATGAGCTTGGCGCCCTCACGCAAGCGGCGCTTCATCTGGGAGGCGAACACCGGGTGCGCATCCGTGGGGTTCGCGCCGATGACCATGATGACATCAGCGTCCTCGACGGAATCAAAATCCTGCGTACCGGCGCTGGTGCCGAAGGTTTGTTTGAGCCCATAGCCGGTGGGCGAATGGCAGACCCGCGCGCAGGTATCCACATTGTTGTTGCCGAACGCGGTGCGGATGAGCTTCTGCACCAGCCAGACTTCCTCGATCGTGCAGCGCGAGGACGTGATACCGCCGATGGATTTGCGGCCATATTTAGCCTGTGTTGCCTTGAGCCTGTTGGCTGCGAAGCCAATCGCCTCATCCCAGCTCACCTCGCGCCACGGCTCATCAATATGATCGCGGATCATCGGTGTGGTCACGCGGTCCTTATGGCTCGCGTAGCCCCAGGCAAAACGGCCTTTCACGCAGGAATGCCCGTGATTGGCCTTGCCACCTTTGTGCGGCACCATGCGAACAACCTGGTCGCCCTTCAGTTCCGCCTTGAACTCACAGCCCACACCGCAATAGGCGCAGGTGGTCAGCACCGTGCGGTCGGGCACGCCGTGTTCAATCAGCGACGTTTCAGAGAGTGTCGCTGTTGGGCAGGCCTGCACGCAGGCCCCGCACGATACACATTCGCTTGAGAAAAAGTCTTCCGTGCCGGTTGCTACGCGGGAGCCGAAGCCCCGGCCTTCAATCGTCAGCGCCAAGGTGCCCTGCACTTCGTCACAGGCCCGCACACAGCGGGAGCAGACAATGCATTTGGACGGATCATAGGTGAAATAGGGCGTGCTTTCATCCTTCGCGAGGTCAAGATGGTTCTCCCCCGCATAGCCGTACCGCACGTCCCGGAGGCCCACCGCGCCCGCCATGTCCTGCAACTCACAGTCCCCGTTTGTGGGGCACGTGAGGCAATCCAGCGGGTGGTCGGAGATATAAAGCTCCATCACACCGCGCCTGAGCCGCGCGAGGCGGTCGGTTTGTGTGCGCACCACCAGCCCCTCTTCCGCGAGCGCGGTGCACGAGGACGGCGTGCCTTTGCGGCCTTCGATTTCCACAAGGCACAAGCGGCAGGAGCCGAAAGCATCGACCATATCGGTCGCGCACAGCTTGGGGATGCCGATACCGGCTTCCTTGGCCGCGCGCATGATGCTGGTGCCTTTGGGCACGGTCACCGTTTTGCCGTCAATCTCAAGGGTGACAGCCTCGCCTGAGGTTACCTGAGGCGTGCCGTAATCTGTTTCTTTGAGAAGGGTCATTCCTTGTCTCCCTTCAGGAAGTCGTCCGGAAAGTGCCTGATCGCACTCAACACCGGGATCGGGGTCATGCCGCCCATGGCGCAGAGGGAACCGTCTGTCATCACCTCACAGAGGTCGTCAATCAGCGCAAGGTTCCCGTGCACATCATTGCCCGCAATGACCTTTGCCATCACTTCCGCGCCACGCACCGCACCAATGCGGCACGGTGTGCATTTGCCGCAGCTTTCATGGGCACAAAAATCAAAGGCATATTTGGCCTGCGCCGCCATGTCAGCCGTGTCGTCATAAAGCACTATACCACCATGACCCACACCAGCGCCAATTTTCAGGAAACTTTCATAGTCCATCGGCGTATCCATGAGCGCGGGTGGGATATAGGCACCAAGCGGCCCACCCACCTGCGCGGCCTTGACCGCGCGTCCCGTGCGGGTGCCACCGCCGAAACCTTCCACCAGTTCACGAAGTGTGACACCGAAGGCTTTTTCCACCAGCCCGCCGCGCCTCACGTTCCCGGCAAGCTGGAATGGCATGGTGCCGGTCGACCGACCCATACCGTAATCCTTATAGAACGCGCCACCTTCTGCAAGGATGGTGGGCACGGCACAAAGCGAGATCACGTTATGCACAAGTGTCGGTTTGCCGTTGAGGCCTTCAAGCGCCGGTAGCGGCGGCTTGGCACGCACCTGCCCGCGTTTGCCCTCAAGACTGTCAAGCAGCGAGGTCTCCTCGCCGCAGATATAAGCGCCCGCGCCGATGAAAAGTTCCAGGTCAAACGCCTTTCCAGTGCCAAGGACACTCTCGCCCAGTAACCCCTCGACATAAGCGCGCTCAAGCGCCTCAGAGAATACGGCCTTCGCGACTGGATATTCGCTGCGCAAGTAAACAAAGCCTTTGCTCGCGCCCGTGCCCAGTCCCGCGATGATCATGCCTTCGATCAGCAGGTAGGGGTCACCTTCCATGATCATGCGGTCAGCGAAGGTGCCGCTGTCGCCTTCATCAGCATTACACACGACGTATTTCTGGGCGGCCTCAGCCCCCAGCACGGTTTTCCATTTAATGCCCGCCGGGAAAGCCGCACCGCCGCGCCCCCTGAGGCCGGAGGTCATCACCTCTTCCGCGATATCCTGCGGTTCCATGGCAAGCGCTTTCCTGAGGCCAGAGAGGCCACCATGGGCCTTATAGTCCTTGAGGCAAAGCGGATCGGTCACGCCGCAGCGCGCAAACGTCAGGCGTTCCTGATTTTTCAGGAACTCGATTTCTTCCGTCAGGCCAAGGCATAGCGCATGGTCGCCGCCGTCAAGGAGACCGGCGGCCAGCAGGCTGTCGACATCGGCTTCACTGACCGGACCATAAGCGACGCGACCTTTCGGTGTTTCCACCTCTACAAGCGGTTCAAGCCACAGCAGACCTCGGCTGCCGTTCCTGACAACTTCCACACCCTCAATCGCCGCCAGCTTTGCAGCGACCTCATCGGCACCAAGCGCAACGGCAACACTATCAAGCGGAATGAAAACGCGGGTCATGCTTCATGCTCCCACGCTTGCAATAGGGCATCGATGTCAGCCTCGCTCACACGGGCTCTCAGCTTGCCGTCCACCATGGCGGCGGGGCCGTTTGCGCACAGGCCAAGGCAATAAACAGGTTCAATGGTGATGCGGCCGTCAGCGCGGGTTTCGCCCATCTCCACATCAGCCTTTTTGCAGGCATGCGCCGTCAGTTCGCGGCTACCAACGGCCTGGCAGGCTTCGGCTTGGCACAGGCGCAGCACATGCTCACCCTTGGGCGCGCGGGCGAAGTCATCATAAAAGCTGATGACACCCTTGACCTCGGCCTTGGTGATATTGAAGGCGGTCGCGAGCCTCGGCAGCGCGCTGGCATCGATATAGCCATACGCGTCATTGAGCGCGATCAGCGCACGCATCAGGCCGCCCTGTGCGTCCACATATTTTGCGATAAGCGCATCCATAGCGCCTATAGTCTGCGCCTTGGCGTCAGTCACTTCAAGCCCCTCCCGCACCCGTGATCCGGGCGTCAATTATGCTTGTTCTTGTGGCAGGTGGCGGGCCGCATGGGCCCACCATCCGGTATTATTGTTTTTTGGCAGCGAGGTCAGCGCGGATCTTGTCTGCCACCGCCTTCACCTTGGCGCGCAGGGCGTCCTCGTCCACCGTCAGTACCTTGCCGTCCGCCATCAGTATTTTGCCGTCCACAATAGTGGTGACCACATCACGCGCACCCGCGGCATACACAAGCTGGGACATGACGTCATACAAGGGGCTGAGGCGCAGGCTGTCGAGCGAAACCTGGATCATATCTGCGCGTTTACCGGCTTCAAGGCTGCCGGTCACGTCACCAAGGCCAACGGCTTCGGCGCCACCTGCGGTTGCCATATTGAGTGCCGCACGCGCAGGCACCACGGTCGGGTCGCCACCCGCACCTTTGTGCAAGAGGGCCGCAAGGCGCAGTTCTTCCCACATATCAAGGTCGTTGTTCGACGCCGCACCGTCCGTACCAAGGCCAACCTTCACACCAGCGGCCAGCATGGCCGGAATGGGTGCAATGCCCGCAGCTGTCTTGAGGTTGGAGGTCGGGTTATGGATCGCGCCAACTTTGGAGGCTGCGAGCGTTTTCATGTCGCTTTCCGTTGGCCACACAACGTGGGCGGCCACGGTGGTCACATCCGTCATGCCGACTTCCTGCATCAACTCAATGGAGGTGATGCCGTATTTATCGCCCACGGTTTTCAGCTCTGCCTTGTCCTCAGCGATGTGGATCGAGATCGGCGCGCCAAGCTCTTTCGCCTTGGCTGTCACCTGCGCCAAATGTTCCTTTGAAACCGTATAGGGCGCGTGGGGCGCAAGCGCTGGCGTAATGCGGCTGTGTTTGCCCTGCCAGTCTTCAACGAACTTCACGCCCGCTGCATAGCTGTCGTCCCAGCCTTTGAAACCCGGGCTCGGGAAATCGATCATCGGAGCCGCGATCACGGCACGCAGGCCGCAGCGGTCCACCACGCCGGCGATCACTTCGGGGTAGAAATACATGTCCACAAAGCTTGTGGTACCACCCTGGATCATCTCCCAGCAAGCGAGCTCGGAGCCGACTTCGATGAAGGCCGGGTCCACATAACGCCCTTCCATCGGGAAGATATATTCCTGCAGCCATGTCATGAGCGCGAGGTCGTCCGCCATGCCGCGAAACAGCACCATCGCCGTGTGGGTGTGGCCGTTCACAAAACCCGGCATCAAAACGCGGTTGTCGCCGCTCACGCTTTGCTTCGCGTCATAGGCAGCGGCGATTTCGGCGTCCGTGCCGACAGCAACGATCGCGCCGTCCTTCACTGCAACCGCGCCGTTCTCGATCACGTCGTTCGTGTCGTCCATCGTCACCACATAGCGGCCATGCACCACCATATCGACTGCCGTTTTATCTTCAGCCATCGCATATCCTTCAGTTGACACCATAGCCGCACATAGCATGGCAGCTTTCCAGATTTGTTTCAGCGTCACTGTGACGTCCCTTCCGTTTTCATTCGGTATGTTTCTTTGACCATAAAACCCATCGTGGGGGTGAGGCTAGTGGCTTTATTGATTGCGGGCATATTCTGCCGGTGCGCGGCCATACCACTTGCGGAAAGCGCGCACAAAAGCGGCGGGTTCCGAGTAGCCGAGGCGCGCGGCAGTATCCTGCACGCTGAGGCCGTCAGCCAGCAGCAGGAAACGGGCTTTCTCGCGCCTGACAGCTGACAATAGATCACGGAAACTGGCCCCCTCGCCAGCCAGTTCGCGCTGGAACGTACGCAAGGAGACCGACAGCGCCGCCGCCGCCTCGCCCGCTGTCAGGCCGGTGGGTACCTCCGCGTCCAGCTTGCGGGCAATATAGGCACGGGTGAGCGCGGCCGCGCTGTCATGTGTCGGCATCTCCGCTTCTACATGTTGCTTCAGCATGGCGTGCAGCGCCGGGTTCGCATCATTCATGGGGCGCGCCATCGCCTCAAGCGGCCAGACCATGGCATGCTCGCCTGCACTGAAGATGACAGGAGCCTCGAAGGCTTCCTCGAAGGCGGCAGCATTCACGGGCGCTTGCCGCATCAGTTCAACCCGGATGGGCGCAACACCGGGGGAGGCCCAGCGCGCGAACCGCGCAAACGGCAGCAGCACAGCCTCGGATCTCACTTCAGCAGCGCGCCAGTCAGGTCTCACAGGCGTATATGTCAGGCGGCATTCATCACCTTCCTCGCGGAGTTCGAACCGCCCGGCAGCACCGACATAAAGTGCATAGTCGCACGCTTCCCGAAGCGCTTCGCCTACCGTTTCGCTCGTAACCAGCATATGACCGAGCGTTGCATACGTGCCGTAGCGCACACTTTTGCCAGCGCGAATACCCAAGAGGCCGTCGCATGCCAGCCGGTCCGCCGCCGCCCATAACGCTTCGGCGTCCTGCTCCGGGATGCGGTCAGCACCGTCCGCAAAGCTGACACCAGCTTCCCTGAATAGCGTTTCGCGCGGCACGGCATAGTCCCGCTCCATGGTCTGGGCAAGGCTCGCGAGATATCGGGCTAATACGGTTTCAGTCATTGGCCGCTGTCGTTTTGGCGTAAAATATCAATTTTTAGACGCCGACTGTCATTCCAAAGCGCCCTCTCGTCAAGTAGATTTGGTTCACCTGTGGGAAGGAATTAGAGGGAAGGAGGGCTTTATCGCCACTCTCGCCGATATCAATGAAGCCGTCGTGACTTTGGACGCGGGCGCGCAACTGGGGCTTGCCATCTCGCTCGCCTTCACGATGTTTGCCGTCGCGCTCGGGCTGAAGACTGACGATTTTGCGTTCCTCAAGTCACACAAGCGCAGTGTAGCCGTGGGGCTTGCAGCGCAAGTGATCGGCCTGCCGCTGCTGACACTCGCCGTTCTCATACTCTTCAACCCCATGCCCGGCATTGCGCTCGGCATGCTCATCGTTGCCTGTTGCCCGGGCGGCAATGTATCGAACCTGTTCACGCGCCTCAGCCGGGGCGACACCGCTTATTCGGTCACACTCACCACCTGTTCGAGCATCTTCTCCGCCGCTTTCCTGCCGTTCATGATCCTGTTCTGGACCGCGCTTTATGCGCCGACACGGGAACTGGTGAACGAGATCGAGCTGGACCGCGTCGCCTTCATCATCAACACCAGCATCACGCTTCTTATTCCGCTCACGCTTGGTATCTGGCTCGCGCACTCGAAGCCAGACCTTGCGACAAGGGCTCAGAAAATCTGCCTGCCCATCGCCGTTGCCATCATCGCGGTGATTGTGATTTTTGGCATCGCAACCAATGCGTCCTTGCTCACGGACTTTGGCAGCGTGATCTTGCCCTACGTGATTTTGCATAACGCGCTCGCCTTCGCACTCGGTGCGCTTGTTGGACGCTTCGGCCTCAAGCGGCCCTCCACACGCCGTGCGCTGGTGTTTGAAATCGGCATTCAGAATTCCGGCCTCGGCCTTCTTATCATGCTCAGCCAGTTTGGCGGGCTCGGCTCCGGCCTTCTTATCATCGCAACATGGGGTGTGTGGCACTTTGTCGGCGGCTTTGCCGTTACCGGCCTTTACCGCCTATTGGGCGTCGCCCGCACCCCGGATACTCTCAGCCTTCAGGAGGATACTCATGGCCTATGATCTCATCATCAAGGGTGGCACCGTTTATGACGGCACCGGCGCGGACGGCAAGGTCACTGACGTGGCCGTGAAAGACGGCGTGATTGCCGCCATCGGCGACCTCGGCATGGACGCCGAACGCATCATCGACGCGTCTGGCGCCATCGTCACCCCCGGTTTCCTTGACCTGCATACCCACTATGACGGCCAGGTCTCGTGGGACGCAGATCTGCAGCCCAGCGTCAACCACGGTGTCACCACCGCGGTGATGGGCAGCTGCGGTGTCGGTTTCGCGCCAGTGCACGAGAAAGACCACACCCGCCTTGTGCGCCTGATGGAGGGGGTGGAGGACATCCCCGGCACCGCGCTGGCGGAAGGCCTGACCTGGAACTGGGAGAGCTTTGGCGACTATATGGACGCCATCGACTTCCCCCACACCATCGATTTTGCCGCGCAGGTGATGCATGACCCACTGCGCGTCTATGTGATGGGCGAACGCGCGGTCTCGGGCGAACCGGCGACCGCAGACGATATCGCAAGAATGCGCGAGCTGACCCGCGCGGCGCTTGAGGCAGGCGCGGTTGGTTTCTCCACCGGACGGTCGGACGTGCACCGCACCGCGGACGGCGAATGGACACCGGCAAGTGAGGCCACGCGGGAAGAACTCGTGGGTATTGCCGAAGCCTTCAAGGGACTTGAGCATGGCGTTTTGCAAGCCGTGAACGACTTTGACCTTGAGCGCGGCGACCCAACAGCCTTTGACCGCGAATTTGGCCTTCTTGAAGACTTCGCCAGCGCCGCAGGCGGGCGTCCTTTCTCGCTTTCGCTCATGCAGCGGGATTTTGCGCCCAAGCAATGGAAAGACATCATGGCCCGCGCCGAGGCCGCGAAAGACAAGGGCATCAACATGCGCCTGCAGGTCGCGCCGCGCGGCATTGGCGTGATCCTCGGCCTGCAGTGCACCTTCCACCCCTTCATCGGCTTCCCGAGCTACAAGAAAATAAGCCACCTGCCTTTGGAAGAACGTGTGGCAAAGATGAAGGACCCGGCGTTCAAGGAACAGCTACTGTCTGAAAGCTCCGAAAAGGTAGCAGGCGACGGCACGGCGATCCCGCCGCTCGCGGATATCCTATTGCAGCAAATCGACTTCATCTCCTGCAAGATGTTCAAGCTGGGTGAAAACCCGGACTATGAACAGGGGGTGGAGCAGTCAGTCTACAAGATGGCGGAAGCGGACGGTGTCAAGCCGCTCGCCAAAATCTATGACATCCTCTTGGAGAAAGACGGGCACGAGTTCCTCTATTTCCCGATCTATAACTATACCAACCTAAATTATGAGGCGGTGCACACGATGATGAGCCACCCGCAGGCGATCATGGGCCTGTCGGACGGCGGCGCGCATGTGGGCACGGTGTGTGACGCAAGCTTCCCCACCTATCTGCTGTCCTACTGGACGCGGGACCGCGTGAAAGGCGAGCGGATCGAGCTCAAGCGCGCAGTCAAAATGCTGACCGCCGATATTGCGGACTATGTGGGTTTCAGCGACCGCGGGCGGCTGGCGGTTGGCATGAAAGCCAACATCAATGTGATCGACCACAAGAACCTGCGCTTGCATCCGCCCCATATGGTCAAGGATCTGCCGGCGGGCGGCCAGCGCCTGCTACAGGAGGCCACCGGCTATATCGCTACCATCGTCGGCGGCGAGATTGTGCTTGAAAACGACCAGCTAACGGGGGCAAAACCGGGCCGTCTTGTCCGGCTTGGGCGACACACAGCACAAAAGGCAGCTTAGGCTTTTATGGAAAGCATTCTTGCAGGCATCAGCGGCTGGGCCATCTTTGGCATGGCCGCTGCCATCATGGTGGCGGCAGCCTTGCGCTCCTTCACCGGCTTCGGCTTTGCGCTTGCCGCCTTGCCGGTTTTGAGCCTTTTCCTCGCGCCCACCACAGCCGCCAGCATGATTGTGATGCTGACGCTGGTGATCTCGCTGCAGACCTTCAATTCATACCGGCGCGATATTCCCTACCGCAGCATGGGGCCGATGATTGCGCTTTCCGCCATCGGCACCCTCTTGGGCACCTACCTGCTGCTCTTGTTCAGCCCCGATACCTTCCGGCTGCTGATCGGTGTGACCGTGATGGCCGCTTGCCTGCTGCTTGTCAAGTTCAAACCGGTACCCCACCGCGAAGGCGGTATAACCGGCGCGGCCGCGGGCCTGGCATCGGGTCTGATGAACGGCGCGCTCGCCATCCCCGGCCCACCGGTGATCATCTATTCGGTCGCGGTCTATGAGAACCCACGCATCGCCCGCGCTTTCCTGATGGGATTTTTCCTGCTTTCCGCCACCTTTGCCACCATCACCTATTCCCTTGAGGGCATCATCACAACGCGGGAGCTCATCCTGACCGCCATCGCCTTCCCCGCCATGCTGGTAGGGGATAAAACGGGCGCATGGCTGTTTGAGAAACACGGCACCGCCGCCTACCGCAAGGTGGCAATCGCTGCCCTGTTTGCGATTGGCATGAGCGTCGCCGCTGCGGCGTTGCTGCCCTAGATTTTCAGGAAACTGTTCGTGACCTCATCCGCGAGACCCGCGAGTGTGAGGTCACCGTCTGTGCGGTACCAGTTACGGGTCCAGGCCAGCGCCCCGCGGATAAGCTGCCGTGCGATCTTGGGTGGGGACTTCAAGAGGCCTTTTTCCGCGCAGCCATCCAGCGCATCCATCCAACACTTCTCGTAAGACCCGTCGCGGAGCGCCAGCACCTTCTCGCGTGAGGCTTCATCAAGGCTGCGCCATTCATCCACCAGCACATAGGCCGCGTGGCCGTCTTCCCGGTGGATGGAGCTTAGCTCGCAGATGATCAGCGCCTTGAGCTGTTCGACCGGATCACTGATGCCCGCAACAGCCGCTTCCGCACGCTCCCCCATGCCGCGAGTCGTCATCGCCATCGCGGTATAAAGGATTTCCTGTTTGTTTTTGAAATGATGAAACAGGCTACCAGACAGAATGCCGGTGGCCGCCGCGATATCACGCACAGTCGTCCGCTCGAACCCTTTTTCGTAAAAGAGATCAACGGCTTTCGCCACAATGCGCGCTTTCGCGGGGCTTATGCCCACGTCCTCCAGCGCCTGTCTGTTCATCATATCGTCCATGGCTTGACGATAAACCTTTCTGATTTATTTGACAACCAAGCGCTTGCTTGTTTTTATGATAATCGCATTGATTAATTTGATTGCAATAGACCAACCACACTTTGGGAAGGGAGTGGACAGGGTATGAAGGACGCGGCAGCGGGATATCTCTCGGTGTTCAGACCGGGGCTGTTCACCGGCAAACGCATCATCGTCACCGGCGGCGGCAGCGGCATTGGCCGCTGTACCGCGCATGAACTCGCGCACCTTGGCGCCGAGGTCATCATTACCGGGCGCGGAGAAGACAAGCTAAAGGCGGTCGTCGCGGAGATCACTGAGGACGGCGGCAAGTGCACCTACAAGGCCTTCGACATTCGTGACGAAGACGCCGTTCGCAAAGCCATCGTTGAGATCGTGGCCGAAGGTGGTCCGGTCACCGGTCTTGTGAACAACGCAGGTGGCCAATACCCCTCCCCGCTTGAAGCCATTTCGACCAAAGGGTTCGAGACCGTGCTGCGCACCAATGTGGTGGGGGCTTTCAACGTCTCCCGCGAACTGGTGACACAAAGCATGAAAAACACTGGCGGCGCGATTGTGAATATCACCGCTGATTTCTGGGGCGGCATGCCCACGATGGGGCATTCGGGCGCTGCCCGCGCAGCATGCGACAACCTCGCGAAGACCGCCGCAGTTGAATGGGGCCGCTTCGGCATCCGTACCAATGCGGTTGCGCCCGGCTGGGTCGCGTCATCGGGCTTCGATACCTATGAGGACCCCGGTGTGCAGGCCATGCTGCCGCAGCTCAAGAACATGGTGCCGCTGGGCCGTATCGCCACGGAAGCCGAAATCGCATCCGTGATCGTGTTCCTGCTGTCGGACGGCGCGAACTTCATCTCGGGTGCCAGCATCCGGGTGGACGGCGGCGGCAGCCTCTTCAGCCCCCTGTTCCCGCCGCAGGGGGCCAAAAACAGCGAAAGCTACCAAGGTTTCCATCGTTATGTGCCGCCACGCGCGCTCAGGAAAAAGGACTGACCATGCCGGTCATTGAAAGCCGGATCGATACGGCATCAGACACCTTCCGTGAAAATGCGGCCGCCATGCAGGCGCAGCTTGATGAAATCGCGCGGATTGAAGAACTGAAATCCGCCGCGCAGGAAAAGGCGCGTCCGCTCTTTGACAAACGCGGCAAGCTCTTGCCCAAAGAGCGGCTTGCGCTGCTGCTCGACCCCGGCACGCCGTTCCTTGAGCTCTCCGCCCTCGCAGGCTACCTGATGTATGACGACCGGGACGGCTCCGGCGCTGGCGGCTCAATCGCGGGCATTGGTTATGTCTCCGGCAAGCGCTGCATGGTGATTGTATCCAATAGCGCGGTGAAGGGCGGCACGGTCACTCCGGCGGGGCTCAATAAATCGCTGCGCCTTCAGGATATCGCGCTTGAGAACAAGCTGCCCATTGTCGGCCTGATGGAAGGTGGCGGCGCGAACCTCCAGCATGTCTCTGACATGTTTGTCGAGGGCGCCCGAAGCTTCGCCAACCAGGCGCGTTTGTCGGCCGCTGGTATCCCGCAAATCTCGGTGGTGCATGGCAGCTCGACTGCGGGTGGTGCCTACCAACCGGGCCTCTCTGACTATGTGGTGATGGTGCGCGGGCGCTCCAAGGTGTTCCTCGCCGGGCCGCCGCTTCTGAAGGCCGCGACGGGCGAGATCGCCAACGATGAAGAACTGGGCGGCGCGGAACTGCACGCCGAGGTCACCGGCACGGCGGAATATCTGGCCGAAGATGACGCAGACGGCATTCGCATCGCGCGGGACATCATGGCGCGCCTGCCGTGGAAAAAATACCAGAACGATTGTTCGGTTAAAGAACCCAAATACCCATCAGACGACCTGATCGGCATCGTGCCAGCGGATTCCAAGACACCCTATGATGTGCGGGAGGTGATCGCGCGGCTCGCCGACGGCTCGGATTTCCTTGATTTCAAGAATGACTATGACAGCCAGACTGTGTGCGGGCACGTGAGCATCGCAGGCGAGACCGTTGGCATCATTGGCAACAATGGCCCGATCACACCAAAGGGTGCCACCAAGGCCGCGCATTTTGTGCAGCTTTGTGATCAGGCCGGGGTGCCGATCCTGTTTCTCCACAACACCACGGGTTTCATGGTGGGCAAGGATGCGGAGGCGGGCGGCATCGTCAAACACGGGTCGAAGCTTATTCAGGCGGTCACCAATGCGCGGGTGCCGCGCATCTCCATCCACATCGGCGGCAGTTATGGTGCGGGCAACTATGCCATGTGCGGGCGCGGGGTCGACCCACGCTTCGTCTTCTCATGGCCCAATGTGAAAACGGCGGTCATGGGCGGCGCGCAGGCCGGCATGGTGCTCAAGATCGTAGGGCTTGAGAAAGCCAAACGCATGGGGCTTGAGCCGGACATGGACCAGCTTGAAGCCATGGAAGCCGCCACAGCCAAACAGATGGACGCCTGCTCCACTGCCCTTTATGGCACCGCACGGCTGTGGGATGACGGCATCATCGACCCGCGCGATACGCGCAAGCTGCTCATATACCTACTCGATATCTGTCGGGACGCGGACAGCCGCGACCTCCGGCCCAACACCTTCGGCGTCGCACGCTTTTAACACACACGGGGAAGACACATGCTATTCACGAATGAACACAAGGAACTACGGCGCACCGTCGCACGGTTTGTGGATGAAGAGATCAACCCCCATGTGGACGCGTGGGAAGAAGCGGGCATTTTCCCCGCGCATGAGCTCTTCAAGAAAATGGGCGATCTTGGCCTCTTGGGCATCTCGAAACCCGAGGAATACGGCGGGCTTGGTCTTGATTATTCCTATGAGATGGTCCTCGCCGAAGAGCTGGGCGGCATCAACTGCGGCGGCGTGCCCATGGGCATCAGCGTGCAGACCAATATGGCCACACCCGCCCTCGCCCGCTTCGGCTCGGACGAGCTCAAGCGCGAGTTCCTCGCCCCCGCCATTTCGGGTGACATGGTGTGCTCGATCGCGGTGTCGGAACCCCACGCGGGCTCTGACGTGGCGGCGATAACCACCAACGCGGTCAAGGATGGTGACGACTATGTCATCAACGGCACCAAGATGTGGATCACCAACTCCACACAAGCCGATTTCCTTTGCCTGCTCGCCAACACCGGCGACGGCCCCGCGCACAAGAACAAGTCGCTGATCGTGGTGCCGACGAAGACCAACGGCGTCAGCTTCTCTGAGCGCCTCAACAAGCTTGGCATGCGCTCCTCGGACACCGCGCAGATCTTCCTTGATGACGTGCGCGTACCGCAGCGCCACCTCATTGGCCGCGAAGGTGACGGTTTCCGCATGCAGATGATCCAGTTCCAGGAGGAGCGGCTGTGCGCCGCCATGCTGGGGCCGAAGGGCATGACAAACACCATTCAGGCGACCATCGATTACGCCCGCGACCGCAAGATTTTTGGCGGCAGTGTGCTCGATAACCAGGTGGTGCAATACCGCCTTGCGGAACTGCAGACCGAGGTCGAAGCCCTGCGCGCCCTTATCTGGCAAGCGACCGAAGCCTATGTGAACGGGGAAGATGTGACGAAACTGGCCACCATGGCCAAGCTGAAAGCGGGCAAGCTAGCGCGCGAAGTGCCGGATGCCTGCCTGCAATACTGGGGCGGCATGGGCTTCATGTGGGACAACCCGGTCTCGCGTTCCTACCGCGACGGGCGCTTGACCAGCATTGGCGGCGGCTCGGACGAGACGATGCTCAGGATCCTCACCCGCATGATGGGCATGGGCAATGGCTGATACGGTCCTGACAGCCACCAGGGGCGGGGTGATGACAGTCACCCTTAACCGCCCGGAGGTGAAAAACGCGATGAATTTCGCCATGGTCGACGCGCTGATTGACGCGTTTGAGCAGGCGGCGGGGGATGACGCGGTGCGGGTGGTGGTGCTGCGCGGCGCGGACGGGGTGTTCTGCGCGGGTGGCGACCTGAAGGACATGGGCTCCGCGGGCCAGTCGCCGGAGGCTGTCGCCAAGGGTAACCGCCGCTTTGGCGAGCTTCTCGAGGTCGCGCAAGCCTTCCCGAAACTGATCGTTACGGTTGCGGAAAAAGCGGCCATGGGCGGCGGTTTTGGCCTTGTCTGTGTGTCTGATATCGCCATTGCCGAGGACGGCTGCCGCTTCGGCATGCCGGAGGTCACCTTGGGCATCCTGCCCGCCCAGATTGCGCCCTTTGTGCTGGCCCGCATTGGCCTGACCGAGACACGGCGGCTAGCGCTGACGGGGCTGATTATTGATGGGTTTGACGCCCAGCGGCTGGGCATTGTGCACCACCATGAAAGCGGCACGGAGGCAGTCGAGGGGCGGCTTCAGATCGTGCTGAAACAGGCCCTCAAGGCTGCACCGGGCGCTGTTGCGGCGACCAAAAAACTGCTGACCAGCATGAGCGCCGTACCCGCCCAAACCCTTGATAAAGCAGCGGAAAGTTTTGCTGAAGCCCTGCTGTGCCACGAAGGGCGCGAAGGGACCAAAGCGTTTATAGAGAAACGCAAACCATCATGGATGGAGGCATGAGCGTGCGGGACATCAAGCGTATCCTGATCGCGAACCGGGGCGAGATCGCCGTGCGGGTCATTCGCGCCGCGCACAAACTGGGGCTCGAGGCGGTCGCGGTTTATTCCGACGCTGACGCCCACGCCCAACATGTGAAGCTGGCAGATGACAGTGTTCACATCGGCCCCTCGCCCGCGAGCGAAAGCTACCTTTCGGTAGACAAAATCGTTGAAGCAGCGAGACTTAGCGGCGCGGATGCGATCCATCCCGGCTATGGTTTCCTGTCGGAAAACGCAGAATTTGCAGCGGCGGTTGAGGCTGCTGGCATCATCTTCATTGGGCCATCGGCCGAGGTGATCGCCAAGATGGGTGACAAGCGGCAGGCACGCTGGATCGCGCAGGATGCCGGGGTTCCTGTGGTACCGGGTTATGATGGTGAAGATGCCAACGAGGACCAGCTTCTGGTGGAAGCCAACCGCATTGGCACGCCGCTGATGATCAAGGCGACAGCGGGCGGCGGCGGGCGTGGCCTGAGGCGCATTGATGAAATAAGCGAGTTCCATCATGCACTTATGAGTGCGCAGCGTGAGGCGCAGGCCGCTTTCGGCAACTGTGCGGTGATGCTGGAGCGTATGATTGAAAGCGCCCGGCACGTGGAAGTGCAGGTTCTGGCGGACAGCCATGGCAAGGTTTTGCACCTGCTGGAGCGCGACTGTTCGGCGCAAAGACGGCATCAGAAGGTGGTGGAGGAAGCGCCGTGCAGCACGATAAATGCGAGCACCCGCAAGGCTTTAACAGATGCTGCCGTGAAGCTGGCGACCGCCGTTGGCTACACTGGGGCTGGTACAGTCGAATTTCTGGTGGACGAGGAGGGCGCGGTCTATTTCCTTGAAATGAACACGCGGCTGCAGGTGGAGCACCCGGTGACAGAAATGATCACCGGCATTGATCTTGTGGAACAGCAGATACGCGTCGCGCGCGGTGAAAAACTAGCGTATAATCAAGAAGATATCACGGCCGACGGCCATGCTGTTGAAGTGCGCCTTTATGCCGAAGATGCCGAACGCGGCTTCCTGCCGCAAACCGGTACATTGCGCAAAATGTGTGCGGAAAGTGTGCGGGATGTGCGCGGCGATTTTGGCGTGATGGAGGGCGATACAGTCAGCCCCTTTTATGACCCCATGCTGGCCAAGATCATCGCCCATGGCAGCACCAGAGATGAGGCCATCCAGACCCTTGCTGAAGCACTGAAAGCCATGCGTATCGCGGGTTTGGTGACCAACAAGGCCTACCTGTCCGGCATTCTGACAAGCGAACATTTCACCCGCGGGCTGACCCGCACCCACACGCTCGACACCGTTAAAACAGCGCCAATCATGTGTGCGGAAGAAATGAGCATGTGTGCGGGTGCCATTCTGGTGGCCGAAGCCTGCGCCAAATTCACCATCCCGACCCTCGCCAACTGGCGCACCAACCATGACACCTACCAGCGTGTCACCCTGGAGGTGGAAGGCGAGAGCTTCCCGCTTGAAGTGCGGGCAAACCGTGCTGGTGGCGCATGGCAGGTGACGGTAAAATACGACGATACCGAACAATCGTTCAGTATTTCAGGCGATGTCTGCCGCACGAGTGGCAAACGGTACCAGTTTGCGAGCGCGCAGGACGGCGACACCCACTTCATCGACCTCGGCCCCATCCACATCACCGCCACCAATATCACCCACCGCGTCGCAGCGGGGGCAACAAGGACCGGCAGCGGCATGCTGACCGCACCGATGGACGGCCAAGTGGTCGCCGTAGCCGCCAGCGTGGGCGACACGGTTGAGGCAGGCGAACTGATTTGTGTGGTCGAGGCCATGAAGATGGAACACCACATCCGCGCTGACGTGGCGGGCAAGGTAACGACGGTCAATGTAAAAATCGGCGATCAGGTCAAGGCCCGCGCGAGCGTGGCGACCATCACCGCAACTGAGACAGACACCACACCGGAAAAGGAAACAGAGAATGGCTGATAAAATAACCCTTACCTGCGCGCTGACCGGTGTGCTGACCGACCCGAACCAGCATAATGTGCCGGTAACGCCCGAGCAGATGGCGGCGGAAGCCAAGGCGGCCTATGACCAAGGCGCCACCATCATGCACTGCCACTACCGCCAGCAGGCGGACGGCAAGGGCCACCTGCCGAGTTGGGACGGCGCACTGGCAAAAGAAATCAACGATGCGATCCGCGCGGCTTGCCCCGGCGTGGTGATCAACATGACCACAGGTGTTGTGGGCCGCGAACAGGGCGAAGTGCTCAAATACCTCGCGCACAACAAGCCCGAGATGGCGGCGCTGAACGCCGGCAGCCTGAATTATCTCAAGACCCGCAAGGACGGCTCATGGGCATGGCCGCCGATGGTGTTCCTGAACCCGGTGGACAAAATCACTGAAATGCTGGCGGTGATGAAGGACCATAACATCGTGCCGGAGTTCGAGTGTTTTGATGTTGGTATTGTCAGGAGCGTGGGGCTGTACCTTGAGAACGGCATGGTAAGCCACGCGGACTATAACTTCGTGATGGGTGTGGCGTCCGGCATGCCGTGCGACGCTGACCTGCTGCCCTTGCTGGTGAAATACAAACACCCGGATAGCCCTTGGCAGGCCACACTTATTGGCCGTGCAGACGTGTGGCCTGTGCACCAGAGGGTAGCAGAGCTTGGCGGTAACCTGCGCACCGGGCTTGAGGACTGTTTCTACCTGCCAAACGGAGACAAGGCGCGCTCAAACGGCGAAATGATCGAGGCGCTGGCAAATTGCGCAAGGAACGCGGGACGTGAGATCACGAGCGCGGAAGAAACCCGCGCCATCATCAAATCCCAAGCCTGGCACTAGGGGGGAGAGCCATGATGCAGCCCAACCTTGCTGAGTTCGGTTTCACTGAAGAGCATCAGGCGCTTTACGACAGCGCGTGGAAATATGCCGAGAAGGAGATGCACCCCCTGCTCGCGCGTATGGATGACGAGGACTGGTTCCCGGACACTGAATACCGCGCCATGGCGAGTGCGGGCATGCTGGGCACCACCGTGCCCGAGGAACTGGGCGGCGCGGGGCTTGATTTCATCTCGCAAGCTTTGGTGGCTGAGGCTTTTTCCTACTGGAACCACTGCCTGTCCGCCAGTTGGGGCTCTAGCGAAAACCTGTGTGTGAATAACATCGTCAGGAACGCCAACGAGGCGCAAAAGGCCAAATACCTGCCGCGTTTTGTGAAAGGCGAAGCCATCGGCGCGCTGGGGCTGACCGAACCCGGCGCGGGATCTGATGCGCTGGGTTCCATGGCCACTACCGCGACGCGGGACGGCGATGAATATGTGCTGAATGGCCGCAAGATGTTCATCACCAACGGGCCTGTGGCGGATGTGCTGCTGGTGTATGCCAAAACCAACGTGGGCGCGGGTGCGCACGGCATTTCCGCCTTCATTGTAGAAAAGGATTTCCCCGGTTTCTCAGTTGCGCAGAAGCTCGATAAAATGGGCTGGCGCGGCAGCCCAACAGGCGAACTGGTGTTCGACAACTGCCGTGTGCCCGCCGAGAACCTTGTGGGCGCAGAGAACGGCGGCGTTGCCGTGGTGATGAGCGGGCTGAATATCGAACGGGTGCTCCTCTGTGTTTCCACCATCGGGGTGGCGCAGCGCGCGCTTGACCTCTCCCTCGCTTACGCCAAGGAGCGCATGCAGTTTGGCAAGCCCATCGGCCATTTCCAACTGGTGCAGGGCATGCTGGCAGACATGTACACGGACGTGGAGACCATGCGCGCCACCGCCTACCAGATCCTGAAAGAAGTGAACGAGCTGGAGCAAGGCGGCGGCGGACGCGGCGTGGTGCACATGCGCACGGCGATGACCGCGCTGCACACTGGCCGCGCACTGATGCGCGTGCTGGATAGCGCCGTGCAGATCCACGGCGGCATGGGTTTCATGCGGGAGACAGAGGTGAACCGGCTGTACCGGTCAGGCAAGGTGATCGAGATCGGCGCGGGCACCAATCAGGTGCGGCAATCGATCATCGCAAAGGAACTGCTTAAAGGCTAATGCCGACGAACGGGGGACGGGACATGACAGACAATACGGCACCAGGTCACGCGCTTGACAACATCGCCCACTGGGCCACCGTACAGGGGAGCGAGCCTTGGCTGGTAGCCCTCGCGGGCGGAGAGCCAACGGTCTACACATGGGCCGTTGCCAAGGCGACAATCGACCGCGCGGCCACCGCTATCAGCGCGCACTTTGGCGGTGAGCGTAAAAAGGCTGCCGTGCTGTCAAAAAACCGCGCGCACTGGATCATGGCAGACATGGCCATCCTGCGCGCGGGCTGCATCACCGTACCCGTCTTCACCACCATGCGGCCCGAGACCTTCCACTATGTGCTGGATTTTGCCGAGGTTGAGCTTTTGTTCCTTGGCGAAAGCGCCAACTGGGCCGAGGTGCGGGAGCATCTGCCCGAAGGCATCACCGTCGTCACCCTGCCGGGTGTGAACCCAAGCCTTGGTGACATCACATGGGAAGATTTCCTCAAGCGCGGTGACGGCCTGCCCCTGCCCGCGATGCCAGATGGTGATGAGGTGGCCACCATCATCTTCACCTCTGGCACCACAGGCAAACCCAAGGGCGTGATGCATTCGCTGAATAGCCTGAAACGCGCGACAGATGGACTGGTGGAAGAAACCGGCTCCACCCCCGGCTGGCGCTTTTTCTCCTACCTGCCGCTGGCGCATCTGGCCGAACGGCTGGTGATTGAACTGCATGCCATCAGGGTTGGCGGGGTGATTCATTTCAATGAAGGGCTTGAGACTTTCACATCCGACCTTGGCTACGCCAAACCCGATTATTTCTTTGGGGTGCCGCGTATATGGGAAAAATTGGTGCAGGGTGTGCTTGCGGCCATGGGTGGCGACGCTGGTGCCCTCAAGGCTGCGCTGACGGGGCCGAACGCGGCGGCTGTATCCGCCGGCATTCGCGAAAAACTGGGCCTCGCCAGTGTGAAATCCATGCTGTCGACCACCGCGCCGGTGCCGCCAGCCACCAAAGAGTGGTTCGATCTCTTTGGCCTCAGCCTGCTGGACGGCTACGGCCAGACCGAGATTTTGCCGATCACCACAACAAGCGGCCACGAGCCGCGGCACGGCTCCGTCGGCAAACCGGTCAAGGGTGTGGAACTCAGGGTCACAGATGAGGGCGAACTGGTGGTGCGCGCGCGTGGTATCAGCCTTGGATACTATAATGCGCCGGATAAAAACGCTGAGACCTTCCGCGACGGCTGGGTGCATACCGGTGACCGCGCGCATATCGACGAAGAAGGTTATGTGTACCTGCGCGGGCGGGTGAAGGAGACCTTCAAAACCGCCAAGGGCAAATATGTCGCGCCGGGCCCGATTGAAACCCAGTTCCAGCAATCTGAGCTGGTGGAACAGGCGTGTATCGTTGGCCATGGCCTGCCGCAACCAGTGATCATGCTGGTCCCCAGTGAACTCGCCCTCACCAAGACGGCGGAGGCCTGTGAGGCAGCGCTGCTGGCCCTGACCGCCGAGATCAACGCGGGGCTGGAGCGCCACGCCCAGATTGGCGGCATCGTGCTTTCAAGCGAGCCCTGGACCATTGAAAACGCGATACTGACCCACACGATGAAAATCCGCCGGGAGCGTATATTGGCGCGCTACAGCGGCATCGTGGAGGATGTGGCAAGCCGCATTGCGCACGGCAGTATCGAGCTTGTACGCGAAAAATAGACACCAAAAGGTGCGGGAACCGTTGCCTTGTTAACCATTTCTACGCTATTTTGTGGCAACTCATGGCCGGGCACGCGCCCGCCCCTGCATACTTCTAAAGCGAGATCGGCTCATGGCCCCTGATACAGCACCTTTTGTCATGCGTTTTGACCCCAAGCCTGTGCTTGCGCGTCAGAGCATTTTTTCGCGTGCGAGTGAGGCGCTGATCGATAGCTTTGCGCAGGCCGCTCAGGTGGTCAGCCTCAAGAAAGGTGATACGCTTTTCCTGCAAGATGACGACGCGGATGCCTTTTATATTGTGCTCTCCGGCTGGGTGAAGCTGTTCCGCGAAACCCTGGACGGCAACGAAGCTGTGATCGACATGGTCACCAACGGCCATATTTTTGCCGAGACCGCCATCCTTGAAGACAGCGTGCATTCCTTTGGCGCGAGCGCGATTGAAGATGTGCGGGTGCTGAGGCTGCCAAGTGCGCTGCTGAGGAAAGCGATCACCGAAGATAATGCCATGGCGCTCTCGATGTTGACCTCGCTGTCGCGCCACCGCAAGCGGCAAACCCGCGAGATCGAGAGCCTCACGCTCCAGAACGCGTCGCAGCGTATCGGCTGTTTCCTCTTGCGCCTCTGTCACCGGGACGACATGGGCCCGATTGAGCTCAAACTGCCGTATGACAAATCACTTATTGCCGCTCGTCTTGGCATGAAGTCGGAAACTTTCTCCCGCGCGCTCAACAAGCTGAGGGAAGAGACTGGCATTACCGTCAAGGGTGCCACGGTCATCATCCCGACGATTGATGTGATGTCCTCGTTCGCCTGCAGCGCCTGCTCGAACGAGTTTCCCTGCGACGACATGCATTAAGTGGCGTCACCGTTTACCGATCCTTAATCGGAATTCCTTACTGTCAGGATTGGAGGGCCGGGGCATGGCCTCCGGCCTTGTGTATTTCTGCTTTTCCTTGGCAAGGGAAAGATAAGTGAGCTTATTGGTGTTATATGCCCGACCGTTTTACCCCCTCGCTTGACCGCCTTTCAGACGCTCAGGAATCCGAACTCAAGACATGGGTACAAGCCAGCCTGCGTGAGGGCAACCGCCTGCCGACCTATGCCGAGCTTGAATGCCGCATGCCGCTTGAGGCGCAGCAAAACAATATCGTGTTCTCGCTCACACCGGGCGAGCTGGATTTTCGCTATATCCACATGGGCAAAACCGTGCTCGCGAACACCTATGGTGACTATACCGGCCAGAAACTGGCGGATATGCCGGGTAAGGGACCGGGCAGCCTGATCTGGCAATTTGTGTGCGATATCGCGCGCCAACGCCAGCCGTCCATCAGTGTGGTGCCCTATGTGGGGCCGTCAGCCGACTGGTCGCATGTCAGCGCGCTCGGCTTGCCCGCAGCGGACGACGGCGTGAATGTGACCCATGTGATCCTGTCGATCAATTTTGTCGCCTGGCCGTTCCTCAAGGAAACGTCAGACGTGCGCGACAAAACCAATTCGCTGAGGAAATATTTGTTCGAGATCTATGACCGGACAATCGACAAGATAACCGACAGCCTGCGCGAACGCTGAGCGTCAGGTCTTTCCAGATAGCCAACGCCAGTCGATCAGGCTTGGGTCTTCGATATATTTATCGGGGTGGGCGACCACATCATCGATATATTGTTTGCTGAGCCGCGTGGCGGGTGGGTTCTCGTCGCCCGCGTCTGCGGTCTCGATATGCTGACCACAGAGGCGCACAACACAGCTTGCCTTCGGCTCGTCATCCACCACCGCAAAAGCAACCGAGCGACCGGCGAGTGATGCCTCCGCCGCTTCCCAGATGCGGTTGAAGGGGAACCGGTTGCGGTTTGCCTCCAGCACCTGGTTGCAGACTTCCAGATACTGCTCCAGTCGGGCCTGTTCTTCCGATTTTTCAGGTGCTTCTGCCAATGCCACTCTCCGCGATTTCATCCCTTTTACCGCGGACCGGGTACGCTGTAGTTGATTTCTGTCAAACACAGGGGAGGAAACATCCGGCTCTATAACACCTATAAATATTCTAACAAATTCAGATGGTTATCATTTTTATTCGAATAAATTCGCCAATACTGTCACGTTTGCATTGTCTGGTTTCGTCATGACCATGAGAGCGCACGCCAGGACGGCTGCGCAAAATGACATGACGAAGATGAGGGAACGATGGACACGACTGACCGCCTGACAACACGCTTTGAGGAGAGCCGCAGCCATTTGCAGGCGGTGGCCTACCGCATGTTGGGCTCACAGGGTGAAGCGGAGGACGCGGTGCAGGAAGCCTGGATCAGGCTATCCCGCAACGATGGCGACGCGGTCGATAACCTCAAAGGCTGGCTGACCACCGTCGTGGCCCGCATCTGCCTTGATATGCTGCGTGCCCGCAAAGCCCGGCGTGAAGATGCGCTGGATGTGCATGACATGAGCGGGCTTGAGGATACAAACCCGCTGCCGGACGCGGGCCTTGGTGTTGCGGACGCAGTCGGCCCCGCATTGCTGGCGGTCCTTGACCACCTAACCCCGGCTGAGCGCACAGCCTTCGTGCTGCATGACTTTTTCGATATTCCCTTCAGGGACATCGCGCCCATCATCGACCGTAACGAAATGGCGACACGCCAGCTCGCGAGCCGGGCCAGACGGCGTGTGCGCGGCGCAGATGCCATAGGCGAGGACCGCGACCGGCAGGAGGCTGTTGTGACTGCCTTCATGACCGCATCGCGTGAGGGCAATTTTGACGCGCTCATCCGCCTCCTGCACCCGGATGTGGTGCTGCGCGCGGACGAGGTTGCCATCAAGATCACCAGCGCCAACAAGGGCAAGGGCGCGCCGCAGTTCGCGGACCGCCTCACCGGTGCGGCGCAGGTGGCCGATATGTTCAAGGGCAAGGCCCTTGGCGCGCAACTGGCGCATGTTGACGGCCTCGCCGCCATGACATGGGCACCCCCCGGCGGCAAACCCGCCTTTGTTTGGTGTTTCACCCTCACGGACGGTCGGATCACCGCCATCGACGTGGTGATGGACCAGACCACCCTTCGCGAGATGGATATCCGCATCAGCGACACACCCGCGCCTTAGGTGACGCTGAACACCCCTGCGCGCCCGCAAGCCACGCGGGCGCACCCCCTTCATATTTTTCAAGGAGAACACCCATGAACATTGCCTTGTGGATCATTCAAATATTGCTCGCGCTGCACACAGCGGCGGGCGCAGTGTGGAAATTCAGCAATTCCGAACAGACGGTCCCGTCCCTGAGCGCGATCCCGCACAGCGCATGGCTTGCCATCGCAGCCGTGGAGCTTGCCTGTGTAATTGGGCTTGTTGCACCCCTTCTGTACCGGCCTGCAGCGATGCTTGCCCCCGCGGCGGCCATCGTCATCGCGCTCGAAATGCTGGCTTTTTCCGCGGTACACCTGAACTCAGGCACCACGGAACACGGCCAGATGGTTTATTGGCTTGTGGTGGCTGCTATTTGTGCGTTTGTCGCTTATGGCCGCTTGGTACTGAGCCCAGTCGCCTGAGCTTGCCCAATGGTGACGGCCCCTATTCCGTTCGCTTGCAGTCAAGGAAGAAGGGGTCAAACACCGCACCGATCAGGATATGGTCACCCACAGGTGCCGCGACACTGGAGCCCGAGAGCGGGTCACCGTCGTTGAGGTAAATCTCCTCAACGTCGAACCCCTTACCGTCAAACGTGGCGCGGATAACCTGCGATGGTGAACGTTTGGCACTGTCTTTCGCGTGCCCGGGGAATGCGAGCGCGACCGGATGCGCGCCAATCCACAGGCTGCCATCGGGCGCGATTTCAATATTGTCGGCGCCTGTGCGGGTGTCTGTTTCGGCGGCGCGGGTCAGCTTGCTGCCATCCGACGCGTCACGCTTATAGGCAAACAAGTGCTGGCCGGTGGTCTCCGCCACGAACAGATAGTCACCGTCCGCGCTCAGCGCAACGCCGTTCGGGTACGTAAGGCCACCTTCAATTTTCCAGATATTGAACTCGTTGCCGCGCGCGATACCGCCAAGCGGCAGGCGAACGAAGGTCTCCGCCATGCGGCCGAAACGGCTTTTGGCCCCCTTGTCGATAGAGGCATAGAAAGTATCAGCGCTATCGGGGATAACATCATTGAGGCTGAGGTCAGCCTCAGAGCGCACGGTGCGCACCAGATGGAGCGATGCTTCGCCAATCTCGAACACCAGCACTTCTGACGCGCTGTCGTCCATATTGGCGCCACCATCCGCACGGTTCGGATGATTCACAACAAAAAGCCGGTCTGCGCCTTCAGGGTTTTTCCAAAGGCCGATGCCGTGTGGGTGCAATTCCCCTTCGTAGTCGTGACTGAGCACAAGCGGGCTGGCGTGTGACCCTGCGCGGTAACGGTAGATACCGCCTTCCGCACTACCTGTTTGCCGCCACGCACGCCGGTCGTGGCTGGAGAGGTAGGCAAAGCCACCCTCCGCGTCATAGGTGATGTCTTCCACCCCCACGACACCGCCGATCTTTTCACAACTTCCCGCAAAATGTGGCTCGATTTCGCGGAACATGCCGCCGTCGCGCAGCAGATCGAGCACAAAAATGCTCACTCCCGCCACAACCACACCGGCACCAATCAGAATTTTAGAACGACGACGCATGATATTTTCCTCCCCCGACTCCACCTGATTCTAGGCCGCACGAACAGAATGGTCCAGAATCCATAAGGCCAAACACGCCTAAAAGGTGTATTATGATACCAAAATGGGCCGAATTCTGCGCCCTATGCCATAAGTTGCTTTTTTGGCTGGCATGCTACGGCAATTTGTTGCACAAAACCGCCGCTTCGGGGGAAGGGGTTTATGAAACTGGAACAAACATCGCTGGCAGTGCTTCTTTGGGCCACTTTTGGGGGCGCAATGCTCACGCTTGTCAGCACGCCGGCAGATTGCCTTAGCACGACCCTCAGCGCGCTGTCGGAATTCGGCCAACAGATGGTCGATCCGCTGAGCGCCGAAGATGGCGAAGCAATGCCGTTTGAGCCCAGTGAAAACGCCATGGCTGACGTGGACACAACGCTCACAAAAGCACGCGCATCCGGCAAGCTGGCGATGATTGTGCTGGGTGCCAACTGGTGCCATGACAGCCAGGGCTTTGTCGCCCATCTCAATAGCGCCGAGATGCAGGACGTGATCGCACGCAAATATGAAGTGTTGTTGGTGGACGTTGGCTACCTTGAACACGGCAACGACATCGTACAGCGTTTCGGCCAGCCGGTGGTGTACGGCACGCCGACCGTCTTTGTGGTCGACCCGAACGGCGAAGCGGTTGTGAACCGCAAGAGCATGCACCAGTGGCGCGCTGCCGCGAGCATCAGCCTTAAGGACACGGTCGACTATTTTGAGCACCAGGCCAACAGCCTTGAAAGCGCTGCGGAAGAGCTCGCGAAAGCCAACCTGAAGGCAGCACTGCACGATATCGACGTATTTGAAGAAAAGCAGGCTGAGCGCATTGCGCACGCCTATGAAATCCTCGGGCCCCTTGTGGCCTTGCCGCGTGACGAACGCCCGGACAATTTCTATGACATGTGGGAACAGGTTCGTGTGCTGCGCTACAAGCTGACGGACGACCTTGCCCGCCTGCGTGCCATTGCAAAGCGCAAAGCCGCTTACACTGAAGACGAAATACAGGTAGACTTGCCCCAGTATCCGGCCTTCTCGTGGGAGTGAGTGCATGAAAACGCTATGTCGCCTCGGACTGTTTATGAGCCTTATGGCCATGCCGTCCGCACTATATGCTGACGAGCAACCTACCGCTGACTATGGCACTATTCCGAATGCACGGGAAATTGAGCCGGGCCTTTTGACCGGTGGACGCCCAAGCAATGAGGATCTCGAACGCCTGAAGAACGCGGGTTACAAGAGTGTCATCAACCTTGAAGGGCTTGACGCCCATAGCCTCGCAGAAGCTGCGGCTGCCGATGAACTTGGTCTCAAGTACATTGCCATTCCGGTGACATCTGCCGATATCACACGCGAAAACGCCATCCGGCTTGATGATGCGCTCAAACTTTCCGGCACGCCGGTGTTTGTGCACTGCGCCAGCGGCAACCGCGCTGGTGCCTTGATGGCGCTGCGGGCCTATTTTGTACAGAATATGAGCCCAGCCGCTGCCATTGATGAAGGCAAGCGCGCGGGCCTCACCTCGCTTATCGGCACGGTCAGCAGCGTGATTGAAGAAGCCGAAGCCGCCAAAGGCAACTAGCTTTCAAGCACGGGCGACCCGCAGGCCGCCCGAAATCTTTATCTTACAGCGTTAGAAACGTGCGCGAATGCCGCCAAAGGCTGACGCGCCCGGCGTGCCGTACCCCAGCACTTGCTGGTAGTCAGCATCGAACAGGTTTTCAACACGGCCATAAAGCTCAATCGTGTCATTCAGCTTGTAGGCGGCGCGCAGATCAACACGGGTCCAGTCATCCACAAATGTGGTGCCGCTATCGAGTTCGCGCCCGTTATGAGTTACCGATACCGCGCCTGAGAGCTTCTCGGTCGGGGCCCATACAAGTGCGGCATAGGCCTGATGCTTCGGCCGGCGGGCAAGCAGGCTGTCCGTGTCGCGGTCCTTCGCGTCCGTATAGGTATAGTTGGCGTTGAAGCTGAGTGTTTCGGAGATATCAGCCGCGAGGGTCAGTTCAACACCTTTGGCGCGGGCGCGCGACACGTTCTGATAGCCACCAGTGAAGGTGAAGATGATCAGGTCTTGCGTTTTGCGGTCAAAGTAGGTTGCGCCAAGCGTGATACGGTCATCCGCCACGCTTTGTTCAACGCCCACTTCCCATGCTTCGGTCTGTTCCGGCTTCAGGTTCGGGTTCGGGTCAAAACCACAGCAGAAGTAAGTGAGCTGGAAGATGGTCGGCGCTTTGAAGCCTTCACCCCAGGTCGCGTGAATGCGGGTGCCGGTTTCTTCCACAAGGTAAGCTGCAGCAGCTTCAAAACTGGTGTTGCCGCCAAATGTTTCGTGGTCGTCATGACGCACACCGCCCGTGAGCGTAAGGCCTTCGATGCCCGTGTAGGTGACAGACCCGAAGATGCTATCGGTGCTGATGGCTTCCGGGTCCTGGCTGGCAGCTTTCACTTCCTCATGCTGCAGACCAGCGGTGAGCGAGACATCCTCAGACACTGTCAGTGTGCCGAGATAGTCCAGGTTCAGCCGTTCGCCGTTGGCACCGTAAGTTTCCGCGTCACCGATGAAGCTTTTGCGGTCAATCTCGGAATACTCAATGGACACCGTGTTGCTGAGCATGCCATCGAACAGGTCAAGGAAGCCGCGCGCTGCGAGCGCATATTCTTCCGACTTGCTGACTTCATTGGTATCACCCAGCGCGTAGGAGCCGTCACCCTGAAGGGCGAAACCGTCGATCTCCTTGTCAGAGTCGATATAGTTTGCATTCAGTTCAAGGCGGGCTGCTTCCGAAAGCTTGATGCCCATTTTGCCGCGCAGGGTAAGGCTTTCAAAACCGTCCCGTTCCGTGTTGCCATTCTCACGCGCGGCGGAAGAGATGCCGTCAGTGTCCACATAGGTGCCCGCGAGGTTGAAGCTGATGCGCTCGGTCCCACCCGATATATTGGCACCGGTGCGCAGCGAATTATAAGAGCCGTATTCCGCAAAGGCACTGTCACCCAGCGCGTCACCACCGGATTTGGTGATGATGTTGATCACGCCGCCCATGGCGTCCGAGCCATAGAGCACAGCCTGTGGGCCGCGCAGCACTTCAATGCGCTCGATACCGTTCGGATCGAGACCGGCGAAGTTATAGCCACCACCCGTGGCGGATGGGTCGTTCACCTGTACGCCGTCAATCAGCACCACGGTCTGGTCGCTGCTGGCGCCGCGAATGCTGACGGTCGCAACACCGCCGAAGGAACCGTTCTGATTGATGGTCACACCCGGCACGGACTGCAAGGCATCCAGCACGAAGCTATACTGCTTGATGCGCAGGTCATCTTCACCGATCACATCAATGCTTTTCGCAACTTCCGTGATGGGTTGCTCGCGGCGGGACGCCGTTACCACCACTTCTTCAACACCATCAAACATGGCTTCTTCAGCGATTGCTGCACCGGAAACACCGGCAAGCGCTGTCGTAAGCGCGAGCGAGACTTTAAGAGAATTCTTCAACACGATTATCACTCCATCTGAGCCCAAAAGGGCAAAAACTGCGCTGGAGTTTGTCGTGAAATCCGGACAAGCCCCGTACACAGCAACGAGCTTGTCGCCTGTACGGTTTGTCCGCTCTCACCGGTTGACCCGACCGCGAGATGGGCGACACGACGGCAGGTCTCCTGGCTTGTGGGTCATCGCTCCCCCCTCTCCTTCCCGGCCAGCTTGGGGCCAACCAGTGGATAATGAGGCGGTCGCTCGTCACTTACAGTTGCGGGTACAGCCACGGATTTGGCGTCAAGCCTCACCGCGTTCCCTCTTAGTCCCCATGCTGGTGGCACGGGGAAACCGTCTGGCTGTGCTGATACTTGATCCATCTGCCCTTGGCAAGCGGCACATCGTCAGAATGCGATTTAGCCCATTTGGGTCATGCCGACGCTTTCATGGCAGCGTAGGGTCGCGGACAGATGAGGAAACAGTGACTTTACGGGGTAAATATCATGACCATGCGAACCATCACCTGCGGTGCCGCTTTTGCATTTGTGACCGCCACCACGCTTTATGCGCCTGAGGCTGCCGAAGCAAAATCCTTCAAGGCGAAATATTACAAGGAGTGTTATCAGGGCGTGAAAGACGTGGCGCCGCTTGTGACACCAAAGGAAAGCATGAAAGAGAAGGCCAGCAAGCTCGGTGGGCTTTTCAGTTCGGTCGGTAGCCTCGCAGGGCTTGGCGGCTCGGGCGGGACGGCGATGAAAGCGCTCAATACCGCGAACAAGATCGAGAAATACAGCAGCATTGCCGAGAATGTAGCGGGCTACAGCGCCCAGATGCGCACCGAACATCCGGACCCCAACGACCGTTTCGCCGCCTACGGCGACCAGATGAGCAGCGAAGCGCGGGACCTTGAGAGCGTAACCATCGCGGTGAACGCATCGCAGCAATGCTATAGCGAGGCTTTTGCTGGGCTGAAGGCACAAGTGGACAGTGGCGAACTGAAAGCCAGCAAGGCAAAAAAGCAGGTGAAGGAAATTCAAAGCGGCGTTCGAGCATCCGGCGACGTGCTGATCCTTGCCATCGACCGGCTGAACAAGAACCTGAGTTCCTATGATGAAGCCCTGGCGGGTGAGCAGCAGTATATGGCGGCAAGCGCCGTGCAGGCCGCACCGGTCACGCAGGGCCACGCGCTACTTCAGCAAGCCGCGCTCAAGACCGGGTCTGCAAAAGCTTTTGCCGGTGCCTCCCACTTCGGTACGCTCTCGGGTCTCGCGAATATTGCAAGCGCGAATGCGACTGTGGGTGCACCGGCTGAAGTAAAAACTGCCAACCATGCCGGGCTTGAAGCCTTGGCGCAGTCGAGCCAGAAATATCTTGAGCTTAACGACCAAGTTCAGGAAACTGCGAACAGACAACGCTTGCTTGAGCTTGAGGTTAATAAGGGGCTTTAACGCCCCTTCCTCTCACGCCATGCTGTTATGAGTTTTCAAGACGCCAACATCACTCAGCTAGTCAGGCACAGCCATGCAAACAGGTGAAGCAAACAAATCCGCGCGCCAGAACGAGGCGGCCATTGTCATGGCCTTCTACAACTTCGCCTCCGAGCCGGAGAATTGGGATCAGGTTCTCGACATCATCGGCAAGGCAGATGAAGAGGCGCTAGAGATCCTGAAGGGTCACCTCGATCAGGCGGCGGAACTGAGCCAGAAGATTTTCAACGGCTTTCAGGACAATGAACTGCACGATACCGACTATGGCATTGTCGAGATTGACACCTTCAACATCATCTGCGCCTCAAACCGCACCGCACGGACCTTGCTTTATAACTATCTTGAATCCACGCTGAATGAAGACGATCTGGTCTTCAAGGACGATGCTCACCAGCAGATTTTCCTGGATGCGCGTGAAAGGCTTGCGAAGGGCGATGCGCATTCAACCCTGATGCGCTTTGACCTCAAGAAGGAGAAAACCACCCTTCTCGCGGTACTGATGCGCAACCCGGAGGTGGAGAGCGACGACCCGAGGAAAGCCAGTTCAAAAGCGAAACGGTTGCGGCTTATTTTCTCGCCCATCTCGTTCACGACCGACAATGGCGAGATATTGCGCACCGAGCTTGGCCTCACGCACTCCGAAGCGCGGCTCGCGCTTCACCTGGGCACAGGGTCGACTGTTGCGGAAGCGGCGGAGGAGCTGAACATCAGCATCCACACCGCACGCAATCAGCTCAAGGCTATTTACGCCAAAACCGGTCTGAACCGGCAATCGGAACTGATCAAACTACTCATTGAGCTTGGCCTTCTCAGCCGGATCCTGATCGACCAACGCCACACCTGGGTGGGCCCGAACGGCCAGCGTGACGCTGTCGCGATTGAGCCACGCAAATATTATATGCTGCCAGACGGACGCAAGATGGCCTACCGCCTGTATGGCAAGCTGGACGGTCACCCGGTGCTCGCGTTCCACTCAGGCCTCGCGTCCATTATTCCGCTGCTCTCGCAGTCCGAACAGTCGGCCAGTGCTGGGCTTGCACTTTATGTGCTTGAGCGCCCCGGTTTTGGCATGTCAGACAGCTGCAAGAACCATAGTTTCGAGAGTGTGTCTCAAGACGTGGCGGACTTTGTTGAGGGCAAGGGCTTCAAAAAAGTATCCATCATGGCGGAGGCCTCCGGCACCGCGTTTGCGCTGGCGGCCGCGCTTCGCCTGAACGGCAAGGTATGCTCGGTCACCATCACGGCGGGTGTGCCAGCCATGCCGCGCGGCCCGCGGGAGCGCAACGCAAACTTCTTCCAGTTTTTCTACCACCGCATCAACCAAAACCCATGGATGCTCAAAGGTTTCTGGCGCATTTTCAGGAATGGATATAACTACAAGATGGGCCGAAGCCTGATTACGGAATTTTATCCGCCCGGCTCGTCCGACAGGCATTTCGCTGAAGTCCCCCTTATTGAAGAACAGCTTATTCACAATACGCGGGAAAGCCTCGTCCGTACGAGCGAGGGGGTCGCCACGGAAATGATTTTCCGTGCCGGCAAGCCGCCCATCGATATTTCAGAACTACAGTGCCCGCTCATTGTCTGGCACGGGATTGAAGATACACATTTCTCGGCGGACGAGATCGTTGCTTATGCGGAAACCGCGCCCGAGGCGCATATTCGCATCAAAGACGATATCGGACACACGGTGATGTTCAAATACTGGGGTGACATCATGGAAGATATAAGCGGGTTCATTCATCGCTCTCAGACCCCGTGATCCATGACGACGCCCCTGTAGAGCCTTACCTGCCCCGGTAAGGCCCCTAAGGCCCCCAAGGTTCCCACCTTGGGGGCACCCCTTTTGCGGGCGCTTTAATTGCGCAGTTCGTTCAGGAAGCTGTCAGACCGCTTCTTGAGGTCACGCGATAGACGACCAAGTTCGGTCGCGGCATCGCTCAACTGGTCAGCGCTTTCAAGCGTTTGCGTCGCCGCCGCATTGACCTTGCCGATATTGAGCGACACATCCTTGGTACCCGCAGATGCTTCCTGAATATTGCGGCTGATCTCATTGGTCGCAGCAGACTGCTCCTCCGTCGCGGACGCAATTGCCGCCGCAATCTCATTGAGGGAGCGAATGGTGGTGGCGATACCCGACACCGCCTTCACGGTGGAGCTGGTGTTGCCCTGGATGGCGTCAACCTGATGGCTGATATCCTCCGTCGCTGTGGCGGTCTGTTTCGCGAGGCTTTTCACCTCACTCGCCACCACGGCAAAGCCTTTGCCCGCGTCACCCGCGCGTGCCGCCTCAATCGTGGCGTTAAGCGCAAGAAGGTTAGTCTGGTCCGCAATCTCGTTGATGAGGCCGACGACCTTGCCGATGGTGTCAGACGCTTCCTGCAATGTCTCAATGGTATGGGACGCGCCGTCTGCCTCGCTTGAAGCTGCTCCGGCCTGCTCGGACGATGCCTGCACTTGCCGTGCGATCTCCTCCACGGACGCCGTCAACTCTTCCGCCGCTGACGCCACGGTTTGCACGTTCGCGCTCGCCTGCTCAGCCGCTGCGGCCACTGCACCGGCCAGCGACTGGTTCTCGCGCGCCACCGTTTTCATGGTGCCTGCCACAACATCCACCTTGTCAGCAGCTTCCAGAAGGCCGGTGATCAGGCCGCCCACGCTGCTGGCAAAGGCATCGGTGATACGTTTGAGGTTGGCTTCCTCGCGGGCGATGGCCGCTTCCATGGAGGAAATGGTCTTGTTGATGGTTTCAGCGCCAGAGCCGAAGCTGCCGGTCATGCCTGTTGGCAGGAACTTGCGGTAAAATTGGCTACTGGACGCAGCATCAAGGGAGCCTGTGGCCTCGCGCACAAAGGCATCGGAAAGGTCGAGCACGCGGTTGAGGTTCGACATGCCGTCCGACAGGTGGCCATATTCGTCCCAGTCTTCCACGCGGGCTTCAAGGTCACCCGCGCGTGCGCGGTCCAACACGGTCATGATCTTGGCAAACGCGCGTTGATAGAGCGCCAGCTCTTCGGCCTTGCAGGCCACTTCACGTTCAAGGTTGGTTGCGCGGTCACGCATCTCCGCGCGACCACCGAAATTCTCAAACATTCGAACCTCCCACACCCCAGATGAATTCATCATATGATTTGCCCGTCGCTTTCAACTTTGACTGCAGCAACGCGAAACTAGCCTCAAGACCCGCACGCCGGTCGGTGTGCTTTGCCTCTTCGGCTTTCAGTTCCTGGTACAGCGGAATGATTTCCTGTACCGAAGCGCGGTTTGGCGCCCGCCGGTTCGAATGATAGCCAAGCACTTTGCCTGCCCCATCTCGCGACGGTGTGACATGCGCAACCACCCAGTAATATTTGCCCGTGGCAGACATATTCTTGATCAGCGCGAATATTTCGCGGCCCGAACCAATACTGTCCCACAGCAGCTTGAATACTGCGCGCGGCATATCCGGATGGCGGATGATGCTATGTGGTTGGCCTACAACATCAGATGTATTCATTTCCGCCAATCGGCAGAACACATCATTCGCATATAGGATTTTTCCGGTTGGATCTGTTTTGGAGACGATGATCTCGTCAGGACTGAAGGTAAGCTCCTGATCTACAGGAGTAATCTTTTGTTTCGACATAAACCCCACCTATTAGCAACCCATGAGTCTCATTCACGGTAGAGTTCTGAATACACCTTTAAAGTTAATAAGCAGTTTATCGAATAATTTATTAACCTTAATAGTTGTAAACGAATAATCTGTCAGAATCACTGACCTTAATCATTAAGTAATACCCTAATAATCCCAGAACCATTTAAGCTTGAGACTACTACCCTGACGTGGGCCGACCTCGGTTTCGACTAGTAAGTTCTTGGTAAGATCTATCTTCAACCTGGTTGCCGTCTCGCTAGATGCAGTAGAGGTCTCAACTTCCAGATAGATGTTTTTCCTCAAGTATTTACCGCCGGTAACGGTCGTGGCGTTCTCGTCCTCGCCTTCCGTACGACCGAAGGAAAGTGTATCGAGACCAAGCCCACGCCGAAGCTTACCAACAACATCGAAGCTGCCACCCCCACGCAAGGTATCCATCGCAACCACAAGTTCCGCCAGTTGGAAGGCCGAAAGGTCTGACACAGACTTACCCAGTAGAATGCGCGCAAGAATTTCATCCTCCGGCAACACAGGGGTCGATGTCAGCGCAAATTCAGGTGCGGATGACGGACCACTGATCCGCAGCTGCGCTTCAAGATTCGGCGTCGTGTGCACGGCAGTCACGGCAATATCAGGGTCAATGGTCTTGCCCCCCCGGAACGTAAGCAGGCCTTCTGTCAGTTCAAATGCTTTGCTGCCAAAGGTGAAAGACCCGTCGCGCACATTCATGCTGCCGGTAATTTCAGGGTCGTCGCTTGTGCCTGCTATCAACAGGTCGCCCTGCCACTCGCTTTTCAAGCCGCGACCTTCAAAGAAGAAGCGCCCAGGCACTTCAACCGCAATCGACAGGTTTGTCGGTCGATTTTTCACCGGCTGGTTCTGTGTAGTCAGGCCCGCCAGTTCTTCCGCACCATTGATCTCAATCACATCAATCTCGACCACGCTGCGCGGCAGTTCCTTAGGCATTTTCACGCGCATTGGCCCGGTCTTGACAGAGCCCGACAAAGTGGCATCGGTCTCCGTGCGTTCATACACAAGGGACGCAGAGGCATCACCGCGGAATTCATCAAGCCGCGCGACACGGAAATCTTCCATCTCGGCTGTCAACCTGCCAGGGAACGCCAGCTTGGACGAAAGCTCAAACCGGCCCTCGCCCGTCAGCTTGCCGTCCTCGCCGTCATTGGCGCGCAGTTCAGACAGTTCGATATGATCTTGCGTGCCAGTGACGTGCAGCACTTCAATTTCAGCGACCAGCCCAAGGGGGTCATATTCATAGTGCCCGTCCCGGAGGTTCAGGTCGCCCGCGAAGTGCGGGTCCGACAGTTCGCCCGACAGCGTCAGCTTGCCGTCAAGTTGGCCTGTGAGCATGTGCTCGGGCCGGCGTGCGAGCAGCCAGATGGGCGCCACGTCACCTTTCCATGTAAGCGCCATCTCAAGCGGCGCACCGTCGCGGATCGCATAGCCCTGCCGTCCCTGAAGCCGTTCATAAGGGAGGTTACCGGTAAGTTTGCCGAATTCGGCTCCGGCTTCCACAATCGTGCCGTCAAAGCTGATCGTGCCTTCCTGCATCGTGGCCGTTATACCGCCATCATAAGTATCTGGCGCCGCAGCAAGACGCCAGCGTGGCAAGGTAAGGCCGGTGAAGGAGACTTTGGCGTTACCCACCTCGGTGCCGCCGCTGCGGTCAAAGTCTATTATGGCATCAACCGTACCTGCCTCGACCGAGCCGGGCCGCGCCAGATTAACCATGGTCATGCTCAGACCACGCGCATCAAGCGTCAGCTTCATGTCTTCACCCGAAAGCGTACCCTTGGCGCTCAGGGCACCACCGGCGAGATCAAGCCCCGGGATGTCGACAAGCAGGTCCTCTTCCCCGCCCCAGCGCACGACCACAGCTTCCCGCGTCGAGGCCAAGGTGTCGCCATAAGCGGCATCAAAGGTTACATCCAAACCGCCCTGCCGTGGTTTGGCGGCGAGTTTGAGGTCAAAGCGGTTGCCCAAATAGCCTGTGAGTTCTGCCCGCAGCGGGTCGCTGTCGGCGGAGTCGCCCTTCACCGTAAGGGTATCGATCTTTTCAGCGCCGCTTGCGATATTGCTTGCAGCTAGGTCAGCCTGATAGCTGATGACCTTGCCGTCCTTGTCGAACGTCACAGTGCCTTGTGCCATCTCGATCCTGACCGGGAAATGGCCAGGGCGTGCCACCCTCAGGTCCTGCACATCAAGCACAAGACCTGCAGACATGCGCTCACCGCGCATGCTGAAACTGACATCCGCCGAGCCTTCGCCGCGCAGGTTGAAAGTCTCTTCCCTGCCCGGCGCAAGCACCAGCTTCAAATTCGCGTCCATGCCCTCATCACCGCGCCATGTCAGCGCGCCTGTCGCGTCTGCGCCCGGGGATGAAATCTTGATGGCATTCAGCGCAACCACGCCACCCGCGATACTGACGGGGCTCGTGACCTCGGTGTCACCCAGCGGGCTGAGGGCGGTGATTTTCATATCACCTGCAACACCGCCACCTTCACCCTGCTGCGGGGTGAGAGAGAGGGAGAATGCGGGCTCACTCAATAGCACGCCGTAAGCATCAAGGGACGCGAGTGCCGTTTCCACCTTGACGGTAGGCGCAGCCGCATCGCCCTGCACGCTGCCCTTGAAAGCGGTTTCACCGGTAAGCACAGCACCCTCACCCAGAAGCTTCTCGGTTTCGCCGACCTTGCCCTCGAATTTGAGGTCAAGCTGGCTGCCGCCAACCTTGCCCTGTGCGTCAATGTCCAGATTTGCGCCATCAAGCGCGGCGTTTTCTAGCGTGAGCGTGCCGCCGTCTGCAATCAGCACCCGTGCATTGATTGTGGGCGCAGGACCTAGAAGCTCGGCAATCGCCGCGCTTTCATAAGCGAGCTTGTTGCCCTTGATCGTACCGTTCAGCCGCGCGCCCGATGCAGTCACCCCACTTGAGGTGATATCAAGGTCAAGCTGCCCGGCTGTTAGCGCACCGCCATGCCAGCGCGCGAGAAAAGCACTCGGCACCACCGCCTTGCCGGACGCGGACTTGAGGCCCTTGGGCCCGCCTTCTGCTGCGACGGTCGACGCTTGCAAATCACTACCTTCAAGGCGCGACATCGCGACTTTCCAGCCCTCGCTTGCGATGTCATAGGACCAGTCGCCTTCCTCGGCCCGCACCCGCATTTCCTCAAGGCCCGGCGGCGTGAGCGTAACCGTAGCTGTTTCAACACCGCCTGACACAGTACCCTCTGCCACCCGCAGGTCACCCGTCGCCTCCAGCATCTTGAAGGTCATGCCCCTGGTGACAAGCTGGCCCGCTTTGGCGCTATAGTCCGTCAGGGTCAGATGGCCGCCCTCAAGGGTCACATGCCCTTCAGCGGCAATATCGGTAATCTCGACCGTGGATGTCTCGAAGCGGTCCAGCTCCGCGCTCAGCTTGCCTTCATCAATCGTCACGCCGCCCTCAAGCGACACGATGCCAAACAGGCTGGCCTGCAACCCAGTGCCGCCAAGGTCAACCATCACCTCAAGGTTATCAAGCGCATGCGGGTTTACGGTAACGTCCGCAGTCACCGCGCCGCCGAGCGACCGGGCCAACACATCCGGTACAAACGCGTTCTCGCGTTGCCGCAGCTTGATCTTCCAGATGCCGCCTGTGGCACCACCTTCGCCGGTCACGGCAAGCTTGCCCGGCACTTCGGCCCGAAGCGTGCCCTGCCAGGCCTTAAAGCTGCCGCTCGCCGCTGCATTAGCGCTGACGCTATCACCTGGCGCGAGGCCAAGAAGGCCGGTCACCAGCCCACCCTTGCGGGCGGACACGTCGAGCTTGAGGTCGAAGGCGCTGCCATCATCCGCCGCTTCAACGGTTGCTGTGACACTGTCGGTCCTGTCCGCATTCTCAAGCACAAGATTGCCGCGCACCCGGCCTGCAGCGTAGGACGCGCGGGTGAGGTCCAGTCGGTAGCTATCGCCTTCAAAGTTCACCGCGAGGTCCACGTCATCCGCGCGCACAGCAACCGGAAGCGAGCCGCCTTCACTCTCCTCGCCACCTTTCGGCAGGCGCGAAACCGTCACTGGTTGCCCGGAAAGTGTGTTTACATGGACTTCCCGTGACAGAAGCGCACTGGGCGACCACGCAATGCGCAGCTCCAGCGCGTCGAGCCACACGCCCTCAGCGTCTGATATGCGCAGGCCCCGCGCGGTAAAGTCACCGTATATATCACCCTCAATAGCGGTGATATCGATGCCAAATGTCTCACTATCGAGGTCGGCACTCAATGTGCCGGCAAGCCATTCGTGGCCGCTGTCGCTATTGAGCCACCACAGGAAACTTGTCGCCCCTGCAACGAGCAGCAGCGCGGTCAAGGTGATGCCCAGCGCAATACGCTTCAGCCACGCGAGGGCTGTGGTTTTATGTTCAGCCGCCCCGCTCAAAACGCCTGCCCCACACTGAGATAGATGGCCACCGCGCTCTCGCCTTCCTGCCGGTTGATGGGGAAGGCCACATCAAGCCGTACCGGCGCGATGGAAGTATGGTAGCGCACGCCCATGCCAGTGCCCCAGCGGAAGCCGCCAAAATCGGGTGTGGTGCTGGAATAGACCGCACCGCCATCAATGAACGGCACAAGACTGATGGTATTGGTGATACGCACGCGGGTCTCAAAAGCGACTTCGGCCACGGACCGGCCACCGAGCGGGTCACCGTCCGCGTCTTTGGGGCCAAGTTCCTGATAGGAAAAGCCGCGCACGGACCCACCGCCGCCCGCGAAGAAACGTTCGCTGAGCGGCAGCGTGTTCTCGCCCACACCGAAGGTGGCGCCCGCACGCACACGCGCCGCTAAGGTAATGCGGCTCATCGCTTCCGACGTGAAATAGGCGGAAGCGCGAAACTCGTTGGTCAGGAAAAAGAAATTATCGCGGATGAGTGACACATTGGGCTGCACCCGCAAGTGCGCGCGGATACCGTTTTTGGGATCGAGAAGCGAACGTGTGTTGTCAAAGCCGATGCCTGCGGGCACGCCAAACAGCACATATTCGTTCCGCGCGTCATTCTCGCGCACCTGATTGGCCTTGAGCGTGAGCCCGAGCGAGCCGACAAATTCGTCGCTCAGCTTGCGTTCGACCCCCGCGAAGCTCTCAAACAGCAGCTCCTTGTAGGCCGGTGTACTCTCGCGCCCGAGGCGGGAGTTGAGGATAAGCGTCTGGCCGTAGCGACGGAAATGCGGCTTCCTGAGATCGCCGGAGACTGTCTGTTCACTCTCCCCCAGCTTGGCGGAGAATTTGAGGTTTTCACCCCGCCCCCAAGCGTTACGGTTCGCCCATGAGGCTTCGGTCTCGAAGCCTTCGCCGGTGGAATAACCAGCACCAAGCTCGATACGCCGTGGCGGCGCCTCATCCACTTTCACAAGGATGGGTGCGCGAGAGTCCTCCTCGGTCGCTGCCTCATCCGGCTCCGCCACCTCAACGGAGGTGGAGCGGAAAAGGCCGGAGCCCATCAGTCGCTTGCGAAACTCATTCACCTCGGACTGCTCGACATATTCATCACTCGACCATGGGATCATGCGGTCAAGGTAGCTGCCCTCGGTGCGGTCCAGCCCCTCATAGCGCACGTCACCGAAGCGCACACGCGGACCTGTATCCACACGGTAGTGCACCGTCACCCCGCGGGTGGCGTGGTCCACGATCACCTGCCGGTCATCTGCAAGCGCGAAGGGGTAGCCCTTGTCACCAAGGAAGGACAGCAACTGCTGTTCGGCCGCAACGATATCCTCAGACCGCGCCATCTGGCCCTCGATAAGCGATGGCTGCGCATCCTCAACCGTGACTTCCTGGCCTTCTTCAACAAAGGTTGTGGTGATTTTCTCAATGCCGTAGCGGGGGCCGGGGCGCACAAAAACCACAAGGGTCACGCGCCCGCCCGTATTCTCCACCCGGCTGTCGAGCACGGCGTTATAATAACCTTCGGACTTCAGCACACGGCGGAAGGTTTCAAGGTCAGCGTCCAGGTTAGCGTCAAGCCGCGCGAGGGAGGAGATACACTCCCCATCGCTTTCCTCAAGGCGCGACACTTCGAGAAGCATCTCCCTGAGCGTTTTTGCCTTCTCAGGCGCGTCGAGCGAGAAATCGACCGCAAAGCCACTTTTCCCGCACGCGGGTTGCGCCGCCGCAGGCAGGGACATCATGCTCATGAAAAAAATTGCGGCAATGCTGGCCCGCACCGAGTTAACCCCCGGATTTATTGAGTTTTACCATAGTGTGAACGTCATGATTACCCCGCAAATGTGGCAGTTACAAGATTGTACAACGATGAGCGGGGGACCATTGCACGCACCTCCCGCATCAGTACCACCGTGGGTTCCAGCGGCGAGAACCCTTATCCATGCAGATTCAAATTGACCCTCGCGCAATAATATCAAAAATGGATCGCAGAAATTGTACCGCATCTGGGGGTCTGTATGGCGTTCGATTTTGGCTCGTCCGAGCTTTCCATCCGTAATCCGTTCAAACTGGAAGGCGCACTTACCTGCGGTCGGGGCCTTGTATCCCTTGCCCTTGGTGTCCTGCTCCTGCTGACCACAAAAGCGCAAGTGGCGGGCGAACCTTCCGCGACAGAGATCGTGGCCCTATTGGCCGGGGTGATTTTTGTCATCGTCGGCCTCGCGGGCACAGTGGGTGGCCTCTTTAAGCTGTTCCGTTTTTATGTCGGGCGGAATGTACCATCTGACCTGCCTCGCGCCAAAGATGCTCTCGACATCGCAAAAATGATCGAGGAGCGCGTTAATATTCATTTTGCGGAGCCTGTCGGCCTCGCAGCCCGCGCGGTTCACAGCCTGCTGCCACGGCTTCTGTTTGTGCCGGTTCCGGTCCGCCAACTGGCAGTGCGCGCATCCCACAATATGATTCTTACACTGTTCACTTTGGCGCTGATCATGCTCGCGAAAATTTCGGGCGGCGTGGGAGTCATTCTTCTGTCTGAGGCCGCGACTGGGTGGCTTTACCTCATGGGCGCGATCTCGATCCTCTTTATCGGGCTCAATAACTTCCCGCGCGCGTCAGTGCTGACGGACACCGACCTGCATCGGGGCAACATCGGCACGCTGGCTTTCTTCGTGATCGTTGCCGTGCTCGCACCAGTTGGCCTCTCCTATCTTGAGCATAACGAAGGGCTGCGCCTGCCCCCTGCTCCCCTTTCCGGTACCGGATGGCTTGTAGGTGCGACACTGCTTTCTGTTATCGTCTCGGTTGCGGTGGTTATGCTGTGCACACTCAGGGCGTCGGTCGCCAACCCAAAAACCGAGGTCGCTGAGCGGATCGAACACCTTGAGGTCGGCGTTCATCCGAGTGACCTGACAAGGGCGGTTGAAGTGCAACTGACCAAACATCGCTATCTCGAAATTCCCAACCGGGAATATTTGCGGGTCCGCCCCGAACTGACGTGGGAACAAGGTACAAATCGCGGCAAGTTTGCTGGCATTCAGATTACCGAAATCCAGCCAAAACCCGTAACACTTGAACTCCCACCCCAACACAAGCTGATCCAGAACATCTCCGGCGTCGCCGCGCACGTGCTGTTGCTCATTTCCGCGATCTGGACATTCTCTTATATCTCCTCGGCTCCATTCACCAATACGGGAGATTGGTACGAGGGCCTTTTGGTGCCGCTGACTCTTGCCGTTTATGCAAAATTCCTCGCGCAGGCCGTCCATGTTTTCTGGGCTGAAGTCTGCTTCTCATCCAAGCTTACCTACCTGCGCATGGAAGGCACTTTTACCGAAGCCAAGATCGCAACCGGCAAGTCGATTTACGATTCGACGCTCAGCGAAAACACGGTCATCCAATCCCGGCTGTCCTATTATCTGTGGACCTGTGAAGCCGCGACCTCGACCTTCGCTGCATCAGGACGGCAGAACCTTGAACAGACACGCTGGCTATTGGGCTTTACCAAGGACGAAGCCCTGTGTGACGAGCTGAACACAGAAATGCACCGGTTTGGCCAATCTGCGCAGAAGCTGGCGTCTGTCACCTCGGAAGAGGACCTTGCCAACATCGGCGCACTGGCTGGCATGAACAAGGCCTCGCGCGATCATAGCGCAAAAGCCCCGGTTATCGCTGCGGCAGAAGCGCAAGGCACCCTCCCCCCCACGAGTGGCACTGAGAGTACCGACTGACGATCCGTACCGACGCCTCCTGCCCCCCATGGACATCCTTGTCGCCACCGTCTTTAATGGCAAAAGGCGGTGGCGTTGGCACACCGCACAGAAGATTGGGGAGTTGCAATAATGATACGGAATATGGTCTCGGCCTTTTTGGCCGGTATACTGCTGACAGGCACGCTGGCCGCCAAAGACCTGGTCGTAAGGGCCCGCGAGCTTGGCATTGCGCCCGGCGTGCTGTCACCGGGCGCCCACAACGCGATCACTGATGTGGACGGCGTCCGGGTCGGGCATGTCACGCTGATGGAGGGCGATCACATTCGCACGGGCGCGACCGCAATCCTGCCGCATGGTGATAATCTTTATCAGAACAAGGTGCCTGCGGCTGTCGTTATCGGCAACGGATTTGGCAAGATGATGGGCATTAGCCAGATCCTTGAGCTGGGTGAAATTGAAACGCCCATTGTGCTCACCAACACCTTGAATGTGCCCGAAGCTGCAAACGCCATCATCGGTTGGACTCTCAGCCAGCCAGGCAATGAAGATGTAGGCTCCGTCAACGCCATTGTGGGCGAAACCAATGATGGGCATCTGAATGACATTCGTGGCCGCCACGTCACCCCTGAAATGGTGGTTGAGGCTATTGAGAGCGCCAAAGCTGGCCCAGTCGCTGAAGGCGCCGTGGGTGCGGGTACCGGCACAGTGGCTTTCGGCTGGAAAGGCGGCATCGGCACCTCGTCGCGCAAGCTGCCCGCCTCGCTCGGTAGTCACACGGTGGGTGTGCTGGTGCAGTCGAACTACGGCGGCATCCTGCAGATGGACGGCATTCCTGTTGGGGAAGAGCTTAATCAGTTTTACCTGCAAGACCATGTGGCAGACGACCGGGCAGATGGCTCGATCATGATCATCGTCGCGACCGACGCCCCGCTCTCTGACCGCAACCTTGAGCGTGTTGCCCGCCGCGCCATGGGCGGCCTTGCGCGCACCGGCGCATCGCTCACCAATGGCAGTGGCGACTATGTAATTGCGTTCTCAACGAGTGAGGCCGTGCGCCGCACCCCAGCGCGCCGGAGCGAGACGAGCCAGATTGCCGACGTGCCGAACGGCAATATGTCACCGCTTTTTGAAGCCACGATCGAAGCAACGGAGGAAGCCATTTACAACTCGCTCCTGATGGCCGGGGCAAACCATGACGGCAAAGGTTATAGACCGGGCGACAGCGGCGTGGCAGTGCTGCCGGTTGAGGAAGTACGGAAGCTGGTGAAAAAATATCACCCATAAGACAGGCCCCACGCAAGCACCTGAATAAAAAAGAAAACAACGAACGGATAACAGACGATGGCAAAAATAATCTTTGGCATGAATGTCTCGCTCGACGGTTATGTCGACCACGACAGGTTCGCGCCGGATGAGGTGCTGTTCCGGCACTGGACCGAACATGTGAAAGGCCTCAGCGGCAGCATCTACGGCACCGGCATGTATGAGATCATGAGCTACTGGGACACCGACGACGCGGCGTGGGACGACGATCACCGCGCGTTCGCCACCGCGTGGCGGCAACTACCGAAATGGGTCATCTCCAACTCGCTTGCGGCCACAGGGCCAAACACGACCCTCATCAAGCAAGACATTGAAAGCTTTGCCCGCACATTGAGGGCGGAACACACGGGCGAGATTTCAGTCTCCGGCCCCAAGCTTGCCAAAAGCTTCATGGACCTCGGCCTCATTGACGAATACCGGCTCTATACGCACCCCGTCATCCTCGGCAGCGGCGCACCCCTGTTCCCCGGCCCCGGCCCGCGCCTGCGCCTTGTGGCTCAGGACCGTATCGGCAATGAGGTGATCAGGCTCACCTACGTGCCTGCATGATGTGACGCTTGTGCAGGAGACATAAAAAAAGCCACCGTGGCAGGTGGCTTTTTAAGTGGCGGAGAGGACGGGATTCGAACCCGCGAGGGGCGTTAGCCCCAACTCGCTTAGCAGGCGAGCGCCTTAAGCCACTCGGCCACCTCTCCGCCGCCGTGAATACCCAAGGCCCTCCCCCGAGTCAACGACACAATCTCGCGCGGCATAAAAAAAATTTGGCGCCGTTCCCAATCCGCAAAAATTCGACAGCAAGCTTCCATTGCCAAGCCCCCGTCTGATGTGCACAAATATCCGCCAAAAGCGACCATCACAAAATCAGCTCACGGGGAGTAGACACATGAAATACCTGAAACACACCGCCGCCTTCATGCTGGCGACAGCTATCAGCGCGCCGGGCATGGCAAGCGACCTGAACAAAGAAGTTGCCGACGATTACGGCTACCTTGAGAGCCTGTTCCTGGACTTCCACAAAAACCCGGAACTTTCCTTCCGCGAGACCCGCACGTCGGCCAAGATTGCGGATGAGCTGAAGGGCCTTGGTTTTGATGTCACCACTGGCGTGGCTGGCACAGGCGTGGTTGCCATGATGAAAAATGGTGACGGCCCCCTCGTGATGGTGCGCGCCGACATGGACGGCCTGCCAGTCAAGGAAAACACCGGCCTTGAATACCAATCCACGGTTACCCAAACGGACATGAACGGCGTTGAGATGCCGGTGATGCATGCCTGCGGCCACGACATGCACATCACGAGCCTCATTGGCACCGCGCGCCGCCTTGTGGCGCACAAGGACAAATGGTCCGGCACCCTGATGCTGGTGGGCCAACCGGCGGAAGAAGTGATCTCGGGCGCGAAGGCGATGATCAAGGACGATATCTATGGCCGCTTCGGTGTGCCGGATTATGCGCTGGCGCTTCATGTGGCGGCAGGTGTGCCTGCGGGCAAGGTTGTCTATAAGCCGGGCATCATGTTCTCGTCGTCTGACAGCGTGCACATCACCGTGCACGGCGTGGGCACCCACGGCGCGTCCCCGCACCAAGGCAAGGACCCGATCGTGATTGGCGCGCAGATCGTGAACGCGCTGCAGACGCTGGTCTCGCGCGAGATTTCGCCACTGTCGCCGGGTGTTGTGACCGTGGGCACCTTCCACGCGGGCACCAAGAACAACATCATCTCGGACGAGGCCAAGCTGACCCTGACTGTGCGCTCGAACGACGAAGAAGTGCGCGCGCAGCTGCTTCAAGGCATCAAGCGCATTGCCGAGAACACTGGTCGTGTCGCTGGCCTGCCGGAAGACATGCTGCCGACCGTCGAGCTTTCAGTGACAAGCGCACCGACGACGGTGAACGACGACGCACTGACCGCGCGTGTTGATGCAGCACTCAAGGAAAAGCTGGGCGAAGACAAGCTGCTGCCATACGTGCAGCGCGGCATGGGCGCGGAGGATTTCTCCGAGTTCACCATGACCGAAGAAGACGTGCCGGGCTTCTATTTCTATGTGGGCGGCACCCTGCCCGAGTGGTTCGAGGAAGCGAAAAACGGCGGCCCTGCGGTTGCTGGCCACCACTCGCCCTTCTTCAAGATCGCGCCTGAGCCTTCGATCAAGGCCGGTGTTGAGGCCATGACCATCGCGGTCATGGACCTGATGAAAAAGTAAGGAGAGCCATCATGGTGCAGCCCTTCCATCTTGCCGTACCCGTTGATGACCTTGCGGCCGCGCGGGCCTTCTATGGTGATATGATGGGCTGCCCCGAGGGGCGGTCGTCCGACCGGTGGGTGGATTTCGATTTCTTCGGCCACCAGTTTGTAGTGCATCTCGGCACCCCCGTCGGTCAGCCGGACCATAACGATGTGGACGGCAAGGCGGTGCCCAGCTTCCACTATGGTGTGGTGCTCGACTGGGAAGACTGGCACAGCCTCGCAACGCGGCTAGCGGCGGCTGAGGTTGAATTCATCATCGAGCCCGGCATCCGGTTCGAGGGAGAGGTGGGTGAACAGGCCACCATGTTCTTCCTCGACCCCGCCGGCAATGCGCTTGAATTCAAGGCCTTCAAGGACCCAAGCCAACTGTTCGCGAAGTGAGGTGAAAGATGGGCAGGCTATCGAAAGACAATCCCTACCGTATTTTCCCGCCGCACCTGATGATCCTTGCGGCCATCGCGATGCATATTCTGGGGCGGATGGAGACCGGGCAGTCGTTCGCGCATTTTTACGGCCTGCCGCTCTGCGCTTTTGCGGTGTGGATGGCGTTCCGGGAGAAGAACCGGTTCATCGCATCCGGCACCACATTCTTCCCGGGCGAGCGATCAGAAAAGCTCGTGACGGGTGGCGCTTACAGATACACGCGCAACCCGATGTATCTGGCGATGGTGCTTTTGCTAGTGGGCCTGTGGCCCCTCACCGGCGGGTGGTCGCCGGTGATCCCGATCATCGCCTTCATTGCACTCATCCAGCATTATTTCATCCGCCGGGAGGAACGTATGCTCACCGAAGCTTTCGGTGAGGAATACCTGGCCTATAAGGCAAGCGTCAGGCGCTGGATTTAAGCTTCGCGACCTCTGGCCGCCACGCAAGCATGGCTTCCATCATGCGGCGGATGGGTGCGGCGACTTTGTTCGCGAGCTCCTCCCGGTACGCGAACGGATGGCTCTCGTCCATGTATGTCACCTGCGCCAGCTCAAGCTGGATGGCGTGGACGTCATCCAGCGGGCTGCCATAACGGCGGGTGATGTAACCACCCTTGAAGCGACCGTTGAGCACACTGGTGAAACCTGCGGCTTCCCGCGCGGCGGCATAAACCTGTTCGGCAAGGACAAGGTCACAGGACGCGCCGTCATTGGTGCCAAGGTTGAGGTCCGGCAGGCGGCCATCAAAGAAACGCGGCACGTGGGAGCGGATGGAGTGTGCGTCCCACAGAAGCGCATAGCCGTGCATGGCCTTCACGCGCTCAAGCTCCGCCATCAGGGCGGTATGGTACGGGTGCCAATAGGTCTCAGCGCGTTCCCGCACTTCCACACTGTTTGGTTCCTCACCCGGCTTGTAGATCGGCTCTTCAGCGAAAGTGCTGGTGGGGCACAGTTCAGTGACGTTCTGGCCGGGGTACAGGCTTTTGCCCGACGGGTCGCGGTTGAGGTCGATCACATAGCGTGAAAATTCAGCCGACAGCACCGTGGCATCAAGGTCAGTGAGGAAGCCGTAAAGGCGCGGCAAATGCCAGTCGGTATCCGCGATCTGGCAAGCAGCAGCTGTCATGCGCCCGGCGAACGGGCCGAGCGCTTCACCGCAATGCGGCATGGAAACAACGAGGGGACTATCGCCCCGGCTCAGATTATACTTGGCACTCAAAATCTAATGCTCCCGAGGTGGGTCGAGGGCAGCAGCGTATCCACAAATCGGTTGAGGGTGCCTGCCGCTACCAAGCGACGCACGGCTTCTATATCCGGCGCAAAATACCTGTCTTCCTCGTAAAAATCCACCAATTCCCGAATGAGGGCATGCACGCTCTCAAGCGTCTCGCTGGACCGGAGCGGCCTGTGGAAGTCAACCCCTTGCGCCGCCGCGAGAAGTTCGATGGCGATCACCGCGCCCGCGTTCTCGGCCATGTCATGCAGGCGGCGTCCGGCGAAGGTCGCCATCGATACATGGTCCTCCTGCCCCGCGGACGTGGGGATCGAATCGACACTCGCGGGGTGGGCGTAGGTCTTGTTCTCGCTCACCAGCGCAGCGGTCGTAACCTGCGCGATCATGAAGCCGGAGTTGAGGCCACCGTCCTTGACGAGGAACGCCGGCAGGCCAGACATCTTGGGGTCCACCAGCAGACTGGTGCGACGTTCAGAAATCGATGCGATCTCGGACACCGCGATTGCCAGCATGTCAGCGGCCATCGCCACCGGTTCGGCGTGGAAGTTACCGCCGGAAAGGATGTCACCCTCATCGGGGAAGATAAGCGGGTTGTCGGTCACCGCGTTGGCTTCGGTGAGCAGGGTTTCTGCCGCCTGCCGCATCACACCAAGCGCGGCGCCCATCACCTGTGGCTGACAGCGGAGGCTATAAGGGTCCTGCACTTTTTCGCAGTCGTCATGACTGTGGCGGATCTCGGACCCCTCAAGCAGCGCGCGGTAGGTGGCCGCGGTATCGATCTGCCCCTGCTGGCGACGCACGGCATGGATGCGTGCATCAAAGGGCACATCGCTGCCTTTCATCGCGTCGACACTCATCGCGCCCGCGACCATGGCGGAAGCAAACACATTCTCGATCTCGAACAGACCCGAGAGCGACAGCGCGGTTGAAACCTGCGTGCCATTGAGAAGCGCGAGGCCTTCCTTGGCTTCAAGCGCCATGGGCTCAAGCCCCGCGAGCTTGAGGCCGTCCTTGGCCGGCATCACCTTGCCCGCATGGCGCACCTCGCCGTAACCCAGCAGCACCGCGGACATATGCGCGAGTGGTGCCAAATCGCCCGATGCACCAACCGAACCCTTCGCCGGGATGACCGGGTATACCTCATGGGCAAGCAGCGCCAGAAGTGCATCAATCAGTTTGGGCCGCACGCCCGAATGCCCCTGCGCGAGTGAGGTGGACTTGAGCGCCAGCACAAGCCGCACGACGCCGTCTTTGAGCGGTTCGCCCGTGCCGGTCGCGTGCGAGAGCACAAGGTTTTCCTGCAGGCGTTCCACATCGGCCGATTTGATGCGCGTGTTCGCCATCAGGCCGAAGCCTGTGTTGATGCCGTAAGCGGTCTCGCCGCGACTGATGAGGTCGGTCACCGTTTTGCGGGCTTCCTCGATCCGGCCCTGGTCGGACCGGTCAAGCGCCAGTTCTGTCGGTTTCTCGTATATATGCCTCAGGTCCTGAAGGCTGAACTCACCCGCTTTGCGGACCATCTGATGTTTGCTCATAAACTGCCCTACTCTCTTACTTTGCCAGCATTGGCAGGTTGAGGCCTTTTTCCCGCGCGCACTCCTGCGCGATCTCGTACCCCGCGTCGGCGTGGCGCATCACGCCCGTCGCCGGGTCGTTCCACAGCACACGGCCCACGCGTTTCGCGGCAGCTTCGGTGCCGTCACACAGGATCACAACGCCCGAGTGCTGGCTGTAGCCCATGCCAACGCCGCCACCGTGGTGCAGACTGACCCATGTGGCGCCTGATGCGGTATTGAGAAGCGCGTTCAGAAGCGGCCAGTCGGATACAGCGTCAGAGCCGTCTTTCATCGCTTCGGTTTCCCGGTTCGGGCTCGCGACCGAGCCACTATCAAGGTGGTCACGGCCAATCACGACCGGCGCCTTCAACTCCCCGTTTTTGACCATCTCGTTGAAGGCCAGGCCAAGGCGGTGTCGGTCGCCAAGCCCCACCCAGCAGATGCGCGCGGGCAGGCCCTGGAACTGGATACGCTCGCGCGCCATATCAAGCCAGTTATGCAGGTGCGGGTTATCGGGGATCAGTTCCTTCACCTTCTGGTCGGTCTTGTAGATATCCTCCGGGTCGCCCGAAAGCGCCGCCCAGCGGAACGGGCCGATGCCACGGCAGAAGAGCGGGCGGATATAAGCCGGCACAAAACCAGGGAAATCAAAGGCGTCCTTCACGCCCTCGTCAAAGGCGACCTGACGGATATTGTTGCCGTAATCGACCGTCGGCACGCCCATGCGGTGATAGTCAAGCATCGCCTGCACGTGCACCGCCATCGAGGGTTTGGAGACCGCGGCGACGGCTTTCGGGTCGGTCTCGCGCTTCGTGAACCATTCCTCCACCGTCCAGCCGATCGGCAGGTAGCCGTTCACCGGGTCGTGGGCGGAGGTCTGGTCCGTTAGCGCGTCGGGGCGGATGCCTTTTTTCACCATTTCCGGCAGGATTTCAGCGGCGTTACCCAGCACACCGACGGAGACAGCCTTACCTTGGCTGTGGGCGCGTTCGATGATCTCCAGCGCTTCCTCAACCGTGTCGGCGCGGGTATCGAGATAACCGGTCTTGAGCCGGTATTCGATTCGGCTTTCCTGACATTCGATCGCCATGCAGCTTGCGCCCGCCATGGTTGCCGCCAGCGGCTGCGCGCCGCCCATACCGCCGAGGCCCGCGGTCAAAATCCATTTACCCTTGAGGCTGCCGCCGAAGTGCTGGCGGCCCATCTCGACAAAGGTTTCATAGGTGCCCTGCACGATGCCCTGACTGCCGATATAAATCCATGAACCCGCGGTCATCTGGCCGTACATCATCAGCCCTTTTTTATCGAGCTCATTGAAGTGGTCCCAGTTCGCCCACGCAGGCACGAGGTTGGAGTTGGCGATCAGCACCCGCGGCGCATCCGTGTGCGTGCGGAAAACGCCGACCGGCTTGCCGGATTGCACCAGAAGGGTCTCATCCTCCTCCATACCCTTGAGTGTGGAGACGATGGTCTCATAACACTCCCAGTTCCGCGCAGCGCGGCCGATACCGCCGTAAACCACCAGTTCCTCAGGGTTTTCAGCCACCATGGGATCAAGGTTGTTCATCAGCATGCGCATCGGCGCTTCGGTTGCCCAGCTTTTGCACGTAAGCGTCGCACCATGCGGCGCGTGGATATCGGGGCGGTTTTTCATGGCATTCAGTCCCTTCTTGACGGGTGTTCTATGTGTTGTTTGAAGCGCCGACGGGCGAAAAGCGCGCCGTCAGTTCGTATCTGTCACCGGGGTAGAGGAGCCGCGCGTAGCTGGCGACCCGTTCCCCGGTCCAGGTGCGGCGGCCGATTTCAAGGCACGGGCTGCCGCGGTCAATCTCAAGGTATTTGACTTCCCGCGCCGACGCGCCCACCGCGCGCACCACATGCTCGGCACGCAGAAGCGGGGCGACCGCCAGTAGGTAATCGGTCGGTGTTTGTGCGGTGAAATCCTGCATGGTCAGCTCTGGCGCGATGCTCGGGTTCACCCAGCGTTCCTCCAGCTCCATCGGCGTGTTGTCGCCCTTGTGGAGCACAAGCAGGTAATAAGCCTCCGTGCCCTCGGCCCAGCCAAACTCGGCCGCGATGTCTTTCGGCAGCGCCCGCGCCTCAAGCGCCAGCACATCGGCGGACCAGACCTCACCGCGTGCGGCAAGCTCGTCGCGGATGCTCAGGATATCCGCCGCGTGCCCACGCATGCGGCGATCAGCGACAAAGCTGCCCATGCCCGCGCGGCGCAGAATATGGCCTTCTTCCGTCAACTCCCTGAGTGCGCGGTTTACCGTCATGCGGGAAACACCGAGGGCGCGCACCAACTCGTTCTCGCTCGGCAGCTTGTCACCGGCCACATAGGAACCAGCCTCAATGCCGTCCATAATATGGCGTTTGACCTGTTCGTAGCGTGGCAGCGGCAGGGTCATTCCACGCCCTCCATCTTCGCGGCGATGCGGCCGACAAGCTCGCCATACCGCGCAAACACCTCATCCTCTTTGGCGTGTTTGCCCGCCCTCACTACCCACTCGCCAGCGACCATCACGTCGCTCACCGGATTCGGTTGGCCCGCAAAGACAAAAGCGTCCACCACCTGCGCATAACTTGCGCCTGCAAAGGTGGGGCAGGTGCGGTCCAGCACGATGAGGTCAGCGCGTTTACCAACAGCGATTTCGCCGATGGGCTGGCCGAGCGCCTGCGCGCCCCCTTTTGCTGCCTGCGCCCACAGAAATTCGCCCGTATGGCCGCCGCCCTCGCCCGTCAGCACCGTGCGGGCTTGACGCGTGAGGCGCTGGCCGTACTCAAGCAGCCTGAGTTCCTCGCGCGGGTCGATGCTGATATGGCTGTCTGAGCCAATGCCGAAGCGCCCGCCCGCGGCCATGAATTCGGCGGCGGGAAAAATACCGTCACCGAGATTGGCTTCCGTCGCCGGGCACAGGCCCACAACCGCGCCGCGCTCAGCTATACCGCGCCATTCGGCCTCATTCACATGGGTTGCGTGGATGAGGCACCAGCGCGCGTCCACATTCTGGTTTGCCAGCAGCCACTCCACAGGGCGCTTTCCGGTGGACTTCACGCAGGCTTCCACCTCGCGCATCTGCTCCGCGATATGGATATGGATGGGGGCACTGTCATCAAGGCTGTCCATGGTCGCGATGGCAGGCGCAAACGCCTCTTCCGGCACCGCACGCAGGCTGTGGAAACAAAGGCCGAGTTTGTTGCGCCCCTTGAGGCGCGGCTTCAAAATCTTGAGCAGCCGGTCATACTCGCCGTCCGCATGCAGGAAAGGCGCCTGGCCCTTGCTCGCGGGCACACCGCCAAAATCCGCTGTCTGGTAAAGAACCGGCAGGTGCGTGAGCGCAATGCCCGTTTGTTCCGCTGCCGTAATGATGGCGTCTGACATGGCAAGCGCTTGGTCCACATGGCTGTTGTGCAGATAGTGAAACTCACCGACCGCGGAATAACCCGCCTTCAGCATCTCGATATACAGCGCGGATGCGATCACCTCCACCGCCTCGGGCGTCATGTGCGCCGCGAAATGATACATGGCGGTGCGCCAGCTCCAGAAGTCGGACTGTCCCGGCGTCCTGAATTCGGCTAGGCCCGCAAAGGCGCGCTGGAAGGCATGGCTATGTAGGTTGGGCATCGCGGGCAGCACGGTGGCGTGTGCCACAATACCCCTGGGCGGAATAACACCAGTTTCGACCTTGGTGACCAGGCCGTCAGCATCCACATGCAGGCAAATGTCCGACGCCCAATTAGCCCCGATCAGCCCATCTTTGAAATAATGTTTTTGCATGCCTGCCTCCAACTTGTATATACAGGTTTGTACAAGTGAGGCTTTCTGTCAAGCGGCAGATGTGATAAACCCGCCACCATGATGAGCCGGAAGGACGCCAAGCCCATGTATGACCTGATCATCCGCAATGTGAACATCGCCACTATGGTCGAGGGCCGCGCGCCTTATGGTGCGGTTTTGGGCGGGGTGATTGCCACATTGGATGGACGACTCGCGTACGTGGGGCCCGCGGATGGTTTCACCGGCGGCGACGCGCGGGAGGAGATTGACGCTGACGGCCACTGGGCCCTGCCCGGCTTTACCGACTGCCACACCCATATCGTTTATGGCGGCAACCGCGCACGCGAGTTTGAGGAACGCCTGAACGGCGTAAGTTATGAGGAAATCGCCAAGCGTGGTGGCGGCATCCTCTCGACCGTGACGGCCACGCGGGACGCGAGCGAGGATGAGCTTGCGGCGTCGGCCGCCAAACGCCTCGCGCGGCTCAAGATGGAAGGCGTCACGACTGTCGAGGTCAAATCCGGTTATGGCCTGACGCTTGACGATGAGCTGAAGATGCTACGCGCTGCAAGAAAGGCGGGCGAGATGGCGGATATGGACATCCACACCACCTTCCTTGGCGCCCACGCGCTACCGCCCGAATACAAGGGCAACCCGGACGGTTATATCGACCTTGTGTGTAATGAAATGATCCCGGCGGTCGCGCATGAGAAGCTGGCCGACTGTGTGGACGCCTTCTGTGAAGGTATCGCCTTTTCGCCCGAGCAAACAACACGGGTATTCGAGGCGGCGATCAAACACGGCTTGCGCGTGAAGCTGCATGCCGACCAACTATCGGACCTCTCTGGCGCTGCGCTGTCCGCCAAGTTTGGCGGCATGTCGGCCGACCATCTTGAACACACAAATGAAGCCGGCGCAAAAGCGATGGCCGAAGCTGGTACGGTCGCCGTGCTGCTGCCGGGTGCGTTTTATGTGCTGAAGGACACCAAAAAACCGCCCATTGATCTCTTTCGCAAACACGGCGTGACCATCGCGCTGGCGACCGACGCCAACCCGGGCTCAAGCCCCGTGCTTTCGCTCCAGCTGATGCTGCATATGGGCTGCACCTTTTTTGGCCTGACACCTGAGGAAGCGCTGCGCGCCATCACCATCGGCGGTGCGCGTGCGCTGAGGCTTGGTGACGACCGCGGCACTTTGGAAGCAGGTAAACGCGCCGATATCCTGCTGTTTGACATTACGGAACCCGCTGAGCTCGCCTATTATGTCGGCGGCGCCTTCCCGGTGCGGATTTTTACCGCAGGGTGCGACTAACCGCTTGGCGGGGCCAAAGGGCCGCACTATAACGGCTTCCATGGCTTACGATTCACTCAGAGATTTTATTGACCGGCTTGAGCGTGAGGGCCGCCTTGTTCGTGTAAGCGAGCAGGTGTCGACCGAGCTTGAGATTACGGAAATCCAGACCCGCGTGTTGCATGCTGGTGGCCCGGCGATCCTCTTTGAAAATGTGGTCAACGAGCGCGGCGAGAAGTCGGACATGCCGGTGCTGGTCAACCTGTTTGGCACCGTTGAACGTGTCGCCTGGGGCATGAACCGCGAGCCGCATGAGCTTCGGGAAGTGGGTGAAACCCTCGCCTTCCTGCGTCAGCCCGAGCCACCACGCGGTATCAAGGATGCGCTTGAACTGCTGCCGCTGGCCAAACAAGTGCTGTCGATGCGCCCGAAAAAGGTGAAGCATGGCCCGGTGCAGGAAGTGGTGCTGACGGGCGATGATATCGACCTCGATAAACTCCCGATCCAGACCTGCTGGCCGGGTGAGCCCGCGCCGCTGATCACCTGGCCGCTCGTGGTAACAAAAGGCCCATCGGACAAGGCTGAGGATAATTATAACCTCGGCATCTACCGCATGCAGAAGGTGTCGAAGAACCAGACGCTGATGCGCTGGCTCAAACACCGTGGCGGCGCGCAGCAATACCAGCGCTGGAAAGATGTGAAGCGCGAGCCGATACCGGCCGCTGTCGTCATCGGTGCGGATCCGGGCACCATCCTTGCCGCCGTCACACCGGTGCCGGATACCCTGAGCGAATATCAGTTCGCGGGCCTGTTGCGCGGCAAAAAAGTGCCGCTCGTGGACTGCAAGACCGTGCCGCTGCAGGTGCCCGCCACGGCAGAGATTGTGCTTGAAGGCCATGTAAGCCTTGAAGACTACCGCGATGAGGGGCCTTACGGCGACCATACCGGCTATTATAACAGCGTGGAAAAATTCCCGGTCTTCACCATCAGCGCGATCACCATGCGCGAGAAGCCGATTTACCTGTCCACCTACACCGGTCGCCCGCCAGACGAGCCCGCCATCCTTGGTGAGGCGCTCAACGAGGTGTTCATTCCCCTCCTGCAGCAGCAGTTCCCGGAGATCACCGATTTCTGGTTGCCGCCCGAGGGTTGCAGCTACCGCATTGCGGTTGTCAGCATGAAAAAGGCTTATGCCGGCCACGCCAAACGCGTGATGCAAGGCGTGTGGTCCTTCCTCCGGCAGTTTGTTTACACCAAATTTGTCATTGTGGTGGATGATGACATCAACGCGCGCGACTGGAAGGATGTGATGTGGGCGATCAGCACCCGCATGGACCCGGTGCGCGATATCGTGACCGTTGAGAACACGCCGATCGACTATCTCGACTTCGCCTCACCCGAAAGCGGCCTTGGCGGCAAGCTGGGCCTTGACGCCACCAACAAGGTGGGCAACGAGACCCACCGCGAATGGGGCCGTGAGATTTACATGGAAGAAAACGTGGTCTCGAAGGTGGATGCGCTGTGGGAAAGCCTTGGCATCCCCGGTGACGGCAAAGCGATCTGGAAATAGCGCAACTGCAAATCTGAGCATTTGAACACGGAATTAGCGAATTCTCTCCACGCTAAGTGCATAAGTGCACACAAGTTTTCCTTTTCCCGTGTAATATATTTTCAATTTTCCGAAAATTGTTGCGCAAAACGTCATGGTAACGAAATAATAACCCTGTCCGGTGCTAAATAAAGGATCAGGGCGCTCCAGCAGATGGGTACTGCTTGTGTGCTCGCGTAAGGGGGCAACTGTGACGGACGTGGTGCAGAGTGGGTTTAAATATAAAGCGTTCATAAGCTACAGCCACAAGGATGATGCCTGGGCTGCGTGGCTTTTGAAGTCGCTTGAGCGTTACCGCTTGCCCAACCACATTCGTGCCAAACACCCGCTGGGGCCCTTGCCCAAGCGTCTCGGCCACTTTTTCCGCGACCGCGAAGACCTGCCCGCCACCGGGCACATGACCGACCGCATCTTTGAAGCACTTGCGGACAGTGAGTTTCTCATTGTTATCTGCTCCCCCGATGCCACGCGCTCCAAGCTCGTCAACCGTGAGATTGCCGAGTTCAAACGCGTCCGCAATGAAGGCAATATCCTCTGTGTGATCGTGGGCGGCACCCCGTTTGCTGATAACCCGAGCGAGGAATGTTTCCCGGACGCGCTCCGTCTCCAGTTCACCGGCGACGGTGTCTTTGCCAAAGTATCGGCCGAAAACCTGGCGGCCGACGCACGCGAGGAAGGCGACGGCAAACGCTACGCGGTGCTGAAGCTGGTTGCAGGTATGCTGCGGATTGGCCTCAATGACCTTGTGCGGCGCGAAAACCAGTTCCGGCATCGGCGCATTGCCACACTTGCTGTTGCGGCCTCCGTCGGCATGGCTTGCATGGGCGCGCTCGCTTTGGACGCACACACCGCGCGCAAGCGTGCGGAAGTTGCGCAACAGCTCGCCGAAACCAAGAGCCGAGAGGCGCAGCGCTCCGCGGCACAACTGGAAGAGCTGACTGTATTTGTGATGTCGTCGGTATACGACGAACTGATCACCGCAGGCAGCGTTTCCGTGCTTGAAAGCATGTCGGAAAAGATCGTGCGCCAGTTGGACCGCGTGGGGCTCGAGAACATGAGCCTGTCGCAAACCGGACAGCTGATCGCAGCATACCTTCGCCTCGGGCAAGCCCTTGAGCGGCAGGGCGAGAGCACCCGCGCCCGCGAATATTTCGACACCGCGCAAAACTGGGCGTGGGACCTGTTCAAACGTTTCCCGAACGATTCTACCGCAATCTCGCGCCTGCAGACGTCCCTTTTCTTCACCGGCTACCTGAGCCGCCGCCAAGGCGACTATGCCGCAGCAGAGAAGGACTTCCTTGAACGACTGCGCTTGACCCGCATCGCCCTAGAGACCAACCCCACCTCGCAGGACCAGAACGCCCCTGCCCCTGTTGGTCACTGGGAAGAAGAGGTCGCCGATTCCGAGGCGCACCTCTGTGACCTTCAGTATGTGCCGCTTGGCAAGCCGTTTGAGGCGCTGGAGCGTTGCCGCACCAGCGTCGCCCTGCGCCGCCTTGTCGTCGAGATGAAACCGGACGAGGAAGAACACTGGGTCAATCTGGCCAGCAGCTATTATTTCCTCGCAAACTGTTATCTGGCGCTTGGCCGCAATATCGAAGCCAAGGAAGCTCTGCTGAGCCGGCACACGATATACATTAGCCTGTTGCGCAAAGAGCCGCGGAACTACCGCATTTTGCGCCGGTCAGCCATGAACCAGCAGGTTTTGGCTTCCATTGAACAGAGGCAAGGCAACACAGACAAGGCATTGCAACTGCTGGCATCGGCGCGCGAAACCTTTGACGGACTGACCGCGCAGGACCCCTCTAACATCATGTGGCTCGCGGATTCCGCTGACGTCTACCGCGACAGCGCTGAAATCCTTCTGGGCGCGGGCGACCTGTTTGGCGCGGGCGACATGCTTGCGGTCGCAGACGAACAGATCATGCAGGCCCTGTCGACCGACATGAGCCGCACAAGCCGCCGCCTGAGTGCGCACAAGACACGTCTGCTGAAGGCAGAGCTCGCGATCGCAAAATCGGAAAATGCGCTGGCCACCACTTACATGCGAGAAGCCGCTGCGCACTTCGAAGGTGAAGACCCCGGATACCTCCTCGTGCCCGGCGCACTTGAGTTTGCCAGCAAGCTTTATGTGCTCAAAGGCGACCTTCTGGCCCGGTCTGGCAGCAATGACGCTGCGACCGAGGCCTGGCAACATGTAGTGGACATGTTTGAAGCAAGCTCGATCACCCGCACACCGGCCCTACGCCTCGTGGTGGCGGATGCTTACCGCAAACTCGGCCATCTTGAGCGCGCGGAAGCTGTCATCAGCAACAAGGGCGTCGGTCGCTAGTTCAGCGCCCACCGCCCTAGCTCCCGAGAATGTCATGCCCTGAGTGTGCGGAAGCTGTGCTAGGACTGTGCAAACGTTCAGTGTTCCGAGTGAATTGCCTCATCAAGGGAAGCCATCATGCAACACACGCCAATCAAACCGTCACAGGAAATCCTCGACCTCTATGACAAATATGCCCATGGGCTGATGTCACGCCGCACGTTTTTTGAACGCCTGAGCGCCTATGCCGTTGGCGGCCTGACGGTCGCGGCGCTCGCTGAAAGCGTGCTGCCCAATTACGCACTCGCTGAACAAGTGAAGGCGGATGATGAACGCATCATGGCGGAAGATGTACCCTACCAGTCGCCCAAGGGCGCCGGTGACATGATGGGCTATCTTGTGATGCCAAAAGACGCTTCAGCCGCGCACAAGAAGCCGGGCGTTGTGGTGATCCATGAAAACCGCGGCCTCAACCCCTATATCCGCGATGTGGCCCGTCGGGTTGCCGTTGCAGGTTATATCGCTTTCGCGCCAGATGCGCTTTACCCCCTTGGTGGTTATCCGGGCAATGACGATGATGGCCGCACCATGCAGCGCCAGCGCGATACCGGTGAAATGGTGGAAGATTTCGCCGCCGCCGTCACTTTCCTGCAAAACCATGAAGCCTCCACCGGCAATGTGGGCTGTGTGGGCTTCTGTTTTGGCGGCAGTGTCTCGAACCGGCTGGCGGCTAAAATCCCGAGCCTCAAGGCATCAGTACCTTTTTACGGTGGCGGCGTCCCTGCAGAGGATGTGCCCGCCATTCAGGCTCCGCTTCTTATCCACCTTGGCGAATTGGACGAACGCGTGAACGCGGGCTGGCCCGCCTATGAAGAAGCGCTCAAGGCCAACGGAAAGGACTATGAGATGCACATGTATGAAGGCGCGAACCATGGCTTCCATAACGACACCACTCCGCGTTATGACGCCCATGCGGCTGAACTTGCCTGGGCCCGCACCCTCGCCTTTTTCGAGAAACACCTGAGCTAACCCCTGAGCTCAGGGAAGTAGCCGTTGAACCTGCGCGCCAGTTGTGGCTTATTGGCGCGCACGGTTTTTCTCAAGTAGTCTTCAGGATTTTCTATGGCTGACAGCACCCTCGACCTTCTTTCCGACCTTGTCTCAAAAGCGATCAAGGCTGGCGCCGATGCGGCGGACGCTGTGGCGGTTGACGCCCGCTCCCGCGGCGTATCATGGCACGAAGGCAAGCTTGAAGATGTTGAAGGCTCGGAAGGTGAGGATATTGGCCTGCGCGTCATGATAGGCCACAAGCAGGCCAGCGTGTCGACAAGCGACCGCCGGGAAGCCAGCCTGAAGGCGCTGGTGGAACGCACCATCGCGATGGCCAAAGCAGTACCGGATGATGACTACTGCGGCCTCGCGCCAGAAGACCGACTGCACAAGGGCGCCTTTGCCAAGCTCGACCTATATGACAGCACCGACGTAAGCGCCGAAGAACTGGCCGACCTCGCCCGCGCGGCGGAGGACGCTACACGCGCGGTCAAGGGCGTGACCAAATCATCGGGCGCGGGCGCAAGTGCCTCCAGCTGGGCGATCACACTGGCCACCAGCCATGGTTTTGCCGGTCACTATCAGGGCAGCAGCTTCTCCATCTCTTCATCCGCCATCGCGGGTGAAGGCACCGGGATGGAGCGGGACTATGAATTCACTTCCGCCCGCCACTTCAAGGACCTGATGAGCCCCGAGTGGGTGGGCAGGGAGGCGGGCGAACGCGCGGTCAAGCGCCTGTCGCCAACACGCATGCCATCTGGCAAGTTGCCGGTGGTGTTTGCGCCACGTGTTGCCAACTCCATGCTGGGCCACTTCTCGGGCGCGATCAACGGTTCAAGCGTCGCGCGCGGGTCCAGCTTCCTCAAGGACAAGATGGGTGAGGCGATTTTTGCGCCCGGCGTTACCATCACCGATGACCCGCTGCGCGTTCGCGGCCTGCAGAGCAAGATGTTCGACGGCGAAGGTGTTGCTGTCAGCAAACAGCATCTGGTTGAAGACGGCGTGCTCAAAACGTGGCTTTTGAATGCCGCCACCGCCAAGCAACTGGGGCTCGAGGTTACCGGGCACGCGAGCCGCGGCACATCCTCCCCGCCCGGCATCTCGACAAGCAACCTGTATTTTGAGCCCGGCACCATGAGCCCGGAAGAACTGATGGCAGACATCAAAGACGGCGTGTATGTGACCGAGCTCATCGGCATGGGTGTGAACGGCGTCACGGGCGACTATAGCCGGGGAGCCGCAGGCTTCCGCATCAAGGACGGCAGGCTTGACGGCGCGGTCAGTGAAATTACGATCGCAAGCAACCTTAAGGAAATGTTCAGGCATCTTGTGCCAGCATCAGACCTTGAGTTCCGGTATGGCACTAATTCACCAACCATCCGGATTGACGGTATGATGATTGCGGGGGCCTGAGAGCCGCCGCACCGTCTTGAGCCACACACCAGAGGCAGTAGTGACAAGTAGCGCCGACCCTTTTGACGAAACCACGTGCCCGTGGAACCTAGCGGATGATGCCCGCCTTGTGCGCCGTGTCACCGAGGAAGCCGGGCGCATTGCGCTTTCCTATTTCGCCCGCGATATCCACCAGTGGGACAAATCGCCCAACAATCCCGTATCGGAAGCCGATATGGCGGTTGACGAATTTCTGCGCACGACCTTGATGCAAAACCGCACTGGTTACGGCTGGCTGTCGGAAGAAACCGAGGACCATTCCGACCGGCTGCGCTGTGGCCGACTCTGGATCGTGGACCCCATTGACGGGACCCGCGCGTTCCTTGGTGGCGGTGACGACTGGGGTATTTCCGTGGCGCTCGTGCAAGACCGTAAACCCATCATCGCGGCCTTCTACGCACCGGTGAAAAATGCCTTCTATTTCGCCGAAGCCGGGCGCGGCGCCACCAAAAACGGCCTCAACATCCGGGTATCCGAACAGACTGATCTCACTGCTGCCCGCATGATGGGGGACCCTTGCGCCTTCAAATCCAAGAAGCTCTGGCCAACACCATGGCCCGATACCATGCACACCGAACAGGCAAACTCCATCGCGCTGCGCATTTGCCAGATCGCGGATGGGCAATTTGACTGCTGCGTGACCCTCAGGCCAAAGAATGACTGGGACGTGGCGGCGGCAGACCTGATCATCGCGGAAGCAGGCGGGCACCTGAGCACAGGCACGGGACGCGCCCTGATGTTCAACCGAAAAAAACCACTGCATGACCATATCGTTGCGAGTTGCCCGGCACTTGTGCCGTCCATTATGGAGAGGGTGGAACCGGCGCTCGCGGAGTGGTGTCACGTGGCGGCTTAAGGCTTCATAGCCTTTTGCGCTCCGGGCATAGCTTAAATTTGCAGCACTATTTGCAGTAGTGTAGCAAATATGAAATATCAGAGTAACAGCACGATCCTGCGGGGGCAGAAAGGGTTAGCGCTATATGCATTCAGGCGGTTCTCAGCGGCTATGGCTTCGCCTGCTCGCCCTCTGTTTTTGTTGTTTCCTGGCTTCTACCGTCTCCTTTGCCGCACGCCTCAGTGACGAAGGTCGCGCGGGCGCCATGGCGCTTCTCCCTAAAATTCTGATGGAACAAAGGCTTGATGCCTACCTTGAGCTTGATAGCCTGCGCGCGCAATTGGCGGCAGCGAAATCGGACAGCACCAAGGCACGCCTGCTGAAAAGCCTGATTTTCTATCATATCGACACCGGCCTCAGAGACGGGCTCGATGCAGTCTCCGCTCAAGCCATAGCACTTGCCGAGCGTAATGGAGATACCGAACTCGCGATATACGGCCTTCTTGGTCAGGCTGAACTTCTGTCACTGAACGGTGAGATCAAGGGCGCCGAGAAGCTCGTGCTCCAGGCAGGTGAGCTCGCGAAGGTTAGCGGCGACCCGCTCAATATTTTCCTGACAGATTCTGCCATGGCCGTCCTTGGCCCGGACCTTGGTGATATGCTTCAAGGCCTCCTCAGCATGACCTTGGCAACATCCGAATTGCCGAACACCGCCCGCGGCCAGCGCATGCGCATGCTGGCGCATCTCACCCTCGCCTATATCTATATCAGCGTTGAGGAAGTGGATGAGATGGTGGCCAACTACACACGCGCACTCGAGATCGCGAGCGCGGCCCACATCCCGCTCGACCGCGAAACCATCCTTTTCAACCTCGCAAGCACTTTAAGCGATGTGGGTGAAAAGGACCTCGCACGGGACTATTACAAGGGCCTTGATATCATCATCGAGCAAAACGGCCACACAGAGGGTCGCTACTATGCGCTCTATGGTCTTGCATGGCTTGCCTATGACGAAGAAAACTATCAGGAGACCGTGCGCCTCGCGAAGGAAGCGATTGACGATTTTGACGGTGATCCGGGCTTCGATATCGAATTTTATGACCTGATGGCTGCGGGTCATGCGCGGCTTGGTAACGTTGATGAGGCACACAAGAACCGCAAAATCGTGATGGACATGTATGAGGCCTACCCGGACCTTAATTACGAGGGCACGGACGCCAATGACCAGTTGACGGAAGCCTATATTCTTGCAGCGGAAGGCAAACACGAAAAGGCATTTGAGGTTCTGAACAAAGCGCGTCGCGGCCTCCTGAACGCGCAGTTCGCCGACTTCCAGAACAGCGTCACCGACATGCGCTCCAGCATCGTTACGATGATCGAAAAACAGAAGGCAGAAAACGCACTACTGGATGCGGAGAACGCCTATAGCCGCCTCTTGATTGCACTTGTGTTCATCATCGCCGCCGGCACGACCGTGCTTCTCGTTTTGCAGCGTAGGCACAACCGCGCCATGGCCGAAGCGAAACACCATGCCGAAATGGCGAACAAGAGCAAGTCCGAGTTCCTCGCGAACATGAGCCACGAACTGCGCACGCCACTCAATGCTATCCTCGGTTTCTCGGAAATGATGCAGCACAAGGTATATGGCGAGGTGGGCGCCAAACAATATGTTGATTATGTCGACCATATTCACGAGAGCGGCAAGCTGCTCCTCGATATCATCAACGACATTCTTGACCTGTCCAAGGTCGAATCCGGCCGCCTGATTGTGCGTGAGGAAGAGGTTTCTGTGCCGACCCTCTTTGACGATGTTGTGCGCCTCACCTCCCCGCGCGCAAGCAAGAAGCGCATCACTGTTCAGACCTCGCTCCCACCACGGCTACCGCACCTCCGCGCCGACAATCGTCTATGCAAACAGATCCTTCTCAATGTGGTTGGCAATGCGGTTAAATTCACTGATGAGGGCGGTAAAATCACCCTCGGGGCCTACCGCATGGATGACGGCGCCTTGATGGTGGAGGTCGAAGACAATGGCATCGGCATGAACCCTGATGAGCTCGAGATCGCGCTCACACCCTTTGGACAAGCGGGCAGCACGGCCACCCGCAGCCACGAAGGCACAGGCCTTGGCTTGCCCCTTGTTGAAAGCTTGATGAAGCTTCATGGCGGCACCTTGGCGCTGCGCTCCGTCAAGGGTGCGGGGACTGTCGTGATCCTGAAATTCCCGGCTGCGCGTGTGCTTTCTGAGGCAGCGCAACCGGAAAACTCAGCTTAGAAGTAGAACTTCACTCCACCGATCACCGCGCCTTTGCCAAGGCCACCGTCGAGTGAACTGTTTTCATACATCACGCTCAACTCAAAGCTTTCAATGAAAGCTGAAAGGCCAATGCCGTAGTCCCAAAGGTTGCGGCGATCTTCGCGCATGTCATAGCCAAGGCGAGAGATGATCGTCAGCTCCGGCATGTTGGGCACAGGTACCTCTAGATCAGTGAACAGATAGAGGCTGTTGCTGTCCGGCGTGCTCCAGCGGCCATCAGGCGAATAGGTGACACCGGTGCGGATATAGGCAAGGCCGAAGTCGCGGGAGATGGTGCCCGTAATCTCAGGATAGAAGCTGCTGCCACTGCCGTGGATGCTGTCCAGCTCGACTGAAAAGTCATAGCTGAAACCGCCTGTTTCAAAATTGTAACCAGCAAAAATATTGGCCTGCGCATCGCCGCCAGCGCTGTCGCTGATGGCGGCTAAACCACCGCCCACATAAAAGCCGCTGTCATGGTATAGCCCGACCGAGCCGCGCACCGTTGGGTCACGGTCAGACAGTGAGAGGCCGCGGTCGCGGTAGTCGGTTGTCACACCAACATAACCGTCAATGCTGTAGGGCTTTTCATCTTGCGCAAAGGCCGGTGCTGCGAAGCAAGCTGCTGCCATCAAACCCGAAAAAATAGTCTTCATCTGCAAATCCTAAAACGGCCCTTTCATGGGCTCTGGTTCAATCAGCAGGATCGGGTCCAGCCGAACATTTCCCCAATTCACGCGCCAGTCGACATGCGGGCCGCTCGCGCGCCCGGTTTTGCCGATGGTGCCAATCTGTTCACCTTGTTTTACCGACTGCCCCTTTTCCACATCCACACTGTTCATGTGAAAAAGGGTCGATGTCACGCCAAAACCGTGGTCGATAATAACGATACCACCTTCAAGCAGGAAATCCGGCACCGCAAGGCGTACGATGCCGCCAGCAGGCGCTACAATGGGCCTGCCGATGGGCCCTGCGATATCAAGGCCGTAATGCGGGCTTCTGGGCACGCCGTTCAGAATGCGCTGGCTACCGTAGAAGCCGGAGAACCGCCCTTCGGCCGGGCGCACAAACCCTGCCAGCCAATCAAGCTGGTCGGTCGCCACGCTGCGGGCCTCTCGCACCATGCCCGTCTCCTTCACGCGCCGTTCGTGCCACTCCGGCGGCGGCGTCACGGTTTTGGGCGGCAGGCCGTCGACCTGCTCAACATCAAAGTGGCGCTTCTTGACCTCGATCACCTGTTCTTCAGCGGTGCCATCCGCGTGCAAGAGCGCGAGCTTGGCTTCGGGGCCTGCGTCGCGGCCGAAGCCGATGACAAAATTGCCTTCCAGACCAACTTTGACCGGCTCACCGTCCAGTGAAACCTTGGTCCCCGCTGCTACCTTGCCCCATAGCATGCCACCCTGTGACGCCGTGCCGGAAAGGTCCACCGCTTGCGCTAAATTGGTGGATGCCACGGCCATTAAGGTGGCGACGATAAAATTGCTCAGTTTTGCGTATTTCATGACACTCCTGATCGCGCACAAGGGCGGCAAAATTGCGGCGGCACTCACACGTATCACAGCAAACTCCCCTGCCTGTCGTCACCCGTCTTTGGCGCAGGTGCTGGCTTTGCTTTTGCTGGCGCTTTCTTCGGCGGCACGGGTGGTGGCGTCTCGCCCTCACCCAGCACTTGCATATCGCTGACACCGTCCGCGAAACGTACCTTGACCTGGTCGCCTGTCCCAAGCTGGCGCACTTTGGTGACTGGTGTGCCGCTGGCGTCTTCAACAAGCGCATACCCGCGGTCAAGCACACGTTCGTACGAGAGGCTCTCCAGCATGCGGCCAGATGCTTCAAGCCGTTTGCCGAGGTCCTCAAGGCGGCGCGCGTACGCTGGGTCAAGCCGCCGCGCGCTTGAGCTAAGCTGTTCGCCCCGGTATACCGCAAGTCGCCTCAGCTGCCCCGCACTCAGGCCGCCCACCAACCGGTTCAGTTGCGCGGATTTGATATTGGCCACAGCCATCAGCCCGCGCGGCAGGCGTTCAGACAGGTCATCCCAGCGCTGCTGGGCGAGGCCCAGGATATCCCGTGGGCTCGGCAAGCCGCGTGCAAGGCCACGCACGCGTTCCGCCCGGTCGCGGATCATATTGGCCTTAAGGCCCGCCAGCCTGCGGCCAAGATCCGCGATATAGACCCGCAGTTCCTCACGCACCGGCACGGCCTTTTCCGCCGCACCCGTTGGGGTGGGCGCGCGCAGGTCGGAGGCATAATCGATCAGCGTGGTGTCGGTCTCGTGCCCAACGGCGGAGATAAGCGGGATATCGCTCTCGGCTGCAGCGCGCACCACAATTTCCTCGTTGAAGGACCACAGGTCCTCGATGGAGCCACCACCACGCGCCACAATCAGCACGTCCGGGCGCGGGATGCTGCCGCTGCCGTCAATGGCGTTGAAGCCCTTGATCGCTGCCGCCACTTGCGCCGCAGCACCCTCGCCCTGCACCAGCACGGGCCACACCAGCACGTGGCGCGGGAAACGGTCATTCAGGCGGTGCAGGATATCACGAATCACAGCGCCAGTGGGTGATGTCACCACGCCAATCACCTTGGGCAGGAACGGAATTTCCCGTTTGCGCGCGGGGTCAAACAACCCCTCGGCGGCCAGCTTTTTCTTGCGCTCCTCCAGCAGCGCCATCAGGGCACCGGCGCCTGCCGGTTCCATATGGTCCACCACCATCTGGTACTTCGACCGCGCCGGGTATGTGGTCAGCTTGCCGGTGCAGATAACCTCAAGCCCATCCTCGGGCACAAAGCCAAGGCGCTGGGCGCTGCCGCGCCAGCACACACCGTCCAGCACCGCACTGTCGTCCTTCAGTGCGAAATAGATATGGCCAGATGATGCACGCTTGACGCCCGAAAGCTCGGCACGCACCCGCACGTGGCCAAACCGGTCCTCGACCGAGCGTTTGAGCGCGCCTGAAAGCTCCGACACCGTGAATTCATAGGCATTGCTGCCTTGCGTCGCCTCGCTTTCGGGCAATTCGGGCCAACCGTCTGACATATTCTCTCCCACCACGGGCATATCGCCCGCACTTCTTCCTTGAGTGACAGGGAACCTATGATACAAGGGGGCAGCCTTCAAGCAACCCACCACGTGACAGGTGAAAAATATGAACATTCTCGTCCTCGGCTCCGGTGGCCGTGAACACGCCCTTTCATGGAAAATTGCGCAAAGCCCGCTGGTTGACATGCTGTATTGCGCGCCCGGAAACGGCGGAATCGGGGACGTAGCCTCGTGTGTGGACCTGGATGCGAGCGATCATGCGGCGGTTATCCACTTCTGCCGCGAGATGGAAATCGACTTTGTGGTCGTCGGCCCCGAAGCACCGCTGGTTGCAGGCCTTGTGGACGACCTGACCCGCGAAGGCATCCTCGCATTCGGCCCCACGAAAGGCGGCGCACAGCTTGAGGGTTCCAAAGGTTTCACCAAGGATGTTTGCGCGAAATACGGCATCCCCACCGCCGCCTATGGCCGCTTTGATAGTGCCGAGGCCGCGAAAGCTTATGCGACCGAACAAGGCGCCCCGATTGTAGTGAAGGCGGACGGCCTTGCTGCAGGTAAAGGTGTGATCATCGCGCAAACGGTCGCGGAAGCGCATGAGGCGATTGATGAGATGTTCGGCGGTAGCTTCGGCGCGGCCGGCGCGGAAGTTGTGATTGAGGAATTCATGACCGGCGAGGAAGCCAGCTTCTTCGCGCTTTCTGACGGTGTGAACACGCTGGCGCTCGCGACCGCGCAGGACCACAAGGCGGTTGGCGAAGGCGACACCGGCCCCAATACCGGCGGCATGGGCGCCTATTCGCCCGCCCCTGTGATGACCGATGAGCTTTGTGAGCGTGTGACGCGCGAGATTATTGAGCCCACAGTGAAAGCCATGGCTGACATGGGCCACCCCTATAAGGGTGTGTTCTTCGCGGGCCTGATGATCACGTCCGAAGGCCCCAAGCTGATTGAATATAACTGCCGCTTCGGTGACCCTGAGTGTCAGGTTCTCATGACCCGCATGACATCAGACATCGTACCGCTTCTGATGGCCGCAGCGAAGGGTGAGCTTGCCGGCAAGACCGCAGAATGGTCGGACGATGCGGCGCTCACAGTTGTGATGGCCGCGAAGGGCTACCCGGGGTCCTATGAAAAAGGCACGGAAATCCGCGATCTTGCGGCGGCTGAGGCCGAAGCTGGCGCCCATGTCTTCCATGCAGGCACCAAACGTGAGGACGACAAGCTGCTCGCGACCGGTGGCCGCGTGCTGAACGTAACCGCGACCGGGAAATCTGTTACGGAAGCGCAACAACGTGCTTACGCCGCGGTTGACGCCATCAGCTGGCCCGGTGGTTTTTGCCGCCGCGACATTGGCTGGCGCGCTGTGGCACGCGAAAAGAACAGCTAAATATCCCACCCGCACACTGTGCAGGATTTGTGCGGAAAATGCGCGGTTTCTGTGCGGCCCTAAAGCCGCACTACCATGCCTTCAATCGGCTTGCCGCCAGTCTCATAAAGGTCAGCAATCAACCCCTGCAGCGCCTCCATGCCTTCATGGCGGGAGAGCGTCATCCACGGGTTGGCCGCATCGCTGACCCGGGCATAAAAACTTTTCTCCGCCGCGCCGTAGCGCTCATTGAAGCCTTGCGGCGTCCAGTCGGCATTGCGTTTCTTGATCTGGTTGGGCGCAAAGAAGAACACCGGCCGTGGGCCTGAGACATTGACCTCCTGCCGCTCGCCCGTATTGGCCGCGGTACCTGCGAAACAATCAAACACGAGGCTCGGCCCAAAATAGTCATGGATGCGGGTGCGCAGGTCATAGTCGCCGGAGAAATCCACATAAGTGATGGGTGTCTCGCGCTCCAAGGTGTCCAGCTCCTCATAGCTGATGACGGTGTCATAACAGCCAAGCTTTTCAACAAAGGATTTGTTTTTGGCTGATGTGAGCGCAATCACTTCAAGATCATCGCGCCCTTCAAGGCAGTAGGCTGTACCGTAGGCCGTTTTACTGGAAGCGGAAGACACAAGCAGGCGTTTTGCGCCAAAGCAGTCGTTATCCTCCAGATAATCCGCCAGCATGAAGGAGGTGATGAACAGCGGCCGGAACAGCATTTGATATTCTTCCATGTCCGGCGAATATCCGGCGTCAGTGCTGCAGCGGGTGTAGAAATTATAGGCCGACACCAGCTCCAGCCTGTGTTCAGCGCCGTCATAAAAGCCGCGCTCAGTCACGCGGATCGGCGCCATGCGGAACCGGGTCGCCACCGGGAAATAGCCGTAGAAGCGTTCCCCCACGGCAATGCCGTCAACATTGGAGGCAACCACATCGGCAAAGCCCCACACGGGCATATGGCCCCAGCCGTCCTGTCCCGTGGGGAAAAACTTCCAGTAGTTCATGAAGTCGCCAAGGGCGGCGTAGGTGATATTGTTCGACGACAGGCCAAACTGGTCGACCTTCACAAGAATTTCGCCGTCCCCCAACGCTTTGTCGTCGTTCAAAACATCGATGGTGGTGGTGCCGACGTTTACCTTGTCCGTCAGGAGGCGTGTGATTGTCTGGTTTGCCATGGCCTTGTTCCCCTATCCTTGTCTGATTGACGATAGGGCTGAAGCTTGGAAAGGCCAGAATATATTCGCAAGCACGGTTCCGCCTGAGGCGTTTCCTCAGTCGTCGTCCTTTTCGCGCACCTTGAAGGGCGGGAACACCACACTAACGCGGGTGCCGACACCTGGGCGGCTGTCGATGGTCATGGTGGCGCTGAGTTTCTCGGCAAAGGCGGTCACAAGCGGCAGCCCAAGACCGGAGCCTTCGTGACGGCGGCTGAGGCTGCTGTCCACTTGCCCGAAAGGCCGTTTGGCAATCTTGATTTCCTCAGCCGTCATGCCGATGCCGGTATCGGTCACGCTGAGGCAAAGGCCCCCGGTGCCGGTTTTCTCAAGGTTCATCGCAACCTTGCCGCCGGGCTCGGTGAACTTGATGGCGTTCGAGAGCAGGTTAAGCGCGATCTGTTTGATCAGCCGTTCATCAGCTTCAATGAGCACATTCTGATCGAACTGATGCTCAAGCGACAGGCTGGCTTCAAAGGCGCGCTGCTGCACCAGTGTCATGCACATCTCAAGGCTTTCAAGCGGGTCAATCCAGGTGAGGTAAGCCTCAAGCCGTCCCGCCTCCACCTTCGAGAGGTCAAGGATATCATTGATGATCGACAGGAGGTGGGTGCCGCTCTCGTGAATGTCGTGCGCATATTCCTTGTAGCGCGGGCTACCAAGCGGGCCGACCATCTCCTCGCGCAGAATTTCCGCAAAACCGAGGATGGCATTGAGCGGCGTCCTCAGCTCATGGCTCATGTTCGCGAGGAATTCGGACTTTGCCCGGTTGGCAAGTTCCGCAGTATCGCGAGACCGCTGCAACTCCTGCGCTTGCACAAGGTCTTCCGTCACGTCGCGGCCAATCAGCAGCAACATGGGTTCGCCCTCGATCTCGATCTTCTGGGCAAAAATGCGGAAATGGCGGATGAGGTTGCCGCGTGTGCGCACCGTGGTGGGCACATCGGTCATCGAGGCTGTCATCTTGAGTTCCTCGACAAACCGGCCAAGGAAGGTCTGGTCCGCCCAGATATTGATTTCCTGCGTGGTGTGACCAATCACTTCATCGCGGCGGCGGCCAAACACATTGAGGAACGCCGGGTTCACGTCGATGATCTTGCCGTCTGACAAGGATGAGATCAGCATGACCTCCGGCGTGAGCCGGAAGATGCTGCGGAAAATGCTTTCCGCGCGCTCGAACTGACGATTTTTGATCTTCTGCTCGGTGATGTCGTAAACGCAGGCCGCAACGCAGGTTTCGCCGTTCCACTGAATGGTACTGGCGCGGCAGGTAACCCAACAGGTCTCACCATCCGCACGCAACAGGCGAAGCTCGTAGCTTTCTGGGACATCATGACCCTTGATGCGCTTGTCGTAGTAGCTTTGCACGAAGCCGACATCATCGGGATGGACCCAGCGTTCGACACCTTCCGCCATAAACTGCTCGGTGGTGCCCTCATAGCCGACGATTTTGAGAACTGTCTCGTTGACGAAGATAAACCGATCGCCCGAGCGCACCATCACGCCCTCGGCAAGCGCATCAAGCAGCGCCGCGGTACCGGTTTTTCCAGCTTCGCCAGCCATCAATGACAGGTTCTCCCGCCCCAAAATCAGTTCCCCCTGAACGCTCATACATTGGAGCTAAAATCATAGATTTATTGAACTAAATTGCAATGCCCATCGATGTTGCTCATGCAAGTTTCCTGAGGGCACAAAGACTGTTCCCCCTATTGATGCCCCGGCACGCTTTAAGAATTGGTTACAATTGTAGAAATCCTGCGAACCAACATGCACGTATCAAACCCGGTTGGAGAATCCTGTTCCACGGATATTAGGGATTTCTACATAAGTTTACCGTAATGTGTGAACTCATTCGAATTGCAGGCTAAGGGCGTGTCACCCCTTTAAAATAAGGCCGTGACAACTATATAGGGTTGATATATAGAGTGAATGATAACAAAAGTGGCTCAAGCCGCTCAACTAAAGTGGCAAAGCCACATAACAAAACGCGAGGATGACAGTGAGGAAGATACTTAAAGTTGTCGCACCCGTGCTGGTGCTGGCGGCTGGGGTTGGTTCCGTTATGGTACTGGCTGCAGCAAAAGAAGCTCCCGAAAAAAAAGAAGAAGCGGCTCGCCCGATCTCCCTTTATGTGGATGAGGTCCGGTCTGAGAGCGTCGTTCTTTCGGTGCAGACCCAGGGTGAAGTTCGCCCCAAAACAGAGATCGATCTGGTACCACAGGTAGCCGGTCGCATCATTTCAATTTCCGATTCGTTTGCTGAAGGTGCTGGTTTCGAACCCGGTGAGGTTCTGATCCAGATTGAAGACGCAGACTATCAGCTTGCCGTAACAAGCGCGGAAGCCCGCCTTGCTGAAGCCAAAGTGAAGCTTGAGCAGGAAATGGCTGACGCCCGCATCAAGCGCAAACAGTGGCAGGACTGGGTCAAGGACGGTGAACCGACACCGCTTGCCCTCAACCAGCCACAGGTTGCCGAGGCACAAGCAAAATTGCGCGCTGCCGAAGCAGACCTTGATAACGCCAAGCTCAACCTGTCGCGTACCCGCATCAAGGTTCCCTTCAAGGGCCGCGTGCTGGAGCGTACCGCAGGTGTTGGCCAATATGTAACAGTGGGCGCCAAGCTTGGCCGTGTCTTCGCGACCGACAAGGTTGAAGTTCGCCTGCCGCTGACCGACCGTCAGTTGACTGAACTAAACCTGCCGATTGGTTATGTTGCCTCGGCTGGCAAGGGCCCGAAAGTAAGCCTGCGCGCCAATCTTGGTGGTGGTGACAATGTATGGGAAGGTCGCATCGTGCGCACCCATGCGTCTGTCGACCAACAAACCCGCCTGATGTACGCCGTTGCCGAAGTGGAAGACCCCTACGGCCAGCTCAACGAACGTGGCATGCCGCTTGCTGTTGGCCTGTTTGTAACGGCTTCCATCGAAGGGGTTACGCCGCAGAACGCACTTGTGATGCCGCGTGACGCGCTGAGGAGCGAAGACAAGGTATTCGTGATCAAGGACGAAAAGCTCGAGATCCGTACCGTTGACGTTCTTTCCACCTCGACAGAGCAGGTTTTTGTCACCGCAGGTGTTGAGCCGGGCGAAAAAGTTGTAACCTCCCCTGTACGTGGTGCCCATGACGGGATGGCGGCTGTGCCGATCACCCGTAGCGCCAAAAACGACATCGACAGCGCTTCGCGCTAAGGGGAGGCCAGCATGAATAAACTGATCGAATGGTGGGCACGCAACGGCGTTGCGGCCAACCTGTTGATGGTTGGTATCTTTTTGGCAGGCACCATGGGGTTCTTCTCCATGGAGCGCGAAATGGACCCTCAGGTTCGTTTCCCTGGCCTTGAGATCTCAGTCAGCTGGCCCGGCGCCGGCCCTCAGGAAGTAGAAGAACAGGTTGTTGCACGGATTGAAGAATCCGTCCGTGACCTTGACAACATCGAGTGGGTTCGCTCCTCCTCCGGTGAAGGCTTTGGTGAGGTTTACATCCTCGCGGAACAGAGCGTTGACTTCACACAGTTCATGAACGACGTGAAAATCCGCGTAGACTCGATCTCGAGCCTGCCGCGCGATATTGAACCGCCGCGGGTTTCCCAGTGGGTAAACCGTGACGAGTTCATCCGCGTTGCCGTGCACGGTAACCTGAGCGAGCGCGAACTGAAGCGTTTGGCTGAAAAGCTGCGCCGCGAAGCAGCCCAGCTGCCGTCCGTTTCCATCGTTGAGCTTTTTGGCGTACGCCGCGAAGAAGTGTCCATCGAGGTATCGGAAGAGAGCCTGCGCCGCTATAACCTGAGCTTCAGTGATGTTGCGCTGGCGATCCGCGCCAACTCGCTCAACACCTCGGGTGGCTCGGTGCGCACGGAAGCTGGTGAATACCAGATCACCGCGCGCAACATGGCCGACACCGAACACGACTTCAACAACATCATCGTACGTCAGACCGAGGGCGGCGCCACCATTCGCGTAGGCGATGTGGCAACCGTGGTTGACGGCTTTGAAGACAACGAAATCCTTGCCACGCTCAACGGCGAACCAGCAGTTCTGCTGCAGGTTATGACCACTGAACGCATGGATATCGTGAAAGCGTCAGAGTCGATCAACGAGTGGATCACCAAGCGTCAGGACAGCCTGCCGCCGGGTGCAAAACTCACGCTCTGGACTGACAATAACGAAGCTTTCCAAAGCCGGATGGAAACCATTGGCGGTTCGGCCTTCCAGGGTCTTGTGCTTGTGGTACTGGTCCTGATGCTGACCCTGCGCCCGAAGGTGGCCTTCTGGGTAGCCATGGGTATTGCTACGGCCTACGCAGGTGCCTTCGTGCTGCTGCCGGCCCTCGGCATCTCGATCAACATGCTGTCCACCTTCGCATTCCTCTTGGTGCTTGGTATCGTGGTGGATGACGCCATTGTGGTGGGTGAGAGTATTCACACAGAAAGTCAACGCACCGGTGGCGGTATCACCGCAGCCGTGTTTGGTACCCAGCTTGTTGCCAAGCCGGTTATCTTCGCGGTTCTGACCACCATCATCGCGTTCATGCCCTGGATTTTCCTCGACGGCTCAACGTCCGAGTTTACGCGTCACATCACCTGGGTGGTGATCATGGCGCTGGTCTTCTCGCTCATTGAATCGCTGATGATCCTGCCGGCTCACCTTGCGCACCTCAAGCCGCGTGAGAAACTGGGCCGCTTTGGTCGTCTGCAGAAGAAAATCGCTGACGGCATTACCAACTTCGCACAGCGCCGCTACCGTGGTATCGCGCAGTGGGCTGTCCGTAACCGCTACATCACGTTCAGCGTGTTTGTCTCTGTTCTCATCCTCGGCTTTGGCCTTTTCAGCACCGGTTATGTGAAGAAAAGCTTCATGCCAGAGATCGAGTCCGACGAGATCACCGTCAACGTGACCCTGCCGGAAGGCGCTTCCTATAACCGTGCACTCGATATTCTTGCCCAGCTGCAGGAAGGCGAGCGCAAGCTGGTTGAAGAAGTGGAAGCTCGCACGGGTGGTAAACTGATCGAGAACTGGTACACTCGCTCACGCCGTGACAGCGTACTGGCGATCGTGAAACTGTCGCCACCGGAAGAGCGGGACATGTCCGCCAAGGATGCGTCCATTCGCCTTCGTGAGCTGATCGGGGACATCCCGGACGCCAAGGAAGTATCTGTTCGTTACACCACAAGCGACAACGATGCCGGTTTCGAGCTTTCCGTTCGTCACCCGGATCTTGACGTGCTCCGCGAAGCGGTTGGTGACCTTGAGGACAAGCTTCGCACCTATGAAGCGCTCTATGACGTTCGCAACAACCTTGAAGGTGCGTCGGAAGAGATCCGCATCACCCTGAAGCCGGGGACCGAGAAGCTGGGCCTCACGCTTGCGGATGTGTCACAGCAAGTGCGCCAGGCATACTATGGTGAAGAAGTGCAGCGTATCCCGCGGGAAGGCCAGGACGTTAAAGTCATGGTTCGCTACCCCCGTGAAAGCCGCCGCTCAATCGAAAGCCTGAAGGACTTCCGTGTCCGCACCGCTGATGGTCGTGAGGTTCCGCTGATGGCTGTGGCTGAGCTTGAATACGCACCGGGTATCAAGCGCATCCAGCGCTGGAACGGTAACCGTGCGGCACGTGTCAGCGCCGACATGAAGGAAAACATCCGCAGCCAGGTGATGGAAGACCTCAATGCCAACTTCTTCCCCGAGTGGGAGAAGAAGTACCCCGGCATCGTGCGTGGTGCCATCGGTCAGGCAGAGGGTGAAGCCCGCTTCATCGCGGATGTGCTCAAGCTCTACGGCATGGCGCTCTTCGTGATGTACATGATGCTGGCCATCGCCTTCCGTAGCTACTGGCAGCCGATCGCGATCATGATCGCAATGCCGTACGCCTTCGTGGGTGCCATCTTCGGTCACTTCACCGTTGATATGACCATGGCCATCTTCAGCTACTTCGGTGTGGCTGCGGCCGCGGGCGTTGTGGTGAACGACAACCTCGTGCTTGTCGACTACTGCAACAAGCTGCGCGAACGCGGCATGGCGCCAATGGAAGCGATTGTGGAAGCCGGCGTTGCCCGTTTCCGCCCGATCCTGCTGACATCTGTCACCACCTTCGTTGGCCTGATGCCAATGATGATGGAACGGTCGATCCAGGCAGCCTTCCTGCAGCCCATCGTGGTTGCGCTGGCTTCGGGTGTACTCATCGCCTTCTTCGTAACGCTCTTGATGGTCCCTGCCCTCTACTCCATCGGTGACGACTTCAACCGTGGTTTCGCAACCACCAAGGGTCGCATCAAGGGAATGTTCGGCAGCCGCTCCAACAAGGCACCGGCGCAGGCTGAATAGAAGCCAGCACGCCAAAGATAGCCAAACAAAAAAGGCCACCGGATTTCCGGTGGCCTTTGTTTTTGCGCGAATGCTTTAAGGCTTAGTAACCCGCAGCATGTGAACCAGGGCGGCGAGGGTCGGCGGCCCCCATCAGCAGTCCGTTTTCACCGCGCATCACAGACTGAGCAGAACCCAGCACGCTATCCCAGGCTTCGGTCTCACCCATTTTTACCTGATGGCCCATCTGGCCCAGCAGGCGGCGTGTATCAACCGAATGGCCTGGCTCAAGGAACAGCTTGTCCGGATACCACTGGTGGTGAATGCGCGGCACGGTGATGGCCGCAGCCACGTTCATGTCAAACTCCATCACATTGAGCACCGACTGAAGCACGACCGTGATGATGGTGGAACCACCCGGGCTGCCGGTCGCCATATAGGGCTCACCGTTCTTGAACAGAAGCGTCGGTGTCATGGAGCTGAGCGGACGCTTGCCCGGTTCAATCGCGTTGGCTTCACCGCCCAGAAGGCCGAAGGCATTCGGCACACCCGGCTTGGCGGAGAAATCATCCATCTCGTTATTGAGCAGGAAACCTGCGCCCTTGACCGACTTGCCATTGCCGTAGGTGAAATTGAGCGTATAGGTGTTCGCGACCATATTGCCCTGATTGTCCGCCACCGAGAAATGGGTGGTGTCATGGCTTTCGCGGTCAAGGTCCGGCGCCGGGCCGATCTCGGTAGACGGCGTGGCTTTGTCCGGGTTGATCTTAGCGCGGATGGTGGCAGCATAATCCTTGCTCGTGAGCGCTTTTACAGGCACCGGGAAAAAGTCCGGATCGCCCAGGTATTTGGAGCGGTCGGCATAGGCGTATTTCATCGTCTCGGTCAGGCGGTGAATATAGGCCGCACTGTTGTGACCGAAGGACTTCATGTCCCAGCCCTCAAGCACATTGAGCATCTCAACGATATGCACCCCGCCCGATGAGGGCGGCGGCATGGTCGCAACCTTATAGCCGCGGTAGGTACCGAAAATCGGCTCCCGCTCAACAGCTTTATAGTTCTTGAGGTCCTCGTGGTCGATAAGGCCACCCTCAGCGGTCATGGCGGCCACCAGCTTGTCTGCCACCGGGCCTTCATAGAAGCCCGCCGCACCGTTTTCAGCGATCGCCGTTAGCGTCGCCGCGAGATCAGGCTGCTTGAACAGCTCACCCGGCTCGTAGCGGCTACCATCCGCCTTGAAATAGTTCGCGGCGCTGACAGGGTCAGACTGCAGGCGCTTCTGGTACCGGCCGAGGCTATCGTAAAGCGACCATGTCATCGGGAAGCCTTCACCAGCGAGGCGAATGGCAGGTGCCATAACGTCCTTGAGCGGCAAGGTGCCGTATTTGGAAAGTGCTGAGGTGAGGCCCATGACGGTGCCCGGTACGCCGCTGGCCTTCAGGCTGAACCGCGCGCGGTTGTTGTCCACATTGCCCTTCTCATCAAGGAACATGTCTCGGTGCGCACGCGCTGGTGCCATCTCACGGTAATCCAGCGCGATCACGCGGTCCTCTGCCTTGAGGTAGACCATCATGAAGCCGCCACCGCCAAGGTTACCCGCCTGCGGATGGGTCACAGCAAGCGCAAAACCCGTCGCAACAGCGGCATCAACTGCGTTGCCACCAGCGCGCAGAATCTCAAGCCCCGCTTCGCTCGCGTAATATTCCTGGCTCACGACCATGCCATTTTTGGCGAGGGTCGGATGGAACTGGCTATCATAGATGATGATGGGGTCTTTATTGTCGGCTACCGCCACTGACGTGAAGGCGAAGGCCGCCGCCAAAATCATGGCGATGTTACGCAGCACTCTCATGTCCACTCCCTTATTCTTCCACTTGGTCTAAAGATTAGACGAATGCGGCAATCATAGTGGGAGTTTAAGGGCCGTCCACCCTAAACACAGATTCACGGGTGAAGTTGTTCAACGGGCAGATGTGCGAGACGCGCGGGAACACCGGCCCCAAGATCCAGCATGGTTTCACCGCGCAGTTCGCCAAAACGTTCGAACGTCACGCCTGCGACATCGAAAAGGGAACTGTCGAAATCAAACACGGTAAAAAACTCACCGGCGTGGCTGGCCTTGTGCCTGATGGGAAGAATGAGGAATTGGGCATGGTAAGTGCCATGATTTGTGATCATGTCATGCGCGCCGCAGACGCCGCAGGGCTGATCCAGCACAGAGTTGTATAGGATAAGCTGCTTGCTGCGTGCTTCCGGGCTATCCATCAGCGTAAGGAAATCCTCGCCCGTATGTTCGTGCCCCAAACGGGAGACAATCTCTGTTCCAACAAGGCGGGAGGTGAAATGGGTGCTGTCGTGGCGTTCCACGATGGCAATACGCCCCATGAAGCTGATAACTTTCGCAGGGTGAAAGGCCTCCCTCGACGGTAGGATTTCATTCCCCCTTAATTCATGCCAATAGGCGATGAACGGCTTAAATGACGCGAACATGGCAACACCTGTTCTCCCATGCGTTCATTATGGTCGTTCAGGCGTTAACTTATCGCTAACGCTGTGGCATCATCGCCGACACACGGGAGACGGAGGACTTTGTGAAGGAAAAAATCAGGGCGCTTTATTTTGGCGACAGCAAAGAAGCGCACAGGTTCCGCCTCGCCCTCCTCGCCTTCGATCTGGTGACAATCGCCTTTTTCATCATCTCATCCATGATGGACACAGGCATTGTGGTACGCGTGATCGACTATGTGATTGCCGTCGTTCTGCTGGCCGAATTCCAGGCCCGCCTGATGGTCACCAAGTCCAAACTCAGGTTTCTGTTCAAGTTTGATACCTTCGCCGACATTGTGGTGATCTTCTCACTGCTTGCGCCCATATTCCTCGACAACCTTGGCTTCCTGCGCGTGGTGCGCATGCTTCGCCTGCTGCGGTCGTTCCATATGCTCAAGGCGCTGAGGCAGGAGTTTCCATGGTTCAAAGCCAATGAACAGATCATCCAGTCCAGCCTCAACCTGCTGATTTTCATCTTTGTGGTCACCGCGGTTGTCTATGTGCTGGAGGCGCCCCGGAATGACGACATCAACAACTATCTCGACGCGCTTTATTTCACGGTTGCCACGCTAACCACGACAGGCTTTGGCGACATCACCATGGAAGACACGCTCGGGCGCATGGTCGCTGTTGTTATCATGGTGTTCGGCGTCGCCCTGTTCCTGCGCCTTGTGCAAACCATCTTCCGCCCGACCAAGGTGGAATACCCTTGCGAAGATTGCGGCCTCAAGCGCCATGACCCGGATGCGGTGCACTGCAAACACTGCGGCAATCTCCTCAACATTCCTACTGATGGCGAATGGACGTAACCTGCGTCGCAACTGGTCCTGACAAAAGGCCCCCGCATTGGCGCATGGGTAAAATCTAAAATTTCCATAAAATCGATGTGCGGCTTGGTGAATGGACAAAAGGCCGGTTCAGCGGGCGTTTTTGCCCTGGCGTATTCCACGCTGATAGCCGTTACTCACTTCGAGCGCGTTGATCTGTTGATCTTGTCCTGACGATCAGCCCCGCTCTTCCCTACAGATACTTCATGCCAGCACGCGTAACCAAGATGGGGCGAGGGACCACATTTTTGATTGCGCGGGAAACCCGCAGTTAGACTAGGGAGAATTTACATGAGTACGATTAACGGCACGATCACGGGTGAAGTCCTTGCTGGCACAACTGGTAACGACGAGATTTATGGCTTTGGCGGTGCAGACGCAATCGCCGGTACGTCGGGTATGGATTCGCTTTATGGCGGCTCCGGCGATGATACCCTTGAAGGCGGTGCAGACGCCGATGTCCTTGTAGGCGGCACTGGCTCAAACGAACTGTCCGGCGGCTCTGGCGCGGACATCTATGTTGTTGGTGCGAACAGCACGAACGTAATTCTCGACTTTGATGTAAGCGAAGGCGACACGCTCGATTTCGCTGGTATCTCAGGCCTCGGCACACTTGATGCCGCACTTGCGGCGTCCACGCAGGTTGGTGCCGACCTCCAGATCGAACTACCGAACGGTGGCTCGGTAACGCTTGAGAACCAGACTTGGGCAGAAGTATCCGCGAACCTTACGTTTGATGCGCTCAAAGCGGACGACATGAACATTCAGGGTACCGACGACGATGACGTGCTGTCGGGCCTGAGCGGTAATGACACCATCCACGGCGAGGCGAATGACGACCTCATCATCGGTAACGATGGCAATGACTATGTGATCGCCGGCGAAGGTGACGACACAGCGCAGCTTGGGTTTGGTAATGATACCCTTTATGCCGGTGCAGGCGATGACGGTGAAGACACCGTATCCGGTGGTACGGGCAACGATGTCATTGGTGTTGGCGGCGGTAACGACTTTGTCGTGGGCGACAACATGAATGACGAAGTAACCGGCGAAGCGGGCGCTGACCTTATCTTCGGTGGTTCGGGTAGCGATACTATCGTAGTGGACAACTGGGTCGACGACAATGCAAACGGCGAATTCGACGAAGGCGAAGTAACCGCCCACGGCACCACCACCAACACAGCTTGGGCTGGTACGGGTAGCGATTCCGTCTACGGCGCAGCTGGCGCTGATATTATCGGCGGCGGTGACGACGAGGACCGTCTGTTTGGTTATGCTGGCGACGATATCATGTATTCCGGTGCAAGCGACCACGACGACGAAATCTTTGCAGGTGCCGGCAATGACCTTGCCTTCGGTGGCGACGGTGATGACCTTCTTGAAGGCGATGACGGCAATGACACCCTCTACGGTGGTGACGAGACCGACGTACTGATCGGTGGTAGCGGTAGCGACCGTCTCTATGGCGGTGCCGGTGACGATGAGCTGCGCGGCGGCGCTGACGCTGATACCTTCTTCTTCTCCGGCGCGCACGGCGATGACCAGATCAAGGACTTCGATGTGAATGCCGACACCCTGTTCCTCGCCAACGTTGCCGCAGACTTCCAGGATATGGACGATGTGTTGAACGCAAGCTATGCAACGTCGGTCGACGGCGCAACGGGCGTGATGATCGAAACCGGTGACGACACCAGTGTGTTCCTTGCTGGTATGACCATCGCATCCATGCAGAGCGCAGACATTGTGATCTAATGCACCGTGACAAACGCGAATCCAAGGGCCCTTCGGGGCCCTTTTTTATTGTGTGAGTCAGTTGACTCACGCCCTGCGAGGACGCGCCCACGACCATTGCGATATGAAAACCACCATAAGCCGTAGCAGCGCATTATGCGCACTGGGCCAAAATATAAAAATTCCATAAAGACGCACTTTATGGTGCCCCTCAAAACCCCAGCGCATCGGCCCTCATGCTGCACCGGTCTTAATATTGCCCCAGCTCCGCCACATTGCCCTTACGGCCTTCTTATAATCTTTCCGCCGAAGCAAACAGAAACCTCACTCGGTTTGTTTTACCCACGGTGACGAGGCTCAACGCCAACAGAAGGGCTCTATCCTTTAGGGAGAAGAAACATGAGTATCATTAAAGGCACATTCCTTGGCGAGGTGCTCACGGGCACATCCTTTGCAGACAAGATTTCCGCTTTCGCGGGCGCCGATGCGGCATCTGGTCTTGAAGGCAACGACACGATTTTCGGTGGCTCCGGCGACGACACCCTTGATGGTGGCGCTGGCGCTGACATCCTTGTAGGCGGCACCGGCATCAATGAGATCACCGGTGGCACCGAGGCCGACACCTTTGTCGCAACCGAGGGCGGCACCTATTACATCACCGACTTCTCCGCTGAAGACGGTGATGTTCTGCATCTTTCCCACATCGACGGCTTTGAAAGCCTGAGCGCTGTTATGAACGCATCCTCAGAGGTTGACGGCAACCTTGAGATCGAGCTGCCGGACGGCGGTAAAATCGTTGTCGAAGGCAAAACCTGGTCAGACGTTTCCTCAAGCATCGAAATTGCGATGGACGATGATGACGACGAAGGCGGCGCCCTTGGCGATGAAATCATCGGCACGGACGACGACGATGCCATTGTTGGTGAACAAGGTAACGACAGCCTCTACGGTGAAGCTGGCGACGACGTGCTCGAAGGTGAGCAAGGCGTTGACGAGCTCTTTGGCGGCGACGGCGACGATAGGCTTGACGGCAGCGTTGGCGGCGACCTCCTCGTGGGTGGCGACGGCAACGACTCTCTCATCGGCGACAATGGCGGTGACGAACTGCACGGCGAAGCTGGTGCTGACTTCCTCTCCGGCGGTAACGGCGTAGACATGCTTGTGGGCGGTGAAGGTGACGACACTATTGAAGCCGACAACGGCTCCGACGTGCTGATCGGTGGTGAAGGCAATGACCTGCTCAAAGGCGGCAACGGCGCTGATCTCTTTGTCGGCGGTGAAGGCGACGACACCATGGTTGGCGGCAAGTCCGCTGACACCTTCGCGGTCGACGGTAAATCGTCTGACGTGATCGCTGATTTTGAGAGCAACGAAACCATTCGCATTGACGATGAAGCCGATCTGGATTCCTTCGATGACGTGATGGACGCCGCGAGCGAAGTAGACGGTAACGTTGTGATCGACCTTGGTGACGACAACACGCTCACCCTTGAGAACACGACGATGGCAAGCCTCAAGGCTTCCAACTTCGAATTTGTCGATATCGACGAAGACGATGACGACTTTGATGGTGACGATGACGACGACACCGTATCCGGCGGCGACAAGGCTCAGTTCCTGCGCGGCGGCGACGGTGACGACTTCCTCACCGGTGAAGGCGGTAACGACTTCATCACAGGCGGTGACGGCGATGACACTGTTGGTGGCGGCCTTGGTAACGACATCATCTATGCCGGTGAAGGCGACACAGGTAATGACATGTTCGCAGGCGGCTATGGCAATGACGTCGTTGGTGCGGGCGCCGGTAATGACCTCGTAGTTGGTGACAGCTTCGATGCTGACGGCTATGGCAACCTGGGCTTTGACCTGCTGTTCGGCGGTGACGGCGACGACACCCTCGTCGCAGGCAGCTGGACTGACCTTAACGGCAACGGTTCCTTCGACGACGGTGAAATCGAAACCGAAGGCGAAGCCAGCAACATTGCCTGGGCAGGCACGGGTAACGACTCTGTCTATGGTGCTGCCGGTATCGACGTGCTTGGTGGCGGTGATGGCGATGACATGATCAGCGGCGAAGAAGGTGACGACACCATCTATGGCGGTGCTGACATCGCAGCTGACACGCTTGAAGGCGGTGCTGGCGCAGACGTGCTCTTTGCCGGCCGCGGTGATGACCTTCTCGAAGGTGGTGACGGTGCTGACCGTCTGTTCGGCGGCGTTGGCAGCGATGTGCTTGATGGCGGTGACGGCGCCGACCAGATCTTCGGCGGTGTCGGTGACGACATGCTGACCGGCGGCGCTGGTGCTGATGTATTCTTCTTCGCGGAAGGTCACGGCAATGATGTCATCACTGACTTTGATGTCACTGAAGACACGCTCTACCTCGCTAACGTTGCAGCCGCGTTTGACACGCTTGACGATGTTGTCGCGGCCAGCACCGAGACAACCGTTGACGGTGAAGCGGGCGTGATGATTGAGACGGGCGAAGGCTCTTCGGTCTTTGTCGCGGGTCTTGACCTCACGACCATGCTGACCGCAGACGTGACGCTCTAAGCCAACCGGCTTTTGAGATGCGAAAGGGCCCCACGGGGCCCTTTTTTCATGCCTTGCCGATAGTGCCGGCTGCGTGCATGGCTGCGATATCTTCAGGGCTTATGCCAAGCACATCCCTGAGCACCTCATCGGTATCCTGCCCAAGGTAAGGCGGCGCTTTTTCAAATTCGATGGTCGATTTCGAATAGCGGATCGGGCTCGCGACCGACGGCATTTTGCTGCCGTCTTTTGCGGTGAGCGCGAGCTCTATCCCCCGCGCCTGCACTTGCTCGTTGGCGAACACCCGGTCGATGGTGTTGATCGGGCCACCGGGCACATTAGCTTCCTCAAGGACAGCCACCCATTCGTCCGTCGTGCGGCCCGCAATAATGCCCGCTACAATCGGCACAAGTTCCGCACGGTGTGCAACACGGTTCGGGTTGGTGCTGAAACGCGCGTCCTCCGCGAGCGCAGGCATGCCCGCAGCCTTACAGAAACGCGCGAACTGACCGTCATTGCCGACCGCCAAAATCATATGACCATCCTTGGTCTCGAAACTCTGGTACGGCACGATGGTGGGGTGCGAATTGCCCTGCCGTACCGGCGCCTTTCCGGACACAAGGAAATAGGAACCCTGGTTGGCAAGCATCGCAACCTGCGTATCCAGAAGCGCCATATCGATATGCTGCCCCTCGCCGGTTTCGGTACGGTGATGAAGCGCCCCCAAAATGGCAATAGTGCTATAAAGCCCGGTGAACAGGTCCACCACGGCAACACCCGCACGCTGCGGCCCGCCACCCGGCATGCCGTCCGGCTCGCCCGTGATGCTCATCAGCCCACCCAGCGCTTGAATGAGCAGGTCATAGCCCGGGCGTTTGGCATACGGTCCCGTCTGGCCAAAACCGGTGATCGAGCAGTAGATGAGGCGCGGGTTCACTTCCGCAAGGCTCGCGTAATCGAGGCCGTATTTCCTGAGGCCCCCAACCTTGAAGTTCTCAAGCACAATATCGCTTTCAGCCGCAAGGCGGCGGATAAGCGCCTGCCCCTCAGGCTTAGCGATATCCACGGTGACAGAGCGTTTACCCCGGTTCGCGCACATGAAGTAAGCAGCGAGCGGTGCTTCGCCCTCGTCAAAAAACGGGGGGCCCCAGGTGCGGGTATCGTCCCCACCGTCCGGGTTCTCGATCTTGATCACGTCCGCGCCCAAATCCGCAAGGCATTGCGAGGCCCAGGGCCCCGCAAGGATGCGGCTGAGGTCAAGGACGCGGATACCTTTTAAGGGGCCCGCCATCAAATCACCCTTACATGAATGCCTGAAGGCCGGTCTGCGCGCGACCGAGGATCAGGGTGTGGATGTCATAGGTGCCCTCGTAGGTGTTCACCGTCTCGAGGTTCACCATATGGCGGATGACATGGAACTCGTCCGAAATGCCGTTGCCGCCGTGCATGTCACGCGCCATACGCGCGATATCAAGCGCCTTGCCACAGCTGTTGCGCTTGATGAGCGAGATATTTTCCGGCGCACAGCGGCCTTCATCCAGGAGGCGACCAACACGCAAACAAGCCTGCAGGCCGAGGGTGATTTCCGTCAGCATGTCGGCAAGCTTTTTCTGCACCAATTGATTCTGCGCGAGCGGGCGACCAAACTGCTTGCGGTCGAGTGTGTATTGGCGTGCCGCGTGCCAGCAGAACTCCGCCGCACCAAGTGCGCCCCATGCAATACCAAAGCGTGCCTTGTTTAGGCAGCCAAAGGGGCCACCGAGGCCTGAGGCGTTCGGCAGCAGGTTCTCCTCCGGCACCACGGCACCGTCGAGCACGATTTCACCGGTGATGGACGCCCGCAGGCTCATCTTGCCTTCGATCTTCGGCGTGGAGAAACCTTTGGTCCCGCGCTCAACGATGAAACCGCGGATTTTGCCATCGAGCTTCGCCCACACAACCGCAAGGTCAGCGATCGGGCTGTTGGTGATCCACATCTTGTTGCCGGTCAGCTTGTAGCCGCCGTCAACCTTCTCGGCGCGGGTCAACATGCCGCCCGGGTCAGACCCATGGTCAGGCTCCGTGAGGCCAAAACAGCCAACCCACTCGCCGGACGCCAGTTTCGGCAGGTATTTCTTGCGCTGCTCATCGGAGCCATACGCATAAATCGGGTGCATCACGAGGGAAGACTGCACGGACATGGCGGAACGGTAGCCGCTGTCCACACGCTCGATCTCGCGGGCGATCAGGCCGTAAGCAACATGGCTTACCCCTGCCCCGCCGTATTCTTCTGGCAGCGTGGCGCCAAGCAGGCCCATCTCGCCAAGCTCGGACATGATCTCACGGTCAAAATTCTCGTGGCGGTTGGCTTCAAGGATGCGGGTCATCAGCTTGGACTGGCAATAGTCGCGCGCACTGTCGCGCACCATGCGTTCTTCTTCCGTCAGCTGGTCGTCAAGAAACAGCGGGTCTTCCCAATTGAATTGCGGCTTGGACATTGAACTTCCCTATCGTTCACGCGTTTGAATGATTTTGTTGCATGTATATAGCAATTCAGCGGCGCATAAAGTAACATTTCGGACTGAAATGATTACAAAAACTCATGAATAGACCCAATGAAACGTAAACTGCCCAGCCTGATCGCCCTTGAATGTTTTGATGCTGTCATGCGCACCGGCCACGTGACACGTGCTGCGGAAAGCCTGAACCTGACACAAAGTGCGGTCAGCCGGCAGATCAAGAACCTCGAGGATTTCCTACGCCAGCCGCTTTTCTTGCGCGAACGTAAACGCCTGATCCCGACCGATGCTGCCAAACGTTATGACGAAAGTGTCGCCAGCCTGCTTTCCCAGCTTGAAGCCGAAACCCTACGCCTCATGACTTGGGGCGCAGACGATAGGGTGCTGACCCTCGGTCTGCTGCCCACCTTCGGCTCACGTTGGCTTATCCCCAAGCTGGGCGGCTTCACACAAGCTCACCCTGACATCCAGCTCAATATTGTCACCGGCTTGACGCCAGATGACTTTCAGACCGCAGGCACAGACGTGGCCGTTCAGTATGGCGGCGGCGACTGGGCAGGTATGACAGCCCACAAAATTGTGGATGAGGAGATTATCGCTGTCATTGCCCCGTCACTGATGAAGGGCAAGGAAAGGATCGACCTCGCGGACTATGACCGCCTGCAAATGACGACCCGTCCGGGCGCATGGCAAGAATGGTTGGGTGCGGGTGCGGGCACGCCGCAGCGCGGCACGCAGTTCGAGAATTTCACCATGATGATTGAGGCCGTACGTTCAGGCCTTGGGGTCGCGGTATTGCCGCTGATGTATGTGGCGGGTGATCTGGCCTCTGGCCGTCTGATTGCGCCATTTGGGCAGCCAGTCAAAAGCCGCAACGCTTATTATCTCGTGTATGCGGATAGCAAAGCGCCTATGAAAAAAGTTCAGTTCTTCCTCGATTGGTTGCTTAACGCACGTTAGGCGGTTATCACCGCAACTTATGTGTATGCAACGTTAATGTCATATTTGTAATTCTGTAGTATTTTCAGTGGGCAGAGAAGGGCACGCGGTCCTGCGTCAGGTGCGAATTAAAAAAAGCTGCACCGTCGCGATACCGCAAAAATTGAAAAACGAGGTGAAGCCATTCCCGCCGGCGCACTATATCTTATTGCGATTTTCTCCGTGCTGATTGGCAGTATCAGCGCGAGTGCGCGTGATGGTGACGCCAAACCCTACCGCATTTTCCACCCTGATATCGCACCGTGGGGCGACAGCACATCCCACGACGGTTTTGTGGTCAGGATCGTAGAAACCGCATTCGAGCGTGCAGGCCTTGACTATGAAGTTGTCTATGCGCCCTGGAAGCGCGAACAGGCCGCTGTACAGCAACAACAATATGCCTTCATGGCACCGCTGACCCGTATCGAAAGCCGTGAAACGCTTTATCAGTGGATTGCACCCGTCAACATCTCCTACCTCGAGCTTGTCACCAACAACCCGGACCTTGCGGCACAGAACATTGATGACCTCCGCGACTTTCCAGTTGCTGCGCGCATGGAAAGCCCTGCTGAATTCACCCTGCGTGACCTCGGATTTCGGTCTATTACGCTTGTGGAGGACGAAGAGGTCGCCGCCCGCCTGCTGAAAGCCGGGCGTGTGACCTTGTGGATGCAGCGCGGGCTGCCGGGCCGGTGGGCACACAGCATGTCTGGCGGCCATGCGAGCGAACTATTCAAAATCAAACGCTGGACGACACCGGAGCAGTATCTGGTTGCCTCACCCGGCGTGCCGCAGGATGTGGTGGAGAAGCTGCGCGATATTCTCACCACCATGCGCACCAGCGGTGAGATAGACCGCATCAAGCAGTCGTATTTTGACGAACAACTACCCTGCGAATTGATGATTGGATGTTCCCATACGCTCAACGAGCAAAAGGTCGCCCACCCTTAACTGGGCAAGTCCTTGAGTGCCTCTTTCGCGGAATCATGGCCCTGTTCAGCTGCCTGTTTCAGGTATTTCCGTGCCTTCTTCTCATTCTTTTCAACGCCCCGCCCGCTAAGGTACAGAACCGCCAAGCGGTATTTCGCTTCCGATAGCCCGTCATGGCGCATACCGCCGTCGACCGGCATGGTGAAACCGGGTACGTCACCCGCGGGCGGCACATAAGTGTAATTCCGGCCACTCGAAGGTGTTGCAGCGATCTCATAATAATGAGCGGCGGAGGTATATTCCTCCTGTCCTTCAAACCAAAGACCGAGTTGGAGTGCGGCCAGCCGGTCACCGTTACAGCTTTGCTTCATAAGGGCGGAGACACGGGCATCAGGGTGTTTGCTGCTGCAAAATGTATCACCGAGCCCTGTGCAAGCAGTGAGCGGTAAAAATGCAGCGACAACGGCCACCTTCAGAACAGCGCGGATATACATAAAATGTCCTCCCAATCGCCGCCAGATTAGCAGGGTGGTGCTTCCGCCTCCAGCGCAGAATGGGGGCAAACCACTGGTTACTTGGAAAATTCGACCGTGACGGTGCGTTCAATAAATCGCCTGTAGGCCTGCTCCGGCAATTCAGCTGGACGTTGCCCTTGCATGAAGCGCGCAGCAATGCTTCGCAACCCTGCATCTGCCCGCAGTTGATCCGTGGATTTTGAGCCTGCGTCCAACGCCGCCATACGGTCAATCCAGTCCTTGAAGGCCTTCTGGTACACCATCAGGCCCTGTCGGTCCGACAGCGGGCCATGCCCCGGCACAATCACAGTGTCATCATCTGCAATTTCAAGCGCGGCGGCAATGGTCGCCAGTTGCCCCTCCGCTCCGCCGGCATAAAAAGTGGGGTGCCAATCGGTGGTAAATGTATCCCCCATGAAAAGCACATTCGGCCCGGGAAGGAAGACGAGCCGGTCCGCTTTGGTATGGGACACCACTGCGTAAATCCTCACTTCCGCTGAGCCATAGGTGGCGGAAAAGTCAGCCACCTCGTCGTTTTCACTGGTACCTTCCACCTGTATGGCTGTAGCCCCATCAGCCGTGAAAACATCGTTACTGCCCATATGATCTGAATGGTCATGAGTATTGAAAATATATGTCACCGGCTTGTCGGTTATCTGGCGCACGGCGGCCTTCAGGCTCGTCGCATGCGCGGGCAGCATCGTGTCGATGAGGGCAACGCCACCTTCATATTCGAGCACCCCAACATTCGCACCGTACCCACCGCTGCCATCAAGCACGTGGACCGTTTCGGTCACGCGAATACGACTGATACCCCCCTCTTCTGCCAAGGCAGCGCTGCCTAGCAGGACAGACACTGCCAAACCTGAAATAAAGCTTTTCATGTCACCTCCCCAATATTGCCATGACATCGTGATGATGTGCGGCGAGGGCAAGGAAGGCCAGAAACAATCGCTGAACTGTTGCCGCCACGCGCTCATCCGCACAAAAAAGAAGGGCCGGAAGACCGGCCCTTCATCGTTATTCTGACTGCAAAAACTTACCAGATCTGTACGCGGTCTTCTGGTGCGAGGTAAAGCGCGTCGCCTTCCTTCACGCCAAAGGCCTCATACCATTCGTCCATGTTACGCACGATGCCGTTGGTGCGGTATTCGCTCGGGCTGTGCGGGTCGGACTTGAGGCGGGACAGCAACTCCTCCTCACGGTATTTGCGCTTCCAAACCTGCGCCCACGCCATGAAGAAACGCTGGTCGCCGGTAAGGCCGTCAATCACCGGTGCTTCCTCGCCATTCAGCGACAGCTTGTAAGCCACATAAGCCATGCGCAGGCCACCAAGATCGCCGATATTTTCACCCATGGTGAAGGTGCCATCAACGAACTGGCCCGGTACCGGCTCGTAAGAGCTATACTGTGCACCGAGTTTCGACGTCAGCTTCTCGAACGCTGCGCGGTCTTCCTCGGTCCACCAGTTGCGCTGGATACCGGAAGCGTCAGATTTTGAGCCCTGGTCATCAAAGCCGTGGCCCATTTCGTGTCCGATTACCGCACCGATACCGCCGTAGTTTACCGCCGGGTCAGCCGCGAGATCGAAGAACGGCGGCTGCAGGATAGCGGCCGGGAACACGATCTCGTTGAACTGCGGGTTATAATAGGCATTGACCGTTTGCGGGGTCATGAACCATTCGTCCTTGTCCGTCTTGCGGGTCAGGCGGTCGATGGTGTCCTTGTAGTTATAGTCGGACACGCTTTTGGCGTTCGCGAACAGGTCACCTTTGACGATCTTGATGTCGGAAAGGTCTTTCCACTTGTTCGGGTAACCGATTTTCGGATTGAAGGAATCAAGCTTCTTGTGTGCTTCGGCTTTGGTTTCTTCGCCCATCCACGCAAGGCCATCGATACGCTGGCCAAGGGCCGAACGCAGGTTGGCAACAAGCTTCTCCATCTCGGCCTTCGCTTCCGGCGGGAAGTGACGCTTCACATAAACCTGGCCAATGGCCTCGCCAAGCGCATCGAGCGAACCAACACGCGATACGCCGCGTTTCCAGCGCGCTTCCTGCTCCGGCTGGCCGCGCAGGGTCTTGCCGTAGAAGTTGAAGTTGGCTTCATCAATCTCGGCCGACAGCACAGCCGCGTGGTTCGAGATGGTGTGGTAGGTGAGATAGGCTTTCCAGTCCGCGATCGGGATTTCGTTCACAAGTGCAATTGCGTCCTTGAGTGGCTGCGGGCCGGACACGTTGAACTTCTCCACGCCCTTTACATGGCCTGCGTCAAAGTAGGCGTCCCAGTCGAAACCGGTGTAGTTGGTGCGCAACTCATCCATGGTGGTCGGGTTGAAGTTCTTGTCACGGTCGCGGCGCTCAGAACGCGGCCACTGCTTTTCAGCAAGCTTGGTTTCAAGCGCGAGGATGGCATCAGCCTTGGCGGCTGCGTCTTCAACACCGGCAAACGAGAGCATCTCAGCAATGTGCGCTTTGTATGCATCACGGATTGCAGCGAACCGCTCGTTATCCTCAAGATAATAGTCGCGGTCTGGCAGGCCCATGCCGCCAAGGCCGATATTGAGGATGTAACGGTCAGGGTTTTCACGGTCGATACCAAGGCCACCGGTGACAGGCGACGCGCTGCCGTCCAGCCCTTCACGGCCAAAGGCGCGGGTGAGATCAGCAACGTTTTCAATGGATGCGATGGCATCCAGGGTCGGGCGCAGCGGCTCGATACCCTTGGCGTTCACGGCGTCGACATCCATGTAGCTGGCGTAATAGTCGCCGATCTTCTGCTCAACCGAGCCGTCCGGATACTCCCCGGTGGACACGTCGTCGATGATGGCTTTCACCTGATCGCGTGAACGCTCAGACAGCACGGTGAAGGCGCCATAGTTGGTTTTGTCAGCGGGCAGCTCGAAGGTGTCGAGCCACTGGCCGTTCATATATTCAAAGAAATTGTCACCCGGCTTCACGCTTTCCTTTTGCGCGGTCAGGTCCACACCAAAGGTGCCAAGCTCGGGTTTTGCAGCCATGGCTGCCATTTCCGTTTTTTCTGCCTCGCCCTTGTTGTCAGCCGGTGTGGTATCACCACAAGCGGCAAGAAGCAGGGCAGTCAGTGCGACGGAAGATTTGAGAACAGATTTAAGCATATCCCCCTCCAGGAATTATTGTGTTTTTATATCTTCCCGCGATCGTTCGCGCGGGCATGGCGGTCATAAAACAGCGCCGTGCCGGTGCCGTCAATATGCAAACCCGTAACAAATGAAACAAAAAGCGGGAGCCACAGCCCCCGCTTTCAATTCTCTGGTTAGACGCGAGAAACTCGCGGCTACTCGTCGCCCTTGTAGATGGTGCGGCAAGGGTAAGGAATGGAGATATCGTTCGCGTCGAACTGTTCCTTGATGGTTTTAAGGAGGTGCCAATTGAGCGCCCAATAGTCGCTGGCATTGCACCAGACCCGCACCACGATATCGACCGAGCTATCGCCAAGGCCCTTCACGGCCACAAGCGGTTCCGGGTCCTTGTGGCAACGCTCGTCCGCCGCCAGTACCGCCTTGATGATATCAAGCGCCTTGTCGATATTGTCATCGTAGCTGATGCCATATGCCTGATCGAGGCGGCGGGTTTCATGGTAATTGAAGTTGCGGATCGCACTGCCCCAGACCGAGTTATTCGGGATGGTGATGCGGACGTTGTCCCCGGTATCAAGCTTGGTCATGAAAAGCGAAATGCCTTTCACGGTGCCGGACTGGCCACCCACTTCCACGAACTGGCCAATACGGAACGGACGGAAGATGAGCAGCATCACACCAGCCGCCAGGTTCGACAGCGTGCCCTGCAGCGCGAGGCCAATGGCAAGGCCTGCGGCACCGAGAACGGCAACAAGGCTGGTTGTCTCAACCCCAAACTGACCGAGGAGCGTGATACCGGTGAACACCAGCACGGCATATTTACCAAGGCTCGCGATGAAGTTGGCAACCGTTTTGTCGATTTTTTCGCTTTTGCCCAGCACATTGTCGAGGCGGCGCTCAACAAACCCAGCAAGCCACAGACCGATAAAGAGGACAAAAAACGCGCCCAGCAGCGTAAGGCCAATTTCAATACCGTAGGCGACAAGCACGTCCAGTGTCGGCATTTCTTCCGAGTTGAACATTTCCATAATCAATCATCCTTTTTGCCCGAGAGTGACGGGTATTATGAAGGGTAAACCCCGTCCTGAAAATGGGATTTTTGTAGTTGCTAGTGTAAAGCCTCAGGCAGGGTCCAACCTTTGAGGATTCCGCCTGCGCGCGCGAGGAAGGCGGCGCCCATGGCGAGCCAAAGCGCAATCGGGCCCGACACACCAAAATGAATGAGGATGCAGAAAGACCCTCCGCCAAGGAACGCAGCCGTTGCGTAAATCTCGCCCTTTTTCATTACGAGCGGTATTTCATTGCAGATGATATCGCGGATGATACCGCCCGCCGCACCAGTGACCACCCCCATCATGGTGGCGATCAGCATGCTGCCCGTGACATCAAGCGCCTTCTCAGCGCCCACCACGCAGAAAAGCGCGAGGCCCACAGCATCCGCCCAGGTCAACCAGGTGAGGCGCTTGCCCTGCAAGTGGCGCGAGAAGAAGAAGGTGAGCGCCGCACCCGCAAACGCGATGTAAATGGGTTGCGGGCTTTCTATCCAGAAAACCGGCTGGTCAAGTACAAGGTCACGGAGCGTACCGCCGCCCACCGCCGGCATCAGCGACAGCGCCATGATGCCAAAAAGGTCCATGCCCGCGCGTACAGCGGCAAGCGCACCGGAGATTGCAAACACAAAAATGCCGACTGCATCAAAAATGGTGAGAAGATTTTCCATGGACCAGCCTTTAGATAAGCGTCTGTTACCTGCTTGCCGCATAGAGGGCATCAAGATCAAGATGCTTTTCAAGCGCATCGGCGAGCGCGTCAAGCGCGACATCAATGCGGGCATGAAAATCTTCCGCGCTTGAGGCAGTGTTAAGCTGGTCAAGGAACTGCTGCCGGAACGCACCGGTTTGGAAGAGCCCATGCACATAGGTGCCCATGACGCGGCCAGATGCTGACTGGTGCCCTAGCACCTCACCTGCCTTCGTCATGAAAGCGCGTGCATCACCCTTCGTGACCCCTGCGTGGATTTCATAACCTCCGAGCAGTACCCCTAAAGCTTCGGCGCTGATATTCCTGACTGCCTTGTGCGGCGTGAGGATCGTGGTGAGTGGCAGGAGGCCAAGCCCCTCTTCCTCACCACCGCCTTCAACCCTGTCAGGGTCCTGCACCACGTCACCCAGCATCTGGTAACCGCCGCAAATACCCAGCACATGGCCGCCCGCGCGCACATGGGCGTGGAGATCATGATGCCAGCCTTCGGCTTTAAGGAACCGCAGGTCGGCAATCGTCGCCTTGCTGCCGGGCAGGATGATCAGCCCCGCATCGCGCGGCAGGGGTTTGCCGGGTGGCACCATCACCACCTCAACGTCCTCTTCCGCCGCCAGCGGGTCAAGGTCATCAAAATTGGCGATGCGCGGCAGCATGGGCACAGCGACCTTGAGTTTACCCGTGCGCGACTTCGCATCCTGCTCTAGCACCACAGCGTCCTCCGCTGGCAAATCGCGGACCGCGCGCAGGAAAGGCACCACGCCAAAACAGGGCCAGCCGGTTTGTTCGGTGATCGCGGTCAGACCACCGTCAAACAGGCGCACGTCGCCACGGAACTGGTTGATGATCACGCCTTTGATAAGCGCCTGCTCCTCAGGTGGCAGCAGGTGGTATGTGCCCGCAATCGCAGCGATCACCCCGCCCCGGTTGATGTCACCCACCAAGGCAACAGGTGTGTTTGTCGGCAGCGCGAAGCCCATGTTGGCGATATCGGTGGCCCGCAGGTTCACCTCCGCTGGGCTACCCGCGCCTTCCACCAGCACAAGGTCGGCCTGCGATTTGAGATGCTCAAAACTGCTGATGACTTTGCCCAGCAGTTCCGCCTTGCGCTCCTGATAGACCTTGGCTTCCGCGCGACCATAGAATTTGCCGTGTACGATGATCTGTGCGCCCGTATCGCTTTCTGGTTTCAGGAGCACCGGGTTCATATGCACACTGGGCTGAACCTCAGCCGCAATCGCCTGCAGCCACTGCGCGCGGCCGATCTCCCCACCGTCCTCCGCCACCGCAGCATTGTTGGACATATTCTGCGGCTTGAACGGCATGACGCGCAGCCCCCGGCGCGTGAAAGCACGCGCGAGGCCCGCCACCAGCACCGATTTGCCAACGTCCGAGCCTGTGCCCTGCAGCATCAGGGCCTTGGCGGTCATGACGCAGCCTTTGCCTTGTGGGGCGCGAGGAACTGTTCACCCCCTTCGGACCAGCGGCTGACCTTCACACCAAAAGCGGCCTCAAGATTGCCGTCCGTCAACACATCATCGGGCGTGCCGGAAGCCAGCACCTTGCCGCCAGTGAGCAGCACCAACTGGTCGCAGTACCGAAGTGCGTGGCTAAGGTCATGCACCACAATCAGCACGCCCACACCCGTCGCGGCGATGCTGCGCATGATCTCCATCACCTGAAGTTGGTGCAATGGGTCAAGCGACGCGGTTGGTTCGTCCGCCAGCAGATAAGGTGCCTGCACCGCCATGGCGCGGGCGAGCAAAACGCGGGAGCGTTCGCCGCCCGAAAGCGTGGTGACAATCCGGTCCCGCATCGACCAGCAGTCGGTGGTTTCCATCACCTCACGCACCACTGCGCGGTCATGCGCACCCAGTTCCTGCCAGGGGTTGAGGTGCGGCGTGCGACCAAGGGCAACGATGCGCTCCGCCGTCAGCGGCCAGTGCACTGGCGCACCCTGCGGCACGTATGCGAGGCGTTTGGCGCGCTCCCGCGGTGCCAGCACACCGACATCCTGCCCGTCCACCGAGATCACGCCGCTATGTGCTTTAACGATATCAAGGATGGCGCGGATGGCGGTGCTTTTCCCGGCACCGTTGGGGCCAATGAGGCCAACCACTTGCCCTGCTCTCACGTCAAACGATACCCGGTCAAGGATCTCACTGCCACCGAGGGAGACACTGAGGCCATGCACCTCAAGGCTGCGACTATTCTGGGCGTTCATCGCATGCTCTCCCGCGTTTTAAAGACGATATAGAGGAAGACCGGCGCACCGATCATCGCCATCACCACACCAAGCCGAAGCTGGCCGTGCCCAATAGGGAGGCGCGTGAGGATATCCGCCAGTACCATGACCGCGGCACCGCAAAGCGCACTCGGCAGCAAAATGCGGCGTGGCTCAAAGCCGACAAAGGCGCGCACGATATGCGGCACCACAAGGCCAACAAAGCCAACGGCACCGCAGATGGAAACCGTGGCACCCACGGAGAAGGCTGTGCCAAGGATCACCCGCCAGCGCAGTGCCTTGAGGTCAATACCGAGCGTACTGGCTGCTTCCTCACCAAGGCTGAGCGCATTCAGTCCCTGCCCCACGCCGATCATCATCAGCCAACCAAGGACAATGAAGGGACCGGCGAGCATCAGGTCACCGAAGGTGCGGTTCTCGAGCGACCCCAGCATCCACATCACCATCTCCTGCACGGTGATGGCGTTCGGTGTGAAGTTCATCACCAGCGACATGGCAGCGGTTGCAAGGCTTGATATACCAATACCCGCGAGGATAAGCGTCAGCACACTGGCGTCGCGCGACGCCAGCACCATCAGGATGACAGTCGCCACCAGTGCGCCCGCCATCGCGGTGACAGGCAGAGCAAGCGGATGCAAGGCAGTCAGCCCCATATAAATGGCAATTACCGCCCCAAGGCTTGCGGTTGCCGACACGCCAATCACACCGGGGTCGGCAAGCGGGTTGCGCAGCAGGCCCTGAAGCGCGGCACCGGTGTAACCGAGCGATGCACCCGCCATGATGGCGAGGATGATGCGCGGCAGCCGCAACTCCCGCACGATGATGCTTTCAGCCTTATCAGCGGCCCCAAAGGCACCGTCTAGCACCTGCGCGACCGTAAGGTCCACTTGCCCGAATTTGGCCGAGAGAAGTACCGCGATGAGGATGACCCCGAGAAGCATGGTGTTAAGCGCCCACGGGTGACGTTGGAACGATTTGATCATCGCGCTGTCTCCCGCACGTCTGCGCCCAAAAGGCCAAGCTTGGCAGCTTCAGCGCGGATATATTCTGCGGCATCAACAAAGAACGCGCCGCTGCAGGACAGGTAGCGGCTTGGCACCATGATGGTGGGCAGGTCGTCGATCATTTTGGTGTAGGCCCCGTGCCGCCCCCCGCTCCAGTGCGAGATATGCACGGTGCCTTCATTAAAGAAGCTGCCTATCACCACGTCGGGCGGGTCCATGATCATTTTCTCAAGCGGCAGCGGCACCCATCCGCGCATGCCCGCGTCTTTCGCAACCGTCTCGAACCCTGCGAGCTGGATGATATCATCCACAAACGTGCCCTCACCGGCCGTGAAGCCACTGGGGGTCATGTAAACCGCGCGCAGTTTGCTTTTGGGGGCGTCTTTGAGCTTGGCCCAGCGTGCCTCGTAGTCTGCGACCATGGCCTCGGCCTTGGCGCCACCACCGAGCACTTTGGCGGCGCTGATGAGGTTCTTCAGGTTATCCGCCTGGCTCATGGCATAAGCGGGCTGGAAAGTATCGGTGCCGAGGCGCGCGGCCATGGCATCGCCCGCCATGCTGCCGCGCCATGTGCGCACCACAAGTTCCGGCTTCCTGAGAAGCACTTCTTCAAGGGAGCCTGATGTGATGGGAAGGCCCGCAGCGCGGTTCGCGAAGAATGAGTTTACGTCAGCAGCCTCATATGAAACCGCGACGATATCCTCAGGCTCGGAGAAGGCGAGCACATATTGGTCAGCGCAGAAATCAAGCGACATCACGCTTGGCCCCTCCGCCACCGCAGCCCCGCTCATGGCCGCAAGGGCGAAGGTACATAGATATTTTTGCCAGTTTGGCACAGCCAATCCTTTCGCACACAGGTGCGCGACAGGCTGAGGATGATACGGCAGGCGCAGCAACCTCCGGCACTGTCGCCGGGATTGTCGCCAATACGGGGATACCGTCCCTGCACGGTTGTCCCGACCGGCAGACAGGCGACAGGCTTGGCAGGTTTCCTGGCTTATGGATCAACCACCCGTCGCCCCTTCCCAAGCCATAAGCCCAGTGGATATGCGTGCGGGTGTCCCCAAATACAGTTGCGGGCACAGCCACGGATTAGGCGTTACCGCCTGACCGTGTTCCCTCTTAGCTCGCGGCGTGAACCGCTGAGCACCAACCCATGACTTGGCTATACTGCATCAATCTTGCGCGGACAACACGCTTGCTGGCCCATGCACCATAAAAGCGGGCTGGCAGTGAGGAAACCGCCAGCCCAATGAGGCCGGGGAACAGGCCTCGCAAACTGCCGGCAGCTTGAATTACCGGCAATCTCTACTTACGCGCCGCGCGTCAGGCGTGGGCGTGTGCAAGAGGTGCGCACACCACTGAAATCTGCTCAACGTGCCGATGGTCGGTACCGCAGCAACCACCCATGACGGTGATGTGCGGGAAGGTTTTATAAAGCTCGCCATACTGCAGTCCGAGCTCCACCGGGTCACCCGCGTCAAGCTCCGTCGCGGCTTCAAGCTCCGCATGGCTGCACCGTGACGCGTTGGCACGCAGGCCCTTGATGCGGCTGACCCAAGGCGCACTGGCATCAAGCACATGGTCAAAATGCGTGGGGTGCGCGCAGTTAATCATATAATAGGCCGGGTATAGCTCGGTCGCCCATTCCACGCGCTCAATCGCGGCTTCAAGCGTTTCGCCACTCGGCAACCGCCCGTCAGTTTCCACCGTGAAGGAAATGGCAACCGGCAAACCGTTGTCTTGGGCGGCCATCGCAACACCGATCGCCTCTTCCGTGTGCGTCATGGTGATCGCGGTGACCATATCAGCGCCTGCCGCAGCGTAGGTCTTGATTTGTGGCCGGTGGTAGGTGCGGGCTTCATCTGCCGTCATTATTTCCTCTACCACATAACCGTCGCCACGCGGTCCAATGCACCCGCTCACCACAATCGGCAGGTCCTCACTGTCGTGCTCGTCCCTGATTTTGGCCATCAGGCCCACGGCCTTCAGGTTGATGGCTTCAAGTTCATCATTGCTGTAGCCGATCTTGGAGCCCCAATCCGGGCTTGAGCGCCATGTGGGGCTTTCCAGAATGAAGCCCGTGCCAGCCTTACGCGCGATCTCAAGGTGACGGAGGTAATAGTCCACCACCGCCTCGGTGCCCTTCTCGCTTCTCAGCAGGTCGCAGGAAGCGAATTCGGGCAGGTCCCACCCTTCAAGGAAAATCAGCGTGGTTTCCATGCCGCTGTCCGTCAGGAACAGGCGACCATCAAGCTGCGGGAGTGCATCTCGGTATTTACTCATGATGCTGCCTTTCCGGATTACTGCGCGCTCAGGCGGGCATAGTCAGCGATGACGCCGGTCATGAAGGCCGGGTCTTCCCAGTGCAGGCTGTGGCCCGCGCCTGCGACCACAAGCATCTCAGGCTTGGCCGCGATGGCACTCAGCGTATTGCGGGCATCTGCTGTCACCATCCAGTCCTCGCTACCCCAGATAAACAGGATCGGCGCTTTGGTTTCGACAATGGCGGCTTCGAAATTGCCGTGCACAAAAGAGCCCAGCATGTCGCGCCACACCCACGCGGGCGCTTTCAGGCTTTCAGTAATGATCTTGTTCATAAAGTCTACTGGCACCGGGCGGGCTACTGTGCTTTCCTGAAACTCGCGCACAAATGCCGGGTCAAGCGGGTCTTCAAGCGTGGAAACCGCATCGTCCCAAAGTGCCTGAACATCAGGCGTGTTCATCAGGGTTGGCATGGTCGCGATAAGCACCGCGGCACGGGTTCGGTCCGGGTATGATGAGCTGAATGTGCTGGCAATAAGCGAGCCCATGGAGTGACCAACGATAACGGCCGTGCCGATGTCCAGATGGTCCATGAGGGCCAGCACGTCCGCTGCCTGCCCCTTAAGACTATAGCCGACAGCGGGCTTCGATGAGTCGCCAAAACCGCGCAGCGACATGGCAATAGCGCGCATGTCATCCGGCCACAGTTCCAGCACCTGCTCGTAAGAGCGCCAGGAATCCGGGTAGCCATGGATGAAGATAACCGCAGACGCGCCCTTGGGGCCCTTGTCGACATACTCCATGGTAACGCCCGTCGGCAGGTCGGTGTATTTGACCTCAAACTCGGCGTGCGCGGCGCCAGACGCGGCACCCACAATTGCCATCAGGCACAGCAGTGCCGTCATTCGGATTTTTTTGATTGTCATGATAGTCCTCGCGAAGCGGTAAGAATGAAAGGGCCTGCCCCCCGCCAGAAAGACAGGCCCTTCTTCTTCGTTCAGGCGACCTTGCGCCAGAACAAAAGCGATGGGATGCGGTTGGTACTGCCGTCAAAGAAGCCAGCCTCGCCCTCCCAGGTCTTCGGGTTCACAAATGTGCCGAAGATCATGTCAAAGAGCGGAATATCACCGTAGTTGTTTGCGTGGTGACCTCGCTCGTGGTGAACCGAGTGGCTTTCGGGCCGTGTCACGATATAGCCAAGCCAGTGTGGCGTGCGGATATTGGCGTGCTGGAACATGCCGCAGAAGGCTGCGAGGATATTGACGACCGCTGCCGCCTCACCGTTCAAGCCAAACACACCCACCAGCATCACGCTGCCGACAAGGGTAAAGCCAATCATGTCGAGCGGATGGAAATAGAAGGCACCGTAGATATCCACACGTTCTGCCGCATGGTGCATCTGGTGCAGGCCGCGCCAGAGCGGTTCCACATTATGCATGGTGCGGTGCCACCAGTAGATGCCAAACTGAAGCACAAGGAAACCTGCCGGGATCGCGACCCAGGCGCTAAGGCCGGACGCATCGAACAGGGTATGCGCGCCAAGCCATTCGTCCCACAGAATGGGGACAGTGCCTGCAAGATAGAAATAGAGGACGATGCCAACGAGACCCATTGCGCGCCAGCCGCGCACATTGGGAAAACGCCGGGCAGGCGCGACGAGTTCCAGCAGACAGAAAGCTGCGAACATGCCAATAAAAATCCAGTCAAAAAGCCCCAGCATCGGGCCACTCCTTCCTACACATACAACGCTACGCCATTGATTTTGACGTTCGTTCCCGCCATCATGCGACCACGGGCCTACAATCGATTTCATTGGCCGCATTATGCGAAACGCTCGCAAGTGCATCTAGTGAACTCGTGGTCCAGTAAGGTACCTTTTGAAAAACTCCCGCCGTTTCAAAGGTATACGAGATTTTAACCATATAGATATGTGCCCGCATCATCATGATCCGGGGCAAAACTGTACTAAAGGTACAAAAATGGAAGAGCGGATTACCAAAGGCGAACAAACGCGCGCCCGAATTCTTGACCTAGCGGAAGATGCGGTGCTTCAGAAAGGCTTTGCGGCAACGTCGATTGACGAACTGATTGCGGCGGCTGGCATTACCAAAAGCGGATTTTTTTATCACTTCCGGGACAAGAGCGACCTCGCGAAACACATGTTCAAGCGGTACATGGACCGTGAGGATGAAATTTTCGCGGACCTTGAGCGGCGCGCAGACGAACTGAGCGACGACCCGCTCCATAGCACGCTGATACTCTTGAAGTTTCTGGCTGACATGCTTGCCGACCTACCGGAAACCCATCCCGGCTGCCTTGTGGCGTCATACTGCTACCAGCATCAGTTGTTCAACGACGATATCAGGGAACTGAACGAAGCAAGTGTGCTGTCGTGGCGAACTTTTTTCCTCAGACGACTTGAAGGGATCGCCGAGAAATATCCCGCACCAGATGTGGACCTCAGGGCCATCGCCGATCTGGCGCTGACCACCATTGAGGGCGGCATCATTCTCTCGAAAACCTTGGGCAAAAAGGAACTATTGCCTGAGCAGATGCTGCTTTACCGGGATTATGTGCGCAGGATTTTCAGCCCGGCCTGATGGCCGGGCATCGCCGCTACAGGGAAAAATCAGGACTGGGCGCTGATGTTCAGGCGTGTGGTGTCCTTCACCGCTGTCAGCGCGATGGAGGAGTTGATCTCCCGCACCCCTTCGATCTGCGACAACTGGTTCCAGAAAAAGTCTTCGTAGGCCTGAATGCTGGGCACCCGTACCTTGAGGATGAAGTCAATGTCGCCCATCAGGGTGTGACACTCGATTACCTCGGGGAAATTTCTCACACGTTCTATGAAATTCGGTAAACTGTCCCGGCTGTGGGCCTGCATCTTCACTTGTGCGAACACAAGAACGCCCAAGCCGGCTTTCTCTGCATCAAGAAGAACAGTGTGTTTTTTGATAACACCCGCTTCCTCGAGCTTCTGAATCCGGCGCCAAACAGCAGACCGGCTGGACGCCACTTTGTCGGCAAGATCAACGAGCGGAATCCGCGCATCGTCTTGCATCAAATTCAGGATACGTGCATCCAGATCATCAAGTTTCTCGGCCATTATCCCGCCTCATTATATTATTTTGAGAAAATTTCCCATATTAGAACAAAAAAGCGCTAACTTAGGAACCCTTTCTCGCCCCGCCATGGTTATTTTCTCTGAACTACCAACAGCGGCCCTGCCGCCCTTATGAGGACACCAGAACCATGGTTTTAAGAGGAAATACCCGAACCCGCTTTTCCGTCTTGGCGGAATTTGAACCCAACACGCTGTCGCGCGTATTGGAACTTTTCACCATCCGCGGCCTGACTTGCGACAACATGGCAGCACGCCGCACAACCGAAGGCAACCAGTGGATTGAACTCGATTGTTCAGACCTTGACGATCAGAGCGCGGGTGTTCTCCTCAACAAAATCCGCCAGATCGTGACAGTCAAAAGCGCCAGAATTGAGACGCTTGTCCTACGCCTTTCCAACCTAGCGGCCTGATCCTATGACATCATCAATTAGACGGCGGTGTGGCCAGATTTGACCACACCGCTTTTTTATTGATCCGCCTAGAATTCCATCTTGAAGTTGAAGCCCGCGAAATGGGCCGTCCACTCGTCCCGCTTCTCGTAGGTATAACGCAGGGATGCAGCGCCAAAGCCGCTGAAGATGTTGAGACTACCGCCCATCTCATAGCTTGTGTCCGAGATTTCATCATTCGTCAGCACCATGATTTCCTCGCTCTCGAGGAAACGGGCATTGGTGATGAACTCGCTCGTGCCACCAAGACGCTTGCGGTAAGCCGCCGTCAGTTCAGGGCGAATATAAACAGCGTTATCGCCTTCGCCTTTCCACTTGAAGTCATGCCCAAGCGCCACGCTACCCACACCGTCAAGACGGTTGAAGCTGCGGCCATCCACCTCAAGTGCGGCGCCTACCGCACCTTCCTCAATGTAGCTGCTTTCCTTGGTGCGGATGTAGCTTACGCCCACTTTCGGCCGCAGATGCAAGCCACCAAGCTGCAGGTCATAACCCACATGCGCGTCCGCAGTACCAGTCCAGCCGCTTGAGCTGCTGTCTACAAACTTGGATAGCGAGCCCACGGTGAGCGCACGGTCGCGCGTTACGCTGTTGTACCAGAAGGATGCGGAGCCACTGATGAACATCGCACCGTTGCTGGCAATGGCATAGGTGGAGACATAAGGCGTGAACAGCGATACGTCGTCACCCACGTCACCTTTGCGGTCAGTCCCCTGCAGCATGAAGCCCGTGCTGATACCCCAAAGGAAGTTTTCGGAGATATTTTTGTCAAAACCGATCATGATGCCCGCGCCGAGATAGTCGGCATTGGTTGATGAATCCACGATATTGGCTTTGCCGAGGCCCACAATTTCGCGCGCCCAGAAGCCGCCTTGCAGGCGACGCCGTGCCGTGGTTTCAATCATGCGGTCATTGAGGGTGGCTTCAAACTGGCGCACACCGCTGTAGACCATCTGGAACATGCTGTTGGTGGTGTCCGGCAGGATGGACTCCATCGCGGTATTGACCTCAGCTTCGTTTTCGAGGCTGGCGAGTGCAGCACCAAGATCATCCGTCGGAGGCAGACCCTCGAGCAGACCTTCATAGATGGTCGCCTTATTGCCGGTCAGCGACAGTTCTTCTGATGTTTTGGGGCGAACGGTCAGCACAAGGCCATTGCCACCTTCACTGAGCGAGAGCGAGGTATTGAAGATGAAAGCGCTGCTTGTCAGCGTCGGTGTTTCCATATCGCCGCCCAGCACCAGCGAACCAGCGTTGATGATGTCGTAGCTTTTCTCTTCCGTCACAAAGGTGCGGAAGATGGGTGCGATTTCAACTTCATCCCCGATGACAACAGTACCCGTGGCATTCAGCTGCCCAGCCTTGTCCTGCACAGGGTCGATAGTGAAATAAAGAGTGGATTCTCCGTCCAGAGTGGCGGTCGTCACGTTGAAATTATCGCTTGCACCGATCGAGAGTTCAGCTGCAGACATGGTGAGATCAAGCGTACCCGCGTGGCTTACGCCGCCCGAGAAGATGGCATCCCCCTCAAGGATCAGCTTGTTGGCGCCAGCGCCAAAACTGATGTCACCGTCAAGTTCACCATCCTTGAGCTGCACCGTGTCATTGCCTGAGCCGAGCCAGATATCACCAATGATCGCCCCTTCGTTGACCACCCGAACACCAGACGTGTTTGCGCGTACGTCAATCACCACCGCGCTGCCGTCTTCGTTGCCGGTACCAAGGGCTGCGACCCATGTGCCTGCGTTTGAGATATTGGTGATGTTGCCTGACAGGTCAACAAGACCAAAGCTGTCTTTGTCTTCCCCGGCGGCGGAGGTAAAGATGGTGCCGGCGTTCCGGAAAGTAGTAACGTTTGAGCCTTCCTGCACTAGCACACCAATGGCATCGCCACCTTCGCTATACTTGACGGCGTCGGTGGTGTCAGTGTCGGTCACTCCGCTCGTGGCTTCAATGATGCCGCGGTTCAGGATAACCGGCACGTCCGCGCGCTCACCAATTTCAACCCCTGTCGCAACAGCATCAAGTGTGGCTACGTCCACGCGGCCCTTATCGATGTGCAAACCGCCGGTCACGCGGGTCCAGGCATCGCCCTCACCGCCGAGGATACGGATACCCCATGCATCCACTTCCGACGAGGAACCGTTAACTGCCATGGCGCCCTTGTGCACAATACCGAAATCGACACCGCTGACCTTGCCAATGGCAAGATCGCTACCATCAGTCTTTTTGTTTTCAATCAGCAGGGCCGGTGCACCGCCGTTGGATGTGATGGTGGAAACCGGCACAACTTCATCGTCGTCCGGGTTGTCGTTCACCCCAACACCGCCGAGGAGCACACCGCCAGAGATATCATTGGTCAGATAAATCCCGGCAATGCCCGGAACTGCTGCCACGGGGTCACCATCACTGTCCGTAGTTGCCGCACGGCCGATATTGATGCCGCCCTCATGCACAAATGCGCCGTCAATCGCACCTTCCTGCAATACACCGATACCATTGCGCACACGCGCGACGATGGAACCATCGATCGTGACGTCACCGTCTACATCGCCCTCAATATGAACACCGATGCTACCTGCGCCCGCCATCTCGATGGTGCCATTCATGAAGAGGTCGCCCTCGAGGTCAGACCCGATATAAAGGCCCTTGGCATTGCCGCCACCGACAGAGATGGTGCTGCCAGCCTTGAGCGTGAGGTCACCATCAAAAACACCAGAACCGAAGAGGCCAAGACCTACGTTCTCTGACGCCTCGTTTATGTTGTCGCCCGTACCGGAGGGACCAGGAACTTCAATATCGCCTTCAATGACGATACCGGAGGTAAGGCGCAAGTTGTCGCCAGTATCAACCTTGAGACCGATGCCGGAGAGCTTGCTGGTGGAGGTCAGCGTACCCTGCATCAGGAGCGTATGGTTGCCGTCAATGGTAAGTGGCGCACCGGATGTGGTGATGGTCCCGTTTTCGGAAATGGTCAACTTACCGGTGGCACCCAGAAAGTTGGTTGTTGAAATGGCGGTCGTGCGGTCGTTGTCTACCGTCTTGTCCTCAGCGAGTGCGCCAGATGAGATGGGAGGAAGGACAGTGCCGGTGAACGCGAGAATACAAAAAGTGGGCAAATAACGAAATTTATTGGTCGAAGACATGTTTTGCTCCCAAGCCTTGATGGTACGACTGATACGGGGATGATGTCTTGGCCCTTTGGATACTCGCAGAAAAACAGCCAGTTTCCGGGTTTATTATACACAGGCGGGCCGCGGATATGGCATTCGCCTTCCACAGCCCGACCGCTCGACGTAGCACCCCCAGGTCGTGCAATAGTTAGTCGTTTATGGCTTCAAAGCTGAACGCAACCTGAACGTCGATAAAACTTTGGTTTATTGCCCAATTTAAACAAAAGAGGCAGCCGAAGCTGCCCCTGTCACTCATACTTTCCCCACACGCACTGATAGGCGCTAGGCCGCTTCTGCCGCTGGTTTCCGCCCGACAGGGATCGCAGCCTTCAAGCCAAAAAACGGCCTGAGGAAGCCAACCCGGCGGATGACATATTCATGCAGTATATAACAACCAAAAGCTGTACCGCCCGCGACCAGAATAAATTCGGGCACTGCACCCACCATATAGGGTGCAAGGGCGACACCAATAAGGACAATCAGTGTCTGGTGCAGGATGTAGTATGGGAAAACGGCTTCAGTGAAATAGCTGAGCGCCTTGCTTTTCTTGTTCAGATATCTCTCGCCAAGGCCAAACAGGCCGACGATGACCCACCACATGTAAAACACGCGGAAAGCACGTGCTGTCTGCATAGCGGCCCCTTCTGGCGCCATGCTGTTCCAGTCGGCCCAGATGGGCGTGAGCACAGCACCTGTTGCAATGGCGAGGCCAAGCGCGAGCTTCCAATAGGACCGCACACCTTGCCAGAATTGCTCACTCTTCGCGCACATCATGCCGAGCAAGAACCATGTGCCATAGCGCGCGTGGCCTGCCGGGTCGTTCATGAAGTCGTGCGTTTCCGCGAACTGGGTATCGAGCGTGAAGCGGTAAACAAGGAAGGGGATCACCGGCAACAGCAGCACAAGGGGCGACGCAAACACGTGCCCAACAAAGGCCGGCAGCGGGACGCGCTTTCCAATTCCCAGAAGCGGGATGGCAATAAGGGTATAAATCAACACATACATCACATACCAAAGGTGATTGTAGGTCGGCGTCATCACCTCCCAGTGACGGCCAAAATCTACATAGAGCTTGTAGAAATCCCAGTAGCCCGGCTCTATCACGCCTTTGCCCAGCAGTTCAAAATAGGTTTGCGGCGGCACGATGAAAAAGGAACCGAACAACAGCGGCACCATCAACCGCTTGAAACGAGACCAGGCAAAAGGCCCCGCTGCCGTTTTCTCCGCCGCATAGCGAACAGCGATGCCCGATATCACGAACAACAGCGGCAAGCGCCACGGGTTGAGGAGCATCATGGCTGGCTCGAGAAAGTCACTTTCATAGGGGCTTTTCACGTGCCAGCCCCACGTCACATAATACATGCCCACGTGATAGAAAATCAGCAGGCCAAAGGCGATGACACGGAGCCAGTCCAGGTCGTACCGCCGGGTTGATGTCATGGTGTTCATTGTCATTCCTCGCTATGGTACTCGGGTTATGACTTCAGAGCTAATCAAAGCGACTAGGGCTTGCGAGGGCAATGACACAAGCGGCGGCAGGACGGGACGGAAGGCGGCCGAAACCCGCGCTTCAGGGACGAACGGCGGCGCGCTTGACGCGAGCGGCGGCGAATGCGGGACCAGTAACGGGACTTTTCTATTTCGGCGCGGCAGACTGCCAACTATAGTGACACCATGACAAAGGCGACTGCACTCATAAACTGGCTTCTGCCCACGCGCGAGGAACGGCTTTATTTCCTGTTCCTGATCGCGATCACCGCCGCCATTGCGTGTGTGAATTCGGTCACCGTCATTGTGGACGCGGAGCGTTCGGGCGGTATCATAGACACCCGCCTGCCCTGGCTTTACGAGATATCGAGCGCGATCGCCCTGCTGGCGCTTTATCCCGCCCTACTCCTCGCGGTACGCCGTGTGCCGCTCACCACCGATAACTGGAAAACCCACCTGCCGCTTTACATCGGCTTCAGCGTGTTATTTTCCGCCGCTCATGTGACCGCCATGGTGGCCATCCGCAAGCTTGCCATCTGGCTGCTTTTCGATGGCACTTACACCTTTTTCGGCGATATCCTGCGCGAAAGTGCCTATGAGTACCGCAAAGACGTTATCACCTTCGCCATGGTGGTTGCGCTGGCGCACATCATTCAGGCCCGCGCGAAACCTGCGACGGCCGAGGGCGGCAAGCGTATCCAGCTCAAAAGCGGCAGCCAGACCATCCTCTTGAACGCAAATGACTTCGCCTACGCCAAAGCGGCCGGCAACTATGTGGAACTGCTGCTGAAAAGCGGTGAAACCCATTTGGTGCGCATGAGCATGAGCGCGTTAGAGGCCACACTAAAGGATGCAGGGGTTGCTGTGGTGCGTATTCACCGCTCCTACCTTGTAGCAGTCCCACTGGTAACAGAAGTGACCCCGAAAGGTGACGGCGATGCAGAACTGAAACTGGTGGACGGCACGCCCCTGCCGGTCAGTCGTCGCTACCGCGCGAAACTGGCAGAAGCGCTCAGCTAGTCGCGTGCGCGGCCTTCATCGCGGCGTACCACACCCACCATCACATCCTTGCCGATCGGGCCAATACGCCCGCTATCAAGGCTTCCGGGGTGTCCAAGTACCAGGTAGCCTTGAAGCTCGCCCTCAAACTTCATCAGCTTCTTCTTGTAGAAACGGTTGACCATATAGGGCCGGTCAAAAGACGTGAGCGCAGGTTCGCCGTTCACAAACAGGAAGCCCTTTTCGTCGACATGGAACACGTCACCCGGCAAGCCCCACACCTGTTTGATCACAAGGTTCTGGCTCTCATCATCGGTGAAAATCACAAAATCCATGCGGCGGGGTTCGGCGCAGTCAATGGGCAGCGCATGCACGGTCTGGCCCGGCGCCAACTGGCCTTCCAGTGACTTTCCAACAATCTCTTTTTCAATGGGCACACAATCGGCGTCCGCCTCAGGCGAGGCCAAAAACATGAGAGATGCCAGGATTTCAACAATCATTTTGCATTCACCTGATGACTTTGTGTCATTTTAACGCTTGAACCGAATTTGAAAACAGCGAAAATACCGTCACACTTTCAGGCAGCGGGGACATCATGCGGGTTTATAAGCCGGTTTTGGCATTATTTTTATTGGGTTCGCTTATCAGTACGCCCATTTTTGCACAGGAAAAAGACATTGATGAAAGCGGGAAAGACCGCCTCAACGTCGGTGACCTGCCGCATTATGATGTGCCGGAAGACCTATACACCCCGGAAGGCGATAGCTTCGCGGCGCTTCGTTTGTTCACCCTAGAACAATGGACCCGCATCCGGCTGACCAACCACCCGCTCTATCACTATGTTCTATCTGCCGCGAAGTTCCGCGCCTATTCTTCCTACTGCAAACGGCATGAACTCAATGTGAATATGAAGCCGATCAACCGGCTCGCGACCATGAACCTCATTGAGATCATCACCTCACAATATGAGGAACCCGAATGGGCAAAATTTGTCGGCATGACCGATGACCAGACCCGTGCGTGGCTATCTGACATGGCACACGATGTTTATGCGTTTGAATTTGCCGCCGCGTTATCGACGCAGAATGACGACCGGGAATCGAAGGAAGCCAGCACCCAGCAATATTGCCTGCTGGTGGAGAAACAAAGCTCGGCTGACTATATCGGCCTTGCGGCAACTGCCCGCAGGCAGTTGCCAGAGAATAAGCGTAACTAGACGCCCATATTGAGGAAGTAGGCCACCACCAGCACCTGCGGCACGGTCACAACCGGCAGCAGAAGGGCGTTGAGCCAACGCCCGGTGGCGGATTTCAGCACCATGATCTCGGTATAGTCGGTCGCAACTCCGGTCATCAGGAAGGCGAAGCTGTTTCCCGGCGCATTGGCGCGCGTGATGAGGTCAGCCGCAAGCGGTGTCGAGCCTTCCGAACATACCTCGATGATCGTCGCCGCACCAATGGTCGCCAGAAGGCCAAGAAGCGTGGGGCCAAAATAATCACTGAACATGTCGCCGGTCATGAAGGCACGCACCACAACGGCAAGCACGATGCCAAACAGGATCCAGCGCAGCACCATGCGGCTTTCGCTCACGCCTTTTTTGGCCACATCGGCAAAGAAGGCGCCGTCCCAGCGCACGGCCTTGAGGCCCGCTTTGGCTTCCGTCCAGAAGTGGAAATCTTCCGGCAGGTCGGCCTTGTTCGGGTTAGCGGCAATAATGCCCTTGCGCTCCAGCACATCAAACACAACGCCAGCCACGAGCGCAATCACCATGGAGAAGACTATGAAGGCAATGGTCCACTTGAGGCCAATCAGCGCCACCAGCACGAGGGTCAGGGAAAAGCTGTTCCAGGGGCTCGCCACCAGGAAGGCCACAACCTGGCCGTATGATGCACCGCGCTCATAAAGCTTCGCCCCCACCATCAGGATACCGTGGTTACAAAGGTCCAGAAGAACGCCTGCCAAGACCGCGCGCACGAGGCCCGTGAACGTGCCGCCCTTCCCCATGACCGAGAGCACAAATTCCCGCGGCACTTTCGAGAGAAACCCCACCATCACAAGGCCGATAAGCACACCCCACCACATGCGGGAGGCAAGTTCATAAACGCCTTCAGCGTAGGTATTCAGGAAGCCGGGAAGCTCAAACGGCAGCAGCGCCAACACAAAGCCGATGGCGACGAGGATCGCACTGCCCCAAAGCAGCCAGTCCGTCTTCTCCTTCGGCGGGCAACAACTATCCCCTGCCCCGTGATCATGATGGGACGCTTCCGCATGGCAGCTATCCGCTGCGACTGCATGGTGGTGGGCGTGTTTTTCCTGCGTGCTCGGGCAGCAGGAGCTTTCCTGCTGAGGTTTATGACAGCAGCTTGATGTATGGTCATGGGTGCTCATGCGTCGAACCCCGATTTACCGTAAAGGTGGTTGATAATGCTGCATTCGCTAATGGGATGTTCATCCGCCGGGCAATAGCGCGACAGCCGTTCAAGGCTCTCGCGCATCAGGGTCAGGCGTTCGATCTTCTCATTGATCTCGGCAAGTTTGGCTGACGCACGGGCGTTCACATCCGCGCAGTCTGTTTCCGGGTCGTCCGTCAGCGCAAACAGCTCGCTAATCTCGGAAAGCGTGAAGCCAAGCGCCTGCGCTTCCTTGATGAACTTCAGCCGCTTGGCGGCGTCGCTGCTGTAGACGCGGTAACCGGACGGCAACCGCTCCGGCGCGGGCAGGAAACCGTTACGCTCATAATAGCGGATGGTCTCGGTGCCCACGCCGGTGGCTTTACTCAGTTTGCCAATTGTCATGGCTTTCATGGTTATGCTCCTCATCTGTCGCCTCGGGCCGGAGATAAACCGGTCTTTGGCCTGATTCGCATTCATTCTACACCTTGTAGGTAACTACAGGGTCAATAGGTTATCTTTTGGCCCTCGCCTGCCGCCACAAATAGAAGATAACCGGGATAGCGATGAGCGACAGGATGGTCGCCGTCACCATGCCACCAACCATGGGCGCGGCAATACGCTGCATGACCTCAGAGCCCGTGCCTTCACCGCGCATGATGGGCACAAGGCCCGCAATCACGGTGATCACGGTCATGAGAATGGGGCGCAGGCGCAAGAGCGCCCCGTCCATCACCATGGCCTTGATGTCATACTCCTCGCCATACTTGGCCTTGTAGTGTTTCTCGCTGCCATGCAGGAACACCAGCATCACCACAGCCGTCTCCACCGCCACACCGGCAAGCGCGATAAGCCCTACCACCACAGCGACAGACAGGTTGAAGCCCATCAGATGCAGGAACCAGAAACTGCCGGTCAAAGCCAGAGGTAGCGACAGCATCACAATCGCCACATCACCCAGATGACGGAACACCATGAAGAGCAAGAGCGCGATAACCGCGAGGGTGATCGGCACAATCACCTGCAAGCGTTCGGTCGCGCGCTCAATAAACTCATATTGGCCGGACCAATGCAGCGTATAGCCCGTGGGCAGATCAAGCCCCGCGTCCACCACCGCTTTGGCGCGTTTCACATAGCCGCCCACGTCAGGGTCATTGATATCAATATAGACCCAGCCGCCGGGACGGGCGTTTTCGCTCCTGATCATGCCGGGGCCGTCCTCTACGCGGATGGTGGCGAGTTCACCAAGCGGCACATGCGCGCCGGATTTGGTCACCACCGGCAGGCGTTCAAGCACCGCCGGTGTCATACGGTCCGCTTGCGGGAAACGCATGTTGATGGGGTAGCGCTCCAGCCCTTCGGTGCTGGTGCCGATGTTGGCACCGCCGATGCCGAAGCGTACCACTTCCTGCACGTCCGCGACCGACATGCCGTAGCGCGCGGCCTCTTCCCGCTTCACGTCCACGTCCAGATAACGGCCACCCACAACACGCTCAGCGTAAACAGACGCTGTGCCCTCCAGCGGCGTGAGGAGTGCCTCAAGCTCGCCGCCGATCTTGTTGATCACCTCAAGGTCCGCACCTGCGATCTTGATGCCGATGGGGGTTTTGATCCCCGTCGCCAGCATGTCGATCCGGTTCTTGATCGGCATGACCCACAGGTTTGTCAGCCCCGGCATTTGCACGGTTGCGTTCAACTCGGCTTTGATATCCGCGAGCGTCACACCCTCACGCCATTCCGCACGCGGCTTCAGTTGCACAACGGTTTCAATCATCGTGAGCGGCGCGGGGTCAGTGGCCGAGCCCGCACGCCCCACCTTGCCGTGCGCGGTTTTCACTTCCGGCACGGTCATGATCATCTTGTTGGTCTGCTGCAAAATCTCCCGCGCTTTGCCGACAGACACACCCGGGAAAGCAGACGGCATGAACAGAAGGTCACCTTCATTGAGGTCCGGCATGAATTCGCTGCCGAGTTTTGACAGCGGCACAATGCCAGACACCGCCGCCGCAAGCGCCAACATCAGGATGGTTTTCGGGAACCGAAGCGACAGGCGCAGCACCGGGCGGTAAAGCGCCAGCATGAGGCGGTTGATCGGGTTCGCGGTCTCCGGCCGCATGCGGCCACGGATGAGGTAGCCCATCAGCACCGGCACAAGGGTGACGGACAGGATCGCCGCGCCCGCCATCGCGTAGGTTTTGGTGAAGGCCAGCGGGGCGAACATGCGCCCTTCCTGCGCCTCAAGCGCAAACACCGGCACAAAACTGACGGTGATGATGAGGAGAGAGAAGAAAAGTGCAGGCCCCACCTCGGTGCATACGTCTGTCACAATCTGCCAACGGTTTTCCTTGGTGATAGCCTCTTCTTCAAGCCTGCGATGCAGGGCCTCGACCATCACAATGGCCGCATCGACCATCGCGCCAATGGCAATGGCGATACCACCCAGCGACATGATATCCGCGTTGATTCCCTGCGTGCGCATGACAAGGAATGCCGCCAGCACCCCCAAGGGGAGCGTGAGGATAATAATGAAGGCCGAGCGGATGTGCAGCAGGAACAGGGCGCACGCCAGTGCCACCACGATAAATTCTTCGGTCAGCTTTTCCTTCAGGTTATCAATCGCGCGCAGGATGAGGCCGGAACGGTCGTAGGTCTCGACAATCTCAACCCCTTCCGGCAGGCCGGCCTTGAGGGCATTTAGTTTCTCTTTCACCCGCTCGATGGTGCCGAGCGCATTTTCCCCCATGCGCATGATGATGACACCACCCACCACCTCACCTTCACCGTTCAGCTCGCCCACGCCGCGGCGCATCTCAGGGCCAAAGGCGATGGTGGCAATGTCCCGAAGCATCAGCGGTGTGCCGTTAGAGAGCCGTCCGACAGGGATGGCCTCAAGGTCACCAAGGCTTTTCACATAACCACGCGCGCGGATCATATATTCCGCTTCCGCCATCTCGATGACCGACCCGCCAACTTCGGCGTTACCTGCCATAATAGCCTGCCGCACGTTCGCGAGCGTCAGGCCATAGGCACGCATCTGGTCGGGGTCGAGCGTCACCTGATACTGCCGCACCATGCCGCCGATGGTCGCCACTTCGGCAACACCGGGCACCGACTGCAGCTCAAATTTCAAAAACCAGTTTTGCAGGCTGGTGAGGTCAGCGGTGTCATGCGCGCTGGTGCGGTCAACCAGCGCATACTGGTACACCCAGCCAATGCCCGTGGCATCGGGCCCGAGCGAGGGCTGCACACCAGACGGCAGGCTTGCTGAAACCTGATTGAGATACTCAAGCACCCTTGAGCGCGCCCAGTAAAGGTCCGTACCTTCTTCGAACAGCACATAAACATAGCTGTCACCAAAGAAGGAATAGCCCCGCACCGTTGTTGCCTTCGGCACCGCCATCAGCGCTGTCGTCAGCGGATAGGTGACCTGGTCCTCCACCACCCGCGGCGCCTGGCCGGGGTATGATGTCTTCACAATCACCTGCACGTCCGACAGGTCAGGGATGGCATCAAGCGGTGTGTTCTTGACCGCAACGAAACCAAGTCCGGTCAAAAGGGCCGCAAAAGCCAGCACCAGAAACCGGTTGCCAAGCGACCAGCGAATAAGCCCGGCAATCATTCCCCGGCCTCCAGCACGTCGAAGGCGGTGATGGTGAAGCGCATGCCGTCACGGCTGACCGTGAAGCGGATACGCGCACCTTCAAGGCCACCTGTTAGCACCACGTCCTCACCCACAGGGAAGTCCATGGTCATGCCCATCATACCGAAGTTCTCCATCGGCCCATGGCTGATGTTCAGCTTGCGGGCTTCAAGGTCCACCGCGTTCACGGTGCCTTCGACCGTATCGGTATCGGCCTCGCCCATATCCATGGACATATCCATGTCGTCCGCTGCCTCATCCTCGCCCAGCATGCGCATTTTCGCACCCTGGAAGCTGGTCTCGGAATCGATCATGAACTGGCCGCGCACCACAACAGCGTCGCCTTCCTGCACACCTTCCGTGATCACGGTGCGCTCACCCACTTCGGCGCCGAGCGCAACCTCCGTGGGGCGGAAACGGCCTTCACCTTCCGCCACCAGCACATGCGCACCGTGGCCGAGGCGGATAACGGCACTTGTGGGCACCGTCAGCGCATCAGCAATCGGCGCACGCGCGATGTTGGCGCGCGCATACATGCCGTTCAGGAAGGCCTCATCGGGGTTCGCAACCACAATACGCACGCGGCTGGTGCGGGTCATGGTATCAAGGGTGGGGTAGATATAATCCACCTTGGCGCTCACGCCCGCGCCGCCATCCATCGGGGTGATGGTGACATCCGCCCCTTTTTTCACAAGCGGCGTATCAGCCTCAAACACATTGGCGATCAGCCACATGGGGTCAAGCTCCGTGATGCTCATCGCTGGCACACCCACATTGATGCGGTCGCCGTCGCCAATGTTCATCTGGTGGATAACGCCCGCGCGCGGCGCACGGATGGTCAGCAGCGGCTTGAGGTTCTTGCGACCCTTGAGGGCATTAATGTCCTCATCCGTCAAGCCAAGGCCGCGCAGCCGTTCCACAGCACCGTCCAGATACTGTTTCTGCCCGGTCTCCATCGCCTGGATATAATCGGCCTGTGCGGCCAGCAGTTCGGGCGCATAAACGTCAAACAGCGGCTGGCCTTCGTTTACTGGCTCGCCCACGGCGCGCACATACAGTTTCTCCACCCAGCCGGCGGCGCGTACATGCACATGTTCCATGCGCCGTTCGTCATAGGTGAACTGGCCGATGGTGGCAATTTCGGGTGTCAGGGTTTCGCGCTTCACCGGCGCGGTTTTCACCCCGATGCTGGCGGCAAGGCGGGGGTCAATCTCCACACCGTTATAACCGCTTTGTTCCTCGCCCTTGTAAACGGGAATCAGGTCCATCCCCATGGGGGATTTGCCGGGGCCGTCACGCCGGTAGCTCGGGTCCATCGGCGCGACCCAGTAGAGGATTTCTTTCTCAACTGCTGTGGTATTCGCGCGCTCGGAAGCCGCGCCATTATCTGTCAGCACACCGTCAAGCGCGCCGCTCATATAAAGCGCACCAACACCAAGAATGGCGAGAATTGCCCCGGTTGCGAGGCCTTGCATGAATTTCATTTTGTATCACCTAACCGTCTTGAACCAAGCAGGCACACGTGTGACCTGCGCGAACAGAAGGTCAGGCGTTGGGTGGTGGAGGAATATAGTCCGGCGTGCGGCCTTCAGCGGTCACTGCTTCAAAGCTGCGCGGCTGGTTTTCCGTGAAAGTGGCGAGGGCTTCAATGCTGCCAAGGTCGGCCATCACAGGGCCGCTTGCCATGTCCTTGCAGCAGTTGTCTGCCTTCACATCTGCCGGGTCGCCCATGGCGTCGCTATGGCACGGCATGTCCATGCCTGCGATCATGGCTTGTTGCATGGCCGCGCGCATTTCAGGGGCGCAGCACCCGGCCTGATCGGCAGATGCGGCGATGCCTTGCCCAAGGAAGGCAACAACAATGAGCGCAAGGCCCAGCATATGTTTCACGCGGTTCATGGCCGCCACTATAAGGTTTGACCATAGTCCGGGGTCAAGCAGATTATGATCAAGGCTTGGTGAGGTCGTCGTGCGTTCTGTTCCGCCCGTCTTGACTCTTTGCTCCAATTATGAGAACAAATAGGGAACAAATAACATCCCGAGTCACGACAGTATCTGAGGCAAAACCGTGCACAATCTGGCGCAAAACGATAACCTGCCAACCGCCCAGAAGGCGGCAAAAACGTACGGAAAAACCAACCCAAAAGCAGCACTGCTGCAAACGCTCCGCCAGACGGTGAGCAAACTTGAAGCCCGGCCGGACGCCTACGCCCTGCCGGAGGTGGAGAAACAAGAAGAACATCAGGAAGTTACAAGCGAACGACCCGATTTTCCCGCTGGTTGGGCGCATGAAGTATGGGCTGAACGGCCCGATGATTTCACCCCGGCCATGGCCTATGCGCTGGCAGGGCTCGGGGCCAGCGACGGCACCATATTGTGGGTCACAAGCCCGCGCATGGTGCAGGAACATGGCCTGCCCTATGGCCCCGGCCTCAAGCGTTTCGGCATTGACCCCGCCCGGCTTGTCATCGTGCGGGCCGGGAGCCGGCTTGACGCCCTGTGGGCGGTCGAGGAAGGCCTGAAGTCCCAGAAGCTCGCCGCCGTGGTGGGGGAAGTGGAGGGCATTGACCTCACGGAAAGTCGCCGCCTGTCGCTCACCACGCGGGAGCGCATGACGCGCTGCATCCTTATTCTGCGCAGTGAAAAGGCCCCCTCAAGCGCGTCCTATAGCCGGGTAGCGCTGCGGGCGCAGGCGAGCGAGCCACCGCATTTCGCGGCGCAAGCCCCGGGGGAAAGCCGCGCCCACGCAAATCTTGTCAAACACCGGGGCGGCAAACGCCCCCATGATCATGTTCTGGAGTGGACCCATGCGCCGGATAGTTTCCCTGTGGCTGCCCCAATGGCCGATCGACCGCTACAACCGCGCGAACAACAACACGCAGCAGGCTGAGACTGTCTTCGCACTGACAGAAACCGCGCAGCAGACCCAGCGCCTCTATGCCGTGGGGCCACATGCCCGTGCGCTCGGCCTCACGGCGGGCATGACACTTGCCGAAGCCCGCGCCATCCACCCGCCCATCCTGACGGACGCTGCGAACCCGGCAGCGGACGCAGCAGCGCTTGAAGCCCTAGCGCGTTATCTGGTGCGCTATACCCCGCTCGTGGCGCTTGATAGCCGCGACGGAATCCTCATGGACGTGACCGGTTGCCCGCATCTGTTCGGCGGCGAACAAGCCATGCTCGCTGACATCAAGAACCGCCTTGCCCGCGCGGGCATCACCGCCTGCGCCGCCATGGCAGAAACCGTGGGCGCGGCATGGGCGCTGGCGCGCTACAAGACGGACAATCGGGCGGGCAGCATTATCGACAAGGGCACCAGCCTTGCAGCGATCAGCCCCCTGCCCGTGCGTGCGCTGAGGCTCGATGACGCAACATCGCTGATGCTGAACCGCCTTGGCCTCAAGACCATCGGCAATATCAGCGAATTGCCCCGCGCGGCGCTTGCCCGGCGGTTTCGCGGCAACCCGGCGAAGGCAGTGACGGAACTGCTGGAACGGCTCGATCAGGCTATCGGGCGGCGGGACGAGCCCATCAACCCCTTAACACCGCTGCCGGAATGGCAGGTCAAACAGGCCTTCATGGAACCCGCCCAACACCTTGAACAGGTGGAGCTTGCGCTCGCGGCGCTCGTGGATGACCTCTGCCTCGTACTGGCGGAAGGGGAACGCGGCGCACGGCGTCTGCGACTGGATGCCTACCGGGTCGACGGCACGGTGCAAAGCCTGCTTGTTGGCCTTACCCGCCCAAGCCGGGACAAGGCGCATATGCTGCGCCTGTTCAATGAGAAACTCGCGGGCCTTGAGGCCGGATTCGGCTTTGACCTCCTCACCCTCTCGGCGCTCGAGAGCGAACGCCTGATGCCCGCGCAGGTGGGAGACCTACGGCAAGAAGAAGCGCATTCCACCGCGCTTCTGATGGACCGGCTGGCTGCGCGGCTTGGCCCCGGCGCGGTGCTCAGGCTCAGGCATAACGCCAGCCACCTGCCCGAGCGTGCACAAACCGTCACCACCCAAGGCAGCCGGACTTTAGACGCGGATGAGCTGGGCTGGGACCACTGCCCCACTACCACCGCACCGCGCCCCTTGCGCCTGCTGCCGCGCCCCGAGCCGGTGGATGTACTCTCCGCCGTGCCGGAAGGTGCACCCCGCAGCTTTCGCTGGCGCCGGGTTGAACACCGCGTGGTGCGCGCCGAAGGGCCGGAGCGCATTGCCAACGAATGGTGGACACAGGCGGATGACCGTACGCGGGACTATTACCGCGTGGAAGTGACAGGCGGCAGCCGCTTCTGGCTGTTCCGGCGCGGGCTTTATGCCGTACCCGGCGTGCGCGGGGGTGAAAGCGAACTGCCGGACTGGTTCCTGCACGGTTTTTTTGCCTGAAGGGCTGCCAATGTACGCCGAACTTCAGGTTAGCAGCAATTTCAGCTTCCTTCGCGGTGCTTCCCACGCTGATGAGCTGGTGATTTACGCCAAAATGCACGGCATCAAGGCCATGGCAATCACCGACCGCAACACACTTGCAGGCATCGTACGCGGCCATGTGGCGGCGAAGGAACACGACCTCAAGTTCATTCCCGCCGTGCGGCTTGACCTGATGGCAGGCAAGGTGCGGGAGGTGGACGCCTTTGCGGTGCCGGACGGCATCTCCCTACTGGCCTACCCTACGGACCGCGCGGCTTATGCCCGGCTGACCACGCTTCTCACCACCGGAAACCGCCGCGCCGCCAAAGGCCACTGCCAGTTGTGGCTTGAAGATGTGGCATCTCACGCTGAAGGCATCCAGTTCGCGCTGCTGCCAGAAACCGTCACAGGCGACCTCGCCACCTTCATCCCTCACCTGCAGGATACACTCGGCAAGACCATCTACCTCACCGCCACCCACCGCTATCAGGGGCAGGACCGGCAGCGCATCCACTGGCTGGACCATATCGCGCGCCACACCGGCGCGAAGCTCCTCGCCACCAATGATGTGCTTTATCACGCACCCGCGCGCCGGGTGATGGCGGACGTGCTGGCCTGCGTGCGGAAGCATACAAATATCGACCGCGCCGGGTACCTCGCAGCACAGAATGCGGAACGTTTCCTCAAGCCGCCGTCTGAGATGCTGCGACTGTTTGAGGGGTTTGAGCATGCAGTGGCGAACACGCTTGCGCTGGCGGACAGTTGCATCTTCTCGCTGGATGAACTGCGCTACAATTACCCGCGCGAACAAACGCCCGAAGGCATAGACCCGCAAGCGCACCTTGAAACCCTCGCCCGCGCCGGGATGGAGAAACGTTTCCCACAAGGTGTGCCGGTGCGCGAAGCCGAAACGCTGGAGCGTGAGCTGGCCATCGTCGCGCAGAAAAACTATGCGCCCTATTTCCTTACCGTGCATGACATTGTGCATTATGCCCGCGCGCACAAAATCCTCTGTCAGGGTCGCGGTTCGGCGGCCAATTCGATCATCTGTTACGCGCTCCATATCACCGACGTGGACCCCCTTGAGGTTGACCTGCTGTTCGAGCGTTTTGTCTCGGACGCGCGGGAGGAACCGCCGGACATTGACGTGGATTTCGAGCATGAGCGCCGCGAGGAGGTGATCCAGTATATCTATGCGCGCTATGGCCGCCACCGTGCCGGGCTCGCGGCCACCACCATCACCTACCGTATGCGCAGCGCCGTGCGCGACGTGGGCAAGGTGATGGGCCTGTCGGAAGACACCATCACCGCGCTTTCGGGCACAGTATGGGGTTCCTATGGCCGCGAGATCAGCGATGAACGGGTGCAGGAAGCCGGCTTTAATCCGGATGACATGCGCCTCAGGCAAACACTTGAGATCGCGCATGAACTTGTCGGTTTCCCGCGCCACCTGTCGCAGCATGTGGGCGGCTTTGTGCTGACGGAAAGCCCCTTGCATGAAATTGTGCCGATCCAGAACGCTGCGATGGCTGACCGCACGGTGATTGAATGGAACAAGGACGACCTTGATGCGCTCAATATCCTCAAGGTGGATGTGCTGTCCCTCGGCATGCTCACCTGCATCCGAAAATCCTTTGAGTTACTCCGCACCCATCACGGCGTTGCGCTCACCCTGCATGATATCCCGAAGGATGACCGCGCGACCTATGAGATGACGCACAGGGCCGACACCATCGGTGTCTTCCAGATCGAGAGCCGCGCGCAAATGAGCATGCTGCCGCGCCTCAGGCCCAATGTGTTTTATGACCTTGTGGTGCAGGTCGCCATCGTGCGCCCCGGCCCCATCCAGGGCAATATGGTGCACCCTTACCTCAAGCGCCGGCAAGGCAAGGAGCCCATCACGTTCCCGAGCCCCGCGCGCGAACATGGGGACCCGGATGAGCTGAAAGCCGTGCTTGCCAAAACCTATGGCGTGCCACTCTTTCAGGAGCAGGCGATGAAAATCGCCATTGTGGCCGCGGGTTTCACCGCGGTGGAGGCAGACAAGCTCAGGCGCTCCATGGCGTCTTTCCGCAACCAGGGCACCATCCACAAGTTCGAGGAAAAATTCATCACCGGCATGACCAGTCGGGGCTATGAGCATGATTATGCCATGCGCTGTTTTGACCAGATCAAGGGCTTTGCCGACTATGGCTTCCCCGAGAGCCACGCTGCCGCCTTTGCCATGCTGGCCTATGCCTCCTCATGGCTGAAATGCCACTATCCGCATGTGTTCGCCTGCGCGCTCCTCAACTCCCAGCCCATGGGCTTTTATGCCCCTGCCCAGATTGTACGCGACGCGCGCGAACACGGTGTTGAGGTGCGCGAAGTGGACATCAACAAAAGCGATTGGGACAGCACGCTTGAGCCTGCACCGGGTAACAAATGGGGCTTCGCCATGCGGCTGGGCATGCGGCAGATCAAAGGTGTGCGGGAAGACTGTGCAAAGGCAATTGAAGCCGCCCGCCTACGCCCGTATCTTGATGTAGAGGACCTGCACGTCCGCACACGGCTGCCGGTCGCGCAGCTGGAAAAACTGGCGGAGGCTGACGCCTTCGGCTCCTGCGCGCTCGACCGCCGCGCCGCCCTTTGGCAGATCCGCGCACTCGCCGACACACCGAACCTGCCCCTCTTTACTCACGCAGAGACAAACGAACGCGGCACGGACCCACGAGTTACGTTGCCTGAAATGCCGCTCGCCGAGCATGTGGTGAATGACTATCAAACTCTCAGGCTATCCCTGAAGGCTCACCCGCTTTCCTTCCTCCGCCCCCTGTTCACGCACGAAGGGGCTGTGCGGGCCATCGATCTGCACAGCATGAAAGACGGCGACAGGCTGGTGATCGTGGGCCTTGTGTTGGTGCGCCAGCGCCCCGGCAGCGCCAAGGGCGTGATTTTCATGACGATTGAGGATGAAACCGGTGTCGCCAACATCATCGTCTGGAAAAAGGTATTCGAGGGTGTGCGCGCCGCCGTCATGGGCAGCCGCCTGGCTTTTGTGCGTGGACGGCTGCAGCGGCAGGACGGTGTCACCCATATCGTGGCAGATGATGTGATGGACCGCTCGGTGGAACTACTGCGTCTGTCGGACGAGAAGCTAAAACTACCGGTTATTGCCGCAGATGAAGCCCTGCGCCCAACGGCGGGCGACACCCGCCTGCCCACCTACCGCCCTGCCATGCACCCGCGCAACGTGAAGGGGCTTGTACCCAAAAGCCGGGATTTCCATTGAGGCCAAATATGAAAAAATCAGGAAGCCGCAAGTTCCGCCGCGCGGCGCTTGGCCTTGCGGATCGCCTGCTCAATCAGCGGACCAAAACCGCTGGAAACCAAGCTGCCCACCGCCTGTTCTGTAGTGCCGTTTGGTGAGGTAACCCTGCCGCGCAGGGTAGCCGGGCTTTCGTCCGACGAGACCGCCAGTTCCGCCGCGCCGAGCGCGGTCTGAAGCGTCAGCGCCCGCGCGGTTTCATGGTCAAGCCCGAGCTGCACGCCCGCCTTGATCATCTCCTCCATCAGCAAGAAGAAATAGGCGGGCCCGGTGCCCGACAGCGCAGTGACCGTATCAAGATGGGCCTCGTCATCGAGCGGCACACAGATGCCAACGGCGGACATCAGCGCGATGGCGGTATTCAGCTGCTCATCGCTCACATTCCTATTGGCATAAATGCCGGTCGCGCCCGATCCCACAAGCACCGGTGTGTTCGGCATGGTGCGCACAATCGCGGCCTCGGCCCCCAGCGCCTTTTCCATCACTTTCACCGGCTTGCCCGCGACAATGGAGATGAAAAGCCGCCCCTTGATACGCCCGGCGGCTGCGATGTCTGCCAGCACCGCGCCCATGGCGTCGGGCTTGACGGCGATTACCACAACGGGCGCGGCCGCCACGGCTTCGGCAATGCTGTCCGTCGTACGTACGCCAAATTTTTCGGCAAGGTGAAGTCGCCGCCCAAGGCCCGGGTTCGCGACGATGATGTCACGCGGCGCAAAATCCTGCGCAACAAGGCCGCCAATGATGGCAGACGCCATGTTACCCCCGCCAATAAACGCAATGGTTGGCAGGTCGACCACATCGGTCACGGGATCAGGCACAAGCTCGTTCATGGGCGTGGGCTCCGCTCAAATGCGCAATGAACCCCTTTAGCCCCAACCCTGCAGCGGGGCAAGCAAAGTCGTACCCACGACGGTTATTTGGCAGAAAGCGCTATTTGCAGCCAATCGCGCCCGCAACGGGAAGTGCAGCGGACCAGCCTTCCATGGTATCGATGGAGATCATGCCGCTTGGTACTTTGAGGCCACCCTGAAGCGTGCGGTCGGATTCCACTGCGATACGCAAAGTGACACGCAGGTCATCGCCAACAAAATTCTGCTTCTCGAAGAAAGACATGCCGATAGGCCGCTCCGCCCCGTCACGGGTGAGGGAACGCAAACTACCGTCCACAATCATCTCAGCGGCGAGGCTGTTGGAACGCTGGAAAAACACCAGCGGCGCGTCCTCGCGCTTGAGCCACAGGAACAGGCCGCATTCGCCCTCAGCCAAGGTTTGGGCAGGCAGTGCACTGAAACGCGACAGAACCTCGTCAGAGCCCAGGCGAGGCATACTGGCCGCCTGACGCGCGCGAGCATCCGGGCCCTTTGCGCCATCTGTCGCGCAAGCCGCAACGCACATCACCAGCGCGAGCGCCGCTATCTTTTTCATGGCTGTCATTCCCTTGGCCTAGAACCCGAGCGGCAGGTGTATCTCGCCAGCCCAGGCATTCCCGTTCCGCCGCAGTCCAGCAAAATTAAGCGCCATTTGCAAGTCGTCACGACCAGCAAGCGCTGCTTTTGGGATCAGCGTTACCTCAGCAACCAATGTACCCGGCGTCATGCCCTTGGCGTTTAGTGTGAGCGAGAGCTGCTCGTTTTCGCCCGCAAGCGCCATGGTTGGTTGACCATATAAACAAGCGCCATCGCCCACGAGCACAAGCTCGCCCGCGCCAAGCTGGCTTAGTGCACTACTGAATGCGTCGGTGCGCAGGGTGAAACTACCGCCCATACAGCCCTGCGGCCCGAGCACCAGCTCAGATGCCGTGAGCGAAAGACTGCCACGCAGCGGCCAGCCATCAGCGCCCGCTGCAACAGGCGTAACTAGCTTAAGGTTGGTGAAGCTGTATATGTCGGCGTCAGTTTCGCGGACCACAGCGCTGCCAGAAATGCCTTGGCCACGCACCTGAACATCGCCCGAGAGGGAGCCCGTAAAAAGTGCCCCGAGAGACGGCTCAACCGTTACATTGCCAAGCGGCATGCCTCGGTAGGTGGCGCCGGAAAGCTCGGCATGAAACAAGGTGCCCTGCACGTCACTGTAGCTGAGGCGCGTATCAAGGCCGAGCCATGAAACCGCGAGCCTTGCTGGCATGAGCACAACAAACAACAGCACGAATGCCGCGGCAAAGACCAGCGCCAGATGGTTACGGCTTAACATCAGCTTGCCTCACTGAACTGGATTTGCGCCCTGAGTTGCTGGCCATTGCCCGCTTTCTGCAAGGAGACCTTCACTGGCGTGATCTGCCGCTCGCTTGCGAGGGCAGTGAGCCAGCCGTAGAGCGCAGGCGAGGTCACATCATCCGCCCAGATGGTGAGCGTACCGTCCTCGCCCGGCTGGATACGGCTAATGGAAACCCCCGCCGTGCGCGCCGCCACTGCCACCACGACACGGAGCGGTTCATCACCAGCTTTCGCCTTGGCATCGCGGCCTTCCGCGTAAAGTGCGCGCATCTCAGCCGCTGACGTTGCCACACTTTCATAAAGCACAACGGCTGCCGCATGATCCCGCGCAGCACTTTCACGCGCGGCTTCCAGCGGACGGATGATGCCAAGCCATAGGGCAACCACAGCCAACAGCGCCGCCATGACGCCCAGCATCAGACGTTCACGCGCGGTCAGGTTGTTCCAGTAATCCTTCATGACGCGCTCCTCAAAACCAGGTCCGTCACCACGCGGGCCCCTTCCTGACGGCTGCCGCCTTCACTGACATCAATACCTGCGGCGGTGAGCTTTTTCTTGAACGCCTCACCTTCCGCGAAGGACGCAAAGGAGAGGGTCACCGCCAGTTCGCCGCGCGCGTTATCGAAGCGCAGGCCGTCCATCAGGGTACCGTCCGACAGGCTGGTTTCCTTGAACAGGATGCCCGAAAGCTTGAGGAATTCACCGCCGCTTTGCTGCCTGAGCTTCATCACTTCCTGCCGGGCCTGCGCGCGCATGTTGGCGATGCGTTTGACATCTGGGAAGCTGGACCGGAACAGCGCTTCTGTCTCGGCATAGACCGCTTCGGTGCTGTCCGCGAGCTTACTGGTTTCCATCAACGTTGCGGCAATCCAGACAGCAAAAGCGGCCAGGAGGATCAGCCCGGCGCGGCGGAACCACAGCACGAACGCCATCACATCAGCGCGGGCAGCAAAGCGGCCTTGGCAAAGATTGAAGTCTGCGGTCACGGCACGGGCCAGAAGACTGTTCCAGTTGAGGTCCACACCCTCAGCGCTGCCCTCTGGCAGCATGGCTTCCGCGAGCGCACGCTCGGCGGTGAAGCCCGTGCCCTCCGGCTGGCGGACGCGCACAAAACCATCGAGCCCGATAGCAGCAGCGGTCGCTTCGCCCATGTCCACCAACATGAAGTCAGGCACAATGCGCGAGGGCTCAAGGCCATGGGCCCGAAGCGTAGTGAAAACGCTGTCCATCAATGATTGTTTCGTTACCGCAACAAAACTCTCATCCCCTACAGGCCAGATGGCGAAGTGGTGATCAGCGCTTGGTGTCGCGAGGCGATCTTCCATCATGCCGGGCACGATGCGGGCCAGCTTGGCCGCTGGCAGCTTGGGCAGGCTTTCGCGCCAGACGGTGACGCCGGTGCCTGTCAGCACCGCGATCACTTCGCTCGCCTCCACACTGCCGATGCTATCAAGCGGCACAGCTTCAAGCCAGTCGCCTGCCTTCGACACACGGCCGGCGGCGGTGATGCCTGTCCCGAATTCATCAAGGCTTATAACAAGATAGTCGCTCAATAGATCACCCCAAACTTGCGGGCAATGACATGGGCCTTGCCGTCATCGCCAACAGCGAGGGTGGAGGAAAGCTCCACCGTCGCATCATGATATTCAACAGAAATGCGGGCATCAAACGCTTGCGGTTTGACCGAAATGCGGGACCGGACGGATTGGTCAAGCGTCATGCCTTCAAATGCCCGGTGGCGCCAGAAGGCCGCATTGTCGGCATAGCCCGCGGCCGGACGCTCCGCCAAAACCCGTTGGGCCGCCTGCGGGTCAAGCCCCTTGCCAACGAGTGCGACAAGGAGCGGGGCGTCAAAAACCCTTAGGGTATTGGCATTTAGCTTGACCGGGTCAGTATTGGGCCGGACACAGAGATGTGGTTCAAGCGCGGCACGGACCGCAGGCGTGAAACCACGAACAAGGCGAAGCTCGCTCAAGTCTGCCACCAAGGTATTGGCCGCCCGGTAGGCGGGAGAAAGGTTAGCGTAATCATAGTCTTCCGCGCCCGACGGCAGCGGGCGGCTATCACTATCGAGCCAGTCAGCGAGGCTGCCGGCGAGTTTTTCGCCCTCAAATTCCGAGAAGCCGACAGCCATTGTCAGACGTACGAAGCGCTGCATGGCTGCCGGGTCTGCGATGAAGAAATTGTTCTGCTTTACCACCAAGCTATTGATATTAAAGCAGTTTGTCGCATCCATCAGTGTGCCATCGAGTGTGCCACCATCAAGCGGGTAGGAAACCGCCTGCCCGGGGCCACCCACCAGCGCCACCAGCTTGGCGTTGGCGCGGTAAAGCTCCTCCGCCGCCGCAAGCGCCATGGCTTCACCGCCAAGCGCGTAAAGCCTTGCTTGTTCATGGGTTTTTACCGCCGTCGCACGTTTGATCGAGAAGCCGAGCCGGTCGAACGCGACCGCGGCACCCACGCTCATGAGCGCGACAAGCATCAGGATAGTGATGAGCGCCGCGCCGCGATCGTGCGAAAATGTGTGCAAGGAGTGTGCGAAAACTGTGCGGGATTTGTGCAACGCTTTTTTCATGCGCTTGCCCCCACTTGCATGGTCAGCCGAAGCGTGCCACGGCCCATGATATCACACTCAAGCTCCATGAGCGAGGGCATGCTGCCGCGCTCCCCCGCCTTGCCCTGCCAGTCGACCGACCAGACGGCATCGTTCCTGAACCGCACACGGACAGCCTCGACATTGGCCAAGAGCACCTGCTCCGTCACCGGGGTTTCGGGTGTGGCGTCCGGCCGGGCGAAAGCCCGGCGCACAAGCTTGCCGTCGGTGAAGACATATTCGACCCGCTGGACGGCTGGCGCATCATCGCTGACAAGCGCCGCCAGATGACCGCCGCGCACGAGCCGAAGGAAAGGTTCTGCCCTCCCCTCACCACCGGTCGATAACCGAGGCGCAGGCATGCCACCCATGAACACCGGCAAGCTGCCACCGTCCACGTCCCGCATGGGGCGCTCAACCGCCTGGCTAAGGTCAGCCCGCAGCATGCTTTTGGTGGTTTGAATATCGGCGATGAAGTCATCAGCGCTCGCCATCGCGCGTTCGCCAGAGTTGAAGCTGATAAGAATGGCAACCCCCGCCGCCGAGACAAAGGCGAAAATCAGCATCGCCACCATCACTTCCACAAGGGAGAAACCTGCGTCTTGCCTGAGCGTCTTCATTCGACCCTCCGGAACGCAGTGAGCTTGGCAAGCGGGGTATCACCACCTTCAGCGGTGACCGTCACGTCAAGCGACATCAGCTCGGACCCCGGCACCACGCGCACCACTTCGGCCCAGCGGAACGAAACCCCAAACTGGTCCTCAGTGCCCGAGCGGCTGCCAATGGCCGGGCTTTCTTCCTGCGCGGAGAGCAGCGCCAAACGGTTCTCAGCCACAATCGCGGCCAGTGCCTGTTCCTGCACCCGGCCTGTCATGCGCGCGGCAGAGGCCTGATGGTCCAAGAGCGTGACGGCCGCGAGCGACAGCACCGCCATCGCCACCAGCAGTTCAAGGAGCGAGAAGCCGCCATCGGACTTGAGCTTTTGCTTAAAGTCAGCTTGCATGGGCCACCACCTCGATAGCGCCGGTGCCACTGCCCTGCACGCTGCCGCGTTCGCCTTCCACCTCAAGCGAGAGTTTGAAGCTCGCCGCTTCGCCTGTCGGCAGGAACCACACATGGGGGCGCAGGACTTCGCCGCGCTTCAGCTCGAGGCTGACCGCCGCACCGTCCAGCTCCACGCCCACAAGGCTTGCGCCGTCCCATGTGCGCGCGCGGCCCACAAGCGTGCTGTCCGCGACCCACACGCCTCCCTTCAGCACCAGCGGCGTGTAGCCGCTATCGTCAAAGCGCAGGCCCACCGCACGACCTGTGGTCACCGCCGTGCGGCCCAGCGCCGTCATATAGCTGCGGGTGCCCGATAGCGCACGCTCAAGCCGGTCGTCTTTCGAAGGCATCGCCAGCACAACGGCACTCGCCATCAAGCCCATGATGGCCATCACCACCATGATCTCAACAAGCGAAAAACCTTTGTCTGACGAGAGCGCGCGCATGGCTGTGCCTTATGCCCTATTCGCTTTTCCAGTTGCCTATGTCGGCGTTCATGCCTTCGCCGCCCAGACGGCCATCGGCCCCGAAGGAATAGATGTCATAAGCGCCATGTTCACCGGGGATGAGATACTGATAATCATTGCCCCATGGGTCTTTCGGCAGGCTTTTGATGTAACCTTCCGAACGGAATTTGGCGCCCTTTGGCGGGTTCACCAGCACCTCAACGCCTTCTTCAAGTGTGGGATATTTGAGCGTATCCATGCGGTACATCTCAACCGCCTGGTCAAGCAGGCTCACATCCGTGCGGGCTTTTTCAATCATCGCGCGGTCCTGGCTTGGCAGCACGTTGATAACCACAACGGTGGTGAGAAGCCCGATGATGACGATCACCACCATGAGCTCAATAAGCGAGAAACCTTCATCGCGGCGGCTTACGCGCGCGAGGGCTTTCAGCAGGTTTGCAAAACGTTTCATGTTCATTCTCCGTTACCCGAGCACGAGGCTGTTGAGCTTGAGGATTGGCAGCATGATCGACAGCACAATCGCCCCCACAATCCCGCCCATCATAATCACGATCAGTGGCTCCAACAGGCTGAGCGCCGTTTTGGTGAAGCCGTCAAATTCGGCGTCCAGATAGTCTGCAACGCGGTAAAGCATGTGCGCGAGCTGGCCGCTTTTCTCCCCCGCCGCCACCATATAGCCAAGCATGGGCGGAAACTCGCCCGCTTGCCTGAGCGCGGCTGAGGTGCCCATGCCTTCGCGGATCTGGTCAATCGCGCGGTCAAGGGCTGCACGCATACGGTCGTTCCGGACTGTCTCTCTCGCGGCCATCAGGCCTTCAAGCACCGGGCTGCCGCCCGAGACAAGCGTGCCGAGCGCACGGGCAAATCGCGCCGCGTTCACCGCGCGGATAAGCCGGCCAATGACCGGCACACGCAACAGGGCTGTATGCACCTGCATACGGAACGCCGGCTGGCGCATGGCCGAGATGAAAGCGAAGATAGCAGCCGCAAGGCCAAGGAAAAGCCACAGGCCGAAACCCACAAGAAAGTCAGACACGCCAACCACAATTTGTGTCAGCACAGGCAGGTCAGAGCCGAAGTTTTCAAACTGGCTGACCACCTTGGGCACAACAAAGATCATCAGCGCGGTCACCACCGCCACGGCCACAACAGCGAGCACAATGGGGTAAATGAGCGCGGACTGGACCTTGTTTTTGGTCTCCTGCGATTTTTCGCGGTGTTCAGCCACGTTTGATAGCACACGCGCGAGGTCCCCCGATGCTTCCCCCGCCGCGACCATGGCGCGGTAGAGGGGGTCAAAGCTTTTTGGTTCCTGCTCCATCGCCTGTGAGAGCCTGAGGCCTTCCATCACGCTTGAGCGCACACGGGTCAGCACGCGGCGCGGACCCGGCTTTTCGGCTTGGGCCGCAATAGCGCCCAAGGCTTCCTCAACCGTGGCAGCTGCGCCCAGCATGGTCGCAAGCTGGCGGGTGATGAGCGCGAGGTCTTTGGTGGAGATAACATCATCCCGCTTGAACAGGCTGACCTTGCGGCCACCACGTTTCTGCGAGGCGGGCGACAGCGAGGTGGCAAACAGCGCGTTCGCTTTCAGCCGTTCGCGTGCGTCACGTTCGCTCTCCGCCGTGATGACGCCGGAGCGGGCGCGGCCCTTGCCGTCAAGCGCTTCATATTCAAACGCCAGCATCCGCCGCTCCCTGCACTTTCGAGACGCGCAGCACTTCTTCAACCGTGGTCATGCCGCGTGCGACAAGGTCACAGCCGCTATCGGACAGCGTTTTGGCGTGTTTGAAGGCGTGGGCTTCCATGTCCTGCTCTGCCGCACCTTCCTGCACCATGCGGCGCAGCTTGTCGTCAATCTTCACAAGCTCATAGATGCCGATACGCCCCTTGTAGCCCTTGCCGCCACAGTCGGGGCAGCCGACGGGTTCAAAGAAAGTGGCGTCCGCGTCTTTCTTGAGGCCAAGCTGCTTGCGAATAAGCTTCTCGTCATGCGCCGGCTTCTTGCAGCTTGGGCACAGCCGCCGCACCAGCCGCTGTGCGAGGATCGCCTTGACGGTGGACGACAGGAGGAAAGGTTCAACACCCATGTCACGCAGCCGCGTGATCGCCGCCACGGCACTGTTGGTGTGCACGGTTGAGAGCACGAGGTGACCGGTAAGCGACGCCTGAATGGCCATCTCCGCCGTTTCCATATCGCGGATTTCACCGACCATCACCACGTCCGGGTCCTGCCGCAAGATCGCGCGCAGGCCGTTCGCGAAGGTCATGCCGACTTTCGCATTCACCTGTGTCTGGCTGATGCCTTCCAGCGCATATTCAATCGGGTCCTCGACCGTCATGATATTGCGCGACTGGTCATTCAGGAGCGACAGGCCCGCATAGAGCGTGGTGGTCTTGCCCGAGCCCGTGGGGCCGGTCACAAGGATGATACCGTTGGGTTCCGCGAGCGCGTCCAGAATGCCGTCATGCACCCCGCGCTCCATGCCGAGGTCTTCAAGCCCCAGATGCGCCTGTGATGTATCGAGGAGCCTGAGCACCACACGTTCCCCGTGCCGGGACGGCAGTGTAGACACCCGCACATCAAAGGTACGGTCACCGAGGGTGAGCGACAGGCGGCCATCCTGCGGGATGCGTTTTTCTGCGATATCCAGCCGCGCCATCACCTTGATGCGGGAGACGATATAGGGCGCGAGGCGCGCCGACAGGCTGGCAACTTCAGCCAGCACACCGTCAACGCGCAACCGCACGGACAGTTTGTTTTCAAACGGCTCAAGGTGCACGTCCGACGCTTTGGTTTTCACCGCTTCCGCCATCATGCCGTTAATCAGGCGAATAACCGGTGCGTCATCATCGTTCGCCAAGAGGTCAGCCGCCTTCGGCATGCCCTCAAGCGCGCTGTCGAGGCTTTCAACCGGTACGTCCGTGTCCATATGCGCGCCGATGCCGTCAGCGGCATAGAGGTTCGACAGATGCGCGTCAAAATCCTTGGCCGACGCGCGTTCGACCGTCAGCGGCAGGCCAATGGCGCGGCGCACTTCGCGCAGCATCATGGCGTCCGCACCGTCGCGTATCATCACGGTGGCGTCGTCTACGCCAGATGCCACCAGCGCGAAGCCATATTCGCGGGCGAAGCTGTATTTGAGGATTGGGTCCAGGCGCTCACTCATCGCGTTATTCCGGGCTGTTCTCAAGGATGCGCACTTCGCCTTCCGGCACCTCGGCGCGGCCCATGACGTCGCGCACCAGTTCATCAATCGGCATCTGCGATTTCACGCCGGCCTGCTTCGCGCGGATATAGTCATACTTGCGGGAGGTGACCGCGCTCATGTCCTCACTGCCGCGCAGGATGGTCGGACGCAGGAAGATCATCAGGTTTGTTTTCTGTGTACTTTTGCTGTCCGAGCGGAACGCATGGCCAAGGATCGGGATATCGCCGAGGAACGGCACTTTCTCAACGGACGTGCTTTCATTCTGCTGAATGAGGCCACCCAGCACGACAATCTCACCGTCTTTCACACGCACGGTTGTCTGGATCTCACGTTTGTTGGTGATGAGGTCGGTCGAATCCTTGTTGATCGGCCCGGCGATCGAGGAGATCTCCTGCCGGATGGCGAGGCGGATTTCGTCACCCTCATTCACCTGCGGGGTTACTTCAAGCTGGATACCCACGTTTTTGCGGTCAACGGTGCGGAACGGGTTCGAGTTGGCGCTGCCAAGTGTCTCGCCCGTCGTGATCGGGATTTCCTGACCCGACAGGAAGCTCGCTGGTTCATTGTCCATCGTCACGATTGAGGGCGTGGAGAGGATGTTGCTGCCCGTATCGCTCGCCAGCGCATTGAGGATCACGCCAAACACACCGCCGCCCTTGGTGCGGCCACCAACGCCGAGGCCAAAGCCGTTGAAGCCGAGCAGGCTATCAACCGCCGCGGCGCGCAGAAGATCCGACGTGGACGAACTGCCACTGTCGTCGTCACCAGAGCCACTGTCATCATCCACCACCAGCGCGCCGGTCACCGCAAGCACGTTGGGCGCGGTGTTGGAATAGTTGGCCACGGTGAAGGGGATGCCGTCCTTGTCGCCGCCCGCGAGCACATATTGAACGCCGAGGTCCTTGGCTGCGCCTTCCGACACTTCAACAACAATGGCTTCCACAAGCACCTGCGCACGCGGTACATCGAGCATGCGGATGATGGAGCTGATTTTCTGCTGCATCTCAGGCGCTGCGTTGACGATGATGGCGTTGGCGCCGGCGTAGGAGGAGACCGTCACTTCATTGGCCGCGGTCTGTACCGCGCCGTCCGTTTTCCGGATCGACTGGGTGATGGTCTCCAGCATCGGCAGAAGTGTGTCCGCGCTGGCGTGCTTGAGGTAAATCACGCGCAGGTCCCCGCGTGAGGCGTTGTTCTTATCAAGGTCCTGGATGACCGGCAGGAACATGTCGATCACCTCCGCCTGGCCCTTGAGGATGATGGTGTTGCTGCTTTCAAGCGGGATGACCGAAAGCGTTGCGTAGGCGTTGTCCTCAAAGCCCGGCTGCGAGGAGAGGCTGAGCGCGATGTCCGCCATTTCGCCCGCTGAGGTATTCTCAAGCGCGATGGTGCGGATGACGGATTTGTCCACATCCATGCTGGCGATCAGCTTCTCAATGCGGGAGAGATTATCGGCATAGTCGGTCACGATGAGGTGCGGCATGCCGCGCCGCGCGAAGGTGCGGCCGTTTTTGAACACAAACGGCTTGGCAGCCGCCTGCACGGCCAAGGGATCGGCGAACTTGAGCGTGAACACACGGGTGATGAGCTGGTCACCACGGCGGTCCTCATCAATCGGGCCTGCTTCCTGTGCGGCTTCTTCGTCCGGCACGATCTTGAGGGCGCCTGAGGATGTGGTCACCACGGTGAAGCCGTTCACGCGCAGGGCCGAAAGGAAGGTCTGGAACACACCGTCTTTCGAGACTTCAGCGCTTGAGACCACATTCACCTTGCCGCGCACACGCGGGTCAATGATGAAGGTGCGGCCCGTGAGCGCGGCGATATCGTCGATAAAGACCCGGATGTCCGCATCGCGGTAATTGAGCACATGCTCCTGCGCGAAGGCGGGCACACTAAAGCCCAGCGCGGCGATCAGGACGGTCTTTTTCAGGATGTTTTTCAGCATGGCGTTTTCAATCTCAGGAAGCGTTACCGAAGGTCTATGGAATGGGTGACGGGCGCGCCGTTGCGCTCGATCTCAAGCGTCAGGCTGCTGGCATTTGCAAACTCGTCGGGCAATTCTTTCAGCCGTTCGAAGGAGGTGAGCGGGCTACCGTTCACACCGGTCAGGATATCGCCGCGCTCAAGCCCGAAGGTGCTGAGCATGGCTGTGTCAGCGCCCTCGCCCGCGCGGAAGCCCATGAGGCGGCCATCACGGCGCACAGGTTCAAGCTTCAGCTTGGCGAGGGAATTCAGGAGGTCGGCACCACTGGTCGCGGCCACTTTACGCGGCGCGGACTGGGGGGCGGCCACTGAAGTGGTGGTAGCGCGGCTGCCCTTGGGCTTGAGGTAAATAGCCTCGCGCACGCCAGCACGGCTGATCTCGATCCGGTCGGCATAGACACCCGCGAGTGTGATGCCGGCGGAGATATCCTCCCCCACGCGCACGAGCTTCTGCCCGGCCTCACCGGAATTGGAGATGATGGCCGTACCCTTGCCGTTACCGTCGACGCGCATACCGTAAAGCTCAAGCTTGAGCGAGCTTTCAGGCGCGGCGCTGTCGGTTACCGCAGTTGGGCCGCTGACGGCACGGAAGAAAGGATCAAAGGATGTCAGGACGGAAAGGTCTGCACTCTCACGCGCGCCCACAGCGGAGACCTGCGTGACAGGCGCAAGCTTCGCTTCGGGCTCCATCAGGTCGTGGGTCAGCTTGACCGCCGCGCATGCGAGCGCGAGCGTGGCCGCAACTTCGCACAATAATACACCAAAGCGGACCGAACGGGGGCCCGCCATCTGGACGGCCTGCCGTCCATTCTGGGTCTGTGTGCCGCGACTTTTACCTGCGGCGAAGAAAGAGCGAAGTCTGTTTTCCATATTTTCCGTTACTCAAGGCCTAACGCCGGAGCGTTAGGCCGTGCCCCTTGGGGCTCATCTAGAATTTATACTTGAAGCCGAGCGATACCGTACGGCCGAGGTCATACTGTTCCGTCGCCACACCAAACTGGGTGTAGAGGATTTCGTCACCGAGCAGGTTTTCAGCTTCGAGTTTCATCTCAAGCACGCTGCTGCCGATTTCGAATTCCTTGCTGTAAGCGAAGTTCAGCATGAGCGGCGGATTCTCAAACTCGTCCGGCGTACCGAACACACCGAGGAGCGACAGACGCTTGCCGGTATAGTTCAGCACGAGAGCGAGGTTCTCACCACGGTCATAGTCGCGCCAGCCGATCTGGACGTTACCGAGCCACTCGGATTGCCCCTGGAAGGAACGCACCGGGTTGGTGACGATACCAAGGTCCGCTTCCGCCGTGATGGTTTCACCATCGATGTAGGAACCGTTTGCCTTGATGAACATCTCGCGGCTACCGAGCCAGTCCCAGCCGAACCAGTCCTGCAGGAACAGGATCTTCTCGACCTCAACTTCGATACCCTTGAGTTCAGCCGATTCCGCATTCACATAGGTGATGAGGCGGCCTTCGCCAAAGGCTTGCGCACTTTGCTCGATCGGGTTGGTGAACTTCTTGTAGAAGGCACCGACCGTCAGGCTTTCACCAGCGGCGAAATACCACTCGAAGCGAGCGTCGTAGTTTTCGATCTCGGCGATACGCAGGTTCGGGTTACCGCGAACGGTCAGGCCACGCTCGTCATCGATGAAGGGTGCCGTCGAAAGCTCGCGCATGTCCGGGCGGGCAATGGTCTGGCTGTATGCAAGGCGAACCTGCATGTTATCGATGATCTCATAGGTGAAGGTTGCGGCCGGAAGCCAGTATTCACCCTTTTGCGTGACCGTGATCGGCTCGTCGGTCGTCCGTTCAACAGTATCGACGATCTGGTCACTGTCCTCGTAGCGCACACCAAGCGCAAGGCGCATCTTCGGCGACAGTTCGATATCCGCACCGAGGTAGCCCTGAATGTTTTCAAAGCTGGCGGTGTAGAAGTCGGACGCATCGAAGATTTCCGTCAGGCGGATGCCGTTCGGGTCGATGTTCGCAGTACCGAAGATGATTTCCGGCGCAAGGGCACGCAGCTCGGTCGAAGCACCGGACGGGAAAGCGAAGTTGTAGCGTACGAGACCGAAGCTACGTTCTTTTTCCGCGTAGGTGAAACCACCAATCAGGTCAACCGGCGTTTCAGCGATATACATGGCTTGCTCAAGGTCGAAACCGAACTCTTTGGTTTCTTCATCCAGCGCGTTGTAGGAGGTGGTGTTACCGTCCGTCCGAGCGAGGATGAGGTGAGCATCCAGGTTTTCGTTGTATTCATAAACCGTGTTGCGGCGCAGCGGCACGTCACGGTCAGAGCGCGAAATGTTCGCACGCCATTTGAACACGGTGTCCTGGAAGGTGTCGCTGTTGCCGAAGAGCATGAAGTTATGCTCACCGCTCAGTTGGTTCGCCCACACCTGGCTTTCGATCCAGTCGATCGTCGACTTGGTACGGAGCGAATCTTCCTGCGCGAACAGGCCCTTCTCGATGAGGGAGCGCTTCGTGCTTTGACGCAGGACCGTGGAGGTCAGGTTGATCGAATGGTCGTTGTTGAACTCGTACCCGAGCGAGACAATACCATTCAGTGACACATCCATGTTGGTCTGGCGCACGCCACAGTCATCACCGCCCGCGCCCTCAAAGTCTTCATTGAAGCAAACTTCAGGTGCGAAGTTGGAGCGGATAACCGGACCAGCGTCAGACGTGGTCACCGTGCGGCGCACACCGTTGCGGTGACGGGTATTCACGTCATACGTCACAGCGGTGAAGAAACCGAAGGCGCTTTCGTCGCCCACATCGTAACGGTTACCCCATACGAAATCGATGCCTGCGCCCGGCAGGTTCGTCTCGCGGTCGATGGACCAGATGTTCGGCAGCGCTTCACCTGCGGCTTCACGCTCTTCTTCCGTCAGGCTTTCGAGCGTTACGTCTTTCAGGATCTCATCCGGAATGTTACGGCGCGAACCACCGAAACCGAAAATCTCGGAACCCGTGCCGTCATAGCTCAGGCCATCCTTGAAAGTGGCTTCGGAGTTGTATTTGCCTTCGATACCGATCTCGAGAACGAAGTCATCCGGTACAGCCTTGGTGCGAAGGTCGATCACACCACCACCGAACTCGCCCGGATACTGCGGCGAATAGGTTTTCTGTACGAGCACGCTTTCGATCAGCGAGGTCGGGAAGATATCAAGCGGCACCACTTTGCGGAGCGGCTCCGGGCTTGGGATGCCCGAGTTATTGAGAAGCGTGGAGGAGTAACGCTCACCAAGGCCACGTACATAAACGTATTTGCCGCCAACGAGCGAAAGACCCGGCACACGCTGCAGCGCAACGGCGACATCACTGTCACCCGCCAGCGAGAAGGCATCTGCGTCAATGACGTTTGCAATCTCGGAAGTAGCCCGCTTTTCGTCCGGGATATAACGGCCCTGAACGGTGATTTCCTCAACACCACTGTCTTGATTATCACTCTCCTGCGCGATTGCACCGGACGCCAGGAGCGCAGGTGCCGCAATCAGGAAAGTCGAGGCCATCAGAGAGCCTTTAAGACGATCGTGGAACAATTTCATTTTTCACATCCAGCTTATGGGATTTTCATAAACGGGAGCCGCAGCGAGGATGCTCGTGTCCCCACCGCGGCTCATGGTTTTGCTTACTGGTTCAGCCAGACGGTCCAGCCTGCAACCCAGTCGTTGCTTGCGCCCGATACCGCACCAATGTGGGTGGTGGCATCGAAGAAGCTGTCAACGTTCGCTACGTTCGTAGCGGTTGCGCCGTTTTCAGTTGCGCCGTTGATGTAGTTCTTGAAGGACGCCGCACCGCTTTGAGCGCTGAGGGTGTGAGCTGCAACGAAGTTGTTGCTCTGGTTCAGGAACCATGTTTCGAGGTCGAACACGTTGCCGTCGTCAGAGAAGGTCGAAGCGCAGCTTTCTGCAAGCAGGGTGGACTGCATGGTCAGGTCACCGGTCAGCGTGGTTGCGTTCGGGCCAGACACTGCGAAGGTTGCGTCCTGGTCGATATCGAGGCAGGAGTCGCCGAAGTCAGCTACCACTACGTTGTAGAGGTTTGCAGCAGTACCTTCGCGGAGCAGGATACCGATGTCGCTCTCGCCGCCAGCGGCAGCCGCACCAATGATGGTTGCGTTCGAGATCATCGGGTGAGCGCGCGGCAGGAAGTCGTTACCGTCGCCGAAGTTATCAGCTTCGATACCTTGGTCCGTTGCCGGCTGGTTCGGGTTCTGTACGATCACTACGTGCTGAACCTTACCGCGCCAACCTTGCGTCCAGTCGAGGCTGTCATCGTCAGCGCCGGTGAGCACGAGGTGTTTCGCGTTCACAGTACCACCGAAGAATTCAACCGCATCGTCCGCACCGTTGTGAACTTGCAGGTAGTCGATTTCCGTGCCGGAACCTACGCCCTGGAAGGCAATGCCGTTCAGTTCGTCGTCAGCCGTGATCGGGTTACCAGCATATACTACGCGGGTGTAGAAGATCTGGCCGCTGTCGTCCGTGTCATCAACACCACCGTAGAGACCGCTGTCGCCCTCGCCGGACGCTTCACACACACCGCTACCATTACAGGTGTTGATGGTGGCACGACCGTTGATCACGATACCGCCCCAGAGGGAGGTGTCAGTGTCGAGGTTGCGAGTGTCCGGGTTGATGGCGGTGAAGGTTACCGGTGCATCAGCCGTACCGTTAGAGTTCAGCTTGGAACCGCGGGAGATGATCAGGTAGCTCTCGAGATCAGCACCCATGACGGTCACGCCCGGCTCGATGGTGAGCGTAGCAGCAGAACCGTTTGCAGCTGGGCTGGCCGGGTCGGAACCCATGTCCACACCGAAGGTAACCTTACCGTCGAGCACGTAGTCGAGGCCGGATACGAGACGCATGTCAGCGGTGTAGGTGCCGGAAAGCACACACTGGCCGCTTGAGTTCTCGGTCGTGCCGGTCGGGCACTCTGGGTCCGGGTTCAGGCCATAGGTCCAACCGATGGTCCAGTTGTCGGAACCGGCGGTGCTGCGTACGGCACCAGCATAGCTCGTGTTGTCGAAGAACGTGTCGATGGCGCGAACGTTGGTGCCAACAACTGCGTTTTCAGCAGAGCCGTTGATGAAGCCGTTCGACAGGGTCGTCGTGCCAACAACGTTGTTGCTTTGGCTGAGGAAGTAGGTCTCGAGGTCGAAGTTGTTGCCGTCGTCCTTGAAGACAGAGGCGCAACCGCTGTCGAGAAGCGTGCTCTGGATCGTCAGGTTACCCGTGAGGTTGGTGGCAGAAGAGCCCGCGTTCACGAAGGTAGCGTCCTGGTCGATGTCGAGACATGCGTCACCAAAGTCGGATACAACAGTGTTATAGATGTTCGCGCCGGTACCTTCACGGAGAAGCATACCGATGTCGCTCTCGCCGCCCTGGCTTTGCGTACCAACGATGGTGAAGTTGGCAAGACGCGGCTTGGCGCGCGGCAGGAAGTCGTTACCGTCACCGAAGTTATCAGCTTCGATACCTTGGTCGGAAGCTGGCTGGTTCGGGTTCTGCATGATGATCACATGCTGAGCCTTACCGCGCCAACCTTGCGTCCAGTCGAAACCGTCATCGTCCGAACCGGTGATCACAAGGTGCTTGACCTGTGCCGTACCACCGAAGAACTCAACGCCGTCATCCGCACCGTTGTGGATGTGGATATAGTCAAGCTCGGTACCCGAACCAACGCCCTGGAGCGCGAGCGAGTTCAGTTCGTCGTCACCCGTGATCGGGTTACCAGCGTATTTGATCTGAACGTATTTCAGCGTGCCGCTGTCGTCCGTGTCGTCGCTGCCGCCGTAGGTGCCGCTGTCGCCTTCGCCTTCAGCTTCACAAACGCCCGACTGGTTACAGGTGTTGATGGTGGCTTTACCGTTGAGGATAAGGCCGCCCCACTCGGAAGTGTAAGGCTCGGTCAGGGCGGAACCGCTGTGGCTGGAACGCGGCGTAAGGCCGAGGTCGGCTGCGAGGCCGAGGTCGAGGCCCGAGGTGAAGATGATCGGCTCGCTCTGGCTACCAACAGCTTCGATTTTCGAGCCGCGGGAGATCACGAGAAGATCGGTTTTGGTTGCGCCGTAAATGCGCGTACCAGCTTCGATGGTCAGGGTAGCCGGGTCGCCAGCGGCAGCGGAACCATCCGCGCCTGTGTCAACACCAACAACCACTTTACCGGAAAGCTGGTAGATATTGTCTGCGGTAAGGGTAAGGTCCTGCGTGATCGTGCCGGAAAGACGGCAGTGATCTTCATCGCCTACAGTTACGGTCTCGGTACCGGTCGGACATTCGCCAGCGCTACCGCCGCCGTCGCCACCGCCATCACCGCCACCATTGCCCGGATTACCGGTGCCTGGGTTCGGGCCCTGATTGCCCGGAGAAGCCAGTTCTGTGCTATCGTCGCCACAAGCAACCAGTGCCAGTGCGGCAACCGCTGCAAGAAGCGTGTTTTTCAAAATCTGAAGGTTTGTCATTGTATTCCCCGTACGACGCCTAAGATGTCGCTTGAAAAATTGGTGCAAGCGAAATGGCCAACGTTTTGCTGTCGGCTCACGGGGAATGATCGGTAATCTGGTTATGTTTCAGTTTGTTTGCAGTTCGTTGACCATTGCTGTCACATTCCGAATATGGTGCAAATGCAGCACTTCAGAACGCACAGTGTGGCAAAACTGCCGCGTTTTACGCATCAAAAGGCGAAAAATACAACCACACAAGCCAGAGGCCGAGACAAAGGAATGGTCCAAAGGGGATGGGTTCAGCGGAATTATGACGTCCGCTTGAAACCGATTTCACAAGGAAGCCGCCGAGTCCGGCGAGCGACGCGATGAGAAGTACAGGCGGCAGTCCGGCCCAACTGACCCACGCGCCCGCCGCGCCCAAAAACTTGGCGTCCCCCATGCCAAGCCCCGCCCGCCCGCGCAGCTTCTCATAGGCAAGAGCGAGGGCGGCGAGTGCGATAAAGCCAGCGACAAGCCCGATAAGATAGGGCGCCATGTGCGCGGCATTAAGATAGGCGTTCAAAAGCCCAACCACCGCCAGCGTGGCAACAAGCAAGTTGGGCAAGCGGAAGGTGAAATGGTCATAAAGCGCGAGGGCATAGAGATTGGCGTATAACACCAGCGACACCAGCAGAGGCCGGTCAGACCATAGAAGGGCAGCAAGCGGCAGCAGGAACAGAAGCGCGGGGATGATAAACCTGCGTTTGCCCGTGTCTGCCGTATCCATAAGCCATCCTCGATCTGCTGATGGCTGACCCTAGCCCGACCGACAGGCGTTCACAAGCGGCAGCGGTTAGCGCGCGAGAATTGGCATAGGCCAGAAATGGAGCCGCCCCCACGGGCCTTGTTGACGCAAGGGGGACCGGCGGGGGCGGAAATGAAACCACCAACAAATTGTCGTACGTGGTTCGGGGTTGTCCCTTCTATATAGGAACGCGCCTCAGCGCTTACTAGTTCTCACCCATCCGGGAGAGTGCAGTTTTTGCAATTGTCTTCACGCGGCGCGGCTCACCGTTCATCAGAAGCGCGTACGGATTGTCGCGACCATCGAGGATTTCGCGGTACATGGCGACTGCCTGTTCCTTGCGGCCCGTGGTGCTATAGACAAAGGCAAGGTTCAGTTTTGCAAAGACCTGGTCTTCAGCCGCGACGTCAGCGCCCAGAAGGGCTGCTTCAGCTTGCGACCAGTCACCTTGCTGGAGTTCGCTTTTCGCATAAAGATCAGGGTTGGCGGCTTGAGCTTCATCGGCGAATCGCGTCTCATCTGCGGACGCGCCAACCGTCATAATTGTTGCAGCAACAAGAGCACCGAAAGTTCCAAAACGCATACTGGCCTCCTTATGGCAAATCTTCCCATTATGGGCGTGTTTGTTACAGATTAATGTAACACCGAGATAATTTGGGCCAAAGGAGGATTTAACGTTTTGAACTGCTTGGATTAATTTTTTTTCAAGCGGAGGCCGAAAATATTACCATTTAAGTTCAATCAGTTACGTGAACGAACGTGATTCGTGCACCTGTGTATGAATTTTTTATGACAGTGCCAGAAAAAGGGGGATTTGTCACTATTTCTCGCCTAGCAAGGGGTCGAAACACCTTGTTTGTGACAGATATCGGACCCCTGAATGACGCGGAAATTTCGCACCCTCAACCTGATCGCATCGCTTGGCTTTGGCATTGCCACGGTTGCCATTACGGCACCGTCGTTTGCTGGCGCCAGCATGGCACCCGGCAACATGCCGCAGGTTGACCGCGCGGAAGTGCCTGCGGCCCTCATGGCGTCCCTCTCCTCCCGCCCGATGGGCAGCAGCCTGGCCGATGATGCATCGCCAGCGCTTGATTTTGTGCGTCACACCGGGGTTGTGAAAAACCTGTCGCTCCTGCTTCTTCACGACGTGAAGAACGAAGCGCACGTGCAGGCCGCGATCAAACGGTACGGTTTTGACAAGGTCCAGAAAACGGTCGTGTCCGCCATTCGCGTGGCGCAGCTTGAACATGGTGCCGAATGGGGTGACATGCTGGCTGGTATCTACGGCAGCCACTTCAACGCGGGTGAGCTGAAGTCGATCCTTTTGGAAAAAGAATCATCCCCGCACTTTGGCAAACTGATTGAAGAGCAGGACGCCATTGCGGCGGCCGTAAAGCTTGACGGGCGGGACATCTACGCTGAGGCCCGCGCGCAGGTCATGCGCCAGCTTGAGCGCGCGCTCAAGATCTGATCCCGCAATCTGAAGGTATGGTGATGTGGCGCGGTCCTAGACCGTGCCGTCCAGCGCGCTTTCCAGCAGCACACCCGTGTAAGCCACGAAGCAGATCAGCAGGAACGCACCCTCGTAGCGGTTGATACGCCCCATGCCACGGAAGCCGAAACCAAGGCCAAACAGCGCGAGGGTAAGGAAACCCATCACCGGCAGGTCCCGCACCAAGACCATCTGATCAACCGAGATGGACTGAATGCTACCCGCAATACCGGTTACCGCCAGCGTGTTGAAAAGGTTTGAGCCAATCACGTTCCCAAACGCGATTTCATGGTCGCCCTTGCGCGCCGCGATGATGGAAGATGCGAGTTCCGGCAGGCTGGTGCCGACGGCAACGACCGTGAGCCCGATGATCACATCGCTGACACCAAGGTTCTCCGCAACCTGTACCGCGCCCCACACCAGCGCCTGCGAGCTAAGCACCAGAAGCGTAAGGCCGATGATCAATACCGCGACAGCCTTTGCCATCGGGCCTTCGGGTTTATTGAGGCTATGGTCAACACTTTTACCAAAGCTGTCGCGCGCGTGTTTGCGCCCCTCATAGACGGACCAACAGGTCAGCCCCACAAACACTGCCAGCAGGGCAACGGAATCGTAAAAGCCGATGATCCGGTCAAGCATGAGGACCGCCACAAGCGCCGTCGCACCCGCGAGGATCGGCAGCTCCTTGCGCAGAACCGCAGACTGCACCCCAAGCGGGCGGATCATGGCTGTCAGGCCAAGGATAAGCGCGATGTTGGTAATGTTGGAGCCAAACGCATTCCCGAGCGCGAGACCGGGGTTGCCCTGTGCGGCCGACAGGCCAGAAACCACCATTTCCGGCGCCGAGGTACCAAAACCGATGACCAGCATACCAATGAGAAGCGGCGACATGCCAAAGCGCTGCGCGACCGACTTTGCCCCGTCGATAAACAGACCTGCGCTCCAGACAAGGGCAACAAGCCCGCCGAGAATGGCAACCACTGGCATAATCACGTGACACTACCTCACTGAAGCGGCGACCCAAACACTGGCCGCGCGGCTGACAGGGCTTACGCCCCCTTTTGATTACGTGCGCCGGGCTTTACTAGTTTCGCGGGGTCACAACAACGGTCAGTTTGACACTCGACCCACGCTCGATCCGGATGGTGGCAACACGCGTCGGCTTCTGGAACGTCAGCATTATATCGTCATCCTGAGCCTCGCTGATAAGACCCCATCCTTCATTTGGCATATTATTTTTGAAAAATTCGGCGACCTTCATCTGGTCGGCCTTCACTTTCACATAGATTTTGCCGAAGGCGTTGGCGCCGTTGCCAAGGATTACCGACTTCTTGGTGTCAATAAGCGCACCGGCTGGCATGGACACATCGCCAATGCTTTCACCGTTCCTCAGTTCAACCGGCTGCGCCTGCTTGGACTTGGCTGCCGCGGCAGCCGCATGCGCGGCACCCGGTACTGCCAACATGCTGGCGGCCAGCGCCAGTGTCGTGATCATCTTGCCAAATTGCTGCATATCTTCCTCCCCGTCGGTCTGCCGCACGCAAACGAGCACACGGTTGAAATAGCATTTGTCTTCCCATGTTTTTAGTAAACCCGAGGGGGCTTGCACAACAGCAAAAATTGCTGCTTGGCCGCTTGAGCTATGTTAGACAGGCTGAAAGCGTCCGAGCGACAATCAGTTTTGAGCCAGTACGGACGACGGGGGACAGAGCAAACATGAAACGTGCGATTATTGACCTGCACCTGGAGCCGCGTGTTTACACCATTGCGGATTTTCTGGATGGCCCTGAATGCAGGCACATGATAGCCCGCGCCAAAACGCAGGAAATGAAACGCGCGACCGTCTCCGGCGATACGGACGGCGTGATCTCGGACGGGCGCACCAATGATGTTTGCTGGCTTGACCATGCGGACGACCCGGCATGCAAGCGCATCGCGCTCAAAGTTGCGGGTCTCGTGGGCGTACCCCTGACCCATGCGGAGAAATTCCAGCTTATTCGATACGGTGTAGGCAAGGAATATAAGCCGCATTTCGACTCGTTTGACCCGAGCACCACCTCCGGCCAGCGCAACATGAAGGGCGGCGGGCAACGCATCATCACCGTGCTGGGTTACCTCAATAAAGTAGCACGGGGCGGTGCCACAGAATTTCCCAAACTTGGCATTAGCATCCCCCCTGAGCAGGGCAAGTTGCTGGTTTTCCACAACTGCCTGCCGGGTACGACTGAACGGCATCCCAAGTCGCTCCATGCGGGCACGCCGGTGCTTGAGGGTGAGAAATGGGCATTCAATCTGTGGTTCAGGGCTGAACCACGCAACATGTGAGCAACGACCGAGCGCCTGATTTTATAAGATTATTACAAAAAACCCTGCGTTTCGGGATATAAACAGAGCGTGCATTGTCATACTTTGGCAACGACCTGTCCCGACACTATGCAGGAAATACTTGATTCATTTGCCCGACACCGGCTATATGGCAACGTTGTCATTGGCAGAAACAAAAGAGTTTGGAAATCATGTTCAGCTATTCATTCGGTGAAAAATCGCTCGAAACCCTTCTTGAGGCCGAGGGCCTGACCGCAGCCTTCAAGGCGAATCTGGACAAGGCTGTCGCTTATGCGAAGGATTTGACCGCAAAGGGTCTGCTGCCATTTGCGCGCCAGATGTCCGACGGGCCGGACATGGGACCAATGGCAGACGCCGCCAAACGCATTACCGGCACATGCGATGACCTGATTGTGCTCGGCACGGGTGGGTCGAGCCTTGGCGCGCAAGCCGCCATCGCCCTCGCCCGCTTCAATAAAGGCCCGGTGCGCATTCATACGCCCGACAGCCTGTGCCCCTTTGAGATGGACCTGCTGTTCCGTGAGCTTGATACCGCGCGCACGCACGTGCTGGCGATCTCCAAATCCGGCACCACGGCGGAAACCCTGGCGCAGCTTCTGGCCTGCCGCGCCTGGATTGAAGGCGGCAAACACAGCGCCAATCTGGGCGATCATTTCACCTTCATCACCGAACCGGGTGAGCGCCCCTTGCGCACCTACGGCGAAAAGCTGGGTTCGCCGATCCTTGACCACCCGACAGACGTTGGCGGCCGCTTTAGCGTGCTGACGAACGTGGGCATGCTGCCGGTCGCAGTATCCGGTCTTTCCGTGAAAGCCTTCCGCGAGGGTGCGGAGGAAGTGTGCGACGATTTCATGAAGTCGCCTGAAGCTGCAACAGCCGTTGTGGGTGCGGCGCTGACGCAAACACTCAATGAACACAAGGGTGTGACGCAAGTACTGATCATGCCGTACGCGGAAAGCTTGCGCGCTTTCACCCGCTGGCACGGCCAGCTGTGGGCGGAAAGCCTTGGCAAGGAAGGCCTTGGCACCACGCCGATCCGCGCTGTGGGCCCGGTGGACCAACACAGCCAGCTTCAGCTGTTTCTTGATGGCCCGAATGACAAGTTCTGCACTTTTGTCACAATTCCAAGTTATGGCAAAGGTCCGCGCATTGACGTGGATGAAGCCAAGGCTTATGGCCTTGACTATATGGCGGGCCGCACGATCGGCGATACCGTTACCTGCCAGTCCCGCGCAACGCAGGAAACCCTGCGCGCCAAGGGACGCATGGTACGGGAGTTGGTGATCGACAGCCTGTCGGAAAAGAACCTCGGAGGACTATTTGTGTCCTTCATGCTGGAGACAGTGGTAACGGCGCACCTGATGGGTGTGAATGCATTTGACCAACCCGCCGTTGAAGAAGGCAAGGTTCTGACACGTCAGTATTTGAACGAACTGGATATTTAAAAGGATAAAAAATGAACGCCCCGATCAAGAAGATTGTCCTGCCTGTCGCAGGTCTTGGCACCCGCTTCCTGCCCGCCACCAAAGCTATCCCCAAGGAGATGCTGCCGGTGCTGGACCGTCCGCTTATCCAATATGCGGTTGAGGAAGCACTGGAGGCCGGGATTGAGGACATCATTCTGGTGACGGGGCGTAACAAGCAGGTGATGGAAGACCATTTCGACCACGCCTATGAGCTTGAAAAAATCCTGCAGGAAAAGGGCAAGGAAGAAGCGCTTGAAATCTCACGCTCCATGCTGCTTGAGGAAGGGCGCATTTCCTATGTGCGGCAGATGCGCCCTCTTGGCCTTGGGCACGCCATCTGGTGCGCGCGCAAGCTCGTGAACGGTCACCCGTTCGCCGTTGCCCTGCCCGATGACCTGATCAAAGGCAAGCCCGGTGCGCTCAAGCAGATGGTTGAAGCCTATAACGAGCTGGGCGGCAACCTTGTTGCCACCATGGACGTGGCGAAGGAAGACACTTCCAAATACGGCGTGATCACGCCGGGTGCCCGCAAAGGCAAGAACATCGAGGTTAAGGGCCTTGTGGAGAAACCACACCCCGAGGACGCGCCTTCAACCCAAGCCGTTGTGGGCCGATACATTCTGCAGCCTGAGGTGATGGCCTATTTGGAAGAGAAAGCCGTAGGCGCAGGTGGTGAAATCCAACTGACCGACGCCATGGCAAAACTGATTGGCGAGCAGCCGTTCCACGCGCTTGAGTTTGAAGGCCGCCGTTTTGACTGTGGCTCCAAGCTTGGCTGGCTGATGGCGAACCTGTCGATGGCGGCAGAGGACCCGTACCTTGCATCCAAACTCAAGGAACTGATCACCTTCCAGTAAGGCATATCGGCAACAGCATAAAAAAAGGCGGCCCGCATATGTGGCCGCCTTTTTTAATGTGCCCAGACCTAAGCCAGCGCAGCTGCAACCAGCACCTCAGCCGCAGCCTTCGCATCATCCGCCGCCTCAGACCCGCCTTGCAGATGCGCGGTTACAATGGCTCCCTCCTGCAATAGCATCAGCTGGTGCCCAAGCTGTTCCGGATTGCGGGCGTTCGCGGCCCTCGCCTGCGCGACCAGATAGTCCTGCAAGGTACGTTTATGATCGGCCGAGATTTTATGGATCGGATGCGCGGGATCCTGAAACTCACTTGAGGCCTTGATGAACATGCAGCTCTGGAAGCGGCCGCCGGCAATCCAGTCCTTCAGGCTATCGAAAGCCGCGATCAGGCGCTTGGCCGGCGTGTCCGCGCGCTCATCGGTGCGGTCGATGATCAGGCTCATCAGATATTTGTGGCGGCGTTCAAGGGTGGCGAGGATCAAATCCTCCTTGGTCTTGAAATGTTTGTACATCGAGGTTTTTGAAATGCCGGTCACGGCAACCAGCCGGTCCATGCCGGTGGCATGGAAGCCTTCGCGGTAAAAAACCTCAAGCGCCTTGTCGATCAATTCTTCTTTTTTTGACGCCGTCATGAATGATTCCCTTCTTAACCTGTACAGATCGGTACATATAACATGAAGTTCGGTCAAGATTGATCAATTTTTTTCCTTAAACCGAACAGTGACTTAGCTGCCTCGCACCAGTGCAATGCATTTTCGCATAAAAAAGCACTTGACCGGGTGTACTGATCTGTACACCATACATGTACCGATCANTACAGGTAACTAACAATCACGTTACAGCAGGATTTTTACGGAGGAGACAATCCATGTCGGATCAACAGATCACGCTCTACAGTTTTCCGCTCTCGGGCAATGCCCACCGGGTAGAGCTTGCCCTCTCGCTTCTTGGTATTCCCTTCACGCTCAAAAACGTTGACCTGAAATCGGGTGAGCAGCGTAGTCCTGAATTCCTTGCGCTCAACCCGGCCGCAAAGGTCCCGGTGCTGGTGGACGGCGACGTGGTGCTGTCGGAAAGCACAGCCATCCTCACCTATCTGGCAGACAAATTTGATGACGGCACATGGGTACCGTTTGACGCTGCAGGCCGCGCGGAAGTGCATAAATGGTATGCGCTTTCAGCGTCTGAGTTACAGAATGGGCCAGCGGCGGCGCGCCTGATCCAGCTGTTCCATGCGCCGTTTGACCCCCGGCAAACGCGGGAACGCGCACTCCAGTTCCTTGAGCGGCTTGATGCTGCGCTTACGGGTATCGATTTCCTTGTGCGTAACCGGCCAAGTTTCGCGGATGTCGCCATCTATACCTATGTGGCGCACGCCCCCGAAGGCGGTGTGCCGCTTGAAGATTATGAACACGTCACAGCGTGGCTCACCCGCGTTGAGGCCCTTCCAGGATTTAAACCCATGGTGCGCAGCCCCTTGCCCGCGGCCGCAGCCTGACCGACCACTCCGGGCCGCTGCCCCCCTGGCGGCCCCGCCCCAGAGGAATGTATCATGACAGACCACCCCTCTTTTCTCACCGGCTCAGCCTTTCGCTCTCAGGCAAAACCGGACCTTGAACACCCAGGCGCTGAGACCTTGCCAGCAATTCCCCCTTGCCCACCACAGTCTCAGAAAGGCCGCGACGGCGGCATGTCCTGCATCAAACTTGATAAGGTGTTGGAGAAAAACCTGTCATGGCACTCAAGCCTCTGGGGCAGCCATTCCCACGTTTGCCTGCCTGTCGCGGCCACAGGCAGCGCCCGGCGGAAGCCGATTGTGCTAATGTCCGAAGGCATTGGCATCACCCCGATGATCGCCATGGCGCGTTTCCTGATGGAACAGGTGCACCGGCAAGTGGACGTGCATTTCATCCACGAGGTGCGGGGCGACAAGGAAGCGCCTTTCCTGCCAGACATGTATGCCTGGGGTCTGTCGCCTCACTTCACCTTGCATATCAGGCAGCCGCTTGCCCGGCGCCCACTGCGGCCAGCTATGAGCCACGGCATGGTAGACGCTGAATTTATGAGCACGCTCCGCACCCCCGCCGACGCAGACTATTATGTCTGTGGCTCTACAGAGTTTACGGAGCGCAGCAGAGAGGCTCTAAACGCGCGCGGCGTGGCGCCGAGCCAGATCCATGTGGCCAGCATTGGCCCCGCACCTGCGGCGCCTGCCTTTGGCTCACCATTTCTGAAAAAGCTTGATGAAGGGCAGCGGGCACTCTATGCGCCAGCAGCACCGGCGGCGCCGTCAGCCCCACGCCGCACCGGTCTGTTCGCCTTTTTCTTCGCACCGTTTATGGGCGCGAGGCGGCTAGGCAGAACCTGACATCAGATAGACGTCAGGCCCTTTTCCCACGCATAGGCATGCGCCACGATGGTGTCGAGGTCATCGTATTTCGCTTCCCAGCCAAGCGACGCGCGAATTTTATCCACCTTCGCAACCACTTTGGGGCTGTCACCCGCCCGGCGCGGCTCCATCTTGACCTGAAAATCGACGCCGGTGACACGCTTGACGGATTCGATCACTTCAAGCACCGAAAAGCCGTGGCCATAGCCACAGTTCATCATGCCGCTTTCACCACCCTTATCGAGCCAGGCAAGCGCATGCCGGTGCGCCGCCGCAAGGTCAGACACATGGATATAATCGCGCAATCCCGTGCCGTCCGGCGTGTCATAGTCATTGCCGAACACACTGAGGTGCGAGCGGCGACCAAGCGCGGCCTGACACGCAACCTTGATAAGGTGGGTGGCATTAGCCGTTGATTGGCCGGTGCGGCCTTCAGGGTCGGCCCCTGCCACGTTGAAGTAGCGCAGTGCGACATAGGAAAAGTCGTGCGCGGCTGCCACATCCTTCAGCATCAGCTCAGTCATCCATTTGGACGTGCCGTAAGGCGATACGGGCGACAGCACAGCGTCCTCGCCAATCGGCACCACCTCGGGATCGCCATACACGGCTGCTGTGGAGGAGAAGATGAATTTCTTTACGCCGTGGCGCACGCAGGCTTCAATGAGCGTGCGGCTGGCGGCAGTGTTGTTGCCATAATATTTGAGCGGGTTCGTGACCGATTCCGGCACTACAATGGAACCGGCGAAATGGATAACGGCATCAATGCTGTTCTCGCTGAACACAGTGTCGAGCGTGGCATCGTCACTGACGTCACCTTCAATAAATTTGGCTGCCGGGTTCACCGCATCGCGGAAACCTGTGACCAAGTTGTCGAGCACGACAACATCATGCCCATTCTCAACCAGTTCGATCACCATGTGGCTGCCAATATAGCCGGCACCGCCCGTCACCAGTATCGCCATTCTCAAATCCTCAAATAAACCGCGCTTAAAAACTTTTGCCCATCAAAGATCAAGCATCATGGTGGACGAATTGATCACCAGATTGTCGTCACTTTCCAGATAGGGCGCCCCCACCATGGAAAGCGCGTCCCGCATACCCTTGCAGGCCAGCTTGAAGGCATAATTCTCTTCAATGAAGGCTTGCGAGCGGCTGGAAACTTCCGCCCAGTAATCCTTATCACCATAAAGCCGCATCACCGACGCCGCCCACTCTTCCGCGTCACCCGCGATTTCACAGTCATAGCCGTGGCGCACACCAGTGCCTTCCGCCGCTATGCGCGAGAGCACTGTGGGTATACCATGCGCCATCGCGGCGAGCACCTTGCCCTTGATACCCGCACCAGAAAGGAGCGGTGCCACAAAAACCCGGTGTTTCTCATAGACTTCCGCCACATCGTCCACGTGGCCAACGACAACAACATCATCCGCCTCTAGTGCACGCACGGTGTCATTCAGACCACTGCCATAAATATAGAGCTTCACGCCCGCTTTTGCCTTGCGCAGCAGCGGCATCACGTTACGCACAAAATACTGCATGGCTTCCACGTTTGGCGGGTGGCCATAACCACCAAGGAAAGCGATATCGCTGCGCGCGTCAAACGCCGGGATATCCTTTGTGGTGTCCACCACCCACGGCGTTTTCGCCACGCGGGTTTTCTCAAAGTTGTGTGACAGCACGACCGCATGCTCCACCTCATTATAACTGAGGAGCAGGTCGACTTTTTTCATCACAGCCAGCTCTTCCTTGCGGGTTTTCTTGGCGGCTTTGATGGCCTCTGCGTCACCAGAAAGCACTGCGGCGCGCGCTTCCCTCAGGAAGTGAAGGTCGGCGTTATTGAACAGCACTTTGGCTTGCGGCGCATATTTGCGCACATAGGCGATGTTATCCTGCGCCACATAGTAGCGGGTGATGAAGACAGCATCGAATTCGGCACCACGTTCCTGCAGGAACTCCTCGGTCGAGACATAGAAAGGCGCGTAAATCACCTCAACACCGATGCGCTGCAACTGTTCGACATATTTGCCAAGCCAGGCGAGGTTATCGGGCAGGAAGGTCACCTTGTAGCCAAGGGCCTGCATCATGCGCATTTCCTGAATGGCCGCGTAGGAGCCGGCATCATAGTCGGTGCGCGGCACCTGATAGTCGAGGAAGAGCACGCGCTTCTCAACGCCTGCGTCCTTATAAAGATCTGCGTCTTCGCCCACGTCTGGTGCACCCGCAAGGGCGTCAGCATGTTTGGCGGCAAATTTGGGCTGGTTGATCAGTTGGAAGCGTTTGAGGCCTGAAGACGCCACTTCTGTGCCGTTTGAAATGCCTTCAAAATGCACCACGACCGACAGCGGGTTATAAAGCGTTTTATAGCCTTTGGCGCGAAGCGTGAAGGCAAGGTCGGTATCTTCATAGTAAGCGGGTTCAAATTCACGCGCGAAGCCGCCAGCTGCTTCCCACGCTTCCCGGCTGACCGTGATCGCCGCACCCGAGCAGTAGTGCACGGGCCGCACATAGTTATACTTGGGTTCATGCGGGTTACCGAAACGGCCATAGTTCCAGCCAGCGCCCTCAGCCCAGATAATACCGCCTGCTTCCTGCAACATGCCATCCGCATAGATGAGTTTGGAGCCCACAAGGCCCACACCATCAAAATGCTGGAAGGTGAACATCACTTCATCAAGCCAGCGGTAGGTCACTTCCGTATCGTTATTAAGGAAAACGAGGAATTCGCCCCTGGCAGCCGCTGCGCCCGCATTACAGGCACCCACGAAACCTTTGGCCTTCTCGTGCCGCACAATGGTGACATTCGCCGCATAGTCGGCCAGCTTCACAGTCTCATCCGACGAGCCGTCATCAACCACAATAAGCTCAAACACTGTCTCATTGTAGGCGAGCAGCAGGGCGGCCAGACAGTTATAGGTAACGGCGAACTTGTTGTGCACCGGCACGATCACCGAAACCTTGGGCGCATCAAGGTGCGGAAAGGTGAGAGGGCGGAAATCCGTGTTCCGGTCAAAGCCAAGCACGACCGCACTATGGCAGAAACCGACCTGCGCGATGCCGTCCACCCCGAGCTTGTCTGCCTGCGCCAATTGCGCTTCGAGCGAACGGTAGCGAAGCCCCGAGAGCGCACTCATCTGCGACTTGTAGGGAGCGCGTGTGTGTTCCTTGATCGCACTCAGGTCCATGGCGTGCGGCGACAGGATCAACATGTCTTCCGCCAGCACCTGCCCTTCAAGGCTGCGTACCAGAATATGGTGCGGCTGGCCGTCATAAAGGTGGGGGCTCAGGCGCACATATAGGTCGCGGTAGTCCGGACGACCGGTTTTATGCGCGAAAGCGAGCGTATCAATCTCACCGTCCACAATGACTTGGGCGCCTGCCGCACTTGGCCGCTTGAAATCACCATAGAGGTCGGTGAGGTTTTGCTCATCAGGATGATAAAGCAGCACATTCAGCCGCCGTCCGCGCAGCATCATGCCGTCGCACTGCACAGGCGCTGCCTTCAGCGCAATCGGCTTCGAGACTGCCTCTCCTTCAAACTGCAGGGTCAGCTCCGTATCGGTACCGAAACGAGTTAGTGCAGCGCTGGGACGCAATAGGACACGCCCGTCGTGGAACGCGCCCTTTACAAGACCCAAAAGTGGCGATGGCCGTTCGGTCCAGCCGCGGGTGAGGCGGCTCGGTGAGAAATAGAGCCGCGCGAAGGCCATAAAGAGATATGCCCCCTCGCCCGCGCTGGCATCTACATCATCGACAACGAACGACAGCCGCACAAATGCCGCACCTTCCGGCACCAGACCCTCTATGGACTCCAGTGAATACTGGTCCAGCTGGCGCCCGCCTACAGGCAGGCCCTTGCATTCGGTAACCTGCTGCCCTTTGTCTTCACCGTCACGGCCAAAATACTGTGCCGTCAGCGATGCCCCGCACCGGTGCGCAGCCACCATTGCAGAGAAAATGAACCGGGCACCCGGCGCCACGGGCAACATGTCGCCCATTTCAGGATCATGGTATGTGATGCGCGCTGAGGGCACGCCGTCGCCCAAGAGCGCATAGGCAACATGTGCGTTTTCCAGCGTCCATTCCTCGCCGACATCGCGGCCAATGGTGACACCGTCAGCATCACTCTTGAACGGCACTGCTTCGTCACTGAAGTCGCTATTCCAAAGAAGGTTTATACCGGCAAGCGCCGCTTCGGGACCAACGCGTTCAAACTCAACCGTGCTGCCGTCCGGCAACTGGCCCGTCAGGTCATTTGCATCTGCGTGGTCCATCAGCACAAGAACTGTTGACCCAAGTGAGTATATATCAGGCCGCAAACGCCCTCTCCCGCGTATCTCTGGTACCCGCCCCCGAAAACGTAGGACCGATACACCAATGTCGTAAGCGGTGTAACAAAAGCGCGCAACAAATACACCAGTTTTGTTGAGTTGGTTTATTGATCGAGTGTATCGGGTACCGCTTGTTCGGTCGGGATAATTTCTATAGATTTGCGGCGGGAAGNCTTTTTTGGGCCTTGGCCCGTTTGTGTTTCTATTTGCTTTATTCAGGACAGTCGATGTTTAGAGATATTTACCCAGTTGTCATGTGTGGGGGGTCTGGCACCCGGCTTTGGCCCTTGTCACGCTCCGGCATGCCCAAGCAGTTCCTGCCGCTTGCAGGGGACAAGAGCCTTTTTGTGCAAGCGCTTGAGCGTGTCGGCCACCGCTACGGCTTCAAGGCACCGATTGTCATTGCCAACAACGAGCACCGCTTCCTCCTCGCCAAACAGGCGGACGACGCCGGGCTTGCGCTTGGCCGCATCATCCTTGAGCCCATGGGCCGCAACACCGCACCTGCAGTGATCGTCGCCGCGCTTGAGGCTGTCGCGCAGTCGCCGGACGCCAACATACTTGTGCTGAGCGCCGATCACCTGATTACCGACGTGCCCGCCTTCCACGACGCGGTCGAACGTGCTGCCGCGGCCGCGCGGGGTGGCTATCTCACCTGTTTTGGTATTCACCCCACCTCCGCCGAGACCGGCTATGGCTACATCAAGCCCGGCGAGGCGCTAAGCGGCACCGCTGATGCGCACCGTATTGCAAGCTTCAAGGAGAAGCCGGACGCCGCCACCGCACAGGCGTATCTCGCGTCAAAGGAATATCTCTGGAACAGCGGCATGTTCATGTTTGGCGCCCAGACACTTCTGGATGAAGCCGAGCAGCATGTACCCGAGATGGTAGCCGCCTGCCGCGATGCCTTCGGTGCGCTTGAGAGCGACCTGCAGTTCCACCGCCTGCCTGAAGACCGCTTCGCCAAGGTGCCTGCCAACTCCATCGACTATGCGATCATGGAGAAGACAGACAAAGCCGCTGTTGTGCCCTGCACCATCGGCTGGTCGGACCTTGGCAGCTTCTCCGCCCTTCATGACACCGGCGAGGCTGACGCGCGCGGCAATGTGACAAAGGGGGATGTCACCCTCCTCAATTCAAGCGACTGTCTCGTCTATGCCGACAGGCGCCTTGTCACTGCCACCGACATCAGCAACCTTGTCATTGTGGCGACCGATGATGCCGTGATGGTCACCCCCAAGGACAAGGACCAGAACGTCAAACAGATTGTCGAGGCGCTCAAGGCAAATGGCCGGGACGAGGCCAAGCTCCACACCACCGTTTACCGCCCGTGGGGGTTTTATACCTCGCTCGCCATCAACAGCCATTTCCAGGTGAAGGAACTGTGTGTCTATCCCGGCAAGCGGCTCAGTCTGCAGTCCCACAACCGCCGGGCCGAACACTGGGTCGTCATCGAGGGTCAGGCCACCGTCACCCGTGATGACGACATCATCACCCTGAACGCCAACGAATCCGTCTACCTGCCCGTCGGGACCCGGCACCGCCTCGAGAACAAGAATACAGGCATGCTCCGCCTCGTTGAAGTCCAGACCGGAGATTATTTCGGCGAAGATGACATCATCCGATACGAAGACGACTATAGGCGGAGCTCATTAGCGAACCAGACCTGAACCCGCCATCCCGAACAGTATGAACTCAAAAGAAAGTAGAGCACGTCACTGTGCGGCCCGGACCTGCCGTTGCGAAGTACTCTAGCTGCCGAGTATTTTTTCGATCGCCGAAATTTTCGTTTTCAACCGAGCATTTTCACGCTGCAGCGCATGAATAGACGCTTCTCGCCCTACCACTTGATTGGCCTGATCGAGGCTATGCTGCCTATATTCCAGAAGCGGCTCTGGAACGTGTACAGCACGCCAGCCAGAAGCAAGCATACGATGAAACAGAGACTTGTCTTCAGCAACACCTTTACGCTCCTGATAGCCACCGACGCCTTCATACGCATCCCGACGGTAAGCTGCGGAGCCATGAACGAAGTTTACTTCATGCATATTGGCAATCAACTCAGGCGAGGGCTCTGGGAACCGCCATAAGTATTGCTCTGCCCCAGTTGCAACGTCAGCGAAAATGCGTTTAACGGAAAACTCCTCGCGAGGTTCCAACCGGCTAGCCTGGATTCGCGCGCGAGGCCCAAACAATACAATGTCGCAATAGGCCACCGCTGCGTCGGGAAACATCTTCAGGGCCGCAAGGTGTTGCTCTACAAAATCATAGCGCACCCGGTTATCAGCGCCGATGAAAACAACGAAGTCGCCCTCAGTGAGGGAAATGGCTTTGCGGAAGTTATCTACTACCCCCAAGTTTGTGGAATTGTATTCCGCCCGCAGCAGATTGGGAAACTTCTCAGCGTAGTAATCGATAATTAAACGTGAATCGTCCGTTGACGCATCGTCAATAATAAGTATTTCATCGGGCAATACACTCTGTGCCAGAACGCTTGAAATCGCCTCGCCAATGAAGACGCCGTAGTTGTAATTTGGGATGATGAGCGAAAGACGATCCTTGGAGATCTTTGTCTCTTTGAACACAAGCAGACGTCCAAATTGATAAGGATCCTCTTCACTAATTTCGTTAGTGGTCACCGCACCGCGATAGTGCGCACGAATGATGGCATCCGCCGCTTCCATATATTCGCCGTGCGGATATGCAAACCACTGAAAATGAGGTGCAGGAAATAGCTTGAGCAGATGATCTGGGACGAGGAGTTCTCGCTTCAACTCATGGTCATCGCGCCCCGCAAGGGGCGCATGCGAACTGGTATGCCACTGAACCCTGCCCCCCGCATCTACCATTTCGCGCAATTGATCTATATTCGCGAAACGGGCAAGCGGCTCAGGTTCGTCGAAGTAGTTCACCTGACCAAGTACATCGCCGATTACAAAAAGCTCAAAACAATACCCAAATTCCCTGAGAATAGGTATGGCAAAGCGCCAAACACATTCGTACACCCCATCAAATGAAATCACCACATGCTCAGGATTTTGGGGGTTATACTCATCCAAGTATACCACCTTCTTACCTCTCAGAGCGAGAAGCTGAGCACGAAATGTATCGACATCGATCCACCAATGGGTAGGCGTAAATGGGGAAATTTTATGATAGGTGAGTATCATAATCTGTATATACCTCTAGGTGGTGCCGAAATTGCCTGTAGCTATATTCCTCTGAATTCACGCGGCATAAGGCAATCTGATGCCTCATCCAATCTACAATATGACAAGTAACAAGAATCCCGCCCGGGGCCAGCAAGCTTCCGATAACCTCGTTAATCGCATGACTATCACGCCCCACATAGTGGGGATATAGTACACCCGCGATTACAATAAGGTCGAACCTTTCGAATGCCATCTGCGGCAACTCATGAAAAGAGCCAGCATGAAACTCGCAAGAACGCTCCCGGGCTTCCTTCCTATGACGAATGTGCTGTATTGCTCGATCGGAGATGTCCACTCCAGTCAGATGAGCTCCCGGAAGGGAAAACGTTAAAAAGCCATCCCCGCAACCGATCTCAAGTGTCCGGCGATACGTGCGAAAGGGTATGATGCTCAACAGTTTATTTCGGCGTTCCAGATCGTCCGGTGTTTGTTCATATGACCATGGGTCTGCGGTTGCAAAACGATGATCCTCATTTGTCGCAATACAATGAAAAGGGTCGAGCGCGCCTTCTACTTCGGCGGGACCAATTAGACGAGGTTCATGAATGCGCGCCCAAGCCTTGCTATTATTGGGCTGGCCTTCCAAAACACGCGTTTGGATGGAAAAAGTATAAAAACCCTTTTGCAGATCCAACCGTTCTCGGCAGCGCGTCATCTTTCCGACCGTCGGCTGTCGTGTCCACTCAAGAACTACATTCCCCTCTTGATCCATGAGTGAAAATATAAAACGGGTCTGCGCACTATCTGTGGGGAGAGACAACTGGCACTCAAATAGGAATTCGTCTTTGATAGCAATGCTAGAATAAAAAACAGCATTGGCGTCCACATCCGGGGCCGGCGGATGCAGAAATATCGCACTCGGCTCTCGAGCATAACGCCCTGCGCGATCCACACGAATTTCCGTCGGCTCCAGCTTCAGTAATTCGATCATTCCATGTTAATCCGCGTTACCGTTCAAGAGGAAGGACCGAGCAGACGCCTCAACCAGTGGATTATCGTAATAAAGACTACCGTTACGATTAACTATCTCATGCGTCGCCAGCACCTTAGAACTTCCATCTGGCAACTTTAATGTCTGAGCATGTCGATTGTGGGCTTTGAGGCAGTCAAAATGGACTACAAAACTTGAGCGTGTAAGCTCAGGCTGCAAGACGGTGCTACCGCCATGAAGTAGCGATGCGTGCCATATGAGCACCTCACCCTTCTTCGCCAGAAACTTTTTTATTTTCAGGTCGCGGCGAGTAATTTCTTCTTGCATATGTCGGTGATGATCTGCCTTCGCTTCTAGAGTGGCGGCAGGGTCGTGAAAAATAATATCACCGGTGTTCAACGGCAAATAAGGGATGGTGTGTGAACCAGGCACAAAGGTCAACGGTCCGGATTCCTCAGTAATATCCTCAAGCGCAATCCAGGCAGCCAGAAGATTGGAAACAGGATTGGTAATGACGTACCAAGGATCACGATGCAAATTTTGCGTGCTTCCGTGCGTAAAATACAGCGACTGTGTCGCAACAACTGCTTCCCCCAGCAAAGCTCTGATGATGCTATGCATTTTCTTTAGTGAAATGAGGCGGGCGAGCTGCGGCGCATGAGAGTGAGCATCCAAAACCCTAAATCCTGGAGCTGCTCCAATCTCTTTAGGGAACCAGCTTAGCGGTTGGGGACGCCCCTCCCGCCACCTGACCGATGCCGCAAGCACTGTCGATGGGCGATCTGCAAGCAGTTGCTCTATTTCGTCACGAGCAACGTCCAAAACTGTATCGCTTACGTCTTCCTTGTAAATGCAATATCCGTTGTCGACGAAGAAATGAAGGGTTTCGGTCAATTCGCCACTGATCTCTCCAGCTAAAATTTTCTGGTCTAGAATCTCATGGGCGGTGGATTTATCGAACCAATGTGGGCTCACCAAACTCCCATCAGGCGCAAATACGTTTCTTGCCATCTCTGCTGTCTCTCACTTATCTTCCAACGCGGCAAATTCCAGTGTCAGTGTCCAGAGGCTACATAGCGGAGAAATTTCTCTTCCGCCAGCGCGCGGAAATTCGACGTCACTTCATCAGAACACTCTTCGGACTTAACTGCCTCGATGATCCAGACAGAGGGATATCCTTCGGTAACACTCCAACCTCCATGCTGCTCCAGCCCTTTGAGGCTTTCATCATCGCTGTCGCCATAGTCATAGAATCCCCGCAACGTAAGACCGCATGCTGCGATCAATTGCTCAAGCATATCTTTAGAGTAGAGAAACTGATGCCCCCAGCCGTGGAACGCGCGATTGATGGCAAACGTTTCATTCATCTTGGCATCGACGCCAGCATCATTAAATTTGAAATGGGTTTTAAGCACCCACTCAACGGAAGGCGTCGTCAGCCGCAAGGCACCACCATGTTTGAGGGCCGCGCGGGAATGGGTTAGAAAGTCAATGGCATCAGAAAGTGACAAATGCTCCAAAAAGTGCTCGCCATAAACATAGTCGAGAACACCCCTCCAAGGCCAAACCTTCGTAACATCCATTACAGCATCTATACCGGGAAACGGTCGAATATCGACATTCCACCAATCTGGCTTGATATTTTTGGGCCCACATCCTACTTGAACGCGCGCAATTCCACCTTCTTCAATAGGGGAAAGCTTTTGACCAGACACAGGTGACTCCCAGAATAAACCAAAAAAACAATACCGCACACTTTGAAACAACCCGTTCTAACAGAACTCGTTAAACATTGCTTCAATTTTCGAGAAGATAACTTGGGCACGCGCCTCGAAGCTATGCTCCTGTATCACCCTAGCTGACACTGCTTTCACCTCATCCGGGTCGAACTGTGCCTGTCTCATTCTCTCCACACTTAGCTGGAAACTACCCGCGTCCGTAAAGCAGGCGATACCTGGGCCAAAGAGCTCAGTCATGTCGGCTACAGAATCCGAAACCAGTCGCCCCCCACATGCGGCCACATCAAAACACCTATTGGAAATAATGCCGTACTTGCGCATGGACTCCCAATGGTCATTCAGGATTATCGCACCGCTGCGATAAAGGGCACCAAGCGCCTTGTTATCAACATACGTGGACGTCACCCTCGATTTACCGATAAACTGCTCCCACCCACCTCCATATATGGTCAGGCGGTAGGAATAATCGAGGGCATACCTCACAGCGTCGCGGTAAACCCCTCTCGAATTACCTACAAAAAGCAAATCTGTATCAAGTGTAGCCGCCTCACCTTCCATATTAAAAATATCCGGGTCGGTGCACTGAGGTAGATAGCTGATATTTCCGTCCCCAGCATGACGATCAACGATGACCGAAGATGCGGAAAAAACGTGATCAAATTCCCTAATTTCCTGATCGGTTATCTTGTCAGGATGGCTGATCAGCCACATGATATTAAGAGCATATTTCGCTGGCTTAAAGCGCTCTAAACCACGCAACACAATATTCACATCATCTTTGATAGTTGTAGGAGCATACCACTTGTCCAAACAATCCACTCGTGCAATTACCCCAAGTTTCTCCAGTTGCCGCGCGAGAGAACATGCAAAGTGGTAGTCACCCCATGTATGGCAGACCTTGTCATTCGGCGCTGCAATTTTGATTGCGACACGTAATTTGAACTCCTTCCGAGCCGAAAATATCTCATCCAATTTTGCTGCGCGTTTAGCATAAGTGTGTTCTGAAACAACAATCTTCTGTAACGCCTGCACTGCGCCAACACGACTATCTTCGTCTTTGAGGTAGCCGTTTATCATATCGGTAAGTTCAAAGCTTGTTTGGTAGCTAGGACAAAGGTCTCCAAATAACTCGCTTACCCCAATGCTCCCATTGGTAATTGGCAAGGCTCCGCCGGCTATGGCATCGAATACACGGCTGTTGACCGAGCCCCAACGGTTAGTGACATGGTTGGCATCATCAACCAGCACTTTGCTGCTCGCATAGACGGAAGGCATTTGATTGTAAGACACGCTGCCCGCGAGGACAGATGAAAAGAAACCCGCAGCATCCCAGCCATGACCAAACACTTTGGTCTTACCCTTGATCTTCTCAGGCCGCAGACTTTTCATTATCTTCCGCGGCGCACCGAAATAGCTGCCCGTGAAACATACGTCGCAACGGAAGTCCTCTCTCGGCTCAGCGTTCGAGAAGGCCTCATAATTGGTCGCTATAGGAAACAGACGTACTGGCGCGGAGAAACGTTCTTTCAGATATTCAACAGCCTTGCTACTGCTCGCCAACCACATATCGTAACATTGCGCCCACGGATGGGAGGCCCAACGGTCCACCCAGTTACGGGCCCAGGCGATCAGTTTCGCATGAGGCGATAACTGCTCAAAGGCGCCGACGTTCACGCCGTCGATCATAACAATGATATAGTCAAGCGAACGCAGATTGTATTTGGGCTCTTCGGCGAGTTCGCGACGATCCATAAAGAGGATGTCATATTTCCCTAGCTTATTGAGTTCTCTAGCCAGCTCCAGCGCGGTATAATAATCTCCCGCTGCGGTATTATCTGCAATTTCACTTACAACAAATGCAATCTTACTCAAACGGCCTTGCTGCTTTTCTGCTAAATCTGCCTCTGGCCAACGTCTTGCGTGCGCAATTCGCCGCGCATGCAATCGATCAAACAACATCTTGTTTACATTGATGGAGCCGCCCACGCGATGAACGGCGCTGGTGGTGCGAGTAAACCCACGCATATGAAGTAGAGACACCGTATTGTCCACATAACACTGTAGCGAGGTGTTGGACGTCACCCTCAAGCACAGATCGATATCTTCGTATCCATAGAAGAAGCGGTTGTCAAAACCACCAACTTCCTCAAACACTTCTCGCCTTATAGCCAGCGCAGCACCCGTTACAGCAGGTACCGCGTACACACCATTCTCAATACCTCTTACCGCCGGCACCATACGTGCCTCAAAGGGGCAGTAATCACTACCTGCCCAATCGATGAATACGCCAAGATGCTGTATGATATCTTCAACGCCAGCACCAAAATTATAGTCCCGCAATTGAAAACCCAAGACACCGACCTCTGGGCTCCCCAGAACGTTTACACACCGACTGAAGATATCCTCCGTCAACACAACATCATTGTTGAGAAAGAGTAGATTCTGATATTTGGCGCATTCGGCGCCAAAATTATTAGAGTTCGAGAACGAGAAGTTTTCCCCTCTGTTTATATATCGAACCGGAAAATATTCTGATGCTTCCTCAAGTACTTTTTCCGTATCATCCTGCGAGCCGTGGTCAATAACGATGATCTCGAATGGCACAACCACCTCAATCCCCTTAATGCTATCAAGCATCTTCCTAAGGAGGCTGCCGCCGTCAAGATTGACAACAACAACGGAGAGGCCCTCGTCCCCAACACGTTCCGGCACCACGTCAAGGGCATGGAGAAAGTTGACGACAGATCCAATCTCCGCCTTGAGAGAAAACATCGGTTTTTGTCTAATAGTTCTGGGCTCTAATAGCGCGGCATCGGGCCATGAGGCTTCGCCTACACGCAGCTCGACGTAGCGTCCATCCAGCAGGTTCAGAGGCAAGTCGTAATCAAACCCGACATAGCCCGATCCCCCATGCCTGCTTTGCACGTCACGCCGCAGTTTATGAGTGATCGCCGTGCCTATAACTTCCCCGTCTGCAGACAGTTTGGTCAATACCGGCGCGTCGTCCTTGCCTTTCGCCCATCCACGTACATATCGGTCGTTCTGTTCATCGACAAAAAACATGATGTCTTCTGGGGCATTTTCTGTGCTAAGCTCTGGGATATTAAGGACTGCCCGCCGAGATACAACCGCACCACTCTCTGACATCTTCTCTCTGACGCGCACGATGGACGTAGGTATCATACAGTCCGTATCTTCTACAAAAACGGAGATATTTGCCTCAGTCAGGGGTTCGGCGCTCACGATCCGGGATTGGAAATATTGAACCTTTGCGGCATAGGAGATTGGATATGCCGCACCTATATCGCGCCCTTGATTTTTTATTGTGAGGTGCGTCCAGTCAAAGACACCGTGCCTATCCCTCACAACCGCAGCAATCGCAATTTCCTTATCATTCAAATGGGTTAACTTGCACTCCACGTCAACATGATCGAGCAAGGACGCTACACCTTTGTAAAGTACCTTATCTCGATCACCTTTGACGACAATCTCAATGTCTCCCGGCAAGCGAGGAAGCTCGACCTCATCAACTGACTGCGGCACCGGCACTGAGAGGCTGACCTGCTGATTCTCTGCAGAGAATTCGACCTTCAAAAGTGCGTGCTCGCGCTTCTTGGGTTGATTATTCTCAATACGTAATAAGCCAGCTGCAGTGACAGAGAAAAGAAACTCATCACAAGCCACATGCGAAGCGCGCTCAAGCTTCGCTGTCTCTCCTGGTTCAATACCCAGTGCAGCTCTTGGCAACAACTCATAATCGCTTTGAACAGCTTCGCCTAACTCCATCCCCAAGCTGCTATGGAAAAAATCCGCATACGCCCTTACGGCATCCGTCAGAACCATTGGCTTTACAACCGTGCTACCGGAGTCCGCAAAAACTGTGAAAGAATCCGCGCGTGTTACAGGACTGTCAAAATACTCTATGGATGCAGTGATGGGGCAAAAGTCAATCTGCGGCCTGTGCCCAATATAGCGGCCCACTAAATGGTAGTGAGCGAACGCGTCAATCTCAGGATCGATATCATAACAGGTGCGATAATATGCTTCATCAAACTGGTTGAGCACATGTCTCGGCGCCAACCCTGCGGCGAACAGTCCCTGTTGTGCCACTTTTAAGGCGGCTGGGGAGCGAGGAATACCGTACTTGCGGCCTACCAGCACATAATGCACCAGCGGTGAGACCACGCGATGTCCCCTAAAACCAAGGACTTTTTCATACTTGGCCTCATCAAAACCATCATACAGTTTGAGGCTACCTAGATTGGCGGGCGCTTTAAAATCCTGTTGATCCGCATGATCCAGCTCAGGTATGGCGTGCTTCAACTGCGTTAAGATGGCCGGTTCCGACAATGTAGTCTCGAGATTGATAAGAATTTGAATTCGCTCAAGGCGAGCATCTCCAACCCTGAACTGACCGCCCCCAATCATATCGGATATAAAAGACTCGAGAGCATCAGGCCGATGCTCATATTTCGCTTTTACCGCAGGCTTCAAGTCGAAGGGCAGGGCATTCGGAGCATGTTTCAAAGTCGCGTAGAATGCCTCAAGGAGGGACATATCTGAGGACTGCACTCCCAGATCACTAAGGCTTTGCAACATAGATTCTTTTTTTGCCCTGCGGCAGACAAAGTTATGTATAGCTGATAAATGTTTTTTTTCTTCGGTCCCAGCAGACATCAAATCACCCAAAACGTGTAAAATTTCATATCAAAAACGGCTTTTTAACAATGATATCCAGAAGCTTAACGCTCCTGAGGCGGACATCAATTGCGTCGCCGACAATACCACGGTCGGAGGAAAAATAGATTTTAGAGCAAGGCATTGACCGCATTAGCTTTATTTCATGGGCGCCCCCATTCATTAAGCGATGAGCCTCCCAGTTGTGCTCAGCGTCGTCTTCAACCGCCAAACTAAACGTAATCATTTGATCTCGGTCTAGGTAGGGAGGCACCCAAATTTGGATCGCTTCAACTATTAAACTCCCTATCATTTTCCAACATCCTTTACCGGTGACCCAATCGTCATCCCAGATGTCAGACTCCTCTCTGTTTAATTGCTGCAACATCCAAATTATTCCTGTTATCTCTTTGGGCGCCGGACACTAGAGCTGCCGTCTCCATTTGGTTCCCCAGCTGTCTGCCTTGGAGAAGCACTCGGATATGCTTTTTTTATAATGCCGTCTGAAAATTAGCGATTGATTACTTTCAATCCGCTCCATCTGTAAAGAACACAAATTCAACTGGCGATAGGTGTATCAAGTTTGACCGCAGGTGCAACGGTTTCGTCGCCGTTTTGGGCCCAACCGGCCCATTCCCTATTTATTTATAATGCCCAGCACCCTTTGCGCGCGCTCATCCCAGCTCATGGCGGCGACTGTTTGTGCCGACAAAGGCGGCATGGGCTTCCGATCTATAGCATATCTGGTCAGCGAATCGGCAAATTCATCGTCATTTGTGGCCACACAAACGGCGGGCATAATGCTTTCCTCTATATTGTCCACGTCGCTGCAAATCACCGGCAGGCCATGCGCAAGATAGCTATAAAGCTTGAGCGGATGCATCACGCGCGTCATCTCGTCATGCACATGCGGCATGATGCCAACCGTAAATTCTTCCAGATAAACGCCAAGGCCGGAATACGGCACCACGCCCGGGAAATGCACGTTGGGCATACTGGCGAAACTCTCGCGCACATCATCGGGCAACCCTGCGCCGATAAAGACAAAGGCGATGGAAGGGAAGCGCACAGCCATGCGGTGCACCAGCGGCCAGTCAATCCGGTCCCGGAGGTTCCCCACATAGCCAGCAATCGGCGCATCAATACCCGCGAGAAGCAGCGCACCCTCCGCCGGGCGCGCCAGCACCTGCGCCGTGTCCGCACCGTTCGGCACAATATGAATATCCCCCCGCACGAGCGGATGAAAAGCCTGTGCCAGCGGCGCACAATTCGCGATCACATGGTCCGCCAGCGGCAGGGTAATCTTGTAATTCTCATCCCAGCGCGTTTTGATCTCATCCGGCACACTGAAAGTGCGTTGGTCATCCACCAGGTCAACCACCACCTGCCTGAAACCGAGTGCCTGCTGCAACTCGGCAAAACCGGGCACCACGGGGCAGACCCACGCGGTCGCATTGCCGGGCACGATACCAAAGTCAGCCATCTCGCGCTGAATGAACGAGATATAAGCCGCCATGTCGGGTTCGGATGCCGCCCCGTCATAAATGTAGGTGCGGCAGCGCAGGCCCGCCTCGTCATTCGCGTGGAGATCTGACGCGACGGTTGTTTGCTGCACTTTGAAGTGCTGCGCCGAAAGGTCGTCCGACAGCTGCGACTGCCGGTGCAGCTTGGCCGCACTCATAGGCAAATCGAACCGCAGGATTTTCCGCACCTTGCCTGTACGCAAAAGGTAGCGCGGCAACAGGTCCGCGCGGCGGCCATAAAGCCCACAGTCATTCTGTTTCCAGAACCAGACGATATCTATCCCGCCTTCACCCACTTGGGCAGCGCCAGCTTTGGCGGGCGACACACAAGTACGGTAGAGCTGTTCTCCCAGCAAACACAGGTCAGCAAGAACTGCGGCTGGACGCGTTTCGCGCAATGCGCTGATCACACCGTCAAGGCGCGTGCGGTTAGCGTCTTCACTGAATTCTTCGCCGAAAGCTGCCAACAGCGGAGCGCGAGCGTCTGTCCTTTTACCCGCCAGTTCCTGTAACTGCGCAACAACGTTTGCGGCGCTGGTTTTGATCACAGCCCCACGCTCGATCAGGTCCAGAAGCGGCGGTACCGGCGTTGCCAGCACCGGCACACCGACAGACAGCGCGTCTGAAATTTTGGCCGGTATCTGGTACTGCGCGATTTCGCTGCCTTCGTCCTGCAGCAGTACTACCGCGTCCGCGCCGGCCATCACCTCTTGCAAATTGCCAAGGTCTACGCCGTCATGCCAGGTGATGCGGGCGCCCATGCAGGCATCAATGCGTTCGCGTTGCCGCGCATCCACCTGCCCCGCGAACAGATGCAGGCTGATGCCACGGTCGGGGCCAGCCGCATCAAGCGCCTGCGCCAATGCGAGGACACCCTTGTGCCTCCTGATAGTGCCGACAAAAAATACCGCGAAATCATCATGCGCGATGCCAAGCGTCGCCCGGCTTTTCGTACGCGCATCATCTAGGCCACCCACATCCACACTTGGCCGCGCGTGGCGAATGATGGTGCCGCCGTGCAAGGCCTGCAGCGCCGGATTTGATACGGTGACAGCATCAGCGCCCTTTATGGCCGCATAGGCCAATTTGGTGGCAGCGGCACCAAATGGCTCCGCCAACACAGCTTGCAAGTTGACGTTACTAACATTCCTCAGCGCTACCGGATCAACCGCCCCCGCAGGGTCGATGCCCTCAAAGAAGGAGAGCTCATTGTCATCAATATCCAGGATAAGTGGGCAATCGCCCTCCTCGGCCATCATCGCGCCCAGCAGAAGCCCCGGCAGCCGCGGCTTACACACATAGACAAGGTCGTAGCGTTCAGCCTTCGCCAGCGCAAACGCCTGCGGGTAAAAATCAGCATAGGTTGCGCATGGGAACGACCTGACCTTGAGACCGAGCGACCGGATAGGCCCCCAAAGCGCACCGCCAAACTGTTCCCAACGCGAGCCGACAAGCTCTACGTCCCAGCCTTCTTCAAGCAGGCGATAAAGCACATAGGCCCGCCCTGCGGGGTTGTGACCCAAGTCCCAGCACACCACAGCCGCGCGCTTGGTGCCACCGCGCGCCTTTGGTGCATAGGCGCTGGTGCCCGCATGGTAGCGGGCCAATAGCTTGTCATTTCGCACGGCGCGACCTGAAACTGCATCAGTCGCTTCCTCGACGTCGATGCCTGCGAGCACTACACCGAGTTGCCTCGCGTCACCACCTTCCAAGCGCGATTCAGGCGCGCAAGTGATCTCGATAAAGCCATACTGCCGCCCCTCGGGGATATCGACCGTCACGCGGGTTATGCCGTCACGCGCAATAGTCACATCGGCGAGGATACCGTCGCCGTCCACAACTTTTAGTGCCTTGGGTCCGGGCGATGCCGCGCTTGCAGGCAAATAAAATTCGAACGTAATGGTCGCAATACCGTCATGCTGTATCACGGACCGAGGCGCCAGCCAGTCGTCCTCTTCCCGCCCGGCAACCCAACGCGCCCAGCCTTGCGGTGCATCTTGATCCTCGATAGGCAACGCACCACTTGCGCATACACTTGGCGCACCTGTGCGGATAGTGAGCGGAAGCGTGTGCAACAGTGAGGCCGCGCCAGGCACTTCATGATGCGCGCCATCAACGCTCACGAAATAGGTATCGCTTTCGGGAACATACAGCAGGGTCGCGGCAGATTTTGTGGATTGCGGGTAAATCTGGCGCGGGTTAAGCGCCGCATCCCAATGTGCCCCCAGATCCCACCAGTTCGTTGTTGTCTGCGCCGCAGCCATGCCCTGTCCGATTGTTTGACCCCGCCCCGGCGGGTATCTCCCTTCTAAACCATAAACAATTTCAGCTTACCAGCATAAGTTTGGCGGCTTGATGTTGCGCTTTGCCACCTTGGGGCGCTACACAGGGAAGGCGAAAGATCAGGCAGGTAAAGATCCAGAAATGGCAAAAAAGCTCTTCCTTCACATTGGCTTGCATAAAACGGGCACGAGCGCGATCCAGCATGTGCTCTATCATGCTCATGATGCGCTGAAGGAGAGGGGTATTCTCTATCCCAAGTCTGTCGCGTGGGATGACCATTCACACCACAGCCTTATGTTCCCTTTCTGGCGCGATGAGGATTTCACGCCCGAGTTCGACAAACTGCAGGATGAAATCCGCCGCTCCGGTTGCGATACCGTGATTGTCAGCTCCGAACTGTTCCCGAACGCCTACCAGCAACGTACATTCCCTGCGCTTTGGCAAAGTGTCAGCGCGCTGGCGGATGATGTTGAGGTCATTATCTACGTCAGGCGACAGGACCGGCTTGCAGCTTCTGTTTTCAAGCAGTGGTGCAAAAGTGACGACCTGAAACTGGCAATGAGCCCCAAGGACTTCATCGCCGAAGCCTCCCGCATCAACATGAATTTCGAGAGTTATTGCGCTGGGTGGTCAAAGCCCGAGGAAGTCAGCAAACTGCACTTTCTTTCCTACGACCATGAAAAGCAGGACCTGATCGGCAGCTTCATGGAAATCATCGGACTGCCGCGTGATTTTGCCGGAACTGGCGCTGCGGTAAGGGCCAATCCCACGCTCGATGGCGAACAGCTGATTTTCCGTCACTACTTTAACGGCTTCGACCTGCCACAAGAGCTGAGCGACGCACTGCTGTCGTACCTCCTGAACCAGCTGTCACCGCGCCCGGTATTGGACATCTTTGATACTGAAACGCGGCAGACATTGCTGCAAACCTATGAAAAATCGAACGCGGCCGCATTTGGGACCCATGCCCCCGACGTGGGCGGTTTTGATAACCGTATGGAGGAGAGCGGCCACCGCTTCCGCGCTCCCACCACCCCCGAAGTACTGGATTTTTTCCTCAAGCTGTCGCAGTTTGACAAACGCTTGGCAGCGCACCTGTTTGACCATATTAAAAAGGCGCGTGCGCCGTATGCCGCACTATAGGGGGTATTCATGGTCGAAACAAAATTGCTGACAGCGGAAGAGCGAGAACGCGCGCTGACCTATTTCGACCCAGCGTGGTACGGCCGCACCTATGAGTTCGATGGTCTTGATACCAAGGCGCTTGAAACACATTTCCTTGAAGAAGGCGTTTGGGAGGGCAAGAACCCCGGCCCTCTTTTCAGCGGCACTGTCTACACTGAGAGCAACCGGCATGCGTTTGACCATGTAGGCCTGCCGCCGCTTGTGCATTATGTGCGCCACGGCTGCCATGAGCGGCGGAAACCGAACCCGCTTTTCAACCCTCATGTCTATGCCTACTTCCTTGATGCGGCTGAAAGCATCGCCGATCTGTTTGCTCATTTCCTTGATAGCGTGAAGCGCGGCGCAAGCCCCACCTTCAGCACCATTGTGCCCGCAGGCTTCGCAGCTGACGCTGAGGGCATCGACCACGCGGAGGCCTACACCCGCCTCTTTGACCCGGAAGCGAGCCTCGTCGGCCTGTTGCCGCGCTGTGTATTCCGGCCCAATTTCTACCGCCGCATCGCGCGCGAACGGCGCTGGGCAAATGAGCTGTTCGACTATCAGTTGGGTGGCTGGCGAAAGGGCTATGACCCCCACCCGCTGTTCGACAGCAGCTTCTATCTGGAGATGCTGGAAAAGTCGGAAACGCTCGACCATTGCAGCCTTGAGAATATGAGCCCGCTTGAGCATTACGCCGAGCACTGGGCAGAAGCGCCGAACCCGTCGCCGTTTTTTGATTCTTCCTACTACAATCACGTCGCCAACCTACCGGAGACTGACTACCGCAACCCGCTTGAGGCCTTTTGCGCCATGGACCCGCGTTTCAAGCGGGTCTCCCCACACCGCAAGGTGAATTTCGCTGCCCTCGGCCACAGCGTTCAGGACGGCCTTGTGGGTGACGGCAAGCCGTTCGAGGCCGGCAGCCTTGTGGCACTTCTATCTTCGCTTCGTCTTGAAGGTATGCACCGGAAAGCGCCGGTTGCGGCAAGCGCAGACCCAGAACTCAGCATCCTTGTGCTGAACTACAAGAACCTTGAGCATACGATCCTGTCGGTATATCTGGCCGCGCGCGATGCTGAAGATATCGCGCATGAAATCCTGGTGCTGGATAACGGCAGCGGCAACTGGGACCTGCACCAGCTCAAGCGCTACCTGGACCGTATCCCGCACGTTCGCGTCATCGGGTCGGAGCGCAACACATACTTCGGCGAAGGCAACAACCTGCTGATTGACGAAGCGCGCGGCAAATATCTGATGTTTCTCAACAATGATGCCTATCTGGGCAAGGGCACATTGGCGGCACTCAAAAAAGTGCTCGACGAAGATACCAGTTGCGGCATGACAGGACCAACCTTCCTGTTCCCGAACGGCGTCATTCAGGAACAAGGCGGCCGCGCTGAAGACAGCGGTGAAACCGCGCAGCTTCTCAAACACCTGCCCTATGACCAGTTTATTGCGCAGCGCGCCCAAAGCGTCCCCAGCAAGGTGTGTGACTATGTCTCCGCTGCGGGGGCCATGACACGCGCCGCGCTTATCCGCGAAATTGGTGGCTTCGACCTCATTTTTGAACCCTTCTTCTTTGAGGACACCGACCTTTGCCGCCGTGTGCGGGCAAGCGGGCACAGCGTGCGTGTATGCACAGATGCCGTCACCGTGCATCTTGAGAACACATCAACACGGGATTTCCTCGGTGATGGTTTCTCCTCACAGGTGATGGAGAACAGGCGCAAATATGCCAGCCGCTGGTTTGACCGTGATGAGGCTAGCCCGCCCCCACGCGCCAGCAGCAATATTGACCGCTTCCTGCCCCGCGACAGCGGTAAACCGCGTGCCCTTATCTACACACCATTCGCGCTATCCCTTGGCGGCGGCGAACGCTATATCCTCTCAGTCGCGGCAGCGCTCAGCACTGATTATGACGTCATCTTCGCCACGCCGTGCGCGACCAGCCGCACGCGGCTTGCCTTCGTGATGGACGATCTTGGTGTTGCGGGTGACTTCACCCTCACGCACTGGGACCGTGTGGACCTCAGGCAGGACTATGATCTCTTTGTCGCTATGGGCAACGAGATTGCACCCACGGTAAAGCCCGTTGGCAAACGCAATATCTACCACTGCCAGTTCCCGTTCCCGCTGCACAGGGTGGAGGGCCGCAGCATAGAAAACCTGAACGGCTTTGACGAGATTGTCGTCAATTCCGCCTTCACCAAAACCCACACCGAAGCGCAATTGGGCGCCTACGGTTTTGCGCATATCCCTGTGCATGTCATCACCCCACCGGTGAAAGTGAACACCGACAAGGGAGCCGCGCTTTACCATACTGACGAGCTTACGCTCGCCACCCTCGGGCGTTTCATCACGCGGGAGCATATGAAACGGCAGGATGTGGTGCTTGAAGCGCTGTGCAAACTCGAGGGCCGCAAGGGTACTATCGAGAAAGCCTATATCGCTGGTGGTCTATCAAGCGACAGCGACGACGTTGCCTATTTCGAGGACCTGAAAGCGAAGGCGCCCCGTTTTGTGAGCGTTGAGGCTAATGTCGCCCGCCACCGGCTTGAAGCTATTTTGAAGCGCGCGAGCCTTTATATGCACGCCACCGGCTTTGGCATCAGCCCTGCCGCGCATCCGCACTATATGGAACATTTCGGCATCACCATTATTGAGGCCATGTCCTACGGCTGTGTACCTCTGGTGTTTGACGGCGGCGGCCCGGCAGAAATCATCCGTGACTGCGGTGTGGGCTATACCTTCACGACGGTTCCAGAAGCTATTGACCGCATTATTGCCTTCTCGGCACTGCCGGAGGCGGAGCGCCAGACCCTCGCGGTGAAAGCGTTTGAAGCAGCGCAGCGCTACAATGAAGCGGCGTTTGCGACCGCATGGCGGGAACGGGTGAAAGCAAAATAACGCTACACAGTGGGCGGCCTATAGCACAAAGTCCTCACGTGCGAGCGACAGGTTGCGGTTGAAATAGCGGTCAACCTCCACATCCGTTCCCCACTTGGCCTTCAGTGCGGCCGCCTCACTCAGATAACGCTCTCGTTTCGCGCCCTTGAGGTCCTTGCCGCGTGACTTGCTCTCATAGTGGAACAGCACCGCGTGCGGGTGGTAGAGGTTGTCATATCCCGCAGCCTGAAGCTTCAGGCACAGGTCCACATCGTTGAAGGCCACTTTGAAGGCTTCCTCATCAAGGCCGCCAACTTCTTCGAATTTCGATTTCTTGACGATCAGGCAGGCCGCCGTGACCGCGCTCACATACTGGCAAAGATGCGCGCGGAAAAAGTACCCAGGCTTTTTGGCCTTGAGCATACGGTGCCCATGGCCTGCAAGGCCGCCCATGCCGGTATAAACACCTGCGTGCTGGATACGGCGGTCGCCGTACAGCAGTTTTGCGCCCACCGCCCCCACATTATCACGCATTGCCTGTGCCAGCATTTCATCAAGCCACGTGGGTGTAATCACCTCAGTATCATTGTTGATGAGGCCGATATATTCCCCTGCCGCCTGCGTGACAGCGAAGTTGTTGATGGCGGAATAATTGAATGGGCCGGGGTAATCGATCACGCGAACTTTTGGATGTTTGCTGATATTTTTCAAAAACTTGAGCGCTGCAGGTTTGCTGCTGTCGTTATTGACAATCAGGATTTCAAAGTTGCGGTATTCGCTTTTATGCAGAATGCTGCTGACGCAGTTTTTGGTCAGCCGCTGCATATCGCGCGTGGGGATAATGAGGGACACAAGCGGGCTGCCGCTGCCATCCATCAAGCGGCGACGCGGCCGTATATGGCCAAACTCGGCCACTTCGAAATCCACATTGTCGCCAAGGCCCGCAAAGCTGCGCAGCACCTCTTCATGGTTCACGCCGTGGGTAGACGGACGGACCGAATTGGGGCCAATGAACCGTTTCACGTAGCGGTGATACAGCACCTCAGGCACATGGGCCACCTCACCTCGCTGTAGTGAGGCACCAAGCCTCAACAGCAGACCATAGCGCGTTTTCCACTGTGCCAGTTCGCCCGTGCCGGGCGTAACCATGTCTGAACGAACAAGGCTCAGCCCGCCGACATAATCACAGGAAACCAGTAGTTCCGGGTTCCAGCCCGGTTTGAAATGCGAATGCCGCCGCACGGACTTGCGGTTGATCTGGTCCTCGTCGCAATACATCAGTGCCGGGCTGGCTTTCGCCGCACGCGCAAACCGGTAGAGCGCCTGCTCTGCCAGTTCATCACCCTGCTTGAGCCAACCGACATAGGCGGCCTTGCTCACTGCCGCGGCAACGTCCGAAGGCACTATCACCTTAACACGCCGGTCTTTTACTTCTTCCAGAAGGCTTTTATCGTCGCAGACAATAGCAAGCTGCCAATTCTCATGAAATTGCCCACGCAGCGAGCGCACCGTGCGCAGGATCAGTTGCTGGTCTGGCTCGACCCCGACGGCGCACAGCAGCAGGAAACGTGGACCTTTGTCGCCTTCTGCTTCAATTTCGGCACGGATGCGGGCGCGGTCGTCTTCGCTCAGGCGAGCATTTTTCTGCAACCACTTCTCATAGCGGTAACGTTCATCCTCAATAAGCACGGAAAACCGGTTGCGCGCGCGCAGGCGCTTACCGCACAACAGCCAGAAGAAGGCTGTAAGGCTGCGAAGCGGGTGCAAAAGCGCCGCACGTATCCAGAGATAAACTAACCTCACCGTCCGTCCCTTATGAAGGTGTCCTGCCAGAACTGTCGCTGCGCGGCCAAATCGTTCAAGGTGTCATAGTGGGCGCACGCCCCCTCATACACGCTTTGAAGCACCGCAGGTGCCGCAAGGATTTCTTTCAACCTCTCAGCCCATGCACCGGCATCATCAGGGGCGAGGAATGCAGTCTTGCTGTCGGAAAGCCCACGCGCCTCCGCCCACTGAGCGGAGTACATAGCCGGGCAGCCTGCCAGTGTATACTCCAAAATCTTGTTCACGGAACGCGCGGCATTGAAGGGCGTATCAACAAGCGGATAGAGCCCGAGATGGAAACGAAAACCGGGCAGCGCACGTTTGTACCCCGCCCAGGTTTTAGCGCGCATGCGGTGCACACGGGCGTGGCCGTCAAGTGTGGCTAGAAGTGGTGCATTGCCAAAATAGTGAAAATGGGAATGCGGCACAGCCGCCAGCACTTCCTCAAGCACAGGGATAAGAAAACTGTACCCTGCGCCGTGGCTGCCGGTGCCGAGATGCACCATATCCACCCTTTCCTGTGCGCGCGCCAGATGCTTCCCTGGCTTCAGCCTGCCACGCCAGGCCGGGTTCATCACATGAGCCTGGGTTCCTGCAGGCAAGCTGTCTGCGATCACCTGCGCGCTTGTAACAACAAGCCGCGCGCGGGCGAGAATATCCTTGTAAATACCGCCCCTTAGCCCTTCAAGCCTGCTGCGGTAGGCATCAGGCAAGCTGCTGTCGTGGAGGGCTTCAAGGTTATCGTCAATCAGGTAAATGATCTCAGCATCCGGCTCCGCAAGCACCGAGCGCACCAGCGCCTCATGGTCACGGCGGATGATGAGGAAACGCTTGCCAACACGGAACACATTTGCCCCAAGCCGCCGCACCGGGCCACGCCGCCATGGCCGCGCGACCAGATTGCCGCAACTGTTCAGGAAATAGAGGTCCGTCGTCGGGATGGGGGCATAGCTCAGCACGGCTCGGCTCGCCCTGCATCACACCAATATTCCCGCGTCACCATCATGGCTGTTCCCGGCGGCAAAAACCGCTGCTTCTGTTTGTCACAAATTGCACAAATCTTCCGTTCAGCCTTTGTAAACCGGTTATTCTTGGTTATACAAGGCGGGCATTTTTATAAAGAACATACGGGACGTTCATGCTTATTGAAGATACCCAGATTCCGGACGTCAAAATTCTGACGCCCAAGCGCTTCGGTGACGATCGCGGATTCTTTTCCGAAACCTTCAACAAGAATGTTTTTGACGCGGCTGTACCCGGCCAGACCTTCGTGCAGGACAACCACTCGCTCTCGCGCGATGTTGGCGTGCTTCGTGGCCTGCATTTCCAGCATCCGCCGTTTGCGCAGGGCAAGCTGGTGCGCGTCATCTCCGGTTCCGTGCTTGATGTAGCCGTGGATATCCGGAAAGGCTCACCCACGTTCGGGCAGCATGTAGCTGTCACCCTGAGCGCCGAGAACTGGCAACAGCTCTGGGTGCCCGCAGGCTTTGCCCACGGTTTCTGTACCCTTGAGCCTGACACCGCCTTTTTCTACAAGGTGACCAATTTCTACGCCCCGGACCATGACGCCGGCATCGCCTTTGACGACCCGGACCTCGGCATCAACTGGCCGGTGAACCGCGACACTGTCACCCTTTCCGGCAAAGACAAGGAATTGCCACGGTTGAAGGATATCGACAGCCCGTTCGTCTACGGCGAAAACTCTTGAGGATTTGAAGATGAAGATAGTTGTTACAGGCGGCGCCGGTTTTATTGGGTCCGCAGTTTGCCGTCACCTCGTGCGTGACCTCGGCCACACTGTCATCAATGTGGACAAGCTCACATACGCTGGCAACCTAGCAAGCCTCAAGGAAATCGAAGACAGCCCGCTCTACCATTTTGAGCAGGCGGACATCTGCGACCGCGCAGCCATGGACGCTATTTTCAGCAAGTACCAGCCGGACGGCGTGATGCACCTGGCGGCGGAAAGCCATGTGGACCGCTCGATCACCGGCGCGGCCGACTTTATCCAGACCAATATCGTCGGCACCTTTGTGCTTCTTGAAGCCGCACGCGACTATTGGAATGGCCTGACGGCTGAGGCAAAAGCCGCCTTCCGCTTCCTCCATGTCTCCACCGACGAAGTGTACGGTTCGCTTGGCGCGGACGGCCTGTTCCATGAGACCACGCCTTATGACCCAAGCTCGCCCTACTCCGCCTCCAAGGCATCGGCGGATCATCTGGCCAATGCGTGGCACGAGACATATGGCTTGCCGGTTGTCATCTCCAACTGCTCGAACAACTATGGGCCATACCATTTCCCGGAAAAGCTTATTCCGCTTGTGACGCTCAACGCGCTCGACGGCAAGGACCTGCCAGTTTATGGCGACGGCTCCAACATCCGTGATTGGCTGTTTGTCGAGGATCACGCCAAAGCGCTCTTCATCATCATGACGACAGGGCGGCTGGGCGAAAAATACAATGTGGGTGGCCGCAACGAGCGCACCAACCTGCATGTTGTTGAAACCATCTGCGACATTCTTGATGACCTGCGCCCGGGCAACCGCCCGCGCCGTGAGTTGATCACCTTTGTGACCGACCGCCCGGGCCACGACGCCCGCTACGCGATTGATGCTACAAAGCTTGAAGATGAGCTTGGCTGGCGCGCGGAAGAAAATTTCGAGAGCGGCATCCGCAAAACCATCGAATGGTATCTGGATAACGAATGGTGGTGGGGTCCCCTGCGTGACGTTGCAGGTGAACGCCGCGGCCTGTTGAAGAAATAGGCCCAACCCATGACCCGCATCTTTGTTGCAGGAAAGTCAGGCCAGGTCGCGCTGTCGCTTCAGGAAGCAGCAGCCGAAGACAGCATTGAGCTCGTCTGCTTTGGCCGCCCTGAGCTGGATCTCGCCGCACCTGAGATCAATGCACAACTGATTCGTGACTTCGCGCCAGACGCCATCATCAACGCGGCAGCCTACACGGCCGTGGATACCGCGGAAAGCGACGAGGTCACCGCGACCGCCATCAACGCGCACGGCCCGGCAGAGTTGGCCCGCGTTGCGCATGAGCTGAGCGTACCTTTCCTCCATATCTCCACCGACTATGTGTTTGATGGCGGCAAGGACGGCGCCTACACGGAAGAAGACACAGTCAACCCGCAGGGTGCTTACGGCCGGTCCAAACTGCGCGGGGAAGAAGCCGTGATGGCCGCAAACCCGGACGCAATGATCTTCCGTACCGCCTGGGTTTATAGCCCATTTGGCAAAAACTTCGTCAAAACCATGCTGACGCTCGCCGAATCACGTGACACGCTTGGTGTGGTCGCCGATCAGGTTGGAAACCCCACCTACGCGCCGGATATTGCGCGCGCACTTCTTGATGTTGTGGCCATCGTGACCGACCGCGATGCCGCTCGGAAATTTGGTGGCATCTACCATCTGGCCGGCAGCGGAACCGTCAGTTGGCACGGCTTTGCGAGCGAAACATTCAAACTCGGTCAGCAACATGGGCATCCGGTGCCTGTGGTGAACCAGCTCACAACAGCCGAGTATCCGACGCCGGCCAAGCGCCCGGCCAACAGCCAGCTTGACTGCACCAAACTGCAGGATACCTTTGGTATCACGTTGCCCGAATGGCAGGCCAGCCTCAAGGGCTGTGTCGACCGTCTGTTTGCAAGCGGTACCTTCGGCGCCAAGAAATAGAATATTGAGGGGAGCCCCATGAAAGGCATTATTCTCGCAGGTGGGCTGGGTACACGGCTCTATCCCATCACGCGGTCACTATCGAAGCAGCTGCTGCCGATTTACGACAAGCCGCTTGTCTATTATCCGCTGACGACCCTGATGCTCGCTGATATCCGCGAGATTTTGATCATCTCCACACCGCATCACCTGCCGCTCTATGAAGACTTGCTTGGTGACGGCAGCCAGTGGGGACTTGAGCTCAAGTATGTCGCGCAGCCGGAGCCCAAGGGCCTAGCACAGGCGTTCCTTCTGGACCCTGACTTCATCGGCAACTCGCCTTGCGCGCTGGCGCTCGGTGACAATGTGTTCTATGCCGCCGGCCTTACCGAACACCTGCAACGCGCAGGCAAAGTAACGGACGGTGCCTATGTATTTGCCTACCCCGTGGGCGACCCGAGCGCCTTTGGCGTGGTGGAAATGGATGCGAACGGCAAAGCCATCTCGATTGAAGAGAAGCCGAAAAACCCGAAAAGCAACCTCGCGGTCACGGGTCTGTATTTCTACGACAAGCAGGTGGTGGATATCGCCCGCAATGTGCAACCAAGCGCGCGCGGCGAGCTTGAGATCACCAGCATCAACGACCATTACCTGCGTGAAGGTAAGCTGAATGTGGTCAAGCTTGGTCGGGGTACGGCGTGGCTTGATACCGGTACAGTGGATGCCATGCTGGCCGCCAGTAACTTTGTGCAGACCATCGAGGAACGCCAGGGCTTCAAGATCGCCTGCCCGGAAGAAGTCGCATGGCGCAAAGGCTTCATCACTGGCGACCAACTCGCTGCCCTCGCAAAATCCTACAAGAACAGCTACGGCAAATACCTTAGCCGGATTATGAAAGAGCAGTACTAAGCCTGGTCACGCTGGAAGCAATCCACAGTAAGCAATGAAGAATTGGAACGGTCGGCACCTAGCCGGCCGTTTTTTTATGCCTGAATCCGGGCACGCCGGCCCTGCTGCACCGCATATGCGGCTCCGGACAGAAACAAGAACCAGCCCGTTGCAGCACAACACGCGCGCCGCTTTGCGATGACCGGCGCTGCGGTGATAGGGTCAGCTACTACCCCATAACGAGCACAAAAAAACGGACCGATTTTTGTCGGTCCGTTCCTTGGGAAAACAAAAGGGGGAGCCAGAAGGCTCCCCCAGTTTTCTTGGTGCTTACATTTAGTAGGCTTAGAGCTCGATCGCCGCAGCGATTTCAGCAGCGGATACACCGACCACGAAGATGGTGTTACCGGTTGTCGTGCTCAGGAGCACACCTGCTTCACCGTTCAGGGTCGAGTCTTCCGCGTCAAGCTCAGCGAAGTTCGAGACCATGCCGTTCAGGTCGAGCGTGTCTTCGTCCACGTTGAAGTCGTAGACAACGTCGTTGCCGTGACCGGTCGTGAAGTCGAAGGTGTCCGCACCATCGCCGCCCCAGAGAGCGTCATCATCCGTGCCGCCAACGATGAAGTCATCGCCGTCGCCGCCGTTGATGGTGTCGTCGCCTGCGCCACCTGCGAGGGTGTCATCGCCTGCATCGCCGTTCACTTCGTCGTCGCCTGCGCCGCCGTCAACATCGTCGTTGCCTGCGCCACCGGATACCACGTCGTCGTTGGCACCGCCCATAACTTCGTCGTCGCCTGCGCCACCGTCGAGCGTGTCGTTGCCAGCATCGCCAGAGAGCGTGTCAACACCGTCACCGCCGTTGATCCAGTCGTCGTCGTCGTTACCGGAGAGGTCGTCGTTACCTGCGCCACCCCAGATCGTGTCGTCGCCTTCCTGGCCCCATACGGTGTCGTTGCCTGCGCCACCCCAGAGGGTGTCTTCGCCTGCTGCGCCGTATACGCTGTCTGCGCCGTCGCCGCCGTAGACTTCGTCATCACCGGCGTTACCGGATACAGCATCGTTGCCTTTGCCGCCGAAGATCAGGTCGTCGCCGTCACCACCACGCAGCGTGTCAAGACCGCTGTCTTTACCGCCGTAGATCGTGTCGTCGCCAGCGCCTGCAGTCACGTCGTCGTTGCCGTCGCCCGCACCGATCACATCGTCGCCGTTACCAGCTACGATCGTGTCGAGGCCTGCGCCTGCCCAAACAACCGAGTTGCCACCACCACCAACGGTGATGTCGTCGTTGCCGTCGCCACCGTATACGGTGTCGGAACCCGTGCCGGTATCAACCGTATCGTCGCCTGCACCAGCACCGATCTCGTCGTTGCCCGTACCGCCCGAAAGGCTGTCTGCACCTGCACCGCCCCACAGCTTGTCGTTGCCAGAACCGCCCATCAGGCTGTCTGCACCGTTGCCGCCGTTCAGCGTGTCGTCGCCGTTACCACCGGTCATCGTGTCGTCGCCATTGTTACCAATGAAGCGATCGTCGCCGTTGCCGCCGTTGAACGTTTCTGCGTCTGCGTCACCCGTGAGGGTCGAACCGCCTTCAGCAGCGTCATAGACCTGGTCTTCCGTAACCGTCGTCTCAACATCCATCGAAACCGTGATGTCGTCGTTCGCTACGTTTGCGAGCGTGATCGAGAAGCTGTCTTCAACGTCATCGTTCTCGTTCGCAAGGTCTTCGTCAGCCGTGAAGATAACGCTGTCGAGGTTGCCGTCGCTGTCGGTATCGATAACCGTTACAACGCCGTTGTTTACTGCAACCGTGTCACCGTTCGAATCAACTGCCGTGCCATCAACTTCCGTGATGCCCCACTCAGCGCCGTAGGTGCCCGTGGTCACGAGGTCAGAGTTGGCAGCGTCCCAAACCAGAACGTCGTCGTTGTAGTTCGAGCCAGTTGCATCGTCGCCTGCGTCTGCAGACAGCGTGTGCGTGTAGCCGAAGAACACGTCGTCGTCACCGGTGATGTCGATCGTGACGTTGTCAGCTTGAAGGATTTCTACGTTTGCGAGAACGTCGGTGTTGCCGTCGCCATCAGTGTCGATAACCGTACCGTTAGAGGTTACGTCAGATACCGAGTTGATTTCGTCGTCGATGATGAAGGTGTCATCACCAGCACCGCCGTCTACGCTGTCACGGCCAGAGCCGTCGTAGATTACGTCGTCGCCGTTACCAGCGTCGATCATTTCTACTGCAGAAGCAGAAGAAGCAAGACCCGGGTCCAGCGTGTCATCGCCTTCGCCACCGATCAGGGTGTCGTCGCCGTTACCGCCGGAGATGTCGTCAGCGTCGTCGCCGCCGTCTACCGTGTCGTTGCCGTCGCCGCCGGTCAGAACGTCTGCACCGCCAGCGCCATAAACTTCGTCGTTACCAGCGCCGCCGGAGACAGTATCGTCGCCAACGTTACCGGAAACTGTGTCATTGCCGTCGCCGCCGGAAACGCTGTCATTGCCATCGTCGCCAACTACGCGGTCATCGCCTGCACCGCCGGACAGAACGTCATCGTTCGCGCCGCCGTCTACAGTGTCGTTGCCATCGTCACCCGAAAGGGTATCGTTACCCGTACCACCCGAAATCTGGTCGTTACCGCCGGCACCCGTGTAGATGTCGTCAGCGTCCGTACCGAACATCGAGTCGTTACCGGTCGTACCGAACTCAATATTTGTAGCCATAGTGTTCCTCCTAAAAGC
>NZ_AQXF01000006.1 GCF_000375545.1 Kordiimonas gwangyangensis DSM 19435 = JCM 12864
ACGACGTCGCCACCAACGACGTCGCCGCCAACCACATCTCCACCGACGACGTCGCCACCAACGACTTCGCCGCCAACTACATCTCCGCCGACGACGTCGCCACCAACGACTTCGCCGCCGACCACACCTGCGCCTACTCCGCCGCCAACTACGCCGGAGCCGCCGCCGCCATCGACGCCGTCGACACCGGACCCCGATCCGGCAGAATGGCGCTTTGTGGCCGAAGCAGGCACCTATGACACGCTCATGTTGGGTGACGAGTTTACCCTGGATGGCTGTGGGTCAACGTTTGAGGCTCAGCTCTATTGTGAGCTGACAGACCTTGAAGAATTTGACCTTGTCTGGATGCTGGGCGACACGCAGATCGGCATGGGCAGAAGCCTTGACCTGACTGCAGGACTTGGTCTCTTTGACCATACCGGTGAATATACTGTGACGCTTCGGTGGCTTTATAACGGCCGCCTGTTGAGTGACAGTGATGTCATCACGGTGCCCACAGGCATCAACAACAACTGGTATTCGCCGGGTGACCTGATCTTCACGAGCCTTGATACGGCGATTATTCGTATCATCTCGGTACCGGTGCCGGAGCCTGCAGGCTTCCTCCTCCTCGCCCCCGGCCTCATTTATGTGGCGCGGCGCGAGAAGAAAAAGAAGCAGGAACGAGAAGCGCGGAAGAAGGAATAACCTTCACTGCCTGAAACGAGAAAAGAGCCGCGATTGCGGCTCTTTTTGTTGATGCATACTGAGAGCAGCCAGCCCAAAACAGAAAAGCGCGACGGTAGCCCGCCGCGCTTTTTATTCCTGAACCACGACCTGACGAAAGTCAGCCGGTCGCAGCCTGATTACATGCCGTATTCGTCAACGCCGCTCGCGAGCAGGCGTGCAAGACCAAGCACTTTCTTGCGAATGCGCGGGTCTGCAATACGGTAGTAAGCTTCTACAAGCTCCTGGGTTTCCTGACGCTCGAACGCGTCGCCGTCCAGGCCTTCGCTTGCAGCATTATAGCCCGGAAGTTTGGTTTCCGCGCCTTCGAAGAAATAGGATACCGGCACATCCAGAGTGGTGGACATACGGAACAGGCGGCTTGAACCAATACGGTTCGTACCACGTTCGTATTTCTGGACTTGCTGGAAGGTAACACCCAGTTCTGCACCCAACTGGGTTTGGGAAAGACCGAGCATCTTGCGGCGTGCGCGTACTCGTTGACCGACATGAACGTCAATCGGATCTGGACCTTTCGTCATTGTACTCTCTCTCTGGTGATTGGCTGGCCGCGTTTTTTTGGCGTAGCCGATTACTATCTCTAGTATAAAACACTGCAGGAACGGCTCGTGCTTCCGCCCTTGCTACTAGCTGTACATTCTCGACCCAATTTCCGTTCGGAACCTATAACTAGCCAAATATTCCACCAGATTGCAACATATAGTATTAACTTTTGCGACGAACCGATGCACTTAGCATGCGAGTTGGTTGAAACTGTGCTTTAAAGGCACCGTTTTGCGTTCAACCGAGCGATTTATCCACAAGTTCGCGTACATCGTCGCTTTCCACTTGTGCGCGTAAGCGTTCAAGCGCCGTTTTCATCAGCACTTGCCTGTCTTCACCCATCCGGCGCCAACGGCCAAGTGGCGCCACAAGGCGCGCAGCCGTTTGCGGGTTGATCTTGTCCACCCGCGCGATGGTATCGGCAAGCAGGCGGTAACCAGAGCCGTCCGCCTCATGGAAGCGCGCCTGATTGAGCATGGAGAAGCTGGTCACAAGCGAACGGAGCCGGTTGGGGTTCGCCAGCTTGAACGCCGGGTGCTGCATCAGCTCAAGCACCCGGGCAACCGCATCCTTGCGGGTGCTTTGGCCCTGCACGGCAAACCATTTGTCGATCACAAGGTCATCGTGCTGCCACTCGGTGTAGAATGCCTCAAGCACGGCTTCGCGGTCCGCCATGTCGCTGCTCGCGATCATTGCAAGCGCCGCAATGCGGTCGGTCATATTGTCGGCACCGTCCAGATGCGCACGCAGCACATCATCGGCGCCCGGCAACTGGCTGATGTAACGCAGCAGCGCGTTTCTCAGCCGCCGCTGAGCCTTGCTCTCCTGCTTGAGGTCATAACTGCCGGGTTTCAGGCTCATGTAAAGGCTTGTAAGCGCTTCACTATTTGCCTTCGCAAGCCCCGCAAGCAGTGCCTCGCGCGCGTCAAATATCTTGCTCGGCTCCAGCACATCCATGCGCTGGCCGATCGCGATTTCAGACGGCAAGGTCAGCAGTTCGGCAAGCAGAGCCCGATCGGTCACCGTATCCTTCAGCAAATGACTGAATGTGGTGCTGATCTCAGAAGGCACATCTTTCACATTTGCCTTGCCCGCCACGCAGGCGAGCAGGAAATCACCGTACATATATTGCGCCGCTTCCCAGCGCGCAAAAGCGTCCCGGTCGTGTTTGACGAGGAACGCAAGCTCAGTCGGCGACAGGTCATGATCAAGGCTGACGGGTGCCGTGAAGGCGCGCAGCAGGCTTGGGACTGCGCCATCTGGCACGTCGCGGAAGCGGTAAGCCTGGTGGGCTGCCGTCAGCTCAAGCAGGCAACCGTCTTCGGTCCAGACGCCCTCACCCTCTAGCGCGGGCTGAATTTCATTGCCGTCCGCGTCAAGCCAGCCAACGAGAACCGGCATATGCAGTGGCTTCTTCTCACCCTGCCCCGGCGTGGCTTTGGTTTGCTGCTCCAGCTTCAGGATAAGGTCAGTGCCGTCGCGCTCCCGCTTGATGGTGAGCGACGGCGTGCCGGCCTGCGAATACCACAGGCGGAAATGCTTGAGGTCAACACCGCTCGCATCTTCCATGGCGCAAACAAAATCTTCGCAGGTAACGGCCTGTCCGTCATGACGCTCGAAATAGAGGTCCATGCCGCGGCGGAAGGCATCGGCGCCGATAAGGCGGTGCATCATGCGGATCACTTCCGCGCCCTTGTTATAAACTGTCGCCGTATAGAAGTTATTGATCTCGATATATTTTTCAGGCCGCACCGGGTGCGCGAGCGGGCCGCCGTCTTCCGGGAACTGGATCATGCGCAGCGTGCGTACATCATCAAGCCGCTTGACCGCGCGCGATGTCATGTCGCTCGAGAATTCCTGATCGCGGAATACGGTCAGCCCCTCCTTGAGGCTGAGCTGGAACCAGTCGCGGCAGGTAACCCGGTTGCCGGTCCAGTTGTGGAAATATTCGTGGCCGATGACCCCTTCAACATGGTCAAAGTCCGCGTCTGTGGCCGTGGCCGGGCTCGCCAGCACATATTTGGTGTTGAAAACGTTGAGGCCCTTGTTCTCCATCGCGCCCATGTTGAAATCAGACACGGCGACGATGTTATAGACATCAAGGTCATACTCTAAGCCAAAGACCTCCTCGTCCCACTTCATGGAGCGCTGGAGCGACGCCATCGCGTAATCGCATTTCGCGAGGTCAGCTTCAGCCGCATAGATGTTCAGGGTTACTTCCTTGCCTGACGCTGTTGTGAAGCTGTCCGTCAGACAGCCAAGTTTGCCTGCGACCATGGCGAACAGATAGGCGGGCTTGGGGTGTGGGTCATGCCATTCGGCAAAATGACGGCCACCCGCGAGATCACCCATGGCACCAGGGTTGCCGTTCGAGAGCAGAACCGGAAATTTCGCCTTGTCCGCCTCGATGCGCACATTATAGCGCGCAAGCACATCCGGCCGGTCAAGATAATAGGTAATGTGGCGGAAGCCTTCCGCCTCACACTGCGTGCAATAGTTACCGCCGGAGAAATAAAGCCCCTCAAGCCGGGTATTCTCCTTGGGCCGCAGCTCCGTCACCACGGTGAGCGTGAAGGCATCGGGCACTTCATGAATGCTCAGGCTTTCGCGGTTCAGCGTATAAGCATTGCCGCCAAGCTCAACCCCATTGAGCGCAACGCGCTTCAAGCTCATATAGGGACCGCCATCAAGCGTGAGTGACCTAACGTCACCCTCACGCTTGAAATTGCTTGTGGCCTCAACAACCGCGACCTCGTCCTCAAGACGGAAAACAAGGTCGATTGTCTCAATGGAGAAGGCTGGCGGCTGATAGTCCGCGAGCCTGATTTCCTGTTTGGGTGCGTTCGCTGAGGCCCTTGCGTCCACGATCAGCCCCTCCTGCGGCGGGATTTATTCTCGTCGATCGCATAATCAAGCGGCAGTGCGGTCGTGTATTTGATGCGCTCCATCGCGAAAGAGGAGCTCACATCCGTCAGCTGCACTTTCTTGATCAGCTTTTTGTAGAAGGTGTCGTAGGCAGCCATGTCCGGCACCACGACGCGCATGAGATAGTCGATCTCACCGCTCATGCGGTAAAGCTCAACCACTTCCGGGAATTCGCACACAAGGCGCGCAAATTCATCCAGCCAGTCGAAGTTATGCTCGTTGGTGCGGATCGCTACAAAAACGTCCAGCGGCACGTTGACCTTGTTGCGGTCAACCAGCGCCACGCGGCGGGTGATAAAACCTTCCTGCTCCAGAATCTGGATACGGCGCCAGCACGGCGTCGTCGACAGGCCAACGGCTTCTGCAATCTCGGCGGTGCTGAGTGTTGCGTCCTTCTGCAACAGGTTCAAAATCTTGCGGTCTATTTCGTCCATTTTATTATCCTTTTAAACAGCGTATCCCCATCTGTCTGCCTGCCGTATTAGCCTATTTTTCTAGGGAATGAACAGAAAAATAGCTCATCCGCCTATTAAGCGGGGCTAATGTGGACCGCTTCTGCTATTTGGGCTCCCGGCTGCGAAATAAAAGATGGTCGAGCGAAATTTTACCGCCGCCCAGCATCACCACCGGCAAAAGCGCAGCAAGCCACGCGGCGTGCTCGGTAAAGTGAGTGGGGTATACAAATATCTGGATCACGAGGGTCATGCCCACAAGCCCCAGGCCTGACAGGCGCGACAGGAGGCCGAGCATCAACAGAAGCGGCAGGAAAGTCTCTGCATAGACCGCGAGGGTGGCAGCAAGTTCCGGCGGCAAGAGAGGCAGGTCATATTCGTATTCGAATAGCGTAAGCGCGCTATCAGACGGCGTCAGGAAACCATCCGCAACTTTGGTGCGGCCACTAGCATAAAAGATATTCGCCACCCAAAGGCGCAGCCACAGTAGCATATAGTCCCGCATGGCAAACATGGTTGCCGCACGAATTAAAAGTGCGTTTAACCGACCTTGCAGTTCCTTCATCACTTGCCCCTTCCCTCAGGCCTTCCCGGCCAGGACCCCCATGTCCAGCATACGTGCGATGCCCGCGTCTTCCTTTGCCGCGCCAGCTTCAAGCGCGACGAGTAACGCTTTCTCAGCACTGTCCAGCGCCATTATACGCACTTCACCAAAGGCCAGCACCACCGCCGCACATTGCCCGCCAGCCTTGAGGTTCACAGCCTCTGGCGGAATTTGCCCCGTGCCTGCCATCCACAGGTTCAGGACCGGGTAGCGGCTGTCAATGACCCGCGCATTGGGTGACAAGCGAACAGGTCCCTCGTCCACCACGTGTTCGTTTGAGACCTGCAGCTCATGCACGGCCCATTCAAGGCGGACGATATCCGGCAGGTAAGGAGCTTGCGCGACCGGTGGAAAGCCATCCAGAAAGTCTGCGAACGTCGCGCCGTAGGCCGACAGCATTGGCGCGCCCGGCGGCTCGCTGGTGATAAATTTACCCGCAACACCTTTCATGAAGGCTTCGCCGACAAAAACCTGTGCGACGGGGAAAATAGCCAGAAGCGCGGATGTTAGCGTCTGCCTGAAATTGTTCTGATGCACGCGCATGCGCTGCGCGCTCGTGAGCTTGCCCGCGACCACAGCCTCAAGCAACGCCGTGTCCGGCTCGCCCCCCTTTACGATGGCGGCTTTCATACCAGCTTGAATGCGCGCGAGGTCAGACATGCGCTGCCTCCAGCGCATTCATAACGGCCTTGGCCTTCTCGGCTTCTGCCACGAGTATGCTCAGCGGCGGGATATCCGTATCCCATTCAACCAGCGTTGGCTTTGGCCCCACGCGTGTGATCAGGCGCTCATATAGCGCCCATACGTCAGGTGATACCGCACTGCCGTGGTCATCAATGCGAAGCTCGACACCGTCGATATTCTTGACCGCATGGCCTGCGAGGTGCACCTCGCCAATCAGCGATGCTGGCACCGCGTCGATATACTCCTCGGGCGAGGTTTCCATATTGCGCGCGGATACATAAACATTGTTCACGTCCATCAACAGGCCAGCGCCTGTGCGCTCAGCAAGCCGGACAAGGAACTCAAGTTCCGGTATCTCGCTTGATTTGAAGGAGAGATAACTGGACGGGTTTTCCACAAGGACGGAACGCCCGATGGCTTGCTGCAGCGTATCGATATTACGCACGACCACATCAAGGCTTTCCACTGTTAGCGGCAGTGGCAGCAAGTCATTGAGGTATGTGCCGCCGGAGACTGACCAAGCCAGATGTTCCGACACAATAGTAGGCCTGTAACGCTCGACCACTGCTTTAAAGCGGGCGACATGGGCCGGGTCAAGCCCCTCGGCCGAGCCCAGCGACATGCCTACTCCATGCACAGAAAGCGCATAATGCGCGCAAATTTCTTCAAGATAGCGGTGATGGGCACCGCCTTCGGTCATGTAATTCTCGGCATGGACTTCGAGGAAATCAACCGCCGGGCGGCTTGTCAGAATATCGCTGAAATGCTCGGTCTTGAGGCTGATGCCAGCCGGCCTGCCTGTGCCTTTCGGCTGCCAAAGATAGTCGACGCTCACAACACTTCCCTCTCACCCATAAAACTGGAGCAGCATAGCATTCCCCTGCCACACTGCTCCAGCCCAACTCGTTCGCTCGCTACTTAGCCGTCGTGGCTCAGGACTTTTTCGGCTCCATCGAACCGCCCGCGATGCGCTCGCACATGCCAGCAGGCACATACATCCACTCTTCCGGGTGCTGGTCCTCGCTGGCTTGACCGGCGCAGCTATGCGCGGAGGTTGCGCAGTCGTTCATGCCCTTGGCAACAACGCCGTAGCATTTCTCTTTCTTGCCTTTCTTGTCATCTGCGGACACAGCGCCAGACGCCATGGTCAGTGCAAATGCAAGTACGCTTGTGGTTGCGACAGCCGTTTTGGCAAATTGATTGATCTTCATGCTCTCATTCCCCTGTTATGTAATGAATGGGTTAATCGTAATGCGGCTTACTGGATTACCGCCCTTGCAAAATCATCATCGCCCAGCCGAGCCAATTTGGAAAATAATATCCCTGTCACGAGTTGGTGAGACAAACGCGAGCATGTTTTTCCAGCATTTGAGTGATATTTGCCCTGCACTATTCGGCGCGTATCAACGGCAAGGTAACCGGCACGTTACCGGCCAGAGCTTGAAAAGTCGCTACGGTAATCGCGCATGAAGGATTGCAGCTTCTCGACACTTGCGATCTGGCTGGCGATTGCCCCCAGTTCACGGCCCGAAAGTTCCTGATCGTTGGTCAACAGGTCAAAGGCCTGTGCGAAATCGCCGCCCCGCATTTGTGAACCATAGCGCCGACGCATCTCAATCAGCCCTGCACGATCTTCCATGAAGGTAAGCGCGATGGTGAGGCGGATCAGGTTCAGGCGCTCAAGCGGGCTCAGTGCCTCATTGCGGCGCCAACCGTCCCCAAGCAGGTCTTTCACGGTGTTGGAGAAGCGCGACCAGGCCTTGGAGCCCCAGAAGATATCAGCGCGCAGCTCATTGGCTTCTTGGCTGCGGTCGCCTTCAAGCAGCACCTCGGCCTCCTCATAGCGGCCAAGCTCAATCAGCGCGCGGGTTTCCACGTGGCGCCGCGTGGCATCAATATCCTCCGGCAGGCGCGGCTCCCGCGTGGCACGCATGATCTCAAGCGCCTTTTGCGGCTGCTCATTAAGGATATGGATTTTGGCGAGGTTGGCAGCAATCTGCGCTCGTGCCGCGCCTTCGGTGCGCACCCGCACCTGATATTCCAGCAGTTCGGCGGCGCGGTCCAACAGGTCAACTGACACCAGACGGTCCGCAAGGCGGCGGATCATCAGGTCACCTTCCGAGCCAAGCGGCGTGAGGTCACGGAATTTATAATAGAGGCTGATGGCGGCGATAGGCGAAAGCTCGTCAGCGCGGCCACTAAAGAACAGTTCGCGGAACATATTGGCGGACCGGGCCACCATCTGTTTCTCGCGCGCGAGCTCAGGGAAATAGGAAATACCCTGCCGCAACGCCTCAAGCCCCAGTTCATACTGCTTGGTATCAAAATAAAGGTCAGCCAGATCGTCCAGCAGTTCCGCTTCAAACCGTGCGCCGCGCCAAGCAAAGCGAAGGCGCTCAAGCTGGTCGATGGCATCCACTGCCGTCAGATCACCATTCTTGAGCCCCTGTTTGGTGCGGGCATAACGTGCGCGCGCTGAAATCCAGCGGTAGGGCGCGTCGGCCAGGTCATCAAACTGCGCAAGCGCCTGGTCCATCTGGCCCTGCATCGCGGCGATACGCGCGCTTTGGAACACTGATTCTGCCAACTGCTCATCATTGAGATTAAGGCCGTTCAACAGATCCAGTTCACGGATCGCAAGCTCGATACGGTCAAGCTCAAGCGCCGAGCGCACGACGGCAAGCTGGATTTCCGCACGGTCATAGTCGTCATAGGTGCCCATGACATCCTTGCCGCGGCGGTAGTGCTCAAGCGCGGCGTCATACTGGCCGCGCGCTTCGGCCACAAGGCCGCGCCACAGTTCCGCGTCCTGCTCCGCCTCAAGGCCACGGGTCGCAAGATCAACAGCCGCTTGTTCAAGCCGCCCCTGTTTGAAATTCGCAATACCGCGGATGGCGAGATATTCGCTGTTTTGCGCCAGCAGCGGATCTTCCGCCATCATGCGTTCCAGCACGCCAAGGGCTTCGGCTGCACGGCTGTGTGCCAGATAGAAGCGCGCCAGCTTCCAGCGCGCCGCGTTCCGGTCATCCATCGGCTGGAGCGAAAGCTCATACAGCAAGATCGATTTATTCTTGCGGTATTCCCACTCGTTACCAATGCGCCACGCCGCAAAATCAACCAGCCGCTTGAAGTCGCTTTTGTTCGCGCGTGGGCCAGCGCCCGTATCACGCGACAGATTGGTAGCCGACAGCATGTTGTTGCCGGTGGTGCGGATAGCGATACCGTCGGTGAAGCGTTCCACATCGACAAAGTCGGACTTGGGCATCACGACGACACCCTGTGCGGTCTCCAGAAGTTGCGACGACGCATAGCTATATTCCTGCGCCATACCACGGCCTTCGCCAATCATCGGCAGCACAACGAGGAAATCGCCAATGGCCGGGTCCTCGACCTCGATCTTACGGCCAATGTCGGTTGCGGGCACAAAAATCTGCTGGCCCTGCACACCTTCAGCCTGCCGGGACGGTTCAAGCGGGAAACGTGGCTTGGCGGGTGTATGCTTGAGGCTGATGAGCCATGTGTTGCCGTCACGCTCAACAACAAAATACTGGCCCTGCACCACGTCAAACCGCAGCACAAGCGCATCCTTGTTGTCATGAACTTCCGCGGCGGTCAGGTATTTTTTGAGCATACCATCAGCTTCACGCAGTCCGCCGGGGTCGAGCTTGTACGGCCGGTCAAAAATGACCCACAGTACACCGCTGCGCTCAAACACGGCGGAGCCCACTTCTTCATCCCACGGGAATTGAAGCTGCAGACCATCCTCAACCTCAAGCGGGAGGACGGGCACAACTTTATCTTCAGCCGTAAACGCGGTCACACCGCGTATCTCGATACCTGTCTGGGGTTCGCGCACAGGCGGCTGTGCCCCACTTGTCGGCAGAGTTGCTGTCTCGTCCCCCACGCCAGCCGGGTTACCGGAAGGCGGTGTGGCCGCGTCATCTGCTGCGGTCTGTTCGTCCTGCGGCTGTGCTGCTTCGTCGTCAACCGGCTGTGGTGCGGTCCCGCCGGGCGCGGCGATGCTGCTGTCTTCCTGGCTGCCCGATACGGTTTGCGGGCGCGCGGCATTCTGGGAATAGACATCGACGACCAAGAACTGGCCGGACCAGAAGTCCCGTGTGCGAGCGTCAGCCGGAATATCGAACTGTACTAGCGTGCGGGCGCCAAGCCTGCGGAAGCGCGGATTGGTTGCCTGCCTGAGCGGCGAGCCAGCGAGCGCACTGAAATTGAAGCGGAAATCCCCATCAAAGGTAATGAGAAGCTGGTTGCCCTGCGTGGCCACGGTATAATTTGTGCCCACAGGTACAGTGAACGCGAGCCGAGCGGCATTGGACTGCTGAGCACCCTGAACCGACACAAGGCGGCCCGTTTCATCCTGCGCATAGATGGCCGGTGCGGCACACAGAAGTGCCACGACAGAAACAGCCCCTAAACTCTTATGCCGCCTAGAAAATGTCATAGGTGCCTTGTTCGCGTTTTTCATTAATCAATACGATATCGATACGTTCCGCCCATTCATAGCGGCTTTTTACATTGTTGAAATGTTCAAGGCTTCTGAGGCGTGTATCGGCATAACCGAGAACGGTCATTGGTTGCTGGTAACCGGCGTTCGAAAGCGTGCCGGCAACAACCCGCGCGCGGGTCAGCGACAGCTCCCAATTGGAGCGGAAAAGCCCGGTCTTGACCGGCGCACCATTCGTATAGCCTGCCACTTGCACCTTGTTGCGCACCTGCACAAGTGCGCCTGCGAGCGCACGCAGCGCCCGGTTGGCGTCTGGCGCAAGTACCGCCAGCTTGGGCTCAAACAGCAGGCTGGCGGGCAGTGAAATCACCACAGTATCCTCAACCCGGTGGACCACCGCTTCCTGAAACAGCGGCACCTGCTTGAGCTGCCGGTCAAGCAGCGCTTCAAGGTAGGTGAGATTGAGCCCCGGAATGCTGCGTGTCATCAAGGACGGCGGCGTGTCATGCGGCAGGATCTCAACCATCGGGCGCTTGGGGTTGAACTCCTCGTTCATGGTGTGCACCACCGCTTTCCAGCTTTCATACTGCACCGTGTTCATGGAGAAGACGAGCACAAAGAAAGTGAGCACCAGCGACAGCAGGTCAGCGAAGGTGAGAATCCACGGCGCAGATGTATCATCTTTGCGGCGGCGTGCGGGCTGGGAGTGCGGCATTATTGCGGCCCCCCATTCAACGTTGCGGTCGTACCGTCCGCAGGCACATTGCGGAAGACCGCAAGGATCTTGCCTTCCTCGATACCCACAAAGCCGGTGATGAACGCGCCGTCCTGCACACCCTGCCCTTCAAGGTAACGCGCGAGCGACCCTGCGCGGCGTACAGCAACCTCTTGCGAGCGTGTCATGTCACGCGAGACCGGCGCGACACCTGAGCCAAACATCAGGGCCAGTTGCTGATGTCCTTCGCTGATGCCCTGCCTTTGCGCCTCAATAAGCTGGTCCAGGAAACCATGTTTATCAGGCCGCACATTAAACGAACCCGGGGAAAACAGATATTCCTCCGGAAACTCGACCTCGAACACGTTGCCGCCCCTATTGGTAAAACGGCCCTCGAGCTCGAACTCGGCATAAAACAGGTTTCGGATTTTCTGCAGGGACGCATCGTTCGATGGGTCATGGCTTGCCCGCGGGTCAAGATTGAAGCGCTTGTTGTCGGTCTTGCGGTCAAAGGTATTGTTCACGCTGTCCATGGCCATCACGGCGCGCGGGGCTTCCTGCTGTGACATGGCGGTCAGCACAATGAAAAAGGCAAGCAGGATCAGGTACAGTGCAACAAAAAGCCCAAGGGTGTTGTCACTGCCAAAGATGCGTTTTGTGCGTTCCTGCTCAATGAACATTGTGCCTGATTACCCCGCGAGCAGGCCGGTCAGTCAAAACTGGCGAGAATAGCGTCAATCTCTGCCTGACTGTTGCCTTCACCTTCGAGCTGCGGACCGTGCAGAAGATCGCTATCGTCTTTCGCGACACCTTCATCATCCACTTCGATCACCTCTTCCGGCGGCTCGATATAATCGTCACCGATCGCGTCTGCGAGGGCGTTGAGGCGTTCTTCCAAATGGCCAAGCGTGCGCATAACCTTGGTGATGCGCTGGCCGGTCAGATCCTGGAAGCTTGATGCCTGGAACAGCTCGGTCGAGACTTTCTCCAGCTTTTCAGCCATCTCGCCTTCCGCTTCTTCCGAGAGCATGCCCACGGTTTCAGCCGCGTCCATGATGGTCTCGGCGGCGTCTTCGGTAGATTTCACAATAGCGTCGAGCTGTTCACCCGCGTCCGGAATATCACGGTTCGAGAGCGATTTGGGCTGCATGCCCATAAGTTCGTTCTTGGCCGCCCCGATGTAGGACAGAAGTTCGCGCAGTTCGGTCGCGATCTTGTCAACCTCATCATCATGGGTCGTGCCCTTGACGAGACTGCCCACCACATGGGTGATATCGTCAATTGCTACATTGTCGCCCCGGTTCTGCCGAAGCGCTGCCGCTCTATCTTCCAGGCTTACTGCTGCTGCCTGTTTTGCCATTCCCGCTACTCCTCTGCCCCCAAAGGTAATTACACGCGGCCGCCTTGCGGCTGGCCCCAATCTTTTACCGGTTGTCCAGTTCCTCGACGCTCGGTGGCTGCGCCAGTGTCGCAAGCTCGGTCGTCAGGACGGATGCTTTCTCCGGTGTCATCTCCCCCATGAGTGCGGCCACCTTGGTCGGCTTCATCCGGGTCACAAGGTCAACCTGCGTCTGCAACGCCAGCGCTTCAAAGCGCGGGGCGGCATCTTTCGGCTTCATGGTCTCATAGACCTTCACAATACTTGCCAGCTTCTCGTCCTCGGCCTTCTCGAAGATGCGCAGATGCTCCTTGATGCGCGTCTCGAGCACCTGAAGCTGGGAAATCTTGTCGTTGATGCGTTTTTCTGTGCTCGCAAGCAGCTGTTCCTGCAGGTCGAGCTTGGTGGCGCGCGCCTCAAGCTCCTCCCGGCGTTCGCGAAGCTGGGTAATAAGTTCCATTTCTTCGTTGCTTGGCAGGCCAACCACAAGGGGTTGTGGGCTCGCGGCCATACGCTGGGCCTCGGCGTCCGTTGTGTCACCCGGTTGACGGGTAGCCTGCTCGGTCGCAGCGTTGTCGCCTGACGTATTTTCCTGGTCCTGCGCGAAGGCAGGGTCGGTCAGCAGGTTATAGCCGGTATAGAGGTCAATGCCCCGCAGCCCAAGCGCCACAAAGGACACAAGGATCAGAAGGGGGAAAATACGCACCCTGCTTAATATGCTGCCGTTCATCTCAACTGCCCTTCACTGGCGCTCTAGCACACATCAGCGTGCTTCCCTCAGCGCCGCAAGAATTTCCTGCTGCTGCTTGCTGCTGGCCTTCTCGGCCTTCGGCTGCGCAGCTTCACCGCGGTTTGCACTGGTCAAACCACGTTCAATCCGGTCTGCAAGATTGTTGCCAGCTTCGGTAATCATGCCCAGTTCATCCGCCAATGCACTGGCCTTCTGAACCCGCGCCTGCAGGATTTCTTCAATCTCCACCGCGGATTTTTTGAGGCCGGACACACTTGACTGCGCGTTCATGACCGCGCGGTTAAGCTCGTCCACCAGCTCACGAAGCTGGGCCTGCCCTTCACGGATGGTGCCAAGGCGCTTGTAGACGATGATCGAAACAATGATCGCCGTCACCAGCAGCACCGCCAGCACACCATCAACAATCATTCCTGAGACCAGATCCATATCGGTTCCTGTTTTCTAATCAATCGTCCGACGGCGCGAGCCGTTCGGCTGTATGCCGTACCTGCACCGCCATATGCTGGCCAGCGCGGCCAATGGCGCCGCTGACCATGGGGACATCACCGCATTTTAGCACAACTTCGTCGTTCGGGGTCTTGTTAAACATGATTGTTTGACCAACCTGAAGGTTCATCACCTCCCGAAGCGACATTGTGGTCTCGTCCATAATGGCATGAAGGTCCACATCGGCGCGCCAAAGCTCGGTCGCCAGGTGGGTTTCCCAGATGCTGTCACGGCCGAATTTCTCACCCATGAAGCGCTGCAGCAGAAGCTCCCGCACCGGCTCAAGCGTTGCATAGGGGAACAGCACCTCAAGGCGCCCACCGCGGTCTTCCATGTCGACGCGCAGTTTGATCAGGATCGCGGCGTTTGGCGGCCGGGCGATCGTGGCAAAGCGCGGGTTGGTCTCCAGCCGGTCAAAGGTGAAGTTCACCGGGCTCAGCGGCTCAAACGCGCCGCACATGTCCTTGAGCACCACCGAGATCATCCGCTCAACAAGCGTCTGCTCAATCGTGGTATAGGGCCGGCCCTCAATCCGCATGGCGGCGGTACCGCGGCGCCCCCCCAGAAGTACGTCCACGATGGAGTAGATCAGGCTACTGTCGATGGTCATCAGGCCATAGTTATCCCACTCTTCCGCGCGGAACACAGCCAGCATGGCCGGCAGCGGGATCGAGTTCAGATAGTCACCGAACCGCACCGACGTAATGTTATCGAGCGAGACCTCGATATTATCGGACGTGAAGTTCCGCAGGCTCGTGGACATCATCCGCACCATGCGGTCGAAGATGATATCCAGCATCGGCAGACGCTCATAGGACACCAGCGCGCTGTTGATAAGCGCGTGGATGCCAGTCATCTCACCGGCGTCACCGTCCCCGTCGAAGCCAAGCAGGCTGTCAATCTCATCCTGGTCGAGCACACGGCCGGGTGATGGCCCGCCGCCGTCGTCCTCTTCCTCGGCGCCGGCCATAGCCTCCCACTCGGCGGCCATGGCATCCTGGTCGGTGTCATCGTCGTCACCGCCACCACCGGCCATGGCTTCCCATTCCGCGGCTACGGCTTCGTCGTCAATTTCTTCATCGTCAGCCATAATCTCTGTCAGACCCCTGCGCGAACCTTAACCACCCTGCACCAGGAATTCCTGGAACAGCACATCCTTGACCCGTGTCGGCGCGACCGACTGGTTGATGCGCATCAGCAGTTCTTCCTTCAGGCGGAAGATGCCTGCAGCGCCGTCAAGGTCCTCGGGCCGTAGTTCACGCATGTAGACGTTAAATTCATCCAGAATACGCGGCAGCTTTGCATCAAGATCGGCTTTATAGCTTTCCCGGTCCACTTCAAGCTGGATTTGCACACGCAGGAAGCTGGACCCCTGCCCGCCCGTATTCAGGTTATATTGCTGCATCGGCAATTCGTAGAAGAGCGTCTTCAGCTTCTCAGCCGGCACATCTTCTTCAAGTTTCGCCTGCTCGCGCTTGGCGGCGGCATCTTCCGCCATCTGGTCAAGCGGATCTTCTTCATGTGCTTCGTCGCTACCGCCCATGAAAGACATGGCGCCAAGCACGGCCAGAAGGACAACAACGGCGCCAATAGCACCGATAACAACCTTCTTGCCGCTCAGCTTCTTGCGTTCAAGCCCTTCAACAAGTTCCGCTTCCCCAAGCGTATCGTCCATATTATCGGCCATGAAACTTCTGCAATCCTTTTGCCTGACGGGTCCTGCGCACGCACACGACCTCCTGCCCCTAATAATGGCATCAACTTTATCTTTATTTATACATAGTTAACAAGCCGTGAAGCCGTCGTAAAGAAATGAGAGCAGATAAAATCGCTTTAATTCGGTCAAATCTGCCGGGCCCGGCAAAAATGTCGACCTTTTCCGCCCCCTCGCGCCCCGGCACAAATCACCGAACCCTCCATAACCATTTGAAAATAATGGGAAAAATTTTTGGCACGCTTCCTGCTTATTGATGGGCAAACAAGTTGCGAAAAGCAGCGTCTGCAAAAGCAGGAGAAAAATTATGGATACCGCACTTTTTGTCGGGTTGGCACATAGAAGCGCACTGAAGCGGCGCATGGACGTGGTTGCACACAATATCGCAAACATGTCGACAACAGCTTTCAACAAAGAACGCGTGGTTTTCCGGCAGCACCTGATGGCTGCACCGGGCGCCGCAGCCACCACCGGTGGCAAGATTGCCTACGTTATGGATGCAGGCGTAAGCCGCAACACAGACACAGGCAACATGATTGCATCGAATAATCCTCTTGATGTCTTCATCAAGGGCCGGGGTTACCTCTCCGTCAAAGGAACTGACGGTCAGACGGTCTACACCCGCAACGGCCGCATGATGGTCGACAAGGATAGCGAACTGTCGCTGCTGTCGGGCGAAAAAGTGCTCGATGACGGTGGTCAGACCATCCAGTTCGACGAGGAAGACACCGAGATCCATATCGCAACGGACGGCACCATCAGCACCAACAATGGTGAAAAAGGCAAGATCGGCCTCGTTTCCTTCGCCAACGAGCAGGACATGAAGCGCCGCGGTTCCTCTCTCTATGAGACGAGCCAAGCCCCTGAGCCGCCAGAGAACATGACCGATGTTTCGCTTCGCGCGAAAGCTTTTGAAGGCTCGAACGTGAACGCCATCGAATCCATGGTCGAGATGATCGACGTGATGCGGGCTTATGAGCGCGCCTCCAAGAACTCATCTGGCTACGAAGATATGCGTAAGGACTCCCTCGACCGGCTTGCCCGCGTGCAATAACCGGCCTCCCCTGACGGGTACTTGAGGAAAGGATTAAGACGATGAAAGCACTTAGCACCGCAGCGACCGGTATGCTCGCTCAGCAACTGAATATCGAGGTCATCTCGAACAACATCGCCAACATGAACACGACTGGCTTCAAACGCCAGCGGGCGGAGTTCCAGGACCTTCTCTACCAGAACATCGAACGCGTTGGCGCCAACTCGTCAAACGCTGGCACCACGGTACCGAGCGGTATCCAGGTGGGTGTGGGTGTACGCGCCGCTGGCGTTTACCGCATCACTGACCAGGGCAGCCTCTCCAGCACCGGCAACCAGTATGACGTTGCGATCAACGGCCGCGGCTTCTTCAACATCCAGCTGCCGGATGGCCAGAACGCTTATACCCGCGCTGGTTCCTTCCAGGTTGACCAGGACGGCCGCCTTGTAACCCCTGAGGGTTTCCCGGTGCAGCCGGTGATCAACATCCCGCAGGACGCGATTGACGTTACGATCAACGAACAGGGTGAAGTTGCCGTCAAACAGGACGGCCAGACCAACCCGGCTGTGATCGGCACGCTTGACCTCGTGACCTTCCCCAACGAAGTGGGCTTAGAGGCTATTGGCGGCAATATGTACCTTGAAAGCCAGGCATCTGGAGCCCCGAACGTCAGCCAGGCTGGCCTGCCCGGTTTCGGCAAGATCGTTCAGGGTTACCTTGAAACCTCCAACGTGAACGCAGTTGGTGAAATCACCGCAATGATTTCTGCACAGCGCGCCTACGAGCTGAACTCCAAAGTCATCCAGACCTCGGACGAGATGCTCCAGGCTGCCAATAACCTGCGCTAATTAGGAGGCGGTAATGCTTAAGATCGGCAAAAAACAACGGCACGCAATCATCGCTGCCCTGCTGTGCGGGGCATGCTCCCCGGCAGCTTTTGCCGCTGACCTGCGCGAGAACCTGACGGTGATCGACCCGGTTATCAAACTCGGTGACCTGTTCACGGGTCTGGGTGCAGAAGCGGAAACCATCATTCTCGAGGCTCCGGCCCCGGGCAAGGCCACGCAACTGAGTTCCTACGAGCTTGATCGCATTGCCGAACAATACAGCCTGGATTGGGAGCGCCCGACCTACCTGAAGCGCGTCAGCGTTTTCCGCGAAGGCACGGCTTTCACCCTCGCTGACCTTGCAGACATTGCCCTGCGCCATGTGCAGGCAGAAGGTGTCAGCTCGAATGTCGAGATTGAAGTTTACGGTCGCCGTGACGGTCTCTTCATCCCGGCAGACGCCAGCGTGGACGATATCGAGTTCGAGAACTTCCGCCTCTCTGACCGGCAGGACCGCTTCACCGCTACGGTGGTGATCCCGACGGGCAGCAACCAGCCTGAACGCCTGAGCATCACCGGCCGCATCCAGGAAGTGCGCATGGTTCCGACCCTCGCCCGCATGGTGACGCCCGGTGAAGTGATCACCGAACGGGATATCGAGTGGACGAAACTGCCGGCGCGGCAAATCAACGCCCGCACCGTGATTTCCCCCAAGGAGCTCGTGGGCCAGTCGGCAAAACGTGCCCTGCAGCCGGGCCGTGCGCTCTACTCGAGCGACGTGATGCCGCCGGTAGTGGTGGAAAAAGGGACGATCGTGACCATGGTTCTTCAGGTGGGCAACCTGTCGCTGACCGCATCGGGCCGTGCGCTCGAGAACGGCGGTGACGGTGACACCATCCGGGTCATGAACATCAAATCAAAACAAACGGTAGACGCGAAGGTCCTGAACGCGGGCCAGGTCACCGTTACCAGCAACAGCCTTACGCTCGCCGCGATGTGAAGGAGGCAGCCATGTTTAAACAGATTGTGAAAAAATCCATCCTGCTCGGTGCTGTTATGTCGCTTGCCGCCTGTGGCGCAGCGGACCGCATCTCCAACATTGGCAAAGAGCCTGACCTCACGCCAATCAAGGACATCAAGGCGCCGGTGGCCCAGAAATCCATCAGCCTGCCGATGCCGCACAATGCGCCGGACAAATACCAGCCGAACTCGCTGTGGCGCACCGGTGCCCGCGCCTTCTTCAAGGACCAGCGCGCGAGCAACATCGGCGACATCCTGACGGTGAACATCAATATTTCCGACAGTGCACAGATCGGCAACTCGACCGCACGCTCCCGCACCACGGCGGAAAGCGCGGGCCTGCCGAACTTCCTCGGGCTTGAGCAGGCAATTCCTTACGCGCTTTTCAACCAGCGCGCAGCCGCAGCAGGTGCTGCAAACGGAAACGCCGCTGCCGCAAACGCCTTCGACCCCAGCACGATGGTTGGTGCAGACTCCGGCTCGTCATACGCTGGCACCGGCTCGGTTGACCGCTCTGAAGCGATCAACATGACTGTCGCCGCCATCGTCACCGAAGTGCTGCCGAACGGCAACCTCGTGATCCAGGGCCGCCAGGAAGTGCGTGTGAACTTTGAAAAACGCGAGTTGCTGCTCGCTGGTATCGTCCGCCCGGAAGATATCTCCAGCGGCAATACCATCTCGCACACCCAGATCGCCGAAGCCCGTATTTCCTACGGCGGCAAAGGCCAGATTACCGATGTGCAACAGCCACGTTATGGGACCCAGCTGTATGACATCATCTTCCCATTCTAATCGACTGAAACCAAGGAGGACTATGGAGAGAGACTAGGAGTAACTTTTACCGAAATAAAGCCAACTAGACAAAGGCCGGGCACATGTCCCGGCCTCTTTTTTTGCCTGTTAGGACTCCTAACGAATCGATTCGGAACGTGACGTTTCCAATGATGCACGAATCTACATGGGAACCGCGCACAAGCGCCACACTCACCTGTCCGATTTGAGGTGACGACCCCACCAAAATCCCATAGGATTTTCCTGTTCCAAGAAATATATCGTCATTTCGCTGATGGGGGATTTGACCAATGAAACTGTTCCTGAGCACGTTTCTTGTTGCCGCGCTTTTGGTGAGCACGGGTTTTACCGATGCGGCATTTGCTGACAGCTGGGAAAAACGCAAAGAGCTCGCCAAACGCTATACGCGCGAGCAAGACGCCAAAAAGCGGCTGAAGCTCGCCGACCAGCTCTGCAAGCTCGGCGAAGCCAAATTCTGCCTCTATGCCGTCACGGATGAACCATCACCCGAGAAGAAGGAAAAACGCCTGCGCGCCGTGTGCGATGCCCGTGCGCTTGACTGCGTCGAGGCTGCGGAAAGATATGCCCCTACACTGGCACTGCGCGACGAACTGCTGCAAACCGGATGCACCCGCGGCGCCAGCGAAGCCTGCGAAATACTTTTCTACGACCTTGCAACCCGAAGCGCGGACGGCAGCGATATCCCTAAGGCTCAAAACCTTGTGGCCCCCACCTGCCGCCGCAGCAGTAGTAACTTGAGTGACACGTGGACAAAAATATGCGCAGCCGCAAAGGACCTGAGCGAGCCAACCTCCCTCGCGTACCGCATTGCAGCGAAGACCGCGGAAGTGCGAAGCAGCCGGGAGTCCCTCGTTAACGCAGGTATCGCCCGTACGGGCAAGGTTGAGATTAATGGCGCCAATGCCGACACGTTGCTGCTCTGGTGTGAGGCCGGCAACATCGCCGCCTGCGACCAATATGTGCACAACGCACCATACACGGTTGAAAAGAACCGGAACTTCTACCTGCGCATGTGCAGCCTTGGCTCTGCCGCCGCCTGCGGGTCGGCGGATTCTGACGGCGCGCTCGAACGGGGCTGCTTCAAGCTTGGCTGGGATCATTTGTGTGAGAACTATTCGGCAAGATGGTCATCCAGTAACCCCGAAAAGGCAAAACTGGCTGCCGACGCACAGATGGTCGCCTGCGGTCTCAAGAATGATTTTGAATGTGCGTCTTATACCACTGTTGCCGCGCGCCTGGGGATCGAGCCCACGCCAGATGGCGGTAATCTGCCCACCATGGCGATCCTGAGCCACGAGGAGGCTGCACGTTTTGCCCGCTGGCGCGACAGGCGCCTGCCCGAAGGGGCCCATGAGGTTTGCCTCGTGCAGGAAGCCGACCGGCTGGCGGCGGCAGTGACACAAAATCCGGCGGCAAGCCGGCAAGCCCTCGATAACTTCTTGCGCAAATGTTCCGGTATTTATGACGCACGGGCCATGGCCAAAATTTGCCCGGCACGGGAAGAGCAGCCCGACGCCGGGCGGCTGGTTTGCGCCCTGCCCCAACTGGGCCTTGATACCCTCAAAGTGGGTGACCAGACGCTCGACGCCCGCTTCGCCAGCCTTCACTTCCAGTTCAGCTACCCGCGCATTCCGGGTAGCTCTATCACGCCGGACACTGTGTTCGGCAGCGCTGTATCCACCGCATCCGGCATGCAACCGCGTCTTTTCCCATGGGTAGGCAATACTCGCACAATCGGGATACTGCACGGCAAACCCTATTTCTTCTCCATCGAGGACAATATCATCCGGGTGATTGTGCCTAGCAGTTCGAGCGAAGTTGCCACGGCGCGAGACCCGTTTGGCTGGCCCTCGAATGGTGTCCTCTTTCAAACCTACAACTTGAACACCTTCATCTCACCTTACAGCAGCAGAAGTTCTGTGGAAGACCGCTTTAGCTGGGACGAAACCCGTGAGAACTGGGTGGCTGAAACCCGGATCACCTACACGCTCAATGAACCTGTCGAGGCGCTTCTCAAGCGCCTTGGCGACAAGGATATCTACTTCCTGCCTGTGCTGTTTGTGGATGAGTATCAGCAAGGCATCGTGCCATTCGCGTCCCAAGGCGAGATTGCCGAAGCTTATGGCCGCAGTTATTTCCGCCGCTTTTATGGCGGCGAGATAACGCCCGCAATCGCGAGCGCCATGCGCCAAGCCATGTTGCAACCCCCAGGCAGTACGATTGAAGAGGCATGCGGATACAGGCCTGGCGTGAACATAGGTGCGGTGCGCGGCGAATTTGGCGGGCTGAATGACGACCGCTACACCCTCTCCCGCCTCGAGGGGGAATATTACCAGCGGCTCGACTGGATGGACTGCGCTTTCCGTCACTACCGGGGAACACTGGCTGGCGCGCGTGACTATGCAAAGTCGCACGGCAGTGCACGACTGGACCAACCAGAACGCTGGATCGCTACCCGGCAAATGGAACACGCTTCCAACGTTGAAAAGCAGTTTGTCAGCGAACAGAAGGCTTTCGGCACTATTGGCGATCAGATGGGGCAGCTGTCAGAACAACTGAAGGAGCAGCGCCGCGCCACCCGCGCCGCCAACCGGCCGCGCGTAAGGCGTGAAACTGAGGGACAACGTTATATGCGCGCTATCGGCCCGGAACCGCATATGGAATGCCTTGCCCGGTCGACCACCTATGCCGCGCACCAGAACTGCTGGAACAACTGGCTGGGTGTCGACATGGATGCCGTAGCGCAGGATTATTACCAGTGGCATGACGATTATGAAGCCGCGCGGCGTGCCATGGAACAACAATGAAAAACGTGAGGCCGGGACGATGAATCCCGGCCTCTTTTTTTGCCTGTTAGGACTCCTAACGACTCGATTCGGACCTCAGGCTCTTCGCGGCGGATACCATGGCGCTGAGCGCGGGCTTCACCTCGTCCCATGCGCGGGTCTTGAGGCCACAATCCGGGTTCACCCAAAGTTGTTCCGGCTTCAAAACGGTGGCCGCTGCGGCTACTTTTTCGCGCAGTTCACCCGCTTCCGGGCACCTTGGTGAGTGGATGTCATAGACACCGAGGCCGATCTCGTTGCCATAGTCAAATTCGCGGAACACGCCGAGGAGCTCCATGCCGGATCGTGATGCTTCGATCGAGATAACATCGGCATCAAGCGCGGCGATAGACGGCAGGATGTCCTCGAACTCGGCATAACACATATGGGTGTGGATCTGCGTAGCCGCCCCCGCCGCACAGGCAGAGATGCGGAAGCAGTCCACCGCCCAATCAAGATAGCGCTGCCAGTCGGCCTGCCTGAGCGGCAAACCTTCCCTGAGGGCGGGTTCATCAATCTGGATGATGCCGATGCCCGCGGCCTCAAGGTCACGCACTTCGTCATGGATGGCGTAGGCAATCTGGCGGCAAGTCGCCTCTCGTGGCTGGTCGTCACGCACAAAGGACCACTGCAATATGGTCACAGGGCCCGTCAGCATGCCCTTCACCGGCCTGCTCGTCAGTGACTGGGCGTAAGCCGACCATTTCACCGTCATGGGCACGGGACGCGACACATCGCCAAAAATGATCGGCGGTTTGACGCAGCGCGAGCCGTAGGACTGCACCCACGCCTTTTTGGTGAAGATGAAGCCTTCCAGCAGCTCACCAAAATATTCCACCATGTCATTGCGCTCAAACTCACCGTGCACCAGCACGTCAAGTTCCACGTCTTCCTGAAAGCGGATGGCTTTCTCGGTTTCCGCACGGAGGAATTCGTCATACTGCGCATCTGAGATCACGCCTTTCCGGTAGGTAGCGCGCGCCTGCCGGACCGCCTGCGTTTGCGGGAAGGAGCCGATGGTGGTGGTAGGATAAGCAGGTAGGCCAAGTTTGGCTGCCTGCGCCTCTTCCCGCTCTGCGCGGGGGGCGCGGCCATCCAGTCGCTCGTTCGCGAGGCGGGCTGCCACCACCGGGCTATGCACCCGGCGCGACGCACGGCGTTCGGCCACCGCATCATCCGCGTCATGGAAGGCTGGGGCATAAGCTTCCCTGCCCTCATCAGCGGCACCGGCCAGCACCACCACTTCATCAAGCTTCTGCTGCGCGAACGCGAGCCAAGGGCGGATTTCCGCGTCCAGCGCTTCTTCCACATTCAGGTCCACCGGCACGTGAAGGAGCGAACAACTGGGCGCGACCTCAAGGAACTCGCTGCCCACAACGCTGCGTGCTTTCGCGGCCAACTTAAGCGCGGCGCTAAGGTCAGTGCGCCAGATATTGCGGCCATCCACCACGCCAAGGGACAGGGTTTTACCCCGCGGCCACAGGTCCAGCGCGCCATCGAGCTGTTCGGGCGCCCGCACGATATCGAGATGTAGGCCAGCGACAGGAAGCGTGAGCAGCGCAGGAAGCTTATCCGCGACGCTGCCAAAATAGGTTGCCAGCATGATATTGGGTGCCGCGCCCGCAAGCGCGCCGTAAGCCTTGGTGGCGGCCGCAAGCCAGTCATCACCCAGATCAAGGCAGAAGGCCGGTTCATCTACCTGCACCCAGCTCGCACCCGCGGCCTGAAGCGCGGCAAGAATTTCCGCATAAACCGGCAGCAGGCGGTCAAGGTAGTCAAGCGCGCCTTCGTCACCTGCCTTCACCTTGGCGAGGCGTAGGAAAGTAATGGGGCCAATGATCACCGGGCGGGCGTCAAAACCCTGCGCCTTGGCTTCCGTGAACTCATCCACAATGCGGCTATCGGCAAAGCTGAACGTGAGGTCCGGCGACAGTTCTGGCACAATATAGTGGTAATTGGTGTCGAACCATTTGGTCATTTCCATCGCCGGCAAGCCCGCCGTGCCGCGCGCCATGGCGAAATAGCGGGCGAACGGCGCGTCAAGCCCCTCCCCCCTATAACGTGCAGGCACAGCCCCCAAAGTGGTGATCATGTCCAGCATCTGGTCGTAGAAGGAAAAATCGCCACAGGGGATAATATCAAGCCCCGCATTCTTTTGCCGGGCCCAATGCGCACGGCGTAGTACTGCGCCCGTCGCCTCCAAATCCCGCGCGCGGGTTTTACCCGCCCAGAAGGCTTCAAGGGCGCGTTTCAGTTCACGGTCCCCACCGATGCGCGGGAAACCAAGGTTGGCAGATTTACTCATGATATTCAGTCCTCAATAAGGGACAAACTGATGCAAACGCACGCGCGCTTGCCGCGCATCAAAGATGCGGGACACACGGGTGCCATGCTCGAAATCGGGAAAGCGCCTTATGGGCGCGGGGGCATTCGTTTGCTCATCAGCTTATCTCCACCGGTTCACCCCGACCGGACACAAGATTAAAATTGCGCCGCAGGTAGGTCTCCTGGCTCGCGGACCATAGAATGCCCGCCTTCCCGGTGCATGCACACCAGTGGCAATTATGGGCATCCGTCTCCGCCAACAGTTGCGGGGGCAGCTTCGGACTGGGGCGCACATCCTGCACCCGGCACCGAATTCCCTGTTATTCCCTTGCGGGAACCAACGGCAAGAAAACAATATAAAGAAATCTTTATGTTTTCAAGAAAGATATAGTTGGCCAACAAAAAAGGGAGCCGAAGCTCCCTGAATTTTGTTCACTTGCGCCCGCGGCTTAGTCGTCGCGGTGTACCTTCTCGGCACGCTCATGCGCTTCTTGCGCTTCGATCGTCATGGTCGCGATCGGGCGCGCGTCAAGGCGCTTGAGGCTGATCGGCTCGCCGGTCACTTCACAGTAACCGTATTCACCGTTCTCGATCCGGCGCAGGGCGCTGTCGATCTTGGAAACCAGCTTGCGCTGGCGGTCGCGGGTGCGCAGTTCTACCGACCAGTCAGTCTCGGACGAGGCACGGTCCGCAATATCGGGCTCGCGCAGGTTGTCCTGCTGAAGGTTCTGCAGTGTTTCAGCGCTTTCGCGGAGAATATCTTTTTTCCAGGCTTCGAGTTTGCGCCGAAAATATTCGAGGTGGCGCGGGTTCATGAATTCTTCGTCTGGCGACGGCACATACCCCTCAGGCAATTCGGTCGCTGTCGCAGTTAAGGTTTCCGTCATTGTCACTCCCTAACAAATACACATTGCCAATACATACATATTGCCAGTCTTCGCCATAATCCCCCGAAGACCCGCGCCGTTATATAATGATTTCAGGCTAGGAGTACAAGGCGTAATAAAAACGTAGTGAAACTGCGGCTTTGCGCAAGATTGAAATAGCGGACAAGTCGTTGGAATTAAACGCCAAGTTTGGCCAGCTCAACTTCGGCCCGAAGTTCGATGTCGGCAAGCACGGCGTTGAGTTTTGCGTCTTCTGTCTTGCCGCGCTGATTCCTTGCGAGGTCAGCAAGGCCGCGAAGCTTCGTAATGGGGATGGAGCCGAGGAGCAGCCCTTTGCGGACTTCCTCAAGGATATCAAGCATTTCCTCAGCGCGCTTCAGGCCCTTTGAGCGGCTGTGCGTCGAGTCTGGCACTTCCTGCAGGGAAAGGAGCGAGTTTACAGGAGCAAGCGGGCTTGCCGCCGCCGCGCGGGCTGGTCCTTGCGCGGGGGCGCTGTCGTCAAGCGCGCCTGTGAATACGCTGCTGTCGCTCGAGGACGACTTGCGAGACGTCTTCTTGATCGTCTTGGACTGGATCTGACCGGGGCCTGTAATCTTCATGGCTACCAATTTATTCCTTGCACTAGGCGAGAGCAAGCCTTGCTACACCCATCCGGTAAATTTATCCATGTATATCTGAGCGCACTTAAAAAAACGTTACTTTTCAACATATTATCCAGAGCATCAATTTGGCACGGTCTTCGCATGTAAGGGGCATGAGAATTCATGTCCGGCAAATATGGCCGGGCGCGTTAAACCAAAGGTGCCGAACCATGTTGAAAAATTCACGCGTTCTGAAGCTGATCTCCGTCGCTGTCCTGAGCCTGGGTATTTCCCTGCCCAGCACGGCCGCCGGCACATCACGCATCAAGGATATTGTGTCCATCGAGGGCATTCGTGAAAACCAGCTGATCGGTTACGGCCTTGTGGTCGGCCTGAACGGTACGGGCGATACGCTCCGCAACACGCCTTATACGGAACAGAGCCTGACCTCGATGCTCGAGCGTCTTGGTGTCAACGCCAAGGGTGAGAGCATGCGGCCGGAGAACGTGGCTGCGGTGATGGTTACCGCCACCCTGCCCTCCTTCGCGCGCCAGGGTAACCGGATTGACGTGAACGTTTCCTCCATGGGTGACGCTGAAGACCTCAAGGGCGGTACGCTGATTGCAACGCCCCTGATGGGTGCGGACGGTGAAGTATATGCCGTGGCGCAAGGCGCTGTGGCTGTTGCCGGTTTCAGCGCATCGGGTGAAGCAGCCTCCATCGTGCAGGGCGTGCCGACCAACGGCCGTATCGCAAACGGTGCCATCGTTGAGCGTGAGATCGCGTTCGAGCTTTCCGACCTTACGTCGGTCAAGCTGTCGCTCCATAACCCGGACCTGACGACGGCAAAACGCATCACCAATGCCATCAACGACACCATGAAGTCCGACATGGCCCGCCTTCTTGACCCGGCGACGATCCAGCTGGACCGTCCGATCGGCTATGAACTGGCGCTTGTGGACATCCTCACCAATATCGAACAGATCATGATCGTGCCTGACCAGAAGGCAAAAGTGATCATTGATGAGCGCACCGGCATCATTGTTATGGGCTCTGAAGTGCGCATCAACTCGGTCGCCATCGCACAGGGTAACCTTACGATCAGCATCTCCGAACAGCCGCAAGTCTCGCAGCCTGGTGCTTTTGCCCAGGGCGGTCAGACCCAGGTTGTCCCGCGTAGCTCTGTCACGGTTGAAGAGACCGGCACGGAAAAACTGACCGTGCTGCCGCCAACCGTAACGCTGCAAGACCTCGTGGACGGCCTCAATGCCCTTGGCGTTGGCCCACGCGACATGATCTCCATCCTGCAGGCGGTTAAAGCTGCCGGCGCGATGCAAGCCGAAATTCAGGTGATGTAATGCAGACCCAGATGATCAATACGGCGCAAACGCAAGCGGTTGAGGCACAACTTGCCGCCGCACGCGGTGCCGCCGGTGGCCTGGGCTCTAACCTCACCGAGGAACAGAAACTCAAGGCCCGCGAAGCCGCAGAACAGTTTGAAGCCATCTTCATCGCGCAGATGCTGAACCCGATGTTCGAGACAATCGAGACCGACAGCCTGATGGGCGGCGGTCCAGCCGAAGGGGTTTACCGCTCGATGATGGTGGATGAGGCAAGCAAGTCCATCGCCAAAAAAGGCGGTATTGGCATTGCTGACAATGTTTACCGTGAACTTCTGAAAATGCAGGAGGCCTGATATGCCGCTTGATCCTCTACCGCTGAAGCCACAAACCAGCGACGCGCCGCCGCCGATCACCGGCCAGGGTGCGCAGCTCGTACGCCTGACCATTTCGCTGACAGAGCTTATCGCGCGCGAAACAGAACTTCTCAAGGCGCGCCGCCCGCGTGACGCCCAGAAGCTTCACGCCGAAAAAAGCCGCCTGATGGCCGAATACCGCGAAACGCTCAACCGCCTGCGGGTGAACGAGCAATCGCTTGGCCCCAAGGATTCGCCTGAGCGCAAATATATCCGCAAGCTGACGGACAAGTTCCGTGAAATGCTGCGTGATCATGCGCGTGTTGTGCTGCGCCTCAAGTCCGTGAGCGAAGGCCTTATCCGCAGCGTGGGCGAGGAAGTTTCCAAACGGAACCGCTCTGTTGTGGGTTACGGCAAAAATGCCGTGCAGTCGGCTGCGCGCGCACGTCCCACGTCGCTCAGCCTCAACCAGGTGATATGACGGGCGTTATTACCATACCGCAGGCAGCGCTTATGGCGCTGCTCAAACATGCCAATACCAGCACTGCCCGCCTGCCGGATGTCCCGGGACGCGGGCAGTTTCAGCATGAACTGTTGAGCTTTCAGCGCGCCACAACAAGCGCGCCCCAGATGAATACCCAGCTTGTTTCCTCAATGCGCCCATCGGTCTTCATTCCTGAAATTCAGGGCGCAGGCGCTTGCGCACCCACCACAACCCCAAAGCGTGGTGAAGCGAAGAAAAAAGACAAGCCGACTTCCGGCTCGGGCGGTGCCCGCCAGGCCGCCCCGCGCCGCTAGGCGCCACGCGGCACAATTTTCTCACATCCCAAAAGTCGTGCCACCCGGCAGATGTTGCTCTTTTTGCCGCACCCGCTCATGAGAATGTCCTGACTCATTTTTCCTCCCTTTGTGGCAAAAGATTCCAACGTTAAAAATAACTGTTATTTTTCAATATGTTACAACAATAAAAAACTGGCACACCTATTGCAATTAAGCAGGCAAGCCGAATTGGACGGCCGGGAAATATGTCATGAGAGGAGAGGTTAAATGACCTTTTCAATTAACGTAAACGCTAGTGCACTTGACGCACTCCGTAACTTGAACCTGACCAACAAGCAGTTGGAAACCACTCAGACCCACATCAACACGGGCCTGAAAATTTCCTCCGCAAAAGATAACGCAGCAGTCTTCTCAATCGCGCAGAAGTTGCGCGGCGACCTGAAAGGCCTGAACGCTGTTAAACAGTCACTCGACCGTGGTATCTCCACCGTTGACGTGGCACTTGCAGCCGCTGGTGCGATCTCCGACCTGCTTCTCGAGATGAAAGAGAAAGCGGTTGCCGCAGCAGACCAAGGCCTTGATACGATCAGCCGCGACGCGCTGAGCCAGGACTTTACTGCCCTTCGTGACCAGATCACGACCATCGTTGAAAACGCTACGTTCAACGGCACCAACCTGATTGACGGCGGCACCGACGCTATCGTTGCCATCACCAACGCTGATGCGACCCAGACGCTGACGGTAAGCCACCAGACGCTGACACTGGGCAGCACCAATATTCCGATCACCGCGACCCAGGCAATTTCGACCCAGTCGTCGGCTTCTGCCGCCGTGTCGAACATCACGGACGCGATCAACAACCTCAACGGTGTGCTGACCCGCCTTGGTTCCGGCTCGACCGCGCTTGAACAGAACCGCTCCTTCGCTGGCAAACTGGCGGATGTGATCGAAGTCGGTATCGGTAACCTTGTTGACGCCGATATGGCCAAAGAAAGTGCGAACTTGCAGGCCTTGCAGGTGAAACAGCAGCTCGGCGTACAGGCGCTCTCGATCGCCAACCAGTCGCCGCAAGCAATTCTTTCCCTCTTCCAGGGTTAAGAGCCGCCTGATGGCTGACACTCATGACATTTCCCGATACGTGCAAACCGGGGCCAAAAAGGCCCCGGCCAGCACGGTCAAAATGTCGTATGAGCCAGAAAATTCAGAAAGGCGGCGTGCCTTTCAGCGAAATGCCAAGTTTTCAGTACATTCCAGCGCGGCATCACATGCCCCAGCGCCCTACAGAACGTCCTTCAGCGCCGCAACCACGCGCGCTACATCCGCATCCGTCATCGCCGGGTAGATCGGCAAACTGAGCACCCGCTCATAATAGGCTTTTGCCCCCGGATAATCCGCTTCCCCGTATAGATCCAGATAGTAAGGCTGCCACGGCACCGGCAAATAATGCACCTGCGTGCCAACGCCATGCGCCTGAAGTGCCCGCATTACAGCACCGCGCTCACGGCCCGCAGCGTCAAAATCAATCAGCACCGGATAAAGATGCCAGCCCGAGGCGGCAAGCTTGGTCCTGCGTACCGGCTTCAACTGGTTCGACATGCTGGCAAACGCCTTGTCATACTGCTCGGCAATTTGTGCACGGCGGGCCACAAAGCCCTCAAGTTTCGTGAGCTGGCTTAGCCCCAGTGCGCACTGCATGTCTGTCGCACGGTAGTTATAGGCCAGTTCCTGCATTTCATAATACCAGGGGTTGGCCTCGCCTGTGCTGTCAAAGCCCTGCTCGGCCACTTTCCAGCGGTCGCTGTCGCGCTCCATATCATGGCCGCGAAGCTGGCGCATGCGGCGCGCCGCTTTGGCATCATTGGTGGTCACCACCCCGCCCTCGCCCATGGCGATGGATTTAACCGGGTGGAGCGAGAAGCAGGCAAAATCTTCAAACTGCCCGTCACCCGGGTGGCCGCCTTGCATATAGGTGGCACCAAGCGCATGGCAGCAGTCGGTAATGATGGCCGCGCCCACACGCTCCGCCACTGCTTTCACGTCATCCATGTCGACACACTGGCCATTGAGGTGCACCGGCATAATGGCCTTCACCGTGCCACCCGCGCGCGCTATAGCGTCCTCAAGTGTTTCCGCGGTCATGAGGCCGGTGTCAGCGTCCACGTCAGCGAACACAACATCACCGCCGCACATGCGCACCACATTGGCGGTTGAAAGGAAAGTGACAGCAGGCACCACAACCTTGTCGCCGGGGCCAATACCCGCCGCCAGCGCCGCCAGATGCAGCGCCGTTGTGCCGTTTGAGCACACGATCGCTTCCTTCGCCCCCACGGCGTCAGCAAACGCCGCTTCAAATTCGGTAACCTTGGGGCCGCATGTCAGCATGCCGTGCCTTAGCACATCAACGACGGCGGCAATATCGTCCTCGTCAATCTGATGGCGGCCATAGGGCAGGAAAGATTGGCTCATGGTGATTTGTGGCTATTCGCCACCCTCGGGAATAGTGGCCAGAATGTCGCGCAGCTCATCAACCGTCAGCCAGTCGTCATTCTTGTCGCTCGAATACTCGAAGCCTTCCGGGGTGGTCTTGTAGCCCTTCTCCACCAGATTGGTGCGGTCCCAGAAGTGCCATTCGGGCTCGATCACATAACGGTCGTCCATATCCACCGTGTGGCTGGCGTTATGTTCGGTGATCATGATCTCATGCAGCTTTTCACCGGGGCGGATGCCCACATTCTTGATCGCCATGCCGGGCGACAGCGCTTCCACAAGGTCTGGCAGCCGCATGCTCGGGATCTTGGGCACAAAAATCTCACCGCCCTGGATGATCGGCATGCACGACAGCGTGAAATTCACCGCCTCCTCCAGCGTGATCCAGAACCGGGTCATGCGCAGGTCGGTGATCGGCAGCTCGGTCGCGCCCTTCTTCAAAAGGTCGCGGAAGAACGGGATCACACTGCCGCGTGAGCCCAGCACGTTGCCGTAGCGCACCACGGCAAAGCGGGTACCCGTCGCAGCGGCGAGCGAGTTTGCCGCCACAAAAATCTTGTCCGACGCCAGCTTACTGGCGCCATACAGGTTGATGGGGTTCACCGCCTTGTCGGTCGACAGCGCAATCACCTGCTTCACGCCAGCGCGGATCGAGGCCTGCACCACATTCTCCGCGCCAATCACGTTGGTGCGGATACATTCAAACGGGTTATATTCCGCCAGCGGCACCTGTTTCTGCGCTGCCGCATGCACCACAACATCCACGCCGCGCATTGCCATCACCAAGCGGTCCATGTCGCGCACGTCACCGATGAAAAAACGTACTTTTTTCACATGTTCTTCAGGAAGCGAGTTTTGCAGCAGGAAATGATTATATTCGCCGCGGGCAAAAATGATCACCCGGCGCGGGTTATGGTCACGGAGGATAGCTTTCAGCAGCATCTTGCCGAACGAGCCCGTGCCCCCTGTGATCAGGATGGACTTGCCGTTCAGGTCGGTTTTTGATGTGTCAAAGCTCTTGATAGCCATGGGCCGCTCCCCTTGAACCTTCATATGCGCCAAAGACTAGCACCGCAAAAGGGCGCTTCAAAGAACTTCTTTATATTTGAGGGCTTTAGGAGTGCCGTACCAGACGAATGCGGTAGCGAATATATGGTCGCCCGATGTGGGCGCGGAGGTCTTCGTCGCTGCGGGAAGCGGTCTCGTCAGTTTCGCGGAGGGTGATGGCGGCGCGGGCGAAAAAGCTGTCGCCCACTGCCTCGCACTGAATGAGGCCGGCGCCCGCGGCGTCTGTCCGGTCCATCTCCACCCTTACGGCGTGCCTGTCGTCGCCCAGTTCCACATAGCCGCCAGTCATGCCAAGCCCCGTCGAGGCCGAGACAAGGCGCGAGACATGGTTGCCGTGGTTCACGGTCACCATACCGCGCTGCCAAAGCGCGTGACGGTCCGGCGTGCGGCCACCGTTATGCGCTTGATAATACAGCTTTTTCCGGTTGAAGGCGCGTGGGTTAAGGGTCACATGCGCCATGCGTTTGGGGCCGGGCATGGGCTTATCGGAAAGGCCGACATAACAGACCTCAAGCATATGGTCCTCAGGAAAATAGGTGATCTGTTTCTCGACAGGCCCAAAGCTTGTGTCGATCACCGCATAGACCTGAACGCCGCCGCGCTCCTCGTCATAGCCCCACGTCGGCTGGCAGCGCTGCAGGTCTGTCACCTTGTGGGCATTCAGCGGTTCGGCAACCAGATGACCGCTATAGAAGTCAGCGCCATACGCTATGTCTTCATAAAAGCCATGCGCCATGGTGCCAATCAGCCCGTTTGGTGATGGTGCGCCCGCCACATAGGGTTCGATGGAACCATAGCCAAAACTGTGTATCGCCATGCCGCGATAAAGGTTCAGCATCAGGTGACCATCGTCGGTCTCGATGCCGAGAAAACGGTTGTCGGGCAGCACGCGAATATGGGACGGAATTTCCGCACAGTTTCCGCACAGTTTCCGCACAGTGTGCGGCAGCGGCGAAAGGCTATTTCGCAAGGATTTCCAACGCTTTTCGGTGATATGGGTACGAAAATCGCTTGCCCACATTTCGCACAGTTTTTGCCACTCTTGCGGGTCTTTCACGCCTTCCGCGCGCATTTTTTCAAACAGCCGCCAGCAGTAGGTATTGAGGCCAAGGTCATCACGCCCCGTCACGGCCCAGCGCAGGATATTATATTTGCGCTGTTTCTTGACCGGCACCGGTGCCGCCGCGCTCTCAAGCCGGATGGGCTCAGCCCCCTCGTCCACCAACGCCAGCGCCTCGCTCGGCAGCCCAAGTTTGACCACACCGCTTGCCTTAAGCGCTTGAAGGAGAAGACGAATTCTCTCCGCCTCCAGCGCGCCACCAGCCATGGCGGCTTCGGTATTAAAGCGCCCGGGGCGGTAATCGAAAATCTCGGCGTCGCTCGTATAAACCGGCAGCGCCTTCACCCCGTTTTCGATCTGGAGCGTCAGGAACTCAAAATATTCCTCGGCGTCAATCTCCCCATGGGCATAGCGCTGGAATTTCTGGAACGATATGGCATCCGACCAAACCACAGGCATGACGCACTCGTCTGCACCAATAACCCTTTGAGGGATATGGTATTTTTCTCGCCCCCATTCCTTGTGGTGGCTCGCGGGCTCGGCCCAATCCATCATGATGGCGTCAAAACCGGCGGCTTTATATAGCGGCAGAATACCGGGCGCGTAGGCCTGTTCGTTAATCAGCGCAATCCTCGGGCGTACGCCCACAAGGCGTTCATAGTCTTCAAGGCCAAGCTTCAGGTTCCACTCGGTCATCTCAGGCGGCACAAGGGGTGCGATCATCTGCACGTGCCCGCTCGCGATCATCTCAACCGCGCCATTAGCCACAAGTTTCCGCAATGATGTCAGCCAGTTAGCGTCCACACGCTGGATAGCTTCGAGGGTATAGCCGGTGGCTTCGATGCCGATCGGGAAACCAGCCTCGGCGAGCTTCAGGAGCGGCCAGTAGCAGCGCTCCACAATGGTCGCGTGGTCTTCTTCCTCAACGGAGGAGAAGGCAAGGTTCAGATGGAAGGCGGTATATGAAAGAATGCCCGACAAGGAAGCCCCTTCTCTTTTCAGACACAGTCCACCTTAAGGGCGAAGGCGTCAAGGGCTCTTTCAGCATTTTCAATGGCTTGGCGGCGATCATTGCCTGTCGCCTGCACCATGGCGACAGACGCCGCCGCATTCATTGCGCCGCCAATTTCATCGCCAATCTCGCACCAGCTATCGAAAGCGAGCACGCCGGGCGATGCCATGACGTCAGTCGCGCTTGCAAAGGATTTTATGGTTCCGCATTCGGGGATGAGCCAGCGTGTCGTGACCGGTCGGTGATATTTTTCCCGCCAGTCCAACGGGTTAAGCGCCTCACCCAGCGCCGTCCGTGCCGACGCTTCAACAAGGTCAATGCCGGTCGAGAGTGGAATCTGGTGGGTACAAAAATAACCGCCCGACAGGCGCGCGGCGAGCTCGATAATATAAGCCCTGCCCTCATGCACCACAATATCACCTTTGACGATGCCGCGGTCGATCCCAAGCGCCTGCGCGCCTTTGCTGACCAGGTCAGCGATTTCAGCCTTCATTGCATCCGGCAGCGACGACGGCATGTCACCCCCATTTTCCACAATGAAAGGGGCATAGCGGTCAAGAAATTCATAGGAGCGGTCGGACATGGCGGGCGTAATCGCCTCACCGCCAATCACGATGCTTTCGGTACTAACCTGCGGGCCGGAAAGGTATTTCTCCGCCATCACCTGCCCGCCGGGCGAGTTCGTGAGGGCATAGTCATAGGCCCATGCAAGATCACCCTGCTCGTCCATCAGGCTTACGCCCTTGGAACCACGGCTGTCGGTTGGCTTGATAACCAGTCGCCCCCAATCCGCAGCTGCGGCCTTGAGGTCGTCAAGGGAGCCGATTGCCCTGTACGGCGGTACCGGTACGCCAGACTCGGTGAAACGGTCTTTCATCGAGAGCTTGTTGACCGTGAGGTCCGCACTTGTGACCGGAATGCCCGGTAAGCCCAGCTTTTCGGCGATCCGCGCCACTATATGGGGCACATCACAGGCGAGGCACATCACTCCGTCAATCGGTGTATGGGCATGAAATTCAAGCACTGCCGGGATGCACTGGTCAGCATGATATACACTCGCGAGGATGCGGTGTGTGGTGAATTCGAAGCCGGGCGCTTCTTTGTCCATGTCGCAAACAACAAGCTCAAAGCCAAGCGCCTTCAGGCGTTTAAGCCCTTCTGCTGCCTGCCTGCTGCCGCCAAGAACAAGGAGCCGTTTCATCAGAAATACAGGCCGCCGTTCACGTTGATGGTCTGTGCGGTGATATAGCTTGAGCGGTCACTGGCGAGGAACACTGCGGTTTCCGCGACCTCTGCGGGTTCCGCAAAACGCTTCATCACCACCTGTTCCGCCGCAGCCTTCACCGCTGGGTTACTGAGCGCATTGGCTGCCATCTCCGACGCCACAAGACCCGCCGCGAGCGTATTGCTGCGGATGCCATCCTTGGCGAGAAAACGCGCGATCACTTGGCCGAGCGAGATAAGCCCCGCCTTGCTGGCGGCATAATGCGCCGTGCGCGGCCCGCCGTACTGGCCGGAGACCGAGCCGATATGGATCACGCTCGCGCTGCCCGAGGCGCGCAAAAGCCCAAGCGCTTCCTGGGTGACCACAAACGGCCCTTTGAGGTTTACACCAAGGATTTCATCCCAGTCCTCGTCGGTGATCTTGTCAAAGTCCTCAGGCTTGTTGATGCCTGCATTATTGACGAGCACGTCGAGTTTGCCGACGTCCGCCTCAATCTTCGTGAACACGGCCTTAAGCGCCGCGCGGTCACGCACGTCCGCCTGGAAGGCACGGTCTGCCGACAGGCCACATTCCACACATGTTGCCGTAGCCGCGTCCTTGTTCGATGCATAGGTAAAATAAACATCGGCGCCCTCGCGCACAAAGGCTTCCACGATGGCTTTGCCGATGCCGCGACTACCGCCGGTGACCAGTGCAACTTTACCCTTGAGTTCCATGAATGGCCCCTATTTCACCAGCGCGCGGCAGGCTTTGACAATCGCCGCGGCGTCAATTTCAAACATGGCTGGCAGTTCGTTATGCTCGCCCGATTTGCCGAAGCGGTCTTTCACGCCAACAAATTTCATGCGTGCAGGCGCATGTTCGGCAAGGCATTCCGCCACTGCGCTGCCCATACCGGCCATGATGTTATGGTCTTCGGCCGTCACAACACCGCCAGTCTCGGTCGCGGCGGCCACCATTTCGTCGACATCAATTGGCTTGATGGTCGCGAGATTGACAACCCGGACCGAGACGCCCTCACCTTCCAAGGTTTTGGCGGCTTCAAGCGCACGAGCAACCATTACGCCAGTCGCGACCACAGTCACATCCGTGCCCTCGCGCAAGCGGTGCGCCTTGCCGATCTTGAAGTCATGGTCAGCGCCATACACCACTGGTGTCGGGCTGCGGCCAATACGCATGTAAACCGGGCCTTTGTGGTCAAGGATCGCCCTGAAGGCGTGCATAAATTCGTTCGCGTCCGCCGGGCTGATCACTGTCACGTCCGGGATCGCACGCATGGTGGCGAAATCCTCGAGCATCTGCGCAGTCGCGCCGTCCGGCCCGACGTCGAGACCATTGTGCGAACAACAGAGCTTCACGTTGCGGCCGGCGTAGGCAATGGCGGTGCGGAACTGTTCGTGCGCGCGCATGCAGCCGAAGGCCGCAAAGGTGGACACCACCGGGATAAGCCCTGTGTCGGCCACACCAGCGGCTGCGGCCATCATATTCTGTTCGGCAATACCAAACTGCATCACGCGGTCAGGGTGCGCGCCGACAAGGGGCTTGGCACCGGTGCCACCAGCCACGTCAGCATCCAGAAGCACCCAGTCGTTCCGCGCTCCGGCCTCATGCACCAGAATGCGGCCAAAAGCCTCACGGACAGAGACTTCCTTGCCCTTTTCAAAATAGCCAAGCTCGCTCATCACGCTGACTCCAGCTCTTTAAGGGCGTCCGCCAGTTCCTGATCTTTCATCGTAACGCTGCCATGCCAGTAAAGGACACCCTCCATGAAGGAGACACCCTTACCTTTGACCGTGTCAGCGACAATGAACGTAGGCTTGCCTTTAACGGTTTTGCCTTCATCGAGCGCAGCTTTGATCGCCGATGTGTCATGCCCGTCAATCGCAATGGTATGCCAGCCGAAGTTCGAGACCTTTGCGGCCACGTCGCCAAGCGAAAGCTGGGTTTCAACCGGCGCGTCGCCCTGCAGCTTGTTACCGTCATAAATGACGACAAGATTGTCCATGCCCTTGAACCCCGCGCACATGATGGCTTCCCAGGTATTGCCTTCCTGCAGGTCACCGTCCCCCACAATCACGTGGGTGCGGAAGGATTTGCCGAGATGCTTCGCGCCCAAAGCCATGCCAAGCGCCTGGCTGAGCCCCATACCAAGGGAGCCAGACGGCGCGTCGACACCCGGGATGCGGTAATCAGGGTGGCCTTCCATGATGCTGTCGATCCGGCGCAAGGTTTTGGCTTCCTCCACCGGGAAATAACCACGAAGCGCAAGGGCCGCATAAAGTGCCGGACACGCATGCCCCTTTGAGAGCACAAAACGGTCCCTGTCCAGCCCGTCTGGCGCGCTTGGGTCAACGTTCATGGTATCGAAATAGAGAACCGCCAGCATATCGGCGATCGACAGGCTGCCGCCTGGATGGCCCGACCGTGCTGCATGGATTGCCTCAAGCGAAACCCGGCGGATTTCGCGCGCCTTCTCGTTGAGATCGTTCCTGATGGTCATGTGATGTGTCCCCGGAATTCTTGTATCGGGTGGCCCCAGCCACCCGCCCCTTTAAACGGTATTATGAGTTGCGAAGCAATTGCTGAATATCGGTTCGGCCAAGCTTCTGGCGGTCGTCCACACGGCCGCTCCAGTCCCAGTCAATACAGTCGCTGCAGACACAGCTTTTGGGAATGCTGTTGGTGATATGCTGCCCGCGAAGCGCCGCCATTTTTTCGTTCTGCCAGGCTTCGGCAATCGTCATATCCTTGATATTGCCAACCGAAAGCTCACCATCAATATTCTGGCTGCAGGGCACCAGTTCACCGTTCGATAGCACTACAAGACGTAGCCAAAGCTGGCGGCATGGCAGGCGGTCTTTCTGGTCCCGGTCCATGATGCTGCCCGAGTTCGGGTCTGCCTGTTCCTTGCGGATGGGAGCGCGGCCGATATAGTCAAACTGCGGACTGATATGGAAATGGTTCACGCGGTCGCGCCATTTTTCCTGATATTCGGCGATCTCTTCATCGGTCTCGCTGGTGCGCACATAGGTCATGGAAACCCATGGGTTCTTGCGGCCGTGTTTTTCCTTGTAGTAGAGCAGCCGGTCGAGATTGCGGATCACCCGTTCATAACTGTCGGTGCCGCGGATCTTCGCGTAATTCTCGCGGTCGCGGCCCTCAAACGAGATATGGATGCTATCAAGCCCATCGGTCACCAGTCGTTCAATCTCACTATCCTTGATCGTGGTGAGATTAGTGGTGACGGAAACGAGTGGAATGCCCTTTTCCTTGGCGTATTTGATGTAATCAATCGTCTTCCGGTTCATGAAGGGCTCACCAAAGAAGAAGAAGTGCGTGGCATATACGCCAAATTCCGCACATTCGTTGATGGCCTTCATGGCCACGTCTTCCTCAATGGCGTTCACACTCCGCTTCATGTCCGGGTGTACGCACATCACGCAGGTCTGGTTGCAGTTGTTCGTCGGCTCAATATGAACCGTGAACGGAATTTTTGTGTTCAGCTTCAGGTTATAGGCAAGCTGGTTGAGGCGCTGATATTCTTCCCGCGTGCGAGGCACAAAGCCCGAAAGGCTCTTGATCTCATCCGCCGTCAGGAAATCGCTAATATACTTCATTCAGCTTACTTTCTGTTGTTGGTGCAGTAGCAGCCTACAGCTGCCTGAAAAATAACGCAAAAACTACGCCAACTTAGGACTTTTTCTGGCCATATACGATGGCAAGGCGCCCAAACCCTGATGCGGCCAGCGTATCATAGAAGCTGCCATAAAGGCCATTGCCCGCCAGATTGATATCAAGCTGCTTCCTGAGGCCATGCAACTCTTTCCCGAGTGTTGGATCTTTGGTGTAATCCTTGCCCATGAGGAGGAACAGCTCCATCGGGAAGTTGGTCGACCGGCCCAGCACATCAAGCCCGGCGCCTTCAAACATCGCCTCAAGCGACGCGAAGCTGAAATAGTTGAGGTGATGCTTGGGCATGACCCACCAGCTTTTGGTGCCAGCACTTTTAACCGCCGCACCCTGTAAAGGGTTGAAATCATTGGGGACTGAGACACAAAGCACACCACCGGGCTTCAGCAGCCCCACCGCTGCGTCAAGGATTTCAAGCGGGTTGGGGATATGCTCCAGCACTTCGCTCATGTGAATGAAGTCGAACGCGCCAAACTGGTCTGCGCTCTCGGGCCCGAAGAAGCCGCAGGTGACATTGAGGCCACGCGAGGATGCGTGTTTGGCCGCCACGGGCGAAGGCTCCACGCCAACACCGTCCCAGCCGAGTTCCTTGGCGACTGCGAGGAAATCACCCGGTCCACAGCCGATATCCAGCACCCGGCGCGAGCCGCTAGGCAGCTTTTCAGCCGCACGGTCCAGCCGTTCGCGCATCTCGATCTGCTTCCAGGCGTAATCCGCGCCGGCATCAACGATATAAGTGTCTTTTTCGGACTGGTAGAATTCTTCCTCATAGAGGCGCTTGAGGTCTGCGGCGGACGGCAGATTGGCGATATGACGGAAACCGCATGCGGCGCAATCAATCACCTGATGACCGTCCGCCTCAATCACCACAGGACCGTGGTGCGCGCCTGCTTCAAGCTGTTGCCCGTCGGCCATCGGCTGCCTCCCTCTCCGTAATCAACGCATTAATACATAAGGCAAACTTTTCCCGTCCCTGACTGATGGCCTTGCGCACATCGTCAAAGGACGCATCAATTGTGGCGTTTCCAGACAGATACTCCGCCAAAAGGTCTACGGCCTCCGCCGGGTCAGCCGCAACAAAGCCCGGGAGTGCACCTTTGAGTGCCGTCCATTCCTCGGGTAATGCCGCGCCGATGGGGTCGGCCACGATGACAGGTTTGCCGGTTTGCAGCGCCTCAAAGAAGGACACGCCGAATACACACAGCACCACGTCACTTGCAGCCGCGAGGGCATGGATGCCGTTTGGCCGGTGGGTCAGCGAGAGGCGCTCATCAAGTTCTGCAGGGATTTCCGGATCAGTCGCATAAGGCCCAACAACCCAGTTGATGTGCACATCATCAGGAAGTTTCTCCGCGAACAGCGCGGGCCATACAGCGCCCATACCAGCCACATCACCGCCACCGGTGAGTACCAGGAGGCGCGTTTTCCCCTCCTCCGCCAAAGCTGCGCCACCGCCGGCTGCAGGGGCGATCAGATAGTGATCCCACCCATAGCTCATGCGGCCGTTCAGCCGCTGGCGGGTTTCTTTTGCGGTATAGAATGACGGCAGCCAGATATGGTCATATGCCGCCTCTTCCATCCTTTGGGGATCAATGGCGACGCGCAGCAGATTTTTACCCGCCGTTGCAAGCCAGTCTTCAAGCGCGTTGCTGTGAGCCTTGACGTCAACCACCACAACGTCAGCTTCGACCCCCTTAAGCACGGTCCCTTCATCGGTATCCGCATACCAATGGTGCGGCACAAGGGCGAGCTCATCCCGCTCAACCGCGTCCCCCTTGATATAAAGCGTGACTTTTGCACCCAAATAGTCCTGCAGCGCGGCTGCGGCGACCAAGCTACGCGACAGGTGACCAAGACCGATATGCGGGGCAATTTCGGTGATGATGGCGACGCTGGGATTTTTCTCAGCCACGCGCTTCTGGTGCACATGTTTGTTGATGGCGGCAAGCTCGGGCTCGGCCGCGATCCGCTTGATCACATGTTTGAGGTCAACAATGCTATCTGCCGGGTGCTCCCCGTACCAATCTTCATAAATACGACGCATGAAGCGATAGTCTGACGGCGTGTCGACCGACACACGGTGGTCAACCCCTTCATAAACCGCAGGCTCCCTAGCCCACGCAACCGCCTTTGGCTTTACCTTGTGCAGGTGGTGGTAAACGGCGCCGATATGTTCCCGCTCAAACGGTTCATGGGCGACCTTGACCATCGCATCCCAGAAACCGCGCTCGTAGATATCAAAGCCCTCATGCACAAACTTGCCGCCGGGCTTATTCGCCTTCAGATGCGCCGTTCCCGCACTTGGATTGGCGTGCATGGCCGCGATCAGGCGGGAAATGGTTTCAGGCTCCACAAGGGGGCTGTCGCCACATACATAGAGAAGATAGTCTGCACCCGATTGCTTCACCGCTGTGTCGACGCGGCCAACCAGATCGTTCACATCGCCCTCATAGGACAGGCAATCAAGGCCGTAGGCCGACGCCCAATCACGGAGCGGCTTATTATAGTCGTCTGCCGTGGTGGCGAGCATGATGTGGTCGATACCATCCACACGTTCCAGCCGGTTTACCAGCCGCTCAATCAGCGGCATCCCTGCGAGCGGCAGAAGCTGCTTGCCGGGCAGGCGGCTGGAATTTAGCCGTGCGCCGATGATGGCAACTACGCGCCCTGCCATGTTTTCCTCACTTCCAGGGTTGGCCTGAGGCCATCGCTCGGGTCTGCGCGCCATGGCCGGTCGGCGATTTCTGCTGTCGTTGGGGCTTTTTCACCGCTGCCGTCAGCGTCCTGAATGCGTTTGAGACCGTCGATCACAGGCTTGATTTCATGCGGCAGCCAGCAGTGGCCGGTTTTATATTCGGCCCCCTGCTCATCGAGATCGAGGTGGAATTCAATCATGCTGGCACCAAAACGGTGTATAGCGCGGGCGAGCACGGCGGGGTCACGCGAGTGGTCCGACCAGCCTGTGGCAACACCTGTCGCTACGCGGATCGTCTCAATAGCCGCTAGATTGCAAGCCTCCGGCGGCGCGGGGTAGCCAGACACACAGTGCAGGAGCGTAAGTTCCTCGCCACCCGCAGCCCTGAAAGCCGCAGCGGCCGAGGTTACTTCATCCAGCGTTGCCATACCGGTTGATAGCACAAGCGGCTTACCGGTTTTCGCGCATGCCTCAATAAGCGCCGTCCAAGGCAACTCATAGGAGGCGACTTTGTAGAAATCTACATAGGGTTCAAGAATATCCACAGCTTCCATGAAAAATGGCGTGCAGGAGAAGGCTATGCCCCGCTTGCGACAATGCTCTGTGATGGGGGCCAAAAATTCCTCCGGCAGCTCCCACTGCTTGCGCGCGCGGTGCTCCTCACTTTTGGCGAGGATTTCCGGGGCAAAAAGCTCTTCAATGCGGAAAAGTTGGAATTTGACCGCGTCGCAGCCGATGTCCGCCGCGGCATCAACAAAAGCAAGGCAACGCCCGAGGTCACGGGCGTGGTTACTGGATGCTTCGGCGATAAAATAAGGCTTTGCGCTCATCAAAGACCCAGTTTCTTCTGCACACGTGCCGTCGCACGCTCGACAAGCTCAAGGAATGTGCTCTGCTCATAGCCGTTTTCGACTTCGGCATTGGCTGCAAAGGGAATGCTGTCCTTGGTGCCAAAACACCACCAAGCTGAACCTTCAGTGAAAAGTACGGTGGGGCGACCTGAGGACAGCGCAAACATGCCTGGCGCCGAACACGCTGAAAGTACCACATCGCAATGCGCCATGATGGCAATATTGGCTTCAATATCCGCCTTCAGGTTGACGCCATCGAGGTGCGTTATCTCGATACCGTGCTGGTCCTTGATCTGCTTCAGGTCTTCCGTCACGTCGGAATACATCAGGTTCACAAAATGAACCTTGTCTTTGATGGCTTTGAGCGGCGCGAGATCTTCAACCGTCGCACAGAAATGTTTGCGCGCGCCGCCGGACATACCCGTCCGCCATGCTAGGCCAACGATCGGCTTGTCCTTAAGGTGCGCGAGCCTTTCGCCAAACTCCGCAAGCCGCTCCGGGTCGGGCTGCAGGAAGCCATCAGGGTGCGGCAGCACGTCTTCGGTATTTTTCCATGCAAAGCGTGAGGCGGAGCCTATGGGGATGGCGTAATCAATCTCAAGGTTGCCAGCCTCCATCTCGCGCTCAAGCTCGAGGAAAATACGGTAGCGATAACCTTCCTTCATGCGGTCCATATAGGGCATGACCATCGCGTCGGGAAAACGGCGCTGAAACAGCGACACGAGACGCGGGTCAACGCCGATATATAGCTTTTCTGCCTCGTCATAGAGAAACGGCAGATAGTTGCCGAACATGACCTCGTCGCCCACCCCCTGTTCTGCCGCCACAAGAAGCGTCTTGCCCTTGAGCGGTGAGCCATCCCATTCCGGTATTTTGTGAGTATAGGTGAGGTTCTGGGACTGCGCACGCCGAGAATCCAGCCGGTAAGCGTAATGGTGCCAGCCTTCAAGCAGCTTTCCGCGCCGGAACAGCTCAAGCGCCATATTGATATGGAGCTCAGGGTTCTCCGGCTGCAGTTTGAGCGCATGAGTGGTCAATTCCACGGCGCGGTCGCTGCCTTGCAGGGCAGCTGAGAGGTTCGAGAGCGCCTTATAGTTATCAGGATCAAGCCGCAACGCTTCTTCATAAAAAACCACGCTAGCGGCATTACCGTCACGGAACCGCACGGAGGACGCGAGCACATTCCAAAGGTCGGAACTATCCGGGAACATGGGCAGCACCTGCTGCGCGATATCGATAGCTTCGGTGTATTTATCCTGCCGGTTCAGCGCGGTCATGACGTTGATATAGTGTTTCGCGACCGACGGCTCCATCGCGATCAACTGGTGACCGAGCTTCTCAGCAATCTCATTGAAGCCCATTTCAAGCGCGAGTTGCTGGATGACAGAACACACATCCGGCGTGGGCTTGTGATGCTGCAGTGCGCGCTCAAGCACGTAGATGGCATGTTCTCTTACGCCAAGCTGTGTCAGCGCATGCGCGAGGACCGTGAGAATATTGAGATCTTCAGGGAAAGCATCCCATGCGATCAGCAGTTCCTTGACCGCTTCCGGCCATTCATTCCGCTCCGCATGTTTCTTGCCTGCATTCAGGGCGCGCTTCACTTCAGCCAGAGACAAACCCGCCGCTGCAGCCGATTTCCGGATTTTGTCCGCATTGGATTGACCGAAAGATGCCGGTTTTTGCGATTTGCCCCTGGGTGCCGCCACAGCCCTTGCCTCCATATGCTTAACAAAATTCCCTCGTGCAGCAGTCTGCACCGGTGCAGAGAAGCTTGCAAGGGGGGTGCCAAACACCTACTCTTGGTAAATTACAGGCACCATCCTTATAATATGTTAAGGATTTGGAATTAAAGTCGGCTGCAGGTTGCCATATGAGCTGGCTTTTGAGGGAGGACTATATGGCGCTCAAGCTTTCGCTAAAGCCGGATGAAAAGCTCGTTATAAATGGCGCGGTTATTGCTAATGCTGATAGGCGTACAACGCTGATCGTGCATAACAAGGCATCGATCCTTCGCGAGAAGGACATCATGCAGGAAGAAAATGTGGATACGCCGGCCAAGCGCATCTACTTCCCGATTATGCTGATGTATATGGATCAGGGTGAAACGGATAAATATTATGAAGAGTTTGTACTTCGTATGACCGAATTCATGAGCGTGATCACGACACCAGCTGCGATTGAGAACTGTGTGAAGATCAGCCGGGACGTCATGGACCGAAACTATTACCGGGCGTTGATCAACTGTAAAAAACTGTTGGCATTTGAAGAAGAACGTCTTGGGGGAAATGGTTAGTAAGGGCCGAACCGAGAAGAGAGTATGTCATACCAAGCGTATCAAAAAGCACAGCAGTCATCTGAAAGCCCGAGCCAGGTGGAGTATCGCCTGTTCGCACAGGTGACCAACTCGCTGATCGAAGCCAGGGACAAGAACTTCAAGGGTGCCGACCTTGCGAAGGCGCTGGACTGGAATCGGCGTATGTGGTCTGTGCTTTCTTCAGATTGTGGCGCTGAAGGCAATGCCCTGCCGCCGAACCTGCGCGCAGGTATCATCTCTTTATCTATATGGGTATCAAAACACTCATCTGCCGTGATGCGCGGGCAGGAACCGATTGACGACCTTATCAACATCAATCGTACCATCATGGAAGGCCTTGCTGACCAGGCACGCCTTCAGGCGAAAGCTGCCGCAAGCGCGCCTGCACCGGCAAATCCGGGCTCCATTAACTCAAGCCTGTAATTTTTGCCCACCCATGGGGAAAAAAATTCCCCATGGGATGTGAAAAAACTTCCCACTCGGCACTTTTTACCTAGACAAAATTCTACGCCACAGCTCAGCACAAAAAATTTTCCCCATAAATTTCAATATATTAAGCTGATTTCGATAAAATTTTAGAAATTGGCACACCCCGTGCAATTATGGTTTCGAAAGCAAAATGCTTTCATGAGCAAAAGGCTCAATTGACTCTCAGAATGGAGAAACAAAATGGCGTTTTCTGTAAACACCAACGCAGGTGCGTTTGCAGCCCTGCAAAACCTCAACAACACCAACTCTCAGCTCAAAACTGTTCAGACCCAGATTAACACGGGCCTGAAAGTATCGTCTGCCAAAGACGACGCAGCTACCTTCGCAATTGCCCAAAAGCTCCGCGCAGACGTTTCCGGTCTTAACGCCGTGAAATCCTCGCTCGACCGTGCGACTTCCACGATCGACGTTGCGATCGCTGCTGGTGAAGCAGTATCTGACCTGCTCATCGAGCTGAAAGAAAAAGCAGTTGCCGCGAAAGATACCGGCCTTGACACTGCAAGCCGTAACTCGCTGAACAACGACTTCGCACAGCTCCGTTCGCAGATCACCTCGATTGTGGACAACGCTGAGTTCAACGGCACCAACGCTGTAAACTCTGGCGGTTCCGCGATCATCGCAATCACCAACGACACTGGCGGCAACAAGATCTCGATCGCTTCTCAGGACCTTTCTGTAGGCGGCGCGAACGTTACCCTGTCGTCGGGCAACACCATCAGCACGGCTGCCGGCGCTTCCGCATCGGTTGCAGCGATCGAATCTTCGATCACTAACGTGAACGATGCTCTGTCGGCTCTTGGTTCGGGTGCGAAACGTATCGAACTGCAGCGCGGCTTCGTTGACAAACTGTCTGACGCAATCGAAGTGGGTGTCGGTAACCTCGTTGACGCCGACCTCGCCAAAACGAGCGCGAACCTGCAATCCCTGCAAGTTAAACAGCAGCTCGGCCTCCAGGCGCTTTCGATCGCCAACCAGGCACCGGGTACGGTACTCTCCCTCTTCCGTTAAGAGGTACCATATTCCTGAAACGACTTTGGGGCCCCATCGGGGCCCCATTTCTATTTCAGCCACGCGGCAAAAGCGGCTCGTTCAGGCAAAAGATGCCCGGCAATCTCTCCCCGCCCCTCCTCCGTCATTCGCAAAATACCCTTTAGAAACAAGTCTCTAATTCTGGCACAGCGATTGCGCATACGCACGCAAGAGCAGAAAGGCTCAATGCAAATCCAGAAAGGAGACAACGATGACTTTTTCCGTAAACACGAACGCTTCTGCATTGTCGGCGCTTCAAAACCTGAACAAAACAGCAAGCGGTCTGGAAAGGGTACAGACTCAAATCAATACGGGGCTGAAAGTGGCTTCATCGAAAGACAACGCTGCAGTATTTGCCATCGCACAGTCGCTTCGCGCTGATGTGGCTGGCTTCCGTGCAGCTACTGCGTCGCTCGACCGCGCCCTTTCAACCGTTGATGTTGCTATTGCAGCAGGTGAAGCTGTGTCCGATTTGCTGATCGAACTGAAGGAAAAAGCCGTTGCCGCCAAGGATTCGGGTCTTGATACTGCAAGCCGCAATTCCCTGCACAACGACTTTGCCCAACTTCGTTCGCAAATCACCTCGATCGTGGACAACGCTGAATTCAACGGCACTAACGCCGTGAGCAGCGGTGGTTCCGCGATTGTGGCAATCACCAACGACGATGCGTCGAACAAAATCTCGATCGGCGCACAAAACCTGTCCGTTGGCGGTGGCATCGTAACACTGTCCGCAGCAAACACCATCAGCACCGCGGCTGGCGCCTCCGCATCCGTCATCGCGATCGAATCTTCGATTGCAAACGTCAATGACTCGCTCTCTGAGCTTGGTGCCGGCGCACGCCGCCTCGAGCTTCAGCGTTCGTTCGTGGCCAAACTGATGGATACGGTTGAAGTGGGTATCGGCAACCTTGTCGATGCAGACATGGCAAAAGCTTCTGCAACCCTGCAGTCCCTGCAGGTGAAGCAACAGCTTGGTCTGCAAGCCCTCGGCATCGCGAACCAGGCCCCGCAAGCGGTTACGAGCCTGTTTCAGTAAAACATACCGACCGAGCTACGGCTCGGTCGGCATTTTTTTCCCCTCCAGCCTCAAAAAGCAGGCGCTTTTTACCCACTCGGCAAATTTTTCCCAGGCACAAGTCAGCAGCAACTTGGGTGGTAAATGAATTTTATTCATTAAAATCATATATTTAAATATTATTATCCCAAAACAAAACATGGCCCATCTTTTGCATCTATGCACCCGGGACAAAAGGTCCCGAGGGCAAAATGCCCACTAAAAAACTCCAAAAAGGAGAAGCAAAATGGCTTTTTCGGTAAACACCAACGCAGGTGCATTTGCTGCCCTGCAAAACCTGAATAAAACAAGTTCAGGGCTCCAGACTGTCCAAAGCCGGATCAACACCGGCCAGAAAGTCTCCACAGCAAAAGACGACGCTGCTACCTTCGCAATCGCGCAAAAACTGCGTGGCGACGTAGCAGGCCTCAACGCAGTGAAATCCTCGCTTGACCGTGCTTCTTCCACGGTTGACGTGGCAATTGCTGCTGGTGAAGCAGTATCTGACCTGCTCATCGAACTGAAAGAGAAGGCCGTTGCGGCGAAAGACTCCGGTCTTGACACTGCAAGCCGTAACTCCCTGAACAACGACTTCAACCAGCTTCGTTCGCAGATCACCTCGATCGTGGACAACGCTGAGTTCAACGGCACCAACGTTGTGAAAAGCGGTGGTGGTGCAGTCGTTGCGATCACGAGCGATGACGGCAGCAACAAAATCTCCATCGGTGCACAAGACCTCTCCGTTGGTGGTGGTAAAGTTACCCTTTCGTCGGGCAACACCATCAGCACCGCAGCTGGTGCTTCTGCAGCCGTTACGGCGATTGAAGCTTCCATCAACAACGTGAACGACGCCCTCTCCGAACTCGGTTCCGGCGCAAAACGTATCGAACTGCAGCGCGGCTTCGTTGACAAGCTGTCTGACTCGATCGAAGTCGGTATCGGTAACCTCGTTGACGCTGACCTGGCTAAAGAATCTGCAAGCTTGCAAGCACTGCAAGTTAAGCAGCAGCTTGGCCTCCAGGCTCTGTCGATCGCCAACCAGGCGCCTTCGACGGTACTGGGCCTCTTCCGTTAATAGGTATATGGGTGAGCCTACTGGCTCACCCATCCTCTTGATTGGTAAGAGCAGCTAGGACGATGAGAAGTGACGCACAAGCGTATCACTCGGAGTGGACCGATGACTGAGATTGGAAATACAAGCGGTGTTGCCCAGGTCGTAGACCTGCGTTCCAACCGCACGAGTAGTTCCGGGTCAGCTGGTATCGACCGCTTTTCATCCTCTGTTCAAACGGAGAAAAGCGGGTCGGAACCCGCACTGGTAAAAAGTGTTGAAACTCTCGGCGGAGAGGACGTTCCAGTAAATTCGCCCCTTGATAAGGCGGCCAAGGCACTGGAAAAATTTATCCCCGAAGATCAGGCACTACCTAATACCCGGTTGCGAATTGACCGCGATGACGAGACTGGACGTTTCGTTTATCTGAATATCGACAATGAATCTGGCGAAGTGATTAAACAGTTTCCGCCGGAGAGCATTCTCGAATTCCTGTCCTACTACCGCGAGGTAGCGGGGCTGACGGTCGACGACAAAGCTTAGTTTGGCGCCGCGTATTTTAGATTAGCGCAGCGCCGAACTCTGCGCGTGAAATTTGATCCTGTATCCGCCCTACCCCATCAGGCGCGGAACGGGTTTTTATTGTTTGTAGCATAGTGACTATTCATTTTTTCCGCTGGACTTTGAGCGCCTGAGCGCTAGCTAAGAGACAAAGATTTATACCCGCCACAAACACGCTGCCAGAGCGCGCGTTACCAGTACGTTGGGAGACCCAGAGTATGAAATTTGCCGGCACCGAAAAATATGTTGCCACCGAAGACCTGAAAGTGGCCGTCAACGCGGCCGCAACCCTGCGCCGCCCCCTGCTTATCAAGGGCGAGCCCGGCACGGGTAAAACAGTTCTTGCGCAGGAAGTTGCTGACGCATTTGGCATGCGGCTGATTGAATGGCACATCAAATCCACGACCAAAGCGCAGCAAGGCCTTTATGAATACGATGCCGTATCCCGCCTGCGCGACAGCCAGCTCGGCGACGAAAAGGTCAAGGATATCAAGAACTACATCAAGCGCGGCAAACTGTGGGAAGCGTTTGAGAGCGACGAGACGCCGGTGCTGCTGATTGACGAGATTGACAAGGCGGATATTGAATTCCCGAACGACCTCTTGCTGGAGCTCGACCGCATGGAATTCCATGTCTATGAGACCGGCGAGACGATCAAGGCGAAAAACCGCCCAATCGTAATCATCACCTCGAACAACGAGAAAGAACTGCCGGACGCCTTCCTGCGCCGCTGTTTCTTCCACTTCATCAAGTTCCCCGACAAGGACACGATGAAAGACATCATCGCGGTGCACTACCCGGATATCCAGCAACTGCTGGTCAAGGAAGCGCTCAACATCTTCTTCGATATCCGCGAAGTACCGGGCCTGAAGAAAAAACCGTCCACCAGCGAACTGCTGGACTGGCTCAAGCTTCTGATGGCGGAAGAACTGCCGCTTGACGTGCTCAAGTCCAAGGACCCAAGCAAGCTGATCCCGCCGCTGCATGGCGCGCTGCTCAAGAACGAGCAGGATGTGCATCTCTTTGAGCGCCTCGCGTTCATGAACCGCCGCACCTCGGGTTAAGCCCATCATGTTCACAAACTTCTTCTATGAACTCAAAGAAGGAGGCGTCCCTGTCAGCATCAAGGAATACCTGATGCTGATGGAGGCGATGAAAGCCGGCTGCTCCAATTTCAGCGTGGATGACTTCTATTACCTGTCCCGCTCCGCCTTCGTGAAAGACGAAAAAAACCTCGACAAGTTCGACCGCGTATTTGGAAAGGTCTTTGAAGGCATCGAATTTATCGGCGACGATACGGTCGATATTCCCGAGGAATGGCTGAAGAAAATGGCGGAGCTCTATCTCTCCAAGGAAGAGATGGAAAAAATTGAGGCGATGGGCTCGTGGGACGAGATCATGGAAACCCTCAAGAAACGCCTTGAGGAACAGGAAGGTCGCCACCAGGGCGGCAACAAATGGGTCGGCACCGCGGGCACCAGTCCCTTTGGCGCCTATGGCTACAATCCTGAAGGTGTGCGCATCGGCCAGAAAGAGGGCCGCCACGGCCGCGCCATCAAGGTGTGGGACAAGCGGGAATACAAAAATCTTGATGACACCATTGAGCTGGGTACGCGCAACATCAAGGTAGCGCTCAGGAAACTACGGCAGTTTGCCCGCGAAGGTGAAGCGACAGAGCTTGATCTCGATGGCACGATCAAAGCCACTGCACACAACGGCTTCCTCGATATCAAGATGGTGCCAGAGCGCCACAATGCGGTAAAAATCCTGCTGTTTCTTGATGTTGGTGGTTCCATGGACCCGCACATCAAGGTGTGTGAGGAACTGTTTTCCGCCGCGCGCAGCGAATTCAAGCACCTTGAATTCTTCTATTTCCACAACTGCCTTTATGAGCGTGTATGGAAAGACAATGTGCGGCGCATGAGCGACACCACACCCACCATGGATGTGATGCACACCTTCCCGCATGATTATAAAATCATCTTTGTCGGTGACGCGTCCATGAGCCCTTATGAGATCACCTATCCGGGTGGCTCGGTCGAGCATTGGAACGAAGAATCTGGCGAAGTATGGATGCGGCGCATGACCGACATTTACCAGAAGGCTGTGTGGCTGAACCCCATCCCCGAGAAACACTGGGAATATTCCCACTCCATCCAGATGATGAAGACCTTGATGGAAGGGCGCATGTTCCCGCTCTCCCTTTCGGGCCTTGAAGACGCGATCAAAGCTTTGCGCTAATAAAAAAGGGGCCGAAGCCGGCCCCTTTTCCCTACCCAATCATTGATATTTCTATTCCGCATCCAAAATCTGGATGCTGGCTGTCACCGGGCCACGGTTGCTTGCAATCTCGCGGCTCGTCACCGATGCCTGACGCTCAAGCGCCGCGGCTTCCTGTGCCGAACCTGCAATCGCATAGTTGAGCTGAAGCGCAAAGCTGAGCTCCTGCCCACGATAGGCTGCTGGAAGTGCCGGGAAATCGGCGCGCTGCAGTACACGTTTTGCCGCCGCATTGATGTGCCAGCTATCGGCTTTCACCATTTTCTCGGATGCAACAACGTTGCCGTCCCGGTCAACCGTGACGTGGATGCGTGTCATCCCTTCTTCACCGCGCTTGAGCGCCATCGTCGGGTAGACCATCACCTCGTCAACCGCCACACCGGCGGATTTGGCCCATGCGTTGAGGCCGTCGTCCTGACCCGCATTTGCCGGTGCCGCCATTGCCAATGCACCAAAGGTTGCCGCCACTGCCGCAGACTTGATGAATCCATATTTCATGAAAGTTCTCCTCGCTAGATTGTGTCGTGTTTCGTTTATGTTTTTAGCCGCGACGTTTTGCCGCTGACATTTATTACATGGTGAAAGACGCGAGGATTTCACCCCCTATTCGGCAAAATGAACGAAATATGCGCTCTGTCGATAAACCGATAAGTCTAAAGTTTATCAGCTATTTACCGAAGGTTAGAACCGTATTCCATTACTCCTCTTGCACAAATTCGGCTGACTGACTCTAAAGCGTCAAATTCACCTTTTATTGAGAAGCGTTTTCTTGCTACAGCTAAAGCGCATACGGCGCCCAACACCAACCGTTAATGCACATAGGGGACTATAAATGACAAAAGGGGTCATTCGCGGCTTCATCCTCGCCGCAATTCTTAGCGCCAGCGGCACCGCCGCCGACGATACCATCGGCACGACCGAAAGCTGGCTCAAAGACGGCGAAAACGCCATCGCCGAGCGCGCTGCATACAAGATCAACAACAAGCGTGCCAAAAACGTAATTCTGTTTGTTGGTGACGGCATGGGCGTTTCCACGCTGACGGCAGCCCGTATTCTTGAAGGGCAGCTTCGCGGGGAAACAGGCGAGGAAAACTACCTCAGCTTTGAGAAGTTCCCCAACACCGCCCTCGTGAAAACCTATAATGTAGATGCGCAGGTCGCAGATTCCGCGGGTACGGCATCGGCCCTCAATACCGGCATAAAAACCCGCATCGGCGTTATCAACACGCCACCGACCCAGCTGCAGAAAACCTGTGCAGATGATACCTTTACGGCCGTAACGCCGCTTGCGTATTACGCTGAGAAAATCGGCCTCAGCACAGGCATTGTCAGCACCGCTCGCCTGACCCACGCGACGCCGGCTGCGGTATACGCTCACTCGCCCATGCGTGACTGGGAATCAGACAAGGATGTACCAGCGGAAGCCAAGGAAGCAGGCTGCCGCGATATCGCGCAGCAAATCCTTGACCCCATGATGGGCAACGGTCTTGAGGTTGCCCTTGGTGGTGGCCGCGCGAACTTCCTGCCGACAGGCACCGGCAAAGGCAAGCGCGAAGACGGTCGCAACATCACTGAGGAATGGGTAGCTAACAACAAAAACGCTGTTTATGTGGAAAACGCAGCCGACCTCGCCGCTGTTGACCTTTCAAAGACAGACAAGCTCCTCGGCCTGTTCGACAATTCACACATGCAGTTCTCGGCCAGCCGTAGTGACGAGCAACCTGAGCTCGCCACGATGACGGAAACCGCCATCAACATGCTGAGCAAAAACAAGAACGGCTACTACCTTATGGTGGAAGGTGGCCGTATTGACCACGGCCACCATGCAGGCAGCGCCTATAACGCGCTCAATGACGCCGTTGCCCTGTCCGCAGCTGTGCGCAAAGCAATGGAAATGGTTGACCTTGATGAAACACTCATCCTTGTCACCGCTGACCACAGCCATGTGTTCACGATCGCCGGCTACCCGAAACGCGGCAACCCGATCTTTGGCCTCGTGACCGAAGTGCATGAGAGCGAGCACGCGCTTGCAGGCGACCATAAGCCGTACACCACGCTTGGCTACCACAACGGCCCAGGTGCCGTGCCGGGCGAGCGCCCTGAGTTGACCGATGAGCAAGTTCAGGACCCGAAATTCCTGCAACAGTCCCTTATCCCACGTGGTTCGGAAACCCACGGCGGTGAAGATGTTGCGCTCTTTGGTATTGGCCCGCGCTCTCATTTCGTGCGCGGCACGATGGAGCAGAATGTGGTCTTCCATATCATGGACAACGCGCTCGACCTTCGCAAACGTGCTGCCAAGAAATAGCATGGCTTGACGAGCGCCAGACCATCTAAAAATCAAGGGGCCGAAAGGCCCCTTTTTCATTCCGGACTATTGCGGTAACTAGTCGGTGTATTTCTGGATTGCGTCATTCAGGCTTTGGGTCAGCTTCTCGCCAATCTCGCCACCATTACCGCTCACCCGGCCACGGATGACCGCACGCATGGCATCAAGGTGGGATTTGATCAGCTCAACCTGACTATCCGAGATCGCATCGCGCTGGTAGGTGAAGCCATAGAGGCTATCGGCGAATACGGTGATCAGCGGGTAGCCGAAGGTACCGCCCTGCCCCTTCATATCGTGGGCGATGCGGTGAATTTCCTCAAAGCATTCGCGCCGCTTCTCGGGTGTATCCACACAGCGCCCATGCTGTTCCTGAAGCTTCACAATCAGGCCGGATACCCAATCAGGATAATCCTCAGCCATCTTGGTCAAGGCTTGCTCCGCGGCCTGCAGCGCTTCAGGCGAAATACCGACCTGCCCAGGTGCGAGGCCTGCGGTTTTTTCCTTGAGCCGGTTCTTGAACCGGTAGAAGCGAACGATGACTGGCTTTTTCTTATCCACGGATAATCTCCACACCTTCGCTTTTGTCTGTCAGGACACGGCGTTCGGGGCCATCATGCTCGAGCTTCTGGCGCCTGCGATCAGGACCGAAAAAGTCTTTCGTGTGCACAAACTGGCGTGGTCGCTCGATGATATTGATCAGCTTCTCACCGATATTCTTGATGGTGAACGGCTTGGCCAGCATATCCGTCACGCCCATTTCCCGCGCCTGCAAAACACGCTCGGGCTCGGTGTAGGACGTGATCATCACAAAGGGCACAAAGCGGTCTGGGCTGTCCTTGTGCCGCCGCACCCAGCGCAGGAACATCATGCCGTCGATGGGGTGCATATCCCAATTGGAGATGATGATATCAATCTGCTGCACGCCCACTTTCATGGGCTCGTTCTTCACGCGCTGCAGGAAATGAATGGCGTCGCCGCCATGCTCCACGGCAAATACGTTGCCGACACCCAGAACTTTCAGGGAATTTACAAGCAGAGAGCGGATAAACGGGCTGTCTTCCGCCAAGAGGATATTGACCCGGTCAAAATCATAATCGGTCATATAGTCGCCTTACATTACCCCCGCCCCGAAAGCACTAAAAACGCATGCCCCAGTTGGGCTTATAACCTTGATATCGTTTGTAACGCCTGTTTTCAGTACTGGTCAATCATTTCGGCATCACGAATCTCTTTTAACCGCACGGCGATTGCGTCACTAAGTTGCTGCAAACGTTCATGAAGCACTTCGAAATGCTGCGCCGCACATTGGCTATTGCCTGCGGCCTTCTCGTCATGCTCGGCGCGCTCGGCGGCTACCGCAAGCCGCCACGCACCGATGCCGCGCGCCGCCCCCTTGAGCTTATGGGCACTTCCCTGCCATGCGCTCGCATCTGCCGCTTCAAGGGCCACGAGATACGTTGGCGCACTCTCTTGAAATATTTGCAGCACCTGCGCTTCAAGGTCTGTATCGCCCCCGGTGAAGCCGCGGAGGTGAGTGGCGTCGAGCACAACACTTTCGTCCCAACCGGTCTCTTGCCTCATGGCCGCTTCTCAAGCGCCATGCGACCGGCCTCAGTCAGACGGCAAACAAGCCAATCCGGTTTAATGGGGTTACGGTGCCAAGGTTCACACCATCCGTGCGACAGGCATGCCCTGATCGTCTGCTCCTTTATGCGTTGTCCGTCCCGGTCAAAAAGCGGCAGTTTTCCGCCCGGTTCCTTCAACCCACGTTCAAGATAGCGCTTTTGTGCCGCCGTCAATTTGGCGGCAGGCGCGCTGGTCTGCACTGTTGTGGTATCGGCCATGAAAGCCCCTCACACCTAGCCCTAAAACCTCTCCCCTTTCGCAATGATGCCATAAGTCCGTAACAAAATGCCAGCCGCGATAAGAAAAGTCCCTACCTAGGCATTGACGGATAGGGTCTAATCATAAACTGTAACACCTTAACGGGTGAGGAAGTTGAGGGGCAGAATGTCGAAGGCGGAAATGGATTTCCCGGATACCGAAGAGAAACAGGCAAGCGAAGAGCTTGCGCGCGCCATCGTTCTTGACGACGGCGAGAAAAAAGCCGTTAGCGCCCGCAATACGCGTCGTTTATTGCCTTTTACCCTCGCACTCACGTCCACGCTCCTGTGGCTCGCTGCGGCAGCCTATTATCTCTATGATGCTGGCGCGGTCACAGAGTTCACATCCAACCCGGCGGCCCTTGTTGGTCTTATCGGCGGCCTCACAACACCTGTCGCCGTTTTCTGGCTCGTGGCACTTGCATTCCAGCGTACAGATCCGCTTCTTGAACGCCGCCTTGCCATGGCGCAAAGCCTGCACAAGGCAGTTGCCCCGGTAGAAGTGGCCGAACAGCGCCTTGCGCAGCTCAACAAGTCTCTCGCCAAGGAACTGCAAAACATTGAGGCCGTTGCCGACCTCGCTGGCGACCGGATCGACAATCTGGAAAAACGCTTTCAGGAGCAGATCAGCAATCTCTTCTCCGCGACAGCAGACACCGAAGCCCGCACGTCTTCCATCCGCGATATTCTGGAACGTGAACGTGGCTCGATGACAGACCTTACCAAGGACATTGAAAACCGCTTCAATGCGCTTGAAACCATTGTCAGCACCATCGCCGCACGGCTTGAAGGTGCAGGTGAACATGCCGCGACAACAGCAGACAGCGCCAAAACCCGCGTAGACAGCAGCCTTGATGCACTTGCCAGTGCGACCGAGGCCATGGAAGCGCGCCTCGGCAACGCCAGCAAACATGTTGGCCTCAAGGCAAACGAAGTGCAGGAAATGGTGGTTGACGTTGAACTGCGCCTGCAGTCCGTGACCGACAATGTCATTTCCGGCATGGACCGTTTCAGAAACGATGTGGAAGGCCTTGAAGGCCGCTCGGCTGAGCTGTCCGAACACATGAAAACGCAGGCGAGCGTGCTTGGCGAACTGGCACAGCTTGCAGCGCAAGAGTCTGCCAAAATTGAAGAAACACTCAGAAGCCACGTCGGCGAAGTCCGCACGGCGGCGACTGACGCCCTCGAACGCACGGACGAGGTTTCAAGCCTGATTGCGGAGCGCACCAAAGCAATGTCCGCGCAGGTATTTGACACCGTGGACCGCGCAAAATCCCTTCTGGATGAAGCAGGGCAATCGCTTGAGGAACACTGTGCATCAGCGCTATCTACCAGCGAACAGGTGAACAAGCGCACGCTTGAGACCACGGAAGCCACCGGAAAAGCGGTGCTTGAGCACGCCGAACATGTGGATAAGGTACTGGCTGACGGTCTGACCCGCGCAAAAGATGCACTCGCGGAAACCATGGCTGCTATCAGTGGTCACAGCGACGAGGCTGTCGCGAAAGCGGAACACGCGGCAGAGCGTACGCTTCAGCATATCCGACAGCTGCGTGCAGGCGTCGAGGAGCAGATTGAAGAACTCACCCGGGCGGGCGAAACCGGTGCGGCCGGCCTTGAAGCCAGCGCGGACCAGATTGCCGCCAAAGCGTCTGAGCTCTCGGACGCGATGAAACAGGAAGCTGACACGCTTCATCAAACAGCTTCCGCCGCAAACGAAGAGCTCTCCACCGTGCGGGAGCAAATGAGTCACCAAAGTGGTGTTCTCGCAGGCGTGCTTAATGAGACACGCATGAAACTCGCACAGCTTGAAGAAGACCTGACCGCCCAGCGCGATGCACTCAATAGCGCGTCCAACGAAGCGGCGGAGAAGGTCATCGAAGCCGCTGAACGTTTCCGCGACCATAGCCGCGAGCTTCAAAACACCGCCTCTCTGGCCCAAGAGGACCTGACAGGCAAGTCCGGCGAGCTTGTGAGCATCATGGAAAACATGCGCTCAAGTGGCCAGAGCGCAGCCGCCGAGCTGAGCGGTGCCGCCGATGCCCTTGGCGAGCGCACCAAATCCATGCGCGATGAGCTGCGGGAATCGCGGGAGGCACTGGGCAGTGCAGCCGACGCCTTCGCCGGTGAACGTGAACGCATCAGCACCGAGACTGAGGGCATCATCAAGAAACTCAATTCCGCGTCTGACTCCATGAGCAAAGAGGTGGAGAACTTCGCGCTCGGGTCCATGGAAGCGGCCACACGCCTTGATGCCGCGAGCCAAAGCCTCATGGACCAGACCGAGCGCGTACAGGGCGACATGAAGCGCGCGGTTGAGGGTACCCGTGAGGAACTTGCAGCCAGCATGGAGGAAATCTCGAGCCGGGCCGAGGAACGCATCACTTTCCTGCGCGAGGAGATGCAAGCCACGCTCGCCCGCGTGCTGACGGAATATCAGGAGACCGCCGACCAGGCCGAGAAAGAGAGTGCCCTCCTCGCCATGCGTATCGGCACCGAGGCCGAGAAGATCGCCCAGCGTGCTTCCCAGTTTATCGACAAGACGGCCGAGATTGAAAAACGTATTGCGTCGGCCACCAAGAATGACTTTGCGCGCACCAGTGCTCTTCTGATGGAAAGCCTGCAATCGACATCGATCGATATCCATAAAGCGCTGACGCAGGACCTGCCGGATGATGTGTGGGAAGCGTATCTCTCGGGCGACCGCTCGGTCTTCATGCGCAGGACCGTGAAGATCGCCGACCGTAAGACACGCAAGACAATTGCCGACAAGTTCCAGACAGACGGAGAGTTCCGCGAGGCCGTTACACGCTATTGCCGTGACTTTGAGGGCATGATGGAACGCGCGATGATGGGCGACCGTGGCAGTGCGCTGTCCGTCACACTCGTATCATCTGACATGGGCAAACTTTATATCCTGCTTGGGCAGGCGCTGAAGAAATTCGGCTAATACATCATGGTCCATGAACTTCAGGGAAGGGTTCATGGATTTCAAAACGGACCAAAGGGGGAAGGTATGCGGCATGTATTCGTCGCCGCCATGGCTGGTGCCATGTGCTTGTCAGGGTGTGCTCAGGAAAAGTCGGAAAGTGGGCAGTCTGCCCCCACTGACCCTGCGGCAAAGGTTGAATGGCGGCTCACGAGCACCTATCCGTCCACCCTCATCCAGATCGGCACCATGGGTAAACGGCTGGAGAGTGAGATCAGCAGCATCTCAGGCGGTTCGGTCAACCTCACCTTCTATGAACCCGGCGTGCTGGCCCCACCCTTTGAGACTTTTGACGCTGTCAGCTACGGCGCTGTGGAGGCGGGCTGGTCGACCTCGGGTTACTGGGCAGGCAAGGACCCCGCACTTCAGCTTTTCTCCAGCGTGCCCTTCGGGCCGTCCGCACCAGAATATCTGGCATGGTATGATTATGGTGGCGGCAAGGAACTGTTTGAGCAGGTTTATCACAAGCACAATATTCACGGCATCATCTGCGGCATGAGCCCCCCAGAGGCGTCCGGCTGGTTCAAAAAGGAAATCAAGTCCGTCGATGACCTCAAGGGCCTCAAAATCCGTTTCTTCGGCCTTGGCGGCAAAGTACTTGAGAAACTTGGTGCAGCGCCGCAGCTTATCGCTGGCGGTGAGATTTATCAGGCGCTTGAACTAGGCACCATTGACGCGACCGAATATGCCATGCCCGCAGTTGACTACCGCATGGGCTTTTATGAGGTGGCCAAACACTATTATTTCCCAGGCTGGCACCAGCAATCCACTTTCTATGAACTGATGATCAACCTCGATGCCTGGAACAGCCTGAACGAAACCCAGAAGGTTCAGATTGAGGCCGCCTGCTCCGCCAACGTGCGGTACGGCATTTCCGAAGGCGAAGCGCTACAAGCCGACGCGATGATCGCGCTGGAGGAAAAAGGCGTGCAAATCCATACATGGCCGCCCGAAATGCTCGCGGCATACAAAGGCGCGTGGGAAGAAGTAGCTGCGGAACTGACGGAGAAGGACCCCGAGTTTGCCCGCGTATGGAATTCCCTGCAAGCGTTCAGGGCGAAATATCGTGGCTGGGCGGACCGCGGCTACCTGAAGGATTAGACCATGCGTGCCCTGCTCTCATTCGCGCGGCAGCTTGAGCGGCTGTCCACCCTCATGGGCCGTATCGGCGCCTGGGCCATTGTGCTCCTGATGCTGGTGATCATCACTGATGTCACCTTGCGGCGCTGGTTTGTTATCGGCTCCACCAAGCTGCAGGAACTTGAATGGCACCTGCACGGCGCACTGTTCCTGCTGTGCCTGGGCTGGGCCTACAGCCGCAATGCCCATGTGCGGATTGAACTGGTGAGTGAGCGGCTGAGCGCGCGCACACGCGCCTGGATCGAGCTTCTGGGCTGCACGGTATTCTTGCTGCCCTATGTCGCAGCCATCCTGATATTTGGCGCGGACTATGTGTCCTACAGCCTCACCTATAACGAGGCATCAGCCTCGCCGACCGGCCTGCCAGACCGATGGATCATCAAGGCGTTTATCCCGCTTGGGTTCGCACTTCTGGGCATCACTGCCATCTCTCGGCTCCTGAACGCCATCGTGTTCCTCTTTGGTACTGATGCCGAGGCACAGGAAACCAGTTTCAGCCGGTCACACGCGGCGACGGGAGAGAGCTGATGGAATTGATCATCGACCTTCTGCCGTTCCTGATGTTCCTTGTGCTCACCCCACTGTTGTTCACGGGCTACCCAGTTGCCTTTGTACTGGGGGGCGTCGGCCTGTTGTTCTGGCTTTTGGCTGTCGGGCTAGGCATCGAAAATCCGAACAGCTTTTTCCTTGTCGTCAGCCGCATTTTCGGCGGCGTGGTGGAAAAACTGGTACTGGTCGCCATCCCCATGTTCATCTTCATGGGCACGATGCTGGAGCGCAGCGGCGTTGCAAAGGACCTCCTCAACACCCTACAGCTCATGACCCGGCGCATACCCGGTGGCCTCGCCCTTTCCGTGACTGTTCTGGGGGTTATCCTTGCGGCGACGACAGGTATCATTGGCGCGAGTGTGGTAATGATGACCCTACTGGCCCTGCCCGTCATGCTGGAGCGCGGCTACGATAAAAGCCTTGCCACCGGCACAATCGCCGCGTCCGGCACACTGGGTATCCTCCTACCCCCATCTATCATGCTTGTGGTCATGGCGGACCTTTTGTCAACTTCAGCGGGCGGCCTGTTTTTGGCCGCTATCGGGCCGAGCCTTCTGCTGGCGCTTCTCTACATGGGTTATATTTTCACCCGCACGGTGATGAACCCGAAGCTCGCGCCACCCCTTGGTGAAGTGCAGGTGGGCGAGACACTCACCTTCATGCGCGTGGTCAAAAGCTTCTTCCCACCGGTGCTGCTCATTGTCGCCGTCCTAGGCTCTATTTTTGGGGGCATCGCCACCCCCACGGAGGCCAGCGGCGTTGGCGCGTTTGGGGCCCTCTTGCTCGCGGCCTTTAATGGCAAACTGAGTTTCGCCACGCTCCGGGACGTTGTTGAACGCTCTGCGCTCACAACCACCATGCTGTTCGGGCTTTTTATCGGTGCGACTGCCTTTTCATACGTTTTTGCCCTTCTTGGCGGCCATCATCTGATCCTTGAGGTGATGAACACAACCGGCGTATCGGCCTGGACCGTGCTTGCCATCCTGATGCTTGCCGTATTTCTGCTGGGTTTCTTCTTCGACTGGATCGAGATCACACTCATTATCCTGCCGGTGTTCGCACCCATCATCGCCAAGCTCGACTTCGGCACTCATCTGGCGGACCCAGCCATGGTCACCACATGGTTTGCCATCCTGATGGCGGTCAATTTGCAAACGAGCTTTTTGACACCTCCGTTCGGTTTCGCGCTTTTCTATATGAAAGGGGCGGCCCCAGAGGGAGTGCGATTACAGGACATCTATAAAGGCATCGTGCCCTTTGTGCTGTTGCAGCTTCTCGGCTTGCTCGCGCTGCTCTTTTGGCCAGACCTTGCCCTATGGCTACCACGAACGAGCATGGGATAAAAAAAGGGGCGCTGCCAGCGCCCCTTATTCTTTCTGCGACGGCCTAGTAGCTATCACGCAGCGTCCGAATCCTTACCTTCAACCTTCTGAAGTTTGCCGATGAGGTAATCGAGGTTTTCGGTGTCCACGTCGTTTTCAACAGCGGTCAAAACACGTTCGATCATCAATTGACGGATCAGTTCACGGTCATCACCGCCGGTTTCCAGCATCTCATCCGCCACTTCAAGGGCCGCACGGGCCATCGGCAGGAACTGGAACGGCATTTCCGCAGCTTCAAACAGGCGCTTGAGACCAAGGTCGCCCTTGTCATGCACAAGCTTGTATGCGTTTACGACCGGAATACCCACACGCTTCGCGAGCGCCACTTCGAAGAAAGTGGTGTCGCCCATGCAGAGCGCACGCAGCATCAAGGTTGGTGTCAGACGTTTGTTGGTATAAAGCTGGTCGACAAGTTCCTGTACAGTCGCTGACTTCTGGCCACTGCCGAGAAGCGAAACCGTTGCCTTCTCACGGCTTTCCAGCAGAAGGTCAGCTGCCATGGTGGGCGAAATTTCGTGGTGCGTCATGATATGGTCGCGCAACTGCTCGGAAACCAAAGTCACAAGGCGTTCCGCCACACTGATCGGCAGTTCACCACGGTGCGCCATCGGTGCTTTCACAAGCTCACTGTCCGCAAATTTATCAAGCACTTTGCCGAAAGTGGTTTCCTTGATGCTAGCGCCATCATTGCCCACAAGGGTTGCAACCACTTCCTCGTTGCCAGTGTCGGCAAGGGCATCGGCCAGATCTTCCGACACGGTGCTGCGGCCTGCAACTGCCTTTTGCACATCGCTGCCACGGGTGCGCACGATGTCAATCAGGTCCTTGTCGGTCAGAACGCTCGAGAACTCGATCACCGGCATCGCAACCTCGTCCACGTCCTGGGCAAGGCTTGCGGCCACATCGTGCGGCACGTCCGGGTTATCCTTCAGGCTTTCGGAAAGCGCATGACGCACCCTCACCGCTGCATCGCGCAGCATGACGCGGAAAATGTCTTCCGCAATCTTCTTTTCCCCCTCCGTCAGTTCACTCATGCCAAACGTGGCAGCGACTTTGGAGGCTGCTTCGGCCCGGTTTTCAACGTTCGGGTCTTGAAGCAGTTTGGCGACATCAGCGCTCGAAAGCTTGTTAGCGTCAGACAAGTCGATCTTCCCTTAAAATCAGAGCTCCTTCGCGCACGCTAGGCCAAACAGGTTAATCGCCCGTTAAAGGCGTGCCCAAAAGCACCTAAATGCCCGGAAAGTCGCACAATCCCTAAATCGTGAGCATCTTTCCGTTGAGCAAGACACCGTTACCGGCTAGCATGCAGCGCGATTTTAACCGGACGAACGCTTCGTCCCAAGAACAAACTGATGAAATGGCAGGATTTTTTTCCTGCATGGGCAGAGTTCAAAGAGTGTTGGGGAGCAACAATGAAACGCCTTTTGGCTTCACTATTTCTTATATTTGCGGGGGCTAGCGCCGCTGTAGCACAAAGCACAGAGAAAACTTTTGCTGAATCCGTCAACGAAGTGATGGCACCGATCAGCGACGCGATTTCCAGCGTTATTTTCTTTACGCTTCAAGACATCATCCCGGTTCTGCCTCCGATCCCGTTCATCGTGATCTGGCTTGTGGGCGGAGCCATTTTCTTCACATTTTATATGGGTTTCCCGAACCTTCGCGGCTTCAAACAGTCGATCAAGATCGTCAAGGGCACCTACGACAACCCAAGCGATCCGGGCGAAGTAACGCACTTTCAGGCCCTGACGGCCGCAGTTTCCGGCACCGTTGGCCTCGGTAACATCGCCGGTGTGGCAATCGCCGTATCCATCGGCGGCCCGGGCGCCACCTTCTGGATGATCCTCGCCGGTTTCTTCGGCATGACCAGCAAGTTCGTCGAATGTACACTCGGTGTGAAATACCGCGAGATTGACCAGGACGGTGTCGTCACCGGCGGTCCTATGCTCTATCTCTCGAAAGGCCTTGCGAACCATGGCCTGCCGAACCTTGGTAAAATCCTCGCAATTGCGGCTGCCGTCATCTGTATCGGCGGCGCATATGGCGCAGGTGCCATGTTCCAGGTCAACCAGTCCTCGACACAGTTCACGAACGAGCTTGTTGCGCTGACCGGTGGTGCGGAGAGCTTCTTCTTCGGTCGTCCTTGGCTCTTTGGTATGCTGTTCGCGTTCTTCGTGGGCCTAGTGATCATCGGCGGTATCCGTCAGATCACCCACGTAACCGAATTCCTTGTGCCGATCATGGCAACCATCTACATCTCGGCTTCGCTTGTGGTTATCTTCAGCCACTTCAGCGATATTCCGGCGGCTTTCGGCCAGATTTTCGCAGGTGCCTTCACCGGTGAAGGTATCCAGGGCGGCATCATTGGCGTGTTGATCCAGGGCTTGCCCCGCGCGAGCTTCTCGAACGAAGCGGGTCTCGGCTCCGCTGCCATCGCACACTCTGCCGCGAAGACAAAAGAGCCCGTAGCAGAGGGCCTCGTTGCCCTTCTCGAGCCGTTCATCGATACGGTTGTGATCTGCACGATCACCGCGCTTGTGGTTATCCTTACCGGCTCCTTCGACCCGAATGCTTCGGGCACGTCGGCCGGTATCGCACTGACCTCCAAAGCATTTGCGTCCGTAATTGACTGGTTCCCGTACATCCTGACGGTCGCCGTTGTGCTGTTCGCCTTCTCCACGTCCATCACGTGGTTCTACTATGGCCAGCGTTCGTTCCTCTATCTCTTCGGGAACAACAAGGCGGCGGACTTTGCGTTCAAGCTTTCTTACCTCTGCATCCTCATTGTCGGTTCGGCGATGTCGCTCGCACCGGTGATGGATATGGCGGATGCGCTTCTTCTTGCCATGGGCTTCCCGAACATCGTGGGTCTCTTCATTATGCGCAAGGAAGTGAAAGAAATGCTCCAAAACTACATGGAGCGGGTTAAATCCGGCGCGATCAAACCCTATATTCACAACGAATAATACAGGGCGGCAATCTGCCACAGCCGTCTTGACCAGTGTTCATGCGGCATTCAGTATGAAAATGCATGATGTGGCGGGGGTGAACCCCGCCACAATTTTGTCAGGAGCAGTAGTTATGAAAGCAACTTTAGCAATCGTGGCCGTAGCAGCCTTCTTTGGCAGCGCATACGCCCCCGTCGTGGCAGACGACGACCCAAGCTCGACCGCACTTTCCTCTGGCGGGGATGCGGAGAAAGGCAAACGTATTTTTAACCGCTGCAAAGCGTGCCATAACTTGACCGCAGCGGAACGTTCCCGCATGGGCCCTAACCTCGACCATCTGTTCGGGCGCAAGGCCGGGAGCAAAGACGACTATAAATATTCAAAAGCCCTCGCCGAGGCTGATTTTGTCTGGACTGAGGAAAAACTGGACGCGTGGCTCAGCTCGCCCAAGACTTTCCTTCCCGGCAACAAGATGGCCTTCGCTGGCCTGCGCAAGGAAGATGACCGTAAAGACCTTATGGCATACCTGCGTACAGCAACGGTTTCGGGCGAATAATTCAGGCTAGTTAGCCAGCAAGGATTTGACGATGAAACGCCTTATTGCCCTCTTTTCCCTCATAACTTTCTTCATGCAGCCAGCAATGGCTCAGGACGGAGGCGACCGCGCCGTGGACGATGTGCGCGGCTCCATTGAGTTCATCCAGACAGTAAGCAATGAAACCATTGCAGTCTGGAGCGATAGCAAACTCTCTGAAGAAGAACGTTATAAGGCGTTTCGCGCCATCTTTGAGGAGGCCACCGATATCGAACTGCTTGCACAAGGTATGCTGGGTGTGCACTACCGCACAATCAGCCCTGAGCAGCGCGAAATCTACATGACCGCAATGCGCGACTATATCATTTCCGAGTTTGACAAGCGTATGGCGCAAATCGGCTTCAAGGCGCTTGAAGTAACCGGTACCAAGCCGGCGTCCGGCAAGCAGGGCCACCTGTTCGTCAAAACGGAAGTGAAACGCGAAGAAGGCGAACCGATCCTCGCCGACTGGCGTGTACGCAAGAAAGACGGCACTTTCCAGATTGTGAACCTTGAGTTTGAAGGCATCAACCTTCTGATCACCAACCGTGACCTATTCTCAAGCAAGATCAAGAAAGAAGGCTTCGACGGCCTTATCGCCTGGCTCAAGAGCCAGAACGACGGTCCTGGCTCAGCCTCCTAAGGTTCCTTAATCTTCGTCTGCGGCGTCCTGGTTTACCACTTCGACGCCGCAGTTCAGCCTCAGGCTACCCGCCGTGTTATAAAGCGCGGCCTCAAGCGCGGTGAAGCGCCCTTCCCCCACATTGATGGCAAAACGTGTACGGTAGTCGAAGCCGCCGTCCGTCGGCACGCGTTTGCTGCTCATGCGCACGATGTTGGCGTCATAGTCCATCAACACTTCGCTGATACGTGCCACAAGGCCTGGACGGTCACCACCAGAGATATCAACCACATGGGTGATCACGGCCGTCTCGCCACGCGCCAGCCCAAAGGGGAAGCTCGTGACAGTGATTCTGGCGCCATCCAGCAGTTCAAGCGCTTCAAGGCCGGACGACACCTCGTCCGCATCGGCGCCAGCAGTGAACTCCGCGACACAGGAAAATTCGAAACCCTCGCCAAGAACAGCAAAAGCGCTATCCGCGAGGTTGGCCCCGATTTCAAAGAGATACCCTGTGACTGCCGAGACCACACCGCGTTGGTCGCGGCCGATAATGGAAATCAGATATTTGTCGGTCGAATGTGTCGTCACGGGCTTACTCCAAGAAAATGGTGGTGTTTTGCCGCGAGTTTGCTAAATAATCGCCACCGAAGCAATCAGATGTTACGGTTTTGACCAAATCGATAGGGACATAATTCATGGCTGACAAACAGCTCCTTCATCTTGTCTTTGGTGGTCAAGTTAAAGACCCGCAGTCGCTCGAATTTGCCGATCTAAGCAAAGTTGATATCGTTGGGATTTTCCCAACCTATGCGGAAGCAGAACAGGCTTGGCGCAGTGTAAGCCAGGCGAACGTGGACGATGCAATGACCAAATATGTAGTCGTGCACCTTCACAAACTGCTTCAACCCGAAGAATAGACGAAATCCAAAACAAAAGCCCCGGAGACCGGCGCGAAATCTGGAGACTTGCTCCATATTTCGTCAACCACTTCGGGGCTTTCCTTTTGGGATAGCTTGAAAGCTTTAGTGCGCGTTTGCCCGTTCGGCAAAATACGCGTCGATGCCGGCTGCAATCGCCATGCCGTCAGTATCATAAGCTCCCATGCGGCCAGTCATGGCGCGATGGGCCTCTTCACGCGTACGCGGATGAAGGCGGTTGAGCTCAAGGCTGACAAGGCGGCGAAGGCCGGAGCTGTCAATTGGTTGGTACATATTATTCTTCCATTTTCTTTACTGGTACCATCTACGAATATCACCCATTTGAGACAGTTTTTTGTCCTGCAGGTGACACAAATAAAACAAGCGCCGGCGGCGTGTCTGCCACCAGCGCCTGCTGTTTTAACAATATGGGTATCTAGGACGCTTTTTTCAAGTCCGCGACCCAGGCATTCACATTCTCCTCGAGAATGGACAGCGGTACCGCACCGTTCTGGAGCACCACACGGTGGAACGCCTTCCAGTCAAACTTGTCACCCAGTTCCGCACGCGCCATCTCACGCAGTTCCTTGATCTTGAGTTTGCCAACCATATAGGCAGTCGCCTGCCCCGGCATGACAACATACCGCTCGATCGCGGCAACAATGTCGCCCTCAGGGTTCGGCGTGTTATCCTTCAGGTACTGGATCGCCTCCTCGCGGGTCCATTTCTTGGCGTGCAGGCCTGTGTCAACCACAAGGCGGCACGCACGCCAAAGCTCCATGGCCAGACGGCCGAAGTCGGAATATGGATCCTGGTAGAAGCCCATGTCCTTACCAAGTTCTTCCGTATAAAGGCCCCAGCCTTCAGAAAAGGCCGTGAAGCGTGCGGTGCGCTGGAACAGCGGCACACCTTCCAGTTCCTGCGTCAGCGCGATCTGGAAGTGGTGGCCTGGAATACCCTCGTGATAGACAAGCGCTTCAAGCTGGTACGTCGGCATGAAACGGGTATCGCGAAGGTTCGCGTAAAAGATGCCCGGGCGTGAACCATCTAGCGCCGGGCGCTGATAGAAAGCCTTACCGGCAGACTCCTCGCGGAACTTTTCTACAGCGCGCACTTCCATCGGTGCCTTTGGCAGAAGGTCGAAGAATTCCGGCACCTTCGCGTTCATGGCGTCCAGATATTCGTTGGCGAGTTTGATATATTCCGCCTTGCCCTCTTCCGTGTTCGGCAGGAAGAAACGGTCATCGGTACGAGTGAACTCAAAGAAGTCCTGCAGCGTGCCTTCAAAACCAACTTGCTCCATGATGGCTTTCATCTCTTCATGGATACGCGCGACGTTATCGAGGCCCACCTGGTGGATTTCCTCGGCCGTCATGTCGGTCGTGGTGTTGTTCTTCAGGGACTGTGCGTAAAACTCGTCACCTTTCGGGAACTTCCATGCACCGTCATCGGTCGTAGCTGTTTCCTGAAGCTCGCCAAGTTTAGCGATCAACGCCTCATAACCGGGTTTGGTGCCGGTGGTGAGCGCCTCTTTCGCGCGCTCGGTCAATGCAGCCTTTTCCTCGTCAGTGATCTCAAGTTTGCCAACCTTCTTCTTGAAGTCGGCAAACAGCACGTTGTCTTCACCACTTTCGTCAAACGGAACACCGCTGATGATGTTGCGCGACGAATCGATCACATACGGATAAACGAATTTTGGTGCCTGAATGCCGGCGTCGGCGCGTTCCTGCAACTCGGCCGCCAGTTCTTTCATCATACCGTCCATTTTTTGGAGGCGCGTGATATAGGCCTCAGCATCCTTGACCGTGTCGATGCGGTGTACGTTCATCAGGTGCGTTGCGGCACCGGCGTGCCAGCCAAACATCTGGTTCACCGGATAGCCATAATCGCGCCATTTGTCGTTATCGATGTAACGCTGTGCCGTCAGTTCAAAAATGCGGTAGCTCAACTGATCCTTCGGGCTCAAGGTATCGAAATCGAACGTCTTGAGTGTCGCCAGTTGGTCTTTATAAAGCTGAAGTTCCTTGTCTTCGGCCTCATCGCTCATGTCCGGCCACTCGTCGTTGCGGCTACGGTCACCAAGGCGTTCAGCTTGCAGCGGGTTCAGCGCAAGACGCTCGTTCATCGCAGTTTCAAAGAATGCTGCCAGCTTTTCCGACTGCTGTTCAGCGGTTACCTGTTCTTCCTGTGCGGCTGATTTCTGCTCATTTTCCTTCGCTGTGTTCGAAGGTTCACAAGCGGCTAGCGCAAGCAGAAGGGCAATGGCTGAGGTTGTTTGTTTTAACATGGTTGCTCCCTGTATTTTTCCCTTGGCCCAAACAAATGATAAAAGATCGAAATCTTTTTCGGATGGTAATGTTTTGCCAACCAATCTGCGTTAGGATGGACCCTCCTTGAGACGAATTGCAAGGCCTGTTGACATGAGCGTACAAGACGCCTATCTGACCCCAGAGTTATGGAGTGCAAGTCAAAGAATGCAGCGCGATACCAAAATCGTAAAAACACCGCTGTTCACGATCGGGCAGGTCGTCCGTCATAAATTTTTCCCGTTCCGCGGGGTGATTTTTGACGTAGACGCAGAGTTTGCCAATTCGGAAGAATGGTGGGAGTCTATCCCGGCGGAAATTCGCCCCGCCAAGGAACAACCCTTCTATCATCTGTTCGCTGAAAATGAGGACACGAGCTACGAAGCCTATGTGTCGCAGCAGAACCTGATCGCGGACGATTCCGATGAGCCGGTCAACCATCCGGACGTGACCGAACTGTTTGGTGATCTGAGTGAAGGCCAGTATCAGTTGAAGGCAATCCCGCGCCACTAATTGCAGCAAGAGCACAACAAAAAACGGCACCGAAACGGTGCCGTTTTTGATTCCAACAGGAAACTTTGACTAGGCGACAAAAGCGCCGAGGAAAGCAACCACAAGGATGATAGCGACGGTTGCGCGCGTACCATGCTTGAGGAAACCGTTGTAGGTGCTCTCTTGTTCTTGAATATCCATCATCTTGGCTCCACTCTGTGCCCCCCTGGGCAATGAAACTATTTCCCGGTCTATAGCGCATCATGGGCGCGGGGCCAAGCCCCTAAACGCCCGCACATAACGCGCACACTTCTCGCTCACCTATTGCGCATTACCCACACAGGATGCCAGCATTTCCGGCTCAATATTACCACCCGAGAGCACGATCACAGTGACCTTACCCTCGACTTCAACCTTGCCAGCAAGAAGTGCTGCCAGCGCTGCAGCGCCGCCTGGCTCGGTGACAAGTTTCAGGCTGATAGCCGCAAAACGAACTGCGGCCATGGCTTCCTCGTCACTGACAGTAACACCTTGGATGCCAATGTCTTTCAGGATCGGGAACGTAAGATCGCCTGCACTTGGAGTGAGCAGCGCGTCACATACCGACCGAGCACCGAAGTCCACCTTCTCTATCACACCGCTCTTCAGCGACCGGGTCACATCGTCGAACTCTTCCGGCTCCACCGCATACCCAGTCATAGTCGGGAAAGCATCATGAAGGGCGAGGAAAGTGCCGGAGGCAAGACCACCACCGCCACAGTTCACGAGCGTTTGGTCCGGTGTTAGGCCAAGATTTTTCAGATCCTCCGCGATCTCAAGGCCCACAGTCCCCTGCCCCGCCATGATATAGGGGTCGTTATAAGGCGGCACCACGGTCGCGCCGCTATCGCCGACAACACGTTTCGCGACCTCTTCGCGGTCTTCGTTGTAGCGGTCATAAAGCACCACCTCAGCGCCGTAGCTGCGTGTGTTGGCAAGCTTCAGTTTGGGCGCGTCCTCAGGCATGACGATTGTTGCCTTGATCCCCAGCATCTCAGCGGCTTTGGCGACCCCCTGTGCGTGGTTACCGCTTGAGAAGGCAACCACACCGCGGGCTTTCTCCGCATCCGTCAAACGGGACAGCCGGTTATAGGCGCCGCGGAATTTGAAGGCACCAATCCGCTGCAGGTTCTCTGGTTTGATGAAAACACGGCCGCCAACGGCATCATTGAGTGCCGGATGCTCCAGCAGCGGCGTGCGTACGGCTGCGCCTTTGATTTGCGCGGCTGCGCTGCGGATATCATCCATGGAAATGGCATAGCTCATGTTCTGTCCTCCTCGCGTTTTTTCTGTCTCGCGGCTTTGCGGCTTTGCCACCAGCGGCCAAGTTTCACTTCCCAATTGCGACGGAAGCGGCGCACGCTTGGGAAATCATGCGAGAGGATCAGGAGCCCGAGCGGTATCATCCAGAAGCCGAGCACGGGCAAGAAACCCAGAATGCCACCGATAATAAAAATGATGCCCACCATGGTCCGACCAATGCGGCTGGCAGGCATCACTTTCCTGACTGTTTTTTTGACCATAAGACCCTTGGTGAAGTCGTGCGGGTTTAACCAATCTCGCTGATGGTTTTCCGCATGATTTCACCGATCTTGTCAATATCTGATTTCTGGGTCACGAGCGGCGGTGCAATCGCAATATGGTCACCGCTCATACGCACCTTGAGGCCGCTCTCGAACGCGCGCTGGAAGATTTTCCCGGAGCGAGACCCAACAGCACCGTCGATTTGAGCGAATGTCAGCGCGCTCATGAAACCAAGATTGCGCACATCCGTAACTGTTTCGGCATCGCCAAGGCTATGGACCATGTCTTCGAAATAGCTCTCGGTATCGCGGACGTGCTCATACACACCCTCTTCGGCATACGCCTTCTGGGTAGCAATCGCAGCCGCAACCGCGAGCGGGTGCGCGGAATAGGTATAGCCATGGAAGAACTCCACCCCGGCCTTCACCTCATCCATATAGGTCTCATAGATGCCTTTGCGCACTGCAACGGCCCCCATGGGAACAGAACCGTTATTGAGCGCTTTGGCTGTTGTGATGATGTCCGGCACCACGCCAAGACGCTCAGAGGCCGTTGCATAGCCCAAACGACCAAAGGCCGTGATCACTTCATCAAAGATCAGCAGAATGCCGTGCTTTGCCGTGATCTCGCGCAGGCGCTCAAGATAGCCCACCGGCGGCACAAACACACCGGCCGAACCCGCGACCGGCTCGACAATCACAGCGGCGATTGTGCTCGCGTCATGAAGCGCAATCATCTCTTCGAGCGAATTGGCGTAGTCTGCACCATCCTTCGGCTGCCCACGGGAGAAGCGCATATCGGCATTATAAGGGAAGCTGAGATGATCCACGCCCGGAAGCTGGGTACCAAAAAACTTGCGGTTATTGACCATGCCGCCAACAGAAATACCGCCGAAACCCACCCCGTGATAGCCGTTGAAACGGCCAATAAACCGCGTGCGTTGCCCCTCGCCGCGCAGCCGGTGATACCCAAGCGCCATCTTGAGCGCGGTATCAACTGATTCTGAACCCGAATTGGTGAAGAAAAAGTGGTCAATATCGCCTGGCATTGTGGCCTTGAGCATATTGGCAAGCTCGAACGCTTTGGGGTGCCCGAACTGGAATGCGGTCGCATAATCCAGTTGGCCCGCCTGTGTGCGGATTGCCTCTACCACCTTGGGGTGGTTGTGGCCCAGCGCACAACACCAAAGCCCGGATGAGCCGTCAATGACCTCGCGGCCATCGGTAGTGCGATAGTAAATGCCGTCCGCGCTTTCCAGCATGCGCGGGTTGGCTTTGAAATCTTTGTTGGGAGTAAACGGCATCCAGTAGGCTGCCATATCATCGTTCACGCGTTTGTTTGCGCCGTCCATGAAACACCTATTTCACACAAGGTGCGAAGGGCACGTATGCCCCTCGCGAACATGTTGTTTCTTTATTCGCCGAAGCGGTAGGAAAGCCTCATACCCACAGTGCGTGGTCGGCTGATACCGAAGCCGTGTGCCGGGAAGGCGTCACTGGCTTCAGATGTGCCGTCGAAATATGCTTCGTTGAAGATATTCTCGATATAGGCCGTGATCTTCCAGTTGTTGAAGCTCTCATAGCTCAGGCGTGCCGAGAAATCAGACCAGCCACCGTTTGCAAACTGCTCCACGTTGCCAAGACCGCCGTAGGTCTTGGTCTGAGCGCGGAAGTCGACCGACGCGTTCATCTCGCCGTTACCAACTTCGGTGTGATAGCTCGCGAGACCTGCGATGGTGAATTTAGGCGAGCCTGGCAGGCGGTTACCGTTACTGCCCGGCTCCACCGCGTTCGCGCCTGAAATCTCATTCTCGTTCCAGGAGCCCGCAACAAACACATCAACGTTTTTGCTGACGATGGCCTGTACGGTACCTTCAAGACCCCACGACTTCACGCGGCCAACGTTGGTGACACGTGTGCCTTTGTCGAAGTAGTTGAGCTGAAGGTCTTTGTAGCGGTAGTGATACGCGCTCAAGTCCATGCGGATACGGCGATTGAGCATATCGCCCTTCACACCAACCTCATAGGACCATACGGTTTCTGGCTCGAACTGGTTGAGCGTTGCATCAGCTACGAGCAGAAGGCCGTCATCACCTACGTCATCATCATCTGCTTCCACAGCAAAGCTACCGAAGCCGCCAGCCTTGAAGCCGCGTGTGGCGCTGGCATAGATCATCCAGTCGTCATTCGGGCGGTAGCGGGCGATAAAGCGCGGCGTGAAGGCATCCCAGGAGTTTTCACCACGGACAAAGTCTTCCGTGTAAACGCCAAACGCCCAGAACGGACCGAGGTCACTGGCAACCGGCAGGATGTAGTTACCGAACTCTTTGGTGTCTTTGCTGTAACGCATGCTGGCACCAAGCTCGAACTTGTCAGACACCGCATAGGTCATATCTACATAGGCACCCCAGCCGTGGTAGCTGCCGGTAACCTGGTTAGCTTCCAGAAGGCCGTCCGCATTCGGTGTGAATTCACCCCAACCATAGTATGCGAACACTTCCGAGCAGGAGTAGTAATAATATGCGGCACACATCACGTCTTCATCGCCGCGCTGGCGGAAGAAGGCATCGATGTTTTCCTTGTAGTAGGACACACCACCATACCAGCTCAAGGGGCCGTCACCTTGGCTTACAAGGCGCAGTTCCTGCTCAAAATAGTCGCCGGTCTGGTCTTGCGCATAGTCGTTGAAACCAATGCGCATGCCGTCAAAGTCTTCGGCATAGCTATAATCGTGGTCCTTGTAACCAGTGAGCGATGTGAGCGTCGCGAAGCCAAGATCGAAGTTGATCTCCGCACTAAGGGAGACCACTTCGCCGATGTCATAGTTGCCAAGCTTGGCATCATTGTCGACATCGCGGATGGTACCACGCGGGCTCACGTCACGGCCCAGCACCTCATTGAGGAACGGGATCGTCTCGTCGTCAACAATTGCGCGGTAGATAGAACCACTTTGTTCGCGGTCCTCATATTCCACCATCAACGTTGCATCCCATTTATCGCCGCGCAGGCCCGCTGTTGCACGGAACGCGGTTTTGTCGTGGGCAACAAGGTTGTCGTCCCCGATTTCGGCCGCGTTATCGGCATAGCCGTCTTCCTCGCTATGGTATGCTGCGAGACGAAGGGCAAAGTTGTCATTCATCGGAATGTTGGCCCAAGCCTCCATCTCAAGAATGCCGCGTTCGCCAGCGCCCAGCTCTACATAGCCTGAAGCAGAATCAAAATTCGGCTTCGCGGTATAAAGGCTCACAGCGCCGCTAATGGCGTTCCGACCGAACAGGAAGCCTTGCGGGCCACGCAGCACCTCGGCACGCTCCATATCGAACATGGAGGTCACCACGACACCGTTACGGCCCTGATAGAGGCCATTCTTGAAGAAACCAACCGATGGGTCGCCACCGACACCAAAGTCGTTCGTGGAGATACCGCGAATGTTGATATAGTCGATGAAGCTGTCTTTACTGTCACCAGCAAAGCCTGGCGCGAATTTCACCAGATCCTTCACGTCATCGATATTGACCCTCTTGGTGAAATTGGCGTCAAACGCTGTGATGGATACAGGTACGTCCTGAGTGCTTTGCACACGCTTTTGCGCCGTAACAGTGACTTCTTCAATCGCGAGATTGTCGTCGTCCGTGCTTTGTGCAATCGCACCACCAGCAGACAGCAGAATCGCCGCAAGCGATGCCCCTGCCTTGATCGCGTGGGTGCGAGATTTATAGAGAGATGTCATTTTCAAGCTCCTCCCCTTAAGGATGATGCCCCGACTTGAAGCCGGGCTTGTTGTCAGCAGTCGCGGCATAGGCCGGTACTACCCTCTCATGTTAAACATCAAGCCTGTCCCCCCAAGGGTCAGACCGCTTTTGCGGGGAACTCTACACGCCCGCAGTATCGAGGACCGCTTTCATCGGCCTCAAATGCTTTTCAAACTTCTTCCAACGCCCAACCGAACGGGTATGAGCCTTCTCCCGAACCTGCGCCGCACTTGCTGTGGTCACGGCAGCTGTCTGGTCATGGAAATTGACGCAGGCGTCCTGCCACTCAAGGCCGAGAAAATCAATAATTTTCCGTGCGTTAGGTTCTATATCAGCTACAGTTTCTTCGTAGGATACATCAAGGATGCGGTCGCCGAGTACGGCACGCCAATGGCTCATCAGGTCAAGGTAGCGCAGGTGATGGCGCGCCATTTCCTCCTGGTCGTAGGAATGATAGTAAGCGTCGGCAAAGAGCTGCTTGTAGCTCGCGAAACAGGCATCCATCGGGTCGCGCACAATATGCACAATCTTCGCATTCGGCAGCGCCGCCGCAATCAGCGGCAGATAGAGATAATTGACCGGCAGCTTGTCCACAAACCGCGCCGCGCTTCCGCGCACCGCTTTGGTCGTATCCATATAGAGGTCACCAAGCGCTTTCATATCTGCACCAGCCACCTTGGTAATAATCTCCGCCGTCATCGGCTTTGGCGAACTGAGTTCCGTGACACGCTTCATCGCCATGCCGAACTGCTGCAACTCGCCCGCGGCTTCCACATCTGTGTGCGCGGTCATGATACGCTCAATCAGCGTGGTCCCTGTACGTGGCTGCCCGACAACAAAGACCGGGCTTTCAGCGTTGCAGCCTTTAGCCTGCTTAGCGAACCATTCCTTGGTAAAGGTGGACTTCAGTGCAGCAAACAGCGCTTCTTCGGCCTTCTCGTCATAGCTCACGAGCTTGCGCCGGGCCGCAGCACCAACCTCGTAAGCGCTGAACGCATCGTCCCACGCGCCGAGGTCCTCATATTCCTTGCCAATAGCGTAGTGAATGAACGGCGCGTCCGGATGTCCCTCAGGCATGCGCTTTGCAATGTCATTCATTACCGCAATATGCTCACCGTCTTTCGCGCGCTCAAGTCGCGCCAGCATCCAGTGTGCGAGGGCAGCGTCCGGCTTCTCGCCGAGCACGGCCTCAAGCGCTGCTTTCGCTTCCTCAATCCGCCCTAGGAAAGTCAGCGCCTTGGCCCGGCTCAGCTCAAAAAACGCAGACTTGGCTTTGGCGCGCGCGCGATCAAACCATTCGAGTGCGGTAACCTGGTCACCGAGCAGGCTGAATACGTTACCAATAACGTCCATGACGAGCGGGTCGCCAGAACCGGTCGCCACCGCGTTATGAAGTGCTTTTTCTGCAAGGTTGTATTGACCGAGGGTGACACAGCAGCGCGCAAGCTGAGCCCAGCCTGCGGTATGGGCCTCATCAAGGCTGACAACGTTTCTGAAGGCACGTTTACCCGTTGCCCAATCGCCACTTTCGATACCGATAAGCCCGACAAGGAAATGTGCCTCCTTGGCTTTGGGGAAATGCTTGAGCACGAGGCTGCAACAACCGCCCGCCTCGCGGAAGTCACCACGCTGCATGGCACCATACCCTCGGCGCAAAAACTCCTGCGCTTGTGCAGGGCTCATGCGCGGCCCCGCACCAACACCGCCTGCTGCGCCACCCTGCCCTTGCATGTTACCCAAGATAGCCATCAGCGCCCCATTGCATCCTTCATACGGTAGTAGGCCATACCAGCCGCAAGCATGGGCTGACGGAAAAGCTGTCCACCAGGGAACGGCGGATGCTTCACATTGGCCATGATATCAAAGCGTGAGCGGTCACCTTCAATAGCTTCCGCGATCAGTTTGGCTGACATATGCGTAGGTGCCACGCCGTGGCCAGAATAGGCCTGCGCGTAATAGATATTGTCCGCGACTTTCCCAACTTGCGGAATCCGGTTCAGGCCAATGCCCATGTAACCGCCCCATGCATAGTCGATCCCGGTGTTTTTCAGTTCAGGGAACACCTTGATCATGTTCGGCTTCACTGCGGCAACAATATCACGGGGATGGCGCCCGGAATAGGTGGCAAGGCCACCAAACAGAAGTCGGTGATCTGGCGTCAGGCGGAAATAATCAAGCGCCCAGCGCTGGTCGCACGCTGCAAAGCCTGCAGGCATGATCTGACCCGAGAGTTTTTCACACAGCGGTTCGGTCGCAAGAATATAGCTGCCAGCTGGCAAAACGCGGGAAGCCAGCTTTGGCACCAGTTTCCCCAGATAGGCGTTGCCGGCCAGTACCACCTTATTGGCAGTTACTCGACAGTGGTCCATATCCACAATGACCTTGCCCTCGCGCTCATGCAGCGCACTAACCCGGGCGTCCTCAAATATCTGCACGCCAAGCTTCTCTGCCGCACGCGCTTCGCCAAGCACAAGGTTGAGCACATGACAATGCCCCCACCCCATGTTGGTTACACCGCCGATATAGCGGTCGGAACCGACGTAGTTTTTGACTTCAGTGGCGTTGAGCACCTTTTGCTCATGCGGATAACCTTGCGCCTCAAGCGCGGCCTTCGAGTGCTGAAGCTCTTCAAGCTCGCTCTCTTTCATGGCAAGGTCGACATAGCCCCATTTGAGCCCGCAATCGATCTGGTATTTTTTGACCCAGTCGGAAATGATGTCGACACATTCGACGCCCATCTTCCAGACAGTCTCGGCATTACCCGAACCAAATGTCTTTTCAATCTTGGCGAAGTTGGAGAGTTCCTGACCATAACCACCTATGACCTGCCCACCATTACGGCCCGAAGCGCCCCAGCCAATTCGGTTCTGCTCAACAAGCGCGACTTCATACCCACGTTCGGCCAGATGCAGCGCTGCGGCAACACCGGTGAAGCCTCCGCCCACAACGCAGATATCCACCTTGATGTTGCCCTCAAGGCGGCGGAAACCAGACATGTCGTTGCAGGTCGCCGCATAATATGAATTCGGCAACCTGTCGTCGTGTATGCTGTCCCTCACCCGCATTCTGTCAAAACCCTTAAATTACTCTGAGGTACTGTTCATAGTCCCACTGGCTGATCTGCCGGTGAAACTCTTCTTCTTCGTCGCGACGCACCTGTTGATAGAGATCAACAAAATCATCGCCCAGATACTCGCGCATCACCTTGCTCTTCTCAAACCGGTCAAGCGCCATGCGCCAGCGCGGCGGCAACACATTCTTGAAATCGACGGCGTCAAATTCGCCAAGCTCCGGCCCTGGATCCAGGTCGTGGGTCAAGCCATGATGTGCACCGGCCAAAATGGCCGCAACAACCAGATGCGGGCACACGTCCGCACCACACACGCGGTGTTCAAACCGGCGATTCTTTGGCCCCGAGAGCGGCAAGCGCACGGAAAGGCGGCGGTTATTTTCGCCCCAGTTCGGTACAACTGGCGCGAACCAGTCCGGGTCGAAGCGGCGATAGCTATTCGCGTTTGGTGCAAAGATCGCAGTCGCGTCCGCCATGGTGGTCAACAGCCCACCGATAGCATTCTGCAGGCGTTTCTCGCCGTCGCCTTCCGCACCAAAGATATTATTGCCCTTGTCGTCAAGGATGCTGACATGCGCATGAAGGCCGTTGCCGACCTCATCAAAGCGGGGTTTGGCCATGAAGCTGGCGAGCAGGCCATGCTTGAGCGCAACTGATTTGACCACACGCTTGAGGGCGAGCGCGTCATCACAGGCGCGCTCCACATCATCCGTGTGATTGAGATTCACTTCAAATTGGCCGTTGCCGTATTCGCATACAAGCCCGATGATATCGAGACCTTGGGCACGGCAGGTATCCTCGATCTCGCGCATGAGTGCCTCGAAATCATAGAAAACGTCCATGTTATAGCAGTTTGCACCGCCAGCCGCGGCCATACCGTTTGGCGGCGAAACTGGCACCGGCGGCACAGAGCCAGCCTCAAAAAGGAAAAACTCATACTCAAGCGCCACCACGGGGTGAAGGCCATCGGCTGCGAAACGCTTGAGCACGCGGTCCAGCACAGACCTCGGGTCCATGAAAAACGGTGTACCGTCAGGCTCCCGCATGGTTACGATAATCTGTGCGCTCTTGCGTTCCGTCCATGGCATCAGCTTGAGGGAGCCTGGGACCGGCATACAGATGCGGTCCGGGTCACTGCCATATTCTTCGCTGATAGCTTCCGCGTTTGCACCGTTCGTCGTCAGGAACGGCGTCGTGATAGGGAAAGGTATCCCCTTGGTCGCCAAGCGCTTGAGGCCACTCAGGGGGATTTGTTTCCCCCTGAAAATGCCGTTCATATCGGCGATCAGCACCTCCACGATTTCGACATCGGAATGCGCCTCAATAAACTCGGAAATCTCCTGTTCAACCGACATAAATACTCGCTCTGTTAATCTACATTCCTGCCATGCAGAGATATTTCATCTCGACAAAGTCATCGGCTCCGTATTTGGAACCCTCACGGCCGAGACCCGACTGTTTCACACCACCAAAAGGCGCAACTTCGGTCGAGAGGATACCGGTATTGATACCAACCATGCCGTATTCAAGCTCTTCGGCCACACGCCAAACACGGGCGATGTCACGGGCATAGAAGTATGACGCGAGGCCAAATTCCGTATCATTAGCTTGCGCAATAACGTCAGCTTCATCTGTGAAGCGGAACACTGGCGCGACGGGTCCAAAAGTTTCCTCACGGGCGACTTTCATTTCTTTCGTCACGTTACGCAGAAGTGTCGGCTCGAAGAAGCTGCCACCCAACTCATGGCGCTTGCCACCAGTCACCAGCTCAGCACCCTTCGCGAGAGCATCAGCAATATGCTCTTCCACTTTATCAATCGCTTCATCGTTGATGAGCGGGCCTTGGACCACGCCGTCCTTCGAGCCGTCACCCACCTTCAGTTCGCGAACTTTGACAGCAAGCTTCTCAACAAAGGCATCATACACCTTGTCTTGTACGTAAAGCCGGTTTGCGCACACACAAGTCTGGCCGGAGTTGCGGTATTTAGATGCGATTGCACCGTCCACCGCAGCATCAAGGTCCGCGTCATCAAATACGATGAAAGGCGCGTTGCCACCCAGCTCCAGCGATACCTTTTTGATATCGTCAGAGCACTGGCGCATCAGGATACGGCCAACTTCGGTCGACCCCGTAAACGTCAGCTTGCGGACTTTCTCGTTCGAGCAGAGCTCGCCACCGATATCGCGCGACTTCGTGCCAACAACGACGTTGAACACACCCTTGGGCACGCCTGCGCGGTCAGCGAGCTCCGCAAGCGCGAGTGCAGAAAGCGGGGTTTCTGCCGCAGGTTTCACAACCACGGTACAGCCGACAGCGAGGGCCGGACCAACCTTGCGGGTGATCATCGCGTTCGGGAAGTTCCACGGCGTGATCGCACCAACTACACCGATCGGCTGCTTGATCACGATAATACGGCGGTCAGCTTGCGGGGACGGGATGACATCACCATAGATGCGCTTACCCTCTTCCGCGAACCACTCAATGAAGCTGGCACCATAAGCGATTTCGCCGCGCGCTTCCGCCAACGGCTTGCCCATTTCAGCTGTCAGGATTTGCGCGAGGTCTTCCTGCGCCTCCATAATCAGCCGGTACCATTTCTGCAAAATGGCAGAGCGTTCCTTCGCCTGCATCTTGCGCCATGATTTGAAAGCGATCTCCGCCGCATCAATGGCTGTGCGTGTCTCATCCGCGCCGAGGTCCGGCAATTTTGCCAGCACTTCACCCGTCGCTGGATTGCGCACATCAAAAGTGGCGCCAGAACCAATCCAGGCACCATCCACATAAGCCTGCTCCCGCAAGAGCGCCTTGTCACTCAACTGCATGATTATCCCCTCAAAATCGCGCCGCCCGGAGGGGGCGAACTAGAACTACCTAAGACAAAGAATTCATATTATTGTGGAACAATACGCTTATTCGTCAAAGGGTGTAGCCCTCACGATCGACATTAATGTGATCACAATTAAACAACCCTGTCAACACGGTGACAGAAAGTTTTCGCTACAAATCGCCAGCGAAACACCGAAAATATGGCTCTAAACTGCCATTATCGAGCGAATATCCCAGCCATTCACCCGTATGAATTGCGCTTGACGGCTGAATGAAAATGTGATCACTTTATTTCAAATCCGGCCCCTAACCTCCCAAATCGGGGCAATTGTTTGTAAGGTGTTATCTTGATGCAACAGATTGAGCATACCGGCTCCTATTATGCTGCAACCGCTAATGCGAGCCCAGAGCGTCCGCCGCTTTCCGGCGATATCGAGACCGACGTATGTGTCGTTGGTGCTGGCTTTACTGGCCTTGTCACGGGCCTGACCCTGGCCGAACGCGGATACAAGGTAGTGATTCTTGATGCGGCCCGCGTGGGCTGGGGTGCTTCCGGCCGTAACGGCGGGCAGATTATCAACGGCTTCAGCCGCGAGATTGACTATATCGAGGATACCGTCGGTCATGACGGGGCCATGGCGTTGGCCTCGCTCGCGCTCGAGGGCGGCAATGTGATCCGCGAACATACGGCCAAATATGGTATTCAGTGTGACCTCAAGCACGGCTCGGTGCTTGCGGCCTATACCGAAAAGCAGATGAAAGATATTGCTGAGACCATCGCGCTCTGGAAGCCACTTGGTCGCGGCGGGATCGATCTCCTCAGCAAGTCGGATATCCGCGAGCATGTCGGCACGGACAAATACGCTGGCGGCTGGCTTGACCATAATGGCGGCCATATCCACCCGCTCAACCTCGCGCTTGGTGAAGCAGCCGCGGCAGAAGCCGCTGGCGCCACCATTTACGAGCAAACCCGCGTCACGCGCGTGGACCATCAATCAGACAAACCGGTTGTGCACACGGAACGTGGTTCGGTCACGGCCCGATATGTTGTTCTGGCAGGCAATGCCTATCTCGGTAAAACCGTGAAGGAACTCTACCCCAAAATCCTGCCCGCCAGCACCCAGATCATCGTGACCGAACCGCTTTCTGACGCCATGGCAAAGGAAATCCTGCCAACCGACATGTGTGTGGAAGATGCCAACTATGTGCTCGATTACTTCCGCCTGACCGCTGACAAGCGGCTGCTGTTCGGTGGCGGCACGGTCTATGGCGGCGAAGATGTGGCTGACGTTGAAAAAGCCCTGCGCCCCAATATGGAAAAACTGTTCCCGGCCACCCGCGACCTGAAGGTCGATTTCGGCTGGCAAGGCAACATCGCGCTCACATGGTCGCGCCTGCCCCACGTCGGACGACTTGGCAAATCGACTTATTTTGCGCATGGTTATAGCGGGCACGGTGTCACGAGCTCGCACATGATGGGGCGGCTTGTAGGCGCTGCCGTGCATGGGGACGCCAGCCTGTTTGATGTGTTTGCCGGTATGCCGGCGCGCAGCTTCCCGGGCGGGCAAATGCTAAGCGTGCCGCTCAGCACCATCGGGTGCTGGTGGTATTCAATGCGGGACAAACTGGGTATCTGAACCCGGTGCGCCCGAGTGGGGGACACATAGTGCCATCGGACCGACGAATTCTGGGCCTGAAGCCTGAAACATTGTTTCAGGCGTTCAAGTACAGCATTTACACGCTGATCTTCATCAACTTTGTCTATTTCCTGCATGAAGAGTATCTGGCGCTTGCCGCCCGCTTCCCCGAGGGCATCGGCATTGAGCACGCTTTTGACGCCTTTTCCCAGTCCGCAGACTCCTTCGGCTGGCTTGTGTTACTTCTCATCTTTGAGCTACAAACCTATGTAATATCTGATGAAAAACTCAAAGGCGCCCTGAAGTGGACACTGAATATCCTGGCGGGGCTTTGCTACGTGCTGATCATTCAGGCGCTGAGGGGGTACATCAACCATATGGAGGTCATCTTTGACTTCGCGCCCTATGTCGCGGGGCCCGCATGTGACGCCATCGGCGCGGTTTCCAGCATCGCGCTCGACATCTATGAGTTCCCTGCGCTGACCGCCGAGAACTGCACCATGTTCGAGCTTGGGGAGACATTCCACAACCAGCACCTGAATGCGTTCACAAGTGCGGAACTGCTGCCTTACCTTGAAAGCCTTGCTGTGACTGACGTGGTCAACGCAGGCACGTGGGTGCTGATCGTGATTGTGCTGTGGATCGATATTTTCCTGCAGTTGCGCCGTGAACTGACAGAGCGCCTTTACAAATGGAACGGTGTCCTCAAAGGCATCCTGTATTTCACCCTGATCGCCTGCTGCAGCTACTGGGCTTGGCTCGGTGACTTCATGGGCTTCTGGGATGCGTTCCTGTGGATTGTTGCCTTCTTCTTCATCGAGATGAACCTCTTCAAGTGGCACGAAGCTGCGCCAGCCGATGAAGACGAAGAAGAATATGCCCGCGACGCGGCGGTTGAGCGCGCGGAAATCGAAGCCGAACAAGGCAGAAGGTAAAAATGAAACCTGTTGTAGCCATCATGTGTGACACCACCACCTACGGCCCGCACCGTTATCATCAGGCCGGCGACAAATATGTGCAGGCGCTTGTGCGCTGTGCCGATGTCACCCCTGTGCTGATCCCGGCGCTGGATGAGCCGATTGCAACCGACGCCATTCTGGGCCTCGCGGACGGCATTCTGTTCACGGGTGGGTACAGCAACATCCAGCGCCATCACTATGGCGATGCGCCAGCGCCAGCGGGCGAGCATGAGGACCCGAACCGGGACAAGAACACCCTGCCCCTTGTGCGTGCGGTACTTGATACTGGAATGCCCATGTTCGGCATCTGCCGGGGTTTGCAGGAGTTGAACGTATCGCTTGGCGGTACGCTCTATCCGCGTGTGCACGAGATTGAAGGCCGCATGGACCACCGGGAAAACAAGGATGACCCGGTTGAGGTACAGTATGGCCCGGCGCACAGCGTGACCGTGACCAAAGACGGCGTGCTTGAGGGCATCGTGGGTGAGCATGAGTTCATGGTCAACACGGTACATGGCCAGGCCATCCGCGACCTCGCCCCCGGCCTGAGGGTTGAGGCGGTTGCGCCAGATACAACAATTGAAGCGGTGTCGGTCGAAGGGGCGAAAAACTTCGCCCTCGCCGTTCAATGGCACCCGGAGTGGAAGGCGTGGGAAAACCCGCAGTCCACCAAACTGTTTCGCGCGTTCGGCGATGCCGTTCGCGCCTCAAAACGGGCTTGAGGCCCCAAACCAGAGAAGGACAGAGCCCAGTAATGGGCCTGCATTGGTGATCCATGTATGATGCAAATCGCATCGAGGAACTGGACAAATGGCTGAAGGCCGAAAACATCGATGATATCGAGTGCATGGTCGCGGACAACGCAGGCATCGCCCGCGGCAAGTCCATGCCCCGCACCAAATTCATTGACGGCCTGAAGACCCGCGGCCTGCGCCTCCCGGAAACCGTGTTTGGCATGACCATCACGGGGGATTATGCACTCAATGATTACCTGTCGGAGACCGAGCGCGATGTTGTGCTGCTGCCCGATCTTGACACCCTGTGCATGACGCCTTGGCAACCGGAACCGACGGCCGCGGTTATCTGTGACTGCGAGCTTGATAACGGTGACCCGGTCGCTTTCTCGCCGCGGCAGGTGCTCAAGCGCGTGCTCAAACTTTATGAAGCTGAAGGCTGGCAGCCCATCGTCGCGCCAGAGTTCGAGTTTTACTTGATTGACCGACAAGAAGACGTTGAATCTTCACCGATTTCTCCTGTTGGCATGTCAGGCCGCCGCGACTCCGGTTCGGCACCATACTCGATCGACAGCCTTGATGAATTTGCGCCCTATTTCGACGATGTCTATGACGCGTGCGAAGCCCAGCGCATCAATGTGGACGAGCTTATCCACGAAGCTGGCCCGGCCCAGTTTGAGTTCAACGTGGTGCACGGCCCGGCGCTCAATGTCGCCGACCAGTCGTTCCTCTTCAAACGTATCCTTCGCCAGATTGCCATCCGCCACAATATGTTCGCGACCTTCATGGCAAGTCCCTACCCGGACACCTATGGCAGCGCGATGCACCTGCACCAGTCGGTGGTAGACCTTGAGACCGGCAAGAACATCTTCTCCAATGAGGATGGCAGCCATTCCAAGCTGTTCCTGTCCCACATTGCGGGCCTGCAGACTTACATGCATGAGGCCATGCCGCTGATCGCACCGTTTGTGAACAGCTACCGCCGCTTCTCTCTCGCATGGTCTGCACCGACGAACACGCACTGGAGCCGGGAGAACCGCTCCGTCGGCCTGCGTGTGCCGGGCGGTGCGAAAGAAAGCCGCCGTATCGAGAACCGGGTATCGGGTTCCGACGTGAACCCCTATTTCGCCATCGCGGCGTCACTGGCGTGCGGTTATCTCGGCATGAAGGGCGAACTTGAGCCGTCGCCCGAGTTCCGGGGTTCCGCGTATGAAGCGCGTGGCCGGTCGCTGCCGAGCCACTTCCTTGAAGGCATCAAAAATATGCGCAACAGCACGGCGCTCAAGGAAATCCTCGGTGAAGGGTTTGTGGAAACCTATCTCGACGCCAAGACCATGGAATACGACAGCTATTCCTCCGTCCTGAGCCCGTGGGAAACAAAATACCTTCTACTGACAGTTTAAGAGAGGGCGGTGTAAGAAAAATGAACCAGATCTCCAACCAGACGAAATTCTGGCAGAGCCAGGATGCGGACCACCATTTGCATCCATTCACCGCCCATCCAACGCTCCGGGGGCGCGGCGTGCGCATGATCACGGGCGCCAAGGGCGTGTATCTGACCGATTCCGAAGGCCATAAGATACTGGACGGCATGGCCGGACTGTGGTGCACGCAAGTGGGGTACGGGAACGAAGAGATTGTGGAAGCGGCGACCAAAGCAATGCGGGAGCTTTCCTACTACAATCTCTTTTTCATGACCTCAAACCCCTATGCCACGGAACTGGCAGCCCGCGTGGCGGAGAAAACACCTGAGGGCATCTCGCAGGTACTCTTCGCCTGCTCCGGCTCCGAAGCGGTTGATAGCGCATACAAGCTGATAAAATACTACTGGAACCTCAAGGGCCAGCCCCAGCGCAAGCAGTTCATTGCGCGGGAGCGGGCCTACCACGGCTCCACCACCATCGCGGCGTCGCTGTCTGGCCTGACCGGCATGCATCCGCAATTTGACTTGCCGGTGCCCGGTATCCACCACATCGGCCCTACCCCACACTTCTACAAGTTTGGGGAGGACATGACAGAGGAAGAGTTCACCGACCGCTGCGTGCAGGCACTTGAGGACAAAATCCTTGAGCTCGGCCCTGAAAACGTTGCGGCCTTCGTGGGCGAACCTGTGATGGGTGCTGGTGGCATGATGCCGCCACCTGCCGGCTACTGGCCCTGCATCGAGGCTGTGTGCCGCAAATATGGTGTGCTCCTGTGGGCGGACGAGGTCATCACCGGCTGGGGCCGCACCGGTGAATGGTTCGGCAGCCAGTATTTTGGTATCACCCCGGATGTAATGACCATGGCCAAGGGCATGACATCAGGTTATCAGCCGCTGTCAGCCGTCGCGCTCGGCCATGACATCGCGGACGCGATTGCCAAAAGCGATGACGAGATGGTGCACGGCTTCACCTATTCCGGCCACCCGGTCGCCTGCGCCGTTGCGCTCAAGAATATCGAGATCATGGAGCGGGACGGCCTCGTGGGTGACGCCGCCAAACCGCGCATCGACTATTTCCAGAAACAATTGGCAACGCTGGCGGACCATCCGCTTGTCGGCCAGGTGCGCTCGATCGGCCTTCTGGGCGGGCTTGAGCTCGTGGAGGACAAGGACACGAAGAAATTCTTCGATCCCGATCTCGACGTTGGTTTCAAGTGCCGCGAACACTGTTTCAACACCGGCCTCATCATGCGCGCTGTTGGCGATGCCATGATCCTGTGCCCGCCGCTTGTCATCACCAATGACGAGATTGACGAGTTGGTCACCAAAGCTCGTCACGCGCTGGACCTCACCGCCAAACAGCTTGGCCGCATGTAAGGAGTTTATCATGACGGAAAAAAACCACGCCTATTGGCAGGCGCAAGCAAAAGCTGCGCCCATCCGCACCAAGGCGTTTATTGACGGTGAATGGCTCGACGCCGCCTCCGGCGAGACGTTCGAGACCACCAACCCCGCCACCGGCGACGTGATCGCCCGTGTCGCGAGCTGCGACACGGCAGATGTTGATAAAGCGGTCGCGTCCGCGCGCCGCGCCTTCCGTGAAAGCGGCTGGGCAGACCTGCACCCGACTAAACGCGGGCAGCTGATGGTTGCCTTCTCAGCCAAGGTGGCGGAACACGCGGATGAGCTTGCGGTGCTTGAAGTGATGGACATGGGCAAGCCTATCGGTGATGCAACAAGCATCGACATTCCGGCTGTTATCAACTGCCTGCGTTGGTACGGCGAAGCCGCGGACAAGGTGATGGACGAGATTGCTCCCACTGACGCAAGCTCCCTCGCCATGGTCACCCGCGAGCCTATCGGCGTTGTCGCGGCCGTGGTGCCGTGGAACTTCCCGCTCCTGATGGCGGCATGGAAGCTTGGCCCCGCGCTCGCAGCTGGTAACTCGGTGGTTCTGAAGCCTGCAGAACAGTCACCCCTTTCGGCTCTGCGCCTCGCGGAACTTGCTGTAGAGGCTGGCATCCCCAAGGGTGTATTCAACGTGGTGCCCGGCCTTGGCCACACCGCTGGCAAGGCCCTTGGCCTCCATATGGACGTTGACGGGCTCGCGTTCACCGGCTCCACACAGGTTGGCAAATATTTCATGGAGTATTCCGGCCAGTCGAACCTCAAACGCATCGCGCTTGAGTGTGGCGGCAAAAGCCCGCACATCATCATGGACGACTGCCCTGACCTTGATGCCGCAGCCCAAGCCGCCGCTGGTGCCATCTTCTTCAACCAAGGTGAAGTGTGCACCGCAGGCTCTCGCCTGCTTGTCGACAAAAAAATCAAGGACCAGTTCATCGCCAAGCTGCTTGAAGCTGCAAAAAACTGGGTGCCCGGCGATCCGCTCGACCCCAAAACCAACCTTGGCGCCATTGTCGACAAGGAACAGCACAGCCGCATCATGAAGTTCATCGAAACAGCGAAGGCCGAGGGCGGTGCCCTCAAGGCAGGCGGCTCAGTAGCACGAACAGAATCGGGCGGCTATTTCATCTCCCCCACCATCTTCGACGGCATTACTCCCGAGATGACCATCGCGCGGGAAGAAATATTCGGTCCAGTACTCGCGATCCTCGAATTTGATGGTGAGGACGAAGCCATCGAGATCGCCAACAACACCATCTATGGCCTCGCAGGCGCGGTCTGGAGCAAGGATATCAGCCGGGCGCACCGTATGGCGCGGGCCATTCAGGCCGGTACGGTCTGGGTCAACTGTTGGGACCCCACCGGTGATCTCTCGATCCCGTTCGGCGGCTACAAGCAGAGCGGTTTCGGGCGGGACAAATCACTGCATGCCCTCGATAAATATACCAACTTGAAAACCACGTGGGTTCAGCTATAGCAATTTAAAGGGCGCAGCATCAGGTCTGCGCCCTTTATTGATTGGTTCATAAGAAACCAAGTCTTGGGGAGTGATAAATATGGAAGCCACTGAGGCCGTTCAAACCACATTGACCCACAGCGGCGCGATCTCGCTGATCCCGACGCTCCTGGTCCTCATCATCGCGGTCTGGATCAAACGTCCGATCGAAGCCCTGCTCGCGGGGGCCATCGTTGGTGTCATCATGCTTAATGGTACGGGCGCGGTCGGCGCATTCGCCGACATTGCACTGCGTACCCTTCAGGATGATGATCTGGCATGGATCATCCTCGTCTGTGGCGGCATGGGTGCCTTGATCGGGCTTTTTGTCCGCACCGGCAGCCTGCATGCGTTCATGGACAAGGTGACAAGCGGCGTCAAAACCCGCTTCGGTGCCCTTATGGCCACGTGGCTCATGGGTGTCGCGCTTTTTGTGGACGATTACCTGAACTCGATCACCGTGGGTGCTGCCATGCGCCGCATCACCGACAGGTTCAAGATATCCCGCGAGATGCTGGCCTATGTCATCGACAGCACGGCTGCCCCTATCAGCGTGATCATCCCCATTTCCACTTGGGCTGTTTTCTTCGGCACCATCCTTGTTGATGTGGGGCTGGCGGAAGAAGGGCACGGCGTGATGGCCTATATCAGTGGCATCCCCTATATGCTCTACCCGTGGATTGCCGTGATCATGGTACCGCTGATCGCGGCAGGTAAAATCCCGCTCTTTGGCCCGATGAAGGCCGCCGAAGCACGCGCGGCAGCAGGCCACTGCATTCCACCGGGGGCAGAGCATATCCACAAGGCACACCTCGCGCTGCAGGAAAAACCAATGGTCCGGAAGAAGATTTCGCTCTTCCTCCTGCCCATGCTGGCGCTTGTCGGTCTCACGATCTATTTCGACCTGGAGTTCCTGCGCGCCACCATCGCCACACTGGCGCTGACAGTGTTTGCGGTACTGTCGCTCCGCATCCTCGATATGCATGACACCTTCGATACCCTTATCGAAGGCTTCAAGACGATGATCGAACCACTCGCTATCATCTTCTCGGCCTACATGCTGAAAGACGTGAACGGGGAACTGGGCCTGACGTCCTACATCCTTGAGCTGACGCAGCCCTTCATGACGGCGCAAACCCTTCCCTTCATTGTGTTTGGCGTGATGGGCCTGATTGCGTTTGCGACCGGCTCAAGCTGGGGCATGTTCGTGATTGCACTGCCGATCATCGCAGAGCTTGCCATCGCAACAGATGCCAACATCCCGCTTATTATCGGCGCCACACTCTCCGCTAGCACCTTTGGCAGCCATGCGTGTCTTTATGCGGATGCGACCGTGCTGACGGCGCAAAGTTGCGGCTGTACATCGATCCAGCACGCGCTGACACAGCTGCCGTTTGCTATACTGGCGGCGCTTATATCCTTGATTGGCTTCGCCATTCTTGCGTAAGAAGGAGAGTATGAGCAAAAACGACATCAATTTTGACAAGCTCGCGCGGGTAACAGGTGAAACCGCCCAGGAATGGGTTTACCGCGCGCTACGCTTCGCTGTGATGTCCGGCCAGGTCCAGCCTGGCCGTGCGCTCACCATCCGCGGTATAGCAGAAATGCTGAATGTCTCCGCCATGCCGGTGCGGGAGGCGCTGAGACGCCTCACCTCCGAGGGCGCGCTTGAGCTCAAATCCAACCGCCGCATCATGGTGCCGGACCTGTCTCCCGCGAGCCTTGCTGAACTTCTGGAACTGCGTATCCTTCTTGAAGTCCACGCCGCTGAACGCGCCCTGCCCTATGTCACGCCTGACAAGCTTAGGGAGCTAAACCAGCTCAATGACGAGCAGAACCGAGCGTTTGAGGACCCGCAGCCTGAAGGCATTATCATCGGCAACCAGGCCTTCCACCGCGCGCTTTATACCGCGCACCCGCATCCTGTCAGCATGCCTATGATTGAACGGATATGGCTGCAGCTCGGGCCTTTGCACCGCCTTGCGCTCGCGAACCTTGAGACGCACTATGTGACTGACCGTCACGTGGAAATCATGCAGGCGATTGAGACCCGCAACCCGTTTGGCCTCAAGGCCGCGATTGAAGCAGATATCCGTGACGGGGCGGGCTACATGACCCAGACCGAGCTCCTGGAGCGTTACACGCGTGCAGAGGCTGGCAATCTTGCGCTGCCGGGCAAGGAATATATGAAACGGCTGGTCAAGAAGTAGCGCAGTCCGCTATTCCACCGGAAAATCGAAATAAGTATCTGGATACGGTTCATCTTTGAGGGTGAAGTGCCACCACTCAGCCTCATAGGGCTGGAAGCCATGGTCGACCATCAGGGAGCGCAGCAGCGTACGGTTCGCGCGCTGCTGCATGTTCACGTCCATGGAAAGTGCGTGCGAAATAGGGCCAAAATAGTCCCACGGGCTACCCATATCGAGCTCAAGGAGCCGCCCGTCCTCGGTATAGGCCGCAATCGTGAGGTCAATGGTTGAACCGCGGCTATGGCCGGATTTGCGCGCGATATAGCCTTGAGGCACCAGATCGTCCTTGCTGACCTCAGGGTAATACTGAGCTTTGCCAGCTGTATCACCGGCGTCTTCTGTCCATTCCATGAAGTTATCAACGGCGCGCTGCGGGCGGTAGGCGTCAAAGACCTTCAATGTCAGGCCACAGTCACTCAAGCGTTTCTGGATTGTTCGCAACTTCTCGGCAGCTTCACGGCTCATGAAGGCTTTGGCGGCATTGTAGCCCCGCACAGGCCGGCCCATGAAATTCTCATGCCCCGCATAGCGCGTTTCAATCACGATACCCGGGATAAACTCCGCAAGGTCAACAAAGCCCTCATGCGCTGGCGCCGCGTTCGCTCCCTGTGTTGCCATCATCATGAAAACCCCCACTAGTGCGCGCCGCATCTGTTGCCCCCTAAAATAACCACACCACTCCCGCAAAGGCACGTGCCTGCGCCCTGCTCTCGCGGGCGAACGGACTATCGAACGCACTGTCTTTCAGTTTCGAGAACCGGACACTACCCTTGAGCAGCCAATTCTTAGCAAGCCTTTGCTCCAGAGACAATTCCGCATGCATTTCATAGGCACCGCCCTTGGGCTTATAGGCTGCATAGCTGTCATGCCCTGACGCCACACCAAAATAAGTCTGCATATAGTCGTCTGACGCGAAGCTGATGCCGATCAAGGGTACCAGCTTGAAGCTGGAATTCAGCTCAAACAGGTAGCCACCTTCAATCTCGAGACTCATGCCGTCATGCGCACCGCTGACGCCCCAATATGCCTCCGCACTTAAGAAAAGCTTATAGAGCGATGTGCCCGCAAACACCCCAAGTTCGACCGTATCGCCCACGTCGTCGGCGTCAGCCACATTGTCATGAATGAGATCATCGCGCCTGCCACCATGCAGGCGTGCAATAACACCCGCCCGCAGGAAACGGCGGCTCGTGAGTACAGCGCCTATCTTGTTGTTCTCAAGGAAGAAAGTATCTTTGTACGTGATCCGTACATCGGTTCGCAGGTTAAACTCATGGGCGCCCGAGCCTAAAAATTCCGGGCTGATATTCATGCCAACGCCCAGTTGCCCAACCCAGTTGTCCCGTCTGCGCTCGTCATCGACGGGAACCGATTCAATATAAACCGGCTGCCCACTACGGGTCATGTCAACTTCCTGCGCGAGCACCGGTGCACCCACACTCAGGAAACTGACAAATAGGAGGATATTTCGCGTCAGGGCGCAGCCCACTGCTGTGTTCCTGTCTGGCTATCACGTGGCATGATTTTATAGGTCACTTCGTAGCCAAGATGATCCGAAAGCGGGCGTCCATCAAGCTTTTCGCTGAAATTCCGTTCAATATGCGTCGCGACAATGCTGTAACCCGCTGTATCGCGGAAAAACTGCTTGTCGTTGGTGTTATAAAGCACAGTTTCGCGCACTGTTTCTGCTCCCAAACGGCAGCTACGACCTGGCGTCAAACAATCCTCAGCCGCATCCACCAGCGGCAGGGCGCTGCGGAAATACTGATAGCGTTCAGACTGTTTGGTATTGAAGTCACCACCAACGATCACGGGCGCATTCACACATAGTTTGTCCATGAACCAAGCCAAGGTGTCGGTTTGCTTCTGGTGCGCGCGGAGTACATGTTTTGACGGCGCTTTGGCCGAACTCCGTGAATTGAAGTGGGAGTTGATGATATCGAGCGGCGTATTCAGGCCCGGCACCTCAACACGTGCCAGCAGAATTGCCTTGTTGGAGAGGCAGTCAATGCCTGCGCACATGTCGCTATCAAACGCTTTGTGCTGCGCTTCAACGATGGGATAGTCAGACAGGATATAAAGACCACTGCCGGTAAATTTCTGAGGGTCCTTGAAACTCATGTAGTTTTTGCGCGTCTGTAGCGCCCAGTGTACTTGGCCTTTTTCCGACCGAGCCTTGCGTCCCGGGCCTTTCAGCACATAGCCGTAACCGGTTGTTTCCGCGATCAGGCTGGCCTCGCTATCGAAAGCTTCCTGCAGCAGGACAATGGCAGGCTGGTTGCCAGCCTCACGCCGCTCCCGCAGAATCTGTGCAATACGCTCAAAAAGCGGTGTCTTGTTGGATTTGATAGGGGACGGCAATCCTTGGATATTATAGGAAAGCACATTGAGGAGAATGGCTTTCGCACCCTGCGCGCTTGGCCGGGTTTCGTCCTGCGCTTCTGATGCCTGAGGCCTCACAACATCAGGAATATCCCCTGCCCGCGCGGCGCCACTTGCGGCCAGAACAGCCAAAAGACTGCCTGCGCTCAATACTGTGCGAAAAAGTCGTCTGTGCATCGCGTGTCCCCTTACCCTCCTTCCTTATGACGGCGATCTGTGAGGGTAATATGACAGCTAATTGTCAAAAAAGAGACAACATCGATGCATTTATGACAGATTTTTCGCACATCCGGACTTGAAGCCTGTTCACGCATCGCGGGCGGGCCTCAGCGCGGGAAAAATGTGCTTAAAAACAAAAAGCCCCGCAACAGATGCGGGGCGCTTTTGCCAGTGATGGTGATCCCTACGGGACTCGAACCCGTGTTTTCGCCGTGAAAGGGCGACGTCCTAGACCGCTAGACGAAGGGACCAATCGATCACTCGAATGGTCGTTTGGAGATGGTGATCCCTACGGGACTCGAACCCGTGTTTTCGCCGTGAAAGGGCGACGTCCTAGACCGCTAGACGAAGGGACCAGATATCAATCTCCGAAGCGACGGGGGCCTAGATACCGGGGCACAGCAGCCCGGTCAACACCTTTTTGCATTTTTCTTACGGTGCCCCGATAAGGGATACATCCTCAAGGGTCATTTCGACCTTCCCCGCCCCAGCCCAGGTATCTTTCTTGAGCTTTCCTGCGATGTGGAAGCGCCTACCAATGCCGGTGCGCAACAGCTGTCCCAAGGCTTCATCCCACTGCCGGAAGGCCATTGCCTTGATGGATTTGCCGTCCTTCGATTTGAAAATGCAGCGCAGATGATTCTGCCCCACAAGGTCAGCCTTCAGGAGATCCACTTCGGGAATGACAAAATTGGGCGTCGGGTTGCCTGCACCGAAGGGGCCAACGGCATCAATCTGGTCGACAAGGTCAGCCGTCGCGCCCGAAAGCGAGACAACGCCGTCCACCTTCAAGGCCCTGCGTTCAAACGCCTTTTCGACCGGTGCTCGCATGAGCGAACGCAGGAATTCGGTAAATTCCTCGATGCGGTCCGGTGCCATCGTCAAGCCCGCGGCCATCGCGTGGCCGCCGCCCTTGATAATCAGCCCACGCTGCGCGGCTTCAATCACCGCCGCCCCCATATCCACTCCGCTGATCGAGCGGCCCGAGCCCTTGGCTTCACCGCCATCAATCGCCATCACAAAGGTAGGCAAACCGTATTTATCTTTCAGCCGCGAGGCAACGATACCGATAACACCGGCGTGCCAGCCTTCGCCCGCTGCCACCACCACGGTGTCTGGGCTGCCTGCGGCACCCACCGCGGCCTCTACCTGTTCCATCGCGGCAGTCAGCACCTCGGCCTCGATGGCACGGCGCTCCTCGTTATAACGGTCGAGCTTCTCGGCGATCTGACGTGCTTCCATGGGGTCATTGCTCGTGAGGAGTTGGGCGCCAAGGTAACTCTCCCCCACACGCCCACCCGCATTCACCCGCGGCCCCAGCACGAAACCCGCGTGATAACAGGTAGGATGCTCTGACACCCGGCCAACGTCCGCAAGCGCGGTAAGCCCGGCATTGTGCCGTTGTGCCATAACCTTGAGGCCCTGGGCCACCAGCGCACGGTTCACGCCCACAAGCGGTACCACGTCACACACCGTACCGAGAGCAACAATGTCGAGAAGCGCGAGCAAGTTCGGCTCCCGCACATCACCTTTAAAGTAACCCGCGTCACGAAGCGCACGATTGAGAGCCACAGCAAGCATGAAGGCCACGCCAACAGCCGCAAGCTGGCCAAGGTCGCTTTCGTCATCAAGACGGTTCGGGTTCACCACTGCAACTGCTTCCGGCAGCGCGGGTTCTGCCTTGTGGTGGTCAACCACGATCACATCAAGGCCTGCGTCCTTCGCTGCTTTCAAGGGTTCGAACGAAAGCGTGCCGCAGTCCACCGTGATAACGAGGTCAACCCCTGCCCCGCGCAAGCCCAGGAGCGCTGGGGTATTCGGGCCATAGCCCTCCACCATGCGGTCCGGAATATAGATGCGCACTTTGGCGCCAAGGGCGGTCAGATAGCGGTACAGCACCGCGCTTGAGGTGGCCCCGTCAACGTCATAGTCGCCAAAGATGGCGATCTCTTCCTGTGCATCAAGTGCGCGGGCTATGCGCGAAACCGCTTTGTCCATATCAAGGATGATGGACGGGTCAGGCAGGCTTTTCTTGAGTGATGGGCTAAAGAAGGATGCGGCATCCTCAACGCCGATGCCGCGGCCCGCAATCAACTGCCCCACGACCATGGGTACACCAAGCCGCTCGGCAATGGCTTCGGCAATACGTGGCACGCCACCCCGCATGACCCATGCCTGCCCCAAAGCAGAGCGGCGGACCCCGAGAAGAGGTTCCGCCGCCAGCGTATTTTCAGCCATATGGTTCAAGGCTATCCCTTTGCTGGCCCTTCTACTGGCGACCTTCCGGACCGTGAACCGCCTGTACGCGGCGGATCGTCTTGGTCTTGGAACGCATCGTAACCGTTTCAGTGGTGTAGCACCCATCTGCAGTGCGGTGAACGCCTTGCAGCATGGAGCCGTCCGTCACACCGGTTGCGGCGAAAATAACATCGCCGGACGCGAGGTCCATCAACGAATATTTACGGTTAAGGTCTTCGATGCCCCATTTGGCTGCGCGGCCACGCTCATCATCGTTGCGGAACAACAGACGGCCTTGCATCTGGCCACCAATGCAGCGCAGTGCGGCGGCTGCCAGAACACCTTCCGGCGCGCCGCCAGAGCCCATGTAAAGGTCAATGCCCGTCTTGGGGTCGGTCGTTGCGATCACACCAGCCACATCGCCGTCGCCAATCAGGTGCACGCTGCAGCCAAGCTCACGCAGTTCCTTGATAAGGGCTGCGTGGCGCGGGCGGTCAAGCACACAAACCGTAACATCAGCCGGCGCGCAGCCTTTGGCCGCTGCAACTGCCGTCACGTTTTCAGTCGGGCTTTTATCAAGGTCGATCACACCGTCCGGCAGGCCGCCGCCAACGGCGATCTTGTCCATATAAACATCAGGCGCGTTCAGGAGACCGCCCTCAGCGGAGATCGCGAGTACGGCAAGCGCATTCGGCATAGCCTTGGCACAGATGGTCGTGCCTTCAAGCGGGTCCAGCGCGATGTCCACTTTCGGGCCACCGGCGCCAACTTTTTCACCGATATAAAGCATCGGCGCTTCGTCACGCTCGCCTTCGCCAATCACAACCGTGCCATCAATCGGCAGCAGGTTGAAGGCTTTGCGCATGGCTTCCACAGCGGCAGCATCTGCTGCCTTTTCATCGCCGCGGCCCGTCCATTTGCTGGCAGCAATCGCACCGGCTTCGGTCACGCGAACCACCTCGAGAACCAGAATACGGTTCAGATCCTGTGACGACATATGATAGTTCCCCTTGATTAAGCTTCTATTCTTAGCATTGCCGGGGTCTCTAGCACACATTCGAGTTCAGTGAAACGGTTGAGTGCGGCTGCAACAGAAGCTTCAACGACCATGTGGGTTGTCATAATGATATATACACCACCATCGGATGCACGACCACGCTGTAACATGCTCTCGATCGAGACTTTCTCTTCCGCGAGGATTTTGGTGATATCAGCCATCACACCGTGACGGTCTTCAACACGCAGGCGCAGATAGTAGGTGCCCTTGTGTTTAGAGACCGGTACTGGCACCGCTGTTTTGAGCTGATCCGCAGGCACACCGAGGCGAGGACCACCTTGCCCGCGCGCAACGTCAACGATATCAGCCATCACGGCCGATGCAGTTGGCCCTTGGCCCGCGCCCGCGCCCTCATAAACTGTCTGGCCAACAAAGTCGCCGTCCACAACCACTGCGTTTGTAGCGTTCATCACGTTCGCAAGCGGGGCCGAGATTGGCACCATCGCTGGATGAACGCGCGTTTCCACGCCTTCATCCGTATGCTGTGCAACACCCAGCAGCTTGATGCGGTAGCCAAGCTCCTTGGCGTATTCGATATCAACGGGCGCGATGTTGCGGATGCCTTCCGTCGGCAGATTTTCCATGTCCGGCTCTACACCAAACGCCAGCGAGGCGAGAATCGCGGTCTTGTGCGCGGTGTCGATGCCGTCGATGTCGAAGGTAGGGTCGGCTTCGGCGTAACCAAGGCGCTGCGCATCCGCGAGCACATCGTCAAACGCCAGCCCCTCGCGTTCCATACGCGTCAGGATGTAGTTGCAGGTACCGTTGAGGATACCACGCACCGCAGTTACGTCGTTGCCCACAAGTCCCTCGCGCAGGGCCTTGATGATGGGGATACCGCCAGCCACTGCCGCCTCGAAGCGGAGCGGTGCACCGGTTTTCTCGGCCAGCGCCGCTAGTTCCTTGCCGTGCATGGCGATGAGCGCCTTGTTGGCGGTCACAAAACCGATGCCGTTGCCAAGCGCTTCACGCGCGAGCGCAAGTGCCGGGCCGTCACTGCCACCGATGAGTTCAACGATCAGATTGATTCCGCTATTCTTGGCCGCCATATCGACCGCATTGTCGAACCAGCGGTAGGACGTGAGGTCGACACCCCTGTCCCGGTTCCTGTCGCGGGCGGAGACACCGCCAATTTCAATTTCCCGTCCGGACCTGGCGGCAATCAGCGCACCGTGTTTCTCCAAGATTTTAACGACGCCGGCACCGACGGTTCCTAGTCCCGCGATGCCGACGATGATCTTGCCACTCAAGTCCGAATTCATAGATGTCTCCACTCAGTTACGCGTCTCTGCGCGCCTATGACTAATTACTTCTGATCCTGTTTAGCACGCCACTCGGCAATCAGCTCATCCTTGCGTGACATGAATTTCTTAATGTTCCGGATAGCCTGCCTGATGCGGTGTTCGTTCTCTACAAGGCCAATGCGCACGAAACCCTCACCGTATTCGCCAAAGCCAATACCCGGCGCGACAGCGATCTTGGCGTGTTCGAGCAACAGCTTGGAAAATTCCATGCTGCCCATTTCCTTGAAGTCCTCGGGGATTGGTGCCCATGCAAACATGGAGGCCTTCGGGCTCGGGATTTCCCAGCCCGCCGCAGCAAGGCCTTCCACCAGCACATCGCGGCGTTTTTTATAGGTCTCGCGGTGCAGGTCGATACAGTCCTGCGGGCCATTGAGAGCTGCGACAGCGGCCACTTGAATGGGCGTGAAGGCACCATAGTCGAGGTAACTTTTCACCCGCGTAAGCGCCGCCACAAGTTCCTTGTTGCCCGCGCCGAAGCCCACCCGCCAGCCGGCCATGGAATAGGTTTTCGACAGACTGGTGAACTCGATCGCTATATCCTTGGCGCCCGGCACTTGAAGGATCGATGGCGGCGGGTTGTCATCAAAATAGATTTCGCAGTAAGCGAGGTCCGAGAGGATCCAGATGCCGTGTTTCTTGCAGAAATCCACTACCTCTGCATAGAAGGCCAAGTCCACAACCTCAGCGGTCGGATTGCCCGGATAGCAGAGGATCACCGCAGTAGGCGTCGGGATACTGTGCTGCACGGCATATTTGAGCTCGGTCAGGAAATCGCGGCCCGGTCCCATCGGCAGGTGACGCACGGCGGCGCCTGCAATCATGAAACCGTAAGGGTGGATCGGAAAGCTCGGGTTCGGTACCAGAATAACGTCGCCCGGCGTTGTGATAGCAGATGCGAGGTTGGCGAGCCCTTCCTTGGAGCCGAGCGTCACAACGGTTTCGGTTTCTGGGTCAATATCCACACCGAAGCGGCGCTTATAATATGCTGCGTGCGCGCGCCTCAGCCCCGGAATACCGCGGGAGACCGAATAGCCATGGGTGGTGGGCTTATCCACAGTATCTTTCATCTTGTCGATGATGTGCTGCGGGGTTGGCAAGTCCGGGTTCCCCATCCCGAGATCAATGATATCTTCGCCCCTCGCTCGCGCCGCCGCCTTCATCTGGTTCACTTCAGCGAACAGATAAGGAGGCAAGCGCCGGATGCGATAGAAGTCCTGATTACTCATGATAGGGTTTATCCCGAATGAAGGTTGATAATACGTCAGTCTCATTGGCCTAACGGCCTGAGCGATTAGCTCTAAGCGAAATCAAAGGGGGACGCAACGGGATTGCGCAATGATCGGAATGTTTTTTATACGCTTTGCGTAATAGAGTTGCGCGACCTACAGCGCTCAACTTCGGTCTAAGGAGCCAGAAACATAAAAGGCCGGAAAGCCCGGCCCATGTGTAACGCTTTAGCTATGGGGTATCCCCTCTATTCGATCAGCGCTTCCTGTGCAAGGCGCAGGGCCTTCTCAGCCCGCTCAAGCGCGATGCGACTATGACCATTACCGATCACGGCGATTCGCTCTTTCAGCTCATCGCGGCGTGCCTGGATCGATGCTTTTGCCGATGCCAGAGCAACCTTGCGTGCCGCCACGGCGGCCTCTGCATGCTCAGCTTCAACAAAAGTGAAGTTCATCGGTAGTTCAGCGATCTCGACCGCGATAGCCTCGCTGAACTTCTCAAACTTGGCCATATCAACCTTGGCAAAAGCCTGCTCGCCGAGTTCAATACGATACTTGATATCTTCACGCAGAGCTTCAACCTGAGCCTCAAACGCCTCATTGCGGGCGCTGCATTCTTCATCGTTCGTATCGCTCTCGCCGCCTTCGAACGATGCGGTCTCGGCCTCGTCGGCCATGTCGAGCACCATAGACCCAACACCGTCAAACGACATTGGCCGCTCTCCCGCCATGGAAGAGGTCCCAAGCAGGCCAGCTGCGGTTAGTGCTGCGATAACAAAGGGCTTCATTGCGACTTATCCCCGAAGTGCATGAATGAGTGTGCAGAATGCTACATTATTACAGTTTGAGCAAGACTCATTCAGATGAAGTGCTTCACAAAAATGCGAGGACGGGCCACATATGCGGCGCCGTCCTCTTCCATCACCAATAGTGATGACTGGCGGGTTCAGTTTTATTCAGGTGTGGACGGCGCGACAGGCGCCTCTTCCTGAAGCTGGCGGCGCCGCTCTTCCAGTTTGCGCTCAAGGCGTTCGCGCTCACGCTTTAGCTGCTCTTCGGCCCGCTTGAGGCCTTCAAGCTGGCGCTCTTCGGCGCGGCCAAGCTCCTTTCGGGCTTCCTCAAGGCTGCGCGCATGTTCCTCGCGCATTTCGTCATCAAAGTTGAATTCGAATTCAAGCTCAGTCATCGCCTCAGCGATATCCTCCTGCGCTTCGGCAAGATCTTCTGAAATCTCAACACGAATATGGTCGAAATCCTTCATGTGGACTTCCATATCCGCGAGCGCTTCTTCCATCGCCTTGATCTCGATTGTGCGCATGGCCTTCATATCCGGCATATGGGCGAATGCGAACCTCATGTGATCCGCGGATGACTGCAGTGCGTCCAGGGCGTGTTCAAGGCCAGTCTTGGCAGCTTCAAGCGCCTCGCGCTCATCGCCCTTCTTGGCTTTCTTCAGCCGCGCCTCGACTTTTTCAAGTGCATCGCGGGTCTCGGTGATCGCCTTGGTGCGCGCATCATCCTGAAACTTGAGCACCTTGCCATCCTTCTGGATGATGACATTGGGTTCGCCCGCTTTGACAATGCGGATTTTCTTCTCAGACTTCTCGATCTTCTGTTCTTCGGCATCGTCGCCCATAGCGGCCATAGCGTGAACTGCGGTCGCCGCTGTAACGCTTGCCAGAGAGATACCGGCAACCAGTGCCAGACGATGTTTCAGGGATTGGAATTTGGACATACTCATACTCCTCGCTTCATGTCTGCTGCTTGGCGCAGCTTTTTCGCTGTCACGAGACCGGCACTTATGGTGCGCCGTATCACGCATCTGTGAGTAGAGACCTGAGGTATGAAAAGAGGAAGCCCAAAGCGGCAGAATGGTGGCGATCTGCGACCAAGTGACGGCAACGGGATGTGTTTTTTAGATTGCTCGCCTAGTCGACAGGCAGCAAAAGGGCGGATACACGCCGCCCTTCAATAAGAAGCACATTATAGGTACGCGCAGCCGCGCCTGTGTCCATGACATCATAGCCGATGCCCGCAGCCTCTAGCGCCTGACGGAGGGCTGACGGCACGAGCTGCATCTTCTCGCCGGTACCGATCAGCACAAGCTCAGGCTTTTCTTCCGCGTTGAAGCCCAGTTCAAAGTCTGCTGCGCTCAGTTCCTGTGCCGTTTTGGCCTCAATCGGGTAAAACCCGGCTGAGAGCACGAGGACGCCGCCTTGTACGCGGCGCCCTAACAGGCGAAAGCCGCCATCGCCATAGCTTTCCACCAGAAGCATGTCCTCATTGGACTGTGCCTCAAGCGTTACGCCACCGGATGTGAAGCTTTTGCCTGCCATTTTTACATCTGCTCGAACGGGTTGGACGGGCGGGACTTGTCCACCGTCGGATCGTCTTTTTCGTCCTCGATGATCATGGCCTCACGGCGCAGGTTGAACATGAGGAGAAGTGGTGACGCGATGAAGATCGAGCTGTAGGTACCAATCACGATGCCCCAGATCATGGCTGCGGTGAAGCCCTGGATCGCAGGACCGCCGAGGAAGAACAGAGCAAACAACGCGAGGAGCGTTGTGAGCGATGTCATGAGTGTCCTGCTCAGGGTCTGGTTCAGGGAGAAGTTGATCAACTCGTCCATCGGCATCTTTCGGAACTTACGAATATTTTCGCGGATCCGGTCATACACCACCACGGTATCGTTGAGGCTGTAACCGATAATGGTGAGGATCGCGGCGATGATCGACAGGTTAAATTCCAGCCTCGTGACGGCAAAGAAGCCCACGGTCAACAGCACGTCGTGCACAAGGGCAACAACAGCACCAAGGCCAAACTGCCACTCGAAGCGGAACCAGATATAAATCAGGACCGCGATAACAGCGATGGTTACCGCGAGCGTACCGTCACGCTTCAGCTCTTCCGACACTGTCGGGCTGATGAAATTACCGTCAAGGAAGGTAAGGCCGGGAATAGCTGCGGGCAATTCCTCACGCACCCGCTGGATCACGGCGCCCTGCGCATCGGCATCGCCCGGCTGGCGTTCGATGCGGATCATTGCGTCATCCTGCCGACCAAATTCGCGGACGGAGGCGCCGACATATCCCATGTCGTTGACCACCTGCCGGACTTCGTCTATCGGCACAGCCTTGCCGTCTTCCATCTGAACCTCAACAGAGATTCCGCCTTTGAAGTCAATGCCGTAGTTCAGACTTTGAACGGCGAAAAGTGCGATCGAGGCAACGAGAAGAATGGCCGATAATGCAATGGCGATCTTGCGAACGGACATGAAGTTGATTTTGGTGTTTTCAGGTACCAGACGTAGCAACATCATTCCCTCCCCTTAAATCGGCAGGCGCGCGGGTTGAGCCCGCTTCAGCCAGGTTGCAAGAATGAGACGCGACAACACGACCGCCGTGAACATGGAGGTCAGAATACCAACGGCAAGCGTGACCGCAAAGCCCTGTACCGGCCCCGAACCAAGCATGTAGAGAACAGCAGCGGCAATGAAGGTCGTGATGTTGGCATCAACGATAGTGGACATTGCCTCACCGTACCCGTGTTCCATCGCGCCAAACGGCTTACGGCCATTTGCCTGCTCTTCCCGGATACGCTCAAAGATCAGCACGTTGGCGTCCACGGCCATACCGATGGTCAGAACAATGCCGGCAATGCCCGGCAGGGTAAGCGTCGCCTGAAACAAGCTAAGCGCGCCAAGGATGAGCACAAGGTTCGTCAGCAGCGCCACGTTGGCGGCAAGGCCAAAGCGGCCATAGTATGCAAGCATGAACACAATTACGCCAACAAAGCCCACCATGGATGCCGTTTTGCCGGCATCAATTGTTTCCTGCCCGAGTGATGGGCCAACCGTACGTTCAGACAGTACGGAAAGCGGAATGGGCAAAGCACCTGCTTTAAGAAGCGTTGCAAGCTCCTGCGCTTCAGCCGCGGTACCGATATTGGTGATCTGGCCGCTACCCGAAAGGATAGGCACTTGAATGGTGGGAGCGGAGATAACAGTGTTATCAAGCACGATGGCGAACGGACGACCAACATTGTCACGCGTATGATTGCCGAAACGTTTTGCGCCAGCAGTATTGAACGCGAATGTAACTGCCGGACGGCCATTCTGGTCATAGGCTGCTTTGGCATCCGTCAGATCGTCACCGGAAACGATAATCCGTTCCTTGATGACGATCTGGCCCGGCCCATCGGACATCGGTAGCGCGCGTTCGCGCACACCGAGGCGCCCACGGGCAATATCCTCGGGGCTCACATTAGTGTTCACATCATGAAAGCTAAGTTTCGCGGTTTTACCAACAAGACGCTTGATCTCTTCCGGGTCGCTGGCGCCGGGTACTTCCAGCACAATGCGGTCAGATCCTTCGACTTGAAGCAGAATCTCTTTGGTGCCATCGGGATCAATCCGCTTGCGGATAACTTCCATCGCACGGGAGATGGCGTCGCGTTTCTGTACCTCAATGCCCTGATCGGTCAGCGTCAAGGTAAAGGCACCACCCTCGCGGGTCATTGCCACTTCCTGCACACCACCACCCAGCAGTGCGTTCGTCGCACCGACGGAGTTTTGTGTAAGCGGCAGGAGTTCCTGACGCGCAGCTTCAATCTGATCTTCCGCTTCAACAGTGAACAGCACACTGCGACCTTCGGTCTGAATGCTGCGGATGCGGAACGGGCGATTGTTGTTGCGAATATCCCGTACCTGGTCGGCAAGGTTTTCAAGGCGAGCTTTGACCACATCGTCGGTATCAGCACTATACAGCAGCCGAACGCCGCCACGCAGGTCAAGGCCAAGGCTAAGGGTCTTTGTCGGCATGAAGCCCGGCAACTCAGCCCGTTGTTCTTCAGTCAGGAAGTTGGGTACGGCGGCAAGAACGCCGAACAGGCACACGGCCAGAATTATTAGCACTTTCCAGCGCGGAAAGGTCAACATGCGAGGTCCCCTAGACAGACAAGCGCCCGGACCTTGGTGGTCCGGGCTCTTTCATTATTTCTTTTCGTCAGCGGCTACGGCGGGTTCGCCTTTGGCGCGCACGTCCGAGAGCGTGCCTTTGATCACACGCACGCGTACGCCGTCAGCGATCTCGACTTCGATCTCAGCGTCGTCGTCTTTTACCTTGGTAACTTTACCGACAAGGCCGCCGGCGGTCACAACGGTGTCTCCACGGCGAACGTTGTTCACCATCTCGCGGTGCGCTTTCATCTTCTTGTTTTGTGGGCGCAGAATCAGGAACCAGAAGATGGCAATGATCAGGATAAACGGGAGAAAGCTCTCCAGCATGCCAGGCTGTTGCGGTGCTGCCTGTGCGAGAACAGATGAGAATAACATGTGACTAACCTCTTTAAAGACGTGGCTCCCTCAGCCACCCATAGAATTTCTTTGGCCGGACTATAGCTTCATTGCCTTCAAATGCAACAATCACCGTGGTATCAAGCCTGTCCTAAATGGGTGCTTTCAGGAAGGGATGCAATAGTCTATGACCGATGCGCAAGCGAATAAGGACCTGATTGCGGCAATTAACCGCCTGTCGGCGGCCCTTGAGGCGCAGGCAAACGCCGCTGAAGCGCCAACTGCCGCGCTTGCTGACGCAGATGCCTATGTCTATGACGCTGAAAGCGGCATCTTGCGCGCGGTAGCCCGCGTGGCGGTCCCCAAGCTTGATCTCCTCAAGGGCATCGACCGGTCGAAACGCACACTCCTAGATAACACGCGGCGCTTTGCCGCTGGCGCATCGGCCAACAATGCACTGCTGTGGGGGGCACGCGGCATGGGTAAATCCACGCTCATCAAGGCTGTGCATGCGGCTGTTGTCGCAGAAAGCAAAGGCACACCGCCGGTACTAGTGGAAATCCACCGCGAGGATATTGCCGCCCTGCCCGGCCTCCTTCGCGACCTCAGACAAAGTGAGCGCAACGTCATCGTTTTCTGCGACGATCTTTCGTTCGACAACCCTGATCAGGACTTCAAAGCCCTTAAATCAGTTCTTGAGGGCGGCCTTGAAGGTAGACCGGAGAACGTGATTTTTTACGCCACCTCAAACCGCCGCCATCTGCTGCCACGCACCATGATGGACCAGGAGAGCGCTACGGGCATTCACCCGAACGAATCGATGGACGAAACCATCGCGCTTTCGGACCGCTTTGGCCTGTGGCTTGGCTTCCACCCGTGCGACCAGTCGGAGTATCTATCGATGGTTGAGGGCTACCTGGCTTCGTTCGAACTCAAGGGCAATATTGACTGGCGGCCAGCAGCGCTTGAATGGGCGAAAACCCGCGGCAACCGGTCTGGCCGGACAGCGTGGCAATTTGTAGTGAATGTGGCGGGTGAACTGGGGAAACGTGTGCGCTTCTAGTTCCCGGCGTTTGCCTGCATGCGGCTCAGGTAGCGGAGCGGATCAAGCGCCTGCCTGCCTTTCCTGATTTCAAAGTGAAGCTGCGGTTCGGAAACACCGCCTGTATTGCCGACCCGCGCGATGACCTGCCCCTTGGAGACCTGATCCCCCTGCCGCACCAGCAGGCGTTCATTGTGCGCATAGGCCGTAATCCAGCCGCCCGAGTGTTTGACGAGCAACAGGTTGCCATATCCCTGCAAGGCGTTGGAGGCATAAACCACAACGCCCGCCTCGGATGCCTTCACCGGCGTCCCTTGCCGCGCGATGATGTTGATGCCGTCGTTATGCAGACCGTCCTGCTTTGGACCGAAGCGCGAAGCCACGCGACCGGCCACCGGCCAGTCAAATCCGCTTGAAGACCGTGGCGGCGGCGTGGTGCTTGGCACCGTGCGCCCCACAGTCTGGGTTGGCTGCACAATGCGCGGGCTTACGCTTGCGGTTTGCGTCGCACCGCCGCTCGCGCCGCCCGGAAGGCGCAGCTTTTGCCCAACTGCCAGCGTATAGGGCGGCCTGACGTTATTCTCCCGCATCAAGGCGGAAACCGTCACTCCGTAACGGCGGGAGATGCTGTAGCCAGTCTCGCCTTTCGCCACCACATGCACCTGCCCGCTTGGCACCTTGAGCCGCTGCCCGACGGCCAGCGTGTATGGCGCGCGCAGGCGATTGGTGGAAACAAGGTCGCGCACCGGCACATCATAGCGTCGGGAGATGGCATAGAGCGTTTCGCCCTTGCGCACGATATGGTCGCCACCCGAACTGCCAGCCACAGGCGTGGCCACAACTTGGCGCGAGCTGCTCGAAGCGTAACGAACCGGTGGTGTCGGTTTGGTACGCGGCAAAGGGATCGGATCGGGTGCATTACGCACAAAACTGACGGCAGGAATGTCCGCCGGGGCAACATAGTAGCCTCCCGTCGAACAGGCTGAAAGCAAGAGCACAAGCCCTGCGCCCAAGCTAAAGCGTGGGGATTTCTGCGCCAATTTTGTTCCTCCGCCCGTCATGCCCCAAAAGATAGCGGCATGGTTCCCTGTCGGCAACTGGTGAGTTGTGACTTTGTAACGCGAAAGCTAAAGCTCGCAGTCCACCTTGCCGAGCATCGTGCGTCGTGTTTCGTGGTGGGTGAGGTCAAGGTGCAGCGGGGTCACGGAGATATAATTCTCGCGCACGGCCTTGAGGTCCGTCTCGTGGCCCGGCACGCCCACTTCACGGCCAAGGCCGAACCAGTAGTAGGTGAAGCCCCGCGGGTCGACCCGTTCCTCGATGTTGGTCCCGGTGAGCTCGCGGAGCCCCTGTTCGGTCACCTTGACGCCTTTGACCTCTTCCGCCGGAATAGCGGGGAAGTTCACGTTCATGAGCACGTTTGCGGGCCAACCGGTCTCGATCAACCGCTTAATAACCATTGGCCCGTGGGTCTCAGCGTTATCCCAGCAGGTTTTAGTGTTTGGCCGTGTGCACTGGCTGAGCGCAATAGATGGCACGCCAGCAAGCTGGCCTTCCATGGCAACGGAAACCGTGCCCGAATAGGTCACGTCTTCCGCCATGTTGCCGCCCCGGTTCACACCGGAGAGGATCAGCGTAGGCTTATGATCCTTCATGATCTTGTTGATGGCCATCATCACGCAGTCGGTCGGAGTACCAGACACCGCCCAGCGTTTTTCACCAAGCTGGCGTAGCCTGAGGATGCGCGACAGCGTCAGCGAATGACCGGCGCCCGACTGTTCTTCCTCGGGCGCCACGACCCACACATCGTCGCTGAACTGCCGTGCAATGCGCTCCAGCACTTCAAGGCCGGGCGCATTGATACCGTCATCGTTCGATACGAGGATACGGGCGGTTGAGATAGCTGTCATAAGTCTCGCCTTCTGCTTGTCGTTCAGGCGGAAATGACCTCAAGACCGCCCATATAGGGTTTCAGCACTTCTGGCACGCGGATGGTACCGTCAGCCTGCTGGTAGTTTTCCACCACTGCAATCAGTGTACGGCCAATCGCGAGGCCGGACCCATTGAGGGTATGAACAAATTTTGTCTGTTTTTCGCCTTTCGGGCGGCAGCGCATTTTCATGCGGCGCGCCTGGAAGTCGCCACAAGTCGAACAGGAGGAGATTTCGCGGTAGCGGCCCTGCCCCGGTAGCCATACCTCAATGTCGTAGGTGCGACGCGCGCCGAAGCCGATATCGCCGGTACACAGCTTGACAGTACGGAACGGCAGTTCAAGGCGCTTCAGCACTTCTTCCGCGCACGCAGTCATGCGCTCAAGCTCTTCGTCCGATTTGTCTTCGGTGGTGACAGTGACCATCTCCACCTTCTCGAACTGGTGCTGGCGGATCATGCCGCGCGTATCGCGGCCAGCCGAGCCAGCTTCTGCCCGGAAACACTGGCTGTGCGCGGTAAAACGCAGCGGCAGTGTTTCCTCGTCGAGTATTTCACCCGAATGCAGGTTCGTGAGCGTCACTTCCGATGTCGGGATCAGCCAGTGCTCAGTTGTCGTTTTGAACGCATCTTCGCCAAACTTCGGTAGTTGGCCAGTGCCCAGAAGGGCAGTATCACGCACCATGGCAGGCGTGATGACTTCAGTGTAGCCGTGCTCGCTCGTGTGCAGGTCCAGCATGAACTGACCAAGCGCACGGTGCAGGCGCGCCATACCAGCCGAGAGCACCACAAAACGCGCGCCTGACAGCTTGGCCGCGCGCTCAAAATCCATCATACCAAGGCTTTCGCCCAGGTCGAAGTGTTCCTTGGGCGCAAAATCGAAACTTGCCGGTGTACCCCAGGTGCGCACTTCAATGTTGTCATCTTCGCTCGCCCCGTCCGGTACATCGTCATAGACCATGTTCGGCAGGCTCATGAGAAGGGTGTTCAGGGTTTCGCCAACCTGACGTTCTTCCTCTTCAAGTTCCGCGAGGCGGGACTTGAGACCAGCGACCTCATCCATCAGCGCCTGCGCTTCTTCCTCGTTGCCCTGACCCTTGGCGCGGCCAATCAGCTTGGAGGCCTCATTGCGGCGCGCTTGCGCGCCCTGCGCTTCGGTCAGCAGCGCGCGGTGCTTCTCGTCAAGCGCCAGAATGTCGCTCGCGCGGGCGTCTTCACCACGACGGGCAAGTGCCGCGTCAAAAGCTTCAGGGTTTTCGCGGATGAATTTCAGGTCAAACATAGGACTTCTCGGTTTAAATTCGGCTAGCTGTCGCTGCCCTCTTCCGAGGCTGCGGCTTCAGCTTTTTTGCGTTCTGTCGCGGCGATCAGCAGGATGGAAATCTCATACAGGAGCAGTATGGGAATGCCAAGGGCGATCTGGCTGATAGGGTCCGGCGGCGTAAGGAACGCGGCCACCAGAAAAGTGCCCACCACCATATAGCGGCGTTTTGCCCGCAGCCCCTCTGCGGTCACGATACCCACACGGCCCATAAGCGTAAGCGCGACAGGCAGCAGGAAGGCACAGCCAAAGCCAAAGATCATCTGCATCACAAGCGAGAGATATTCACTCACCCGCGCTTCGGCAGTAATCGCAATCGCGCCGTCACCACCTGCTTGTTCAAAACTCAGAAGGAACTGCCATGCCCAAGGGATCACGAGGAAATAAGCAAGGCATGCGCCCATAGCAAACAGGATGGGCGTTGCCGCAAGGAAAGGCAGGAAAGCTTTCTTCTCGTCCCGGTACAGGCCGGGCGCGACAAATTTCCAGATCTGCGTGGCCAAAAGCGGAAAGGTCACGATGAAGGCGGCATAAAGCGCGACCTTCAGATTGACCGCAAAACCTTCCATCAGGCCCGTGAAGATCATGCGGGCGTGTTCCTTGTCACCCTGCGCCTGCATATAGGGCTTGGCCAGGATCTGAAACAGTTCGGACGAGAAATAGAGCCCGACACCAAAGGCGACACCCATGCCGATCAGCACCTTGATGATGCGGGAGCGAAGTTCGTTCAGATGATCGAGAAGCGGCGCGCGGCTCGCGTCAACTTCGTCTTCCTCGTCCGTGATGTCCGGCTTGGCGATATCATGCGGGGTCATCATCGAATGTCTGCCCCCTCAGGCTTTTTCTTCTTGATGATCTTGTCACCGTCATTCGGCTTGTCGCCAGTTTTCGCCTCGGGCTCCGTGTCCGCATCCTTGTTCACGCGGTCCTTGGCCATCGCGGCAGCTTCCTCAGCCTCGCGGTTCTTCATGATATGGTCCGTGATTTCCTCCGGGCTCATGCCCGGGCGGAGGCCTTCCTCTTTCTTGAGATCGCGGAACGGGTCTGTCTCGCGTTCAACTTCCGTCGCCAGCTGGTCAAGCCCTTGCCGGAATTCGGAGGACAGCTCACGAACGCGCTTCATAAGCCCACCTGCCGTGCGCAAAAGACGCGGCAGTTCTTTCGGGCCAACGACGACAAGCGCCAGCACCGCGACTATGAAGATTTCCATCGCACCGATATCAAACATGTACTGAGGCTCCCGAGCCCAAAGGGGTGAACCGAGGCGTTACGCGTCGGTTTTTTCTTTTTGGGTTTCGGAGGATTTCACAACTTCGCCGTCAATGGTCTTCTGGCTTTCGACCGCCTTCGGCGTTTCTTTTTCTTCAGGCGATTCCATGCCTTCCTTGAGGCCTTTACGGAAGCTCGTGATGCCCTGAGCGATATCGCCCATCAGGCCCGAGATTTTGCCGCGACCAAAAAGCAGCACGATAAGCAGCACAACAAGTGCAATCTGTAGCCAACCCGGAAACATATTTTTTCTCCCTCTCCCGGCAGTCCCACCGGTTTGTCATACTATCTGGCAACGCGAGCGCCTTTTCACAAGGTCAGGCTTCCGCTTGCTCCTCGCTATCGACCCTTGCGCTACGTGCAGCTTCCGCCGCCTCGCGCTCGGACCGGGCAATTGCCTCTTCAAGATCAATCTGGCCCTCGGCTTCCGCGATGGCTTTCGCGGGGTCGGGCATGCCACCAAGCTTGTCGAGCGCTACATCAACGCTGTCCAAGAGCCCGGCGGCCTTGAGTTCCTGCACACCCGGCAGATCTTTAATCGTCTCAATACCAAAATGCACCAGAAAATCTTCGGTGGTGCCATATGTCACAGGACGGCCCGGTGTCCGCTTGCGGCCCATCATCCGGGCCCAGCCCGCTTCCATCAGCACATCAAGTGTGCCCTTCGAGATGGAAACACCGCGGATTTCTTCAATCTCGGCACGGGTTACTGGCTGATGGTAGGCGATAATGGCCATGGTTTCCACCGCAGCGCGGGAAAGCTTGCGCGGCTCATCCACTTCACGGCGTAGAAGAAACGCGAGATCCTCAGCCGTGCGGAACATATATTTGCCCGCAACCATCACAAGGTTCACGCCCGCGGTCGCATAGCTTTCACGGAGCGCTTCAATATGTGACAGCACGTCCACACCCTCGCCCACCCGCTCGGCAATCTCCTCAACACTCAGCGGGTTTTCGCTCGCGAACAGAATAGCCTCCACCATGCGGCGGTGCTGCGCGCTCGTTTCCGGGCTTACCTCTCTCAGGTCTTCTTCATTACTCGTCAGCATCAGTATCAGTCATTCTTGTTGTCGTTGGTGGCGCGCGCATCGTCCTCAATGCGCTGGCGCAGATATATCGGTCCAAAGGTTTCCATTTGTCTCAGGTCCGCCTGCCCTGCCTTGGCAAGTTCAAGCGAGGCGGCAAACATGCTTGCAAGCGCGGAGCGCCGCAGCCGGTCATCTTTCAGGTTGTTCGGCAGGAAGGTAGAGAGCGTCGCCCATGTAAACGTATCGCCGATCAGGCCGGATAGCCGTTCAATGGCGTCCTCAAGGGCATAAACCGGGCGGCGTTCAATACGGATTTCAGTGATGGAATGCCGCTGCCGGTTATCGGCATAAGCGCGCAACAGCTCATAGAGCGTCACATCATAGGAACCGTTCTTCAAAAGCTTCAAGCCTTCCGGCGCACCACGGCGGAACACGTCGCGGCCCATACGGTCCCGCGCCATCAGGCGGGCACCAGCCTCGCGCATTGCTTCAAGGCGTTGCAGGCGCAGTTGCAGACGGAAGGCCAGCTCTTCAGCAGACGGTTCCTCGTCGTCATCTTCCTTGGGCAGCAGCAGACGGGACTTGAGGTAGGCAAGCCACGCCGCCATCACAAGGTAATCCGCCGCCAGTTCAAGCTTCAGTTCCTTTGCGGCGGTCACGAAGCGCAAGAACTGCTCGACAAGTTCAAGGATCGAAATCTGGGTGAGGTCAACCTTCTGGGCGCGCGCGAGCGTGAGCAGCACATCAAGCGGCCCTTCAAAGCCGTCCATATGCAGCACAAGCTGGTCCGGGTCATCTGTGCCCGGCTTTACACCCTGAATGTCTTCCTCAAATTCCATCATATCGGCACGCCAACCATGTTCACCACCAGATCCGTCATGAACAGGGTCGGTACAAGGATAATATTCTTCGCAAGGAGAATAATACCCATGAGGATGAAAAATCCATAGGGCGCAATGGACCGATAGCTTTTCGCGGCCTCGTAGGGCAGCAATTGCTCCACGATGCCACCACCATCAAGCGGCGGGATCGGTAGCAGGTTGAACACCATGAACAGGCAGTTCATGAAGATGCCGTAGTACATGGTGTTCGTGATCCAGTCGTTACCACCTGCGCCAAACGCGATAGAAAAGCGCAGCACATAGGCACAGAAAATGGCAACGATAAGGTTCCCCATTGGCCCCGCAAGCGCCACGATGATCATATCCCGGCGCATCTTCTTGAAGTAGCGCGGCTGTATCATCACCGGTTTGGCATACCCAATCAGGAACGGCAGGCTTGCCATCACCGCCACCAGCGGGATGACGACCGTGCCAAGGGGGTCAATATGCACCAAGGGGTTCAGCGACAGACGGCCCTGCGACTTTGCCGTATTATCCCCAAGCGCATTGGCGGCATAGGCGTGCCCTGCCTCATGCAAGGTCACCGCCAGAAGGAACGGCAATGCCATGATGCTGAGAAGGTAGATTTTGTCGGCCAGGATTTCCAAAAGCCGGTTCCTTTACTCTTAAAACTTTTCCATCAGGGCTTCATAGCGTGCGCGCAAATCTGCGCGGTCGGCCACAGGCGCCTGGTCGGCCTCAGATATGAGGGACGCGATACGTTTCTCAAGCTTTCCTGAGATAGGATGCGCCGCCGCTGCGATGATCTGCATCTCGTCCATATTGCCGTTGCAATGAAGCACGAGATCACACCCCGCAGAGAAAGCCCCCTGTGTACGCTCGGTAAAGTCGCCCGACAGAGCTTTCATCGACAGGTCGTCTGACATCAGGATGCCCGTAAAGCCCATTTTCATGCGGATGATACGCCCGATCACAACGCGCGACAGGGTCGCCGGGCGCTTGGGGTCAATATCGCTATAGGTGATGTGTGCCGTCATACCGAAGGCGGCGTCATGCAGCGCGCGGAAGGGAATGAAGTCCGTCTTGTCTAGTTCCCCCAAGGGCGTGTCCACAACCGGCAGCGCGAGATGGCTATCAACCGACGCACGGCCATGGCCCGGCATGTGTTTGATAACTGGCAGCACACCACCGTCCATCAGCGCATCCACAACGATACGGCCAAAAGCGGCCACAAGGTCAGGATCGCGCGAGAACGCACGGTCGCCCACAATGGGGTCAGCGTCATCACGCATCACATCAAGGACTGGCAGGCAGTCCACATTAATGCCCACACGGCGCAGGTCATCCGCAATCAGGCGGCAATTGAGGCGAAGTGCGCTTGCCGCCAACGTCGGGTCTTTTTGCGCCATATTGCCAAATGTGGCCATGGGCGGGTATTTGCGCCAGTGCGGTTCGCTCATGCGCTGCACACGGCCGCCTTCCTGATCAATCAGGATTGGCACCTTGTGCCGGCCAACGCTTTTCTTGAGGTCGCTCACCAGCGCACGGATCTGGTCTGGGCTTTCGCAGTTGCGCTTGAAAAGGATGAAACCCGCAGGTTTCACCCGTTCAAAGAATGTACGCTCTTCTTTGGTGAGCGTGGTGCCGGAGCAGCCGAAAATAGCAGGGATCATTGCAGGCGCCCTCAAGGGTTCGGGTTCACAACGATACAGGCTTGCTGCTGGGCACGTAGGCCAAGGCAAACCTCATCAGCTGCGGCGCGGGTAGAAAGCGTTCCTACCCGGAGGCGGTAAAGCGTGCGGCCACCGCTTTGCACAGCTTCATAAGTCGGCGTCAGGCCAGAGAGGAAATTGCCGTATTTGCCGCGCACGGTGCGCCAGGCTTTTTCAGCGGACTCCTCTGAGCCATAGGCACCAAGCTGCACGTGATAGCCTTTGCTGGTCGTTGCCGTCTTGGCAGGCGCTGGCTTGCTTTCAGTCTTTGGCTCCACTTTCGCCGGTGCAGGCGCTGCCTTTTGCTCTTCGACTTTTACTTCCTGCTTAGCTGCTGGCTCTGTCACTTCCGCGGCGATATCGCCAATGGGGTCGTCGGATGCTGGCTCCTCCTCAACCGGGAGGTTTTCCACCGGCTCCTCAGGTTCCGGGCCAAGCGCCACATCGCCAGAAGGAGTGGTGTCACCGCTCGCGCGCTCAAACACCTGTTTGTCCTGATAGGGCACATCCATACCGCCGGGATCAGCCGGCTTCTCACGAATGGGGCTGGTGTCCGCCGTGATATGACGCGGCGCCTCACCGGCGCTACCGTCATAAAGTGCAACAATAACCGCGACAAACAGCGCAACAACCGTGACGGCGACACCTGCCATGATCCAGATTTTTTTGCCCGCGAACATGCCGCCTTCCGGCGCTTCATCTTCCGGCACAGGCTGGAGCCATGGCGGAATATCGCGCTCTGCGCTCAGGCGGTCCTGGTTGTTTGCTGAATTTCTGTCATCGCTCATGTTACCGCATTTCCTCCAGCGGCGTAACGCCAAGCACCGTAAGGCCGCTTGCAATCACGATTGCAACAGCGCGCACAAGCGCCATACGTGCTTTGGTCAACGCCTCTTCCCCTTCAATGATGAACCTCAGGCTTGGGTCATCATTGCCCTTGTTCCAGAAAGTATGGAACTCCGACGCCAGATCATAAAGGAAAAACGCAATCCGGTGCGGTTCATGTGCTTCGGCTGCCGCCTCAACCATACGCGGCCACGCAAGGCACTGCTTGATCATCGCGATCTCGCTATCGGACGCGAGGAGCGACAAGTCAGCACCCTCAAGGCTCTTGTCCGACGTATCGAGCGACGGGAACGCGTCCCGCGCCTTGGCCAGAACCGAATGCACACGGGCATGCGCATACTGCACGTAAAAGACCGGGTTATCCTTCGATTGTTCCATGACTTTCTTGAAGTCAAAATCGAGCGGCGCGTCGTTCTTGCGGGTCAGCATAATGAAGCGTGTCACGCCTGCGCCAACTTCATCCACCACTTCACGAAGTGTCACGAAGTTACCGGCCCGCTTGGACATTTTGAAAGGTTCACCGTCACGGTAAAGCTTCACAAGCTGGCAAAGGCGCACATCAAGCGCGCCATCTTCCGCAAGCGCCTTGACGGCTGCCTGCATGCGTTTCACATAGCCGCCATGGTCCGCGCCCAGCACGTCAATCATCTGATGATAGCCGCGCACATATTTGTCATGGTGGTAAGCGATATCCGCCGCGAAATAGGTATATTCGCCCGAGGACTTCTGGAGCGGACGGTCCACATCGTCACCAAAATCGGTGGCGCGGAACAGGGTCTGCTCCCGCGGTTCCCAATCGTCCGGCGTTTTGCCCTTCGGCGGCTCCAGCACACCTTCATAGATATGACCGCGGCTCCGAAGAACGTCCACTGCCTCAGGGATACGGCCGCTTTCATGCAGCGAACGCTCCGAGAAGAAGACATCATGTTCGACACCAAGCTGCCTCAGGTCCTCGCGGATCATCACCATCATCGCGTCGGAGGCTTCTTTCTTGAAGATATCAAGCCACTCAGCTTCCGGCGCATCGAGATACTGCTCGCCGTATTTAGCCTTGAGCGCCTCACCTACCGGCACAAGGTAATCGCCGGGGTACAGCCCCTCGGGGATCTCGCCGATGTCACGGCCATGCGCTTCCTGATAGCGCAGGTGCGCCGAGCGCGCGAGCGTATCAATCTGGCTGCCCGCGTCGTTGATGTAATATTCCTTGCACACGTCAAAGCCCGCCTTGATCAGCAGGTTGGCGAGTGCATCACCGAACACAGCACCACGCACGTGGCCCACATGCATCGGCCCCGTCGGGTTCGCGGAAACATATTCAACGTTGATCTTCTGACCGCCCCCCATCTGGCTATCACCAAACGACGTGCCTGCCTCGAGGATAGATTTCACCTGGCCCTGCCAGAAACCGGCAGCGATACGCAGGTTGATAAACCCGGGGCCTGCGATCTCAACAGTCTCAACTTCGGCCAGCGCTTCAAGGCCCGGCTTCAAGAGCTCCGCAATATCGCGCGGCTTTTTGCCCGCTTGTTTCGCCAACACAAGGCCTGCATTCGTGGCGATATCGCCGTGGCTCGCGTCACGCGGCGGTTCAACCGCAATATTGGAATAGTCCATGCCGGACGGCAGCTCGCCACTGGTGGCAAGCGCGTTCAACAGCGTCTCGATAGAACCCCGAAAGTGGGTAAAAACATTCATAGTGATACTCGGTTCAAATCAAACAGTTTTGCATGTTCGCGGAAGGCGAAACGGTCGGTCATGCCGGCGATGAAGTCAGCCACCACACGGGCAGTTTCAGCGGAGTTGCGCTCGCCCGCGCGGGCGCTCCATTCCGTCGGCAGGCATTCGGGCTCGGATATATACAGATTGAAAAGGTCGGTGACCACCCTTTTCGCCTTGCTGCCCATGCGGTTCACCAGATAGTGGCGGTACATGCGTTCAAAGAGGAACCCCTTAAGTTCCTTGACCGCCTGCTGCATCTCGAGACCGAAGGAAATCGTCGGCTGGCCCGCGTTGCGGATATCGTCCGGCGTCTTGGGCGCGAGAGCTGCGATGCGTTTGTTGCTCTCGACCATCAGGTCGGCAACCATACGGTTGATCATACGGCGTACAAGCTCGTGAATGACCACATCCTTCGGCGCGCCGGGATAGGTCCATTTCACCTCATCGATGAGCTGCATGACAACCGGAATGCGCTTCAGTTCTTCAAGCTCGAAGAGGCCCGCGCGCAGTCCGTCATCCAGATCATGGCTTGAGTAGGCAATATCATCGGCAAGGGCCGCGATCTGGGCTTCTGCAGATGCATAGGTGTGAATTTCCAGGTCGTTTTCCGGCAGATAGTCGCGGAAACCGAACGGAAGTTCCTCAGGCGGATTCTTGGGATCAATCGGCGCATCGGTGAGCGGGCCATTGTGTTTTGCCAGCCCCTCAAGGGTTTCCCATGTCAGGTTCAGCCCCTCGAACGATGCGTAACGGTGCTCAAGACGCGTCAGAAGGCGGAGAGCTTGAGCGTTATGATCGAAACCGTCATAGCCTTCCATGCATTCATTGAGCACGCTCTCGCCAATATGGCCAAAAGGCGGGTGACCGAGATCGTGCGCGAGCGCGAGCGCTTCAGCCAGGTCCTCATTAAGGTGCATGGAACGGGAGATGGAGCGCGCAATCTGCGCCACCTCGAGCGAATGCGTGAGGCGCGTACGGAAATGGTCCCCCTCGTGATAGACAAAAACCTGCGTCTTATGCTTGAGGCGACGGAAGGAGGATGAGTGGATCACCCGGTCGCGGTCGCGCTGGTAACAGCTGCGATTCGGCGTTTCCGGTTCCTTGAACACTCGGCCGCGGGTTTCTGACGGTTTGCAGGCGTAAGATGCAAGCGTGTCCTCATAGCGCGGCAAAGCATCGTTCATATGGTCTCTCCGTATATCCTGTTGCGCGTTTCCGGCACATTAAAGGCGCCCAATTTTTTGGGCAACTGTTTGCTGGATTTTTCTTACGCTCTCTGGCACAGTCGAAATTATTAACAAAGTGTTAATAAGTATACACATCGTTAATACACTATTAACTATGCGGCGCGAATGATCGAACTGTCCTTTAAGATTGAAGACCGGCAAACCCTGCAGAAAGCCAGCTTTCTTGCCGATATCTTTGGCCACTGGTATGAAATCCGGGAAGACAGGCATTTCCCTGACAAACGCAATTTCCGTCCGCAGAAATTCGCCAAATTCCTGCCCCAGATCGCCATGGTAACCCGCACCGCGGAAGGGACATATGAAGATCGCCTGACCGGCGACATGGTGGTTGAGGTCCTGCGCCTGAGACAAAGCCACAGCAGCCTCACGACAGCGACAGACAACTATGTACACGATATTGTGCACGGCATGCTGGATGCCACGGCCCATGCCGACGCGCCAATGTATTTCAAGGGCAAGTTCCGCCCGGAGCACATCAGCCCCATCGACTTCACTTCCCTCGTGCTGCCGTTTTCCCATAACGGCGCACCTGAAGTGCTGGATACCATCATGCTGGCATTCGATTTCAGCAAGCACGGCACTATCGAATTTGGCCGCGAGGCTCACGGCATCGCCTGACGCCACCACAAAAGTCTGACCGGCCACACCCTCGTGAATTGACGCAGGCACCGCTAGTCCCTACATATGGCACATGGATCACGCCCGGTAACCTGGGCAGAAACGGACAAGTGTTTAACATGAGTGACAAAGCCCCCCCAATTGGCCTGAGCGCCCGCGCCGCCGAGCGCGTTGGCGCGCTGATCGCACAGCAAGGCAACCCAAACCTGAAGCTTCGGCTGTCAGTGTCGGGCGGCGGCTGTAGTGGCTTCCAGTACGGCTTTGACTTCGATGAGGAACAGAAAGACGACGACATCGTGGTGACACGGGACGGCGTTACCCTGCTTGTGGACGGCACATCGCTACTTTATCTCATGGGTTCGGAAGTTGATTTTGTCGAAGACCTTGTCGGCGCTTCCTTCCAGGTCAAGAACCCCAATGCCTCGTCGTCCTGCGGCTGCGGCTCCTCTTTCGCTATCTAAAAGGCACAGACATCCATGAAAATCGCCACCTTCAACATCAACGGCGTGAAGGCGCGCCTGCCGCGTCTCCTTGAATGGCTGGACGAATTTTCACCGGATGTTGCCTGCCTGCAGGAAATCAAGAGCGTAGACGAGAACTTCCCCCGCCTTGAACTTGAAGACAAGGGCTGGAACGTTGAGACCTTCGGCCAAAAGTCCTTCAATGGTGTGGCGCTGCTGTCCAAGCACCCGATCGAAGATGTGAAACGCGCCCTGCCCGCCGTAGACGGTGGTGACGAGACGGAAGACGAACAGGCCCGCTATATCGAGGGCACCGTCAAGGGCGTGCGCATCGCTTCCATATATTTGCCGAACGGCAACCCGCAGCCGGGACCAAAGTTCGACTATAAGCTCGCATGGATGAAGCGCCTTGCCGCGCGTGCGCGCTACCTGCTGACACTTGAGATGCCGGTTGTGCTTGCAGGCGACTATAATGTCATCCCGCATGATGAGGATTGCCACAACCCGGCAGCATGGGTTGATGATGCCCTCACTCAACCCGAAAGCCGGGCCGGCCTGCGCACGCTAATCAACCTTGGCTACCTCGACGCCATTCGCCAGATCACCCCGGCAGGGCCGATGTATAGCTACTGGGACTACCAGCGCGGTGCATGGCCAAAAGACCACGGCATCCGCATTGACCACCTGCTGCTGTCACCGCAAGCCGCAGATCTACTGAAGGACGCGCAGGTAGACAGGCTGCCGCGCGCCAAGGAAAAGGCAAGCGACCACACACCTGTATGGGTGGAACTGGACGTCTAGAAGGCCCTAAGCGTCTACGGTTTTGTAGACTTCGCCCTCGCGGTTGTTCTTTGGCTGGCCAAGCTCTTCAAGGCTTGGTGTGATATATTCATCCACCGCGACGATATGGTTGTTGCTGTCCACATGGACCGCACGGGAAATACGGCCCGGCAGGTCGTAGGCCGGAACCTGCTCATACCCCATGATGATCGCGAGATCACCCTTCGAGAACTGGTGTGCCGCCGCACCGTTGAGGCAGATCACGCCCGAGCCCTCGGTACCCTCGATGATGTAGGTGGTGATACGCTCGCCATTGGTGATGTTCACCACGTCGACAGCCGTGTGCGGCAGCAGGCCCGACGCCCGCAACAGGATGGGGTCCACGGTGATGGAGCCAACGTAATTGAGCTCAGCGCCCGTCACTGTCACGCGGTGCAGCTTGCCATACATGAAAGTGCGCAGTGCGCCATCGAGGTGCGGTTTGCTCATCTAACCTGTCCTTTCACATCAGGCTGCCCAAACATCCGCAGCCGCTAGCCGCATATGGCCCACTCAGGCCGCGCCGTCAAGATAGCGGCAAAGAAAATGGGGCGAGCAAACGCCCACCCCACAATGCTTCCACCGTCTTTTCAGGCGTTATTCGCCCATTGGCTCCTGCGATTGACGCGCGGCATAAACCTGACGCTGCCAATCATACCGAAGCCCATGCGCAACCGGGATGAGCGCCAACAGGAATATGCCGACAACATATTCAAGCAACACACCGACCATCTTCGGCGCCACAGCCTGAACGATCATCAAGGGCACATAACAAGCGGCATAAATGAAGAATAACACCAGCGCGAATTCAAGCACATGAGGCTCGCCGATCTCCTCATCCTCCCGGCCAAGTGCGGTTTTAGTAAGGTTCGATGAAAAGACGGAATAAACGGCACAAGACACACCAAACACGATGAGATAGGCAAAGCCCATAGCCTGCACGACCTCAAGCGAGTCCATGGTGCCCAAACGCGGCAACTGGTCAAAGGTTACGCCAATGCCAAGGATACCAGTGATCATGATCACCACAATCGCCACAAGACACACCAGAATACCGATAAAAAGGAGCTTGAGCCCTGTGGCGAGGGCGGGTGTGAGAGTGGCGCCAAAGCCGTCCGGGAACAGGTTTTCGCGCCCGTCCGCACCAACCCGTGCCCAGTAGTTGAAAATCCAACCCATGCCATATAGCGCGATCACCACGCTCACCAGCCCACCGAATATCATGGCACCTGTCGCGCCACCGCCCGTGCCAGCCAATGCAACGCCAAGCAACAAGAACACGACAATGATGGCGACAGCGATGGCGATGATTGCAGCCAGCGTTACGAGCAGGCCTTTTCCGAACGAAAATGTCTGCACGAAAGACTGCTTGATAAATTCTAGAATTGGAAACTTGGCGTCCACGACCTCTTCCCCCCTAACAAGATAATCTCATGTCAGGCTAGCCAATCGCGTTTGACTTGAAAAGCGTTAACGCTGCCAAAGCATGTGGACAGTGGGAAATGGCCTGCCTGCATCATCCACGGGGTCACGGCGCATGTCCTTGAACCCGCAGCTCCGGTAAAAGGCGTGGGCCTGCGGCTGCTGCTCGTTCACCTGAACTGTAACCTCGTCATACTCCGCCTTCACGCGGTCAATGAACTGGCGGCCAATGCCCTGCCGATGGCATTTCGGGTCAACAAACAGCGCATCAACATTGTTGCCGGTGCAGCCCATGAAGCCAAGCGGCTTGCCCGAAGCATCGACATACACGTCGAACTCAGCGTTAGGCAGATAATCATTTTTGACGATGACTGCGATCTCCGCACGGTCTTCCGCGCTCAGGAAGTGGTGTGTCGCTTCGACAGCGTCGCGCCAGATGTCGAACAGGCGACCAAGGTCGCCTGACTGTGCTTTCCGAAAACTCACTGAAAAATCCTTATTTGAAACGGGAGACGTCACGCACCGCACCGCGGCTCGCGGAGGTGGTCATGGCGGCATAGGCCTGAAGTGCTTTAGTCACCTTGCGTTTACGTGGGGCCACCGGCTTCCAGGCGTCTGCGCCCTTGGCTTCCATCGCCTCCCGGCGCGCGGCAAGCGTTGCAGCATCCACCTTCACGTTGATGGTGCGGTTGGGAATCGAAATCTCGATGATATCCCCCTCTTCCACAAGGCCGATGGCGCCGCCGTCCGCGGCTTCAGGGCTGGCGTGGCCAATGGAAAGGCCGGACGTACCACCCGAGAAACGGCCATCGGTCAACAGCGCACATTCTTTCCCGAGCCCCATGGATTTGAGGTAGCTGGTGGGATAAAGCATTTCCTGCATGCCCGGCCCGCCCCGAGGGCCTTCGTAGCGGATGACAACCACATCACCGGCAACAATTTCACCGCCAAGGATCGCGGCAACGGATGCGTCCTGGCTCTCGAAAATCCGTGCGCGACCGATGAAGTTGAGGATGCTTTCGTCCACCCCCGCGGTTTTCACGATACAGCCTTCTTCGGCGATATTGCCAAACAGCACCGCAAGGCCGCCATCGCGGCTATAGGCGTGCTCGGCATCGCGGATACAGCCCTCGCGGCGATCAAGGTCCAGCTCCTCATAGCGCTTGGACTGGCTGAACGCCACTTGCGTCGGCACCCCGCCCGGTGCAGCGCGGAAGAAATGATGCAGGTCCGGGTCGTTGCTCAGCCGCACATCATAGCGGCTGATGGCCTCATTCATCGTGCGGGTGTGCACGGTGGTGCATTCGCCGTTGATAAGGCCAGCGCGGTTCAGTTCGCCAAGGATGGAGAAAATGCCGCCCGCGCGGTGAACGTCCTGAATGTGGTACTTCTGTGTAGCGGGTGCCACCTTGCACAGGTTCGGCACCCGGCGTGACAGGCGGTCAATGTCCGCCATGGTGAAGTCGATCTCGCCTTCCTGAGCCGCCGCCAGAATGTGCAGCACGGTATTCGTCGACCCGCCCATGGCAATATCAAGCGCCATGGCGTTCTCGAATGCGCCAAAGCTCGCCACATTGCGCGGCAGCACGCTCTGGTCGCCTTCATCATAATAGCGTTTGGTGATCTGTACGATCAGCCGCGCCGCGGTCAGGAACAGTTCCTTGCGGTCCGAATGCGTCGCAAGCGTCGTGCCGTTGCCCGGCAGGCTAAGGCCCAAGGCTTCCGTGAGGCAGTTCATGCTGTTGGCGGTGAACATACCGGAGCATGAACCGCAAGTCGGGCACGCGCTGCGTTCAATCCGCGCGACATCCTCATCCGAGATATTGGGATTCGCGGCGTCGACCATCGCGTCCACAAGGTCGAGCTTCCTGACTTCACCTTCATAATCATCCTCGCCCGCTTCCATCGGTCCACCGGAGACAAAGACGGCGGGGATATTGAGGCGGAGCGCCGCCATCAGCATGCCGGGGGTGATCTTGTCACAGTTCGAGATGCACACGAGCGCATCCGCACAGTGTGCATTGGCCATATATTCAACGCTGTCGGCGATAATCTCGCGGCTTGGCAGGCTATAGAGCATACCATCGTGGCCCATGGCGATACCGTCATCGACCGCGATGGTGTTGAATTCCTTGGCGATACCGCCCGCAGCCTCAATCTCGCGCGCGACAAGCTGGCCCATGTCCTTCAGGTGTACGTGGCCCGGCACAAACTGGGTAAAGCTGTTCGCGACTGCGATGATCGGCTTGCGGAAATCCTCATCCTTCATGCCGGTCGCGCGCCAAAGCGCACGGGCACCCGCCATATTGCGGCCATGGGTGGAGGTACGGGAACGATACTCAGGCATTATTGGCTCTCCGGACAGGATCAACTTCACGCGTCATATTTGGCGCGACCATAGCCGCAGTGCGCGCGCCTGTCGATAAGAAACGAAAAGAAATCACGCTCTATTTTGTATTTTAATTTCAAGCAAAGCCATTGCCTGCAAATGGCCGTCAGCCTATAGATGGGGCTTGATTTCTATGCTTTTAAGGAGCAAATGCCGTGTCCCAAGGCATGATGGAACCCTATGCGGGCCTGATCAGTTTTTTGCGTATGCCTTTTGCGCCCAGCGCCGAAGGCCTCGACATCGCCGTGATGGGCGTGCCCTTTGACCTTGCGACCACCGGCCGGTCCGGTGCTCGCTTCGGCCCGCGCGGTGTGCGCGAAATGTCGCTCACCATGGCAGAGTTCCCGTGGGGTGTCTGGCCGTGGGAATATCATTTCCGCGACGAATTCAAGGTTGCTGACCTTGGCGACGTAACAGGCTTTACTGCCTACACGGACCGCATGATGCCGTGTGTCGAAGAAGCGGCAGACAAGGTGCTTGCGACCGGCGCCCAGCTCCTGACCATCGGCGGTGACCATTCGATCAGCTATCCGCTGTTGCGCGCGCATGCACGCAAACACGGCCCCTTGGCCCTCATCCACTTTGATGCGCATTCGGACACGTGGACGGACGAAGACCTCAACCACGGCACCATGTTCTACCATGCCATCAAGGAAGGCATCATCGTGCCGGAGAATTCGATCCAGCTCGGCATGCGCACACCGAACCCGGACAAACACGGCATGCTGGTGCATGACGGGCTTGAGTGCTTGCGCACCCCGGCTGCAGAGATGGCTGAACGAATTCGCGCCCGTGTCGGTGACCGCCCGGCATACCTGACCTTCGATATCGACTTCCTTGACCCAGCTTATGCGCCCGCGACCGGCACACCGGTGGTGGGTGGCCCCAATGTGGCCTATGCGCGTGATGTGCTGCGGGCGCTTCGCGGCATGAATATTGTGGGCGGTGACCAGGTTGAGGTTGCGCCGCATTATGAAGGCCCGGGGCAGATCACCGCCCTCGCCGGCGCGACTATCGCCTGCGATATTCTTTACCTGATTGCGGAAGCGCGTAAACAGCGCGGCTAAGGAAACAAAAGATTACGGCATCGCCTCCGGTGCCGTAACTACCCTTCAGTCGGCCGAGAAGCCGTAGCGTGACTTGATCTCGCCACTGGCTTTGAGCTCGTTAATGCGCTTGGTGGCATAAGCGACAAATTCATCACCATGGTTGCCCGGCCAGCAGGTGAACTGCTCCCCAAGGCTCATCAGCACAAATTTCTTGTCTGCGTGATAGGCTTTTTCGCCCGCACGGTCGAAATACTGCTGCGCGTCGATTGAGTAGGAAATCACCACCTGCGCACGGCCGCTTGCGATCAGCGCAAACGCGTCGTCCATCGTGTTGGCATATAGGATCGACTTCGCGAATGACAGACGCCGCTGCGCGATGGAGCTGACATGGAGGCCTTCGTCACCAGCAAGGGTTTTGCCTTTGAGGTCATCCATGCTGTGCACCTTCTCCACACCCTTGGCGGTGTAGGCATGCATCGACAGCCGATTGAACACAGGCGTGAACCTTAGCTCCGACAATTCCTTGCCATTGTCGCGGTAAAACTTTTCATCCTCCGACGCCATGTACATGCAGTCATATTCATGTTGGAAGAAGGCGCGGGTGAACCGCTTGACCGGCAGCATATGCAGGTCAACGCCTACAGGGCTACCCGCTGCAATATCCTTGTAGAAATCCCAATAAGGGCTTGGCTTGTCCTTCTCGAACACACCTTTGATCGCGGGTCCGCCAATGCGGATGGCATGGTCTGCGCGTGCAGGAACAACCGCCAAGGCCATCAACCCTGCCAACGCCATCATGCCCGCAAGAACCCGCTTTATCATTCTAGCCAAACCCAAAAACACGTGATTAGCCACCCTAACCATTAGACTCGAAACGACTCGTAACTGTAGCCTTCAGCGAATCGGCTAAAGTGCTACTTTAAGTGAGCTTATCAGCAATAGGTTAATGCTCTCTATCCGCCCATAAAAAGAAAAGCACCCCCGGATGGGAGTGCTTTGCCTGTATCGTTTCGGAGGCGGAGTAAGCGCCACACTTGTTAGAGCCGCGCCAGCGCTGCTTTCACTTTGGCTGCTTGCGCTTCAAGGTCGATCAGCTGTTCACGCGCTTCCGCGACCACATGCTCAGGCGCCTTGGCGACGAACGCCTCGTTACCAAGACGGCCCTTAAGCGCACCGGCTTCCTTCGAAACCTTCTCAAGCGCTTTTTCAAGCCGCGCTTTTTCCGCGTCCAGATCCATCAGGTCGGCGAGCGGGAGGTAGACGGTTGCCTCGTCCACAACAAGCTGAGCTGCGCCTTTGCTCTCGGCGCTCGCCACCGCTTCGGCTTTCTCGAGCCGTGCGAGGCGGCAGATCATGTCCTGGAACTCACCAAGACGGGCTTTCGTCGCGTCGCTCGCGCCCACCACAAGGGCCGTTGCCTTCGCGCCCGCTGGCACATTCATCTCCGACCGGGTGGACCGGATTTCGGTGATGAAGCGGATGAGCCAGTTCACATCCTCGCCCGCAGCGTCTGCGGTCTCAGCCACGGTCGGCCATGCCGCGTGGATGAGGTCATACGGGCGGTCGTCGCGCGTGGCGTGCCACAGTTCTTCGGTGATGAACGGCATGAAGGGATGCAGCAGCACGAGGATCTGATCCAGCACCCAACCTGCAACCTTGCGGGTCTCGGCTTTTGCAGCTTCGTCTTCGCCCCAGAACACCGGCTTGATCAGTTCCACATACCAGTCACAGAAGGTGCCCCACGTGAAGTGATAGATGGCGTCCGCACTATCGTTGAAGCGGAAAGCGTCAAGCGCACGGGTGATGGCCGCCGTGGTTTTGGCCACCTCAGCAATGATCCATTTGTTGACCGCCAAGGTTGCTTCGGGCGCATCCACGCTGTCGGAGCCTGCGATCTCGTTCATCTCGCAGAAGCGCGCAGCGTTCCAGAGCTTGGTCGCGAAGTTGCGGTAACCCTCAACACGTTTCTCGCTGAGCTTGATGTCGCGACCCTGTGCTTCCATCGCCACAAGGGTGAAACGCAGCGCATCCGCGCCGTATTTCTCGATGAACTCAAGGGGGTCAATCACGTTGCCCTTGGATTTGGACATCTTGGCGCCGTGTTCATCCCGCACCAGCGCGTGGATATAGACATTCTTGAACGGCACCTCATCCATGAAATGAATGCCGGACATCATCATGCGCGCCACCCAGAAGAAGATGATGTCAAAACCCGTGATCAGCGTGCTGTTCGGATAGTATTTTTTGACAGTATCCGTGTCTTCCGGCCAGCCGAGCGTGCTGTAGGGCCACATGGCGCTTGAGAACCATGTGTCGAGCACATCCGGATCCTGCGTGAGCGTCACGTCAGCGCCCAGCTTGGCGCGTGCGGCCTCGTAAGCTGCTTCTTCGGTTTCCTCAACGAATACGCTGCCATCAGGTGCATACCACGCAGGAATACGGTGGCCCCACCAAAGCTGGCGGCTAACGCACCACGGCTGGATGTTGCGCATCCATTCAAAATAGGTCTTTTCCCAGTTTTTCGGGATGAAGTTGGTCTTGCCAGTCTCAACCGCCTCAATCGCGGGCTTGGCCAAGGTGGCTGCATCCACATACCACTGCTCGGTCAGCCAAGGCTCGATCACCACGCCGCCACGGTCACCGAACGGTACCATATGACGGTGTGGTACGACCTTGACGAGGAAACCGGCGGCTTCCATGTCAGCAACAATAGCCTTGCGCGCCTCAAAGCGGTCCATGCCGCGGTATTTCTCCGGCGCGTTCTCGTTGATCGCGGCGTCACGGTCGAAGATGTTGATCATCTCAAGGTCGTGGCGCTTGCCGATTTCAAAGTCATTGAAGTCGTGCGCAGGCGTAACCTTGAGGGCACCGGTGCCCTGCTCCGGGTCTGCGTGCTCATCACCCACGATGCGGATCAGGCGGCCAACAAGCGGCAGCTTGACGAACTTGCCGATCAGGTGCTTGTAGCGCTCATCCTCCGGGTGCACGGCAACGGCGGTGTCGCCCAGCATGGTCTCCGGCCGCGTGGTGGCGATTTCAATGAACACGCCCTCTTCACCGTCAACCGGATAGTTGAAGTGCCAGAAATTACCGTCGACTTCCTTCTGCTCCACCTCAAGGTCCGAAATCGCGGTCTTGAGCTTGGGGTCCCAGTTCACAAGGCGCTGGTCCTTGTAGAGAAGCCCTTCCTTATAGAGCTGGACAAATTTCTTGAGCACGGCTTTGGAGCGCGGCTCATCCATGGTGAAAGCCTCGCGGCTCCAGTCGCAGCTTGCGCCAAGGCGGCGAAGCTGGCGGGTAATCGCTCCACCTGATTCCGCTTTCCATTCCCACACGCGCTCAAGAAAAGCCTCGCGGCCCATGTCCTGGCGCGTTGGGCCGCCGGCAGCGTCCAACTGGCGTTCAACCACCATCTGAGTGGCGATGCCCGCGTGGTCCGTACCCGGCTGCCAAAGTACGTCCTTGCCGCGCAGGCGTTCAAAGCGCACAAGCGTGTCCTGCAGGCTGTTATCAAGCGCGTGACCCATGTGAAGATTGCCGGTGACGTTCGGCGGCGGCATGACGATGACATAAGGCTCAGCCCCTTCGCGCTTGCCACATTCAAACGCGCCTGAGTTTTCCCAATGTTCGTACCATTTGGCTTCGATATCCGCCGGGCTGTATGTCTTTTCGAGCATCTTCTATTCCGTTTTGTCACACTGTGGCCGCGCACACGCGCAGCCCTTCACATTTTTCCGGGCAATCCGGGGGCGCACAATGCACAATTCTGGCACAAAACAAAAGCCCGAACTCGCGCTTTTCCGCAACTTTCTGGCCGCTTTCGCGCGCATTCTGTGCCCACCCTGCACCAATGGCCAATTGGCGCATGCTTTTGCCCCGTGTTAGGCTGGGCACAAGCATTCGGGAAGGGAAGCCAGCATGCGACTTGTCGCCATCATGCTTTTGTTTGTCAGCGCGGGTATGGCCCGCGCGGTGGATGATGCTGCGCAAGCCCCTGCCCCCATCGCCAGCGCCCCCATTGACCTGACCGACAACCGGGTTGAAGTGCACATGACGGCCGCTGGCGTGCCGGTCAAACTGCTGCTGGATACTGGCGCATCCACCTCCCTGCTGTTCGAAAGCGACGCGCTGAATAAAGCAGAGCTCACCTTCACGGAGGAACGGCACATCAGCTTCCCGGCGTTCGCGAAGGGTGCCACAGGCGCGCGCATCAGCGCGCTGACCTTCAGCGCCGTGCCGGACTTCACCACCACAAGCGATACAGTGCTGTACCTCAAGGCGGATGAAGGCATCGTGGCTGATATTGGCACCAAATTCTCCGGCATTCTGGGTCGCGATTTCCTGAGGAACTATGTGGTGGAGATTGTGCCCTCCGACCGGGTGATGAACATCTATGCGGGCGGCACGGACCTTAGCGCCCATTACAGGCTGTCTCATGACCTGGTGATGGAGGAAGACACACCCTACCTGATGCACCGTTTCCGCCTGCCGTGGGAGGAATGGCCATCCACGAAAAAGCTGCTGCTCGACACCGGCTACCCCGGCGGTGTGGTGCTGTGGCATGACCGGCATTTTGACCGTGTCGCCACGCCGGATGAGCGGGAGAGCCTGCGCGCAGAAGGCAAAGGCATCGTCTTTTTCGGGCTGATCCGCTTCTCCAAGCTTCTTTACCGCAACCTCGCGGTTTTTGTCGGCCCCTCACGCGCCGGGCAGCTTGAGGACCGGGACGGGCTTATTGGCGCCAGCATGTTCCTGCCCTTCCGCTATGTGATTGATCTCTCTGGCGGCAAGCTGCTGATGGAAGCGCGCAATCGCTCCCGCGGGATTGGCTATAGCATCAGCAATGAAGTGATCTACACACCGGGCAATGAGGAGTTCATCATCAAGGACCTGCGGCCGCGCCCCTCCTCCACGCCCAAATCCACCTTCACCAAGGACGCAACAGAAATTGTGCCCGAACAATAGCTTGTTCAGGCACATGGAAACTGTTTGAAATGTGTGAGGCGTGAGCCCTCCGCCGCTATTTGCGGCGCGCAATCCGGGCCACTTCACGCTCAACCGCGTCCTGCACGATGGCAGGCAGGTGTTCATCAAGCCAGCCTTGCAGCATCGGCTTCAGCATGGCGCGCACAAGGCCCTCAAGCGTGTTATCCGCACCCGCGTAACCTGCCACCATCATTTGTGTGAGGTGGGCGAAGCTCTCCGCCGTGCGGTTTTCAACCGGTGGCGAAACGATGGCTTCTGCGTCACCAGCAAAGTCCGTCAGTTCAAAGACGTCTTCTTCCTCAGGCTCCGGCTCATACACTGGGGCTGGTGCCGGGGTCGGCATTGGTTCCGGCTCCGGAATGGGTTCGGGCTCGGGCCATGGTTCAGGCTCGGGCTCTGGTTCCGGGAACGGCTCTGGTTCGGGTTCTGGTTCCGGCTCAGGCTCAGGTTCTGGCTCGGGTTCCGGCTCAGGCTCTGGCTCAGGCGAAGGCGCTTCATCAAAGGTGTCATCCACCTCTGCTTCCGCGGCGTCTTCTTCCGACTCATCAGAAATGATCCGGCGTATAGACGCCAGGATCTCTTCCATTGTCGGTTCGTCTTCGGATGCGTTGTCGCTCATAGACCAGCCAGTATTAGAACTCCCTAGACCACAGGTACCGTTTAGAGAGTCACGTGTCAATAATTCTTAAACTAGCAAAGGAAGTTACGAACAACACGCACAAAAAGCGCAAGCACGCAAAAACAGCTATTTTTCATGAAAAAAGGGGCCAGAAGGCCCCTTTTTACCTGCGAAGTTTCGCAAATTAATTATTCAACGTCCCAACCGATGAACTTGTCGTCCACTTTGTCGGTATATTGGTCCGGGTCGTAGCGGGTAACGCCGAGGCCGAGATCCTGCGCGGTCAGGCGACCGGTTGCGGACACGAGGCTGTAGGCGGCCACGAACTCGTCACGCTGTGCACGCACAAGCGCCACGCGGGCGTTCAGAAGCTCCTGTTCGGCGTTCAGCACGTCAAGCGTGGTGCGGGAACCCACATAGGCTTCCTGGCGAACACCCTCGAGCGCGATCTCGCTTGCACGAACCTGTGCTTCCGAAGACGTGATCTGGCCAACGGCTGCGCGGTACTGGTCCCACGCGACGAACACGTTTTCCTGCGCCACACGCTCAGCCTGACGGATTTCCATCAGACGCTGGCTGCGGATTTGCTTGGCGCGGCGAATATCGGAGTGACGAGCGCCACCGGCATAAAGCGGCACGGTAACCTGCACACCGACAGCGCGACGTTGGTTGTCATTGGAGAAAGGCACCAATCCCTGCTGCGATTCAGTAAGCCCCGAGCTGGAACTGTCAGTCCAGCTAGCCTGCACACCGACTGTGGGCAGCAGCGCACCTTTGGCCTGCCTTACGGAATAATCAGCCGCACGTTCGGTATATTTCGCGGCAATCACCGATGGGCTCAGTTCCATTGCAATCTCGATAGCAGCATCAAGGTCAACGGGAAGCTGCGGCTTCGCCTTTGGTGTCTCAAGCGTGGCTGGCGGACGGCCAACAACACGCTGGTATTGTGCGCGGCTCGCAGCCAGAGTTGCCTCGGCGGTCAGAAGCTGAGACTTGGCACCTTCAAGGCGGGCTTCGCTTTGCGCTACGTCAGTACGGGTTACTTCACCCACACGGAAACGGTCCTGGCTGGCTTGAAGCTGGCGGTCAAGAACCTGCACGTTGTTGGCGTTCAGGGCCACAACGGCTTCGTCACGCACCACATTCATGTAAGCCGAAACGGCATCCAGCAGGATTTGCTGTTCAACCGACAGCAGTTGCGCGCGGCCCGCAAGCACGTTGTTGCGCGCGCCCTTGACCGCGTTGCGGTCCTGAAAGCCGCGGAACACGTTCATGCTGGCTGTCACACCGTATTGTTCGGATTCCCCCGGTGTCGAAGGGTCGTATTCCCCGCTCTCACCGATTGCTCTTGTACTGGTATCCGAGTAACTGTACTCGCCCTGAAGCGACGGCAAAAAGCCTGACTTCGCGCGGGAAATGCTTTCGTCAACGGCACGCAGTGCGGCGCGTTGAGCCATCAATTGCGGGTTACTTTCGTAAGCTGCCGCGAGCGCTTCTTCGAGCGTCTCACCGCTTGCTGCAAATGTCCCGGTAAGCACCGTTGCCATGGCAACGAGTGATACGATCCCCTTTTTCATATGCGTCTCCTTGTTTCCTCGCTGTTGTTTTTATTGGCGGCCAGCTTTTCATCAGCCTTTACGCCAAGGGGTTTGTGTTTTTATCACTATTCAAAAATTAACTCCACCCGGATTAAGATACAGCGATTGGCATCTCATTCCTGCGTAGCGTTAAAATACAAAACCTTTTTCCGCCTCGAAACCCGGAAGCGGTTGAATGTTTGCATCAAACAGGTCCCTGCCAGATGCAATACCATCCTCCATGGTCACGATATGGGCGCGGCCCTGCCCGTCTTCAAGTTTTACGCACAAAAGGCGGCCGCCCTCTTTTAATTGTTTAATGAGCGCGTCCGGGATCACCTCAACCGCGCCTTCGATCACGATCACATCGAAGGGGCCCTGTTTGGCAACACCCGCGTTCAGCGCACCGCTGACAACCGCGGTATTCATGATCTCAAGGTTCGCGAGTTTTTTCTCAGCCATCGCCACAAGCTCGGGGTCTGTCTCGAGGCCAACAACGGCGTCAGCAAGGCCCGCAAGCACAGCGGTTGAATAGCCGGTCGCGCAACCGATATCGAGCACAAGGTCCTTCGGGCCGATCTCAGCGGCATCAAGAAGACGCGCGAACACCATCGGCTCCATAAGGAAACGACCATCGCCAATCGGCAGGTCTTCATCCACATAAGCAACGGAACGTTTGGCTTTCGGTACGAACTGCTCCCGCGGGATCGCGCGGATAGCCTCGATCACACGTTCGTCATTCATTTCGTTCACACGAAGCTGACAATCGATCATATGGCTGCGGGCGACTGCTGATTCGGTCACGGCTGGAACCCCTATTTCACATAAAACTGTTTACGGCTTTTGCCGCTTTATAAATAGGCACGCGGCCATAGTCATGCAAAAAATCACTTGAACGACAGGCTTATTGCCACAGGCGGCCGCCAATCCCCATCCGGTTGCGGCGAACGGACGCATCTGCGCGACCGAATGATAGGCAGCGCAAGGCTCACGCAAGGCGCGCGAACCCCGCATGCGATCAGCCGAAATCAATCTCGCGCGGGTCATGCATCGGGAAGGTGCTCGGCGGTAGTTCCGCAGGCACGCTTGGCTCATAGACGATGCGGTTGCGGCCCAGCTTCTTCGCGGTATAGAGCGCCTTATCGGCGCGGCGAAGCGCCTGGTCGAAACTGTCATCATCCTCGGACACATCGGTCATGCCAATGCTGACGGTGAGCGAAACACTCTCCCCCTCCACAAGCGACACCTGATGGCTGATACGGCTTTTCAGCCGCTGGAGCACCTCGTTCGCGCCCTGCTGGTCGGTCGCGGGCAACAGAATGCCAAATTCCTCACCACCCAGGCGGCCAAGTGTATCTTCGCGCCGGAGGCTGTGTTCACAGATTTCAGCAACGGTCGCGAGCGCACGGTCGCCCGCCTCATGGCCGAAGCGGTCGTTGACCATCTTGAACCGGTCGATATCGATGATGGCGACGGTGAGTTCCGTGCTGTGGCGCTTCATGCGCGCAATCTCACCCTCCGCCGCATTCATGAAATAGCGGCGGTTGAAACATTTGGTCAGCGGATCGACGGCAGCGAGATACGCGAGCTCCTTGTTGGCGGCTTCAAGCTCACGCCGGCCGCGCACCAGCTCAAGCTGGGTTTTCACCCGCGCGCGCACAATGCTGCGCTCAAACGGCTTACGAATATAGTCCACCGCGCCGAGCGCGAAGGCCGATGTCTCGTCCTCGGTTTCTGTGTGCAGGCCGGTAATAATGATGATGGGGATATGCTTTGTGGCCTCATTCGCCTTCAGGCGGCGGCAGATCTCGAAACCGTCGATATCCGGCAACACAACATCCAGAAGGATTAGGCTCGGCTGTTTGTCCGCCGCGACCTTGAGCGCCTCGGCCCCGCTTTCAGCGGTGATCACCGCCCCCAGGTCTGAGATGGTGGATTCGAGAAGTTTCGCCATCACGCGAATGTCTTCTACAATCAATACCAGATCGTCTGTCATTCTTCACTCGCCCTCGATACCAATCGCACCCCGGCAAACTATGCCAGCCCAGCCTAGCCTATTGCAACCTTTTTGCCAAAAAATGACACCGATTTCATAAAAGGAAACCGCGCTTAGGGGTAGAAACAACACCTTCAGTGGTGTTGACGCTACGGAATGCGCCTTTTCAGGGCATTGAGACACAGATTCGGTTACGCCCACCGCGCTTGGCGTCATAGAGCGCGACATCGGCGCGCTTGAGCGCATCCTCGATCTTGGCATCACGGTGATAGACTTCCGAAATACCAATGCTGGCCGACAGGCTGAAATCCTTTGGCGCGCCTGAGAAACGCACCCCGGCAAAAGCTTCCTGCACCCGGCCGAGCACCGTGCGGGCGCCAGAGATGTCCGAGACCGGCAAGAGGATGCCAAATTCCTCACCGCCGAGGCGCCCCACGCTGTCCTCATGCCGCACGATCTCGCGCAGGACTTGCGCTGCCTGCTGCAGCACCTCATCCCCTGCCGCGTGGCCATAGGTGTCATTCACATTCTTGAAGTGGTCAAGGTCCAAGACCGCCGTTGTCACCGCATAGTCATGTCGGCGCATGCGGCTAAGCTCCTGATCGGCGGTCGCGAGGAAATGATTGCGGTTCATGCAGCCCGTAAGCGTATCGATACTGGCAAGGCGCTGCAGCTCGATATTGGCGGCATTCAGCGCGCGGGCGCGCAAATCCAGTTCCAGCTGCAGTTTCACCCGCGCCCGTACGACAGACGGGTGCATGGGCTTGCGGATAAAGTCCGCGGCACCCGCTTCAAAAGCCTTTGTCTCCGTATCGGCGTCGGTTTCCTCACCGGTGATCAGAAGCACGGGGATATGTTTGGTGCGGCTGTCGGCCTTGATGGCGCGGCAGACTTTCATGCCGTCAATATCCGGCAGCTTCACGTCAAGAAGCACAAGGGTTGGGCGTTCTTCCAGCAACTTGACGAGGCCAGATTTGCCGGTTTCTGCCATGATTACATCGGCCACATCGCCAATAGCCCGCGCCGCCAATTCCCGTGCAATCGGGCTATCGTCAATGATCAACACTTTTTCAAAAAAGCTCATAAATCCCCCGGCCCCTTTGCACGACCTGCAATGCCAAATTGGTATCGCCCCCAAGGCCTGACGGCCGCACGGCCATTTAAACCGCTTTGTGCACGCAATACAATATGAGAGCGTCAATCAGTGAGGTGCGAAATCGCAGAAGCGGTCAAAAAGAACCTTGACCACCCATGGGCGTGGTTCTATACGGTTCGGGCACCACAGAGAGGCGCGGTGGCGGAGTGGTGACGCAGCGGATTGCAAATCCGTGTACACCGGTTCGATTCCGGTCCGCGCCTCCACTTCCTCCCTGAAATTGCGACTTATTTAGCGTGCTGCAGCACTTGCGCAGCGGTGCGGTCCGTTTCTGTTTTCCGCGTAACTATGTGTCTGCCTTCTGGCACAAAAACATCAATGCAGTTCCTATCATTTCTGCGGCATCGTGATGCAACAGACACGCAGCAACGCGAGTGAAACCGTTGGGTTTTGCGTTTTTTCTTGGCCTGTGTCAGAAAAATGAAATTAGGGCTTGGCAGGCGAAATTTTTTCGCTATAAAGGCCCCCATCGCGGCGCTGAGGCGCCAACATGAGCATACTGTTCCCCAGTAGCTCAGCGGTAGAGCAAGCGACTGTTAATCGCTTGGCCGGTGGTTCGAATCCGCCCTGGGGAGCCAATTTTGAGAACCCGGAAGCATTTGCTTCCGGGTTTTCTGCTTTTATAGCCTCAGTATCTTGGTGTGATGCGCAGTTTGCCGGCGGGCTTTGGCACCAGATGGTCGCGGTCACGGAGCGGCTCTGGCCACTCATTGGCGATATGGGTGAGCAGGCTATCGATGCGGCGGTAGAGCTCCGCCCTCGCTTCCTTGTTGCCGGGGTTTGCGTAAGATGGCGGGGCCTCCATCAACGCACGGAAACCTTCCTTCTGCTCCTGCCACTCGGTGGCGGCGTCCTCCAGCGCGTCTTCGAGCGCGGCATAGAACACAAGGAACCGCCGCCAGCGGTGGTCATCAAAATCGAACAGGCTTTTGTCGCGCTCGTCCGGTTTCGCGCCCGACATCAACAGCCCTGCCCGTTTGCCAAGCGACACCAGTTCCTCAATCGTCTCGGCTGGCATATTGAGGTTGATGCCGCCTTCGTCCGACTTCAGGTACACATGGGCGATGCGCTCCCTATAGCCGGGCATGACCGACTGCAAGTTATCCTGCCAGTCCTTGGCGGCATCAAAAAGCGAGAGGAGGAAGGTGGCAATGCCCTCCTTGCGGCCAATGCTGAGCCACTGACCGTCGGCAGCGTCCATCGGCAGGCGCACACGGCGGCCGGGCAGTTCCTCATCAAACGCATCAAGCGTAATGCCGAATGTGGGGCGTTTGGGCAGGAAACTGTCAAAGAAATGAATGGGGAAATTGCTTGAAAGCCCACCGTCAGAGAACAGCACCCGCCGCATGGGCTTGAGGCCATTGGCCCCCGCGGGCATCGGATAGTCCACCCGGTATAGCGGCACCGCGGAAATCAGGAACGGGAAACTGAGGCTCATACGCGCGGTCACAATCAGCGGCAGGCGCGACGGGCCCGGGAAACTATAAAGCCTGCGCCCATTATAGGTGGGCCAGAAGAAAGGCTCGCCCCGCGCTTCCCGCCGGGCGCGGGTTTCCTCGAGTTTTCTGGTGCCTTCCGCAACCATATAATCCACCACATACGCGGGCACGAGGCGGCGCCATTCGTCAGCGTCAAAATACCAGTTGCGGTCACCAAGGTAGGGCAGCGCATGCGGGCGGCGCATGTTGAGGTTTGTGGTCACGGTCTTGAGCGTGATGGGCTTCGCGCCCTCGCCCGGCGGCAGGCGCAGGTCCTTGAACACAAGCGGCTTACCACCCGGCATGCGCCCGGCAGCTTCGTCAATCAACCGGGTGAGCCAATCTGATAGCGGCAGCACATCGCCTGTGGGCTCGCCTGAGCCGGGGCATAGGCCATAGTCATTGGCCTCAAGCCGTTTCATGAAGCGCATGACACCAGCCACCGCGCTCACCAGCACCAGAACGACAAGCGCCGCCAAAATGCTCAGCCCGCCCAGCGCATAATCCGCCCCGCCCCAAGCGGGGAGCGGTGCCGCACACAGCTTCATCACGAGCGGGATAAGCGCGAGTAGTGCCACAATGGGCCCTGCCACCCCGCCACACGGCACAACAAGCGCAACCAGCTTGATAGTATGGAAGACACGCCTGAGCCATGAGGCACCCTCCCCCGGCTTGTCGAGCACGGCCATAAGCAGGCGGAAAAAACTGCGGAGCGCAGGCGCAGGCTGGAAAAGTTTGGCAAGGTCGGTCTTGAGCATGCCGGGCAAGCGGCGCAGGACGGCGAAGCCTTTATCAGCACCATTCGCCTCCGCCCCCTCGCCATATTGCGCGGCGGCGGTAATCACGGCAGCAATCGCCCCAGCCGACGTGCCGCCAATACAGCGAAAGCGATAGTTGCGGCTCAACTCCAGTATGGCTTCTGGGTAGACCACACCAGACGTGATACCGCCTTTCATGATGATATCGCATTCGTGCTGCGGCTTTTGCATGGCTCCCCTCTTCACCGATTCGCGGTTTGGTTGCAGTATACAGCCATTTCATGGGACATTACAGTAGGCATTGCCAACACATCTAAGGCAAATCGCGCTGCTTTTGATCAAATCTGCTGATTTCTCACGCGATACATCTGCAACACCAGTGCGGCGAAAAAGCCACAAATGACCCTAAACTAAAGGCATTTTCCTTGTTTCCGCCTCAATTTAAGGCTAATCCAGCAAAGATTGTTTCAAGTGGCACCCCCCAGTGCCGACAAATTTATACGACCTCACGAATTGTAAGGTGAAAAATATGCGCAAGATTCTAATTCCCCTGCTGCTCGGTACGGTTTCGACAGCTGCTATCGCTGACGACCACCTCTATGGCGGTTTTGAAGGCGGCATCACCGGCGCCAACGACACCCATGTTGAGCGCACCACCACTGGTCTCAACTTTGAAGACGACAAAAACCTTGGTGGCATGCTCGGCCTTTATTTCGGTAAAGCCATGGGCCGCCTTCGCCTTGAAGGCGAGTTTGCCGTTCGCAAAAACAGCTTTGACAGCATCGACGTTGAAAGTGGCGGCGCTTACCCGCTCCCGCTCGGTGAGCGCGGCGCGTCCGGCAACATCAAATCCACCTCCCTGATGGCGAACGCCTGGTACCAGATTGGTGGCGACGACAAGTGGAAGCTCTTTGCCGGTGCAGGTTTTGGTCTTGCCAACATCGACGTGAACAACTTCCGCAACGGCCCGCGTACGATCATGAACGACAGTGAATGGTCCCCCGCTGGTCAGGTCATGATCCAGATGCTGCACGAAATCGGCGGCGGTATGGAACTGGGTATTGGTGCACGTCACTTCCGCACGTTTGATAACGCGCTCGATTCATACGACGGCACCGTTGGTTACGCTGTTCGCAACAATGAAGCTTTCATCCGCCTGGGCTGGAAATTCGGTGCGGACGAGCCGAAGCGCCCGGCGCCTGAGCCTGTGGTTCGCCCAGAGCCACAGCCGGAGCCTGTTGTGACAGCGCCTGTTCAGGAAGAGCCGAAGCCAGAGCCGAAGCCCGTGCCGCTGCCAGGTCCGTTCATGGTCTTCTTCGACTTTGACAAATCCACCATCACGCCAGATGCCGCGCGCATCATCCGTGAAGCAGCCAAAGCCTTCAAAGAGCACAAGGTTGTACGCCTTGTTGCAACCGGCCACGCTGACCGCGCTGGTTCGGACGCCTACAACATGCGCCTCTCGCAGCGCCGTGCTGACGCTGTGAAAGCAGCGCTCATCGCTGAAGGTGTTGATGCAGACGTGATCGACACAGGCGCGAAGGGTGAGAGCGATCCGCTCGTGGCAACTGGTGACGGCGTTCGTGAGCCGCAAAACCGCCGCGCGGAAATCGTGCTCAAGCGCTAAACTTGGCAGGCTCGGGCATGCCCGGGCCTCAATCAGCCAGATATAAAAAAGGCCAGCCTTATGTGGGCTGGCCTTTTTCTTTGGGGGGTTCGTCTTCTGTTATGTTCCGCGGCGCATCGGCCGCCGTCTAGCGCAGGGTCGCGGGGCCCAGCCGGCTTTCGCCCATGGCCATCGCCGTGTCGGCGCACATACCTCGCGGTGGGCTATAGCTGATCGGCATCAGGTCAAGGCCGTCCAGCGGGTCAGCAAGTTCCACCATGAAAATTGCCGACAGCGCCGCTTCATCGCAGAAGTCCTGCACCTTGATGCTCTCGAACGAGATATGGTTCGCGAGGTTGGTGGTGTAATTGTCGATATTGATGTTGGTGGCGCGGGCCAGATAGCGCTCAACGGGCGCGCGGCTCGCCTGGATGAAGGGCCGGTGCGTCAACACAAATGCGTTATAGAGCCCCGGGAAGCCAACCTCCCGATTGCGGCACTGGATCGCCGCGACCCTCAATTGCATATCAAGGAAACGAATCTGGTCGGCCTTCAGTTCGTCCACCGTCACACAGGCGGATGCTGTAGCCGACAACGCGGTAGCGGCAACTAGGCTCGCCCCGAGTAGTTTTTTAAAGCGCCTGACCATCATGTCCCCACATTCCGCTCTAGCTGCAATTTCAAAAAACCTTGCGCACTTTTTGCGCAAATCCGCACACTTTATGCTCACTTTCCGCACAAATCCCGCACAGATTTCGCACACATGCCGCACAAAAAACGGCGTAATTCTGGCCGTTTTCCGGATAATGTTAGGCACTATAACATATGGATATAAAGAAATCATGAACACTTTGACCGGAGCGAAAACAAGTGCTCCGGCCATGATCGCTAACTAGCGCAAGTGCTTATTTTGCCGTGATAAATTCACGGATGTCCTTGGCAACTTTTTCGAGTGACGGCTGGTGCAGGTACATCATGTGCCCGGCCTCATAGTAGGTCATGGTCACCCGGCTCATATCAATGCCGTGCCGCCAGAATGTATATTCCGCGTCAAAAAACGGCGTCGCAAAATCATAATAGCCGGACGCCACCATCACTCGTAAGCTTTTGTTTTCACGCATGGTTTCTGCAAGATCAGGGGCTGTATTCACATACTCAGGCTCATAGTAGCCCTGCGGGTCCCTGACCCAGACCCATTCACGCCCGACCTCGGGACCAGAGATAAAATAGGGTCTATCCAGATCAACTTTCAGCTCGTCCCTCAGGTAGCTATGAAGTGCCGCAGAATAAGCGCCAGAGATTGCCGCGCTGCCCGCATCCGCGCGTGGGCTATCGGCAGTATCATCAATTTCATCAAGGACATAGCGGCTATCAAGGCGGCCAACAGCAAGCCCTTCATCGCGCATCAGTTCTTTGACAAAACGGCCCCCCATCACCCTCAGGTTCGCGCGTTTCACGTAAGCCACATCAATCCCGAGATAGCCCGCAAGCTTCTCAGCCACCCGGTCAAACTCTGCCTTCTCAAGGCTTGAACCCTTGAAAAGCGCGGGCAGATACTCGTCCATCGCGAATGCCCGCACTTCCTTGAGATAGTCCTCAAGCGTGCCCTTGCGCTCCACCTTGCCGTGGTACCACGCGGTCGCGGCTTCGGTTGGCAGATAGGTCACGAAACCAATCAGGTTATTGGGGAACGGTGAGCTACCGGTATAGTCAAGTGCTTGGGAAATAAGGATAAGCCCGTTCACCCGCAGCGGCTCCGGCCCGTCTTCAAGGTACGGTAGCACCGCCGCCGCGCGCGTGGTGCCGAAGCTCTCACCCATGATGTAGATCGGCGTGTTCCAACGTCCGTTCGCCCGCACCCATTCGCGGATGATCTGCGCCACGGTGCGTGCATCTTCCGCGAGGCCGTATACATCCTCCGGCTTACCTTTGCCTGCAAGGCGGCTATAGCCTGTCCCGATCGGATCAATCATCACGATGTCACTGATATCAATAAGGGAATGTGGGTTGTCTTCAAGCTTGTAGGGTGCGTGTCCAGCATCCTGGGCATCACTTGGCACCACCACACGTTTGGGGCCAACGAGCCCCATATGCAACCACACCGACGATGAGCCCGGCCCACCATTGAACACAAAGGTCACGGGGCGTTTCTTGCCTTCGCCCGCCACATAGGCGGTCGTGACAGCGTCCGCGTATACGTCGCCGTTTTCCTTTTTGAGCGCGAGGTTCGAGACCACAGCCTTATAGTCGGTCTTGGTGCCTGAGAATGAACCCTTGTGGCTTGTCTCAAAGCGAATGGCTTCCGGGACCGGCAGATCCTTGCTCTCGCCCTCATCGCCCGCGAACGCATAGCCCGCCGTCACGACCAGCATGGCACACAGTGCGGCCGGTTTGATCAATGCTTTAATAGTCACCCTAATTCCCCTGTTTTGAACTGCATGCCGCATAGCCTAGCGAAGACGCGCCTGTACGCAAGTGTTTCACGACAAGATGAAGTTCCGGGCGGCAAGGCAAAAAAGCCAAAGAATACAAAGGCTAAAACCGCCGAGTTCAAGAAAACTCGCGCGACTGAGAAGAATTCTCCCTTGCCATAACAGCAGAAAAGCTTAAGCCTTACGCAAAATAAATGAGGGGTGTCCCCGGGGAGAGAACACACCATGTTATCCACTTGGTTCAAAATCACTTTATGGAAACGCATCATGGGCATGCTCGTGCTGGGCATCATTTTTGGTGCGCTGGCTGGCGAAAATGCCCTTGTGATCAGCTGGATGGGCGACATCTTCTTACGCCTTATCCGTATGATCGTGGTGCCGCTGGTCTTTATCACGCTTGTATCCGGTGTCGTTGCCATGGGCGACCCGAAACGGCTGGGATCACTCGGCATCAAGACGCTGTCGCTTTATATCGGCACGACGCTTGTCGCGATCACCATCGGCCTTGTGCTGGCGGCGATCATCCAGCCGGGTGTTGGCGTTGACCTTGCGGGCGCTGAGGCCAAAGGCCTTGCGGAAGCGCAGTCGCTCAAGGATCGCCTGCTCACGATCATCCCGATCAACCCGATTGCAGCGCTTGTGGAAGGCAACATGCTTGCCATCATCTTCTTTGCCCTGTTGCTTGGCACCGGTGTGCTGCTAACGGGCGAAAAAGGCAAACCGCTTGCCGCGCTTTTCGATTCCGGTTCGGAAGTGATGCTCAAGATTACGCATCTTGTGATGGAAGTGGCACCATTTGGCGTGTTTGCGCTGATTTCCGGCACCGTTGGTCAGGGCGGTATCGGCCTGCTGCTTGACGTACTGCCGCTTGTTATCACCTTCATGTCCGCCTGCGTCATCCACGTGATCGTCACCCATGGCGGTATCATCAAGTTCCTGCTCAAGCTGCCTGCGGCCCGCTTCTTCCGGGATGTGACCAGCGCACAGCTTGTGGCCTTCTCTACCTCGTCCTCTTCCGGCACCTTGCCGGTCACGATGACGGTGGCTGAAGAAAATCTGGGGATCAAAAAGTCTGTCGCAAGTTCTGTGCTGCCGCTTGGTGCAACCATCAATATGGACGGCTCTGCCATCTATGTGGGCATCCTCGCGGTATTTGCGGCACAAGCGCTTGGCGTGGATATGGGTATTGCAGAATATCTACTGGTGGCCCTTTCGGCCACGCTCGTGTCCATCGGCACGGCGGCCGTGCCGTCAGCGTCCCTGTTCCTCTTGGCAACAGTCATGAGCGTGCTTGGCATCGATGACGCGCAAACCTTCATCATTGTTGGTTTTGTGTTCCCGTTTGACCGCCCGCTTGACATGATCCGGACAGTTGTGAACGTCACGGGTGACCTTGCGGTCGGTACCGCTGTTGCCAAATGGGAAGGTGAGCTGGACGAGGAAACTTTCTGCGCCAAACCGGTCGACTAGGCCAAACGCAGGTTTTTTCTTATCATTCCGACTGCCGGGTGCTATAGGGCGCCCGGCAGTTTTGTTTTATAAGAGTGACATGATGGAAACGCAGAAAAAGGCAGTAGTGCTCCTCTCTGGTGGTCTCGATAGCGCGACCGTGATCGCAATCGCGCGCGACCAGGGCTTTGATGTGCACGCAATCTCCTTCCGCTATGGCCAGCGCCACAGCGTTGAGTTGACGGCTGCGGACCGCGTTGCCAAATACCTTGGCGTGCGGGAGCACAAGACCGCGGAGATCGACCTGCGCCTGTTTGGGGGCAGTGCGCTGACGGCGGATATTGATGTGCCCAAGGACCGCTCGGACGATGACATGAGCCATGACATTCCGGTCACCTATGTGCCTGCACGCAATACGATTTTCCTCTCCTTCGCCCTCGCCTACGCTGAAGTGATTGGCGCGAAAGATATTTTCATCGGCGTGAATGCGCTTGATTATTCCGGCTACCCGGATTGTCGCCCGGATTATATCGCCGCGTACGAGAAGATGGCGAACCTTGCCACCAAAGCCGGCGTGACCGACGACGAGAAAATCCGCATAGGCACCCCGCTCATCGATATGACAAAGGCCGAAATCGTATCCGTCGGCACCAAGCTGGGCGTGGATTATTCCATGACCATCAGTTGCTATGACCCGGACACAGAGGGCCGCGCCTGTGGCCACTGTGACAGCTGCCAACTACGCGCCAAGGGCTTCAAGGAAGCGGGCCTCAAAGACCCGACACTCTATCAGGACTAAGACGCATCATGGTCTACACGGTCAAAGAGATGTTCTACACGCTTCAGGGCGAAGGCGCGAACGCGGGCCGCCCTGCGGTGTTCTGCCGTTTTGCCGGCTGCAATCTCTGGACCGGGCTTGAGCGCGACCGCGCCAAGGCGATCTGCCAGTTCTGCGACACAGATTTTGTCGGCACCGACGGCGAAGGCGGCGGCAAGTTCAAAACCGCCGATGACCTCGCTGCGGCAGTCAAAGCCCTATGGCCCTTCGGGGCCGGCGGTGTGCCACTTGTGGTCTGCACGGGCGGTGAGCCCCTGCTGCAGCTAGATGATGCAGCAGTGAAAGCCTTCCATGATGCAGGCTTTGAAATCGCGGTTGAAAGCAATGGCACGGTACTGCCGCCTGAAGGCATCGACTGGCTGTGCATCAGCCCCAAAATCGGCTCGGAGATGATCATCACCAAGGGCGAGGAACTGAAGCTTGTATACCCGCAAGCCGGCGGGGACCCAGTGCAGTTCGAGCATCTTGAGTTCGACCACTTTTTCCTGCAGCCGATGGACAGCCCCACACAGGCGGAGAATACAGCGGCAGCGGTAGACTACTGCAAGGCGCACCCCAAATGGCGCCTGAGTGTACAAACGCACAAATTTGTCGGCATCCCCTGAGCCCTACCCCTCAAGCAGGAAAGACAGCTGGTCATCAGTCTTTTTCGGCGTGAACTGGATCACCTCAGGCGTGACAACGCCCTCCGCAACGAACGGGTCTGCGTTGACGCGTTTTTCCAGCGCTTTCAGGTCGCTTTCCTGCACCAGCAACACGCCACCGGGGCCGGGCTCCAAGTTGCCGACGGCAAGGAAAGCACCATCAGCGAAGCCTTGTTTGATCCAGGCATTATGCCCGTCCTTCAAAGCGGGCGCTTTTGCCCGGTCACCGCTCATCCGCAGGGTTACGATAAACATGGTTGATATCTCCTTCGCTGTCGCCATTTCGGGCCGTGGCTTTGGGAGATATCTGAGCACATGACTGCTGACAGCACATGTCAGCAGTCTTCATTTCAAGACAGGCGCGCCTTGAGGGCAGCGTGAAGGCGTGGGCCAAGTTCTGGCCCCTGCAGCGGGTAGAGGAAAGGCTCAACCAGTTCCATTTCCATCAGCACGAGGCCACCATCATCAGCGCGTACCATATCAATGCGGGCATAGAGCGGTGTCTCGTCGCACGCGGCCAGCACTGATTTGGCGGCTGCAATGTCATCTTCGCTTGGCTCAATCGGCGTTTCCATGCCGCCGTAGCAGGACTGGATGCGGTAGTCACCGTCCGCGGCGGTCTTGAGGAGTGCGTGGGAAAACTCGCCTCCAATGAAAATAAAGCTGAGCTCACCTTCCGCAAGGATCGACGGCATGAAAGGCTGCACCATCATGGCGTGCGGCATCGGGGGTACTGGCTCGCCGCGCGTGAGCTTATGCTGGCCTTCAGCCCCCGCACCTACCTGCCGCTTGGCGATCAGGGTATCCGCGTCAAACGTGTCAAAGGCCGCTGTAATGGCTTCCGGCGTTACCTGATCCATCCAGATGGTCGGGATAAGGCGTGCGCCCTTGTCACCAAGATCTCGCAGGTAGCGTTTATCGGTGTTCCAGCCGATGAGCGCACGGGAATTGAAGACCGGAATATGGGCTTCAATTGCCTCAAGCGCTTTCAGGAAGGCTGGCAGGTTGTTCTGATAGTCCCACGTGGTGCCAATAAGGGCCGCATCAAACTGCGACCAGTCTACATCGGCATCATCCCATGAGACATCAGTCACCTTGTCGCCATGCGCCTCAAAGGCCGGGCGCAGGCAGTCCATCATCTGGTCATGCTCAAAGGCGTCAACGCGCCGGTTGGGGGAGCCGGGCAGCGTGACCTGGCAGGCAAGGTAAGCGAGATGCATGATGGATGGCGCTCCCTAACCGCGGCCGCGATAGGTGGGTACGGCCTGATCCGGTATCCAGACACCTTCAGGCGCGACGCCGGTCTGGAAAAACACATCGATCGGGATACCGCCGCGCGGGTACCAGTAACCGCCGAAGCGAAGCCACTTGGGTTTCATCTCGTCCACCAGCCGCTCAGCGATGCCCACAGTACAATCTTCATGGAAAGCGGCGTGGTTGCGGAAACTTTGCAAGAAGAGCTTCAGGCTCTTGCTCTCGACCAGCGTTTCGCCGGGTACATAATCCAGCACCAGATGGGCAAAATCCGGTTGTCCCGTTACGGGACACAAAGATGTGAACTCAGGGCATGTGAAACGCACCAGATAATCCACGTTCGGCCGCGGATTTGGTACATATTCAAGCACTGCTTCTTCCGGTGTTTGCGGTGCATCCACCTTGGAGCCAAGTTGGCCAAGGCCTTGATAAATCTCTTTGCCCATCACACATATCCTATATGAAAACGGTTAGCCCTGCCTATGCGACGGAGGGGCGGTTTTGTCAAAGATTTTCCGCGAAAAAGCGCGGAACACCTGCAAGTCCCCTTCCCCGCATGCGCATTAACCTTTGTAAGAAAATTACCAAAACCTTAATGGTTTTGAATTTTTAGTTCAGCATTTGTTAATGCGGCTCGTGTAGATTGGGTATCAATGAGGTCAAGAAGTGACCTCGTCGACTGAAGTAGCACTGAGGAAGTTGAGAACAATTAGTCGGCAGTAGGAGAAGAACAATGGCACAGGCACATATTCACAAAGCACGCTTTGCCCCCGGAACCGTGGTTCGCCACCGCCGTTTCGGTTATCGCGGCCTCATCTTTGATGTGGATGCGATGTATAGCCAGTCTCCTGAATGGTATGACATCATGGCTAGCTCGCACCCGCCAAAGGATCGGCCTTGGTATCACGTCCTCGTGGACGGTGAGACCCACACCACCTATGTGGCGGAAGACAACCTCGAGGTATGCACCCAAACGGAAGAGTTTGAGCATCCCCTCTTGAGGCAGCTGTTCACCGCACAAGCAGGTGGTGATTTTGCGAGCCGCCACGTAGTGAACTAGGAGTGTTCACCGCACCGAATTTGAAGAATCCGAGCCCCCAGGCCCAAGCATAACCCCAGAGTTCCGGGGATGAGTAGGTAAAGGCGTCTGCCCCCAGGCAGGCGCCTTTATCGTTCTTTAGTAATAAAACCATGCCCTTAAGTTCTAAGACCATGCGCGCGGAGCGCTCCAGCCATGACAAAAACGCAGGCCTGCCATGCCATATGCCCCGTTGCATGACCTATCCGCACACAATAGGGTTACTCCTTTCTGACAGGAACAGGAAAGAAGTATGACAAATTTCCCGCTGGTTTCGACGGAGTGGCTTGCCTCCCGTCTTGGCGACCCGAGCATTATCCCCGTAGACGCGTCATGGCACATGCCGGACAGCGACCGGGATGCCGAAAGTGAATATCGGCAGGCGCATATCCCCGGTGCGGTTTTCTTCGATATCGACGCAAACTCGCACAAGGCGTCCACCCTACCCCACACCATTCCGCGTGTTGACCAGTTTGAAAACTCGGTCCGCGCCCTTGGAATTGCAAACGACAGCGTCCTCGTCATCTATGACGATAGCGACCTTCGCTCCGGCGCCCGCGCCTGGTGGCAATTCCGTGTCTTCAGCCATGCTGAGGTTTATGTACTAGACGGTGGCATGCGCAAATGGCGCGCTGAAGGCCGCCCTCTCACCAGCGAAATTACCGAGCGCGAACCCACCGAGTTTCGCGGCAAGTTCATGCCTGCGCTCATGCGCACTACCGATGATGTGCTGATGACGATCAAGTCCCGCAAGGAACAAATTGTCGACGCCCGCGCCTGTGCGCGTTTTGAAGGCAGTGTAACTGAGCCTCGTCCGGGTCTCAGGTCCGGCCATATCCCGCATTCGCGTAACCTGCCGTTTGCCGAGATGTTTGCACCCGACAATACGTTCCTCCCAGCAGACGCGCTGAAAGCCAAGATTGCCGCAGCGGGGATCGATATTACAAAGCCGGTTGTCACCTCTTGCGGCTCCGGCATCACGGCCTGCGTGCTCAAACTTGCGTTTGCAAGCCTTGGCAAACACGACGTGGCGATCTATGACGGGTCATGGAGCGAATGGGGCAGCGATATCGGCCTGCCTGTCGAGACAGGACCTGCGGAGAGTTTATGAGCAATAGCAAAAAGACAGACACACAGCTGGTACACGGTGGTCGCCGCGACGACTGGACCCACGGCATTGTAAACCCGCCCGTCTACCGCGCCTCGACCTGTCTTTTTGATAGCTACGCCGAACTGCGCGAACGCTGCGCGGACCCATCGGCCAAGAAACTCTTTTACGGGCGCAAAGGCACACCTACACAGTGGGCGCTTGAGGAAGCGATCACCGAACTTGAGTGCGGCGAAGGCACCATGCTGTACCCAAGCGGCGTTGCAGCCATTACGGGTGCGATCCTGTCGCTAGTAAGAGCCGGCGATCATATCCTGATCACCGATAGCGCCTACGAGCCGACCCGTACCTTCTCAAGTGGGCTTCTGAGCCAGATGGGCGTGGAAGTGGAATATTATGACCCGCTCATTGGCGGCGACATAGAAAAGCTGTTCCGCGACAATACCCGTCTTGTGATGACGGAAAGCCCAGGTTCCCTGACCTTCGAGGTGCAGGACCTGCCAGCTATTATCGCTGCGGCCAAGAAGCACGATATTTACGTGGTGGTGGACAACACGTGGGCCACACCACTTTACCTGAAGCCGCTTGAAATGGGCGCGGATATCTCGATCCACGCAGTGACCAAATATATTGGTGGGCATTCGGATATCATGCTCGGCAGCGCCACTGCAAACAAGCGCACCTTCAAGGCGCTGCAGCGCACCGCCTACCAGCTTGGTCAGACCTGTTCACCTGATGACGCCTTCCTCGCATCGCGCGGTATCCGCACGCTTGCTGTGCGCCTCAAAGTTCATGAAGAAAACGCCCTCAAGGTCGCAGCGTGGCTCAAAGACCAGCCAGAGGTTGCACGTGTGCTGCATCCCGCGTTTGAAGACTGCCCTGGCCATGACATTTGGGACCGCGACTTCGCAGGCTCCACCGGGTTGTTCTCGATTGTCCTCAAAGGCGGCGACTATCCGGACACGGCGGCGCTCGTGGACGACCTCGCGCTTTTCAAAATGGGTTTCAGTTGGGGTGGGTATGAAAGCCTGATCCTGCCGTCCGATCCGCGCGGCTGCAGAAGTGTCACCGAATGGAAGGGTGAAGGCCCCGTTGTTCGTATCCATATCGGCCTTGAAGACACCGACGACCTGATCGAAGACCTCGCGGCTGGCCTCAAACGCTATAGAAAACGGATTGGAGCATAGGCACCCAGATGATCAGCGACTTTGAGCTTGCAGCGCTGACGCTCAGTTTCAAGGTTGCCATTTGGGCGACGCTCCTGAGCCTGCCAGTAGCCATTCTTGTCGCACATGTCATGGCACGCCGCACATTTGCTGGGAAAACTGCGCTTGAAGTCCTGCTGCATGCCCCGCTTGTGGTACCTCCCGTCGTCATTGGCTATATTCTTCTAGTAACCCTAGCCCCGAACACCGCATTTGGCGCCTGGCTCGAGAGCATCGGCCTGAGCCCGGCTTTCAAATGGCAGGGTGCCGCGCTTGCAAGTGGATTGATGGCTTTCCCATTGATGGTGCGTGCGATTAGGCAAGCTTTCGAAGCAGAGCCCAAAACCTACCGCGAGGTCGCCCTTACGCTAGGCGCAAGCCCATGGCGCACCTTCTGGCGCATCAGCCTGCCACTAGCCCTGCCCGGCATCCTCTCCGCCACCGCGCTTGGATTTGCGCGTGCTGTTGGTGAGTTTGGCGCCACCATCACTTTTGTTGCCAACATTCCCGGCCTGACGCAGACCTTGCCGCTCGCGCTTTATAGCGCGGCTCAGAGCCCCGGCGGCGAGGCGGCAGCAGCACGGCTTGCGCTTCTTTGCCTTGTGCCCGCCATCGGCAGCCTTGCGGTATCCGAATGGCTCTCTCGTCGCGCACGCCGCAAACGGGGGCTGGCATGAGCATGCGGGGCCAGGTCGACATTCACTGGCGCACTGGTGAGCTTGAGGGCTTCGCCCAGTTCAATCTGCTGCCCGGCATAACTGCCCTCATTGGCCCGTCGGGAGCTGGCAAGACCACGCTGGCGCGGCTGATAACCGGGCTTGAAGCGCCCAAAGGGGGCACTATTACGCTGGATGGGCAGCGCCTGTTTGACAGCCGCGAGAATATTGATGTGCGCACGGACAAACGCATGATCGCGCTTGTACCGCAGGACAGCGCCTTGTTCCCGCACATGAGTGTGTATGAAAACCTAAGTTTCGGATGCAGGATCGATGAAGACCTGCTGATGGGGCTTTGTGAAAGAGCGGGCATCCGTAACCTTTTGGATGCTCGCGTGCATGAAATCTCTGGCGGGGAAGCGCGCCGCGCGGCCATCATCCGCGCAATTGCCAGCGCTCCGAGACTGCTGATACTCGACGAACCCATGAACGGCCTTGACCCCAAAAGGCGGCGCGAGATGATGGCACTGATCCGGGGCCTGAGCGACACCACCGGCCAAATGGTGCTGATGATTACCCATCAGGCCGAAGAAATGCTGACAGTGGCGGACAATGCCATCCTGATGGATGGCCTGCGCGCCACCGTCCATGGGCCGCTACAGCAAGTGTTTGCGCGCCCTGAGACCTCTGAACTGCTCGATCTCGACGATGCAGGCGAGTTGATCATCGCCACCATCAGCGACCGGCAGGACGGCATGATCGGATGTGCGCTTGGTGGCCAAACCTTGTGGCTGCCCGATGACGGCGAAGACATTGGCACCAAGGTGCGCCTTCGCGTTCTGGCGCGGGATGTGGCAATTGCAAAGCAGCGCATAGAGGGCATCAGCGTCATTAACCAGATTGAGTGTTGCCTCGTTCACATCAACAAGCGCCGGCGTGGCACAGATCTTATGCTAGTGCCGAACGGGACAGACCTGCACCTCAGCAGTCGCATCACTGCGCGCTCACTGACGGCCCTTGGCCTCAAGGAAGGTGATACGGTTTATGCACTCATCAAGGCTGTGGCGGTGAAGGAACTGGTGGCTACACCTAAAAGCGCAAGCGGTAGCTGATCTGGATGATGCTCTGCTCCTGATCGGCTGCGTAGCCGATTTGCTTGCGGGCAGGCCGCCAGCTATCAAGCTTCAGATATTCAAGGATCAACTGATCGCTTTTGCGGAATTCACGCGATAGAGCCACCGTCCACGCGTGCCCCCATTCGTTGTTGTTGTCCTCAACCACAAATGTATTGTCGTCGGTTGCAAACCAGTCATACCGCACGCTCAGCCTATTGCGGTCAAACTGCTGGCTCGCCAGTACAAACACGGCTTCAAAGTCCACATCGACCGGGTATTGCCAACCCGCACGCTGCCTGCCCATTTTGGTATTGCCGGTCATATACTGACTGATGACGGTCATGCCGCCCCACGGTTCAGCTTCGGCATAAACGTTCCAGAAACGCGTGTCCCAGCCATATTGCTTGCGCTTGATAACCTCCGGATCGCCCCGGTTGTCATAATAGAAGGCACCGGCCTTGAACTGCCCTGCGTAGTCCCAATCAAGTGAGGCATAATAGCCGGGCTTACCGTCAATCTCATTGATCGGATGAACCCAAAGTGGCTGCTTGTTGAGGAAATCGGAGTCCGCGCCAATCGAGGGCAAATCAGCGAGCGGTAATTGGCTGAATGCACCAACCTTATAATCGTTAAGTGCCCAACCACGGAACGCGAGCAAGGTGCCTGCGGGGTCATTGAAGCCGAAAATCGCTGCGGTGAGCGAAAGGCTATGAGCACCGGTCTGATATGTCGCCTTACCTTCAAGGGCAAGGGCACGCACTTCCTCACCCACCCAGCTATTGATGGCAGACGGCGTAATTGTGTAGGGCGTTGTCCAGGCGAAACCGATATTCTCCCTGGAGATATGCGGAAACATCAAACCGAGGCGCGCTTCATAGGCAAGGGAGGATTTAGGCGCTGGCTTGAACTTCAAGTAAGCTTCCACAAGGTCAACTGGCTTGTTTTGCTCATGATCGAACTTGGCGTGCACGAACGCGCTGAAGTCCCAATTGATCTCCGCCCGCGCAACTGCAGACACTTCGGCCAGGCGAAGTTCTTCCACGTCATTGCCCGCCCAGTGGGTACCTCCGTAACGCCCCTTACCAAGCCAATCCTTGAACCAGCTGGGTTCACCATCCGCCAAGGTGACTCGCGCATCGGCGAGAAAATCGACTTTCAGGGTTGGGAAGCCCTCATCAGCGGCCACTGGCGCACCGACGATAGGCAAGCACAGAAACGCCGCCAGACTAGTTCGTTTCATATCCACCTTCCTCGAGAAACTTCTCAAGTTCCTGCGCAGGTACCGGGCGGGAAATATGATAACCCTGCAGCGTGTCACAGCCGTATGCCTTGAGGCGCGCGACTGACTCTTCGTCCTCAACGCCTTCAGCCGTTACCGCAAGGCCAAGGTTATGGCCAAGCTCAATGGTGGAGCGCACAAGGATGTTGTCTTCCTCACTTTTGGCGAGGTTCATCACAAACGACTTGTCGATCTTGATTTCGCTAACCGGCAGCTTCTTGATGTAGCTAAGTGACGAATAGCCGGTGCCATAGTCGTCAATGGAAAGCGTTAGCCCCATGGCCGCAAGCATGTTGAGCACATCGAGTGCGCGTTCCATGTCGTGCATGACGGCGCTCTCTGTCACTTCAAGCTTGAGAAGCCCTGCAGGTACAGAGAATTCCTTCAGGAGTGCCAGAATTTGCGATGGCAGGGCACCGTTCATCAGGTCACTGGTAGACAGGTTCACCGCCACTGCGAGATTGAGGCCCTTTTTCTGCCAGTCTGCAATCTGCTTGATGGCAGCGCGAAGGCCCCATTCGGTGAGGTGACGCACATCACCCGTACGTTCGGCAAGCGGAATAAAGTCATCCGGCGGCACAAAACCACGGGTCGGGCTGATCCAGCGCACAAGCGCCTCTGCGGCGGTGATCTTGCCCGTCGCGAGGTCAAGTTTCGGCTGGTAAGCAAAACGGACTTCACCGTTCTTGAGGCCCACACGCAGTTCACTCATCATCGACAGGCGCTGCGTTTGCGACTTGTCGGTGTCCGGGTCATACCAAGCGAAACCCTTGGGCGCAGAGCGGCCTTTATCAAGCGCCGCGTAGGCGTGGCGCAGCAACACCGCGGTGTCATCGCCGTCACCCGGGAACTTGGCAAGGCCAAGTTTGGCGCGGGCGTCAATCACGATACCGGCGACATCAAACGGTGTGAGGAATGAATTCATGGCGAGCGAGGCAACGATCTCCGCTTCATCGGAATCGCGTAGGATAAAAGCGAAACTTTCGGTCGTCAGACGCGCCACATCCGTGCTCACCACTTGACGCAAGCGTTCACCGACACAGACCATCAAGTCATTCACATTGCGGTGATTCAGAACAGTACGCAGTTCAGGTATCTGCTGCACTTCTGCAACCACTATGACAAATGACTTGCTGTTCTCAATGGTCTGATCGAGCAGTTCCTCGAACATCAAACGGTTCGGGAAGCCTGTTTCAGTATCGTGGAAGGCCTGAAACTTGATCTTGGTCTCACGCTCCTGCACCGCATCAACCATCTGGTTGAAGCTGACGGTCAAGTCAGCGACTTCGTCACCTTCCGTTGGCGACGCAACTTGCAAATATTCACCCGCAGTGATGCGCTGCGCGGCGTCAGCAAGGCGGCGTAGTGGACGTGTTACACCGCGCGACACCACAACGCTGCCCGCGATCAAAAGCACAAGACCGCCGATGAGGGTAAAACCCATGGCAACAACGAGTGGGTCATACGGCTCAAGCGCGACATCGATTGAATAGTAGAGAAGTGCACCAATACCGGCATCGCCCTCACTGGCATGGAGCGGCAAATGCCAGAACAGGTGATCTTGTCCGCTAAAGTCAGCGCTGAAGGCGCCAGCCGCAAGCGGGTGAGTGCGTAGAAAGTCCGCAAGCGCGGCACGCTCTGATGTAGCGCCGGCGAGCGCATAATCGCCATTGCCGCCGTCATAGACAAAGGCGATTTCAAGATCGATGGGCGACAGGCTTTTGATCTCGCGCGCTGTGGCTTCATTCAACTCCATACCAAACGCGATCCAGGCAGTCGGGATCGGCGCGAGGACCGGCACAACAACTAATTCATAGATGCGGCCATCGATTTCCACCATGCGCGCGGCGGAACCATTCTCTTCCGCCTCGATTTTCATATCATCTGGAATTGGTGTGGAGGCCGGCAGGCTATCCCCTGCCCCGGTGCTTGCGACCAGTTCATCGTCGAGATCAAGAATATAGGCGAGATCCGCACCAAGACGGGCCCGGTGGTTGCGAAGTGCCGACATAGCCGTCGCCTGATCATCCGGGTTATTGATAGCGTCGCGGAAGCCATAGTCGCGCGACAACAGAAGCGCGCTTGCCGAGAGTTTTTCCACCCGGTCGTCCAGAATACGTTCGAACGTGCGCGCGGATGCGCTGAGCTGTCCTTCAATTTGCTCTCGTACATTGTTGGTAACGGAGCGGTAGAAAAACAGGGCTATAACCCCCATGACCACAAGGAAAAGTACCAAGTAGACTATGGTAAGCTTGGTCTGAAACCTGAATTTCAGCATGCCTAATACTCCTCGCCCTGCGGCGGCGTCTGCGCACGCCGCACACTGCGCAGCTTGATATTCAAACTCAGCTCATTGCTGCCAGTGCCGGTAAGAGTGACCGGCTTCATGTCGTCGCCCCCCTTCTTTTCGTCAGGATGCCACACATGCACTTCATAACCACCCGCGGGTAGGTCAGTGAACAAAACTGTACCATCAGCGCCAGTTTTGGCCAGCACAGGATGTTCGCTCACATAGATATAGGCGAGCATATTGTCGTGGATATTGCAGCCAAGAGCCACCACGCCCGGCTTGTCAAACTCGATGGAGTTCGTGGTGTCTTTGCCATAGAGGCGCAGCTCGAACCGCTTGGGTTTGGAGAAGGAATAGACCTGATGACGGAACTCGTCCTGATTGGGGAATGTGACGACCGTGCCCACCGTGACAGGCAGGACAAACGGCCGAAACAGTGTGTCTTCCTGTGTCATAATCGCTTCCGCCTGCGGCTGTGGCATCTTTAGGTTTGGCGCCATTGGCTTGAGGCTGACAACGGCATTTTCCACCAATTCGCCACCGTCGGCCTGCACGCTCACGCGCAGTTCCGCAGCGTTTGACATGCCGCCGGAGAAGACCACCATTGCTGCAATCAGGAAAAAACGTTTCACCAGGTACTCCCCATTCGCGCCCAACATCTGGAAATCATTATAATTTCTATCACTAAGGTACCAATCAATTATTGGTTATGGCAAGGCGGGAAGAATGGGTCATAGTATAGATGAACCATGGTCCATCTTGCACAAGATTTTTTACTTCGCCATGGTGTCACGACAATCTGGGAGGAACGACCAATGAAAATTACAAGAAACTTCAAGCGCACCTTTATTGCGCTTGCGGCATCAACCGCACTGATGAGCACCGCCCCTCAACCCGCCAGCTATGCGTTCGCAGAGGATACACCCAACATCGAATGGGACCTGACGGACCTCTACGCAAGTGCAGAGGCATGGGAGGCTGAACGCCAGCGTGTGCTGGAAGAAATGAAGGAAATCGAAGGCTTCAAGGGCAAGCTGGGCAAGGATGCCAAAACCCTGATGGCGGCGATGGACAAGCTGTCGAAAGTACAAAAGGAAGCCGTGCGCCTGCTGGTGTATGCTGTGCTTTCTGCCGACGAAGACCTCCGTGTTTCAGAGAAGCAGGAAGCTCGTTCGATGGCGCAGTCGCTCTTGTCATCCCTCAACCAAGCAACGGCCTTTGTATCGCCGGAGCTGATCAAGGTTGGCAGCAAGAAGATCGAGCAGTTCATCAAGAAAGAGCCAGGCCTCGCCAAACATGCCTTTGGCCTTCGCGATACACTGCGCCAGGAAAAATACACCCTTGGTGAACAAGCGGAATCCGTGCTCGCGAACGCGGGCGACGTGCTGTCTGGTCCGGGCCAGATTTATGGACTGATGGCGAACGCCAGCATGCCGTGGCCAACCGTCACCCTTGCAAGCGGTGAAGAGGTCATGCTGAACCAGTCGGCCTACAGCAAATACCGCGCTGTGATGAACCGGGACGACCGCAAGAAGGTGTTTGACACCTTCTGGGGCACATGGAAAACCTATGAAGCGATGCTGGGTGCTACGCTATCCACGCATGTGCAGGGGCATATTTTCACCGCCAAATCCCGAGGTTACGATAGCGCGCTCGATAGCGCCGTATCCGGCAGCAATATTCCGACGGAGGTTTACCGCGCGCTTGTGAAGTCCGCGAATGAAAACCTGCCGTCCATGCACCGCTACCTCAAGCTGCGCCAGCGCCTTCTCGGCCTTGATGACCTGCATTATTATGACATCTACCCTGAGGTTACCGCTCTTGACCGCAGCTTCACCGTAGATGATGCCAAGGAAATGACCATCGTTTCCCTCGAACCGTTTGGTGAAAAATACCTCAGCCACCTCAAAAAGGGCTTTGAGGGCCAGTGGATGCATGTTTACCCGCAGCCTGGCAAACGCCCGGGGGCCTACATGTTCGGCTCCGCCTATGACGTGCATCCATACCTCCTGTTGAACTACAATAGCGGCTTTGAGGATGTCTCCACCTTCAGCCATGAGTGGGGCCACGCGGTTCACACCATGCTCGCGCGTGAAAACCAGCCGTATGAGATGGCAAGCTACACAACGTTTACGGCGGAGCTTGCCTCCACCACCAACGAAGTGCTGTTGCAGGAGTATATGCTGGCCAAAGACCTGCCGGACGAAGAGCGGCTATATTACATTGACCGCGCACTTGAAGGTATCCGTGGCACCTTCTTCCGCCAGACAATGTTCGCAGAGTTTGAACTGCGCATCCACGAACTGGCAGAGAAAGGCGAAGCCCTCTCCGGCAAGAAGATGACCGAGCTATATCTTGAGCTTCTGCGCAAATATCACGGCGAAAAAGAAGGCGTGATGCAGATTGATGATACCTACGGCATCGAATGGGCTTACATCCCGCACTTCTACCGGAACTTCTATGTCTACCAGTATGCCACCTCTATCTCGGGCGGCACCGCCTTTGCGGAGCGCATGCTTGCGGGCGACGACACCGCGCGCGACGATTATATCAGCGTGCTTGAGGCCGGTGGTTCGCGATACCCCTATGAACTGCTCAAAGATGCAAAAATCGACCTCGCCTCAGAGGTGCCCTACACCACGCTCATCAACCGTATGAACCGGCTGATGGACGAGGCGGAAAAAATCCTCGACCGCATGGGCAAATAACCCCCTACGGTCAGGCAAACAAAAAAGGCGGGCAATTGCCCGCCTTTTCCTTTTTTATCAGTGACTTAAGATTAGAACTTCACCTTCACGCCCATATTGGCAGTCCAGTCATACTGCTCATGCTGCATGAGGAAGTCGCCGTCGTCATTGCGGTACACCGCCTGGAACGGACGGTCATTCGCATTCGATACCTCGCCGTAAACCTTGATATTGTCGGTGATGGCATAGGAGGCTGAGAAGTCCCACTGTTTGTGGTCAAGCACATAGCGGTCGCCAAAACCACCGGCATTGAGTTCATCAAGATATTCATCCCGATACGTCATCGCGGCGCGAAGGCTGATCGGGCCCTTCTCGTAGCCGAGTACGATGTTGGCCACATTCTTCGACGTTTTCGGCATCGGGATCACCCGGGTTTCCTCACCGTCGAAGACCTCGGCTTCACTGTCCACATAGGTGTAGTTCAGGCCGACAATAAGGCCGTCAAGCGGCCCCGGCAGGAAGGTCAGTGCCTGCTGGTAATTGAGCTCAATACCCTTGATCGTGCCCTTGTCGCCGTTGAACGGACGCACAACTTCATCAAAATAGATGCCGTTCACACGCACACCTTCCAGCGTACGGTCGACAATGAAGTTATGGATGTCCTTGTAGAATACGCCCACCGAGATAACGGCATCATTATTCGGGTACCATTCGATGCTGGCATCAAGGTTGTGTGCCCACATCGGCACGAGGCCCGGGTTACCGATTTCACCCTCGGTCGTGCGCTCAACAACACCGTCGTCAAGCTCTTCCTCATATTCGATGACCCCGGTAGGGACCACCTTGCTGATGTTCGGACGAACCACTGAACGGAAGTACGCCAGACGCGTGACAAGGTTTTCCCTCGGCTCCCAACGCATGTTGAGGCTTGGCAGGAAATAGTCATAGTTACGGCTGCGGTTTACCGGCGTAACGTCGAGTACGTCTTCGGTTTCCGGGTCGCCGTCCTCGTCCAGTACCGGCAGGCCGGTATCGGGGTCGGTTACGACCTCTTCACCGGCAAAGACAAAGTTGCTGTTGGTTTCGAAGTCGGTGTATTCGTAGCGCAAACCGCCAACAATACGCAGGTTGCCAATGTCGATACGGCCCTGCATGTAGGTGGCGTAGATATCTTCTTTTGCGTCATATTCCACCGCTTCATCGCCAAGCGCGCTATCAATCGCGTTGAGCTCGAAATTGCCGCGGTTTGCGAAGAAGAAATCACGCAGTGCCGGACTACTGGCGCCCAGATTGCCGACAGCCATGTCGAGCGGATAGTCCGTCGCAGCACTGAAGTCGTCGAGCGTATAATCGCCGAGGTCTTCGTATACCAGGAAGTTGGCATCCAGCTTCTTCTTGCGCAAGCGCGCCTTGGCACCCCACTTGAGCTGGAGCGGGTTGTCACCGGCATAGGTATCGTAGGCAAGGTCGAACTTGAATGCGAGCTGTTTGTCAGTCGCCTTGTTGTCGGTGTATTCGATGGCGTCTAGCTCGTAGGCGCTCAGATCCTGAATACCCTGCAGGTCAGCAAGCGACTGGAAGGTCGAACCCGGCATCATCCGGTCCGAGAAAACTACGCCCGAATTGAAGTCTTCGCCTTTGAAATCGGTGTCGACACGATCGGGCTCCGCTTCTTCCGCTTTCGAATATGCAACCGAATAGGTCGCCGTCAGCTTGTCGAAGTGGCTTTCGCCGCCCATGACCACGCTATAGATTTTCTGTGTCTCGATACGGTCTTTGAAGTCACGGTCAGCCTCAATGCCGTTCATATAGACAAAACCGTCAGAGCCATCTGCCGCGCCGAGGTCAAATTCGCCATCGCTCAGCTTCAGTTCCATACGGTTGCGGTGCTCTGTGTCCTTGAAGTCAGAGAACAGGCCACGGATATAAAGCTCGTGATCATCACTCGGGCGGAAGTCGAGGTTCAGCGCAGCGCCGATACGGCGACGCTCGACCACATAGTCGCGGAATTCAACCTCTTCAGGATAGAGGCCGTCGATGGTCTGGTCTTCGTCGTCCTCGTCCGTCCAGTCACCGTCGATCTCGATATTATCGGTGCCGAATTTGCGGTTGTAGTAGCTGATGGAGCCGGCAATCGCAAAACGCTCATTGAAGGCGTTCGCGAGCGTGAGGCCGAATTTCGGCGTGATCTCGTCCTGCTGGCGGTTATAGCTGCCCTCAGCCTTGGCCTTGATGAACAGGCCGTCCTTGTCGAAACCCGAGAGCGTCTTGATGTCGACGTTACCGCCGATGGCGTCAGCGTCCATCTCAGGCGTCAGCGACTTGGTGACTTCAACGGTCTCCAGAAGGTCAGACGGGATAACGTCCAGCGCCACCTTGCGGTCGCCAGCTTCCGGCGACGGTAGACGCACACCGGAAATCGATGAGGATGACAGGTTCGGGTCAAGACCACGAATGATCACATAGCGACCTTCACCCTGGTCATTCTCGACCGAAAGGCCCACGATACGGCGGACAGCTTCTGTCACGTTCTGGTCGGGGAAGTTGCCTGCAGCGTCAGCGGACAGGAAGTTCGACACATTGTCTGCAGCGCGCTGTTTGGAGATGGAGCTATTGAGGCTACCGCGCTGACCAAGGACAAAAATTTCCTCGATGTCGTTGGCGTTGCCACCAATGGTGAACTCAAGCTTACCGCCCTCTTCCGTTACCGTCACTTTGCGCATCATCGGCTCGGCGCCGATATAGGATACGATCACGGTATATTCACCGGCAGGCACGTTGTTGAAACGGAACGTACCATCGCTGCCGGTGGAAGCGCGGCGGTTCAGCTCCTCAATCTTGATCACTGCGCCCTCAAGCGCGGAGGATGAATTCTTGGTTTTAACCTGTCCGGTTACATCTGCGCCGTGGGCAGCGGTCGCAGCAAGGACAGCAAGCGCGCTTGCGGACGCGAGTGCCGCCTGGCGCAGTTTGGTGCGTTGCGTATCAAAAGACATGGATTTTCCCTGAACCTGTAAATTGGTTATGAGTATGGGCCCGTCCACTTATGAGATGTGGCGGCTTGTCTTTTGATCGGCTGTAAATGTGACAGCGCGGTTAAGCGAAGGTGAAGCTTTTTTGTCGGTCCACCGGTAGCATTCCTGTGTGGCGCTCAGGTAACACCCTGAGGTTACGGCGTATCCTTAAGCGCCGCAAGCGCGCCCGAAAAGAACTCGCGCCTCAGAAGAATGAGTACGACAAAGAGTGTCCCTGCCATGAAAATCCACGGACTGAAGAACCAGCCCAGCACAGCAAGGCCGAAGAAATTGGCCCGCAGCCCTCTATTGAAATGGTGTCCGCAAAGTGCTGCAAGGCGTGAGGCTGTTTTGGCGCGGGCAGCAGCCACGTCACTCCCGCTATCCGCCGGGTCGCACATGGCGCCCACGGTGATCGCGCAATAGTTCGCGAGCCGTATTGCCCACGCAAACTTGAAAAAGGCGTAAACGAAGATAGCGAGCAGCAGAGTCAACTTAATGGACCACCGGCCCGGCGTGATCGGGTCCGCAAACGGAACCGAGGAAAAAGCTGCACTCAGTTCCTCATTATAGGTAAGGCCTGCGATCAAACCACCGATGACAAAAATATTGGTGGAAGCAAAAATGCTGACACCTGAAACCAGAACCCCAAGGATATTGCTATCCAGCATCCTGAACTCACGCCGCCGCGCTTCCTGCATCCAGTTTTCGCGCTGCCTGTCAATCGCGGCAGATATGGACCGGGCGCGCAGCTTGCTGTGGTCAGTCACGAGTGTGTAGGCAGTGGTCACCACGCCAAAGAATGCAAGCGCCAAAAGGTCTGCATGATTCATATACTCCAAAAACTGCATCAGACGGTCCATTCCCTGCTCAGCGCCCTCAAAATCCAACCCACATTATCACCACGCACCCGCTGGAATTGCAATGGAGGTCGTTTCATAGACTTATCACTATTCAAGTGCTAACACCCGAAATTATCGAGGGTTTTATGCGCTTAATAGTTCTGTTTGTTATTCTTTTGGGGACCGCCGCCTACGCGGAAGAGACTTCAATGCGTTCCGTGCTTCGCGGAGGCAAGCTATTCTCGCTCTGTGCCAATTGTCATACAGTTGGCCCCGAGGGTGAGCACCGTGTTGGACCCAACCTGTATGGCATTCTTGGGCGCAACATAGCCTCGGCGCCGGAGTTTGGCTATAGCCCTGCACTCGAGAACATGGACGGTGTCTGGACCGCCGCCACGCTCGATGAGTTCCTGCAACGTCCGAACCATGCCGTGCCGGGCACTGACATGAGCTTCCGCGGGCTTAACAACCCAACAGACAGGCAAGACCTTATCAACTGGCTGGCACTTCAGGCAGACAATAGCCCGCTCCCACCCGAGACTGATGCCCTTCCAGAAGCACTTCTGAAAGGTAACGCGGACCGCGGCGCGGAACTGTTTCATCCGTGTCAGGCGTGTCACAGTTATAAACAGGGTGAGCCCAACATGATCGGGCCCAATCTTTTTGGTGTGGTCGGCCGTCCGATTGCGTCAGCAAAGGGTTTCCACTACAGCGAATATATCCTGCGCCTGAAGGGAGACTGGACCCCCGAGCGCCTGAACGCCTTCATGTTTGAGAGTAAGCGCTTTGCCCAAGGTTCGCACATGGCTTTTAATAGCCTTGTAACCCTTGCGGACAGGGCCGACCTGATTGCATGGCTGCAAACTATTTCGCCAGACTACAAGGCAGCTCAGCCGAACGAATAGAAGGTTCGTTTTGCACGAATGATGCGCACGATTTCCCGGCGGTGAATAAGACTTGCACCTGCTTCCACTGCCCAATCAATGCGCGGCCCAAATAGGTCGAAGTGCTCCTTCGCGCTGCCGCGCAATTGAAGCCAAACAGGCTCAAGCCCAATCTGGAAGCCAAATTCTGTCAGTTCACAGGTGCCGTCAACACCGGGAATGTCTGACAGCAGGTGTGATGAAGGACCAAAGCGGTGCCCCCAATCAAGGGGCCGATCAAGAAATATAGCCATGGGCTAACGATGCCAAAGTTCGTTAGCCCCGGCAAGTCGTGTGCTAGAGCACACCAGCGATTGCGCGTGCTACGTAAGGGATATTCTCGTCCGTCAGGCCCGCAACGTTGATGCGGCCATTGGAAGGGAAGTAGATGGACTTGTCTTTTTGGATTACGGCAACCTGCTCTGCCGTCAGGTTTAGAAGCGAGAACATGCCGGTCTGGCGCGCGACACCTGAGAAACGTTCACCGCAGCCTTCACGCACAAATGCGTCAGCCAGACCACGACGCAGGCCGTTCACCCGGTCACGCATGCTCGAGAGTTCCATGATCCACGACGCTTTCAGGTCGCTGTCCTCAAGGACGGTTGTTGCGAGCGCCGCGCCATGTGCTGGCGGCATGGAATAGTTCTCGCGCGCCAGACGGGCGAGATTGGTGCCGAGTGCATCTTTGGTATCAGCGCGTGTACCTTTAACAAACAGGGCGCCAGTACGTTCCCGGTAAAGGCCGAAGTTTTTCGAGCAGGAGTAGGACAGAAGCGCTTCAGGTTGCGCGGAGAAGATGTGGCGTACGGACTCAGCGTCGTCATCAAGGCCCGCTGCAAAACCCTGATAAGCCATATCGAGGAACGGGATCAAACCTTTCTCAAGCAACAGGTCAGATACACGCTTCCAGTCAGCAACTGCGAGGTCTGCACCCGTCGGGTTATGGCAGCAAGCATGCAATAGGACCACATCACCCGCTTGGGCATCGCCAAGCGAAGCCAGCATTGCTTCAACATCAACGGACGCCGTTGCCTGATCATAATAAGCATACTGCTTGTGTTTAAGGCCCGCAGCAGCCAATGTCGGCACATGGTTTGCCCAGGTTGGGGTACTGACCCACACGGTGGTTTCAGGCTTGGCGTAGGCAATCAGTTCGAAAGCGAGGCGAAGGGCGCCACAACCGCCCGGAGTTTGAATACCTGCAAGATGATCACCGAGGTTGGCACGCAGGTCATCGCCAAACACAAGCTTGGCAACGGCATCCGTGAAGCCCGGCCAGCCACTAGGGGCAATATAGACTTTGCTGCCCTCGTCTGCACAAAGGCGGCCATATGCCTGTTGCACAGCACCCAGAATGGGTGTCTTGCCCTCCGCCGTCTTGTAAACGCCAACGCCAAGGTCAACCTTTTCCGGGTTGGTGTCGGCTTTAAACAGGGCGGAAAGACCAAGGATCGGGTCAGCAGGCAACTTATCTAGGTGGGAAAACATGGCAGGCCTCATGATGTCAGATATATCTGGACACAAATTTGTTTCAATTGAAACTAAATCATATTGTGTCCTCACGCAAGGCCGTACACTAGTCAACTGCACGTCTCGTTCAAGCGCAAAGGCGACCTGTTTCATGAGTTTTTCTTCGGGCTGTACGGAATTAAACTAATTTTAAATATTCCCTTGTGAATATGCCTGAAAGTTTAGCGATAAGGGCTTTATAGTGCGTAGATATTTTGCTGGTCTGACAATGGCCCTCGTGGTGGCCGTCTCCTTCGCCTTGCCCAGTCGTGGCGATGACGTGCCGGCAGACGCCCTGCGCCTGATCTACCTCTCTTCCTTGCCAGAAATTGTGCAACCCAAAGACAAGGCCGGGCTGGCAGAATTCGCCACGCTTTTGGCAAAGGAACGCGCGTCCGGGCGCGAGGTTTACTTTATTGACGGCGGCGCGTCGCTTGGTCCTTCCGTTCTCGGCGCACTGGATAACGGCGCCCATATGGTCGACATCCTGAATGCGCTTGCGCCAGAATTCATGGCGATCGGCAAAAAGGAATTTGCCTACGGCTATGACGAGATGGTGGTCAACGCGCTCGCCAGCGCCTTCCCGTTCGTGACATCAAACCTTGTAGACCGCCAAACGGGGCGCCAGATCGACGGCACCGACCCCTATTTCCTGCTTGAAGGTAACAACCTGACTGTCGGGTTCATTGCCCTCACGTCGGTGAACGCCATTGTTGAATATGGTGCCACGCAGGCGCATGCACTCGACATCACGGCAGTTGTCAAACAAACTACCGATGAACTACGCGAACTCGGCGCCCATGCTGTATTCCTGATGGCGGATACCGACTTTGATGACCTTGGAGAATTCCGGGCATCAGGAATCGTCGACGGTATTTTTTATACCCACAATTTTGGCAACCCACATTCGCTTGACCATCAGGGCGTTTTGCATACCGAAGGCCCTCTGGATGGTAAGGCAATCATTCTGGATATCTGGCAGGATGATACAGGCGCGCTTCAAACGGCCGCATCCTTCCCTTCACTGGCCAACTATGTGCCGGACGAGAACACAGCGCGCCTGATCGCGTCCTACAGGGACAGGCTTAGCGAACGCCTCAGCCCGCCAATCGCAACCATTTCCACTTCTTTTGACACACTGCGTCAAAACGTCAGAACCTCTGAGAACGCCTTCGGAAACTTCATCGCCGATGCCTTGCGCTACCACCTGAAAGCTGATGCTGTCCTCCTGAACAGCGGCGCCATTCGCGGAAACAGGTCCTACACAGCTGGCGAACAGCTGAGCCGCGGGGACATTCAGCGCGAACTGCCATTCGGCAACCGTACAGCGCTTTTGAAGTTGAAGGGTGCAGACCTAGTCTCGGCGCTTGAACACGGCCTTGATTGTGCGCGTAGCGCCGATGGGTGCGCGCTTCAGGTTTCGAACCTGACGGTAGAATTCGACTCCAGCGCACCAAAAGGCAATCGCGTGCAGCGCGTTCTCCTTGACACCAAAGCCGTTGACTCGTCGCAATATTATCTCGTGGGTGTTTCCGACTTCATGGCCGCAGGCAATGACGGATATTATATGCTGACAAACGCTGAACGGGTTGCCATTCGTCATACTAACAGGGCAATGTGGGACCTTGTTGCAGAACGGGCAGAAAAACTGGGCGAAATCGCGCCGAAAACCGAGGGTCGGCTGAAGGATATGAGCAAGAAAACCCAAGATGAGTGACGTAGCGTTCCGTAGTGGCAAAAAGCGTCGCCTTGGCTTCCGGGTCAAGGGTGTCATCACGCTTTTGCTTCTGCTGCTCGGCTTTGTATCTGCCCTCGCCTACACCTCACTGAGGCAGTTCACTGACCAGATCACACGCTTGTCTGAACAATCGCTGCCTGCCCTTTCCACCACTATGGAACTTACTGTCCTGCTTGAATCCGTGCTTCAAAACGCGGAACGGCTGATGATCGCCGACGTTCAAGCCGAACGTCGCATTGCATATGGTGCCACCAAAGACAGTATCGACGTGGGCACCACGCTGGTAAACGAGGGCCGGACAGTGGCCGCCACCAAGGACCTAAAGGCCATTCTTTCGGTGCTCTCCACTACCGCAGATGACCTCAATACGCTCATTGAAGAGAAAATCAATGCTGCCAACAAAGCGCGTTTTGAGAGAGAAGAATTCAATGCATGGGCTGTAGAGGGCCTGCGTACGTCTACCAACGATGGCTCCGAGTATCTGATGTGGGTGAATGATGTGCGGGCGCTTGTGCTGCAGTCTGCGTCGCTGAACCCTGGGAGCAATGCCCGTATGCAACGCCGCGATGTTCTTGCCATCAACCGCCGCCTCACGGCGCTTGAAAAAGACATTGCCTCTCTGCCCGCCCCCGTCCGCGGCCGCGCGAATAGTACCATCAGTGAACTCAAGGAACGCTTGCAAGGTGAAACCGGTCTGATCACAACCCTGAACAGCTTCAACCAATTGGAGCTGCGTTCAGAAGCACTGGCCCGGCAAATGCGTGTCATCGCTGGGGAGCTGTTGCGGGAAGCAAACAGTCTGTCGGCTACCGAAAGCTCGAACGCGCAGACATCAACCAATATACTTGTAGACCGCGCCGAACAGGAACTGACTTGGCTTATCCTTGCGGTGGCGGTGGCCGTGATGATTGCCGGCGGCAGTATCCTTTATATCGACCGCAAGGTGATCAGCCGCCTCTCTCGTCTGACAGACGCGGTGAATAGTCAGGCTTCCGGCCAGTCCGCCAGTATCCCGGTCGAAGACAATGACGAAATTACCGAAATTGCCTCAGCGGTACGTTATTTCGTCGACGAGATTGAAAAGCGCCAGAAACGGCTACGGCAAAGTGCGGAACAGGTGCGTGACGTCATCCGCCAATCGCCGCAAGCCATGTGCATCGTGGTCGGCAAAACGCTTCTCTTCCACAACGATGCCTTTGCCAAGCTGTGGAGTGATTTCAAGGACCGTGAACTGGTCCTGAACCTCATGCCGAGTGAGCATCTTGAGGATACTGACAATGTCATCAAGACCGTTCGCCATAAGGTGTCCTTTGACGGCCATGCTGACCGCTACTTTGATCTCGCGTCCACACTTGCTGACTGGGAAGGCAAACGCGCCCGTCAGTTCATCATGATTGAAGTGACCAATCAGGTGCACGTGGAAGAGACGTTGCTGGCCGCGCGGGAAAAGGCGGAGATGGCTGCAACGGCGAAGTCCTCCTTCCTCGCGATGATGAGCCACGAGATCCGCTCTCCCATGAACGGCATTATCTCCGTCGCCGAAATCCTGGAGCGCAGCAAACTTGGCAAGGATCAGCGGCAACTGGTGAATGTTATCAACCAGTCGGCCGAAACACTCCTGACTATTATTGATGACATCCTTGACCTGTCCAAGATCGAGGCTGGCAAACTCACGATCGATCATTTTGGTTTCAATTTGCATGACGTGATTGGCAGTGTCGCCGACCTCCTGCGCCCAACCTTTGACCAGAAGGCCCTGCCTCTCAAAGTCACGCTTGCGCCAAACCTTCCAACCAACGTTGTTGGGGACGCAAACAGGCTACGACAGATCCTTTTCAACCTTCTCGGTAACGCGGCCAAATTTACTGAAAGTGGCAGTGTGGAGATCGCCGCGAATCTGACCGGTTCACCAACCGCCTGGAAGCGAGAGGTCAGCATTTCGGTCACGGACAGCGGCATCGGCATCAGCGAAGCAGTGATGGAACGGTTATTCCAGCCCTTCGAGCAGGCGGATTCGTCTGTCGCCCGCCAGTATGGTGGCACCGGATTGGGGCTCACGATTTGTCGCCGTCTGGCGCAACTCATGAAAGGCGATATCTCTGTTAAGAGTGAGGTTGGGAAGGGCTCGGTATTTACCCTCACTTTGCCGTTCGAGCTGGCATCAAGCGATGCAGATGTAAGTACACAAAAGAGTAAAGCACTCCGCACACCCCGCGCCAGCAAAGTGCCCGCAAGCGAGGCTACAAAAACTAAAAGTGCCCCTGCTCAAGCGCGACACGTGCTCGTGGTGGAGGACAACCGCATCAACCAACTTGTGATTGGCAAGATCCTTAGCGAACTCTCCTGCAGCTTCGACACGGCAGATGACGGCCTGCTCGCCCTGGAGAAGATGGAAGGCGCGCGCTACGACATGATACTCACCGATCTGCGCATGCCCAATATGGATGGTTTTGCGCTTGCGCGCGCCATACGCGCCAAGGAAACAACTGGGCAGCGTATGCCTATCGTGGCTGTGTCAGCCGACGCGATGGAAGATGCGCGGGATTTGAGCACCCGCTCAGGCATTGATGCGTTCCTCACCAAGCCCATCAAGCTTGAAGAAATTCGCCAGTGCCTCGATACCTATATCGCCTGATCAGGCAATATAGGCCCGTGCACTGCAACCCTAATCGAAAACGACCTCATCATTCTCAATACGGATTCTCTCACCGTATTTTTCGGCAACTTTTGCTACGAACTCGGCGTGTTTGTTCTGGTGATTGCGCAGGAACCAATGGAAGTGAGATTTCAGGTATTCCTGCCTGACCTTGGCCCGCGCGAGATCATTGGGGATGCGAGACATCCGTGGGTCAATGCTGTCAAAACCACCAAAGGGCAGCGCAAGGCGGGCGCGCACTTGCGATACATAGTCTTCATTAATCTCAATGCCGATGGCGTTGCGATCAAGTTGCTGACAAACACGCAAGGTCGTGCCGCTGCCCGCGAACGGATCCAGTACCAAATCGCCTTCACTGCTGGATGCAAGCACCATCCGTTCAATCAAGCCCTCAGGCTTTTGGGTGGGGTGTGCTTGGCGGTTGGGGTTCGAATAGTGCACATGGGAAAATTCCCACACATCGCCAGGGTTTGCGCCGCGCATATTGTTACGCGCACGATAGTACTTCTGCGGCACACGCACAGCATCAAGGTTAAAAGTGTTCTGTACGCCTTTGGAGAACAGCAGGATATCATCATGACGCGGCGAAAAACCCTTCGTCTTGCCCATGCCCTGCGTGTAATGCCACACGATCCAGTTTTGGAAACGGTAGCCCATATCGCCTTCCAGACAGGCATAGAGGTAGGAGATAAACCGAAAGCCCATGAAGACATAGAGGCTACCACCCGGTTTGAGCACGCGGTCAGCTTCCCTCAGCCAGCTGTTGGTAAATGCGAGATAGTCAGCGTGGGCAAAACTGTCTGAGCCGGCACCATAGTCCTTGCCAAGGTTATAGGGTGGATCAGCAATAATGAGGTCGACCGAAGACGCCTGCATTCTTGCAAGCTCTGCCACCGCATCACCTAAAATCACAGATTGTGTTGTGGTCATACCCTCATCCGCCCAGTGTTAAGCACTTGACCGTAAGGGCATAACATCTTCCAGCCAAATTGAGGGACGAAAAATTACGCACGCAAGCGGCAGCATAGGAAAAAGTGGCGATCCCGCGAGGACTCGAACCCCGAACCTGCTGATTAGAAGTTTCATAGACCGCATGAGGAAAACTGGCGGTTTTCTCTATTATATCAATATAAATCAGCATTTTAAATGCTGCCATTTGGTAAACTAAGCAGTCATTTGTGACCGTTTTCAGCCATTAACTGTGACGCAGCAGTGACACAACTCCCATGCCTCGCGCCTTGCAGCTGCATCACGTCTTCAATGAAATCATGCGCCCCGTCCCACTTTCATCCGCGCCGCAAACAGAAGGATAGGTGTACAACTTAATGAATGGAATTTAGCAAGAAGGCTCAAGAGCAGGCGATGTACGCTGTTTGCACAGTCCAAGCTATTTCTCCGGGCATCAACGCCTTGACCTGATCGACCCAAAAAGTTAGCGAAAAAATGGAACGCTATTCTGCTTTCTGCCTCACTTTGTGATGGTAGGACATCGCAGGTTCGTGCTTCAGCATGTTGAGGATTTCCGCCCAAGATCCGTTATCAACTATCCGACGATAGTGTACTTCGTGAAGCTGCTGGGTCTCCCACTTCTCGATCAAAGTGATCTTGCAGTCGTCAGAATTGTTCACATAAACCTGCGCCTCAAGGAACCCCTCTTCACTTTGCATGCCAACATCAAGTGTCTGCATGATTTGCATGAATTGATCCAGGTGAGCGCGTTGCAGATCAAACTCGATTTTCAAAAAAACGGGCGTGTCTCCGATATCCATCGTGTCCGCCTTTGCACCATATGAAAAAAAACCAGCCAGCATCAGTGCCGACGCTACAATCATTCTTTGGACAGAACTCTGCCAATACATATCGCTACTCCGTGTCGCAAATCCTAAACGGCGCCTAATATCTCTCGTGTCGTGCTACCAAGATAGTGGACCAATGGTACATTTCTTGCCGCTTTTTGAGCGGCAAGATGTCTCCAGCGAAGGCAATGTCGGACTCTCTAGCATTGTTCATGACAAAATGATTGGTGAACTGCCGCTAGGGCACGGTTGTACTGGCTTAAACCACTCGAAAGACAAATCGGAAGTACAACCTTCTATCGTATTGACTTCGTACCTCTCCTAAATCTCTGAGACCTATTTGGGTTTTGATACCCTGTTGATTTCCTACAAAACCCATGCACTCTACTTATGTATGGCTGCAAGTAGGGGACCATGTCAGTGAACGCCCCTTAAAATGTAGCGATCTAGTTGGCGGGCCACGGCGCCGAGGGAACCTTGGGAAAGGTGTGGGAAATCCAAGGTTAAGGGGGAGCAGCGTATCGTGACCCGCCTGCGGCTCGGGCAAGCCGCAAACTGATGAGAGCCTGGTAATTTTACCTAAATTAGGAACCTGTCATTGGCGTAACAATCGCTCCCCAAAGAAGTATGAGAAATATGAACGCTGGGCATATATACCTGACCAGAAAGCGCCAAACTTGATATTGGGCATGAGAGAGCTGGCTCAGCTCTTCGCGACTGTCATTACGGGAGAGGACATATCCTACGAAAATCGATGTGAAAAGCGCCCCGGCGGGCATCAAGATATTGGTCGTCATAACGTCAAGGACATCAAACAATGTCTTGCCACTGAACAACGGCACCCATTCCAAAGGATACCAAGTATTCCAAAAGCCTTCGTCAGCGTCCAACGGCTGAATGCTGTACACGTTCGCGATACCGATAACAAAAATACCCGTTGCTGTTAGAGCAGCGCCCTTCTTCCTTCTAGTGCGCCGCTCTGTTGCCGAGAGCCCTTTGGCACCACCAAAATAAGCGACACATGCTTCAAAAAGTGAAATTGCAGAAGTAAATGCAGCGAAGAAGGCCATGAAAAAGAAAGCAATACTAACCACACCTCCGAATGCCATTTGATTAAACGCTATGGGTAATGTCACGAACATGAGGCCAGGTCCCTGACTTGGCTCCAGTCCAAAAGCAAAAACGATTGGAAAAATCGCAAGACCGGCGACAAGAGCCACACCTGTATCCGCAAATGCAATTAGACGCGCCGCTTTTGGAATATTTTGGTCACGTCCCACATATAACCCATAGGTGATCATGAGGGCAGCACCAAGGCCGACAGAGAAGAATGCTTGACCGACTGCAGAAATCAAGATTTGCCCATTGGCAAATTGATCTGCCAATTTGTCAAAGTCCGGAGCAAAGAGGAAATTGACGGCGGCGCTGGCGTCCCCCCGGAGAAGAGCCACGACCGTCAACAGAAGAAGTAGTACGAAAAAACCCGGCATCAAAAGATTCGTGGCTTTTTCGATACCGTCTTTGACACCACGACTAACCACCGCGCAGACCATCAAAATGAAAATTCCATGGCACAGGATCATCGTATTCGGAGAGCGTGAAAGATGGGAAAAACGTGCAACTACATTTTCAGCAGTCTCTCCTTCGAACGCGCCCCCTGACAGAGCTGACACCCCCTCCACGCCAACTCTCGCAAATAGGTTCTGAGAAATTTCTGCGCAATAATACAGTACCCAGCCTGCAATGATGGAATAGAAGGTCAGAATAAGGAATGAGGTAATCATGCCAATCCAAGCAATAGCCTCCCAATAGCGAGACCCTCTCCCTTTTCCTGTCAATGTGCGAAACGCCTCAACCGAAGACCCGCCGCCACGCCGACCTATGAAGAGCTCGGCTTTAAGAAGTGGCAGGGCAATCAACACAACAGACAGTAAATATACCAATACAAATGCTGCGCCTCCATTTTCCCCCGCCTGATACGGAAAGCGCCAAAGATTTGCTACGCCAACTGCCGACCCCACTCCTGCCAGAACAAAAGAAAGATTACTGGACCAGTTATTGTTATCACCACTCGAGGAACTACTCACTCTGACATACCTCTTCCTAAGAGCTGCTGGCCGCGATTACGCAGCCAAGGCCTTATTGACCTCTCTAGCGATGATGAGTTGCTGAATTTGAGAGGTGCCCTCAAATATGCGAAACAGGCGGACATCACGGTAAAAACGCTCAACCGGATATTCTGCCATATAACCAGCACCACCAAAGATCTGCACCGCGCGGTCAGCAACTTTTCCAACCATCTCTGTCGCAAACAGTTTGCAGCACGCAGCTTCGAGTGTGGTATTCTCTCCACGGTCCCGCTTACGTGCAGCATCAAGTACCATGCAGCGGGCGGCATATGCCTCGGTCTGAGAATCGGCTATCATCGCTTGCACAAGCTGAAATTCGGAAATCGGGCTGCCGAATTGTTTCCGGTCCTGACTGTACCGAACGGCTTCTTCAATGAGGCGAAACGCAGCCCCCACACATAGGGCTGCGATATGCAGGCGGCCTTTGTCCAGAACCTTCATTGCCGTGCGGAAGCCGTTACCCTCAAAGCCTCCAAGAAGAGCACTAGCGGGAACCCGACAATTCTCAAATACGACATCACAGGTAAGCGCCCCAGCCTGCCCCATCTTCTTATCGGACTTGCCGAGAACAATTCCGGGCGTTCCAGCCTCAACCAAAAAACAAGAGATACAATCTGCCCCACGCCCTTCTGAGGTCCGTGCCATTACGGTGAATAGGCCAGCAACCGAGGCATTTGTTATGTATCGCTTGGTTCCATTCAGAATATAATGGTCGCCGTCTTTAACCGCTTTTGTCTTAAGCGAAAGCGCGTCAGAACCTGCATCGGGTTCCGTCAGCGCAAAGGAACCGACGATCTCACCGGATGCAAGCCCGGGCAGATATTTCGTTTTCTGCTCCTCGGAGCCTGCCAATACGATTGCCTGCGAGCCGATACCAATATTGGTACCGACTGCAGACCTGAATGCAGGCGATGTTCGCCCAAGCTCAAAAACAACCCGAACTTCTTCTTCCATTGACAGTGCCAGCCCGCCGTATTCCTCCGGAATCGACAAGGAATAGAGACCGAGATCCCTCATCTCCTCCAAAATTTCCTTAGGGATACAATTGGTCTCTGCCAACTTCTCTTCGTTTGGAATCAAACGATCATCCACGAAGCGGCCAACGGTAGAAAGAAGTATATCGAGTGTTTCTGTATCAAGGGGCATGCTACCCAACCTTTCGTTATGAATTTTCGACCAGACCCAGAGCGATAAAATCAAAATACTCCGCAGCAAACGCCTCAGCCGATTTACTGCCGCCCGGTCTGAACCAACGCACCATCCAGTTCAGCATGGAAAGAATGGCGCGTGATGAAGTTGATATGTCCACATTCCGGAAACTGCCATTCCTGGCTCCTTCCACGAGAATGTTCCGCAGGATCGCCTCATAGCGATCCCGCAAAATGAGCGCTTCGTCTTTGTGAGCTGCATTCGACATTCCGCCGAAACCAATGAGCATCGTTACAAAGTCAGAATGGTTCTTCTCGAAGAAGCGCGCATGCGCCAACATGAAAGTGCGCAGCCGCTCTGCATCACCCTCTACATCTGAGAGAGCCTCTCTCACTGTAGATGTTAGCCCCATGAGTGCCCGAACGATGATCTCGTCGTAAATGTCCTGTTTGGACTTGAAATAATGATACACCCCAGCCTTAGACACGCCGATCGCTTCCGCAACCTCAGCTAACGTGCTAGTCTCAACCCCTCTCGACGCGAACAAAGCCGAAGCCTCATCAACAATTCGCGCCCTTGCATTTTCCACTGTGGGCGGCCTGCCCTGTCGCTTCTTCTTAATTTGAGCCATTTTCCACACCTTTCATAAATGACGACGCCAATATATACCGGCCAACCGGTAAGTAAATAGTTTTTTTCACCCGCCATAATCGGCTGACGAACAGGAAAGGCCCCAAATTATCGACCCTTAAGGCCCAAAAAATATGCTTGATGCAACGACAATCCCCCACATACCTTGAGCCTAATATGTCGAGAATTGTGCTCGACGAGTTAGATCCTCAAGATCTGGAGTATGAGATGGATTTACAAATAGATTCGGATGGCCAAACACCAAAACACCCCGGGCACAGGCATGTGCTCGTTCCTTGGTCTGTTCAGGGTAACCTGAACCCGCCAGAAATCGTCCGTGGCCAAGGGTCCTACTTCTTTGACTCATCCGGGAACAGATATCTGGATCTAACGAGTGGCTTTGTTGCTGTTTCGCTTGGCCATGGCCACCCTCACGTGATCAAGGCCATTCAGGAACAAGCCGAAAAACTATGTTGGGTCGCATCAAGCTACCATAATGACGTTAGGGCGAAATACGCCGAGAAAGTCTCCAAGATCTCGCCATGGAAAGAAGGTGCTCGTGTCCATTTTACAAGCGGCGGAGCGGAGGCAAATGATGACGCAATCAAGATTGCAAAACTCATCACGAAGCGGCCTAAAATTCTGTCAGCCTATCGTTCATACCACGGCAGTACGATTGGTGCGAGCGCCCTGACCGGAGTTGACCGCTGGCAGGATCCCTTCCCGGCAATGTCTGGCATTGTTCGATTTTTTGCCCCATATCCTTACCGCTCGCCGTTTGGCACAAATACGACGGAGATGGAAACGAAAGTCGCCCTGCAACATCTACGCACAGTCATATCTCATGAGGGCGCACAGAATATCGCAGCACTTATCCTCGAACCAATGACCGGGTCTAGTGGTGCTGTTATCTACCCCGACGGTTACCTGCAGGGACTAAGGGAAATTTGTGACCTTCACGGAATTCTCCTTATCTATGATGAGGTCATGACAGGCTTTGGCCGTGTCGGCAAAGCCTTCGCTGCCTCAAGGCTGGGAGTTGCGCCCGATATACTGACCTTTGCAAAAGGCGCCAGTTCCTCTTACACCCCCCTCGGGGGCGTTCTTGTGCGAGAAACTGTCGCGCAGCATTTCGATACAAACCTGTTCGATGTGGGACACACCCATGCAGGGCACGTTTTGGCAGTTGCCGGCGGCCTGGCTGCGCTTGAAGTTTACGAGGAAGAAAACCTCTTCGAGCGGGCCATCGAAATAGAAGGATGGCTCCGCTCCGGACTGGACCAACTAAAACAGAAACACGAAATTCTCGGCGATGTCCGTGGGCTCGGCGCCCTGTTTGGCATCGAACTGGTTAAGAACAAAGCATCTCGTGAACCGATCGTGGAATGGCACAGCGCCTCCAAATCACCCCTCATGCGCGCGTTCTTCGGTGAACTGATGAAACGTGGAGTTCATGCTTATGGACGCTACAATATGATGCTGATTGCGCCGCCCTTGACCATTTCGCCAGAAGAATTAGGCGAAGGGCTTGATGCGATTGATGCAGCATTAGCGGTAGTCACCGGCATGCTGGAATAACAGTGTGCCCATGAGACATTAGAGCAAAAAAGAGGTGGGAGATCCCACCTCTTTTTTGCTATAGCGACTGATATAATCTTAGTTGTTTTTCAAGGTCCGGACATCTAGGCTGCCACCCCAGTTTAGTACGGGCGTAGTTGCTCGAAATCACCTGATTGATGGTCAGCGCATCGGCAAAAAGACCAAGTCGATAGTAGCCGTCGCTCTTTTCAGTCTGCCTGATCGGCACATCCGCAATCGAGGCAATCAGGCTCATAATTTCTCCATATGAAACATTCTGCCCAGCAGATGCGTTCACAATACCTGCGCCACCTGATGTTTCAATGCACTTGAGGTATAGCTCAGCCAGATCTGCAACATGGACAAGACTCCACATGTTTTTGCCGTCGCCAAATATATCGACATAGCCTTTGCGGCGTGCGCTCCTCAAGAAGCCGAGCAGATATCCACCGTTTCCGTAAACCCAGGAAGGCCGGATAACAGAGACTTTGATACCGTGGCGCAGGCCAGCAAGGGCTTCACGCTCCAACACCTCCCGGCCTGCTACGAGAGAATGCACATTGTCTGTGCTGGCTGTTTCCGAAACCGGCTGTCGGCCCGTGTCACCATAAACAAGAGCGCCACTGGTATAAACCAATGCACCACGGCGCAACGCCAGTGCTTGCAAGATAACTTTTATAGCACGACATTCAGTCTCGAAAGCGCCTTCGCCGACCAGCGAGGCCGCATAGACAACAACATCGAACGTCGAAAGGCTTTTCGCTTGCACCGCCAGTTGCTCAACCTCACCTTCAAGTGACTGCAAGCCTCCCTGTTCCAGCTTTTCCAGCGCGGAGGCACTGCGACACAGGCCCCATACTTCGTACCCGGCCTGCTTAAGGCACTCCGCGACCGCCCCTCCGATAAAGCCGGTAGCACCGATTACAAGCGCTTTGCTTCCCGCATTCATCTAGGCGTTTTCCAGCAACATCGAAACACCTTGCCCGACCCCAACACACATTGAACATAGTGCTCTGCGTGCCTTGATGTTGCTCAGTTCGACCGCAGAAGTAAGCACCAGACGCGCGCCCGTCATACCAAGTGGGTGTCCAAGAGCGATGGCTCCGCCGTTTCGATTGACTCGTGGATCCTGGTCCGCCAATCCCCAAGCCCGGGTAATCGCGAGCGCCTGTGCAGCAAACGCCTCGTTCAGTTCAAATATATCGATCTGATCCATAGTAAGGCCTTGCCGCTTCATCAGTTTCTCTGTCGCCGGTATTGGACCAATACCCATGACCCTAGGAAGTACGCCTGCGCTGGCAAAGCCAGTTATACGGGCTATCGGTTCCAGGCCATATTTCTTAACAGCGGCCTCAGACGCCAAAAGCAACGCGCAAGCCCCGTCATTGACCCCCGACGAGTTTCCCGCGGTTACCGTACCGGCTTTTTTGAAAGCAGGCCGCAGCTTAGCAAGCGTATCGAGTGACGTATCAGGCCTTATGTGCTCGTCATCCTCGATGCAAGTTGTAGTTTTTCGTCCGGAAACTTCTACGGCAACAATCTCTTGCGCAAAGCGACCGCTCGCTCTTGCAGCCGCCGCCTTTTGCTGACTATGAGCGGCAAGGCGGTCCTGATCCTCACGCGAGATACCATATTCTTCGGCAACATTCTCCGCGGTGATACCCAAAGCATCGGTACCATACGCCTCGTCCATTCTGGGGTTTACGAACCGCCAGCCAATCGTGGTGTCTGCAATTTCGGCAGCTCTGGAGAATGCTGTCTCTGCTTTGGGTATTACAAGGGGCGCCCGCGACATGCTCTCGACGCCACCAGCTACCACTATATCTGCGTCACCACTCAAGACAATACGCGCAGCATACGCCACTGCATCAAGGCCGGACCCACATAGCCGATTAACGGTAACCGCGGGGACAGATGGTGAAAAACCGGCAAGAAGCGCAGCCATGCGAGCGACGTTTCTGTTGTCCTCACCGGCCTGGTTTGCGCAACCTAGCACAACCTCATCACAGTCGTCCCAGTTGACGGACTGGAATTTTTCCCGTAGTGCGCGCAACGGATACGCGGCGAGATCATCGGTCCGCAACGCGGACAGCGCACCCGCGTACCGACCAATCGGCGTTCTCACACCACCACAGATATAGACCCTTTGCATGACCTTGATTCCTTTCATGCCGCGTTCGACAAACTCATGCCCAGCTTCGCCCTTCGCTGCAGCCAAAGCACAGGACGGTATCTGGGATCCCCGGTGACGACTCTAAGCCCCTCCAGAGCCGCAACGATATGTTTCGGGCCCAGCATATCCCCCCACTTAAGGGGCCCCTGTGGATAGCCGAGCCCTAGCTCAACCGCCGTATCCAAATCCTGCGGACTGGCAATGCCGCGTTCGACAATACCAGCCGCAGTATTTACAATGGCGGAGAACATTCTTTGTGCGACATATGACGGACTGTCCTGAATACATACAACCTCGTCACCATTCGCTCTCAGGTGGGCTACGAGAACCTGTTGCAACGTGAGGTCGCTCGCTGGACTGGCCATCAAACAGATCAGTGAACGGTCGATCAAAGCCGGATCCATTGCGAATGTCTTATGCTTCGGCAGGCCCCGGTCGCATATTGTGTTGGTAAGATCTGAATGCCCGCTGTCTACCAGGATCATATCAGCGCTTGAAATGTCATCCGTAGTGGACAGACCTGCCTTCTCCGCTAGAAGGTCCAACGCTATAGTCCTTTTTGGAAACGCTAAATCGACATGAACGGTGATATCTGTGTCCAGGTGGTTTTGAGACACATTGTTGGGCGTGAGATCCTCCCGCTGGCCATCAAGGTACCGGTAGAAACCCTCTCCGGTTTTCCGGCCCAGCTTCCCTGCCAACTTTCGTTCAGTGGCGACGGCTGATGGTCGAAGCCGAGGCTCTTGATAAAACCCCTCATATATGGCCCGCATAGCGGGCTCCGAAACATCGAGCCCGGTCAAATCAAAAAGTTCAAACGGCCCCATTCGAAACCCGGCCGCTCGCATTATTCTGTCGATCGAAGCAGGGTCCGCCACCCCCTCCTCAAGAAGCCGAAGAGCCTCTGTTGAATATGCGCGACCAGCATGGTTGATAATAAACCCGGGGCTGTCCGCTGAGACCACCGGAGTATGCCCTATCGACCGCACAAAAGCGGTTAGGCGCTCGCCAGTTTTGTGGTCTCCCCCCAAAAGCGGAATGACCTCGGCAACTTTCATCAGCGGCACAGGGTTAAAGAAATGCAGCCCTGCGAAACGATTTTTTCGAGCCAATCGTTGCGCAATAGCACCAAGCGGCAAAGACGAAGTGTTGGACACGATAATCGCATCACTACCGACAACTGCCTCTACCGCGGCAAGAACTTGCTGTTTGACCTCAAGTATTTCCACGATGGCTTCGACCACGAGATCAACAGCCGAAAAGCTCTCCAGATTATCCGTCGGCTTGAGAAGGTCACACGCGCGCCCCCGGTCGTGATCCGACATTTTACCTTTTTCAACCAGTCGCTCAAATCGTGCAGCGATCCCGTCGCACGCCTCAAGGGCTTTGCCCGGCTGTGCGTCGAAAAGAAATGTTTCATAGCCAGCTGCCGCCACAACTTGGGCGATGCCCGCCCCCATGACGCCAGCGCCAATCACGCCTACGGTCCGGATAGTCTCAACCATGTCACTGTCCCTTGAATTCAGCAGTGCGTTTCTCGAAAAAGGCCGATATGCCCTCGACCTTGTCTTGGGTATCGAAGAGGAAAAACAGCTTTTCCCTTTCAATCTCCAGAGCCTCCTCAAGCGGAAGGTCTGCGGCGTTCAATACCACTTCCTTGATAGCGCATAGCGCCAGAGGGGGTCGTTTACATAGCTCGGCGGCAAGCTCCAAAGCTCGCATCAGTACCTGATTTGGAGGCACTGCTTCTGTCACTAGGCCGAGCTCCACTGCCTCATGACCGGTAATAAAATCGCCTGTCATGAGCAATTTGAGAGCCCTATATTTCCCAATAGCGCGAACAAGCCGTTGCGTGCCGCCAGCGCCTGGCAATATTCCCAGCTTCACTTCGGGGAATCCCAAGATCGCATTCTCCGCAGCAATGATAATATCGGCGTGTAGCGCCAGCTCACACCCACCACCGAGCGCGTAGCCCTCGACTGCCGCGATAAGCGGCTTCTGAAGAGCAGCCACGGGGCGCCAGAGAGCCGCAAAATCGAGAGCTCGCAAGCCCGCACCATCTGTATGAGCAAACTCAGCCAAATCAGCCCCGGCCGCAAAGGCTGCATGATCACCTGTAATGACCACAACCTTGCAGTTCCGGTCTGCATCGAGCACCTGACAATGCGCCGCCAACTCTCGTCGAAGGGCAAGCGACAACGCATTTCTTTGAGCTGGGCGATTGAGCTGGAGCACAACCGTTCCATCGCCAATGTCTTGGCGTAGAATTGAGGCGTTGATATCTGACATTAAACCAGCTTCCGCTCACGTAAGAACCGGGTATCTGCCTGTATGGCAAGAATGGATTCCGGATTCTCGAGGGAGGACAGGTCTCCAATCGGGTCACCGACGACACAATTCCGAACAAGTCGCCTCAGAATTTTACCATTTCGCGTTCTCGGAAGGTCTCTGGTAACCACGACAGCTTTTGGTCGAAGACCGGGCCCAAGTTTGGCCGCAACATACTCCTTGACGCGCTCCGCAAACACCTCGCCATCATCTGGCTGACATGTCGGAACCACAAGTAGCACCACCGCCTGTCCGGATTTTGGATCGGGCACGCCAATGGCAGCTGCCATTGAAACACCTCCACTGACGGCAGCCTCTTCAATTTCCGAAGGCCCGACGCGGCGGCCGGAAATTTTCAAGACATCATCTGCACGGCCGCACAAATCCCACCCAGTCTCATTCTGAATGGCCAAATCACCATGAAACCAGACGCCCTCAAATTGAGACCAGTAGGTATCAGTATATTTTTTATCGTCCTGCCATAACCCGCGTGTCATTCCCAACATCGGGCGCCGAATGACCAGCGCACCGACTTCATCTCGAACAGCCTCACCAGCATCATTGAAAACTGCAATATCAACATCAGTCATGACTGCATTGAAACCCTGAGGATATATCGGCCTATGCACCACGTTGGACAACAGGCCGCCCGATACTTCGGTTCCACCGGTATAGTTGATAACTGGTGTGTCCCCGTGGCCAAGCTCAGACGCATACCACTGAAAAGTGCTTGCATCGATGACTTCGCCTGCCGTCATCAAGGTGCGGAACCGCGGGCTTGCCCCCTTTGGGAGTTCTGGAAATTGCGAGGACATAAGCCTCAACATTGTAGGAGATGATCCGTAGTGGGTGACGCCTGCACGCTTCGCGATCTCAAGCAAAGCCAAGGCATCCGGGTTTGTGGGCCCACCATCATAAAGAACCAGAGTTCCACCTAACATAAGGGGGCCACAAATTCCCATCGGGCCGATCATCCAACCCATATCCGAGTACCAGAAAAAACGATCTCCCTCATGAAAATCAAACTGATAGGCGACATCATGGGCTATGCGGACAGGAAACCCGCCATGAGTATGAACTGTTCCTTTTGGTTTGCCAGAGGTGCCCGACGTGTAAATAATCATCCAGGGGTGTCCGGCTTCGAACGCGGGCGCAGGCGGCAATTCGTCGTTACCAGGAACATCTGCCCAATAACACCGACTGTCTGTTTCACACGCCCACCCTGAGGGACGAATATCTCCCAAGCGTTCGACAAGAACCAGCTTTTCGATTGAGGAGCATGCTGCGGCAGCCTGTTCGGCTATTGCCGTTACCCCAACCCGCTTACCATTCCGTATAAATCCATCGCAGCAGATCAGAAACCGTGCTCCACTCGCGGAAACTCGCGATGTTACAGGTTCCACACCAAAACCCGAATAGAGCGGAACGACAATCGCGCCCCAACGCGCGACCGCAAGCGTAATGAAAACAGCATCGGCACAATTGGGGAGCAAAACAGCTACCCGGTCTCCGGGCTTTACACCCAAGGCCTGCAACTTGGCCCCCGCCTTCTCGACCTCAGACCTGAGATCTGATCGGGAATACTCTGCAACGTCCCCATTCTCCGCGTAACAAAGAAGAGCCACAGCATCATCCGAAACAGCTGCTCTACCCCCAGAAAGTACCGTATCTGTATAATTCAGACGCCCGTCCGGAAACCACGAAGGCCAGGCCACACCATAGGAAGAATCTAGTACGGCGCTGAATGGATGGCGGAACTCGATTCCAAGATCAACGACAACGCTTCGCCAATATTCATCGTGACTTTGCAGAGCATATGTCCTCAATCCGTCATAAGAGGAAACACCAACGCTCTGCATAAGGCGGTATAGGCAACTCTCCTTGATACGAACATCTGTCGGATACCAAACAGGCTCTTGCACGTTGGCCTCCTACTTATCGTATTTTCGGAAACGGGAGTAGTCAGGCGCTCGCTTCTCACGGAACGCCGCGTGCCCCTCTTCGGCCTCGCCGCCTTGATAATACATTTTCAATCCGGCAAAGGAGAGTTGCGTGATGCCCGCGATATGCTCTGAATCTGCATTCAGCGAATATTTGATCATCTTGAGAGACGTCGGGCTGAGCGCGAGTACGTCATTCGCCCATTCCCTAGCCTCTTCCATCAACCGGTCGGCTGGCACCACCGCATTGATCAACCCCATATCAAGAGCTTCATGCGCCGAATAGGTTTTGCAGCGCATCCATATTTCACGCGCTTTCCGCTCCCCCACGAGCCGAGCTAGATATGCCGTACCGAAACCCGCATCAAAACTGCCATATTTAGGTCCCACCTGACCAAACTTGGCGGTATCAGACGCGATGGACATGTCACAGACCACCTGCAAAACATTGCCACCCCCGATTGCGTAACCGTTGACCGCTGCGATGACAGGTTGAGGCAGGGAGCGCATAAGACTGTGCAACCGCTCAACTTCAAGGCCGATACCTGTCCAGGATGCGCCCTCGTAGCCACTGCCTACTGTAAAGTCTTTTACATCACCACCTGTACAAAATGCGCGATCGCCAGCGCCGGTGAGGATGACCACACCAATATCCGCCCTACCCGACAAGGAAGCAAAGACTTCGTTCAGTTCCTGGATTGTCTTCTGCCGGAAAGCATTCATACGCTCAGGCCTGTTTAATGTAATTGTTACGAGCGCACCAACTTCTTCAACAAGAATATCTTCCATCACAGCCTCCATTTTTGCTGATCATTTTTTGCTTGCCGCATTTACTTACCGTCTGGCCGGTAAGTCAAGAGATTTTTAAAATCCCCATGGTCATCGCGACCGTTTAAGCCTCGCTACACCTTACTCCACACGTCTTTCCCCATCGCCTTCGCCATGGACAGACAGTGGTTTACCGAGCAATCCAACACCCAATCACGCACCGAAGACATGCCTTGCTTGGCCAACCCCGTCTCAGCGTAAACGAGATTGAAATCATATGGTCCTCGAATCCATTGCCCAAACGGCGCCACAAGTCGCCCATCAAGCAAATCGTCTGTAACCAAAGCCAGATTTCCAAGCGCGATACCTTGCCCCGCAATCGCAGCCTGAATACTCAGATAGGTGTGGGAGAACCACAGGTGCTCGGATCCTAGCTCAGCCGGCAGCGCGAGCCTCTCGCACCACCCCTCCCACAAAACCTGATCCGGCGTGCGATACCAAGGCTCATCATGCAAAAGGGTGCAGCTAGCGAGATCTTCGACGCTCGAAAGCCCCTTTTCGCTTACATAGCTCGCACTGCAAACAGGAGCCCACCATTCAGGCATGATAACGTCATGCGCAAGCCCCGCCCACGGACCTGCTCCCTCACGCACTTCAAGATCAATACTTTCCCGCTCAAAGTCGGCAAACTCCGGCGTTGCCTGAACTCGGAACTTTGTATCCGGCGCGGCCTTGTACAGGCTTCCCAATATTGGCAGCAACCATTTGGTCACCAGAGAAGGCATCGCAGAAATATTGACAACACTTGAGGTCATTTGCCGAGCCAACTCATCGCTCGCGACCGAGATCCCCCCCAACAACTGCCTTATGTTCTCAGCAAACTCTTCGGTTTCAGGTATCGCTGTAATACCACGCGCATGCCGACGAAAGAGTTCAAACCCGAACCACTCCTCAAGTTTCGTCACCTGATGGGCAACAGCGTTCGGCGTTAAATTCAATATCGATCCTGCACGAGCAAACCCTCCAGCACGGACCACAGCCTCCAGCACCCGCAACGCCTCAAGCGGAGGAAGCTTCTTGTTACCCTTGGGCCATTGGCTCAATTTCATTGACTCTTAGCCTCTAAAATTCGCGTTTGTGCAGCGTATTACCGCGATAATACCCTATTAAGGCTCAAAAAAAAATACCCTTATTAAAGAGCTATAGCACCTTTCGCCCTTAATTCCTTTCAGCTGTTCCGACAGGAATGAGCGGCAAGGTCGCTGCCAATAAAACATGCACCTGGGGACGGTGCGCACATGTCAACATTTACGGAGTTTATTTTATATGTACCCCACTATCAGAAGCACCTTGACCCTGTCGCTATCGGTCTCGGCGCTGCTCACGTGCCCCTCTGTTTACGCCGAAGATACAGATACCAAACCTTCAGATACCATTGCCTTCGAGGAAGTGGTTGTGACGGGGACTCGCGTTACAGGCCTGAAGCCGAGCGAGACTGTTTCGCCTGTCGATGTTTTCGGATCGGAACGACTTGGCAATCAAGCAGGCTTTGACCTGACGGACGGCCTGGCTACTCTGTCTCCCGCATTTAACACGCAACGCTTTCCAATCGCAGACGGCACAGCCTTCATACGTCCTGCCAATTTGCGCAACCTAGCACCGGATCAGACCCTTGTATTGGTCAATGGCAAGCGTCGTCATCGCTCGGCCCTCATCAACCTACAAGTTGAACCTTTTGGTACAATCAATCAGGGGTCGCAGGCCGTAGATTTTGGCTTGATACCTTCAAGCATCATTCAGCGCGTTGAAGTCCTGCGAGACGGCGCCTCTGCCCAATATGGCTCAGATGCGATCGCAGGTGTAATCAACATCATTCTGGACAAGAACTTCGAGGGCATCTCTCTGACAGGACAGTATGGTGAATATTACCGTGGTGACGGTGAGAACTTCAGGCTGGCTGGCAAATTTGGCACGTCTTTCGGCACCTCAACCTCACTAAACGTGGCCGCTGAATACATTAGCTCCAGCGTCAGCTCCAATGGTAGCGCGCGCCCCGATGCAGAAATCATTGCAGCTGCGATCGGTGCCGAAAATGTACCATTTAATGGACTTGGTCAGCGCTGGGGCGATCCGGACACTGAAGGCGTGCGCTTGTTTGCAAACGGGGAAACTGAGCTCACGGACGCCATAACAGCATATGCTTTTGGAAGCTACGCCAATCAGGACAACTACTCCGGCTTCTTTCTTCGCACGCCCTATGGCATCGACGGAGTAGCGCCCCGCACAACCCTATGTGATTGCGATGCCGGCGGAAATCCGCTCGATACCAGCCAAAACATCGTAGACGCAATTCTTGCTGACGGCCTAAACCCGGACGACTACCTCACGGCCGATCCAAACAGTTCTTCCGGCTACGTCTCACTCAACCCCATCCATGTACTCTTCCCTGGCGGGTATAATCCAACATTTGGTGCGAAAGTTAAGGACTTTGATACGTCCGTAGGTGTGCGCGGCGATGTGGGGGATGCGTTCAATTGGGACATCAGTGGCCGTATCGCAGAGAGCAGCGTGGACTACTTTATGGACAATACCATCAATCCAAGTCTAGGGCGTCTTTCCCCCACAAGCTTCAAACCCGGTAGCGTGGCCCAGAGAGAACTCGGCCTCAATGCAGATATGGTTTCCAGCGTTGATGTAGCTGCGCTTGCGAGCCCGTTGAATATAGCGTTTGGTGCAGAATATAGGCGCGAAACATATGAAATAACCGCTGGCGATAAAGCCTCTTACATCGCTGGCCCGACAGGTCAGATTTTCGGCGTGGGTAGCGACGGGTTCCAGGGCGACTCTCCGGATGCCGCCGGCGTTTTCAATAGCAGCAGCTATGCCTTCTACTTGGATCTGGAGACCGACCTCACATCCAACCTGACCGTGGCTGGTGCCTTGAGGTATGAGAATTTCGACAAGTTCGGTGATACCATTGACTGGAAAATATCGAGCCGGCTGCAGCTAAGCGAAAGTCTGGCACTCCGCGGAACGCTTAACACTGGCTTCCGTGCACCAACCCCAGGCCAGGCAAACACGCTCGACGTTACTACAAACACAGACAGCGACGGTAACCTTGTGCCACTCGGAACATTCCCGGTCGAACATCCGGCCGCAGTGGCCCTTGGCGCGCAACCACTCACCCCAGAGCAGTCATTCAACATCACGGCTGGCCTGGTTTTTACCGGCATCAAAAATACCACCATCACTGTCGATTACTATAATATCGACGTAAATGATCGGATTGCACTGCGTCCTATTACCATTGCCGACGGGTCATCGGAGCAACAGGCCCTGATAAATTCTGGCGTATTAAATGCCGAACAACTAGGGCTGGTAGCCTTCTTTTCGAATGCTTTTGATACCACCGCCCAAGGTATCGACGTTGCTGTAACCACCAATTTCACAGTCTCGGGTGATGACTATCTGGAACTGGATCTGCGGCACGCCTACAACAAGCAGTCCGTGGATGCAGTACAGCCAGGCACAATCGACGCTGAACGCGTCTTTGACCTAGAGAACCAGCTCCCCAATCATAGGACTGTCTTTACAGCGACCTATCGGCCCACAGCCAGCTTGTCCGGCCTGTTCCGTTTCAGTCGCTACAGTGGCTGGAAGGATTCGTCATTTGGTGAACAGGCCGAGTTCGGCTCAGAAGTCTTCCTGGATATCGAAATGACCTATGACGTATCTGAAACCCTTCAGCTGTCAGCTGGCGCACGCAACATCACCAACAACAAAGCTGACGAGGAAACCAATAGCGTTCTGCGCTTCCTCGGGGCAACGGCACCAATTTCAGCTCCATTCAATGTGAACGGAGGTTCCTGGTACCTGCGAGCCCAGTACACATTCTAAATCAAGGTCCCTACAGCAACTTAGAGCCAGCGAATTCTTGGAATTCACTGGCTCTCTTTTTTGCGCGTCCCCTCCGGGGGAGGGGACGATGAGAGACTATTTAGCGAAATACGGGTCGACTACCGCTTTAGAAGGAGCACGGGTTACCAAGCTCAAAAGAATGAGCACAGCGACATTTGCGAAAAGGCCAAACATCCCCTCATGCATCGGTACTGGCCGCATATCTGGCTGAGCCCAGAAAAAAACATTGACAGAAATACCGGCAATCAACCCTCCGATCACGCCAACACTCGTCGCACGGCGCCAGTAAAACGTGGCAAGCAGAACAGGCATTATCTGTGCCACCCCGCCAAAGGCTGCCCCAATAATCGCACCTAGCGATAACGTGGACACCGCCGCAAAGTAAAAGGAAATACCCGACACGACTATGATCGATGCGAGGATTGCCCTCCGCTCAACGGTGTCATTCATGGGTTTATTCCATGGCAGTTTCCGAACGCCGTCCCTGACAAAAATCGATGCGGTTGCATGCAGGATTGTATCGCCTGAGGACATAGAAGCCGCGAGCACCCCTGCGCTCAACAGCCCTACCACCAACGCTGGCAACCCGGCCTTGGTCAGCAAAAAAGGCACAATCGTATCTGGCTCAACCCCAGGAAATGCCAGAATAGCCGCAAATCCAATAAACATGATTGGGATCATAATGATCTGGAAGGTGGGATATAACACCAGAGTCTTTCTGAAGGAGCGATCGCTACCAGACGTGAATGCTTTCATAAAGATGTGCGGCCAGGAAGACATCCCCAAGCCTGATACGATGCACCAAGAACTGAAAGCCCACCAAGACCAGGGCTCCTGCCCACCTTTTTCCAGTCCCGGAGCTGTGAGCATATAACCTTTTCCACTCAGCACGAGGGCTTCAAACATTTCCGAAATCCCACCATAAAAATGGTGAGGGAAATACCAGCCAAGGAAAAGCGCGACAGCTATCATCAACCCCCCCTGCAAAGCATTGGTGAAGCCGACGCCGGACACGCCACTTACAAGAACATAGATCGTAACGATGCCGTAGCTAATGCCAGCTCCCACCCACTCAGGTATCTGGCCATTCGAGATGGTATTGAGAATGAAACCGGCACCCTTCATTTGGAGAACCATGTAAGGCACTAGAACGAGAACTGTCAGAGCAGCGAGAAGGACGGAAAGAGTCGTGCTGGAAAAACGATACCCGAGCATCTCTGCCTGTGTAATGAACCCCAGTCTGGCACCGACACGGCGCGCACGCGTCCCGAGAAAATAGAACGGAACGACCCCGATCATTGTCAGGATCACTATATAAAAGGATGCAGCGCCCCGCTCATATGCCCAGGACGGGGTGCCAAGAAAAGTGAACGAAGAAAAAATAGCCGCGCCAAGAATGAAATAAAGTAGCACGCTGTTTATACTATTGTCCGCCGCAACAAAGTTATTCACACTTTTCTTACTCGACAGCCCAGGAAGAACTCCGACAATCAGGCTCATCAGCAGGTAAGCGCCGCAAATGTATAAGGCCCAGTCCATCCTCAAGACCCCTCAAGCTCGGATGCTGCTTCCGCATCGTTTTCTTCGCGGCAGTCTCCGAAATAGAGAATGCATAAGCCAAGGAACAGCAAAGCGATCCACAAAACTACCCAGAAGATGGAAAATGGAAGCCCCAATACCCAAGGTTCAATCTTGCTAAAATATGCATGACCGGGCCAAATCATTGAAAACAGCATTGCTGTATACAGCAGACCAAAGATTATGCGGTGGAGTTTCACTAAATTCTCCTAAACTGGATACCTCATCAGGCTTTATTTCAAGGCCGTTTTGGTGCGCCTCGGCGACCACCGATCAATCCGATGTGTTTCCACACCAATCTACAACTGCAGCGGCGATAACCTTTGAGCATTCAATCATGGAAGCAATGTCGACATATTCGTCGTAGCCATGCATGCCGTCTCCAGATGGGCCATATACAACCGCCGACATACCTTGCGCGGCGTAGTTCGCACCGTCACTGCATGCCGTAAAACCCTTGACTTCCGGCATGCGTCCCAGACGCTCGGTGCTCCGGACCAATGAACGAACTAGCCCATGATGCGGATCTGTATCAAAAGGCGGAAAATAAACACCTCCCAGCTCCCATTGCACCAGCGGAGGATTTTCTCTGAGAAAATCTATAGTTTGGGCCCAATGGTGAACAAAGTCTTCAAATTCCTTTTTGACCTCTGAATAGTCCTCGTTCGGAAGAAACTTGAAGTGAAAATCCACAATAAAATTATCTGGTATCATTGCGGGGTTTGTCAGGATTGCCGGCCGGCCGGTGGCATCGACCCCTGTCCCTCCGATAGCAACACCTGGGTTCATGGTCGTAATCCCCAGAGGCATCAGGGGATGATACTTACGCATTGCCCATTCCCGCTCCAGCTCTCGCAGTGCAGCAAGGAAACGGGTGCCTAGCTCAATCGCATTCACCCCGGGCTCAGGCCTATCTGGCACATGGTGTTGCGGGTAAATCGAGTTATACCGCCAAGCTGCATGGCTGTTTTTACCGGGAATTGTGACACGCATAAACACTAGGCCACCCTCCGCCGGGTTGATGCTGTGCCAGGTCGGTTCCGTTATGATGCCCGCAGCAGGTACTTTCCGAGTATTTGCCAATGCCCTCGAACCAAATCCACCAGCCTCTTCGTCCACAACAGCATGAATCTCGACTTGCCCGGCAAGCTCAAAACCGCATTCCTTGACCGCCTTGACCGCCATGACGCAGGCAGCCAATCCGCCTTTCATATCAAGTGCGCCTCGACCAAATAGCCTGCCATCGCGAATTTCGCCGCCATAAGGGTCCACAGTCCATTTGTTTATATTACCTTCCGGGACGACATCCACATGCCCACCAAGCAGAAGGCTCCGCTCTTCATTTCCAGACCACACGCCCACGAGGTTCGGCCGGTTCTCAAAGGGCTCAGACTGCTCCGTCAGGAAACCCAATGATTTCAACTCCCCTTCCAGAAAGTCTTGATGCTCTGCTTCTTTGTTGCGCTCAGGTGCAACTTCAAACTTAGGATTTACCGTGGGAATGCGGATCATGTCCTGAAGTAACCCAGTCACATAATCGCTGTTTCGGTCAATGTAGTTATTGAGTTTGGCGTAGTGATCGACCATACCATCCACTTCCTTGTAAACTTCCTCGCACCCCGCACTGCTTCAGTATATTACGGTTGGCGCAACAAACAATTAAGCAGACACAGGGCGCCAACCGCCGCCACGGCAATAAAATGACGCCCTGTGCCCGCACTCACGTTACCAAGGGTCAGGTAACGCTTGCCTCAGTATTCACGACTAGAATGTCTTACTCAGAACAATACCAATCTGCCGTGGCTCCAGCGGGTGAACATATTTGTCGTAAGCTACGGAGGTGGGATCAAAGGAAACGTATGACACGTCATAGGAATCCAGCAGGTTGTCGACGAATAGTGTCGCGCGCCACCCATCGTCATCGAAAACACTGATCTTTGCATCCAGGCGATCATAGCTTTCAACAGGGATTTGCTCACCGAGCCGACCGTTGAAACTATTATTGGTCCCGTTAAAGCCATCTACATATCTGTAGTTCACGAAAAACTCGATAGACCAGTCATCGCCCCCCAAAGGCATCGTGTAGGTCAGGCTGGAATTCATGACCAACTCGGGCGTGTTTTCGAAGTCCGAACCTGCAAAATCAAAACAGACGTCATCATTGGGGTCGTTGATATCCCCGAGGCTGTTACACTGCAGGAACTCTAGCATTTCCGTATCTGCGTAGGTTCCATTGAAATCAAGCGTCAGACCATCCAAGGGCCTCGCAGTGAGTTCCCACTCGAAGCCACGCGACCGGCTGCTGCCCGCGTTCTCGATAATCGTGATTGGGGTCAGACCCGCAGGATCCGGAACGATATTGAGCAACTGTTGTCCGTCGATTGAAATCCAGAAAGCGGCAAGGTTGAATGTCAGGGCACCATCAAATGCTTGGCCCTTAATACCGAGTTCCCAGTTCTCGGAAAGCTCGTCGTCGTAGCTCGCGACAGCATTCTGGCGCGACGGGAAGCGGTTGAAGCCACCAGCCTTCCAGCCTTCAGCATAAGTAAAGTAGGTCTGAAGGTCATCGGACCAGTCGTAGGAAATTGACGCCATGATAGAAACGTTATCGAAGCTATCAGAGTCATCCGGTTGATATGTTGGGATGAGAACAGTGTTTCCGCCTGAGAGGACAGCGAGAATGCGCTCCTTGACGACGTCAATGTTCTCTTTGGAATATCGAGCACCAAAGGTCAGCTCAAGATCAGTTGCAACCATGTAACTTGCCTGCCCAAACGCAGCCCAGCCATCACGAGCATCGACAAAATTCTCCCTAACATAAAGTGGAGGTACGTTATTGGTGCCAGCAGGGGCCAGGCCAATATCAAGCGCGCGTTCCTGGTCTTGCGTCTGGTCGAAATAATAAAGCCCCACTAACCAATCCAAGGAGTCGTGCTCGCCAGACAGGCGAACTTCTTCACTGAAGAATGTTTGGTTCAGCAGTAGAGATTGTGAGGTACCTGCAACCGAAACAGGACCGTTGGTCAGGAAATCGACAGGCGCTTGGGCCGGATCCAAAACTACCGGTGTCTGATCATCCAACCGACCGTTAAGGTCTACCGTTGTATCTGCATCAGTAACCCGATAACCGGTAATTGAGGTAAGATTAAGCGTATCATTCAAGCTCCAATCGATGGTAGCCTGAATGCCGGAATTCGTTTTATGGTCAAGATCGTCGTTGTCAGCGATGACTGTATAGTCCCCGCTACCAAAAGGCACACCACGACCGATCTCATTGTAGTCCTTTTTCGACACATCTCCGACAATAGTTACCTCGAAATCCGACGACGGCACATACCGTAGTACACCGCGGCCAGCAATTTGCTCGGTCGTATTGTAGTCTGCACCGGTGACGCCATTATCGAGGTAGCCATCGGTCTGGTAGTACTCGACACTCAGGCCCGCAAACAATGTTTCTGCCAACGGACCTCGAATGGCGCCACGAGCGCGCAACTCGTTGAAACCACCGTATTGCAAAAGGAGCTTACCGGCAAATTCTTCGTCGGGCTTTTTGGTCACAATATTGATAGCACCAGCCTGTGTGTTGCGTCCAAAAAGGGTACCCTGCGGGCCCCGAAGTACCTCGATCTGCGCGATATCCAGAAACGCCAGATCAAAGCCGATCTGTGGCTGATACATGCCATCGATGAAAACGCCTGTCGATGGCTCCAAACCACCGTTAAAGCCAACACCGCGTAGCGAGATATATTGAAATCCGCTGGTCGGCGAGACGCCGCCACCGAAGTTGAAGTACAGGCCCGGCACCCGGCCCGCAAGGCCAGTGACGTCTGTCACACCAACACGATCAATTTGATCGGCGCCCAATGCGGATATCGACAGAGGCACGTCCTGGATACTTTCCGCACGCTTCCGCGCGGAGACAATAATTTCCTCAAGAACAAAGCTCTCTGTGGTTTCCGCTGCATTTTCCTCCGCCTGCGCATACCCGATGGGCGTAGCGAGAAGGGCGCATAGCGAGGCTGTTGTGACAGGTATTCTATATTTCTTTGCAGATGCCATTGGTATTCCCCTTTGGTGTTTCACTAGAAACGGCAACCGAGGCGCAACTCAGAACCAGACATGCCCTCGGCACCCCCGTGGACTTACTTCACGAAACTGAAATAATTATATACCGGCCAGATGGTAAGTAAATCGAAGGAAGCGCTGAAAGAACTGCTATAAGCACAGATTCTTTGTGGCCTAAGGCTAAATATTTTCTCTTTTTGGATTATAATTTTTATTATAATATCTTTATTAGATAATTTTACTAACATAAACCAAGAATGAATCAGGCGATTGAACTCTTGCTACCCTAGATTTTCTGGGTAGGCGTCTGCGTCTATGAAGGAAAAATTTCAAGAGCTGCAGTCCGCAAAAGCGACTTGCGCTTTGCGAGGACTTCAAGGCAGGCACAACATAACATCAAGCTGACATTATAATGAGAAAACAGGAAAGTGCACCCTATCACCCTGAAGAACAAGAACCTCGACACCATGTTGCGGCCCTAGCTAAGTTTGTTGCGGTCCACCCTTGCATGATTCAGCTGCTACATCCTCCGTGACGGCGGCACTAAATACAGTAGAGCCCTGCTTCAAAGGAACCCATCTCGAGGTCGCCCTCGCAGCCGCTGTGCGGGCACGACATCGCACCTCCGGCGCCCGGCACAGATATCCAGCAGCCAGCCCCAACTCATACCTACAGCATGGCAAGGGGTACTACACTGACCATCAGCGATAGTTCGAACTGTGGGGGAATGTGGCGGATTTATTCGCCTGCGGAATTCAGATCTTTGATGCAGGCACGAAGGAACTCGTATAACCGTGGTGTCGGTTCGGAAAACTCAGCGAGATCTACACAAAGGCCCGCACGTGGAAAATGGCGATCCCGCGAGGACTCGAACCTCGAACCGGCTGATTAGAAGTTTCATGGACCGCATGAGGCAGTCTGGCAGTTTTCTCTATAATATAAATATAAATCAACGTTTTAAATGCAATCATTTGGTAAACTAAGCAGCCATTTGTGACTGCTTTCAGCCACTAACTGTGACACAGCAGTGACACGAGCCTCATACCTTGTGCCTTGTAGCCGCAGTGGGGCCTTGTCGCGACTTCGAGCGCCCCATTATTAATACAGCCCACCGTTTATCAGCGATAACTAAATATCTCTAAATATAAAACTCACCAAAACCGATGATACTAAATGTATCATCAATATAAATAGAAAATTTCATACCGATGATACCAAATAGACCACCTATCTATTTGAAGTATTTAGATATTTTTATCATTTTTTATTTCATTTGCCGAAGTTTATCGATATTTATTCTTTATCGACAGAAAAGTATCCGAGAAATTATTTGGAGGAAAAAATGTCATCACAAAATGAATGGTTGAGAATCGATGAGGTCGCAACGGTCCCGCGCTTCAAAATGTTACCCGCCAGCACCTTGAGGTACCTTCTCCAAAAAGGTGACGCGCCACCGGGCGTAAAGATCGGCGGAAAGTGGTTTTGGAGGCCCGGCGATATTGACACTTGGCTTGAGGGGAGGATGGCAACTTCTGTACAGGACCGGCACCATCAAAGACCGGCAGCTAAAACACCCATGCATCGCGTTGGATGCCCGAGAAAAAAAGAGGTTCGGTAGTGTGCAATTCGAGGATATTCTCATGTGCTTTCAAATTCAGCTGCCATCGGTCAGCAAATCGATCTGGAATGTTCTAGTCGTTCGGGCACATCCACAAACACACATAGCCCGAATATCGTTCGCCACTTTGATGGCTGACACTTCCTCAAGCCTTTCGTCAGTGCAGCGTGGCGTAAAAGAGTTAGAACACAGAGGTCTCTTGACGTGCGAAAGAGCTGCAGGGCGTGCACATCGCTCGTTGTTTGCGATCAATCTTGATGAGGCCAAAAAGGGTATCACACAGACCCAAAAGGAAGTCACTCTGACGCGAAAGGGTATCACACAGACCCAAAAGGGTGTCTCTCACATCCAAAAGGGCGTCTCTCAGACCCGCCACGGCGGAAGAGAGAATATAAATAATAATATAAAAATAAAAAATCGCGCGCGAGCACCCGTCTCCCTCTCCGACTGGCGCACAATGCTTGGCCCGGTTGAATGGAAATCCGCTAGAGACAGGCTGCAAAATTTTTGGAATGAGCACGATCACGGTCCATCGCCATGGCGCAGGATTAATAGCCTAATCCCTCCAGAAATCTACACCGAATACGCCGCCCTTTGGGGGTGGATATTGCCAAAGGAGGACGAAAAATGTCGATCCGATCTGCACTAATTGCGCTCACCCTTGCAGCCTCAGGCGCCCTGTTCGGCCATCTCTTTATCGAGAAGGAGGGAGCGCCTTGGTTTTTCTGGAGCATGGGCGGCCTTCTCGGCGTAGTCGCGACCGACGCAATAGCCGCAATCAAGGGAGGGCAGAAAAAAAGTAATTAAAGATGGCAGATCGAGGTTGCAGCCCCGATCCGCCAGACCAACACAAGCCCCTACCACGGAGATTTATGATGGCCATAGCCACCTTACAGGCGCATGAGCATGCGCCCAAGACTGAAATATCAAACCCTCAAATTTGGACTCCAATTTGGCATCGACGCCCTCTTTACGCTTTCTCTTTTTGCCTGCCCTCGCAGCATTTCAAGCTGAATTCGTTCAATTTTCCTTACGTCCTTGCCTCAAAGTTGGCAGGATATGGAACTGAATATGAGATCGAGCAGGAATTAAGCCGCACAGGTCTTCTCTCTTCGCCCAGCACCCTTCCCGCCTCATTTGTCGCCGGACCGGACCGGTTTCTGGTGGCGAACCCAATTTTTGTCTCTGCCGGACACATCGTCCCTAACCTGCCCGCATCAGAGAGTACCTACACCAAAAAAGAATACGACCTGCAGGGTTTAGTTGCCGACCTTCGCAAATCACTGGTTGCGCTGAACTGCATTAATGGGGGTCGTGATGTTTGAATGCCTGTCTTGCGAACTGTTGAATGAGCTCTACTTAACCAGCACCACTCTAACCGCCAAAATTTTTATGAAGATTGCTCCCGTTGCGGCGCTGATTTTCGGGACATTTTTGACCATTTATTTTCTAGCTCAGCTTTCGCTAGGAATGATGGAAAACACGCTGATGGACCGGCTCAAAAAATTGCCGATTGTCCTATTTTGGTCAGCGGTCGTGATTGTACTCTTCACCGTTCAGCCAAACGCTAAACCGATTATTTTCAGTTGGCTGATTGAACCGGTTGAACAGGGTGCTCTGGCCGTCGGATTGGAACTGCTAGATATTGCAGAAATTCCCGTCAACGCACCCGCAAAGCTCACGACTGTCGAAATTCTTGGTCAAGAGATCGTGAACAGATATGCCCAGCTCGGATACGCTGTCGAAAAGTCCGTCTATTACGTGATGGGGCTAGCTTGGAACCTGATTTCAAACAGTCCGGTAGGGGCGATCTCAGGAGTGCTCTTGCTAATCCCGTTCGGCCTACTATTGATCTACTTTTCCTTTTTGCTCGTGACCGCCTCCTTTTCATTTCTTGCCGCTGGAGCCGCACTCCCCCTCGCCTTGATTGGCATTCCATTCCCCAAGTTTCGCGGGATATGGATGGGGTGTTGGTCACTATTCAGGTTGGGCTTCTTCACGACATTTTTTATATGCCTCGCCATGTCATTTAGCATCACCGCAATCGACGGCCTCTCCCGGAAAATCTCCACGATCCAAGCTTTGACTGAGTATTTTCAGCCTCGGATAAATGAACAAAATGCGCTGATGTTAAAGCACTGCCCAGCGGTGCTTCTAGAGGGCAGTAACCACGCCATAAGGCGCACTGAGAACCCCGATTATGACCCCTCGAAGTGCTCACAAGCGCAAAAGACCTATGCCGACTTGACGGTTGAGTTCGACCAAGCAAGCCCCCTTGCGCCCGGCAACAGCGCATATTTCATCCTACTGATTATGGGCGGGGTCGCGCTCCTCCTCCATTATCAGGCATCGAAATTCGCAGCGAACTTTTCCGGCGCACAAGATGCCGGCGGCGCTGCACTCGCTTTCGCTGCCGGCACAAAGGCGCTCGCAATTGGTGCTATCGCCGCTGCCAACCCCAAAGGACTTGCATCACTTGTCAACCAACCAGCATCGAGCCTGAAAGACGCCTTCCGAGGCAGCGGAGGCGGTGAGACCTTCGGCAGGAAGTCCCCTCTCGATCTCTCAAAAGAATGAGGGTGACAGATGCACAGCGACGAAGAACCAAAACGCCGGGGATATGTTCAGGAACCTGAGAGGAAGATGCGGCTGGTCTCCGGCCGCATTGGCCCGAAAGGCCGCACCTTCCACCTTAAAATAGCTTCCGCAACCAAAGCGGCCCCCACGGGTAAAGGCGCATCTGTCGACTACATTGCACGGATCGGCGACTATTCTCACAAAGACACAGATTTTGAATCCGCAGCCGGGCGCGATCCGGAAGAAATGCGAGAGATATTGGACGCAGTCCACAACACGACAAAGCGAAAGAATGGGCGCATCGCCATCCCCATAACGATGGAGCTACCCAACGATTTGAGCGCTACAGCCCGTCAGCAGATCGCGGCACGGCTTTGCGCATATTTTGAAGGCGAAGGCTACCCAGCAATGGCTGTCGTGCACGGAAATGGCAAAGTGCAGCCACACCTTCACCTCCTTACCACAGGTAGGCCCGTGAGCGCCGTAGCGGCCTCCTCTCCCAATCATGCATGCACACAGCATGGAGATTGGTTGATCGCTAACGAAGGAACGCGTGGAAACGCTCAGCGCAAACGCCTCTTCGCAGACCGCACCCAGGTCAAATTATTCCGTCGCCACGTAGCAGCACGAATTATCAATGAAGTGCTGGAAGAAAACGGCCTCGAAGGAAACTGGCACGGCGGTACTCTCAAGGAAACGGGACTGGACCGCGAGCCCAAGAAGCGAATACGGGAGCGGGACTGGGCAGACGGACGCCGGACCCGAAATGAAGTTGCCGCAAGCCTATATCACGCGAAGCAAGAATGTCGCCGGGAAGCAGCCAAACGAGACCAGGAAGCTCGCGCTCAGGCTAAAAGCGAGAAACTATCTTACCTTCGCATCGCTGCAGCTAACGCGTCCCAATACCGCGTCGAAATGGCCAAAGCCCGAGGTAAAGCGCGAAAACACCTCAAAACTGTAAACGAACTCGCTGAGGCGCTCCAGTCCACTCAAGACAAGCTCTCGGCTGCAACGCAAGCCCTAGATGCAGCAAAGCGCCTTGAGCAGCCCTCCTCGCGCCCTGAGATGACAAGAGAGGCGAGAGAGATGGTGCAAGACCTTTTAATTGCCTCGGGGCGTGATCCTGCTCACTTCGCCGGAGATTTTATGAACGGAGGCAGTCCCGAACTCTGGTCATTTGTACGAGCTTCCCTCAAACTTAAAAAGGCGGAAAAGGATGCAGGCCAGAGTGCGCACTCTCCCGATCGGTCTGCGCAGCCAACAAGCGTTTCTCCACTCAAGGCCCGCGACCTAGCTCAAGCATATGAGGCAATAAACGGAATGGACGCCGATGAGGTAAGGCGCTGCCATCACGCGACCAAAGCCAAGCTGGACATGCTAGGAAATTCTGTCTCTGATCAACTCGAACGGCAGGGACTAAAAATCGGCCTCCAAGCCCTACATTCAAAGCTGCCCGGGCAGGCCAACAAGGCCCCTACAAAAGACCGCAGTGCCGAGCGTTAACTGTGGTCTCAGCTTTGATGATCATGCGGACCTGCAAGCAGGTTTTTTCGCCTATCAAGAAGATCAAGGTAAGGGAGGGGGAGCCCAAATAGTAATATAAATATTGCTAATTGGGCTCCCCCTCAACAAGCCAGTGCTTCTCAATCCATATACGCCCACTGTGGGATCATGCCCTCTAGCCATGCGTAAATATGAGTAGATTCAGCCTCCCCTATTTTCAGTAGTTGAAGCTTATAAATGAACTCTGAAAAAAGCTGCCTACAACGCTCACTACCAAATGAAAACATATTCTTAACCTTATTTGGTTCGAAGTCTCCGTCAGACATCGCTAGATCCAAAAGGCCGAAAAGTGTGAGCAGTATCTGCGCTGTATTTTCTAGCCCACTATGTGCGGCGGTAACTCTCTGTTTTTTGGGAATCAAATACACCAAAAATGGCATCCCATCCGCGTTTAAATATGTAGCCAAAACCTCCGGCACAAAGACACTTTGACAAAGGAACGATTGAGAAAGATTTATCGAGAACTTCGCAGTATCGGAGTGCACTCCTTTAAATGAAACCCCAGCTAAGTTACAGCAAACCATTTCCACATGTTTGAGCTTGCAATACTCAAATTTTGCATACGACAGATTGCAATCCATAAAATGCAATCCCGTGAATTCTGAATATGAAAAGTCCACATCGCCAAATTCCAAGCCTCGAAAGATTGACTCTGCAGACCCCCAAACTTTTCGGTGGATACTTAGCCCTCTGAAAAGGCTCCTACCCCAGTACGGGGCAATCTCATCATTGCCTTCATGCCAAGTCCTTGCTAACCTAAAGACAGCAAAGCCATCTTCAAGTCGCCGATTGAAAAACCGATTTTCTTTCGTATTGTTGTATAGATTGTTGCCAACTAAGAGTGCGAGCCACTTGTCAATATTCCTGGGAGCACGACTAAGGTCAGTCTTCTGGAACACAAGCAAATCGTTTGAAAACAGGCTGGCGGCAATTTGAGCCTCACCAGATAGGACTACAGCCTTCGATTCAACTATGTTGGCGGCTAGGTTGATGATCTTTTCGAGTTCAACTTCACCAATACACCAACGCACAAGAGAATCATCTGGGATCTGAGTTGAGTTTGCAGAGAGAGTAATACCCTTAAACCAACGATAATAAATGTCGTAACAAAATAGCGGGTTATTTTGCCGAGACGCCAAAGAGCACATTAAAGGCAACAATAGCTTCCGCTTTTGCAGAACCTCTGGTGTCGGATTTTCACACACAGTCTCCCTGAGTAGAGCCAAAAGTTCTTTGAGAAACTCTATAGTTTGTGCTGTCGGTACCCCCAAAGACAAACGAGTTTGTACATCAGTAATAGTGCACTTATCATCAAGAGCGTATTTTACAAAGATTTTGAGGTAGTATTCTGCCAATAACATTTCAGCAAACGACTGATGTTGGAAATGTAAATGGCTGTTATTTTCGCCAAAGTACGAATGAGATAGAAATTCTACTTGCACAACACCTTGAGCCTTGTACCGCTCCAAAATCTCAGAGTCAGACTGCCCCTTGTCTTCACCGTCCAATACTCGACATATGTCCGCTTTATTTAGAATGCCTTGCTTGCCTTGCTGACGTTCACGCATCCAAAGCGCAGCAACAACATGAAGTAGATTTCTGAATTCAAATTCCTGTGTTAGATCAATGATGTATTCTTTGTCATCAATGTGCTTGGCTTCCTTCGTGAGCAAATTCAAGAAAGATAGATAAACTCCAATTTTACCAAGTGCAGAAAGATCCACTCCATTAAGTAGCAACTGATAGATCATGTACGCGAAGATCGGCCTTCGCAGCTCTCCAACTGAAAGCCCGTTTTTCTGGTGAAAATGATCATACAGATCGACTGGCGGCTGTATCAGCTGTTCTACTTGCTCTCGCCCGTGATCTGGGAGTTGGCGAAATGCTTCCATTAAGCTTTCTCTCAACCAACTATTAAATTGTGCTTTCGTAAAACCGTGTACAGAAAGAAAGCACTGAATGGAACGCCCCTCATCATTCTTGAATTGATAAGGCTTGTGAGCCCTTAAGAGCTCGTCCAATCCTTCATCAATTGGCCTAGTAGAAACAATCAATCTGTTGGAGCGGCATTTGGATTTATCGAGCGACTGAATGCGACGCACTGAATTCACTACCGCTGAAATATGTTTACTCGTTAGCTCGCCGCTTTCGTCAAGTGAATCTAATAAAAATACAAACCTCTTATTTCTAAAGTAGTCATCCTGAATACATATTCCAAAGTCCGTTTCCAAATAGTCAGCAACTACCCCCAAGGGCGTGTCACTAGAGTAGCTAGAATAATTTCTTAGGTTAAAGTAGATAGGAAAATAGCCGGACCTTTTATCTAAATAGTTATGTGCCAGTTGAGAAGCATACCTTCTGAGGAAAACAGACTTACCTTTTCCGAAGTCAGCCACCAAGAACAGCACTTTATCTAACGTGGTCGCGGTTATGTCTCCAAAGTATTCCTCAATAAGATCAGTCACAAGAACTACATTCTTGTCTTCTTCGATCTGCTCCTCTCGAACTTGCCCGAAGCTAGAAATAGGACGCCAGCTGCCATAAGTATCTTCGTACTTCAAATTCTCATTTTCTTGCAGCCCTATTCTGCCCTCAGACACCGTTCTCGCGAGAAGCTTAATTTCACTTTCTTCAAGTTGGTACCTCTCCACGTCTTGGAGGTGCGAGCCATAACTCCCACCAAAAGTGTTGGCCACTGCAACCTCAATATGACTATTGAAATCCCTTTCAAAGGTATTTGCTAAATCCTGCGAAACTCCAACATCTCGGAGGAGCTTGCGATAAAAATTTAGTACAAAGGTAACAGCTGGATGATACTTTGGAGAAAAAACTAGGATTAGATCGGTAGACTCAAAATTTCCCAAATCATTGAAGAATTTGTTGGTAAGGAAGCGCAGTTTCACCTTTTCGGTGGGGAGCTCTAGCTCTCCCAAGACAGACTGCAACGACAACTCGGCTTGATCTGCTGCTGCTCGCAGATAGGTTTCAAACCCGAAGTTTGCTTTCTTCTTCTTTGCAATCCTCTGGAAATATCTATCTAAACTCGGCCCCAATACCAGTTTAGCAGCCAATGCGACGCCGCCGGTGCTTTGTTCAAGTATCGCCTGCCCGTTCTCGTTAAAATATGTCTTCACCACCGAAACTACGTCGGCCAGAATTTCAGGTAATTCTTTTACACTTTTCTGGTACTTCGTGAGGCCCATTCCCATACTCCTTTAGCGAACCCAATCCGCAACACATGTCACCTCAATAGGTTTATTAAATGCACCCATTGAGATTGCCTCTCAATTCGGAGAAATTCTAGGTAGAATTTTAGCCAATTTTGTCTAGCAGGCTCTGAGGCCGGATATGTGTATACCGTTTAAGCATCTGAAGATCTCTATGACCTGTCACGTGCGCTGCCTCCATCAACCCAAATCCTTTCTCAAATAGGCGACTTGTTGCCTCGTGCCGCAGGTCGTGAAAACGCAGATTTTTTACCCCTTTTTTTGCCAATTGCTTTTGCAGACGCTGCCAGCATTTAATGAAGGCATCTTCTGTGCATTCAATCACCTGGCCTTTCTTAATTTCTGCAGTCGGCAAACCTTGGAGCTGTGACACAGCCTTTGTTGACAAAGGTATGGTGCGATCATCGCCATTTTTCGTGGATCTGAACGTCATCTCACGCTTTTCAAGCTCAACATCTTCCCAAACAACAGACAGCAGCTCACCGCGCCGCGCAGCAGTTTCCAGAGCCAAAACGATCATTGGCTTGATCCAGATATTCTCAACCGTCGCATCGCATTGCTCGAGGATGGTTTTTTCCTCACCTACTTCGAGGCGCCGGTCCCGCGCGTTTCCCATAGAGGAGGGCCAGTTCACATCCTCAACTGGGTTATTAATCCTGCCAATTGACCATTCTCTACGTGCCAGATTGAACACATTAGAAATGTGGCTGATTTCGTTCCGAATTGTACTGGCAGAGCGCCCTTCAGCTAGCCTCTCGTCGCGCCACTGCGCCAGATCGGCTGCAGTCAGGTGTGCCAGCGATACAGACGCAAGGCGGTGCCTCTTCCATTTGGACACCATACGCATGGATTGCGCACTTAGCGGCTTGCCACTGCGCTCACGAGTTTCAACGTATCGATCAAGTGCATCGGCAAGGCTTAAGCCTTGCGCAACCTTCAGGTCTTTATATTCCCCAAGGTCCATGCTACGTTCCTGACCACGAGACCACTGCTCGGCGTCACGCTTACTGTCAAAAGTTCTGGAGATTGGTGCATGGCCCTTGCGCCTGATTTGCACCTGCCACGACTTTGAGCCGTCCCGATTTTTCCGCTGTCGAATAGTCGCCATGCATTTCACTCCCGCCACTTCTCTGTGACGTCAGTGTGACAAACTACGAATGTAACAGCAAGGAAATGCTTGAAAAAGTGGCGATCCCGCGAGGACTCGAACCCCGAACCTGCTGATTAGAAGTCAGCTGCTCTATCCAGTTGAGCTACGGGACCGCATTTTTCAAACCCGGGAGAACCGGATTATTTGAAATTGTCAGAATAGGCCTGCAGGTGGCGCTTCTTCTTCTGGGCAGGCAGAACCTCGAACGGCAGGCTGTTGCGCTGCGCGTAGGCTTCTGCCTCCTCACGCGTGGCAAACTTCATGCGAATTTGACCGCGCATGTCGTGCGAGCCCGTCCAGCCCATCAGCGGGTCAATGACCTTCGCTGTTTCAGGTTCGAACTCAAGCACCCACTGGTGCGTATTTGCCGTACCCGACTGCATGGCGTTTTTTGCGGGTTGATAAATGCGCGCTTTCACGGGCTTCTATCCTTCCAAGCGGGGCCATGCGGGAATAGGTTCCGGATGGCCAGTTAAATTGCTGCATTTCCTGCGGGACAGGCCCGCTGATTGGGAAGCGCACCCTATCTCAAACAGCCCTGAAAATAAACAGGGAAAACACACTACAGACCGTCAAAACGGCACAAACAAAAGCGGCCCGACCATATTGGCCGGGCCGTCTTCGATACCGCCTAAGCGGTAAAAGTGGTCGGGGAGACTAGATTCGAACTAGCGACCCCCTGTACCCAAAACAGGTGCGCTACCAGACTGCGCCACTCCCCGACGCCCGCGCTTTCTAATGTCCGGCTTTTACGAATGCAAGCAGAAAATTCACCTGTTCGCAAGAGAGCCGACAGCGCCTCAACTTTGCAGGCGCCTGCGGTACCGCCCGACATTGGTGGGGGTGGAGCCATCAGGCAGGTAAACCACCTGAATTAACTCCATAAATTGCCCGTCGGCATGCAGCAAGTATTTGGCAGTCATCAATTCCCGCCCCTTGAGAGAGGCAGAAACTTTCAGCTCAGAATCGGATGGCAGCGAAATTGTGATGGCGTCGGCTAGCGGCCCACCAGCAAAAGGCCGCGCCTTGCCATCGGGAATTCCCGCGAAGCTATAGGTGTGGGTATTGCCTTCCCGATCAGCCCACGACATCTGGAGTGTAAGACCACCCGGCCCATCCGAGATTATCTGGTGCCCCGACACCGGTGGTTCGCTCTGCTGATAGGCGCAACTGTCGGCTTCAAGTTCCCATATGCCGAGGAAATCGGCATAAATTTTTGTGTGATCCATGACAGCTACCGGCTTGAGGAGTTTCAGGGACGCAGGCGAATGACCTTGAAAAGCCCGCTTGCGCTTGCAATCGTTCTGCCCTCTACCATCATCATACCCTTGACCGCAACCATCCCCTCGCCCGCATCCTCCGCTGTTGCTGTGCCCGAGAGCCACTCCCCTTCGTAGGCGGGGCCGATAAAATCGGTTGTCATGCGGACCGTCACGAAAGGGGGGTCGGCGATATCAAATACCGCCGTTGCCAAGAGGATGTCCGCGAAGGTCATGATCATGCCGCCGTGGCACGCGCCGCCAGCGTTGATATGCCGTTCCGCGATACGGAAACCGCGTTCCTTGCCCCCGTCTGTAACACGTTCGAAGATCGGACCGTTTTCCCAGCCGAAGGGACTGTTGGACAGAATAGGGAGGTATCCCGCTGGCGGGTTTGCCTTCGCAATCATTTCCGGCGTGGCAGTGCGTGGTTCGCGGCGCGGCAAACTAATTAGCCTTCCAGGCGTCAATTAGTGGATGCTGGACGCTGTCCCCTGCCTTGATACCAAGTTCGGCAGCGCGGCCGCCTGCGATCTCAAGAACGGCAATGGCGCTGCCAATACTTTGGCGCGGCGTATCGGTACGCGGCCGTGCTTCACGCACGATATTGAGGATCTTGCCGTCGGAGCGGATGAAAATAATATCGAGCGGGATATAGGTATTCCGCATCCAGAACGAGCGCGGCGCACTGTCCTCAAACATGAACAGCATGCCGTGATCGGGGGCCAGTTCCCGCCGATACATAAGGCCCATCGCACGCTCTTCATCGGTGAGAGCAAGCTCTACCTTGAAGGCATGCTCACCTTCGCTGCTGGTCACGATAACAGGATTGGCATCAAACGCTTTTTCTTCGGCACACGCAGGTGCCGCAAAAAGAAAAAGCACGGCCATGAAAATCATCCGTGCTTTAACCATCATTTCAATTCTCCGCATTCAGGCAGGAGGAAGCCGTAAGGCTCGGCAACAAGAGAGTTAGGCGTCGCCGGGCAGCGCGATCTGGGCCACAAGCGGACCACGCTCACCAGTACCGATACGCACGCGCACTTCCTGTGCCGGCTCAAGGTCTGTAAGGCCAGCGCGGCGGAGGGTTTCAATATGAACGAAGATATCCTGTGTGCCTTCTCCCCGCGAGACAAAGCCGTAGCCTTTGGTACGGTTGAACCACTTGACGATCACATCCTCAAATTCAGGCGATACGTCGATTTCCATACCAGGATGAGAGAAGGAAGAACGACCGATATCCTCAGGCGCTACAGCAGTTGATAGATCAAGCGACTGCACGCTGATGGCCTGACGGCCCTTGTCCCGGATTACAGCTTCACAGATTACGGTTGTGCCTTCAGGAACAGACCGTCGTCCAACATTCCTAAGCACGGAGAAGTGCAAAAGCACATCGCCATCGTCGTCTTCAGGAACGATAAAGCCATATCCTTTGACTGCATCAAACCATTTGACCCGGCCCGTTACCTGCTGGCCAATTTCATCGGGCCGTTCCTCAGAACAGATCGTACTACGGCCGTCCATACTATTCCCCCCTATAGGAATTGCGCGTACAAGCACCAACTCAAAAGTAAATTTTTGGTTATGCTAGTCATAAAAAGAAGCGCCCGCAACTGTTTTGTCGCGGGCGCCCCGGGTCAACCTATTGTTTGGTTAACGATTTTCAGTGCTCGCCAGCGTCGCGCGCTTGGCCAACTTTCTCGTGGTGATGCTCGATAAGGTGCATTTCGTACAACTTATCCGTCATCGGCTCGAGCAGGTAAGCCACACCGAGATAGCCAACAATCGACATAACAATGGTATATGGCAGCGCCATTTTCACCATGGTCATGTAGGAAAGCCGGATCAGGGGTGCGAGTGCACTTGTCAGCAGGAACAGGAATGCAGCTTGGCCGTTAGGTGTTGCCACACTCGGGATATTCGTACCCGTGTTAATCGCAACAGCCATCAGGTCAAACGCGTCACGGCTGATGACATCGTTCTGCAATGCATTGGCGGTTTCGGTCACATAGACGGTTGCCACAAACACGTTGTCCGAGATCGCGGACAGTACACCGTTCGCGATATACAGCGCCGTGATCTGACCATGGCCATCAAGGCCAAGAACAAAGTCGGTAACCGGCTTGAAGAGGTTATTGTCGCTGATCACGCCCACGATGGCGAAGAAGACCACGAGGAGCGAAGTGAACGGCAGCGCTTCTTCAAACGCGTGGCCGATCTGGTGCTCTTCCGTCACGCCCGTGAAAGCGGTTGCGATCACGATAACCGACAGACCGATGAGACCAACTTCTGCAAGGTGGAACAGCAGGCCAATGATCAGCCATACTGCAACGATACCCTGCACAACGAGCGCAGCTTTGTCACGCGAGGTGCGGCGTTCGCCTTGGTAGGCGTCATAGTCCTGCAGGATAGTCAGCACCTTCGGCGGGATCTTGGTGCCGTAGCCCATAATGCCCGTGATCTCAAGCAGCGCACAAGTCGCAAGACCTGCGAAGAAGACCGGCATGGTAACTGGCAGCATGCGGAAGAAGAATTCTACGAATTCCCAGTTTGCACGCGCGCCGATCATGAGGTTCTGAGGCTCCCCAACGAGCGTCATCACACCACCCAGTGCCGTACCAACAGCAGCGTGCATCATCAGGCTACGCAGGAATGCACGGAAACCTTCGAGGTCCTGCTCATTCAGCTTGTCGAGTTCACCATCGTGCATGTGGTCATGCTCATGGTGGAAATCCTTGCCCGAAGCCACTTTGTGGTAAATCGAGTAGAAGCCGACAGAGATCGCGATCACTACCGCTGTTACCGTCAGTGCATCAAGGAATGCCGACAGGAATGCCGCCATAAAGCAAAACAGCATCGAAAGCAGGACTTTGTTACGTACTTTCACAAGGATTTTCGTGAAAACGAACAGCAGCATGCTCTTCATGAAGTAGATGCCTGCTACCATGAAGACCAGCAGCATGATGACCGGCAGGCCCATCTGGATTTCGTGCCAAACCATTTCAGGTGAGGTCATGCCGATCGCGACAGCCTCAAGCGCCAGAAGGCCACCCGGCTGCAGCGGGTAACATTTCAGCGCCATAGCAAGCGTGAAGATGAACTCAAGCACCAGCGCCCATCCTGCAACGTAGGTATCTACGGCAAAAAACAGGATCGGGTTGATGATCAGAAATGCAAGAATGGTAAGCTTGTACCACTCTGCGGAATTACCCAGGAAATTCCTCCCGGCCGGATTCGCAAAAAGCGACGCCATAATATATCCCTCTTGACTGTTGCGCCCCATTGTCAGGCAGTACTGTGGGAAGCTTTTAAAGACCGCACGATGGCAAATCAAGCCAAACCGGGGGAATTCTGGCTCCGCCTTATCTGCACATCTTGAAACAATCGGCCTCTCACACTACCGTTTCGTGAAACACTCAGGCAGCGAACCAAAGTAAAATCAAATGATTAATATCTTCCCCTCACTTTTGACAGAACTGGCCGCAGGCCGAGCCACGGCGCTCGCAGTTGTCACATCCACATGGGGCTCCGCCCCGCGCCGCGAAGGCAGCCTGATGCTGGTGCGAGAGGACGGAAGTTTTGAGGGGTCGGTATCGGGCGGCTGTGTCGAAGGCACGGTGATTGCGGAAGCGCAAGCTCTGATTGCCGCAGGAGATAGCTCAAAAAAGCTCGAGTTTGCTGTTTCCAATGGCGACGCCTTCGCCGTTGGCCTTGCCTGTGGCGGTACTATTCGCATTTCCGTCTTTTCGCTCAATAGTGGCGCAGTACCCGCGGTCGCCTCAGCCCTTGAAGCAATCAAGCGCCGCGAGTCCGGCGTTCTCGCCTTTAGCTACCACGATATCCCCCCGTCATTCGGCCCTACCCCGTCACCCAAATTGGAACAGTTAGACGACACATTGTCACTGCCTGTTGTGCCGCGCCCCCGACTGGATATCATCGGCGCTGTGCACATTGCCCAAGCGCTGGCTCCCATGGCCACACGCTGCGGATTTGAGGTCACCGTCATTGATCCACGCGCAAGTTTCATAGAAGCCCGCGAATTTGAGGGCGCAGCGATCATAAGCGACTGGCCCGACGAATATCTGGCAAAACACCCACTGGACGGGGCCTCCGCGCTTGTCACCCTGACCCACGACCCCAAACTTGATGACGCCGCGTTGCACCCTGCCCTCAACAGCCCTGCGTTCTACATTGGCAGCCTCGGCAGCCGGAAAACCAATGCTGCGCGCCTTGAGCGGCTTGAGGCTGCTGGCATTCGCGAAGAAGACCTCGCACGCATCCACGGGCCTGTTGGTCTGAACATCGGCTCCAGCACACCAGAAGAGATAGCCGTTTCTATCTTGGCTGAAATCATCCAATGCCTCCGCGTAGGGGGTAAAGCATGAAATTCGAAGATGTACCGGTGAGCGACGCAGAAGGCTGGGCGCTAGCGCATAGCGTTTCTACTTCCAGCCGAAGGTTGGCAAAAGGAACTGTGCTCAATAAAAGCCATATTGAAGAACTCGCCGCTACTGGCGTTGCTGTGATCCACGGCTTTCGTCTCGAGGAGGATGATATTGATGAGGACGAAGCTGCACTCAGGGCTGCCAATCACCTCGCTGGTTCAGGGCTACGCACTGGAAAACCTACGCGCGGCCGCTGCAACCTTTATGCGGAAGTGGATGGGCTCGTTCTCGCAAGTGACGGTGTTGATGCCTTCAACGCCGTAGATGAAGCGTTGACAGTTGCAACGCTTGGCAACCTCGCGCATGTGCGCGCAGGGCAACTTGTCGCTACCATCAAGGTCATCCCCTACGCTCTCAACGCTGGCCGCCTGCAAGCAGCCCTTGTATCACCCAAGGCAATCTCGCTGGCGCCATTCAGGTCTTTCACAGCAAGCTTCATTGTGAGCGGTATTGAACTCTCTGCCAAAACTCGGGAATTGACGGAGCACCGGATTGAGATGGTCGGCGGGCGCATCACCGACTATGCACAATGCCCGCACACCATTTGCGCAGTCACCGAAGCACTTGAAACACTGAAAGCCTCAGAAAACGATCTCATCCTTATGCTTGGTGTCTCCGCCATCAGTGATCGGCGCGACGTGTTGCCAGCCGCGCTTGTCGCCGCAGGCGGCGAGGTCACACAGCTTGGCATGCCCGTTGACCCAGGCAACCTGTTGATGCTCGGCAAGCTGGGCGGAAAGACGGTGCTAGGGCTGCCTGGTTGTGCTCGCTCCCCTGCGCTAAATGGTCTTGATTGGGTACTGGAGCGCTACGCAGCCAACCTACCCCTCACCGCCGCGCACATTCGCGCCATGGGCAACGGTGGCCTCCTGAAGGAAACATCGCTAAGGCCGGAACCTCGTGCACCACGGCGCGAAACTGGCCTGAATGTGCAAGCTCTTATTCTCGCTGCCGGTAAATCAAGCAGGGCTGGCGATCACAACAAACTGCTGCGCACTCTGAACGGCAAAACCGTCGTCGCAGGAACGGTGGCAACCGCCTCCCGCGCGACCGACTTGCGTGCGCTTGTCATAACGGGCCATGAAAGCGAAAACGTTGAAAAGGCGCTGTCTGGCTACAGCTGTGAGGTGTTGTGGAACGAAGACTATGCAAACGGCATGGGCAGTAGCCTCTCACGTGGCATCCAAAGCCTTTCCGATGACGCTGACTTTGCCCTCATTTGCCTCGGCGACATGCCGTTCGTGCGTGAAGAAACCATCACAAGCCTGATGCAGACCTCGAAAAAAATCAGCGAGGCACGCATCTTTATCCCGACATTCAACGGGAAACGTGGGCACCCGGTGCTTTGGCACAAAAGCCTGTTTGGCGAGTTAAAGTCGATTACTGGCGACAAAGGCGGGCGTGATATTATCAGGCGATATGAGGCGCTGGTGTGTGAGGTCCCGGTCGCCGACCCTGGCATTCTTATCGACCTCGACACCCCAGAGCTGTTGGCGCAATTTGGCCTCGACCGGGACCGCTAGGGCAAAATATCTTCGATATCCTCGAGGGTGGCATCCAGCGTTTGAACGCTCAGACCGTAGGAGAAGCCAGCGCGCATCATCGACGCGATCTCTTTTTCGCGTTTACCGTCCGTGTCTCTGACCTCCCTCCGATACGGGCCAAAACGGCGGCGCCGGACATAAGCTGCTGCCGCTTGGCGGTCAGCGCTGATATCAGCCTCATCGTCACCGAGCCCGTCAACCGTTTCAGTCGCCACATCGGCTGAGACGCCCTTGAAGCGCAGATCCTGAACAATCTGGCGGGTCGGCTTGCCTTTGCGCAGCAGGCTCTCTGCGCGGGCCGAAGCATAAGTCTCGTCGTTCACGTAACCATAACGCACGCATTTCGCCACAACGTCAGCTATCCAACCCACTTGTTCCTCGGTTGGGGCAGCACCGTCCTCGTTCCTCCTGCGCACTTTGCGCTCAAGCACTTTCCGCAGATTTTCCTGCGTCGAGGCAAAACGCCCCAGATAGTGCAGCGCCGCCCGCTCCAGATAACCAGCGGTCACCTTGCCTGCGCGTTTCTTCTTGGGGTGCTTCTCGCTCATGCCTTCAGCGCGTCGACCGCCTCAACAAAACGGTCAATTTCCTCTGACGTATTATAATAGTGGGGCGAAACACGCACCGTCGTCTCAATCCCACGGCGCTCAAGGTCCAGCCGCGTGTGCAGCACGTTTGCGACCTGCACACCAATATTCTGTTCCGCGAGGTGTGCCTTCACCTCCGCCGCCGCCATACCCGTTTTATTGAATGTAATGATAGCTGCCGATGCATCCTTTGGGCAGGTCCCGGTCACTGTTTTAAGCGCATAAAGTTTTTCGCGCAGCTCCGCCGCGCGCATCTGTGTGGTCGCAAAAGCGCGTTCAGAGCCGAGCGTGCGCAGATAGTCAATGGCGGCACCGAAACCAAGCTGGTTGCCAACACTGCGCTCCCAGTCCTCATAACGCCGCGCATCAGCCCGCAAATCATATTGTTCGGGGCCCACCCACACAGCCGCTTGGTTGCTCATCATTGCGGGCTCAAACGCATCAAGCGCACGGTCGCTAATATAAAGGAACCCCGTCCCGCGCGGACCGCGAAGGAACTTGCGCGACGTACCGGTCATCATATCGCAGCCGAGTTCCTCCACATTGACTGGAAGTTGCCCAACAGCTTGGCACGCATCCAGCAGATAGAGCACATCGTGTGCACGCGCTATTCTGCCAACCTCAGCCACAGGGTTCACCTGACCGCTCGAAGATGGAACGGTCGCAATTGCCACGAGCTTGGTGCGCTTGTCGATCAGGCTTTCCAGATGCTCAAGGTCGAGCTTGCCCTCAGTGTCGGGCCGCGCCACACGCACCTCCACCCCATGTCGCTTTGACTGGGCAAGAAAACCAACATAGTTGCTGCAGTATTCGTTGTAGGCCGTGACAATATTGTCGCCTTTGCTAAGAGGCACGCTATAGAACGCCTTATTCCAGGCATCAACAGCACTACTGGTGAGCGCGAAGTTGCGCAGGTTGCCGCCCAGCAAGCTCGCAAGAGACGCGTAAACCTGCTCATGCGCCTGAGACTGTTGCTCCTGCGCCACATAGCCGCCTACTTTTTCCTCAAGCGCCAGATGCGCACGCACTGTATCAAGAACAGGTTTAGGCATGAGGGCCGCGCCACAGTTGTCCAGGTGCAGACGGTTGAAAACCGCAGGAGTATCCGCTCTCGCCCTTTCAATTTCATCGTCCGAAAATGGCAAAACGGTCACAACTGCCTCCCTTTTGTCCCTGTCATTTTTTAGCCGCAATCCGACCCTATCCAGCGCTGTCACGCGCAATTTGGGCCAGAATTAACTTGCGCCGCATGGATACAGCCTGTAATTCAGCCCTAATATCCGTGCACGCGACCGTTCGTGAATGAACAGGGTAAAGCTGGTCGAAAGCAAGTGTTTTTTGGCCCGCACAAGAGTGTGCCAGTTTTAAGTTTTAGCCACGGCCTCGGGCTTCCCAAGGCTTGCTATTGTTGTTTTTGTAGGGTCCGGCTAAAGTAAGCCGGGACAATTATGGTTGAAGCCAACGGTATGAAGGTAGAGACGCCTACACAAGATCCCACGCTCAAGCGGCGGTATGCGGATTTTGATACGCTCGTAGAAGCGATTGAGTACGCGGCAAAAGGTCAGCGTGGTGCAAATTTCTATAATGCCCGCGGTGACTTGACCGATTCTGTTACCTGGGCAGAGGTGCGTGACCGCGCTGAGCTTATTGGTCGCAAACTCGTGGCTATGGGCTTCGAGGCCGGTGACCGCATCGCCCTGATCGCTGAAACCAGTGCCAATTTCGTCGCCTTCTTTGTGGGCTGCCAGTACGCTAGTGTACTGCCTGTACCCCTGCCCTTGCCGACAAGCTTCGGTGGTAAAGACGGCTACGTTTCCCAACTCCAGATGCAGATGAAAAGCTGTGATGCCAATGGTCTTATGGCGCCTGCCTTCATGTCAGAAATTGTTGAGGAAGCTACCGCGGACATCACGCTGCGCTTCAAGGGTTCCTACGAAGACTACATGGCTGCCAAAGGCAAAGGTGAACTTCGCCTCCCAAAGACCGACGATCTGGCTTACCTTCAGTACAGCTCGGGCAGCACACGTTTCCCACACGGCGTTTCCGTGACACACCGTTCCCTTCTCTCCAATACCCACGGCATGGCGTATCATGGCGTAGGCATCGGCGAGAACGATCGCTGCGTGTCCTGGCTGCCGTTCTATCATGACATGGGCCTTGTTGGCACGCTCCTGACGACCATGACATGCCAGGTGTCGGTTGACTTTATCCCGACTGAAGAATTTGCCCGCCGCCCACTGAGCTGGCTGCGTGTTATCAGCCGCAATAAGGGCACTATCACTTATAGCCCGACCTTCGGCTTTGATATCTGCGCGCGCCGTGCTGCGCTGCGCTCCAGTGCGCTTGAAGATCTCGATCTGTCGACGGTTCGCGTTGCAGGGTGTGGTGCGGAGATGATCCGCCCTGACGTGCTGCGTCACTTCTATGAAACCTTTGAACCCATTGGTTTCAAATGGGAAGCTTTCCTGCCGAGCTATGGCCTTGCTGAGTGTACACTCGGCGTGAGTTTTGGCCGTGTTGGTGTCGGCATCGAGGTTGACCTTGTTGAAGAAGCTGCCCTCACCGGCGACAAGCATGTGCTTGTGAATGGCAAGGGCGAGGATGCCCGCGTTCGTGAAGTTGTGAACTGCGGTGTGCCACTGCCGGAATACGACATCGAAATCCGCAGCGATGACGACAAGGCCCTGCCTGAGCGGCAAGTTGGCCGTGTATTCCTGCGCGGTACCTCAGTCATGAAAGAGTATTTCAATGACCCTGAGACGACCCGCGCAGTGCTAAGCCCTGAAGGCTGGCTCGACACAGGCGACATGGGCTACATGAAAGACGGTTGCATCTATATCGTTGGCCGCGCAAAGGATATGATTATCGTGAACGGCCGCAACCATTGGCCACAGGATATCGAGTGGGCTGCGGAGCAGCTTCCTGGCGTAAAAACTGGTGATGTGGCTGCCATCTCGGTACCCGGCGAAAACGCTGAAGAGGTTCCGATGATCCTCGCCCAGTGCCGTTTCTCGGAGCCTGCTGACCGCCTCAAATTTGTGGAAGACCTCAAGCGTCATATCCAAAAAGCGACCGGTATCAACTGCATGATCGAGCTTGTACCACCACGCTCCCTGCCCCGCACATCGAGTGGCAAACTGAGCCGGGTAAAGGCCCGCAACCAGTATCTGTCCGGTCACCTGCAGGCACTGGCTAGCTAGGGCTATTCAAGCATGAACGAAACCGCAGCGGTGCGTGAAGTTCAGCCTACCGTTGCCCTCACGGGTGCGACCGGCTTCCTTGGGCAGCACGCCATCAGCTGTTTCCTGAACGCAGGCTTTCGTGTGCGTGCACTCACGCGCCGCGCTCAGGACGAGCGCGAAGGCGTGTCATGGGTCCAAGGTGACCTCGACGACACCGTTGCTCTCATGGAGCTCGCCGCAGGTGCCGATACGATTGTTCATATCGCAGCGCTCACCAAAGCCCTGTCACGGGATATTTTCTTTGATGTGAACGTAGGCGGAACAAAAAACGTGCTGCGAGCTGCAGCTGACGCTGGTGTATCCCGGTTCATCCACGTTTCGTCCCTCTCCGCGCGTGAACCACAACTTAGTGATTATGGCGCATCCAAAGCCGCCTCTGAATTACTGCTCACTGCACGTGATTGGCCCTTCAGTTGGACCATTGTTCGCCCACCGGCCATCTATGGCCCAGGCGACAAGGAGATCCTCAAACTTTTGAAGGCAACCCGCATTGGTCTTCTGCCAGCGCCCGGTAGCAGTACGAACCGTTTTTCCATGATCCATGCCTTTGACATGGCTGAGGCGCTCGTGGCACTCGCAAAACCCGGCAATGAAAAGGCAATCATCGAAATCGATGACCGCAAGCCGTCAGGCTATACTTTGGGAGATGTCGCAAAAGCTTTGGCATCTGACGATGGCAAGACGCCAACAGTTATTCCCGTTCCCTTTGCTGCTTTGGGCTTCATAGGCTTTATCAATGGCCTTTTTGCCAAGCTCATTCGACGACCTGCAATGCTAACGCTGTCAACCGCGCGATATCTTTGTCATAATGACTGGACAGTCCGCGCTTCACGTCGGCCACAGCTCCCGGATTGGTCGCCTCAATTTGACCTTAAAGCGGGCCTAGAGGACACCATCGACTGGTATCGAAAAAACGGGCTTTTATGATTGCGTTCACCCCGATATAAGACGGGATTGAACTTTTGGTCCCAAAAACATATCGCAGGTAGGCAAACAGAATGGCTAACGAGCAAATCATTGAAAAGATTTATGAATTGATTGCCCCACTTAACAAGAAAGGCATCGAGCTCGCACCACATGTTACTTTTGCCTCCGACCTCGAACTCGATTCTCTCACGGTGATGGACCTTGTGGCTGACATTGAGGACGAGTTTGATATCGTACTTCCGCTCAATCTCCTGCCCGAACTCGAAACCATTGAGCATGTTGCCAATGCTGTAGAGAAAATTTCTAACGAGGGCTGATAAACCGTGGATCTTCTGGATAAATTTGACGCGACCGTAGCGCTGCGTGAATCACTGCCTTTTGAAAAGGCTGACCCGTTCAAAGTGGTGATGGAAGAAATCATCTCCGAGACCGAGGCCGTTATCGACGGACGCCGCACCATTCTTGCGGGCACCAACAACTATATGGGCATGACCTTCAACGAGGAAGCCGTTGAAGCAGCCAAGGATGCCATTGACCGTTTCGGTACCGGCACGACTGGCTCCCGCGTCCTGAACGGTACCTACGGCGGCCACAAAGCCCTTGAGGCAACCATCGCTGATTTTTACGGCATGGAACACTGCATGGTATTCTCCACAGGCTATCAGGCGAACCTTGGGATGATCTCGGCTCTGGGTGGCAAGGATGACTTTGTGATCATCGATGCCGACAGCCATGCCTCAATTTATGATGGCTGTTCCATGGGCAATGCCACCATCGTTCGTTTCAAGCACAATGATCCTGACAATCTTGAGCGCCGCCTGAAGCGGCTGCCTGCCGATAAAGGCAAGCTTGTTGTAGTTGAAGGCATCTATTCAATGCTTGGCGATTCCGCGCCGCTTAAGGAGCTCTTGGAAGTATCCAAGAAGTACGGCTGCATGACCCTCGTAGATGAAGCACATTCCATGGGCTTCTGTGGCGAGAACGGCCGCGGCGTTGCAGAACAGCTTGGCGTCGAACACCTTGTCGACTTCTATGTTGGTACGTTCTCCAAATCCGTTGGAACAGTCGGTGGCTTCGCCGTATCAAACCACCCGAAGTTTGACGTACTGCGTTTTGTCAGCCGCCCTTACATCTTCACAGCCAGCCTGCCGCCAAGTGTTGTTGCGGGCGCGACCAAAGCAATTGAGGCCATCAAGCGCAGCAGCAACCGCCGGGCTCACCTTTGGGAAAACGCGCGCCGTCTGCACACAGGTCTCAAGAAGGCCGGCTTCCACTTGGCAACGCCTGAAGCGCAAAGCCCGATTATCGCCGTGCATCTGCCTGACCCAATGGTCGGCACCCGTTTCTGGGAAAATCTGCTTCTTGAAGGTGTTTACGCCAACATGGCAGCGCCGCCAGCCACGCCTTCAGGCGTATTCCTGATGCGGGTCAGCGTGTGTGCGCAGCACACCACCGAGCAAATTGACGAAATCATCGCCCGCTTCATCCGCACCGCGAACAAGATTGGCCTTGAACTCAAACCGTAATGAACGGTCGGTTGAAGGAAAAAGAAAAGGCGCCCATTTTGGCGCCTTTTTTGTTCAGACTCTTGCTATTCCGCTTATTTGAACGCGCCCTTGCGCTTCAAGCCCCAGAACAAGCGAATGCCAGACAGGACGGGGCGGCGGCGCATACGGTCAGTCACGTTAATTTCCACACCTGAATGGCGTTTGATTTTCCATGCCAGGTAATCAATACCACCATCGAACGTCATCGACGCTTTCACGAGCCGCAGGAAGCTGACAGCTTTACCGTTCCAACGGCGCAGCATCCAGCGAAGGCGGGGAGCAAGGCGCTCGGTCCGCGAGGGTTGCTTGAGCGGCGGGAACGGGTCTGGTGTCACGTTCAGGACTTCCTCGACAAGCGCGGTGAGCGCATCGTAGCGGTCCTGATCCAGAAGATAAATCTCAAGGCCTTTACCGGACCGTTCCGAGCGCAACTCGGCAGAATAGGTCTGCTCAAACGCACCAACCCACAGGTCACGCGATTCTTTGGCTTGCGGCACAAGGTCCAGATAGTTGCCCAGCATGGTTTTCACGGCTTGGCTTATATCGGTGGCGATCTCTTTTTTCGTTTCTTCATCGCGCGCCAGCATCAGCAAGCACGGCTGGCAGAAACGCGCCCACACAGACACGTTCAGGCATTCCGGCTTCACCCGGAACGACAGGTCAGCGCGCGACAGTACGGCGTACTTGGAACGCACAGTTACGCCACCCACCTCGGTCTCGTGATAGAACACGTTTGGCGGCAAAATCTGGTTGGCGATCGCCAGCCAGCGCTTGTCATATGCTTTGCTGTAACTATCGACGATCACGTAGAAATCGAGGATCTTGTCCTCAATCTCACCGGTTCGCAGGCAAGAGCCATAAAAAAGGATACCCGCTACTGCGCCGTTATATTTCGCTGCAATTTCCTCAGCAGCGACAACAACTTCTTGCGGGGTTTTACGGCGCCATTCCTGAAGGATGAAGTCCTGAATTTCTTTGTTTGGATCAGCAGCCATTGTTTTCTTACCTTAGGGACACAAAAGTCAGCGTCCGGTCGCCTCTCAGAGTAATCGGTTTTCCCGGAACAGGGTAATATATTTCCCCATCAAGTGTTACCGGATCACTACCTTCGATGCGAATTTCATTTGAACGGCGCGTATGCACACCGTCTATGGTCATTTTACCATAGTTTCCGGTTACCAATCCCTTAAAGGCACGGAAAACTTTACTGCTCCCTGCCTCGACCGCCGAAAAGCGCAGCCCGCCCTTGCCCTCATCGCCGTATGGCTTGAGGCGCAGAAGCAAACGGTCAAGCGTGGTGACAGTAACAACGGCGAACTGACCACCAAGGCGGCCACTACCCGGCACCGTGATTTGCATCGGATCGGAGACCATCAGGGTCTTGTCGCGACCGAAGCCAAACGCCGACAGGATCAACTTACTGATCGCTATGAAATGCGCGAGGCCGTTTGGCAGCCCCATATTGTAAGCATGAGCGCGGCACCATTCGATGCCCTTTACGATACCCGCCGTACCAAAGAAGGTACCAACCTTCAGCGGCTCGCCATCACCCATATCAAGTTCAATAAGATGCTTGCGTGTAAGGCGCTCAGGCAACTTGCCAGCGTTGGTGAGTGCGATCAGCTTCTTGAGTACACGCTCAGGGCGACCTTTGAAGCCAAGGTCAGCGGCAGTCATGTTGGTCTTACCGCCAGGCAGATAAGCTATTGGTGGCGTTACCGTGAACGGATTGCGATGAAGGAGCGAGGCAAGCACTGCACCGATGGTGCCGTCACCACCGTTTACGATCAAAACGGCCGGATTGGCGCGGGCGAACAGCTCAAGTGCAGCAGGAATGGAGTCAATGCCATCAAGTTCATAGTGAACCACATTCGGGCTCTCATCCACAACCTTGCGTACCGCGTCGATACGTGCGGCATTTGTTGTACTTTTCGGATTTGAGATAATCGCTACCAGCGGCACCACTGTGCCGGAAATGATATTTTCACGATCCACATTCACGAGACGTGGTGCTCCATACAAAAACAGCCGAGGCCCGCGTCACTGCCTCGGCGGTCGAATTTCAAAATGCCGCAGATTGCGCCTGTTGCGCCGCCTTATAAACCCAAATGCGGATTTTAGCAAATCTGTAACACAAGGCCTATCGGCGCCGAAGCTGCCTGCGCTTGTCCTTATTCTCCTCGTCACCTCCAAATATATAGGAAAGAGTGACGGTCATTCTAGTGGTGCCCGCCGCAGCATCGAACATAACGTCCTTCGCGTCTGGCGGTCCAAGCGACAGTTTCGGGTTATTGGAGAAGCCGAAACCTTCGCTAAAGAAGTCCGCTTTTCCATTGGAGTTACGGTCATGCAGGATGACAAGCGCGTAGGTGCCCGGCTCGGGAAGTGGTACACACACTTCCTGTCCGTCGCCTACTGTTGGCACATCGACACGGACCAGCTTTTTGCCTTTTTCAAGGAAATCATCCGGGTCGGAGCCGTAGATCTGCGCCCTCACGTTACCTTCGGTATCCTTGAAGTCCTCGATGCGAACCAAAACAGCGGCGCCCGTCTGCCCATCGGCACACCTCGCCATGTCATGCTCAAGCGCGACAGGATCTTCAATAAAACTCAGTGCTGGCGTCGCTGCTGCTGCAATAATCGCCAAACTCAGAACCGTACGTATTTTACCCAACATATATTTCTCCAGGCTTTTAGCCCCGAAGCCCAGTTGCTTATGATCGAAATGGGCTTCGATGGTGGCGAAAATATGTCCCCTCCCGAGTAAATTCGGTATAAGACCAACATGGTTTTGCCACGTTAGGCGATTGAATGATATGCAAAAGTCACTTGCAACAGCCCTTCAACAGGTGTAGCGCCAAAGCATGTTCACACGCATCGACCGATATGTAATCCGCCAGATATTGGGGCCCCTTTTCACGACCCTTGGGATAGCAGCACTTTTGCTCATTCTTGAGCGCATGCTGAAGCTGTTCGACTTTGTCGTAAATCAGGGCGGCCCGGTTGAAGTGGTATTCCGCATGCTTGCGAACCAGATACCGCATTATCTTGGTCTTGCTCTGCCAGTAGGCCTGCTGCTGGGCACACTCCTCGCCTTCCGTAAGATTTCGCTTTCAAGTGAGTATGACGCGATCGTCTCTTCAGGCGTAGGTCTACCGCGCCTTGTCCGACCAGTGCTGTTCCTCGCGCTTGTGATGATGATCGTCAACACAGTCCTCGTCGGCTGGATTCAGCCTTATGGTCGCTATGCCTACCGCAACCTTGTGTTCGATCTCAGAAGCGGCGCACTAGGCGCCAGCATCCGTGTGGGTGAATTTGTTGACCTAGGCGACAACATCACTCTCATGATCGAGGAATCCCGCAAGCAAGGTGCCGAGCTCATCGGCATATTCCTTGAGCGCCGCGACAAGGACAACACCATCTCCGTCACCGCTGAACGTGGTGGTTTCTACGCGACAGAGGATGACCAGACCATCTTGCTCCGGCTCTATAACGGCGTGCTGGTGGACCTCAACGAAGGCCCGAATAAGCCGCGCGTCTTGAGCTTTGATCAGCAGGACCTGACCGTCACCCTGCCCGCCAAGGAAACCTTCCGCGACCGTGGTGGTGAGCAATTGGAACTGACTTTGCCGGAATTGAACCGTGAACGATATAACCCGGAACTCACGGTACAGCAGCTCAATGCCATGAACGCCAACTTCCATTGGCGTGTGATGCACAGCCTGACTTTCCTTGTGCTGCCGTTCCTCGCTATCCCGATGGGGCTGACCAACAAACGTACAGGGCGAGGCACAGGTATTGTGATCGGCTTGTCGCTCCTCATTCTCTATAACGAATTCATGGAAGCGATGGAAACTGCTGTCTCCAACGGTGCATCGCCTTACGCCAGCACATGGCTGCTGTTCTCCATCTTTACTGCTCTCAGTTTCTTTTTCTTCCGCATCGCCGCGTTCAAGGTTGGCGGTGAGCCTCTGGCGTGGATTGACAAAGCTTGGGGCTTCATCAGCGGGCCCATCAAGCGCCTGTCCAAGAAAGTCATGGGGGTTAGCGAATAATGGAAATATTCCGCAACCTACGCCGGATGATTGTGCCGTCACGTACCCTTGCACGCTACATGGTGCGCATGCAGCTTGGCCGGTTCTTCGGTATCCTTATCGGCCTGACCGCTATCCTTCAACTTCTTGTGCTCATGGCCGTCTCTGACGAGATCATGGCCGCGGAAGGCGCGAGCTGGGTTTCGCTTGTGTCTTTCGTCAGCATGCGTGCGCCACAGCTCATCAGCCAGTTCACGCCCTTTGCGGCCCTTCTGGCCTCACTGCTCACGCTTGCAACGCTGAACCAACACAGCGAAGTCGTGATCATGAAGGCGAGCGGCCTGTCCGCTCACCGCATATTGCTGCCGCTTGGCATCGCAAGCGGGATCATCGGTGCCGCGCACTTCCTTTTCAACGAAACAGTTGTCGTGAAAGCCAACGCCGAACTCGAATACTGGGAAGCGCACGACTATGCCGTGGACCTGCCACCCAACGAGGGCCTCGCCGGTCGCGTTTGGCTCAAGGAAGGTAACACCATTGTCCTTGTGGAAGCGGTTAGCCGCATTCGCAACCGCGTCGTGCTGGATAAAGTTTCCCTATTCGAGCGCGATAATGTTGGCCGACTGACCGGCATGGTGCGCGCTGACTTCGGCTGGTATCAGGACGGTGAATGGACACTGCACGAGGTGCGCCGCTTCGACACCAAAACCCACGCGCTGACCATCCACCCCACGCAAATTTGGGAAATGCCGACGCGGCCGGAACGCTTCCTTGCGCTCACGGTCAAGCCTGACCATGTGCCGTTCACAAGCCTTTGGTTTTCCATGCAGGAGCTTGAAAAAGACGGCTTGCCAACGGATCGCTTGATGGCCTCTTTCCTTCACAAGATTGCCGGACCCGCGTCAACGTTCCTGATGCCGCTTCTGGCAGCTGTGGCCGCCTTTGGTGTGACACGCGCAGGCAACCTTGCCATCCGCGTGGTCTTCGGCATGGCGCTTGGCTTCAGTTTCTTTGTTGCGGACAACTTCATGCGCGCCATGGGTGAATTCGGCGTGGCACCACCATTCCTTGCCGCCTGGGCACCGTTCCTTCTATTCCTGCTGCTTGGATACAGCGTTATTTTCTACACGGAAGAAGGTCGCCCGCAGTTCCGGTCACGCCGAAAAGGTCAAGCTGAGTGAGCACTGAGCCCGAGCATGACAACAGCCACCGTGCGCGTGTCGCGGGCGGTGCAGGTTTTGCATTCCTTGGCCGCTTGGGCGCACTGGTTGAAGCTGTATCGGTCATCGTGTTCACATGGGTATACGGGGCCAGCACTTTCGGCCTTTTTGCCGTGCTCTGGAGCTATATCAAGGTCTCGACCGCGTTTTCAGACCTTGCGATGACAACGGCGCTACAACGCTTTGTACCAAAAGCCGATGACCATGAGGCAAACCTCGTTGCAGGCCACGCCATCAAGCTTAGTTTCCTCGTCTCTACGTTCCTTGCTATCGCGGGCTTTCTTGCGGCCCCAGCGTTCGCAGGCTTCATCAGCGCGGCAGACGCCGACGCCGAAAAACTTGTCACCGTCATCCGCATTTATGTCTGGGTTCTGCCGTTCTGGACCATGGTTGAGGTCGCCACCGCCGCCATCCGCGCACGCCGTACCTTTGGGCCTGAAATCCGCGTGCGTATCTTCTACGAACAGGGCCTCAGGCTGATCGCTGCCGTCGCCTTTGGCATGCTCGGCTATATGACCTATGGCCTTTTCCTCGCGCACCTCGTCAGCGTCGTGCTTGCGGCCGGTCTCGCGCTCCGCCTCGTGGCCAAACATTATAATCTGAAAGCTGTGCTCAGCGCGCCGCTTACCGGCCCCCTGGCCAAGGAGATGCGCAGCTACGGCACCTCTGTCATGCCCGCGAATACGATCAAGAAGCTTTTCAGCGAGTTTCCGGTCATGTTCCTCAACTTCCTGCTGCCGGGTGCAGCAGGTGCCGCGGCGGGTGGCTATTACGCGGTTGCCCGCAAGATCGCGAGCGCACTGCAGGCTGTGCGCATGACATTCGAATACGTGATGGCCCCCTTGGCCGCGGAGAAAGACGGCCACGGTGACCGCGCCGCGCTTCATGACATGTACGCCTATGCGACCCGACTTTCCATTTGCCTCGCCCTGCCCTTTGGCGGTGCGCTCGTGCTGGCACGGCATGACATTCTCGCAACAATGGACCCTGAGTTTCAGGCCGCCGCCGCTGCCATCGCCATCCTGTGCCTTGGCCGCGTAATTGAAGCCGCCACAGGCCCTTCGTCCGCGATTGTGGAGATGCTGGGCCACCGGTTGTTACCGGCAATCAACGGCCTCGCGGGCCTTGCCGCACTCCTTGGCCTTGGTGTTTGGCTTATTCCTCAATACGGCGTCACAGGCGCGGCTATTGCTGCGGCCACCGGCCTCAATGTCACGGCGCTGCTGGGGTTACTTGAGGGGCATTTCCTTTTCAAGCTATGGCCTTACGACAGGCAAATCGCCCGACCACTTTTTGTTGCCATGCTCACCACTGGCGCGTTGATGGCCCTTGTGCCTGTCAGCGCCAAATGGCCTGCCCCCGTTGGTATAATAGCTGCCATCGCTGGTTTCGCGTTCGCTTTCCTTATCATCGTGCGGCTTGGCCTCAGCCATGATGACGCAGAAGCCCTTGGCAAACTTGGCACGGTCAAAAAACGAAAGGCTGCGTGATGGACGAGATCAGCTTTGACGACTTCCTCAGGGTCAATATGCGTGTCGGCACAATCATCAGCGCCAAGCCCAATGAGAAGGCGCGCAAGCCCGCCTATGTGCTGACCATAGACTTTGGGCCCGAGTATGGCATCCGCACCACGTCTGCCCAGATCACTGAAGCGCATGTCCTTGAAGACCTGCCCGGTTGCCAAGTCCTGGCCGTGATGAATTTTCCGCCCAAGCGGGTAGCTGGTGTAAAGTCTGAGGTGCTGACCCTCGCCACACTTGAGGAGAATGGCCGCGCGGTGCTCATCACCCCGTCGCAAGCCGTGCCAAACGGCACGCGCCTGCTTTAGGCTTGCATTTTCTCCCCCCTACTTTATGCAAAGTTCAAACCCCATTCAGCCCAAGGGACATACCGTGAGCAGCATTTCCATCCGCCAAATCACCGACAATGCCGGCATCAAGGATTTCATCAATGTCACCCGCGAGGTGTACAAGGATGACCCGAACTGGATCCAGCCGCTGACGATGGAGCGTATGGATGCGCTGAGGCCCGACAAAAACCCTTATTATGAACATGCCGAGGTCGCGCTCTGGGTGGCAGAACAGGGCGGCAAGCTTGTCGGCCGTGTCTCGACGCAGATCGACAGCCTCGCGCAGGAAAAATGGGGCCCGAACCTCGGCCACTTCGGTTTTTTTGAAGCCACCACGAAAGAAGTCGCGGACGCGCTGCTCACGAACGCGCAGGCGTGGCTCACCGAACGCGGCATGAAACGCATGCAAGGCCCTTGGTCCTTCTCCACCGCGGAGGAAGTCGGCACCTTGATTGACGGTTTCGACACCCCGCCCTGTGTGATGATGCCCCATGGCAGGCCCGAGTATGATGCCTGGATCAAGGCACACGGCCTTGACAAAGCCAAGGACATGCACGCCTTCCGGCTTGACCTCACCATGCCGCCGCCCGAGCGCGCGGTGCGCATCGTGAAAATGGCCGAGAAGAACAAACGCGTCACCATGCGCCCGATCGACATGAAAAACTTCAACGCCGAGGTCGCCACCATCCTCGATATCTATAACGAGGCATGGTCGGAAAACTGGGGCTATGTGCCCTTCACGGAACATGAGGTGGAGCACGGCGCCAAGGGCCTGAAGCCGGTGGTGAAACCCTACCGCACCTATATCTGCGAATATGACGGCGAACCGGTGGCCTTTATGCTCACCATCCCGGACGTGAACCACAAAATCCGCGATCTTGACGGCAAGCTCTTCCCCTTCGGCATTTTCAAGCTGATGTACCGCATGATGAACGGGCGTGAAGACCGCTGCCGCGTGCCGCTGATGGGCGTGCGCAAGAAGTTCCAGAAAGGCCCGCTCGGTGCCGCCATGGCCATGTGGATGATCAGGGTCAGCCAGCAGAATGTGGTCGACCGCGGCGCCACCTTCGGCGAACTCGGCTGGATTCTGGAGGACAACGACGGCATGATCTCGATCTTAGAGGAAATCGGCTGCGAGATTTACAAAACCTACCGGGTTTACGAGAAAGCCATCGGCTGATCAGGGGCATAAATGACCGGAAACGCCACACGCTTTGAAGACAGCGGGAAAGCCTGGGCGCTTTCAAGCTTCACGGCTGAATTTCTGGTCCGCTGCCCCAAATGTGGTGCCGCCGCCCTTATCCGCGGCACGCGCCTCACCTGCACCGGCTGCCACACGAGTATCGAGGCGAAAGACGCACCCCAGCGTGCCACCGCCCTGCTAGGGAACTTCCAGACCGGGGCCGGCGTCAAAAACTGGTTCGGCAAAGTGAAACCGGTGCTGGAACTCAAGGACGGCACACCGCTCCGCTACACCTGCAAAAGCTGCGGTAAGGACTTAGCAGCCCCTTCTACCCGGCCAAACGCCGCCAACCTGCCGCGTGACATCACCCTCACCTGCGAAGGCTGCGGGCATGGCAGCGGCTTCGCAGCCGTATGGCGCCCCGCCTATTGCAGCCATGACGCCCGCGACCCCGCCTTCGGCTGCGAGCTATACCTGCAGAAAACCCTGCGCGACGGCACCCTCTTTGTGTTCAACACCGCCCACGCCGAAGCGCTGCTGCAGTTCGTCAGCGCAGACTTGCGTGAATTCAAGGCCGAGCACGGCTGGCACAGCTACTTCACCAACCTGCCCGCATGGATCAAAGCCGCCAAAAACCGCGACACCATTGTGAAGGCGCTGGAAGGCTTCAAACAGGGAGCGAAAGCATATGGGTAGCCCGCACTCGGCAAATCGAATATTTTCCTGCGTAAGCTTTGGCACTCAGAAATGTGTACTTTATCTAACAGGCCCAAATCAGCATCATCGGAACTGAAATGTTAGAGACCTTTTTTAAGCATCCTTTGGACCTGAAAGACGCATATGCACTGCACATTGTTGGTCGTCTCGACCGGGGATATCTGATGGAAACAGTGAACTTTGTGCTGAATAATGGGACATTCACCGAGTCATTGAACGCGTTATTTTTCGGCGAAGACCTTCCATACGAGGAACTCACGCCACTTTTTGAAAAAGTATGCCGAGAGTTTGATGTCACGCCATTCAGCCAAAAAGATGCTGCGTTTCATATTGCTCGTATATTGTTCGCGAGAGGTATTGCCGGTGAAGTCCGATTAGAAAAAGTCGTTAAATATTTATACAATATAAGCTTTCAGCTATCCCCTTCTCCGGAAGAAGACATGGGCAAGTATCTAGATATCGAAAGGATATATGGAGCACATGTCCTTCTGGACGACACCATTGGGAACCGCTTCCTGAACGAAGCTGCAGCCTACGCACAGCTCCGCAAGACCGTGGTCGCTTGGTTAGAAAAACATACCGCCAAATAAACGTGTATAGTGATTACTCATGGGCCGCGGTTATTGACCGACCGCCATCTTCCCCTGCGCGAGGTCTGCGAATTCACATAACAGCGGGCGGGTGTCGCGGGGGTCTATGACATCTTCGACCATGAAGGCTTCGGCGGTACGGAAGGGGCTGCGGACTTTATCGAGCCGCGCTTTGATCTCCGCCAGCGCCGCTGCCGGGTCTTCGGCTTTCTCGAGCTCCGCCTTGTAGGCAACCTCGATGCCGCCTTCAAGCGGCAGGCTGCCCCAGTCGCCTGACGGCCAGGCAAAACGGTACTGGAAGCGGCTGTGGTCGCTCATGGCGGCGCCCCCCACACCGTAGGCCTTGCGGATGATCACACTGGCCCACGGCACGGTGGATTTATAGATGCCGTTCAGCGCCTCAACACCAAATCGGATGGTGGCAGCTTTCTCGGCCTCCAGCCCGATCATGAAACCGGGGTTGTCAACAAAATGCACCACGGGCAGCGAGAAGGTGTTGGCGAGCTTCACAAAACGTTCCACCTTGCGCGCACCATCCGCCGACCATGAGCCGCCCATGAAAGACGGGTCCGAGGCGATCACCGCCACCGGCCAACCATTCAGCCGCGCAAGTGCGGTGATCGAACTGCGGCCCCACATGCGGCCAATTTCCATCAAGCTGCCGCGGTCCATCACCGTGTTCAAAATCTTGCGCATCGAGTAGGCCGCGCGCCGATCTTCCGGCACAGCGTCAAGCAAGCTCTCATCCCGGCGTTCAACACCGTCCGTCGTCTCACCGCGCGGCGGCAGGCTGCCCGCGCACGACGGCAGGTAGGAAAGGAAACGTTTTGCAGCCTCAAACGCTTCTTCTTCCGTGTTCACCACATCATCCACGGTGCCGTTACGGCCGTGAATGTCCGCGCCGCCAAGGGCTTCCTTATCCAAGTTTTCGCCAATCGCCGCCACCACGGCAGGCCCGGCGGTAAAGATGTGCGACATGCCCCGCACCATCACGCTATAGTGGCTCGCCGCCACCCGCGCGGCACCAAGCCCGGCAACGGAACCGAGCGCAAGCGCCACCACCGGCACACTGTCGAGGTTCTTAACCACATGTTCCCAGCCCGGCAGGTACGGCACGTAGGTGAGGCCCATGTCCTCCAGCATTTTCACGCTGCCGCCACCGCCGGTGCCGTCAATCAGCCGGATGAGCGGCAGCTTGTATTCATGCGCCATCTGCTCCGCCAGCACGGCCTTGCGCCAGATGGCGGCGTCCGCCGCGCCGCCACGCACGGTGAAGTCATCGCCCGTCAGCACCACGGGGCGGCGGTTAATATCCGCCCGGCCAAAGAGGAAGTTGGCGGGTTTGAAGTCTTCAAGCTCCCCGTCCGGGCCATAAAAAACCTTGCCGGCAAGCTTGCCAATTTCACGGAAAGAACCGGGGTCGGCCATCTTGTGGATACGCTGGCGCACATCCATCTTGCCGCGGCCATGCTGGCGCGCAACCTTCTCGTCACCGCCCATCTGCTCGGCCAGGGATTCGCGCTTTTTCTTCTCTTCCAGTTCTTTTTCCCAAGCCATCGATCACTTCCCGTTTGAATTTGTCACACCAAGTGAAATAGGCTCATGCCAAATTAGTCAATCGGGTCATGATGATGACGGAAAAAATTCGGCACAGGGAAAGCGGGCGCGACAAGGGCGCTTACGGCACCGACTATCTGGTGAAATGCCCCAAATGTGGCGGCGGCGCGCAGGTGCGCAGCGGTCGCCTCACCTGCCCCGCATGCGCGCATACGGCTTATAACCCATGGGCGGACCCGAACTCCGAGCATTATGGTGATGCGGCCTACCGGCCCGGGCAAGGCGGGCCATGGTACGGCATGTTTGTGCCAAGCCTTGAAGGCGGCTGGACCCCCAAATGCCCGAGCTGCGCCGCCCCGGTGGACCATGATTTCAGCCGCCGTGGCTATGACGCCGTGCGCCCCACCAAAACCCGCATCACATGCCAGAAATGTGGTGAGGTGCACGTACACGCCCTCAGCTGGGAGGCCATTGCGGCAACAGCGTCGCCAAGTGACCCGATTTTCGGCTGCACCTATTTCCTCATTCAGGAAACGCGCTACGGTGAAATCTTTGCCCAGAATGTCGAGCAACTGGCGGACCTTCGTGCCTTTGTGGCTGCGGGCCTCAGGGAACGGCGCGAGGGGGAAAACGGCTGGATGAACGCCTCCTATGTGTCGCGCCTGCCGCGCTGGATCAAATCTGCCAAGAACCGCGCTGCGGTGCTCAAGGCCTGTGACCAGCTACTCGCGCAGGCGGCCCACCTGCGTTAGCCCGACTGCATCAGGCGCACCCCTTCGTCGCGCTCAAAAAGGTACAGCAGGTGGCGAAGCGCCTGCCCGCGTTCTGACTTCAACTCCGGGTCCCGGTTGATGATCAGCCGGGCGTCGTCACGGGCGAGTTCAATGAGGTCCGCATGTTCGGCAAAGTCCACCAGCCTGAATTCCGGCAGGCCAGACTGTTTGGTGCCCAGAATCTCGCCGCCGCCTCTCAGCCGCAAGTCTTCTTCCGCAATCAAGAAACCGTCCTCGCTCTCGCGCATGATCTTGAGGCGCGCGCGGGCAACCTCGCCGATCTCGTTGGCGCGCAACAGGATACAACTTGATTTGCCGCTGCCGCGCCCGACCCTGCCCCGAAGCTGGTGAAGCTGCGCAAGGCCAAAACGCTCGGCCTGCTCGATCACCATGATGGTGGCTTCGGGCACATTCACGCCGACCTCGATGACGGTGGTAGACACCAGCACGCTGATCTCACCGCGCTGGAAGCGGGCCATGACCTCGTCTTTCTCCGCGCCCTTCATCTTGCCGTGCACCAAGCCAACACGCGGCCCGAACATGCCCTTGAGACTGGCGTATCGTTCCTCCGCCGCAGCGATATCAAGCTTCTCGCTTTCTTCCACCAAGGGGCACACCCAGTAGGCACGCGCGCCGGATGCCACCGCGCGCTGGATACCGGCAGCCACATCGGCGATACGGTCCAGCGCCACCACACGCGTATCGACCGGCAAGCGCCCCGGTGGCTTTTCCATAATGCGGGAAACATCGAGGTCACCGTAAACCGTGAGCGTGAGTGTGCGCGGGATCGGGGTCGCGGTCATACCCAGCACGTCAATGCCCGCCGACGCCTTGCCCGCGAGCGCGAGGCGCTGCTGCACGCCAAAACGGTGCTGTTCGTCAATGATCGCAAATCCGAGGTCCTTGAACGCAACATCACCCTGAATAAGCGCATGGGTACCGACGAGGATGTCAATCTCGCCCGCCGCCAAAGGCTCCAGCACCGCCTGCCGGGGCTTGCCCTTCGAGCGCCCGGTCAGGAGCGCGATCCTTAGCCCTGCCTTCTCCGCGAGCGGCTGCAGGGTCTCCAGGTGCTGGTTCGCGAGGATTTCGGTGGGGGCCAGAAGCGCGCACTGCACACCTGCCTCCACCGCTGCGGCCATGGCCAGAAGCGCCACCACAGTCTTGCCGCTGCCCACATCACCCTGCAGCAGGCGCAGCATGGCGCGGTCGCTCTCCAGATCACCCACAATCTCATCCAGCGCGGTTTTCTGGTCGCCTGTCAGCTTATAAGGCAATGCAGCGAGGATACGGTCGCGGATATGGCGGCTGCCCTGAAGGCGGCGACCACGCTTCTTGCGCGTTCGTTCGCGCACAATGGCGAGGGCGAGCTGGCTCGCCAGCAGTTCATCTGCCGCCAGCCGCCGCCGCGCTTTGCTGCGGGGTGCGAGGTCTTCGGGCCCATCAGGCTCATGGATGGCATGGAGGGCATCCAAAATCGGCATCCAGCCTTCGCGCGCCACCACGCTTGGCTCCTGCCACTCGGGCAGGTCAGGCACACTCTCGAGCGCGGCGAGGATGGCCTTGCGGAGGATTTTGCCAGACAGCCCGGCGGTGAGCGGGTAGATGGTCTCGACCGCAGGCAGCTCAGCCGCATTCTCGGGCGCGACGATATAATCCGGGTGGGTCATCTGCACCTGGCTCAGATAATGCTCCACCTTGCCGCTAATCAGCCGCACTTCGCCTTCAGGTAACTGTTTCCGGAGATAATCCCCACGTGCGTTGAAGAATACGAGCGTCAGTTCGCCCGAGGCATCCCGGCATATCACACGGTAAGGTGCGCGGCGGTTCTGGGAGGGGCGGTGCTCTTCAACGGTGACTTCGAGCGTTGCGATACTGCCCGGCGTGGCGGCGGCAACCGTGGGGCGATAGCGGCGGTCAATCAGCCCGGTGGGCAGATGGAAAAGCAGATCGCGCGTACGGGTGCCCGCAAGCTTTTCAATCGCCTGCCGGTTACGCTTGCCAATGCCCGGCAGGCGTTCAATATCGCTAAAATAATCAAACAGCGCCTCAGGCCGCATAAGGCCGCAGTCCCCCTTGAATTTATACGAAGTTTTGCTTTAACGAGCCCAGACCTTAGCTTATGGTGTGCCGCCCAGCAATCGGGCAATCATAATCATACCGACAGAGGCACGAGCGATGCAGAAATCCACCTATGATCCGCACGGCGACCTGGACCTTGAGAACCGCAGGCGGCGCCTGAAGTTCCGGGCATGGCACCGGGGCATCAAGGAACTGGACCTCATCTTCGGCAATTTTGTCGAGGCGTTTGGCGACAGTTTCTCGGAGGATGATTGCGCGTGGTTCGAGCGGCTTTTTGAAGAGCAGGACCATGAGATCCTCGGCTGGGTAACGAAGGGCGAAAATGTGCCGGAAGCCTTCCAGGGCGAGATGATGGACCGGCTGCAGAAGCTCGATTTCATGACCCTCAAGGCACGCTGAGGCAGGACACCCACCATGCAGCACCTCAAGGAGCTTGTCAGCGCTGAAATGCCGCTTACCCTCTCGGGCGTGCCGGGTGGCTATGATGCCATGCTGCTTGCGACCCTTGCGGAAAGCGCGTTTGCGGAGGCCAAGCAGGCCGTGCTGCATGTGGCGAGCGACGATGGCCGCATGATGGCGCTGAGGCACGCGGTGCGTTTCTTCGCGCCCCGGCTCGAGATTGTCGAGTTCCCGGCGTGGGACTGCCTGCCCTATGACCGGGTCAGCCCACAGGGCGACATTGTTGCCAAGCGCATGGCGGCGCTGTCGCGGCTGACGAACCGTAGGCTCAAGACCCCGCTTCTCGTGATCACCACCGTGAACGCCGTGTTGCAGCGTGTACCGAGCCCCGATGCGGTCGCCGGTGCCACCTTCCACGCCGAACCGGGCGACACGGTGGATATGGTCAACCTGACCGAGTTTCTCGCCTCCAACGGCTATACCCGTTCGGGCCAGGTGATGGAGCCGGGCGAATTTGCCGTGCGTGGCGGCCTGCTGGATATTTTCCCGCCCGGTGAGGAAAGCCCGCTCAGGCTCGACTTCTTCGGCGATGAGCTGGATACCATCCGGCGTTTTGACCCCTTGGACCAGCGCACGATCGGCAAGGCACCACGCCTTCATCTGAAGCCCGCCAGCGAATTTTCGTTGAGCGCGAAGGGTATCGAGCGTTTCCGCCGCAATTATGTGAACACCTTCGGCCCAGCCAAGGGTGATGACCTGCTTTACGAGGCGATCAGCGAAGGCCGCAAATACCAGGGTGCCGAACACTGGCTGCCTTTCTTCCATGAAGAAATGGCAACGCTGTTCGATTATCTTGATGCACCGGTCTTCACACTCGACCATCAGGTGGAGGATGCCGCAGCTGAGCGTTTCAAGGCGGTTGACGATTATTATGCCGCGCGCAAGGAAGCGTGGGACATTGCGCGCACGAACAAATCCATCACCACACCACCCTACAAGCCGATCCCGAGCGGGCTTCTCTATCTGGGTGCGGACGAATGGGAGAATGAACAGGACGAGCGCAACGCCCGCCGCCTGACCCCGTTCGAGGAACCGCCCGCGATCAATGTGCTAAGCTTTGGTGCGCGGCAGGGCCGCGACTTTGGCCCTGAGCGCAACAACCGCGAGGTGAATGTTTATGACGCGGTGCGCGACCATGTGAAATCGCTGCGTGCGGCGGGCAAGCGTGTGGTGTTCGCGAGCTATTCGGCGGGGGCGGCCGATCGCCTCAAGGGTGTGCTTGAAGACCACGGCCTGATGCCCGTGGGGCTGGCCGAGACCTGGGAAGACATCCGGCGCGAGAACAAGACCAGCATCGCCGTGACCGTGCTGCCGCTCGAACGTGGCTTCGAGACCAGCGACCTTGCCGTTATCTCAGAGCAGGATGTGCTCGGCGACCGGCTGGTGCGCAAGGCGCGACGCAGCAAACGCGCGGATAATTTCCTCAAGGAAGCCAGCGCGCTTGCGCCCGGCGACATGGTGGTACACGCGAGCCACGGCATCGGCCGCTTCGAAGGGCTGGAAACAGTCACTGTCTCAGGCGCGGCGCATGACTGCCTGCTCGTCATCTACCATGGCGGCGACAAGCTTTTTGTACCCGTTGAGAATATCGAGGTGCTCTCCCGCTTTGGCGGCGAGGATGCCGGTGCCCAGCTCGACAAGCTCGGTGGTGTGGCGTGGCAGGCGCGCAAGGCCAAGGCCAAGGAACGCATCCGCGAGATGGCGGGCCAGCTCATCAAGCTTGCCGCTGCCCGCGCGCTAAGGGAAGGCCAGCGCATTGCGCCGCCCGAGGGCATTTACGACGAATTCGCCGCCCGCTTCCCCTATCAGGAGACAGACGACCAGCTCCGCGCCATTGGTGAAGTGGCGGCTGACCTCTCCTCCGGTCGTCCGATGGATCGGCTGGTGTGTGGTGACGTGGGCTTCGGCAAGACCGAGGTGGCGCTGAGGGCCGCTTTCCTGGCCGTGATGGCCGGGCATCAGGTTGTTGTGGTCGCGCCCACCACTCTGCTCGCGCGCCAGCATTTCCTCAATTTCACTGAACGCTTCAAAGGCCTGCCAGTGCGCGTGGCACAGCTTTCCCGCCTCGTGAGCGCGAAGGAAGCCAAGGCCACCAAGGAAGAGATGCGCAAGGGTACGGTGGATATCGTCATCGGCACGCACGCGCTTCTGGCCAAGGGCATCGAGTTCAAGGAACTCGGCCTCCTGATCGTGGATGAGGAACAGCATTTCGGTGTCGCGCACAAGGAAAAGCTGAAGGAGTTGAAGGCCAACGTGCATGTGCTGACTTTGACGGCAACACCCATCCCGCGCACGCTGCAAATGGCCATGTCCGGCATTCGTGACCTCAGTATCATCGCCACACCACCGGTGGACCGCCTGGCGGTGCGCACCTTCGTGCTGCCCTTCGACCCCGTTGTGGTGCGCGAAGCGCTCTTGCGGGAACATTACCGCGGCGGACAGAGCTTCTATGTGGTGCCGCGCATCGCAGACCTCGAAGAAGCCGCCACTTTCCTCAAGGAGCATGTGCCGGAGGTCAAATTTGTCATCGGCCACGGGCAAATGGCACCGTCCGCGATTGAGGACGTGATGACCGCCTTCTATGAAGGGCGGTATGATGTGCTCTTATCCACCACCATCATCGAAAGCGGGATCGACATCCCCACCGCCAATACCATGGTCGTGCACCGGGCGGATATGTTCGGCCTCGCGCAGCTTTACCAGCTTCGTGGCCGCGTGGGCCGGTCGAAGACCCGCGCTTACGCCTATCTCACCACCCCAGCCAACCGGCTGGTGACCGAGAATGCCGACAAACGCCTGCAGGTATTGCAGGCGCTTGATACCCTTGGCGCTGGCTTCACCATCGCGAGCCACGATATGGACATTCGCGGCGCGGGTAACCTCTTGGGTGACGAGCAATCGGGCCACATCAAGGAAGTGGGGGTCGAGCTTTACCAGAAAATGCTTGAAGAAGCGGTTGCCGAGGCGCGGGCGGGCGGCGCTGGCGACGATGACTATGAAGACACCCAGTGGTCGCCGACCATCAACCTTGGCGCCACTGTCATGATCCCCGAGCGTTACGTGCCCGACCTCACGCAGCGTATGGCGCTCTATCGCCGCCTTGCCGACCTTGACACCCGCGAGGATGTGGACGGTTTCTGCGCTGAATTGATCGACCGTTTCGGCCCGCTGCCGAACGAGGTGAAGCAGCTTGCCGCCATCATGATCATCAAGGGCCATGCCAAACGCGCGGGCATCGACAAGCTGGAGGCAGGTGCGAAGGGCATGACCATCTCCTTCCGCGGTGACAAATTCTCGAACCCGGCGGGCCTTGTGGAGTTCATTTCCTCGACCGGTGCCACCGCCAAGCTCCGGCCCGACCATAAGCTTGTTTACTTCGCCCGCATGGACAAGATCGGCGCCCGCCTCAAAGCCGTGGCCGCTGTCGCGCGCAAGCTGGCATCGCTCGTCGACTAGACCGGGTCGATTATCCGGACGATTTTGGTCGGATTAATCTTGTAAAGCACTGCACTGTCTCCATATGCTGACGAAACGTGGGAGACTTGCATGAAACTCAGACTTTCGCCTGACGCTATTGGTGGCCTGCTGCTTATTGCAGCAGCTTTGTTCGCGATTATTCTCAACAACTCAGCACTCGGGCCCGCCTATGAACGGCTGCTTCTTGCGGAGGGCACCATCTCGGTTGGCGATTATGGCCTCTCGAAACCTCTGCTTCTCTGGATCAATGAAGGCCTGATGGCGATCTTCTTCATGCTGGTGGGGCTTGAGATCAAACGTGAAGTCACGTCTGGCGAGCTGTCCGACATGAAATCTGTCGCCCTGCCCGGCCTCGCAGCCGTGGGCGGCATGGCGGTGCCTGCCCTTGCCTTCTGGCTGGTGAACGGCGGCAATATGGAAGCCATGGCCGGTTGGGCTATTCCCACCGCAACCGACATCGCCTTTGCGGTTGGTGTGCTCGCGCTTCTCGGCTCACGCGTGCCGCCCGAGTTGAAGCTGTTCCTGCTCACGCTCGCCATCCTTGATGACCTTGGTGCAGTGATCATTATCGCCGCCTTTTATACCGCCGACCTGTCAACGCTTTCGCTTTCGCTCGCGCTGGCGGGCTGTGTGGGCCTCTTTGTGCTCAACCGGTTTGGGGTGCGCAACACGTCCGCCTATCTGTTCCTTGGCGCACTGATCTGGCTCTTTGTCCTGAAGTCCGGTGTGCACGCTACGCTGGCTGGTGTGGCCGTTGGCCTCGCAATCCCGGCGACAAAAGACCACGAGGGTCATTCCCCGCTTGAGGATCTGGAGCATAACCTCCAGAACCCGGTAACCTTGATGATCCTGCCGCTGTTTGCTTTTGCTAACGCCGGTGTGTCGCTCGCAGGCCTGACATTCGCGAGCGTGCTTGAGCCAGTCAGCTTTGGTGTGCTGGCAGGTCTCGCTATTGGCAAACCTATCGGTGTGATCGCTGGCGCGCTGGCCGCCGTCTATCTGTTCAAGACCAAGCTGCCGGGCAGCCTGACCATGCGCCACATCTGGGGGGCGGGCCACCTTGCCGGTATCGGCTTCACCATGAGCCTTTTTATCGGCAGCCTTGCCTACAGTTCCCCTGAGATGAACGCAGATGTGCGTCTCGGCGTGCTGGCAGCCAGTGTGTTGTCGGCCCTTCTCGCAACCATCGTCCTGCTGCGCCCCGCCACGCGCAGCAATTGACCCGAGCATGGGTAGCTGTCCGGGACAGCTACCCATCCCGCCTGAACAAGCGTTCATCTGGCCGCCACAAAAAGACATAATTTTTCTTATTTCCGCCGTTTCCCATCCATTTCGCGGCCCCAGTCGGGCGCGAAAGTCCAATCATCCAAGCCACAACAAAAACCTTGGCTAGCAGCAATGGATAGATTTGGAGACGACCTATGAAAGTATTGAAAACGCTTATCGCAACCACCGCCGCAACCGCACTTCTTGCAGGTGCAGCAGCCGCGCAGGATGCAAAACCATTTGAGGGTATGTATGCAGGCGCCGAAGCTGGCGTTGACTGGACCCGCATGTCATCTGCTGAGAAGCGTGATCGCAGCATCTATTACGGTGGTGTGCTCGGCTACCGCATCCAGTCTGAAAGCAACATGGTTCTCGGTGTTGAAGGTACCTTCGGTGACACCGGCTATAACCAACAGAATTCCCGCAACACCGATTATGAATACAGCGGCTCGCTGATCCTTGGTCAAGCCTTTGGCGCCGACGGCAACAACCTTGTCTACGGTAAAGCGGGTTACGCCCGTACACGCTTCGACGTAACGGAAGCAGGCATCGAAGACAGCTTCACAGAAGGTGGGTGGCGCTTTGGTGCGGGCTATGAGCGCGCAATCGCAAACGGCCTGAGCCTTCGTACCGGTGTGGATTACACCACCTACGGTGACGGCATCAAACAATGGACCGGTAAAGCAGGCCTTCTGGCACGCTTCTAACGGACCACGAGATCGGGTATCCGCACTCCCAAAACGGGTACCCGTATAACGGGGAGGCCCCCATCCTCTCCGGTTCCTGTCCGACCTCCACCCTAGGTCGGGGTTTTGAGTACCCCCATTGTACCGAGCGGAGCATCCCTTTTTCCCTAAGGGATGCTCCTTTCGTTTCGGGCAGGCCTACTCGCCAGCGCTGACACGGTCAATGGCGTCGGCAATGGTGGCTTCTCCCTGCGCACCAGAAAGCCCCACGCGTTGGTCGAGGATGTAAAGCGGCACGCCACTTACGCCCATGCGCTGCACCTGCATGATATCATTCTGTGTCTCAGCCTTGTCACGGTCGGTTGCGAGAAGTTCGCGTACCAGATTTTCGTCCATGCCAACGCGCCCTGCAATGGAAGCAAGCAATTCCCGGTCGCCCAGAAACTCACAGTCCTCGAAGTAAGCCTTCATCAGGGCGTCAGCCAATTGTGGCTGTACGCCAGCACCGTAGCCCCAGCGAAGAAGACGATGCGCATCAAGCGTATTGGCAATGCGGCATTCACTCTCGAAATCGAACTGTATGCCAAGCGCCTCACCTAGCGTCCGCAGATGCTGGCGTGCTGCCTGAAACTGTGGGCTGTTGCCAAACTTCTTCTCGTAGTATTCGTTGCGGTCTACGCCTTCTGCTGGCGTCTCCGCCGAGAGCTGGTAGGGCAGATAGCGCACTGAAGTGACAACGCCCGGGCGCATCTCAAGGGCACGATCGAGCTGTCTCTTGCCAACAAAACACCATGGGCACACTACATCAATCACTACGTCTATCTGCATAAAAAATCCCTTTCGCCGCTGGCGCTCCAACAATGGCTAAAATTGTACACAATTCTTAAAGCGCATTTCAGAAAATCTGTATATGATGGCCCGGAAACCAAGGGATCACAGAATATGATCGACGCACTCAAAATTGCCGCGGGCGGCATGCTGAAAGCAGAACGCCGCGCTACTGACATAGCCCAGGAGATCCTGAAGGCAACCGGTGAAGCTGCGTCGTTCACCCTGGAAGACAGTCCGGAACAAGGTACGCAAAAGCCCGCAAGCGGCGCGCCTGTGGCTGCGCCAGGTGGCGGCGTCGGTTACTCAGACCTTCTGCAGCAGATGGTTGACCTCAAGGCCGAAGAGCACGCCTTCAAAGCCAACGCCAGGGTTTTCCAGCGCGTGGACGAAACTCTCGGCTCCCTTTTGGACGACAAGGGCTAACCCGCCCTCTCCTCATCACATTCTAATGACTTGACGGCGACCGCGCGAATGCCAACATTGCGCTTATGCCCGACACTTATTCGCATACCCCGGCCGCGACGCCGCTCAAGGACCCGTTTGGGCGCAGCATTACCTATTTGCGCCTGTCTGTAACAGACCGGTGTGACCTTCGCTGCCGCTACTGTATGGCGGAACATATGACGTTCCTGCCAAAGCCCGAGGTACTGACACTTGAGGAAATGCTGACACTTTCGCGCGCGTTTATGGAGCGTGGTGTGCGGCGCATCAGGCTGACAGGCGGTGAACCGCTCGTGCGCAAAAATATCCTGTGGCTTGTTGATGCGCTCGGGCAAGAAGTTGGCCGTGGCAATCTTGACGAAATCACCCTCACCACCAACGGCACCCAACTTGTGCCGATGGCGCGCGACCTCGCAAACGCAGGTGTAAAGCGTATCAATGTGTCGCTCGACACCCTGAACGCAGAGAAATTTGCCGAAATCACCCGCCGTGACCGCATTGAGGACGTGCTGGCCGGTATTGCCGCCGCACGCGACGCTGGCATTGCTGTCAAAATCAATACCGTCGCGCTCAAAGGCGGGAATGATGGCGAACTGGCTGACCTGCTTGCCTGGTGCGTGAGCGAGGGGCTGGACCTTACGCTTATTGAGACCATGCCGCTCGGTGACGTGGCTGACGCACGGGAAGATAATTACCTGCCGCTAACCGCCGTGATGGCGGACTTGAAGACGCGTTGGCAATTCACACCGTCCGGCCACCGCACAGGAGGCCCTGCGCGGTACTTCAATATTGGTGACACAGGCCGACGGCTCGGCCTTATCACGCCGCTGACCGGCAATTTCTGTGACGGCTGCAACCGTGTGCGCGTGACCTGTACGGGCCGCATATACATGTGCCTCGGGCAAGACGATCACGTTGACCTCAGAGCAGCGCTCCGCTCCGACAACCCACAAGGCGACCTTCATTCAGCGCTTGACCGCGCGATTGGTGCAAAACCAAAGGGCCATGACTTCGCCATGCAGGGTGGGCAGATGGTTGGTAAGGTCGGGCGACACATGAGCCAGACCGGCGGATAAGCTGTACAGCCTAAGCGCCTGAATTATCAGGCAATAAATTCTCCCTCGCCCTCGCGCAAAATTGCCTTATACTCCCTCTCAGTTAAGGGACACACCATATGAAAATCGCGATCATTGCGAGCGAGTTCGGCGAGGCCGGGCAAGCAGCACAATTGTTACGGAACCGTTTTAAAGCGGTCAGCACCAAGGAAGCCGACGTGATCGTCGCCCTCGGCGGTGACGGCTTTATGCTGCAGACGCTGCATGCCTATATGGGCCGCAACATCCCGATTTTCGGCATGAACAAGGGTACTGTCGGCTTCCTCATGAACGAATTTGGGGATGAGGACCTGATGGACCGCCTGGCGCAGGCCGAGAGCTACACCATGCATCCTTTGCGCATGCGCGCCACGCGCTGCGACGGCGAAGTGGTGGAATATCTGGCGGTCAACGAAGTCTCGCTGCTGCGGGAAACGCGGCAGGCGGCCAAACTGCGCATCTCGATCGACGGCAAGGTCCGTATGCCTGAAATGGTCGGCGACGGCGTGCTTGTGGCAACACCTGCCGGTAGCACCGCCTATAACCTTTCGGCGCATGGCCCGATCATTCCACTAGGCTCTGACCTTCTTGCGCTCACACCGCTTTCCGCCTTCCGGCCACGGCGTTGGCGTGGTGCCCTGCTGCCGCGCCATGTATGCGTGGAATTTTCGATCAACCAGCCGCAAAAGCGACCGGTTTCCGCCGTTGCGGACATGCACGAAGTGCGGGACGTGCGCCATGTGGTGGTCGAGGAAGCACCCGACGTTTCCTTCACCCTCATGTTCGACAAGGACTATACGCTCGCAGAGCGGATTTTCACGGAACAGTTCGCCTACTGAAGCGCACCTTTGATCGCTTTTGGGCGGACAGGATTGCCCCGGCGCGCTAGCGAGGGAGCATCCAAATATCAGGGGGACTGACATTGAAAACCATATCAAAGATTATCGCTGGCCTTACCTTGGCTGGCCTTGTCGTGGCGCCCAGTATCGCTGACGACAAAAAAGACAAAAAGGCAGCGCCAGTTGAGGCTGCCAAAGTCTATGAATCCGAGAAATCCGGAAGCTTTAATGGCGTAAAGCTGCGCTACAAGACGATCGCTGGTGAAACATACCTCAAGAACGATGACGGTGACGAAACCGCCGCCATCTTCTCCGTCAGCTATCTGCGGACGGACGTGAAGCCGAGCGACGACCGCCCGGTTTTCTTCATCTTCAATGGTGGCCCGGGTTCTGCCAGCCTTTGGCTGCACCTCGGCGTATACGGTCCAAAACGGGTTGTGGTGCCAAGCGACGCGGAAGATGACGGCGCAGCACCCTTCCGCCTTGAAGACAACCCACTTTCCATTCTTGATGTGGCTGACATGGTCTTTATCGACCCTGTGGGCACCGGCTATAGCCGCGCCATCGGCAAAGGCGAAGGCAAGGATTTCTGGGGCATCAAGAATGACGCCCAGTCCATCGCTGAGTTCATCCGCCTGTGGCTGGTGAAAAACAAGCGCTGGAACAGCCCGAAATACCTCTCCGGCGAAAGCTATGGCACCACACGCGCGGCCGCGCTGATGGAAGAACTGCAGGGCGGTTGGTCCGATATCGCGATGAACGGTATCGTGTTCATTTCTTCGATCCTCGATTTCCAGACCGCACGCTATCAGCCCGGTAACGACACTCCGTATATCTCCTACCTGCCGACGATGGCTGCCACCGCATGGTATCACGGCAAAGTGGACAAGGCAGGACGCACGCTTGACGGCTTCATTGAAGAAGTGCGCGGCTTCACCCTTGGTGAATACGCAAGTGCACTTCTGCAAGGCAACCGCCTGACGGACGCTGAGTTCAACGCAGTTGCTGAAAAAGTGGCAGGCTACACCGGCCTCAGCCTTCAGTATGTGAAGAACGCGAACCTTCGCGTCAATAACATGCGCTTCATGAAAGAACTGCTGCGCGACGAAGGGTTTGTCACCGGCCGCCTCGACAGTCGCTACAAAGGCCGCGACTATGAAGGCACTGGCGACACCTTTGATGGCGACCCGTCCGGCTACGGCATTGATGCGGCCTATACGGCAGGCATTTACCAGTATCTTCACAACGACCTAGGTGTTGATATCGAACGCCGCTATGAGGTGCTTTCCGGCACACCTGGCCGCCACTGGGCCGAGCCGCGCAAGCGTGGCTACAGCGAAGGCTACCCGAATGTGGCGCCGCATGTGGGCGAAGCCATGCGCCAGAACAAGGATTTCCGTGTGCTGGTGGCCAACGGCTACTATGACCTCGCGACACCGTTCTTCGCGACCGAAAACACTTTCAACGCCAATGGCATCGACACAAACCGCGTGACCTTCACCTACTATGAAAGCGGCCACATGATGTATGTGCATGAGCCATCGCTTGAAAAGCTCGTGAAAGACATTCGCGACTTCCTGAGCGCCAAATAATAAAATTGGGGCGCCGCAGGTCTTCCCGCGTGCGCCCCAACTCCCGTCCCGAATTTTTCCGGGTTATTTATTCTCAGATAAAATTATCGTCGTCCGACACGGTGCCCGTGGCCAGCGGCAGGGTTACCGTAAAGCGGCTGCCCTCACCTTCCACACTGACAAGCGTAATATCGCCACCCATCTTGCGCGCCAGCTCGCGGCTGATATGAAGCCCGAGGCCCGTGCCTTCCTGCTTGCGCGAATAGATGTGCTCCGTCACCTGATGGAACTTCTCGAACACATGTTCGATGTGCTCTTCAGAGATACCAATGCCGGTATCCCAAACGGCGATGGCAACATTGTTGGCGGACGTATTCACCGCGATATCAGCGCCGATCTTGCCGCCTTCAGGCGTAAACTTGATCGCGTTCGACAGCAGGTTCACAAAAATCTGTGTCGTGCGGCGGTCGTCAGCCTTGATGAAAGCATCGCTTTCCACCGCAAGCGCTACAATATCAAGCGACTTCTTGATCGCAGCATCCTTGTTCATTTGCACGGCCTTGAGGAAAACCTGCTCGAGCGAAAGTTCGTCGATTGAAAGCGACAGACCTCCACTCTCAATGACAGCAACGTCCAGAATATCGTTGATCAGCCCCAGAAGGTGCTGGCCGGACTTACGGATATCGGTCGCATAGTTGAGGTAGGCTTTTTCAAGTTCGCCAAAGGTCTCCTGCTCGAACGCTTCGGCAAAGCCGATGATGGCGTTGAGCGGGGTGCGCAGCTCGTGGCTCATGGCCGCCAGGAACTCGTTCTTGGCGCGAAGAGCGCTTGTCGCCTGCACTGTAGCTTCATCAAGTGCCAAATTCTTGCGGGTGAGTTCACGCAGCAAGGTCTCGAGATTCTTGCGGATCTGGTCCGCCTCTGACGCCTGTTTGTAGCGCCCGCTCACGTCCATGCCTACACCGCGGTAGCCGCGGAAATCGCCGGTCTGGCGGTCGAACACAGGCACAGCAGACAGGTGGAACTTCAATTCCTCGCCGCTTGGGTCGGAGACCACAAAAAGCTGCTCACGGAACGGCTTGCGCATCTTGATGCCCTGAATGCCGTCCATGCGACCATCAAGGTTTTCTTCAAAACGGCCAAACTGTTCGAACTTTGAACCAATGAAAAGCGAGGCAGGCTGGCCAACAATGGCCGTAAAACGGTCAGACAGCGAACGAATACGCATGTCCGCGTCACATTCGAAGAACCAGTCAGAGCTTGCGCGGGCGAAGTCCTGGAACCGGCTTTGCGTGCGGTTCGCTTCTTCAATGCCACGCACCTGCGCGGTTACATCTTCATAGGTACCTGCAACCGCAACAACATCGCCGCGCTCGTTGCGCACCGGGGTGTGGCGGCCAAGGAAAATACGCTCATGCCCACCAATGCGCACAATCTCTTCCGCGCGCACAGTGGTGTCGCTTGCGAGCACATCATCAATCACCGGCTTCAGCGAAGGCACAGCGAAGCGGCCAGCAAGCTGGGCTTCGCCGGGCGCGAGCGTCATTTCGCCCAGCGCCTTGTCTATCGATTTATAATGATCGTTGACATGAATAACCGTGCCATCGAGCGAACACACATAAAACGGCAGGCTTTCATCCATGATGATGCGAGCGACAAGCCCTAGTGCCTGCTCATTCGCGGCAACCTGGCGAGATTGTGTGCGCTGGATGCTTGCCCCAAAGGCCCCGTCTGCAGCTTCGCCACTACGGCGGCCCGCGAGATCGACGATCTTTTCGTCATCCAACTGGTTATCGAGCTTCATTCAGGTATCCTCCCGAGCATGCCCCTGTGCCCCCTACAGGCTGGGCTACCCTACCCTTTCCAGTTCTTCGATTGCTTCCTGATACGCACTGTCACGTTGCCAAACCTGCAATGCTCCCTTTGCATTGGCTTCGCTGGTACTGTCAAAAAGCGCCAATATATCTTTCAAAACCCCAGGCGATTTCGCCGCGCCGCCCTCGCGCGCCTGCACAACAAGCAGGTAAATGCTGGTAAACTGATTGCGGTCCACGCCCACCGCCTTGGCAAGAATGGCAAAGCTCTCCCCGCCCTTGTCGGAGAAGATGCGCCAAGCCGTCCGGAAATTGATGCCGCCAAGCTCAGCAAGACCCGCCACAAACACGGCCACACGCTGCTGCCGTAGCGCATTCACGAGAAACTGGATCGTGAGTTCGCCGTTTTCAGCCATACGGCGCACAAGCTTTTGCGCGCGCACATAGGCGCTCTGCTCATCACCCTGATCCACCAGAACGGTATTGGCTGCTCGGCGGACCGCCTGTTCAAACACAAGCGGGTCAACCTCATAATCTGAAAGGATGCGCTTCCTCAGCGCGGCCGAAACCCACCAATACATGCGGTAGGCAAGGTCCCCCGGCAGATCGGAGCGCTGCAAAAGCGGCTCCTGGAAACGGTCAACACGGCGCGATTCCGCGACCAGATATTCCATGGCACGCTTGGAGATCGTAGTGTCGTGATTATTCAGCAGCGTCTCGATCACATCCTCGCCGCCATATTCAACGAGCGCGTTGGATACCTGTTCGGAAACGTCATCCCGCATGGCAATCGCCATACGGTGTTCATCCGTACGCATGCGGATGATTTCGATAAGGTCCGGGTCCTTGAGCAAGGCACTTTTCTCCAGGAGCGGGCGGGCAATCTCGATTTCGTCGCTCGCGAGCATTTTCACAATGTCGGGCAACTCTGTACCAGTGATGGCGAGGGAGCTTGCAAGCTCCTTGCGAATATCCGCTTCCACCTGACCGACCAGCTTGCCAAGAATGTCGGACATCAACGCCCGTTCGTGTTCGCTCAAACGACCTTCGTTGGAAAGGAAGAGATCGGTGATATTTTCAACAAGGCGTGCGCGACCCTCCGAAGACTTATTCTTCGCGAGCAACAGCAGCTTCTCTAATTCCTTGCTGACCAACGGTCGTCTCCTGCCGCACTTGGTGGTCACCAAACGGCCCAACCCCCATGCGGAAACAACTCAAAAACATCCCTAGCGACCCAAAGGATATAGATTCCTAACCAAGAATCAACACTTTAGCGCCATTCCTTCATCCGATTCGCTCGAAAACGGCTCAAAATCACAAGATATCGAATCATAATGATTCGTAGAGTCAATATATTGCGATTCGGTTGCAAAGAAAATTTTAGCGCAAACAGGTAAAAATTCGATTGCGGTCAAAAATGGATGAACCGATGCGGCGCGGAGGCCTATTCGGGAAGGGCTGTGAGGGTTGCCCACTTGCCGTCGATATAGCAAAGCGGGTCATCCGTCATGCCGGGCGCGACGTGGATTGCTTCGATATTGCCAATCACGATGGCGTGGCTACCGGCATCGAGAATACTTTCCACCCGGCAATCAAAGCCCACCAGCGCGTCGGCAAGCAGCGGCGCACCCGTTACACCCGGTGCCCAGTCGCCGTCCTTGAAGCGCTCGGTCTCCGGCTCGCCACTCAGTCCTGCGAAACGCATTGCGAGGGCTTGATGTTTGCACCCCAGCACGTTGACGGCCAAGGTACGCCCGCGAGAGACGATGTCATAGGTCACACCTTGCCGGTTGATGCAGGCCAGCAGCTTTGGCGGTTCGGCAGACAGAGAGGTTACGGCAGTTGCGGTCAAGCCGGCCCAGACGGTCCCGTCTGACGCTGTGACGATATTCACTGCACCGCCCAAGCGGCGCATACCTTGCCGGAATTCTTCAGCCGTTACTGCCACAATACATCCCTCTGCCATAGATCAAGCGTGCCCAATCTATCCGCACGGCAGTGAAATGCAATGCCTTTACGCCTGTCCTAGAGGAAGTTCAGGAGCGAAAGCTGCGACAGTGAACCAATGGCGCGGTAGGAAGCCTCAAGCGCGACCTGATCGTTGTTGAGGCGTGTGATTGCCTCAGCAATATCAACATCCTCAAGGTCCGAGATGAAGGTTTCAAGGAACACGGATGTGTCCGCGTGTTGCTCGTCCACCACCTCAAGGCGCTCATAGGCAAGGCCGTTCGACACATGTACCTGACGCAGGTTGTTGATGGCGGTATCGATACTGGCGATCTGGCCTTGCAGGAAATCAAACTGCGTTTGCGAGAGCTCGCCCTGCAATTCATCAGTCTGATCATATCTGTAAAGGTCGAGCATTTCCTGGAAAATACCGCCCGCAACATTATCCGCGAGCAGGCCGAACTCGAGGTCCACCCCGTCAGCAATGCGCGCCTCAAAGGCCACGTTGCCGTTATCGAACGCGTCATCAACTGTACCCGGTGTTGTTGCCACCGTATCGAGCTCCGTAAGGTTTTTGACGTTCACCGGGGCAGAGCCGGTTTTAGCCCCCGAGAACAGATAGGTGCCATCAAAGTTGGTATTGAGCGAGTTCACCACGAACTTGAATGTCTGGTCCAGAAGCTCGGAAAAGCCTTCAGCCTGACCGTTGGCAAGCGTCGTCTGGATCGATTCTTTCATCTTCTCCATCGCGCCGATCATGCCCTCGAGTTGCACGTCGTTCGCATCCAGCTTGCCGCGGATCGTATCGATGGTTTGCTGGTACGTTTCAACGCGCGACTTGAACGAACGCGCGCCCAGCACGGTACCGGTTTCGCCTGCAAGGCCACGGTATTCGTCGGTTTTCTTGCCGGTTGCGATCTGACGCTGGGCATCGAACACCTTGCTCTGGTTGTTCATGATGCCCCTGATCAGGAGCTGCTGTTGGCCGAATGATGAAACCCTTACCATCTATTCTCTCCTTACACCGCAGCCAGCAGGGCATCGTATAGCTCCTGCACGCTGCTGAGCACCCGTGCGGCGGCACCATAGGCGTTCTGGTAAACCACGAGGTTCGCGAGTTCCTCGTCCATATTCACGCCGGATACGTCGGCGTTGCGCTGCGCAATTTCCTGCTGCAGCGCCAGGTTATCTTCTTCCAAATTCTGGGCCCGCTGGGCCTGTAGGCCTGCGTTGCCAAGGAACCGCGCAACATATTGGCTGAGCGTGACCGAGTTTGCCTTCAGTTCACCTGCTGCATCGAAGTGCACGAGCGCGGTTTCAAGTTGCTGGAACGCAAGCGCGCCGCGCTGGTCGCCGTCCGTAAGCGCAACCTCGCCGGCAGCGGCCGTCAGGTCAAACTGCGCCAGCGCAAGGCGGTTCGGATCTTCCTTGATGGCCGGGTTCAGTTCAATGTTCCGCGCCGCGTTGGCGTGATGCATATCGCCGATACCAAAAGCTTCGGTGAACGCAAGGCCCGTGCTACCGATGCTGGTGGTGTCATTCACCACCTCAAGTTTCGCGCCGGCATAATTGGCGGTGTTGGCATAGTTGAGCTGGCCATCGGCATCGAACGAGAAGTTGAAATAGTTGCCAACGCCGGTCGCGCCGCTATTGATCGCTGTGACCATATCCTGGAACGATGTGGTCGAGCCCACAGGCACACTGACAGTGGCAAGCTCGGCACCGTTTGCACCCACGACACGGAAGGTGATGGCTTCTGTCGCGCCCATGCCGTGTGCTTCAGTGCCGGTGACACCGGTCTCGTAAACACCGCTTGAACTCGCCGTCAGCAGGTCATTCATACCAAAGAAATGGCTGAAACCACGCCCTGCCCGGTCACTCGGGTTCGTCGTGTCGTCGGCAATCACCACACCATGGGTCGCGTCGTCCGCGGTGAAGCTCATCACACCGTTTGTGAGGCTAAGCGTACCGTCAAGCGCGCCGTTCACCGCGGTGATCACACTTTGCATATCCGGGTAGGTTGCCGTGTCGTCAAAATCGATGGTGATTTTATTCACCACGCGGTTCGAGCTATCGAGCACTGCGAATGTGGTTTGGCCGGTAAAACCAGTGGGATGCGCCGCATCCACAATGGTCTGCTTGCCGGTCATGCTGTTTGGCGGTGGCACGGAAGCAAACTGGTTTTGCACCGCGTTAAATTCATCCATCACCCGCGCGGACATTTCACCGAGCGAGAGCGACAGGTCAACAAGCTGCTCGTCCCGCATGGCAAGAAGGCCCGCGAGCTTGCCGGAGCGCACATGCTGCGTGAAATCCTTCGCGGTCGATGTTTGCGCAAGTGTGTCGCTATTGACACGGTAGATATTGATGTTCGGGAACTGCGTGCCCGAATCCACAACACCCGGCGCGTCATATTCAAGCTGCGAGAGCGCGCCATCATAAAGCGGATAGCCGGACTGAGTGGTCACAACCACACCGCCTTCAGGGTTACGCTCCACCTTGATGTCGACAAGCGCTGAAAGTTTGTTGAGCGACAGCGCGAGCTGGCCCTCAAGCCCCCCGGTCTCACCGCCCGTTGCTTTCTGGCGTTTCAAGAGCGGATCAAGCTCTGCAATACGTTGCAGTTCCTCGTTGATCTGCTCCACCGTCTCGGACATCTGCTGGCTGGCGTCTGCCCTAAGGTTCTGGATTTGCTCATGAAACAGGTTGATCTGGTCGGTAAAGCTGCTGATCTCGGAGAGCGTCTGCTGGCGGCGCAGTACATCCGCCGGATTAAGCGCCAAGTCAGAGATCGCCTTGAAAATATCGTCAATACGGGCAGAGAGCGAACTGTTGGACGACGGGTCGCCAAGCACACCCTGCAGGCGGTCATGAAACTCGCGCTGTACCGAGAATTCCGAGGTGTTCGAGCCAGCCGTCCGCAGCGCGCCTTCAAGGAAACGGTCAACCACACGTTCGATCTCGGAGATGTTCACACCCGCCGAAGAGCCTTGCAGAACGTTGGTTTCCGTGTTCACCCGCAAGCGGGCATAGCCTTCGGTGTTCACGTTCGCGATGTTGTTCGAGGTAACACGAATGGCCGACTGGTTGGTGAACAGGCCGCTCAGGGACGTTGTCAGAATACTGTTAAGCGACATCGAAGCCTCCCCTCACAGAGACACAGACTGCAAAGGCAAAAAATACCGAAAGCACGCTCTGCCACCCGGCAAAACATGCGGAACCGGCACTACCCACTTGAGCAGTCCGCGTATCCCATTCCTGTATTTTTTCCTTTAAAGTCATAGCCTTATTTCTTCTTCCTGGTCACCGGTCACGGGCTATTTCACCCCCTCACGACAGTACCGCACCCCCATATAAGCAAGACCCGTGCCAGAAGTGTGCAACATGTGTGCGGGATATGTGCGGGCCCGCACACGCACGTCAAACACCCCTCTGCCCAGCGTTTCTGCGGCACAGCGATAAAATGCACCCTATGCAACTTTTGCGCTTCCCTCTGTGCGCGTTTCAGGCATAATAGAACAAAAGGAGAACATACGATGTCAGCACAGCAGCGTCCCGCATTCAGCCACCGCCTTCACCGCACCACAAACCAGCCCCTTGGCCTGAGATGGCCGGGCGGAAATTCCGGCAGCCTCGGCAGCTCCCCCTCCGCCCCCAGCGCGTCGGGCCGCTGGTCCGCCCGCTACATGCGGGACCTGCCGGTCCTTGGCCGTGCCCAGGGCGGCGATGAAGGCAACCTGGTGATGGAGGAAAGCGCCATTGACTGGACCTTCCGGCCTGCCTCGCTTGAAGGGGTGAATGACGCCTTTGCCGTGGTGGTCACCGGCGACAGCATGGCGCCCAAATACGCACCGGGGGACCTTGTGTATGTGAACCCTGCCAAACAGCTGAGGAAAGGCTGTTTTGTGCTGGTGGAGCTTGCGGGCCACCGTGGCCTCGTGAAGCAGTTTGACCGCTGGGACGGCGACATGCTGTTCCTGCAGCAGTATAACCCTTTCACTGAGCTGACGTTCGAGCGCGCAGAGGTGCTGCGTGTGCTGCCCATCATCGGCAGCATGGACGCTTGAGCACGCGGCGGGCCTTGCCAACAGGCGGCGGGGCGCATAAAGCTTGGGCGCATTTGCCGCCCGAGGAGACAGCCTTTATGCCCCCGTCCATGAACTATCAGGAAGCGCTGGACCATATCTTCGCCTCCTACATGAAGGCCAAGGCGGGCCACGCGGGCAAGTTCGACCGTGAGATCAGACAGCCGGAGGCGATCATATCCCTCGCGCGTGAGCTTGGCGTGCTGCCCCCGCCTGAACGCACCATCCGCATCACCGGCAGCAAGGGCAAAGGCACCACCAGCCGCCTTGTGGCGCGCTACCTGAAGGCGGAACTGCCGGAGGCGACTGTGGGCCTTCTGGTCTCGCCCGAAGAACTTGAACATACGGACCGCATGCAGGTGAACGGCACGCAGGTCAGCAAGGCCGACTTTGCCCGCATCTACAGCGGCCTCACGCCCCGGCTCGAGGCGCTGCTGGCCGCCATGCCTGCGGGCGGTTACCTCTCGCCTTCCGGCCTGTTCATGCTCATCGCGCTGGTGTGGTTTGCGGAACAGGGGGTGAGCCACTTTGTACTGGAGACCGGCCGCGGCGCGCGCCATGACGAGGTGGGGCAGATCGCGAGCCACGTGAGCATTGTCACGAGCATCATGCTCGAACATGCCTTGAGCCTCGGCCCCACGCTCAAGGATATAGCGGCAGACAAACTTTCGGTCGCGGGGAACAGCGAGTATCTCATATGCCTGCCCGCGGTCTATGAAACTTACAAAACGCTGATCCCCACGCCACCGGCCCCGCTCGCGCCCGCGCGCAGCCTGCCCGCCTACCCGGCGTGGTTTGAGGTCAACGACCGCCTCGCCCGCAGCGCGGTTGCCGCGCATCTGGGCCATGAGGTGACAAGCGAGGTAGAACTCGCCTCCCCCTCCTTCGGCTGGGTGGAATATAACGGCACCCACATTGCCTATGACGCCATCATCAACGCCGCCTCCGCGGACCGCGAGCTTTACAGAGAAGCCTTCACCGGCCCCCGCACCCTCATCCTTGCCTCCCTGCCCGATGACAAGGACCGTGACGGCCTGTTCAAGCAGTTCGAGGAAACCGGCGCCACAGTCCGCGAGATCGCCCTGAGCGGCACCCGCGGCTACCTGCACTACGAAAAAGCAAAGCTGGAAGGGAGGTTGTTGGCCGAGGTTGCGTTCAACGACGCGTGGGCGTTCAGGAAAGTGCTGAAAGACGCAATCACAGAGTTCAAGCCCGATGTAATCCACATCGCTGGCACGCAAACCTACATCCGCCTGTTCAAGCTGGCGTTCTCTGATATTTATCGGAGATAAGAGTGGTACCCGCAGCCGGACTCGAACCGGCACGACCATACGGTCTCAAGATTTTAAGTCTTGTGTGTCTACCATTCCACCATGCGGGCACATGGGGCGTGAAGCTGCCACGGGTTATAGACCAAAGCTTCGGCCCATCACAATAAACAACTGGTAGCGCTGTTCATTTTCTTGGGCGAGCGCGCGGCCGGATACGCTCGATCAGTCGATCTCGCTCGGGCCATCGCTTGAGAAGGCGTTTTCGCGGCAGAAGGCCTGCAGGTCGGCCATGGCATCTGCCACCGCGCCCTCATCCGGGCTTCTGATCACCACCTGCGCGCCAACGCCTGCGTGATAGAAGGGATAGCTGCCAATGCTGACACCAGCGTGCTTGCGCTGCAGCTCGCCAAGACCGTCCGCCAATTTACTTTCGGGCGCGTGGATGGTGAGTGACTGGGTCCAGACCTTACGGCCTGAGCGCAGGAGCGGGCGCAGATCCTCAAGCATCGCCTGCATGATTTTGGGCACACCGGCGAGGATGAAGACGTTATCAATATTGATGCCGGGTGCGATGGAAACCGGGTTGTCCACCAGTTGCCCACCCTTTGGCACGCGAGCCATGCGCTGGCGGGCCGGGGTGAAATTCTCCGCCCCATAATAAGCTTCGAGCCGCGCGAAGGCTTCCTCATGCATAACCGCAGGCACACCGAAGGCGGCAGCGATGCTGTCCACTGTGATATCATCATGCGTGGGGCCGATGCCACCGGTGGTGAACAAATAGTCGTACCGCGTGCGCAGCGCATTGACGGCGGCGACAATCTCACCCTCCACGTCCGGCACCACGCGCACTTCCTTCAGCTGGATACCCGCTTCATTGAGCCATGTGGCAAGGTAGGAAATGTTTTTGTCCTGCGTGCGGCCGGAAAGGATTTCATCCCCAATCACCACAAGCCCTGCGCTTACATCCACAGCCATTTATTCCCCTCGCCACTTTCGGTTTTCTTGAAGGCCAAAGAGATATTGGGTACACCTTTGACCAAGACGGGTTGCACTCTAATTCGTCATTCTGATTTAGTACATATAGTTCTGTCGGTCGGATCACCTAGCCGTACCAGATAATCAAGGGGATAATCATGAAAACACGTGCAGCTGTTGCATGGGGCGCCGGGAAGCCGCTTTCGGTTGAGGAAGTTGACCTTGAAGGCCCGAAGGCCGGTGAAGTGCTGGTTGAGGTAAAAGCCACGGGTGTGTGCCACACCGACGCTTTCACCCTGTCGGGCGATGACCCTGAGGGCGCGTTCCCGGCCATTCTGGGCCACGAAGGTGCTGGTGTGGTGCTCGAGGTTGGTGAAGGCGTGAAAAGCCTGAAGCCGGGCGACCATGTTATCCCGCTTTACACGCCCGAGTGCCGGGAGTGTGATTATTGCCTGCACCCGAAAACGAACCTGTGCCAAAGCATCCGCTCAACCCAGGGCCAGGGCCTGATGCCGGACGGCACCAGCCGTTTCTCGATCGACGGCAAGCCGATCCTCCATTACATGGGCTGCTCCACCTTCTCGAACTACACTGTGCTGCCTGAAATCGCGCTTGCGAAAGTGCGGCAGGACGCCCCGTTTGACAAAATCTGCTACATCGGCTGCGGCGTGACGACAGGCGTGGGCGCCGTGGTGTTTGATGCGAAGGTTGAGCCCGGTTCCAACGTTGTGGTGTTCGGCCTTGGCGGCATTGGCCTTAACGTCATTCAAGGCGCGCGCATGGTTGGCGCGAACAAGATTGTCGGCGTTGATATCAACCCGGCGCGCGAAGCCATGGGCCGCCAGTTCGGCATGACCGACTTTATCAACCCCAAGGAATGCGACGTGATGGAAGCCATCATGGACCTCACGAACGGCGGCGCGGACTATTCGTTTGAATGCATCGGCAATGTGAACACCATGCGCCAGGCGCTGGAGTGCTGCCACAAGGGCTGGGGCGAAAGCATCATCATTGGCGTGGCGGGCGCAGGGCAGGAAATTTCCACCCGTCCGTTCCAACTGGTGACGGGCCGTGTGTGGCGCGGTTCCGCCTTCGGTGGCGCGCGCGGCCGCACCGACGTACCCAAGATCGTGGACTGGTACATGGACGGCAAGATCAACATCGACGACCTCATCACCCACACCATGCCGCTCGATGACATCAACAAGGCGTTCGACCTGATGCACCACGGCGAGAGCATCCGCTCGGTGGTGGTATACTGATGTCGTTCGAGGTTATCTCCGAGACCGCCTGTTTTGGTGGCACGCAGGGCTATTACAAACACACCTCGGCTGAGCTTGGCTGCGAGATGCGGTTTTCCGTTTTCTCGCCGCCACAGGCCAGGCATGGCAAGGTACCAGTGCTCTGGTACCTCTCCGGCCTCACCTGTACCGAAGATAATGCAACTGTGAAAGCAGGTTTCCAGCGTGTGGCCGCGGAACTGGGCCTCATGATCATCTGCCCGGACACCAGCCCGCGCGGCGACGAAGTGCCGGACGATGAAGGCTATGACTTCGGCAAGGGCGCAGGCTTTTATGTAGACGCGACGGAGGCCCCATGGGCCAAAAACTTCCGCATGTATAGCTATGTGACGAAAGAACTGCCGGGCGTGGTGGCGAACAGCTTCCCCGCTGATATGGACAGGCAGGGCATTACCGGCCACTCCATGGGCGGGCATGGGGCGCTCACCATCTGGCTCAAGAACCGCGCGGCTTATAAAAGCGTTTCCGCCTTCGCGCCCATCGTCTCGCCGCTGAATTGCCCATGGGGAGAAAAGGCGCTGACCGGCTATCTGGGTGCTGACCGCGCCACGTGGGCGGATTATGACGCCTGCGCGCTGATGGCGAAACATGGTGCGGATGATGCGGAAGTCCTGATCGATCAGGGCTTGGCCGACAATTTCCTTGAAGGCCAGTTGAAGCCGGAGCTCTTTGAGGCTGCATGCGAAAAAGCGGGCCAGAAGCTCGTGCTACGTCGTCACCCCGGTTACGACCACAGCTATTTCTTCATCTCCACCTTCATCGAAGACCACCTGCGCCACCATGCGGCGGCGCTTGCCTAAGGACAGTCTATGATACGCCTGCTTGTTGCCGCTGCGCTCTCACTCGCGCTCCTCACCCCTACCGCCACGGCGCATCAGGACCCTGAGGTTGCGGGTTATGTGGAAGTAGACGGCGGGCGTATCTGGTACCGCATGAACGGTGCCGAGCACCTGCACAAGAAACCCGCCATCATCATGATGCATGGCGGGCCGGGTGGTACCCACCGCGGCAACATGCCCTATGTGGCGCTGTCGGACGAATATCCCGTCATCCTTTATGACCAGCTTGGCACCGGCAATTCGGACCGCCCGGGCAACAAGGATAACTGGACCGTCGAACGTTTCGTGGCCGAGATTGACCATATCCGTGAGGCGCTTGGCCTTGAGGAAGTGATCATTGCGGGCCATAGCTGGGGCGGGACACTCGCGGCTGAATATGCCGTGCGTCGCCCTGAAGGGCTCAAAGCCGCTATTCTTTCAAGCCCGCTTATCAACACCGAGGCATGGATCGCCGACAACCAGCTATGGATTGACCAGTTGCCGAGCGAGGTAGCTGAGACCATCCGCAAGCATGAGGCCGCAGGCACCACCGATACGGCGGAGTACCGCCGCGCGGAGGCTGAGTTCTACAAGCGCCACATGTGCCGCAAGTCGCCCTGCCCCGGCGGCCATTACCGCGAAGGTGGCCCGAAGCGGAACTCCGCCATGTATGAATATATGTGGGGCCCGTCCGAGTTTTTTGCCCCCGGCACGCTCCATGACTATGACGTCAGCGCGCGGCTACACAACATCACCGTGCCCAGCCTGATGATCTGTGGTGAGTTTGATGAAGCTGCGCCCAAAAGCTGCAAGAAGTTCGCGGGCATGATCGAAGGTTCCCGCACCGTGATTGTGCCCGATGCCGGCCACGCCACCATGGCGGAGGATGAGGCCTTCTATATGCAAACGGTCAGGGATTTCCTGAATGGTGCACTGAAATAAAAAAAGGGCGGCACATTGGCCGCCCTTCTCATATCCGCATCAAGCGCCCGGCTTATTCGCCGAACACACGCTTGAAAATCGTGTCCACATGTTTGGTGTGGTAATCCATATTGAAAAGCTCATCGAGCTGCGCGGGCGATACTTTCGCCGTCACGGTCTCGTCTGCCTTCAGCAGATCGAGGAGCTGCAGCGCGCCGCGGCTGTCCCACACCTTCATGGCGTTTTCCTGCACGAGGCGATAAGCGTCCTCGCGGCTTACACCAGCCTGCGTCAGCTCAAGCAGCACGCGCTGGCTGTTCGGCAGGCCGCCCATCTTGTTCATGTTGTCGAGCATGTTTTCTGGATAGACCAGAAGCTGGTCCATCACGTTCGTCAGCCGCGCGAGGGAGAAATCAAGCGCCACAGTCGCGTCCGGGCCGATGTAACGCTCAACGGACGAGTGGGAGATATCGCGCTCGTGCCAGAGCGCCACGTTTTCCATCGCCGGGATCGCCATGGCGCGGATGTAACGCGCCTGCCCCGTGAGGTTCTCGGTCAGGATCGGGTTTTTCTTGTGTGGCATGGCCGAAGAGCCCTTCTGGCCCTTGGAGAAATACTCCTGGGCTTCAAGAACTTCGGTACGCTGCAGGTGGCGGATTTCAACCGCCAGGCGCTCGATACAGCTTGCGACAACACCGAGCACGGCGAAATACATGGCGTGACGGTCACGCGGGATCACCTGCGTCGACACAGGCTCGACTTCGAGGCCCATCTTCTCAGCCACATATTCTTCCACGAACGGGTCAATGTTGGCGAAGGTGCCAACCGCGCCGGAGATCGCACAGGTCGCCACTTCCTTGCGCGCCATTTTCATGCGCTCAAGGCAGCGATCGAACTCTGCATAGGCTTGCGCCATCTTGAGACCGAAGGTCACCGGCTCAGCATGGATGCCGTGGCTACGACCGATGCAGACGGTGTATTTATGCTCTTCCGCGCGGCGCTTGAGCACCACGAGGAGCTTCTCAAGATCGTCGATGATAATGTCGGCGGCTTGCACCAGCTGCACGCTAAGGCAGGTGTCAAGAACGTCGGAAGACGTCATGCCCTGGTGCACAAAACGCGCTTCGTCACCCACATGTTCTGCGAGGTTGGTGAGGAAAGCGATCACGTCGTGTTTCACTTCGCGCTCAATCTCGTCGATACGCGCAACCTCGAACTTGCCGCGCTCCCACACCGCTTTGGCCGCGGCTTCCGGGATACGGCCCAGCTTTGCGTTGGCGTCACAGGCGTGGGCTTCAATTTCGAACCAGATGCGGAAGCGGTTTTCCGCTTCCCAAATGTCGGTCATTTGCTTGCGGGAATAACGAGGGATCATGGGCGCGCTCCTCATAGCGGAAAATACAGGAATAAAAATCTGCCGACCTGCTAGCAGAAACAGCCGCTCACCGCAAGTTTCCTTGACAGCCAATGCTCCGCGCCTGAGCATACCCGCAACATCGGGCGAGGAGGAACATTATGCGCATGATAGCCAGCTTACTCATAAGCATGTTTGTGACACTTGAATGCAACAGTGACATTCTCATCAAAAATGTGACTGTGCTGAGCATGGGGGAAGGCGGTGCGACTGAAAACGCCGCGGTGCATATTTCAGGCGACCGCATTGTCGCCGTCAGGAGCGACGCGGCACCTCTGCCCGCCACCAGCGATCTGACCGTTATTGACGGCACCGGCAAGTTCCTCATCCCCGGCATGACGGAGATGCATGGCCACCTACCCCCTGCAAGCTGGAGCACGGAACGCGCCGAGGATACCCTGTTCCTCTATGTTGCTGGCGGTGTCACCACGGTGCGCGGCATGCTGGGTGATGCGGCGCAATTTGCCATGCGGGACAGCATCAACGCAGGTGACATCGTGGGCCCAATGCTCTACCTCGCCGCCCCAAGCCTGAACGGGAATTCCGTCAGCTCGGTCGAAGAAGCACGAGCCAAAACCACGCGCTACGCCAGCGAAGGTTGGGACCTGCAGAAAATTCACCCGGGCCTGAGCCGCGACGAATACGATGCGATGGCAGAGACCGCCAACGCGCTGAATTACCCGTTTGGCGGCCATGTGCCCGCAGATGTGGGCATTGAGCATGCGCTTGAGGCAGGGCAAATCTCCATCGATCATATGGACGGCTATATCGAGTGGCTGGATGGTGAAAGCCACGAGCTGAGCGCAGACGCGCTTGCCCGCGCGGTTGCGATCACCCGGCCCAGCGGCACTTGGATCGTGCCGACACAGGCGCTTTTCAACACATTTTATAGTGGCTACGGCGCTGGCGACGCGCTGAGCGACGCGGAAATTGATGCCCTGCTATCACGCGAAGAGAACGCCTATGTGCCCGCCGAGACGCGCGCACAGTGGGCGAAAACGGCGCAGAATGCGCGCCCGAATGCACTGGTGATCAAAAACCGTCAGATGCTCTTGAAAGCTTTTGCTGACGCCGGGCTTAACCTCGCCATGGGTAGCGATGCGCCGCAAACCTTCTCCGTGCCGGGTTTCTCGATCTGGCGCGAAATTGAGGTGATGGTGGATGCGGGCCTGACGCCAGAGCAAATTCTTGAAATCGGCACAGCAGCCCCCGGCCGTTATTTTGCCGACAAGGACCGTTTTGGCGTGATCGAGACGGGCGCGCGCGCAGACCTGATCCTGCTGGACGCCGACCCCCGCCTTGATGCTTTGAACCTCACCAAGCAGGCTGGCGTTATGGCGGCCGGGCGCTGGTATAGCCACGCAGACATCGACAAGCGCTTGGTTGAGATTGCCGAACGGAACAAGGATTAGTCCGCCATCGCCTCTTGCGGCTGGCAAAATTCGTCAAACGCTTCCCGCCACATGGAGATGGGGTGGGTCGCGAGTGTCGAGTTCTGGAAAAGCTGGTCACCTGTGACCTCACGGGTGACCCAGTCCGGTCGGTCGAATTTTTCGTCCTCGTCGTCAAGCTCGACCTCCGCCAGCACAAGGCCTTTGTTCTCACCCTTGAACACGTCCACGTCCCAAACGTGGCCCTTGTGTTTGACGGCATAGCGTTTCTTGACAATCACAGGATCGAGGGTGCGTAGCATCAGCGCAGCACCTTCGGCTTTATCAAGCGGGCGTTCGATCTCAACACGGCGGGCGCCTTTGCCGATCTTGAGCGTGAGGATATAGCCGCCATCCACCTTGCGCACACGCAAGGACCGGCCTTCCGCGCGCATGATGTAACCCTGTTCAATGGATTTGAATTTTTTGGGAAGCTTCAGGCGCGATTTGTCGACCAGAAATTTACGCTCGATCTCGTACAAGCTCGACACTCATCCGTTAGGGCTTGCCATATCTCGCAAAACAGATGTGCAGAGCATTGGCATAGCCAGGTGGTATATCCTTGATCTTGAAGGTGCCTTTCGGTCCCTTGAACTCCCCCCAGTTATGTTCGGAAGAGAGTTGCAGAATTATGTCATCGGAATGCTTTTTGAGCTGGCCATGGAAAACAAGCACCAGCCGGTCACCCAGAGTTGGGTGATGTTTGACCCAAGACGAGATAAATTCGACCTTCTTGACCTTGAGGCCGGTTTCTTCCTTCACCTCGCGCTTGAGTGCGCCAAACAGGTCTTCGCCACTTTCCACCTTGCCGCCCGGCAGGTCGAAGATGCCGCTGTCCTTGCGCATCAGAAGTGCCTTGCCGTTTGCGGACATCAGCACAACCTTGGCTGAGATTGGCAGGTCCTCAAGGGCCTGACGAGTAGATTCTACTTGTTCCCAAAACATCGGTCTCTCAATCTCGCGGCGCGTGTGGCAGCGCCGTGCCTGTAAATTTCATATACTGCGCGCGACCATAACCGCCCGCTATTAAAACTACATTAAACCAAGGTCCTTCAGGCTCGCCTGCCCGGTCCGCCCGACAATAATATGATCGTGCACCCGGATGCCGATACGGTCGCATGTCTCAACAATATTTTTGGTCATAGCGATGTCTGCCCGGCTCGGCGTTGGGTCTCCCGAAGGATGGTTATGAACCAGTATAAGCGCCGATGCGTCAAGTTCAAGCGCGCGGCGCACGACTTCGCGGGGGTAAACCGCCGCTTCATCGATGGTGCCGTCGCTCATGACAACATCGGCAAGCAGCGTATTTTTGCGGTCAAGGAACAGGATTCGGAACTGTTCGCGCGGGATATGGGCCATGGCACCCTGCAGATATTCCTGCACGCGGGACCAGTTTGACATGACCGGTTTTTCGCTCGCCCCTGCTTTCACGAGCCGGAGGGCAGACGCCTGCACGGTCTTGATCGCCGCGACCGCCGTGTCACCAAGCCCCGGTGCCGCGCGCAAACTGTCTACGTCTGCGCTCAGCACACCAGCGTAACTGCCGTAGCGGGTGATTAATTCTTTTGCGAGGGGTTTTACATCGCGCCGGGGAATGGCTAGGCAAAGAAGAAGCTCAAGGAGCTCATAGTCGGGCAACCCATCCGGGCCGCCGCTCAGAAAACGCTCCCTCAACCGGGCACGATGCCCGGTCATATGACTTTGCGCTTTGGCCCCCTCCCCCATCAGGCCGCGTGCCTTATCCGTTCACGTCGTAGGGTGGGCATTCCCAGCCCTTGGGCGATTTGGTGAAGACCTCATAGCCGTCTTCGGTGACCGCCAAGGTATGCTCGAACTGCATGGAAAGCGATTTATCGCGCGTGACCGCGGTCCAGCCGTCCGCGAGGATCTTGGAACCGGGCTTGCCGGCATTCACCATCGGCTCAATGGTGAAGAACATGCCAGGCTTCAACTCGGGCCCCGTGCCCGGGCGGCCAAAGTGCATCACACTTGGCTCATCATGGAAAACGCGGCCAATGCCATGACCGCAAAAGTCCCGCACGACGGAATAGCGGTGGGCTTCCACATGGGTCTGGATGGCGTGGCCAATATCGCCAAGACGTGCGCCGGGCTTTACGGCCTCAATGCCTTTCCACATGGCTTCAAACGTCACCATGCACAAGCGCTCGGACAGCAGCTTCTGTTTGCCAACAAAGAACATGCGACTGGTGTCGCCGTACCAACCGTCAAGAATGACCGTCACGTCGATATTGAGCGCATCGCCCTCACGCAGTTTTTTCGGCCCCGGAATGCCGTGGCAGATCACATGGTTGATGGAGGTACATATCGACTTCGGGAAACCACGATAGTTGAGCGGCGCGGGCACGGCACCATGGTCAGTGATAAAATCATGACACAAGCGGTCCAGCTCTTCCGTGGTGATGCCTGCCTGTACATGCGGCGTGATATAATCCAACACTTCAGCGGCAAGGCGGCCCGCTGCGCGCATACCGTCAAGCGCTTCAGGGCCATGAATTTTGATCGCTCCGGTGCGGGCTTCCGGCACGCTGAGCGCGTCTACATAATTCATCTCTCTATCCTTCTTCAGACCGCCGTATTCTAGTGCGCTCACAACTTAATGGGAAGCGTTCCGGCAATCTCAATCTTTTCAGGCGTGAGGTCGCATGTATAACACAGGAGTTCAACGCCTTTTTCTGCGGCTTCCCTGAGGCCTGCCGCGTAGGTGGGGTCGATATGGGCGGCGGGCGTGAAGCTCTCACAGTCGCTGCGCTGCACCAGATAGAACATGACAGCGCGGTGTCCTTCGGCAACCATGTCTATGAGCTCGCGCAGGTGCTTGGCGCCGCGTGTGGTCACCGCGTCAGGAAACTGCGCCTGCGCGCCCACCTTCAACGTCACGTTCTTGACCTCGACATAACAAAGCCCGGGGTCCGCGAGCAGGATGTCGATACGGCTGTTCACACCGTATTTGACCTCACGCCGGAGCGAATTGAATCCAGTCAACTCGGGGATGGCACCGTTCTCAATTGCATCTGCGACCACGGCATTCGGGTGGCTGGTGTTGATTCCCACAAGCGAACCGTCCACCTCGATCATTTCCCAGCGCCAGTCCAGCTTGGCCTTGGGGTTCCGGTTCGGGGACAAAAGCACGCGACTGCCCGGGTCCTTGCAGCCTAGCATGGAGCCAGAGTTCGCACAGTGTGCGACAACCACCTCGCCGGACGGCAATTCCACGTCGGCCAGAAAGCGTTTGTACCGCTTGATGAGCCGCCCTTCGGTCAATGTCTCTTCAAATTTCATGGCCGCACCCTAGCGCCCCTTTGTTGTTACAATCAAGCAACAGTTGAGATGATATAATTTCAAGTCCCGGTGAAAATCTTGACTGAATAGTCCACTATTGTACTTTTCGGTCCAGCCCTGCGTTTTACTGGGTCAGGTTTCAGCGCGTAATCCGGCCATAAGAGCCTACTGCTGAAGCCCGCTAAACAAAAATTGTGAGAGGAAACGCAGCATTTCAAGTCGGGGGTGGTTCGCATCTACCTTGCCAGCGGTTGCCAAAGTGCAACACCTATGTGTCACACTATCCTATATACTTCATAATATTACGGATTTGCGTCGCAATATAGTGGCAAGTATGCAAACTAAAGTTCCGGGCACCTTCCCAACTGGTTCGTCATCTAGGCATGACTGATCCCCGGGTAACCCACCGTACAATTTCAGACTACCGAAGCTGCGAACTTCGTATGAGGAAAGACACCATGAAAAAAACTTGGTTTACGAATAGCGCGCGCCTTGTTGCCGGCTGTTCCATGATCGCACTGACTGCAGGCGCTCACGCGCAAAGCAGCGACAACGATTTTGTTCTCGAAGAAATCGTTGTAACCGCACAAAAGCGTGAACAATCCCTGCAGGATGTTCCAATTTCCGTTTCCGCACTCGGTGGTGAGAAGCTCAAGGACTTTGCAGCTGGCGGTGAAGACATTCGCCTGCTCTCCAGCCGCATCCCGGGCCTGAACGCAGAATCCTCGAACGGTCGTGTGGCGCCGCGCTTCTATATCCGCGGCCTCGGCAACACCGACTTCGACCTTGCTGCATCCCAGCCGGTTTCCATCGTTGTTGACGATGTTGTGCTTGAGAACGTGATTCTCAAAAGCTTCCCGCTTTTCGATATCGACCGCGTAGAAGTGCTGCGTGGCCCACAAGGTACGCTCTTCGGTCGCAATACACCTGCCGGTATCGTGAAGTTCGACACCCGCAAGCCGACGCAAGAAGCTGAAGGCTATGTGAACGCAAGCTATGGCACCTACGGCACGGCTTCCCTCGAAGCGGCTTACGGCGCTGGCATCAGCGACAAAGTTGCCGTTCGTGTATCCGGCCTTCTCTCCCGTCGTAACGACTGGATCGACAACGGCTTCTCCGGCAAAGAAGATGAAATGGGTGGCTACGTCGAAGCTGCGATGCGCGCTCAAGTGCTCATCGAGCCGACTGACACGTTCAGCGCGCTCCTCAACTACCACTACCGTTCGCTTGACGGTACGTCGGAAATCTTCCGTGCGAACATCTTCGATGCCGGCTCGAACGAGCTGAACGGCAACTTCGACCGCGACACGGTTTACCACGACGACACGCACCGCAACGAGCAGAGCTACAACAGCTGGGGCACGTCCGCGAAGCTCGAGTGGGACGTAAGCGAATCCATGACCCTGACGTCCGTGAGCGCTTATGAAACCACGTCTGGCTGTGGTATCGGCGACATCGACGGCGGCAACACGGGCGGTCCGGGTGTTGTCCCGTTCCCGAGCACGACAGAAGACTGCATCGACAACCTTGACCAGTTCACGCAGGAACTGCGCGTCTCCGGTCAAGGCACCGACAAACTCTTCTACCAGTTCGGTTTCTTCTACTTCGACAGCGACTTCACCATCCGTACGCGCCCGTTCTTCGTGCCGGACTCTACCGTTCGCCACCAGAACCAGACCTGGGCACTCTTCGGCCAGCTCAGCTATGACCTGACCGAAAACACCACGCTGACGGTTGGCGGTCGTTACACGGACGACGAAAAAACGGCTGATGCCTACTCTGGCGCATTCGGTTCGGCACTGCCGACCGTTGAGCTCAACGGCGACAACTTCAGCTGGGACGTTGCACTGAACCACATCATCAACGACGACCTGTCTGTATATGCACGCGTTGCCACCGGCTTCCGCGCTCCAACCATTCAGGGCCGTGATGTTGCCTTCTTCGGCGTTCCGACGACCGCCAAGGAAGAAACCATCACCTCCTACGAAGCTGGCTTCAAGTCTGACCTCGTAGACGGCCGCATGCGCTGGAACGGCGCCATCTTCTACTATGAGATGGACGACCTTCAGGTAACCGCAGTTGGTGGCGGCACGAACAACGTTCGCCTCCTAAACCTGAACGAAGTTAAAGGCTACGGCTTCGAGACCGACCTCGAGTTCCTCGTGACCGAGAACCTCTCGCTGACCGCTGGCGCGTCTTATGCCCACACCAAGATCTATGACGGCTCCGTCCGCGTTCCGATCTGTGGTACCGGCATGTGTACACCAACCGACCGCCTCGACAACCAGGGCCGCGCCATCATCAATGGCAACCCGCTGCCGCAGGCTCCGGACTGGACCTTCAACCTCGTGGCTGACTACGTACGTCCTACCGGCGACGGTGAAGAGTTCTTCATGAGCGCTGACTGGGCTTACCAAGGCGACACCAACCTTCTTCTCTACACAACCGAAGAGTTCTACACGGACGGCACCTTTGAACTGGGCCTCCGCGTGGGTTACCGCTGGGCAGACAACCAGTATGAACTCGCATTCTTCGGCCGTAACATCACGGACGAGAAGAACGTTAAAGGCGTGATCGACTTCAACAACCTCACCGGTTTCGTAAACGAACCGCGTGTGTTTGGTTTGGCCTTCCGCGCAGACTTCTAAGTCGCGCGACCATAGAGTTACGAGACGGGGGCCTTCTGGCCCCCGTTTTTTTATGGCTCGCACTAAAAACAAAAAAAGGCGACGGAAGCACCGTCGCCTTTCTCTTGGATTTTATGGCTGCTTATGCGAGGCGCACGGAATGCGCACCATCAACCGGCAGTGCCACCCCTGTGGTGAAGCTTGAGGCCGGGCTCGCAAGCATCAGCATGGCAGGCACCAGCTCCTGAAGCTGCCCAGCCCGCTTGGCCGGGCTTTGCGCCAGCATGCGTTGGCCCAGTTCGCTATCAAGGAAGGTGTCGTTGATTTCGGTTTTGAAGTAGCCGGGGCAAATGGCGTTCACACGGATACCCCAACGTTGCCACTCAATGGCCATGGCGCGCGTCATTTGCACAACAGCCGCCTTGCTCGTGGCATAAGTGAGCTGCTGCGGGCCGACACCAAGACCAAGGATGGACGCCGTGTTGATAATGGAACCGCCCTTGCCGTTCTCCAGCATCAACTTCGCGGCCACCTGCCCCACACGCCACATACCCTTGAGGTTTGTGTTCATGGTGGCATCCCAGTCTTCTTCGGTATCTTCAAGCGCCCAGTTTGGCTTTGCTATGCCTGCGTTATTGCACACGATCGTGGGCACACCCAGCATCTCCTTGGCCTTTTCAAAAGCCTTCTCGACACTCTCGCGGCTCGTCACGTCAAGCTCGACCGCGAGCGTGCGGCCACCGGTTTCGTTCGCGATCTCGACCGAAAGCGCTTCAATACGATCTTTGCGGCGGGCCCCCAGAACCACGTCGGCACCCGCCTTCGAGAGCGCACGAGCAAACTCGGCACCGATACCGGAAGACGCGCCTGCCACCAGGGCAACCTGCCCCTTGAGGCTGAAAAGTCCGTTCAGATAATCACTCATGTTAAATCCTATCCTGCGTTTTCACGGTCATAATCGGCGAAGCTTTTGCCTGCTTCCGCCAGTTCTTTAAGAAGCGGTGCAGGCTTCCACCAGCGATCGCCGACGGTATCGGCATATTCGCAAATCTTCGCATATACAGTCTTGAGGCCAAGGTGGTCGGCATAGTGCATCGGTCCACCGCGGTACGGCGGGTAGCCATAGCCGTTCACATAAACCACATCGATGTCGCTGGCGCGGTAGGCGATGCCTTCACCGAGGATTTTGGCGCCTTCGTTGATGAGCGCCATCATGCAGCGCTCAACAATGGCATCAGCCGAAATCGGCTTGCGCTCAATGCCCGCCTTCGCACTTTCTTCCTCGATGATTTTCATCACCTCGGGGTCCGGCTTCGGTGTGCGGCTGCCTTCATCATAGGCATAGACACCGGCGCCCACCTTCAGGCCCTTACGGCCGGCTTCCACGAGACGGTCCATCCAGTCATAGGCTTTGGTCTCATAGTTCTCACGTCCAATGCCCTGACGGTTCAGGTAGCCAATATCAAGGCCTGCCATGTCAGACATGGTCATCGGCCCCATCGGCATACCGAAGTTAAAGAGTGCGGCGTCCACTTCCTCAGGCTTCGCGCCTTCGATTACGGAAAGCGCAGCTTCGCGGCCATAAGGCGACAGCATACGGTTACCGATAAAGCCGTGGCATACACCGGCAACCACACCCACCTTGCGGATAGTTTTTGCAAGATCAACACAGGTGGCCAGCACCTCCGGGGAGGTTTTTTCAGCACGCACAATCTCCAGAAGCCGCATCACATTGGCAGGGGAGAAGAAGTGCAGGCCCAGTACATCCTCAGGGCGTTTGGTGCAGGCGGCAATGGCATCCACATCAAGGTATGACGTGTTGCTGGCGAGGATCGCACCCGGCTTCGCAACGCGGTCAAGCTCGGTGAACACCTTTTTCTTGATGTCCATAGTCTCGAACACGGCCTCGATAATAAGGTCACAGTCGCTGAGGTCATCATAGGACAGCGTGCCTGTGAACTGGCTCATCAGGCCTTCCACCTGCTCAGCCGTCAGTTTGCCTTTGGCGGCGGAGCGTTCATAGTTCTTGCGCACCACACCAAGGCCGCGGTCGAGCGCCGCCTGTTCAACTTCAAGGATGGTCACCGGAATACCAACATTTGCGAAGTTCATGGCAATGCCGCCACCCATGGTGCCGGCACCAATGATGCCCACACGCTTGATCTCGCGACGCGGGGTATCCTTGTCGATGCCAGGAATGCGGCTGACCTGACGCTCGGCAAAGAACATGTGCTGCAGCGCCTTGGCCTGCGGATTGGTGAAACACTCCTGGAACAGCTCGCGTTCGCGCTTCATGCCCTCGTCAAACGGCAGGTTCACAGCAGCTTCCACACACTGGATGCAGCGCTCCGGCGCGAAATAGCCACGCGTTTGCTTGGCAACGGATTTGCGGAAACCGTCAAAAAACTCCGGCCCGAACTTTGCGCTGTCAATTGTCATCTCGCCGGTGCGACGCGGGCCCATGTCAACCGCAGCCTTGGCGAAGGCGATGGCAGCGTCCAGCAGGTTATCTTCTACCAGCTCATCAAGTACGCCCCAGCCCTTGGCTTCCTTGGCGCTGATGTGCCGCCCGCTCACAATCGCATCAAGCGCGTTGGCAGGCCCTGCGATACGCGGCAGGCGCTGCGTGCCGCCCGCGCCGGGCAGAATGCCAAGTTTCACTTCCGGCAAGCCGATCTTGGCGGATGACAGCGCGACGCGGTAATGGCAGGACAGCGCCACTTCAAGCCCGCCGCCAAGTGCGGTGCCGTGGATGGCGGCCACAACCGGCTTTTCCATCGCTTCGATCTCAAGCACCACTTCGGTCAGATGCGGTGGTTGCGGTGGACGACCAAATTCGCGAATGTCTGCGCCCGCAATGAACGTGCGGCCCGCACAGGCAATCACAATCGCACTGACGTCCGCATTGGATGACAGTTCTTTCATCTGGTTCGACAGGCCTTCGCGCACACTGTGCGACAGCGCGTTGACCGGTGGGTTATCAACCGTGATGATCGCGATCCCGTCGCGAATTTCCGTGGATACTGTGCTCATGACTTCCCCTCATGAAGTTCGGCGCGGCCACGCGCGCCAGACATATGTATTGATTGAGAGACTAGAGCGCGGGCAGCCTTTGACCACCCCGCATAGTCCAAAAAGCTCAGACGCGTTCGATCACCATGGCGATACCCTGCCCCACGCCAATACACATGGTAGCAAGGCCATACCGCCCACCGCGCGCCTTAAGCTCATGCGCGAGCGTCAGCGCAAGCCGCGCGCCGGACATGCCGAGCGGGTGACCAAGCGCAATGGCACCGCCATTCGGGTTCAGGTGTTCTGCGTCATCCGCGATACCAAGACCACGGGTGCATGCCAGCGCTTGTGCTGCGAACGCTTCATTCAGTTCAATCACGTCCATGTCGTCAATCGTGAGACCAAGGCGGCTCAGCAGCTTCTGTGTCGCAGGCACAGGGCCAAAGCCCATGGTGCGCGGCGGCACACCGGCGCAAACGGCGCCTACAATGCGAGCCATCGGCGTCAGGCCATGTTTCGCTATCCCCGCTTCACTGGCCACAAGAAGCGCCGCTGCGCCGTCATTGGTGCCGGAGGCATTCCCTGCCGTCACGGTGCCGCTTGCACGGAAGGGCGCCTTCAGTGCGGCCAGCCCTTCCATGGTGGTGCCGTGGCGTGGGTGTTCGTCCGTGGCGACCACCAGCGGTTCGCCCTTACGCTGCGGGATGCTGACGGGTGCGATCTCACGCTCAAACCGGCCAGCCTTCTGTGCGGCTTCTGCGCGGGCTTGAGAACGGAAAGCAAAAGCGTCCTGATCTTCACGGCTGATTTTCAGGTCCTCGACCAGATTCTCCGCAGTTTCCGGCATGCTGTCTGTGCCGTATGCGGCATTGAGGGCTTTGTTCACAAAACGCCAGCCGATGGTGGTGTCGTAAACCTCCGCCTGCCGGGAGAAGGCGCTGGTGGCCTTCGGCATTACAAACGGCGCGCGGGACATGCTTTCCACACCGCCCGCAATCACAAAGTCCGCCTCACCAGCCTTGATGGCGCGGGCGCCTTGCGCAAGAGCCTCAAGCCCTGAGCCACACAGGCGATTGACAGTCACCGCGGGCACATCAACCGGCAGTCCCGCCAGCAGCGCGGCCATACGGCCCACATTGCGGTTATCTTCGCCCGCCTGATTGGCGCAGCCGTAAAACAGATCATCCACCGCAGCCCAGTCAACGCCGGCGTGACGCTCCATCAATGCCTTGATCGGATGCGCGGCCAGATCATCGGTGCGCACGCCAGAGAGGCCACCGCCATAGCGCCCGACCGGGGTCCGGAGACCATCACAAATGAATGCCTGCTGCATATCTTCCTCCCTGAAAGCCGCGTTATAAACCCTTGCGCCTTAAGCTAAATCATCACAGAGCAAAGGCCAGTCCTATCCCTCATTTTTCTCTATCGCTTCTGCCTTGCCTCCCTAATCGTTTGCATTAATTATACCTCCGAACCGGGAAGGAAAAGATCATGGCGCTAGAAAAAGACGTATTGGACCAGCTTTGCGGCACACTGGAGAGATTCGTTCACGAACGCCTGATCCCCAACGAGCGCGTTGTCGCAGAAAATGACCGCATCCCCGATGATATCCTTGCCGAGATTCGCGAGCTTGGGCTTTTTGCCCTTTCGATTCCCGAAGATTATGACGGTCTTGGCCTGAATATGCAGGAAGAGATTGAGGTCGCCTTTATCATCGGTGAAGCCGCACCTGCCTTCCGTTCCATCTTCGGCACCAATGTGGGCATCGGTTCACAGGCCATTGTGCTGGACGGCACGGCGGAGCAGAAAAAGAAGTACCTGCCCAAACTTGCGAGCGGTGAATTGATCGGCTCCTTCTGCCTGACTGAGCCCGAAGCCGGGTCAGACGCCGGCTCCTTGCGCACCAGCGCGCGGCGGGATGGGGACCATTTTATCCTCAACGGCACCAAACGTTTCATCACCAACGCGCCCTATGCTGGGCTTTTCACCGTCATGGCCCGCACGGACGCAGAGAGTAAAGACGCCCGCGGTGTCTCCGCCTTCCTCGTAGAAGCCGGCACTCCCGGCCTGCGTGTCGGCAAGCCAGAGAAAAAGATGGGCCAACAAGGCGCGCCCGTGGCGGACGTGATTTTTGAGGACTGCCGCGTGCCAGCTACGAACATCATTGGTGGGCGGGAGAACATGGGCTTCAAAACCGCCATGAAGGTGCTCGACAAGGGCCGCCTCCATATCTCCGCCGTATGCACTGGTCTCGCCAAACGCATTCTGCGCGACACTGTGCGTTACGCCAAGGAGCGTAACCAGTTCGGCGGTGCTATCGCCGACTTTCAGCTCATCCAGGCCATGATAGCAGACAGCCAGACCGAAATTTATGCCGCTGAATGCATGATCCGGGATGCTGCGAAAGCCCGCGATGCAGGCGAGGACACCAAACGCAAGGCATCGTGCGCCAAACTGTTCGCGTCCGAGATGGTAGGCCGGGTAGCCGACCGCGCAGTGCAAATATATGGCGGTGCGGGCTATATCGCGGACTATGGCATCGAACAGCTTTACCGCGACGCGCGTCTGTTCCGCATTTATGAGGGCACTAGCCAGATCCAGCAGCTCATTATCGCGAAGGACGTGATTGCCAACACGGCTTGATGACTGCTGACATCGTTAAGCCTGCGTCAACCTTTTTGCCCTCATACTTCTATATCCGAGGCAATTGTAAGGGAGACGTGACGTGGACGACTTCGAAAAGCAAATGCGGGACTATCGGCTGACGACCGCACACATCTATTATTATCGGCCGGACTTCAAAACCTTGCTGCAGGAATATATCTGGCAGGAACTGGACCTTGCGCCCAAGTATCCTATCCTCCGGAAGTTTCTCGACTTCTGGGAAGCGAACCTCGATGGCAAGCTACACAGCGTTCGGGTGGCATCCGTAGAGCTGATCAAGCCGAGCGACTACAGGCAGGTGGACGCCTTATTGACCCTGAATTAGGGCCATGTGAATGCACCACATAAATGTGATCACATTCATAACGTGGTTGTGATAGGCTGGCTTCCTATTCGATGCCGCCAAGGCATATTATGGGGAGCCAGATATGAAATTCATCAGCGTTGCATTTGTTGCTGCAGCTCTGTTCACCCTGCCCGCAAGCGCGGATATGGCGGGCAAGACAGACCACAGCCACCCGAAAAAAATCTCGAAAGAACAGATCGCGGGCAAGTTTTTCGCCGACCACAAGGCGCTAGTGCAAAAGCACGAGAGCGAACGCGGTGAATATACGACGGAAGACCTCGAGAACTTCCTGTCGGTGGACAAGAAGTTCGACACCGGCATGTATAAGTCAGGCCCATCGCGCTTCACTATCGACCGCTACGGCGTGGACGAATTCATGTATTTTGTCGAGGGCGGCGTGACGCTCACATCTGCCGACGGCACTGTAACAGAAATCAAGGCAGGCGACGCAGTCACCATTGGCCGGGACTGGAGCGGTGTTTGGGATTCGGATGGTTACATGAAGATCTATGTTATCTATTCACCGGACGAACCATTGGCTGACTAGCGCAACAAAAAAGGCGGGGAATACCCCGCCTTTTCAGTATTCGGTAATCCGCAAGGATTATTCGATCAGGCCTGCGCAATCAGCGTGAGACATGCCGAGCGCGCCAGCAACGCTATTGAAGAATTCAACTTCAAATGGGCTGACTTTCTCGTCGATCTTGATCACTTCAGCGAGCGCACCAACAATCATCTTGCAATCTTCGGTGCCAATCTTGCTGCGAACTTTGGCAAGATACTTCTCAAGCGTCGCTTCCTTATAGAGGTCGGAGAGAGCTGCGACACGGATGTCCTTCTCACTCACTTCCTCACCGGTGCGTTCCTTGATGATACGCTGAACGGTTTTCACCTCAATATGTGCAATATTGGTGTCCGCGATGGTCGCGCGCGACAGTGCCATTACAAGCGCTTCACGAACAAGCTCCTTGCGACCAGCTTCATCGAGCTCGGAGCCGCGAAACAGGCGCATAATATTCTCAAGCTGTGCGAGCGGCATAATACCCTTTCCCCTCATAAAATGCTGAATAAAAGTTCCCGCCGATACCAACCCAAAATCGGGCCGGGGTCAAGGCCGGAAACACCTAATCACTGAACCAACGCCATAAAATATCACGGCGCAATAAACGTTAGTTTATGCTATTGTTTAGCGGTAGAATGATACTCACATCATAGCGCAGCTGCATTTCCGCACAACTTTAAATAATTTCCACAATTTAGTGTAAGCGCGACAACACAAGCAAAAATTGATATGGCACGGGGGAGTAAACAGCAAACAAAGTTGGACATTCTTTTAAAAAGTCTGCTAGTAATTTCGAACTTGAGACTTGGTACAGCAGCAAACTTCGTTGCGTGTATCATGAGCCTTCTAATAAACGTAAGAAAAACACGATATAGATATGAATTACACATATCAGTACCCGCACCCTGCCGTAACGACGGATATTGTTATTTTCTCCGTCCGTGACAACGCGCTTCAAGTGCTGCTCATCAAGCGTGGCGGCGAACCCTTCAAGGGCTCGTGGGCCTTGCCTGGCGGATTTGTTCGCATCGACGAGAGCCTTGATGAATGCGCCAAGCGTGAGCTTCATGAAGAAGCTGGCCTTGAAGATGTATATCTTGAACAGCTCTACAGCTTTGGCAAGATCGGTCGTGACCCGCGGGAACGTGTTATCAGCGTTGCGTACTTCACACTCACCCCGTCCGAGCACCTGAAGCCTTCGGCAGGCACAGACGCGTCGGATGTTAAATGGTTCGCGATCTCGGAACTGCCGGAACTGGCATTTGACCACGCGGAGATCATCCGTGTTGCCCGTGAGCGTCTTGCGGCCAAGATGGAATATTCTACCATCGGCCTTCAGTTCATGAATGAAGAGTTCACCCTTTCGCAGCTTCAGATCGTGTACGAGCAAGCAACCGGCAAGACACTCGACAAGCGCAACTTCCGCAAGTGGATCCTCTCGCTCGACCTGATTGCAGAAACGGGCAAGAAGTTCGCGGCCGGCGCTCACCGCCCAGCGATGCTTTACCGCATCAAAGACCCGGACCGGGTTGATATCATCCGCTAATAAGTGCCTGCTTGCATGTCACCTGAACGTCCATATGTTATAAAGACATAATGAAAAGACGCGAGGGTCCACCATGAAGAAACGGCTACCTGAAGTTCTCGAAGATATGCGTCAGGCAATGCTTGGCCGGAAGAAAGACCACCGCTGGGGCGAAAGCGCCTCAGAGGCCTATTCTGCCGCCGTCGGTGGCATCAAGGATTTCAGCGGCGACACGCTCACAAAAACTGCGCAGCGCTTCAATGAGGCCATGCCTTATATTGAACGCGCAGGCTATGACGTGACCGAAATTGAAGTGGGCTTGGGGCTGTCACCCAAAATCGTACCGCACCTTCGCCTGCGGGAACTCATCGACGATGAGGAGCAACTCGCGCTCCTGGAAGAGACACGAGACAAAAAGCTGATCAACACAATCCTTAGCTCCCTGTTCCGTGCCGCCAGCACGCGCAAGAAACTGAAGTTCAACCGCTTTCACTTCACGGATCTTGAGTTAGAGCTCAGCATCCTGCCGACTGTCATTCTCAAGTTCAAACCAAATGAGAATCATCAGGGCGACCCGGCGCTGGAGGACAGCAGCAACCTGCCCGACACCGTCCAATCTTCTCACGCCCAAAAATAAATCGGCCCGGCACGCTTGAGCGGACCGGGCCAATGAAATTCTGATTGCTTGCTTTATTCAGGCTTGCGCGCAGCCTGTGCAAAACGCTTGTTCACTTCCTGCGAACGCTCAAGCGCCATGTAGCTATCGAACAGCAGTTCCATGCCAGCTACCGACTGCTCTTCAGCAGCGGCTTGCGTTTCCGGACCAGCGGCAGGCGCCATGTCGGTCAGCACGTCACCAGACATTTCGTCAAGCTTGGCGCCGAAGTCGCTTTGAACTTGTGCGAAAATGCGGCTGCTTTCTTCTGCACCGGCTTGAAGGGCAGCAAGCTCTTCTTCACCGTCAGCGAGGGCGATAGCGTCCTCGAAGCATGCTTGTGATTCTTCTGCAGCAGAGAGCGCCTTGCGAAAAACCATGGTGGTTTCAACAATACGCTTCTCAGCCGTCAGGCTTTCAAAGCCGTCAACGGCTGGCATGCCTTGGCTATAGGCAGACATCGGCGCATAACATTCAGCGCCAGCTTTGGTTTCACCAGCAAACACAGAACCGCTCAAGGCAGTTGCAGCAGCAAGGCCGGCAATCATGATTACTTTCGATTTCATTACACTTCCCTCGTTGGCTTAAAGCCCCACATCCGGCGCGAAGTGTGGCGCATTTTTCACGCAAATGCAATTTTACTTTAATTTTATGATAATTCTCGCAATGCAGGCGGACAGATCGTTTCTTTGACGTCACGACAGGTGTTGTGCGTGGTGAAACCTAGAGGATGCCGAGTTTTACAAAGACTTCCGCCACGTCGTCGGCAAAGTTCGCGCCTTTCCGCAGCACGGGGACACTCTCCGGCAGGTCTTTGAACTTCTCTTTTTGATCGGTCGCGATCAGCGCCACAGGGATGTGTTTCGTTGTCGGCATCGCCTTGAGGGCGCACGCCAAGTCGATTCCCGACAGCTCTGGCATAACGCGGGACACGATAACCGCGTCAGGCTTCATGGACGGAATCAGCTGGATGGCGTCCATGGTAGACGCCACATTGATCATGCGGTAGCCGCACTCCAGAAGCTCGCGGGTAACGATCTTGGTGGCAATCCCCGGCTCCATCACCAGCATCACCTCGATATCGGTGACGGTAATATCGCCCACGTTGAAACCGCCCTTGTTCGGCAGCTTCCGCATGATGACCGAAACATCGAATTCGCGACCACTGACAAAAGCCTCCAGACATTCCGACATGCGGTCCACAAACACCTGAATATCCCGGCATGATTCGGGCGTCAGCGCCGTCATATTGAAGAAGTAATCTTCAAAACGGTGGCACATTACCTTGAGGGCCTTCATCTCGAAGCTCGCAGCAACGGTCTTGAGCGAGTGCGCTTCAAGCCGAATAGTCGCGAGCGCATGTTCACTTTTTACGCGGCCGTCAAGAAAATCCGTCACCGCTTCGTTGAGGCTTTGCAGCCGGTCTTCAACGGTATCAATGGCTTCGGTGCGCAGCTCTTCCACAAGCTCGTTATCGAGTGTCGACATGGTATGCCTCTTTGTCTTCGGGATTATTGTTTTTGCACATAAATGGTTACCTGAGCGTTATCATTCTCATACAGTTTTTCATACTGTTGTAAAAATATTCCGGCATTTGCCAATGAGCGCTTGACTTATGGGGGGCGATCAGTATTTTGCGCCCACTGACCCGGTCGCATGAGGTGACCGGCAACACTGTTTTCTTGGAGTTGATAAGATGGCAAAGCCGTCCAGCATTAAGATCAAGCTGGTTAGCACCGCGGATACCGGCTACTTCTACGTGACCAAGAAGAATCCGCGCACGATGACCGAGAAAATGGTCCTGCGCAAATACGACCCGGTTGTTCGCAAGCACGTAGAATTCAAGGAAGCTAAGATCAAGTAATCTTGGTTTTCAGAACTGATTAAAAACGCCGCGCCCTACCAGGCTGCGGCGTTTTTTATTGCCGCAAGGCATCGCGCACTCACCAGCTATTAGTTTCCGGATTATCAATCCCCTTGCCGTCCATCGCGAGCAGCAGGCCCTTCACGACGCGCACGAGCGTCCATAGCGCCCAGAAGGCCGCCACCAACCAGCCAATCAGAATGATATAGAGAATAGCACTCACAATCAGCATAACGAGGCCGAGCCAGAAGGTACGAATCTGATAGGTGAAATGGGATTGCCAGACCGGGCTGTCCGTCTCTTTGGCATGTGCCAGGATGACACCAGCCAAGGCACTTACGCCGGTCGCGAACCCGATAAGGTATAGGATATAGATGATGATCGCACTTTGGCGGTCCTTGTCGCCCGAACCATGAGTTGCTGCTGGCTGCTCCACCACAGATCTCCCTGTTTGAGTTCAAATAAAATTTCACTCGGAACATGGAAATTCAGGCAGCACCTCAGGGCAGCCATTAATCGTAGCTACTCTTCTTTGCCAGAGATGATCACCCGGTTCCGCCCAGCCGACTTTGCGCTATAGAGAGCTTTGTCGGCTGCATCCAGAAGCTGGGCAGGCGACATATTCGGCTGGCTGGTAGCAACACCAATAGATACGGTCACGTTGATCGGACCATCCGGTGCACCAACCTCAAATGGGTTTTCACTAACTTCCTGACGCAAGCGATCCCCGATCATGAACGCCCAGTCTGTTGGGGTCTCAGGCATCATGACGACAAATTCTTCACCGCCATAACGGGCTGCCAGGTCAACACCACGGATATTTTTGGCGATACGGTTCGCGAATTCCTTGAGCACAAGGTCACCGACTGCGTGGCCGTAGGTATCATTGACCTTCTTGAAGTGGTCAATATCCATCATCAGGACCGAGAGCGGCTTGCCGGAGCTTTGCGCCGCCTGCATGCGTGTCTCAAGGTGGCTCGTGAGATAGTGACGGTTATAAAGGCCAGTCACCGCGTCTGTTGTCGCAAGCTGCATGGAAAGATGGAAGTTCTCCCACAGCTTGTCCGCATAGCGCTTGCGTTTGAGCTGGGTTTTCACCCGGGCCAGAAACTCCATCCGGTCCACAGGGCGCACCACGTAGTCGTTCACGCCCATTTCGAGCGCACGGACAAGAAGCTTGGTGTTGCCGTCATCAACCATCACAAGGATGGGTACATGGCGCGTCTCCTCAAATGAACGCAGCTTTGAACAAACCCTGAGGCCATCCGTATTGCGCATCGTAAGCGAGACGATAATAAGGTCAAAATTCTTTTCGCGTGCACGGTCTGCAGCGTCTTCGCCGCCATTGAGGAACGTCAGCTCACCAACCCCCTCAAGGGCGCGGGCAATACGCTCCATCACCCGCTCTTGCTCGTCAACAATCAGGATTGAGCCATCCGTCGGAACGTCCAGCTCATAGGCGACATCCTCGTCTGCCTCCCAGCCGAGACTCGCACCGGTCGCTTCGCGGTTCCGAAGCTCGTCCATCATGACCTTCAGGCGCACAAGGGAGCGCACACGCGCAAATAGCGCTAGGTCCTGAACGGGCTTGGTCAAAAAGTCGTCTGCTCCGGCCTCAAGGCCAGCCACACGATCCGACGGCTGGTCAAGCGCCGTGACCATCACAACGGGAATATGGGCGGTGACAGGGTCGCCTTTGATACGGCGACAAACCTCGAAACCGTCCATGCCGGGCATCATCACGTCAAGGAGGATAATGTCCGGGTGTTCGCGGCTGATGACGTCCAAGGCTTCAGGCCCGCTGAACGCGGTGAGCACATCGAAGTACTCGCTTGTGAGCTTTGCTTCAAGCAGCTTGACGTTCGGTGGAACGTCGTCAACTACCAGCACCCGCGCTGTCATTGAACCTCTAACCTACGAACTGTTTTACCGTTTCAAGGAAATGGCCTACGGAAATAGGCTTGGCAATATAGGCTTCGCAGCCACCTTCCCTGATCTTTTCCTCGTCGCCCTTCATCGCGAAGGCAGTTACGGCCACAACAGGAATCTTGCGGAGATCTTCGTCTTCCTTCAGCCATTTGGTGACTTCAAGCCCGGACACTTCCGGCAGTTGAATATCCATCAAAATGAGATCCGGATTATGTTCACGTGCGAGATCAAGCGCAGCCATACCGTCACGTGTCTGGATAGTCTCATAATCATGAGCTTCCAAAAGGTCGCAAAACAACTTCATGTTGAGTTCGTTGTCTTCGACGATCAGGATCTTCTTACCCATACGGTTCCCCTAGCCCGTTATTCGGGCGCCTGTTGTAATTTCAACGCCAAATAATAGGCGTGAATTTGACAAAAAAACAAGACCGTCGAGGTATTTAAATGGAAATATCGAACAAGCGCTCAAGTTTGTGACAAAAAAACCCGTTTTCCTCATCCCCTCATCATGGGAAAACAGGTACCTTGATTCTGCCTACCGATTTTCAGAACTGGAAGCCCGCGTTCATGACCTCCGATTTTGCCCAAGCCCTCGCCCTGCGCGCTGCTGCCTTTATCTTCTCCGAAGATGCACTCAGGGACCGCTACATCGCGCTGTCGGGCACCGGCGTGGATGATATCCGCGCGCGCATTGAGGATAGCGAGTTTCTGGCGTCGCTCCTTGAGTTTCTCATGGCGCACGAACCGGACCTGTTGGCGTTCGCGGCATACGCCGATGAGAAACCTGAGACTATCGCAAAAGCATGGCGCACGCTTGGTGGCGGTGCCGGGCAGGAATGGTAAGGTCATGGAACTAAAAGAGTTTACATCTAGCCTCCCAAAAGGGCGCCCTCTCCTTCTGCTCGACGCCGATGAGGTCCTGCTTCGTTTTGTTGAGCACCTCGAGGGCCATCTTCCTACTGTGGGATATGAGTTGCGGCTCACGAGCTTCCAGCTCGGGGGAAATATCTTCTCAACTAGGGACGCAGTGGCCGCGAAGCCGGAAGACGTGAAAGCCCTGATCGCAGGCTTCTTTGAGAGCTGCGCGCATGATGTACCGCTTGTGCCAGGAGCCAGTGAAGCGCTCGCAACCCTCTCGGCAGACTATGAAATTGCGGTTCTCAGCAATATTCCTGATCACTGCCGCGAAGCCCGTGTGCAAAACCTGCGCGACCACGGCATCGACTTTCCGGTACTTGCCAATAGGGGTGAAAAAGGCCCTGCTGCTGCATATATTGCCGAACACCACAACGCGCAGATCGTGTTTGTTGATGACCTGCCGCCACAGCATAAATCTGTCGCCCAGCATGCACCAGACATCCACCGCATTCATTTTGTGGCAGACCCTCGCCTTGCGGCCATGATTGACAAGACGGAACATGCACATACGCGCATCGACGATTGGTCGACTTTGACCACATATCTGCAACAGCGCCTGCTGGAGGCATGATGGCTGACGCACGCGAGCAAGAGGAAGCCCCAACCCGACTGTGCCGCACCTGCTTTCACGTGCACAGGGAAGTCGGCCCCTGCCCAGCGTGTGGACGACCACGCCAGATCAGCCACCCTGAACTGCTGAGCCTTTCGATTGCGCACATCGACTGCGATGCCTTTTATGCCTCCATCGAGAAACGCGACAATCCGGAGCTTGCCTCAAAGCCACTCATTATTGGTGGGGAAAGTAATCGCAGTGTCGTCTCCACCTGCTGTTATATCGCCCGCATGAGCGGTGTGCGCTCCGCGATGCCTATGTATAAGGCGAAGCAGCTTTGTCCTGATGCCGTTATCATTCCACCGCGCATGAGCCTGTACCGGGAAATCGGTCATCAGATGCGTGCGATGATGCGCGACCTGACCCCACTTGTTGAGCCGCTTTCCATTGACGAGGCATTTCTTGACCTCGCTGGCACTGACCGGCTGCACAAAGCGGCACCCGCAATTCAGCTGGCGCGCTTCGCCGCGCGTGTCGAACAGGAAGTCGGCATCACCATTTCTATCGGCCTCGCCCCCAATAAATTCCTCGCCAAGCTGGCGTCAGACATGAACAAACCGCGCGGCTTCACGGTAATTGGCGAAAGCGACAAGCTTGCCATCCTCGCGCCCCTTCCCATCAGCCGCATTTACGGCGTAGGTGCCAAATCAGCGCAAACCCTTGCGCGCGACGGGCTCTCGGAAATCCGGCAGCTTCAGGCCATGGACGAAGGCACACTGGTGCGCCGCTACGGCGAAACCGGCCTTCGCCTTTACCGCCTCGCCCGCGGGATCGACAGCCGCAAGGTAAGCCCCGAGCAGACCGTCAAAAGTGTCTCAAGCGAACGCACGCTCGACCGCGACCTAGTGACCTACGATGAACTCGAGGCAAAGCTATGGCGTCTGTCCGAGAATGTCTCCACGGACCTCAAAGGCAAATCACTGGCGGGTCTTACGGTAACCCTCAAGCTCAAGACCAGCATGCACCGCACGATTACACGGTCGCGCACCCTGGATGCACCAACGCAGTTGGCCGGCCCTATTTTTGAGGTTGGTCAGCAGCTTCTGCGCCCGCTCGCGGACGGCACACCCTACCGCCTGATTGGTATTGGCATGAGCCATTTCCGCCCACTCACCGAAGCGGACCAGCCAGACCTTATTGAGCCGACAAGGACCAAACGTAATAAAGCGGAACAGGCAATGGATAGCCTCAAAGGGCGCTTCGGTAACTCGGCAATTATGAAGGGGCGATCGATCGATGGGGCAAAATCTGCCTCGACGAGCCACGACAAAAAACGCTGAACCCAAACAATTTCAATCACTTAATATTCCCTCTTAGTGGCACATGTCTTGCATTTTCAAAAGTGTACTGCGTGGACCGGAGGCGTTTATGATTGAGCAAAAAGACAAGTTGAAAGACAAAACTGCGATCAACCCCTATGTGAGCAAGCTTGCGAGCAAGCTGATGCGAACAGCAGCGAACGCGGAAATGAAATTCGACAGCACAGGCTGGCAACTCATTACCGAGGTACTTAGCTTCGCTGCCGCTGCTGAGCAGCGCATGTCCGAACAGCAAGAGCGTATCGCCTACCTTGAGCAGCTTTCGGTTACCGACGAGCTGACCGGCATCCCGAACCGCCGCGGTCTGCGCCTGGCGCTCGGGCAAGCACTCGCGACCGCCGCGCGCCACTGCGACGCTGGCGTACTGGGCTTTGTCGACCTCGACGGCTTCAAGGACATCAACGACGTACATGGCCATATGGCCGGTGACGCAGTGCTTCGCTATGTTGCCAAAACACTGAAGCAGCATATTCGTCCAAGCGATGTGGTTGCCCGCATTGCCGGCGACGAGTTTGCCATCATTCTTAATCGCTGTGACCCGGAACAGGGCATGGAACGCCTGCGCACTCTGCAGGAACGCATCAACCGCGGTCATGTGCACTATGCCGGCACCCGCATTTCAGTGAAATGTTCGGTTGGCGTGCATGCGTTCGACGGCGCGACCGACCCAGGCGATCTGATCGAGGCTGCAGACCAAGCCATGTACAAAGACAAGGAACGCCGTTCCGGCAAACACCTGCGCTCCGCATAACCGCCGGACACACAAAGAACGAAGGGCCTTTCCAAGGCCCTTTTTTTATAGCTTACCCTTTGCTATAAGGGCTTAACTTACCTGTATTTTTTCTTTTTGGAGCAATAACATGAGCGTAGACAAGCGCCTCGCCGAACTTGGCATCGAGGTTCCAACCCCCGTGGCACCGGTTGCCAACTATGTCCCCTTTGTCATCTCGGGCAATCTTGTCAGCATCTCCGGCCAGATTCCGATGAAAGACGGCAAGCTCGCGTTTGAAGGCAAGGTTGGCGCGGAAGTCAGCCCCGAGGAAGCGCGTGAGGCAGCACGTATTTGTGCCCTCAACCTCATCTCCCAGATGAAAGCGGCGTGCGGTGGTGACCTTGACCGTGTTGTTCGTGTTGTAAAGCTCGGCGGCTTTGTGAACTGTGTGGACGGCTTTGGCGGCCAGCCGCAGGTCATCAACGCCGCAAGCGACCTGATGGTCGATGTATTCGGCGACAAAGGCAAACACAGCCGCTCGGCGGTTGGTACAAACGCGCTTCCGCTCAATGTTCCAGTTGAAATCGACGCACTCGTGGAAATAGGCTAACCGCATGGCAATCAATCAACGGCATTTTCCTTGGCTAACAGAGTATGACATCGCGCACCGCGGCCTTTTTGAGGCCGGCACCGAGCGCGAGGAAAACACACTGGCGGCTGTACGTGCAGCCATAGACGCGGGATATGCCGTTGAGATTGACGTTCGTCCCACCGTCGACGACATCATCGTTGTCTTTCATGACGAGCTTCTGGAGCGCATGACCAACGGTGTTGGCGCTGTCTCGACATGGGGCTACCGCCAGCTGCGTGATGAATTCAAGGTTGGCAACAGCGGGAAACCGATCCCGAGCCTCCCGGATGTGCTTGATGAAGTTGACCGCAAACTTCCCCTGTTCGTGGAAATCAAATCTTCCCGTCGCCGCATGCCACAAAAAGTGTGCGCCGGAGTACGGCACGCTTTTGAAGGTTACGGCGGGCACGTGGCGGTCATGTCGTTTGATCCGCGGGTCGTGACGTGGTTCAAGGACTATATGCCCAAATACGCGCGTGGCCTTGTGATCGGACGTGAATTTCTTCTCAGCATGAAAGCCCGCATCGCGCTCATGTACTGGGTGCAGAAATGCAAACCCGACTTCATCGCCTGCGACGTGAATTTGCTGCCCAACAGCTTCTGCACACGTTGGCGCAGCAAGGGAAAACCGCTCCTCACATGGACGGTGCGCGACCAAAAGATGGAAGCCATTGCGCGTGAGCATGCGGACGCCATCATCTTTGAAAAGCCCGCTGTCGTCGGGTCTGAGGACTGAGGTATAGCCGGTGCCTGAAGCAACCCCGCTAAAGGCTGACATTGCCCACAGCATCACGCTGATTGACGAGAAAGATTGGTCTGCCTGCGCAGGCCCCAACAATCCGTTTCTCGGCTACAGGTTCTTTGAAGCGCTGGAAACTTCAGGCTGTACCGCGGCGGATACCGGCTGGCAGCCCTACCATATAGCACTGAGGGGCGAAGACGGCTGCACCAAGGCCATCATGCCGCTGTTCCTCAAAGGTCATTCCTACGGCGAATATGTGTTCGATCATTCATGGGCCAACGCCTATGAGCGTGCCGGTGGCCGCTATTACCCGAAGCTGCAGTCTGCCGTACCCTTCACTCCGGTGACTGGTTCACGGCTTTTGGCTGCGCACGCCAGCGACGAAGAAAAACGCCTGTTACTGCGCACCGCAAAACATGTGTGCGGTGAGCTGGGGGTCTCGTCCCTGCACCTGACGTTCCTGACAGGTGAGGAAGCGGCACTCGCCGAAGCGGAAGGCTATCTGGTTCGTACCGACCAGCAGTTCCATTGGCATAATGACGGCTACAGCAGCTTTGATGATTTCCTTGCGGCTCTCTCTTCACGCAAGCGCAAGCAAATCAGGAAAGAACGCAGCCGTGTGCAGGCACAGGGCGTAACATTCCGGCATCTGATCGGTCATGAGATCACAGACCGAGACTGGGATCATTTCTTCACCTTTTATGTCGACACAGGCAGCCGGAAGTGGGGAACGCCCTACCTGAACCGGGATTTCTTCGCACGTATCGGCTCAAGCATCCCGGAACGGATCACGCTCATCCTGTGTGACCATGAGGGCGACACAATAGCAGGCGCGCTCAACTTCCTTGGTAGCGACACGCTCTACGGTCGCTATTGGGGCTGCACAGAAATGTTCGATAACCTGCATTTTGAAGCCTGCTACTACCAGGCAATGGACTATGCCATCGCGCACGGCCTCAAACACGTGGAAGCTGGTGCACAAGGCCCGCACAAGCTCGCGCGCGGCTATACGCCGACCAAAACCTACAGCGCACACTGGATACCAAACAGAGGCTTCAGGGACGCTGTTGCACGTTTCCTTGAGGAAGAGAGGGAAGCCGTCGATAGCGAGATCGAATATCTCGACAGCCACAGCCCATTCCGGAGGGACGGCAGGTGAACCCCTCTGAGCCCATAAGAGTCACATGGCGAGGTCCGCTAAAAACCGGCACATACCCCGTGAATGACGAGAAAATGATGACTGAGGGGCTCGCAGGTCCAGGTGTGTACATACTGGTGCAGCGACACAGGCAGACAACGGTCATATACGTCGGCAAGGCCAACTACCTTGAACATCGCATACGAGAGCATCTAGCCAATTATATTGGGTTCAAATATGCGCTTCGTAAGGCGGACCCATCACCGGGCACAGCGTCTGAAGAGTATATTTTGACAAGCCCCTACAGAGAGGGATTCAACCAGTACAACAATTTGCGCCAGAGCCTTGAGAACGCGATTTGCGAGGTTGAAAAGATGGAGTTTTATTATTGCTGCTGCGATAATCGTCCCGGCGCGCTGCACTATGATTTGTCAGTGAAACTGGGGCATGAAGACTTTCCACCCGCTGCGATCATCAAGGAACTTGAGGCCGTGTTAATTCGCCACATCAAGAATATTGCGCACCCCCACCAGCATCCCGATGATATTTCATTGCCTATAAGCAGCGACAATTTCAGGCTAGAACGTCCGAAGGGTCTCTTTGATGTCGATCTTGAGCATTTTGGAAACTGGCTTAGCCGCACTCTTGGGTGAATTTATCAACGGCTAACGCGGTACAGTACGTGCGGGCGGATGGGGCTGCCTTCCGGCACCATGGGGTGGTCAAAGTCGCCCGCCATATCGCGAACCATCCCGATCTTTTCCATTACGCGCCGTGAGGGTGTATTGCCAGTAGTTGTGATGGCGATCACTTCCTTGGCGCCAAGCTGCCCGAATGCATAGTTGAGCGCGCCCTGGCCCCCTTCAGCCGCTAGCCCCCGACCCCAAACTGACGGCACCAGCCGCCAACCAATCTCGATTGCTGGCGCACAGAGCAGGTATTCAGGCGCTTTCTGGATACCGACGAAGCCGATAAAAGCGCCGGTGTCCTTGAGCTCCGCGGCCCAGAAGCCAAAACCGTCATCCTTGATGCGGGCGCGGCAGCGGTCCACTGATGCGTCACTTTCCTCGCGGCTTTGCGTCGCGGGGAAATAGCGCATCACCTCGGGGTCCGCGTTCATAGAGGCAAAAACCGCGCGGTCGGCATCACACCAATCGCGCAGTCTAAGTCGTTCAGTCTCAACAAATACCTTGCTCACAGAACCCTACTTCACAGGGACTGGTGGCTTGTTTTCCTTGCGGGTTGCCGGCACACCGGAAGCAGCTTTTTTCTTCGCCTTCTTCTCCGGCTTCTCACGCGGCGCATGCGGTGTGATCTCGAAGACCATTTTATTGTCCTTCAGCTTCACAACCACTTCACCGCCCTTGGTGAGCTTGCCAAACAGCAGTTCGTCAGCGAGCGGCGTTTTAATGCTCTCCTGAATAACGCGCGAAAGCGGCCGTGCGCCATAGTGGCGGTCATAGCCTTTTTCTGCGAGCCATGCCTTGGCGTCCTCTGTGAGCGATATTTCCACATTGCGCTCAGCCAGTTGCAGTTCAAGCTGCAGCACGAACTTCTCAACCACCTTCGAGACCACTTCAGGCGGCAGGAAGTCAAACGCCACCACCGCATCCAGGCGGTTGCGGAATTCAGGGCTGAACATCTGCTTGATCGCTTCCTCAGACGCACCGCCATTCGTTTCGCGACCGAAACCAATGGCAGTTTTACTAAGTTCAGAAGCGCCCGCATTCGTGGTCATGATCAGGATCACATTGCGGAAGTCGACCTTCTTGCCGTTATGGTCCGTGAGCGTGCCGTTATCCATAACCTGCAGGAGCACGTTAAAGAGGTCCGGGTGCGCTTTCTCAATCTCATCGAGGAGCAGTACACAGTGCGGATGCTGGTCCACAGCGTCCGTCAGCAAGCCGCCCTGGTCAAAGCCCACATAGCCCGGAGGGGCACCAATCAAGCGGGAGATGGAGTGACGCTCCATATATTCCGACATGTCGAACCGGTGCAACTCAACGCCCAAAAGGTGCGAAAGCTGGCGCGCGACTTCCGTTTTGCCCACGCCCGTCGGGCCGCTGAACAAATAGGAACCAATCGGCTTATTCGGCTCACGAAGGCCCGCGCGCGACAGTTTGATGGCAGCGGTCAGCGCCTCAATGGCATTATTCTGCCCGAACACCACCCGTTTCAGGTCGTCTTCAAGCGTGAACATCACGCGGCCTTCGTCGCGGGTCACGGTTTTCGGTGGGATGCGCGCGATCTTGGCAATGACGGCTTCCACATCCTTCACGCCAATCGTCTTCTTGCGCCTTGACGGCGGCAGCAACATCTGGGCGGCGCCCGTTTCGTCAATCACGTCAATCGCTTTATCCGGCAGCTTGCGGTCCGAGATATAGCGGTCCGAAAGTTCCACCGCCGTTTTGATCGCCTCCGCCGTGTAACGAACATTGTGGTGTTCCTCGAAGTACGGCTTGAGGCCACGCAAGATTTTGATCGCATCGTCGACAGATGGTTCGTTCACATCGATCTTCTGGAACCGGCGCAATAGCGCGCGGTCTTTCTCGAAGTGACTACGGAACTCTTTGTAAGTGGTTGAGCCCATGCAGCGGATGGCACCGCTCGCAAGCGCGGGCTTGAGAAGGTTGGACGCATCCATCGCCCCGCCCGATGTGGCACCGGCACCAATGACGGTGTGGATTTCGTCGATGAACAGGATGGCACCCTCGCGAGCCTCGAGTTCTTTCACCACAGCTTTGAGGCGTTCCTCAAAGTCGCCGCGATAGCGGGTTCCGGCGAGGAGCGAACCCATATCAAGCGCATAGATAACAGCGTTGTCAAGCACCGCCGGCACATCATGCTCAACGATACGGCGTGCGAGGCCTTCAGCAATAGCTGTCTTGCCAACGCCAGGGTCACCAACCAAAAGCGGGTTGTTCTTTGAACGACGGCACAGGATCTGCACCGCGCGCTCAAGCTCAGATGCGCGGCCAATGAGCGGGTCGATCTTGCCTTCCTTGGCTTTCTCGTTGAGGTCAACACAGTAAGCTGCAAGCGCGGTATCCGCCTTCTTGCTCTCGCCCGCTGCTGGTTGCTCGGGCTTTGCTTCCTGTTCCTCGTCCGCGCCGCGCACTGTGCGCTCTTCCTTGAAGTCCGGCACTTTGGCGATGCCGTGTGAGATATAGCTCACAGCATCCAGACGGGTCATATCCTGGCTCTGGAGGAAATAAACCGCGTGGCTCTCCCGCTCGGAGAACAGGGCAACCAGCAGGTTCGCGCCTGTCATTTCTTCACGCCCAGAAGACTGCACATGCAGAAGCGCACGCTGCACAACACGCTGGAACCCCGCGGTTGGCGTGGCTTCAAGGCCATCCGCATCAACCTTCAGGTTTTCCATATCGTCATCAAGATATTCCAGAAGCTGCGAGCGCAGGATGTCCACATCCACGTCGCACGCCTTCAGGACCGCAATCGCATCGGGGTCATCAAGGAGCGATAGCAACAGATGCTCGAGCGTCGCATATTCATGGCTACGCTCATTCGCTTCCTTCAGCGCACGATGCAGGGTCTCTTCAAGGTGGGGCGAAAATCTTGGCACTCGTTTCTATCCTTCTCGGGCGCAGGCGCGGCATTCAGCCACGCAGGCCCGTGTTATCACTCTTTTTCGAGTGTGCACTGAAGCGGGTGTTCATGCTGGCGCGCGAACGAAAGCACCTGATTGACCTTGGTTTCGGCCACTTCATAGGTAAACACGCCGCAAATGCCGACACCACGTTGGTGCACATGCAGCATGACTTCGGTCGCCTGCTCCACATTCATCCGGAAAAAGCGTTGCAAGATGTGCACCACGAATTCCATCGGCGTGTAATCGTCGTTGAGGAGCAAGACTTTATACATGGACGGCTTTTTGGTCTTGGTTTCAGACCGTGTCAGCAGGCCCGTACCAGACCCACCATTGCCGCCTTGATCCTTGTCAGGCATCGATCCTCCATGAAAAACCCATACCTCACTAATGTAATACAAACAGGCTCTTCTAAAAGAGTAAACATGCAGTGAAGGTGCGAGTTTTTCTTTTCTCTCACATCTATTTTACAAATCTGCAGGTGCTTCCACACCCGATTTAGCCAGCGCAGCAACAAGCGCTTGCTTGAGCCGCACAAGGCCCTCATCCGTTGATGCTTCGCACCGCGCCACAAGGACAGCTTGCGTATTCGACGCACGGAGAAGCCACCAACCATCTGCCGTTTGCACGCGCACACCGTCAACGGTGGACATATCCGCGCCCTCAGCTTCCAGCCGAGCTTTGACCTCTTTCACCACCTCGAACTTGCGATCTTCATCGCAGTCGAACCGCAGCTCCGGCGTATTGATTGCTGCCGGCAAGCCGTCTTTGAGCGCCGAGAGGTCGCCACCCTGTTTTGCGATTGCATTGAGGAACCGCAGCCCCGCGTAAATCGCATCATCATGACCATAGAATTTATGTTTGTAGAAAATATGGCCGGACATTTCGCCAGCGAGCGGCGCACCAAGTTCCACCATTTTGGACTTAATGAGCGAGTGGCCCGTTTTCCACATGATGGGCTCGCCACCCAGTTCCGCGATGCGGTCAAACAGCGCCTGACTGGCTTTCACATCTGCAATAATGGGGGCGCCAGGCAATTCTTTCAAGAGGTCACCAGCCATGATGGCAAGCATCTGGTCACCCCAGACAACCCTGCCCTGCCCGTCAATCGCGCCAATGCGGTCACCGTCACCATCGAACGACAGCCCGATGTCGCAGCCATGCTTCGCGACCACTTCTTTGAGCTGTTCGAGGTTTTCTTCCACCGTCGGGTCAGCATGATGGTTCGGGAACGTGCCGTCCACTTCCGCGTTGATCACAATATGCTCACCAGGCAAACGTTTCACCAGCGCTTCAATTGCCGGGCCCGCAGCGCCGTTCGCCGGGTCCCACGCCACTTTGAAGGATGCGCCTTCATAATCGCGTTCAAGCCGGTCAATGTAGCGGTCAAATACATCTTCCTGTGCAATGCTGCCTTCGCCCACCTCGAAGTCACCTTCGTTCGCGGTTTTGCCAAGCGCCTGGATCGCATCCCCAAAGCAGGGCTTTTTGCCCATCATCATCTTGAAACCATTGTAGTTCGGCGGGTTGTGCGAACCTGTAACCATCACACCGCCATCGGTATCAAGTTCAAAAACGCTATAGTAAAGCATTGGCGTTGCACCAAGCCCCACGTTCAAAACATGGATACCGGTACTGGCGATGCCTTCCATCAAACGTGTGGACAGTTCCGGTGATGAGACCCGCCCATCATATCCTACACAAACCTTTGTACCGCCTGCGCGGCGCACATGTGTGCCAAACGCGCGGCCGAGCACATAAGCGTCCTCCGCATGTAACGTTTCGCCAACAATGCCACGCACGTCATATTCGCGGAGAACGGTATGATGGAAGAAATGGCCGGTCATGAATCACCTCAAAAGACATAAATAATTGCAAAATTGTCAGCCCCTGCGGCGGGGGTCAACTGCCATCATGGCAAAAGACAAAAGAAAGCGATGATATTCACCTTAGTCAGGGATAAAAGCCCGGTATTGCGACAATATCCCCGACACGAGGCCCGCCGCCTTCGCTGCAGCAAACCCCTCATTGAACATGGCTAGATGCTCTTTATCGCGGATGCAGAGTGAACGGGGCGTGGGTGGAAACTTCACCGCAACATCAAACAGACGTGGCTGGTTTTTGAACTCAAGGTCATTTTTCTGCGCATATTCGATAGACCAATAGTCACCGATGTAAGCATCGATCCTGTTATACCGCAGCATCCGAAGCACAAGTGGTGCGCTGAAAATGGTCACTTTGCCACCAAAGGACGAGACATGAGGATCAAGCGTAGTGGCCAAAACCTGCTCAGCGCCCGGAAACAAACCAACTTTGAGCCCTGCGAGATCAGATGCAGACCGAATGGCCGCGTTACTATCCCGCGGCACAATGATGCCATCATGCCATTCGCTAAATACGTCGCTATTCTCACAGAGTCCGCCGACAGTCGAAAAAGTGGTGATTGCGTCCACGGACCCGTTTTCAAGCAATTTCTCCACCCGCGCAATTGGCGCATGAACAAACCGTACCTCAACACCGCTGCGGGCCATGGCCGCGCGGATGATATCGAGATCTATCCCAGATGACGGATGCTCGGTCACGTAAGGCGGGTTGTGCAAAATGGTGCCGACAACAAATGCTTTGGGTTTAGTGACAGGCTGGGGAAAGCTCTTGCTCTCCTGCGCAGACACAGAACCAAACCCCAGCAAGGTCAGAACCACCAACCATGGCAGCCAATTGCGCATCAGCCCTCCTCGCTTCGGCGCGAAACTCGGCCCCTCAACCATTTGTTCTACATATCATATATGCCGGTAAAGCGCAGTAGACAGGGCCGTTAAAATTTATTTGTCGCGCAGAAGTGTCTGGCGGGCTTCGTTAAGCTTGCTCGCCATCCAGTCATTCCCACCCTTGTCCGGATGATATTTTGCCATCAGTTGGCGGTAGGCGGCGTTGATCTCATCCTCGCCAGCGCCCTCATCAACGCCAAGCACTTCACGCGCCTCAGGGACGCTCATACGGCCAGATTGACGAGGAGCCGACCCACCGGATGCTCCTGCATTGCCGAGCTTGGCGTTTGCACCAAACAGTTTCCACACCGTGAAACCGATGGGCAGGATGGCGGCAAAACCACGCCCGCTCGCGAACAGCGCAACAGAAATCACAGCACATACAGCGATAATAGCCCAGAAAAGCGAGCTTTTGGCCGTCTTGACGTCAGACTTCGCCCACCAATTCAGGAGCATGAGCAACAGGAATGCGAGCGCGATGCCAACGATGAGCCAGACAATCATGCTAGGAAACCTTGGTGTTCTGTCGGAAGGGTAGATTGAGTGCATCCATGAGCGACCGCACTTCCTGCCGCGCTGCCACATGGCTCATGGACATGCCCTTGCCGTCGATGCCGCCCGCTTCCTTAAGGTCCATGAGCGTCAGACCGCGCAGAAACAGCTCACGGTAGATCACGCGTTCGCCAAGGCCTGAGACATGGCGGATGCCAATGCGTTTACTCAACTCATTGAGCACCCGCTCGACCCGTTCCTTGTTCTTGGCGTGCAGCATGCCAACGCGGTTCCGCAGCACGACCCAATCGATGGAACTGCCGTCAGCCATGGCCCGGCGCTGCCGTGCTTTCCACACCATCTCGGCATAAAGGCTGGGCCCTTCTACCTTGTAAGTATTGGGGTTCACACGCGCCAGCAGGTCAAGGTCGACAAAACTGTCATTCACCGGCGTGACAAGTGTGTCTGCAGCTGTGTGTGCAAGGCGGGAAAGGAAAGTGTCGCTGCCTGGGCAGTCGATGACAATCACGTCCACCTTGTCCATCAAGTCCATATAGGCGGCTTCAAAGCGTGCCTTTTCGTCCGCTTCCGCATCATCGACAGACCGCAGTGCCGATTTGGCGACCACGAGTTCGACCGGCATAGGCAGATCAAGCTTCTTCGCAGTCACATGCGCGCGGCGGTTCTCAATGTAACGCGTCAGGCTTTTTTGCCGGGCATCAAGGTCGATCGTACCAACCCGGCGGCCTTCGCGCAGAAGCGACACAACAATATGCATTGCGGTCGTGGACTTGCCCGAGCCGCCTTTTTCATTCCCGAGTACAATCAGGTACGGACGCCCGCTTGGCGCCTGTTCTGGATTTGCCACACTATCCGGCACAGAGTTACCTCCTAAACACACCTCTGGATAACAATATATGCCATCCACTTTCCATAGCATTAGACGATCTTGCGGTTTGCCTCTAGATTTATTAGCTAGATATGTAAAGGTTCTGGGGAAGGAGATTTGCCCGTCGTGCGCTTCCGTGTGCGAAAGACATTGGTTATGTTGGCGCTTGCCTTCGTGCTCTTTGCGGGCCCGATCATGCTTGCACGCCATCTTCTGGAGCTTTCCCGCCCCGACGCGCTTGTGGGCGACCATGTCAATTACCTGGCCCACCAGTATGTCCCGCGTGAGGAAAAAGAGGTCTCTCCTCGCCTCGCACGCCTGCTGCAAAAGGAAATGCATGCCGTTGAGGCTGTACCCCGGATTTTCCTATCCCGCCTTCCCGGCACCCTGCCTGAAGTAGAAAACGCGCGAGAGAAGAAGCGGCTTTTCACTTCCGCCATGCTACCCCTTATCCTCAGGGCAAATGAGCTGATTATCGCGGACCGCGGCGTTCTGCTTTCGCTCAAGAAAAAAATGCTGAAAGGCACCACCTTGCGCGCGAGCGAGAGGAAATGGCTGCAAGCTAAAGCCAAACAATACCGAGTGCGACGTCATGGCAATTTCACCATGGCTGACATCGACCTGCTCATTTTCCGCTGTGATGTGATTCCCCCGTCGCTTGCCCTTGCGCAGGCTGCCATGGAATCAGGTTGGGGCACCAGCAGGTTTGCCCAAGCAGGCAACGCACTGTTCGGCGAATGGATATGGGGTGACGGTGATGGACTGACACCGCTGGAGCGCGAAGACGGAAAGACTCACAAGGTCAAAAGCTTCGACTACCTGCTTGATAGCGTCATGAGCTATATGACCAACCTGAACCGGCACCCAAGCTACCGTGACCTGCGCCTAAGGCGCGCTGAACTCAGGCAGCATAACCTGCCGGTCACCGGTGCCGCCCTCGCCCCCTCGCTTGTCAGCTATTCCGAGCGCGGTGCGGACTATGTGAGCGATATTCTCACCATCATCAATTTCAATGGCCTTGATGGGCTCGACAGCGCCCAACTTGCCACCCACCTGGAAGGTTGACCGTGACACATCAGATTCCCATCGTGCGGACCGTTGCGGCGCTGCGCGAGACTGTGAACGCCTGGAAACGTGAAGGGCTGCGTGTCGGCCTTGTGCCCACCATGGGCGCGCTTCACCATGGTCACCTGTCGCTTGTGCATGCCATTGGTGAGAAAGCGGACAGGGTCATTGTCTCCATTTTCGTAAACCCAACCCAGTTTGGTGTGGGCGAAGACTTTGAAAAATACCCGCGCACCGAAGTGGAAGACTGCCGAAAGCTCGAGACCACACCCGCAAGCCTTGTTTTCGCACCGAACGCGGCCGAGATGTATCCAAAGGGTTTTGCAAGTTCTGTCAGCGTAAGCGGTATATCAGACCGTTTTGAAGGTGCACTGCGCCCTGGCCACTTTGACGGTGTCGCCACTGTTGTTAGCAAGCTTCTGCTGCAATCCATGGCCGATGTCGCCATTTTTGGCGAGAAGGACTACCAGCAGCTCGCCGTGATCCGCCGCTTTGTTGCGGACCTGAACATCCCAGTGGAAATCATGGGGGGCACGCTTATCCGTGAGGATGATGGCTTGGCGGCTTCATCACGCAATGTGTACCTGAACGCGGAAGAGCGGGTGATTGCAGGCCAGTTCAACGTTATCCTCCGCCAACTGGTTCGTGATGTGGAAGGTGGCGCCAACTTGCGTGTCGCTGAGGATACGGCGAAGCAAGCGCTTATGGACGCTGGTTTCTTGTCGGTGGACTATGTCTCGGTCGTGGACTGCGAGACCCTTGAGCCTCTGGCGCACCTGAATGGGGAAGCGCGTGTGATCGCTGTAGCCCGCCTTGGTGGCGTACGCCTACTCGACAATATGGCTATTGGTAGCGTTTGAGAGGTCAAGAGAGCCCTTCAACGAACCATTCATAGTCCTGAATAAGCTTGAGGGGCTCGACCCCCGCGAGCACAAAGCGCGTATCGCAGGACCAGTCTTCAAATCGTTTCAGAAGCGGCCAAAGCTCGCGGCCCCAGCCTTGCCGGGACTTGTTGGCAACGGTGATAAAATAATCCGGGAAACGCACAAAGTCGCCGAAGCCTTCGCTGGCGTCGATGATGAGTTTTGACATTCGCCCCATCGCACACACACGTTCCACAAGCCTTGTACCAAAATCCGTCGGTAGCCCATCAAGCTCGTGCTGGATTTCAGCAACCACGCGCTCAACAAGCCCATGGTTGAAGTTCAGGTGATTCTCAACATCGGAGAATGCGTCTCCACGAACGGCATTGGCAGCTGTTAGGGCCCGGCGGCGCAGGTCGCTCGGCAGTTCCTGAAAGCCGCTTGCCATCCAGAAGGCGATACGTTTGCGCAAGCGCTCGATCGGGCCACCCTTGATCACAAAGTCGTCGCCGCCAGCCCTCAGGCCGCCGCGGATGATCTCAATGTCATCATAGCCTGTGAGGTAGATCACCGGCATGCTCTTGAGGCCCTGCTTCTCCAGGCTATCGACAAAATCAAAGCCGCCCTCGCCCGGCATTTGCACGTCGCTGATCACGAGCGACGGCCTATGCTTGCGCGTGACCATCAGCGCTTCTTCCACGGTCTCCGCAATCAGGGTTTCGAATCCAAACTGCCGCACGGCAGCAGCCTGCAGTCGGAGGACCACCGGTTCGTCGTCAACTAGCAGCACAAGGCCGTTATCCATCCGACACCTGTTTAAAGCAGCAAGGCCGCTGCGATACCGAGAAAGGCAAAGAAACCCACCACATCGGTGATGGTCGTCACAAATACGCTGGAGGCCACCGCGGGGTCAGCGCCAATTTTGTTGAGCCCCAGTGGGATAAGCACACCGCTTAACCCGGCCACAAACATGTTGAAGACCATGGCAAACGCAAAAACGCCGCCCAGCAACATGTTGCCGAACCAAAGCCACGCGAACAGCCCGGAAATAATCGCCAGCAACAAGCCGTTGATAAGTGCCGCTGTCATCTCGCGGTTCATAACCCTGATGGCGTTGGTGCGGCTCAGTTCCTTGGTGGCGATAGCGCGTACAGCAACCGTCATGGTCTGTGTGCCTGCATTCCCGCCCATGGACGCTACGATCGGCATCAGGATGGCCAGTGCCACCATCTCTTCAATCGTCGCATCAAAGAGCCCGATGACGGCAGATGCGAGAACTGCGGTGCCAAGGTTCACAAATAGCCAAAGGAACCGGCTCTTGGTCACCTCAACGAAGTTTTCGTTCACACCTGATTCTTCACCCACACCAGCGAGGGCGAGGATATCTTCCTGTGCCTCGTCGCCGATTACCTCAACGATGTCATCCACGGTGACCACACCGACAAGGCGCTGTGAATCGTCCACAACTGCCGCAGAGATAAGGTGATACTTCGAGAACTGGTAGGCCACCTCTTCCTGGTCCGCCGTGACCTTCACAAGGTGTGGGTCGTCATCCATGATTGACCCGATGGTGACATGGCGGTGGCTACGCATGACGCGCGACAGCGGTACAGTCCCCACCGCCCGGTGGGCAGGGTCGACGACAAAGATATCATAGAAGTCATCCGGGATATCCTCATCCTCGGACCGCAGGAAGTCGATCGTCTGCCCCACTGTCCAGAATTCTGGCAGCGAGACAAAGTCCCGGCTCATCAAGCGGCCTGCTGATTCTTCCGGGTAGCTCAGGCTCTCTTCAATGGCGACGCGGTCATCGGCTGCCAGCGCTCGTAGGACTTCCTCACGGTCAACCTCGTCCAGTTCTTCAAGAACGTAGACAGCATCGTCCGCCTCAAGCTCGGTCACCGCATCAGCGATGAGCTCGTTCGACATATGCTCATAGAGATCGGCCTGCGCGGCACCCTCAACCTCAATCAGAACGTCAGGGTCAAGCCGCTCGCCCAGGAGCTCAATAAAGCCCACACGCTGCGTGGACGGCAGAACCTCAAGAAGATCGGCTACGTCTGCAGCGTGCAAATCGGCAACGAGTTCATAGGCGCGTTCCGAGTCTTCTTCGCGGATAGCACTTTGAACCTGCTGGATAAATTCCCGGTCGTGGTGGATTTCGGTTTCGTCATCGTCAGCATCAGCCCGGTCGACGACTTTCGCGTCTTCGGGGATTTCGTCTTCGGTGTGACGCGGATCTTGGCCGGATTCTGTCATCTCGCGCTCCCCTCATGCTGATTGCAGGTCCGTGCGCACATGGGCGGCCACCGAACCAACGGTCCATGTCTATGGTTGATAAAATAAAGTGATGCCACTTTCCAGTAGCCTTTGAAAAAAAGGGGGCCACAGAATGACTTGGGACAGAAAAAACGTCCAAATTCCGCTGAAAAGACAAAGAAAAAACCCGTAGGGATTTTCCCTACGGGTTTTTATGGTGCGGTCGAGAAGACTCGAACTTCCACGGGTGTTACCCCACAGCGACCTCAACGCTGCGCGTCTACCAATTCCGCCACGACCGCGGGACGCGGCGCTTAACTATCAAGTTAGCATGGGGGCCGCAAGCGAAAAATTGCACATTTTTGAAACAATTTAAAAAAGGCAGGAAACCCAACGGGTTTGATGGCGACTAGACTTGAAGCTGGCTCATCATGCGTGTGATGGAAACACCGATGCGCTCGCCAACGATCATGATCTCGCCGCGCGCGATCAACTCGCCATTCGCATAGATCCAGCATTCGTCTTCATGCTTCGCATCAAGGTCGATCACAGCGCCACGGCCCATTTTCAGGAGCTGGCGAACAGGCATGTGCGTACGCCCGAGTACGACGGTGATCTCTACGGTGACGCGGTTGACGGCCTGAAAGTTCATAGTGGTCCCATGCTAGAAGGCTGTTTCCCCAGCACTTGTGTGCCGGGTTTGATGCAGCTTTGCATTTGTATCTTATTATTTCCTTAACCAAAAGGCATTGCTGCTTCAAGACAGAAGCAACCAAAAGGCTTGGCCCGGCGTGCTTCAGGTATTATGTAAGCGGGCAAGAAAACGGTTTTCCGGAGATTGATGTCATGAGCACCCCTGCCCTTGAATGGCGAATCAGCGATGGCCTTGTCGCTTACCCAGATGCGATTGAAGAAATGGAAAACCGCGTACGTGCCATTCGCGCTGGCGAAGCACCGGAGCTTGTCTGGCTCCTTGAGCACCCACCACTTTATACTGCGGGCACAAGTGCCGACCCGGCTGACCTCGTGGACCCGGACCGTTTCCCGGTTTATGACGCCGGACGCGGTGGGCAGTATACCTACCATGGGCCCGGCCAGCGCGTGGTGTACTTCCTGCTCGACCTCAAGAAACGCGGGCGTGACGTGCGCCAGTTTGTCTACAGCCTTGAGGAGGTCATCGCCCGCACCATGGCAGCTTTCGCTGTGAAGGCAGAGCGGCGCAAAGGCCGCGTGGGCCTATGGGTTGAGCGCGGCGCGGGCCGTGAGGACAAGGTTGCAGCCATCGGCGTGCGCGTACGCCAGTGGGTTACCTACCACGGCATTGCCATCAACGTGACACCGGACCTCAGTCATTTTGACGGCATCGTGCCCTGCGGCATCTCGGAGCACGGGGTCACCAGCCTTGAAGACCTGGGCCTCCCTGTCACCATGGATGATGTGGATGTGGCACTCAGGGAAGCGTTTGAGGAGGTGTTCGGCATGGAAGCCCTGCCGATGACGCTTGAATACCAGGACGCGCCCGACGGCCCGGCGGCCAAGCTGCCCTATGAGGCGCAGCCAACGGAACGCGGCAGTGTCGATAACTCCGACCCTATCGAGAACAGCCACCCTGTATTTCAGATTTAAGGTTCTGACAGTCGGTTTGACCTCGAAGCGTTTGGCGGTGATACCCTTCGCGTCTTCAGTCTCTACGCTATCGACGCGAGCGTATATGGGACCCTTCAGGCAGAGGCGGAGCATTTCATCAACGGCTGCCGACGGGCCGACAAAAAGTGCCTCCACGCTCCCGTCCTGCCGGTTACGCACCCAACCATAGAGGCCGAGGCGGTTTGCCTCGCGCTCGGTCCAGGCACGGTAGGACACACCCTGAACTGTGCCGCTGATACGCGCGCGGACGGCTTTTCTGTCAGCTTCATTGCTCATCATATGCACATCTTCCGCTCAGGATGATAACACATCCAGAAGCCGCTTCATAAAGCCAGCGCAGGCCTCAAGCTGGCTCTCGGTGATAAATTCACCCGGCTTGTGCGCCTGCGCAATATCACCGGGGCCGCACACAACCGTCGGGAAATCGATGCTCTGGAAGTGGCCGCCTTCGGTTCCAAACCCGACAACCGTGGTATCATTGCGGTTCGCCAGCATTTTGGCCAAAGTCTCAGCGTCCGAACCCGGTGTGGCCACAAGTGGCGGCAGGTAAGCCCAAACTTCGTTCTCGGCAAAGCACCCGTCGCCACCCGCAGCCCTCAGACGCGGATTCAACTCGTCACGCAGATAAGCTGCATACTCATCAATGATTTTCTGGCCGTCACATGCAGGCACGGGACGGAATTCCCAGTCAAATTCACAATCGCCGGGCACGGTGTTGAACACACTACCGCCCGAGATCGGACCCACATTGAAGGAGGTATAGGGCGTATCGAACATGGCGTCCTGCGGGCCGCGCTCGCGCTCCCGCCTAGCATAGCCCATGATCACGCCAATCAGCTCGCTTGCCGTTACCACCGCATTCACACCGTCCTCGGGGCGGCTTGAATGCGCCTCCCTGCCCCGTATGCGGGTGCGGGAGACAAACTGGCCCTTGTGCGCCGCCGCCACTTGCATGTTCGTCGGCTCCCCCACCACCACAAGGCGCGGCGTGGCACAGTGTGCGCGCAAGTGTGGCAGCATGGCCTGAATGCCAAGGCAGCCGACTTCCTCGTCATAGGTGAAAGCAAAATGTACCGGGCGCTTGAGGTTCGCCGCCTTGAAGACGGGGGCATAGGCAAGGCAGACAGCAATGAAACCTTTCATGTCCGCCGTGCCGCGCGCATGCAGCTTGCCGTCCTCGCCATGGTGAAGCTTAAACGGGTCAGTCGTCCACGGCTGGCCGTCAACCGGCACCACGTCGGTATGCCCTGAAAGCACAACACCACCGGCCACATTGGGGCCGATGGTGGCAAAGAGATTGGCTTTATCGCCTGCCTCGTTCCGAATGAGGGAGGACTTGATCCCCAAGCCGTTCAAATAGCTTTGGATATAGTCAATAAGCGCAAGGTTTGAGTTGCGGCTGGTGGTGTCAAAACCCACCAGCCTTTCAAGCAGCGGCAAGATGGCCGCATGTGCCTTGCTCAGGTCGCTCATTCAAACTCGAGGATGATGGCATCCACCGCGAGGCTGTCGCCCGCCGCCGCGTTGACGGATTTCACCACTCCGTCTTTCTCGGCCCGGAGGATGTTTTCCATCTTCATGGCTTCGACAACCGCGAGCGCCTGGCCTGCCTTCACCTCGTCACCTTCCGCCACGTTGATGGAAACAACAAGGCCGGGCATCGGACACAGAAGCAGTTTCGAGGTATCCGGCGCCTCCTTCTCCGGCATCAGTTTCTGAAGCTCGGCCGCGCGTTCGGTCTGTACGCGGATATCCATGCTGACACCGTCGCAGGTGAGCATGACACCAAGCGGGCGACGGTCGATCTCCATCGCAAAATCCTTGTCGCCAATGCGCGCATGGAACACCGGCTTGCCCGGGCACCAGTCGCTCAGCACCGGCATGCGTTTCTTGCCAATGGAGATTTCTGCGTGGTCTTCCACCAGCATGATACCAACGGTCACGCTATCGCCACCAATGGTTACAACCCATGGCCGTTCCTGCGGGCCGCGCGGTTCGGAAATCTGACCATCAATCTGCGTCGCGCGCGAAACTTCCACCGCGTTGATGAAAGCGGCGGCGGTGATCATCGCTTCCTTCACCTCGTCCGTCAGCACACCGCCCGTAAACCCGTCCGGATATTCCTCGGCGATAAAACCGGTGGTCATGTCGCCGCTTTGGAAACGCGGGTGCGCCATCAGGGCCGCAAGGAACGGGATGTTGTGCGCGATACCGCGGATGTAATATTCATCAAGCGCCCGGCGCTGCGCTGCAATCGCCTCGTCCCGTGTTTTTCCCGTCGTCACCAGCTTGGCGATCATCGGGTCGTAGAACATGGAAATCTCGGCCCCTTCATAAACGCCGGTGTCCACACGTACATGCTCGTCCTCTTCCGGTGGCAGGTAGCGCGTCAGGCGGCCGATCGACGGCAGGAAACCACGGAGCGGGTCTTCTGCATACACGCGTGTCTCTACCGACCAGCCGGTCAGCTTCACATCGTCCTGTGTCAGCCTGAGTTTCTCGCCCGCAGCCACACGCAGCATCTGTTCCACCAAATCGATGCCCGTTACCTGTTCGGTGACCGGGTGTTCCACCTGCAGGCGGGTGTTCATCTCAAGGAAATAGAAGTTCTTGTGCTTGTCGACGATAAATTCGACCGTTCCGGCGGAGCAGTAATCCACCGCTTTTGACAGTGCGACAGCCTGTTCGCCCATCGCCTTGCGGGTTGCTTCGTCAAGGAAGGGGCTTGGGGCTTCTTCCACCACTTTCTGGTGGCGGCGCTGGATCGAACATTCCCGTTCGCCCAGATAAATCACGTTACCGTGCTTGTCGCCCAGCACCTGAATTTCAATGTGGCGCGGCTCCTCGACAAATTTTTCGATGAACACACGGTCGTCAGCAAAGCTCGAGCGTGCCTCGTTCTGAGCCGAGATAAAACCTTCCCGCGCTTCGGTGTCGTTATAGGCAATACGCATGCCTTTGCCGCCGCCACCTGCGGATGCCTTCAGCATCACCGGATAGCCGATGCTAGCCGAGATTTTCACCGCCTCGTCCGCATTCTTGATGATACCCATATGGCCCGGCACGGTGGAAACACCGGCTTCGGCTGCGAGCTTCTTGGACGTGATCTTGTCGCCCATGGCGTCAATTGCCTTGGGGTCGGGCCCAATAAAGGCAATGCCCGCATCCTGCACAGCTTTCACGAAGCTCGCACGTTCCGAGAGGAAACCATAACCCGGGTGGATCGCCTCGGCGCCCGTGTCCTTGGCTGCCTTCAAAATCTTGTCAGCAAGCAGGTAACTTTCTGCCGCAGCGGGCGGGCCGATATGAACCGCCTCATCCGCCATTTCAACGTGCAGGGCGTCGGCATCCGCGTCCGAATAAACGGCGACGGTCTTGATACCGAACTTGCGCGCGGTCTTGATGACCCGGCACGCGATTTCCCCCCTATTGGCAATCAGGATCTTCTTGAACATGAAGTGCTTCCCTCACCTAAGCTTTCTTGTTGCGCGCACGGGCGGCCAGGAACCAAGCCAGGCCAACAACGGCAGCGCCAATGATGAAATAAAATGAACCACCGGTGGACTTGAAGAAGGCTGCACCCAAGCCAAAACCAAACGCTGTCCCCAGTATGAGGCACGCAATCGCGACGGAGCGAATCTCCGACCGCTTCGCGGCACCTGCGATCTGGTTTTCAACGTCTTTTGGCAACGGGCGGGCCATCAGCAGTCCTTAAAGCGGGATATTGTCGTGCTTCTTCCACGGATTCTCGAGATGCTTGTTGGCAAGCTTCTTGAGGCCACGAATGATGCGGCGGCGTGTGGAATGCGGCATGATCACCTCGTCAATGAAGCCGCGCTGCGCCGCCACAAAGGGGTTCGCGAACAGGTCTTCATATTCGCGGGTCTTCTCCGCAATCTTTTCCGCGTCGTCCCGGTCCTTGCGATAGAGGATTTCCACCGCACCCTTGGCACCCATCACCGCAATCTCAGCCGTCGGCCACGCGTAGTTGAGGTCCCCGCGCAGGTGCTTGGACGCCATCACGTCATAGGCGCCGCCATAGGCTTTACGAGTAATAACAGTGATCTTGGGCACCGTTGCTTCACCATAGGCGAACAGAAGCTTGGCACCGTGTTTTATGATGCCGCCATATTCCTGCGCTGTACCCGGCAGGAAGCCCGGCACGTCTACAAGAGTGATAATCGGAATATTGAAGCAGTCACAGAAGCGCACAAAACGTGCTGCTTTTTTGGAGCTGTCGATATCAAGGCAACCCGCCAGCACCATCGGCTGGTTGGCGACGATGCCGACCGTCTCGCCGTCCATGCGCGCGAGACCGATAAGGATATTGCCCGCATGCTTTGGTTGAAGCTCGAAGAAGTCGCCTTCATCGACGATTTTCTCAATCACTTCATGCATGTCGTAAGGCTTGTTCGCGTTCGACGGGATTACGCTATCGAGCGAGGCCTCGATACGATCTGCACTGTCGAATGTCGGGCGAACTGGCGGCTTTTCGCGGTTGTTCAGCGGCAGGAAATCGAAGAAGCGGCGCATTTGCGCGAGCGCTTCAACATCATTCTCGAACGATTTGTCCGCCACGCCGGATTTGGTCGTGTGCGTGGAGGCACCGCCAAGCTGTTCCTGCGTCACCACTTCGTTTGTCACCGTCTTGACCACATCGGGGCCGGTTACAAACATGTAGGAGCTGTCTTCAACCATGAAGATGAAATCTGTCATCGCTGGGCTATAGACCGCACCACCCGCGCACGGGCCCATGATCATGGAAATCTGCGGCACAACGCCGGACGCAAGCACGTTTTTCTGGAACACGTCAGCGTAGCCACCGAGGGCTGCGACACCTTCCTGAATACGGGCACCGCCGCTGTCATTCAGGCCAATCACCGGCGCGCCAACCTTCATGGCCATGTCCATGACCTTGATGATTTTTTGCGCATGCGTCGCCGACAGCGAACCGCCGAACACGGTAAAGTCCTGAGAGAAAACATAAACCAGGCGACCATTGATGGTGCCTGAGCCGGTGACGACGCCGTCACCCGCGTATTTCGTGTCGCTCATGCCGAAGTCGGTGCAGCGGTGTTCCACGAACATGTCGTATTCTTCGAAGCTGCCTTCATCCAGCAGCAGGTCGATGCGTTCACGTGCGGTCAGTTTACCGCGGGCGTGCTGCGCATCGATACGCGCCTGACCACCGCCCATGCGGGCTTCATCGCGCTTCACCTCAAGGCGTTCCAGGATTTCTTTCATATGCTCCCTTCCCTCAGACTGCGAGGCGCAACTCCCTACCGCGCCTCAAGCCAGAATCGTTCATAGTCTCTCGCGCGTGTGCTTTCCAGCTATTTATTTCGCAGGTGCGAAAGAAACTCGGCCGCGGCCACGAGTTCCGCATGCAGTTTTTCGCGCTTATCCTCAACTTCCCAGTCGGTTCCCCACGCGGCTTCCTGGTGCGTTGCATCAAGAATACTGGCCTGCCACACAGCCTCAAGCGGGCTGAAACCTTCCATATAGGCAAGCGCCAGGATGAGGGAGCCCAGTCCGTTCGTAAAGGCATGCAGCGCTGTCAGCTCAAAAGCATCATACCCCCGCACTACAGCAGCGAACTTTTCAAGCGCATCCGCATCCTGACTGACCGGCATGATGCCCGCCGTTGATTTGAGCGCGGCGCCATAGCGCTCCGTGGCCCATGCAAGGTACGGGTTCCACTGCGCATCTTGCGCTGCAACAAGCTCTGCGGGTTCGTCTGCCCGGTAACACAGTAGATCGGTACCCGCGAAGGCCGCAACTTCCACCACAACATCCTCATGCCGCAGCGCAACACGGTCGAGCGCGGTGTTGGCAAGGCGGGTTTGGTGCATATCGTCTGGCTTGATGTCGTCCGCTTGCGCGTCCCATTCAGCCGCCACCGCGTCAGCAAGGGCGCGAGTGGGCAGCAAGAGTTGCGCGCGCCCCGGTGTCTTTACCGGACGGCCATCAAGGGTGATGGTGAAACCATCATGCTGCGCTTCAACAGATACGGATTTATAAAATCGTTTCATATACTTAAGAACTACTTTTCGTCTGTTTTATCTGGCGCGGCCTGCGCCTTTTCCGCCTTCATCTGGCGGGTTACCTCGGCATAATGTTTGCGCGAATGGCGCATGTTTTTGCGCTGGGTGTTCATGCGTTTCTCGGCAAGGCCCGTTTCAACGTGGAAGCTGCCGGTATAGCTCATGCTCGACTTCTCGGATTTGGACGGCTTCTTCAGCACACTGTCAAAACCGAGCAGGCGGTTACCAAGCCGGGGCGAGCGGTAGAACAGCACAAAGATCATCGCCGAGAGCACAAGGAAACCAAGCACAAAGGCAAAAGCCACGCTACCCTCGCCGCGCGGGCCCACAAGCGAATCCTCAAACAGATACACCAGTACCGCACAGGCACAGAGGATACCTGCAACAACAACAAAGCCGATGCGTGGCCGCAAGGCCTCGCTTTGAAGGTCATTCTGGTTTTCGTTCGTCATGCCGTCCTGCTTTCTACGCGGCTTTGCCGATGGTTGCTTCCGCGATACCCGGAATATCATGGAAGCTTGAAATCACTTGGCCTGCGCCTGCACCTTCAAGGTCAGCGCGCGCATGGTAGCCCCAGTCGACACCAAGGCCATGAGCTTTCGCGTTGCGCGCCATCATCATATCAAATGTGGTGTCGCCGATCATCAGGGTTGCGCCCTCATGGCTTCCCGCTTCCACAATCGCAGTCTGGATCATGCTTGGGTGTGGCTTGGAGGGATGCAGGTCTGCGGTCTGGAGTGTCACAAACAGATGCCCTAGATCGTGCTCTTCCAAGACACGCTTCAGCCCGCGCATGCTGTTGCCCGTCGCGACCCCGAGGATGTATCCGTCCGCGTTCAGCGCCTCAAGCACCTCCCGTGTGCCGGGGTAGAGCGGGTCAGGCCCGGCTTTCTCCTCCACGCGCAAGCGGTAGAAGATCGCTTTGTATTCCTCCGCCATCTCCGTGTGTACTTCAGGCGCTTCGTTTGGCAGCAGGTAAGCGATGGCTTCCACAAGGCTCAGCCCCACAATACGGCGGACAGCATTGTCCTCCAGCGCTGCAAGGCCGCGCTTGGCGAAGGTTTCATGCATGGTGGTGACGATCATATGCTGGCTATCGACCAGCGTGCCGTCACAGTCGAAAATGATAAGCTTGTTATGCTCCGCCACGCCCTATTCCTCGTCAACCAGCGGATCTTCGTAGAACTGCGGCTCAAAGCCGAGCATATCGAAGCTGGCTGCCATATGGTCCGGCAGCGGCGCGCTGACGCTCATGCGGCCACCTTCCGGGTGCGGAAAGCTGACCGACTGGCTGTGCAGGTGCAGCTTCTTGGAGATAGAGCCAGAGAGAAATGCATCCGCGCCGCCATATTTGCCGTCACCCACGATCGGGTGGCCCATCTCGGCGCAGTGCAGGCGCAGCTGGTGCGTGCGGCCCGTATGGGGCTTCAGCGCCAGCCAGCAGGCCTTTTGCCCGGCACTTTCAACCACGGCATAGTCGGTCAGCGAATGCTGGCCCTTGTCGCTCACGATCATGCGTTCATTGCCTTTGATCGGCGCTTTTTCCATCTTGAGGATGATACGCCCGTCGCGCTGCTTCGGTGTGCCGATTACCAGCGCCCAATAGCGTTTGTCTGTCTCTTTGGTCTTGAAAGCGTTGGCGAGCGCCGCCGCCGCATTCGGCGTACGACCAAGGAGCAGAACGCCAGACGTATCTTTATCCAGCCGGTGCACAAGTCGCGGACGGTGCGCACTACCGAAACGGAGTGCATCCAATAGGCCATCAAGGTGCCGTGTCTGGCCCGTACCGCCCTGGGTCGGCAAGCCCGCGGGTTTATTGATGGCGATAACCTCATCGTCCTTATACAGAACCCAGGACTGCACCTCTTTGATCTCGGCATCAGACAGGCGGCGCTTTTCCTCGCGTTTCGGCGCTTCAGTGGCGCTATCGTCCAGCGGTGGGATACGGATCACCTGCCCGGGCTCGATGCGTTCGTCGCCCTTCACGCGCTTGCCGTCCAGGCGTACTTCACCCTTGCGCATCGCCTTCTGTAGGCGGCCAAAGCTCAGCGCGGGGAAATGCCGCTTGAACCAGCGGTCAATCCTGATGCCCGCATCGTCCTTCTTGACTGTAATATTCTGTACGCCACTCATATCAACACCCGACCAAGCCAAATTCCAGCAAACAGTGCGACAAGTCCAACAGCCATCGAGCCAAAGGCATAAAGGGCTGCGCTCGTCCAATCACCGCGTTCAATCAGCATCGCCGTTTCCAGCGAATAGGTTGAAAAGGTGGTAAAGCCACCAAGCAGGCCCACGGTCAGAAAACCGCGCAATTCCTGGCTTGCCTCGAACTTCACCGCGAATGCCGTGATCATCAGCCCCATCAAAAGGCTACCAAGGATGTTTACAACCATGGTGCCATAGGGAAAGCCGGGACCTGTCATACGCAGTATCTGCCCTGCCACATAGTGGCGGGAGACCGCGCCAAGCGCGCCACCCATGGCGACGGCAAGCAGCATCTGCATGCACTGTTCCTTTTCAAACTATGCCGAAGATCCAGCCTTCGGTGCGGCGCACCATAGCGGAGAGTTGTTCTGGATTCCAGTATTTGCGATCATGCGCAATGGCGCGCAAGCCCGCAGCGGTCACCAGCGCATCTGCCTTGTGATCATCAACGAAGCTATCAAGCGCCAGTGCACCTTTACAGCCGATTGTATCGAGGATGTTCTCCAAGGCCGCCATATCCCGTATTTTGCCGCGGTGACCACCAAGGCTCGCGAACACCGCAGCGTAAATTTCCACCACCGTGACCGGCGCACCACCCACCTCATCAAAGGGCCAGACGGCTACCGGCTCGGCATCATTCAGTTCATGCAGCATCGCCATGGTGGAGATGCCTGATAGCCCCACCTGACTTGGCCCGATCAGGTGAAACACACTCTCACACGGGCCGGCGCCGCTTGAAACCGCGAGGTTTTCAGCCACCCGCATGCGTCGGCTATAACGTGTGCCGCGGTGACCAAGCCGGAGATAATGGTCGGCGTGCATGTCTACAAAAGGGCCGCCGTAGAAGTCCGCATCGCGGGCGCACAGTGTGCGGACACTGTGCCAAAGATGTGCGATATCCTTTGGCGAATTGGCGACCGGGAAATACGCCCCTTCGTCGACAAAAGGCATGCCGAATGAGGAATCGATGCCGATGAGCACCCGCCCACCGCCAGCACCAGCTGCGATCCAGTCTGCAAGCTCAGCGCGGCTCCAGCGGTTATTGCCCGAGGGTGGTGTGACAAGCGTAGGCACGCCCTGCCCCGCGTCGCATGCAGCTACGGCTAGACCAGCGTGGCGCTTACCTTTTGCACCCGCCCAATCGATACCGATAAATCTATCGAAGTCCTGCACCATTACCCCAAGGAACTGACTGACCTTCAGGCATGATTATAACATGAAAACAGGGGTTTAGCCTAACGGTTCCGGACGAACCGGATATCACTCCATCCCGGCGTCCCGCCGCACCCAGGCGCGGATAAGCTCGGTCGGACCCGCAGAAAAGCCGCCAATATCGTCAGGGCTGCGGAACTGTGCGGCCAGATGAAGCGCGTGATAGAGCCGCGCAATATGCCCTGCTCTCTCGTCCTCCAGCCCATAGGCATCAGCGAGCAATTTTCCGAGAAAGCCAACACGTGCACCATCTGATGCCAGCACAAGACTGCGAATTGCCTCATTCCCCAGTGACAGCGCGCGCATACCTGCCTCAAGCCGGTGGTCTGTCTCGTTGGTGAGGGTCACGAGACGCGCCAGGCGCGCTTGTGGGTCCGCCTCTTGCTGTACGGCCTCAATCACCTCATCGGTCTCGGCCGTGCGCCAGAACTTGGCGAGTTCAATCAGGAAAGAATCGATGGTGTCAAAGTGATGATAGAAGGAACCTTTAGTGCGCCCGGCAGCAGCGCACAGACTATCAACCGTCAACACGGACGGGCCATGCTGCCGCAATTGCTCAGCGCCAAACTCGGTCCACGTCTCTTTCCGCCATCTTTTGTTACCGGTCATATGTACCCCATCAGTTTTTATTGAAACATACCATACAGTATGGTACTGAATCGCCGAAATCAAGAACTGGGATAAAAAAGGCCCGGTCACACAGGGAGGATAAAATGTGGTTTACCAAGCTCAGAACGGCGGTTTGCAGATGCACGGCAGTCATGCTTGTGATGGTCGCGATAGTGACAGCAGATAGGGAAAACGCGGTGGCAGACGACAATACATCAGACCATATCGCATACGCAGCGCTCTATAGCCCCGGCCCAGCCTGGCAGCACGGCAAGCCGATGGAAGAGCAAGGATTGCGTAACCACGGCTTATATATTCGTAGTCTGCGCGACGCCGGGACCTTGATTGCCGGAGGGAAACTTGGCGAGACGCGCGGCCTTGCGGTTTTCAAAACGAAAAGCCTTGAAGACGCCGAAGCCCTGCTCGCCGCAGACCCGGCCATCACAGGCGGCATTTTTGTCGCTGAACTGGTGCCTTGGACAATCGCTTTCGCCATTGAAAGCTTCCCGGTCACACCGCTTTACCGCTAGTGCGCCCTATTCGCCTTCGCGCGGCTTTTTCGCCGCATAGTCTGCGCGGACGCGACTGAAGTATTCCAACCGCTTCTGCACTTCGCGTTCAAAGCCGCGGGCTACAGGTTTATAGAACCCTTCCCGTTTCATCTCGGCCGGGAAATAGTTCTGGCCTGAAACACCAGCCTCGGTGTCATGGTCATAGGCGTAGCCAGCGCCGTAACCCATGTCTTTCATCATCTTGGTCGGCGCATTCAGGATATGCGCAGGCGGCATCAGGCTACCAGTCGCCTTGGCGCTGCGCTTGGCCGCCTTCTCCGCCTTGTAAGCCGCGTTCGACTTTGGTGCGGTGGCGAGATAGAGCACCGCCTGCATGATCTGCAGCTCACCCTCAGGACTGCCAAGGAACTCGTACGCATCCTTGGCCGCGAGCGCCTGATGGATTGCTTCAGGGTCCGCGAGGCCAATATCCTCACTGGCAAAACGCACAAGGCGGCGCACGACGTAGAGAGGGTCCTCCCCCGCCACCAGCATGCGCGCGGCCCAGTAGAGTGCGGCATCAGGGTCTGAGCCCCTGAGCGACTTATGAAGGGCCGAGATAAGGTTATAGTGACCGTCACGGTCCTTGTCATAACTGGGGGCCCGTTTCTGCAACAGCGACGCAAGCGCCTGCGGGTCCAATGTCTCGCCGCCAGCCAAGTCATAAAGGGTCTCAACACAGTTGAGAAGGAAACGCCCATCCCCGTCTGCCATGGCTTTCAGGGAGACACGGGCGTCCGCATCAAGCGGCAACGGTTCCCCTATTTCCGCCTCAGCCCTGGTGAGCAGTTCTTCAAGCGCTGCATCATCGTGACGGTTCAGCACCAGCACTTGCATCCGGGAAAGCAGCGCGCTGTTGATCTCAAATGACGGGTTTTCGGTCGTCGCGCCAATCAGGATGATGGTGCCGTCTTCCACATAAGGCAGAAAGCCATCCTGCTGCGAGCGGTTGAAGCGGTGGATTTCATCCACAAACAGAAGGGTACCACGGCCACCCATGCGGCGGGCCTTGGCGGCCTCAAACACCTTCTTTAGGTCAGCAACGCCCGAGAAAATGGCCGATATCTGCTCAAACGCCAGATTGCCGTGACCGGCAAGCAACCGCGCGATGGTGGTTTTGCCAGTACCGGGTGGGCCCCAAAGTATGAGTGAGGAGATGCGCCCCGTCGCCGCCATGCGGCCAAGCGCACCTGATGGGCCCAACAGATGGTCCTGCCCAACCACGTCCTCAAGCGACTTCGGGCGAAGCCTGTCCGCAAGGGGGCGCGGCGCACCGTCATCCACCCCTGCACTTTCAAAAAGATTGCTCATGCTATCCTTGGTGGCAAAAGGCCTACTGTCGGCAGCGGAACGACCGGTTCGGCACGATCATGCACTCAAGGTTCTGGCCGCGGCGGCGCAGTTGGTACACATAACGTTCCTGATCGTCCGTCAGCGCATCCATAAGGTCCGTAACCTGTTCCACCCGGTTACCGTTGATACCCAGAAGGATATCGCCCGGCAGCAGGAACTGATACCGGCCAGCTGGCGTACGGCGGTCTACCTCAAGCACGGCTACACCTTTGAGGAACAGGTCGATCTGCAGCTCATCATTGAAGCGCGGCGACAGGTTGCCCACGGTGATGCCCTGGAACGGGTTGCGGCCATCAATTTTGGTGACATTGCGCTTGGGTTCCTCAGGCGGCAACCCGAGCTTGACCGTGCGCTCCTGAATGAAACCTTCGCTCAGCACTGCAAGCGTAATCTCGCTACCGTCTTCCATGGTTGCGACGCGGAAATTGAGGCCCGGTTCGTCAATCACTTCCTTGCCGCCAACGGCCATGATCACATCACCCGGCTTGAGCCCCGCTTGTGAAGCTGGGCTACCCGGGAACACATCATCAATCAGCACCCCACCAGCACGGTCGAGACCAAGGCTCGCCGCAAGATCACCGGTCACGTTCTGGCCGTTCACGCCAAGCCAGGGGCGCACAAGCTGCCCTTCATTGAGGGCCGCGCGCAGCACGGACTTGACCATATTGGCCGGGATCGCAAAGCCGATACCGTTCGAGGCACCGGTGCGGCTATAAATGGCGGTATTGATACCAAGCAGCTCGCCACGCATACCAATGAGTGCGCCGCCAGAGTTGCCGGGGTTCACGGCGGCATCTGTCTGGATAAAGAAGCCGAAGTCGGAAATGCCCTGCTGCGTACGCGCATTGGCGGAAACGATACCGCTGGTGACCGTTTGGCCGATACCAAAGGGATTGCCGATGGCGAGCACGATATCACCCACCTCGACATTATCGGAATCAGAGAGCGCGAGTGTCGGCAGCGCCTCGTCGCCTGTATCGATCTGCAGGATCGCGAGGTCGGTACGAGCGTCATCAAGCACCACGCGTGCATCATACTCGCGGCGGTCGGCAAGCACGACCTGAATTTCGTCCGCGCCTTCGATCACGTGGTGATTGGTGACGATCACCCCGTTCGGGCGCACAATAACGCCGGAACCGAGCGAGCCACGTACGCGTTCCTCGGGCATACCGAAGCTGAACTGGTCACCAAAGAAGCGCTGGAACAGAGGGTCGTCAAACATGGCGGAGCGCCGGGTGCGCACGACTTGCTTTGTGTAGATATTCACCACAGCCGGCGCGGCCTCCCGCACGATCGGGGCATAGGAGAGCTGAACCTGCGCGTGCGACTGCGGCACGACCCTGTCGGTCTCATACTCTTGCGCATGGGCAGTAAGCGGAGCTACCGCGAGCGCGACCAGAAGTGAAACACGTTTGGCGATCTGGTTCATTGACACATTGTTCCTTTGTCTTCGACCCTTGACCCAAGGCTTTTCCATAGACGCCTGTTATGGCCGAGCAAAGGCAGAGACGCAAGGGGTGTGCGACACTCCGTGTTCCCCTTGCGCAATTCATTAAGAGTGTTGCGCCGTGCGATTAAAACGCGAACGAAAGCCCGACACTGACAACAGGGTAGAATTTATAGTCAGCGACATCTTCCTGAAAATCAGCACGCTCTTCCGCGAGGTTCTGCTGAAAGGCTGCCATAGCGGCAGGGTCATCCCGCAATGGGCTGTCCGACGGAATATCTGCCGTCAAGGTGGCTTCGGGGCTGCCGTGGTACATGACACCAAGGTCAAAAAGTATCCTGATGCTATTGTCACTGGACACAGCATTGCCCCAGCCGATGCCCGCGTAAGGGACAAACTTGTTCGCGGTGACCCGACCGTTGAGCGTACCCACTTCATCAGAGGTATATGTCGTGCCGCCGATATTGTAGGTCTGGCCAGGCACGCTGGCGCCGACAAGCTTGTTGGTATCATAAAGCCCACCAGCGCTCAGCCGGAAGCTGCCACCAAACACATGCCAATCCAGATACCCACCTGCAGAAAACAGTTTGGCGTCCATGTCATATTCAATATCGGATGCGGTGTCGGTATGGCCGAATTTGAAGCCATAAACACCGCCGCGCACATTCAGGTTGTCCGCGAGCGGGAAAATGACTTCACCGCCAAGGCCTTGGGTGCTGGCACGTGCCGCTATTGCAAACCCGTCATCGGCGGTGGCCGAAAGTGACCCAAGGGTAATAAGCCCGGCGGCACCAATTAATCTCGTAAAGTTGTGCATCAAACGTCCTTTCAGGTTTCGGGAAGGAAACGAAACTCCGAACCCTCAAAGGCATACCGAACAACTGTGGAGAAACTGCGACAGGCCGCCTACTGCGTTGCGGCAGCCACCCGCTCGAATGTGGCGAGCTGGTCCTCTAGCGCCTTCTCATACCCCGGGCGCCCGTGACAACGTGCCTTATAGGCCATCAGCACCGGGTACTCATCCAGCATGTCAGTGTGGCGCAGAATGAGAAGCACGCTCGACATCAGGAGGTCTGCTGCGGTGAAACCATCACCGACCAGATAATCCTTGCCTTCAAGATACGCCGCGAGAGCCTTGAGGCGGCCACGTGCTTGGTCCGCAGCCCCTGCCCGGCGTGCCTTCGCCCATTCCTCATTGGCGAAAAAGAGGTCAATCGCGGCCAAATTCTGGATCGGCGGCTCAACTGAATTCATCGCCGCGAACATCCAGGACGTCACTTGCGCCGCAAGCACCGGATCACTTGGCATCAAAGCGGGTGATTTCTGTGCAATGTGGTGGACTATACCAGCTGATTCGAACAGGGCGACCTCATCATCCCTGTAGGCAGGTACCTGCCCGAAGGGTTGCAGCGCCAGATAGTCGGGCGTTTCCTTCTCACCCTCTCTGAGTACGTGTTCCTTATATGTAAGGCCTGCTTCTTCAAGCGCCCAGCGCACGCGCAGGTCACGCACAACACCGCGGGCAAATTCCGGCACCCATCCAAAAACACTGACTGTAATCATGACGTCCTCCTCGCTTATGGGTATTTAGCCATAAGGTGGAATAACGTCGCCACAAAGACCAATCACAAACTGAGGAGCATTCAGTCGCCGTATGTTTCGTCGAGATAACGGTCAAGCATCAGGGCACAGTCAAGGTCAAGTAGTTCGCCGCTTGCGATAATGCCCTTGAGCGCCTTTCGGCTGATAAGAACCGGCTCGCCAATGATATGCGGATCATCCTCGGGTTCCGCGACCTTGCGGCAGTTGGTTGCGAGGAAGATATGTTTCTTGGCTGTCGAGTAAGCCGTTACATAGCTTGTTCCCAAAGGTTTGATCTCAGCCATATAACCGGTTTCTTCCAAGAGCTCCTTGCGCGCGGTCTCAAGGGGCGTGTCCCCCTCGTCTACCATGCCGCCGGGCATATCATAGAGCCACCGGCCCGGCCCCGGCCTGAACTGCCGCACCATCAGGACTTCACCTTCCATGGTCACCGCGCCGCACACAGCGAACTCCGGCTCTTCCTTGATGAAATAGCGGTAGTCGCGGTCACGGTGGGAATACTGGCGTTCAGCGACCTTGAGAAACGGGTCGCTATAAAGTTCACGCCGATGCAGGAAAGTTACGTCGTCGCTCATTCATACCTCATGCAATGCGGGTCGCAATCATGATGCCGCTTGCCCAGTCAAGGCTGGCCACGCGGATTGCCTCACGCCGGGCCATATCCGCCACAAAGGCATCAACGGTACTCTGGTGCCCTGTAGGCCAATTCGCTTGCGGCAGAAGGTCATCAACCACATACATACCGCCGGGCTTGAGGAGTGCCAATGTTTTATCAAGATGGCTGAACTTGCCGGCCCAGGTGTCGGCAAATATCAGGTCAAACTGCGCGGGCTCAAGCGCACGGATAAACTCTCCCGCATCCTCAAGGCAAAAGGTAACCCGTGGGTCGGGCCCGAGGTAGCGGCGCGCCACGTCCTGAAACTTCATTTCATTATCGACACTCACAAGCTTTGCATCGCGTGAGAGACCCGCCAGCAGCCAAGCGGTGGACAGTCCGGTGCCGGTACCAAGCTCAAGGCATGTGCCGCCTGACTTGGAGCCGCTGAGCGCACGCAGGAGCGAACCCACAGCCGGGTCAGACGCCATATCAAAGCCCAGCGCCTTCGTTTCAACCGCAATCGCGGCCAGTGTTTGCCCCAAAGTTTTCATCGCACCGCCCGGCGCGTCTTGTTGCCATTTTTCCAGTCTCACCACAAACCTCCGCAATTATCCGGGCGTGCCCCACCCGTTTGTTGCGTGTGACGGTAGTATTGAAAAAGGGCGACCCCATGGCCGGAACGCGCGACACTTGGTCAAAAAGATGGCCGCGGGCAGTACGCTCAATGTCCCTTTGCCAGCCGTGTGCGGACCATAAGATAAGGCGCTAGCAAAAGGCCAGCAAAACCAACAGCGGTGTAGCGCAGGTATTTCACCAAATGCCCCATAGCACTCGCGCGCTCTACCATCTGGTCGGCAGCCGAGCTTAGCGCGAGCATCGTAGCACCCACACATGCAATCAGCAGGAGCCAGCGGCCAACTTTCTGCAACACCGTACCGGGGGCTACCTCGTAACCTACCCTCTGCCGTTCCAGATGGGCCGCAAGCAACACGCCAGTGAGGAAACCCAGGTTGCCAATAATCGATAGCGGCGGTTGATCGGGTGCCGTGGCGCCAAGAAAATATGTGAAGGCCCACATGCCCACACTGAAGACCACCAGTCTCGTCGCTTTGAGAGCAAAGGACAATCGTTCCCAATGTCGCTCGATCCTGTCGCCATACCGCAATGCGCCCCACGCAAGCAATCCACCAAGCAGCCAGCCAAGCAGGATATCCTCGAAATAATGCACACCCAGGTAGGGGCGCGATAGGCCCACGAGCAGCATGACGATAACGGCAGCAACAGAGAGCCAACGTCGGCGCGTTGCGGCCGCCAGATAGGTATAAAAGGCAGCGACGGACATCGCGTGACCAGACGGTGTGGAGTATTCGAGCACAAGGCTCTCTACATGGCCCTTGGATACCACCCACATCTCGGTCCAACTGCCGTCCACTACAAAGGGGCGCGGGTTGCCAATAAGTGTTTTCAGGATGTGGTTCACACAGATGGTGACAAGAAGCAAGACAGCAAGCCGCACAGTAAGCGCGCGGTTGATCGCGGTATAGAGAAGCGTGATGATCAACAGATAGCCGGGCACATCGCCGACATCACTCCAGAAATTGAAGAAGGAGGTGAGGAAATCGCTACGATAGGCAGCGACGGCATGCATCGCATCCAGATTCCACGGCAGTGTCACGCGCCCCTCCCCTCCGGCTATATTCATGATGCCCGATGAGACAGGCCTACCAAGTGCTTGTCAACACAAAGAAAAAGGGCAGCCAAACGGCTGCCCTTTCAAATTCCGGATGAAAGCGAAGCTTACGCTGCGTCTTCTTCCATGTCCATGTCAGCGGTCGGGCCGCTGTCCTGGCCTTTTGCATCTTCGTTACGGTCAACGAGCTCGATGACAGCCATCGGTGCGTTGTCGCCGTGACGGAAACCAGCTTTGAGAACGCGGGTGTAGCCGCCGTTACGCTCTTTGTAACGCTCTGCCAGTTCGTCGAACATTTTTGCAACAAGCGCTTCGTCCTGCAGACGAGCGATGGCAAGACGACGGTTGGCAAGGCCACCTTTTTTCGCAACGGTGATCAGTTTTTCAACGATCGGTGCGAGGTCTTTTGCTTTTGGCAGCGTGGTCACGATCTGCTCGTGCTTGATCAGCGCCTGAGCAAGGTTCATGAACAGTGCTTTACGGTGGCTGACGGTACGATTAAGGCGACGGCCTGCTTTGCGGTGACGCATGGTTTTAACTCCTTGATGCCTGTCCGGCCTTGCGCCCTTCCATTACATATCGGGCATAGTACCGGCAGGTGTCCCCATATCGGGGAGGTTTTTTACAATATTGAGGCGAAGCCCGCGGAGTGTTTCCACGGGCTTTTTCTCAAAGGCTTAGTAGTCTTGCTCGAGCTTCTTGGCCAGCTCTTCGATATTCTCTGGCGGCCAAGCCGGGAGTTCCATGCCAAGGCGCAGGCCCATGGACGAAAGAACTTCCTTGATCTCGTTGAGCGACTTGCGGCCGAAGTTCGGCGTACGGAGCATTTCTGCTTCGGTCTTTTGCACAAGGTCGCCAATGTAGACGATGTTGTCGTTCTTGAGGCAGTTCGCGGAACGAACGCTAAGCTCAAGCTCGTCCACTTTGCGGAGAAGCTGACGGTTGAACGCAGGTTCGTCATCGTCTTCTTGCTTGGTGGCTTCTTCAGGCTCGTCAAAGTTCACGAAGATCGCGAGCTGGTCCTGAAGGATACGGGCTGCGAAAGCAACTGCGTCCTCAGGCGTAACGGTGCCGTCAGTTTCAACTTCGACCGTCAGCTTGTCATAGTCGAGAACCTGGCCCTCACGGGTGTTCTCAACTTTGTAGCTGACTTTCTTAACCGGGCTGTAGAGCGCATCAACCGGGATCAGACCGATCGGGGCGTCTTCAGGACGGTTGCGGTCCGCCGGCACATAGCCTTTACCGGATGCAACAGTCAGTTCCATGTTAAGCGTTGCCCCCTCGTCGAGGTGGCAGATCACAAGGTCCTTGTCGAGGATATCAACATCGGCAACCTCGGAGATAGCACTTGCTTTAACTTCGCCCGGACCGGAAGCGGTCAGGTGAAGGCGCTTAACGCTATCGCTGGTCACACGTACCGGCAGTTGCTTAATGTTGAGGACAATGTCCGTCACGTCTTCACGTACACCCGGTACGGAAGAGAACTCGTGCAGAACACCCTCGATATGGATGCTCGTTACCGCGCCGCCTTGAAGCGAAGACAGCAGAACACGGCGCAGGGCGTTGCCCAGCGTCATGCCGTAGCCGCGCTCAAGCGGTTCGACAACGATTTTGGCCTTACGAAGCGGGTCTGCACCCGGCTCGATCGTAAGACCATTTGGTTTAATCAGTTCCTGCCAGTTTTTCTGGATCACGGTGTAACCCTCATTTTGTATGACGTTTTTACACGCCAAAGGATTCGCGCCAATACTCGGCGGTAACTACCTAATACTCAAAAATGCCTTACACGCGACGGCGTTTGGGCGGGCGGCAGCCATTGTGTGGGATCGGCGTCACGTCGCGGATGGACGTGATAACAAAGCCGATGGCCTGAAGCGCGCGCAGAGCGGACTCGCGACCAGCGCCGGGACCTTTTACTTCCACTTCCAGTGACTTCACGCCATGTTCTTGAGCCTTTTTACCGGCATCTTCTGCTGCTACCTGGGCAGCATACGGCGTGGACTTACGTGAGCCCTTGAAACCCATCATGCCAGCGGACGACCAGGAAATCGCGTTCCCTTGAACATCCGTGATAGTAACCATCGTGTTGTTGAACGATGCATTTACGTGAGCAACACCATTGGTGATGTTTTTCCGCTCACGGCGCTTAATGCGACCTGTATCTTTAGCCATCTCTAACAGACCCTAAATTACGGGGGGACCTAAACAGCCTAACCCTTGATTATTTCTTCTTACCGGCGATCGGAACAGCCTTACCCTTACGGGTGCGGGCGTTCGTGCTCGTGCGCTGACCGCGCGTCGGCAGTTTTGCACGGTGACGAAGACCACGATAAGACTTGAGATCCATCAACCGTTTGATGTTGATTGCAACTTCACGGCGGAGGTCACCCTCAACAGTGAAATCGGTATCAATCATTTCACGGATCTGAATTACTTCAGAATCCGTAAGTTCCGAAACCCGGCGTTCACGGGGGAGGTTCAGCTTCTCGCAGATACCTTTGGCCGTCGTGTGGCCAATACCGTGAATATAGGTCAAAGCGATTTCTACTCGCTTGTTGGTCGGAATGTTAACGCCAGCAATACGCGCCACGACCGTTTCTCCTAAATTACAAAGTTCACGTCTGTTGTAGTCGAATCACAAGACGTGCCGAAGCCGGGGATTATATGAACAAACCCCGGTTCGTCAACCGCCTTGTGACAGTTTCTTACGCGGCCAGGACCGCGTCTATTTGTGCAGCAACTTCGTCAATACCGGCCATGCCGTCAACTTGCTGCAAAATTCCTTTTTCCGCATAATACGGCAACACCGGCGCCGTCTGTGCGTAATATTCTTCCAGTCGCTTACCGACTGTCTCAGCATTGTCGTCCGGGCGGCGCTTGAATTCAGTGCTGCCACACACGTCACATACCCCGTCGACCTTCGGCTTCAGGTTGGTGTCGTGATACCCTTCGTTACACTTGGCGCATGTATAGCGGCCAGCGATACGGTCGACAAGGGCTTCGTCGTCCACTTTCATCTCGATCACGGCATTGAGCTTGAGACCTTGAGCCTCGAGCATGTCGTCAAGCGCTTCGGCTTGGGCAACCGTGCGCGGGAAACCATCGAGGATGAAACCGTTTTTGCAATCAGCTTCCTTGATACGGTCACGGATGATGCCGATCACGATATCGTCGGAGACAAGCTGGCCTGCAGCCATCTTGGCTTTGGCGGCGAGCCCCATCTCGGTTTCAGCTGCAACGGCGGCACGAAGCATGTCGCCGGTCGAGAGCTGCACGAGGCCGCGTTTCTTCTCGATACGCTGGGCCTGGGTGCCTTTACCTGCGCCCGGAGGGCCGAACAGAATTACAATCACCGGCGGCCCCCTTTCAGGCGTGCCTTCTTGAGAAGGCCTTCATACTGCTGCGCCATCAGGTGCGAGTGGATCTGGCTTACCGTATCCATCGTCACGTTCACAACGATCAGCAGGCTGGTGCCGCCGAGGTAGAAAGGAACCGCTGCCTGGCTGATCAGGATCTCCGGGATCACACACACAAGTGCGATGTAAGCGGAGCCGATAACCGTGAGGCGCGTGAGTACATAGTCGAGGTATTCTGCGGTGCGCTTGCCTGGGCGGATACCCGGTACGAAGCCACCGTGCTTCTTCAGGTTATCAGCCGTGTCTTCAGGGTTGAACTGAATGGCGGTGTAGAAGAAGCAGAAGAATACGATCAGCGCAACATAGAGCGCGATATAGAGCGGACGACCTGGCGCAAGTACAGCCGTGATCGTGCCGAGCCACTCAGGCCCGCCGCTTTGGTAAAGGTTCACAACCGTCAGCGGCATCAAGAGAAGCGACGACGCGAAGATCGGCGGGATAACGCCCGCAACGTTGAGCTTCATCGGCAGGTGCGACTTGTCGCCCTGGAACATGCGGTTCCCCTGCTGCCGCTTCGGATACTGGATCACAATACGGCGCTGGGCGCGCTCACAGAATACGATGAAGTAAATCAGGGCTGCAGCACCAACAAGGAGCGCAAGCAGAACGGCCAGCGACATGGAACCCGCACGGTTCAGCTCAAAAGCCTGAGCGAGCGTTGCAGGCAGGGATGCCACGATACCGGCGAAAATGATCAGGGAGATACCGTTACCGATGCCGCGCTGGGTGATTTGCTCACCAAGCCACATCAGGAACATGGTGCCGCCCACAAGGGTCACAACCGTGGTGAAACGGAAGAAGAAGCCCGGGTCGACAACCACACCCGGCTGGCTTTCAAGGCCGGTGGCAACCGCATAACCCTGCACAATGGTCAGGAGCACGGTACCGATACGGGTGTATTGGTTGATTTTCTTGCGGCCCTGCTCACCTTCTTTTTTCCATGCAGCCAAGGTCGGGCTCATGGTGGTGAGGAGCTGCATGATAATAGAGGCCGAGATATAGGGCATGATGCCAAGCGTAATAATTGACATCCGCTGCAGTGCACCACCCGAGAAGGTGTTTACCATATCGACGAAACCGCCACCCATGCTTGCGAACATGTTCGCCAAAGCATCGGCATCGATGCCTGGCAGCGGAATGTAGGTGCAAAGACGGTACACGATGAGTGCACCGAGAGCGAACCAGATACGCTTCTTGAGTTCTTCGGCTTTGCCGATGGATGCGAAGCTAATATTGGACGCCAGTTGTTCTGCAGCGGAAGCCATAAACGCTTACCTCAGCCCCTTATATCTTTTGTCGAGATTATCTCGGCCTTTATTGCTTTTTGTTAGGCAACAGTAACCTTGCCACCAGCCTTTTCAACAGCTTCGACTGCGCCTTTTGACGCACCCGTAACCGTGATATCGACTTTGGCGGTCAGTTCGCCCTTAGCGAGGAGACGTACACCGTCCACGACCTTGCCAACAACACCAGCTTCCACCAGCGTTTCAACAGTGATCGGTTTCTTGGCGTCCAGTTTCTTCGCATCGATCGCCTGTTGCAGACGGCCGATGTTCAGCACCTGGAAGTCACCTTTGTTCAGGCTCTTGAAGCCGCGCTTCGGCAGACGACGGTAGATTGGCATCTGACCGCCTTCGAAGCCGTTGATCGCAACGCCCGAACGCGCTTTTTGACCTTTGTGACCGGAACCGGCGGTCTTACCCTTGCCGGAACCGATACCGCGACCTACACGGGTGCGCGCTTTGCGGGCACCGTCGTTGTCACGAAGTTCGTTGATTTTCATGCGTTCTCTCCGCTCGCGCCGGCTTAATCTTCAACGCGCACCAGGTGGTGCACCTTGTTGATCATGCCGCGGACAGCCGGAGTGTCTTCCAGCTCACGCGTCTTGTTCATTTTGTTCAGCCCGAGGCCGACCAGCGTAGCACGCTGGTCTTTTACACGGCGGATCGGGCTACCGATCTGGGTTACTTTAACCGTTTTCTTTTTCGCAGCCATTGGTCGTTACTCCGCCGAATTTGCGTCTGCGGCATCGTCACCCTCGTCAGCACCGACGACTTTGATGTCGCCACGACGTGCTACGATATCAGCAACTTTCTTACCGCGTTTAGCAGCGATCTGACGCGGCGAGTTCTGGTTCACCAGAGCGTCGAACGTTGCGCGAACCATGTTGTATGGGTTCGAGGAACCTTGCGACTTCGTCACCACGTCCTGTACGCCGAGTGCTTCAAACACTGCGCGCATCGGACCACCTGCGATGATACCGGTACCAGCTTGTGCGGTGCGGAGCAGCACACGACCAGCGCCCCAACGGCCCTTAATGTCGTGGTGCAGCGTCCGGCCCTCACGGAGCGGAACACGGATCATATTTTTCTTGGCAGCTTCTGTTGCCTTGCGGATTGCTTCCGGCACTTCACGTGCCTTGCCATTGCCGAAGCCAACACGGCCGCGTTGGTCACCAACTACTACGAGAGCAGCGAAACCAAAGCGACGACCACCTTTTACTACCTTGGCCACACGGTTGATGTGGACAAGCTTCTCGATGAGTTCGCTTTCTTCACGATTGCGTTCTGGGCGTGCCATTGGACATCCTTTTCCTTATCTCTAACCTTAGAATGCCAGGCCGCCTTCGCGCGCTGCGTCAGCCAGTGCTTTTACACGGCCATGGTAGAGGAAACCACCACGGTCGAACACGACATCAGCAACGCCGGCAGCTTTAGCACGCTCGGCAATCAATTTACCAACCTTCGCAGCGGCCTCGATGTTCGAGGTGGCAGCGTCACGCAGGTCCTTCTCAACGGTGGAGGCTGCAGCAAGCGTTGCGCCCTTCACATCGTCGATAATCTGCGCATAGATATGCTGGTTAGTGCGGTGTACAGAAAGACGCGGCCGCCCGACGCTCTTCTTGCGAAGTTGCGTACGGTTGCGCTGACGGCGCCGTTCAAAAAGTTTGTTCTTAGCCATTCCTGACACCCGTTACTTTTTCTTACCTTCCTTGCGGAAGATATATTCACCTTCATACTTGATACCCTTACCTTTGTAGGGCTCAGGCTTGCGAAACTCACGGATCTTGGCAGCCGTCTCACCGACAGCTTGTTTGTCGATGCCGGAGATAATGATCGTGGTCTGGTCCGGGGTCTCAATCTTGAGGCCGGCAGGAACCGGGAAATCAATATCGTGGCTGTAGCCAAGTTGCAGGTTAAGCGAAGAGCCTTTCATAGCAGCGCGGTAACCAACACCTGCAATTTGCAGTTTCTTGGAGTAACCGTTGGTCACACCTTCAAAAATGTTGGCAACCATCGTGCGCTGCATACCCCACATGGAGCGGGCACGCTTCGTGTCGTTTACAGGCTTCACTACGATGCCGCTATCGTCCTGGGATACTTCTACCTCAGGAACGAAGGACATGGCGAGCTCGCCTTTAGGGCCTTTAGCCGTCAGCTCAGAACCGTTCAAGGAAACGGTCACGCCGGACGGAATAGCCACTGGCTTTTTACCGATACGGGACATGAGTTCTCCCTTTCCTTAGAATACGGTGCAGAGAATTTCGCCGCCCACATTGTTCTCACGAGCTTCAGCGTCGGAGAGAACACCTTTCGGTGTGGAAACGATCGAAATACCCAGGCCGTTGTGAACACGCGGCAGGTCGCGAACGGAGCTGTATACGCGGCGACCAGGCTTCGACACACGATTGATCGTGCGAATAACCGGCTCACCTTCGTGATACTTCAGTTCGATGGTCAGCTCAGCTTTGTTAGCCTCGCCTTCCACGCGGGTGTAACCGCGGATGAAACCTTCGCGCTGGAGCACGTCCAGGATGCGTTGACGCGTCTTGGACGCAGGTGTGGATACAACGGTTTTGCGAGCTTGCAGACCGTTGCGGATACGGGTCAGCATATCGCCGATCGGATCAGTCATCGACATGAGCCTACCCCCTTACCAGCTTGACTTAACGACGCCCGGGATCTTACCGGCGGAGCCAAGCTCACGCAGGCCGATACGGGACATCTTGAATTTACGGTAGTAACCGCGCGGACGACCAGTTACTTCGCAACGATTGCGAAGACGTGTCTTGGCGCCATTACGCGGCAGTGCTGCGAGCTGAAGAGCATACATCCAGCGCTCTTCGTCGGTCAGGTCTTTATCATAGACCTTCGCTTTAAGCTCAGCGCGCTTCGTTGCATATTTTGCAACAAGCTTTTCACGCCGCTCGTTCTTGTTGATGGCACTTTTCTTAGCCATATCAAAACCCTCCTTCGGCTGCCGTTACTTTTTGAACGGCATGTCAAAGCCGGAGAGAAGCGCACGCGCTTCGTCGTCGGTTTGAGCCGTGGTGCAGATGATAATGTCCATCCCGCGTACCGTATCGATACGATCATAGTCGATTTCCGGGAAGACGATTTGTTCCTTGAGGCCCATTGCGTAGTTACCGCGACCGTCGAAAGACTTCGGGTTTACGCCCTGGAAGTCACGAACGCGCGGAAGCGCAATGGTGATCAGGCGGTCAAGAAATTCGTACATACGTTCAGAGCGAAGTGTTACCTTCACGCCAATCGGCATGCCTTCACGCAGTTTGAAACCTGCGATCGACTTGCGGGCAACGGTAACAACAGGCTTCTGACCGGAGATAGCAGCGATTTCTTCTACTACCTTGTCGATCTTTTTCTTGTCCTGAACAGCTTCACCAACACCAACGTTGATGACAACTTTGTCCAGCTTCGGAACCTGCATCGGGTTTTTATAGCCGAACTGTTCCTGCAAGGAAGCACGTACTTTTTCTTCGTACACGGTACGAAGGCGTGGCAGAGCCTTAGTTGCTTTAGCCATCAATCACCTCCCCGGACTTCTTCGCAAAGCGAACCTTGCGACCGTCTTCGAGAACTTTGAAACCAACACGCGAAGGTGCGCCGTCTTTCGGGTCTTCAATCATCAGATTGGAGAGCTGAATGGCTGCTTCCTTCGTTTCGATACCACCTGCACTCACCTGAGTCGGACGGTTGTGCTTCTTGATCAGGTTAACACCCGACACAATCGCACGGCCTTCCTTCGGGAGCACAGACGTGATTTCNCCGCGCTTGCCTTTGTCTTTACCGGCAACCACAACGACCTTGTCACCTTTTTTCAGTTTCGCGGCCATTTATAGTACCTCCGGTGCAAGCGAGATGATCTTCATATGCTTCTTTGCACGCAGTTCACGCACGACCGGGCCAAAAATACGCGTACCGATCGGCTCATGGTTCTTGTTTACAAGCACTGCTGCGTTGCGGTCGAAACGGATGGTGGTACCGTCCGGACGACGTACTTCTTTAGCAGTACGAACGATGACGGCGCGGTGCACGTCACCTTTCTTTACACGACCCCGCGGGATCGCTTCCTTTACGGAGACGACGATGATGTCGCCTACCCCGGCAGTTTTGCGCTTGGAACCACCAAGCACTTTAATGCACTGCACCCTCTTGGCCCCGGAGTTATCGGCCACGTCGAGGTTGGTTTGCATCTGAATCATGGGTTACACCCTTTGTTATTGCCGACGAATAGCAAGAAGGTGAGGCCTAAGCCTCACCACCAACTACGCGCCAGGTCTTCAGTTTAGAAATAGGACGACATTCCTCAATGCGGACTGTCTCCCCAACCTGAATAGTGTTGCTCTCATCGTGAGCGTGGTACTTCTTAGAGCGCCGAATAATTTTGTCAAGCAAAGGATGCTTGATCCGACGTTCAACTTTAACAACAACGGTTTTTTCGCCTTTGTTGCTGACCACTGTTCCTTGCAGAATACGCTTTGGCATGGGTTTACTCCTTACGCCTCAGCCGACTGACCCAGGATCGTCTTGATCCGGGCTACGTCGCGACGGATCTCGCGTACGCGAGCCGTGTTCTCGAGTTGGCCGGAAGCCGCCTGAAAACGCAGGTTGAACTGCTCTTTCTTCAGGTTTTCGAGCTCTTGACGGAGCTCGTCTTGCGACTTGGCACGAAGATCAGCTGCCTTCATTTCAATTCTCCGTTAGCTCTTAATGCATCCGTTGCACGATGCGGGTCTGAACGGCCAGCTTTGCAGCTGCACGTTCGAACGCACCACGCGCCAGTTCTTCATTGACGCCATCGATTTCGAACATGATGCGGCCAGGTTTTACCTTGCACACCCAACGATCGACAGAGCCTTTACCTTTACCCATACGAACCTCAGCAGGTTTCGCCGTAACAGGGGTATCCGGGAAAATCCGGATCCACACCTTACCAGAACGCTTCATGTGGCGGTTCATGGCACGACGGGCTGCCTCGATTTGACGAGCCGTTACACGGCCTGGTGCGGTCGCTTTGAGACCGAACTGGCCGAAGTTCAGATCGGTTCCGCCCTTGGCATTGCCATGGATCCGGCCTTTGTGGGCCTTGCGGAACTTTGTACGTTTCGGTTGCAACATGTGATGTCGCTCCTATCACTTACCGTCCGGCCTAACGGCGGGACGGACCACCTTGGCTTTGAACTTCGTTTGCACGACGTTCGTGAGCCATCGGATCGTGTTCCATGATCTCGCCTTTGAACACCCAAACCTTGATGCCGCAAATACCGTATGCGGTCAGGGCTTCGGAGACACCGTAGTCGATGTCTGCGCGCAGGGTGTGCAGCGGCACGCGGCCTTCGCGGTACCATTCGGTCCGTGCGATCTCTGCGCCACCAAGACGGCCGGCACAGTTGATACGGATACCACCGGCACCAAGACGAATGGCGCTTTGTACCGAGCGCTTCATCGCGCGGCGGAACGCAACGCGGCGCTCCAGCTGCTGTGCGATGTTGTCGGCGATCAGCTTCGCATCGATTTCCGGCTTACGGACTTCGACGATGTTGAGGCTTACGTCAGAGCTCGTGAAACGAGCGATCTTGCTACGCAGCTTCTCGATGTCGGCGCCTTTTTTACCGATGATCACACCCGGACGAGCCGAGTAAATGGTCACGCGGCATTTTTTAGCCGGGCGTTCGATGATCACTTTGGAGATGCCGGCTTGCGACAGCTCTTTCATCACGAACTTGCGGATCTTAAGGTCTTCGTGCAGCAGGTTGCCATAGTCATTACCTTCGGCGTACCAGCGCGAGTCCCAGGTGCGGTTGACACCGAGGCGCAGACCGACGGGGCTTACTTTCTGACCCATTATGCAGTCTCCTCTACTTCGCGCACAACGATGCGCAGACGGCTGAACGGCTTCACGATCTTGCCAACACGACCACGTGCACGAGCGCGGAAACGCTTCATCACGAGGGCCTTGCCAACGGTTGCTTCCGCAACAACGAGGCTGTCCACGTCCAGATTGTGGTTGTTTTCTGCGTTGGCGATTGCCGACTGCAGAACTTTCTTAACTTCGATCGCACTGCGACGGCGGTTAAAGCTCAGGCTTGCCAGAGCTTTTTCCACTTTCATGCCGCGAATGCTGGCAGCCACCAGGTTGAGTTTCTGGGGCGAGCCGCGAAGCATCGTAGCGGTTGCTACTGCTTCGTTATCCGCCAAACGGCGTTTTGCAGATTGCTTACCCACAGTTACTTCCTCTTCGCTTTTTTGTCCGCCGCGTGACCGTAATAGGTGCGCGTCGGTGCGAATTCACCAAGCTTGTGACCAACCATGTCTTCCGTTGCGTAAACGGGAATGAACTTTTGCCCATTGTAGACATTGAAGGTCAGGCCAACGAAGTTCGGCAGAATGGTCGAACGACGCGACCACGTTTGAATAACTGCCGAAGTCTTGCCGCTTTCCAGTGCGCCTTCCACCTTCTTGAGAAGGTGCATGTCAACGAAAGGGCCTTTCCATACAGAGCGTGCCATATTGAGGACTCCTTAGCGTTTCTTGCGCTCGTGGCGCGACCGGATGATAAGTTTATCGGTACCTTTGTTGGACCGAGTCTTCTTACCTTTCGTGGGCTTACCCCATGGCGTCACTGGGTGACGACCACCGGAGGTACGACCCTCACCACCACCGTGCGGGTGATCAACCGGGTTCATGGCAACACCACGAACGCTCGGGCGACGGCCCAGCCAGCGGCTCCGGCCCGCTTTAGCGAGCTTGATGTTCTGGTTATCAGGGTTCGATACCGCACCAACAGTCGCGACACACTCGCCACGAACGATGCGAACTTCACCCGAAGACAGACGAAGCTGGGCGTAACCGCGGTCACGACCGATCAGCTGGGCATACGCACCAGCGGAACGAGCGATCTGACCACCCTTGCCGGCTTTCATCTCCACGTTGTGGATGATGGTACCAATCGGCATGTTGGCGAGCGGCATTACGTTGCCCGGCTTCACGTCTACTTTCTCACCCGCGATGACGGTGTCGCCTGGGGCGAGACGCTGCGGAGCGAGGATGTAAGACAGTTCACCGTCTTCATATTTGATCAGCGCGATGAATGCGGTCCGGTTCGGATCGTACTCGAGGCGTTCAACGGTTGCTGGAACGTCCCATTTCGTGCGTTTGAAGTCTACGATCCGGTAGGTGCGCTTATGACCACCACCACGACGACGCGCGGTGATACGGCCTTTGTTGTTGCGGCCACCGGATTTGGTGAGACCTTCGGTCAGCGCTTTTACAGGCTTGCCCTTGTGCAGACCTTCACGGTCAACAAGGATCAGGCCACGCTGTGCCGGGGTCACCGGTTTATATTGCTTGAGTGCCATCGGTTAAACCCCCGTCGTCACGTCAATGCTGTTGCCTTCGACAAGCGTAACGATCGCTTTTTTGTACTCAGCGCGTTTGCCGACTACACCGCGGAACCGTTTCACTTTGCCTTCTTGGCGAAGCGTGTTGACTTTCTTCACTTTCACGTCGAAGAGTGCCTCAACAGCCGCTTTAATTTCCGGCTTCGTGGCGTCGATCGCTACTTTGAAGGTTACCTGGTTATTTTCAGAGCCGAGCGTTGCCTTTTCGGTGATTACCGGGCTCTTGATCACGTCATAATGCTTGATCGCGGTCATTTGAGCCTCTCCTCGAGTTTGGCAACAGCAGCTTTGGTCAGAACCAGCGTGTCGCGACGGAGAATGTCGTACACGTTAGCACCTTGGCTCGGAAGCACATCGATGTTCGGAATGTTGGCAACAGCGCGTTTGAAGTTTTCGTTCACTTCTACGCCGTCAACAAAGAGCGCGTTTGCAAGGCCGAGCTTGCCGAGCTTCGCTACGAGTTCTTTGGTTTTGCCTTCTTTGAGTTCCGCAACATCAACTACGATGAGCTTGCCATCAGCCGCTTTCGCGGACAGAGCCGTTTTCAGGCCAAGCTTGCGTACTTTTTTCGGCAGGTCGAAGCCATGATCGCGCGGGATCGGGCCAAAAGCACGACCACCACCGATGAAGATGTTCGAACGGCGGTCACCGTGACGGGCACCACCACCACCTTTTTGGCGGCCGAACTTCTTACCGGTGCGAGCGATGTCGGAACGGAACTTCACAGCGTGAGTCCCGGCGCGACGCTTCGCGAGCTGCCAGTTTACCACACGGTGCAGGATGTCTGCACGCGCGGTTACGCCGAAGATGGCATCATCGAGTTCGATGTCACCAGCTTTTTTGGCGTCAAGTGTAAGGACGTCGGTCTTCATGACGCTTATTCCTCGTTTGCTTCTGCAGGAGCAGCTGCTTCAGCCGGAGCTTCTGCAGGTGCGTCTGCTTGCGCGGGAGCACGGAATGCGGCCGGCATCGGCAGACCTTCCGGAGCAGCTTTCTTCGCAGCGTCAGAGATCAGTACCCAGCTTTCTTTAGCGCCAGGGATACCGCCTTTGACGAGGATGAGGCCGTCTTCAACCCGCGTCTCAATGATTTCAACGCTTTGAACGGTCTTGCGAACGTCACCAAGGTGACCGGCCATCTTCTTGCCCTTGAACACGCGGCCCGGATCTTGACACTGACCCGTGGAACCGTGCGAACGGTGGGAGATGGACACACCGTGCGAAGCACGCAGACCACCGAAGTTGTGACGCTTCATCGCACCCGCGAAACCTTTACCTTTCGAGGTACCAACAACGTCAACGCGTTGGCCTACGAGGAAGTGGTCTGCGGTCAGCTCTGCGCCAACTTCTACAAGCGCATCTTCAGACACGCGGAACTCAGCTACTTTCGCTTTCGGCTCAACCTGAGCTTTTGCGAAGTGGCCGCGCTGTGCCTTAGAGACGTTTTTCACTTTACGGGCACCGGCGCCAAGTTGCAGAGCCGTGTAACCGTCTTTTTCTGTCGTGCGCTGAGCAACAACCTGACAGCCGTCAAGCTGCAGAACCGTTACAGGCACGTGGTGACCGGCATCGTTAAAAATGCGGGTCATACCGAGTTTCTTTGCAATCAAACCTGTACGCATGGGTCTTATCCTTGCAGTTTGATTTCAACGTCAACACCAGCAGCGAGGTCGAGCTTCATCAGCGCGTCTACGGTCTGCGGGGTTGGGTCAACGATGTCGAGCAAGCGTTTGTGGGTACGCATTTCGAATTGTTCGCGGGACTTCTTGTCAATGTGGGGACCACGAAGAACCGTGAATTTTTCGATCCTGGTCGGCAGCGGAATAGGACCGCGCACCAGAGCGCCCGTACGCTTAGCCGTGCTGGCGATCTCACCGGTTGCTTGGTCAAGCACACGGTGGTCAAATGCCTTCAGGCGGATGCGAATGTTTTGCGCTTCCATTGATCTTACACCTTAAAAGCGGCGCCGGACGAACCGGCGCCATAGATTACATTAAGCGATGATTTTAGCTACGACGCCGGCGCCGACGGTACGACCACCTTCGCGGATAGCGAAGCGGAGACCCTCGTCCATAGCGATCGGAGCGATAAGCTCAACAGTGAGGTTCACGTTGTCGCCCGGCATGACCATCTCGGTACCTTCCGGCAGCTCAACCGTACCCGTTACGTCGGTCGTACGGAAGTAGAACTGCGGACGGTAGTTCGCGAAGAACGGCGTGTGACGGCCACCTTCCTCTTTGGTGAGGATGTAGGTCTCTGCCGTGAACTTCGTGTGCGGGGTGATCGTGCCCGGGTGAGCAAGAACCTGACCACGCTCTACGTCGTCACGTGCAACACCGCGCAGCAGCGCACCGATGTTGTCGCCTGC
>NZ_AQXF01000007.1 GCF_000375545.1 Kordiimonas gwangyangensis DSM 19435 = JCM 12864
CCGGTCGCGAAGTCGATATAGCGCTTGCCCTCAACGTCCCAGATTTCCGCATTCTCGGCATGCGCGGAGAAGCGCTGGTGCATGCTGCCCACACCGCGCGGCACGGCCTGCTCCCGCCGCGCCCAGAGCTCGGCGTTCGTGGGGGTAATGTTCGTGTCTGCTTCAGCTTGTTTCAGCATTATTCCAGCCCTCCTATCAGGCAATATTTGGTCTCCAGATAATCGTCGATACCGTATTTCGAGCCTTCACGGCCGAGACCGGACTGTTTCACACCGCCAAAGGGCGCAACTTCGGTGGAGATGATGCCCTCATTGATGCCAACCATGCCGTATTCAAGTGCCTCCGCCACGCGAAACACACGACCAAGGTCACGGGCGTAAAAATAGGCGGCAAGGCCATACGGTGTGTCATTGGCAAGGCGGATAACTTCCGCCTCATCCGTGAATTTGAACACCGGTGCGACGGGGCCAAAAATCTCTGCCTGCGCGATGGCCATCTCCGGTGTGATATCGGTCAGGATGGTCGGCTGGTAAAAGCTTTTGCCTGCGCTGTGGCGTGCACCGCCACAGACCACAGTTGCCCCGGCGGCGACCGCGCCTTCCACAAGATCGGCGACCTTGTCGCACCCGGCTTCATTGATCAGCGGGCCAACAGTGACGCCAGCGTCCGCCCCATGACCAACCTTCAGGCTAGCGACTGCCGCTTTGAGTTTAGCGACAAAAGCATCATGCACATCCGCATGTACAAAAAAGCGATTGGCACACACACATGTCTGCCCTGCGTTGCGGTATTTGGATACCATGGCGCCCGCAACCGCTGCATCAAGGTCCGCATCCGGGAACACGATGAAGGGTGCGTTACCGCCCAGCTCAAGGCTCACCTTCTTGATGGTGGAAGCGCACTGCGCCATCAAAATGCGCCCGACAGCCGTTGACCCGGTGAAGGAGAATTTGCGCACCACGGGGTGGGTTGTCAGCACCTTGCCGATGTCAGCGGGGCGCGTGGTCGTGACCACCTTGATCAGCCCTTCAGGCAGTCCGGCATCAAGCGCCAGCTTCTCAAGCGCGAGCGCGGTGAGCGGTGTGGCTTCAGCCGGTTTGATAACCGCGCTGCAGCCCGCCGCCAGCGCAGGCGCAACCTTGCGGGTGATCATGGCCAGCGGGAAGTTCCATGGCGTGATCGCGGCCACAACACCCACAGCCTGCTTCATCACCATGATGCGTTTACCGTGGGCAAAACTCGGGATCATGTCGCCATAAACGCGCTTGCCCTCTTCGGCGAACCATTCGATGAAGCTGGCACCATAGATAACCTCGCCGCGCGCTTCGGCGAGCGGTTTGCCGCACTCGGCGGTGATGATCTCCGCCAGCTCATCCGCATGCGCGATGATCATGCGGTGCCATGCCATCATCAACGCGGCGCGTTCCTTCGCCGTGCGGCGGGACCATGCGTGGAACGTCCGTTCAGCAGCCATAATATGGCTTTCCACCTCGGCCTCATCCATGTCCGCGACGGTCATAAGGGAGGCACCGCTGGCGGGATCAAAAACCTCAAGGCCATCTGCTTTAGTCGCAAAATGCTGTACCAACGGGAAATGTTGGGTCATCGAAACTCTTCCTTACTGTCTGTTGAAAGCAGCGTTATTCGCCGCGTTTCGGGATGGCGAGCGGACCCAGGGTATCGAAATATTCCGCACGGTTTGCGAGGCCTTCGTGCGGGAACCGATGCCCCGCGTCCCGGAAACTTTTAAGCGGCTGGCCAAGGCCCATCAGCCCGCGTTCGCGGCTGCGGCGCACGCGCTCAAGGTCAATCTCTACCGGGATGATTTCCTCAACCTCGCCCGCCTGGTGGATCACTTCGCCCTCTGGCCCCGCGATGACCGAACGGCCATTGGCCTGATCACCCGCGCCGTTGATATCAATCACGTAACACTGTTGCTGCGCGGCGGTTGCGCGCACCATGGCGCACTCCACATCGCGGTCGATCGAGTTGGTGAGCGTGGGGTGCAAAATCACCTCGGCGCCCAGGCTCACAAGCGCGCGGCTGGTCTCCGGGAACCACATGTCATAGCAGATGGAAATGCCAAAGCGCCCCACGCCGGGCACATCAAACACCACAGGTTCCGTCCCGCACTCCACGCCCTTCTCGTAAGGCAGGAAGGGATACATTTTGCGGTAGCGCGCGACTACCTTGCCGTCCGGGCTGTGCACCGTGGTGGTGTTATAAACCTTGCCGTCCTCTTTCTCATAGAGCGAGCCGTTCACCAGCCAGATTCCAAGCTCTGCGGCCAGAGCGCCAAGCCGGTCTTCAGCGGCGGATGGCAGGCTTTCCGCCGAACCGGTCGCCGCACCACAAATGGCAAGCTCGGACAGCATGACCATCTGTACCCAGGGGTAACGCAGCATGGTCTGGCGGATTTTCTTGACCACCAAAGCCTCGTTTCCGCTTGGCGGAAGCGCAAGCTGCAGTCCTGCAATGGCAAAAGGTTTCATATGATTGTCCTTCCCTACTCGGTCACTTCAGCAGCGGTTTGGGGTGATTGGGGTATGGCCTCACCAGCCTGCCCGTCCTTGCGGTCAAGCAGGCGCGCGGGCATGGCCGCCACCGCGAGGCAGAGCACGATGCCGCCAATCGCCAGATTGATCAGCAGCATGTAATTGTCTTCCCCGATCACCAGCGCGGCCACAAAGGGGCCTGACGCCAGCCCCATTTTGGAGAAAAAGCCCGAGAGTGCGGCCATCTGGCCCTTGCCGTCAAAGGCGGCGCACATGCCGAGGAGATAGGGGATGAGGAAGGCCCAGGTGATGCCGGTGATGACATTGGCGGCAAAAAACACCGCGGCATTCGCCGAGAAACGGAACATGGCCATGCCAATGACCGTCAGAGCCAGCCCCAGCAGGAGCGGCTTCCAGCGCCCGTTCCGGAGGCCAATCACATAAACAAACACCGCCCCAGCCACCGATATCCAGTTCGCGAAGCCGAGCGTGGTGCTGATGCTGTCGGTCGTCAGGTCGAAATTCTTACCGAGCTCAATAACATAAGCCGCCAGCCCCATATTGGCGGACTGAAAGAAAAACACCGCAAAAAGCGCGAGGATCAGCGGCTTGAAATACGGGCCAGCACCTTCCTTTTCCGCCTCCATCCGGGTTTTACCACGCACCGGATATGGCGCGAGGAACGGCAGCATAAGGAGCGTAACCGCGCTGAACATGATGAGCGCGATAAAAAGCACCCCGGTGCCAAAGAGCGGCACCAGCTTGGGCAATGTCATCAGCCCCACACCGCCAAGGCCGTATTGCACCACCAGCAGCATGCCAAACGTGCGGTCCGGCGCCGGGGTGCGCGCGATCACCGCGAAACCGATGCCGACGAGGAACCCTCCAATGCTGCCGTGCAGGAAGCGCAGCACAATCAAGGTATTGCCATCGCTTTGCAAGGTGGAGACCATATCCACCGCAATGAGGCCGAGGAGGGCGATGAAAGCGGCGCGTTTCCAGTTCAGGTATTTCACCGCGAAGACTGTGATAAGTGCTCCGAGCGATGCGCCATACACGTTGGCCGAGGCCACATAGCCTGCTGTCGCCTTGTCAAAGCCGAGGCCTTCCACAAGGCCGCTCACAAGCGCAGGCATGATGTTCACGTAGAAAAGCCCAGCCGTTGTCAGGAACGCAAGCAGGACCGGGGCGATATGCCCGTCCGGCGCGGCTGTGGGCAGGCGACGGGTCGTCATGGCATCTCTCCACAAATCGGGGTGACGGCGCTGATCGCCTTGATGGCGTCGGCAAAGGCGTGCACCCCGCCGTCGCTGAAGTAATAATAAACATTCCCGCCCGGCAGCAGCACGACCGTGATGCCCCCAAAGCCTGAGAGGAAGGGCAGCCATGTATCCGCTTTGCAGCCCAAGGCTTCCCGCGCGTTCCAGGCCCAGAAACCGTTTTTGTAGCGCAGTGTCTTGCCGCCTGCCTCCAGGCCGCGGTCAGCGGGGTTGCGCTGAAGGGCGGCGTCCAGCATCGGGCCTTCAAAGGCTGTGCTGCCTGAGGTGAGATAGCTGGCTATGCGGGCGATATCATCTGGCGTGAAGGCCATGCCGTAACCGGTGAAAGGCGCGGCCTCCGGCCCCTTCGTGCGGCGCATGACGGTGAGGAGCGGGCTCAGTCCCATCTCCTGCCACACAGGCAGCAGGTGATCACGGTAATAGTCTGCCCCGTCCCGGGAGAGCACAGCGTTCATGGCGACACCGAGCAGATAGGTATCGGACGTATGGTAAACCCAGCGTTTGCCCGGCTTTGCCTTCCTGACGAAATACTCACAGGAAAAGGTCGTTTTCTCCGCACCCGTGGTAGCCGTGAAGAAAGGCACATAACCCTCGGACGCCTCATCGGCATGGGCAACGCGGCTGTTGTACCGGCCCGTCGTCATGTTGAGAAGATGGCCGAGCGTGACATTGCCCCAATCGGCACAGGCCGGGACAAGGTCCGCCACCTTGCGGTCCACGACGCCGGGTAGCGTGTTTTCAAGTGCCATCAGGCCAAGGCCACCGGCCAGTGATTTCGCCAGCGAATAGGACGGCAGCACCAGACTGTCGCAGTGCGGATAAGCACCCAGCCGGGTCATGCAGCCGCCACTATAATGTGCGCCGTCAAGCACAAGACCGTAGGTGGTCATGTCAGCAGGTGAAATGAGGCTCTCTTGCGAAAGCGCTTTTGCATCAATTGCTTCCGAAAGGCCCACTACCGACCTCAGAGGCAGTTTGCCATGTGCCTGCGGCCCTGCTTCAACATCCCCCGCCTGCCAGTCGGCGCTATAGGCTGCCCAGAAGTTAAACTGGAAATAGGCGCAGGTTTCACTGCCAACCTGCGCGAGCGCGTTTGATGCTTCGCCATTCTCGCCGATGGCGACCAGCAGCACGCCGTTGTGAATGCAGTTGGCGTTTTTCTCCATCAGAGCGAAGGGCAGCGAGATGAAACGGCGGTCACCTTCCGCCCAGACCTTGCCGGGTGTGAAGGTGAGGTCGAAATAAGGGTGCGCCGTCTCTACAAGCCCTTGTTCTGATGGGATAATAGCATTGCCGTCCTGCTTTAGCCCGACACTGATCGCCGGCAGCGTGCGTACGGCATATTCAGGGTTCTCAGCCGCGCCATAGGCGTCCCGTACGAGCTGGAAACCACCGGAAAGGGCGGACATGTCAAGGCTGAGGCGGCCGCTGATGGGTATGTTCGGTGCGGCGGCACCGTCAGGCCGGGCGAAGGCATCAAACGACAGCGCAAGGCTATAGCCTGCCCCATCCGCAAGGAGCGCATCGCGGCGATCGTCCGCAGTCGCAGCACTGGCATTTGCCAGCATCAGGCAAAGCGATATCAACAGCTTCCTCATGCCACCACCTCACCAAGGTCAACACCTGCGTCGCGCAGGCGGCCAATGAGAGGGGCCAGTCCTTCGGCATGTTCGCGCCAGCGCCCGACCGACGACGTGTAGACAGGCTGGCGCACCTGCGCGGCGGAGGCTGTGGCGCTGGCCGAGGTGTTTTTATGGAAGTCGAGCACGCTGTCTTCCCACGCAAGGCCGCAATGGTCGATGATGCGGCGGCTTTCGCCCGCCACATCCATCACCAGGTTTTCATAAGATACATCAAGGATTTGCCCCGGCATGACCTTATGCCAATGCGCCATCAGCTTCCGGTAAGCGATATAATAGTCCGCCAGGTGATCAAGCCGGTAGCTATAGGGATAGCCCATGCGGAACAGGGTTTTATAGATAGCGAAACAGGTATCGAGCGGATGCCGCATCAGATGAATGATCTTCGCCTGCGGCATGGCGGCGGCAATATGGCCGAGATAGAGGAAATTGGCCGGTGTCTTGTCGGTCAGAACCCGTGCCTCAAAACCGCGCCCGCGTGTACTTGCCTTATATTGTTCCGATAACGAAACAAAATCAATTTCCGCTGATTTTTCAATCAGCTCCATGCGGTCAGACACCGGGCCAGAGAGCCTGACGATGGCGCTTGCGAGGTCGGCAATCTCGCCAAGGCCCTCACCTTCGCTGTGGGACGTGATGATACGGTCCACAAGCGTGGTGCCGGTGCGCGGCAGGCCGACGATAAAGACCGGAAAACACGCCCCTTCCCCTGATTGCACACTGTGCGGGATCTGTGCAGACTTTGTACGGAGGGTGTGCATGACATCCGCGCTGAACACCTCAGCAATTTTTGCCATGGTTTTCACGTCGTGGGCCACGTCATAACGCATCATGGAGGCCCGCAGGTTGGCACCACGCACAAGGTGGCCGAAAGACTGTTCCGGCTTGCCGATATCCTCATATTCCTTGGCGAGCGCGTAGAAAAGCTGCACCGCACCCTTGTGGTCAGGAATACCAGCCTTGAGGAGCTGTTCCATGGCGTCGATATGGTTATCGGCCTCTGTCCAGCGCTTGACGGTCGCGCGGTTATAATAAGCGTCATAGTCGGATGGGTTGAGGGCGATCACCCGGTCGAGCATCGCCTGCGCCTCTGGCATACGGCCAAGCGCAATGGCCGCCGTTGCAGCGTTATAGAGGAGCCCGGCGTCATCTGGCGCCAGCACCAATGCCCGCTGGTAGAGGCTGCCTGCCGCGCCAAAAAGGCCAAGCTGTACATAACGTTCCGCAAATGCCTGCAGGATAACCGCATCTGTCGCCCCCAAATCCAAAGCGCCCAGAAGCGCCCGCGCCCGGACAATGTCCCCGGCGCTGATGGCGCTGTCTATTTCTTTAAGGCGGTTAGGCATGGGCTCAGCTTTATATGGCGCGATCATTCTCGGTCCGGGGTGGCGGCACCACCCCGGCGGTTGTCTCAGTCTGCCAAGTTTCTTGTCTAGAAGCGATAGGTCGCGGAAAGACCGAAGGCACGCGGCAGGGCAATCTGCTCCTTGGAGCCGTTGCCATAGTAGCCTTCGCTTGGACGCGTGCCCATATAGGCTTTCTTGAACACGGCGCTGACCCCCTCGGCGTTGAAGATGTTCTTCACCCAGAGCGTGAGGTCAACATTCCCGCGCGTGAGCGTCATGGAACCATTGAAGATGCCGTAACCCGGCAAGGTGCGATCAAACTTCGGCGACGTGCCAATGGCGTTCCGTGTCGACGACTGCACATAGCCGTCAAGGCGCGAGGTGAGCGTGAGTGTATCGCTGATCTCATAGGTATGGTCGAGCGCCACGTTGAACATGTGCCGCGGCGAACCGGGCAGCCGTGCGCCGTCTTCCGCGATGAGCGCACCGGTTGGCGAGAAGAAGTCCTCACTCAACTCCGCATCGGCAAAGGCATAGCCGACGGTATAGTGCAAGGTCTCGCTCAGGTAACCGTCAAGCTCGACTTCCACACCCTTTGTGGTCGCCTTCGAGCCGTTTTGTACCGCGAAGAAGCCCCAGTTGGGGGTTGAGGTATTGAGCTGCGGGTCCGACCAGTCAACATAGAAGAGGCTGACCGTATAACGCGTGCTGCCGCGCATGCCCTTGATGCCAAGCTCGAAGTTATCCACTGTGTCGGCATCATAAGTCAGCCAGCCCGCATCTTCGGCATAATAGCCGGTGGTGGGTACACCGTTTGCGCCGCCGCGGCGGTAGCCTTGCGACCATGTGCCGTAGACGAGGTTGTCGTCATCCAGATGGTAGGTCAGGTTCGCCTTGAAGAGCATCTTATCCTCTTCGGTCTCGAAGGTGGATTCAAGCTCTGGGAACAGTCCGGTCCAGAACGGCAGCGCCATGAAGGTATCGGATGTGCTCTCGTTCTTGAAATAGCGTGCGCCAACGGTGACGTCGATCTTGTCACTGAACGCGTAGGTCAGCTCGCCATAGGCGGCTTTCTGTTTGAAATTCTCATCGAGGATATAGTGGAAATCCTGATCGCCCGTGATCCACGACACGTCATAACCATAGAGCGCATCCACATAGGCCTTGGCGCCCACAAGGAAGCTTTCCTGGGTCGCGAGGCGGTCCTGGTCCTGATAGTAGAGGCCAAAGACATATTGGAGCGGACCGTCAGAGTTGGAGACGAGGCGAAGCTCCTCAATAAAGGCTTTGTCTTCATAGGTGCGGGCCGCTGTCGCCATCGGGCGCGGGTAGTTATAGTACCACGCCAGCCAGCCGTTCTGGGCGTAGAAGCCGGTGTTTTCGCTGATGCTTGAGCCTTCATGCTCATAATAGGAAGTGGAGGATGTGAGCGTGGCGAAACCGAGGTCGATGGTCGCCTCAAGTGCGCCCATTTCCACGTCGCTATCCGCCGGTTCAAGCTGGACGGAGCCCACTTCATATTTGCCGTATTCATTGCCGAAGCCGTCGCGGCCCACGGTTTGCGCACGCCGGCCGCCCATGTCGTCCGACTGGCGGGTGTAGGTGGCGGTCACGTCAAAACTGTCGCTTGGTTTCCAGCGCAGGCTGGCACGACCGAACCAGACATCATAGGTGTCCGCATCTTCAACAGACTTAAAGGACGCCGTGGGGTCCAGAATGCCGTTTGGCGCAACGGGCACGCCGTTCGCGTCCAACTCATAGACATTCACATAATCCGTGAGGCCGGGGTAATCCATGCGTGTACCGGCAAAGCGGAAAGCCAGCGTGTCGCCAAGCGGCACGTTGGCCACAAGGTCCGTCGCCCAACCGAGGCTCTCGGACCCCTTCACGCTGCTGAGGGACGCAGACACATGGCCTGAAAAGCCATCAAAGTCCGGCTTGCGGGTGATATAGCGCACCGTGCCGCCCAGCGCGCCGGAGCCATAGAGCGTACCCTGCGGGCCGCGCAGCACCTCAACCCGCTCAAGATCCTTGATCAGGAGGTTGGCGAACATCGGCGTGTCATTAAGGTAAGTGGATACTGTGGCCGCCGCACTGGTGGCATAATCACCCAGCGCAGAGCCGTCCACATTCAGGCCGCGAATGCGGATGCTATTCACCGCACCCGCGTTCCGTGGCCCGCGGTCGACAATCGCAACACCGGAGACAGAGCGCAGCAGCTCCGCCGAATCAAGCATCTTGGCATCCTCGATCCGCGCGCCGGACACGGCGGAGATATTATAGGGGATGTCCTGGATACGCTCGGCACGGCGGCTGGCGGTGACGACGATTTCTTCTAGCGCTATATCGCTCGCCTCGCTGTCCTGCGCGATCGCAGGCAATGCCATCAGCCCCGAAAGGGCTGTGGACGACAGCAAAGTGAAGGTTGAAAGTTTCCCGATAGCCGACATGGCTACTCCTCCCATATTTAATTGATTAAAAAAAATATGGCAGGCTATTTTTTTATAGTCAACTAAAATAATATCTTCAACTAACAGTAATCACCAGACAATCCGGCGCGGGAATTTTCAGCCTTCGCGCACGTAAGGTCCCACGATAATGGCCACATCACGGGCGATGGCAGCGTGCAACTCATCCACCGTCATGGCCTTGAGGTAGACATAGTTGAGGAAATGAATGCGCTCCATACGGGTGAGGAGGAAGGCGAGTTCATGGGTGTCGAGCACACTGTCGATCTGGCCACGCGCCTGATAGGCCTTGAGCACAGATTCGATCGCGGCACCCAGCCCGCCAGCGATGGTGGAAAGATAGCGCGGTGCCACCTCAGGGTCGGGCGAGGTAGCGACAAAGGCAACCACATGGCCCCACAGTTCCCGCGAAAGGGCAGAGAGCGTATCGTTGACGTTGGAGCGGATCACCTTGGCAACCAGGTCAACCGGCGCATGGTTTGCTGCCTGCTGGCTGAAGTTCGGCAGCGCTTCCTCAATACCCTCTTCGCCGCGCGCCACCAGCGCGAGCAACAGGTCACCCTTGGTGCCATAGTAGTTGTAGACAGTGGGGGCGGAGACAACGGCCCGGGCGGCAATCTCCTCAATCGTGGTGTCTGCAAAACCCTTCTCGACAAACAGTTCGCTCGCCGCTTTTTCAATCAGCGCGCGCCGCTGCGCCTTCTGTTTTTCGCGCAAACCCGCCATGTCCGGCCCTTCTCTGGATATTTAATTTTTTAATTCACAGATATTTTTATAGTCATGTAAATTATTTTTGCAATCCTGAAGGCATCAAATGGTGACAAGGGATTAAAGCGGCCGACTTGACCAACCTCATGCCTTGCAGCTCAGCAACAACAGCAGCCCCAAAACACGAAAGGCGCCACGGTTGGCGCCTTCTTATGAGTTAATCCGATCTACAACAGACCAGCCTTTATCAGTATTCTATTATTCGCCAACCGCTTCCGGCATCTGGCCACCCTCAATCGCATGAAGGTAGACATCCAGGAGGCTTTCCTGTTCCTGCCGCTCGGCCTGGTCCATTTTACGGACCGCGATCACCTTGCGCATGATCTTGGTGTCGAACCCTACCGCCTTGGCACCCGCGTAGACTTCCTTGATATCTTCTGCGATGCCCTTTTTCTCTTCTTCAAGACGCTCGATCCGCTCGATGAAGGAGCGCAGCTGTTCGCCTGCGACACCGCCTGCTTGTACTTGTACCATTATTCACTCCCTGTCTTACTGGCACCCTTGGGGCCACAACACTCTTACACAGCCCGCCATGGGCCCAATATCCGGGCGCGCACTTTAGCCGCGTGCGCGCTCCCGTTCAACGCATGATTTTGGCGAGAAATTGCTCCTGCCGTTGCGTCTCAGCTGTGGAGCAGCTTTTTGAAATAGGCGATGGTTTCCTTCAGCCCATCATCCAATTTCACTTTTGGCTGCCAGCCGAGTGTGTCACGCGCCTTCGTAAGGTCGGGACGGCGCTGCATCGGGTCATCCTGAGGTAGCGGACGGAATTCTATTTTCGAGCTACTGCCCGAGAGCGCGATCACTTTTTCCGCCAGTTCCAGCATCGTGAACTCGCCATCGTTACCAAGGTTGATAGGACCGGTGACACTGTCATCCGTGTCCATCAGGCGGGTGATCGCCTCCACGAGGTCGTCCACATAACAGAAGGAGCGGGTCTGGGTGCCGTCGCCATAGATTGTCAGCGGCCGCCCTTCAAGCGCCTGCACGATGAAGTTTGACACCACCCGCCCATCATTCGGGTGCATGTTAGGGCCATAGGTGTTGAAAATACGCCCCACTTTAATGCGCAGCTTATGCTGCCGGTGATAGTCGAAAAACAGGGTTTCTGCGCAGCGCTTGCCCTCGTCATAACACGAGCGCGGGCCAATGGGGTTTACGTTGCCCCAGTATTCTTCCGTTTGTGGATGAATTTCAGGATCACCATATACTTCGCTGGTGGACGCCTGGAAAATCTTCACCCCCAAGCGCTTGGCAAGCCCCAGCATATTGATGGCGCCGTGCACACTGGTCTTGGTCGTCTGTACCGGATCTGTCTGGTAGTGGATCGGCGAGGCCGGGCACGCCAGATTATAGATGGCATCAGCTTCAACATAGAGCTGCATACACACGTCGTGGCGCAGCGTTTCAAAAAAGGGATTTTCAAGCAGCGGCAGGATATTCTCCCGGCTGCCGGTGAAATAATTGTCGATACAGATGACCGACTTCCCCTGATCCAACAGCTTCCGACACAGATGCGAGCCGATAAAGCCCGCGCCGCCTGTTACAACGACCTGATCCCTCAGTTTTTTCATTATCACAGTCCCTATCAGCGACCTGTTGTCGCCCGCAGTATTTTCGTTCCCTGCCTATGACAAACTGCCTCGCGCGGCAATCAAAAAGCGGCGACCTTACTCAGCGCGCGCGATCTTGTTTTTCGCGACACTGATTTCCATGCGGCGCATCTGCTCGTCAGTGGCCGGGAGCTGATGCTGTTCCTTATAGTCTTCATAAGGCATGCCATAGATGGTCTCGCGTGCCTGCGATTTGGAGACACTTACCCCCTCCGCTTCCGCAGCTTCCATATACCACTCGGACAGGCAGTTCCGACAAAAGCCACCATAGCCCATCAAGTCGATGTTCTGCACGTCACTGCGCTGGCGAAGGTGTTCTACAAGGCGGCGGAACACGGCGGCTTCAATTTTTTCCTCAGGTGTCGACATCTCTTTATTCTCCCTACTCAGTAATGGCGGATCGCGGCGATATCTGGCCGGTTCATGCATTCATCCAGAATATCGGCGAGCAGCGCTGCCCATTCCGTTGTCATGGCGTCGGTGGCGAGCAAATCCTGTCGCACCTCGATGGTGGTTTGCGGCAGGCCATGATCGGCGCCGTGGCGCTGCATAGTATAATAAAGATCGCGTCCCGAATAAGGCAGATTGTCGCCCACCACGAGATCGGTCTCACGCTCCAGCATGCCGATCATCGCCTGCGCGAGGCGCGGGTCCCTGTTCCACAAGAAACCAGCATGCCATGGCCGCTTCTCGCCGCCCATCTCAGGCGTGAAGCTGTGCATGCCCACAACAAGCGGCACCTTGCCTGCCTTGAGGTGTGCCTCCACAAGGCCTGCGCAGGCATCATGGAACGGGGTGTAATAAGCATCCTTGCGCGCCTTTATCGCCGCTGGGCCAAGATCGCGGTTCGCGGGGATTTGCACACCGTCGCTCAAAGGCGGGATCAAGGTTTTGTGGTCAGGCTCGCGGTTGCAGTCAAGCAGCAGGCGCGACACGGGCGCAAGCACACCGGCAACCCCCATCATCTCACAAATCTTGCGGGTCACATCGGCCGCGCCAATGTCCCAGGCGATATGCTCATTGAAATGCCCAGGCGCGAGGCCAAGGTTTTCATATTCCGGCGGCACAAAATTGCTCGCATGATCGCAAAGCACAATCACGCCGCCAAGTTTGTCGCCATTCAGAATTTCGGGTTTCAGGATTTGGCTCTGGACAGTTGAATCAATCATGGGCTACACCGGACACGCACGTGAAGCTTTGGTTTCAAAGCGAAAAATGCTGGACCTCGGCGAACCGATCTAGCAGCATGTGCCGTGAAAACGAACGGCCTGACCCTAATGCAAGCGCCCGTCAAGTCAACAATTCATCCTATTCGCTCCATATTCTTCAGGAGGCACCTGTTATGACGTCCGATATCGTTTCCACTGGACGGCGCCGCAAAACCCGCATTGTCGCGACCCTCGGTCCGGCAAGCTCGAGCTATGAACGCATCAAGGAACTTTTCATCGCAGGCGTTGACGTATTCCGCCTGAACATGAGCCACGGCGAACACAAGGACAAGGAAGCACTGGTACACACCATCCGCGCTGTGGAGCGCGAGTGCGGCCGTCCGATCGCCATTCTGGCTGACCTTCAGGGACCCAAGCTGCGCATCGGCCTGTTTGAAAACGGCAAGGTAACGCTGACCGAAGGCCAGCTGTTCCAGCTCGATCTGGTGAACGAGGCGGGAAACAATGAGCGTGTACACCTGCCGCACAAAGAAATTTTCGACGCACTTGAAGTTGGCACCCACATTCTTCTGGATGACGGCAAGATCCGCCTTGAAGTGGAAACCGTTGAGGCTTCCAAAGCGCGCTGCCGCGTGATCGTGGGTGGTGTGCTTTCAGACCGCAAGGGCGTGAACGTACCAAACGCTGTGCTGCCGCTCGCAGCCCTCACCGACAAGGACCGCCGCGACCTCACCTTCGCACTGCAGTGCGGTGTGGACTGGATCGCGCTTTCCTTCGTGCAGCGCGCCGCAGACGTGGCCGAGGCCAAAAAGCTCGTCGGCAAAAAAGCTGCCGTGATGGCAAAGATCGAGAAGCCTGCCGCTGTTGTCGCGCTTGATGAAATTATCGAGCTTGCTGACGGTGTGATGGTGGCCCGTGGTGACCTCGGCGTTGAAGAGCCGGTCGAGAATGTACCGGGTATTCAGAAGCAGATCGTACGCGCCGCACGCCAGGCCGGCAAGCCAGTGGTCGTCGCGACCCAGATGCTCGAATCGATGATCAAATCCCCGGTGCCAACCCGCGCCGAAGTATCTGACGTTGCAACCGCCGTGATGGACGGGGCGGACGCGGTGATGCTTTCCGCGGAATCGGCCGTCGGCGACTATCCGGTGGAAGCCGTTCAGGTGATGGACCGCGTGGCCAACCGGGTAGAGCACGAGCCTGGCTATCACATGCAGTCAGGCGCTGAACACGGGGCATCCGGCGCCACGACCGAGGACGCGATCACGGCTGCGGCCCGTCAGGTTGCACGCACTGTGGGCGCGAAGGCCATCGTGACCTTCACCACCTCTGGCGCGACCGCTCTGCGCGCAGCGCGGGAGCGCCCTGAGGCGGAAATCTTGACCCTCACGCCCCGCCTTGCCGTCGCCCGCCGCCTTGCCATCGTGTGGGGCATGCGCACGGTCAAGACCAAGGACGTCACCAGCTTTGAAGAGATGGTGGGCAAATCCAAGCGCATGGCGCTGCGCGCGGGTGTGGTGAAAGCCGGTGACCGCATCGTGGTTACGGCTGGCGTGCCGTTCGGCACACCGGGCGCCACCAACGTGCTCCATATTGCTTGGATCAGCGGTAGCGAACTCGCTTGAGCTTGAAAATAGATTGAGGATGGCTGGCAGCTTCAACTGCCGGCCTTTCCTATTTCCTGAAAATGCCCGATGCAACGCGTTCGAGCGCTGCATCCCGATCCTCAAGCTTCATGATGGCCAGATTTTCCTGCATGTCATGCCATGTCATGCGACTGATGCTCTCGTGTGAATTCATCAGCGGCGCAAAATCCGGGCGCGGTTGGCGCCATACGGCGGTCTGGCCCTTGCCCTGATTAATCGTGACATAGGAGAGCGTGGGGAAAAAGTCATGGATCGCGAATATCAGCTTATAGATATCGCCGTTCCAGCCGCCGCCAACGTGGCCTGCAGCTTCTTTTTGCCGCTCCGCCTCACGTCCATCTGGCAGGGCAGAGTATGGGTCCTTCGGCACGGTATCATCAATCAGGATCACTGACCGTGCATGTGTGTGCGGCAGAACCGCGCAGAAGTCCCTGAAGGTCTGCTCGTAAGTATGGAGGCCATCAAGGAACACCAGGTCATATTGCCGCTCGCCGATGTGATGGGCGAAATACTCATCAGACGGCATCTGGTAATAGCATGTATTTCGATCTTCAAACTCGCTTGGGTCAAACAGGAAGTTGGGATCAACCGCGTGTTTGGTTTTCACCCTGACATTACGAAAAGTCTTGCCCGCTAATACACCGATCTCAAGGTAGGTTTTGGCGCCCATGGTCTTTGCGAGCCAGTTCAGCCGACGGACAGTACCGCTGTCCCCCAAGTTCTTCATGGATTTCCCTGCCCGGCGACCTTTCGCTGCGGCACCAAGTTTCTGTAACAACGCCACTACCTCATATACCTAAAAACAAGAATGCCCTGCCCGCAGGCACCTAGTACAGATACCCTCTCGCGCGCAAGTCTGCGGCCAGTTTTGCGGGCTCTGTAAAATGATGGCCGATCATGCCAAGCTGCTCTGCCGCGCGTACGTTATCAATGCGGTCATCGATATAAACCGTGCGCTCCGGGTCGAGCGCAAAACGGTCAATCGCGATCTGATAGATTCGCGGGTCGGGTTTCACAAGCTTCTCTTCACCCGAAACCACCACACCACCGAAAAGGTCCGTGAAGGCATAGCCCCGGCAAAAGGAGGGCCATTTCTCCGCTGAAAAATTGGTAAGGCCATAGGTGGACACCCCCTGCTCTGCGAGCTGCTCCAGCACCTCTACTGTACCGGTATAGGTAATGCCAATGGTCTCGTCCCAGCGCTCATCAAATGCGCGGATGAGGTCTTCGTATTCGGGGTAGCGGGCAGCGAGGAGTGCCACACCTTCTGCAAACGGGCGGCCGCGGTCATGCTCTGTGTGCCATTCAAGCGTCACCACATCACGCAGGAAGGTTTCCAGCTCACGAGAATCACTAATCAGCTTGCTATAGAGATTGCGCGGGTCCCACTCGACAAACACATTGCCGATATCAAAAAGAACCGCTTTCGAGCGCTCGGTCATACTTCCCCCATACGATTTAGCCGCGCAACTCTACAGAAGAGTGCGCGGCTAAATCAACAACGATTAGGCTATAAGCCGGGTGGCTTAGCCTTGACGTGCTTTGAAGCGACGTTGCGTCTTGTTGATGACGTAGATGCGGCCTTTGCGGCGAATCACACGGCAATCACGGTGACGGCTTTTCAACGACTTCAAGCTGTTACGAATTTTCATGGCTCGTCTCACTACAAACCGGCTTAAAAACTTTTCCCCTGCCACGCCAGCCGGCGCCTTGGCACACAGGGTGGGAACGACGAATCCGTCATTCCTCGAATCCATTGGCGGCGGAACATACTGACGAGGGGGGTATGTGTCAATAGCAAGAGGCCAACTTTAAAGCCTTTTCGTGACGATAAATGGTTAGCCCTAAAAATGGGGGCGCCCCCCATGCCCGGTGGGACGCCCCTAATTGCCCCTGTTGGATAGCAGGGGTAGTCCGCTCACGCCTGCGCGTCAGTGTTTATATACTACCAAAACGGGACAGTCTTGTCATGGGAATAAAACGTCAAAAGTCCTGACCTAGTGAGGGACGACATGTGACAAGGTAAAGTCGTCCGGCGCAGATTTTCGCCATTCTAGGTCAGTACTTTGAACTAAAATGCTTGAGTCCCGGCGCTTTTCTGCTGCACACGCCGCAGACACCTGCTTCATTAGGTCATCCTGTCCCTCATCGGGAATGCCTGCGCATCCATACCGTCATCGGGGCGGGGCGCCGGAATGTTCAAAAAGCGAGAATCGCCCTGCGTCTTGTCCCGCTTCGCCATTGACCGGCGGGGGCCTAGCCTGTAGCAAGACTAGCAAGGTCACGTCAGCGAAAAGGGAGCCTGCAAGCATGCTTATTTCAAGCCAGTTCGACAGCGGCAATATCGAGGTCATCAAGGCGGACGATCCTGCCGATATCCGCCTCAATATCCGCAAGGACAGCAATTCCGATTTTTACCAGTGGTTCCATTTCCGCCTCTCTGGCGTTGAGGATGTGCCCTGCAAGCTGACGATCGAGAACGCAGGCGGCGCCGCCTATGTGAAGGGCTGGGAAAACTACCGTGTTTGTGTGTCCTATGACCGCGAAACATGGTTCCGTGTGGACACAAGCTTTGACGGCCAGACCGTGAGCTGGGAAATCACCCCGGAGCAGGACAGCCTGTATTTCGCCTATTTCACCCCCTACTCCATGGAGCGTCACGCCGACCTCATCGCCGAAATTTCGGGCTCGCCGCTCGTGCGCACCAGCGTGCTTGGCCACACCCTTGACGGGCAGGACATGGACCTCGTGGAAATCGGCTTTGGCCCCGAAGGCCGCAAGAAAATCTGGATGTGTGCACGCCAGCACCCCGGCGAGACCATGGCAGAATGGTGGATGGAAGGCGCGCTCGATTACCTGCTGGACGAAGACAACCCCGTTGCCCGCGCCCTGCTCGACAAAGCACACTTCTACATCGTGCCAAACATGAACCCGGATGGGTCACGCCGCGGCAACCTGCGCACAAACGCAGCTGGCGCCAACCTGAACCGGGAATGGAACTGCGCGACGATGGACCGGAGCCCCGAGGTTTACCTCGTGCGCGAAAAGATGCACGAGACCGGTGTGGACTTCCACCTGGACGTACACGGTGACGAGGCACTGCCCTACAACTTCATCGCGGGCTTTGAAGGCATCAAGTCGCTGACTGAGCGTCAGACCGAACTTTACACCATGTTCCAGGACCTCCTCTGTGTTGTCAGCCCGGACTTCCAGAAAGAACACGGCTATGACACGGACGAGCCCGGCACTGCCAACCTCGCCATGTGCACCAATTATATGGCCGAGACATTCGGCTGTGTAGCCATGACGCTTGAGATGCCGTTCAAGGACAACGATGACCTGCCGGACCTTGAATATGGCTGGTCACCGGAACGCTGCCGCCACCTTGGCCGCGCCTGCATCGATACGCTCGCGCAGATGATCGACGAACTATAAGGTCCAGCCTTCAAACAGAAAGGGCGCAGCCATGATGGCCGCGCCCTTTTTTTTGGTCTCAAATGCTCGGGTGCTTAGATGAACATGTCCGCGCTGTAAGCGAAGGTCATGTCAGCTTTGGCGCCGAGAATGCCGAGCGAGAGGCCTTCAGGTGCCGTGCCGCCCGCGAGATAGTCAATGTCGTCATCGCCATCGAGCAGGAACAGCTGACCTTCACCGGGGCCGAGGTCGCGGTTGTGGTTATTGCCGGCTTTGATTGAGACCGCGAGCAGGTCATAGTCCGCCAGGTCGTTGTCATTCAGGAACACATCAAGGTCCACATCATCAAGGTCCGTCACGCCTGACCAGCCGTCGATTTTCACCTTAAGGATGCCACCCTCGTCATCCTGCAGATAGAGCACGACGTTGGAGATATCATGGTCAGCAAGGCCCTTCTTGTTGGCAAACGTACCGAAGTGCTCACCAGCGTCCACATCGCGCGTCACATCGCCACCCATGCCTTCAATGGTGATTTCAACATAAGCATCAGCGAAACCGCCATGGCCGTCCGACACCTGATAGCTGAAGCCGTCGGTCGCAAACTCGCCCGTATTCAGGCTATCGAAGGCGCCGTTCGGGTCATAGGAATAGCTACCGTCAGCTGCGAGTGTGAGGAGCGCGCCCGACGGCAACACAATGGTTTGGCCAACCGCAAAGGTATCCCCGTTCACACTGTATACTGACAGAGTGTCCGAGAGGTCCGGGTCTGTGTCGTTCGCGAGCACTGAACCAGACACCACACTCTCTTCGGTCGTGTTAGCTGCATCATCAGCCGCGTCAGGCGTGTCGTTCACACCTTCAACCGTGAAGGACAGAGTTGCGGTGTCCGAGCCACCATTGCCGTCACTCACGGTATAGGTGATGGAACCCTCAAAGGTTTCGCCTTCTGCAAGCCAGTCTGCCCCTTCACTGTCGAGCGTGTAGGTGCCGTCTGCAGCAACCTCGATGATAATACCCGGTGCCAATTCCATGGACGCACCCACATTCTGCGCGTCGCCGTCTACCGCAATCACCGTAAGGCCGTCAGCCACACCGTTGCCGTCAGTGTCACCCGCATCAAGGTCGATGTCGTTTGTGAACAGATTGCCGGTGCTGATGCTGTCTTCGGACGCCACGATGGCATCATCTTGAGCATCAACCGGATAGGGCGTGTCGCCATACAGTTTGTCCGAGTCTTCACGGCCGCCATCAGCGGACGAGACCGAGGTCTGGCGCACAGCGATATGCTCAAGCGCAATATCGTCAATCGTCAGCGCACGCAGGGAAGAGGACATCACAAAGGTGGTCGACTGAATATCGTCTGTGCTCATACCAGATGTGCCAAACTCGATACCGATTTCAGAGGCTGCATCCGGGATACCGGCTGTAGTGACACCGCCACCAAGGTTGCTCACGCTGCCGGACTGCACCACTTGCGTGATGTCCGCGCCCTCAAAGGAGAATGAACCAAGGAGGCTGTTGTCTGCCACATCCAGGAACAGGCCGCGCAGGTCACCGATGAGACCATCCGCGTCAGCGTCGTTCGAGAGGGTGAACTTGAGGCTACCGTCGGCCTGCTCAACAATCGTCACCGTGACAGGAGCTTTGCCGTCGTTGCCGGTCTGGGTATCAAGAACAAAAGTAACTGTACGCATTTTGAACCTCCATTAGGGGATATGGTGCTTCAGGGAGGTAGTCGGGTCGTGATGGCCATGGTTGGCGGCACGAAGCTCTTACGCTCTGTAAGCTTGCAACAGAGATTGCAGCCTATGTGCCAGTTTTACACAAAGTAAAAACTGTTTATTTTCAAATATTTATGCTCCTGTTCAATTAGATTATCGCAAATTGCGATGTTGCATTGTCGCAAATTTAGATAAAATTTGATGTATTTTGCGACATCCTTGCCATCAGCGCAGGCTATAACTTTAATTCTGATTGACCTTCCCATCGAAAAGCAGGATACGATTTTCGAACCAACACACTGGGAAGGGGATTTCCAACATGAACGCACTGTCCACGCATTTCCTGCGGGCAGCGACCATCTATGCTGTCATTGGTATGGCGCTTGGCAACTACATGGGCGCCTCGGGCGACCATAGCCAAATGCCAACACACGCACACCTCTTGCTGCTTGGCTGGGTATCCATGGCGATTTACGGGCTGTTCTATCGCGGCCTGCCGTCGGAGCCGGCGAGCAAGCTGATGGTGGCGCACAAATGGCTCGCGCATATTTCGCTCATCGCGCTGACATGTGGGTTGGCAGCCATGTTTGCAGGTCACTATGCGGTTGAGCCTGTTGTGGGCCTCGCGTCGATCATTGCCTTAATCAATATGGCGATTTTCTCGGTCATCGTCTTCAAGGCGACCAAGGCATAAAGTGAGGGGCGCCAAAGGCGCCCCATCCGTTCAATCGTCAAAGCTGATCAGGCTGACCACATGGTCGCAGTGTGCTTTCACCCGCGCACTGCCGCCAAGGCCTGGCAGGTCGACAATAAAGCCGCACCCAACCACGTCGCCGCCCTGTCGTTCAATCAGCGACAGCGCCGCCTCGGCGGTGCCGCCTGTCGCGATCAGGTCATCAATCAGCAGGATGCGGTCGCCCGCGCCAAACGCATCCAGATGCATCTCCAACGTCGCATCACCATATTCCAGCGTATAGGTTTCGCTGACGGTCTGGTGCGGCAGCTTGCCTTCTTTCCTGATGGGCACAAAGCCCGCACCCAGCCGGTGCGCAACCGCACCACCAAGGATAAAGCCCCGCGCCTCAATACCCGCAACCTTCTGCACGCGGTCGTTCTTGAACGCGGCCACAAGGGCATCAACGGTATGCTTGAATGCGGCGGGATTGCCAAACAGAGTGGTGACGTCACGAAAGGCGATCCCGTCTTTCGGAAAATCCGGGACCGTTCGAATATAGGACTTCAAGTCCTTCATATGGAAAACCCTCTCCCCAAAGGTTGGTTCAGGTGTCCATTTTATGACGGTAAAGGCTTTTGAACAAGATGTCACAAAAGGCCCCGACCACAGAGGGTCGGGCACCTTGAAATGACTTGAAACCAGCGTCTCTGTTGCGGTCAGCGGACGTCGAAATACCGCCGCGTACGATTGGAAAATGCCACCAGCGACAGCATGACCGGCACCTCGACAAGGACCCCCACCACCGTGGCAAGCGCCGCGCCGGAATGCAGACCAAACAGGCTGATTGCCACGGCAACTGCAAGTTCAAAAAAGTTCGACGTGCCGATAAGCGCCGCTGGCGCCGCCGTTGAGAACGGGACCCGCCACAGATATGCCCAGCCGTAGGCGACGACAAAAATGCCATAGCTTTGGATAAGAAGCGGCACGGCAATAAGCGCAATAACAAGCGGTTTGTCCAGAATGACCGTCGCCTGAAACCCAAAGAGCAGCACGACAGTCGCGAGGAGCCCCATCACAGAATATGGTTTCACCGCAGCCGTAAAATCAGCGATACGAGCGTGGTCGCCATGGTCGTCAAGGCGCCTCCGGGTCAGGTAGCCGGCCCCAAGCGGGATAACCACATAGAGAAGCACAGAAAGCAGCAATGTCTGCCAGGGCACCACAATGTCCGTTACACCCAGCAACAGTGCGGCCAGCGGCGCAAACGCCACCACCATGATGAGGTCGTTGATCGACACCTGCACCAGCGTGTAGTTCGCGTCGCCCTTGACCAACTGGCTCCAGACAAACACCATCGCGGTGCAGGGCGCGACACCGAGAAGGATCATGCCTGCGATATATTCCTTCGCGGTCTCGGGCGCGACAAGGCCAGCAAACACATGCTCGAAGAACAGCACGCCAAGCGCCGCCATCGAGAAAGGCTTCACAAGCCAATTGACCACAAGCGTGATGCAAAGCCCCTTGGGCTTCTTGCCCACATCGCGGAGCGAGGCAAAGTCCACATTGACCATCATCGGATAGATCATGACCCAGATAAAGACGGCCACCACAAGGTTGACGCTCGCGTATTCAAGCGCCGCTATCGCCTGAAACACGGCGGGAAAAACCGCACCAAGCCCAACACCGGCCACGATACAAAGCCCAACCCAAACCGACAGGTATCGGTCAAAAAGGCCCATGCCCCCCGATTCCGCCTCACTCATAAAAGCTCATCCTCTATCCGTTTCTTCAGCATGGCAAAGGCCTCGTCAAACGCGGCGGCGATCTCTTCGTCGCTGCCGGTTGCCTTGGCCGGATCCGGCGTACTCCAGTGCAGCTTCTTCGGCGCCCCTTTGAAAATCGGGCATGTCTCACCGGCAGCCTGATCGCAGACGGTAATAACATAATCAAACTGCTTATGTGCAAACTCATCCCATGATTTGCTGCGTGCCTCAGGCGTAGGAACGCCGTGACGCCTAAGCGTCTCAAGCGATTTAGGGTGCACATAGCCCGCAGGATCGCTACCCGCACTAACCGCATGATAGCGTCCGCCCCCAAGGTGATTGACCAGCGCCTCCCCCATGATGGACCGGCATGAGTTGCCGGTACACAGGATCAGAACATTTGACGGCGATTTTGCACCCATGCGCATATTCCCATTTCAGGTTTAAACCTATAGCTTGGCTAAAGCATTTTCATGAACAGATGACAAGTCTGTTACACGGACGGTCAGTTCGCATTTGGGGACAGTATGGGAAATTCGCCGCAGGAATGGCTGGACATTGTGCAAGGGCTCGCGAACGATCCAGTCGCTATTCTTGCTGCCATTGCGCTCCTCTCGCTTGTGGCGGACAGTGCTGCGGTTATCGTCGCGGGACTACTGGTGGCACAGGGAGTTATTCCCCTTGCCATTACGGCGGCTGTTCTGCCCCTGGCACTGTTGGCGGGCGACTGCGCGATTTATATAGTTGGGTATCTTGCACGAGAGAACGAATGGCTTGAACGCCACATCCCACAAACCAAGGTGAAGGCCTTGCATGGCTGGCTGGAGCCGCGGCAGCTACCAGTGCTTGCCGTTGCACGGCTGCTGCCCGGAAGTCGTAGCGTTATATTCCTCGGATTCGGCTATTTCCGCCTGCCCCCCGCAAAATTTGCGGTCGCAAACGCAATATCGGGGACCGTATGGTCGTGGATACTGATGGGCATGGTCGTTGCCTCGGCGGAATATTTCGCCACTGAGGGCGCAGGGGCGAGCTTTATTGCCGGAATCGGCGCCGCCGCGGTTCTTCTTGTCCCCGCCTATTTTTTGGCCATGCGCAGTAAATACTACCCGCCGCGAAAGCCATGAACGGCTCAGTTGGCTGCGCTGCGGCGAACCGAAATCTGGTTGCCCTTCAGCACGCGACAAATGCGCTGAGCCGAGGTTTTGCCGTAGCCTGCCTTATGAATAAGGCCAAGGAGCTCCCGCAGGTCACCGCGCTCAAGAATGGCGCGTACTTCGCCAAGGGTCGCGCCAGCTTCTACCGCAAGCGCGCTACCAAGGAACTGGAAGCTGCCACGCTCCACCATCTCAAGGGTCAGTGCTTCGGAGAGGCGGCCCTCGCGTTTCATGTCCACAACATAACCATGAACCTGCGCGGGACCCGCTTTCGCGATCTGCTTCCACAGGGTTTCATTCTGCGTTTTGAAAACAATTTCCGCCACCACCTGCTTGGGCAGGGAATAATTTGCGAGCAGGATGCGCTTATATTCTTCCGCCACGAGGCCAATGATACGCTCCACAACCGGAAGCGTGAGATCGTCACGGCGGCTCAACTCCTGCATGACCATGTCGCTGGTCGCGAAGCGGTCTACTGTCTTTTTGCTGGCTTGTTCGCTCAGTTTAATTTCGCGGTTCGCGATAACACGAGCCACCGTTTCTTCGTTCGCATTGGCGACAAGGGCAAACACCGTTTGCTCACCAAGGTCATGACGACGGGCGAGATATTGATGTGCGTGTTTCTCGAGGTGCGGGATGAGGCCAGCCCATTCGCCATCAGAGAAAACCTGCGTCGCTTCAATGAACGGACCTGCAACACTTTCGATATCGCTGGCGATACGCGCCGCGAGATCATAGGGGATATTCTTGCACATGCGCAGCTCAAAGGACAAAGTCTCGCGCACCTGAATGCTCAGGTCTTGCGCAAGCGCACGCGCTATATTGGTGACGGCTTCATGATCGTCATGCTCATGGTCTGATGACGCGAGAAAACGGGAAACGCGTTTGGCCAAAACCACTTTTTCTAAGCGGTCCGCGTTTACAAGGTTGCCAAGGGCCAGTTTCATCACTTCGTGACTCCAAATAATACATACTTCGCCATTCGAGCGGCATACATTGTGGCACCACAAGTCTTAGGAATTGTTCAACTAACCGATAAAATTTGCTTTAATTTGCCGCTGACACCCCAGCGTTTCTGCGAAAAATAAAAGGCCGCCCGGAAATTTTTCGGCGGCCTTTGTTAATTTCGTTTAGAACGCGCAGTGCTTCAGGCTGCTGCAGGTTCCGGAGTCGGCGTCAGTTCCATCGGCTTGCCGTAGAAACGCTTCGCGAGCTGCAGAAAGCGGGGCGCCATCACTTTACTGACATTTGCCATCTGCATCAGGCGCACAAAGGCTGGCGGGTCTTCAAGTGTCAGAATCTCGCGGATACGGTTGATGGGCAGGCCAGCTTCGAGCGCCAGCGCACTTTCCATGAACTGGTAACAACCACGGCTCGCAATCTCGAGTACCAGCAGGTAATTCAGGCGCCGGTCGTTGCGGAGGTCTGTGACAAAGGCGTGGATCTGGGACGGGCCCGCAGTCTTGATCTGTGCCCACAGCACTTCGACCTTGCTGTCGTCGCTGACTTTTTTCGCCACCGTGTCGGTAACGGCATAGTGTTCAACGAGCAATTCACGACAATGGTCGGAAACGTAAGAGACGATTCGCTCCACCACACGCAGTGGCAAGTCGCGGCGGCCACCAAGGTGGTCCATCAGACGTTTGTTCTCGGAGAAACGGTCCACAATCTTGTTGCAGGCCCCCTCGCCCAGCATAAGGCTGTCGTTCCGCACAAGGGACGCGACCGTAGGCTCGAGGCCGACAGTCGCCAGCTTGAGCTGGACGGCATCGGAGAGATCGGTGCGGCGCGCCACGACCACAAGGCTTGCTTCCTTGAGACCCGGGATCAGCCGCAGCCATTCCTTTTCAGAAAATACGTTGGTTTCGCTAAGGAAAGCGCCAGAAACGGTCTCTACATCGCGGGCAATTTTTTCAGCCAAATCCGGCGAGAGTACCTTGCATTTACGCAGCTCATACGCCAGCACTTCACGGACCTGCGCGCTGACATCCTGTGCCAGCACCCGTGCGACATTTTCAACGGTGGCGCGCTCCTCATTGACCTGCTCGGCAACAAGGAATTGGCCTACCCGCTTCGCGAGGGCCATTTTTTCCAGCTTAACCGTATCGATCAACATTGCGCTTCTCATGTTACTCGGTGCATTGGCTGCCTAGGCCAGCTTCAAGGATGACATGCCTGTATGTGAACATATCTCATGTAATCCTGAGGATTTCGTCAAGGAATGCGTAAAATCTTAACTAAGTATAAACCCTAGTAATTCCGCGGCTGACCAAAAAAAGAGGGGGCCGAAGCCCCCTTACAGTTGATGCCCGGAGGTTACCCTCCGACGCGAGAGATGACGTTGGCGCTACTCGTAGCGAAGCGCCCGGATTGGGTTGGTCTGTGCCACACGGATCGCGCGCGACGCCACTGTGGCCCAGGAAACCAGCAGCGCAAGCACGCCAGCGACCAGTGCCATGGCCCAGATGTAGCCACCGCCAAGGCGGTACTGGAAACCTTCAAGCCAGCCAGACATGACGTACCAGGCCACCGGCCACGCGATGATATTGGCGATCAGCACGGGGCGGGAGAACTGCCAGACCAGAAGCTGCACAATGTCGCGCACCCGCGCACCCAGTACCTTGCGGATGCCAATTTCCTTGGTGCGCTGTTCTGCGGTGAAGGACGCAAGGCCATAAAGACCCAGACATGCCACCACAACTGCCAGCACCGAGAAGGCCGCAAACATGGTCGCCTGCGCGTCTTCCGACTGGTACTGCGCCTCAATCATGTCATTCAGGAACTGGCGGCGCAGCGGCACCATCGGTGCCCGTTGCTGCCAGACATTCTCGATCTGATTAAGAAGGCCCGACACATCGTTGGTGGCAAAGGTAACGGTCGCCACATTGAAGTTTGCCGGGTTGTTCAGATAGATCGTTGGCCGCACACCGAACTTGAGCGAACGGAAGTAGATGTCCGGCACCACGCCGATGATCTCAAGATCATACTGGCCGGTGCGGAACAGGCTTGAGCGCAGCACACGGCCAACCGCATCCGTCGGTGAGGTGAGACCGAGCGAGCGCATGGCTGTTTCGTTAATGATCGCCGTGGCTGTACCAGTGCGGTTTTCCTCTTCCGGGATGACGCTGATCTCGTCCTTGCCGTAGGCGCGGTCGAACGTGCGGCCCGCAAGCGGCGTGATGTCATAGGCCTTGAAGAAATCATAGCCCATGGAGTGGTAGTTCAGGATGACCGAGTTACCTGACGTGCCCGCATCGGCACCTGCCAGAAGCGTGAAGCCGCCATTATTCTCGTTGTCCTGGCTTGGTGCCTCGCTCGAGAATACGACACTTTCAACACCCGGCAGCTTGCGAATGGCTTCAGCGATTGCTTCACCGTTTTCGCCAAGGCCGTCACGGCCCATGCCGAGCAGTTCAACCTTGTCCTTATAGGTGTAGCCAACGTCCATGTTGCGGGCATAGAGCGTCTGGGCATAAATCACCGCCGTACAGACAATAAGGCCGATGGAAATGGCGAACTGGAACACCACAAGCACGGTGCGGAACTTGCCCGCGCCGCCCACATCGGTGGACTTGTTGGCCTTGAGGATACGCGCCGGACGGAAGCGTGACAGATACGCCGCTGGATAGCTGCCCGAAAGCATCCCCACAACCACCGCCGCAACGATCAGCGTGGCGAAAAACGGCAGGTCCGTCAGCAGATTGAACTCAAGCGCACGGTCGATAGCGTCGTTATAGAGCGGCAGGAACAGCTCCACGCCCACGAGCGCCACGAGAAGGGCCAGAATGGCAACTGCCACAGCTTCACCGAGAAACTGACCAGCAACCTGCAGGCGTGATGCACCGAGCACCTTCCGGAGCGCCACTTCACGTGCCCGGCGGATGCCGCGCGCCGTGGAGAGGTTCATGAAGTTGATGGACGCGATAACAAGGATAAGGATTGCGACAATCGCAAAGGCATAAACAGCCTGCGCATCCCCCATCGGGTTAAGGTCACCCATGTTGCCAGCGTCCTTGCGGGCATAGAGGTGCAGGTCATGGAGTGGCATCACGTTCAGCTTTACCACGTCGGTCGGCTTCCCGGACATGCCGTTGTTTTGCAGTTGCTGTACAAACGGGCTTTCGTTGTCGACCCAGTACCAGATGCGTTCCTTGAGGTCTTCCGCCGTCACACCCGGACGCAGCTTGAAGTAGGTATAGGTGTTCACACTGTTCCATGTGTCGAGGATATTGGGCGCGTTCGCGAACATAGAGGGGTGCATGAACAGCAATAGGTCGAGCGACATATGACTGTTTTCCGGGATATTACGGAAAACGCCGGTCACCTGTGCTTCAACCCTGTTACCTTCCATGCAGCAGGCCGTCAGCGTTTCGCCAACCACGTCGGTACGGCCGAAATATTTGATGGCCATGTCTTCACTGATGACAAAATCCATCGGTTTGTTGAACGCGCTTTCCTTGGTACCCGCCACCAGCGGCAGGTCAAACACATCAAAGAAGCTGCCGTCCGCGAAGGTGACGGTTTCATCAAAGGCGCGGTCACCGCTCAGGATCGATGTATTGTTGCGCACAAGGCGCACACCGGCTTCTACTTCGGCAGAGGCGTAGTTTTGCACCGCTTCCATCATGCGACCGGCGGACCGGACTGTCAGGAATGGAGGGCGCCCCGGTGAATAGAATGCGCTATGGAGGCGCACCACGCGATCCCCTTCCGGCACCCAGCTGTCGTAGGTAAGCTCGTCCCGCACAAACAGCAGGATCATGATGCAGCTCATGAAGCCGATTGCCAGGCCCAGGATGTTGATGATGGAGAACATCCTGTTCTTGATTATGTGCCGCCATGCGGTCATCAGATAGTTTCTGAACATTTTCTTTCTCTCGCTTTGTTATTGTTTGTTCTGGTTTCTACTCATGACGAAGTGCTTTGATTGGGTTTGCCCGCGCGACCAGATAGGCATGGCCGATAACCGTCATCCAGCCGATGGCAAGTGCCGCCGCACCAATGGACGCGAAGGGCAGAAGGTCGAGCTCAATCCGGTAGGCAAAGCCGTTCAGCCAATCATTCAGGAAATAGAAGGCCGCAGGCCACGCCAGCAGGTTTGCAAGCAAAATGGGCTTTGAAAACTGCCACAGAAGCAGCTTTAGAATATCGCCAAGGCGCGCACCCAGTACCTTCCGGATGCCAATCTCCTTGGTGCGGCGCTCCGCCGTGAAGGACGCAAGGCCATAAAGCCCCATGCAGGAGATCGTCACTGCAAGAATGGTGAACATCAGAAGGACATCACTCAGGCGTGCTTCAGACTGGTATTGCTGCTCCACCATGTCTTCCATCACGCGGTAGCTAAGCAGTGTATCCGGAAAGGTTTCCCGCCAAGCCTGCTCAACCGAATTAATCGCGGCGTCACGGTTGCCGCCGTTGATCCGCACCGTCATGTCGGACTGGCGCATCTGGTCGATGTAATAGATGCCGGGACGGATGACGTCCCGCGCGCTATCGAAATGGAAATCCTCAACCACGCCCACGATGGTGGCATTCACCCGGAGCGTACTGCTGAGGTCCGTTGGCATGATCTGGCCGACAGCCGCATCAGGGGTCTCGAAGCCCAACAGTTTTGCCGCCATGGCATTGATAACGATATTGGCGTCCGGCCTGTATGAGGCATTTTCTTCGCGTTTGCGTAGAATGTCCGCTTCGGCGTCTGTCAGGTAGCGACCGGCAAGCAGCGGAATACGGTAGACGGAGAAGAAATCCGGCCCTGTGGGCAGGCCGTCCAGCATCACAGGCTCACCGCCATCAAGCGGGCGGATATGCAGGCGGTCCTCGCTGCCCTCCGTCGGGACGTCAGACGACCGGCCAACCGCTTCAACAAATGGGCTGGCAAGCAACCGCTGCTTGAAGGTTTCAGATTGGCTGCCGTTGGTGCCCGAAACAACGATCAGGTTGTCGGCAGAGAACCCCAGATCAAGCTGGCGCGCGTATTCCGTCTGTTGATTGACGAAGAACGCGATGATCATAAGCGCCACAGAAATCGAGAACTGCGCCACCACAAGGCCAGCCCGCAGGCGCGTTGTGCCAGCATCTGGCGACGTGTTGCTATAGAGCACGTCTCGCGGGCGTAGGAGCGCAAAATAGGTCGCATGCATGCTGCCTGCGCTCAGCCCCACACCGATACCAAGTGCAAGCAAAGCGGCGAGGAGCGCCGGGTCCTCCAACAGGTTCATCTGCACGAGCGAGGACAGGAAGGCGTTATAGTACGGCAGCGCAAGTTCGACGAGCGCGAGTGCGATCATGAGCGAGACCAGCGCAAGCAACACCGATTCACCTAGGAACTGCTGCAGAATCTGGCTACGGTTCGCGCCCAGCACCTTGCGCATGGATACTTCACGCGCGCGGTGCGCTGTGCGTGCCATCGACAGGTTAAGGAAATTGACCACCGCGATCAGCAGGATAAGCACGGCAACAGCAAGGAAGCCGTAGAGCACGTCCGCGTCGCCATTTTCGCCGTTCCCGTATAGGTGCACCCCTTCAATAGGCACCAACGACAGGGTCATGGACCAGTCACGGCCTGTTTCCATACCGTCCTGCCCCTTGGGCAGATGACGATCGACAATAGCCGGCAGCTCCGCACGGATAAGGCTCATGTCTGTGCCGGGAGCAAACCGCACAAAGGTCTGGCGAATGGCGAAACGCCAGTCTTCGGTGAACCAGCGCGCGCCGACAAAATACTCCCGGTTGAAGGGCAGAATGAAGTCGTGCACGACGATAGAATTCTCCTTTGGGCTCGCCACCACACCGGACACGACAAAATCCCTGAACTCATCGCCAATCCTGACGGAAATAACTTCACCAAGTGCAGAGCTGCCGGCGAAATATTTCTCGGCAGTACGCTGGCTGATCACCACATTCGACTGAGTGGCAAACGCGTTGGCCGCATTCCCCTCCAGAAATCTCATGCTGAAAAAGTCGAAGAAATTGGCATCCGCAAATAGGGTACGCTGACCAAATAGCTCGCCGTTGTTACGCACCGTCATCCCGGCATCGAAGTAGCGGGTGATGTCCTCCACCTCACGGAAGGTGTCGAAGAAGATATCCTTGAGCGGATCGACCGCATTGGGGCTTTCACGGTCAGGCTGGCCGGGGCGGGTGTAGGTGTTTTCCAGCCGGTAGATGTCCGAAGACCGGGTCCAATGGCTGTCCCAGCTAAACTCGTCACGCACAAAAAGCGTGATCAGAATGAAAGCCGCAAGGCCGACCGCAAGACCCGCGATATTGATGAAGGAAAACAGCTTGTTCCTCATCAAATTCCTGATCGCGATTTTCAGATAATTCTCAAACATCCCCAATGTCTCCGTTTCTATCCCGCTATCTGTGTGCGGCGCGTTGTGCGCCTTTTTCTATTCGTATCTGAGTGCGTTTATGGGGGTAGCGCGCGCCACCCTGACCGTGTGTCCGATGATGGTGATCCAGGCGATGGCAAGCACGCCGAGGCCCGCTATCAGGAATGGCACCGGTGAAAGCGCGATCCTGTCCACAAACCCTTCAAGCCAGCGGCTCAGGCTCCACCATGCAATTGGCCATGCGATGAGGTTTGCGAGCAGCACTGGCAGTGAAAATTGCCACAAAAGCAGCTGGACGATATTGAGGGTTCGTGCGCCCAGCACCTTGCGAATGCCGATCTCGCGCGAGCGGCGCTCGGTGGACAGGGCGGCGAGCGCATAAAGCCCCATCACAGCGATCACCACCATCACGCCACCGCTGAACAGCAGGAGCCAACCTTGCCGGCGATCCGTATCGTAAAACTGCGTGAAAGCATCGTCGGCAAACTGGCGATCGATGGGCAGTTCGGGGAAAAATTCCCGCCACGTGCGGTCAATCGCTGCAAGCGTTTGCGGCATGTTTTGCGGCGCTACCCGCAGGACGATATAGCGATATTCGGATGGCCCGACCCAATAGTAGGTTGCCATAGGCTCCGACCGCGCCGACCGGGTGCGCAGGTTGGCTATCACGCCAACAATGGTGGAGCGCACATCGCCCGGTGAATAGATCTCGTGCCCGATGGCATCCTCAGGCCTCTCGAAACCAAGGTCTTTGATAGCCTTCTCGTTCAGAATAACCGAAGCGGATGCAAGCGCGTTTTCCTCGACGCCGCTATCCGCAGAACGGTCTTTTGAGAACAGACGCCCGGCAAGAAGCTTCGCGCCCATCAATGGCAGCAACTCTTCCGAGACCGCTACCCTGCGCAGGCTTTTTTCCACACCGGTATCGGTACGAATGCCCGAATTGTTGGTATATTGGTTTTCATCCGGCATGTCGTGACTTGCAGCCACGGCTTCAACGCCCGGGACGCGCGCCAGCGCCTCCCGCAAAGCCGCCTCCCGCTCAAGGATCATGGGCTTGCTGATGCCACTGATCGCAACCAGTTGTTCGCTTTGGAACCCCTTATCAAGCGTACGGGCAAACTGGGCCTGCATGAACACGACAATACAGGTCACGAGGAGGCCGATGGTGGCAGCGAACTGCAAGATAACGAGCGAATTCCTCAGCCACACCCCGAGGGTGGGTTTCATACCAGACAGATAGTCAACAGGCCGGAAACGGGCCGCCACAAGCGCGGGATAAAGCCCACAGATGCACCCAACGATCACTGCGCCGCCCAGAAGGCCCGCGAGCATCGGCGAGGTGTAAATCAAATCCGATGTCAATGCGCGGTCCATAAGTTGGCCGAACATCGGCAGCATCAGTTCCGCAAGTGCGATACCAATCATCATGGCAACTAAGGTAAGGGCGACAGATTCCGCAAGCAATTGCACCACCAGTTGACGTCCGCTTGCGCCCAGCGCCTTGCGGATAGCCACCTCGCGAACACGTTTGATTGCCAGCATGGTGCCGAGGTTCGCAACGTTTACAGCCGCGATGCTGAGGATCAGAAGCGCCACGATGCCAGCAGCCCACAGCCGCACGATAGAAGCGCGACCGTCACCGCCGCTGATGTCGCCTTGGAGGTGAGCGTCAATCGCGCGGGTTAGGTGAAACTCATAGGACGGCTGGATGCCCTTATCTATTCTTTCCTGATACCGGTCAGCGGGGCCAACACGGCGCGCGAACTCATTGACATCGGCGGCCAGCACCTCAGGGTCGGTGCCTTCCGCCAAACGCACATAGGTTGGCCCCCAGAAGCTGCCCCACTCATGCCGTACCCAAGGCTGGTAATCGACAATCGGACCAGAGAAGGGGGCGAGCGCCCCAACCCGCAGGTCGGAGGCCACAGGCCAATCAGGCATGACGCCCGTGATCTTCATCGGGAAGGTGCCATCAATCCGCACGATCTGACCAAGTGCCGGGCTGTCACCAAAGAGCCGTTTCGCGTCACTTTCCTGAAGCACGAGAGAATCTGGCGACGAGAGTGCTGTTGCTGCATCACCTTCAATCAGCTTGATGCCCATAAGCTCAAAAACGTCCGGGTCGGCGATGGTCACACGCTGTTCGAAGGCTTTGCCATCCAGCGCGACTGCCACACTCTGGTTCAGGAAGCGGGAATAGAGCTCAATTTCCGGAAACTGTTCGGCAAAAATGAGCGCTGTGACAGGCGGAATACGATCCGAATTATAGGTAAAGTTACCGCCCCTGTCGTACATGCGGGTTTCAAAGCGCATGACCCGCTCGTTTTCCGGGATCCAGCGATCATAAGAGAGCTCGAAATTCACGTAGAGCAGAATGAGCAGGCATGCAGCAAGCCCGACCGCAAGGCCGAAGATGTTGATGAGGGTATATTGCCGGTAGCGCAGAAGATTGCGTAGCGCCGTCATCATATAGTTTCTGAACATCTTTTCCTCGCCTGTCTTTGACGTGTGCGTTTTATTTTTGTCAGGGCTACCAAAGCGGCCCCGACTTATTCGTTTGGTTACTCGTAGCGCAGTGCCTCAACCGGATTGGAGCGCGCGACACGGGCCGCATTGCCACCCACCGTTACCCACGCGATGGTGAGTGCGATGGCGCCGGCCACAATGCAAAGCGGCAGCAAGATCCAGGTATCGATCCGGTAAGGGAAGCTTTCGAGCCATGCGAGCATGGCGGTGATGGCGATCGGCCACGCGATAAGGTTGGCAACGAGCACCGGTTTGGAGAACTGCCACACAAGCAGCCGCACGATATCGGTGACACTCGCCCCCATCACCTTGCGGATACCGATCTCCTTGGTGCGGCGCTCGGCAGTGAAAGCTGCAAGGCCATAAAGCCCCATGCAGGCAATAACCACCGCCAGCATTGAGAAGAAGCTGAGCACTGCGGACATATGCACTTCCTGCTCAAACTCATTCGCGGATGCCTCGTCAACAAAGCTGTAAACAAGCGGTGTGAAAGGCGCGAACTCTTTCCAGGTTCGTTCGAGCTTCTCAATGAGATTGGAAGGCGAGCCTGTATAGCGCACCGTCAGGCTGGAGCCATATTCCGCAAACAGGCGGTAGCTTTCCGGCCCCTGTGGTGAGGTAAGCGACTGCGTGCGTGCATCTGCCACCACACCGATAATGCGGATCGGTGTTTTATCGTACCAGTAAACAACCTGATCCACTGCGTCCTGCGGGCTTGCAAAGCCAAACCGGTAAACAGCGTTCTCATTGATCATCATGCGGAGTTCAGGCAGCACTTCCATTTCCTGCCTGCCCTTGATGTGCAGGTCACCCTCGATGCTTTCATCGAAAGCCCGCCCGGCGATGACGGGAATGCCGTAGACGTCAAAGAAATTATCATCGAGCCAAAGTTCACCAATAACCATGTGATCTGCCGGGTTCGTTGTGAGACCAATACTGGTGAAGTTGTTGTTGCCGTCCGATGGTGTCTCCGACGAAATAGTGAGCGCCTTCACTTCAGGCAGACGCGATACCGCCTCCCGGAAGGGTATCATGCGCGCTTCCATTTCCGGACGGTTGATACCTTCAACCACCAGAAGGTTTTCGCGGTCGTAGCCCGGGTCAAGGTGCAGCACGTACCAGGTCTGGAAATAGATAACGATGGCCGCCACGATCAGGGTGATGGAGATAGCAAATTGGAAGGTCACCAGCACCTGCCGCAGGAACACGGCACCCCGGCTTTCTGATGATTTGTTCGCGAGCAGAATACGCCCCGGGCGGCTACCACTGATAGCAAAGGCGGGGTAGAAACCTGCGAGACCACCAACAAAAATGACGATTGTGCCCAGCACACCCCAATAGACAGGGTCGGCATAATTGATCGCGAGCGGCTTATCGAGGAAGCTCGAGAAATAGGGCAACGCAAGTTCAAGAAACACAATCGCCATGAGGATCGCGAGGATGGTGATGATGTAGCTCTCAAGCAGGAACTGCACGATCAGCTGCGGGCGACGTGCGCCCAGCACCTTGCGGAGTGCCACTTCCCGCGTGCGGCGGATGGCGCGCGCAGTAGCCAGGTTCACAAAATTGATGGCGCCAATGAGTACCAGCACGACGGCAATGGCAAGCAGCACATATACTTTGCGCGCGGTCGACATTTCATCAAAGGAAACCCAGTGACTATAGAAATCGCCAAAGAGCGAGGCTGAGTAGGCATAGTGGTCGGAGCCCGTGCCGCTTGGCACCTCGATAAATTTGTCCAGCATAGCAGGCGTCTGGGCGTTTATCTCGCCCACATCCACACCGTCCTTCAGCAGCAGGAACTGCGCGACGCTTGTTGAGCCCCAGTTGCGGAGAAGCCACTGCGGTTCGGCAAAAGCTTCTTCGTCCATCAACGCCAAGGCCTCAAGGTCGCTGACCATGCTGTTTTCGGGCAGGTCACGGTAGAGTGCGACGATCTGATAGTCGCGCTTCAAATTGAAGGTCGAGACGGTCAACACCTTGCCGATCGGGTCAGCCCCCTTGAACCAGCGCTCGGCGAACTTCTCGCTGACCGCAAGGCTGGATTTGTCCTCAAACGCCCGCTCAAGATCGCCCTTGATAACATCAAACTGGAAAATCTTGAGTGTATCGGGGTCAGCCCATGTGAGGGTCTCACCGCGGGCATCAGCGTCCTGCCGCACAGTGGCGCCCAGATAGCGCAGGCGTGTGGCCGCTTCGATCTTGTCCCCAAAATAGGACAGATAAGCGTCCTGCACACGGCCCGAAACGAAGTTCTCCTTCGCAAGCGGGTTGGACCCGGTGCGGAAGGTCATATCCACGCGGTAAAGGCGGTCGGAGTTTTTCCAGAACTGGTCATAGCTGAGCTCGAACCTCGCATAGAGGAGGATCAAGAGCGCGGCCATCAGCCCAACAGCGAGGCCGAAAATATTGATGGCGGAGAACAGCCGGTTTTTACCGATGCTGCGTATCGCGGTCAGGAAATAATTCTCGAACATGGTTGCCTCGCTGATGTTTGTTATGCCGGTTAGTCCGACTTGAATTTGTGTGGTGCGGGCCAACTCGCCGCCGGCCCGCAGCCTTTCGTTATTCGTAACGCAGTGCGTCGATAGGGTTGGAGCGCGCGACCCGTGCGGCGTTCCCGCCAACCGTTGCCCATGCGATTGTCAGGGCAATCACACCAGCCACCAGACACAGCGGCAACAGCACCCAGGCTTCAATCCGGTAAGGGAAGTTCTCAAGCCATGTGAGCATGCCCCAGATGGCAATCGGCCATGCGATCAGGTTTGCGAGCAGCACGGGTTTGGAGAACTGCCACAGCAGCAGGCGCACGATGTCAAACACGCTCGCGCCCATCACCTTGCGGATACCGATTTCCTTGGTGCGGCGTTCGGCTGTGAAGGACGCAAGGCCATAAAGACCAAGGCACGCAATCACCACAGCGAGGCCCGCGAAAATCGCCAGCAGGATGGACTGGTTCTCTTCCCTCACAAACTCCTCGGCCATCACGTCGTCAACATAGTCGTAGGCGAACGGCACTTCCGTGATCATCGACTTCCACAGCGCCTCAATGCGGCCAACTACTTCGGTCGGGTTACCCTCGTAACGAACATTGAGGTTGTTGAAGCCATAAGGCGCGAGGAAATACATTTCCGGGCGCATGACTTCACGCACTGATTGGAACTTGGTGTCCGGGATAACACCGATGATGGTGAACTCGGCCTGACGGCCATTGCCAACGCCCATCTTCACAATTTTACCAATGGCATCCTGCGGCGACGCAAAACCAAAGCGGCGTACCGCCCCTTCATTGACAATGAGGTTGCTTTGCAGCAGCGCACCTTCTTCCGCCGCAAAACCGTTCGGCGATACATCGAGCGCATACTCCCGACTGTAGGCACGACCCGCGAGCATCGGGATCTCATAGGTATCGAAAAACTCATAGTCGATACGGTGGGAGCCGATGAGTACAGAGCGCTCGCCCTCCTCGCTCGGAACACGCACGGTGTTGTTGCTCTCATTACCGCTTGCAGGCGCATCGCTTGAGAAGGCAACCGACTTCACACCCGGCAGGCGCGCAACCTGTTCCTTGAAGGCATCGCGCTTGTCGATAGCGCCACTGCGGCCCGTATTGCGCACAACAATCAGGTTTTCCTTGTTGAAGCCCGGGTCCATATTGGTGGCATAGACCTTTTGGCCGTAAACAACGCCGGTGGACACAATAAGCGCGATGGAGATGGCAAACTGCATCACCACCAGCACATTCCTGAGCCGCGCCGAACCTGTGGATTCCGACGACTTGTTCGCCTTCAGAACGTAAGCCGGGCGGAAACCCGAAAGGATCAGTGCCGGATAAACACCACCAAGCACGCCGACGATGGCAACAAGCCCCAGAAGGATCGAAATGGTGAGCGGGTCGAGATAGTTAAACGTCAGTTCCTTGTCCACGAAACCGCCAAACGATGGCAGCATCACTTCAACCAGCACCACACCAAACACCAGGCCGATGAGCGCGATGAGTACAGATTCGCCAAGGAACTGGGTCACGAGCTGACGGCGCTTGGCACCGAGCACCTTGCGGAGCGCCACTTCACGGGCACGCTGCGTGGATTTTGCTGTGGCAAGGTTCATGAAGTTGATGCAGGCAATCACGAGGATCAGCCCGGCAATGGCGGAGAATGTGATGACCGTCGCCATATCCCCCGTCGCCTTCATCTCACCGTCCCGCGCACCAGCCGGATCTAGCTGGATATCCGTAATCGGCTGCGTGGAATAGTGGATATAGTCTGACGATTGGCCGCCCAGTGCAGCATCCGGGATTTCGATGAACTGATTGGTGAAGCCATCCAGACGCTGGTTGATCGTCTCAACCGACACACCCGGTTTCAGGGTGAAGTAAACATAGTTGTTCACGCTGAACCACTGGGTGAATTCCCATTCCTGATCGACGAAGTCTTTTTCGTCAATCATGGCCATGCCCTGAAACTCAAGCACCGTATTGTGCGGCAAGTCTTTATAGACCGCGCCAATGCGGTAATCGCGCTTCAGGCTATAGACGCTGAGGGTCAGGGTTTGGCCGATGGCGTCTTCCTCACCGAAATATTTGCGTGCAAATGTCTCGTTGATGGCAAGGCTGGCATTGTCATTGAGCGTACGGCGCAGGTCACCTGCCACCACGTCAAAGTCAAAAATGTCGACCGTTTCAGGGTCGGTCCACATCAGGATTTCGCTGAAGACATCCTGTTCTTTCTGCATCACAACACGCATGGAGTTGAAACGCGTCACATGCTCGACCTCTTCCGGAAAGTAGGTTTTGAGCGCGTGTTTAGTGGGGCCTTGCGCCATCACCGTAACAAAAGGCTCGCGCCCCGGAGGGTTGAACGTGGTGTTCAGGCGGTAGATGTTGTCAGCCTTCGACCAGAAGCGGTCGTATGACAACTCATCCCGCACAAACAGCATGATCATGATACAGGCGGCCAGCCCCACAGCCAGGCCAATGATGTTGATCGCGCTATAAAGCTTGTTCTTGAATAGGTTTCTCAGCGCGACATTTATATAGTTCTGGAACATTCCTCGCTCCCGCTGTCGTGTTTTTTTATTTTTATACTCTTAGACTGCCGCGCGTAGATTCTCCGTCACGACATGGCCGTCAAAGAGGTTGATGGTGCGGCGGGCATAGTCGGCGTGTGCCGGGCTGTGCGTAACCATAACAATCGTTGTACCTTCCTCATTGAGCGACTGGAGCATCTCCATCACTTCCTGGCCGTGCGCGCTGTCGAGGTTACCGGTCGGCTCATCCGCGAGGATCATTGCCTGATCACCCACCACCGCACGGGCAACCGCCACACGCTGCTGCTGACCACCGGAAAGCTGGCTCGGCATGTGCTTGGCGCGGTGTGCGATACCAACTTTGTCCATCACGTGAGCCACACGTTCGCGGCGTTCGGATGCCGGAATGTTGTGATAGAGAAGGGCGAGTTCGATATTCTCCTCAACCGACAGCTCGTCAATGAGGTTGAAGCTCTGGAAAATGAAGCCGATGTGCTGCTTGCGAATGTTGGAGAGCTTGGCTTCACCGTAGGGCGCCACATTTTCACCCATGAAAATATAGTCGCCGCTTGACGGGCTATCGAGCATACCGATGATGTTGAGAAGCGTGGATTTACCACAGCCCGATGGGCCCATGATGGCAACAAATTCGCCGCTCTCGATCTCGATATTCACGCTATTGAGCGCTGCGGTTTCCACTTCGTCCGTGCGGTAAACCTTCGAGAGATTGTGCAGTTTAAGCATTCCGTGTTCCTTTCCTCGTGCCCTGTTTCAATGTTTCGGGCTTCTTGAATTTACGGGGTTTGAGCGGCTCCCTATCCTCGCATGAGCCACCCAAACCACGCCTCGCGTCGTGTCTCGGACCTTTTAGTTTTCGCCATCCAGCTTGAGGCGGTCCATTTCCACAAAGCCGGTGTAAGGTGATGTCACTACCCGTTCGCCAATATCCAGGCCGTCGATAACTTCGATGTAGTTGTTGTTGCGGCGACCGAGGCGAACGTTGCGTTTGATCGCTTCCGAGCCATCAGGCGCCACCACGAAGACCCAGTTGCCACCCGTATCCTGATAGAAGGCACCGTTCGGGACCAGCTTCGCCTTCGTCGCGTCGCCAAGGGTCAGTTTGGCCTGAAGGGTCTGGCCGCGGCGGATACCGTCCGGCTGCTCGCCCTCAAAAACAAAGTCCACTTCAAACTGGCCGTTGGTTACTTGCGGATAAATCTTCGCGATGGTCATGCGGTATTCTTCGCGGCCACGCTCAAACAGCGCTTCCTGCCCAAGGTCCACACGGCCAAGGTAAAATTCGTCAATGTTCGCGGTCAGTTTATAGTTGTCCGGGTCGTCAATCTGGCCGAGGCGACCACCACGGGTGATGCTTTGGCCGATTTCCACGTTGAAACCGGAGAGCTTGCCATCAACCGGCGCGCGCACATTCAGTGCCGCCAGGTTCTTGCGGGCAAATTCAAGGCTTGCTTCAAGCTGCTGACCAGAGTCTTGCAGGAATTTGAGCTGAGTTTCCTGCATGCGCGCGTCCGTCGCCTGACTTTCAAGCGTTACGGCGCGGCGCTTCTGGTAATAGTCGAGCTCGTCCTCGGTCTGATCAAGTTGCATCTGCGATACGGCGTTGGTCTTGATCAGCTCACGCTCACGCTGGACCTGACGCTCAAGCCGTTTGATCTGGTAATCCAGCTCAACAAGGTTGCGTTTGTGATCAAGGCGGTTCTGTTCAAGGCTCAGCTCAATCGAGCGCATGTTGTTGAGCTGCTCGGTCACCAGTGCCTCGTTCCGCGTTACCTCAAGCTGGAGCGTGGTGTTCGAGAGCTCCACAATCAGGTCACCCTTCTTGAGCATGGCACCGTCTTCAACGAGCACACGCTCAACGCGCCCGCCCTCAATAGCGTCAAGGAAAACGGTTTTAAGCGGGGTTACCCGGCCGCGAATGGGGATGAAGTCCTCAAACGTGCCTTCCGACACTTCTGAAACCACGATCCGGCCTTCGTTCACTTTGAAACTACGGCCGCTTGAAGCGTCCATCACCACTGAAGCGATCAGCGCGACGAGCCCTACGGCACCGGCCGCGATGCCTATTTTCTTCCACGGCTGTTTTTTCTTTTCGACCCTGCGGTCCATGCCCGAGCCTGTAACAGCACCCCCCGGTGTACGGGTTGCACCGCCATGCATCGAAACTGTGTGATCTGTTTTTTTCTTTTGTTCCATATCGGTCACTGTACCCATTGCTGTCTTCCGTGTCCGGCGTTTCTGCCCTAGGCCTTTCCATCCGCAAGGTCCGTGCCACAAATTAAGATATTGATTTTAAATGATTTAATTTCAGGTGTGCGATAATGAACACAAATCACTGTACGAAATCGAACACGCTGTGTACGCTATCGAACAACAAAACAAACAAACCGGACGAGGACAGATTTCATGGCAGGCAAGGACGGCAAGATCCTTATCGTGGACGACGATGAGGACATTCTGGTCGCGGGCAAACTACTGCTGAAGCGGCACTATGGCACCGTAGTCACATGCAACAAACCAGAGCATATTGAAGAGCTGATGGCGGCGCACGACTTTGATGCCATTCTGCTTGATATGAACTTCGGCCCGGGCGAAAGCTCAGGCGATCAGGGCTTCTTCTGGCTCGCCCGCATTCTCGAGATCGACCCGCAGGCCGTTGTGGTCATGATCACGGCGCACGGCGGCGTGGGCGTGGCGGTTGATGCCATGAAAAAAGGCGCGACCGACTTCATTGCCAAGCCGTGGCAAAACGAAAAAGTCGTCGCCACGCTATCCGCCAGCGTGAAGCTGCGCCGCAGCCGGTCCGAGGCGGAAGAACTCAAGAAAACCAACCGCACACTTGTGAAAGCCGTGAGCGAACCCAAGCAGCCCATCCTGGGCGCGAGCCGCGCCATGCAGGATGTGATGAGCATGGTGGAACGCTCCGCCCCCACAGACGCCAACGTGCTGATCCTCGGCGAAAACGGTACCGGCAAGGAGCTGATTGCGCGGGAGTTGCACAGCCGCTCCTTGCGCGCTGACAAGGTATTCATGTCGGTTGATCTGGGTGCCGTGACAGAAAGCCTGTTCGAGAGTGAACTGTTCGGTCACAAAAAAGGTGCCTTCACTGATGCGCGCGACGACCGGGTTGGCAGGCTACAAGCCGCGCACGGCGGCACACTGTTCCTTGACGAGATTGGCAACCTGCCCCTGCACCTTCAGGCAAAGCTGCTGACGGTGCTGGAGCAGCGCAAGGTGACACCCGTGGGCTCGGACCGCGCGTTCCCTATCGATGTGCGTGTCATCGCAGCCACCAACGTACCCATGGGCAAACTTCGGGACGAAGACGTGTTCCGACAGGATTTGCTCTTCCGTCTCAACACCGTGGAAATTACCCTGCCGCCCTTGCGGGCACGGGCGGACGATATCCCGGAGATCGCTGATTTTTATGTCGCACAATATGCGCGCAAGTACGGGCGAAGCGNAAAGCGGTTCTCGCCCACCGCGCTCGATGCCATCAAGGCATACGCATGGCCCGGCAACGTGCGTGCGCTCAGACACGCGATTGAGCGGGCGGTTATCCTGTCGGAAGGGGATATGTTCGAACCGCAGGATTTCCAGTTTGACGCACAGCCAAACCAGGCCGGTGACGTAGCAACCGTGAAGACGGAAGCGCCGGTTAACATCGCCGCGCCAGATGCGGACGCAGACCTCAACCTCGAACGCCTCGAACGCCGTGCGATTGAGGAAGCACTGAAGAAGCACCGCTACAACATCAGCCATGCCGCCAAGGATCTGGGGCTCACGCGCGCGGCACTCTACAGAAGGATGGAAAAGCATGGGCTTTAAAAAATTCAGCCTGATGCTGGCCGGCCGGTTGGGGTTGATCATGATCTCCCTTCTGGCGCTCACCTATCTTGTTGCCATTCCCGGCTATCACGCAGCAACGCTTCTGGTGTTCTTTGTTGTCTCAGGCCAGACGTGGGAGGTGTTCACCTTTGTCTCCAAAACCAACGCGGAGATAACACGCTTCCTTGATGCCGCCCGCTACGCTGACTTCAGCCAGCGCTTCAATCTGCACAAGCTTGGTGCCGGTTTTGGCGAACTCGGTGAAACATTCACCGATATTCTCAACCGCTTTCAAGCCGCCCGGTCCCATCAGGAAGAGGAACTGCGGCACCTCAAGGCGCTGATTGAGCATGTGCCAGTGCCATTGATGTCCATCCATGCTGACGGCACGCTCGTGCTCTGGAACAATGCAGCGCGCCGCCTGTTCGGCAGTGCGCATGTCACCCGCGCCGCCGACCTTGACCAGTTTGGTGAAGAATTCGGCAAACAGGTGCGCGGGCTTGAAGCTGGTGACCGCCGCCTCGCCACCTTCACAAGTGACGACATGAACCAGCAACTGGCCCTCGCCGCAACGCAGATCATCATTGGCGGCGCCAGTGAAAAGCTAATCAGCCTCCAGAACATCCAAAGCGAACTTGACGTCGCCCAACTACAAGCATGGCAGGACCTTGTGCGTGTATTGACGCACGAGATCATGAACTCGATCACCCCGGTAGCGAGCCTCGCAAAAACCGCCGTCGATTTGGTGGAAGACATATCTGACAAACTGCAGGGCAATGAAGAGCTGGTTGAGGAACTGGGCGATGTGAAAGACGCTGTACAAACTGTCGCGCGTCGGTCTGATAGCCTGATGCAATTTGTCTCAAGCTACCGTCGCCTGACCCGCCTGCCCCCGCCCGAGAAAACCCTCATCCGCCTCGATGACCTGTTCGCGAGCGTCGCCAAGGTTGCCACCATCGGCTGGGAGGAAAAGGGCATCGGCTTCTCATCGATTATCGAACCGGCGGAACTGGATGTCACTGCCGACCGTGACATGATTGAGCAGGTGCTCATCAACATGCTGCGCAATGCCGAACAGGCGATGGAGGGGCGCAAAGGGGCGGCGCTTACGCTCGCCGCGCGCCTCAACCGTCGTGGTCACGCCATCGTGGAAGTGGCCGACAATGGCCCCGGCATCCCGGCAGATATCGCCAAGAAAATCTTTGTACCCTTCTTCACCACCAAACGCGACGGCAGCGGCGTCGGCCTCGCCCTCACCCGGCAGGTGATGATCGCACATGGTGGTAGCGTGAGCGTAGGTGAGCGCGAAGGCGGCGGCGCCAAGTTCACCTTGACGTTCTAGCCGTTCAGCTTTCCTTTTTCGCGGACAAGACCAGCGAGGTGTTGGTCTTGTTCACCCCGTTGATGGCGAGGATGAAATCGAGCGTCTGGTCGATCTCTTCCATTGTCGGCGCTTTCACGATCGCAATCAGGTCAAACTCACCGCTCACCACATAAAGTGTCTTGATCGGTGCGTGGGTTTTCATGAGTCCAATGGCCTGCTGCGCATATTTCTGGTCGATCGACAGAAGCACATGGGCGGAGATGAGTTTGCCCTCATAATCCTCATGCTGTTTGACCGTGAAACCGGCAATGATCTTGCGGTCAACAAGCTTATTGATGCGGTCCTGCACGGTAGAACGCGACAGGCCCAGCTTGCGCGCAAGCGAAGACGTTGCCTCCCGGCTGTTGGCCGTCAAAAGCTTCAATAATTTCTCGTCTGTCGCGTCCATCATGCCTTCCCACAATTGCCATCATTATGCCGGAAAATAATAACTTAATCCGTTAAATTGACGGAATGATTATACCAAATCGCTATTCAAGGCCATCATTTTCACGATTACACTTTGATGAGGGACGGAACACAAGTAACGAGTGGTGGAATGAAAAAGCAGACGCTTTGGCTTCGGGACGAAGCCCGCAAAACCGAACGGCGCACCCCCCTTCTCCCCGATGGGGCGCGGGCGCTGATGGATGCCGGTTTTAACGTGGTCGTGGAAAAATCCGCGAAACGCATCATCACCGATGCGCTATATGAAAATGCCGGCTGCACGATGGCTGAGCCGGGCGCGTGGGTGGATGCGCCCAAGGACGCGGTAATCCTTGGCCTCAAGGAACTGCCGGAGCAGCCTGAAACCCTCAAGCACAGCCATATCTATTTCGCACATGCCTACAAGTGCCAAAGCGGCTGGCAGCATACGCTGAACCGTTTCCTCAAGGGTGGTGGCTCCCTCCTCGACATCGAATATATGACCGACGAGACCGGCCGCCGTGTTGCCGCTTTCGGTTACTGGGCTGGTTATATGGGTGCCGCACTTGCGCTCCTGCAGTGGTATGACCGCAAGGCGGGCCGCGCGTCCTACATCATGGACGGCCTCAAGCCATTTGAGAGCGCCAAGGCACTGGATGACCTCATTCAGTCCCGAGCCCAGGGTATAGAAAAACCAAAAGCGCTCGTGATCGGTGCATCGGGCCGTAGCGGCACAGGTGCCGCCGGCATTCTGGAGCGTCACGGCATTGAAGTTACGCGCTGGGGCCGCAAGGAAACCACGGAGCTAGACCGCGATGCAATCCTTGAGCACGACATTCTGGTCAACTGCGCTTTTGTTGCGGACCATATTCCGCCGTTTGTGCGCGCAGAGGACCTGAAAGCAGGCGTGAACCTGAAGGTCATTTCCGACGTGTCATGTGACCCGTTCAGCGACTATAATCCGCTGCCGCTCTATAACGCGCCGACAAGCTGGACTGAGCCTGCGATCACCCTTGATACCGATGCTGGTAAAGTGGATTTGATTGCTATCGACAACCTGCCCTCTTTGCTGCCGACCGAGGCGAGTATAGAGTTCGCGGGCATGATGCTGCCACACCTGCTGGCGCTGAAAATTCGCGGTGACAGCACGGTATGGAAAGCATGTGACGCCGCCTTCCAGCGCGCGTGCGCTAAAATGACCGAACGCAAGGCTTCCTGACTTATGACTGATACACAACACATTCACTGGATCGGCGCAGGCCTCGCATCCGGCCCCGGTCTCGTGGCACTAGCGAGCGAGCTTGGCAATGTCACCGTCTGGGACATGTCCGACGAACGCGCAAAAATGCTGCAAGGGCATGTCGCGGGCGGCAATACGCTTGAGATCGGCGAGCTGAACCTTGATGACACTGATTCCGTCGCGCATTTCAAGAGCGTGCTAAACCCGGGCGATATTGTCATCTCCATGCTGCCGGCAGCCCTTCATGTAACGGTCGCAGAAATTGCGCTTGAAGCCGGCACCCATATGGTGACTTCAAGCTATGTGGATGACGCCATGGCCGCGCTTGACGCCCGCGCCAAGGAAAAGGGTCTCGCGTTCGTGAATGAAGTGGGCCTCGACCCCGGCATCGACCACCTGTTTGCCCATGTGATCGTGAATGCCGCGCGTGAGGCAGGCATGCTCGACCGTGGCTACCGCATCGACTTTGTCTCCCACTGTGGTGGTATCCCGGCTGAGAAGACCGACTTCACCTATAAATTCTCATGGACACCCTTTGGTGTCCTCAAGGCCCTCGCTAACCCCGCCCGCCGGATCGAAGGCGGCGAGGAAAAGGTGACGGAAAAGGTCTGGCATGCGGTGTCCGAGCTTGAAATCGCCGGCGAAACCTTTGAGGTTTACCCGAACCGCAACAGCCTGCCCTATATTGAGGAATACGGCCTTAAGGGCGAAAAACACCTCAACACCTTTGTGCGCGGCACGTTGCGCCAAGGCGGCTGGAAAGAAGCCTGGGCGCATATCTTCGCGGAAGTTGAAAAAGGCGACACTGTGCGTCTCAAGGCGCTGTCGCAGGAACTGTGGAACGAATACCGCTACGCTGACGGCGAAAAAGACCGCGTGGTGCTCTATGTCGCGCTGACCGCCAGCAACAACGACGGTATGGAAGTCTGGTCCGCCTCGCTTGCCCTTGACGAAGTGGGCAGCGGCTGGCAGACCGCCATGGCACGCACTGTGTCGCTGACTGTGGCTGAGGCCATAAAAGCGGCAAAACGCGGCGTGTTTGAACCGGGTGTGCACGCAGCACTGACGGACGCGGAAGAGGCCAAGAAATGGCTGCGCGGCCTGAAGGACGCCGATGTCACCATCCGTGCGCATAATGTCAATCTCTGAGGTATATCAAGTGCCCAATACTCAAATCACCGGCGGACAGGCGCTCATTGAAGCGCTCATCGCAAACGGCGCGGACTATGCCTTCGGCGTACCGGGGGAAAGTTACCTCGCGGCGCTTGATGCCTTCCATGACGCTGAAGACAGCCTCAAATTCATCACCTGCCGTCACGAGGCAGGTGCCGCCAATATGGCGGAGGCATACGGCAAGATGACCGGCAAACCCGGCATCTGCTTTGTGACCCGCGGGCCCGGTGCCACGCATGGCACCATTGGCCTGCACACCGCCTTCCAGGACAGCACGCCGATGATCATGTTCATCGGTCAGGTTGCCGCCGATCAGGTGGAGCGCGAGGCGTTTCAGGAAATCGACTATCGCCGTTTCCTCTCGGAAGTCACCAAATGGACGGCTGAGATCAACGACGCGTCGCGCATCAGCGAATATGTTGGTCGCGCGTTCCGTGTGGCAACAAGTGGCCGCCCCGGCCCGGTAGCACTCGCGCTGCCTGAGGACATGCTGCGCGAGATGTGTGCGAAACAGGCGCAAATTCCGTACACGCCAAACCGTGCGCACCCGGGTGCGACCGACATGGCTGAGCTGAAGCGCCTGCTTGAGGGGGCCGAACGCCCGCTCGTGATGCTTGGCGGCAGCGGCTGGACCAAGGAAGCGGTTGATCAGGTCGAGGCGTTCGCTGAGAACAACAACCTGCCCGTCACGGTTTCCTTCCGCTGTCAGGACCGCTTCAATAACAACCACCCGAATTACATCGGTGACATGGGCATTGGTGCCAACCCGGCACTGATCAAGCGCATGAAGGATGCTGATGTGCTGCTCGTGCTCGGCCCGCGCCTTGGTGAGATGACCACAGGTGGCTACGAGCGCTTGTCCGTTCCGGTTCCGGAAAAAACCCTTATTCACATGCATCAGGGCGCGGAAGAGCTGGGCCGGGTGTACCACCCCACCCTCGCCATCAACGCGACACCTGTGACCATTGCACCGCTTCTGGCCGACATGAAACTGGCCGGCAACGAGAAGTGGGCGGCATCGACAGCAGAGGCGCGCAAGGCATATGAAGCCTGGACTACACCGACCGACAACCCCGGTGATGTGAAGATCGCGAGCCTCTATGCGCACATGCGTGAGACACTGCCTGCTGACAGTATCTTCTGTAACGGCGCGGGCAACTATGCCGCATGGCTGCATAGGTTCTACCGCTACCGCGACTTCCCGACCCAGCTTGCGCCCACATCCGGCGCCATGGGTTACGGCGTACCGGCTGCCATTGCCGCCAAGATCGTGAACCCATCGAAGACTGTTGTTGCCTGTGCGGGCGACGGCTGCTTCATGATGAGCGCGATGGAACTGGCGACCGCCGCGCGCTACGGTGCAAATGTCATCTTCCTCGTGTTCAATAACGGCATGTACGGCACGATCCGCATGCACCAGGAACGCGACTATCCGACGCGGGTTTCAGCGACCGAGCTTACGAACCCAGACTTCGTGAAGCTTGCCGAAAGCTTTGGCGCATTTGCGACCCGCGTTGAAAAGACCGAGGACTTCGCATCTGCACTTGATGCGGCACACAAGTGCGGCAAGCCCGCACTGATTGAGATCATGGTGGACCAGGAGGCCATTGGCCCCACTGCCACCCTATCCGGCCTCCGGGCCCGGAAATAAGAACCCGAAGAAATAAGAACAGAGACAATTCGAACATCAAGGAGAGTACCGATGCAGGCACGTGTTGCTGACATCCTTAAAGAACTGGACATCAAGCCGAGCGCATTCGAGAACGGCGATCTGGACGTTTATTCCCCGATCGACGGTGGCCTGATGGGCAAAGTGAAAATGGACACGGCAGAAACCGTGGACACCAAGATTGCTGCTTCCGTTGAAGCCTTCAAGAAATGGCGCACGGTTCCGGCGCCGCGCCGGGGTGAGCTTGTTCGCCTGCTCGGTGAAGAGCTGCGCAAATACAAGGACCCGCTTGGTGCCCTCGTGACCGCTGAATGCGGTAAAATCTACGAAGAAGGCAAAGGCGAAGTTCAGGAAATGATCGACATCTGCGATTTCGCGGTTGGTCTTTCCCGCCAGATGTATGGCCTGACCATTGCGTCCGAGCGCCCCGGCCACCACATGCGTGAATACTGGCAGCCGCTTGGCCCCGTGGGCATCATCTCCGCCTTCAACTTCCCGGTTGCTGTGTGGGCATGGAACGCTGCCCTCGCGCTGGCGTGCGGTGACCCGGTGATCTGGAAGCCGTCGGAGAAAACACCGATGACCGCGCTTGCGTGCCAGAAGATCCTTGAGCGTGCCATGGCCAAGTTCGGTGACGATGCACCAGAGGGCCTGTCCTCTGTCATCATCGGCATGCGCGACATCGGCGAGCGTATGGTTGACGATGTACGCGTACCGCTTATCTCCGCCACTGGCTCCACCCGCATGGGCCGTCAGGTTGGCCCGCGTGTAGCTGAGCGCTTCGGCAAATGCATCCTCGAGCTCGGCGGCAACAACGCCATCATCGTGGCGCCAAGCGCTGACCTTGAAATGGCAATCCCGGGCATCGTGTTCGGCGCAGTTGGCACCGCAGGCCAGCGCTGCACCAGCACCCGCCGCCTGATCGTGCACGAGAGCGTTTATGACACCCTCGTACCGCAGCTCAAGAAAGCCTACTCGAGCATCCGTATCGGCGACCCGCTCAAGGCTGGCACGCTCGTTGGTCCGCTGATCGACAAGGACTCGTTCGAAAATATGGAGAAGGCACTGGCTGCCGCAAAAAGCGAAGGCGCAACCATCACCGGTGGCGGCCGTGCGAAGGCTGATGATTATCCGAACGCCTACTATGTGAACCCCGCGATCGTTGAGCTTGATAGCCAAACGGAAAGCATGTGCGAAGAGACATTCGCGCCGATCCTTTACATCGTGAAATACAAAGACCTCGACGACGCAATTGCGATGCAGAATGCTGTACCGCAAGGCCTGTCCTCCGCGATCTTCACGACCGATGTGCGCGAAGCTGAAAGCTTTATCGCGACCACCGGTTCCGATTGCGGCATTGCCAACGTGAACATCGGCACCTCCGGTGCTGAAATTGGTGGCGCCTTTGGTGGTGAGAAAGAAACCGGCGGCGGGCGCGAGAGCGGCTCCGACGCGTGGCGTGCCTACATGCGCCGCCAAACGAGCACGGTGAACTACAGCCGCGAGCTTCCGCTTGCACAAGGCATCAAGTTCGACCTCGGCTAAGGCCGCAGGTCCACAGAGGTCAGGGAGGGGGTTCAGGGCTACCCTGACACAATAACGATAGCCTTAAGAAAAACTTGGGCGGTCCTTTGTGACCGCCCTTTTTCTTTGTTCTGGTAGCCTGTCAAACTTCTAAAATTTTCCCCAAAACTGGACAGTTCCGCAAGAAAGGCGCAAATTTTCCCTGCTATTCTTGGCCCTCAGGCAAAATTCAATCAGGCATGTATCAACCAACCACTTTCGTGAGGTTTGGAATGCCCAGTCGTTATGATGTGACCGCTGTATGTAAAGCCGAAGGTCGAAATTCCTTCGAGACCGTTACCCACTTGTGTGGCGAAAGCTATGACGGGTCCGAGTGGCAGATCACCATGGAAGATGCAGTTGAGGGTGTACGCTGCGGCAGGTTCGCATTTGTGGTACAGTCTGAGGACGGCAAGCAGCACGAGCTCCGCATCGCGATGAGCCCTTATGCGCGCTACTACCTCAAGGCCGACAAGGACAGGGGTGAACCGCGTACCTTATTGAGCTTGCCCACACACTGAGCGCCGACCGAGGCTAAAAAGAAAACCCCCTGAAGCGTTGCTTCAAGGGGTTTTGATTTTTTTGTGGATCTGTAAAAAGGTAGAATTAACGACCTTTTACTACCAGACCATCACGCTCCAGGCGCTTGCGCTCCAGTTTGCGAGCGCGGCGAACGGCAGCAGCCTGTTCACGAGCCTTCTTTTCAGATGGCTTTTCGTAGAACCGACGCATTTTCATTTCGCGGTACACGCCTTCACGCTGAAGTTTCTTTTTCAGCGCACGAAGGGCCTGGTCCACGTTATTATCCCGAACGGTAACCTCCATGGGTTACACCTTCCTTTCTAAAGCCAGAATTTATAGTGCGGGACATCGGGGTCGCACCATAGGGCAACAGGCCTATAGCAGAGCGCACCCGTGCGCACAAGTCATTTCCACACAAGAACCCTATGCGGCACAAGGCTTCGCGCCGCACTGGGATCGTTCATAATTATTTCCATACCACAATTCAGCGGGAAATTCCAGCTTGCGGCAACCTGCCCTCTCGCGCACGAGAGAGAGGCGTGCTAGGCAGGGACAAGATGAAAAATGTCGGCAAGCATGTTATGCTTCGTTCCAAATACAGGAAATGACCATGACGACAGACAAGACACCGCTGGAACTCCGTGTACCCTTGATTGAGGCGATGCTCTCGCATGTACCCTTTGACGGCTGGAGCCAGAAAGCGCTCGAAAATGCTGCTGCCGACCTTGACGTAAGCCCGGAAATGGCTGAGCTTGCTTTCCCCGGTGGTGCCATGGAAGCCATGGAAACGCACCTCGTCCTGGCCGACGAGAAGCTGGCCGAAACGCTGGCATCGCTGAACCTGATGGACATGCGCATCCGCGACCGTATCACGCTTGCCGTACGCACGCGTATTGAGCAGGCGGGCAAACACCGTGAAGCCGTGAAACGTGGCGTTGCTGTGCACGCCCTGCCGCAAAACGTGGCTGCTGGCATGAAAGCCGGCTGGCGCACTTGCGATACTATATGGCGGGCCTGCGGCGATACATCGACCGACCACAACTGGTACACAAAACGTGCGAGCCTTCTGGCGGTCTATAGCTCGACCCTGCTTTTCTGGCTCAATGACGAATCTGAAGGCTTTGAAGATACCTGGGCTTTCCTTGACCGCCGGATCGAGAATGTCATGACGTTCGAGAAGACCAAATTCAAGATGCGTGAAGCCTGCGCCAAAGCGCCTTCCCTCTCAAACTTCATCAGCCGCCTGCGGTATCCGCACGCCTGACCATGGCTAAGGCTGAGCATAGCGACGAAAGCTTCTTCATCGGCCTCGATGACAAGGCACTGCCCCTTGTGCAGCGCTGGCGGCGCTATCTCGAAAGCGAGAAGCGCATGTCTGTGCATACGCTTGATGCCTATGCCCGCGACTTTGGTGACTTTATTGCCTTCATGAACGGTCACTTAGGCTCAAGCCTCACCCCAAAGCATTTCGCAGGCCTCGGCATTCGTGATTTCCGCGCGTTTCTTGCGCACAAACGGGCGAAGGGGGCATCGGCCCGCAGTACCGCGCGAGCACTTTCAACCATACGCAATTTCTACCGTTTTCTCGCGCGCACAGAAGGCGTCGAGAATGATGCCATCCGCGCGATCCAGGGGCCCAAACTGCCGCACCGTGTGCCGCGCCCGCTGACGGAAGAGAGCGCACGCTCTGTTCTGGAAACCGTTGGTGACTTTGCGGACGAGGAATGGATAGCGGCGCGCGACACCGCCATCATCAGCCTGCTCTACGGCTGTGGCCTCCGGATCGCGGAAGCACTTTCCATGAATGTGGATGACATCCCGCGCGGCGATACCATGCGTATCACCGGTAAACGCAGCAAGGAACGCATTGTCCCCGTCCTGCCAGTGGTGCGGGACGCGCTCAATCGCTATGTGGCCCAATGCCCCTTTGCCCTTAGAAGCGGCGAGGCACTTTTTGTCGGCAAGCGTGGCGCGCGCCTTGGGCCGCGCCCGGTGCAGCTTGTGATGCAAAAGGTGCGTGCCGTTCTTGGCTTGCCAGAGAGCGCGACCCCGCACGCCCTACGGCACAGCTTCGCGACCCACCTACTGTCACGCGGCGGTGACCTGCGCACTATTCAGGAACTGTTGGGTCACGCGGACCTCAAGGCCACGCAGGTTTATACAGAAGTCGATAGCGCCCGCCTGATGGACGTGTATGATAAGGCCTTCCGCCGTGCATAAGGCGGAGCTGATAAAACAGAGAGGAAATTCACGTGTCCATGCCCCCTGAAACCCCAAGAATTGATCGTTTCCGCGGCTGGGCGCTCACTGCACTTTATGGTGCCATGACCCTACTGAGCCTGATGCTAGTGATCGCCAACTATCTCATCTACCCAAGCTATAAGGGGGACAGCGTGCTGGTGATCGGCACCGGGCTTCTGGCGCTCGCTACCGTGCTCTTCAGCCTGCGGGCAGCGCTCTCGTTCCTTGGCGCCATGCGTGCGACCGCGGTCGGCAGCCCCAAGGTTTCCTTCATGCCATTCATTTTCATGACATTGACTGTGCTGGCTGAAAGCCAGATCTTCGGCAGCATCTAGGCGCGCATTAGCGTCCTGCGCGCGTTCTGGCGGTGCATACCGCCATGATCCCGCCGCTCGACACCGTGATACACACTCATCACCTCCCGCCGCCGGCAAGGCCCGATATAGGAACTGGCACGCACAAAGGGTTTTGGGTGCGCAGCTAAATGTTTGAGCCGGGTATCAAGCTGTTTGGCCGTGAGCGGCAGACCAAGGATTTCGTTCACGCCTGCATCGCGCGCAGTGAATACTTTGGCCGCACTGGGCTGCGGCATAATCAACACAATCGAGGCTTCGGCCACAGGGCCATCGCATAGGCGCACGAACCGCGCAAAATCTGCGCCGCCGTTTTCGCCAAAATCATAATCAATGAAAAAATGAGTGAAGCTGAAATCATGCATGCGGCGCACGGCATCTTCTGGCCGTGAAACGAGCTGCACCATGCCTGCACCAAACTCCTTCAGATAATGCCAGAGTGTTTCGCCGAGTTGCTTGTTAGACAGCGCCACAAGCGCATGCATGGAACGATAATTCATGCCTTTTTGCGGTATCACGATTTCCCCCTTGAGCGCGACTTTCCATCGCGTCTCACCTCAACATAGCCCCATCTCCCGATTAGTATTATTTTTCAACTACGTCAAAAGTTTATTTTGCCGAAAACACAGAGAATATGTGCACTTTTGTACACAAACTCACAACCTTCCTGATCGGACGAACAACTAGAATTTCAACAGGCGTGGAAAATTATTCTATTTTTGCTAAGACGCCCGGCGCACCGGGTCGTTTCCACCCCGGGTTTTACGGCGCTCAACGCCGTGGTGAATTTTCACCACCTCACGGCGGCGACACGGGCCAATATAAGACGAGGCCCGAATGAAGGGCTTGGGGTTTCCGATCATATGGTCAAGCCGCGCATGCAATAGCTTGGCGGTAAGTGGCAATCCAAGGATTTCGTGGGCGCCGGCATCGCGGGCGGCCCAAACCTTTTCCCGGCTTGGGTTCGGGATTACCATGACCACAAAAGCCTCGGCCATGGGGCCATCGATCATGCGGATGAATTTGATAAAATCCACGCCACCAAACTCAGGAAGTTCATAGTCGACAAAGAACAAGGTGAAACGCGACTGTTCCATACGCAACACGGCATCTCGCGCGCTGGTTACCAAGCGACCACCACCGATTCCCTGTTCTCTCAGAAAGTGCCAGATCGTCCGGCCAAGCTGCACATTTGATAGCGCGACCAGCGCATTATGCGCGGCATAATTTACTTTACCATACTGCATCAACTGTTCCCCAACGCCAGTTTCACGATGCCTGATGGGTGCCCGTATTTGCCTGACCGGGCCGAATTTTAATTAAATTCGAATGAAAAGATTAAAACCTACACGCTGACCTAAAGTCAAAAGACACATAAAATTTTATCTAAATTCAGCAACAGATTCGCCGGGAATAAATTTTATCAGCATTATTGTTTGCGGAACGCTTATGCACTATTAAGCTTCTGGATCGAGAAATTGTTTGGCTGATCAGGGGGAAATAATGCCAATCCCAATTCCTTGGTATTTTTCTCAGGCCCCGCGCCTTTTGCCCAAACATGTGCCGGTATGTCGGTAGCTCGTTCTTCCGATCACCCAATAAAATACAAATATTACCCCAAAAGGCCAACACCTCTGCCCGTTCGGGCGGAGTATATCAGGTAGAAATGCAATGAAGAAAACGCAGTATTCCCGCAGGCTCACTGCGGCGTTACTTGCAGGGCTGGCATCCACCACGTCCCTTACCGTTACCTCAGCGGCAAATGCCAATGATGAAGCAAAAATCGCCGAAATTCTCGCGCGTCTTGAACGACTTGAGGCAGAGAACAAGGAACTCCGGCAGGAACTTGTTCAAATCAGGAACAACCCCAGCCTCAGCCTCAGTGAAGGCGCCACGGAGAATGACCCCGGTGAAGTCGAGGTCGCTTCGAGCGCGACAGAGGCAGATGCCAGTGTCGGCACGATCAAACTGAGCCACCGCCTGTCATACGATATGCTGGACCCGACCACACGCATCAACCGCAAGCAAGAACTCCTGCTTGAAGCGCGGCAGGATGGCTCCCTACCGTCCAACTCTGTCATTTTTGGTGGCGCAATAACCGCAATCGCCGACTACTGGCACAGTAACCGGGAGAACAAGTTCGGTTACCTGATGCGCCACCCAACCCCGAACAACCAGCAGCAGAACGATGTGAGCGAAGCTGTACTCCATAGCGCACAGCTCAGCATGACCGCCACGCTAGGTGACTGGGTCACCACCTATGCTGAACTCCTTTATGATCCAGAACAGAGCTTCGGCGCAGGGACGATCACCGCGATTTCGCGCAACCAGGTGCAACTGCGCAAGGGTTATGTGGTCATCGGCAATCTGGACGAAACGCCCTTCTATCTTACGCTTGGCAAGATGGCGACGCCGTTTGGTTTGACCGATACGGTGAACCCCTTCTCCTCTTCGACCTTTTGGCACGCGTTTGGTGGCCTCGCCTATGGCGCCAAACTCACCTATCATGATAATGGCCTGAATGTATCGGTCGAAGCTGTTCAGGGTGGTGCGCAGTTCCGCGCGGCCAATATGCCAAATAACGGCACCGCGGTCCCGAGCAAGCTCAACAACTATGTGATTGACGCCAATTATACCTATGGCTTCGGTGACGCGGATTATCTGCTTGTGGGCGGTTCGTACCAACGTGGTAGCGCCTATTGCCAGACCTACCCGGTCACGCACTTCAACCCTTGCCCTGACAACAACCCGGCATGGGCGGCTTATGCACAACTGCAAACTGGCCCGTTCCAGTTCATTGGCGAATTCGGCAAAACCACCAAAGTGTGGGAAGGCACATTCAACCCCACCCCACCCCTCGACCGGTTCGAAGCCAGCAAGGTCAGCAGCCTGACACTTGGCGGCAAATACACGACGGCGATTGCCGAGCGCCAGTTGGATCTCTCGCTCGAGTTCAGCAACTTCCGCGCCGGCCCCAATGGCGCACCGTGGGAGAAGCAGGATCAGTGGGTGCTGGGTGCGGCGCATTTCATTACGCCAAGCGTGAAAGGCTTTGTGGAACTGCTGCAGATCAACGGCTATGCCCCACTGAACTTCATTAGTGGCGGGAACGTAGCGCCGGGCGCGACACACAGCGATATCGACACCGTCAACCGTGGTGTGATCATCGGTGTCAATGCAGCCTTCTAGGAAACATTGACGCAAAAACGACGAAGGCCCCGGCAAATTGCCGGGGCCTTTTTAATTTCAGTCGCCAACTGCGTCCCTACATGTGGATCGGACGGTTGTGAACCGCGAGAGCGGCTTCCTTCACTGCTTCCGTTTCCGTCGGGTGCGCATGGCAGGTCAGCGCGATATCTTCAGCAGACGCGCCAAATTCCATCGCCGTCGCGGCTTGGGCAATCATGTTGCCAGCGTCCGCGCCGATGATGTGAACACCAAGCACACGGTCAGTTTTCTTATCCGCGAGGATTTTCACAAAACCGTCGGTTTGCAAGTTTGCTTTCGCGCGGCTGTTTGCCGTGAAGGGGAATTTGCCCACGCGGTATTCGATCTTGGCTTCCTTGAGGTCTTCCTCGGACTTGCCCACATTCGCGACTTCCGGGTGGGTGTAAACCACGCCCGGGATCACATCGTGGTTCACATAGCCGGTGAGACCCGCGATATATTCAGCAACCGCAACACCTTCGTCCTCGGCTTTGTGCGCCAGCATCGGACCCTCGATCACGTCACCAATCGCCCAGATACCGGGCACGTTGGTGGAGAAATCGTGGTTCACCTTCACGCGGCTACGCTCGTCAAGTTCCACGCCCACGGTCTCGAGGCCAAGGCCTGCCGTGTAGGGACGGCGACCGACGGACACCAGCACCACATCGGCATCAAGCGTTTTGGCGTCGCCACCTTTTACCGGCTCGAATGTAACTTTCACGCCGGACTTGGATTTCTCGACCGAGGTCACTTTGGAAGACAGGTTGAGGTTCATACCTTGCTTCTTGAGGATACGGCCAAAGTTCTTGCGAACCTCACCGTCCATGCCCGGCAGGACTTGGTCCATAAACTCAACAACGGTGACTTCAGAGCCAAGCCGCTGCCATACTGAGCCAAGCTCAAGCCCGATCACACCGCCGCCAATCACTACAAGGTGCTTCGGCACTTTCGGCAGGCTGAGCGCCCCGGTGGAGGAAACGATCTGTTTCTCGTCGATCTCAACACCCGGCAGGCTGGCCACGTCACTGCCCGTCGCGATAACAGTGTTTTTCGCCTTGATGGTTTCCTTGCCGCCGTCATTGAGTTCAATCTCAATGGTGTCTTTTGCTGCAAAGCGCGCGGCACCCTTGTACCAGGTGATTTTGTGTTTCTTGAAGAGGCCTGCAATGCCGCCTGTCAGACCTTCAACGATCTTGTCCTTCGCGCCCATCATTTCCTTGAGGTCGAAGCTCACACCTTTGGTGGTGATGCCGAACTTCCCAAGGTCATGCGCAGCCTCGTGATAGAGGTGCGATGCATTCAGAAGCGCTTTCGAGGGCATACAGCCCACGTTCAGGCAGGTCCCGCCGAGTGTATCGCGCTTGTCGATGCACGCGACCTTGAGACCAAGCTGGGCTGCGCGGATTGCGGCAACATAACCGCCGGGGCCGGCACCGATGACAACTACGTCAAATTGATCAGACATTTGATGTCCCTTCTTATCGAAACAAAGGGTGGGAACGAAGGCCCACCCATTATCTTTCATATACCAGAGATCGGACGTGCCGCCTTACATGTCAAGGAGCAGGCGGGTCGGGTCCTCAAGGGCTTCCTTCACACGGACAAGGAAGGTCACAGCTTCGCGACCGTCAATGATGCGGTGATCGTAGGACAGCGCCAGATACATCATCGGGCGGATTACCACCTGGCCACCAATCGCCATCGGGCGTTCCTGGATCTTGTGCATGCCAAGGATACCGGATTGCGGGGGGTTCAGGATCGGGCTCGACATCAGCGAACCGAAGATGCCGCCATTCGAAATGGTAAAGGTGCCGCCCTGCATATCGTCAACCGTCAGCTTGCCGTCGCGGGCCTTGCGGCCATAGTTGGCGATCGCCAGTTCGGTGTCAGCAAAGGACATGTCCTGCGCGTCCTTGAGGACCGGCACAACAAGACCGTTCGGCGACGATACGGCAACGCCGATGTTCGCGAAGTTGTGGTAGACGATCTCGTCACCATCAATCTGTGCGTTCACCGCCGGAATTTCCTTGAGCGCGAGGCAGCAAGCCTTGGTAAAGAAGCTCATGAAGCCGAGCTTGATACCGTGCTTGGTCGCGAACAGGTCTTTGTATTTGTTGCGCGCTTCCATCACAGCCGTCATGTCCACCTCGTTATAGGTGGTCAGCATCGCTGCGGTGTTCTGTGCGTCCTTGAGGCGCTCGGCGATACGCTTCCTGAGACGGGTCATCTTAACACGCTCTTCGCGTGGGCCAGTTGCCGCAGGCGCTGCCGCAGTCGCGGCGGCTGAGAAAGTACGTGCCGAGCCGTTTTCAATCGCGGTCATAACGTCGTCTTTTGTCAGACGACCGTCTTTGCCGGTACCCGTGATCGACTTCGCATCGAGGTTATAATCCTCGACAATCCGGCGCACAGCGGGCGACATTGGCATCAGGTCACCGCTTGCGGACGATGCTGCAGGTGCGGGCGCCGGTGCGGCTTCCTTCTTCTCTTCAGCTTTCGGCGCAGGTGCTGGAGCCGCTTCTTTCTTCTCTTCCGCTTTTGGTGCGGAAGCCGGAGCAGATGCGGCCTTGCCCTCAGTGTCCACTTTTGCGATCAGCGCACCGATCTCAACGTCCTGACCTTCTTCAGCGATGATTTCCACGAGAACGCCAGCCACCGGACTCGGCACTTCCATGGCCACTTTGTCAGTTTCAACTTCTACAATCGGCTCATCCGCTTCGACGCGGTCGCCCACCTTTTTCAGCCAAGAGCCGATGGTGCCTTCAGCGACCGATTCGCCCATTTGCGGGATTTTGATATCTTCGATTGCCATTGGGTGTGCTCCTACCCTTTTTCCTATTTTGTCAGTGCTTCGTTGACGAGCGCTTCCTGCTGCGCCGCGTGCTTGGACGCGAGGCCGGTTGCGGTCGACGCGCTCGCGGCACGGCCTGCATATGCTGGCCGTTTGCACGTCATATCGAGATCAATAAGTACCTGCTCAAGCGGTTCGTGGATGTAGCTCCAGGAACCCATGTTGCGCGGCTCTTCCTGACACCAGACGATGCTTTCCGCGTTCTTGAAACGCTTCAGCTCGTTCTTGAGTGCCTGTTCCGGGAACGGGAACAGCTGCTCAACCCGCAGGAGATAGGTGTCGTCCTGCTCACGCTTGTCGCGCTCTTCGAGAAGATCATAATAGACCTTACCCGAACACAGCACGACGCGCTTGATCTTGTCGTCGCTCTTGAGCTTGATCGAACCGCCGTTCTCGGCGTCCGCGTTGTCCCAAAGGACACGGTGGAACTGCGAGCCCGGACCAAATTCAGCGAGTTCGGATACACAGCGCTTGTGCCGCAGCAGCGACTTCGGCGTCATGATCACAAGCGGCTTGCGGAACTTGCGGTGCATCTGGCGGCGCAGAACGTGGAAATAGTTCGCCGGCGTCGTACAGTTCACGACTTGCCAGTTGTCCTCAGCCGAGAGCTGGAGGTAACGCTCAAGCCGCGCGGAGGAGTGCTCAGGGCCTTGCCCCTCATACCCATGCGGCAGCAGCATCACGAGGCCCGACATCCGGAGCCATTTGGCTTCAGCCGAACAGATGAACTGGTCGATCATGATCTGCGCGCCGTTCGCGAAGTCACCGAACTGGGCTTCCCAGAGCGTGAGCGAGTTTGGCTCCGCCATCGAATACCCATATTCGAAACCAAGCACACCAAACTCGGACAGATGACTGTCGAGCACGGTGAAGTTGGCGTCTTCGTTCACGGTCTGCAGCGGGATGTAGCGGTGCTCTGTCTTCTGGTCGACAAACACAGCGTGACGCTGGCTGAACGTACCGCGACCACAGTCCTGGCCGGAGAGGCGAACGCCATAACCTTCACGCAGCAATGTGCCGAACGCGAGCGCTTCCGCAGTTGCCCAGTCAAAGCCTGCGCCTTCCTCAAACATCTGGTGCTTGTTTTCAAGCACACGCTTGAGGGTGCGGTGAATGTTGAACTTCTCCGGCACCGTGGTGATGATTTCACCCACTTCACGGAGCGTGGTTTCAGCAACACCGGTTTCAGCGCGGCGTTTTTCATGGTCCTGGTCGGCAAGACCAAGGCCTTCCCACTTGCCCTCGAACCAGTCTGCCTTGTTCACGCGGTATTCCTTGGCAGCCTCAAATTCGTCCTCGAGATAGCTCGTGAACTCGTTTTCCATCTGCTCGTATTTTTCCTGCGTCAGCACACCTTCCTCGATCAGGCGGTCAGCGTAGATTTTCACCACGCTCGGGTGCTTCTTGATCGCAGCGTACATAAGCGGCTGCGTGAAGGCCGGCTCGTCAGACTCGTTGTGACCGAAGCGGCGATAGCAGATCATGTCGATCACTACGTCGCGCTTGAAGGTCTGACGGAATTCGGTCGCGAGTTTGGCGGCGAAGGTCACAGCCTCAGGGTCATCACCGTTCACGTGGAAAATCGGTGCCTGCACCATTTTCGCAACGTCAGACGGGTATGGGCTCGACCGCGCAAACTGCGGGCTTGTGGTGAAACCGATCTGGTTGTTCACGATGAAGTGCACAGTGCCACCGGTGTTATACCCACGCAGGCCGGACATGCCGAAACATTCCGCCACGATGCCTTGGCCCGCGAACGCCGCATCACCGTGCAGCAGCAGCGAAAGCGTGGTACCGCGGGCGGTATCTTTCTTCTGTTCCTGCTTCGCACGGGTCTTGCCGATCACAACCGGGTTCACAGCCTCAAGGTGCGACGGGTTGGCGTTCAGCGAGAGGTGGATCTTGTTGCCGTCAAATTCACGATCGGCCGAGGTGCCGAGGTGATATTTCACGTCACCCGAGCCCTGCACGTCATCCGGCTTGAACGAACCACCATGGAATTCGTTGAAAATGGCGCGGTAAGGCTTCTGCATCACGTTTGCGAGCACGTTCAGGCGGCCGCGGTGCGGCATGCCGAGGATGATCTCGTCAAGGCCATGCTGGCCACCGGTTTTCATCACAGCCTCAAGCGCCGGAACCATGGCTTCACCACCATCAAGGCCGAAGCGCTTGGTACCGGTGTATTTACGGCCAAGGAATTTCTCGAACTGCTCAGCTTCAATCAGCTTGTTCAGGATCGCGATCTTGCCGCGGTCCGTGAAATGGATTTCCTTGTCACGACCCTCGATCTGGCGCTGAATCCACGCCTTCTCCTCGGGGTCGTTGATGTGCATGAACTCGACCCCGATGTTGCCGCAGTAGGTGCGCTTCAGGATGTCGATGATCTCTGTCATGGTTGCAGTCTCGAGGCCGAGAACACCGTCCATGAAGATCTTGCGGGTCATGTCCGCTGGACCAAAGCCGTAGGTCTCCGGCTTCAGTTCTGCGTTGACAGGGCGCTCCTCAAGACCGAGCGGGTCGAGGTTTGCCATAAGGTGCCCACGTACGCGGTAGGTACGCACGAGCATGAGCGCACGGATACTGTCGATCGTGGCGGAACGCACTTCGGCCTGGCTCACACCACCAGCTTCAGCGGCTTTGACCGGGCGTTTTTCCTCGATGAACATGTCCGAGCCGTCAAGGCCCGTGGTCAGGTCATCGTCTGGCCGAAGCGGCCAGTCGGAACGGGCCCAGCTGGGGCCTGACTTCGAAACACCGGTTTCAAGGTCTGAAAAATATTCAGCCCAGCCCTCATCTACAGAGCCGGGGTCCTTGGAATATTTGTCATACAGTGTTTCAACGAACTGAGGGCTGACGCCTTCAAGCGCGGCGATGCGGTCCATGTCTGCACCCATTGGCAAATTGGCGCGGCGTTTTCCACCGCGCCCCTCTTATGACGGGTTAACCGTTGATTGCTTTCAGAAGCGTTGTGCCGAGGGCAGCCGGGCTGTCGGATACGACAATGCCTGCGCTCTTCATTGCTTCGATCTTGTCTTCAGCGCCGCCTTTGCCGCCCGAAACAATTGCACCAGCGTGGCCCATGGTGCGGCCCGGAGGAGCCGTGCGGCCAGCGATAAAGCCTGCAATCGGCTTCTTCACTTTGCTGTGCTTCAGGAATTCAGCAGCTTCTTCTTCCGCGGAGCCACCGATTTCACCGATCATGATGATGGCTTGCGTCTCATCGTCGCCCAGGAACATGTCCAGGCAGTCGATGAAGTTGGTGCCGTTGACCGGGTCACCGCCAATACCGATACAGGTCGATTGGCCAAGACCGGCAGCCGTGGTTTGTGCCACTGCTTCATAGGTCAACGTACCGGAGCGGGAGACGATGCCCACGTTACCGCGCTTGTGGATGTGGCCCGGCATGATGCCGATCTTGCACTCACCCGGCGTGATAACGCCCGGGCAGTTCGGGCCAATGAGGCGCGTGCCGGAGTTTTTGAGCGCACGTTTCACGCGCACCATGTCCATCACCGGAATACCTTCCGTGATACACACAACAAGCTCAAGCTCGGCGTCGATGGCTTCAAGGATTGCGTCCGCTGCGAACGGCGGCGGAACGTAGATCACGGAAGCGTTGGCGTCCGTAGCTTCGCGTGCGTCTGCAACGGTGTCGAACACCGGCAGATCAAGGTGCTTGCTGCCACCTTTGCCCGGCGTCACGCCACCGACCATTTGTGTACCGTATGCAATCGCCTGCTCAGAGTGGAAGGTGCCTTGAGCACCCGTGAAACCCTGGCAGATTACCTTGGTATGTTTTCCTACGAGAACGGACATTACGCTGCCTCCTTCACGGCTTTAACTACTTTTTCAGCCGCGTCATTCAAATCGTCGGCAGTGATGATCGGCAGGCCGCTTTCAGCCATGATCTGTTTGCCAAGTTCTACGTTCGTGCCCTCGAGGCGGACCACCAGCGGAACGCTGAGCGCCACTTCACGAGCAGCCGCAACAACGCCCTCTGCGATCACATCACAGCGCATGATACCGCCGAAGATGTTGACCAAGATGCCTTCCACGTTGTCGTCCGACAGGATGATCTTGAAGGCTTCGGTCACACGCTCTTTCGTCGCGCCACCACCAACATCGAGGAAGTTCGCAGGTTCGCCGCCCTTGAGCTTGATGATGTCCATGGTTGCCATCGCAAGACCGGCACCGTTCACCATGCAGCCGATGGAACCATCAAGGCTGATGTAGTTGAGGTCGTATTTGGACGCTTCGATCTCTTTCGGGTCTTCTTCCGATTCGTCGCGCAGCTCACGCACATCCGGGTGACGGAACAGCGCATTGCCATCGAAGGACATCTTGGCGTCGAGAACGATCATCTTGTCGTCTTCGGTGAGCACAAGCGGGTTCACTTCGAGGAGCGATGCATCAAGCTCGGTATAAGCCTTGTAAAGCGAAGCAACTACCTTCTGGCACTCTTTCGCAGCAGCGCCGTCAAGCTTGAGACCATAGGCCACGCGGCGGCAGTGGAAAGCCTGCAGACCGGTTACCGGATCAATCGTGATGGTCACGATTTTCTCTGGCGTGTGCTCAGCAACTTCTTCAATGTCCATACCGCCTTCGGTGGATGCCATGATGGCAACACGGCCTGTGGCGCGGTCGAGAAGCATGGAGAGGTAGAATTCGTTTTTGATCGCACAGCCGTCTTCAATGTAAACGCGCTTGACCTCTTTGCCTTCAGGGCCGGTCTGGTGCGTTACAAGGGTCTTGCCAATCAGGTCTTTCGCGACAGCTTCAACATCCGCCAGCGACTTCACAACCTTCACGCCACCCGCTTTACCGCGGCCACCAGCGTGGATCTGTGCTTTCACAACCCAAACCGGGCCGCCGAGCTTCTTGGCTTCATCAACAGCTTCCGCCGCTGTGTAGGCAACGCCGCCGTCGAGCACGGGCGCGCCGAATTTCTTGAGCAGGCCTTTCGCCTGATATTCATGGATATTCATTTGCTATCCAACTCCTTGAGTTTGGAAGGGGAAACCCCGATCTGTTAGCCGAGCGACGGATCAATATTGATGCACGCTTCCATCAGGCCTTTCACCGCGTTCACGGAGTGATCGAAGCCGGATTTCTCTTCGCCCTGAAGGTCGATCTCAACAACTTTCTCAACGCCGTTCGCGCCAATGATAACCGGCACGCCGACATACATGTCATCAAGACCGTACTGGCCCGTGAGGTGCGCCGCAACCGGAAGAAGGCGGCGCTTGTCTTTGAGGTAGCTTTCAGCCATCTCGATCGCGCTTGTCGCCGGTGCATAGAACGCAGAACCGGTTTTCAGCAGGCCAACGATCTCTGCGCCGCCATCACGGGTGCGCTGAACGATCTGGTTGATCTTCTCTTCGGTGGACCAGCCCATTTTGATGAGGTCCGGAACCGGGATGCCGGCAACAGCCGAGTAGCGGGTCAGCGGCACCATGGTATCGCCGTGACCGCCGAGTACAAACGCCGTTACGTCCTGTACCGAAACGTTGAACTCTTCCGCGAGGAAGTGACGGAAGCGCGAGCTATCCAGCACGCCTGCCATGCCGCAAACCTTGTTCGTCGGCAGGCCGGAGAATTTCTGCAGCGCCCAAACCATCGCGTCGAGCGGGTTGGTGATACAAATAACAAAGGCATCTGGCGCATATTTGCCGATGCCTTCACCAACTGCTTTCATAACCTTGAGGTTGATGCCGAGGAGGTCATCACGGCTCATGCCCGGCTTACGCGGTACACCTGCCGTTACAATGACGACATCCGCGCCTGCGATATCCGCATAATCGTTCGCGCCTTTGAGGACCGAGTTATACCCTTCAACCGGTGCGCTTTGTGCGAGATCGAGTGCCTTGCCCTGTGGCAGGCCTTCCGCGATGTCGAAGAGGACGATATCGCCCATCTCTTTAAGCGCTGCGAGGTGTGCAAGGGTACCACCGATCTGGCCGCTGCCGATCAATGCAATTTTTTTACGTGCCATGAGAATGCTCCAGCCAAGTTTTGGGGCCACTTGAGGTCAGTAACCGCGTACTGAAAAACAATGAATATTCTGGGAGGTACCTAGCGCGTTTACCCCCATGAGACAAGTCATGAAGTGCTACCTTCCTTCTTATACCTTTATGAATCGTTACCTTAGTGGGCTTTCGGTCCTAATGGACATTATTTTTTCGTTACCAGCTATGCACATGACGCATAGCTTGAAATAAAATTACTCAAAACAACACGAATTCACCAAACCCGAGTCTCTCAATCGCGTGTTGATTAAGGCAAGGTTGCCAAGCCACCTCCGGCTCACTACAACAGGCAGCAAGAGATACGGGTGCGGCGCACCCAGAGGGAACAGGGATGGGGCCAGCACAATGATCACGATCGAGATCGACACGAAACACGATCCGGCCAAACTTGCGGAGGTATACAAAAGCACTGGCCGTTTGCAGGTGCCGAACTTCTTTACCGAAGAAACCGCAAATGCGCTTTATGACCTGATATCCAGCAACAAGACCTGGTTCTCGGCCTATAACGAGGGCAACAACTATTATGAAGTACCGGTCGCCAGCATGATGAACATGCCGCGCGAGCAAAAGATCCAGTTCATGCAAAACGTGCAGCTCGGTGCGCGTAATGGCTTCCAGTATTTTTTCGACCAGTATTACATGACCGAAGCGATCAAGAACGGCCGGGAAACCGGCCACCCGCTTCACCAAATCCATGACTATGTAAACTCAGACGCATTCCTAGGTTTCATGCGCACGCTCACGGGTGAACAGGATATTGACCGGTCCGACAGCTTCGCAAGCCAGTACCTGCCGGGCCATTTCCTCACCACCCATGATGATACCCACGCGAATGAGAACCGCGTGGCGGCCTATACCATTTCGATGACAAAAAACTGGAACCCCAACTGGGGCGGCAACCTCATGTTCCTGGATGAAGGCGGCAACATCACCGGTGGCTTCAAGCCTTCCTTCAATACGCTGAATATTTTCACCGTGCCGCAGTCTCACGCCGTGCAACATGTTGCACCGTTCGCAGGCGAACGCCGGTTAAGCTTCCTTGGCTGGCTGAAACGACCCTAGGTCACGCGTCCTGCACGCCGTGCCCACGATGGAGATAGTCCTCTGACTGCATTTCCATCAGGCGTGATACCGTGCGTTCAAACTCGAAATGCCCGTCGCCAGCTTCATAAAGCTCATGCGGGGGTACGGCAGCGGAGCACAGCAGCTTCACGCCGTGTTCATATAGCGCATCGATAAGTGTCACAAAACGTTTGGCTTCATTCCTCTTGTCCGGCCCCATTTGCGGGATCGCGACAAGGATCACCGTATGATAGGTGCGCGCGATGGCGAGATAATCCGCCGCACCAAGCGCGTTGGCGCACAGCCGCTTGAAAGAGAAGACCGCCACACCGCGCGCCGCTTTGGGGACAAACAGCTTGCGGCCCTGCACGGTCAGTTCGTCCGAAGGCACCTTGTCCCGGTCTTCAACATCGCGGTCGGTCATACGGAAAAAAGCGGCGGAAAGCTTCTCGGTCGTCTCTTCATTGATCGGCGTGTAATAGGTGTCCATGCCCTTGAGGCGGTCATAGCGGTAGTCGGTCGGGCCATCGAGCGGCACCACGTCAAACTCCGCTTTGATCTTCTCGATAAAGGGCAGGAAAAGCTGACGGTTGAGGCCGCCCTTGTAAAGGTCGTCCGGCACCCGGTTGGAGGTCGCGACAATCACCACCCCGCGCTCCAGCATTTCCTTATAGAGGCGCCCCAGCACCATGGCGTCCGCGATATCCGTCACCTGCATCTCATCGAAACACAACAAGGTGGCTTCAAGTGCAATCTGGCGTGCAACCGGCGGGATCGGATCATCCTCGGACGCACGACCACCCTTGGCAGCGCGTTCCTTTGCGCTCAGGCCCCGCCACTCTTTGAGGCGGGCGTGGATATCGAGCATGAATTCATGGAAGTGCACACGTTTCTTGTGCTTGACCGGTGCGAGCTCAAAAAACAGATCCATCAGCATGGACTTACCGCGACCGACACCGCCGTAGATATAGAGGCCGCGCGGCGCTTTTTTGTCACCCCCGCTCCAGCGGAACAGATTGGAAAGCCGCCAGCTTTTGATCGACAGCCCGCCAGAGCGGCCTGCGACTTCGGGATAGTCAAGAAGCTCATGATACAGGCGCTCAAAATGCTCCAGCACGCGTTTCTGGTCCGCGTCCGGCCGCACTTCACCTTCTTCAATCAGCCGCTGATAGGCCGCCATGGGCGTCTCAGACATATACTCTCCGCCGTTTCATTCCATCCTCCTGACCTAGCACGTCAGATGAGGCTGACAAAGCGAAAGAAAACGATTTGAGCTGCTACTATTTCCACCTCATTTCTTGACCTTGGGCCACATCGCCATATTCAACAGGGTATGAATTCAGACGTGAGAGATGAGCGCATGCCAAATCAGCAACGCATTTTCCCGCTGACCGGCGTGAAAAACTTCCGTGACATGGGTGGCTACAGCGCCGCAGACGGTCGCCAGGTGAAGTGGGGACGGCTTTTCCGGTCCGGCCATCTTTCCGAAGTGCCGGAAGACATCGGCGAGGAAGTCACCTGCCGCAACATCACCACCGTGATCGACTTTCGCTCCGACGCTGAGAAGAAGCGCAACCCGGTGCGCTGGCCTGTGGGCTGGTCCCCCGCCTATAACGCGCTGCCCATCGGCGGCAACGCCGCAGCCTGGGTGCAGGAACTGTTTGAACGTATCGCCGTCAGTCCCTTCCCCGCGAATGAGCTGCGCGACCAGTTCATTCTCGCCTTCCAAACCATACCGGTGAAAAACGCCAGTGGGCTCAAAAAGTTTTTTGATGTGATGCTGACCCACGAGGGGGACGGCGCAGTGCTGTTTCACTGCACAGCCGGGAAGGACCGCACCGGCATAGCAGGTAGCCTGATGTTACGCTGCCTTGGTGTTACTGAGGAAGAAATCATGGATGACTTCCTGATGACCAACGACGCTGTGGAGCTGGACGCTACGAGTCTGCGCCTCGCGGACTGGTTATCCGAACGTGCGGGCAGGCAGATAAACCCCAAAGACGTCTTCCCGCTTGTGGGGGTGGAGCGGGACTTCCTCTATGCCGCGCACAGCGCAATTAACGAAGCTTACGGCAGCATGGACCGCTATTTCACCGATGGCCTTGGCATCGGCCCTGACGAGCGTGAGAAACTGCGCAGCCTATACCTGACGGACTGACCTACCGCCCACCTTCAGGCGCATGCTGTTTCTCCAACAGCTCAATCAGCCGCCCCTCCTGATTGAGGCGGGTGATCGCCGCGTTGATGCGCGGCAGAAGGTATGCCACAGACTGGTGTACCCGCACTTTCTGCTGTGCCCTCACCCGCACGTCGCCAAGCACAAATTTGGCAGGCACCTTGTGGCTGACCGACAGGAAATCCACATTGCTGATGATGCCAACATCCGCGCGGCCAGCTGCAATCAGTTTCAACACTTCTTCCATATTGCGGCCTGGCACCTCGACACCGAAAAACGAACGGTCCTGATAGTCAAAGCCCGCAATGGTCGCCACCCTGAGCGCCAGCAAATCCTCCGGCTGGTCAATTTCTTTCATGCGCCCTTCTGGGAATACAAACTGTTCACGGGTCAGGTAGAAGGTATCACTCCAGCGCTGGACAGCCATTTCCTCTGCACGCATGCGCCACATTGGCGCGGCGCAGCAGTCAAGGACGATGGCGCCTTCCGCAAACAGGCGGCGTTTACGTTCCACCGGAACGTCTACAAATTCCGGCGTGATGCCCGCTTCCAACAGTATTGCGCGCCACGCGGCCTCAAACCCCTCACTGTCGCTTTGACCAACTTTTAGTGTTATCGGCCCGTCCCGTGTTGGGGCCGCCGGGGTATCAGCGCTATCGGACAGGATTTCCTCAATTTTGCCGTTCGCCTTGAGCGTAGCGATGGCCGCGTTTATCCGTGGCAACAGGTCCACATGGTTGTTACGAATACGCACCCGCAGGTCTGCTGTGAAATAGGTTTGCCCGAGCTCCAGCGGTCGCGGCTGCAACCGCATGCGGCGGCGAAAATCCTGCCCGTTGATCATGCCGACATCGGCACGGCCTGCGACGAGAAGGTCCAGCACATCTTCCATATCGCGGACCGAAATGGTCTCCCCAAAATAAGGTTCATTCTGATAGTTGAAGCCGCGCACCTTGGCGACACGGAGGGCGCGCAGATCCTCAGGCTTGTTGATCTCAAGAACATGCCCCTCTCTGAACACATAATGCTCGGGCGACTGATAGAAGGCGTCGGAAAATACCTGCAGATCCACTTCACCGGCTGCGCGCCGCCATATGGGCGAGGCGCAGCAATCCATCACGATGACACCGTCCATGAACATACGCCGTTTGCGTCCGTGAGGAGCCGCCACGAACTCGGCATCAATACCGGCTTCGGTGAGGATAGCAGCAAACACCCGCGAGTAGGCGATGGAATCGCTTTGCCCCACGCGCACAGTGTCCCCCTCTGCCCGCGCAGGCAGCATGGTAGCCGCAAAGACGGCTGTGAAAGCGATAAAAATGGTTAAGGCGCGGGACAGATACATGGTCTCGGACACTAGCTGGCTTTTAGCCATCCTTGCCCATGGGAGTTAACATTTCACTACTGCCCGTCAGGCTTATCGCTCATATCGCGGAGCCTGACACCGGTAAGAGTTGCGATGCGGCCATTCGCTTTGAGGCGTGTAATGGCAGCCTCAAGCCGCGGCAGTAGGTCCGCGCGGGAACGGTGCACACGTGCCTTGAGCGCCAGCCGGTGATATTCCGGGCCGAGCACAAGCGGTAGCGGATTCAGTTTTTGCCGCCGCCTGAATTCCTGATGATTGGCGATGGTGAGGTCTGCATCCCCCGACGCCACCGCTTCAAACACCTCGCCGAGCGACACGCGGGAGACCGTGCTGCCAAAATGACTGTCTTTCTTATAGGCAAAGCCCTGCACTACTCCGACGCGGTAAGCGGTCAGATCATCAGGGTCCGGCAGGTCATAGTCACGCCCTTCCTGCAGGATGAGATGGTCAACGGTGTAGAAAAACGGTGAAGTCCAAAGCTGCGCTTCTATCTCATCGGGCCGGTTGCGCCATGCTTCGACCGAGCAGCAGTCAAGCACCAGCTCGCCGCGCACAAACATGTCACGCCGCACATCGCGCGGCGCTGCAATCAATTCGGCCTCAATACCTGCATCTTCAAGGATGGCATGCCATACATCGCGAAACACGCTGTCGCCAATACGGCTGGCAGTGATACGGTCTTCTGCGTTGGCAGTCACGGCAGACGCCAGCAAGAAGCTTAGCGCAGAAAATCTCAAAACAGCGTTCAACAACACGTATCCTCATAACAAAAAAAGGGCACCAGACGCGCCCCTTTTTATGGATTAGCTTGCGCGCGGCGTCTAGCCCTTGCGCTCGACCATCATCTTCTTGATCTCTGCAATTGCTTTCGCCGGGTTGAGGCCCTTCGGACAAGCGTTTGCACAGTTCATGATGGTGTGACAGCGATAAAGCCGGAACGGGTCCTCGAGGTTATCAAGGCGGTCACCCGTTGCTTCATCGCGGCTGTCAATGAGCCAGCGGTAGGCTTGCAGCAGAATAGCCGGGCCGAGGTATTTGTCCCCGTTCCACCAGTAGCTCGGACAGGAGGTCGAGCAGCAAGCGCACAGGATACACTCATAAAGACCATCAAGCTTCTCACGGTCCTCGCGGGACTGCAGGCGCTCTTTCTCCGGCGTTGTGGATTGCGTCTGCATCCACGGCTTGATCGAAGCGTACTGCGCATAGAAGTTCGACAGATCCGGCACAAGGTCCTTGACCACTTCCTGGTGCGGCAGCGGCGTGATCGACACATCGCCCTTGGCGTCGTCAATCGCGGTCGTGCACGCAAGGCCGTTCTTGCCGTTGATGTTCATGGCGCAGGAGCCACACACACCTTCACGGCAGGACCGGCGGAAGGTGACCGTGCTGTCCATCTCGTTCTTGATCTTGATCAGCGCGTCAAGGACCATCGGGCCGCAGTTGTCCATGTCCACCTCGAAGGTGTCCATGCGCGGGTTTTCACCGTCATCCGGGTTCCAGCGGTACACGTGGAAAGCGCGGGTGTTGGAAGCCCCTTCAGCCTTGACCGTTTTGCCCTTGCCGATGCGGGAGTTTTTGGGAAGCGAAAATTCAGCCATCTCTCATCTCCTGCCTTAGTAAACCCGAGCCTTCGGCTTGATATACTCGATCTCTTTCGAGAGCGTGTAATCATGCACCGGGCGCTCGCCAAGGGTTACCTTCGCACCGTCAAACCAGCCAACGGTATGTTTCATCCAGTTTTCATCATCACGGTCCGGATAGTCCTCGTGCATGTGTGCACCGCGGCTTTCTTTCCGCGCTGCCGCACCGTGCATGGTGAGAACGGCCTGGCCGATGAGGTTCTGAAGCTCGAGCGTCTCGATCAGGTCGCTGTTCCAGACGAGCGAGCGGTCGCTTGTCTTGAGGTCGCCGAACCCGGCTGCGATCTGGTCAATCTTCTGAACGCCTTCCGCCAGAACTTCCTCTGTGCGGAATACCGCACAGTTATTCTGCATCGTGCGCTGCATGTTCAGGCGCATTTCAGCTGTCGGCGTGGAGCCGTTTGCGTAGCGCGCTGCGTCAAGGCGGCCAATGGCCATCTCTTCATAACCTGCCGCGAGCGGCGGCTGGGTCGCGCCCGCCTTTGTGGTTTCGGCAATACGGTGCGCAGTTGCGCGGCCAAACACCACAAGGTCGATAAGCGAGTTAGAGCCAAGGCGATTCGCGCCATGTACGGACACACACGCTGCCTCACCCACCGCGTAAAGGCCCTTGACGGTTGCGTCAGGGTCTTTCTTCGTCGGGTTGATAACCTCGCCGTGGTAGTTCGTCGGAATACCGCCCATGTTGTAGTGCACGGTCGGGATAATCGGGATCGGTTCCTTGGTCACGTCCACACCAGCGAAGACTTTCGCGGATTCGGAGATGCCCGGCAGACGCTCAGCCAGCAGCGCCGGGTCAAGGTGATCGAGGTGCAGGAACATGTGATCCTTGTTCGGGCCAACACCGCGGCCTTCGCGGATTTCGTTCGAGATCGAGCGCGATACCACGTCGCGGGAGGCAAGGTCCTTCGCGGAAGGTGCATAACGCTCCATGAAGCGTTCACCCTCTGAGTTGATCAGGATACCGCCTTCGCCGCGGGCACCCTCGGTGATCAGCACGCCTGCGCCGTAAATGCCGGTCGGGTGGAACTGAACGAACTCAAGGTCCTGCAGGCCGATGCCGGCACGCAGCGCCATGCCGCCGCCGTCACCCGTGCAGGTGTGCGCGCTTGTGGCCGAGAAATAGGCGCGGCCATAACCGCCGGTGGCCAGCACAACAGCTTGCGCGCGGAACGCGTGGATCGAGCCGTCTTCCATGTTCATGGCAATAACGCCGCGGCATTCGCCGCCTTCCATGATCAGGTCGATGGCAAAATACTCGATATAGAAGTCGCTATCGTACTTGAGCGACTGCTGGTAGAGACCGTGCAGCATGGCGTGGCCGGTACGGTCAGCCGCCGCGCAGGTGCGCTGTGCTGCCGGGCCTTCACCGAACTCGGTGGTCATGCCGCCAAACGCACGCTGGTAGATCTTGCCTTCTTCCGTACGGGAGAATGGCACACCATAGTGCTCAAGCTCGTAAACGGCAGCCGGTGCCTGACGCACCATATATTCAATCGCGTCTTGGTCACCAAGCCAGTCGGAGCCCTTGACGGTGTCATACATGTGCCACTGCCATTTATCAGGGCCCATGTTGCCAAGGGAGGCTGCAATACCACCCTGCGCCGCAACAGTGTGCGAACGGGTTGGAAATACCTTGGTGATACAGGCGGTCTTGAGGCCTGCTTCGGCGATGCCCATGGTGGCGCGCAGGCCGGAGCCGCCAGCGCCGACAACTACGGCATCATAAGTGTGTACGGTAATGGGATAAGCGCTCGTCATGATTTATCCCCCAAACGCTATACGAAGAACGGAAAAGATGCTGAGTGCCGCGATAAGAACGCAGGTAAAAGTCAGCACCAGCATGCTGGCAATCTTGGTGCCATGGTCGTGCACATAGTCCTCGACGAGCACCTGCAGGCCAAGCCGCATGTGATAAACGAAGTTCGCGATAAAGAGGATCACGAGCACGCTTGCGAACGGCTGCTTGAGCCAGGCCACCCATTCGGCGTGGCTTTTGCCAACGTTGCCGACAAAGGAGATGACCATGAAGATCACGAGCGGGATGTTGGCAATGGCGGTCACGCGCTGCAGCCACCAGTGGTGGGTGCCGTCTTTCGCGGAGCCAAGGCCGCGCACTTTGGCAAGTGGAGTTTTCATATCGGTCATGGCTTAGATCGCTCCCATCACTTTATAGGCTGCGTACCAGATCACGAGCGTGAGGATAACGGCACCAAAGAACGTGAGACGCGCGGTCGAGGTATTGACCTTCAGGCCGTAAAGCTTGCCCATGTCCATGAAAAGGTGACGGATACCGCTCAGCAGGTGCTGCATCAGTGCAAGCGTCATACCGAAAAGAACGACGCGACCAATGATGGTACCGGCATAGCCCTGAACGGTGTTGAAATACTCATGCCCGGTCGCCATTGCCACGAACCACCAGGTAAGAAGGATGGAACCGACAGCCAGCGCCGACCCGGTAACCCGGTGGAAAATCGACGCTGCCATATGCCATCCCCAACGGTAAACCTGTAGGTGGGGCGAGAGCGGGCGTTTCACTTGAGCCATGAAAAATCCCCTGACAGAATTGCTGTTTTGGCCCTGCGGGCGCCGGATGCTGCACCGCAGAAAGAATCAGGCATTGTTTTAGCTCTCCATACGTATCAATCGCAAGAAAGGATTTGGGTCGTCGGGAAATTTTACCTGCCTGCCATCTGACTGAGCAAGTATGTCAGATGGGCAAAAAGGCAAATCCTATCGTGCCGTACTAGCGCCAGCTTCCTGTTCGACAAGCGCATCATACTGCTTCTGATAGTCGCGGTAATCGTCGGCATCGTAGGACCATTCTATCAGATGCTGCAGTCGGGCTTTCGCCTCAGCATACTGGCCGGCCTTTTCAAGCAACCGTACCTCGAGCCGGTGGGTTTGATCATTCTGCGGCGCAAGCATGCGTGCCGCCTTTGCTACCTTCAGTATGCCGCCGGTAACATCCTGCTCCTCACTCAGGGCCAGCCGGGCATACTCCATAAGCGCTGGCACGTAACGCTTGTCGAGCCTTATTGCAGACGCGTAGAGCTTCCGGAGTTCTGGTATTCTGTCCTCAAAACTGCCGTCCTCCTTGGCGGCCATCCAGATTGCGTCAGCCTTGAACGCGACCGAGCGCGCGGATTGTGGCATGGCTGCCAGCGACTTCTCGATGTAGCTCAGGGCGGAGGCCCAGTCTTCGTTCTCATAAGCCTGGCGGGCGAGATAATAATAGAAATCGCCGGGTCTGATGCCGGCCTCGATGGCAGCCGCAAGGGCAGAGGCAACCTTTTTTTCCCGACGTTTCAGATTGATCTGGCCGGACAGGATACGCGCCTCAAGCGGCACGAGTGCAGCTTCAGCTTCCGGCAACCGACGTTCGCTCACCACAAATTCCGGCATCACATCGGTCAGATCATAGGCCGAATAGGGAAGCTCGCGGCCGAGCCAGTACTGGCGCACTTCAAGGTCGAATTCGTATCTGCGGTCACCGAACGCCTGTTCGAACGCTTCTTTCTCGGTGACACCGTTTTTATTGAGCGCCACCAGATAGGCCTGCAGATAGCCTTTATATTTCTCGCTATGATGCAGGAAATGGGTCAGCAGCCATCCCTGCGCATAAACCTGGATGCTCCAGTGCGGGCGCTTCCAGTTATCGTTCAGCTCAGATTTGGTCTTCATCAGATCCTTGAGTTCAAACCAGTCTCCGCTGCGCCTCAGGGTCATGAACCGGGAGGCAACAGGCTTCCCTACAAAGGCGACGTCGCCGTCAAACTCCATGGTGGAGGTATATTCGGCAAAGCCTTCGCTGTACCATTTCGGATAGTCCATCCCGCTGTAGCGGCGGAGTATATAGTGGTTGTACTCGTGGAAAATCGTCTCAAGCCCGTCATGCTCCCAGAAATCCTCACGAGGCTCCAACGACAGCGCCGAAACAGGCCCGCTTAGCATATCGGTATAAAAGCCAAGCGTGTTTTCCGCATCCATCACTTTCTGAAACTCGCGCGTGGAGGCGAACGCATATAATTTGAGGGGGACAGAGGAATCCTGGTCAAGATTGAGGCCAATAATCTGGCCCAGTGTGAACCGGTATTTTTCCAGCTTCACAACAGTTTCCCGCGCCAGTTCGGGCTTTGCGTTACTGATGAGGACGAAATTCTGACTGGTATATTCGTACCAGTCCGCGTCGTCTTTCGCGTGTAACCCACCGGCAAAAAGAACAAATGACAAAAAAACAAGAACTGCACTTGTTACACGAAACATGAGCGTCCCCCATCACGCCAATGACATTCGCTGTACCGCGAACAATAAGCCAAGTTCGTCGACTATAGGAAATTCGGCCCATAATGCAACTTTGAATATAAGGGATTCGTTTAATGGCTTAATTGTTCAGACCGGCAATGGCTTCGGCCATTGCCACTTGCTCGCGCGCGGTCTGGACATGGAGTTCCTCAACCATGCGGCCATCGAGCACGGCCACACCCTTGCCTGCGGCCTTGGCTTCCTCAAACGCTGCGATCATACGGCGCGCTAGGGCGAGTTCTTCCTCGCTGGGGGCAAAGACTGAGTTGGCTCCCTCAATCTGGCTTGGGTGAATAAGCGTTTTGCCGTCAAAGCCCATGTCCTTGGCTTGCTTGCATTCCACCACAAAGCCTTCAGCGTCGCGGAAATTGCCGTAAACCCCATCGAGGATGCTGAGGCCATAAGCCCGCGCCACCAGAAGCGCGTTCGATAGCGCCATCATCACCGGCATACGGTCTTTGGTGTGCGCCGCGCGCAGGTCTTTTACAAGGTCGTTGGTGCCAATAACCCATGTGGTCTGGCGGTCGGTCGCTTCCGCCAGCGCTTCAAGGCGCAGGAAGGCTTTAGGCGTTTCGATCATTGACCACAGGGCAACACTATCGAAACCGCCCAGCCAGGCCATCTCCTCTTCCACCCGTTCCAGAATGTCAGGGCTGTCCACTTTGGGGATAAGGATTGCATCGGGTTTGACGGCGGACGCGGCCGCCAGGTCATCGCGCCACCAGTTGGTATCAAGGCCGTTGATACGCAGCACCCGCAAGCGCTGCCCGTACGCCCCGCTTGCAAGCGCCTCAGCCGCAAGTTTCCGGGCATCAGCCTTGGCGTCGGGCGCGACAGCATCTTCAAGGTCAAAAATCACGCCGTCGGACGAAAGGGTTTGCGCCTTCTCCAGCGCCCGTTGGTTGGACGCCGGCATGAACAGCATGCTGCGGCACGGCCTGAATGATTGCATTGCCCTCTCCTCCCCTCAATAAAAAGGCCCACGCCGTGGCATGGGCCCAAACCTTCAAAAGCTGTTACCAGCCGCAGGTGCGGCCTTTGTTCTGTTCATCAAGCCAGGCTTTGAGCGGCTCGAAGTAAGCGATCAGCGCTTCACCGCTGATCTCGCGGCTACCGGTGAAGGCTTCAAGCGCTTCCGGCCACGGTTTGGAGGCACCCATTTCCATCATGGCGTTGAACTTCGCGCCCACTTCCTTGTTGCCGTAGATCGAGCATTCATGAAGCGGTCCGGTCCAGCCCGCCTGATCACAGGCAGCTTTATAGAACTGGAACTGCAGAATGCGGGCGAGGAAATAGCGCATATAGGGCGTGTTGCCCGGAATGTGGTATTTCGCACCCGGGTCGAACGCATCAGCCGGGCGCTCGTTCGGTGCCTTCAGGCCCTGGTATTCCTCACGCAGTTTCCACCACGCGTCGTTATACTGGTCCGGCCCAACCTCGCCCGAGAAGACCTGCCAGCGCCATTTGTCAACCATCAGGCCAAACGGCAGGAAAGCAACTTTGTCGAGCGCCTGACGCATCAGCGCCGGGATCGGGTCCCCGCTTGCCGGTACTTCGTCAATGAGGCCGATCTGCTTGAGGTAATCTGGCGTCATCGACAGCGCGACCATGTCACCAATGGCTTCGTGGAAACCGTCGTTCGCACCGTTCAGGTACAGCGGGTCCTGGTTCTTGTAGGCGCGCTGGTAGAAGTTGTGGCCCAGCTCGTGGTGCACGGTCACGAAGTCTTCCGCGTTCACCTTGGTGCACATCTTGATGCGCACGTCATCCTTGTTGTCTATATCCCATGCAGACGCGTGGCACTGCACTTCGCGGTCCGCTGGCTTCACAAACAGCGAACGCTCCCAGAAGGTATCCGGCAGCGGGTCGAAACCAAGCGATGTGAAGAAGCCTTCAGCGGTCTCGACCATCTTCTTGGCGTCGTAACCTTTTTCAACAAGGAGGCTCGTCACATCAATGCTGGCATCCTCACTGGCGCCTGGCTGCACGATGTCGTTGATGTTGCCCCATTCCTGCGCCCACATGTTGCCGAGGAGATGCGCCGGGATTGGCCCGGTGTCGGAAACAACGCGGTCGCCATAGAAGTCCGACAGCTTGGCGCGCACTTCACAGTGCAGCGCGTCGTAAAGCGGCTTCACATCAGCCCACAGGCCATCAACCATGGTGGCGAAATCGTCCGGGTCCATATCATAGCCGGAGCGCCACATGGCACCCACGTCCTTGTAGCCAAGCTCACGTGCACCCTCGTTGGCGATGTCGACCATGCGGACATAGTCAGCCTTCATCGGCTTCGAGATCTTGTGCCAACCGTCCCACGCAGCAAGAAGCCGCTCAGGCGTGCGGTCAGACGCGATGATATCGGACACACCACCAAGGGACATGGTCTGGCCGTCCATTTCAACTTTGCCCGTACCATAGGTCGCATCCAGGTTCGCCTTGATGTTGGCGAGCTCAGCCGTTTTAGCAGCGTCATCGGGTGCTGGCAGGGTCAGTCCACCCTTGAGGATGTTCATCTTGCGGCGCAGCTCAGCCGGCAGTTCGATATCCGCGAAACGTTTGGTATCGTTTGCAAGCTTCACACCGAGAAGGGTGAAGGCCTCGTCGGCTTCCGCCACAATGGCATTGGTGTCGTGGGTGATGAAGTTGGCCTGCACCCAAGCCTTGCGACCGAGACTCACACTTTCATCAAACAGCATCTGCTCAGCTTCCTTCATGAAAGCCTGTGCTTCTTCTACGGTTGGTGCTTTTTTCTCTTCCGCCACCTTGTCGTTGCAAGCTACCAGCGCAAGCGACATGCCGGTCATAAGCGCAACTGTCGAAATTCCTGATTTCCACCCAGCCATGAGGGTCCTCTCCCTTTTGTTTTATTGTGCCGCGCTTGCCGCCCATGCGCACACGCGGGGTTCAGTGTCACAGGTCTGGCAAATGGCCCCTGATAAGTCAACTTGATTGCGGCCAAATCACTGACGTTTCGTTAACCATCCTGTGGTCTAATAATAGCGCTCGGAGAGACCTTTTGCACGGGTGATATCCGCCTGCCTGCATAATGTCCGCTTGTGAGGAGAGAGTATGTCCGTCCCGTTAGAGCCAAGGATAAAGCCATTCGCGGATACTACCGAGACTGGCAAACCTGCGCTTGTGGGCCTGGACTATTTCAGGGCGCTCGTGGGTACACTTTGCGCTCAGACGGGCGCCGACATGGCGCTGGTAGCGCTTCTTGACACCACCGACGGCAGGCGCGCCAAACTGTTGGCGGGCAATAGCGCCGGTGAGCCGCTGCCCACTGGGCCCTTACCGCTAGGTCCAGCCTTCATCAATGCGCTGATTGGCAGCGAACAGATGAGCATTCCGTCCGGCGCGCGGGACCGCGTGCGCGGCGATACCTACCTTGACAAGAATGAGATTGACGCGATTGCGACGCTCCGCTTCGCGGCGGGTACTGACATGCCGCACGCTGGCGCCATCATACTGCTCAGCAAAGAGGGTTTCGGCGAAGATATAGATGCTGGCACTGCCTTGGCTGAACACCGGGAGCGGGCGGGAGCCGAGTTCCTGCATTATTTTGCAGAAGCCAAACTCAAGGAAACCATCAGCCAGGCTCTGCTGCTCAACTATTCCAAGTCCATGTTCATGGCTAATATCAGCCACGAACTGCGCACACCCATCAGCGCCATGGTTGGTTATGCCGCCCTTATCCGCGACGGCGAGATAGACCAGAAAACGCTGCGCAATTATGCGAACCAGATTTGCACATCTGGCGACAGCCTGCTCACCCTCATCGGCGATATCATGTCGCTCGCCATGCTGGAGATTTCAGACGAAACCGCCAAGCGTGAGAAGTTCGACCTTGTGGACATCGCCCGTACCGGCAGACGGCTGATTGAACAACAAGCCGCGACCAAGAACCTGACGGTCAAGGGCACCACCAGCACTGACTCTGTCATGGTGGAAGGGGACGCGGGACACACCAAAAAAGCGCTGATGAACCTGCTGACCAACGCGGTGAAATACACCAGCAAAGGCAGCATCGAGATCGCAGTTTCGATTGAGCGCGATGGCAGCGCGCGACTGAGCGTTAGCGACACCGGCGTTGGCATGACCGACGCGGAGATTGAAGAAGCCTGCGAGCCCCTCGGTACCTTCACGCATGCCTATGACATGCATCAGGAAGGCGCTGGCCTTGGGCTACCCATCACCATGCTGTTGATGGAACGACAGGGTGCCAAGCTGGTGATCGACAGCACCAAAGGCCAGGGCACGCGCGCGCATCTCACTTTCCCACCCAAGCTTGTCTTAAATGAAGAAGGCGACTTCATCTGAAGCCGCCTTCCAAAATCTTACCGCGCCAAGCCTGATCAGCTTGCTTTCAGGATACCCTGATTAAGCAGCGATTCTGCAATCTGCACAGCATTGAGCGCAGCGCCTTTACGCAGGTTATCCGACACCACCCAGATATTGAGGCCGTTCTTCACGGTCGGGTCCTTACGGATACGGGAGATGAAGGTGGCGAAATCGCCCACACATTCAACCGGCGTGATATAGCCGCCGTCTTCGCGCTTGTCGACCACAAGGCAGCCCGGTGCTTCGCGCAGGATTTCACGCGCCTGCTTCTCGGTGATCTCTTTCTTGAACTCGATGTTGATCGCCTCGGAGTGGCCAACAAATACCGGCACACGAACGCAAGTGGCGGTCAGTTGGATGTTGGGGTCGAGCATCTTGTGCGTCTCGGCCACCATCTTCCACTCTTCTTTCGTCGAACCGTCATCCATGAACACATCAATGTGCGGGATCACGTTGAAGGCAATCTGCTTGGAGAATTTCTCTTTCACAATCGGGTCGTTCACGAAAATCGCGCGCGTCTGGGTGAAAAGCTCATCCATCGCCTCGTTGCCTGCGCCGGAGACCGACTGGTAGGTCGAGACCACCACGCGCTTGATCACCGCAGCGTCGTGCAGCGGCTTCAGGGCCACCAGCATCTGCGCCGTGGAGCAGTTCGGGTTCGCGATGATGTTCTTTTTGATTTTCAGCAGGTGATGCGGGTTCACTTCCGGCACCACCAGTGGCACATCCGGGTCCATACGGAAGAAGGACGAGTTATCGATCACCATGGCGCCCGCATTAGCAGCCTTCGGGCCAAATTCCTTCGACACACCGGAGCCAGCCGCAAACAGTGCAATATCAACACCTTTGAAGTCATAGGTGTCGAGAGCGACAACGCTCAGTTCTTTCTCGCCGTAGCCCACCTTCTGGCCAATCGATTTTCGCGACGCAATGGCAATCACCTCTGTCGCGGGAAAGTCCCGCTCAGCGAGGATGTTCAGCATTTCACGACCGACATTACCGGTCGCACCAACAACAGCGACACGAAAACCCATCTTAATCTCCTGCGGGGTTACATTTTCGAGCCTACCCTTTAGGGGCAGCCCGTACCTTGGTCAAACTCTATTAGATGATCTCAAACGTTAGATTTACTGCGCTTTTGCAAGCTGCTTGAGCACGGCGTCACCCATGCCGGATGTACCGACCTTCTCGAAGCCTTCGGCCCAGATGTCACCGGTGCGCACTTCATTCAGCGCCGCCGATACAGCCGCCTCAACCTTGTCCGCCGCCTCACCCATGCTGAGGGAGTAGCGGAGCGCCATCGCGAACGACAGGATCGCCGCTAGCGGGTTCGCAATACCCTGCCCCGCAATATCCGGCGCAGAACCATGCACAGGTTCATATAGGCCAGGACCGCCATCGCCAAGTGAAGCGGAGGGCAGCATGCCAAGTGAGCCAGTCAACATGGCCGCCGCGTCAGACAAAATGTCGCCAAACAGGTTGTCGGTCAAAATAACGTCGAACTGTTTGGGTGCCTTTACCAGTTGCATTGCACAGTTGTCGGCAAGGATATGTTCAAGCTTCACGTCATTGTATTCTGCCGCGTGCAGCTTGGTTACTTCCTCGCGCCACAACAGTCCTGCTTCCATTACATTCGCCTTCTCGGCGCTATGCACACGCCCGCCGCGCTTGCGCGCCATCTCGAACGCCACACGCGCGATGCGGATGATCTCGGCGTCGGTGTAGCGCTGGGTGTTGATGCCCACACGGCCGCCGCCCGGCAGGTCTTCAATGCCGCGCGGTTCGCCGAAATACACACCGCCCGCAAGCTCGCGCACAAAGAGGATATCAAGGCCCGCGACCAACTCGCGCTTCAGGCTTGAGGCATCCGCGAGTGCATCGAAGCACATGGCAGGGCGCAGGTTCGCAAACAGATCAAGGTCTTTACGGAGGCGCAACAAACCAGCTTCCGGGCGCTTGTCATAGGCGGTTTTACCGTCCCACTTCGGGCCACCCACACAAGCGAGCAGGATGGCGTCCGACGCTTTCGCCTTCGCCAGCGTCTCGTCAGAGAGCGGGGTGCCCTCGGCGTCATAGGCGCAGCCGCCGATCAGACCTTCGTCTGTATTGAAGGTCACGCCGTAAGCGTTCGCAACCCAGTCCATCACGCGGCAAACTTCTGCCGTGATCTCGGGGCCAATGCCGTCACCCGGCAACAGCATGATATTATAAGTGCTCATGATTTCTTCCCTGATCTGTCGTCGTGGTGATTAGCGGTAAAGCCAAGGCGTCATGCGCTGCTGGCGCGCCTCGAAGTTGCTGATGGCCGCTTTGGCGGTGAGGGTCTGGCCAATCTCGTCAAGGCCCTGCATCAGCATTTCCTTCTGTTCCGAGTTATAGTCGAACTCATAGCGCGCGTTGCCGCACACCACCACCTGCTCTTCAAGGTCCACATTGATCACCTGCCCACCCTCGGCGGCAAGCACAAGGGCGTCAACCGCGTCCTGCGGTAGTTCAACGGTAAGGATGCCGTTCTTCACGCAGTTGCCGGCAAAGATGTCCGCGAAGGTTGGTGCGATGATGCAGCGGTAGCCCATGTCGGCGATAGCCCACGGCGCATGCTCCCGGCTGGAGCCGCAACCGAAGTTGTCACCCGCGATGAGAATTTGTGCACCCTTGTAGCGCTCGCCGTCAAACACGTTGCCTTCAATGCGGTTGCCGTCCGCGTCAAAGCGCACACTTTCAAACGCGAACTGGCCGAAGCCTGTGCGTTTGATCGACTTCAAGTGTTTCGCCGGGATGATGATATCCGTGTCTACGTTCACGCGCGGGAACGGTGTGGCGATCGAGCTGATTTTGGTGAATTTTTCCATTGTCTATCTCCTCGCCTTAAAAGTCGCGCACGTCAACAAAGTGACCGGCAATCGCCGCGGCCGCCGCCATCGCCGGGCTCACGAGGTGCGTGCGTGCACCCGGTCCCTGACGGCTGACGAAGTTGCGGTTGCTGGTGGAGGCCACATGCTCACCCGGGCCAGCCTTGTCAGGGTTCATGGCAAGGCACATGGAGCAGCCCGGCTCGCGCCACTCGAACCCTGCTTCGGTGAAAATCTTGTCGAGGCCCTCGGCCTCCGCCTGCTCTTTCACGAGGCCAGAACCCGGCACGATCATGGCTTCAATGATATGGCCCGCTACCTTACGGCCTTTGATGACAGCCGCAGCTTCGCGCAGGTCCTCAATCCGGCTGTTGGTGCAGGAGCCGACAAACACACGGTCGACCTTGATGTCGGTGATCGGCGTGCCTTCCGCGAGACCCATATATTCAAGTGCCTTCACGACACCTTCCTGCTTCGCGCGGTCCTTGAAACTTTCTACGAGCGGGATTGTGCCCGTGACCGGCGCCACGTCCTCAGGGCTCGTGCCCCAAGTCACAAGCGGCACGATCTCACTACCGTCGATCAGCACTTCGCGGTCGAACTTGGCGCCCTCGTCCGAACGCAATGACGCCCAATAGGAAACCGCGGCATCCCACTGACCGGCCTTCGGCGCATAAGGGCGACCCTTGAGGTATTCGAAGGTTTTCTCATCAGGTGCCACAAGACCCGCACGCGCGCCTGCCTCGATGGACATATTACAGAGCGTCATGCGCCCTTCCATCGACAGCGCCTCAATCACGGGGCCTGCGTATTCAATCACATGGCCGGTGCCGCCCGCGGTACCGATACGGCCGATGATGGCAAGCGCCACGTCTTTCGCGGAACAACCGACAGGTAGTTCGCCTGTCACCGTCACACGCATATTCTTTGATTTTTTGAGCACCAGGGTTTGGGTCGCGAGCACATGTTCAACCTCAGACGTGCCGATACCAAACGCGAGCGCACCAAAGGCACCGTGGGTCGAGGTATGGCTGTCACCGCACACAAGGGTAACGCCCGGCTGGGTAAAACCAAGTTCTGGCCCGACCACATGCACGATACCCTGCCGCACATCGTCCATCGGGATATAGTCGAGGTCGAACTCTTTCGCGTTCGCTTCAAGCGCCGCGAGTTGCGCCGTGGACATCGGGTCCGGGTTCGGCTTGTGGCGATCTTTTGTCGGCACGTTGTGGTCCGGCACGGCGATGATGCTATCGGGACGGCGGATGGTGCGGCCAGAGACGCGCAGACCTTCAAATGCCTGCGGGGAAGTCACTTCATGCACGAGATGACGGTCGATATATAGTAGGGCTACATTGTCGCTTCTTTGTTCGACAACATGACCTTCCCATATCTTATCGTACATCGTCTTCGGCATTTTATGCTCCGCTCGTCATTTCCAAATGCGCCCATGCGCTTGAGGGTGTTTTTCTGCGTCATGCCCGAACATGGGCATGGTTTTTGGTCTGCCAAAACAGAAAAACGGGGACAGGCCTTTTGACCTGTCCCCGTTCTTTATAGTTACCCTCGGCATTACGCAAGAAATAAAAAGCTTCTTGCCGAAGGGTGTAATATTATTTCGCGTCGTTTTTGCGGAAATCGCGCTTTTCGACGATACGAGCAGATTTACCGCGACGGCCACGGAGGTAGTACAGCTTGGCGCGACGTACTTTACCACGGCGAACAACGGTGATGCTGTCTACGGTCGGGCCGAAGAGCGGGAACACACGCTCAACACCTTCACCATAGGAGATCTTGCGAACGGTGAAGTTGGAGCTGATGCCTTTGTTAGCGCGTGCGATGCAAACGCCTTCGAAAGCCTGGATACGCTCGCGCTCACCCTCAACAACTTTCACGTCAACACGAAGCGTGTCGCCTGCGCCGAACTCAGGAATGGTTTTACCTTCGGTCAGAGCAGCAATTTTCTCTTGCTCGAGCTTTTGAATGATATTCATCGGTCTATACCTTTTTTTCTTTTCCCCGCACATAGGTCGACCAGAGATCCGGCCGGCGTATACGAGTCAACTCTTCTGCTTTTTCGCGTCGCCACTGGGCGATGCGACCGTGATGCCCACTTGTGAGCACGTCGGGGATTTCCCGACCTTCCCAGACCTGAGGCCTGGTGTATTGAGGGTACTCTAGGAGTCCACTCTCAAAACTCTCTTCGTCGAGCGTGGCAGCCGCACCCATGATACCGGGCAGTAGGCGCACAACCGCATCAAGCATTACGAGGGCTGCCGGCTCACCACCTGAGAGCACAAAGTCACCCACGCTAATCTCTTCCACGCCGCGTGCTTCAAGCACACGTTCGTCAACCCCTTCGAACCGGCCACAGAGGATGGTCACCCCCCCTGCATCCTGCCACCTGTGAGCCTCGGCTTGGTCAAAGCGCTTGCCACGCGGGCTCATATAAACAAGTGGCCATTCCGGCTTCGCACTCTCGCGCGCGGCGTCAATCGCCTTGCCTAGAATGTCGGCCCGAAGCACCATCCCCGGGCCACCGCCTGCAGGAGTATCGTCAACGGAGCGGTGCTTATCGCTCGAAAAATCGCGAATGTCCAGTGTTTTCAGTGCCCAGCGGCCGTCCTCAAGCCCCTTTCCGGCGAGCGAGGTTCCAAGGCTGCCGGGGAACATATCCGGGAACAGGGTCAGTACCTGCGCGGTGAAAAGCGGGTCCACTAGTCCGCCTCCTCGTCACGCTCGCTGACTTGCGTTTCAACCCAGGTATCAAACGCAATGGAAACAAAGCCTTCACGCACATTCACCACCGGTACAAACACCTTACGGAACGGAATGAACGCGAACCGACCAAGGCCGGGCAACGGCGCGTTCAGCACGACCTCAAGAAGGTCCTCCGCGCCAAAATTCTCCACCGCGCGCACAAAACCGAGGCTTTCGCCCGCTTCATTCCTTGCATCAAGGCCAATGAGGTCTGCGAGGTAAAACTCGTCCTCGTCGTCTTCATCTGCAAAGATATCGCGGGGGACATAAAGCTTGGTGCCCTTGAGCGCCTGCGCATCTTCGCGGTTTTTCACACCGTCCATGCGGGCGATAAAACCTTCCTTGTCTTCACGCAACCGTTTGAGGGACACGGTCGGGCCGTTTGGCCCCTTATGCAGGGCGGCAAACGCAAAAATAGCTTCCGGGTCTTCAGTGAAGGACTTCAGGCGCACGTCACCACGAACGCCATGGGCGCCCGCAAGAGCGCCCACGCAAATCCAACCATCTTCCACACCGCGATGGCGGCGTTCTTCTGAAGACCTGTCAGCCATTTTCTGTCACCCTGAAGTGTGCCCGAGCAAACCCGGGCACAAACTTGAGTGCTGCTTACTCAGCAGCAGCTTCTTCTTCAGCAGCTTCTTCAGCCGGTGCAGCAGCAGCTTCGGCAGCAGCGGCAGCAGCAGCTTCAGCTTTTGCTTTTTTCTCTTCGATCAGGTCGAGAGCTTTCTGGCCCGGCTTACCCTTGTTCGGGTTGTTGCGGGTTTTTGCTTCGAGCATGCCAGCAGCTTCGAGGAAGCGAGCAACGCGGTCAGACGGCTTCGCGCCCTGGCCGATCCAATGCTTTACACGGTCTTCAACGAGACGAACGCGGTTTTCGTCATCCTTGGCGAGCATCGGGTTGTAGGTGCCTACTTTTTCGATGAACTGACCGTCACGACGAGCGCGCGTGTCAGCAACAACGATACGGTAGTAAGGACGCTTCTTAGCACCACCACGAGCGAGACGAATTGCAACAGCCATTTTACTTTCCTTTCAGATGTCCGGTGCCTACACGGGCGTTGCCGGACGTATTCTCAAGTTTACCAAAAATCCCGAGAGAGGCTGGCTACCTACTCAAGAGAACAACTTATCGAAGCCCGGCGGCAGGCCGCCTGGCATTCCGCCCATACCCGGCAGTCCAGGCATGCGGCCCTTCTTGCCCATCTGGGACATTTTTTTCATCATCTTGGCCATCTGCATGTGCATTTTCAGAAGCTTGTTCACGTCCGGCACGGATGTACCCGAACCAGCTGCGATACGCTTCTTGCGCGACGCGTTAATGAGCTGCGGCTTCTTGCGTTCCACTGCAGTCATCGACGAGATGATGGCTTCCTGACGTTTGAAAACCTTGTCATCGATCCCCGGCTGGTTCATGGCACCCTTGAGTTTGCCAAGGCCCGGCAGCATGCCAAGCACACCTTTCATGCCGCCCATCTTCGCCATTTGCTGAAGCTGGGTGCGGAGATCGTCGAGGTCGAATTCGCCTTTGGCCATTTTCTTGGCCATCTTTTCAGCGTCTTCTTTCTCAATCGTCTCGGCCGCTTTCTCAACAAGGCTGACAACGTCACCCATGCCAAGGATACGACCGGCAACACGCTCGGGATGGAAGTCCTCAAGCGCATCCATTTTTTCGCCCGTACCCGCAAGCTTGATCGGCTTGCCGGTGACGGCACGCATGGAAAGCGCGGCACCACCACGGCCATCACCATCCATACGGGTGAGCACAACGCCGGTAATCCCGACCTGTGCATCAAATTCTTTCGCGACGTTGACCGCGTCCTGACCGGTGAGGCTATCTGCCACCAAGAGCGTCTCGGTCGGCATCGTCGCATTGCGGACAGCCACAACCTCGGCCATCAGCGCCTGGTCAACGTGCAGGCGGCCCGCGGTATCGAGCATGACCACGTCATAGCCCTGAAGCTTCGCAGCCTCCATCGCACGGCGTGCGATATCCACCGGCATCTGCCCCGGGATGATCGGCAGCGTTTTCACGCCAATCTGCTCACCGAGGATCTTGAGCTGCTCTTGCGCGGCCGGACGGCGTACGTCGAGCGACGCCATCAGGACCTTCTTGCGCTCTTTCTCATTGAGGCGCTTGGCGATCTTGGCGGTCGAGGTGGTTTTACCCGAACCCTGCAGACCCACCATCAGCACCACAACCGGTGGCACACCAACGGTGTTTATGCCGGACGCCTCGGACCCGAGCATGGCGACCAGTTCGTCATTGACGATCTTGATAACCTGCTGACCCGGCGTGACGGACTTCAGAACCTGATGCCCGACAGCCTTTTCCTTGACCTTGGCGACGAAGTCCTTGACGACAGGCAGCGCCACATCGGCTTCGAGGAGCGCAACCCGCACTTCGCGGAGCGCTTCGGTGACATCCGATTCCTTGAGCGCGCCACGGCGCTTCAAACCATCGAGGATACCACTGAGCCGATCGGACAAGCTGTCAAACATAAGCAAAATCGCCTTGTGTCTTGTTCAAAATTCTCACGCCTTTCCAAAGGCTTGATCAAACAATAATGGCACCAGTGGGCGAAACTCGCTGACTGGTGGGCATCTCAGGGCGAACCGTTGGAGACGCGGGCTATGTCTGTCATTCCCATGGGAAAGCGAGGCTTATGTATGGCGAGTGTGCCTAAGAGTCAAGCAAAACAGCCGTATGCGCCTAATCCTGCGCGGGGAGACGCTCGGCAAAGAGGTCAAGCACCGCGGTTTCCAGTTCAGCGATATCGATGGGCTTGCCTACAACCTTGTCCATGCCCGCTTCCATATAGCTTTCGATATCCTCCGCCATGGTGTTGGCGGTCAGTGCAATGATTGGCGTGGTGCGAACCACACTGTCTGTACTACGCACTTCCTGTACAGCGGTGACACCGTCTTTCACTGGCATGCGCACGTCCATCAGCACGAGGTCGTAAGCGCCGGTCAGGGTTTCCCGCACCGCGTCATCGCCGTTGCTGACGATGGTGATGGCCCAACCATAGCGGCTCAGGAGCTTTTCGATCAGCATCTGGTTGATCTTGTTATCCTCCGCCAGCAGCACCCGCAACTTGAGCGCCGACATCTCGGCGCTATGGTCTGCGGCCTTGGGCGTGGGATCATAACGCCCCTCCGCTTTCGGCAAGGTCACCGCGAATGTGAAGCGGGAACCCACGCCGGGTTTGCTGTCTGCGGTCAGGGTTCCATCCATCAATGCGGCCAGTTCTCGGCAGATGGCGAGGCCAAGGCCGGTACCGCCCTGCTTGCGGCGGGAGGTGCCGTCCACCTGCTCGAACCGACCAAACAGTTTCGCGCCCTCTTGCTTGCTAAAGCCGACACCGGTGTCTTCAACGGACAAAGTCAGATGGAAAAGGCTGCTGTCGCGCGCCTCTGAAGTGACGGAGATGTCAATGCGCCCCGCGTCAGTGAACTTAATCGCGTTCCCGACAAGATTGAGGAGTATCTGGCCAATACGCACTGCATCACCCACGAGGCGCGGCGGCAGGCCACCGACAAACTCACAATTGAGCGAAAGCCCCTTCTCTTCCGCCGAAGGCTGCAGCAGTCCGCTGATGTGCCGAACCAGCTCCTCCACATCAAAGGCTTGCGGTTTGAGGACCAGTTTGCCTTCATCCAGCTTGGCGAGATCAAGGATATCATTGATGAGGGTCAGCAGTGTTTTGGCGCTCACCTGCGCCGCGCTCACCAGTTCCTTTTGTTCAGCGTCCAGCTTGGTGTGTTCAAGGATATTCATGGTGCTCAGCACACCCGTCAGCGGTGTGCGCAGCTCGTGTGTGGTGTTGGCGAGGAATATGCCCTTGGCCTCATTGGCGCGCCTGGCGTCTTCTGCCGCGCGTTCCACCTCTTCCATCTGGGCAAGCACAGATTGGTTCATGGCTTCAAGTTGCGCGTTTTTCACCCGGTCATTCAGGTGCAGGCCCTCAAGTCGGGTGAGCATACGGTAGCGCTGCGCAAAACACAGCACCCCAAGCATGAGCCCGGGCACCAGAAGGAAGCCGTAATGCGGCACGTCCGCCCCGCCGATACTCATCAGGCAGTACACATATAGTGCGACAGAAAGCGCTGTCAGCGGGAAAAACACGCGTGGGCTGAGGGTCACAAAACCAAACACCAGCAGGGACAGAACCCCATTGGTCATTTGCTTGATATCGCCCGAAAGCAGCACATGGCCATACACATTGGCCACACCCAAAAGCCCGGTCGGCACAAACGCCAAATGGGAGGCTGAGACACTCACCCTCCCCATTTTAACAAGGCCATAGGTGGCGAAGCTGATAACCGCTGCTGTGCCCGCAAGGCCTATCAAGTATGGCAATATGTCAGGCGGTAGAAACAGTGAGTGGGCTGCGGTCAGGAATGTGTAATAGAGGCCGATAACAAAGGTGATAAGCGGCAGCTGCTGCAGATAGGCCCTGTCCAGCGCTTCACGCACCAGCCGTGCTGCGGCGCTCTCTGGCACGCTGCCGTCATTCCCTGCATCTTTCAGCGCCTTTTCCAGAACGCACCTGCCTCTCTGCCAAGGTTTGAAAACAACCTAAAAGAAAATTCACTCGCGGTCAGCCGGAATTCTGCGCTTGGCAAAAGAAAAGGGCGACCAAAGCCGCCCTCAACTCATACTCGTTCCTCGATCCGATCAGGATTTGCGCGCAATATAGGCGTCAACCTGCTCTTCAAGGATAGTGAGCGGCACCGAGCCGACCATCAGCACAACATCGTGGAATTCGCGGATGTCGAACTTGTCGCCAAGGGCTTCACGAGCTTTGTCACGAAGGCGCAGGATGGTGAGCTGGCCGATCTTGTAGCCACACGCCTGACCCGGCCAAACGATGTAACGTTCAATTTCGGTCACAACGTCGGTCATGGCCATGCCCGTATTGTCAGCCATGTATTTGATGGCTTCCTCGCGGGTCCAGTGTTTGGAGTGCATGCCGGTGTCAACCACTAGGCGTACAGCACGGAACAGTTCGGACTGCAGCGCACCAATCTTGTCGGCATTGGTTTTCTGGAAGCCCATTTCCATCGCCACGCGCTCGGCATAAAGCGCCCAACCTTCCACATAGGCACCGTAGCCAGAGAATTTACGGAACAGCGGCAGGTCTTCCTGCTCAAGCTGCAGCGCAATCTGGTAGTGGTGGCCCGGCACCGCCTCATGGTATGTCAGCGCGCGCATACCAAACTTTGGCGTGCCCTTGATGTCATAGAGGTTGGCGTAGAAGCGGCCCGGACGCGAACCGTCAAGCGCCGGCTGCTCATAGTAACCGCCCGGCGCACCCTGCTCAATAAACACAGGCACACGCTTCACTTCAACCGGTGCCTTGGGCGTGCGGTTGAACATGCCCGATACACCAGCCTCAATCTCACGAATGAGCGCGGTGTAATCCTCGATGATCTGGGCGCGGCCCTCATCGGTATCCGGGTAATAGTGGCGGTCTTCCGCGGTGAAGTTGTTGATAAGCTCGGCAAACGGGATGCTGGTATCATAGCCTTCCGCTTCAAAGAGCGCGAGCATTTCACCCTGAATACGCGCCACTTCCGACAAGCCCAACTGGTGGATTTCATCCGCCGTCATCTTGGTCGTGGTGTGCCGTTCAATCTGGGTCTGATAGTAAGCGTCGCCGTCCGGCAGCTTCCACACGCCTGCTTCATCCGTCGCGATATTCTTGATCTGGATGGTATAGTCGAGAAGCTCGGCCCACACCGGGAACACCACATCGCGGATCGCGGTTTCGGTCTCGTTGAGAAGGCGGGTTTTATCCTCGTCCGATACACCTTCAAGGTCATCAAGCTTGGCCTTGAACGCGGCATAAAGTGCGTTGTCCTTCGGGTCGTCGGTGATGAACGGACGCAGTTGGTTCTCAACCTTCTGCAGCACAAATTTCGGCGGGATGATGCCCATTTCTTCCCGCTTTTTCAGCTGCTCCATATATTGCTCATACTGGGTGCGGATCTTGTTCAGGCGCGCCACATAATATTCAGCTTCCTCAAGGTCGGTCACCGAGTGCGTACCGGTCATGAAGCTCGAGATATTATTGTGCCAACCGTAAAGCTGCGTGAGCGGATAATCATAGTAGCGGAAACGCTCGTTCTTGATTTCCTGTTCCATCGGGTAGGCCATCAGGCGTTTGTTGAAACGCTGCTCTTCCGTCAGGTCCTCGTCCGCGTAGGACATCAATGTCTCATAGTTTTCCTTGAGGCGGGCCAGCTCTTCCTCGTCAGCCTTGAGCGACAGGTCATCCAGCTCGCCGTTATGTGATGTGATGCCATACGGCTCCAGCATACGAATGCTTGACAGCGCTTCCGGGCTCTTGAGACCTTCGACCACGACAACGCGGGTCTGGAAATGGTCGAAGTTGAATGGTTTGCCCCAAATGAGCTTGGCGAGCCACACCCCGCCTACGATGACGAGCAGCAAAAACGCCAGCCCGACTATTCTTCTGATGGACATTGAGATCCTCCCTTTGATCTTTGTTTGGCAGCATACAAAAGCGGCTGATGCACACAAGGAATTGTTGTGCTGCAAGTTGCACCACCCCCAAGTTTCCCTTCACAGGGGCCCTTTCCTTCGCTATCCAAGGCAATATCTGTTGGGGAACAGAACAGTTTTGTATCGGGGGAGACACTGCATGGCAGGCATCACGGCAGACTCAAATGGCGGACGCGCACTTTACCAGACCATCGGTTTGATACTGGGGCCGATCCTGTTTTTCGCCGTGCTGTTCACCAGCACACCTGAAGGTATGTCAGACGCAGCATGGAAAACGGTCGCAGTTGCGGCCCTGATGGCCAGCTGGTGGGCGACCGAGGCCATCCCCGTCCCCGCCACCAGCCTGATCCCCCTTGTACTGTTGCCTGTGCTCGATATCACGTCATCCAAGGAAGCGTCCTGGCCCTATGCGGAACCGGTGATCTTTCTGCTGCTCGGTGGCTTCATTGCTGCCATGGGCATGCAGCGCTGGCAACTTCACCGTCGTATCGCGCTCAATATTCTGGCGCGTGTGGGCGACCACCCTGCCGCTCTCATCGCGGGCTTCATGGCCGCAAGCGCGCTCCTCTCCATGTGGATTTCAAACACCGCCACCACGCTGATGATCGTGCCCATCGCCATTACAGTGGCAGATACCATTTTGCGAGAGAAGGCCAGCGGTCACAAATTCACCATCGCACTTCTTATCGGTTGCGCTTGGGCTGCCTCCATTGGCGGGCTTGGCACCTATATCGGCACACCGCCCAATCTGTTCGTGAAGGGCTTCATCCTGCAAGAAACCGGGCGTGACATCCAGTTCCTTGAGTGGATGGCTTTCGCCATTCCGGTGGTATTCACAATGGTGCCGCTGGCGTGGCTTGTGCTCACCAAAATCTGCTTCCCGTTCAAGGCAGACATGGTACGCGGCGGGCAGGACGTTGTGCAGGCGGAGCTTGCGGAGATGGGCCCCATCACAACGCCGGAACGGCGTGTTGCCATCATCATGGGCATCATGGCACTGTTGTGGTCCTTCCGCCAATGGCTGGTGGAATTTGCGCCGCTGACCGACTTACTGCCTTTCATCGCCAACCTGTCTGATATGCATATTGCCGTGGGCGCAGGCCTTGTGATGTTCCTTGTGCCTTCGGGCTCTGGCGAAAAAGGCCAGGCGCTGTTGACATGGGAAAGCGCGGTTGCGCTACCATGGGGCGTGATCCTCTTGTTCGGCGGTGGCCTCAGCCTTGCGGCAGCCATCAAAGCAACGGGCCTTGCCATTTGGGCCGGCGAAGGCATGAGCGGGCTTGCAACAGCGCATCTTTATCTCATCATGCTCGCGATTGTAGGCCTTGTGATTTTCCTCACTGAGCTCACCAGCAACACCGCAACCACAGCTGCACTTGTGCCGGTTCTCGGCGCGCTCGCCACCACCGCGAACATCGACCCCATCATGCTCGCCGCGCCCACCGCCATGGCGGCCAGCTGTGCATTCATGCTGCCGGTCGCCACAGGACCAAACGCCGTGGTGTTCGCCACCGGCCACCTGCACGTGCCTGATATGGTCCGCGCGGGGCTATGGCTCAATATCCTCGGCACCTTCGCGGTGACAACAATCTGCTTCCTGCTGCTGCCGCTTATTTTTGGCTAAAGCCGAGGGCTTTACGGTCTTCGCTATATTGCTGCCGCCAGCGAAGTACTTGCTTGGCGGGTGGCGCATCGACCGGCTCCGGCTTTCCGCCCCGGCTGAACACGCGTGAGAGGTAGGCAAGTGGCTCAAAAAGATATTGCCGCATGATCGGGCGCACCTTGCGGCGCCGCCGTTTGGTCAAAGCATTGTCCAGCAGGCGATTCATGCCTCGGTAGAAGGCCAGCACACCCTTTCCGACCGACTGGTTTCGGTTATAGTGCGTGGGGTCAAATTCAGGCAGCGAAGGCAACAGCCGACCAAAGGCTTCGTCCACAATGCGTACCGGCGCCTGCCGCATCGCAGCCGCCTCCCAACAGGAAACATTCTGCTCACCAAACGCCTTCTTGAGCGCTTTGACAACCGGCTGCCAGGAAATGCTGTCACCACCCACATGGGCGCAGAAACGCTCAAAACTCAGGTAGCCTCCCATACGGACATACTGGACATAGTATGACGGCAGAAAGCCTTCGAAATCGCGAATGAAATACACCACCGTCACGTCATAGCCTTCGAACAGACGGACGAGCTGTTTGATCGCAGCACCATGTTCGGGAAAAAAGCCACGCTGGGCAGCGCTATATGGCTCACCAAGGATTGACTCGTTTGAGATCAACACCGTGTGCACGCCCTCATCCGCGAACAAGCCGTCTAGCCGGGCGCGAGCCTCAACCATCACGGTATCTTCCGGCCGTTTGCCAGCGCGCAGGCGCGTGAAACTTTCATGTAGTGGGTCGACGAGTGAGCGACGGAAGAAGCGCGGCGGATAGACCACACCGTCCGCTTTCAAGCGGTCCGCATTATCAGCAAAATAATTCTGCAGGCTGGTGGAGCCGGTCTTGGGCGCGCCGCAATGCAGTATGACCCTGTGGCGGCGTGGTTCCCCTGAAGCTGTCTGTTCGCTTAATCCCATATATCCCCACTGGCCCCAACAATGGTGTGCTTGAGGAAGGCTTTGTTACCAGCCTCGCACGCAGCAAGAATAGCGGCACGTTCTTCATTCGTCAGTGAAAAACGCGCGGGTATCTGAAGGGCGGCTTTCAGCACCGCAGTCTGATCTTCCTGCAGTTCAAGCAGATCAGCGACAAACTGAACGGTCGGCGCAGCGCCTTGCCGAAGCGCCGGGAACAGTACCTTCCGCCGCCAATCGACATCGACGCCTGTACCCGTGCGGTTCATCGCCAGCATCAACTCGAGCGCTTCTTCACTGAAGCGGCTGTTCCCCATTCGCAGCCCGCCGCCACCGAGCTGCAGATTTGGCACGCAGAGAAAATCCATCAGGTGTTCAGTCGTCCCCTCGCGCGGCCAGGCCTCCAGAACATCGATGCGCGACTGGCCCGCAAGCCCCGCGGCATCAAGCGCCTGCGCCATCTTGTACCAGCTCAGGTCCTGCCCCAGAAACGGGCGGATATAGTCGGCAAAATCCTGCCGCAGCCCAAAGGCTACGCGAAAACCGTAGATGGATTCCAGCAGCCTGTCCTGCCGCCGCACCACAAGGCGCGGCAACACCTCCGCGACTGATCGCAGCTTGGCAAGCGCACGGCAGAGGTTGGCGAAGCCGGGATAAAACCCCGCCCCTTCATGGCCGGGCATCAGCCCCATCAGGTTTTCTTCGCTGACGACAATCATATCCTGCGGACACGCTTTGATCGCGGCGCGTGTCGATGCCATATCTCGCCAATAGGCAGGGTGCCAGGGCCGATTCCGGTAAAAGCCAGTCATGGCAAAGCCGTCTGTGCGCGCCAGCAAATCACTGCGCAAAACAATGCGCACATCCCGCACATTTTCCGCACAGTTTCTGCGCAGGAATGCCTGTGTGGCGGAGGAGGCACAGCGGTGCGCACCCATATGGACAATCAGCTTTTTCATGCGCCATTTAATCCCACTAAGGACCGGATTTGTCGAGAGGCGAGAAAATCTTGTCTGATTTTGCCTCGGAAACTGCGGTTTCACGCCACTATGGGATAGACTCTGGCCCCTTCCTCACCATATAAGCAGCCGCATGAGCACGAGTGGAAATACATACCGCTTCCGCAAGATGGAAGGCTTGGGCAATGACTTCGTCATTTTTGACGCGCGGGAACATGACCTGACGCTATCCGACGATGCTGTGCGCCATATCGCCGACCGCAAGCGCGGCGTGGGCTGCGACCAGCTGATCGTGATGCGTGGTTGCCAAGACGCTGATATCTTTATGGAAATCCGCAATGCGGACGGCAGCCGTGTGGGTGCGTGCGGTAATGCCACTCGCTGCGTGGGCCGGCTGATGCTGGATGAAACTGGCAAAGAAGCGGTCACAATCCGTACTGACGCCGGCCTCCTCGGTGCCACCCGCGCCGACACTGGCATCAGTGTCAACATGGGGCCAGCCCGATTGGCTTGGAGTGAAATCCCACTCGCGGAAGTGCAGGACACCGCCAACATTGCTTTTGAACTGGACGGCCTCTTGAACCCGGTTGGGGTCAATATGGGCAACCCGCACGCGGTGTTTTTTGTGGATGACGCCGAAGCGATTGACCTCAAAACCCTCGGCCCAAAAATCGAACATGACGTCCTGTTCCCCGAGCGTGTGAATGTTTCCGTCGCGCATGTGAAAGATGGTATTATCCGCCAGCGCGTGTGGGAACGCGGTGTTGGTATCACCGATGCTTGCGGCACCGGCGCATGCGCGGGGCTTGTCGCCGCCGCACGCCGTGGCCTCACCGGCCGCAAGGCGACCGTGATGCTGGATGGTGGCCCACTTGAAATTGAATGGCTTGAGGACGGCACGGTGCAGATGACTGGTGCCGCGACCCTCGCTTACACTGGGGAAATTGTGCTGTGAGTGCAAAACCCGAAATCGTGACCTTCGGCTGCCGCCTCAACACCTATGAGAGTGAGGTGATGCGCCGCCATGCCGAGGAAGCGGGCCTTGAGGATGTAATCATCGTCAACACCTGCGCGGTAACGGCGGAAGCGACGCGTCAAGCGCGGCAATCCATCCGCCGCATGAAACGCGAACGGCCCGACACGCCGATTATCGTCACCGGCTGTGCGGCCCAAATCGACCCGCTGCAATTCTCCAAAATGCCGGAAGTCGCCACCGTGCTCGGCAACCAGGAAAAGCTGGAGGCCAAAAGCTTCGTCGGCCTCGGCCGCGCCGGGCTTGACCTTTCGAACGCGCCGCGGGTGCAGGTGAATGACATTTTCTCTGTCAAGGAAACCGCCGGGCATCTGATCGACGGCTTCGGCGAACGCGCCCGCGCCTTTGTGCAAATCCAGAACGGCTGCAACCACCGCTGCACCTTCTGCATCATCCCCTATGGCCGCGGCAACAGCCGCTCCGTCGCCATGGGCGAAGTGGTGGAGCAGATCAAACGCCTCGTCGGCCAGGGCTTCAACGAGGTGGTGCTGACGGGCGTTGACATCACAAGCTTTGGTGAGGATCTGCCGGGCACGCCGACGCTTGGGCAACTGGTACAGAAAATCCTCAAGCTGGTGCCGGACTTGCCGCGCCTGCGCATCTCCTCGATCGACAGTATCGAGGTGGACGAGCCGCTTTATGATGCCATCATCCATGATGCGCGCGTGATGCCGCACCTGCACCTGAGCCTGCAGGCGGGCGATGACATGATCCTCAAACGCATGAAACGCCGCCACTTGCGCGGAGATGCGATTGAATTCACGAGCCGCGTGCGCGCCGCCCGGCCCGAGATTGTGTTCGGCGCTGATATCATCACCGGCTTCCCCACCGAAACCGATGAGATGTTCCAGAACAGCATCAAGCTCGTCGAGGAATGCGACCTGACCTGGCTGCACGTCTTCCCCTATTCGGAGCGCGAGGGCACACCCGCCGCGAAAATCCCGAATAAGGTACCGAAGGCCGTGCGCAAAGAACGCGCGGCAGAGCTTCGTGCCGCGGGCGACAAACGCGTGGCCGCGCTTTTCAAGTCAAGCGAAGGCAAGACCGCGAACGTGCTGATTGAACGCGTGGGCCACGACGGTGACACCATGGGCCACAGCGAACAGTTTATCCCCGTCGTTGTGCAAGCGGCGGACGTGGAGCCCGGCCAGATCGTACCCGTACGCTTGACCGCGCGCGATGAGAACGCCATGACAGGCATCAAACTAGACTAGGCAGTTTCAGGGATATTTATGGCTGAAGAGAAAAAAGGCTGGTTCCAGCGCCTGCGCGGCAAGAAGCAAGACGCGGTAGAAACGCCTGCTGAAGACGTTGTTGCGCCAGCAGACGAAGCGCCTGCACAAGTTGCCGAGCCAGAGGTTGAGGTAACACCTAAGCCGACGCCAGAGCCGACGCCAGAGCCAACTCCTGCGCCTGAGCCTGTTCCAGACCCACAGCCGGAGAAAAAAAGCTGGTTCCAGCGCCTGCGCGAAGGGCTGAAAAAGTCCACCAGCGCACTGTCGGGCGGCATCACCGGCATCTTCACCCAGGCCAAACTGGATGACGACACGCTGGAGGAACTTGAGGACCTGCTGATCACCGCCGACCTCGGCGTGAACGTGGCCTCAAAGCTGACGACCGCGCTGGCCAAAGGCCGCTACGATAAGGAAATCTCTGGCGAAGAAGTGCGTGATATTCTGGCGGCCGAGATTGAAGCCATTCTTGACCCTGTCGCCAAGCCGCTGGTGGTGAATGCGGCCAACAAGCCGCACATCATCCTGATGGCCGGTGTGAACGGTGCGGGTAAAACCACAACGATCGGCAAGCTCGCCAAAAAATTCAAGGATGACGGCAAGTCTGTCATGCTGGCCGCGGGCGATACCTTCCGCGCAGCAGCCGTGGAGCAGCTTCAGGTATGGGGTGACCGGAACGGTGTGCCGGTTGTCACGAAGGAAATCGGCTCAGACGCCGCCGCCCTCGCGTTCGAAGCAGTTGACCGCGCACAAAAAGAAGGCGTGGACGTGCTGCTGATTGACTCCGCAGGCCGCCTGCAGAACCGTGATGAGCTGATGGCGGAACTCGCGAAGGTCGTGCGCGTGATTGGCAAGAAAGTTGACGGCGCGCCGCATGATACTGTCATCGTGCTGGACGCCACCACCGGCCAGAACGCGGTGCATCAGGTGGAAGTGTTCCAGAAGCTCGCCAATATTTCGGGCATTGTTATGACCAAGCTCGACGGCTCCGCCCGCGGCGGCGTGCTGGTGGCCTGTGCCGAAAAATTCGGCCTACCGGTGCATGCCATCGGTGTCGGTGAAGCGATCGAGGACCTTCAGCCCTTCAGCGCCCGAGAGTTCGCCCGCGCGCTTGTGGGCAAGGAGGAATAACAAAAAGCCCCGGTCTCCCGGGGCTTTTCATTCACACCATGCGCTTCAAGGTTCCATCCTTGAGGATAAGCGTGTGGTAGACCACGCCTACCAGATGCAGCCCTACGAGGGCGGTGAGCACATACCAGCCGTAGACGTGGATTTCCTCAAACAGGTGATGCAGGTCCATGTCACGCTCGAACCATGTGGGGATGACGGTCATGCCGAAGAAATCCACATTCCAGCCCACGGTCAGCAGCGTGAAGATACCCGCGCCGATGACGATGAAGGTGAGCGCATAGAGCGCGAGATGCGCGCCGTGCGCCACTTTCTTTAGCATGGCCGGTGTGCCTTCGACCGGCTCGACCCGCTCGCCCGAGGCCCGCACACCAAGGCGGATGAGCATGAAGGCGAGGATGAGAAGCCCGAAGGAAGCATGCAGGCGAAGAAGCTCGGTTTTGTCATCACCGCGCGGCATATCGGCAAAATAAAGCCCGACGACCGACTGCCCGATGAGCAGCAGCGCCAGCAGCCAGTGCAGCACCTTGGCGGGTGTGCCATACGCCAGTTTTGTATTCTTCATCATCCTGCCTCCCTCTGATCGCTCGCGGGCCCTAGAAAGAACCCGTCCAGCTGATGCGTGCTTTCATGTTGCGGCCCGGGTCAACGACACCTGCGAACACAGTTTGCACTTCCGTATCAAACACATTGTCGACCCCGAGGTCGACGCGCAAGCCTTTGAGCGCTGTGTCAGGTTGCCACACGAGGAACAGGTCCAGTGTCTCATAGCCCGGGCGCTCATCCGCCGCGTCGTTCACCTTGTCGAACCGGCTGGCGACATTGAGCCGCGCGCCAATGCGGCTGTCCATGCTCGCCAGCTTCACCTCGCCCGACATATAAAGCCGGTCCGGCGACAGGATACCGACATAGTCACCCGTCGCTGCGTCCTTGCCGTCTACAGAACTATACGAGGCCATGAGGCGGAACCATTCGCTGTCATACATGCCTTCAAGCTCGAAGCCGTCAATGTCCGCGCTCGCGGTATTGATATTGCGGCTGGTACCGGCATTGCAATCACCCGGCATGCCTGGCACAAAACACGGCAGGGAAAACTCGAAGTTCACTTCGAGATCGATGAGGTCGGTCGCCTCGGTGCTGAAATAGGCACCCTTGACTGTGAGCCGGTCCCCGCCCGTCAGCACATCGGTGAAGTCGACGCCCGCACCAAACTCCCAGGTTTTGGAGCGTTCAGGCCTGAGGTCAGGGTTGGGGATGAAGAAGTTGGGCGCTTCCACACCCGGCCCGAGCGGGATCGAGAAGTGCAGGTCGTCGGCAAAAATCTCGCTATAGGAAGGCGCGCGGAAGGCCTCGTTATAGCTGCCGAAAATCATGAACTGATCAACCGGGCGCCAGGTCATGGCAAACTTGGGCGAGGTTTTGCCCTCTTCCGTCTCGACCGCTTCACCGACCGCGCTGTTCTTGAAATTGTCGTAGCGCACGCCGGGGATCAGGATGAACTCACCGAGCGCGGTATCGGCCACAAACTCACCCTGGATGAAAAGACCGAGTGTCTTGGCGGTCGCGTCAGGCACGCCGCCGCGGGTACCGTCAGCGGTCGCGCTGTCGGTACCCTTCTGCTCGTCGCGGTAATATTCACCGCCATAGGTCAGGGTGAAGCTGGTGTTTTGGCCGAGAGCAAACCGGCTGCGGTTATCGAAGCTGAGGCCAACGGTCTCCACATCGCGGTTGATGACGCGGGTCGTATCGAGGTCGCTTTCCTTCACGTTTGCCTTGTTGAGGTAGCCGACCATGTGGAAGTCGATCAGGCTGCTCGCGGGGTTGAAGTCGAGCCCGGCGCGGAAAGTATCGCTGACGATATTCTTGTCCATCAGGTCGCCGGTGTTATTGCCCAGGCCGTTGTTGGGCTCCACCGCGTCGTTGCGGTAACCGAGCCAGCTGCCGGTCAGCTTCAGGCTTTCGGTGAGTTGGTAGCTACCCTTGACAATGCCGGAGGCAATGCTGTCATCCGCCTGCAGGCTGGTGTCGTTGCCAAGCGCGATGTCGCCTGAATTGCGGAAAGAGAGGCTGGCGATGCCGTCAAACTTGCCGTCACCGCTCACGCCAAAGACCGTGGCACCATAGAGCCATTCATCGTTCACCCCCTGATAGCCGCCCGAGAGCCGGTAGCCTGCAGTACCGCCTTCAAGCAGCAGGTCAGAAGCATCAACTGTATTGAGCGAGATGACACCTCCCACAGCGCCGGAACCGTAGAGCGAGGAGCCGCCGCCGCGCACCACTTCGGCTGACTTCAAGAGGTCAGGCTCGATGAAGAAACGCCCGTCGTGGCCGGAGAGGAAGCTTTGGCGCACACCATCATAGAGCACAACAACACCTTCCCCCGCCATACCGCGGATCGCGGGCGTCTGGCCGTTGCGGCGTGGGCCGCCATCAAAGATGAGGCCGGGCACAGAGGCGAACACATCAGCGATGCTTGAGGCCACAAGGTCGTCCATCTCATCGCGGGAGACAACGCTGACCGATGCGGGCACGGAGAAAGCCTCCACCGGGTTCTTGGTGGCGCTGACCGTGATCTCGGTAATGTCGGCGGGGGCTTCGGCCGCTGCCGGCAAGGTGACAAACATGGAGACACCCGCCAGCAAGGCGGCGCGCGGTGACACTTTAAACATTTCAATATTCCCAATCATGGCGTTTTCCCTGGATGCCGCGTTTCGGCTCATTTTTATTAGTTGCAAATGATTCTTAGAATCGTTATCAGCTCTCATAAGCAACACAGTTGCATATTGCAAGTAAGAATCATTATTATAAATGTGCGAGAAACGAGTTTTGGGGAAGACCATGAAACCGATGACGAACAGATTCAAATTTGGAAAGACCTGCTTCAAGGTTGGCGCGGCGCTGTCCGCTGCCCTGCTGCTGGTAGCCTGCAACACCACGGGTCAAACTGCTGCACCGGCTGTTGCCGCGAAAGTAGACGCGGTGCCTGCCATCACGGCAGAGAAGTTCGAAGCTGACCGTAAGGCCATCCTCGCGATGGCGGGCGACTATAAGGTGAAGTTCGACTTCCAGGAGACTGTGGCCTTCCGGCAAGGCTACCAGCCGAAAGAGCGTTATATCACTGGCGCGCATGAGATGGTGCGGGTGATTGAAGACACAGGCACGTTTATCAGCCTGCAGCATATCCTTGTGGTCGGCGACGGCGAGAAGATGCCCTTTATGCCGATCAAACACTGGCGGCAGGACTGGCAGTTTGAACCTACTGAGATCATGGATTTCATCGGCGCCAACACATGGGTGAAAAAGCCGGTAAGCGCGGCGGAGCGCGCAGGCAAATGGGCACAAACCGTCTATCAGGTGGATGATGCACCGCGTTATGCCGCCGTGGCCGCGTGGGACCACTCGAACGGCACCGCCGTCTGGACCTCGCCCAAAAGCTGGCGGCCGCTGCCGCGCCGTGACGCCACCAAGCGGGATGACTATCACGCCATCGCCGCCGTCAACCGCCACGCCATCACGCCAAACGGCTGGGTGCATGAGCAGGACAATGCCAAGCTGGTGCTTGGTGGCAAACACCCGGAGCTGCTGGTGCACGAGATCGGCGTGAACACCTACGAGAAATTCGACGGCTTCAAGACCGAGATCGGCAGCCAGTACTGGGCCAAGACCAAGGACTTCTGGCAGGAAATCCGTGCCGAGTGGGACCGCATTTTTGCGAGTAACGCCAGCTTTGGCCTCACCATCCAGGGTGAACCGCAGGAGCTTTACATGCAGATCCTCGGTATCGCGACCGATGTGGAAGACGGCAAAAAAACGAGCGCTGAGGCGGCAGACGAAGCCATCGCGGTGCTGAAATCCTATATCACCACAAGCCCCGCTTCCGTGGCCGAACGCCTGAAACAGGGTGAAACCGCGGAAGAAGGCGAAGCCTACTCAAGCCGATAAGCCAGACAAAAAAAGGGGAGCCACCGGGCTCCCCTTTTGCTTTTGTAACCCCAAAGCCTAATCCTGCTGGATACGGCCAAAGAGGTGGGACATGTCGCCCTGATATGATGTCGTCTGCGGCTGGTGGCAGGCGAAACAGTCCGCGGCAGAGACAGTCTTGCCCGGCGCATATTCAAGGAACATGTCAGCCTGTATCCAGGTTTCCATCGTGGTGTTCGCCATCTGGGTCGAGCCGTCACGGCCATAGTTCGGAATGCCAAGCTCGCCGCCACCTTGGTGCGGGTAGTTGGGACATGCGTCGGCGCCATTCGCCTCATCATAGGTGAAACAGCCGGTGGTCATCGCGCCGTCGCCGGTGGCGCCGTCGAACATCCACTCCATGCCGACAAGCTCGTAATATTTCCATTTGGAAGCGAGCGTGGACGGGAAGTTCTGCTGCACACTCTGATTGAGGCACGCGATGGTTGATAGGTTCGTCGGGTCGGTCATCGAGTTTTTGCACGCGTCTGTCACCGGCAGCGCCTGCACGCGGCACACATTCACCTGCTGCCAGCCGCTGCCGTCCACCGGCGAGGTCAGGCAAAGCGGGTCGCCCTCGGTGGTTTTTGTGGGATAAGAGCAGTTGTTGTCCATCAGGATGCCGCTTGCCTTCACGTCCTTGAGGTAACGCTCATAATCGAAATAGCTCCAGCCCGTCACATCCTTGAGCGCGGTGATATTCTTGTTCACATTGATGGTGCTACCGCTTGTGGTCGGGTCGACCGGGTTCTGCGCGATCGGGTTGCTGTTGCGGCTGAGGCAGTCCGGCGCGTTGCCGACATGCTCAAACGTGGACCACACGAAGGCTGTCTGGTCGACGGACTTCTGCACCAGATGGAAACCGACAAGGCCCCATTCGGTGCCATTCTCATCCGTTTCGCAGTGCATGATGTCGCTCGGGCAGGTACCGGCTGTGCTACCGTAGTTGCGCCAGGCGGTCTTGATCTCGATCGCACCCTCGCTCGTGCTGCCATTGCCGGACGGCAGCCAGATGCCACCGGTCTTGCTGTTGGCCTGGAAGGCCGTCTCCTGTGCCTTGAGCGCGGTTTTGGTGTAGAGGCCGTTTGTGTTCACATAGTCGAAGAAAGCGCCATTGACGCGGATGTCATAGCTGGTCATCACACCGCCCACATCCAGCAGTTCAAAGCCGTCCCCGGCTTCCTCCTGGTTGTCCGACTTGTTGAGCTGGGTGCCGTTCAAGCTATTGTAGCCTGTCGCCTGCACCGGCGAACCGGTGGCGGGGAACAGGTCATACCATGCGGTATAGCCCATGAAGCGCGGGTGACCGCTGCCATCGTCGCCCACCAGATACATGAAGTTGTTCATCGCATACTGGTTCAGCATGCAGTTGCTGTCGAGCGCGTCACCCGTCACCCCCTGGTTTGCCGCCACCCACATGCTGCTGCCATCCGCTGTGCGGCCATAAACATCTGCTGTGCATTCGCTCGGCCCCGATGCCTCAACGCTGCCGTTCTCTGCACCCATACCGCAAGCCGCGACAAGCAACACAATTCCAACCCCTGCAACGTCGGTACGTACTCTACGCCATGATAAATTCTTGCTCATTTCCGTATCCTTTCCCCTGATGCCGCCCTCGGCATTGAAGCCTTGCGCTTCGCATCACAAGCACACAGTATAAGGAGAATAAATACAATCATTAATATAATAATGTTTACCTATAATGGTTTTGACATAAAACTCGCACCTGTGCTCATGCCGGTGTGGACGTCCTTCTATTCAGAGACATGGGCAGACTCGGCATAGCGTTTCTCGCTGGATTTTTGCCCATTCCGGCTGTATAAGCCGCGCCCATGAGCACACACGCGAACCATACATCCAAAGTCGGTTTTGTCTCCCTCGGTTGCCCCAAGGCGCTGGTGGATAGCGAACGCATTCTCACCAAGCTTCGGTCGGAAGGTTATGAAATCTCTGCCGAATATGAGGGCGCGGATGTTGTGGTGGTGAACACCTGTGGCTTTATCGATAGCGCGAAAGAAGAAAGCTTCAGCGCGATCAAAGAAGCCATGAACGAAAATGGCCGTGTGATCGTGACCGGCTGCCTTGGTGTGGACGAAGGTGCTGTACGCGAAGTTGTGCCGGGTGTACTGGCTGTCACCGGCCCGCACCAGTATGAGCAGGTGGTGAGCGAGGTGCACAAGGCCGCACCCCAGCCGCATGACCCCTATGTGCACCTGGTGCCCGAGGCTGGCTTGCGCCTCACCCCGCGGCACTATAGCTACCTCAAGATTTCAGAGGGCTGCAACCACCGCTGCAAATTCTGCATTATCCCGAGCTTGCGTGGCGACCTTGTCTCCCGCCCCATTCGCGCCGTGCTGCGCGAGGCGGAGAAGCTTGTTGAGGCAGGCACGCAGGAACTGCTGGTCATCAGTCAGGACACATCGGCCTACGGCCTGGACCTGCGCTACCAAACGGAAAAGTGGAAAGACCGCGACGTGCGTGCGCACATGACCGACCTCGCCCGCGAACTGGGTGAGCTCGATGTCTGGGTACGCATGCATTATGTCTACCCCTATCCGCATGTTGACGATGTGATGCCGCTTATGGCGGAAGGTAAAATCCTGCCGTACCTCGATATCCCGTTCCAGCATGCGAGCCCGAGCGTACTGCGAGCCATGCGCCGCCCAGCGAATGAGGCCAAGGTGCTGGAGCGTATCGAGAACTGGCGCAAGATTGTGCCGGAAATCGTACTTCGCTCCACCTTCATCGTTGGTTTCCCCGGTGAGACAGAAGCGGACTTCGATTACCTGCTCGACTGGATGCGCGAAGCGAAGCTCGACCGTGTTGGCTGTTTCAAATATGAGCCCGTTGACGGCGCTGCTGCAAATGCGTTGCCAAACCCGGTACCAGAGGAACTGAAACAGGAACGCTGGGAACGCTTCATGGCTGTGCAGCAAGAGATTTCCGCTGCAAAACTGCAGGAGCGGGTCGGCCTTGAGATGGCTGTCCTGATTGACGAGGTCACCGAGGAAGGTGCCATCGGCCGCACATACGCGGACGCACCAGAGATTGACGGTCAAGTCCACCTTGAGGGCGCGACGGACCTGAACCCCGGTGACATGGTCATGGCACTGATCACCGAAAGTGATGACTATGACCTGCATGGGCATGTGATCGCCGGCGAAGAAGCCGACGACGACTGGGACTGGTAAGCCTTAAGCTGCCGCTGTGCCAACGGCGCCCAATACCGCCATCAACCAGAACAAGCTCCAGGGCCAGAAATCCATCGGGCGCTGTTTGTGACGCACAACCATATAGGCTGTGCACATGCCCATCCCCGCGCCAACCACCGTAGCCGCCATTCCGAGCAGCAGGACATTCTGGTCAAACGCTGCCCACAGAAACCCCGCACCAATCATGGCGAGCAATATACTGACGGCATGCCAGCACGCATGCAGGATGGTTTTGACGCGTGCATTCAGTCCGGGTGCGTCCAGAATGATTGCCTCAAATTTCATGCGGCCCGCCACGACATGGATGGCTGTCCCCGCTGCCGCAAGCAACGCCGCCCCAAAGAAATAAACGTTCATTCTGGTTCCTCCTTCCTCCACCGTACAGCGAAAGCCGTAGGGCCGTGAGAGGGAGAAGTGTCGCACATATTTATTTGACAAAAGCAAATATTTAATTGTTAATGTCAAAAAAAGGATACCCTATGCACGATATCGCGCCTAGCAACACTGTTCTCTCTGTTCGCAAGTTCAACCGCTTCTATACGCGGGAATTTGGTTTCCTGCGCCGCCATATGCTGCGGAGCGATTATTCCCTCGTGGAATGCCGCATTATCTATGAGCTCGCGCAAACGTCTGGCCTTGCGGCGAAAGACCTTACCACCAGTCTCTCCTTGGACCCTGGCTACCTGAGCCGTACCTTGAAGAAACTCGAGGATGCAGGGCTGGTCACGCGGGAACGCAGCCCACATGACGGCCGGAGCATGATCCTCACCCTCACCGACGCTGGGCGCGCAGAGGCAAAATCACTGGCCGATATGGCAAACGAGGATGTTGCAGCGCGCCTTGAAGATGTAGACGAGGACACGCAGCGTTCGCTCATTGCCTCCATGAAGCATATTGAAGCGGTTCTTGGGGAAGGCACTTCGCCGCTCAAGACCGCTGTCATCCGCACCCACCGCCCTGGCGACCTTGGCTGGGTTGTGCAGGCCCACGGCGAGATTTACTCGACGGAATACGCATTCAACGCTCAGTTCGAAGCGCTCGTTGCCCGGATCGTGACCGATTTTCTGGAGTGTTACGACGCATCTTGCGAACGCTGCTGGATTGCGGAGATTGATGGTGAGCGTGTGGGCAGCATTGTGCTTGTTCGCGAGGCCGACGGTGTGGCGCGTTTGCGGCTGTTCCTTCTGACCAAAGCCGCACGAGGGCTTGGTCTAGGCCAGCGCATGATTGGCGAGTGCCTCGCGTTCGCGCAGAGCGTTGGGTACAAAAAAGTAGTGCTGTCTACTAACTCGGTACTGCACACTGCGCGGCGTATTTATGAGAAGGCAGGCTTCACCCTCGTTGGTGAGGAAGCCACGAACCAATACGGCGAAGGTCATATATTGCAGGACTGGGAATTAACCCTCAGGGATTAGACGGGTCAGAGACCTCTTCGGCGCTGATCTCATTATATTCGCCCGCCTCAAGCAGTCGCTCATAACTCTCCCGAATTGCCTTGCGCACTTCGGGAGATACCTGCCGCCCCGCCGCTAGATAGAATCCAACCGTGCCGCCAACCGCCCGCACAGGCTTGGTGACATCAGGCCTGAAACCTTCGGATTGTCGCAATCGTACATTGGCAGCCGCCGAACTCACATAGAGGTCAGCCCGGCCTGCCAGAACCAGTCGGAAATCCCCCGTACCACTATCGGTGATCGTGGTTACATTCTGCGGCGGGACACCTGCCCAGCCAAGAATATCACAGCTCAGGTCGCCACTGACACAAGCTGCGGTATATTTCCCGGCCCTGAGATCACTGTCCGTAATGTCACGGTAGTCATCTGCGCGGGCATATAAATAGAAATGTGGCTGCGCCAAGGGTACCAGCCAGTCATAGCTGACTTCGCGCTCCGGCGTGCGGGTGATGGTATAGATCAGCGTATTGTCACGGCTTGTGGCGAAAAGCACAGCCCGGCTCCAGGGTAGGAGCACAATTTCATAATCGAGGCCCGCTGCATCCAGTACCTTGCGCACACGCGCTGTTGAGACACCTTCGACCGTGCCGTCCTTCCCAATGAAATTGTATGGGGGGTAGTGTTCCGTATAAACGGTCAACTCCGCTGAATGGGCAGTGGAGCATGACGCGCCAAGCCATAAGGCCGCCAATACTGCCGCTGTCGTCCACATTCGCGCCATACAACACCTTTGTCCATCATCTGCAACACTATTGATAGTAAAGGAGGATTGCGAACGAAGTATTAACAAATTGGCTAGTTTTCAAGGAGATATCAAAGCGCCAGCCCAAGCCCCCCGAGGGCCGCAGCGACCGCAAACAAAGACCACTGTGGCAGCTCTCGGAAGCTTTGTTTCTTCCAAGTCACCAGCACCAGGCTCCATACACAGAAGGCGACCGACAAGGCAAACGCCAGAACGCCAAGTTCCATGGCGTCCGCACGCAGGCCCGCCCAAAGGTAGGCGCCACTCATCACCGCGAGCATGATGGACACCATATGCCAGCAATAATAGTTGGTATATTTGGGCACTTCGTGCAGGTCGCGCGCTTTCAAGAGCGGCTCGGCGACAAACTTGCCACCGAACCAGCAGTGAATAAAACAAATGACCGCCGTCACAGCGGAACCTGAAAGAAAGTATGTATTCATGGGCGAGGCCTTGCATGTGTCATACGCAAAGCCTACGCCCTGATGTCCCTCAACAGAATGGGACTCGGTGCCGCAGGGGCATCATGCACCCAGTTGGTAGGGGCCGCCCTTCTCAATCGCCTTTTTATAGGCGTCGCGCGCCTGCATGCGGCCGAGATAGGCTTTCAAATTGGGGAAATGCTCAAGCGCACCGCCAAGGCTCGCCGCCTCCAGAATGAAGGTGAGCATGATGTCAGCCCCCGTCAGGCTGTCGCCGACAAAAAATGCCTTATCGCCAAGCGAGGACGCCATGTAGGCGAGGTTGTTGCCAATTTCCCCGGCAATACGCGGCTGCAGTGGTGCACCTGCGTCGCCCAGCCGCCGAACATAAAGGCTCAGGATAAGCGGCAGCACGGCTGAGCCTTCAGCATAGTGGAGCCACTCGTTATAGGTCGTGTAACCCGCTTCATCCGCTGCTGGGCCAAAGCGTCCGCCGCCGTACGTGCGCACAAGATAGTCGACGATGGCAGCAGACTCGGCAATTTTCACATCACCGTCCTCCAGCACGGGGGATTTGCCCAAGGGATGCACACCCTTCAGCTCTGGCGGCGCCAGACGTGTTTCGCTGTCACGCGTATAAAAAACGATCTCATAGTCGAGGCCAAGCTCCTCCAGAAACCAGAGAATACGCTGCGAACGGGAATGGTTCAGGTGATGAATTCTGATCATAAAATACCTTCCTCTGCTGAGGTCTGATAGCTGCGGGGCCAAGGCGTAAGCTAGCCTGCAAAACCAAAAATGCAAGGCGCCCACATATGGCCATATCTTTTCATGATATTAGCTGATATCCGAAATCCGGTTGGGGCAACTGCGGGGTTTGTGCTAGGTTGCTCCCTTGAGGGGCGACACGCCCAATACGACCGGCAAGACCGAACAAGGGGCCTAATTCACAATGACTATTGCAATTGAGGATTACTATCCGCAAGAAACTTTTGACCGCATCAAAGCCGTCGCGGACCAGCACGAAACGCCGTTCCTCGTCGTCGATACGAAGGTAATCGACAAAGCCTATGATGAACTGGTCAATGCCTTCCCGATTGCCAAGGTATACTACGCTGTAAAAGCAAACCCGGCACCGGAAGTGATTTCGCTTCTTCGGGACAAGGGTGCCAATTTCGATATCGCCTCTGTTTATGAACTGGACCGCGTGCTCGGCCTTGGCGTCAGCCCTGACCGCATCAGCTATGGCAACACCATCAAGAAATCGCGCGACATCCGCTATTTCTACGAGAAGGGTGTACGCCTTTTCGCAACAGACTCGGAAGCCGACCTTCGCAACATCGCCAAAGCGGCACCGGGCTCCAAGATTTACGCTCGCGTGCTGACCGAAGGCACGCACACAGCCGACTGGCCGCTCAGCCGCAAGTTCGGCTGCCAGAACGACATGGCGATGGACCTGATGGTCATGGCGCGCGACCTCGGTCTTGAGCCTTACGGCATTTCCTTCCACGTCGGCTCGCAACAGCGCGACATCGGTGCCTGGGATGCAGCTATTGCCAAAGTGACCAACATCTTCGAACGCCTGCGTGACGAAGACGGCATCAAGCTCAAGATGGTCAATATGGGCGGCGGTTTCCCCGGCAACTATGTGACACGCGCGCATGACCTGCAAACCTATGCAGACGAAATCACACGCTTCCTCAAGGAAGATTTTGGCGACGACATGCCGGAGATCATTCTGGAGCCCGGCCGTTCGCTCGTCGCCAACGCCGGTATCCTTGTCAGTGAAGTGGTGCTGATCTCGCGCAAGGCACGCATATCGCTGCACCGCTGGCTCTTTACCGACGTAGGCAAATTCTCCGGCTTGATCGAAACCATGGACGAAGCCATCAAATATCCTATCTACACGGAAAAGCACGGCGAGATGGAAGACACCATCATTGCGGGCCCAACCTGTGACAGCGCGGATATCATGTATGAAGACACCAAGGTGCCGCTTCCGCTTAATCTCGCGATTGGCGACCGTCTCTACTGGTTCTCGACCGGTGCCTATACAACAAGTTATAGCGCCATCGAATTCAACGGTTTTCCGCCACTTAAGGCCTATTATATCTAATCAAAGCGTAACTCTTACAATACTCACGCTTGCCCTCAGCGAAATCTGCGTCATAGTGAGGCTGGATTGAAGTCGGAATACTTGGGGCGAGATGGGGTACGCAGCGGATACGAACGCTAGAATTTCACCGGCATGGCTGTTTGTCATGCCGGTTTTCCTCGCTTTTGCGGTCTTTCTGATCGCGGTTCCCTACCCCATTATCAAGCCACCGGTAAACCTTCTGGGCGAAGCCTGCTATTTTTATTCAGAAACTCAGGATGAGTATCCGAATCTGCAGCAGATGGCCGAAGCGCAGAAATGTGATGGCATGCCCGCGCCTTCCCATGAAACTGTATGGCTATCCATCGACACTGCAGAACTTAGCCCGGAGATCGGCACCGAGTATAAACTCGTGCTATTCCGCCACTGGGTTGAAGGCGCAACCGTACGCTTCCAGTATTCTGATGGCACAGCGGTCGGCTATGATCTCGGGCCCTATGATTTCGACAAACACTGGTCAGTCGGAAACTTCGTGACCTTTGATGCGCCCGCGCGGGAGAGCGCTGTTGAACATATCTACCTCGGTCTCGACAACCCCTCCTCCATCAAGCTGTTCCGGCAGCTAAATTTTGTCAAAGCGACCGACTGGCAGCAGCGCGAAGTTACCGGGCACCTGATCATCAGCCTGATCATCGGCGGGCTTTTCGCCATGCTGCTCTATAACATCTCGCTCGCCACTACGCTCCGCTTCGGGTTTCACCTGCAGTATTGCCTGTTTGTATTTTCCATTTTTGTCTACACGGTGATGGCCTACGGCGTGTTTGCCTATTTCATGCCCGGTGTGCTTACGGTCGGGCAGCAGATGAATATCACTATTCTGGCACTTGGTTTGAACGGTATAAGCGGACTACTGTTCCTCAGCGCTTTCATCGAGAAGGGCATATTCCCGAACTGGTGGAACCGTTTCATCGTATGGGCCGGCGTGCCGTTTGTGCTCTGCTCGATCCTTTATGTGACCGCACGCGGTTGGCATGCCGACACTATTGACCTCGCCTTCAACCTGCTGGCGCTGGGCGGCATTCTCGTCATCCTCATTTCGCTTATCATTGCCATCCCGCGCGGAAGTCGGTCAGCAGTGTTTTATGCAGCCGGTTGGCTATTGCCGGTTTTTGGCGTGACCATCCGCATCCTGCGCGGGCTTGATGTCATCCCACACAGTGCCCTTACTGAATTTGCCATGCCCATTGGAATGGCGCTTGAGACCGTCATCCTGTCCCTTGGTATCGCTGACCGTATTTCGCAAATCCGGCGTGAGCGGGACGCCGCGCAAATCGCCACGCAGGAAGCAAAAGCCGCAAACGAGGCAAAGTCCAATTTCCTCGCCCGCATGAGCCACGAAATCCGCACACCGCTCAACGCCATCATCGGCCTCAGTGAACTGACTGCCACGACAGACCTGAATGACAAGCAGCGCAGCTATGTGGGGAACATCAAGGCATCGGGCGATATCCTGCTCGCACTCATCAACGATATCCTCGACTTCTCGAAAATCGAAGCCGGCAAGCTGGACCTTGAGCGCACCGCTTTCAACCCAGCCGCTGTTTTTGAAGTAGCCCGCACCATCGTCGAACCACGCATGCTGGAAAAAGGCCTCGCCCTCGATATTCGCGGGCTGGACGCATTGCCGCGCAAACTATACGGCGATCCAACCCGCCTGAGCCAGATCATCATCAATCTCGCCAACAACGCGGTGAAATTTACTGAGCGTGGGTCGGTTACCATCACGGTCTCATGCACCGACCGCACCGATGGAAAGGCCTTCCTTAACTGCGCCGTGACGGACACCGGCATCGGCATGACCGAGGAGGAGAAAGGCCGCCTGTTCCAATCCTTCTCGCAAGCGGATGAGACAATAGCGCGCCGCTATGGTGGCACAGGCCTTGGCCTCGCCATCTGCAAACAACTTGTTGAAATGATGGATGGCCACATCAGCGTTGAAAGCACGCCGGGCGTTGGCAGTACGTTCAAGTTCAACCTGCTGCTCGACCTCCCTGAGGCAAACGCGCCTCAGCAGGCCCAGACTAATGGCGAGCCTGCAGGCGCAAGCGTTTCGCTTAAAGGCGCGCACATCCTTCTGGCAGAGGATAACCCGGTCAACCGCATGATCGCGCTCAAGCTTCTTGATGCGGCAGGTATCAAAACAGATGTCGCGGAAGATGGCCTTGAGGCCGTGTCACGCGCGTCAGCAACCCGCTACGATGCCATCCTGATGGACCTGCAAATGCCAGGCCTTGATGGCACCGCAGCGGCAGCCAAGCTGCGTGAGACCGACATCAGCAAACAGGTCCCGATCATTGCGATGACCGCCAATGTTTCAGAAAAAGACCGCGAGCTGTGCATGAAGGCCGGCATGAACGACCATATCCCCAAGCCGTTCAAGCCGGATGAGCTTTATGCCACCTTGGCAAAGTGGCTGAACTGAAATATCAGCGCGGCGAATATTGGAACACGACGGTCGCGAGTGGCGGCACCGTGATCAGCGCTGAATAGGGCTGGATGTGCCACGGCACTGATTCCGCCTCAACACCGCCACCGTTGCCAACATCTGAACCACCGTAAAAATGCGAATCCGTGTTCAGCTTCTCAGCCCAGAAACCACGGTACGGGAACCCGACACGGTAGCTATGCCGCACAACGGGTGAGAAGTTGCACACCACAAGGCATGGCCTGTTCACCCCGCCCTTGCGCAGGAAGGAGATGATATTGTCCTGCGATGCGCCGCCATCCACCCACTGAAAGCCGTCCGGCTCACAGTCCTTGCGGTGTAGGGCTGGCGTGTCGCGGTATAGGCGGTTGAGGTCACGTACAAGGTTCTGGATATTTTTGTGGTCTGCATTTTCAAGCAGATGCCAGTCCAGGCTGCTGTCAGCGTCCCACTCACGTTCCTGCGCAAACTCGCCACCCATGAACAGGAGCTTCTTACCCGGATGGGTCCACATGAAACCGAAATAGGCCCGCAGATTGGCGAATTTTTGCCAGCGGTCACCGGGCATGCGGCCAATCAGTGAGCCTTTACCGTGCACCACCTCATCATGGCTCAGCGGCAGGATATAGTTTTCGGAAAAGGCATACTGGATACCGAAGGTAAGCTGGTGGTGATGATGCTTCCTGTGCACGGGCTCATGCGACATATAATCAAGCGTGTCATTCATCCAGCCCATGTTCCACTTGAAGCCAAAGCCGAGGCCACCATCATAGACAGGGGTTGAAATTTTGGGGAAAGCCGTGGATTCTTCCGCAACCGTAATGATCCCGTCATTGAGGCCGTAGGCGCGCTCATTCATGCCGCGCAGCATGGCAATGGCGTCATAGTTTTCGTTGCCGCCATGTTCGTTCGGGATCCATTCACCCTCTTTCCGGCTATAGTCGAGGTAGAGCATGGAGGCGACCGCATCCACGCGCAGGCCATCAAGATGATATTCTTCGAGCCAGAAATGCGCGTTCGATATCAGATAGTTTGCCACCTCCCGGCGGCCGAAATTGAAGATCAGCGTATTCCAGTCAGGATGGAAGCCCTTGCGCGGGTCGGCATGCTCAAAAAGATGCGTGCCATCAAACTTTACAAGGCCATGATCATCCGCTGGGAAATGCCCCGGCACCCAATCAAGGATGACACCAATTTCCGCCTTGTGGCAGGCGTCAATGAAAGCCTTGAACTCTTTCGGTGTGCCAAAGCGACGCGTGGGCGAATATAGCCCCACCGGCTGATAGCCCCATGAGCCATCGAACGGGTGTTCCGTCACCGGCATCAGCTCGATGTGGGTGAAACCCATATCCTTGACGTAGGGGATCAGGCGCTCGGCAAGCTCAGCATACCCCATGAACGGGTTTTCTGCGTTCCAGGTTCGCATCCACGAACCCAGATGCACCTCATAGATGGACATCGGCGCGTGGATATTCTGCCGCGCACCGCGGTCAGCCATCCAGCCACTGTCGTTCCAACCGTAGCCGTCCAATGCGCGCACGACAGATGCCGTATTGGGTCGGTATTCCGTCCCGAACGCAAAGGGGTCAGCCTTCAGCGGCAATTGTTTTCCGCCACCGTCAAAAATGCAGAATTTATAGTGCGCGCCGTCGCCAATCCCGGGGATGAACAGCTCCCAGACACCGCTGGCGCCGCGGCACCGCATCACATGTTGTGCGCTGTTCCAGTGGTTAAAGTCACCCACCAGCGCCACGCGTGATGCCCCCGGCGCCCACACCGCAAAGCGTGTACCTGCAATTCCCTCATGCTCGCACACATGCGCACCAAGGCAGGTGAAGACGCGCTCGTGTGTACCTTCCGACAGCAGATGTAGGTCTAGGTCGCCGACTGTAGGGCCATATTGGTAGGGGTCGTCATAAAACCAGCTGTTGCCGTGCGCGCCAACTTTCAGGCGGTAGCCCCCTTTGGCTTTTGACGGCGCAAGTTGCCCCTCAAAAATACCGGCGTCATGAATACGGCGCAGTTTTACAAGCGAGGTGGACCCACTTCTGGTGCACACCTCCATCGTCTCAGCGCCCGGCACAAAGGACCGGATAATCGTGCCACCCTCATAAGGGTGGCGACCAAGGCAGGCAAAGGGCTCGGCGTGGCGCCCGCGCGCCAGCGCCTCAAGTTCATCCTGGTTCAAGGTTGGCGACATCGTCGCCGCATCCGCCTTACGCGCCATCCGGCAGGGCTTTCCAAATATCGCGCGCGTAACCGCGGATTGTACGGTCTGCCGAGAACCAGCCCATATTGGCGGTGTTCAAAATGGCTTTACGGTGCCAGTTGTCCACGTCCTTGAATTCCTCATCAATGCGGCGCTGGATGTCCCAGTAGGCAGCGAAATCAGGCGTTACCTGGAAATAGTCGTGGGCGAGGATGTTGTCCACGATGCCCGCGAACCGTTCGGTGTCCCCGTTTGAGTAGAAACCGGACGAGATGTGTTTGACCACATCCTGCAAGCGCGGGGTTTCCGAAACCGTAATCCATGGCTGGCAGCCCTGTTGCTGGCGCTGCGCCACCTCATCCGCTTCCATGCCGAAGATGAAGATATTCTCATCCCCCACATGTTCCTTGATCTCCACGTTGGCGCCGTCGAGCGTGCCGACCGTGAGTGCACCATTGAGCGCAAACTTCATGTTGCCGGTGCCTGAGGCTTCAAAGCCTGCGGTTGAAATCTGCTCCGACAGGTCGGCGCCGGGGATCAGTTCCTCGGCGGCGGAGACATTATAGTTCGGCAGGAACACGACCTTGAGGAGGTCGCCCACCTCTTCGTCATTATTCACCTTCACCGACACATCGTTGATGAGCTTGATGATAAGCTTGGCGAGCGTATAGCTGGGCGCCGCTTTACCAGCAAAAATCTTCACCCGTGGCTGCCAACCCGCGTCCGGATTTTCCTTGATCGCCTGATAGAGCGCCATGGTTTCAAGCGCGTTCAGAAGCTGGCGCTTGTATTCGTGGATGCGTTTGATCTGAACATCGAACATGGCGGTCGGGTTGACCTTGATGCCCGTCTGCTTCTCAATGAAGGCTGCCAGTCGCACCTTGTTCTCAGCTTTCACACCCGCGAACTTTTTGCGGAAGGCCTTGTCGTCCGCGTAAGCCGCGAGATCTGAAATATTCTCCAGGTTCTCAATCCACTTGTCGCCGATTGTCTCGGTGATCAGGTCTGCGAGCAGCGGGTTGCATTCCAGTAGCCAGCGCCGCGGCGTGATGCCGTTGGTCTGATTGAGAATACGGTCCGGATAAATCTCATGCAGGTCCTTGAACACGGTCTTTTTCATCAGTTCCGTATGCAGGGCCGACACACCGTTCACATGGCTTGAGCCAATGAATGCAAGATTGCCCATGCGCACCCAGCCGCCGTGGTGAGGGTCAATCACTTTCATCGGGTCGAGATTCTTGCCGTCAAACTTGGCGCCCACTTCCGCGGTGAACAGATTGTCGATCTCACGGATGATTTGCAGGTGGCGCGGCAGGCAGCGTTCAAACAGCTCCAGCGGCCATTTCTCTAGCGCTTCGGGCAGCAGCGTGTGGTTGGTATAGTGAAGCGTGGCGCGCGCGATTTCGAACGAGCGCACAAACTCCATGCCATATTTGTCAACGAGCAGGCGGACAAGTTCCGGCACAGCAATCGCCGGGTGTGTGTCGTTCATCTGCACCGCAACATGCTTCGGCAAATCGGCCAAATCTTTGTTGTCGAGCAGGAAGCGCCGCAGGATGTCCTGCAAGCTGGCGGAGGTGAAAAACACCTCTTGCTTGAGCCTAAGCTCGCGCCCTTCAGCGGTGTGGTCACCCGGATAGAGCACCTTGGTGATCGTCTCCGCGAGGATCTGCTGCTGCGACGCCGCCATGAAGTGCCCCTGGTTGAACTGGTGCAAATTGAGCACCTCAGCCGAACGGGCTGACCAGAGGCGGAGCGTATTCACATGCTTGCCGCCCCAACCGGCGATGGGCGTATCAAACGCGCCTGCTAGGATACGCTCTGACGGTGTCCAGACCATCTTGCCGTTTTGGTCCCGGTGCACAGCGCCGCCAAATTCAACCGAATATTCGACTTCCGGCCGGTGAAACTCCCACGCGTTCCCGAAGATGAGCCAGTCTTCCGGCTCCTCGAGCTGCCAGCCGTCCTGAAAGCTTTGGCGGAAAATGCCGTGCTCGTAGCGGATACCGTAGCCGATGCCTGCCACGCCGACCGTGGCCATGGAGTCCATGAAACACGCGGCAAGGCGACCAAGGCCACCGTTACCCAGCGCCGGATCAGGCTCCGACGTCAGGATATCACCAAGCTTGTAGCCAATACTGTCAAAGAAGACCTTGGCGTCTTCCGTTAGGCCCATATTCGCAATCGCGTCTTCTAGCAGCCGACCGATCATGAATTCCATCGACAGGTAGTAAACGCGTTTTTGTTTTGATTTATAGATACGGCGGGTGGTTTCCATCCAGCCGTCGACCATTCGGTCCCGAATCGCCAATGACAGTGCAACACACCAGTCACGGGCCACCGCGTGGGATTGATCCTTGCCAACGGAATAGACCAGATGGCGCTCGACTGCATCTCCCAGCGGGACAGCAGAGGCAGACGTCTTGGGCATGGTATTGTCTGAGGTTGTCATATTATTTTAGCCTTGTCGCAGTAGAGGGAGGACAGCATGTCATTGGTAATAGCAGAAGAGTAAAAGCCAATTTGTGACATCCGGTTTACACAGCCGCGCAAGTTTCGCGTGAAACAAATTTCGAAACATTCGACACAGTTTACGATTCTTTTATTGCGCAATCGATTGCGGTTTTGCAAGAGTGTTACAAGCCCAGACACCGACCGCAACACTCGAATATCGGGGGACATGTCTTGAAAACAACAGTATCCGCGCCCTATGCCCGCCACACCATGGCTTATGTCCTTGCCGGAGGGCGGGGCAGCCGCCTCAAGGAACTCACAGACAAACGGGCAAAACCCGCGGTCTATTTTGGCGGCAAAAGCCGGATCATTGATTTCGCGCTCTCGAATGCCATGAATTCAGGCATTCGCCGCATCGGTGTCGCGACACAATACAAGGCGCACAGCCTGATCAAACACCTGCAGCGCGGCTGGAACTTCTACCGCGCGGAACGGAACGAAAGCTTCGACATCCTACCCGCAAGCCAGCGTGTGTCCGAGACCCAGTGGTACGAAGGCACTGCCGACGCCGTATTCCAGAACATCGACATCATCGAATCATATGCACCCAAATTCATGGTCATCCTCGCGGGCGACCATGTCTATAAAATGGACTATGAGATGATGCTCGAGGAGCATGTGAACTCGGGCGCGGATGTCACCATCGGCTGCCTTGAGGTAACGCCCGAGGAAGCCAAGGGCTTTGGCGTCATGCATGTTGATGACGATGACTATGTCACCGCCTTCCTCGAAAAACCTGAAAACCCGCCAACCATTCCGGGCAAGCCGGGTGCATGTCTTGCGTCCATGGGCATTTATGTGTTTGAGACCGAGTTTCTGTTTGAACAGTTGCGGCGCGACGCGGCCGATCCCAATTCCTCCCGCGATTTTGGCAAGGACATCATCCCTTACCTAGTGGAGCACGCCAAGGTCTTCGCACACCGCTTCACCAAATCCTGCATCCGCAGCGTGCCGGGCGGTGAAGCCTACTGGCGCGACGTTGGAACAGTAGACAGTTACTGGGAAGCGAACCTTGATCTCGCCACCATTGAACCGGGCCTTAATCTCTATGACCGCGAGTGGCCGATCTGGACCTATGCCGAGATCACGCCACCCGCGAAATTCATCCACGACCAGGACGGTAGGCGGGGTGCCGCAATCAGCTCGCTTGTGGCGGGTGGGTGTATCGTATCCGGCACCCATATTGAAAGCTCGCTCCTGTTCACCGGCGTGCACACACATTCCTACAGTCGGCTGTCGAAAGTCGTTGCCCTGCCCTATGCCAACATCGCCCGGGGTGCGCGGCTCGCGAACTGTGTAATCGACCGTGGCGTTCAAATACCGCGCGGGCTTGTTGTGGGCGAAGACCCGGAAGAGGATGCACGCCGTTTCCGCCGTACGGAAAAAGGCATTTGCCTCATCACCCAACGAATGATCGACCAACTGGAGCTTGACTAATGGCCCCAAGGCCAAGCCGCGTTCTTTTTGTTGCCTCTGAGTGTTTCCCGCTGATCAAAACCGGTGGCCTCGCCGATGTGATTGGCGCGCTGCCACTTGCGCTCAGCACTGAAGGATTTGATGCCCATGTGCTGCTGCCCGCCTTCCCAGCAGTGAAAGCCGCGGCGGCATCACGCCGCAAGTTCGCCGATCTGGAAGACCTGTTTGGCGGCAGCGCCACGATCTATAAGGCGACGTCATCCAACGGCCTCAAACTCTTCCTGCTGGACGCCCCGCACCTTTTTGACGTGGAGGGGAACCCCTATCAGGGACCAGATGGCAAGGACAGAGCCGATAATTTCCGCCGTTTTGCCGCCCTCGCCTACGCAGGGGCCGAGCTTGCCGCCGGCAATATCAGTGACAAGTTCACTGCCGATGTGCTGCACGCCCATGACTGGCAGGCGGGTCTTACGGCCGCCTACCTGAAAGCCGCGGGTAACACCGCCGTCAAAACCGTGTTCACCATTCACAACCTCGCGTTCCAGGGCTTGTTCCCGAAGGCCGCGTTCGCGAGCCTTGGCCTGCCAGCCACCATGTTTTCGCCAGAAGGCTTCGAGTATTGGGATCAGGTAAGCTTTCTCAAGGCAGGCATTGTCTATAGCGACTGGGTCACAACCGTGAGCCCCACTTATGCGTTCGAGATACAGACCGACGACGGCGGCATGGGCCTTGGCGGCCTGCTCAAAAGCCGCAACAACAAATTGTCCGGCATCCGCAACGGCATTGACACCCTGATCTGGGACCCGGCCAGCGATGATGCGTTGCCGCACAGTTTCAGCGCACGCGCGCTCGCTGGCAAAGCCAAAAACAAGGCGGCACTGCAGCGGGAATTTGGACTTGAAGAAAACCCGGACGCACCCCTGTTTTGTGTCGTGAGCCGGCTGACCGAACAAAAGGGCCTCGACCTTCTCGCGGGTGCGATACCGCATATTGCCGGGAATGGTGGACAGCTTGCGGTGCTTGGCTCGGGCGAAAAGTCGCTTGAGGGTGTGTTCCAGAATGCGGCGATCAAATACAAAGGCGCAGTCGGCGTGCGTATCGGCTATGACGAGCCGCTCGCCCACCGCCTTCAGGCTGGCGCGGACGCCATTTTTGTGCCCTCCCGGTTTGAGCCCTGCGGCCTGACCCAGCTTTGTGCGCTGCGCTACGGCACGGTACCGATCGTGGCCCGCGTGGGCGGTCTTGCTGACACCATCGTGGACGCGAATGAGGCTGCGCTAATGGCTGGGGCCGGAAACGGCGTTCAGTTCTCGCCAGTCAATTTCGATATGCTCACCGGCGCAATTGACCGCTTTTTCTCACTCTACCGTGACCCGGCGGTGTTCGCCGCACTCAGGCAACGCGCGATGAAACAGGATGTAAGCTGGGCGCTTCCGGCCAAGGACTATGCCTCCATATACACCCGCCTCAAGAGCGCAGCAGCATAGGGCCAATGAGATGAACCTCCCCCCTCCATCCTCAGGCAATGCCAAAACGCTTGGTGCCACGCCGGAGGCTGAAGGCACCAATTTTGCGCTGTTTTCCGCGCACGCGACCGGCGTTGACCTCTGCTTGTTTTCACCAGACGGCAATGATGAGATCGCGCGCGTCCCGCTCCCGGAACATACTGACGGTGTGTGGCACGGCTTTTTCCCCGGCATTGAAGCGGGCCAACTATACGGTTACCGCGTACACGGCCCCTATGAGCCTGAAGAGGGCCAGCGTTTTAACGCGCACAAGCTGCTCATTGACCCGTACGCAAAAGCGCTTCATGGCGGGTTTCAGCTCAATGATGCGCTCTATGGTTTCGACCCTAAATCAAAAAAGAAAGACCTCAGCTTCTCCAAAGTCGATAGCGCGCCCTTCATGCCGAAATGTGTCGTCTATCAACCGGATTATGCGTGGGGCAAAGACGGTGCGCCCCGCGTGCCCGCCCGCGACACTATCATCTATGAGGCCCATGTGCGCGGCATCAGCAAACGGCATTCCGGCATCAATGCCAAGAAGCGCGGCACCTTTGATGCCCTTGCTGACGCAAAGATGATTGATCATTTGGTCGACCTTGGCGTCACGTCCATCGAACTGTTGCCCGTGCAAGCCTTTTTCCCGGAACCGCGCCTCTCTGAGATGGGCCTGACGAACTATTGGGGCTATAACCCGGCGGCCTATTTTGTGCCGGAAGCTTCCTACATGGGCCCGAGCGGCAAACAGTCGTTCCAGAAGATGGTCAAAGCGCTGCACGCCGCGGGGATCGAGGTGATCCTTGATGTGGTCTATAACCATACCGCAGAAAGTTGGGAGCTTGGCCCCACGCTGTCGTGGCGCGGGATTGACAATCAAAGCTATTACCGCCTCAAAGAAGACAATCCGCGCTTTTATGTGAATGACACCGGCTGCGGCAACACGCTCAATGTCTCGCACCCACGGGTTCTACAGATGGTGATGGATTCCCTGCGCTACTGGGTCACCGAGATGCATGTGGACGGTTTCCGTTTTGACCTCGCGACCACAGTTGCCCGCACGCGGGAGGGCTTCGCCCCTGATGGCGCGTTCCTGAGCGCGATGCTGCAGGACCCTGTGCTCTCGCGCGTGAAACTGATTGCCGAACCTTGGGATATTGGCCCGGGCGGCTACCAGCTTGGCCAGTTCCCTGCAGGCTGGCAGGAATGGAATGACCGCTTCCGCGACCGCACCCGTGCGTTCTGGCGGGGGGATAGCGGCGCGCGGGCGGAGCTCGCGAGCCCCCTTCTGGGTAGCGCTGAGTATTTCGACCATTCAGGCAGGCGTGCTGATGCGTCGGTGAATTTTATCACCAGCCATGACGGTTTCACCCTCCGCGATGTGGTCAGCTATAACGATAAACATAACGAGGCCAACGGTGAACAGAACCGCGACGGCCATGGCCATAATATCAGCGACAATTGCGGTGCCGAGGGCCCAACGGACGACGAGGCTATTCTGGCCCGGCGCGCCCGGCGCAGCCGCAACCTCCTCGCCACCCTGATGCTGGCGCAAGGCACCCCCATGCTGCTCGCGGGCGATGAGATTGGCCATAGCCAGGGCGGCAACAACAATGCCTACTGTCAGGACAATGAAACCACATGGCTCAACTGGAACGAGGCAGACGAAGCACTCCGCGCATTTACCGCACAGCTTGTGCGCATCCGGCGCGCGAACCCGCTGCTCAGCCAAGCCAAGTTCCTTCACGGCGAAGAAGTCGATGGCGGACCCCAGCGCACAGTGGTCTGGCTGAATGGAAACGGCGAAGAGATGACTTCCGCAGATTGGGACGATGCGTCCGCCCGCACGCTTATCGCACAACTGTCAGACAGCGCATCTTCGCTCATCATCATCCAGCACGCAGGCGACAATGTGTTTGACTTCCCCTTGCCTGAAGGCACCGCTTGGAAGCGCATCCTTGATACCAGCCGCTCTGGCGATGAGTTTGCTGACGAACCTACAAGTGCCAGTGTTGCCGTTGCCGCAGAAAGCACCGTCGTGCTTGTGTCAACTGCCGGGGGTGCGGCATGATCCTGAACCCTGACCTTTTGCACCGCCTCTCTGAAGCCTATGGCATTTACCATGGCTATCATGAGCTTTCGGGCCACTATGTGAAAGCGAGCGATGAGACAAAAATCGCCCAGCTTCAAGCCCTCGGCCTCAACATGCAGGACGATGCCGCACTTGAAAATGCGCTCACAGCAGTCGCAGAACGGCAGGCTCGGCTGCTTCCCGCCACCATGGTTATTCGCCAGAACGACAGTATGCGCCTGCCGCTCCAGAACGCCGCGCATGCTGCCGGACACTGGACCGTGGAACTCGCGGACGGACCGGGTAGAGATGGTGAACTTCCAGCTGGTGCTGACGCAATTAAAATGGATGGCCCGGCCCTGCCGCTTGGGTACCACCAGCTAAGAATTGATAGCGAGGGCAGTAGCGAAACCTGCCACCTGATTATTGCACCTGAACGCTGCATCACGCTTGAAGATGCCACTGGCTGCAGCCAGACGTGGGGTATCACCGTCCCGCTCTATGGCCTGCGCTCAATCCGCAACTGGGGCATTGGCGACTTTGAAGACCTCGCGCGCATGGCAGAACATGCGGCTGGTGAAGGCGCTGACTTCATCGGCTTCAATCCGGTGCATGCCCTGTTCCCGGCAGCGAGCCATATGTATAGCCCCTATTCGCCATCAAGCCGCGAGTTCCTCAACATCATGCACATCGCGCCTGACATGCTGGAGGAGTTTACCACAACACCTGAAGGCAAGAAGGCACTGAAAGGCCTGAAGGCGGCAAAGGACTACAAGGCAGCACGTGACGCCAAGCTTTTGGATTACACTGCCGTTTATGCCCTCAAGACCAAAGCCTTCGAGGCAGCCTTCGCGCTTTTCGAAACACACGCAACCCCTGACCGCACGGCCGCGTTCGAGGCCTTTTGCCACCAGAAGGGCAACTCGCTCACCCGCCACGCCACCTTTGAGGTGATCTTCGAGGCTGAGTTCGCGAAAGACCCGACAGTCACCGCGTGGCAGGACTGGCCGGAGGAGTTGAGGTCACCAGACAGCAGCACGGTCACGGAAATTGTCGCCCAAAACCCGGCGCGCATTCGCTACTACAAGTTCCTGCAATGGGTCGCCCACGCGCAGCTCGATGCTGCACAGAACCGGGCACGTGCTGCTGGCATGCGCATCGGGCTTTACCTTGACCTCGCCGTTGGCATGGTGCCAGGCGGGGCCGAGGCCTGGGGCGAACCCGCAAGCGTGGTGCACGGCATGAGCCTAGGCGCGCCCGGCGACGCCGCTAACCCGGACGGGCAGAAATGGAACCTCGCACCCCTTGACCCCATCGCACTTCGGGAAGACGGTTTCCGCGTTTTTCGGCGCACGCTATCCGAGGTTATGCGCCCGGCGGGCATCGTACGCATTGACCATATCCTTGGCCTGAACCGCGCCTTCTGGTGCGCGCTTGAAAACGGCACGGCGGGCAATTATGTCACCTACCCACGGGAAGAAATGCTAGGCATCATTGCGCTTGAAAGTGTGCGGCACGGCTGCGTGGTGGTCGGCGAAGACCTTGGCACGGTACCTGAGGGCTTCCGGGAACGCCTCGCTGACTGGGGCCTTATGGGATGCGCGATCCTTTATTTTGAGCGCGAGGGCGACAGCTTCACGCCACCCGCCCACTATGGCGAGGACAAATTCGCGTCCCTCAACAACCATGACTTCCCCACCCTCAAAGGCTTCTGGGAAGGGGAAGACTTCCGCTGGCGCGAAGAGCTGGGTATTGGCGCTAGCCGCCTGCACGATGACCGGAATGCCCGCCTGCATGACCGCTGGCTGATGCTGCGCCGCCTTGAGGATGAGGGCCTGCTGCCCGAGGGCGTTTCGCCTTACGCGGCCCCTGCTGAACTGTCGGACGATCTTGCGGTTGCAATCCACAGCCTACTCGCGCGCGTAAAATCATCAGTGGTTGCAGTGCAGGTGGAGGACCTCCTTGGCCTGAAGGACCAGCCCAATGTTCCGGGTACGACTACGGAAGAGCCTAATTGGCGCCGCAAATTGCCTGTAGACATCGAAAAGCTGTTTGATCAAACACTTAGCAGACGTATTCTTGAAGCTGTTCGCAGCGCAAGACCGCGATAGAGCGGCGAGTACAGAGGGAACATGATGACGATACGAGAGATTGCAACGACACCGTTTCCCGGCCAGAAACCCGGCACATCGGGCCTGCGCAAGAAGGTGCGCCAGTTCAAGGAACCGCATTATCTGGAAAATTTTGTCCAGTGCATCTTTGATGGTGTTGGCGACATGGAAGGTGCCACATTGGTGCTGGGCGGCGACGGCCGCTACTACAACCGTGAAGCCGTTCAGATCATTCTGAAAATGGCCGCAGCCAATGGTGTCACCAAAATGGTGGTTGGGCAAAATGGTATCCTCAGCACGCCAGCAGCATCGTGCCTCATTCGCAAACTTGAAGCCAAAGGCGGCATCATCCTGAGCGCGAGCCATAACCCCGGCGGCCCGAACTATGACTTCGGCATCAAATATAACGCCGATAACGGCGGCCCGGCGCCAGAGACAATCACCGATGCGATTTATGCCCTGACACAGAAAATCAGCCAGTACCGCATCCTCGACGCCACTGACATTGACCTGAGCGAAATTGGCGAGGTCAGCCTTGGTGGCATGCGCGTTGAAATTGTCGACCCCGTGCGCGAATACCGCCGCCTGATGAAAGAGCTGTTCGATTTCAAGAAAATCAAAAAGCTGTTCAAGGACGGTTTCCGCCTGCGTTTTGACGCCATGCACGCCGTAACCGGCCCCTATTCGACAGATATCCTTGAGCGCAAACTGGGCGCACCCAAAGGCACAGTCATCAACGCCGAGCCGCTTGAGGACTTTGGCGGCCACCACCCGGACCCGAACCCTGTACACGCGCGCGAACTGTTTGACATCATGTTCAGTGACGACGCACCGGATATGGGCGCTGCGTCCGACGGTGACGGCGACCGCAACATCATCCTGGGCCGCGGCATGTATGTAGCGCCGAGCGACAGTCTCGCAGTCCTCGCCGCCAACGCGCACCTCGCGCCCGGCTATAAGGACGGCCTTGCCGGCGTTGCGCGGTCCATGCCAACGAGTGGCGCCGTGGACCGCGTGGCGGCGGAAGTGGGCATGCCCTGCTTCGAGACCCCCACGGGCTGGAAATACTTCGGCAACCTCTTGGATGCCGGTAAAGTCAGCCTCTGCGGTGAAGAAAGCGCGGGCACCGGCTCAGACCACGTGCGCGAGAAAGACGGCCTTTGGGCTGTGCTGATGTGGCTGAATATTCTGGCAGAGCGACAGGAAAGCATTGCGGAGATCATGCGCGCGCACTGGCGCACCTATGGCCGCAACTTCTATTCCCGCCATGACTATGAAGCCGTCGACAGCGATGCCGCGAACAAGCTGATGGATGACCTGCGCGCCAAGCTGCCAACCCTCACGGGGCAAACTTTTGAGGGCGAAACCGTCACGTCAGCGGATGATTTTTCATACACCGACCCGGTGGATGGATCGGTCACATCGAAACAAGGTATTCGTATCCAGTTTGAGAGCGGCGCACGGCTGGTTTACCGCCTCTCGGGCACTGGCACCGAAGGCGCGACCTTGCGGGTTTACCTCGAACGCTATGAAGCGAACCCGGCGAACCACGAGCTTGAAACGCAGGTCGCGCTCCAGAGCATCATCACCATCGCTGACCAACTTGCCGAAATCGGCAAACGCACCGGCAGGGTGGAGCCTGATGTGATTTCCTGACCCGGAAACGCTTGACCAATCCGCAACCTCCTGCAAGCCTGCTGCCATTATTTGTCAGCAGGCTTCTTGTAGGGTGGCGATATGAGACGCGCAGACCGACTATTCCAGATCGTGAGTTACCTGCAGGGGCGGCGAATGGCCATCACCGCGCAGGATATTGCTGACGAATTTGATATCAGCGTCCGGACTGTCTACCGCGACATTCAGGACCTGATCACCACCGGCGTGCCCATTTCGGGCGAGGCCGGTGTGGGCTATATCCTCGACAAAAGCTATTACCTGCCACCCATGAGCCTCGATATGGATGAGCTTGAAGCCCTGATGCTGGGGGCCGCCATGGTCTCAAGCTGGACCGACGGCGCCATGGGCGCATCGGCCAAAAGCCTGATCCTAAAGATCAAGAATGTGCTCAGTGCCGAAGACCGGGAAGCTTTCTCAGGCACCGCACTTTTTGCGCCGCCATCGCGCGCCAAACTGCCATGGACAATCGACTTTTCGTTCCTGCGCCACGCGGTCAGGCAGAAACACAAACTGGCCCTCGACTATGCTGACGAGGAAGGTCGTGCAACGCTTCGCGTCGTTCGGCCGCTGTCGCTCGTTTTTATCGGACCGGTCTGGATGATGCTGGCGTGGTGCGAAATGCGGAAGGACTTCCGGCACTTTCGGCTGGACCGTATGCGCCGCGCCACACCAACCGGCGATGTGTTCATCGACACGCCGGAAACCAGTCTCAAATGTTATCTTGACCGCATGAACTATTGCGACGGCCTCAAGGACTAACCAACCGCATACTCGCGCTCCAGAAAACGCTCAAGGCTCGACAGGCAGCCATTCCAGCCCTGATCATGGCTCGCCCGCACCTCGTCCGATGGAAAGCGGGTCTGTGTCAGGGTCATTTCCGTCCGGTTTGGTGACAGCTCGCGGAAATCGAGCTGCACAAGGCTGCCCTCGATGATGTGCGAACTCCAGGTAAAGGTAATGCGGGTGTAGCGATTGATCTCGACATATTCGCCGCTCATGGTGTAATCGCCGGTTTGCAGGTGCATGGTCAGGCTATAGCTGCCGCCGACCGTAAAGCTGTTGCGGACCGTGCTGTCCTTCACCGGAGTCTGGCTGGCAAAAAACCAGCGGGCCATGACGGACGGTTTGGCCCATGCGTCGAAAAGCTGGCGCTTGCTGCACGGCATTACCTTTTTGATAACAAGCGGTTCCATCTCACACTCCCCCTGCTTCCTTGATATAGCTCTCAAGTTCGTCCAGCCGCCCGGCCCAGAATTTGGCGTGCCGCGCAATATAGCCTGCGACCGTACGCCAGACATCGAAATTCATATGGCAGATGACCTCGCGGCCGCGCCGGGCTTTGAACACCAGCCCTGCCGCCTCAAGCACCGCGATGTTTTTCGACGCAGCGCTCATACGCCAGTTGCCAAGTGCTGCAAGTTCACCGATGGAGCGTGGGCCGGCGGCAAGCTCCGCAAGCATCGCCCGCCGCCTGCGATCCGCCAACGCCATGAACACCTGGTCGAGTTGATCATCATTTTCCATATTTGGAAAATATACCTAAACAATATCAAATTGAACTGATATTTATTATTTAAATTCAATATATTAGCTATTTTCAATTTTTGTTCGTTTTATGTTTCGACCGCATATCTCGCCGCTAGACTGAAGGCAGTTTTCGCAACGAGAGAAAGGAACCAAACGATGGCGAATATCTGTCACACTTTCAGCACCAACGCCCCGCGTGAAAAAATCATGGCGGCGCTCACAACCCTTGAAGGCCTTCAGGGCTGGTGGACCGAAACCACCACAGGCAACCCTGCCAAGGGCGGTACACTGACCTTCCGGTTCGGTGACAATGGTGGCTTCGATATGGTGGTGAAAGAAAGCAGCGACGGCTTTGTTCTCTGGGAAGTCACGGAAGGGCCCGAAGACTGGGTAGGCACCCAACTTGAATTCAAGGTTGTTGACGACAATGGCCAAAACCGGCTGATGTTCCGCCATATTGGCTGGGCAGAAGAAGAAGGTTTTTTCCACCACTGCTCCACCAAATGGGCAACCTTTGTGCTCAGCATGCGGGACCTTGTGGAAAGCGGGAAAGGCCGCCCCTTCCCTAATGACCTGAAAATCGAAGCCTCAGGCATGTAAACAAAAAAGCCCGGCATCTGCCGGGCTTTTCCTTTGCGTTTCGTCTGATGGATCAGGACGTGATCGTTTCGCTCACTTCCCAGGTCTGGCCACCATACATGATGTCCTTGAGCGTGGTTTTGCCCTTGCGATCCGCAACCTGTCCCAGCACCGCCTCGGTATAGCTGTGGTCCGCTTGACGGGCATAAAGCACACCCATCGCAACCGGCTCACCGGGGTTCGCTCCAAGCTCGCCCAGCATCTGGGCCAAGCGGCGGTTGGTCTCGTCATGTACCATTACGTCATCTTCGGTGACGCCATTCTCGCCCACGGTCACCACCTCAAGTGCGAACTTTTCGGGACAGAAACGGATGCCCTTATTGCCCTCTGCACCGAACAACATCTTCTCGCCATGCTCCAGCAGCAGTTGGCGGTCAGCCGCCACACTCTTGTCGGTGATGCCCTGCCATGCCTCGTCGTTATAGACGATGCAGTTCTGCAAGATCTCGACAAAGGACGCTCCTTTGAACGCATGGGCACGTTTGAACACGCCCGGCATATGCTTCTGCGCCGTATCAACCGTGCGGGCGATGAAGTGAGCACCGGACCCAAGCGCATAGCTGATCGGGTTGAGGGCCGGGTCAACCGAACCCTGTGGCGTGGACGGTGACCGTGTACCGAGGTCAGACGTCGGCGAATACTGGCCTTTGGTCAGCCCGTAAATCTTGTTGTTGAACAACAGGATATTCAAATCCACATCGCGCCTCAGCGCATGCATCAGGTGATTACCCCCGATCGACAGCCCGTCGCCGTCGCCGGTAATGACCCATACATCCAGTTCAGGGTTCGCGAGCTTCAAGCCCGTCGCCACCGCAGGCGCGCGACCGTGAATGGTGTGGAAGCCATATGTGTTCATATAATAGGGGAAACGGCTTGAACAGCCGATGCCCGATACAAACACCGTATTCTCGCGCGTGACACCCATTTCCGGCAAGGTACGCTGCATGCACTTCAGGATCGCATAGTCACCGCAACCCGGGCACCAACGCACTTCCTGGTCGCTGGTGAAATCCTTGATCGTCAGCGGTGTTTTCGGGGTGCTCAGTTCATTCATCTTCGCTCTCCCTTAATTCGCCGCTTCAGCGCGGATGACATCCAGAAGTTCCTGGATCTTGAACGGCTGGCCAGACACTTTGTTCACCGGTTTCGCATCAATGAGGAAACGGTCGCGGATCACGGTTTTAAGCTGGCCGTTGTTCATCTCGGGCACGATCACCTTGGCGTAGTTCTTGAGAAGCATGCCAAGGTTTGCCGGGAACGGATGCAGGTAGCGAATGTGGATGTGGGAAACGTTCAGCCCCTCAGCACGCGCGGCTTTCACCGCCTCCGAAATAGGGCCATAGGTCGAGCCCCAGCCAACAACCGCAAGCGTTCCACTCTCCTCACCCTGATCGACGGTCTGCAGCGGAATATCGTTCGCGATGCCGTCAATCTTGCCTGCGCGTGTGTCCGTCATCTTCTGGTGGTTGGCCGGATCATAGGAGATATGACCACTATCAAAGCTTTTCTCGATGCCGCCAATGCGGTGTTCGGTGCCCGACACGCCGGGCTTCGGCCAGTGGCGTGCGAGCGTCTGCTCGTCCCGTTTGAACGGGTTGAACTCGCTCTCATCCTCCGGCGCTTCCGCAAACTTCACCGGGAAAGGCGTCAGCGCGTTAAGGTCCGGCAGTTTCCACGGCTCGGCGGCGTTCGCGATAAAGCCGTCCGTCAGCAGCATCACTGGCGTCATATATTTGATCGCAATCCGGCAAGCCTCAATCGCGGCCTCAAAACAGTCGCCGGGGCTACGCGTCGCGATCACAGGCAGGGGCGCGTCACCGTTCCGGCCATAAATGGCTTGGTAAAGGTCGGACTGCTCGGTCTTTGTCGGCAGCCCAGTCGAGGGCCCGCCGCGCTGGCTGTTGATCACGACGACCGGTAGCTCGGTCGAGATCGCAAGCCCCAGCGCCTCGCCCTTCAGCGCAATCCCCGGGCCGCTTGAACTGGTCACACCAAGTGCACCGCCATAGGACGCGCCAATCGCCGCGCAAATCGCCGCAATTTCGTCCTCGGCCTGGAAAGTAACAACCCCAAGCTCTTTCATGTTCGACAGCGTATGCAAAATTGGCGATGCCGGCGTGATCGGGTAGGACCCCAGTACAATCGGTAACCGCGCGAGCTCCCCACCGGCCACAATACCCCACGACAGCGCCTGACTACCAGTCACCGTCCGGTAAATCCCCGCCTCGCTATGCTTCGCGCCAATCTGGTAGCGTTTGAAATGCGCCGACAGCTCCGCCGTTTCCCCAAACGCGTGTCCGGCGTTGAGGGCGGCGATGTTGGCGCTCGCGATATTGGGCAGTTTGGAAAATTTTTTCTCGAGCCATGCGATCACCGGCTCCCGGTTGCGGGAGAACATCCAGAGCATGAGGCCAAGCGTCCACATGTTCTTGCAGCGCAGTGCTTCCTTGTTGCCGAGGCCAAATTCCTTTACGGCCTCGAGGGTTAGCTTGGAGACATCGAGCTCAACCACCTGAAAATCATCCAGCTCGCCGGTCGTCAGCGGGTCAGTCTCGTAGCCTGCCTTCTGGAGATTGCGTTTTGAAAATGCGCCGGTATCGACGACCAAAAGACCGCCACTGCGCAGGTTTTGCACATTGACCTTGAGCGCCGCAGGGTTCATGGCGACAAGCACATCCGGCCTGTCACCGACCGTCTTGATCGACTTGGCACCGAAGTTGATCTGGAACGCCGAGACCCCGAAGGTGGTGCCGGCAGGTGCGCGAATTTCTGCTGGAAAATCAGGGAAAGTGGCAAGATCGCTGCCGGAGAGCGCCGTTGACGTGGTGAACTGGCTGCCCGTGAGCTGCATGCCATCACCACTATCGCCCGCAAAGCGGACAACTGCCGATTCCAGAACCTGAATGTCAGAGGTCATTGGCCGTCCCTCCTTCTCTCTCAACAGGCAACTCCTAAGTTGGCCTGCTGTCAATGCCCTTGTTACCTATGTGCCTCTAATACTCTTCTTCCAACTCAAAAACGACGAACTTTTTCTATCAACTTGATATATTCAAGCTATTTTGGGAATTATTTTCCAATAATACCCAAAAGCGTGTGCGGAATGTGTGCTTAATCTGCGCGGGGTGTGCGCATGAGCACAAACTCCTCCGCACTTGAAGGATGCACCGCAACCGTTGCATCAAACTGCGCTTTTGTGAGACCGGCTTTCACCGCGATGCCAATTCCCTGGATAATCTCCGCCGCGTCGGCACCAATCATGTGTGCGCCGACAACGCGGTCACTCGCTTTATCGACAATCAGCTTGGCAAAAGCGCGTTCGTCCGAACCGCCAATGGTGTGTTTCATCGGCTTGAAGTCGGACGTATAGACCGTCACGTCGCCGTATTTTTCCTTCGCGTCAGCCTCAGACAGGCCCACCGTACCAATGGGCGGCTGCGAGAAAACGGCGGTCGGGATCGCGTCATGCTCGGCCGCCATGGGCGTGCCACCAAAGACCGTGAGCGCAAAGGCGTGGCCTTCCTTGATAGCAACGGGGGTGAGCGCCACCCGGTCCGTCACGTCGCCGACCGCATAAATGCTATCCACATTGGTTTTGCTGTATTTATCCACCTTGATGGCGCCGCCCTTGCCAAGCGCGACCCCCGAGCTTTCAAGCCCGAGACCCTTGGTGTTGGGTACGCGGCCCGTGGCATACATCACCGCGTCAGCGTCCATCGTGCTGCCGTCCGTGAGCGTGAGGCGCACGCCGCGCTCCAGCTTCTCGATTTTGGTGATGTTGGTGTCCGTGCGCACATCGATGCCCTTGCGGCGCATCTCGGTGTTCAGACGGTCACGCAGGTCATCATCAAAGCCGCGCAGGATCTGTTCACTGCGGTAGAGCAGGCTGACGTTTGATCCCATACCATGGAAGATGCCCGCAAATTCCACCGCGATATAGCCACCACCCACAACAACAATATGCTCGGGCTGTTCCTCAAGATGGAAGGCCTCATTGGAGGAAATCGCATGCTCGATACCCGGCACATCCGGCATATGCGGCCAGCCGCCGGTGGCGACAAGGATGGTTTTCGCCGTGATCTCGCGCTCGCCCACCCGCACGCTGTTGGGGCCGGTGACAGTCGCACGGCCATCAATGATCTCAACCCCCGCACCTTCGAGCGTTTTGATATAGAGCCCGTTCAGGCGGTCAATCTCCGCATCCTTGCGCGCGATGAAGGTTTTCCAGTCAAACGATGTTTCACCGACAGACCAGCCAAAGCCGCGCGCCAGTTCAAAATCTTCCGCGAAGTGGGAAGCATAGACCATCAGCTTTTTGGGCACACAGCCGCGGATCACGCAGGTGCCGCCAACGCGGTATTCCTCAGCCACCGCAACACGCGCACCAAGGCTTGAGGCAATCCGGCTCGCGCGCACCCCGCCGGAGCCCGCACCAATTACAAAAAGATCATAGTCAAACGTCATAAAAGCCTCCGGCTGCGTCATGGCCTGTTGATATCATGCATGTGCAATATGGGGGTGCCCACAAGCAATCCAAGCAGATGCGCCCATTTGGCGCATCACAATTATATGATGACGGCGCCCACTGCCCCATCAGCCTTCCTGTTCCGTCCCCACTGCCTCGTCTTCCGAATGGAAAGTCGATATAAAATAAACCTTACACTGATAGATAGCCTGGTCCGCAGCAAGCACTACACACGCCGTGAGATAACTGGCACCGATTTGCGCCCCCGGACGGCCCGGCCATGAGGCCACCACGAACCAAAAAAATATGATCAGCGGCAAAGCAAGCAAGAGCCATAGGTAAACGGAGATCTGCACCCGGCTGATGTCTCGCTTGCCGTGTCGCCGCAGCACCTCGGGCAATTTCATACCGGGAGGAAAATCTGGTTCCGTATGTTTTTCAAAATTCCGAAATACGCCGGAAAAAGGCGCAATAATTAGCAACAGGTAGGCCATGTAATAACTGGCCGCCATAACAGGCAGTAATGGGTAGTAATAATCGAGCAACAGCCATGGGCCGAACAGCAGCAACAGGATGCATCCATGCGCCACGATAGGCCGCCGCATGCGCCAACGCTCAAGATCGTTTCTCGGCAGATGCGTGTTCACTGACGACACTGAACTTTTATAGACATCCACCGGATTGGTCTGCAAACTCCAGCTCAGTTGTCGCTGAACATAGTCAAGCCCAATCGCTACGAAGAGATCCCACACAGGGGTGTTCCAGCCATGCCACTGCGCGGAAAAATAGGAAACCAAAAAACACAACGTCAGGATATTGCGCCGAACAAGCACAAGCAGGCCATATCCGCGCGGTTTCCACGCACCCGCGGCCACCCAATCCGGCACCGGGGTGCTTTGTGGCATGCCATCAATGCCGGTCATGCCGCACCGCCTGAACCGGTAGCCTGTTTTGTCGCATCCAACTCCGCCAGCACCCAGTCGAGGAAACAGGCGATCTCACCAGCATTATGGGAGCTGCTGCGGTGATGCAGGTAATATTGCCCCCACGGCAGCGAATAGCTGAACTGGCGAAGGGGGATAACCATCCCAGCTTCGATCATGCTACCGGCCACAAGGTCATGGCTGAGCGCGATGCCCTGCCCCCACGCAGCCGCCCGGAGCGTGAGGAGGGCCAGATTGAAATGGCGCACGTCCATGGTGGCGGGTGGGCGCACGCCTTGCTGCTGCATCCATAAGGTCCAGTCGCTGCCTTCTTCCGAACTATAGAGCGGATGGGCGAGCAATGAGGCAGGGTCATGCGCATCAAGCCGGGCGTATACCTTTGGCGAGCAGACAGGGAACCAGCGGTCATTCCTGATACGCTGCGAGACAAAACCTTCGGGCGCGGGCCAGGCGCCGATGAGGATGTCATAGTCTGCCGCATCAAAACTTTTGGCCATCAGGAAGGTGTCAAGGCGGGCATCGATATTGCCATGTTGTTCCGAGAAGCGGTGCAGGCGCGGCATCACCCATTCCGCCGCGATGGTGGTTTGCACCATGATCTTGAGCGTGGTGCGCGCCTTTCCGGTCAGATGGTCGGTCACGCTGCCCATACGGCGGAAACAGTCCCCCACCACGGAATAGAAAGTGTCACCGTCCTGCGTCAGCGTTACAGTCCGGCCACGCCGGGTCAGAAGCGCCTTGCCAAGGAAGTCTTCCAGCACGCGCACCTGATGGCTGACGGCGCTTTGCGTCACACACAGTTCATCCGCCGCGCGGCTAAAGCTGAGGTGCCGTGCTGTCGCTTCAAAAGCCTGCATGGCCTTGAGGGGTGGCAGTTTATCCATCACGCATTATCTGTGAATTAAATTCATACTAAAATGAAATACTATCATTTTACGTAATATAAAAGCTCTTCTACTGTCCCTCAAACGGCCTGAGCCGACAGCGGAGAAAAAACATGACTGAACATTATGTCGACACCATTGAGACCGAACGCCTGATCCTGCGCGAAGCGACATTGGACGACACAGCCTTTGTGTATGCGCTTTATAACGACCCGGCATTCAAACAATTTGTCGGCGACCGGGGTGTGCACAGCCTTGATGATGCGGCGAATTACATCAGCAATAATTTCATCGGCAGCTACCGCAAAAACGGCAAGGGCTTGCTGGTTGCAACCCTGAAAGACAGCGGTGAGCCCATCGGCTGCTGCGGCCTTGTGGTGCGCCCCACCTTTGATGTGCCGGATATCGGCTTCGCCTACCTGCCGGACTATACATCAAAAGGCTACGGCCATGAGGCGGCGGCGGCCACCATGGCGCACGCCCGCAACGTGCTGGGCCTTGACCGCCTGCTCGCGCTCGTGTCGCCGGACAATGTTAAATCCATCGGTCTGCTCAAGAAACTGGGCTTTGTGTTTGACCGGCAGGAAACCCTGCCCGGCAATGACTATGAAACCCAGATTTTCACCTACAGCGCCTGAGGCCTGCCATGCGTGACCTTGCCCGCACCTTTGCCGCCATCGCCCTATTTTGCGCAGCCCTCATCGGCCACTGCGCTTATGCGGGCGAACCTGTAACCATCGCGCAGGGCTATGACATCCGGTCCGACATTCTGGGCCAGACCCGGCGCATCAATGTCTACCTGCCGCCAAGCTATGAGGGTGGGCAGCAGGCCTACCCCGTCCTCCTGATGCTGGACGGCGGTGTGCAGGAGGATTTCATCCATATTGCGGGCATTGCATCCCTGGCTGCGGACTGGCGCGGCATGCGGGAATTTATCCTTGTCGGCATTGAGAATATCGACCGCTACCATGACCTGATCCATGCCCCCACAACGCCTGCCGGGCAGGCATTCATGGCAAGCTCGCCCCGGCTCAAGACCGCAGGGGGTGCGGCGGCTTTCCGGCAGTTTATCGCGGATGAACTGTTACCTTACATCAAAAACCAATACAGGGTGACGGACGAACGGGTACTGATGGGGGAGAGTGCGGCGGGCATGTTCACGCTTGAGACCCTGCTGCGCCAGCCAGAGCTTTTCACCGGGTATATCGCCATCAGCCCCATGCTGTGGTGGGACGATCAGTCCCTCGCCAAAGCCGCACCGATGCTGCTTCAGCACCATCCGGCACCTGCGGGCACCAAACTGTTCCTGACCATCGCGAACGAGGGCACGGAGGGTGAGATTGGTGCCGACATGCGCGCGGGCGTGGACAGGGTGGCAGACGCGCTCGCCGCCCATGCACCAGTCACCCTCACATGGACCTTCGAGCCGATGGAGGCGGAGAGCCACGCCACCATCCTGCATCCGGCGGCACTCATCGCAATTCGCCGCTTTTTCGCAACCGAAAAGCCTGAATAACACAGCCACCTGCGCGCCATGGCCGCAGTGCTTGCATCCGTGATTTCACGCCTATATGCTGCACCGCAACATGACCGATCAGGAGAGTTTGTTAAAATGGATATCAAAGGCAAAACCGCGCTTGTGACCGGCGGCGCATCAGGCCTTGGCCGCGCCACGACCGAGCATTTTGTAGCGCTTGGCGCAAATGTTGTGATCCTCGACCTCAATGATGAGGCAGGTGCAACCGTGGAAGCGCAGTTCAAAGGCAAGGTAACCTATGTGCACACCGATGTGACGAGCGAAGAATCGGTCGCCAACGCCATCGCCGTCGCGAAGGACAAATACGGCCAAGTGGACATAGCGGTAAACTGCGCCGGTATCGCCACGCCGCAAAAGGTGCTGGACCGTGAAGGCAACCGTTATGGCCTTGACCATTTCCGCAAGGTGGTCTCTGTCAACCTCATCGGCACCTTCAACGTGACCGCACAGGCCGCAGAAGCCATGCAGACGAACGCGCCGAACGAGGACGGCGAGCGCGGTGTGATCATCAACACCGCCTCGGTCGCCGCATTCGAGGGCCAGATCGGCCAGGCGGCCTACTCCGCCTCCAAAGGGGGTGTGGCTGCGATCACGCTGCCGACAGCACGTGAATTTTCCCGCCAAGGTGTGCGCGTGATGACCATTGCACCGGGCTTTATCCACACGCCGCTGTTTGACGGCCTGCCGGAAGCAGCGGTTGACAGCCTCAAGCAGCAGGTGGTGTTCCCGAAACGCCTCGGCCAGCCGCATGAATACGCCAAGCTCGCCGCCCATATCGTGGACAATGCCTACCTGAACGGCGAAACCATCCGCATGGATGCCGCCGCGCGCATGGCACCGAAATAAGCCGCACTGGCTGAAGACAACGAAAGCCGATACCTCGCGAAGGTGTCGGCTTTTTTATTGCTCGAAATACTGCTCAACTGCCCTAGATGGTTAGGGAAGACATCAATTAGGGGGACTGACCATGGGGCCACTTAGCGGCGTGCGCATCATTGAACTGGCTGGTATCGGGCCGGGGCCGTTTGCGGGCATGATGCTCGCGGATATGGGCGCAGAGGTTATTCTGGTGGACCGTGCAGGGCCGCCCTCCCCTATGGACATGAAGGTGGACATCAACCGCCGCGGCAAACGCTCGATCGCGCTTGACCTGAAGTCGGATGAGGGCCGCACCACACTCCTGAAGCTTTGCGAGACCGCCGATGCGCTGTTCGAGGGTTTCCGCCCCGGCGTGATGGAGAAGCTTGGCCTCGGCCCGAATGAGGTGCTGGGGGCCAACCCCAAAATCGTTTATGGCCGTATGACCGGCTGGGGCCAGACCGGGCCGCTCGCCAAAACGGCGGGCCATGACATCAATTATATTTCGCTTTCCGGCGCGCTGCACGGCATGGGGCCCGGTGACGGGCCGCCGAGTGCGCCGCTCAACCTCGTGGGCGACTATGGCGGCGGCGGCATGATGCTGGCGTTTGGTCTTGTGTGCGGCATCCTTGAAGCCCGCACATCCGGCAAAGGGCAGGCGATTGACGTGAGCATGGTCGAGGGCTCGTCCGCGCTGATGTCCATCTTCCACTCGATGCTGGCGAGCGGGCGCTGGGCCCCCATGCGCGGGGTGAACCTCCTTGACGGTGGTGCGCATTTCTACGGCACGTTCGAGACCAAGGACGGGGAATATGTCTCCCTCGGCGCGATCGAGCCGCAGTTCATGCAGGTCTTTGTCGAGAAAGCGGGGCTCGACGCCACGTGGATGCAGAAACACCTGAACCCGATGGAGTGGGCGGGCCTGAAGGCTGAGCTGAAAACGCTATTCAAGACCCGCACACGGGATGAGTGGTGCGCCATGTTTGATGGCACAGACGCCTGCTTTGCCCCCATCCTGCCGTTCTGGGAGGCCCACAAACACCCGCACAACGAGGCACGCGAAAGCTTCATTGAGGTAGACGGCGTGCGCCAGCCCGCGCCCACACCGCGCTTCTCGCGCACGGAAGTGGGGGTACGCCACGGCCCGGTGGCGCGCGGGGCGGACACAGAGGATATCCTGAAGGAACTGGGCCTCGCCTAAGCTACTCATCGCAGCATATGCTCACTTCAGCCGAAAGCAGTTGAGGGTGATCCTCCCTCTTTGTATGTATAAATGAAATAACATTACACACAAAGAGGGAGGGGATTATGAAACAGTATCTCACACTGATGCTGGCCTTTGGCATTTCCGCGACAGCCACCGCTGGGGATTTCCCCAAGCTTGAAGGCCCGCTGATGGGCCAGAGCCCACCCGGCAAGGTGGCGGAGGTGTTTGCACCTGGCGTCATCTCCACAGACAAATGGGAGCTTGAGGGCGTTTTTGCGCCCGGCATGCAGGAATTCTATTATGTCACAGCAGAGGGCTTTGAGAGGCCCCACATCGTCGGCTTCCGGATGACGGATGGCGTGTGGCAGAAGTTCACCGAGTTCCGCCGCACCGGCGAACCCTTCATCACCTCAGACGGCCAGACCATGCACCTGGCCAAAGGCTACCGGACGCGCGAGGGCGACGGCTGGTCAGAGACCAAGAGCCTCGGGCCGCTTTTTGACCGGCCGGACTGGGGCGTCATGCGCCTGACCGCATCGGACGCCGGCACTTATGTTTTCGACGACTATAAAACCGGTGACGTGATCCGTATCTCGCGCATGAAAGAGGGAGAACGCCAGCCGCCTGCGATGATGCCAAGCCAGTTCAACAGCGGCAAGATGACCGCCCACCCCTTCATCGCAGCGGACGAGAGCTATCTGATCTGGGACAGCGAACGCGAGGGAGGTTTTGGCGAATCCGACCTTTACATCAGCTTCCGCATGGCGGACGGCGAATGGGGACCGGCGATCAATATGGGGCCGACCGTCAATTCGGATCAGGATGATTTCTGGGCCAGCGTGACGCCGGACGGCAAATACCTGATGTTCGACCGCGTGGTGGCCCGCGACGGCGACAACGTGAACGTGGACATCTACTGGATGGAAGCGGGCATCATCGAAGAGCTGCGGCAAAAGGCTATGGCCGGGGCGGACTGACCGCCCCTATTCCCCTTTGGTGCTCTCAAGGGCCGCAAGCGCGCGTTCGCGCGCGGCTTTGCGGTCCAGCATCGGCTTGGGGTAGGTCTTGCCAAGCGTGATGCCCGCCATCTTGAGCACACCCACCGGCGCCTCGAACGGCGCGTGGATATATTCATCCGGCAGGTCTTTCAGTTCCGGCACGTACTCGCGAATATAAGCACCCTTGGGGTCGAACTTTTCGCCCTGCGTGACCGGGTTGAAGATGCGGAAATAGGGCGCCGCATCGGCACCACAACCCGCGACCCACTGCCAGCTCGCGGCATTGTTGGCGAGGTCGGCATCCACGAGTGTATCCCAGAACCAGTCTTCACCCGTGCGCCAGTGCCACAGCATGTCTTTGACCAGAAATGACGCCACAATCATGCGCACCCGGTTGTGCATCCAGCCCGTTTGCCAAAGCTGGCGCATGCCTGCGTCAATGATCGGGAACCCAGTTTGCCCCTTTTGCCACGCGGTAACAGCATCGTCATAGCCCTCCCGCCACGGGAAAGCGGCAAACTTGCTTTTGAGCGGACGCTCCGGGATATGCGGAAAATTGAACAGAAGGTGCGTGCTGAACTCGCGCCAGCCCAGTTCACGCAGGAACCAGTCCGCGCCTTTTTCTCTCGCACTTTCCTCACCGCGCGCAATCATTGCCTCATGCCAGATGCGGCGCGGGCTGATCTCCCCGTTCGCGAGGTAAGGCGACAGGCGCGAGGTGGCATCTACTGACGGTATGTCGCGCATGTCCTTATACTCGGCCACCGGGCCGTCCAGAAAGTCCGCAAGGCGTTCATGCGCGGCGGCCTCCCCCGGTGTCCAGAAGGCCGCAATCGGCTCGGCCCAGTGTGCGGGTTTGGGGTCAAGGTCGAGTGTATAGCTCTCGGGCCAAGTCTCTGGCGCAGGGATGTCTTCGGGCGCAGGCGTGGGGGTTGTGCCATCAATCAGCTCAAGCGCGCGGCGCCAGAAGGGGGAGAAAACCTCATACACCCCGCCCGTCTTATTGCGCACCTGCTCAGGCTCAAGGAGCAGGTTACCGGCAAAGCGGCGGCAAGTGACGCCGAGTTCTTCCGCGAGGTCATAGACCGCATCCTGCAGCTTGGCGAGGTGGGGTTCATAGGCGCGGGTCATGTGCAGCGCGCCAGCACCTGTCTCCTCAATCAGCGCCATCAGGATATCGAGTGTGTTGCCGGACCGGCGCACAAGGGCGCTGCCCTTGGACTCTAGCTCACTACTAAGGGCTATGAGCGATTCCCGAAGCCACCAGCGCTTGGCGCCGCCCAGCTTCCAGTCGCCTGCCGCTGCATCATCAAGGATGAAAACAGGGATCACCGGCGCGCCAGTCGCGCACGCCTTGGCGAGCGCCGGATGGTCATCAAGGCGCAGCGCACCATTCATCAGCACAAGAACGGGTTTCACAAACGCTCCTCAGCACAAAGGTCTAGGACCTTTACGCTAGAGATCCATGATCCGATCAATATCTTTGGGCAGCGGCTTCGGTTTTTCAGCAAGCGACAGGCCAATGAACAGGAGGAGCGACGTAAGCATGGCGAGGAACCCGCCAGAGATGCCGTAAGGTACACTCACTCCCGCAAGCTGCATATAGAGATTGACGATCAGGCTGGCGGTGATTGCGACAATCGCTGCCCGCGCGCTGGCCTGCTTCCAGTTAAGCCCAATAAGCACCACCGGCACCAGGGCGGCGGCAAACATGCCCCAGCCAAACGCACCCAATAGCCCCACCAGCTTGTCACTGCCAAGCGCGATAAAGGCCGACAGCACCGAGAGCCCAACGGTCGCAGTGCGCGCCCAGAAAAGCTCCCGCTCGAGCGAACGGCCACGGATCGCCTTGGGGATATCGTGGATGATGGCAGCCGCACCGATATTGAGGAAGCCATCCGCCGTGGACATGATGGCTGCAAAAAGCCCGGCAAACACGATACCGGCGAGGAGCGGATGCGCGTAGGTGGAGAGGAACACAGGCGCGGCCTCGTCCGGCGCGCCGAGCGGCAAAGCCACGTCACCCAGCACAAGTGCGCGCATCACAACGCCAACCGAAATCCACAGCATCGCCGCCACCACATAACCCAGCACAGTCATGGGCATGATGATGCGGTTGTCAGAAAGCTTGCGGTTCATCATCATCTTGGTCGCCACATGGGGCTGGCCCGCGAGACCAAGGCCAAAGAGGAAAAACCAGCTCAAGGACGCCATGGTGCCAAGCGTGCCGAACGGCATGATGTCCTCACCATCGTTCTGCAACAGGATGTTGCTGACCTCAGCAAAGCCGCCATCAAATACACTGGCCGCCGTAATCACCACAAGCGCGCCTGAGATGATCATGACAATACCCTGCACAAGGTCTGTGTAGACAGACGCGATAATGCCGCCCGTCACACAGTAGAAAATCAACACCGCGGAGGAGAGCACCACGCAGGCAAGCAGGCTGATATCCGCGAACATGGCAGACGCCGAAAGGATGGATTGCAGCACCAGTGCCATCGCGAGGATTTGGGTGGCGAGATAACCGAGCACACCCATAAGGATTGTGCCTGCGGTCAAGAGCCGCGCGGCGTTGCTGCCATAGCGCGCATAAACCACATCGGGGAGCGACATGGTATCGCGTACTTCCGCGATCATGCGGATGCGTTTGGAAACAAGGTAAAAGCCAGTGGCGTAGCCAAGCGCGGAACACACCGCCATCCAGATGGAGCTGAGGCCGGTAGCGTACACAAGGCCCGGCCCACCCACGAAACCGAAGCCCGACAGTGTGGAGGAGAAAACAGCGAGGCTGACCACAATCGGCCCAAGCCCGCGCCCGGCGACGAAGAAGTCACCCGCGGATTTGGTGCGCCGCATGGCCCACAGGCCGACGCCAATACACATAACCATGTATAGCGCAACACAGGTAAGGATAACGCCCTGACGGTATTCTTCCATTATGCGCGCTCCTCTTCAGCCTTCAGTTCCGCAACAAGGCTTGCGAACGCTTCCTCATCCTCATAGGGGAGGAAATAACGCCGGAACATCACCACGTAGAACAGGTCAAAGACCGCAAAGCTGCCCCAGATGCCCCAGAACATCCAATTGGTGGGCACAGGGAAGCCGAAAACCACATCAGTCTCGCCGGTCGCGAGATAGGCTTCATAGCCGCTATAAAGCATGTACCAGACAAAAAGCGCGATGCCGGTCATCACAAGCACGGAGAGCTTGAGCGCAGTATCGCGCCGCCGCTCGGCCACACCCATGTACAGCAGGCTGGCCGCGAAACAGATGACACCAATCTGGAAATAAAATGGCGCACGGCCGATAGGCTCCAGCCTTGCAGCACCGTCACCGCCCAGCTTCATGCCCGCGGCTGTTTCGTGCGCGATGCCTGTCACACCCGCAGGCGGTTCGCTCAACAGAATAAAGACGGTGATGCCGGCAATCGCCAGTAAACACGCAAATGCGACGTGGATAATTTTCACGGATGGCCTCCCCTGCCCCGATTAGAGGGCGAGCCTAGAAGGCTTGAACGCGTGTGGTCAAGGGCCTTACGTCAAAAAATTCAACGAACGTTCAAAAAATGCTGGTAACATAGGGTTTGACCAGCAGAAGGCTCATGCCCGTCAGGATGAGCAGCGTGCCAAGCGCCGAGATAAAACGCCCCATGCGCCGCCACGGCACACCTGAGGCACCCACTTTCAGGCTGACCGCATGAAGGATTCGCATGAGCAAAAGGGACATTCCAATGGCATGCAGCAGTATCTCCCGCGTGTGCGCAAGCTCAAGCAGGAGAAAGAGCACCAGCATCAGCGGCACGTATTCGGTGAAGTTGCCAAATACTCGAATACTGGTTTGAAGATCAGCATTGCCACCATCACCAAATTCCACATCACGCCGCGCTCGCATGAAGGAAACCTTGAGTGACAGGAACACCATCAACAGGCCATAGAGCCCTGCATATAGAATTGTGATTGGAATAACGCTCATGACTGCCCCCTTTGCCGGCATGTCACTTATCAAACAGCGCGCAGGGCCAAATTGCAATCTCGGAGATGTCTGCCGGATGCAATGCTGTCGCACGCTTGCCCTTGTTATTGCCAAGTGAGGGGATGCGCTTTAGCGTGCGCCAACGACACTCAAAAAGCTGCAACTGTCACACGCGAGGAAACGTCATGAAAGTTATTACCGCATTGGTGGGAGCACTGATACTGATCCATGCGATACCGGCGCATGCAGAGGTGCGGCGCCATGACAAACCCGCAGCAGCGTATCAGCCCTCGGCCGCGCCTTCCTATCTCATCGACATGCCGCATGAAGGTAGTGGTATCCTGGTTGCGCCTAACTGGGTAGCGACGGTCGCACACACCATTTTCTATGACTATGTCGGCAAAACAATTGAGATCGGCGGCCAGCCCTACCAGATGGAAAAGCTGGTCTTCCATCCCGGTTGGCGGACCGACATGCCTGACCTCAGCGACGGTGACGCGGCCCCGTTGATGACATTTCTCGCAAACCGGGATGACATTGTCCTGATCAAGCTCGCCACTGATGTCACAGACCGCGAGCCAATATCGGTATACTCGGGCACCAATGAGGTCGGCCAGACAGTGACGATTTATGGGCGCGGGGCCAAAGGCAACGGCCTGACCGGCGAGGACCTGCCCACCAAACAGGACCGCATGCTTGGCTATTTCCAGAATGTTATTGAGGACGCGGACGAACGGTGGCTGCGCTTCGATTTTGATGCGCCGGGCGAGAACAGCGATGCCCTTGAACTTGAAGGCATGTTCGGCTCGGGCGATAGCGGCGGGCCGTCAGTGATTGTGAAAGACGGCAAACCATATGCGCTTGGGCTTTCAAGCTGGCAGGTGTACGAAGGCTTGCTCGCAGACTTCAAAGGCGGCCTTTATGGTCGCACGGCGGTTCAGGTGCGCCTTTCAGCCTACAAGGACTGGATTGACGCGACCATTCAGGAGGAATAGCCGCAGGAAGCAGGGAAAACCGCCCTGCCTCGCGATTTTGGAGTTGGTCTAGTGGCCCTCGACGGCAGTGCGCGCGAGTTCCCGCACGAGGCCAAGGTCAATGCTGCCGTCACGGCCGCGCGGGGTGATCCATGAACCACCGACAGTCGCCACATTCGGCAGCGCACGGTAATCCGGCGCGGTATCAACCGAAATGCCGCCCGTCGGGCAGAAGGTGAGGTCCGGCAGCACGCTGCCCACCGCCTTCAGGAAACCAGTGCCGCCCGAGATATTGGCCGGGAAGAACTTAAGCTCGGTGAAGCCCCATTCGCGGGCTTGCATGGCCTCCGACAGCGTGGCGATACCGGGCAGGAACGGCCAGTTCAGCTTTTTGACCGCCGCGGCCAGTTCCGGCGTCAGGCCGGGGCTCACGCCAAACTCGGCACCCGCTTCAATCGCAGCTTCTGCCAGCGCCGGCGTGACGACCGTGCCCGCACCAACGCAAGCGTCAGCCGGAAGGTCTTCCTTTACCGCGTTGATGGCCGCGAGCGCGCTTTCGTGCCGAAGCGTGATTTCAAGCACGCTCAAGCCCTCGTCAAACAGCACGCGGCACACATCCACCGCTTCCTGCGCGCTTTTGAACGCCAGCACCGGGATAACCGGCGATTTTTTCAGAACTGCAAGTACGTCAGACATTTTTATCCCTCATTCCCGGTGGTCAAAAGACCGAAGCGCCTTTTGCGGCATCGCCCACAAGCGCACGCATACCAGCAAACAGATTACGGCCAAATGTTTCAGGATTATTAGGGCCGGTCGATGCAGTCCGGCCAGCGAATTCTTTTTCATCGACAAGAAGCGTCAGCTCGCCATTGTCGGCGTCGATGCGGATCAGGTCGCCGTTCTGCACGCGAGCAATGGGGCCACCGTTTGCGGCTTCCGGCGTTACGTGAATGACGGACGGCACTTTGCCGCTCGCGCCCGACATGCGGCCATCGGTCACCAGCGCAACCTTGAAGCCCTTGTCCTGCAGCACACCAAGGCTTGGCGTCAGCTTGTGCAACTCGGGCATCCCGTTCGCTTTTGGCCCCTGGAAACGGATAACAGCGATGAAATCTTTTTCAAGCTCGCCCGCCTTATAGGCCTTCAACAGATCGTCCTGATCCTCAAACACGATGGCGGGCGCTTCCACATAGCGGTGCTCCGGCTTCACGGCAGAGATTTTCATCACCGCTTCGCCAAGCTGGCCGTGGAAAACGGCAAGGCCGCCGTTGGACTGGAACGGGTTGCCCACTTTCCTCAGGATCATCTCATCAGTTGGCTCGTCCGGCGACAGGCGCCATGTCAGCTTGCCGTCCGCAAGGGCTGGCATTTCGCCAAAGGCCTTGAGGCCATGGCCCATGATGGTTTCCACGTCGTCATGCAGCAGGCCAGCGGACAAAAGTTCCTTGATGACAAAGGGCGTGCCGCCCGCTTCGTGGAAGGCGTTCACATCTGCCGTGCCGTTTGGATACACACGCGCGAGCAGCGGAATGATCGCAGAGAGGTCGGCAAAGTCCTGCCACGTCAGCTCAATACCGGCCGCCGCCGCGATGGCAACAATGTGCAGGGTATGGTTCGTCGAACCCCCGGTCGCGAGCAACCCGATGGCACCGTTGATGACCGATTCCACGGTCACCATCTCGGCAAGACCGATACCGGATTTCGCTTCCGAAAGTTTGACCACCCGGTCTGCCGCGGCCGTATCAAGGGCCGCGCGCACCGGATCATTTGGCGCGAAGAAGCTGGAGCCGGGCAGTTGCAGGCCCATCATCTCAAGCATCATCTGGTTCGAGTTGGCGGTGCCGTAGAAAGTGCAGGTGCCCGGGCTGTGATAAGCGCGGCTTTCGCTTTGAAGTAGCGCATCGCGGCCTACTTCGCCCGCGGCATACTGCTGGCGCACTTTGGCTTTCTCGGAGTTCGAAATCCCGGTCGGCATTGGCCCCGCGGGCACAAACACAAACGGCAGGTGACCGAAGGCGATGGCGCCAATTAAAAGGCCCGGCACGATCTTGTCGCAGATACCGAACAAGAGGCCGCCATCAAACACGTTATGGCTCATGGCAATGCCTGTCGCCATCGCGATCACTTCACGGCTGAAGAGGGACATTTCCATGCCCGGCTGGCCCTGGGTCACACCGTCACACATGGCAGGCACCCCGCCTGCCATCTGGGCCACGCCGCCTGCCTGAATGACCGCCTCTTTCACTTCATCCAGCTTCGCATGGTAGGGCTGGTGCGCTGACAGCATGTCGTTATAGGCGCTCACGATGCCGATATTGACCATGCCGTCCTTAAGGAGCTTGGCTTTCTCGGCCTCGGAACAGGCCGCAATGGCGTGGGCAAGGTTGCCACACGACAGGTGCGGGCGCGCAGGCCCTGCAGCCCGCATGGCCTCAATACGCGCCATATAGGCCGCGCGGCTTTTTTCTGACCGGGCGCGTACACGCTCGGTAATCTCAACTAGCTTCGGATGCGTCATTTTATGCTCCTGTCATACTGACAGCGGGGGCCACCCAATCAGGGCGCCCAATATACGATGATGTCTGCCACTTTGGCGAGGCGCGCAACAGGCAGATGGGTATCTTTTTCTAAGGCGTTCTCAAGCACGGCCAGCTTCTCCTCACCCGTGATCATCAGCGCGACGTGCGGCGACGATGCGATGGCGGAGGCACTCAGGCTCATGCGGTCGACCTCGTCCCCGGTCACCGCGCTCTTTTTGGCCGTGAGCGCAACACAGAGAGATTCATTCCCCATATCAAGCGCTGCCTCAAGGCCTTCGGCCTCCGGGAAGAAGGACGCGGTGTGCGCGTCCGGCCCCATGCCCAGAAGCACGCTGGCGAAAGGTTGAGCAAGGCTTGAATAGCGCTTGTTCACTTCCGCCGCACCGTCCCACGGGCTGTCGTGCGGCGTTTTCATGCCAACGAAGTGCGCCTCTGCGGCCTTGCCGGTTTCAAGTGCGCCGCGCATGAAAGCCTCATTGCTGCGCGGGTGGCCTATGTCTACCCAGCGTTCGTCAACAAGGGCAACCTGCACGTCTTCCCAGGCGATATCAACCTCAGCCATGGCTTCAAAAAGCGGCTTGGGGGTCGAGCCACCAGAGACTGCCCACGAAGCACGGCCATGCTTCCGGAGCGCACGGCTCAGCGCTTCGGTCGTATCCTCCTCAAGCGCGTCAACCATCTGCGCGCGGCTATCGAACTTGCGCCAACTGATCACCGCGCTACCTTCCGGCCACTTGTTTCATGGAACCATTCACGGCCATCGCGGGTCATGAGGTCATGCGCCTCATAAGGGCCCCAGGTGCCAGACTGATAGCTCTCCGGCGGTTCTTCGGATTTTTCCCAATGCTCGATAATACTGTCGACCCAGCGCCAGGCATGCTCCACCTCGTCACGGTGCACAAAGAGGCTCTGGTCGCCACGCGCCGCATCAAGGATGAGACGCAGATATGGCCCGAGGCGCATCCCGTCGTTGCCATTGATATCGAGGTTCATCTCGACTTCCTTGAGCGTTTCCGCCTTGGCGCCGTGGTTCTTCACCATCATGCGCAGTGCGAGGTGATCTTCCGGCTGCAGGCGGATGATGAAACGGTTCGGGTTGATACGGTCGCCCCAACCCGGGTGCGGCGAGTGCGGTACCGATTTGAACTGGATCACAATCTCGGCAAAGCGGTCCGGCAGGCGTTTACCCGTGCGCAGATAAAATGGCACACCGGCCCAGCGCCAGTTCTGGATATTGGCCTTGAGCGCCACAAAGGTTTCGGTGTGGGAGGCATGCTCAAGTTCGAGGTCCTCGGCGTAGCTTCCCACAGCCTGACCGTTCATGGCACCGGCCAGATACTGGCCGCGCACAACGTTGCGCTCAATCTCCGCGCTGGTCATGGGCTTGAGCGACTTCAGAACCTTCAGTTTCTCGTCGCGGATGCTATCCGCGTCCATACGGGCGGGTGGTTCCATCGCCACGAGACAGAGAAGCTGCAACAGGTGGTTCTGCACCATGTCGCGCATGGCACCGGTGCCTTCATAGAAACCGGCGCGGCCCTGAACGCCCTGGTTTTCTGCGATGGTAATCTGGATATGGTCAATGGTGCGGCCGCTCCAGAGTTCTTCAAAGAGGATATTGGAGAAACGCAGTGCGAGCAGATTCTGCACCGCTTCCTTGCCCAGATAGTGGTCGATCCGGAAAGTCTGGTCCTCACGGAAGGTCTTGCCGACATCTGCGTTGATCGCCTGCGCCGATGCAAGATCATTCCCAAGCGGTTTTTCCAGAACTACACGCGCGCGGTCACAGTTGAGGCCGTATTCGCCCAGAAGCTCACACGTGCTGGTGAACAGCCCGGGCGGGATGGCGAGGAAATGCACAAGCGGGCGATCATCGTCGCAATCAAGCGCCGCTTTGAGGGCCGCCCAGTCGTCACCGCCTTCAGTGAGGCCGAGCTCCAGAACCTGTACCATGGAGGCAAAGGTCTCTAGTTGGTCTTTCTCCACCGCGCAGGCAGGCTGTGATTCGTCAAACACGCCCTTGAGCCAGTCATAGACCTTGCCCTTGAGGCCGGAGCGCGAGGTAAGCACTATACGACTGTCCGCGGCCACGCGACCCGCGACAAAACCGGCGTAAAGCGCAGGCAGAAGCTTCTTCCGCGACAGGTCGCCGGTGCCACCGAAGATGACCAAATCGAAAACATCAACCATCATAATCTTCCCAAAAATTACTCGCGCCGGAAACTACGCCTAACTGACACCGCTGTCAATTTCACAATGGCATGCATGGCGCAAAGCCTTGCAAAACCTATGATAAATTAATTTATCCACGCTGACGAGTGCCCAATTTTCCACTTTGGTATTTAATTGGTATTATATATGTGCTACAGATGTCTTAATTCAACGACACAAGAAGCACAGCCATGAGCCTAGTGAACCTCATCGGAAACCTTGATGACGCCAGTCCGCTGCCGAAATACCAGCAGCTGGCGCGGGCGATTGAACGCGCCATCGAACGCGGCGCGCTCCCTAAAGGCGACGCCCTGCCGCCGGAGCGGGACATCGCCGCGCAGATGAATGTGTCGCGCATTACGGTAAGGAAAGCGCTGGACGGCCTTGTCGAGAACGGCCTTTTGGACCGCAAGCAGGGTGCTGGCACCTTTATATCCGGCCGCGTGGAAAAACCCTTCTCGCGCCTCTCCTCCTTCTCGGAAGACATGGCAGGCCGCGGCTGGAAAGCGCGCAGTGAATGGGTCACACGCACGGAAGGCGTGATCACGCCGGAGGAGAGCCTCAACCTCGGCCTCGGCCCCGGCACCAAGGTCTACCGCTTCACCCGCATCCGCTACGCCGACGACACACCGATGGCGATCGAGACCGCAATCATCCCGGCCTTCGCGCTGCCGGGCTTGGACGCAGTCAAAACCTCACTTTACACCGCACTGGAAGCATCCGGCCACCGCCCGGTGCGCGCGCTGCAACGCCTGCGCGCCGTCACCTTCACACCCAAACAGGCGAAACGCCTTGGGGTCAAGGACGGCGACCCGGGCCTGTTCATCGAGCGGCGCGGGTTCCTCGCGAACGGCACCACGGTTGAGGTGACACAATCCTATTACCGCGGCGACGCTTACGACTTTGTCGCCGAACTGCATGCATGATGAGAGACAAGACGATGAATGCTAATCCGAGTATCAAGCCCGATGCCACGCTGATGTACCGCGAAGCGCAGGAGGCCAGCCATGTGGTTGCCCGCCAACTGGCTGAGAATGAGGCCACCATGGTAGCGCTTGGTGAAAAGCTGCGGGCGATGAAACCCCGCGCGGTTGTAACCTGTGCGCGCGGCAGCTCGGACCATGCCGCCATGTTCGCCAAATATGTGATTGAGACCCAACTTGGCCTGCTCGTTTCTAGTGCCGCACCTTCTGTAAGCTCAGTATATGCCGCAAAGCAGATGCTCGGCGGTGCTGTGTTCATCGCCATTTCCCAGTCCGGCAAAAGCCCCGACCTTGTGCGCACGGCGGAAGCCGCCAAGGCAAGCGGCGCTTATGTGGTTGCGCTTGTGAATGTGACGGCCTCCCCGCTCGCGGAACTGGCGGACACAGTCATCCCGCTTTATGCCGGGCCAGAGAAGAGCGTGGCCGCAACCAAAAGCTATATCGCGTCACTGAGTGCGGTGCTGCAGCTTGTTGCACACTGGGCGGATGATGCACACCTTAAGGCAACCATCACCACCCTGCCCGCAAAGCTGAAACAGGCGTGGGACAAGGACTGGTCGGCTGCGCTTGATACCCTCCATGACGCGCGCAACTTCTTTGTCGTGGGCCGGGGTGCAGGGTTTGGCGTCGCGCTTGAAGCTGCACTGAAGTTCAAGGAAACATGCGGCCTGCACGCCGAAGCCTATTCGGCGGCGGAAGTGAAGCACGGCCCCATGGCCATCGTGAATGCAGGCTTTCCCGTACTGGTGTTCAGCCAGAACGATGAAACCCGCAAAGGCGTTGAGGACATCGTGGCAGACTTCGCCGCACGCGGCGCCAAGGTGATGACAGCAGGATTTAGCGCTGACGGCACCACCACCCTGCCAACAGTGGAGGACGCAGACGCAGTGATCGAACCCGTGCTGTTCATCCAGAGTTTCTACAAGATGGCGAACGCACTGTCGGTCGCGCGCGGCTACAACCCTGATGAGCCACCGCACCTCAATAAAGTGACGGAGACGGTCTGATGCCATTTGCACTGACCGACTGCCGCCTGTTCCTTGGTTCACGCTGGACTGATCTGATCTCGCTGATCATCGACGGCGGCGTGATCACGGAACTGAGAAAAACCGCGGAACTGCCGGATGGCATCGAGCGTGTCTCGCTTGGCGGCAAGATCCTCATGCCCGGCTTTATAGACGTGCAGGTGAACGGTGGCGGCGGCGTGCTGTTCAACGATGAACCCACCGTGGACGGCATCAAGAAAATTGCCGCCGCGCACCGCAAGTTTGGCACCACGGGGCTTTTGCCCACGCTCATCAGCGACGACCTTGCGGTTGTCGACAAGGCCATGCGGGCTGTCGAACAAGCGATTGAAGAGGGCGTGCCCGGCATCCTGGGCATCCACATCGAAGGACCGTTCCTGAACGCGGTGAAAAAAGGTGTGCATGATGCGGGCAAGTTTCGTGCAATCGACGAGGACGCCTTCAAGCTGCTGACCTCACTCAAGCGCGGCATTACCCATGTGACCATCGCGCCCGAGAAAACCACGCCAGAGATGATCAAGCGATTGACGGACGCAGGTGTCATCCTGTCCGCGGGCCACACAGGCGCAACCTATGAGGAAACGAGTGCCGCACTGCAGGCTGGCGTGCGCGGTTTCACCCACCTTTATAACGCCATGACCGGCCTTGAAAGCCGCGCACCCGGCGTGGTGGGCGCGGCGCTTGAGAGCCGCACAGCATTCGCGGGCATCATTGTTGACGGTTTCCATGTGCATAAGGCAGCGCTGAATGTGGCGCTTCACGCCAAGGGCACAGACCACCTAATGCTGGTGACCGACGCGATGCCAAGTGTGGGCGCAAAGGACAAGAATTTCACCCTGCAGGGCCGTGCCGTCACAGTCACCGGCGGGCGCTGCACCGCGCCTGACGGAACGCTCGCAGGCTCGGACCTCGATATGGCGTCGGCGGTCCGGAACACACACCGCATGCTAGGCCTGCCGGTTGAGGCTGCCGCGAAGATGGCCAGCGCAAGCCCAGCCGCCTTCCTGAAAATCGACCGTGAAGTGGGCCACATCCGCGCAGGGCAACGCGCTGACCTGGTGGCGCTTGATGACGATATTACCGTCCAGCAGGTCTGGATCGGGGGGACCCCGTTTGGGGCCGAGAAGTAAAATGGGAATTGGGGACAAGGAGAAAAGCGTGATGGACGCGACATTACCCATGGGGGAGAAACGGGCTGGCACAGTCCTGCCGATGGCGATCATCGGCCTGTTGTTTTTTATTTTCGGCTTCGTGACCTGGCTGAACGGCGCGCTGATCCCGTTCCTGCAGATCATCTGCCACCTGAATGAGTTTCAGGCATTTTTTGTCACCACCGCCTTCTATTTCGCCTATTTCATCATGGCGTTCCCGATGTCGCTGGTGCTTGCAAAAACAGGTTACCGAAACGGTATGGCGCTTGGCCTTGCCATCATGGTGGTGGGGGCGCTCCTATTCATCCCGGCGGCGCTCATGGCGAGCTATCCGATGTTCCTCGTGGGCCTGTTTGTGCTTGGCACCGGCCTCACGATTTTGCAGACGGCGTCGAACCCCTATGTGGTGCTACTAGGCCCCAAGGAAAGTGCGGCCACACGCATCAGCATCATGGGCCTGATCAACAAGGGTGCCGGGGTGATTGTGCCAATGGTGTTCGCCGCCCTCATCTTCTCGGATCTCGGCGACACATCGCCGGCGGCCCTTGAAGCACTCACGGCGGCAGAGCTGCAGGCGCTCTCTGAAAAGCTCATCATGCCTTATCTCTATATGGCAGGCGCGCTGGCTGCACTAATTGCACTGGTCAAGTTTTCCCCGCTGCCGCACATTGAGGCGGAAGAGGACCCGCAGGCTCCCGCTGGCGAGAAACAGGGCATCCTGCAGTTCCCGCAAGTGGTGCTGGGTGCCATTGGCATTTTCGCTTATGTGGGTGTTGAGGTGATTGCCGGTGACAGCATTGGCCTCTTTGGCAAGAAACTGGGTGTCACCCAGTTTGCCACCCTCACCAGTTACACCATGGTGTGCATGACCATTGGCTATATCATTGGCGTGACCTGTATCCCGAAACTGATCAGCCAGAAACAGGCTCTGCTGGGCTCAGCAGTTGCTGGCACGCTCTGTGTGCTGGGCGTGGTTTTCGGCTCCACCGAAAGCCATGGGCTGTCGGAAATCCTGATTGGCTGGGCTGGCATTGCAACTGTGCCAAACGCTGTGATGTTCGTGGCGCTGATGGGCCTCGCGCACGCGCTGGTGTGGCCCGCGCTGTGGCCGCTGGCGCTTGATGGCCTTGGCAAGTTCACACCGCAAGGCTCCGCACTCCTGATCATGGGTATCGCAGGTGGCGCCATCCTGCCGCCGGTGCTGGGCGGCCTCGCAGCAAGCCTTGGCGACATGCAGCCCGCCTATTGGCTCTGCCTGCCGTGTTACCTCTACATCTGGTTCTATGCGGTGAAGGGCCACACCCTCAGGGCCTGGAAATAAGCCCCAAAAAAACACAAAAGGCCGCGAGTTTTGCGGCCTTTCCTTTTAGCTCGATCGGGCAGTTATACCTTCTTCACGAACTCGGACTTCAGGCCCATCTGACCGAAACCGTCGATCTTGCAGTCGATATCATGGTCGCCGTCCACAAGGCGGATGTTTTTCACCTTCGTGCCCACTTTCACGACGTTCGAGGAGCCCTTGACCTTGAGGTCCTTGATCACCGTCACCGTGTCGCCGTCCGCGAGCGCATTACCGACCGCGTCGGTGATGACCTTGGCGGTCTCAACTTCGCTTCCCGCTGCCCATTCGTGCGCACACTCGGGGCACACCAGCATTGGCCCGTCCTCATAGGTATAAGGCGAGGTACATTTTGGGCAGGGCGGCAATTCACTCATGACAAGTCCTTTCTAAAAGCATCCCCTTCTATAAGCACCTGAGAAAACTGGTACAATTGTTAAGTTTGCCGCAGGTCGGCCTGCTTATTGACGCGAGAGTGGTTTTAATATAGGTTGATATCAACATATAAACGACAGGGAGTTGAAAAATGACATATGTTGATGGGTACCTCATCCCGGTGCCGACCGCCAAAAAGGCGGACTATCTGGCGCTCGCCAAAACTGCGGCGGTGGTGTTCAAGGACCATGGTGCGCTGACGGTTGTTGAATGCTGGGGCGACGATGTGCCGGACGGCAAGGTTACATCCTTCCCGATGGCAGTGAAAAAGACCGACGATGAAACCGTGGTTTTTTCCTGGATTACCTGGCCCTCCAAGGAAGTCCGCGACAGCGGCATGAAGGCTGCGATGGAAGACCCGCGCATGGATATGGACATGTCCAATATGCCGTTTGACGGCCAGCGCATGATCTTTGGCGGCTTTGTAGCCATGCTGGAGGAATAGCGCATGAAGCTCAAAGCACCCATCATGCCGTGCCTGTGGTTCGACGGTAACGCAGAGGAAGCAGCGAAGTTCTACACCTCGATCTTCGCGGATTCGAAGATCACCAACATCTCCCACTACCCGAGCGAAGGGCAGGACAAACATGGCAGCGAGCCCGGCAAGGTCATGACCGTCATTTTCGAGCTCGGCGGTCAGAAATTCATGGGCCTCAATGGCGGACCACATTTCAAATTCAGCGAAGCCATTTCCATGTGCATCATGTGCGACACTCAAGAAGAGATCGACTATTTCTGGGATGCGCTGACGGCTGATGGCGGCCATGAGGTTGAGTGTGGCTGGCTCAAGGACAAGTTTGGCCTGTCGTGGCAGGTTGTGCCTGCCAACATTGCCGAACTCATTGGTGGTGACCCGGCACGCTCAAGCCGCGTGATGCAGGTGGTGATGAGCTCCAAGAAGCTGAACATCGCCGCCATGGAAGCCGCCTGAGCCCAAACACGCGCAAAGTAAAAAAGGGTGGCAACCGCCACCCTTTTCTTTTGCTTTATTCACTGCGGGTAAGCGTCACCCAATCAAGCGCCCAGAGGGGTTCATAGTGGTGTGCGGCCACATGGAAACAGAGCGACTGGGCATCAGCCGCCTCAGCTGGCAGCGGTGCTTCAAGGGTGGTGACCCCAAAGCTTTTTGCAGCCTCGGCGAGCGGCAAGCGCGCGAGTTCAGCGCCTGTGTCGCAGCTGTCCTTGTAGACAACAATTTCACCCACCTCAGACTGCGACTCTTTCAGCTCCACCTGTTCAATCAAATCCCCGATCTGGAAGTTATAGGGCAGATTGCCGACGCTTATCTTGATACCCGTTACGCCATCCATCGCAGGTGCTTCATAAACCCAGCAGGGTTTGACGATATCAACGAGGAAGTTGGCGCGCTCACCTTCGCGCGGCCAGTCATCATCCAGTTTGATCGCTAGCTTGGCACTGCAAAGTGTGAGCTCATCCTCGTGCCGGAACACGCGACTGGCCCAATCGAGCTTTTGCTCGCGTGCGTGAGATAGGGCATTGCCTTCATAGAATGCTGCCGCGCGCACCACAGCATCGTCCCCAAGCGTGAGCGGCGTGTCATAAATCAGGCTATCCGCCGTCGGCGCGCGGCCATCCAAAGTGTAGCGAATGGCACCCTGCCCTGACTGGGTATCCAGCGTGACGGTGTGTTTGCCGCCTTCTGCCGATTGCACATCAAAGCGCACAGCAAAAGCGCTGTCAGACGCGTGAAGCCCAAGCGCCTCCAGCCGTGCCATATGCGGCATCAGGCGGCGGGCAAAATCGTCAAACGGTTTGGCGCCTTCAGGTGACCATGTGCGCTCCGCGAGCGCCAGACCGCGCGGGAACGCCATTTTCTCCACCCGCTTCTCGGTGCGCATATGTTCGGTAAATACCGTGAACTGTGCGCCAAGCACCGCTTTTTTCTCATCTTCAGACAGCCCCTCGAACGGGTCAAAGTCATAGACGTCCTGAAGCGTCTGCACATGGTCACGCCCCGGCGGCTCGTCGGGCAGGTAGCTTTGGCGGTAGTCGGTATAATAAATCGGGCTTGGGGCCATCACCACCTGACGGCCTGCTTTCGCGGCCTCAATCCCGCCCTTGATGCCACGCCATGACATAATGGCGCTATCAGCGATCGAGCCGCCTTCAAGAATTTCATCCCAGCCGATCAGCCTGCGGCCGCGCTCCGCCAGATAATTCGCGAAATGGCGGGTGAAATAGGCCTGGATTTCATGCACATCCTCAATGCCCAGTTCTTCCATGCGTTCCTTGATGCGCGCGGAATTTTCCCACTGCTTGGTCGCGACCTCGTCACCGCCAATGTGCACAAACTTGCCCGGGAAAAGCGCGAGTACTTCGTCCATCACATCCTCAAGGAAAGTGATGGTCTCATCCTCGAGGTTGAAGGTGCTGTAGTAGATACCCCAGTCGGAGGAGACGGCCTCAACCGGCTCCGTGCCGAACTCAGGGTAGGCGACAACCGCGGCAGAGGCATGGCCGGGCAGGTCAATTTCCGGCACGACGGTGATGAAACGCTCCGCGGCGTAGGCCACCACTTCCTTCACTTCTTCCTGTGTGTAGAAGCCGCCATAAAGGCGCGGTTCACCGGTGGCGGGGTCAATGTCCGCACGCGGTGCATCACCTGCCGGCACACGCCATGCGCCAACTTCCGTCAGACGCGGGTATTTTTTGATTTCAATACGCCAGCCCTGATCATCCGTCAGGTGCCAGTGGAACACATTCATCTTGTGAACCGCGAGCCAGTCGATGAAGTTTTTGACAAAGTCGACGGTGCGGAAATGGCGGCTGACGTCGAGCATAGCACCACGCCATTCAAGGCGCGGACTGTCGTCAATGTTGACATAGGGCAACAGGACCTGGCCTTCCGCCTCACGCGCCAACTGCCAAAGCGACATCGCACCATAGAAGAAGCCCGCGTCGCTTGAGGCGGCAATCGTTACGCCCGTTTCATCTACTGTGAGGGTATAGCCTTCGCTCGGCAGCTCATCACCCGCAGCCACAAAGCGAACAGCGGCAGCACCATCTGTCGACACCGAGGCTTTGACATTCGTCGTAAGCGCCAGCTTTTCAGCCAGATACTGCGCCGTAAGCGCTATACGCTCGTCTCCTGCAGGCACAGCGATAGTCGCACTTGTTGGCAGCACAAACGCACCTGCGGTTGTTGAAAGCTTGGCAGGAGCCGGGATGATGGCGGGCGCAGGTGCCTCGAGCGCTGCTTCCTGTTTCTCGCCGCACGAGGTGAGTAGCAGCCCCGCACCCACCACTGCTGCAACCATACCCAAAAGCTTTGTCTTCATCTTTCTTCCCCCGGCAACTGCCAAACAAAATTCTATCGGTCAAAAAAATGGGCGATGCAGTGTCCTGCACCGCCCAGTTCCCCAATAATCAGCCGAATTCGACTGATTGGCTGGAAACAGGTCCCTCAGGGAGGTCATACCCGGGACCCGCGACCAACTTCATAAGCGCCGCAAAACGCGCTAATTCTTCAGGCGCTTCAGGTAGGCATCATGCGGCATGGTAGCCGCGAGCGCCTGTTCACCCATATTTTTTATCGCCCCAAAAAGGCCAGCCTCTGCCGCATCCGCGAGGCCAAACTGCAGTTTCGGGTAATGCTGCATGCCGTAGAGGATGTAGCGGTAGTTCTCATCCGAGAAGGTGGTCGAAAAACTGCCTGCGAGGTCATGGAACTCACAAATCTTGTGCCGCCACACGTCAAGCTGCGCTTCAAGCCACGGTGTCTCCCTTACCGTTGCGGGGGCAGCACGCCAGAAGTCGCTGTCGTCCCGGTCGGTCAGGCAATAGTGCAGCACGATGAACTGCTTGAGGTCCTGATAGAACCCACGCATCAGGCGGTTGAAACTATCACGGCTTGCCTGCGACGGCGTGTCCGCGAGCAAGTGTGTGCCCATCAGGCCAGCGGCCAGGTTGATAAGGTGAAGCCCGGTCGATTCCAGCGGCTCGATGAAGCCGCCCGCAAGGCCCGTGGCAATGCAGTTGCCAATCCAGAATTCTTCCCGGCAGCCCACCTTCATGTTGAGGTGCGTGCATTTGAGCACATTCGACTGTGGCCCGAGGAAAGCCCTCAGTTCCGCCTCCGCCTCATCATTCGAGAGGCGGTTTCCGTCATAGACATAACCCGTACCCTGCCGGTTCGTCAGGTCGATCTGCCATGCCCAACCATTCGTGAGCGCAGTTGCCGTCGTATAGGGTTTCGGTGCCTCGCCTTCCATCAACTCCCGCTGGATCGCCACTGCCTTGTTGCACGGCAGTGCGTCAGTAAAAGAGTTCCAGTTACCCGCCTTCAGCTTGTCTATGAGCAGCCCACGGAAACCAGTGCAGTCGATAAAAACGTCACCCTCAAAACGCCGATCGCCCGCCATTACGGCCTTGATGTTTTCGTCCTCGACCTCAGCGTCTGTGATCGTCGCTTCCACGTGGGTAACCCCGGCCTCGACCGCCTTGCGGCGGAGGAAACGCGCGAGCAACGTCGCATCGATATGGTAGCCGTAAGGCACCACGCCTTGGTACGCGGGCGAATTGGGGCCTTTGGGGCCATGGCCTTTGCTGATAAGCGCCGCGCTCAGGCTTACGCCTTCGTCATAGCGCTCAGTGGCATCGCGCCCGGCCACCATCCAGGCACTTGAAATATCGATACCGCGCCCAAGCTTCTGTTGCTCGAACGGGTGGAAATATTCATGCATTTTGCCGCCGCGCGGCTTCATCCAGTTGCGGAACAGAATGCCGGTTTTGAGCGTGCCATTAGTCTCACGCAGCAGCTCTTCTTCATCAAGCCCCATCGCGGCGAAGAAGAAACGTACACTGTGCACCGTGGCCTCGCCCACACCAATGATGCCGATGTCCGGGCTTTCGATCACCGTGATGTCAAAATTCTTCTGCTCGCGGTTAAACAGGCGGTTGAGGTAAGCGGCCGTCATCCAGCCCGCGGAGCCCCCACCCACAATCACCAGCGATTTCGTCTTGTGTTCGTTCATCACACCCTCACACCCGCTGCAGGCCATATTGTTTGATACGTGCGATCAGCTCGCGGTGCGGCAACAGTTCGCTTGAGAGATGTTCGGCATAGCCGCGCATTTCTTTGAAAAACTGCTTCGCGGTATCTGCATCGGCATAACGGCCTTGAAGTGGCTCCACCGCAGTCCCAAAGCCCATGCCGTAGAGCACATAGAGATAGTTATCGAGGTTAAAGACATCGAGTTTTGACGAGAAGTCATACGTGCTCGGCACCTGATCCCGCCAAACGGCGAGATTCTCGAGGAGGCTGGCTGGAATGCTCGCCTCATCACGGTTGTCGCGCCAGAACTGGCTGTCATCCCGCTTCGACAGGCAATAATGCAACTTGATGAAATCGATCACCCGGTCCCATGCATTGCGGACGCGCGCGTTGAAACGGGGTGCCAGTGTATCCATCGCCGCGCGGTGAGGGGGGAACTGTTCCGCCAACATGCGCGCGGTGGCGTCATAGATCAGGATACCAGTCGCCTCAAGTGGCTCGACAAAGCCCTGGGACAGGCCAATCGCCACACAATTTTTCACCCAGTATTGTTCGCGGTAACCGATACGCATCGGAATGCGGCGGCAGTCCACCTTGTCAGCCAAATCGCCCACGCTTTTGCGCAGGTAGGTGCGCAGCACCTCTTCCGCCCTATCATGATCCGTGTATTTGCTACTGTATACATACCCGGTACCGCGGCGTGCGGAGAGGCCTATATCCCAAATCCATCCGGCTTCCTGCGCGGTCGCAATAGTATGGCAGGGGATGACTTCGTCCTCAGCCATATAAGGCACCTGTGCCGCGAGTGCGTAATCAACAAACAGCACATCATCCTTGGGGATAAAACCGACACCGAGTTTCTTCTCAATCAGCAGCGCGGCAAAACCGGTACAATCGACAAACATATCGGCTTCAAGCGTGCCCGCACCGTCCGTCACGACAGCATTGATATCACCGCCCTCAGATAGTTCCACATCCGTAACATTAGCCAGAATGTGCGCGACACCGAGATTTTCAGTGGCATGTTTGGTCAGGAAAGCAGCGAATTTGGCAGCGTCCAGATGATAGGCGTAATTGACCGCGCCATCATACTCCGCGTGCGTCATCAGCTTTGGGCCAAAGTTGCCTTCGCACAAACGTTCCTGCACAGAAACCGCATCCGCAAAAGAGGCATTACCCGCATGCCCCATCAGCCAATAAGGCGTGGGGTCGACCATGCTGCGGTCCGGATAGTCAAAAACATGATGGTAGGCATGCCCAGCACCGGATGCAGGCGCATGCAGCCAGTCGGCAAACTTGATGCTCTGCTTGAAGGTGACATCACACGCGCGAACAAAGTCCGTTTCGCGGATGCCAAGGTGCTCAAGCGATGCGCGGATGGCAGGCACGGTGCCCTCACCCACGCCGATGGTCGGGATGTTTGCGCTTTCAACAAGCGTGACCCTGACACCGCTTTCGCTTTTGCTATTCAGGGACCGTGCGAGATGGCATGCGGTGAGCCAGCCGGCGGTTCCACCGCCCACAACCAGCACATGCCTTACAGCTTTATTCTGTGTCGCCATCTCGCCCCTTGCTGTGTCCTACGCGCGGCTTGACCGGTAGCGACCGAGACGGCGCATCTGATTGAGCGACATCAGGTGTGCATAGATTACCGGCAGGAAACCACGTTTCTTGAGGTCGAGGAATTTCTCGTCCGACAGCTCGCCGAGTTTTTTCTCGTCGATGAAATAGATACCCGTCAGGTTGATCTTCTGATCGTCCATATCGATGTTGAGTGAGCGCTCAGCCAGAAGGTCGAGCTCCGCGAGAAGCTTCACGAAGGCTTGCGTGATCTGGGTATGTTCAAAATAGGCTTCGATGCCTCTTTTGCGGCGCTCGAGGAACTCTGTGAGCTCACCCTTCTCGTTGAAAAGCGCTTCACCTTCGTCCTCGGAGACGAGCGGGCTTTCCTCATTGATGGCGAGCATCAGTTGTTCCTGATTGTGCGCGTTTGGCACAAGGCGGAATGGCGCTTGAGTGAGAAGACCCGGCACATACATGCCCAGCCATTTGCCGTCCTCGATATAGAGGTTTTCGCCCGGCTTTACGCCAAGCATGGCAACGGCCTGAAATTCACCAGTGTCGGAATTTTTTACAAAAACAATCGGCATGTCCGTGGCTGCCGGAATAAATTCATGAACAACGAGCGGAACAATATGTTCCTTGTCGAGCAGGGCAAATTCGCCCCCTTCGCGGACCTTGAGCTTGCTGTGCTGATCAGGATGCAACGGCATAATACGCATCGCAGGAGTGCTCCCATACATTAGAGTAAAAATCGATCAGCCAACGTTATAGCGCGTATTGGGAAAAAGGGGAGACTTACTCCCCTTTTTCTTTGGTTTAGCCTAGAGCTTGAAGCTGATGCCGAGCGTAACGCGCCGTGCCATCTCAAACTCATAGAGCGGGAAGCCGCCCGTGAAGCCGCTGTTCGGCGTGTCCTCTACGTTGTTACCAAACTGCTTGGAACGATCTTCAAGCAAGTTCACCACATCAAGGTTCAGAGAAATCTGACTCGTGATGAAGTAAGACGCGGAGAGGTCAAGGCTGCCATACGGCTTGTGCAGACGGTTGCCATAGGAACCGGATTCACGAAGCATGTAGCTCGAACGCCAGTTGTAGGCGACACGGGCCTGGAAGTCTTCATTCTCATAGTAACCCGACACGTTGAACGAGTGCTTGGAGCTGTCGCTCAGGTATGGGTTGCCGTCCACGAACGTATCCGCATCGGTGGATGTATCCGTGTAGGTGTAGTTGAGGATGGTACCGAAGCCATTCTGGAAGTCCTGCTGGAACTGGGCTTCAAAACCCTTGATCGTAGCGGACTTGCCGTTGATCTTTTCCTGCACGGTCCAACCTGCTGCCGCTTCGTCCTCACGCGGCAGATCAAACGGGATCTGGTTCGCGGTTGCATGATATTCGGTGAAGTTCACGAAGTTCTTCACGTCTTTCATGAACACGCCCACAGAGAAGAGCGAGCCTTCTGCGAAGTACCATTCAACGCCAAGGTCAAACTGGTTCGCAACAAACGGCTTGAGGCCAACGTTACCAACAATCCAGAACTGGTTGTTCGGCAGGTCATCGTTCGAGCCGGTTACGTTCGGGTTCACATACATGTCCACATACTGCGGGCGGGCCATGGTACGCGCCGCCGAACCACGCAGGATGACGTCATCTGCAAGGTCGATCGCGACGTTGAAGCTTGGCAGGATTTCCGAGTAGCTGGCATCAGCTTCGGATTTCACACCGTTCAGGTAATAGGTCGAGGTTGCATCGGTATGCGCATAGCGAACACCGAAGTTACCGCGGAAGCCGTCACCTTCGAACTCAGCCATGGCGTACGCGGAGATGTTGATCTCGTCGATCTCGCTGTAGGCGCCTAGGTCTTCGTTTTCACCGATGATGCTTGCTTTCGCCCAGTCTTTGAGGGCATCAGCATCAACTTCCAGCATCTGATAGTCACCTGCGCCAATATCCATAGTGCCAAGGATCAGGCCAGAGGTCGAAATCGTCGGGTTGAAACCGGCGGCCTGAATATACTCAAAACGGCGGCTCGTCGAGTTGTGGTCAGCATATTTGAAGCCGGTCTTGACCGAGTTCACCAGACCCCAGTCAACATCAAACGTCAGGTCAGCCTGCGCATATGTTTCCTTGTCGGTCTTCGGTGTACGGTTGAAGTTCGGGCCTGTACCCATGGTCAGGCTACCCGGATCATAGCTCGAGATATCGAAGCCATTGGTATCCCAGGTCTGCTCACCGTTGGTGAAGTCATAGGTGCCGCCCGGGATCGGCGTACCGCCCGTGCCGTCATCAACAACCATCTCGAAGTCGGTACCACCGGTCGAGGTCGTGTGACCGCCTTGAACTTCAAGCACATAACCGTCGCCCGAATAGGTCGCCGTCATGTCGTAAACGCTGGAGTTCATCGTCGCTTCACGCGGACGCGCCTGATAGTAGGCGACATTGAGTGGGCCACAGACCGGCGTGCCGTTTTGCAGGCAGTTGTCAGGCACATCAACGCCCGACCAGGACGTGTTGCCTTGCGTCAGCCAAAGCGCATAGTTGGTGTTATCGGCGCGCATCTTCATGTCCATGTAGTTCGCGACGATATCGAGGTTCTCACTCGGGCGGAACTGGGCCGTTGCCGTAATGGCGGAGCGGCGGCGGTCCTGCTTGAAGGCAACCGGGCCTGCGCCCCATTCCCAGAATGCTTCATTACCCTGACGCTGCAGGTGACGGCGCTGGTATACGCCGGACACGAGAAGACCAAAGGTCTCGCCTTCGTTCTTCCAGCTGAAAAGACCGGACGCTTGCGGGTCGATCTTGTCAGAGTCGGTCTGGTGTTGGCCTTCGATCGAGCCGTAGATGCTCATGGAATCCATATCGAGCGGCTTACGGGTGTTGATCACAACCGTACCACCCACACCACCTTCGGCGAGGTCAGCTTGCGAGCTCTTGTAAACTTCGATGTTGCCAACAAGTTCGGACGGCAACAGTTCGTAGTTGAAGGAGCGTTTCGCCGGCTCAAGCACGAACCAGCCGGTCGACGCTACGTTCTGGCCGTTGAGTGTCGTAAGCGTCAGTTCATTACCCGCACCACGGATCGACACTGCCGCACCTTCACCAAACTGGCGCTGGATCGTCACACCCGGTACGCGCTGAAGCGATTCAGCAACGTTCTTGTCGGGGAATTTGCCGATATCTTCCGCGGAAATCGCATCAACAATCGCGTTGTTATTGCGCTTTACGTCAAGGCTCTGGCGGAGCGAGCCACGAATACCCGTAACAACAATCTCTTCAAACTCCTCCATGGAGCCTGACGAGGCCTGGTCTTGGGCAAACGCCGTGGTTGCGCTCCCAAGGACAGCCAGCGCACTCACCGACTGATAGAATAGTTTTTTGCTTTTACGCATGTTTTCCTCCTGGTTCCCACTTTATCGGACGGCGCCACTCCCAATTAGGCACCACCACAATCTCTACTCACCCACTTCACAGAACTGGCCTGACCACGCGCCCGCGCATCAAAACTCGCTCAATGAATCCATGTACCAGCCAGCCGCGCCGATAACGCCGAGCTGCCCGTGTTCGATCAGATTGACCGGGATCGCCTCAAGGAAGGGGCGCATGTCGCCCTTCGCCGTGAAGCGGTCCATAAATTTGCTCTCGAGCAGGAAGTTCCTGATTTTGGGCAGGATGCCCCCTGCGAGATAAAGCCCACCGCGTGCACCGTATGAGAGCGCGAAGTTGCCCGCGGCGCTGCCAAGCATTTCGCAGAACAGCGACAGCGCTTCGGTGGCCAGCGCGTCGTCACCGGCAATCGCAGCTTCTGAAATTGCTTCGGGCGACGCCAGCGTGCCTGCGTTGCCGCCGATCACGCCAAGTGCGGTATAGATATTCAGAAGGCCTGGTCCGGAGAGCAGTTTCTCAACAGGCACAAAGCCGTGCGACTTGCGCAGGAATTTATAGATTTCAATCTCAAGGTCTGTCTCAGGCGCGAAACCGGATTGGCCGGCTTCGGTGTTGAGCGCAACCGGCGCGCCGCTGGCCTGCAACAGCACAGAAGCACCAAGGCCCGTGCCCGGACCGAGCACGGCAACAGCGCCCTGCTCCGGGCGGACAGCGCGGCGGTTCATCACCACCACATCAGCCGGGTTGAGATAAAGCGTACCGTAGGCCACCGCGACAAAATCATTGATCGCGCAGATATTCTTGAGGCCCAGACGACCGCGAATATCCTTGAGCGACACCCGCCACGGCAGATTGGCCGACATCAGGTCATCACCCATGAAGTAGCCCGCGCTCGCAATTGCGGCACCGCCAAGCTGCTTGCAGTCGATATCACCAAGAAATTCGTCGAGGATTTCAACAAGGCTGCCGAACTCGGCATTCTTGTATTTATGGTATTTGCGCACCGTGAGCGGACGAGCCGTGCGGTCAGCGCGCGAAATAAGACTAAGCCTGGAGTGGGTTCCACCAATATCGGCCGCGATGACCGGAGCTGATTCAACCATGCCCCACCTCCATGCATCCGCGTCGGATATATTTAGACAGATACTCAAACACATACCCTCCCCAGGCTTATCAAGGTCTTGAAACGCGACTTTCCGCGTGTCCCCCGCTGCTGCTGTGCCGGATCCTGTTCCACCCCGGAAGGGAGAGGCGGAAGCAGGACTTCCGACCGGGAAACGCCACAGAGAGCTGACTTTAGTAAGATCAAAAATGACAACGTTGTCCAATAAAAATTTCAAAAAATGTTCACGTTGTCATTTTATGTGACATCGTTATCATTATAAATGCTTGAAAATACGCAATTTCTGGAAATCCTGACCTTGTGGTCAGATTGACAACGTTGACTAGATTGGTAGGTCAGTTCATAAAGAATTGAAGACATTTTCAGGGGAGACTCGGGCATATTCGGCCCGCAGGCGTTCGTAACACCGGCCAGCCACTGGCCCAGCACAGCAAGGGTGCTTCTTGAGCAAAGCCACCATCAAAGACGTTGCACGGGTTGCGGAAGTCTCGTTGAAGACAGTTTCGCGGGTCATCAACAATGAACCTACCGTCAAGGAAGCCACCCGCAAGAAGGTGTTGCAGGCGATTGAGGAGCTGAGGTACCAGCCGGACATGTCTGCGCGCAACCTGCGCGGCAACAAATCCTATGCCATTGCCCTCGTCTACGATAACCCCAACCCCTATTATGTGGTGGATGTGCAGGAAGGTGTGCTGCAAGCCTGCCGCGAACTTGGCTATAGCCTTCAAATCCACCCCTGCAACGCGAACGACGGCGACATTGTGGAGGAGCTGGCAGAGCTGGTGCGCAATTCCCGTCTCGCAGGCCTCGTGATTGCGCCACCAATTTCTGAGGACGACAGGGTAACCGACGCACTTTATGAGCAAGGCATTCATCTGGTGCGCATTATCTCCGCCTCGAAGGCGCCGGACGGGGCGTCACCCGCCGTCTATGTGAATGACCGCGCCGCCGCGCACGCGGTGACCGACCATCTCATCCACAAAGGGCATAACAATATTGCCTTCCTGTGGGGGGAAGAAGAACACCATTCGAGTGGTGAACGTTTTGCGGGCTACCGGGCGGCGCTCGAGGAACACGGCATTCCTGTTCAGGACAGCCTGGTGATTGAGGGCTCATACAGCTTCGATAGCGGCTTCCAGCGAGCCAACACACTCCTGAGCGGTGATACACCGCCGAGTGCGATTTTTGGCTGTAACGACGAAATCGCTGCAGGTGCCTTGGCCGCTGCCAAGTCGCTTGGCCTGCGTGTACCGGAAGATGTGGCCATCGCAGGCTTTGAGAACAGCCCCTTTTCCAAACACGCACAGCCACCACTGACCACAGCGGCACAGTCGCTCGGCGATATTGCGAAAAAGGCTATGATGCTTCTGGTTTCTGAACTCAGACCACAAGCCGTGGACGGAGAGAGCGCGTCTGAGCGCAAAAGCGAGTTCATCCCTGAACTTATTGCCCGCGCCTCCACCAGTGCAGAGGCGCGGTAAGAGGCCTTAGCCGAAAGCGCCAGCCTTAAGGGCGATCAATCCGCTGATCTCAAGCACCAGATTGTAGGCGAGCTCGAGCTTGTCGAAGATTTCCCGGTGCGCGGTGGCGTAGCCCGAGGACGCACCACCTTCATACGTAGTTTCCTCGCCATAGACTTCGTCATGGCTTTCAAACGGTGCTTCAGGGAAAATTTTCCTGAGCTGCGCGATTGTATCCGGCACCTCCAGGTGCAGAAGCTCCACCAGCAGTTCCTCAAGTGAGAAATCGAACCGTGTACTGAAGCGCGGGATTTCCATGGCCTTCAGATAGATATACTGGATCAGGCCAATGCGGATTTGATGCAGTTCAAACAGTTCCGCGTCCGGGGCACCGGCGGTCAGCGCTGCTGTCATCGCATCGTCGGTCACGCAGTCGGTGAGCGTACCTGCATCACGGCGCAGCTTGCGAATGCAGGCATCCACGGCGTCAGCTTCAAACAGATCCTCAAGGATACGGGACAAGCGGCGCAGTTTTTCGCGGCCGTCCAAGGTTGGTATCTCGTCCGACCGGTCAAGCCAGTAGCCGGGGCTGAGCAGTTTGGCGTAGGCCTCGATCACCCCAACGTCGGAGCGTGCAAGCGCATTCACCGCAAGGCTCGTGACCATCTGCAGACGGTCTGATTTTTCGTGCAGCGCCTCAAACATGTCGGGCGAGCGTGCGATGGCGGTGCCAAGCCCCGCGCAACTGTTTGCCAAGTACCCAAGCTGCTGCAGAACTGCGTTGTGCGGGATTGCACGGATCTGCGAGATACGCTCAAGCCGCTGGTGCACCGCACTGCCCGACTGGCGCCGCATGGAACGGGAACCGGTTGGGAACAACAGGCTGCGGCCAATGCCGTCAATCAGGCGCACATAACCTTTATTCTCAGTGAGGTGTTCCTGGTACTCAACGAGCGTGAGGAAGAAGTCGAGCGACCAGCCCTTCTGCTCATAGAAGGGGTCTTCGTCAGCGCTATAGTTGCCGAACCGCACCTCCAGAAAATCGGTGAGGGTCGCAAGCGCTGTGTCTTCCGCGAGGAACCACAGGAAACCCTCGCCACCCTGGAAACTGACTTCATGTTTCTCGGGCTGCTCCAGTTCCGCAAGCCACTGGCGCACACGCGGCGGCTGGGTATAAAGAAAGCGCTTCTTGAGGCTTTCAGGGAATGCACCGCGGCCCATGCTTTCGCCGTGGGTATCAAAGAACAGCAGCTGCACGTCACCAAGGCCGCGCTGTTTCCAAAGCCGGATCACGCGCAGTTTGAAGCGCTCGATGGCAAGCGTGGCAGCAGGCTGGCCGATATAGCGGCCACTATCCGAGAAACCGAGCTGCAGGCAGAACCGCCCTTGCGCCTTGATGTAGGCGAGGAAGTGCGGGTTATCGACAAGTTCCGCAATGACCCGGTCACCACGCTCAAGCCCCACCGCGGTCTCAAAGAGCGGAGAGATTTCCACATGGTCGTCCACGCCAAAAAGCTTGGCGTAATAAAGCGCGGTCAAAAGCGTGAAGGGGGTATCCGATTCCGCAACCAGCATACGGATGCGAGTGTTGGCGTCGAAGTGTTTCTTGAACTGGGCCGCAGTCATGAACACGCGTTTGGCTGTCGTCTGCTCGCGCGAGAGCGTGCCGTAGTGCACCGACTTGGGCGTGACCTTGTCCAGCTTCTCGGAAATCGCCGCGAGGAAGTGGCGACGCGTCGCCGACTGATCCGGCGACTTGGTCATCTGGATTTCAGGGCCGATGGCGTTATGCAATTGTGCCGCATTAAGTCGGAAGTGGATGTGCGACAGCCCAAGCCCGATCGAACGCCATTCGGTATAAAGTGTGGCCGCCGCTGCCCAGTCATTTTGCGCAACATCGAGCGCAAGCAAGCTCTCGAACGCCGCATTGATGCGCTTTGACGCCGCTTCCTTGCGCGAGCGGTTTTCCACCGCCACCTGATTCAGCTTGCCAAGGCTGCCGTCAGACGCCTGATGTTCCTCAAGCGTACGCGCGCCCAGCTCAAAACAGGAGCGCAGGTCTTCAAAGCCCGAGCGGATCGTGGCCCAGTATTTACCTGCCTCGCCGCTGAAATCAGTCGCGGTCGCAAGCGCAATACATTCTCCCAAGCCGTGCAGTGCGGAGCGGTAGCGGAACAGCAGGCCAAGCGACCAATCGATATCCGTGCGGCCATCAAGGTCGAAGCCCACCCAGCTTGCCACCGTCGCGAGGCGCGGACGCAGGGCCTTGTATTCGTCCGGATACAGTTTGGCGGCTTCGCGGAAGGTGATCATGTGGAAACGGCGGATCGCACGTCGGATGTTGCCCACGGCGATGCGCGCATATTCAAGTTCTTCATGGAGCGTGGGGGAGCGGGTCGGGTGCACGGTGCCCACGTCCAGATTCTCGGTGGCGGCCGTCACCGCCTCATCACCACTCGCAACCGCACCAAGATAGGCGCGCGCATATGTCCAAGCACTGTCGGAAAGTGAGAAGGTCGGGTGTGCGGTGATCACGAGGCCCGCAAGCTCGTCTTCCATTTTGGCGCTGAACTCAGCGAAAGGAATTGCGCCACCTTCGCCGTCATCTGCGAATCCATGGATGATGGCTGCGAGGCGCTTTTCATTCTCGCTACGGGAAATGGTCGTCCATTGGTTCGACAGAGAGCGCAGGCGCGCATCAAGGCAGCGTTTGCCACGGCCAGACAGGTCTTTCGCCAGATTATCGAGACTTTGTTTACCCTCCAAAAGCCCTGTTGCAATGTCGAACGCAGCGGATAGGTGCTGTCGTCTGGATTCGCTTTTTCCGTGGCTTGGATGGTCAAACATATATAAGTCCCTCATAGTTTTTTATGGCGGCGATCATACTGACATCGCTGTCAAATTGGCGCTTTTGTAACAGATACAGCGCTAATGTCACCTAATAAAATGTCCGAATACGCCCTATTTTGGCATATTTTATTACAAAATCAGGAATATTTTACCCTCAATTGCAATAATCCGCGCTCTGCTCAGCTTTGTGTGCGGAAGAAGAGCATATAGGTCGCTGGCACAAAAAAGAGCGTGAGCACAGAGGCCATGGCCAGCCCGAACATCATGACAACGGCAAGCGGCTCCCAGAGCGGCCCACCAAATAGATATAGCGGCAACAGTCCGATCACGGTGGTAATGGAGGTGAGCATGATGGGCCGCAGGCGTTGGCCCGCCGCGCTCACAATCGCATCCATCAGCCGCATTTCCTCCCGCTCAATATCAATCTGATCAACAAGCACAATCGCGTTATTGATGATGATGCCCGACAGGCTGATAAGACCGAGGATGGCGAAAAACGACATCGGCTGCCCGGTGATCATCAGGCCGAACGGCACGCCCACAAGCACCAATGGCACGCTCATGAAAATGATGGCGATACGGCGGAAGCTATTGAACTGATACATGACCACAAGGATCATCAGAAGAAGGGCAAAAGGAAGGCCCGCGCCCAATTTCCCGTATATTTCTGCCGAGTCCTTCAGTTCACCCCCGACAACAACCTGATAACCTTCGCCAAGCGGGATAGCATCAATCTGGTCTTTCACCTGTGCATACAGTTCAGCCGCCGGGAGCTGCGAACTTTTCGCGGTGACGGTGATAGTCGGCTGCTGGTTCTTGCGCCACGTTTGTGAATATTCAAGCGCGGGCTTGAGTACGGCAAGCTGCTCAAGCGGCACAATGCTATCCTCGCCTGGCAGGATGATGTTCAACAGGTCCTCAAGGCTGTCACGGTCACGCTCAAGCGCACGCAGCATGATGGGAATGGTGCTGTCATCGTCGCGGAAGTTCGATACCTCGAACCCGTCAAAATAGGCGTTCAGGTTCTGCGCAAGGGTCTGCGACGACATATTGAGCCGGCGGGCCTTGTCCTGATCGACCTCAATGACCATCTTGACCAGCTTTTCGCCCCAGTCACTCTCGTTTTGCACAATGCCGGGCACACCCGCAAAGATACGCTCGACCTCACGGCCCGCAACCAGAAGCGGTTCATGTTCTGGCCCTGAAATCTCGATCTTCACCTGTCCGCTTTCGCTCGCGCCCATGGCAAGGCGCTTAATGGTGAACCGTGCATCCGGCACCTGTTCATAGAAGTAACGTTTAGCGCGGGCACCGAATTCGGCGGCTTGCTCCGGCGATTTGGTATTCACCAGAATGAACGCCTTGGACGGTGACGGGTCCACCGGGTTAAGGCTCAGATAAAAGCGCGGCCCACCCTCACCCACATAGATGATGTGGTCTTCGACTTCCGGGTTTACTTCCCCGTCCGATATCCAGTTCGAGACATCAAGCGCCACGCGTTCGGTGGCTTCAAAATGCGCGCTCTTCGGCATATCGAGGTAAATCAGCACCTCATTCCGGTCACTAACCGGGAACATTTCCTTCGGTAGTCCCGTAAACAGTTGGCCGGTGACAATCACCACGCCATAGGTGCCGATGACGACAAAGGCGGCAGCCCGCAGGGAGGGGCGCAGCATGTTTTCATACATGCGTGCAAAGGCGGGAAGGTCTTCCGCCTCGGCTTTATGTTCGATGCCTTCTTCGCCTTCCGTGCGTTTGCGCAGAACCCGCGCACAGATGAGTGGCAGGAAATAAAGCGCCGTAATCCAGGAACCAATGAGCGTAAGCGCCAGAACAGCACCCAGCGAGAAGGCGTATTCCCCTTCCGACCCTTCAAGAAGGAAGAAGGGCGTGAAGGCAAAAATCGTGGTCAGTGAAGAAACCGCCAAGGGTACCGCATACTGGCTACCAGCAGCGAGCGCGGCTGTGCGCCGCTTGGAGCCACGGTCGACGCGAGTGAGGATGTCTTCCACGATCACCACGCCATTGTCGACGAGGAGCCCGAGAGAGATAATCACCGCCGCGATGGAAACCTGTTCAAGCGCGATGCCGAGAGCGTTCATGCCGAGAAGCGCAAACATGACGGCAAAGGGCACGATGGACGAGATCACAAGCCCCGAGCGCACACCAAGGAAGGCAAGCACCACAAGCAGCACAACAATGAAGGTTTGCCCGACGTTCGAGAGCGCGCCCGCCACGGTTTTGGAAACCTCAGTCGGCTGATAGGTCGCGAAATTGAGCTCATAACCGATGGGAAGCGTGTGCTCGAACGTGTGCATGGCCTCGGTCAGCCGCTCGCCCACATCCTCAATGTCATAGCCCGGCTGCATTTGTACCGCGAGCACGAGGGCGGGCCTGCCGTTATAGTAGACGCGGTTTTCAGGTGGCGAAACATAGCCCCGGCGCACCTTCACAAGGTCCTTGAGACGGATCAGCTCATCGCCGCCCACTGCGCGGGTCAGCATATTCTCAATATCGCGCACAGATTTGAAATCACCCGTGGCTTCGAGAAGGATAGACGCGCCCTCCGCATTAATCTCACCCGCAGGCAAAACAACATTCTGGTTCTGCAGGTCGTTGATCAGCGTATTCAACTGCCCGCCCACTGCCTTGAACCGCCGGGCGTCAAGCTCAAGCCAGATGCGTTCTTCCTGCACACCAAACAGTTCCACCTTCGCGATACCGTCAACGGTATAAAGACGGCGCTGCATGTCCTTCGCACTTTCCTCCATCTCGCGGTAGGTGAAGCCTTCGGCGGTCATGGCGATACTCGCGACAGTGACCTCACCAAAGTCTGTGTTCACGAAAGGACCATAGGCACCTTCCGGCAATTCGCGGCTGATGTCGGACATCTTGTCCCTCAGCGACTGCCAGATAGGCTCAAGGTCGTTCACACTATCCTTCAGTTCCACATAGGTGCGCATGCGCCCGGTGGTAAGGATAGTGCGGATTTCCTTTACCTCTGCGATCTCGCGGATTTTGCGCTCGACGCGCTCAGCGACCAGGTTTTCAATGCGCTCTGGCGGCATGCCGGGGTAGAGCGCGGACACAATCGCAGTGCGGATGGTGATCTCAGGTGCTTCCCGCTTGGGGAAGTCTTTGTAGAGCAATAGCCCGCTGAGCACGAGCGCGATCATGAGAAGAAGCGTGAAACGGCTACGGTTGAGGCCGAGGCGTGTGAGGAAATCCATGGCCGCGCTCCCTAGCGGGTCGTGGTCTGGAGCGGGCGAACCTTCTGCCCGTCATGCAGGTAGGAAACACCCGCCGCGGCAATGATCTCACCCTCATTCAGGCCTTCGGTCACGATGATCATATTGTCCCGCACACCGGCGGTGCGCACCTTGCGCGCTTTCACCGTTGAGGACGCCTCGTCATACACATAAACCTGCGCGTAGCCGCCGTGGGTCTGGCGCACGGATTCACCGTTTTTGAGCGCGTCAGACTGCTCAAGCGCGAAGCAGCGCACCGGCACAAGGAAACCTTCCTCGCCCGTCAGCAAACCAACATTCAACGCCACCTCGGCGGCCATACCAGCCTTGAGGCCAGGGTGATCTTCTTCGAGAATAACAACTGCGGGGAAGGCAGACACCTGCCCCGCACGGGAGCCAAGTTCCTTGATACGGCCTTTGAGTGTTACATCTTCCAGGTCTGTCACCACCACTCGCGCCTGATCACCGGTCGATAGCGCATTGATAACCGTGGCGGGCACGCTGAACTCAACCTCAAACGCGTTTTGGCTATAGAGCGTAAGCACGGTCTGCCCCGCACCAATGTTGGCAAATGATTTGACATCAAGGCTTGCGATCACGCCATCAAAGGGGGCTTTGAGCGTTGACTTCTGCATACGCTCCCTGGCGATTGCAAGTTGCTGGCGCGACTGTTCCATCTGCGCCTGCGCGCTTTTGAGGTTGGTTTCGGAACTATCGAACGCGGCCCGCGTCACGTTCCCGGATTTCAGGAGTTCTGACTTGCGCTCATAATCCGTACGGGCATTTACGAGACTGGCGTCTGCTTGTTCGAGCGCAGCCTCTGCCTGCTGTACTTCATAGCGCAAGGTCGTCGGGTCCAGGGTCAGAAGCACCTGGCCCGCATCCACTTCCTGCCCGACCTCAAGTTTCATTTCGGTCAGTTGCCCTGCGATTTCAAACGACAGGCGGCTTTCGTCCGCGGGCTGGATGACACTGGGGTACCGGCGGATCATATTGTCCGCCGTTGCGCTTACTTCAAAAACCTTGAGGCCACGCACCGGTTCCTCGCGGGCTTCCTCTTTTGCGTCCCCGCATGCAGCAAGCAGCATGACAGGCAGCAACACGGCGGCAAGACGGCCGGTGAGACGAGCGGTCAGGTTTTTCATAAGCGTAAGCCCCTAGCATTACGGGACAGTGCGCAAAAGTGCACACTGTCCAGCCCCATCAAACTATATTCTCACACCCTTTAGTCCAGTAATTGGACAGAAGTATGACCTATTTGCCAACTTCGGTCGGATAGGCGGGTGCCTCCGGCCGCTTGATTGGCGTATAGGCTTCAAGGTCCTTGAGAATTTCCGTAATTGCGCGCTCAAGCTGTGGGTCACTGCCCGCATTCAGCGCTGCAGGCGCCTGCACCACTTCAATATCCGGCGCGACACCCTCATTCTCGACGCGCCACTCACCGTCCGGCGTATAGAAGCGGAAGAAAGGCACCGCAAGCTGGCCTCCATCAATAAGGCTTGGATTGGCGGAAATGCCAATGAGGCCACCCCATGTGCGTGTGCCAATCAGCTTGCCTAGGCCCATACGGCGGAAGGCATAGGGCAGGAAGTCACCGCCAGAGCCTGCGTCCTGGTCAATCAGCATTACCTTCGGGCCATAAATGGCACCGCCCGGCGTGTCGAATGTCATGCCGTCACGGTCTTTCCAGCTGGCGAGATAGGTACGGCTCAGCACATCGGTGATATAATTCGCTGCCTGACCGCCACCGTTTGAACGCTCATCTACAATGATGGCTTTTTTGTCCACCTGGGCGAAGAACATGCGGTTGAAGTAGGTGAAACCAGCCCCTGCCGTGTTTGGCAGATAGACATAAGCAACACGACCATCTGTGGCCTCTTCCACTTTCCGGCGGTTGCCTTCAACCCAGTTCCAGTGGCGCAGTTCATCTTCATGACCCACAGGCTCAACCACCACATCGCGCGAATCTTTGCCGGACGCATCGGCTGAAACCGTGAGCGTCACCTGCTTGCCGACCGTACCTTCAAGGTGCGCAAAGATATTGTCGTCCGCCGTCAGGCTGCGACCGTTGATGGCAAGGATGAAATCCCCCTCTTTTACACCAATGCCCGGAATAGCCAGTGGTGCAACAAGGAACGGGTTCCAGCGCTCGCCAGTATAGATTTTCGCTAGCCTGTAGCGGCCATCCTCAACGCGAAGGTCAGCACCCAGAAGGCCGACGCTCATGCCGCGCTCGCGGTGAATATCGCCGCCGCGCACCCGGTTGTGACCAACCTGCAGCTCGCCGATCATTTCAACCATCAGGTCGTTAAGGTCCTCACGCCGGCCAACATGATCAACGAGCGGACGGTAGCGTTTGTAAACCGCATCCCAGTCAAGGCCATGGAGGTTGGGGTCGTAGAAATACTCACGCTCCATCCGCCAGACATCAGCAAAGATTTGCGCCCATTCGTTGCGCGGGTTCACGAGCATCTTCACGTCGCCCATACCAAGGCTTTGGCCTTGGGGTCGTGCGGTTGCGTTCGCGGTCATCACACGGCCACCCATGCCCATAACGATGAGCTTCTTGCCGTCGTGGGAGATATCGTAACCGCTGATGCGCTCAAACGCGCTATCGGCCTCACGGTCTTCAAAATCAAAGCGCATCAGCGTGTCAGTCGCGCTGCGGTCGGTGTCCGGCAGTTCGCGGCTTACGCCCGGTTGCTCACGCTCAATGAAGAAAAGCGCACCATCTGATGCCACACGCAAGGTGTCATACGCACGTTCCGGCACAGGCAGCGCAATGATGCGCGATGTCAGGCCTTCGGTGTCGATGGAAACAGGCTTGGCTTCTTCCTTCTCATCACCCTCTTCTTCCTTCTTATCCTTAGCGCCTTCTGCATCTTCGGCTTTTTCCTCTTTCACCTCTTCATCGCCGGGTTTCGGCAGGAGGGGCGAACTGCCGTCAGCTTGCAGGACGGCGGCATAAAGCCCGAAACGCAGCGGCCGTTCCTGGGTCGACATATCAAGCCCCACTTGGCTTGGACCTGAGTTGGTGGATGCCGCGAAATAGAGATACTTGCCGTCAGGGCTGAATGCCGGGTCGCTTGCATGGCTAAGGCCATCGGTTACCGCAAAGGCTTCACCGCTCTCAAAATCATAGATCATCACGCGGTTGAAATAGTTGGCACCTGCTACCGTGTAGGCAAGCCAGCGACCATCAGCAGACTGTGACACACCAATATCGCCGCGGCGGTTATCCGTCGCAATCTTACGGTGCTTGCCACTTTCCACATCGAATGCGAAGAGGTTCAGGTGGTTATCCTGATAGATGATGTGCTCACCCTTACCGCCCCATGACAGCAGGTTATAATAGGCCGTGCCGTCAAACTTATATGACTTGCTGTCGCCCATGCCGGTTTGGCCGGCGATCACCAGTTGGTGCGCGCCACCCTTGTCCGAGATATAGGCGATGCGGCTTCCGTCCGGCGACCACAGCGCTGCGCTTTCCCGCACACCGTCAGACGCTGTAATGTTCCGCGTGGAACCTTCGTCAGTTGGTACCGTGAAAATATCACCACGCGCGACAAGAACTGCGCGCTTGCCTGTGGGCGACAGTGATGCGCTTTCCAGCATACCCGCTGCGTCTTTCCATTCCACTTGAAGCTGCGGCAGGTCCGGGTTGATGGAGACCTTGATTTCATGCGAGCGGCCATTTTTGGTATTGAGTTCATAGAGCCTGCCACCGGCCTCATAGGCGACGGCATCACCGAACCCGCGCGCGGAACGAATGTCCCAAACCGTGTTCTCTGTAAGTTGTTTGGGTGCCTTCCCCTGCCCTTCGTAGCGGAACAGGTTCACTGCACCGTCCGCACGATCAGACAGGAAATAGACTTCCTTGCCGAGCCAAATAGGGTTGAGGTCGCTTGCATTCACATGCGGTATTTCAACATGGGATTTGGCGTCAAAATCATAAATCCAGATCGGCGGAGTCGTGCCGCCACGGTGCTGACGCCAGCCACTTGAGCCGCGGTACGCCTGAATATAGGGGCGGTAGGCCATGCTCTTGCCGTCCGGGGCGTAATCGGCCTCCGTCACCGGGGCATCCATCACTTTGGCGGGGTATCCGCCGCTCGCCGAGATTCGGTACAGTTGCTGGCTACGCCCGACCGCCACTTCGCGGGGGCTGGTGAACAGCACTTCCTTGCCATCCGGGCTCCAGCCTGTCACGACATCATCGTCCGGGTGGTAGGTCAGGCGTTTTGGCTGGCCGCCATCCGCGCTGATGACGTAAGCATCCGTGTTGCCGTTATAGTCGGCGGTGAATGCAATCCATTTGCCGTCCGGGGAGAAAACAGGGCGGCTCTCGTCAGCTGCGCTTGAGGTCAGGCGCCTCGGCTCCTTGCCCTCACGTGACGCAACCCAGATATCACCTGCGTACACAAATGCCAGTTGGTCTTTTGAAATATCCGGCGTGCGCAGCAAAAGGGTCTGGTCCGCTGCCATCAAGGCATGCGTATAGGCGCCGCCAACAAGTAAACTGGCCGCGAGTGAAAATAGCTGTCGTTTCATATGATAGGCTCCCCGTCTTGAACGGGGAGCGTAGCGGAATAGGACTGGAAGGTCTAGCGGCTGGTAGCCGTGGAGCCGCGGATCATCAACTCAAAATCAACCTGAATGACATCCTTGCGCTCTTCATCTGCACCCTTGCCTGCCGCAAGTGTATCGAGCACAAGGCCCGCCGCCTGATGCCCCATGGCCCGGATAGGCTGGCGCACAGTGGTAAGGCCCGGCCATATCTGGCGGGAGAGCGGCGTATCATCGAAGCCTGCCACCGCAAGTTCGCCGGGCACATCAATTTTCCGGCTGTGTGCTTCAAAGATGACGGCGGCAGCCATGTCATCGTTTGACGCAAAGATCGCTGTCGGGCGCTTGGGCAGATCCAAAAGGCGGGACGCTGCCTCTTGCCCCGACGCGAAGTCAAAATAGCCCTGCTCCATAAAGCCGGGCGCAACCGGCACACCCTCGCTTTCCATGGCGCGCAGGAAGCCCTTTTCCCGCAAGCCGCTGGCGTAGTGGTCCGGGTGGCCCTTGATGAAGGCAATATCCCGGTGGCCGGAGATAATCAGGTGCCGCGTCATCTCATACGCCGCTTCTTCCTCGTCAATGAGTGCGGCTGGCGCGTCGCCCGTACCGCGTGACGAAATAACTGCCGATGGGATGTTCTGTTGGCTCAGGGCTTCAAGAAGCGGAATGCTGTCGGTCAATGGCGGGGTGAGGATGACACCGTCGATAGAGGACTGCCGCACCCAGTGCACAACTGTCTCAACCAGATCAGGGTCGTGGAACGAGACCGGGTTGAGCGCGAGGCCATAGTCCTTCTCATGGCACGCTTCCAAAACGCCAGACTGCAGGTTCGCCAGATAGTTCGGGCTCGGGTTATCGTAAAGAAGCCCGATCATGTAGGAACGGCGCGCTGCAAGCCCGCGCGCCGACTGGTTTGGCCGGTAATTCAGTTCCTTGATAGCAGCCTCGACCTTTTCCTTAGTCGCGGCACGCACGTTCGGCTCCCGGTTGACTACCCGGGAGACCGTCTTGATTGAAACGCCGGCCTTCTTTGCCACATCGTCGATGGTGACTGCGCGCATGTGGTTTCCCTTAACCATAATATGTTCCCCTCCGTGATAGCGGGGTTATCAGGAAAAATAAATCCACATAACGCCGATCACGACGAGAACACCGATACTGGCGAGCTTGGCTTGCGAGCTTGCACCCACCACCGCAGTACCGCGCGCGGACATTGTGAGTCCGGCAACTTTCTCTTCCGCTGGCTCTTCCGTCATCAGACTGACGATCACAAGAACCGCCACACAGATAAGGAACAGGAAAATCGCAACATGGAGGAAGTTGATGGATGCGAGCTCAAGCAGCACACCATCAAGGCTGCCCTTGTTGGCTTCCAGCACAAGGCGGGTAACACCCAGCACAAGGCCCGTCATCAGCGAGGCGATTGCACCCTGTGCGTTCGCCCGTTTCCACAGGATACCGATGAGGAACACAGCCGCGATGGGCGGGGAGATATAGGCCTGCACGCTCTGGATATAGGTGTAGAGCTTGTCGGAGATCAGCTCCATCAGCGGGATCCACGCCATACCGAGCACGACCATCACAATCGTCGCGATCTGGCCCACGCGCTTCAGCTCGTGGTCGCTCGTCTTCGGTTTGATACGCTGGTAGATGTCCATGGTGAAGACGGTTGAGCAGCTGTTGAACACGCTCGAGAGCGAGCTCATCAGCGCCGCCAACAGGCCCGCAACCACAAGGCCCTTGATGCCAACCGGCAGTAGTGCGCCCATCAGCGCGGGCAGCGCCTGATCAGGCTCATCAAGCGTCAGCATGCCCTTGTTCGCAAGCGCCATGGCGATGATACCCGGCACCACGAAAATGAAGATCGGCAACTGTTTAAGGTAAGCGGCGAAGATGGTGCCCTTGCGCGCGTTGTCCTGGTCTTTCGCAGAAAGCACACGCTGCACGATATATTGGTCGGTACACCAGTACCAGACACCGAGGATCGGCGCGCCAAAGAGGATACCGGTCCACGGGAATTCAGGGTCGGTCATCGGTCGCCACAGGCTGAAGGCTTCTTCGCCCACGCTGGCTTTCAGCTCACCCCAGCCGCCAACAGCATCAAGGCCATACCACGTGACCGCAACCGCGCCGCCAAGCAGCACGAACATCTGCACAAGGTCGGTATAAAGTACGGCACGCAGACCACCCCAAACGGTGTAGATCGCGGTCGCCACAACAACGACGGTCGCACCGGTCCAGAAGTCGATCCCCATGAGGGTTTCAAACACAAGTCCGCCCGCCATCACGGTCACCGAAATCTTGGTCAGGATATAGCCCGCGACCGAAATAACGGCGAGGTACGTGCGTGAGCCTTGTGAATAGCGGCGCTCCAGAAATTCCGGCATTGTGAACACGCCAGAGGCCACATAGAAAGGCACAAACAGCCAACCGAGGAGCAGGAGGATAAGGCCCGCGATAATCTCGAATTGTGCGACCGGCACGCCGGACGCCGCGCCCGTGCCTGCGAGGCCGATCAGGTGCTCGGACCCGATGTTCGATGCAAAGAGCGAAGCACCGATCACGAACCAGCCCACGTTGCGGCCCGCGAGGAAGAAGTCTTCAGACTCGCCGCCTTTGCGTTCCTGCCGGCCAGCCCAAAGGGCCACACCAAAAATAATAACGAAATAGATGGCGAGAACGCCCCAGTCGATGGATCCCATCACCAGCTCCCCTGAACTTTATTATGATTTCAGCTTCCTGCTATGAACACCTTCAAGCAGGCCTTCCGCGCTGAAACTTCCCGGCGACGACCATATATGCAATGTGACAGCGCTGTCAACAAAGCATAGAGCACGCTCAGGCGGGGAGACAGAAGCGATATCAGGGGGCTTCGGTTGCGGGACTGAAGCTACGCTCAGCGGCAGGTTCGCCAACCAGAAAACCCGCTACTGCACGGCGGCCTTCGGACTGCTCGATCTCAAGCACACAGCGCACAATGGACTTGTAGGGTTCCTCAAGGCCGATGACCTCATCGGGCGCCACGGTCATACGCACGCCTTTGCCGTGCAGGCGCCAGGCATTCGGCGTACAGAAGACATAGATCGGCTGCGTTGGCGTGCTGATCACATAGTAAGGCGTGTTGGAGACGATCGGAATATGACGGGAGTAGCGCACACCGTAGAAGCTGCAGGTCTGGAACTCCATCGGGCCGACCATGCCGCCGATGATGCAATCGGTGAAGCTGGTGTCCGCGACGCTCGAACCCTCGAAGGACGTACACGTCAGGTTCGAGGTAATGAATTCGCAGCCGTCGATATCACAGGCCACAAAACGCGCACCGGAAAAGTCACATTTGAAGAAAATCGCGCCCGAGAGAATCAACAGGTGGAAGTGCGCTTCCGAGAAATCGCAGTTCACAAAAATGGTGTCAGACCAGCGCAGGACACTTTTGACCTTAAGCGCGCTGATATTTTCCTGCGCAAATTGCTCCCCCATCACCAGTTTGTGGGACGGGAACATATTTGTCAGTGTCTTGAGGTCCATACTCACGATTACTCCGCGACAGGCATAGGCTGAAATTTCCGATGAAGGAGATCATAGTGCGGGTTGGTGAGGAATGGGTAAATAAATATTTCAAGTTTTAATTAATTATAGGTTTTTGCCACACCGCGAATACTTTTTGCCGGAATTTCAGATACTTATTCCGCGAGCGGATCGATGTAATCACCCTCACCGAGACCTTCGAGCGAGGCATGGAAGCGTTCCACCGTTTTCCCTGCTTTTTCAGCGTTGTCAAACTCCGCCACGTGGAAAAGCGCGTCACCTTCATTCACGATCGGCAGGTTTGTCCGCCCGATCACGACCCCCTCCTGGGTAGCCCTGATCTCCGTCTGCTCGTCACCCAACAGGTCGGACAGATAGGCAAGCCGGTCACCGGGCTTCACCCGGCTACCGAGCTTGATGGCATCGCGAATAAGACCTGAGCTGTTGCCGCGAATCCAGTGCGAGCTTTCCGCCTCTAACGTCACATGCGGGCGGCGCTTCACTTCGCGCTTGATCATGCCAACCGCGCCCAACACGTTCAGGATGCCGCGCACACCAGCACGCACCGCCAGCTTGTCAAACCGGAGCGCTTCTCCTGCCTCGTACAGCAGCACGGGAATATTTTTCTCCACCGCATAGCCGCGCAAAGACCCATCCCGAAGGCTCGCATTCACCGTCACAGCCGTATTGAAAGCACGCGCGAGGCGTGCAGTCTCTGGGTCGGCCATATTGGCGCGAATGTGCGGGAAGTTGGTACGGTGGTTCGACCCTGTGTGCAGGTCAATGCCATAGTCGGCACGGTCGATGATCTGCTTCTTGAAAACATAAGCCACGCGCGAGGAGTGCGACCCGTTCTCCGACCCCGGAAACGCGCGATTGAGGTCGCGGCGGTCAGGCATATAACGGGTATGGTGCAGGAAGCCGTATACGTTGACGACTGGCACACAAATAAGCGTACCACGCAGTCGGTTGAGCGATTTCTGCTTGAGGAGTTGGCGGATGATCTCAATCCCGTTGATCTCATCCCCGTGGATGGCCGCATTCACAAACATTGTCGGCCCATCCTTGCGACCATGGATCACATGGATGGGCATCTGAAGCGGCGTATAGCGCGACTGGCCGGGCATGGTAAGAGCAAAGGATAGGCGGGTACCCGCCGCGATTTTATGCCCTGCGATATTAAACGCAGCCCGGTTGGCCATACTTATCCTTTCCCTTTTGTCTTCGTCCGGTTCGGACGGGCATTTGCTTCGATAAATTCGATGATCTTGCCCGCAACGTCAATCCCGGTTGCTTTCTCGATACCTTCAAGGCCCGGAGACGAGTTCACTTCCATGATCACCGGGCCATGGTTCGAGCGCAGCATATCAACGCCCGCCACATTGAGGCCCATCACGCGAGCCGCACGCACAGCTGTCGAGCGTTCCTCAGGCGTGATCTTGACGGTTTTCGAGGAGCCGCCGCGGTGCAGGTTGGAGCGGAACTCACCCTCAGCGCCCTTGCGCATCATGGAGGCAATCACCTTGCCGCCCACCACAAGGCAACGGATATCCTGCGCCTTGGCTTCCTTGATATATTCCTGAACGAGGATATTGGCTTTCAATTTGCCGAACGCCTGAATCATGCTGCGCGCAGCATCTTTGGTATCGGCAAGTACAACACCCACACCCTGCGTGCCTTCAAGAAGCTTGATCACCACAGGCGTGCCGCCCACCATGTCAATCACGTCATCGGCTTCGCTGGTGCCATGCGCAAACGCAGTCAACGGCAGACCAAGGCCACGGCGGGACAGCAGCTGGAAGCTGCGCAGCTTGTCGCGCGAGCGGGTGATGGCAACGGATTCGTTGAGCGGGTAAACGCCCTGCACCTCGAACTGACGCAAAACGGCCGCGCCGAATGACGTGATAGAGGCGCCAATACGCGGGATAACCGCGTCATAGCCCTCAAGGATATCGCCCTTGTAGCGCATTTCCGGCCGGTGCGAGGCAATATTGATATACACCTTCAGCGTATCGATTGCGTCGATCTCATGCCCTCTGAGCTCGGCCGCCTCAATGAGACGCTGGTGGGAATACAGATTGGCATTACGTGTCAGCAGCGCTATCCGCATTTTCAGATCCTTATCATTCAGTTCTGGTCTTCCGGTTCACCGAGACCATAAGACAGGCCGCTATCAACGAGATATCGTTTCGAAAGCGCCTGTCGCCCAATCAAGAGACGAAACCCCATTTCATCCCGGTTCGTCAGTGTCAGCTCAATCTTCCGTGTGTAGGGCCCAAGCTCCAGCAAGGCGGAGACCACGAGCCGTGTTTGCACACTTCCGTTTGAACTTCTCACTTCGCGCTCGTCCACTATGGGGGCAGCGCATTTAATCTCCGGCTTCCGGCGCCGCTGCACCGGATGCACAAAAAACTCGGCCCAGGGTTTGCCGTCACGCATCACCTTTTTGATGCGGTAAGCATGCAGCGCAGAAGTTTTGGCGCCGGTGTCTATCTTAGCCTTGATTTCGGGGATGCCAAACTCCGGCAGGCCAGCCCATTCCCGCCACCCGATAATCAACCTGCTTTTCATTGACCGGCCTCCACTCGCTGCCTGACCTCCTTGACGAATATCGCGTCAGCGCTTCCCTGAGACGGCGCTGCCATATCCGAATTCATCCAACTTTAGAAGCCAAATAATTTCGGCTGCAAGCCTGCTCTTTTCATAAGGGAATCAAGCACCTGACAGAGGCCCCACTTATCCCGGTATTCCGCCAGTTTTATTTGCACAGCTTATCATCCAGGTCTGGAAGAAATCGGCACCGCATATGCATGCCCTTCGGCACAGCATACACACAATGCCCTCAATTTTACAGAATCGCCCACAACCAGCATCAAGCGTAGCGAACAGCACCCCCGCGCGCAACTGCACCACAGATCTCCATTTTGCAAAATTTGCAAAAATTCATTCAGCTCCCCGAAATAGCGGCCAAATCATACGTATAATTGCCATTTTACTGACGATTTATTGCAAATAATGAAAATATTTGCATTGAAATTTGCAGTAAATCCGATAAGGTATGGCCATTGATGCTGCCGCTCAGAGTTCCCTCGGCAGTGTCTGTGCATTTCTATTAGGGGCCTCTTTGAAGATTGCCGGGTACCTCCCAATTCACTCCGGCCGTTTCGGATAAGAGCACATCTTCACCCCGGCGGAGCAATCTGCCGGGGTGTTTTTTTAAACGAATTTTATAGGGAGGCGATGGCTCTGACTGTTGTATTGAAGAATGTTACACAATAACCTTCCTTCAAGTCATAACACTGCGAGGGTCCATGTTCAGATTTGCTGTCATCATTGCCATACTGTTTACATTGCCCGCTGTCGCCAGCGAAGACGGTGCCTATCTGCACTGGAACATCGATCACACCCAGCGCACGCCAAAACCAGCGCATCCGCTGAATGCGGAGGAGATTGGCGTTCTCAACCACTATAAGATTGAGCACGACAGTGAAGGTCGCATCGCAAAAGTAACCTACATGCAAAGGGGCAAGCCCGCCGATGGCGGCGAATTTGGCGTTGCTTACACTGCTTTCACCTATTCACCCGAGCAAACCGTGGAAAGCTACAAAAACGCCGCTGGGGAAGCCGTGGCTGTACGCGGCATTTTGCGGAAAGTATACCATCACCCCAAGGGCGGCTTTTGGACACGTGTCACATTTGACAATGAAGCTGGCAGCGCCGCATCACCAAACGGCTATAGCGAACTGCGTGTGATCCGCGACACAAGCGGTCGCGTGGTAATGGAAACCCGGCATTCGAGTGACGGCAGCGTTGTCGCTGAACACAATGGCTTCATGAGCGCCCATTTTGTTTATGACGACAATGGCTTTGCCCGCTACCGCGAATTTCGCAATGAGCATGGCGAACTTCAGAACGGCACGCTTGGCTACGCCCGTGTAGCGTTCAAGTTTGACCCGCACGGCAACTTCCTTGAGGAATACGCGGAAGATGCAGCGGGGGCATCAGCCACCATGTCTGCCGGTTTTCACCGCATAGAATGGCGTGAGTTCAATGCCTACGGCATGCCCGCGCGTGTCTATTATTTTGATGCGGAGGGCTATGTGTACCAACCCTACGCCTATTCGGCCCGGGAATACCTGCCGTCAACGCAGCGTGCCAGCATCGCCTTTTTTGGACCGCGCGGCGAAGCTGTCATGCACCCGCAGGGCTTCCACCGCATGAACTATATTTACGCGCCAGACGGCAGCCTTCAACGCCGCACACGCCTGAACACTGAGGGTAAACCGGTTGAATGATGATTAAAGGACAGCCGCGCCAATCAGGGCCGCATATTTGGCCGTGATCAGATTGACCGGGATACGGTCGAGGTAAGGCTGCATAGGCCCTTTGGCAACAAAGCGGCGTAACAGGTCGCTTGATGGCACCATGCCCATGATCTTCGGCAGAATACCACCGCCCAGAAACACACCACCAGTCGCACCGTGCGCCAGCGCGATGTTGCCAGCCGAACTGCCGATGATGGAAAGGAACAGCTGCACCGCACGCGTACACGACGGTGCGCCACCATCGGCCGCAAGCTTGGTGATCTCAGCCGGGCTCAGGCCACGGTCCCCGCTTCCACCATAATCCACAAGGAAACGGTGGATACGCGCGATACCCTCGCCGCAGAGGAATGTTTCAACCGACACGTGGCCCATCTCTGCGCGCAGGTGTTCGGTCAGGTCATGCTCAAGCCGGGTGGTGGGGGCAAAGGCCATGTTGCCACCCTCGGTGGGTACGGTTACCCAGTCACCGGCAACCGGCACCAGAAGTGCCACGCCAAAGCCCGTGCCCGGGCCCATGACGGAAATCGGGCCAGTCGCGTCATCCGCGCCTTTTTTGAGGGACACATAGTCCACACCCTCTTCCAGAAACTGGCAGGCGCCAGCCAGCGCGCCAAAATCATTGAGAAGGGTCACATTCTTCAGGCCATGTTCGGCCTCAAGCGACGCGGCATCTGCCTGCCAGCTGATATTGGTCAGGCGGCCATGACGTGCAGTGGTTGGGCCAGCAATCGCGAGACGGGCAAGCTGAGGGCGCTCATCACCCAGCGCAGTCAGGTATTTACCAAGCATGTCGCTGATGCTCATGTGCTCAGCACAGGCATAAACGGTTACTTTTTCAATATGCGGTTTATGTTCGCCGGGAAGGAAGCGGGCTACGCCAAAACGGCCGTTTGTGCCGCCAATGTCTGCAACAACACAGGTTTCAGTGTTTGTCATGTGTTTCCCCTTCCCTGTGCGGCCGGCCTTTTCAGCCTGTTCCACACGGTACTGCTACTTCCCAACAGCGCCCCTTTTGACCTTAGGCGTTCAGTGTCTTTAGCGACAAAAGACAGCGCTGTCAATTCAGGTCGTGACCTGCCTGAGACAATCGCGACACGGTAAAAGCTGCGGCTCATTGTCACGAAGTTCGCTTTCTTGCAGATGGCGTATTGTATTCCGCCCATACAGCTTGCTAATTTGTCGCCGGTTCGCTTTCGCTTTTGGTCCAATAAATCCACCTCAGGGGAGAATTCAGTGACACGCATGCTTCTGGCAGGGACAGTCCTTTGCTTGACCGCCTGCAGTGCGTCCGCTCCCGTACTGGATAGCGCGGCCATGCAAACGCGCCTTGCGCCGGTGCCCGCGAATATTCCCAACGGCAAGTGTGCCCTTCTTCTCAGCCCGCGAGAGGAAGGTGCGGCACCGGTATTCTTTCAGGTTGTCGGACGGCGGGACGCGTTCATCGCGCTCGACAAAAAGCAGCACAAGCTCAGCCTCAAACAGGCCAAGGGCAAACTGGCGAACGGCGTTTGGACTGAGCAGGAATTACTCGGACACAGGTTGACTGTGAACATCAACCTTCGTCATGCTGATGCCACGAATGATGGTCAGCATTTCCGTGGTGTCATTTCGCTTACCAAGCCGGGCGGCTGGTCAAACGCTATTCCGATCGAAGGAACAACCCAATGCCGGAGCAGGAACTGAAAGAGTTTGATGTCTTCATCATTGGCGGCGGCATCAACGGTGTTGGTATCGCGCGCGACGCGGCGGGGCGTGGCCTCAAGGTCTGCCTTGTAGAGCAAAACGACCTCGCCAGCGCCACATCAAGCGCCAGCTCCAAGCTTATCCACGGCGGCCTGCGCTATCTTGAAAATTACGAGTTTCATCTGGTGCGCGAAAGCCTGCAGGAACGTGAAATCCTGATGGCGATGGCGCCGCACCTTATTCACCCCATGCGTTTCATCCTGCCCCACCATGCAGGCCTGCGCCCGGCCTTCATCCTGCGCATCGGGCTTTGGCTTTATGACCATATTGGCGGCCGCAAGAAACTGCCTGCCACAAAGACCCTGAATTTGCAGAACCCGGCGGAGAAATCTCCCCTGAAACCCGAATTCAAAAAGGCTTTCGAATATTCTGACTGCTGGGTGGACGACAGCAGGCTTGTGGTAGCGAACGCCGTGGACGCGGCCAAGCGCGGTGCAGCCATCCTGCCCCGCCACCGCTTCGTACATGCCGAAAAAGACGGCCCGCTATGGAATGTGGAATATATCACTCCCAGCCACACGCGGGAGCGCGTGCGCTGCAAAGTGGTTATAAACGCTGCAGGCCCGTGGGTTGATCTTGTGCAGGAACATCTGCCGGTGATGAGCGGAACGGTCAACAACATGCGCCTTGTCAAAGGCAGCCATATCGTGGTGCCGAAGCTTTATGATGGCGACCGCGCCTTCACCTTCCAGGGCAGCGACGGGCGTGTGGTTTTCGCCATTCCTTACCGCGGGGCTTATACCCTCATCGGCACAACGGACGTGCCCTATGAGGGCGATCCGGCGCGGGTGAAGATCGATGCGAAGGAGACCAGCTACCTTTGCGCGCTGGCGTCTGAATATTTTTCGACCACCATTTCGCCGGAACAGGTTGTCTGGGCCTATTCCGGTGTTCGCCCGCTCTATGACGACGGGGAGAAAAACGCCTCCAAAACCACACGGGACTATGTGCTGGAACTGGAGGCCGACCATGAAACACCACCGCTTCTCAGCATCTATGGTGGCAAGGTGACGACGTACCGCAGGCTTGCGGAAGATGCGCTCGAGAAACTCGCACCCTATATCCCCCACGCCCACAAAACATGGACGTCGGGCACCAGCCTGCCGGGCGGTGATATCCCGGGTGGTGATTTCGAGGCATTTTACCGCGAGATGCAGGAAAACTACGCTTGGCTCAGCCCCGTAGTGTTGCGCCGGATGTGCCTCGCCTACGGCACGGATGTCGCACAGATATTGCACACTTCCCGCGCAGTGGGCGAACTGGGTGTGCATTTTGGCGCAGGCCTGTATGAGCGTGAGGTTGCCTACCTGATGGCGCAGGAATGGGCCATTTCAGCCGATGATGTCCTGTGGCGCCGCAGCAAGCTCGGGCTTGAGCTATCAGCCGCAGAACAAAAGACCCTCGCCAACTGGATGGCCGCGCATCAGCCCTGAGGTCAGGCGCAAAACGCCTGCGCCGCCTTGACCGCCCGACCCCATTTCTGAAGCTTCTCCCCTCGTTCGCTCTCATTAATTACGGGATCGAAACGTTTTTCCATGCGCCAGTTTTTGGCGATATCCTCAAGCGAGCCATAGATGCCGGCCTCAAGCCCCGCAAGATAAGCGGCACCCAGCGCCGTGGTCTCCATCACTTCGGGCCGGTCAACGGTCAGTGCCAGGGTATCGGCCAGATTCTGCACCATCCAGTCGTTCGCCACCATGCCTCCATCCACCCGCAGGACGGATGGCTTGATACCGTCTTCCGCCATGGCGCTGAAAAGATCATGTGTCTGATGGCAGATAGACTCCAGGGTCGCACGCACCAATTCGGCCCGTCCGGTCGCTCGGGTCATGCCGAATATGGCGGCACGAACATCAGGGTCCCAGTGCGGGGCACCGAGGCCCGTGAAGGCGGGCACCATATAAACACCGCCGCTATCCTTGACCGATGTGGCCAGCTTCTCACTTTCCTTCGCGCTTTCGATGATCTTGATACCGTCCCTAAGCCACTGAACAGCCGCGCCTGCGATAAAGATGGAGCCTTCCAGCGCGTAGGTTGTCTCGCCCTTCAGCCGGTAGGCTACTGTGGTCAGCAGTCGGTTCTTGCTGCCGACAAACTCGGTGCTGGTGTTCATCAGCACAAAACAACCCGTGCCATAGGTGCTTTTGATCGCCCCTTCCGTGAAACAGCACTGGCCAATCGTTGCGGCCTGCTGGTCCCCCGCCACCCCAAGGATGGGGATGGCGCGCCCGAACAGATCCTTGTCTGTCTCACCATAATTGGCGGCACAGTCCTTCACTTCAGGAAGCAGTGACTGCGGCACATTAAAGAGCTTTAATAGCTCGCTGTCCCATTCCTGTGTGCGGATATTGAATATGCTGGAACGGCTGGCGTTGGTGGCGTCGGTTGCATGAGTGCGCCCGCCCGTCAGCTTCATAATGAGGAAACTGTCGATGGTGCCCCACGCCAGTTTGCCGTCGTCTGCGGCTTTGCGGGCACCGTCTATATTGTCCAGCATCCAGGCGACTTTGGTGCCAGAGAAATAAGGGTCAAGCAGCAGGCCTGTTTTCTCCTGCACCACCTCCTCCGCGCCGTCAGCCTTCAGCTTGCGGCAAACATCTGCGGTGCGCCGGTCTTGCCAGACGATAGCATTGTGGATGGGCTTGCCACTCTCACGCTCCCAGATGACGGAGGTTTCGCGTTGGTTGGTAATACCGATAGCAACAACGCGGCAGCCTTTGCTTTCGGCTTCCCGAAGGGCATCCTGCGCGGTCTTGAGGCTGGTGTCCCAAATCTCGTTGGCGTCATGCTCGACCCAGCCGTCGGCCGGATAATGCTGCTGAAACTCAGCCTGCTTGAGCGCAATGATTTCGCCCGATTTATTGAACACAATGGCACGGCTTGACGTGGTGCCCTGGTCCATCGCCAGAATGCAGTCCTGCATAAACAAGTCCCCCGAAACACTGCCACAGCTCTTGTGTGGCCCTTCCGGGGGACAGTTTGGCAGATGCGGCGCTCGCCTTCAATGGGGCGGGCGCGGCGTCTTCTAGTTTGCTGACGTGAAGCGAACAGCCATGCCACCACCGGGCGCAAGCCGCAGGGCCATCTTATCCGCCGCTGTCACGGTTTTCTTCTCAATGACCATGGCGTAGGGGTTGGTATCCCAATCAGCGTCGTCACCGTCACGGTAGATTTCCGCCGTATAGCTGCGGCCTGCATCCAAGAAGTCGAGCGACACTTCAAGCGTACGGCCTTCCTCGTTAGTCAAGCTACCAAGGAACCAATCGTCCCCGCCACGCTCCTTACGCGCGAAGGTGACAAAGTCACCAATCTCACCATTAAGCGCGATGCTGGTCTCCCAGTCTGTCGGCACATCGCGGATAAACTGGAAGGCATCCATGCGCGCCTCGTAGTTCTCCGGCAGGTCTGCCGCCATCTGGATGGGGCTATAGAGCACCACATAAAGCGACAGCTGTTTAGCCAGTGTGGTGCGCACGCGGTCGTTTGGCTGCTCTTCTTCGAACAGCAGGTCAAAGATGCCAGGCGTGAAGTCCATCGGGCCAGAAAGCATACGGGTATAAGGCAGTACAGCCGTATGGCTCGGCGGGTTACCAGGCGAGCCCCAGGCGTTGTATTCCTGCCCACGCGCACCTTCCCGCGCAATCCAGTTCGGGTAGGTACGACGCAGACCGGTATCCTTGATCGGTTCGTGGCTATTGATGGCAATCTTGTGTTTGGCTGCTTCGATAAGCACACGCTTGTGGTGTTCGCTCATGAACTGGCCATCATGCCACTCAAAGATAGCATTGCCGTTTTCATCGAGGCGCTTGATATCACCACCATGCGCTACATAGCCGGTCTTCACCTGCGCCACGCCGTTCTTGGCCAAAAGCTCGAACGAATCCGCCATCTGGTTTTCATAGTTGGTAACACTGCCAGATGTCTCGTGGTGGCCCACAATGCGCACACCGCGGTCACGGGCATATTTGCCAAGTTCCGTCAGGTTATAGTCGGGATATGGTTTGGTGAAATTGAACACATCGCCGTTGTTGAACCAGTCACCGTCCCAGCCTTCGTTCCAGCCTTCAACGAGCACGCCGTCAAAGCCGTTTTTGGCCGCAAAGTCGATATAGCGCTTGGTATTGGCCGTCGTGGCACCGTGTTTGGGCCCGGAGCCCCAGGTCTCCACCGCCAGATGCATGCCCCACCAGATACCAACATATTTGCCCGGCTTCACCCAGCTCACATCGCCAAGCTTGTTTGGCTCATTGAGGTTGAGGATAAGGTTGGAGTCAAGAAGCCCGGTCGCGCTTTCAGTGATTTGCAGGGTACGCCAAGGCGTGACAAAAGCGCCGTCCAGCTGGACTTTGATGCCGTCCGGTCCCGGCGCGAGGTCTGCTTCAAACGTGGTGCCATGCTTTTTCAGGAGCGACATACCGGAATAGTTGGTCAGCGCCGCCTCATGGATGGAGATATGCAGCCCATCATCGCGCCGCATGGTGATTGGTGTGTGTGCGAGTGGTACCTGGTGCAGGCGGGTCTCGTTGTAGATATACTCGTACCGGTTCCACCAGCGGGCCGGAATCCACCACACGGTTGCTTCTTCCGCAAAGGCGAATTCGGTGATCTCGTCCGTGATACCAATCGCCCCAAAGCCGCCATCAGCGGGCACGTCATAGCGGAAGCCGATACCGTCATCATAAACGCGGAACACAACGTTCAGGTGACGTTTAGCGCCGTCCACTTCCGCCACCGCGACAGACAGCTGGTTATAGTGGTTGCGCACAAAATGGCGTTCACCCCATGGCTGCTCCCACGTCTCATCGAAAGTGGAAGTGTCGGTGGCTGTGATCTCCAGCCCCTTCTCGAAACCCTTTTGCTCCGACAAGCGGAAGCCAAGCTGCGACGGGTCAAGCACGGACTTGCCGTCACGCGCTACCGCGTAATACAGCCGGCCATTCTCGGTCATAACCGATACGGAAAGTTTGCCGTCAGGTGACGTGACCTGCGCGGTGTCAGCGGCGAATGCCGCCACGGGCGCCAAAAGCGCGATCAGAAAAATGGAAACAATGCGTTTCAGCATCGATTGCCCCTCATAGTCTACGGAACACACAGAGCGCTTCCTCACGCCTTATGTGTTCGACCTTGTTATACCTGCGCTTCGCCCGAGGGGCCCGGGTCTTATATTTTATTTGAAGCGGTGACAGGGATACCCAGCGCGCGATGTGCGCGCCTCATCCTTCCCACGGTGATTAGTATGGATATTAGACAGCGCTGTCAATAAAGGAGCGATGAGCGCGCTATCCGACAGGAGATAGCCGCGTCCGCGCACCACGCCCACGGCGCACACGCGTGACCGATTGGCACGCCTCCCGCAGTGTGGATGCCAGATAGCGCGATAGCCGGTCCTGCCCGGCGCCTGTCGCAATCAGTTCGTTCCGGACCGAAATGATAACCCCCGGAAGACGCCGGCGCGTGGCATGCCGGTTCAAGGTGTGGGTAGCACCATCTTCTTTACCGTAAGGTTCGTTCATGCTGATTTTATAGGTACCATCATGCAGGAAGACCGACCTTAAGGCATCAGAGAGACCTGAGGGCTCATCCTCAATAAGCGCTATCTCAATGTCCCTGGCATTCGGCATTTCAGGAGAGAAGGACTGGATGCACACAACCGCAGCATTTGGGCTGCGACGGCTGATAGTATTGAGCGCACGCTCTATAGCACTATCAAACGGCACATAGATACCCTCGCGCCTCATCTCAAGTGCTTCAATGTCGAGGTTCGCATTTCCCGGAATTGCCCGGCCACGGTAAGAGTGAGGCACCACGTCCGACGCATCCGGCGCACGGTTGCAGTTATAGGCAAGCCTTGAAAACCGCTGCAGGATTGCCTGTGCGTCCAAAAGGTCGGACATACGGTCAGTAACAACAGCCGCGCCTATATCCCACGCAATATGGCCCTCCAACGCATCGCGCGGGAGGCCAAGCGTGCCTAGCCGTTCCGGCAACCTGTTGGATGCGTGTTCGCACACCAGCAAAACATCAGCACTGCCAAGCGGGTTCAAACGTTCCACCGCCGGGCCGTCATTGATCCCCAAAAGTTGCGCCACTGCCCAGACCCTTCACACTGTTCCGATATAAAGCTGTCTGCCCAATATTTGTGACAGTGCCGTTACGAAGGGACTGTGGCGCTGATGGGAAGCTCCAAAAAGCAGACGGCGGCACACAAGGTACCGCCGTCCACAAGTTTCTGACTTATATTCGCTTAGAGGTCGAAGCGGTCGAGCATCATGACTTTGGTCCAAGCGGAGACGAAGTCATTCACAAACTTGGCTTCCGCACCTTCCTGTGCATACACTTCAGCAACCGCCCGCAGTTCGGTGTTTGAGCCAAAGATCAGGTCGACAGGTGTTGCTGTCCACTTCACTTCGCCGCTCGCGCGGTCATAGCCCTCATAAACACCCATGGTGTCAGCGGACTTTTTCCAACCCGTGGAAAGGTCCAGCAGGTTGACGAAGAAGTCATTGCTGAGCGTGCCTGGTTCTGCAGTGAACACACCGTGCTTGGACTGGCCCGTGTTTGCATCAAGGGCGCGCATACCGCCAACAAGAACGGTCATTTCCGGCACGCTCAACTTCAGAAGCGCAGCCTTTTCGACCAGCATTTCTGCAGGCGAGCGGGTGTTGCCGACTTCAAAGTAGTTGCGGAAACCGTCTGCGCTTGGCTTGAGAACAGAGAAAGCGTCAGCGTCCGTCATTTCAGCCGTCGCGTCAGTACGGCCCGGCGTGAAAGGTACTTCCACTTTATGACCCGCAGCTTTCGCTGCTTCTTCAATTGCAGCACCACCAGCGAGCACAATTAGGTCAGCGAGCGAGATTTTCTTGCCGCCCGATGCCTTCTTGTTGAAGTCGGCCTGAATGCCTTCCAGAACCGAGACCACTTTTGCAAGCTCGGCCGGGTCATTGACTGCCCAGTCTTTTTGCGGAGCAAGCCGCACGCGTGCACCGTTAGCACCACCACGCATGTCTGTGCCGCGGAAGCTGGATGCGGATGCCCATGCGGTGCGGATCAACTCAGGCACCGTCAGGCCAGATTGCAGCACTGCTTTCTTGAGCTTGGCAACGTCCTTGGCACCAACCAGCTTGTGGTCCACCGCCGGCACAGGGTCCTGCCACACAAGCGCTTCCTTGGGCGCGAGCGAGCCGAGGTAGCGCGAACGCGGGCCCATGTCACGGTGCGTCAGCTTGAACCAAGCTTTAGCAAATGCGAGCTCGAACTCCTCGGGGTTGTTGAGGAACCGCTCGGAAATCTTGCGGTATTCTGGGTCAAACTTGAGCGCTAAGTCAGTGGTGAACATGATCGGCGCATGGCGCTTGTTCTCGTCATGGGCATCAGGCACCAGTTGCGCGGCGCTCTCGTCACTCGGCACCCACTGGGTTGCCCCAGCCGGGCTCTTTGTCGGAACCCAGTCGAACATGTAAAGGTTTTCGAGATAGTTATGCGTCCACTCCGCCGGGCTTACGGTCCAAGCGCCTTCCAGGCCGCTTGTGATGGTATTGGCACCGTTGCCGCTACCATATTTGTTTTTCCAGCCCAAACCTTGCTCTTCAAGCGATGCTGCTTCCGGTTCCTTGCCCATGTATTTGGAAGGATCTGCCGCACCATGTGCTTTACCAAAGGTGTGACCACCGGCGATCAGCGCAACCGTTTCCTCGTCGTTCATCGCCATGCGCCCGAACGTTTCGCGGATGTCGTTAGCTGCCAGAAGCGGATCAGGGTTTCCGTCCGGCCCTTCCGGGTTCACATAAATGAGACCCATGCGTGTTGCGGCGAGAGGGCCTTTGAGCTTGCGACCTTCAGCGTGGCGTTTACTGCCAAGCCACTCACCTTCCGGTCCCCAGTAAACTTCGTCCGGCTGCCACGCATCTTCACGACCGCCAGCAAAACCAAAAATCTTGAACCCCATGTCTTCCATGGCAACGGTGCCAGCAAGCACGATCAGGTCCGACCACGAGATTTTGTTGCCGTATTTTTGTTTGAGCGGCCAAAGCAGGCGCTGCGCTTTATCAAGGTTGACGTTATCAGGCCAGCTGTTGAGCGGGGCAAAGCGCTGCATGCCACCATCGGCACCACCGCGACCATCGATCGTGCGGTAAGTACCGGCGCTGTGCCACGACATACGAATGAAGAACGGGCCATAGTGACCATAGTCTGCCGGCCACCAGTCCTGCGAGGTTTTCATCAGCGTCTTCAAGTCCGCTTTCAGTGCTTCAAGGTCGAGCTTTTTGAACTCTTCCGCATAGTCGAAATCCTCGCCCAGCGGATTTGACGCATCCGCATTCTGGCGCAGGGGTTCAAGGTTGAGACGGTTCGGCCACCAGAATTCATTGGTTGGCATCTTCTCATCTGCAGCGGCAACGCTCGGTGCCGCGAGTGGCGACAGGCCAACGGTCAAGATGGCTATCGCAGACAATGTGTGACGAAGCATTGGTCTTCCTCCAGAAATTAAGAATTATTTCTGATAGGATAAAGGTTTGCTTTTGTGAAATTGATTGCCTTGGTCTCATAAATCCAAAAAAACGATTTATTGGATTCTTAATTATCGGCTGAATAAAATTACGAGTCGCTACTACGCGCTATGCGGGTTCAAATGCCGCCAATGCGTCCAGAAACGCAACGCCATATTTCTCGACCTTACGCGGTCCGACACCGCTGACACCAAGCAGGTCATCAAGCCGCGCGGGTTTGCGCGCAGCAAACTCCATCAGAACCGCGTCATGGAAAATCACATAGGCAGGTACATTCTCTGCCCTCGCCAGTTCGCGCCGTACCTCCTTGAGATATTCAAAGAGCGGTTGGTCGCTGCCTGCTAGGGTGACCTGCTCGGCCTTACGTCCACCCCTCCGGCGCTTTGGCGCGGCAACATATTCAACAAATTCCACACGACCGCTGCCGTGCAGGAGCGCTGCCCCGGGCTCTCGTATCTTCAAGGAGCCATAGGTCGGGTCCACGTCAATGAGCCCGGCAGCGAACATTTGCCGGAAAACTGCCTGCCACGCAGGAGTTGGCAGTGTGCGCCCCTCGCCATAACCCGGCAACCTGTCATGACCCGCTGCAACGATTTTCGCGCTATTCGCGCCAATCAACAGGTCGATAATATGGCCCCGACCATATATTTCGCCGCTGTCCTCAATAAGGGAAAGTGCCAATCTGGCGTGCGCAGTACCATCGTAGACGGTTGGCGGGTTGAGGCAGGTATCGCAGTGCCCACAGGGTGCTTTCTCGGCATCACCGAAATAGCGCAACAGCACATTGCGGCGGCAGCCAGCAGCCTCGCAAAAAGCGAGCAAAGCATTCAGCCGCTGCATCTCTGACCGCTTCTTCGCATCAGACGCGTTTGACCCATTGATCATATCACGGCGCACGCGGATGTTATCGAAGCCATAGAGCATAAGTGCACGTGCGGGCCCGCCGTCACGCCCAGCGCGGCCCATTTCCTGGTAATAGGCTTCCATACTGCTGGGCAGGTCCATATGCATGACAAAACGTACGTCCGGCTTGTCGATCCCCATGCCGAACGCGATGGTCGCCACCATAATGACGCCCGCGCGGCTCAGGAATACCTCCTGGTTTTCCTGCCGCACCTCAGAGGGCAAGCCCGCATGGTATGGTAGCGCCATATAGCCGTTTTCACAGAGTAGCTTGGCAGTGGCTTCCACCTTTGCGCGCGACAGGCAGTACACAATCCCTTGCTGGCCTGAAAACTCGGATACAAAATCGAGCAGCTGGCGGTTGCCGTTATTCTTTTGCTGCACATCGATGCGGATGTTGGGCCGGTCAAAGCCCTGCACCATCATCTCACCGTTGTTGCCGAGCAGATGCTCCATGATTTCGGCCCGGGTTGGCTGGTCCGCGGTCGCGGTAAAGGCACCAATGGGCACGTCAGGGAACATTTCGCGCAATTGATTGAGCTGGCGGTATTCAGGGCGAAAATCGTGGCCCCACTGGGACACACAGTGCGCCTCATCAACAACGAACATGCCCACATTTTGTTTTGTGAGCGCACCAAGCAGCCGCCCGTTCAAAAGCTGCTCAGGTGACAGGTATAAAAATTTCAACTCACCAGCCACTAGACGGTGCCAAATCGTTACTTTTTCATCCCGGGTTTTGGTGCTGTTGATGGTGTCAGCACTGATGCCATTTGCGCGCAAGCTCGCGACCTGATCATCCATCAAGGCGAGGAGCGGCGACACAACAATGGCCACCCCTTCGCGCATCAGTGCCGCAATCTGGTAACACAGACTTTTGCCCGCACCCGTAGGCATAATGGCCAAAAGGTTCTGCCCTGAAATCAGCGTTTCTGCGGCAGCGCGCTGGCCATCCCGAAACGCCGAAAAGCCAAACACTTCATGCAATACCTCATCAAGGGATTGGGCTCTTGCGTTATGTGGCTGCATGGGTGAGGACTTTCGGGTCGGGGCAATATCCCTGCACCATACAGCCCACATCACCTCTCGCAACCTTAAACACGCGAACACAGGAAAGTCCCAGATACGTTCTGGCTATAGAGGCTTCAGAAACAGGCGCCGCTAAGCTATTGCGAGCAGGCACAGGGCGCACTTGCTCACCTCAGCGAACTGGCCAGCCCGAACAACTGGGATTTTGTGAGGTCGACTAGGCGTACAGATCCTGCCTAATGCTAATTGGCCCGCGCTTTCGCCTCCAGACGCCGCTTGTGCAGCAGAGGCTCTGTGTAACCGTTCGGCTGCTCCCGGCCTTTAAAGATCAGGTCGGCTGCAGCCTGAAAAGCAATGCTGTCATCGAAGTTCGGTGCCATGGGTTGGTACGCCAGGTCGCCTGCATTTTGCGCGTCGACGATGGCTGCCATGCGCTCCAGTGCCCCCTGCACCTGCGCCTGACTGCAGATACCATGGTGCAGCCAGTTGGCGACATGCTGACTGGAAATGCGGAGCGTCGCGCGATCCTCCATCAAGCCAACGTTGTTGATGTCCGGCACCTTGGAACACCCAACCCCCTGATCGATCCAGCGCACAACATAACCGAGGATACCCTGGGCATTGTTGTCCAACTCACGCTGTACTTCTTCCTCTGACAGGTTACGCCCCCGCATAAGCGGTACCGTCAGGATATCATCCAGACTGGCTCGCGGCGCACTTGCGAGTTCCTTCTGGCGATCTGCCACGGACACCATGTGGTAGTGCTGCGCATGGAGCGTTGCCGCTGTCGGTGACGGCACCCAGGCACAACTCGCGCCAGCTTTGGGGTGCCCGATCTTTTCCACCATCATTCGCGCCATCTCGTCAGGCATAGCCCACATGCCTTTGCCAATCTGCGCCACGCCCTGCAAGCCGCACTCGAGACCGATATTCACGTTCCAGTTCTCATACGCCGCAATCCAGGGCTCACCCTTGATATCGCCTTTGGGCAGGAAGGCACCCGCTTCCATGCTGGTGTGAAGTTCGTCGCCTGTCCGGTCAAGGAAACCGGTATTTATAAACACAAGACGGTCCTTCACCGCACGGATACACTCCTTCAGGTTCACCGTGGTGCGGCGCTCTTCATCCATTACGCCAACCTTGATCGTGAAGCGTTCGAGTCCAAGAATGTCTTCAACCGCCCCCATGATTTCATTCGTGAGCGCCACCTCTGCAGGGCCATGCATTTTCGGCTTAACAATATAGATGCTGCCCATCCGACTATTGGCATTCTCACCTTTCTTCTTCAGATCATGTATCGCACACAGACTGGTCACGAGTGCATCCAGAAGTCCTTCAGAAACCTCCTCGCCTGCTACATCGAGAACAGCAGGTGTCGTCATCAAGTGGCCAACGTTGCGCACAAGAAGAAGGCTGCGCCCCGGCAGGGTGATCTCTCCGCCGCTTGCGGCATTGTAGATCCGGTCCTTGTTGAGACTCCGGGTCATCTCCTGACCGCCCTTCGTGAAGGTGTCGGTGAGGTCACCTTTCATGAGACCGAGCCAGTTGCGGTAGACGGTGGTTTTGTCTTCGCCGTCCACAGCCGCGACAGAATCTTCACAGTCCTGAATGGTCGAGATTGCGGCTTCAAGCACTACGTCTTTCACGCCCGCGCGCGAACTCGCGCCGACCGGGTGCCCCCTGTCGATCTGAATCTCGATATGCAGGCCGTTGTTCTTGAGAAGGATCGAGGACGGTGCATCCGCGCTGCCCTGATAACCGACGAACTGCGCAGCATTCGCAAGGCCCACCTCATTGCCTGACGCGGTCTCCACTTTCAAGACGCCGGCTTCAACCTTATAAGCAGCAACATCCGCGTGTTTTGCGCCTGCGAGCGGCACAGCGTCATCGAGGAAGGCAGCGGCTTTCGCAACCACCACAGCACCACGTGCCGTGTTGTATTTAGCAGTTTTCTCGAGCCCTGGTTCCTCGGCAATCACGTCGGTGCCATAATAGGCGTCATAAAGGCTGCCCCAACGCGCGTTCGCTGCATTCAGGGCAAAGCGTGCGTTCATCACCGGCACCACCAACTGAGGTCCCGCAATGCTGGCGATCTCAGGGTCCACATTCTTGGTGTCAATTTTAAATGCCGGCCCCTCGCTCTCGAGATATCCAATCTCCTGAAGGAAGGTTTTATACTCGCCAAAGTCAAAATTCGGCCCGGGATTGGCTTTGTGCCACGCGTCAATTTTAGCCTGCAATGCCTCACGGCGTTCTAGAGCCTGTCGGGTTTTAGGGCCGTAGGTTTTGACAAGAGCGGCGAGACCGGACCAGAACGTTTGCGGGTCAATACCCGAACCCGGCAGGGCTTCATTTTCGATAAAGCCGTAGAGTTCCTTTGCCACCAGCAAACCGCTTACTTCTACCCGATCCGTCATTTCTTTCTCCGTCACGCTCAAGACTTTCAAAGCCCGATTACTATACTCAAATTTTGGCGACTGGCCCGAATAATCGGGCCCAGACAAGATAACTGCCGCCCCCTCCGTACGTTGGAAAGAGCGGCAGTTTTGTATCCCGATTTAGCCGCTTAGCCGAACTGGTTCATGGTGTTGTCTTCACCAGCTGCCTTCAGTGCTGCTTCACCAGCGAAATATTCCTTGTGGTCATCGCCAATATCCGAACCAGCCATATTCTGGTGCTTCACGCAGGCGATGCCCTGGCGGATTTCTTCACGCTGAACCTGCTTCACGTAACCAAGCATGGCTTCCTCACCGAAGTAGCGCTTGGCCAGATTGTCCGTCGACAGCGCCGCCGTGTGGTATGTCGGCAAAGTGATCAGGTGGTGGAAGATACCGGCCCGCTTTGAGCCGTCCCGCTGGAAGGTACGGATTTTCTCATCCGCGGCAGCGGCCAGTTCCGTGTCGTCATAGTCAACACTCATCAGCTTCCCACGGTCGTAAGCGGATACGTCCTTGCCTTCTGCTTCCCAGGCATCGAACACTTGTTGGCGGAAGTTGAGCGTCCAGTTAAAGGACGGCGAGTTGTTGTACACAAGCTTCGCGTTCGGAATAACTTCACGAATGCGGTCTACCATGCCCGCGATCTGCTCAACGTGAGGCTTCTCGGTTTCGATCCACAAGAGGTCGGCGCCGTTCTGCAGCGAGGTGATACAGTCGAGAACGCAGCGGTCTTCACCCGTACCTGCCCGGAACTGGAACAGGTTGGAAGGCAGCCGTTTGGGGCGCAGCAGTTTGCCGTCGCGGTTGATGACAACGTCGTTTGCCTTCAGGTCGCCGGCCGCAACTTCTTCACAGTCAAGGAAGCTGTTGTACTGGTCACCAATGTCACCCGGCTCCTTCGAGTAAGCGATTTGCTTCGTAAGGCCAGCACCAAGGCTGTCCGTGCGCGTTACAACGATACCATTGTCCACACCGAGTTCGAGGAAGGCGTAACGACACGCGCGAACTTTCGCGAGGAAGTCTTCATGCGGCACCGTTACTTTACCGTCCTGGTGGCCACACTGCTTCTCGTCAGACACCTGGTTCTCGATCTGGAGGGCACAAGCGCCTGCTTCGATCATTTTCTTCGCGAGCAGATAGGTCGCCTCCGCGTTACCGAAGCCGGCGTCAATATCCGCAATGATTGGAACAACGTGGGTCTCGAAGTTGTCGATCTTGCTTTGAACTTCAGCTTCAAGCGCGGCATTACCGGCTTTGCGTGCAGCGTCGAGCTCACGGAAGTAGCCGCCAAGCTCACGGGCATCAGCCTGCTTGAGGAAAGTGTAGAGCTCCTCAATCAGTGCTGGAACCGAAGTTTTCTCGTGCATACTTTGGTCCGGCAGCGGGCCGAACTCGGACCTGAGCGCCGCAACCATCCAGCCAGAAAGATAGAGGTAGCGGCCCTTAGTCGTGCCGAAGTGCTTCTTGATGGAAATCAGCTTCTGCTGGCCAATGAAACCATGCCAGCAGCCAAGCGACTGTGTGTAGTTGGCTGGATCGGCATCATAGGCTGCCATATCCTTGCGCATGATGTCTGCAGTATAGCGCGCGATATCGAGACCGGTATGGAAACGGTTCTGCGCGCGCATGCGGGCGACCGCCTCGGCGTCGATGCCATCCCATGTACCCTTGAAGCTGCTGATCAGATCCTGAACGTTTTTGATGTCGTCCTGATAGCTCATGATCTTCTTCCCGTTTGTTTTGTCAAATGGCATCGCGTTATCTCCTCTGCACATTGTCATTCATCCACCTCCGTGGTCTGATTGACTTGCCTTGAGCCGGTGATACGCGGGAAAAAGCTTTTTTGCACACGGCATTTAGTGAACTTGTAAATTCTCACAAAATATTTTGTAACTTTGTAAGTCTTGTAATATTGTTTCTGTAAATAGAGAGGCTGGCATGGCAAAAGAACGCAGTATTTTCATGGGGCCCAGGATCAGGCGACTTCGGCGCGACCTGGGCCTGACGCAGGTCGGCATGGCCGAGGATCTAGAGGTTTCGCCCTCCTATATTGCGCTTATTGAAACCAACCAGCGCCCGGTGACGGCATCCATGCTCCTGAAGCTTGCCGAGATTTACCGCACGGACATTGCATCGCTTGCGCGCGGGTCTGGCGACGACTTCAATGCCCAGATAGCGGCGACCTTTAAGTCTCCCCTGTTTGCTGACCTTGACCTTTCCCCTCTCGAAATTCAGGATTTTGCCAGCACATTTCCAGCTACGGCGGAGGCCGTTATTCGCCTCTATACAGCCTATCAAGAAGGCCAGATGGCTCTCGCCGACCAAACGGGCGGCGAAAGCACTGCCGGTCCTGATCCCGTGAGTGAAGCCCGGCGGTTCCTCGCTGCACGCAAAAACTATTTCCTCGAGATCGACAACAAGGCCGAAGACCTCGCACAGGAAATCAGACGTGTTGGAGGCTACGAGCAATATTTTGCCGACCAGCGCCTCAGAGTACGTCGCCTGCCATCCGATGTGATGATGGGCTTCACCCGGCGGTTTGATATGCACCGGCGTGAAATTGTGCTCGACGAAGCGCTCGATAACGCCAGCGCCAATTTCCAACTCGCACTGCAGATTGCCTATATGGAAATGACTGAGGTCATTGCAGACAGCCTCGCCGGCACGGAGTTCGATACTGAAAACGGTGAGAAGCTGACCAAGCGTGCACTCGCCAGCTATGCAGCGGGCGCAATCATGATGCCCTACCATGCTTTCGCTAAAGCCGCGAAAAACAGGCACTATGATATCGAGGCCCTCGGCAGACAGTTCGGTGCCAGCTTTGAACAGGTCGCGCACCGCCTGACCACCCTCCAGAAGCCAGGTCAAGAGGGTGTGCCCTTCTTCTTTATCCGCGTTGATGCCGCAGGCAATGTTTCCAAGCGGCTTGACGGTGCCGGGTTCCCCTTCGCGCGCCACGGCGGCTCCTGCCCGCTTTGGAGCGTACATAGCGCCTTCAAGAAACCGCGGGAAGTGATCACCCAGTGGGTTGAACTGCCGGACGGTGAACGCTTCTTCTCGATTGTCCGAACAGTAACGGCTGGCGGCGGAGGCTATGGCCGTCCCCAGATTGAACGCGCCATCGCACTCTGCTGCTCATCCCAGCACGCCCATAAGCTGGTTTACACCCAAGGCACAGACATTTCAGCTGTGCAGCCGACACCAATCGGCGTGACCTGCCGCCTCTGTCACCGCGCCGACTGCCTCGCCCGAGCAGAACCGCCCATAGGCCGCTCGCTCCTGTCGGATGACTATCGTCGGCCGTCAACACCATTTGGTCTGGTTGATCCCTAAGAGGGCTGGGCCTCACAGTCAACCAACTCAGATGGTCATAGTCTGCAGCGAACATGCGCATCCGCTGGACTAATTCATCGGAAGATATGTTATGAAATAACCTTTCATCCCACAAACGGCACAACTCGTCGCTGAGCCATTGTCTATACTAACCGATTAACCGAAGCCAGATACGAGAATAAGCGGTCAAGTTTGACTGCCCCAGCCACACGGAGCCAAGCATGAAAAAAATCGCTATACTCGTCATCGCGTTAATGGTGCCGATGGGCGGCAGCCAAGCGAACGACCCGCACGCGTATCAAATACCCCGCACGGAGGTAGTCCCCATAGAAGATACCCAAAACGGCCGACAATATGAGATCTACGTCAAACTGCCCGAGAGCTATTGGGAAGATGCGGAGAAGCTGTTCCCGGTAATCTACACCACCGATGCTGCTTGGCACATGGACCTTCTATCCGGCACCACCGAGTATTTGATGCCAGATACTATTCTCGTCGGCATCTCATGGCAGAAGAATTCGGCAGAGGATATTGATGACGCGCGGCCCTTTGTTAGCAGGTTCCGTGACTACTCTTTCGTCGCCCATGAAAACCCTGAAATCCAAGCCAAATATCAGATGGGCCAAGCCAGCACCCACCTGACTTTTATTCGCAATGACGTCATCCAATATATTGAGCAACGCTACCGAGTCACCCCGGGCCAAAGGGCTTACCTCGGTTATTCCATGGGCGCCTCTTTTGGTTCTTATGTCTTGTTTGCCAAGCCAGATACGTTCAACCAATACATTCTTGGCAGCCCCTCACTGGACCAGCTTGAGATCGATTTTCTGACCGGCATGCAAGACCAGGCAGTGCCTGATAGGCAAAACATGAATACTCATGTGTTTGTATCAATCGGGGAGAAGGAAGAAGCTAACCTCGAGCTTACAAGGGCCTTTGTATCGCTGCTGCAGCAACGCAACCAACCAGGCTTTCCGCGTTCTGACCTGCAAATCATCGAAGATTCTGATCACTCGACTGCCGTACCAGAGACCTTCGTACGCGGCATCAAATGGCTATCAGCGCTCACTGGCGAATAAACTCTGCTTTGTCTTCATACACCAGGCCACTCGCGAGCAAGTTTGAGTGCCCTGCCACACGATGTGATTGGCTTTTTGCTCTGAGGGATCTGACGGGCTGCGCCTAAAACGGGACAGGCCTTGGTTTTGCCCGGGTCCTTTTTGAGGCTTTCGCTCTTCGGTGGTTTTGGTCTGAGGATTTACCGGCAGTTGCTACGCTTTGTGCCGTTGCCTCCAAGCCATTGCTTAGCAATGCCTTTCCGGCCGAACCGGCGTGCTCATAGGCCTGCGGCCAGCTTCGCAAACACCGTCTCCACCTACCAATAAAAAAGCCAGCACCCTTTAGGGTACTGGCCTTTTTAATGGTTGCGGGAGCAGGATTAGCCTCGTCGCTATGCACCTCGTCACTCCGCTTCGCTCCGTATGAACACAGTTTCATTCACCAGGCTCCTGCGACAAAGTCAAAAGCCCCTGCCACACGAGGTGACAGGGCCTTTTAATTGGTTGCGGGCTCAGGATTTAGCTTCGCTGACCTTGGCGCTTGATCGCAACGCGACGCGTTGCTGCGCCTGC
>NZ_AQXF01000008.1 GCF_000375545.1 Kordiimonas gwangyangensis DSM 19435 = JCM 12864
AAGCAGGTGTGCTCCTGAGCACGACAACCGGTAACACCATCTTCGTGGTCGGTGTATCCGCTGCTGAAATCGCTGCGGCGATCGAGCTCTAAGCCATATACGGCTGAAACGAAACGCGAGAGGGAGCCTGTTGGCTCCCTCTTTTCTTTTGGTGCACCTGTTCAATCGGGCGGCCGTCAAGCCGGGCATGATCTTTCTGTTTGTCTCTGGGCGTGCAACTTGATAGTCATGATCGGGCTTGTATGGGGGAATGGATGCAGCGTCCGCTTGAAAACAATCAGGATTCTCAAGGGTTTCAGTTTGACCCTCAGGATGACATGTTTTTGGCGCGCACCAGCCCCGCACTCGATGCCAGCCTGCATATCTATCATGGTAACTGGTATGGCATTGCCAGCGCATCCGCTGCACTGCCGGGTCACAAATTGCGCATCAATGCCGAGAAACTCACAGCGGACGACGCGCAGGCGATTGCTGCACAGATTGGCCGCCACGGTATCAAGCGCGTCTGTTTTCAGGGCTATTCACAAGCGGCGGACACTCTCCTTACCGGGCTGCGTCAGCACCTCGGTGATGAGATAGGTTTCTTTGCGGTCAGCCACGTGACCTCAACACAGTTTCAGGCACCTTTTGAGGTGCGCATGCAGGCTGCGCTTCTCAAGCGTTTGCGTGCGGGTGACCTTCGCGGTATCGCCAGTGTAAAACCACACTTCCATCACGTGGTGCCTGCAACATGGCAGCCCACCATCATCAATTTCTGCCCCAATATCGAATGTACCGCCGACGCTGAAGCCGGCCGGGTTTTCATTCCGGTCGAGAACCACTGGCGCAAGGGGCTTTATACCAATCTCATTGCGGCACTGCGCACCGCCGAAGTGCGTGCGGTTTGCACGGTGAACCAAGCCAGTCACCTTGACGAGATTGAGGACCTCTCCCGTGTCGAGGTGTGCGGCTTCCTTGACCGCGACGCCATGGCGAGAGAGATGGCGCGCGCCAGTGCAGTGATGAATGTATCGCTTGCCGAATGCCAGCCGATGACGCAGCTGGAAGCATTTGCGCTTGGCCGTCCCTGCCTGACTGGCCCGTTGGGGCTTGACGAGTTTGCCCGCGATCCGATCACCGAATTCTGCACGGTTGGGCTTGTGGATACCCCGAATGAGATTATCGCCCGGCTTGGTGATATCCTGCGCCTGTCGGCGCGTGACCCGGAAGCTTTGGCTGGCATGATTGCCGAGCATGTGACTAAAAGGAATGCGCTGGCCGCCACGCGCTATACCGAGTTTTTGGAATTATAGGTCTGAGTAGATGCCATCTATCTGTTTTGTCACCAATGAGATTTACCCGCTGAACAAGGGCGGCATTGGACGGCTGCTGTATAATATCGCGGTTGAGAACAGTAAAAGTGTGTCGCCTGCCGATATCCACCTCCTTATGGTCTGGCAGCCGGAAGAAGAACAGGCCGCGGTGCGGCAAGCGCTCGATGGTTTGGCCAAGGTTTATTTCTGTCCGCTCTCGGGCATGCGGCATGGTGGCTGGATCGCAGACTTTGAGCGCAGCAATGACCTCACTTGGCACTATGGCCACGCCTACCGGCAGTCGCTCATGCTTTATGCCGGACTGCTCGAATACGAAGCGGCGCTGGGTCACGGTTTCGACTATATCGAATTCCCTGATTTCGGCGGTTGGGGGCTTGCCAGTATCGAGGCAAAGGCCGCGGGGCTTGCCTTCACCTCAAGCCGTATCGTGGTGCGACTGCATTCCACTGGCGGCATCGTGGATGCCCACCAACCCTATTATGACAAACCGGGCCATTGGTCTGGCTGTGTCAAGGATATGGAATATCTGTCGCTTAAAAAAGCGGACCTTGTGGTTGGTCACCTTGACGAGATCGTTGAATATAACCGCGCCTTCTACGGTTTTGATGAAAGCTGGGCGCGCCGCGCTGTGGTGGAATTGCCGCCCCTTGGACTTACCCCGCATGAAGAGGAAAGTCGCAGCGGCGATGAGGCAAGTGTGGGCGAGCGTGACTTCATTTTCTCGTCACGCCTGCAGCCGTTCAAGCAACCGGATATCTTCATCAAGGCGGCGCTTTATTTCCTTGAGCAGAGGCCCGACTATCAGGGCCGTTTTCGGCTGATTTCATACGGGTGGGATGCCCGCTATATCAACAGTCTGAAGGCCTTGATCCCGGAAGGCGAGGCGGCGCGTATCCTGATCGAGACTGAAGTCTCAGCGGAGGACCGCCTGAAGGCGCTCAGGCAGGGGATAGTGGTGATCCCGTCCAATTACGAAAGCCTGTGCCTATTCGCGTTCGAGGCATCGCAGCTTTCCAGCATGTTGATCCTGAACGGTGACTGCCTTGCCTTTGGGGGTGATACTTTCTGGAAAGAAGGCCGCAACTGCCTGAAGTTTGCCGGAACCGCAAAGGCCCTTGCAGGCGTTATGGTGGATGCGCTGACGAAACAGCTGCCGGAGGTGGTGAGCTTCAGCACCAGCGCGCCATATTGGACGCAAGCCTTTGAGGTGCCGGCTGCAGTGCACAGCGCGGAAACGCTCACCGTCATTGCGCATGGTTTCGCACAGGCGGAAGATGTGTTGCCCGCACTTGAGGCGCTGCGCCCACAATTGCCCACCGCTACGACGCTCCGACTGATGCTGCCCAAAGCGTGGCGGGACGATCTTGCGGGCGAACTGGGTGATACGGACGTTTCATGGCATCCCGGCATGACGCTGTGGTGGCAGGATGCCTGCGCGCTTCTTGAAAACCATGAAGGGCTGCTGGCGTTCATGGGCCCGGATGTGGTGGTGGATAGTGACTATTTCCCCCGCGCACTGGCGGCCATGGCAGCAAACCCTGACCTTGCGGCCTACGCGGCCCATGCCGCTATTGACTTTGGCAAACGATCAGAAAGCACAGCCATCAGGCTATATAGCGGTGCGGCGCCGTCTGCTGCCGTGCTTGCGTCCGAACCACTGCCGCCGGCGGCCGTGCTCCGCGCCGCCCGTATTCTTGAGCTGCCGACCGTCAAGCGTCTTATGGCAATCGGACTCAAGGATGAGTGCTGGTATGACCTGTTGGCCCGCGCCGTCGCCTATGACAACGGCACTGTGGTCATTGAACCCGCACCGTCCATCAATATACCGGGTGGTAACCTGCGGGAACCCGGCGACGCTGCAACGGACGGTACACTGCTTGAGACCTACCTGATGGCCGACACCGGCAAGCGTCCGGTCTTTCTTCAGGGGCTTAATATCAGGGAACTGCCCGTCCTGCCGCTTAGTCACGCCTCGCTTGACCTGAGCCACGGCCTGCGCGGCGCCCGCCAGATCGAACCAATGGTCACCAAGGCTGAGTGGCAACCTGTTACCTACCAGATGACGGAACGCATGCTGCAAGTGCACCCGATGCCGAAAAAGGTGGTCGTGGTCAGCCTGCCGCTTACTCATGAAGATGCGGGGGATGTGGTGGGCATTCGGCTTCGGCACTTTGGCCCCGGCAACCCGGGTGTGAATTTCCGTATGCGCTGCCAGCCCCATGACAGCCTGTTGAACATGAAAAAATCGACCAAGTGGGTCACCATCCGCCCGGGTGAAATTGTTGAGCTGGAGTTGAAGGGGCTTGATAAGCTGACGTTTGACAGCATCGAGATCGAGGCCAAGCCCACGAAAGGCAAAAACACCAGTTTTGCCTGGACCTTTGTCGACCGACTGTGGACCTACTGAACACCTATTTCCTTCAGAATAGCCGCCAGGTTCTCTGCCGCTTTGATGGGCGAGAACTGTGCGGCCGCACGGGCACGGGCTAACGCGCCTGCCTTTTGTGCGGCCACAGGGTCTGAGATCGCCCGGTCCAGCGCTGAGCGCCAGGCAACCGCGTCGCTGCACAGGTAACCATCCGTGCCGTCGGTAATGACATCGCTGAATGCGGGACTGTCTGTGGCTGCTGTTGGTACGCCAAAATTGGCAGCTTCCAGCCACTTGATTGCGCTTTTGGTGTCAGTCAGGCGAGTGCGCGACAGCGGTGCAAGGTTGAGCTGTGCGGCCGCAAGTTGCGCCCAGTAAGCCTCAAGCCCTTGAGGGGGCAGTATTATCACCCGGTCTTCAAGCCCGTCCAGTGCTTCAGGCAGTGTCATATGCCCCGCGAGGGTGAGCATAACACGTGCATGCTTGCGCATGGTGGGTGCCAGCACATCTGCTGCGAAGGTCTCAAGGTCCTGCTGGTGCGCCTTGGTGCCGCTGCCGTAGAACAGTGTGAAGTCATTGCTTCCATCGCCCTTCGTAGCATTGAGGTGCCGACCATCAAGTGCGTTAGGGTGTACATGCACTGCGGCATTCGGGAAGCTTGCCTGTACCTCCGCCGCTAAAGTGCGGGTGGATACGATGATATGATCGAAGTGAGCCATCGCGGCAGCGTGAAGTGCCGGGGTAATTTGCAGTTCGGCATATTCAAGGTCACCGAAACCAACGGCATAGTCGTGTCGTGGTCCGGGGAATACAGCGGCATCAAACAGCATGTCGTCTGTTTCATAGGCGAGAGGCAGGCCGATATCGTTGGCGGCGCTGATGATGGCTGCGAGGCGCGGTGTCAGTGGCAGACGATAGACCACCAGCAGGTCATAGCGTGCGAGGCCGGCGAGCAAGTTTTCATCGTCCGTAATTTCAAATATATCGGCGCGCAGGCCCAGATGCAGGAACTGTTCGGCCTTCTGCTCAACACGGTAATGCTTGCACTGCGGGAGTGAAAGGTCGGCGAGGATGGCAATCCTGCCGCCGGGCACCCGCTTGCCTCTCGCGTTTTTTTTGTGCGTTGGTATTGCTTCAAGCGCCGTGGCCATATGGCGCAGGGCGACTTCTCTGTCGCCCTTCAGCGCAAGCTTTATCGCGGCATCCTTGGCGGCAGCGAAATGTTGCCGCATGTGGTAGCGCTGCAGGCGTTCGCGTGTGTCGCTTTCGGGCAGGCTGGTCAGGAGGCCATGTGCCGCTGTGAGGTCACTCTTGAGGAAGGCAAGCTGAGCGCGCTCTTCCTGCGCTGCGGTGCCGCCTGAGGGGAGGCGCGTGAGCGCGTCCTCAATAGAGCCCGGTGTGAGAGGGATGCCTTCAGGCAGGTCAAACTGGTACGGTGCCGCCATATCAGGCCTAGTGATGCGGCCTTCAAGCGCGCCGTCAATATAGAGCGACGCCCACAATGGACCAAAGACAAGGAGCATGTCGTGGGCAGCATCAACTGGTCGCGTATGGGCCGCCTGGGCCGGGCCAAACTCAAGGCTCAAAGCGCCGTCAGTGTAGGTCAGGGCAGGGCGCGGGCCATCAAAGGTCACTCTGTCGCCATAAAATACGGGAATTTTCCGTGGAAAAAAGCTATGGAGAGACATAAAAGTTTCCGGACCCGGTATTGTTATGGATTGAGACTTTAACCATTAATCTACCGTAAATCCAATTTTGGGTATGGGCTTGTGGCTTGCTCGGGTATGAGCGGGTCGGTGTATAAAGCCAAGTGTGTTTTTAAAAGGGTGCCGCCACTCGTGGCACGGGGAAAGTGGGTTTTAATGACCACCGCTATTTTGAGCCAGGGTAAAAGAAAAGCAAAGGCCGTGGTTAAGACCGGCCTCCTTCTCGAGGACTGGTATAGCCGTGCCTATGCCGTGCCCGCCCGTCGTGCGGTTGAAGTAGCCAAACATTATATCGAGGAAGGCGCGCCAGCGGGCTACCGCCCGAATCCGCTATTTAACCCTGAGTATTATGCAGAACAGACCGGCATCAAAGACCCGGTCGAGGCACTTTTGCATTTTGACAGCATCGGCTGGAAAGAGGGGCGCGACCCGTCCCGCAGTTTCCTTGTGACGCCCTACCTTGAAGCTTATCCGGACATCAAGGCCAGCGGCATGAACCCGCTGTCGCACTATCTGCGCTATGGCCGGACAGAAGGGCGCCGGGCTTTCTCCCTGAGGGTGGAGGGTGTCTGGCACTTTACCGAGCAGGAAATGGCGCTGCCGGAAGACGGCAAGATCCGAGCGTCCAGACGGTCCGAAGCAGCTGAGGTTTCTGCCTGCCCGCTGTTTGATGAGCCCTTCTATCTGGCACAATACGGCCTGCTGCTTGATGAACGGTCACTCGCGGACCCCGCCCTTCACTATACCCTTGTGGGCGAAAGGCTGGGTCTTTGCCCGAACCCGTTTTTCGACCCCGAGTTTTACGGCAAGCAGCGCCGCGCGCCGCGCCGTCGCAGCCTCTTGTTGCATTACCGTAGAAAAGGCTGGCGCATGGGGCTCAACCCCTCCGCCGAGTTTGATGGCAACGCCTATCGGGAAGCCTATGCCGGCAAGATTGACGGGGATGTTTGCCCGCTGGAGCATTATTTTGCCACTGGCCGGCGTGACGGCTATGCCCGCATTCCTGTGCAGCTCTCGAACCGTGCCGAAAGCCCGGAGGCGGAAAAAGCCATCCTGCGGGAGATGGTGGCCGTGGCCTCGACTGGCCTCTTTGATGCAGCGTGGTACGAACGCTCCAACTCTGACCTGCGTGACTACCGCATTTCGGCGCTGGAGCATTTTGTGCGTTTTGGTGTCAACGAAGACCGCAGCCCCTGCGCCCACTTCCATGTGAATTGGTACCGCACCTGTTATGGCCGCTATGTGGGCGATATGAACCCGCTGCTCTATTACGCGCGCGAAGGCTATAAGGACTGTCACTGGCCGTCGGTCGATTTTTCGCCCGAGCTTTATTTCCTCATCAACCGGGACCTGAAAAAGGGCCGCGACGATGCGCTCTTGCACTATCTGACAACGGCGCGCTACCGCCCGCGGCGCTGGCCGAACCCGGAGGACCTGGACGAAACCGGCCGCGCTTATCTGGCCATGTCCGCCGATGAGCGACACGCACTTGTGGATGCGATCGCGCGGTCAGGCCTTTTTGACCCGGAATGGTATTCGCATGAATACGGCAATGAGCTGATGCCGGGCGCGGACTATATTGAGCACTACCTGATTTACGGTGGTGCGTTTGACTATAAGCCAAACCGCTATTTTGATACCGGCTGGTACCGCACGGAATATAGCGATTCCTTTGATGACCGGCACCCGGTGGTCTTTTTCGCCGAAACCGGTTGGCGGCTGGGGCATGACCCGTGCGAGGAATTCAGCGAGGAAGCCTACCGCAAGCTGCACACCGACCTAGAAGACCTGCAAGCCAGCATGCTCGCGCACTATCTGCACATGGGCAAGGCTGAGGGCAGGGAGTTGCCAGACCCCGGTTTTGAACGCGAAAGCCGGCGCCTCAAGGCCGAGGACGGTGAGGACTATCTGTCCGCCGCGATGCGCAGCATGACGGCTTTTGATGCGCGCGCGCTGAAGCCGGTACAGGCCAGCTTCAACAAGGCCCAGATGGATATCCACTGGGTTATCCCGGATTTCTCGCCCGGCGGTGGCGGTCATATGACCATTTTCCGCATGGTCAGCTATCTTGAGCGCCTGGGCCACAAGCTGACACTTTGGGTGCATTGCCCAACCCAGCACCGCAGGCCGGAGCAAGCGCGAGAGACAATCCAGAAACACTTCCAGTTTGTGCGGGCGGATGTGCGTTTTGTTGACCAGTCCTTCCCGACCGCGGCAAAGGGTGATGTGCTGATCGCGACCGATTGCTGGTCTGTGTGGCCTATCCTGTCGGCGGCGAAATTCCTCTCTCGCTTTTATTTCGTGCAGGATTTTGAACCGTCCTTCTTCCCCATGGGCGGGCGTTACCTCGCGGCGGAGCTGACATACAAGCAGGACCTGCACTGCATTTGTGCAAGCCCATGGCTGGCGGAAAAGCTGAACCGGGACTATGGGCGCGACACCAGCTATTTCTATCTCGCAGCGGACCAGAAAACCTATTTCCCGCCGCGCGAAAAACCAGCGCGCACAGAAAGCCTCGTGCATGCGAAGGCGCTTCGTATCGCATTCTATTCCCGTATCACGACGGACCGCCGCGCGGTAGAGCTTGGGCTTCTGGCGCTTGAGGTGCTGGCGCGTGACGGCGTGAAAATCCATGTGGATTTCTTCGGTAACGATATGCCGTTCGCCGATGCGCCGTTTGACTTTACCGACCACGGTGTGGCGTCGACGGCGGAACTTGCTGCGCTGTTCCGTGCGGCGGACATCGGTGTGGTATTCTCCGCGACCAACTATTCGCTGGTGCCGCAGGAAATGATGGCAAGTGGCTTGCCGATTGTGGAGCTGGACGGGGAAAACACCCGTGCCATCTATCCTGAAAATGTGGTGACATGGGCCAAGCCCGACCCCGTAGCGATTGCCGCTGCCATCAAGTCGTTGCTGGATGACACACGCGCCCGTGCACAGGCGGACGCCGCGCTTGAATGGGTGTCGGACTTCTCGTGGGAGAAAGCGGGCGCGGTTGTTGAGCAAACGTTGGCCGACGTGGCGGAGAAAGCGGCGCGCGCCAGAGGCATCGCCGTGCTCAATGAACCTGTTCACCACAAGGGCATTAAAGCCTCTGTCGTGATCCCCACCTATAATGCCGGGCCGCAGTTTGCTGGCGTGCTGGATGCCGTGCTCGCGCAGCATACACCGTGGCCGTTTGAAGTGTTGGTGATCGATAGCGGCTCAACCGACGGCACATTGGATATCGTGAAGGCCCGCCCGTCAGTGCGGCTGCACCAGATTGACAAAAAAGACTTCAACCATGGTGATACCCGGAACCTTGGGGCGGAAATCACGAGTGGCGATTATATTGCCTTCCTGACGCACGACGCGCTGCCAGCCAATCAGGCGTGGCTGTTTAACCTTGTTGAAGCGATTGATGCGGAACCCAAGGCCATGGGTGCCTTTGGTCGCCATTATGCCTATCCGGATGCGTCGCCTTTCACCAAGCGCGACCTTGATGGGCATTTCAAAAATTTCCTCGCGCATCCTCTGCTGGTGTCACGCGATACCAACCCAGTGCGCTATAAAAGCGAGGACAAGGGCTGGCGCCAGTTCCTGCATTTCTACAGCGACAACAACAGCTGTTTCCGCCGGTCGGCATGGGAGAAGATCCCCTACCGCCGCGTTGTGTTCGGCGAAGACCAGCTGTGGGCGCACGACATCATCGAGGCAGGTTATGCCAAGATGTATGCGGCACAGGCAATTGTGTACCACAGTCATGACTTTGACGCAGAAGAGACCGAGGAGCGCAGTGCGATTGAAGCCAGCTTCTTCAAGCATTTCTTCGGCTACGACCTTGTAAGCGATGAAGCCGAGCTTCAGCGCCACCTGCAGGGCATGAACGAACACGACGAAGCATGGGGAGTAACGCACCGCGTGCCCATGAGCGAGATTGACGAACGCAAGGTGCTGAATGAAGCGCGGCTGCGCGGTTTCATGCGTGGTACCAACGCGGATACCGACGCGATCTTCGAGGGTAAATAGGCTATGGCGCATGGCTGGCGGGCAGGAATTACTGTTTGCTACGGCAGGGTGCCGCAAGCTATATGATGTTCGCACGTAAGTTGCGAAAGCAGACCTTCCCCAAAGGAAGGCAATACAGGGACCGGACCATCAGGTGGCAGTGAAACTCTATCTCCATATCGGATATCCGAAGTGTGGTAGCTCCACCGTGCAGGAGGCCCTGTATATCAACCGGGTTGCACTCCGCGACATGGGCTATGGCGTTTGCGGGGAGAAGATGGAGCTGATGACCCGCCGGTCTCGCTACCGTTTCCCCATTGGACACATCTTTGCCGCCGCACAGATTGTGCGCGGTGGTGGCGAGGTGGACCTTGAGCCTGATTTCCGCAAGCTTGCCGCCAAGGCTGAGCGCGCAGGCCTCAAGGCCGTTATCTGCTCGGCGGAGAATATGGGCGCACCTTGGGCAGCAAGCCATGTGGCTGTCGCGCAGAAGTATTTTGACTGTCAGGTCATCGCTTACCTGCGCCGGCAGGACGACTGGATGCTTTCAAGCTGGGCACAGTGGCAGTTCAAGCGCGGCGAAAGCCTTGAAGCCTATATCAGCCGCATCACAGGCGGTGAGCGTGACAGCATCTACCGCGATACGGTTGAAAGCTACCTCGCAGCCTTTGGTGCCGAGCGTGTGCATGTGCGCCCGCTCTCGCGCCCGAACATGGTGGGCGGTGACCTGGTGGCCGACTTCTGGCACCAGACGGGTGTTGATGGCAGCGGGCTTGAAGTCGCCAAATCCAGAAATGTGTCTTTCAGTGCAGAGCTTGCCAACACGCTCAAGGAAAGTGCCTATCTGTTCGATAACCCACACGACAATGCGCTCACGAGCTATATTGACGAGCAGCACAAACACCGGGGTGGGATCAAGAAGCCGGGACTATCCGCTGCGCAGCGCCGTCATATCATGGCGCATTTCGGGCCGGAGAATGACTGGCTTGAAAATACCGTATTTGCCGGGCACGACCTCAGCGCATGGCGGGCTGTGCCGGAAGAGGAAGATGAGGCGGCGCTGGCGGCAAAGCGCGCGCGTGACCTGCCAAGCTTGCAAGGGTTGGCGGAACTGGTGAATTTGAATACGGCCGTGCTGCACAGCATCAGGCAGGACGTGGACCGGATCAAGGCATCGCTCGGTCTGGATTGAAGAATTGGAGGCGCGTTGGGCGCTCTCGGGGGTTAATGGTTTTATGAAGATACTTTTTGCGCACAATAACTTTCCCGGCCAGTACCGTCGGTTGATTGGCCATATCGCCGGGATGAAGGATGTGCAGGCAGCGACCGTGACGCTTGCTACTAACCAGAACAAATTCGCCACACCAAAGGTAACTTTCCGTCCGCACCGCGAGCCGAAGGCCGATATTCACCCGGCTGTGGTAGGCATTGAGCGCGCTGTGCTGATGGGGCAGGCGGCCTACAAGTCGCTGATGGACATGAAAAAGAAAAACGGCTCGCCGGATATCATCCTCGCCCACTCGGGCTGGGGAGCTGGACTCTTTTTCAAGGATATCTTCCCGGATGCGAAGCTCCTGAACTATTACGAATGGTATTATCACTGCCATGGCGGCGACGGAGAATTCATTGAACGCGCGCGTTATGACGCCAATGCCGAAATTCGCATCCGCATGAAAAACACGCCCATCCTGCATGACCTTGCGGCGCAGGACTGGGGCCAAAGCCCGACCCATTTCCAGAAATCCCGCTTCCCGGAAATCTTCCGCAACAACATCAGCGTGCTGCATGACGGCGTGGACACGGACTATTTCTCCCCCGCCAAGGGCGCGCAGGTTAAGGTGGCGAATGGCAAGGTGTTGACCGAGAAGGATGAGGTCATCAGCTATGTAGCGCGGGGGATGGAACCCTATCGCGGTTTCCCGCAATTTATGGAAACGGTGTCGAAGCTGCAAAAAATCCGTCCGAACCTGCATGTGGTGATTTTGGGCGCGGACCGTATCGCCTACGGGTCACAGCTGCCGTCCGGCAAGGGCATGAAAGAGCCGATGCTGGAGAAGTTCGAGTTCGACCATGACCGCCTGCATTTCATGGGGCTGCAGCCGCTTGAATTCCTGCGCGACCTGTTCCGCATTACCTCAGCCCACATATATCTGACGGCACCTTTTGTGCTGTCGTGGTCGATGCTGGAAGCCATGAGCACCGGTGCGCTGATCGTGGGCTCGGACACTGAGCCTGTGCGCGAACTGATTGATGACGGCAAAAACGGCTTGCTGGTGGACTTCTGGAACACCGATGCGCTCGTTGACCGCATGGTCAGCGTGCTTGAGAATCCGGGTGAATTTGAACATTTGAAATCCTCCGCCAGAAACCGCATCGTCAACCATTATGCGAAGGATGATCTTCTGCCCAAATACTGGGACATGATCACCGACGTCGCGGAAGGCAGGACGCCGAAGCTCAACCCCTGACGCGTATGCGGATGGGGCTATGTGCCGCACGCAAGCTACAGGTTCGACACCTGTTCATTGCTGTGGTATCGACTTTCGGCAGAGTGAACGGGCGCGTATATTGAAGCGTCCGGGAAGGTGGCATCTGATGCCGTATTTGAATTGGAATGATTGATGTCGGTACTCGACGAATTTAAAACCGAGCGACGCCTGTATATGAGCTCGCTGCGTATGATCGGGGTCCTCGCGATCTTCGGCAACCTTGCCATGCTGGCGATGCCCGCCTTCATGTTCCAGGTATATACGCGCGTGCTGCAGGCTCAGAGTGTTGAGACACTCGTCGCACTTGTGGTGATTTGTCTTATTATTCTCGTGGCTTACGGATTTCTCGAAGCCGCAAAAAACAACCTTCTTGCCCGGGCGGCTGTAAGGCTTGAAAGCAACATGGCCGGGCCGCTTCTCGCGGGTGAACTGGCGCAGCAGAAAGACGCGAATGGCGAAAGCCTGAAGGATCTTGCCTTCCTGCGGGCCACGCTGTCGTCGCCGTCCTATGGCGCGCTTTTTGACCTGCCGGTCATGCCGTTTTTCCTGTTTATCCTGTATTTCATCCACCCGGTTATCGGTTTGGTGGTGACCCTTGGCGCGGCGCTTCTGTTTTTGCTGGCTGTGTGGGGCAACCGCAAGACCACGCCGTTCAACCAGGAAAACAGCGAGAATATGATCAAGGCCTATCGCCGCCTTGATAGCCACATGCGTTCGCAGGAAATTATCCGCGCGCAGGGCAGCTATATTGAAAGCGTGAATGATTGGGGCCAGCACCAGGGCAAACACCTGAGCAGCCACCTCAACTCTTTCGACATGACATCACGTTTTGGTGCGGCATCAAAGGCGGCACGCCAGATTTTGCAGGTACTGATCACGGCGGTGGGCGCCGGCCTTGTGCTTGGCGGTGACGCTGATTTTGGTGTGATCTTCGGTGCGGCCATCATCGGCGCCCGCGCGCTCCAGCCGATGGAGCAGATCGTTGGTGGTTGGCGCCAACTGGTGATGGGCAAGGAAGCATACGACCGTCTGTGCAAGCGCATGGAAGAGCTGAGCCTGCCGGAGGACCGTACCCTTTTGCCGCGCCCGCGTGGTGAAGTGTCAGTCGCACGGCTCGCTTACATGCCGTCACCGAAGTCTGAACCGATCCTACGGAATATCAATTTTGTCATCCGTCCCGGCGACTGTGTTGCCGTGATTGGCGGTTCGGGCTCGGGCAAGTCGACGCTGGCACGCCTTCTTGTCGGCTACCTTGAACCCACAACCGGCCATGTGAAGCTGGACGGTACCGCGCTTAATGTGTGGGACCCGGTGGCGAAGGGCCTTTATGTGGGCTACCTGCCGCAGCAGCAGCAGCTTTTTGAATCGACCGTCGCAGAAAACATCGCGCGGCTCCGTAAAGATGACCCGCCACAGATGGTGATCGAAGCCGCCAAGCGCGCGGGTGTGCATGAAATCCTGCAGGGCCTGCCGCAAGGCTATGACACCCTGCTGTCGCGGAGCGGTTTCTGGCCGTCAGGCGGGCAGGCACAGATGATTGCGCTTGCGCGGGCACTCTATGCCGATCCGCAGGTGATTGTATTCGACGAACCTGAAACCGGCCTTGATAGCCAAAGCGAGGGTATCTTCCACAAAGTGATGGAAGCGCTCAGGGAAGAGGGCAAGACCGTGATCGTGATCACGCACCGTCCGAGCGCCCTTCGCCATGTGAACAAGGTGATGTTCATGCGCGCCGGTCAAATCCAGGACTTCGGTCCACGGGATGAAGTGCTGAAGAAAAACGGCATTACCACGGTCGCAGCACAGCGCAACGCGAAGAAGCCTGAGCAGCAGAAGCCGCAACAGCCCAACCCGTCGGCCCAATCCAAAATAGAAAATGCAAACTGATGGCAGATATGGAAAATAACGCCGGTTCCGGCACCGCGGTCGTCCCTCAGTCGCAAATTGCGCGCGACCTCGCCACTCCGATCGACCTTGATCCGACACGCTCGTTCAAGCGCGACGCACTCGCGCGCTGGCATGACAATGTGGATTTCACCAGCAGCCGCGGCTTGAAAATGGCTAAGATGGTGCTGCTGATCGTATTTGGCTTGGGCGGCCTTTGGGCAGCCTTTGTACCGCTGGGTGGTGCTGTGATCGCTATCGGTCGCGTGGCCGCTGAAAACCAGAACAGGGTTGTGCAGCACCTTGAGGGTGGCATTCTGACCAAGGTTCATGTGCATGAAGGTGAACATGTGGATGCTGGGCAAGTGTTGGCTGAGCTGGATTCAAGCCAGGTTGGTCCGCAGCTTGACAACCTGCGTCTGCAGCGTGCGATCACCAGGGTGCAGCTTGCGCGCCGCCGCGCGGAAATTGCGGGCGCGAATGAAATCAAGTTGCCGGAACTGCCGCAATCCCTCTTGGATAACGCACGCCTTCAGGACACCATTGAAAGCCAGACCAGCGAGTTTCATGCGCTCAATGACTTGACCAAATCCCAGATTGAAATCCTTGAGAACAAGATTGAATCCCTCAAGGATGATATCGCGGGCCAGCAGTCAGTGATTGAAGCGCGGGCCAAGCAGGAAGAACTGCTGGCGCTTGAGCTTCGGGACTTCAAGGACCTTCTTGAGAAGGGCCTCATTCAGCGTACCAAGGTATTCGCGACCGAGCGTGAGCTCTCCATCGTTCGCGCCAACCTGAATATCGCCAAGCTGCAGATCGAGAAATCCGAAAGCGAGATCATCTCCACGCAGGCACAAAAAGGCCAGGTCCGGCTTGAGCGTATCAAGCAGGCGGAAGACCTTTCGATCCAGCTTCAGAAAGACCTGAACAAGCTCGAGACCGATATCGCCCGCTTTGAAGATGTGCTGGAGCGCACACTCATCCGTTCGCCGTCAGCCGGTACGGTGTTCCGTATCGCGAAAAAGACCATTGGCGCTGTTGTGGCACCGGGTGAAGCGATGATGGAAATTGTACCGTCGCTGGATGACTTCCGCGTTGAAGCGCAGGTCGCCATCCGTGACCGTGAAGAGGTTTACGTGGGCCAGGAAGTGGAAATGCGCCTGCTGTCGGTTAAAAGCCGGTCCGACCCTCCGCTTTATGGCAAGGTGACCTACGTATCCGCTGACGCGGTGGTGAGCGACAGAACGCCAGAAGGCAATTACATCGCCTATATCTCGGTCGATGAAGGGCAGGATACATCTGCTGTTCGCCCGGGCACGGTGGCGACTGTCTTCCTCAAGACCGAACCCAAGACGTTCCTTGAGATTCTGGTGCTGCCAATCAGCCGCTTCACCGAGCGCGCGTTCAAGGGCTAGGATAGGGACTGACCATGCTCGAACTGAAGGTAAGCTCCGCCGCGCTGAAAACGCTTTATGGCGGTGGCCGGTCGCTGATTGTTGATGCGCTTGTGGCGGACACAGTGTCCACCCTCACTGGTAGCCGCTATCATGTGCTGCACGCGCACTCGGACGGCCGTATTACCGTGGCCGGCGAAGCGGCAGACAGCGCACGGCTGAGCTTGCCGGGTGTGCCTGCTGGTCTTTGCGGGTTTATCCTTCTTGAAGGCACCAAGGGCATTTATGCCGAATGGGGTGGCGAGCGTCTGCTGGCAAAAGGGCGCGCCGCTTATCCCGTCTGTGTGCTGGGGGCTGACCGGGCGGGGGACGGGCAGGCCATCGCTACTTTCCTCATCGATATGCAGGGCGAGCTGATTGAGGCTGTCAGCGGCAATGCGTCGGCGCTTGAGGCACAGCTCGTTTACCTCAGGCAGGCGTCTGAGCGCATGATGACAAGCCTCACCATCGCAGAACGCATCATGGACAGCGTTGGCTATGAGAACATCATGCCCGTTGCGACCCTCATGCCGGGCAAAGCGACATTGAAGCTCGATGTGGATGGTGGTGACAGTTTTGAGCAGATCCTGCCGGTTGATGGACTTGGCCTTGCAGCGCTTTCACTGCATGTGAAAGACCGTGCAAAAGGCAACGGCCAGATCACCCTGCGGCTGCGCCGGGACTTTGATGGCAAAATCCTTGCCGAAGCAGGGCGCGGTTATGCTCAGCTGAAGGCGGGCTGGAACATGTTCCGGTTCGAGGACATCGTGACCGACGTCATGGGTGACCTGCGGCTTGAAATTCTGGGCCGGTCGGAACGCAAGGGTGACGTGCCGGTCTTCTCAATGGCGGCGACGAAGGCTGACCGCTTTGGCAGCAAGGGCAAGGGCGAAAGCCTGGCTCTTGAACTGTTCAAGAATATTTTCCGTCCCGATATCGCATCGCAGGAACTGGAAGAATACCGCGCCAAATCCGGCACCGTTTCGGTCAAGACCTGTCCGGGCTTCTTCCCGGACCGTGTCGGTTTTTATGGTGGCGAAGCACGGCTTATGGCGGCGGCGGGCGAGGTGCGGTTCGCGCCACTGCAGCTGTCGGTCGACTATGGCTGGGTGCAGGCGCATCTGGCGTCTGACGGCGTAACGGGTATCACGGTTGCGCAGCAGGTACACGCAACTGACCGTGGTATCGCGCTTGATGTGGAAGTGCCGGAAACGCGCGCCCCCTTCATGCTGGTGCGCGCGGTGTATGTACGCACGCTTGATAACATCGAATCGGTGGTGCACGGTTTCGCGGCCGACACGGTCGATGGGAGCCATGTGCTCGCCCACGCCTCAACCGTGCTTGGCGGCGGCGCAAAACACCGCTTTGAGCTCACGTTCGACAGAGGTGTCGACACAGAGGGCTTTGTGGTCATCTACGCCCGCACGCTTGATGAACGGGTGGACAATGGCTGGATTCGCCTGAAATCGGTTGAGCGGCTGCACCGGCCTGAGGTGCTTGCACCACAAGCCACAGCAGTGAACGCCGCGTCGGCCGACCAACGCTGGCTGGTGCGTGCACTGCGCCCGCCGGAGCTGAGTGGTCTTGTGGAATTTATCGAAGGCGCGGAGATGCTCGAGAGCCTCTCCATCCAGAATGGGTTCTCGCCGCTGCTGCTGGATGAAAACGGCGGCTATCTGCAAACCCATCCGCTGAGGGACCGTATCTCAGGCGCTGTGGTGCCGTCGCTTGCGACAGCGGGCACACGCAAGCTGATCGCAACCGCAGGCACTGCGCATCCGGCAGCGCCCGAGTTTATCTATGTGCTGGCGGTGCGCCCGCATTCCAGCACGCCACTGAAAGCGCTGCTGGACAAGGTCGCCGACGCTGCTTTGGACCCAACTGTGCAGGGCGGCGCCCAGCAGGTAACGGACGGCGCCATATGGGCCGCACGCTGCCTGCCTGCGACCAAACAGGCCCGCATCGAGCTTGAATTCGCAGACCCACTACCGGTCAATCATGACGTGGTTTTCGCAACGCTCAGCATTGACGGCATCAACAGCTATGGCTGGTGCCGCTGGACTTCGATCGGCCTTGTCAGCTCCGACGGTAATTACAATGGCTGAGGTGTCGCATCCGGCGGCTTTGCCCATCGGCGTGGTGATCCCGGCTTATGGGCATCCACGTTTTTTGGGGGAGGCGATTGTCAGCGCCTGCACGCAGGAAACAGACCGACCCATCCATGTCGTTGTGGTGGACGACGGTTGCCGGTTTGAAGAAACCGGCACGCTGGTCCGCAACCTGATGGACCAATATCCGGGTACGCTTTTTTACCTGCGCCACAAGAACACCCGCCTGCCGGGCGCACGCAACAAGGGTGTGCGTTTCCTGCTGGATGCCTTCCCGGATATGGACGCCATTTTCTTCCTCGACGCTGATAATCGCCTCGCACCTTATTCGCTTGAGGCATACCGCAAGGCGCTGGGTGATGATGAGAGTGTTGGCTGGGCCTATCCGGATATTTCCTTCTTTGGTCTTTCGTGGGGTCGCAGCGGCTTCGATACGCGTGAGACAGCACCGGACTATTCGGTCCTCAAGCATCTGACCGGGAATATCTCGGAGGCGGGGTCGCTCGTTCGGGCATCCATGTTCCGCAATGGTGTCTTTTATGACGAGACCATGCGCTCAGGTTTTGAGGATTGGGACTTCTGGCTCTCGGCACTTGGTGCTGGCTATCACGGCGTGCGGGTGAAGGATGCCGGTTTCCTCTATCGTCGCCGCGCAGAGAGCATGCTGGCGGATTCGCGCCGGGAGGAGGACCTCCTGATCGCGCGGATGCGCACGAAGCACAAAAAGCTCTATGCGCCTGACTTCCTCATGCGGCAGCTCCACCGGGAAGCGCCAACTTTTGCGGTTATCAGCACGGATAGCGACAGGGTCCTCTATTGCGCCGATCCCACAGCAGCCCCGCGCGTGAGCACACATGCAGAGTTCGCAGCCCTCGTGCACCAGTGCCGTATCGGCCCGCGCGAACATTTTTTCCCGTTCAAGATTGCGCTATGTGCGGACGCGCTGTGGGACAAGCTGCAGGCATCAGGCACGCAGTATCTGCGCTGGCTTTTCTGGCAAATCCTGCGCAGTGGGCATGAGGGCATGGCCATCAGTTTCGCTGCAGGCGAAAATGTTGAGTGGCTCGGTGGTCCGGCGACTGCAAAAGCCCATATGGTGGTGCTGCGCGACGTGCTGATTGAACGCATGGCATGGGACCGGCAGGGCAGCCACCGTTTGAAAGTTGATGCGGTACCGGCCTTTCAGGTGATGCTGCCGTTGACTGACCTGCCAGATGCTGCACTCGCGGACATCAATGCTGAAATTGAACCCATCGTGCAGCAGTTGCCGGCGATGGAAGGCTGGCTGCGGCATGCAGACCGCAAATATGCGGGCCCGGATGCGCGCACGGTCTATGAGCAAACGGTCGCACCCGCGTGTTCCGCCGATGAAGAACAGTTCCCGCCGGTACCGTGGGTGAAGGGTGAGGGCGAAAAATGGTGTGCCTTTGTCGCGGTTGAAAGCGCAAGTGGTCATAGTGTCATCCGGCGACGCATGGCGGAGATAAAGGCCAAGGGTTACCGCGTCTTTGTGATCCTTGAGCGTCAGGAAGGTGTAGCACCGAGCCGCGGCATGAAGGACCTGATTGCTGAGGCGGATATGGTCGCCCCGCTGATTTTTGAGCATGGCGAGGGTTCGAGCCGCTTTTATCTCGGACGGTCGGTGAATTCCGGCATGACGCCCTACCGGCAGGTAGAACTTGAGACACTGGCCATTCATTTTGACATGCTGGTGGCAGACTACAGCTCAACCGCGCTTGAAGGTTTTGGCGTGGTGCGGCATCGCGGGGCAAAGGCCTACCTGATGCTGCCGGGTGTGGTAGCGAGCGGTATGACAGTTACAGACTACGGCCGTATCCTTGCGTACGAACATGCGGTGGATGCCGTACTTACCGACGATGTTGCCGGATTGCGCGCGGGCCTCGGCGCGCAGGGCATGCCGTCCGAGAAAATCATATCTGATGACGGTTTCTTCGCTGCAGTCCCACATGCCGAAAGCAAAAGCCTTGGCCCTGCCGTTATGGCCAAGGCGCTGAACTGGCAGCCGCGCGGCGGATATGTGTTTGTTGTCACCTATGGCCGCAGCGGGTCGACGCTTGTGCAAACCGTGCTGCAGTCGATTGACGGTTATTTCATGCGCGGCGAGAATGAGAATGTGCTCTACGGCATTTTCAGTGCGTGGCGGCGTGCGCACTCAATCCGGCAGCGCTTCGATACGCGCCGTAAAGTGCCTGAAAACGGTCCTTGGTTTGGCGCTGACGAAGTGGACGCAGAAGCCTTCGCGGACCGCATGGTGGATGCCTTCATAGCAGAGATTGTACGCCCGCCAGAGGACGCCCGCGTTGTGGGCTTCAAGGAAATTCGTTACGGCGACCTTGAGGAAGACGAGCTGGTTGAGTTCCTGGAGTTCATGCGCCGCTTTTTCCCGCGCGCCCGGTTTGTCTTCAACACGCGTGCCTGGCAGGATGTGGCCAAGTCATCGTGGTGGCAGGATATGGGCGAGGGTTTTGTGGAAAACCTTGTCTCTCGCAGCGACCGGGCATTCGCGCGTTTTGCAGCAGCCTATCCGAGTGAATGCCACACCATGCGCTATGAGGACTATGCGGACAGCATTGAGCCCTTCAAAGCGCTTTTTGATTTCCTTGGTGAACCTATTGCCGAAGGGCGTTTGCGGGAACTGGCGGCCCAGAAACTGGAACACTAGGCGCGACTGTCACGCCCAAGCAGCTAGAGTTGAAGCTTGCGCCGGGCATCCGCGCGGAAGCGGGCTTCATATTCTTTCTTGATCGGGTTGTTCTGCTTTTTGAACTTGCCCTGATCCCGCTCGACCTTCTCGAACGGCTCCTTGATGAAGTTGGCAATCCGGCGCATGTGTTGGTTGGGGGTCTTTATATAGTCCTCATACCAAAGCGCATGATAGGGACGACCGGTCAGCGCGAGCGATAGTTCTGCGGCGTGGTTGTGATTCTGAATAGAGCGGACCATGCGCTTGATCGCCGCATAATCATAGGCTGGTATCTCGCCCTTGGATTCATGGAATGACGCCCATTGCAAATTGTGGTGGGCGATAAAATGCGAGACCGCTTGTGCTACGATGTTCTTGCGCTTGAGCCAGACAAAATACGAGCCACCTTCGAACGCATCAAACACGCCAAAACGGTGCAGCATGTCAAACTGAACGCAGCCAACCTTTGCACCCCAGTTTGGTGTTTTAGCCCCGCGGTGGATGAGGCGCATATAGTCATCGAATGAGCCGAGATTGCGGTTGGTGCAGGCACGCACCACATTGACCGAATTGAAAACCTCGCCCTTCATGGTGAGGGTTGGCAGTTGCGTCATCAGGTCCGCGAGGTGGTTGGACCCACAACGGTTGGTGAACAGCAAAAACACGCCTTTGCCGCCAAACTTGCTAGTGACCTGCGTTTTTTTGCGCTTGCCTCCGAAGTGGTCCAGAATTTCCGTCTCGTGTGTATGAATGGTGGGTTTCATGCCTGCAGTCGCTTGTGTGTTTGCGCGTCCTTGTAGCGGCGCGGCCTAGCGCATCGCAAGTCCATATTTACCTGTAGCGCTTTCATCTGATTGGCCTTGCTGGTCCATTTCGGTCATCAGGGCCTTATATTGTGCGGTATTGAGGCGTTTGGGCGGCGTGCTCAACAGGAAGTCATTGATGCGGTCTGGCGCATCGGCCCATTCGTAGGGCAGCACATGGCCAAAGCCGGTGGCGCGCACACGCTCCGCCATCGCGCCAATATCAAGCACAACAGGAGGGATATTGAGCCGGAAGGCGACCGACAGCGCATAGCTATAAGTCTCCGGCCAGATGGACAGCAGCATCAGATAGTCAGGCTTGTAGGCGCGCAGCTGGTCAGCCAGCGCCTTGTCGCCTTCGTATTTGCCCATGATGGTCAGGGTCTCAATGCCGCCCGAACCGGTGTCGGAGTAGCCGAACAATCGGTACGCGGCCTTGAGGTCACGTGCCCAGGCATCGCGCGCGCAGGCTTCCATCACCCGGCGGCCCTTGTGCGGGCCAATGGCACCGACAAAGGCGAGGCGCAGGTTACGGCTTTTGCCCGGCGTACCGGATTTTGTTGTGGCCGCCTCGCCCAGTACATTGTCTTCGCGGTGGGGCGTGGCTTGGCATTTGCCTTCGCCAAGGAAGGCGTTGGCCCGTGCCGCCGCATCGGGCGAGGGGGCGAAAACGCCTTTGGCACCGCCGATAAACGCACGGTAGCGTGCCTGGTAGGCGTCCACATCAACCCAGCCGTTCACGGGCGGATAGCGGCGTACGCATGTGCGGCAGCCCTCTAGCCCCGGTTCGCCGCAGTAATTGCCCGCGGGCGTGACAAACTGGCCATGCGCGCAGATCGGCGCATAGTCATGGAAGGTGAAATAGTATGGCGCACCCGACGACTGAACGAGGGACATGACCGTATCGCGTGCGGCCTCGGTAAACGCGACAAGGCTGTGCACGTGGATGAGCGTGGGCGCGAGGATTGCGATGAGTTCACTGAGGAAATCATGATCCGCATGGACATGCAGTTCCTTCAGGTTCGGTGTGAAAAAGCCGTCCCGCGCATCAAAGGTCACATATTCAGACATATGTTTGACCGAGCGCAGCACCACCACACCGATACCCTCACTTGCAAGCTCCGCCTTCAGGTCCTTGATGTTCTTTTCAATGCCGCCGCCCCAGTCGTGTGAGATGAAAAGCGCAACCTTGCCCATGGACCGTTTGAGTCGCATGGCATCAAGGCGGGCTCGGGCACGCAAACTGGGGTCTTCCGCGATATAGCGGTGAACATCGCCGAGGTATGACGGGTGCTTGGCGAGAAGCGCTTTGAGGCCAGCTGCTTGCAGTGCGCCGGCATCTGACGCGAATGATACCTCGCCGCGGTGGGTAACATAAACATCTGCCGCTATGACATTGCGCCAGCCAGCCTCAGCCGCGCGCACACAAAAGTCGTTTTCTTCACCGTAGCCGCGGCCAAAGGTTGCTTCATCAAACAAGCCAATGGCATCAAGCGCCGTGCGGCGGATGTAGAAACAAAAGCCTACGCCGGTGGGTACGTCGATCAGTTCACCCTTGTTGGCGTCAAATGCAGCCGCGTTCAGCGCGGCACCGTCACACTCACACGCGAGGTGGTTGTTCTTCAGCGTTTCAGGGTAGCTGCAAATGGTCGCGTTATTGGACAGCGGTGTGATGGTGGCAATTCGTTCGTCTGCTTCTGCGTGCGCGAGCAGGCGGTCAAGCCAGTGATCGTAAACTTCGGTGTCCGCGTTCAGCAGGACCACGTCACGGGTGCCGTGTAAGGCCATGCCGCGGTTGACGGTGCCAACAAAGCCCTTGTTTTCCTCGTTCACCAGCAGGGTGAACAGCCCTTTGTCTGCCAGCGATTTGAGCTTGGCGGAAAGCTCCGCCTCAGGGCTCGCATCGTCAATCACAATCAGGTTAGCCGGGGCGCTGTTTTCAGCGGCCAGTACGGACGCAATCGCAGTCAGCGTTTCGGCCATGCCGCGATATACCGGGATAATGATGTCGGTGGCCGGTGCTTCGTTCGGCACAATCATGGGCGTCATGTTATTCCATACATCGTCAGCTGGCGCGGCCAGGGCTGGCGGCATGGTGAGGCCAAAGCGGTTAGGGGTCATCTGCCCTTCAAGGCCGGTGTCAATAAAATCGAGGATCGGGTTTTTGGCGTGCTGCCGCTTCTCACCCATCAGACGGTCGAAATAGGGGATGTCGAAACCGTAAGACGGGCTGCGGCCATCGCGCCAGCCGCGCTCAACAAAATGGCGCAGGGGGTCAGTACCCGCTGGTAGCGGCGGTTTGCGCTCAAGATAATATTCGGCGTCAAAATAGCCTGACGAAGCAACGCGGGCCATCTCGGCGCTGATGCTATCCTCGGCATCTGCGGTGGTGTCAGCGGGGGCGGGCAAGGGCCTTTTCTCCGCGCGGCCACGGCTCACATAATGCACAAAGGGGTTCAGCCCAGCGTCGCGAATGTCCGGGTAGGTTTCAAGATAGGCGCGGGTGGAGAACCACGGCGCCGGGTCATAGCCCAGCTTCCAGCCTTTCTTGAGGTAATGCGCAAAGGCTGCCGCGGCCCCTTTGGGGGCGTCCGGGTAGCTTTTGGCATAAAAGTCCGGGTCGAAATTTTCTCTGGCTTGCTGCACCGCTTCGCGGCTCGCGCGCCATGAGGTTATTTTTTTCAGCATTGATGATGCTTCCGAATATTGCGACCTGGCTGCTATAAGGGCTTAGAATATAGTCTGAATTCCTTGGCTGTTTATCTGCCATAGCGCAGGGTAAAGTCAAGGAAACAGGGGTGGGGAGGGCCGCCGTCGGCTTTATGGTTGAACGCAAAAACATTCTGGTGCTGCCAGCAGAGGGCACTATCGCCACTGAGGTGACAGCATGCCTGCGGTATGAAAAATCCGTCCGGCTGATCCTGTTGGACAATGATACCGCCAATCTGGACGCGGTTATACTGCTGCCAGGCGCGCCTTCACATGAGGGCACAAACCATATTCCTGTCATTGACTGGAGCACCGGCGCAGACGCACAGGCCGACACGGGCGACACCTATGCCTGCTACACATCGCGGGACGGCAAACTCATCTATTGTGCGACGCTGGCTTTCAAGGGCGGTGAGGTTTCGCTGCAGCCAGCGACGGCCAAAGTCCGCGCCGCGGCCACCGGGTTGAGCCATAAGCCGGGCTGCTGGACGCTCACTCCTGAGCCTGAAGGCGGATATCGGCGGTTGGAAGGCTTGGATGCCCAAAGCTTGCGCTTGCACCGCCTGTTTGGAGCCAACCTCATTCTGCTTTCGCTGTTTGAAGCGTTTGGCCAGCCGGTAGCGCTGTTGCCTGCCCCCGCAAATACACTGCAGCTTGCACGTGGTGGTGAAATCGTGGTGCCACAGGGGCCGGTATTCCTCGACCTTGACGACACACTGCTGGTGCACGGCGCGCCGCATGACGGGTTTGGCGCGTTCATGCAGCGCGCGGATGCAGCCGGCGTAGCCATTCATCTGATCACCCGGCACTTCCGGGAGCCTGAGATCACATTGCGTGAGCATGGTATCGACCCCGGATGTTTTGCCCGTATTCATTGGCTCACCGACGGCACGCCCAAAAGCGATATGGTCCGCGCCCATGGTGGCACGGCATTTATCGACGATTCTTTCAAGGAACGACGCGAGGTGGCCATGGCGCTTGCCATCCCCACCTTCGCAGCAGACATGCTGGCGGCCCTGCGCTTTTAAGCGCTCGCCTCACCTTGCATGGCGGCAAGCATGTCTTCATAGGGCCATGCGCGCTGGTTTGATGCCTGAATGGCTTCGTGGTGCTCGTTGATATAGCTCATGATCATATCAAACTCCCATGCGTCTTCGCCGTCCTCGACAAAGAAAGCACGTTCCGGGTCGCCAGCGAGGATATTGCGGCTGATCTGCACGCGCAGGCCCGGGTCATCCACAAGGCGGACAACGGCTTTGACAAAGTCATCAACCGAATGCGCGGTCAGCCATTCCGGCTGCGCCAGGTCTTTCACAAGTGAGGCGTCGTTCGCGGTATGTGCCTCATCCCCCATCAGGTTCACAATAGGCAGGCCCTGCAAGGCTGCGTCCACAATGCCGTTTGTCGCCCCGAATGGGAAAGAGCTGAGGAAGATATCGCACTGGTTCAGGTCGGCGATATAGTCGTTATAGCCTTTGCGCGGCAGCACCTTGTCTTCCGGCATGATTTCGGCGTAGCGGCGCATGATGGCCTGATGAAGCACACCAGAAGCATTCGGGAAGAACCAGAATTCCACCGGCGTTTTCGCGAGGTCGCGGATGCGGCGGCAGGTATCAAGGAATGTCGGTGTGATCTTGCGTGACCATGCGGGGATCGCGATCCGCACTACTTCTGGCTCAAGCGCGATGTCAGGCTTGATGTTGATGGCGTCCGTGCGGTGCGCGAAGAAGGGCTTTGTCGGCCGCATCATCACCTTCTCCGAGAAGGTGGCCTCGTTCTGCATCAACTCGTCCGGCAGGATCACATAATCAATCGCGTCCGACATGGTGGTCGCCGGGTGGCCGAAGGTCATGACCTGAATGGGCGCGAGGCGCAGGGTCGAAAGGATGATGGTTGAGAACCGCATGCCGATGCTCGGATAATAGATGATATCCGGGTTCAGCGATTTGATCTTGTCGCTCAGCTCTTTCGCCTTTGTGTGTTTGAACTTCACTGTCTCCACCGTGTGGGCGAGGGACTTGAGTTCGGCATTCACCGGCGAATCTGCAATCAGCAGTGTCGTGTCGAACGACTTCTTGAGTGCGCGGATCGAGGGGCCATAACAGCGGTGCATGGCATGACCGGCGTTATACAGCTCTGCAAATATAACCAGCTTTGGCTTTTTGGGCCGCGCGCGCTTCGACGGCAGCTTGGTATCGACAATTTTCTGTTGGGCCGCCCAGTTGCGCACGATGCCGTTGAAGCAGCGTTTAATCTGGTGCTTGTGAGGCGCTTCGGCATAGCTGCAGCCCATATAGGGCGGGCCGACGGTCAGCACCGTATAGGGCGCCACATCCACGTCTTTCCAGTGGTCACCAAGCGCTAGCAACCGGCTGCGAATATTTTCCGCGCGTTTGGTATAGACCATCTGTTCCGACAGGAAGCCAAACAAGCTGGGCAGGCTATCCTTGGGCGGCAGTTTCAGGAATACATCCAACAGGATATCGGTCATCGAGTTGATGGAGATGCCGGCGAACAGGCGCATCAGCTCGCTGCGCTTATACGTGAACTCGTCACCGTTTCTTTTGCCGAACATGCCGACCAAGTGATCCGTGCCCCGGTAACCACTGATTTCGAACACTTGCACAAGGGCGCGCTTGAAACGGTTCAGCTCCAGAAGGAAGCCTACGGGTGGGGTATAGTCATGTGCCGTCAAAAGGCTGGTGATGGCGGCGGCAATACGGGTGGCTTCTTTCTCGCTCACGATGGTCAGGGTGTCCGAGCGACCGCCGAGGCCGGATTTACCCGCTTCTACCTTCTCAAGGATCTGGTTCAGCGGTTTCCGGGCGTCGTCAAATTTCCTGCCGTGTACGGCGGCCTCAACCGCTTTCAAGAGTTCCACAAACACTTAAAGTAATTCCTGTCAGCCAAAAGAATGAAGCCAATCGCTCCCCTTGGCCCTTTCTAGCGGCATGCTTCAGGAAATTCCAGCCCTCTAAACTGTCGTTTTGCGGATACAGTCTGCAACGTGGGATATGTCTTCGTCGCTCAGGAATGCGTGGAACGGCAGGCCCACAAGGCGAGACTTGAGGGATTCGATGACCGGCAACTCGTTTGAGACGCCTTGTCCTGCGATGTCCGCACCCCTGAAGGCCGCATGTTCCCTGAGTGGTGGGAAATACCATTTACGGATCTGGATGTTCGCACTCGTCAGCGCAGCCTCGACAGCGTCGGCCTTACCCTCAGTATCAAACAGCAGGGTGCCGGGCACATAATCCGCTGTCTTGGGATGGAAGTGTTTGGTCCCGAGTGCAGAGACATAGGCCGCAAGTACTTCCCGGCGGCGCGCCTGTACGGCTGGGAAGCGTTCAATCTGGGCAAGGCCATAGGCTGCCATGGCTTCCGCCATCTTGGCGTTTGTGCCGATGGCGCGGCTGGTGCCGTCATCAAACGCGAAGTTCGACAGCCGGCGGCATTTGTCCGCGAGTGCAGCGTCGCTTGTGACCAGCAGGCCACCTTCGCCAACCCCAAAGGGTTTGGTGGCGTGCAAACTGAAGATTACTGGCACGTCGGCGTGCACATGCTGGTTTCCAAGGGCGGCGGCCGCGTCCACAATCACCTTCACGCCGGTTTCGGCTTCAAAGGCGGCCCAGGCATCCATATCAAGCGGATAGCCATAGATGGCCACCGGCAAGACGGCGTCAAGCGGGCCTTTCTCAAGTGCAGCGCGGGCGATTGCGGGGGTCAGGTCCCATGTGTCCGGGTCTACATCGCTGAACACAGGTGTGTTGCCGGTAATCGCAACCGAAGCGGCGGTGGCAGAGAATGTCAGCCCCGGCACAAGGATGCGTGCGCCGTCCGGCAGGCCGCTCGCGCGGAAATAAAGTTCAAGCGCGGTGGTCGCGGAAGAGAATGTGACAGTGTGCAGCGGTGTGCGGCATGTGGGCGACATCTGTGCGATGAAGTCGGCCATCCTGGCCTCGAACTCTGTTACCAGAGGGCCGAAGTTGGAATACCAGCGCGCGCTGTCCATACGCTCAAGGTAGGGTAGTACCTCCTGTGCGCTTGGCAGGTCCGGCACCAGGCATTTGATTTTCCATTCGTCGGCCACGCTTGTTCCATTCCGTAAATAGCATTAGTCAGAATATGACGTTAGGTCTGTTGCGCGTATATCCTGCAACCGGTATCAACGCAACGTCTATAAGGAAGGGAACCGGCGCTGAGCCGGATGCCACAAGGAAGGCGCAAACACAAGCATGTCAGCAAGGCCGGAGCTTATCCTGCATATCGGCAGGCACAAATGCGGGACATCGTCACTGCAGCGTTTCCTGTGCGCCAATGACCAGAGGCTTGTGGAGCTCGGCCTCCATTACCCTGTCCTGCACCGCCAACCCTATGCCCATCATCCAGTGGCCCACTTCTATGCCGATAGCGGCAGCCTAGATGAGACGGCGGTTGCCGGGTTCTGGGATCAACTGGTGGATCATCCGCGCAGCATCGTCAGCAGTGAGGCGTTTCAGAACATCGACCCACAGCGCATGGTGCCGCATCTAAAGGACTTCGCGGTCACGATTGTCGCCTACTTCCGTGAACCGCTCGACTATCTCTATTCTTCATACGCGCAGCGTGTGAAGGCAGGTAACACGGCGGCGACCTTTGAGGAATATGCGGCACACTTCTATGTGCCCTATCATGACTTCATGGCCGCGTGGCAAGCCGCTTTGCCCCACGCTACCATCAAGGCCCGCCTTTTCGACCGTACCCGGTTCCACGCCGGTGACGTTCGCGCAGACTTCATGAAACTGGCCGGGCTGGACGAAACCCAGCTGAGCGCGCTCGACTACATCAGCGAAGACGGCAATCCAAGCATCGGTGGCCCGCTGCTGGAGTTTGTCCGTGCTCTTGTGCCGCACCGGGCGCATTTTGGCGAAGATTGGTGGGAGCTTTACGCGGCAGTCCAGCGCCTTGCCCTTGAAGATCCCGCCTTCCGGGCAAGGCCAACAGTGCCACATAAGGTTCAGCAACAGATTCGGGACAGGCACTTTGAGCAGAATCTGAGATTCGAGCGGGATTTTCTCCCGCCCGAGCAACGCTTTTCCTATGAAGATTTCCCGGAAGGCCCCTTCAAAGTGGGTCTTTTAGGCAACGATACCGAAGAAATTTGCAAAAAATTGAGTGCTCACAAGCCGGTTATTGCTCAGTTGCTCAAAAAATACGGGGGCTGTTGACGGCCGACTGCCAGAATGAGCGCGCATGCCACGGAGCCGCAGGAACCTTGGCGAATATTGCGGTCAGCCCTTGTTCCATCAACCCTGTGGTGCAGCGCTGGGCCAAGCTTGTGGGCTAAACTACCAAAAAGTGCGTAATTTCTTGTTTTTTTTGGATTGTGTTCCAAAATTTCTGCCATTAGTATGGCCGCAGTTGAAAAGCGGCGTGCTGAGGAGTGCGTTGTTGACAACAAGCAATTGTTTTAGTTAACGAGGGACCAAGGGCATGCTCAGGTGCCCGCTAAACAGATTCTCTTGGTGCTTTTAGGAGGAACACTATGGCTACAAATATTGAGTTCGGTACGACCGGTAACGACTCGATGTTCGGTACGGACGCTGACGACATCTACACGGG
>NZ_AQXF01000009.1 GCF_000375545.1 Kordiimonas gwangyangensis DSM 19435 = JCM 12864
CGCTCCGATCGCTATGGACGAGGGTCTCCGCTTCGCTATCCGCGAAGGTGGTCGTACCGTCGGCGCCGGCGTCGTAGCTAAAATCATCGCTTAATCGCGACCAGTAAATCAGAATGGGCCGGCCAGTCCGGCCCATTTTGCTGCCCGCAGGAATGCAAGTTTAATCTCGCGGTGTAGGCCTTTTAAATAAAGGTAAAAAAAGTACTTGCAAGCGAGGGCGTCGGACGCTAAACCGCACCCCTCACGGATGCACGATGGCTTTAGGGGCGTAGCTCAGTTGGTAGAGCACCGGTCTCCAAAACCGGGTGTCGGGAGTTCGAGTCTCTCCGCCCCTGCCAAGCTGCTGGGCATCAGGGCCACGACGGTGGTCAGTGACTAAGGTATTGAGCAGCCTGCGCTTTTGAATGATCAAGCGCGGGCCGTAAGAGCAAAAAAAGGACACATGATGGCGAAGACCACCCCGGGTGAATTTGTACGCCAGGTGCGGCAGGAAGGTTCTAAAGTAACCTGGCCGACACCTAAAGAGGCGGGAATCACCTCTGTCATGGTATTTATCATGGTGGTCATCATGGCCGTATTTTTCCTGGGCGTCGACTTTCTTCTGAATGCCGGTGTCCAGTTCCTCTTGGGTCTCGGAGATTGATGTGAGCAAGTCTCGCTGGTATATCATTCACGCCTATTCGGGCTTTGAAAAGAAGGTTGCTGAGGCAATCAAGGAACAGGCTCAACAGCAAGGCCTCGAGGCGCTTGTTGATGAAGTCATTGTGCCGACCGAAGAGGTGATCGAAGTCCGCAAGGGCAAAAAAGTCAAAGCCGAGAAGAAGTTCTTCCCCGGCTATGTGCTGATTAAAATGGTCCTGACCGACGACACCTACCACCTCGCAAATGGTCACGCGAAGGTAACGGGTTTCCTTGGTCCGCAGGGCCGTCCGTCGCCGATCTCGGATGCCGAGGCCGCCCGCATCCTCAACCAGGTTGAGGAAGGTGTTGAGCGCCCGCGTCCGAACATTGTGTTTGAGATCGGTGAGGAAGTACGCGTGACCGATGGTCCGTTCACCAGCTTCAACGGTACGGTTGAAGATGTGGACGAGGACAAGGCGCGCCTCAAGGTGTCGGTGTCGATCTTTGGTCGCGCCACGCCGGTTGAGCTGGAATACACCCAGGTCGAAAAAGTTTCGTAAAGTTTTGGGGCATGTGCCCCGAAAAGCGCGTGGGAGGCCCGCCATTGGCCGCACCACGTACCCTTGGCCGGGAAGCCGGCCGTTGTTGTTATTGAAAGGGAAAGACGATGGCAAAGAAGATTACTGGCTATCTGAAGCTTCAGGTAAAAGCCGGTCAAGCTAACCCGTCGCCGCCAATTGGTCCGGCACTGGGTCAGCGCGGTGTAAACATCATGGAATTCTGTAAGGCATTTAACGCTGCCACGCAGAAAATGGAACCGGGCATGCCGATTCCGACCATTCTGACGATCTACGCGGACAAGTCGTTCACGTTCATCACCAAGACGCCGCCTGCGAGCTACTATCTTAAAAAAGCTGCCGGCCTCAAGTCCGGTGGTCAAACCCCGGGTCGTGCCGTTGCTGGTACCGTTACCCGTGATCAGGTTCGCGAAATCGCGGAAGCAAAAATGGCTGACCTCAGTGCAAACGACGTCGATGCAGCAATGCTGATCATCGAAGGTTCCGCGCGCTCGATGGGCCTGAAGGTGGAGGGTTAATCCGATGGCAAAGCTCGCAAAACGCATGCAAAAAGCCTGGGATGGTATTGACCGCGAAAAGCTCTATACCGTTGAAGAAGCTGTAAAAGAACTCAAAGCCCGTTCGGCTACGAAGTTCGATGAAACGATCGAAGTCGCTATGAACCTCGGTGTTGACCCGCGTCACGCTGACCAGATGGTTCGCGGCGTTGTATCGCTGCCGCATGGCACCGGTAAGTCCGTTCGCGTTGCTGTATTTGCACGTGGCCCGAAAGCTGAAGAAGCGAAGAAGGCTGGTGCTGATGTGGTTGGCGCAGAAGACCTGATGGAAGCCATCCAAGGCGGCGAAATCAACTTCGAGCGTTGCATCGCAACCCCGGACATGATGGCTGTTGTTGGTCGCCTCGGTAAGGTACTTGGCCCGAAAGGTCTGATGCCGAACCCGAAACTCGGCACCGTAACGATGGACGTCAAGGGCGCCGTTGAAGCTGCTAAGGCCGGTCAGGTTGAATACCGCGTTGAAAAAGCCGGTATCATCCATGGCGGTGTTGGCAAAGCCAGCTTCGACGAAGCACAAATCATCGAGAACGCGAAAGCGTTCATCGGCGCGGTTATCAAAGCCAAGCCGTCGGGTGCTAAAGGCACCTACGTTAAGAAAGTTGCGCTGTCCTCTTCCATGGGCCCTGGCCTGAAGATCGACACTGCCGCTCTTAGCGAGTAACACGCGAATTTGTGCCGGGCCTCGGCTCGGCACAAGCGCTCAGGCGGCTGTTTTGCCTGTGCGAGAGTAACTGTCCGAGATTGCAGGTGCCTTGAAGTGGGTTTCTAGTATGTGACCTTCAGGGTTTAAAGCAAGTGGTCGTCGCGGATCCACGGCCTGCATGAGACGGGGTTAAGGGAATTTTTCCATTTGGGCACGCGCCCATAAGGATACCGCGGTTTCCTCGAGGGACGGATGCAATCCATCCTGCGAAGACTTAGGTAAACCCGCACCTCCGGACAGAGGAGAGTACCGGTCTTGGGAATGATCCCGCCGGTGCATGGCTCAAATGACGAAGGTTCAAAGTATGTTTCACGAACCTTCAAAGTCGGAGACGAGATAGTGGAAAGAGCCGAGAAGCAGGAACTGATTGCATCCCTGCATGACGTGTTCGCTGGCGCCGCTTCTGTCGTTGTAGTTCACTACGACGGCCTGTCGGTTGCTGAGATCACGGCATTGCGTTCGCAACTTCGCGAAGTGGGTGCATCGCTTAAGGTTACTAAAAACCGGCTGACTCGTCTTGCGCTTAAAGGCACTGAATACGAAGGCATTGCGGACCTGTTTAACGGTCCGACGGCTATCGGTTTTGCTGATGACCCAGTCGCAGCACCGAAGGCTCTTGCTGAATACGCCAAGAAGAACGAAAAACTTCGTCTTCTCGGTGGCGGCATGGGCACCACGGTACTGGATCAGGCTGGCGTTAAAGCTCTCGCCGAACTGCCGTCGCTCGACGAGCTTCGTGGCAAACTTGTGGGTCTCCTGCAAGCTCCTGCCCAGAAACTCGCGGCTGTTACGCAGGCCCCTGCGGGTCAACTGGCCCGTGTCTTCGGTGCTTACAGCAACAAAGACGCAGCTTAACGACATCCTGGGCGGCTATGCCTTTGGCGGCCGCCTGATACCTAACGCAATGATACATGCGGATCCTTTTTGAGATGGACCGCCTATTTGGAGTAAATAGAAATGGCTGATCTTGCCAAGCTTGTAGAAGAACTTTCTGCTCTGACGGTTATGGAAGCTGCTGAGCTTTCCAAAATGCTTGAAGAGACCTGGGGCGTATCCGCTGCTGCACCGGTAGCTGTTGCTGCTGCTGCTGGCCCGGCTGCTGCTGCTGAAGAAGAGAAAGACGAATTCGACGTAATTCTCGCTGACGCTGGCGACAAGAAAATCAACGTGATCAAAGAAGTTCGCGCTATTACGGGTCTCGGCCTGAAAGAAGCGAAAGACCTCGTTGAAGGCGCTCCGAAGCCTGTTAAAGAAGGCGTCAACAAAGCAGAAGCAGAAGAGCTCAAGAAGAAGCTCGAAGAAGCTGGTGCGAAAGTTGAACTCAAGTAATTACTTGAGTACATTTTTCCCGGGGTCGGGAGCGAAATTCGCTCCCGGCCTTTCGGCGTCCTAAGGGACTGGGGGACAGTAATATCCGGTCTGGTTTGGGTGAGACGCCCAAATGTTTTGGATTTTCAGGAGTTTAGGGTAAGGTCCTTACCTTAGGCTCTATTTTGGCAGCCGAGATGGTCCGCGTAGCTGGCGGATCTCCGGCACAACTCAAGGAACGAGGGCGAAGCATGGCGACTTCATTTACCGGTCGTAAGCGCGTGCGTAAGGACTTTGGACGCATTTCCGAAGTCACGCAGATGCCAAACCTCATCGAGGTTCAGCGGCGGTCCTATGACCAGTTCTTCAAGCCCGGCGCAACGGAAGAAGAGAGGCTGTCATCCGGCCTCGAGAAAGTCCTGAAATCGGTATTCCCGATCCAGGATTTTTCTGCGACTTCCTCGCTGGAATATGTGAAATACGAGCTTGAAGAGCCCAAGTATGACGTAGAAGAGTGCCAGCAGCGCGACATGACCTATGCCGCACCGCTGCGGGTAACCCTGCGTCTGATCGTATTTGAGGTTGACCCTGAAACGGAAGCCAAGTCGGTTCTCGACATCAAGGAACAGGACGTCTACATGGGCGACCTTCCGCTGATGACCGATAACGGTACCTTCGTGATCAACGGCACCGAGCGTGTGATCGTATCGCAAATGCACCGTTCGCCAGGTGTGTTCTTCGACCACGACAAGGGCAAGACCCACTCGTCGGGCAAGTTCCTCTTTGCTGCTCGCGTTATCCCTTACCGCGGTTCCTGGCTCGACTTCGAGTTTGACGCCAAGGACATCGTGAACGTGCGTATCGACCGTCGCCGCAAACTGCCGGCAACGTCGCTTCTTTATGCACTGGGCATGACCGCTGAGGACATCCTGCAGTATTTCTACAAGATGGTAAGCTTCCGCCGCACTGAAGGTGGCTGGCGCATGCCGTTTGTGGCTGAGAACTGGCGCGGCCAGAAGCCTGAGTTCGACCTCGTGAACGCCGACACCGGTGAGGTTATCTCGGAAGCTGGCAAGAAAATCACGCCGCGCCTCGCGAAAAGCCTCGAGAAGGCTGGCGTTGAGGGCGTTCTCGTGCCTGAAGAAGTCATCATCGGCAAATATGCTGCTGAAGACATGATCAACGAGAAAACCGGCGCGATCTACGTGGAAGCTGGTGACGAGCTTACGGAAGAAATCGTTGAGGCACTCTCTGCCGCTGGTTTCGATGAGATTCCGGTTCTCGACATCGATGACGTGGCAATCGGCCCGTACATCCGTAACACGCTCAAGGCAGACAAGGTTGAGTGCCACGACAGTGCGCTCGCTGAGATCTACAAAGTGATGCGTCCGGGTGAGCCGCCGACCAAGGAAACTGCCGAGACGCTGTTCTACGGCCTGTTCTTCGATCCGGAGCGTTACGATCTCTCCGACGTTGGTCGTGTGAAGATGAACATGCGCCTTGGCCTCGAGTGCGAAGACACTGTTGGTGTTCTGCGCCGTGAGGACATCCTCGCAACCGTCAAGACGCTCGTTGAGCTCAAAGACGGCCGCGGTGAGGTGGACGACATCGACCACCTTGGCAACCGTCGTGTGCGTTCCGTTGGCGAGCTGATGGAAAACCAGTACCGCATCGGTCTCCTGCGTATGGAGCGTGCGATCCGTGAGCGTATGTCGTCCGTCGACATCGACACCGTGATGCCGCATGACCTCATCAACGCGAAGCCGGCTGTGGCGGCTGTACGTGAATTCTTCGGCTCCTCGCAGCTGTCGCAATTCATGGACCAGACCAACCCGCTCTCCGAGATTACCCACAAACGCCGTATGTCGGCGCTTGGCCCGGGCGGTCTGACCCGTGAGCGTGCAGGCTTCGAAGTCCGCGACGTACACCCGACACACTATGGCCGTATCTGCCCAATTGAAACGCCGGAAGGCCCGAACATCGGTCTGATCAACTCGCTCGCGACCTATGCGCAGGTGAACAAATACGGCTTCATCGAAAGCCCGTACCGCCGCGTTGTTGACGGTAAGGTCACCGAAGAGGTGATCTATCTCTCCGCGATGGAAGAGCAGAAATACACCGTGGCTCAGGCGAACGCCGAGCTGACGGAAGATGGCCGTTTCGCAAACGACCTCGTATCCTGCCGCCAGGCTGGCGAATTCATCATGTCCACGCCTGAGCACATCACCTTGATGGACGTATCGCCGAAGCAGCTCGTATCCGTGGCCGCATCGCTCATCCCGTTCCTTGAGAACGATGACGCGAACCGCGCACTCATGGGTTCGAACATGCAACGTCAGGCCGTTCCGCTTGTTCGTGCTGAAGCGCCGTTCGTTGGTACCGGCATGGAAGCTGTTGTGGCCCGTGATTCCGGTGCTGCCATCGCTGCCCGCCGTACTGGCGTCGTGGAGCAGGTGGACGCGACCCGTATCGTGATCCGTGCGACCGAAGAAGTTGACCCGGGCAAGTCCGGCGTTGACATCTACACGCTCGCCAAGTTCCAGCGGTCCAACCAGAACACCTGCATTAACCAGCGTCCGCTCGTTAAAGTGGGTGACGAGATCCGCAAGGGCGACATCATTTGTGATGGTCCGTCGACGGAGCTTGGTGAACTGGCTCTCGGCCGTAACGCTCTCGTGGCGTTCATGCCGTGGAACGGTTACAACTTCGAGGATTCGATCCTGATCTCCGAGCGCATCGTGAAGGAAGACGTCTTCACTTCGATCCACATTGAGGAATTCGAAGTGATGGCGCGCGACACGAAACTGGGCCCGGAAGAGATCACACGCGATATTCCGAACGTGGGTGAAGAAGGCCTTAAGAACCTCGACGAAGCCGGTATCGTGTATATCGGTGCTGAGGTTCACCCGGGTGACATCCTCGTCGGCAAGATCACGCCGAAGGGCGAAAGCCCGATGACGCCGGAAGAGAAACTCCTCCGCGCCATCTTCGGTGAAAAAGCTTCTGACGTACGCGACACCTCCCTGCGCCTGCCGCCGGGTGTTGCCGGTACCATCGTGGAAGTTCGTGTGTTCAACCGTCACGGCGTTGACAAAGACGAGCGTGCCCTCACCATCGAACGTGAGGAAATCGAGCGTCTGACCAAAGACCGTGAAGACGAACGCGTGATCCTTGAGCGCAACATCTATGGTCGTCTGCGTCCGCTTCTTGAAGGTCGTACGGTTACTGCCGGCACGAAAGACATGAAGAAGGGCACCGTGATCACTGCTGAAGGCCTTGCTGAAATCAAGCGCATCCAGTGGTGGGACCTCGCGGTTGACGATGATGCTGCCATGGCTGACATCGAAGCACTGCGCAAGCAGTTCGACGACAGCAAAGGCCAGCTTCAGCGCCGCTTCGACGAGAAGATCGAGAAGCTCCAGCGTGGTGACGAACTGCCGCCGGGCGTACTCAAGATGGTTAAAGTCTTTGTTGCCGTGAAGCGTAAGCTTCAGCCGGGTGACAAGATGGCAGGCCGTCACGGGAACAAGGGTGTTATCTCGCGCATTCTGCCGCAAGAAGACATGCCGCACCTTGAGGACGGTACGCCGGTCGACGTCGTGCTGAACCCCCTCGGTGTACCATCGCGTATGAACGTGGGTCAGATCCTCGAGACGCACCTTGGCTGGGCATCGCGCGGTCTTGGCCGTCAAATTGATGGCATGATTGAAGCGTATCGTCACGGCAGTGGCGCGGTTGACGACTTCCGTGCGAAGTTCAAGGACGTTTACGGCGAAGAGCAGTATAACGAAGAGATCGCGGAACTTTCTGACGATCAGATCCTCGAGCTTGCCAGCAACCTGACAAGCGGTGTTCCGATGGGCACGCCGGTATTCGATGGTGCCGTGGAAGCCGACATCGTGACCATGCTTGAAAAAGCAGGCCTCGACAGCTCTGGCCAGGTTGACCTCTATGACGGTCGTACCGGCGAGAAGTTCGACCGCAAGGTGACAGTGGGCTACATCTACATGCTCAAGCTGCACCACCTTGTTGACGACAAGATCCACGCTCGTTCCATCGGCCCGTACAGCCTCGTTACCCAGCAGCCGCTTGGTGGTAAGGCACAGTTCGGTGGTCAGCGCTTCGGTGAGATGGAGGTTTGGGCACTTCAGGCGTATGGCGCAGCCTATACGCTTCAGGAGATGCTCACCGTCAAGTCGGATGACGTTCAGGGCCGTACCAAGGTCTATGAAGCGATTGTTCGCGGCGACGACACCTTCGAGGCAGGTATTCCGGAATCCTTCAACGTTCTCGTGAAGGAAATGCGGTCCCTCGGCCTCAATGTCGAGCTGATCACGGGCACTGAATAAGCCATGTTAGAGGCCGGGGGATGTATCCCTCGGCCGCGCCTGCTGCGGCGGGCTGAGTTTGGAAGGCGAAGCGGGGCTCCTTTGAGCAAAGAAATTGCCCCGACAGCGAATTAAGAGAGACGCCGGACATGAACCAAGAAGTGATGAAATACTTCAACCCGAACCAGAAACCGGAAACGTTTGATCAGATCCAGATCTCGATCGCGTCGCCGGAGCGGATTCGGTCCTGGTCTTTTGGTGAGATCAAAAAGCCGGAAACCATCAACTACCGGACCTTCAAGCCCGAGAAAGATGGCCTTTTCTGTGCACGCATCTTCGGTCCTGTGAAGGACTATGAGTGCCTTTGCGGCAAATACAAGCGGATGAAGTATCGCGGCATTATCTGTGAGAAATGCGGCGTTGAAGTTACGCTTTCCAAAGTACGTCGTGAGCGCATGGGTCACATCGACCTCGCGGCTCCGGTTGCGCACATCTGGTTCCTCAAGTCTCTCCCGAGCCGGATCGGTCTCCTTCTCGACATGACCTTGAAGGATCTCGAGCGCGTTCTGTATTTTGAATACTATGTCGTTATTGAGCCGGGCCTGACGCCGCTGAAGCAATTCCAGCTTCTGTCGGAAGATGATTTCTACCGTGCACAGGACGAATACGGCGAAGACAGCTTCACGGCTGGCATCGGCGCGGAAGCCATCCGCAAGCTCCTCGAGAACATCGATCTCGAAGGCGAGCGTGAGAAGCTTCTGAAGGAACTGGCTGAGACCAAGTCCGAGCTGAAGCCGAAGAAGATCGTCAAGCGCCTGAAGGTTATTGAAGCATTCCTCGAGAGCGGTAACCGCCCTGAGTGGATGATCCTGACCGTTGTGCCGGTTATCCCGCCAGAGCTGCGCCCGCTGGTGCCGCTGGATGGTGGCCGTTTCGCGACATCTGACCTTAACGACCTTTACCGTCGTGTGATCAACCGTAACAACCGCCTGAAGCGTCTTATCGAGCTGCGCGCGCCGGACATCATCATCCGGAACGAGAAGCGGATGCTGCAGGAAGCTGTTGATGCGCTGTTTGACAACGGTCGCCGTGGCCGCACCATCACCGGTGCGAACAAGCGTCCGCTCAAGTCGCTCTCTGACATGCTTAAAGGTAAGCAAGGCCGTTTCCGTCAAAACCTTCTTGGTAAGCGTGTTGACTATTCCGGTCGTTCGGTAATCGTGGTTGGCCCTGAGCTCAAGCTCCACCAGTGTGGCCTGCCGAAGAAGATGGCGCTTGAGCTGTTCAAGCCGTTCATCTATTCGCGCCTCGACAAGAAAGGCATCGCAACCACCATCAAGGCTGCGAAGAAACTTGTTGAGAAAGAGCGCCGTGAGGTTTGGGATATCCTCGATGAGGTCATCCGCGAGCACCCGGTTATGCTCAACCGTGCACCGACACTTCACCGTCTTGGTATCCAGGCATTTGAGCCGGTTCTGATTGAAGGTAAGGCTATTCAGCTTCACCCGCTCGTTTGTGCGGCGTTCAACGCTGACTTCGACGGTGACCAGATGGCTGTTCACGTACCGCTGTCGATTGAAGCGCAGCTTGAAGCTCGCGTGCTGATGATGTCCACAAACAACATCCTCAGCCCTGCGAACGGCAAGCCGATCATCGTACCGTCGCAGGATATCGTGCTGGGTCTCTACTACATGACCTCCATGCGCGAAGGCGACGTGGGCGAGGGCAAGGCTTTCTCCACCATGGAAGAAATCCAGTTTGCGCTCGACAGCAAGACCATCACGCTGCACACCAAGATCAATGCACGCTTTGAGCTGATCAACGACAAAGGTGAACTTGTCACCAAACGCGTTGAGACGACACCAGGCCGCATGATCCTCGCGCAGCACCTGCCGAAGCACCCGAAAGTGCCGTTCAGCCTGATCAACCGCAAGCTGACGAAGAAAGAGATCTCGGAAGTGATCGACGTCGTTTACCGTCACTGCGGCCAGAAGACCACGGTCCTCTTCGCTGACGGTATCATGGGCGAAGGTTTCCGCCGCGCTTGTGCCGCGGGTATCTCCTTCGGTAAAGACGACATGATCATCCCGGACGCGAAAGAGAAGCTCGTCGACGATACCCGCGCCCTCGTGAAAGAGTACGAGGAGCAATATCAAGACGGTCTCATCACCCAGGGCGAGAAATACAACAAGGTTGTAGACGCCTGGGCACAGTGTACCGACAAGGTCGCTGACGCGATGATGAAGGAAATGGAACGCACCACCACCGATGAGAACGGTCGTGAGAGCAACATGAACTCCGTATTCATGATGGCTCACTCCGGTGCTCGTGGTAGCGCGGCCCAGATGAAACAGCTTGCTGGTATGCGTGGTCTTATGGCCAAGCCGTCGGGCGAGATCATTGAGACGCCGATCATCTCCAACTTTAAAGAAGGTCTGTCGGTTCTCGAGTACTTCAACTCCTCGCACGGTGCGCGTAAAGGTCTTGCCGATACCGCACTGAAAACAGCTAACTCCGGTTACCTGACCCGTCGTCTTGTGGACGTGTCCCAGGACTGCGTGGTGATCGAGGAAGACTGCGGCACCGAAGCTGGTATCACGATCACGGAAGTGTCCGAGGGCGGCGACGTTCTCGTGCCACTCAGCGAGCGTATCCTCGGCCGTTGCCTGTCGCTTGACGTGAAGCATCCGGTAACGGGCGACCTCTTGTTCGAAGCAGGCACGCTCTTGGACGAAGTGAAGTCTGACGCGATTGAAACCGCTGGTATCGCCGAAGTTAAGATCCGCTCGGTTCTGACTTGTGAGACCAAAGGCGGCACCTGTGGCAAGTGTTACGGTCGTGACCTTGCACGCGGTACGCCGGTGAACATGGGCGAAGCTGTTGGTGTTATCGCTGCACAGTCGATCGGTGAGCCGGGCACGCAGCTTACCATGCGGACCTTCCACATCGGTGGTGCTGCAACGGTAAACGCGGAATCGGCAGTTGAATCGTCTGCTGACGGTAAAGTCCGTATCGATAACCGCAACGTTATTGAAGATAGCCGCGGCCGTAAGGTTGTGATGAGCCGTAACATGGAAGTTGTCGTCGTGGACGATGAAGGCCGTGAGCGCGCCAAGCACCGCCTTGCCTACGGTTCGCACCTCTTCAAGGACGAAGGCGACGAAGTGGTGAAAGGCGAGAAACTCGCTGAGTGGGACCCTTACACCATTCCGATCATCACCGAACAGTCGGGTATCGTCCGTCTCGTTGACCTCGTGGAAGGCACTTCCATGAAAGAGGTTGTGGACGAGGGCACGGGTATCGCGTCCAAGGTTGTGACCGACTGGCGCTCTGCACCGAAAGGTGCTGACCTGCGTCCGCGCATCACGCTCCGTGATGAAAGCGACGAGGTTGTCGAGCTCGCAAACGGTACGGAAGCGCGTTACTTCCTGTCTGTTGACGCCATTCTCTCGGTTGAGGACGGCAAGCGCGTATCTGCAGGCGACGTGATCGCCCGTATCCCGCGCGAAGCCGCCAAGACGAAAGACATTACCGGTGGTCTGCCACGTGTGGCCGAGCTTTTCGAAGCCCGCCGTCCGAAGGACCACGCTGTCATCGCTGACATCGACGGTATTGTTGAGTTTGGCCGCGACTACAAGAACAAGCGCCGCATCACCATTCGTCCGCGTGAGGACGACGGTGAGCCGATCGAATATCTGGTACCGAAGGGTAAACACATTGCCGTGCAGGAAGGCGACTTCATCCAGAAGGGTGAATACCTGATCGACGGTAACCCGGCACCGCACGATATTCTGCAGGTTATGGGCGTTGAAGCACTGGCCAATTACCTCGTGAAAGAGGTGCAGGACGTTTACCGTCTGCAGGGCGTGAAGATCAACGACAAGCACATCGAGGTGATCGTTCGCCAGATGCTGCAGAAGGTCGAGATCACGTCGTCTGGCGACAGCACCATGCTTCTGGGTGAGCAGGTTGACCGCGAAGAGTTCGAGGAAAACAACGCCAAGCTCGAAGCACAGGGTAAGCTGCCGGCGAAGGGTCACCCGATCCTGCTCGGTATCACGAAGGCGTCCTTGCAGACCCGCAGCTTCATTTCGGCTGCGTCGTTCCAGGAGACCACCCGCGTGCTGACCGAAGCGTCTGTGGCAGGCAAGAAAGACAAGCTCGTTGGCCTGAAGGAAAACGTGATTGTTGGTCGCCTGATCCCGGCTGGTACCGGTTCGGTTGTCAACCGTCTGCGCCACGAAGCGCAGAAGCGCGACAAACTGGCCGCCGCACAGCAAGCCGAGCTTGATGACCCGATGGCAGCAGCCGAAGCCGAGTTCGCAGCAGCGACCTCCGGTGAAGCCTCTGGCGAGCAGGGCAGCGAAGCCTAAGTCGGTTTACCACGATAAAGAATGAAAAAAGGGCTCACCTTCCGGTGGGCCCTTTTTCTTTGTCCAGCGTCCGAGTCTTTGCGCGGTGATTTGATGTTCTGCGGTACGCATAAAAAGGCCCGCGGAGTGCGGGCCTTCATTTCCTTTAGTGACGATGACCTTCCTCGCCCGGTGGCGGGTTATAATCGGGGTCAAGCCGGCGGATGTATTTGATCATGCCGTCCACCTCGGCGTCGGTCAGGATCCCTTCCCAAGGTGGCATCCAGTAGCTGCGGCCCAAGGCATCCCCGCCCTTCAGGATGAATTCCCGCAAGTCACCCTCTGAGCGGGCATTGTGGAATGTGCTGCTGGTAAAGTCCGGCAGCGGCACGTCGATATCTGGCGCGTCCGGGCCGTCGCCCTTGCCGCTGTCGCCGTGGCAGCGTGCGCAATTCTCACCGTAAAGCGCCTTGGCGCGCGTCAGTGGGATGCTGTCTTCCTTGACGACCGTCACTTCATCGTTGAGGCCAAGCGCATCCCACTCTTCTTTTGAAACAAGGCGTAACACACGACCGCTTGCAACAGTGCTTTCTCCGAGGGTGGTGATGATAATGTCACCCCCTGGCGTCTGCTGGATGGAGGTAATGCCTCTCTGTGCCACTTGGTTCACCTGCGTCAACAAGTTTGGGCTTTCAGGGGCTGGGGCGTCCGCCGCAATGGCCCAGACCTTGCCGGAATAATTGTCAGCGAACAGATAATTGCCAGCAAGGCTCGGGTGCTTTTCGCCGCGGTAAACCGTGCCGCCGATGACTGCACGGTCAAATGCGGTGTGACGGTAGAAATAGCGCGGCTCTTTCTCAGTACCCACGATCACATCGGGGCGAACAACAGGTTTCTCAGGTGGCCCTCCCTCGATGAAGGGGAACTGATAGTTGCCGCCGGCTTCAATGACATTGACTTCTTCCCATACGGTTGAGCCCACCTCACCCGCCCAAAGGGCGCCGGTTTCGGGATCAAAGTCGATGCGGAAGGGGTTTCTGAGGCCGAGCGCCCAAAATTCCTCAAGGGCATTCGGCTGTCCAACAAACGGGTTATCATTCGGGATGAAATAGCCCTGTGTTTTGCCGTCGTTGGGCTGCCGCGACGGCGCGTGGCTGATGGTGCCACCCTGCATCAGGGGATCGAGGCGTAGAACGCCGCCGCGCAGATTGCGGTCAATCGTCTGCCGTTCCTCGTCAGCACTCATTTCCCCAAGGGAAAGATAGAGGAACCCATCAGGCCCGAAAACGACCGTGCCACCGTTATGGAACCCATCGTTGCGCCGCCCCTGTGCGATCAGCACAAACTCGGTTGAGGAACGCTCCTCTACAGTAGCTGCGGACAGGTCAAAGCGCGACAGCTTGTTGACCTGATGTTCAGGGTCTGAATAGTCGGTATAGTAAACGAACAGCTGCTCGGTACCGCCCGCGAAATTGGGATGAAAGTCGAACCCCTGTGCGCCGTTTTCCTTTTCGGCAATACCGACATTGGCCGAGAAGTCCAGCACCAGCTCTTTGTTATCATGCTTCGGCGCTGCGAGTTTGTAGACTTTGCCGCCGCGTTCGAGGACATAGAAGTCCCCGCCCGGCGCAAAGCGTCCGAGCATGGGTTGCAGGAAACGCTGCCCGTCATAGAGGTCAGTAAATTTCCAATCGCCACCACCACCTGAGTTCAGGCTTACCCTCAGGCGCGTCACCGCGTTGGCGAAGTCCTGGTTGGTGACATATACGGCCGCAGTGACGACAGGGATAAGGACCGATACGACAACAAAAACGCCAGCCAGGCTTTTGAGCGATGTGAAAGCCTGACCAATCAGACCGGTGGGCGCTCGCCATAGCGCGGACATACCGTCCTGCCGCACCGTGCCGATGAATTGCCCCGCCGCCAGGAACAGGGCCGAGAGCACAAACGCACAGGCGAAGAATTCGGGGTCGAAGGGGATTTCGCTCAGGAGGAAAAGTCCGAAGGATGTCAGGGCGAAGCCCGCGATCATGCCATAGAGGTCCAGCGCAGTGCGGCGCGGTTGGTTGAAGACGTTCGCTCCCGCCGCCCAGGTGATTCCGGTGAAAATAATAAGGTGTGCCGCCGTGAAGGTTTTGATGACGAACCAGAAGTCGCTGTGGTTCAAGGGCGCGTCAGGGAATACAAACAGGAAACGGGGTATGATACCGCCAGCAGCTGCCCATTTTTCACCGAATACAAGGCCAAGCACCACAATGCCCAACAGCGCCAATATTGAAATGGCAGCGTTCAACTTTTTGCTTCCGGTCAATGTCCCCTCCCACACCGATTGATTTTGTCCGTCCTTCGGGTATATCGGAGGACATTATCAATGAAAACATAATCATAAGGGCGCCATGCCCACCAAAGGCATTTTATGAAATTTATCCACCTATCGCTCGCTCCCGCCCTTTGCATTCTGGCATCGCCGGTTACGGCGGAGGTGGGCACTGTAGAAGAAATCGTTGTCGCTGGCAGTTGGGCCGGCAGTGATAGTGCGCCGACCATGGGCTTTTATAGTCTGGATGGTGACGCACTGGACCGCTTCATGCCGCAAGATATTCAGTCGGCGCTTAATAGCCTGCCGGGGGTGTTTGCAGCATCAAGCGGCGATGGCACGCTGTCGAGCCTGTCGCTGAGAGGCGGGGAAGCAAACTTCACTGTCATCATGATCGACGGCATACAGGTGAACGATCCGACCAACAGCCGTGGTGGCCTTTTTAATCTGGGTCTCATCGACCCGGCACTTATTGAACGCGTGGAACTCGTGCATGGCGGGCAGGGTGGGCTCTATGGCTCTGACGCGCTCGCGGGGGCAATCAACATCGTGACCCGCAGGCCGGGGCAATCGGTTGGCGGTTATGCGCGTGTTGAACTGGGCGACGTGGGTTACCGCAAGGCATACGCCTATGTCGACGTGCCGGTTACCGCGAGCACAGCCGTCAATATACAGGGGAGCCTTGGTGAGCGGGACGCGGCCTCAGACGGCGGCGCGGAGACACGCAGGCATGTGGGCGGCAAGCTGGTGCATGAAGCGGGTGCGCTGCGCATTGATGCCGCGCTCAGCTATCACAGCGCAGATTTTGACCGTCTGCCTGCTGACAGCGGCGGACCACTGTATGCCGAAAGTGATGCGACAGAAACAGCGAGTGAAGAGCAACTGGTCGCATCGCTCCAGAGCAGGCTTGAGCTTGGCGCATATACGCTCCGTTTTATCGGTGGACACAGCAGGCTTGAGCAGGCAGCGGACACCCCGGCGGTCCCGGCGGGCGTTACCGATGGCCTACCAGCCACCTTGGCGGATACGGCGTTCAGACGGACAGAACTTGCGCTGGTGCTAGGCCGGCGCTTCACGGAAGACCTGACAATAGCGACCGGTGTTGCCTATGAGCGCGAAGCGGGCCGCAATGACAGTATCCTCGATTTCGGTTTTCCGCTGCCCGCAGGCTTTGAGCTGACGCGCGAGACTGTCGCGGGCTTCCTGACGGCGGACTGGCAGGTCAATACATTTGCCGCTGTTGAAGGCGCGGTGCGCTATGACGCCTTCGATGGCTATGGCGACCAGGTGACCGGGCAGGGCGGCATTAGCCTTTCGGTGCTGCCAGGGCAGGGCACACTATCGGCGCGCTGGGCTGAAGGCTTCAAGCTGCCGAGCTTTTATGCGCTCGCACATCCCCTTGTCGGCAACCCGAGCCTGACACCCGAGCGCAGCAAGGGCTTCGAGATCGAAGCCCGCTGGCCTTTAAGGCAGGTGGGGGAACTGCGTGCCGTACTCTTCAAGACACACTACCGTGGCCTCGTGGAGTTTGACCCGGATGCGTTCAAGGTGGTCAACCTGTCGGACGTCACGGCAAGAGGCGTTGAGCTTTCGGCCAAAGTCCCGCTCTCGGAAGAGTTCGCCCTTTCTGGGAACCTGAGCTATGTGGACACCGATATCGCCGGGCAGCCGGGGCGCGCCCTGCAGCAAAGGCCGGAATGGACAGGTGGTGTAACACTCGAGTATACACCCACCGACCGGTTCGGGCTTCTGGCCCATTGGCGCTATGTAGGGAACCGTTATGATTTCTCGGTCCCCACAGGCTTCGCTGAACTAGAAAGCTACGGTACAGTGCACCTGTCTGCATACTATGAAGTCAGTCCGGGACTCAGGCTGTACATGGTGGCGGACAATGTGCTGGGGAGGGATTATCAACCCGTCCTCGGCTACCGTGCGCAAACACGAATGCGTGCATCGCTATCGTTTAAGTGGTGATGCGCGTAACGCTCGTTATAAATATAGGGTCTGTGGCAGCAAATTGAGGTCGAATCCGACGGGCTCAATGCAAATGGCGCAGAACCCCGTTTTTTCATTGACGCGCGCGGGTTTTCGGTATAGTAAGCGCACCTCGTCGGAGCTCAGGTGGTGGCCCAAACAGGCCAGACGCTGGGGTTTTCCGGCCAAGAGAACAAACATTTGAAATTTCACGGATGGCCTCGTCGGAGCCTAAAAGCCCCGATGCAGGCGGTTTTGCTGCATGTGTAGTAGGTCGTCCGAGTGATGGTGACAGAGAAAAACGGCAAGGAATTAAGATGCCTACCATTCAGCAGCTAGTGCGGAAGCCGCGCAAAGCGAAGCCGATCCACAATAAAGTGCCGGCTCTTGAAGCATGTCCGCAAAAACGCGGCGTATGTACCCGTGTTTATACAACGACTCCGAAAAAGCCGAACTCGGCACTTCGTAAGGTTGCTCGTGTGCGCCTTTCGAATGGCTTCGAGGTTACGAGCTACATTCCGGGTGAAGGTCACAACCTGCAAGAACACTCCGTCGTGCTTATCCGCGGCGGCCGTGTAAAAGACTTGCCGGGTGTGCGTTACCACACCCTCCGCGGTGTTCTCGACACGCAAGGCGTCGCAGATCGTCGTCAAGCCCGTTCCAAATACGGCACCAAGCGTCCGAAATAAGGTTGAGAGAGGAATACCGCTATGTCTCGTCGTCATAAAGCAGAGAAACGCGACGTCCTGCCCGACCCCAAGTTCGGTGACGTTGTACTGACCAAATTCATGAACAGCCTGATGCTCGACGGTAAAAAATCCGTTGCAGAGCGCATTGTTTATGGTGCCATGGACAAAATGGCAGAGCGCGCAAAAACTGAAGCGCTCGGCCTGTTCCACGATGCACTCGACAATGTGAAGCCGGCTATCGAAGTGCGTTCCCGCCGTGTAGGTGGTGCGACGTACCAGGTTCCGGTTGAAGTTCGCAACGAGCGTGCTCAAGCGCTTGCTATCCGTTGGCTCATCGCAGCTGCTCGTAAACGCAACGAAACCACGATGGTTGACCGTCTGTCCGGCGAACTGCTGGACGCGGCGAACAACCGCGGTGCTGCCGTCAAGAAGCGTGAAGACACGCACAAGATGGCTGAGGCTAACAAAGCCTTCTCGCACTATCGTTGGTAATCAGTACAAAGTTGAGGAACCAGTTCCATGGCACGCAGAACGCCACTTAATCGTTACCGTAACATCGGCATCATGGCACACATCGATGCTGGTAAAACGACCACGACCGAACGTATCCTTTATTACACAGGCCGTAGCCACAAAATCGGTGAAGTACACGATGGCGGCGCTACCATGGACTGGATGGAGCAGGAACAAGAACGCGGCATCACGATCACGTCTGCCGCGACGACCTGTTTCTGGAAGGATCACCGCATCAACATCATCGACACCCCGGGTCACGTTGACTTCACCATTGAGGTAGAGCGTTCGCTCCGCGTACTCGATGGTGCTGTTGCCGTATTCGACTCCGTAGCCGGTGTTGAGCCGCAGTCCGAGACCGTATGGCGCCAGGCTGACAAGTACCGCGTACCGCGCATGTGCTTCGTCAACAAAATGGACCGTATGGGCGCGAACTTCGAGCGTTGCGTTGACATGATCAAGACCCGTCTCGGTGCCAAGGCGCTCATTCTCCAGCTCCCGATCGGTGCTGAGAGCGAGTACGAAGGCCTGATCGACCTGATCAAGTTCAAGGAAGTTCTCTGGAAGGGTGAAGACCTTGGTGCGTCCTACGAATATGTTGATATTCGTGACGACCTCAAGGACGCCGCTGAAATGGCTCGCCTCGAGATGATCGAGACCGCTGTTGAGGCTGACGAAGCCCTGATGGAAAAATACCTTGAAGGTGAAGAGCTTTCCGAAGAAGAGCTGAAAAAAGCTATCCGCAAGGGTACTGTAAAAGGCCTCTTCGTTCCGGTTCTCAACGGTACTGCGTTCAAGAACAAAGGCGTTCAGCCGCTCCTCGACGCTGTTGTGGACTTCATGCCGGCTCCGACCGACGTAGAAGCTATCCGCGGCGTTGACGCTGACGATGCTGAGAAAGAAATCGTTCGTCACTCCACCGACGACGAGCCGCTTTCCATGCTCGCATTCAAAATCATGAACGACCCGTTTGTGGGCTCGCTCACCTTCTGCCGTATCTACTCGGGCGTTCTCGAGTCCGGCACGCAAGTCACCAACACGGTGAAAGGCAAGAAGGAAAAGATCGGTCGTATGCTCGAGATGCATGCTAACAGCCGTGAAGACGTCAAAGAAGCACGCGCAGGCGACATCGTTGCTCTCGCTGGCCTCAAGATGACCACGACCGGTGATACCCTCTGCGCGAACAACAGCCTCGTAGTTCTCGAGCGCATGGAGTTCCCGGATCCGGTTATCGAGATTGCTGTTGAGCCGAAATCGAAAGCTGACCAAGAGAAGATGGGCCTCGCGCTCAACCGTCTGGCTGCTGAAGATCCGTCGTTCCGCGTTTCCTCGGACGAAGAATCCGGTCAGACTATTATTGCTGGTATGGGCGAACTCCACCTGGAGATCATCGTCGACCGCATGAAGCGCGAGTTCAAAGTAGAATGTAACGTTGGTGCACCTCAGGTTGCTTACCGCGAAACCTTCGCCAAGCAGGTCGAAATCGACTACACGCACAAGAAACAGTCCGGTGGTTCCGGTCAGTTCGGTCGCGTGAAGATGGTTATCACCCCGGGCGAGCGTGGTTCGGGTCTCACCTTCGTAGACGAAATTAAAGGCGGTAACATTCCGCGTGAATACATCCCGGGCGTAGAAAAGGGTGTGAAAGACGTTGCTGAGAGCGGTGCTCTCATCGGCTTCCCGATCATCGACTTCTCCGTACGCCTGATCGATGGCGCGTACCACGATGTCGACTCCAGCGTGCTGGCATTCGAGATCGCAGGTCGCGGTGCGATGCGCGAAGCAGCATCGAAGGCCGGCATCAAGCTTCTTGAGCCGATCATGAAAGTTGAAGTCGTAACGCCGGACGAGTATATGGGCGACGTTATTGGTGACCTCAACAAGCGCCGTGGTCAGATCCAGGGTTCTGAAGCCCGTGGTCCGGCAACGGTAGTCAACGCAATGGTTCCACTCGAGAACATGTTCGGCTATGTGAACGACCTCCGTTCGTTCTCCCAAGGTCGTGCGCAGTTCTCGATGGTATTCGACCATTACGCTGAAGTACCCGCGAACGTGGCTGAGCAAGTCAAGACCAAGCTCGCTGGTTAAAACATAAACAAGAAAAACCAATGCTATGGATCCCTTGGCAAACAAGGGCCGATAGAAAGGTAGTAAAATGGCAAAAGCAAAGTTTGAACGTAACAAGCCGCACTGTAACGTTGGCACGATTGGTCACGTAGACCACGGCAAGACGACGCTTACGGCTGCGA
>NZ_AQXF01000010.1 GCF_000375545.1 Kordiimonas gwangyangensis DSM 19435 = JCM 12864
CTGAATAGCCCCTAGTTTCTTAGACACCTTGGGCTTTCCAATTTTGCTGCCGTTCGAACTCGACGGGCGACAGCAGACCGTTGTTACCATGCTTGCGTTTTGGGTTATAGAAAAACTCGATGTAATCAAAGACGTCCTGCCGAGCTTCTGTGCGGTCCCGATACGTCCGTCGCCTGATCCGTTCCCGCTTGAGGAGCTGGAAAAAGCTTTCCGCGACAGCATTATCGTGACAGCTCCCCCGTCTGCTCATGCTGGCTTCCAGATTGTGGGTCTGCAGGAACTTCTGCCACTCATGACTGGTAAACTGGCTTCCCTGGTCTGAATGGATGATCACCTTCGATCTTGGTTTACGCCGCCAAACGGCCATTAGAAGTGCACTCAGAACCAGATCCATATGCATGCGGGACTGCATCGACCAGCCGACTAGGCGGCGAGAATAGAGATCAATCACGACAGCCAGATACAGGAAGCCTTCATGGGTCTTGATATAGGTGATGTGACGTAAACGTCTGCTTCGCAAGCCGTCACCCAGGTCTGATCAGGCCGCGCTGCATCAAACTGTTGCTACAAATGGTTGGGGGCCACGATTGCTGGCGATCCGCCATAGCTGCCGGGCCGACGACGGTAACCGACCTGTGCCTTGATGCCTGCCAGCTGGGTCAATCGCCATACCCGCTTCGGACAGCAGGTCTCGCCGATGGACCGCAGATCATCATGGATGTTGCGGTAGCCATAGACACAGCCGCTCTCAAGCCATACCTGCTTGATCAGGCCGGTAAGACGTCTGTCATCCTTGGCCCGGTTGCTCATCGGCGAGCGCAGCCAGGCATAGAAGCCACTATGCTGCACCAGCAGCACGCGGCACATCACGCGCACCCGGAAAAGGCCCCGGTGCGCTTTGATGAAGGCGTACTTTACTTGGCTTCTCTTGCGAAGTACGCCGTGGCCTTTTTTAGGATGTCCCGTTCCTCGGTAACCCGGGCCAGTTCCGCCTTCAGTCGGCGTATTTCGGCGGCCTCCGCAGCTTCCTGCCGGATCTGTCGCTCTGGCTTGTGATAGCACTTCTTCCAGTCATAGAGCGACTTGGTGCTAATCCCCAGCCCCGTCGCAACTTCCAGAACCGAATAGCCCCGATCAACCACCTGTGCGACCGCATCTCGCTTGAACTCTTCCGTATAACGAATACCTGACGACATACATCAACTCCTTGCTTCATTTTTACCAAGCAAGGTGTCTAGAAATCTAGGGGCTATTCAAACAGCCTTTCAAAGACGCTCCAATAGTAGATAATTGCCCTAATAGAGGCCTAGGTTAACTCATATGCTGAATATTCTTCTGCCTATGCCGTGCTTGCGGACAATATCCTTAACCTTCATCCTTGCAGCATGCTCTTATGAGACCGTAATACTCCTGTCTTCTGAAAACCTTTTGCGTGTCATACTTCATAAAGGAAGCTCCTGATCATCGTTTACAGAGACTCCTAACTTTAGAAACGACCTATCTATGGGGGAGGTAACCGGAAGTTTCAATATGGCCAGGCACAAATCCGGGACAGGGTCAATTAACCCCTCAATCGTCGACTTTAGATAATTCCAATCTCACGAGAATCGCTAAGGTTGTGCGATTTGCAAGGATTGATATCCTAAACAGAGTACGTTGCACCAATGTAACGTACTTTCCCATCCTTAACGGAATATATGCTGTCACCAATACTAGAGATTGTCCTGCTATGGGTGGCGATAACAACGGTCGTCCCTTGTTCTGCAAGGTCATTGAGCAGTGCCGTCAGGATCGCTTCCGACCGCGCATCCATCGCGCTGCTTGGCTCGTCCAGAAACAGAATGTTGGAACCCTGCAACAGAACACGGGTCATGGCAAGTTTCTGTTGCTGTCCCCCAGAAAGGCCGATACCCTGCTCCCCAACCATGGTGTTCAACCCCTCCGGCATTGCTTCTAGAACTTGATCAAATCCGGTCATGCGGCACGCCATCAGAATCTTTTCATCCGAAATATTTCTTTTGAGTCTGAGATTTTCGCCAATCGTTGTATGGAAAATATATGGTTGTTGGGAGACATACCCAATGGCCGCCAGCCATTTTTCGGTGCCAAATTCTGTTATGGCCAGCCCGTCGAGTTTTACTACGCCTGAATCGGGGGACAGAAGACCCGCCAGAATATCAAGAAGTGTCGACTTGCCATGCCCAGAGGGCCCCCAAAGTACAACCTTTTGGCCCTTCTTTATAATTAGATCGGCTGCATGGATTACTTTCTTAGGGCCGTAACTAAAGCTTACACCTTCCATTACGAGCTCCCGCCAATGAGGCAGGGCTGCATTCCCCAAATCTGAAAGGAGCAGGGATTTATGACCAAGGCTTTCAATTCTTGCCGCGACCTCCGCCATTTCTTTTTGGCGGCTGCTGAGACGGGTAGCCGCCATGCTGGCTCGTGTCAAGTAGGGCATGGCGCGAAAGGCCGCGCCAATCAGAAATAGGGCATTGGATGCAAAATTGGCGTCGTTCGCAAAAACATCCTTAAGCAGATAAGCGGAGGCAAAGATTGCTGCCACAAAAATAAATTCGATGACGGCCCTGCTCTCGTGTTGCGCAATATTTATAAGGCTGTACATCTTGCTGGATTGATGGCTGTGCTCCGTCGCATCCTCGAAAACGCTCTGGCGTAGGTTAAGCGCCCGCAGCTCCTTGGCACATCGCTGACTTTCGCCCACAATGTTCGCAAATTCCTGATTGTGATGCATATGACGCATGCCTATTTCCCGGGCATTGCTCCTGTTGCGTCTCGAGATAATGGCTCCCGGCAGAACAGCGATCACCGCGGGCACTATGATCCAAGGCGTGATCAGCAGAGCTGCCGCGGTAATCAACGTAAGCGACATGAGGCTCTGAATTAGGTCGGCTGCCGCAAAGAGACCGTCAAGGGCCAGCCTGCATTCGTTCAACAAGATATTGGTTGCCTGCCCACTACGGGCGCGGGAAGCCTTGCAGTAGGGCTGAGAGAGAATATTGAAGAAGATGCGGTCGCGCCAACGCGCTTCCTCTTGCGCGAGATAACCATAGATGCCGCGGTATATTATCATTACTGCGGCTGAACGTAGGAACCAGAACAAGAGCACAAGGCTTCCTGCGCTGTATAAGCCCAAGAAAGCAAACATATCCGATCCCTGAATGACATGCCCCAGCAGATAAAGGGTAAGAAGGTTGGCAAGATCCATGATTGCGACCAGAAACAGTAGTCCGATCAACTTCAGGAAGACCGGTCGGTTCTGATTGATAAGTTGCCAACCGGGCAGACTTTGAAAGCCAATCAAAACAAACCTCCCCAAAGAGCACGCATATGCCCCAAAGAAACAAAACCGGCACAAAAATGCCGGAACCGGTCCTGTTTGCGTCGGTGACCCACATTGGCAAAACCGGCTAGAAACTGCAAAGGAGCGCGTAGCGCATGTTTGACAAAGGACAGTACAATGGGCACCGGCCCACGAGGCGACATCAGGTCGAAAAGCCGTCGAGCCGCGACACCCTCAAGATACATACGGCGGTAGAACCATTTTTTTTGCAGCCGTACCGGTGTAACAGCATGTTGGACTGTCGCGCGACCACAGTAAAGTAGTCTTCCACCAAGCCGCTTAATCTGTTCCTCAACCCAACGCTCGTCCATGCCGTAAGCAGGCAGGTTTTCGTTGAAGCCGCCAATATCCTCTAATACGCAGCGAGGTGTAGAGAAACTTGCTCCAACGAGAAACTCGCTGGCGCCCAACACGCGGTCTTCCTGCCCCAAGTCCAACTGGGTCAGATAGGGTACAAAATCCGCATGTAGCCAGTCCGGATATCCATCACAATCAATAAAGGTTGGCAAAACGCGGGTACCAACCGCAACAGCTTCCCTCGCATCCCAACTGCGAGCATAAAGAGAGGCGAGTGCATCGATCGCACCGTCTGTTACAGCAGCGTCATCGTCCAGATACAATACAATATCACTGCTTGCAGCGCGCCAGCCGCTGTTTCTTGCAAACGGCAGCCCCAGCCTGGGCTCATACACATAACACAGCGCAGGCATTCGGTCCGCATAGTCTGCCGCGACCAGCCTGGTTCGGTCGGTGGAGGCATTGTCCACAACAATGACTTCCGCTAGCGCGACAGATGGGCACTCGCACAAGCTTCTCAGGCAGGCTTCCAGCTCTTCCGCTCGGTTATGAGTGCAGACAACTGCTGAAATTGATACCGTCATTTCGTGCAGGAAATCAGAAAAGTCGAGCTGTCGGACTCTAGGACGGCAATCTTGGATGCGGGTAGCGACCTCAACAATATTAGACCAATGCAGTTAGCCAGCAGCGCATATGCCGCAAACACGATTTTCTTGACCTTTCCCGCTTTGTTACGATCCTCCGGCAGGAGGATACGCTCCACCAATGCGTTGCAAAACCCGGTTGCGCTCACGATAGCGTTATCGATTGGCTCGACAGATACATCGGACCACCCATATTGTTCAAAATGCCTCTCAAGTCCCTGCTTGGTCCAGCGCCAGAAGTCGGCCTCCGCGTGGACCCGAAAGAATCCGTGTGTAGTCAGATACAGGCGGCCACCCGGCTTCAGACACCGACGTATCTCGGCGTGAAACAGATGCAGACTATCTACATGTTCCAGAACCTGCCAGCTTACGCATACATCGAAAACCGCATCCGGCTTTGGAATTTTCCTGTCATCCCCAATGAGTGCAATGGACGTGTCGCCATGTGGCAAGACATCAACTCCCTCATAGACTTGTGCCTTGAAAAGGCTTCTGTATGGCATCCAGCCACATCCGACATCCAAAATACGTGAGTTTGAGGAAAGGCGGGTACTCAGCCGGCGGATAACGGCAAGCAGAGTTTTGCGATGAAGATAATCTGGATCGAATATCGGTGGATAAAGCCATCGGTTTCCGATCGATTTTGCTACAGGATATTTTTTATATTTTAGCATCAATGAATCCTAAGATCGCCAGCACGATAAATCCACACCGATCATGCTCTCCAGCTCTCTCCTGTCATTCGCGTAAAAATCGACAAGCCAATCTAGAAGAGTTTGTGTCGGGGTAAAATCTCTCGTAAGTAGCCCCTTAAACATTTCCCTGTACCTTGCCGGGAAGATAGGTGCAATTTTTTTAGAGAAACTGAAAATTGTATTGTTCAGTGGTATCTTACCGTTTCCAACATTGTATTTTTGTCTTAATTCTATCGGACAGTCAGCATTTACATGCAACCACTCGAGCAATTTTTTAAAACTGCTCGGGACATTTGAAAAGAAATCCTCATAGATAAGGATGCAAATGTCATTTTGATCAAAAATATCGAGGTATTTCCTGAGCTGTTGCGAGTATAGCCCTTGAGACAAGTACTCGAGTGTCCCCGGAAAGTACATTTCGTCGATAGTTCGTTGGAGACTTCTGGATTCGATTCCCAACATTCGTTGCATCTTGTAGTCAGAAATTGCTCGTTCGACTGGGTCCCGCAATAGGACTATCAGACGGCTTCCCGGACAGTCTCGAAATATTCTTTCTGCGGTTCCAGGGTAATATAAGTAGGAAGCTGACGCTTCCATAAGAAGCGTCTCAGAGCTCGCTCCTTGAAAGAGAGCCCGGTATTCGGCAAGTGTCGAAGTATGAGGCAACGTCCCCCAAGGTCCGCTGCTATTGCTGAACGCCACGGAGTAATAGTGAGGTTCTTTTTCTTTAGCAGCATAAATCTCAGGATGCTGAGAAAGCCAACTAAAAAGAGTTGTAGTTCCACATTTTCCAGCTCCAATAATGAAGAGGTTGGGCATAATGGTCATCACACTCCCCCACGATCTTACTTTTCTTCAAGCGCATGCCGTCCTCACTAGAAAACTCAAGGCTTGTCTAAAGCCCTATGTATAAGTGTTACAACCCGCTCTATTGAAACATCAAGAATACAATGTGCTTCTTTCATACTACAGCCGTTTACGCATGTTTCCGCCGCTGGCCACCTAGGTTGTATAACGAGTGCACCCCGTCCATAAGGGCGAAACCTTAGAACTGAGTTAGGGTGGCCAGGGTCCCCGTCTATCGGAAAGCTTGAAATTGTCACTGTCGGCTTGCCGAGTGCAGCAGCAATGTGACCCGCTCCTGAGTCGTTGCCCACCAAGAGCACGGCCCGAGCAAGGATAGCCGCCAGAGCCAATAAGCTTGTGTGCCCACACATATTGACCACAGCTGCCCCTGCCTGAGCCTCGATATCGTTGGCGAGGGCTCGCTCTCCCGGGCTACCAACAAGTACCGTACGAATATTCTTACGTTGGTATATAGACAAGGCAACTGCTGCAAAACGTTCCACAGGCCACATATTTCGACCGCCACTCGCCGCTCCGGGAGCCATAACTATGAATTCCTCTTGCGCCTCTACGCCAGCATTGGCAAGCAAAGTGGCAGTATAATCCTCTGATTCTGATCGAATCCAAAATTCTAGGCTGTCGTCACAGCCCCCTCTGTCGGCCCCAAACATTTCTAGTAGTCTAAGGTTGGCACAAACCTCATGCTCTGGAGGTGCAGGGTCAATGAGCGTAGTAAAGCACCAATCATGTATAAGGGCGGAAAGCGGCCTTGCCTTGAAGCCCTTTCGGTATCCCACGCGAACTTTGCCACCTGTCGCCCAAACAGCCAGAGCTGTGCCGTCTGCTTCAGGGCCTCTCCGTGGCGACAAAACAAGGTCCGGATGTCTGTCTGAGAAAAGGCACCGCCTCAAACGCCACATCCTGAGGACCTGATGGATACTGTCCGCACGGCGCCAAACACGCGTTTTGATCGGAATTATTCTGTCTACATAGGGGCATCCCTGGAACAGGGGGGCGACACCTTCAGCCAAAATGAGATCGATAACCGCTTTCGGAAACACCTTTCTGGTCTCCCGAATGAGAGGAATGGTCATTACCGCGTCGCCAATATGGTCGGTCCTGACAATGATAATATTGTTCACATCCTTCTGCCGAGTCCCGGCTACCGCTTCCTTCACGAGGTCACCACTCTCTGACGATCCATCATAAATGAAGCACCATATATCAGCGCATAAATGCAGATAGTTGCACTCAAAGACCCCATCATTGGGTTGAAATTGGCAAAAAGCGTAAAGTTCATTATGGACAGCACAGTCCCCTGACAATAGCCGACGGTATATCGATCGCCAGGTCTCGCATTCTCAGCAACAATCTGAAGGAAGCTTACCAATTTAATGAAAAAGAGCGCCAGCAGCGCTGCTCCGAAGATCCCACCTTGCAACACAATAATAGCGAAATCAGAGTGGATAGGGGCATTGAATTCATGCCACCACGGTAGAAAATATTCCATATGCTGGGCATTGATTGATCCGGAAAAGTAGGATCCGAAGACCAATGAGGAATTGTGATAGGCCTCGCTAGCTGATTCGAGCACAGCTAGGCGAAACTCCGAGTTGCTATGCGCGCCGAGGAAGTCCTGTTTCAGGTCCTGCTCAAGATTAAATGGTAGTTGGAGAAGGTGCGGATACAGTAAGATCAGAACGTTATAGACAGTACTCGCCAAAATCATCAGCTTGGCAACCTTAAATAAGGCAGGTTTAGATACCAGCCCTAGGCCAGGTACAGCTAAGGTCATCATCATGGATACCACAATTGTCGATGACGGTCGATAAAGGGTATATATGGAAATAATAAGCACCAGAAGGATAATCTGGGACTTGTTCCACATCGCGACGGATAGAGACAGGGCGAAGAAGGCGATCACCATGTTTTGGTGTGAAAACTCAAGCCCGGCCATGCGGGCAAGAAGCATGACGACCGACAACACAATCAACAGCATGTGAAAATGATGCGCGATGCGACCGCTTTCCTCCCGTATCGGGTGTGGAAAACACGAAAATAGAATCAGAAACAGCGGGATAATTGCTGCCCCATAGCTATTGTCCAAGCCGGTAACGCGACTATGAGTGAAGGATATCACGCCAATCACGGAGAGGGTCAGGCCGGGCAGGATGAATCGGGTTACGCGTGTGAGAACGCCATATTGGACAATATTGTATAATAGAATGGCAATCCCGAGAACTGTGACACCATAGGCCACCGTGCGGTCGGAATAATCGAACAGGCTGACTATCAGAAGCACAAGGGTCGAAAGGACGAAAAAAAGCAGCGTGAACAGTTCCGCATAGTTCTGTACCACAGGCTGCCGCTTTGCAGCGGTCATTTTGCCGATGTTTGCGTTTTGCACGCTGCTCGCCATATCTTCTACCCCACCTACAGCTTGCCGCCCCACTTAGTTCGGCCAACGCCAAGATGGCTTTACGAAGCTGAAAGCCTGTCTTTGCTGCAAATCTGGGCCTGCATAAATTTCATAAGTCATAGGTGCCGGCTGATAATAGGCTCCGGACAAGGCTTTTTCCACCAATCGGCAGACATTTAGCGGAACCCTGAGGGCGCGTACCCAAAAAGGCATCGACTGATATAATTTCAGCGCTTCACGTTTGGCATTTTCACCCGCACTCATGTTGGCGCCTGTCATCATGAAAGACGAGAAATATCGCCGTTCGTGTACCGCCCTATATCCAGCCCTGAGCATGCGGATCACTAAATCCGCGTCCCCAACATCACGTAGCGAGCTCGAGAAGCGCAGGCCATCGTCAAATACGCGGCGCCGAATGAACATTGTGCAGGACAATACATAAAGGTGCGAGACGCCGATGTATTTCCAGCGTGGCTGATAACCCTTTCTAAAGGCAATTGGGCCACCTTTTTTATCGACCAAGATCGTATCGCCAAAAATAATATCGATGCTGGGATCTGCTTCAAAAAGCTGTGCAATCCGCTTCAAAGTCCCTGGCAAATACTGTTCGTCGCAATTGAGATAGGAAACGATGTCACCATCTGCTACCTCTATGCCCTTATTGATGGCGTCATACATGCCACTGTCCTTCTCCAGGATCGCTTGCACGTCAGCCCGTCCAGTCAGCCATGCTCGCGTTCCGTCGGTTGAGCCCGGATCTGCGACAATGTGCCGAACGTCCACGCCCTGATCCATGATGGATGCATGGCATTGCTGAAGCAACCCAACCATGTTGAGACTGGGTGTAATAACACTGAATGATACCATGATAGACAAAACCCCATGTCGTGGTCAGGCTGCCATTTTCTGTCTGATCGCTAGCAGAATGAACTTCGGACTTGTTGTCATATATCGTTTGAACAATCTGCGCGGCTCCGCCAGCAAACGCCAGAGCCAGTCGAATCCAAGCCTGTGTATTGTGGCTGGTGCGGCCTTAACCACACCAGCATTGAAATCAAATGCGGCCCCAACTCCAATCATGGCACCTGAGAACTTGTCCCTGTTCAGGGCCATCCAAGTTTCCTGCTTTGGACACCCCATGCCAACGAAGAGAAGTTGGACGCCGGCAGCTGTCATATCAGACAAAAATTGATCGTTCTCTTCTGCGCCTAGCGCCCGAAACGGTGGCGATGCGGCGAAAGCAATATTCAGCGAGGGGTATCCCTGTGACAGCCTCAGCTTCAATCCCTCGATAGATTTCGGAGATGCGCCGAAGAACCCAACTTTTACGCCTCTGCCTGCAGCCTGCGCGCACAAGTCTATCATTATCTCCGCGCCACGCACGGGCGTTTGGAGGGGGACTCCATACAGCCAGCTTCGTGTGCGCTGTAAAATGGTGCTGTCGCTCAATACCCAGTCAGCACTATTAACAATCCGCCGATGATCGGGGTTTTCATAAGACAATATGCACTGGTGGACGTTCGGAACGCAACAATAGCCCGCTTGGCCGGCAAGCGCGCGGCTAATTATTTCTTTGTAAAACTGCGACTTGGGCGCATAGTCGACCCGCATACCTAAAACATGGTGAGACTGCATAATCGTCAACGTTGAAGCAAATGAACTTAAAAAATTGAGCGCTGACAATGTTGGCTTCGCCTCGGATGTTATATCCCAAACATACTTAGCGTGTCATTGTGGCGCTCGCGATTATGGCAGCAGGCGCGTTGCCAATGCAAGCTTTTTAAGTTGCACGGCAGCGCCTTCAACGTTGGAAGATATATGGAAGTGTTGATTTCCGCTGAGAATTGACCCGGTGTTTTCACTGAGAAGTGACCCGGGTGAGATTATGTTTCGGGTCTCAGTTGTGGGTCAAGATGGGTTTTCTACTTTCCTGTTTTGGCCTTTCGGGCAGAGCTGTTCCTGAAGCGGAAGCTATCGTTTCCGGTCTCAAGGATGTGGCCGTGATGGGTGAGGCGCTTATGGTTGACCTGCCCCCCGGAATTTAGACCATTTTGAGCTGGAATTTTCCAATTATGATCCCCGTGTGGGGAGGAGGAGAATTCCATGAAGAAGTCGAAGTTTACGGAGGCGCAGATTGCCTTCATCCTGCGTCAGGCCGAGGAAGGGACACCGATCTCGGAGGTTTGCCGCAAGGCAGGCATCGCTGAGGCCACCTTCTATAACTGGCGCAAGAAGTATGCTGGGCTGATGCCATCGGAGATGAAGCGCCTTAAGCTGCTGGAAGAAGAGAATGCCAAGCTGAAGCGCTTGGTAGCCGACCTCAGCCTGGACAAGGCGATGCTGCAGGATGTGATCAAACGAAAGCTGTAGGGCCTGACCGGTGCCGCACGATCATCGATGACGTGCGTGCCGTCTGGTCCGTGAGCACACGGCGGGCTTGTCAGGTTCTGCAGGCCTGCCGCGCCAGCTATGTCTACAAGGCCAGACGGCCCGATCAGGCCCAACTCAAGAAACGGATCAAGGAGCTTGCCGAGGTGCGGGTGCGCTACGGCTACCGGCGCATACACACGCTTCTGGTCAGGGAGGGCTGGCAGGTGAACATCAAACGGATACGGCGGCTGTACCGGGAACTTGGGCTCCAACTCAGGAACAAAACACCGAAGCGGCGGGTCAAGGCCAAGCTGAGGGATGACCGGCAAGCGGCCGCTGCCCCGAATGAGGTTTGGGCCATGGATTTTGTACATGATCAATTGGTGACCGGTGAGAAGCTGCGCATCCTGACGGTGGTGGACACCTGGTCACGCTTCTCGCCTGCGACTGATCCGCGACGCAGTTATCGCGGTGAAGACGTGGTGCGAACCCTTGAGCAGATCTGCCGCAGCACTGGCTACCCCAAGACGATCCGGGTCGACCAGGGCTCGGAATTCATCTCGCGTGACCTGGACCTGTGGGCATACCAGAAGGGTGTGACCTTGGACTTCAGCCGACCGGGTAAGCCTACGGACAATGCTTTCATCGAATCCTT
>NZ_AQXF01000011.1 GCF_000375545.1 Kordiimonas gwangyangensis DSM 19435 = JCM 12864
GGCACATAGGGGCAATTGCCCCTATGTGCCACAACCCGGAAAATCCTCCAGCCGGGTGGCCTAAAGACGGGGAGCAGCTCACAACCCGGAAAATCCTCCAGCCGGGTGGCCTAAAGACGGGGAGCAGCTCAACGCCTGATTGGTAGATCAAAGGGGCTCAGGTCAGTTGGAGCGGCCGGCAATCCCTAGGCGGTTCAAACCTCCAGAGCCATTTGGATATTCAAATATCGAAACGTTGAATGGACTTCATTTAGAGAGGAATATGGCCATTCTACTGCCAGATTCGCTAAGAAAAGTAAACCATGCTGTTAGGTTGTGGCGCCGCCCATACTCTCGCAATTCTTCTCTATTCGTCCGGTAAGCCAGCACAAGTTGGTTCTTGAGCAGTTCAATGTCGTCTGTAGTCATGTTTTGGTACAAGATGACCCCTAGGTGAACTCTTTGCTTTAGAAGAGTAGGTTCATAGTTCGCTGTCGAGATCGATTTGCGCCAAGCTTCAATTGCCATTTCATAATGTTCTGGCCCAAGCAGTACATTCGAAGTAGCTACTCGGAACCAAGCAAATGTATTGAGGGGCGCAAGTTTTAGGCTCTCCATCGAAGCCTCTATAGCTTTCAAAGCATAAATTCTTTGTTCGCCAATTGTAGCCGCATCGCGAACCCGTGCATAGTAAGACGCTCCTAGATCATCGTAGGCTGCGGAACTTTTAGCAAAGTTAAGCGCTTTCAGCCTAGATTGTTCTAGTAAAGCAAGTTCATCTCTTGAGACAGCTTTCCCTGACCTAATATCCTCTAACACCAAGTTCCCAGATACTAGCATTAACTCATATAGAAATCGGAGAGATCCAACAATCAACAAAACAGCACTAGCGGTTACCAAGAGAAAATATAAGCGCTTCTGGTCAATTATTTGTTTAAAACGCATCAATGACATTGAGGTAGTGCCTCGGATTGCATGCGGTTTAGTTTTCTGTTCGCCGCAAGTTTTCAGATTTGCTGATATTTACAACAGCCGGTACGCGTTAGCTAATGGTTAGCAGGTTTGAAGAAGGCGGTGTACAAAAATGCTGTATGAACCGCTCAAAAACTGATTTGGTTTCAGTATAACCGGACTGACTTCCACAACATCGTTCGGCCTATTCATCGCTTGACGGCAAAATGTCCTATGCGGTTTACTCGGTCGCATCGGAGCCTTGCCCTCCGGGCGACAAACAGAAACTGGCATCATAATGCAAGCAACATGTAACTTAGTTTTGCCGTCAAACTGCCAATCTACCGGGATCAGTTCTCCTCGCATAAGAGAGATTCAGGCGGACGGCCTACCGGGACACTGCACATCCATTATGAGGCGGTTGACTTTGTTGAGATTTTCTACAATCCAAAATGTAATTATGATAGCAAAGGATCACGATTATCCATTCAGACCATGCCACTGCAAACTGGGGACCACAAAGCATCCATGTATGCAATTGTTCGTGAGGCCAACCAACGACACTGATATATTTTTTTAGGTACATTTAAGCGAGAATTGCGGGAATGCGTATAAAACACCTGATATCTACAGTCCTCAAGCCAAAAGGAAAGACGCGCTTCTTACGGTGCTTATCCGACAACTGTTCTTTACTTGATGTCGGCTGCGGCAATGACTCCCACTATTGGGTAAAAGATATCCTTCCCTTCGTGTCTTATACGGGGGTTGACATTGGCTACTACAATCTAACTAAACCTTTGGTAAACACACGATACTTATTAGTTGGGTCCAGCGAGTTTGCAGAAGCTATCGCAAAGATGTCGGAGTCATTCGATGCTGTAATATCCAATCACAATCTCGAGCATTGCGAAGACCCATACGGTACACTTGTTGCAATGGCTGAAGCACTTCGATCCGGGGGGCGCTTGTTTATAGCATTTCCAGCTAGCGCTACGCTCAGCTTTCCCTCTCGAAAAGGGAGCCTAAATTATCGTGACGATGGCACTCATAAATTGCCTCCACCAAATTACAATAAAGTATTGAATTTGTTAAAATCAAATAATGTTGACATAGTATTCTCTGTCGAACAATACAGACCCAGTGCATTATATTGTATTGGCTTCTTTCTTGAGCCCGCATCAAGACTACTTAACAGAGTATTACCCGGAACATGGGCCTACTATGGTTTTGAAAGCATCATATGGGGTAAAAAACGCTAGCCGTCATTCAGGAGAACTGTCTAGAATGCTCGGTATCTAGGGCCAGTATGAGATCCACTGCACCATTATCCGACATAGCTCTACGGCTTTTGTAGTTTTAGAGCGTAAGGTGACGCGGCGGGTCTCCATGAGGTTTTTATTGAAATTTTAGGGGATTTTGAAAATGCATACTAACCGTCGCATCCTGATAACGGGAGGGGCCGGCTTCCTAGGATCTCACTTGTGTGAGCGTCTGCTAAACGAAGGGAATGAGGTACTGTGCATTGACAACTTCTACACCGGCACGCGCCGGAATGTTGCCCATCTACTGGACCACCCCAATTTCGAACTCATGCGTCATGACGTGACGTTCCCACTTTACGTGGAAGTGGACGAAATCTATAATTTGGCTTGCCCGGCATCGCCTATTCATTACCAACGCGACCCAGTTCAGACTACGAAGACCAGCGTACATGGTGCCATCAACATGCTGGGACTTGCCAAACGGTTAAATGCCCGAATCTTGCAGGCTTCTACTAGCGAAGTCTATGGCGACCCGTCAGTGCATCCTCAGCCGGAGGATTATTGGGGCAATGTTAACCCTATCGGCATACGCTCCTGTTACGATGAGGGCAAACGATGCGCTGAAACGCTGTTCTTCGACTACCACAGACAGCACCAGTTGCACATCAAAGTGGCACGCATTTTTAACACGTACGGCCCACGTATGCATCCCAACGACGGTCGTGTTGTTTCGAACTTCATAGTACAAGCCCTGCAAGGGCTACCCATCACCATATATGGTGATGGGTCCCAGACACGCTCCTTCTGTTTTGTGAGCGATCTAATTGAGGGCTTTGTGCGCCTGATGGCCACGGACGATGAGGTTACGGGCCCCATCAATCTGGGCAACACGGGCGAGTTTACAATTCGAGAATTGGCTGATCGTGTAATCGATCTTTCGGGGTCTGGGTCTGAATTAATTTTCAAGCCACTGCCCGGCGATGACCCGCAGCAGCGCCAACCGGACCTTTCCCGTGCTCGCTCCATTCTAAACTGGCAACCTAGTGTGTCGCTTGATGAAGGCCTTAAGGCAACGATCCGCTACTTTGACACCTTATTAAGTGAGTAGAGACGAGGCCAGCTTCATGCCTGATCAAACCGATATTGCCGCGGCCCTCCAGCCTCTGAGGCATTGGCTCTTCGAGGATGCGTGCCCGCTTTGGTGTATTAAGGGTATCGATAGGGTCAATGGCGGCGCGTTCGACCGTTTGTCATTCACCCTTCAGCCTACTGGCAGCGTCAAGCGCACCCGCGTGCAGGCGAGGCAAATCTACGCCCTCCTCGAAGCCGGACGCCTCGCTGGAACTAACAGATGGCGTGTGGAAGCCGATATTGTCTATGAATTCCTTACTTCAGCCTGTAGACGCCCGGATGGATCCTACTGCTATTATATAAGCTTGGATGGGCGCCATCAGGATGATAGCCGCAACAACTACGATCAGGCCTTCGTGCTGTTCGCCCTCGCCCATTATTACAAAGCCACCGGTAAGCGCGAGGCCGTCGGCTACGCAAACGACCTGTTGGACTACCTAACGCATCGACGCAAACACCCTGCCTACGGCTTCCACGAAAATGACAGGGGCACAGATGGTATGCTGGCCAATCCGCATATGCACTATCTGGAAGCGATGCTAGTTTGGAGCACCGTCAGCGATGAGCCGGTCTGGTTAGAAATGGCAGAAGAGCTCGTGCGGCTTGCCGCACACAAACTCATTGATCCTGTAAGCGGGGGGATTCGGGAATATTTTGACGAAAGTTGGGAACCAGTTGCCGGTAAACGCGGTCGGATACTGGAGCCCGGACACCAGTTCGAGTGGGCGACACTCCTGGACCTCTATTGCAAGGCGCGGCCTGATGCAGCTCCAACCCTTGCTGGTGCCATTGACCGCCTATATGCTCTGGCAACTGATCATGGTGTGGGGCCAAATGGCATACATATCCATAGCGAAATAGATACAAGCTTTAGTGTAGTAAAGTCGGACGCTCGCTGTTGGCCTTATACTGAGAGGCTGCGGGCGGCACTGATGATGGCCACCCGACACCCGGAAAATCGCTCGCTTTATGAAGCTCACGCACTTCAGGCTGTCGCCGGTCTGTGGCGCTATCTGAGCGCGCCGATGCCGGGCCTCTGGCACGACTGGATCGCATTCGACGGAACGGTCACGCAGGAGGATGCCCCCGCTAGCTCGCTATATCATATTGTTGGCGCCATTACGGCTCTCGATCATGCCGTAAGAGGAAAGGTCGGATGAACACTCCGGTAAGATGTCGGCAGGCGGTTATTCTGCTCTGCAACAAGGATGCAGTGCTGCATACGCAGCTATTGAATCTACATATCAATGAACTTATTCGCCAGGGCTTTGAGGATATTATTCTCCTGACTAGCCAAGCAGAATTACCACAGTGCATTTCAACGAGGCGATGCACGATCATTTTGGCTGAGGGTCAAGTTGACAGTGACGCGCTCCGCAATGCAGCGGGCTTTTTGAATGATCAGTTCCTGCTCGTGCACGGTGATTGTTTTTTTGATTTCAACTACCGGGCCCTGGAAGCCGTTCAGCGCCATACTGAAGGGATAATGGTTACTATGGCGCTGAAGGCTGGCATGGGCCGGAGCCGATTCAGTTACGCGTCTGTTTTAGATGGCAAGGTTACTGGGCTTATCGACACAGATAATCCGATCCATCGATCATCCCACATTGGTACTGGTGTTTATTTCTGTGACCGTGCGATCCTCACGCGAGTCCCGGAAAGCGCCGGTTCGTTCGAACGGGGCACCGTGACTGCACTGGTTGCTGCCGGCACTGTGGCCTGCGTGGTTGGAGAGGGGTGCTTTGTGGCTGAGCCAGCTCTCACACGGGAGCAATATGAGGTAATCACCCAACGCCCCGCTCTGTTCTTAGACCGCGACGGCACCATCAATTGTGACCAGGGCTACACACACAAGGTAGAGGATATGAAGCTGATCGATGGTGCCCTTGAACTTATCCGTACCTACTGTGACCGGGGCTGGCACGTGTTTGTAGTGACTAACCAGTCCGGCATTGCACGTGGCTATTTTGGGTTTGATGCAGTGGAGCGCTTTCATGACGCTCTCCGGAACGCCTGCGTTGATGCTGGTGGCTTTATTCACGATTTCGAAGTGTCGCCCTACCATGAAAGCGGCTGCCTTGAGCCCTATGCGGTAGCCAACCACCGAACCCGCAAACCAAACCCGGGCATGCTTCTCGACCTAATGGAGAAATGGTCAGTGATAAAGGCTGATAGCCTGATGGTTGGTGATAAAAACATTGACGTACTCGCCGCCGAAGCAGCAGGAATTCGTGGCCTGCTGTTCGACAGCCACGACCTGATGCAGTTTGCAGTTGCCAATGGCCTTTTCGAAAGCCAGACTTCTTAATGTGTCGGTTTTGTTTTGTCCCTGTCCCGGTTAAACCTGACCAGCACGCGATTTCCGCCCTGCTAGGGCCTGGATTAGCCCAGTAAGCTGCGCCCGTGTCTTGAATACTAGGGATGTGTTGTGACGTGCTCCCCTAGAATGTTTGACCTTTCCCCCGGATTGAGGCCATTTCCTAGGTTAGGAACTTGGTGGTTATCATGCCACAGCCTTCTCAGCTACAGGCAAGTTAGCGGAAGGAGCCGGAGGCGACTGGAAGCGTCCTGCCTGTAGCTTGGCAAACGTCGCCGGCGGCTGATATCCGAGCGAGCTGTGGGGCCGTTCTTCATTATAGTGCTTTCTCCCTTCATTGATGACGGTTCTGGCCTCCTTGATGCTCATGAACCAATGCTGGTTCAGGCAATTGTCCCGGAAAGTGCCATTGAAGCTCTCGCAGAAAGCATTCTGCACCGGCTTGCCGGGTTGGATGAAGTTGAGCTTCACCCCTGTTCTCTGTGCCCACAGGAACATGGCCTTGCTGGTGAGTTCGGGGCCATTGTCGAGAACAATCTCCCGTGGCAGGCCATATTGATTGCCCAGCACATCCAGGAAAGCCGCCAGGCGCTGGCCCGAGATCGATGTATCCACCAGTTGCCCGACACATTCTCGGGTGTAATCATCGACAATATTGAGAGTGCGAAAGCGTCGGCCTGTCGCCAATTGATCTGATACAAAATCCAGGGACCAGCGTTCTGTCTGCCGCGATGGTAGGGCCATCGGCTGGCGTGGCACATTCGGCAACTTGCGCCGCTTCTTTGTGCGTACCTGAAGGCCTTCTTCCGTGTACAGGCGGTAGGTCCGTTTGGCATTCTGCACCAGACCTTCCTGTTTGAGGAAAGCATGCAGCATCAGATAGCCATAGCGGGGATAGCGCTCCGCCAGTTCTTTCAGGCGCAACCTTAGAGCCGCATCACAGCGGCGATGGCTGTTATACTGGGCCACCGATCTTGATATGCCGACGAGCCCACAGGCGCGACGCTCAGACAGTATCTTGCCTGAGACAAGATGCTGAACCTGTTTGCGCCTGACTGCGGGCTTTACCACTCCTTTGAGAGCAACTCCTTCAAGGCAGCGTTATCGAGCATCTGATCGGCCAGAAGCTTCTTGAGCCGGGTGTTCTCCGCCTCCAGCGACCTCAGCTTCCGAGCATCGGACACATCCATGCCACCATACTTGCTCTTCCAACGGTAAAAGGTTTGCTCGGAAATGCCGTGCTGACGGACAATATCCTTCACCTTCATCCCGGCAGCATGCTCCTGCAGGATCGTAATAATCTGTCCTTCACTAAATCTTTTGCGCTTCATAAAGGGATCTCCTGATCTCGGTTTGACAGAAAATCCTAACTTTAGAAACGGCCCTATTTACGGGGAAGAGGTCAAAAATGTTCTCAAACTGATGTTGAGTCCGGCTCAATGTGAGCTGCTCCCCGTCTTTAGGCCACCCGGCTGGAAGATTTTCCGGGTTGTGAGCTGCTCCCCGTCTTTAGGCCACCCGGCTGGAGGATTTTCCGGGTTGTGAGCTGCTCCCCGTCTTTAGGCCACCCGGCTGGAGGATTTTCCGGGTTGTGGCACATAGGGGCAATTGCCCCTATGTGCCGGAAAGCGCCGTAATCGGCGGTCTGTTGCCGATCGCGCTGTGAGGTCGGACCTCGTTGTAGTCTCTACGCCATTCCTCCATCTTTTCCCGCGCGTCGTCAAGGCTCAGGAACCAGTGGGTGTTCAGGCATTCGGCCCTGAACTT
>NZ_AQXF01000012.1:2500-5207 GCF_000375545.1 Kordiimonas gwangyangensis DSM 19435 = JCM 12864
AGTGAACCAGTACCGTGAGGGAAAGGTGAAAAGCACCCCGATGAGGGGAGTGAAAGAGAACCTGAAACCGAATGCCTACAAGCAGTCGGAGCCTCTTTATGAGGTGACGGCGTACCTTTTGTATAATGGGTCAGTGAGTTAGTCTATTTAGCAAGCCTAAGCCGATAGGTGTAAGCGTAGCGAAAGCGAGTCTGAACAGGGCGACTGAGTTAAATGGATTAGACCCGAAACCCGGCGATCTAGTTATGAGCAGGTTGAAGGTGCGGTAACACGCACTGGAGGACCGAACCCACGTCTGTTGAAAAAGACGGGGATGACTTGTGATTAGGGGTGAAAGGCCAATCAAGCCGGGAGATAGCTGGTTCTCCGCGAAAACTATTTAGGTAGTGCCTCAGGTATTACCTACGGGGGTAGAGCACTGGATGGATGCGGGGGGCGCGAGCCTTACCAATTCTAACCAAACTCCGAATACCGTAGAGTAGAGCCTGGGAGACAGACTGTGGGTGCTAAGGTCCATAGTCGAGAGGGAAACAGCCCTGACCACCAGCTAAGGTCCCTAAATCATGTCTAAGTGGGAAAGCATGTGAGACGGCCATAACAACCAGGATGTTGGCTTAGAAGCAGCCATCATTTAAAGAAAGCGTAACAGCTCACTGGTCTAATTAAGCTGTCTTGCGGCGAAGATGTACCGGGGCTAAAGACATGTACCGAAGCTGTGGATGTGCACTTTGTGCACGTGGTAGCGGAGCGTTCCGTAAGCCGTTGAAGGTGTGGCGCGAGCCATGCTGGAGGTATCGGAAGTGAGAATGCTGACATGAGTAGCGATAAAGAGTGTGAGAGACACTCTCGCCGAAAACCCAAGGGTTCCTGCGCAAGGCTAATCCGCGCAGGGTGAGTCGGCCCCTAAGGCGAGGCCGAAAGGCGTAGTCGATGGGAAACAGGTTAATATTCCTGTACCTGATGAGATGTGACGAATACTGGTCATAGTTCTTCCTTATTGGATTGGAGGGGCTGTAAAGGTGTTCCAGGAAATAGCCTCATCATATAGACCGTACCCTAAACCGACACAGGTGGGTTGGTAGAGTATACCAAGGCGCTTGAGAGAACTATGCTGAAGGAACTCGGCAAATTGCCTCCGTAACTTCGGGAGAAGGAGGCCCACCATCGAGGCAACTCTTTGGTGGGGGCACAAAAGAGGGGGTGGCGACTGTTTACTAAAAACACAGGGCTCTGCGAAGCCGTAAGGCGACGTATAGGGTCTGACGCCTGCCCGGTGCCGGAAGGTTAAGAGGAGGTGTGCAAGCACCGAATTGAAGCCCCGGTAAACGGCGGCCGTAACTATAACGGTCCTAAGGTAGCGAAATTCCTTGTCGGGTAAGTTCCGACCTGCACGAATGGCGTAACGACTTCCCCACTGTCTCCAGCATAGACTCAGCGAAATTGAATTCTCCGTGAAGATGCGGAGTACCCGCGGTCAGACGGAAAGACCCCGTGCACCTTTACTACAGCTTCAGAGTGGTATTAGGGATAACATGTGTAGCATAGGTGGGAGGCTTTGAAGCCGGGACGCCAGTCCTGGTGGAGCCACCCTTGAAATACCACCCTTGTTGTTCCTGATATCTAACCACGTCCCGTGAACCCGGGACTGGGACCCTCTGTGGCGGGTAGTTTGACTGGGGCGGTCGCCTCCCAAATGGTAACGGAGGCGCGCGATGGTAGGCTCAGGTCGGTTGGAAATCGATCGTTGAGTGCAATGGCATAAGCCTGCCTGACTGTGAGACTGACAAGTCGAACAGAGACGAAAGTCGGTCATAGTGATCCGGTGGTTCTGTGTGGAAGGGCCATCGCTCAACGGATAAAAGGTACGCCGGGGATAACAGGCTGATACTGCCCAAGAGCTCATATCGACGGCAGTGTTTGGCACCTCGATGTCGGCTCATCTCATCCTGGGGCTGGAGCAGGTCCCAAGGGTATGGCTGTTCGCCATTTAAAGAGGTACGTGAGCTGGGTTTAGAACGTCGTGAGACAGTTCGGTCCCTATCTGCCGTGGGCGCAAGAGACTTGAGAGGAGCTGCCCCTAGTACGAGAGGACCGGGGTGGACGGACCTCTGGTGGACCTGTTGTGGCGCCAGCCGCATTGCAGGGTAGCTATGTCCGGACGGGATAACCGCTGAAAGCATCTAAGCGGGAAGCCCCCCTCAAGATTAGGTCTCTCTGAGAGCCGTGGAAGACCACCACGTTGATAGGTCAGGTGTGGAAGCGCAGTAATGTGTGAAGCTAACTGATACTAATTGCTCGATAGGCTTGAGAGCCCTCCATAGACAGAGATCAAATCTCTTCTGTGGGATCTTTAGCAGCATGTAAAACACGCAAGTTACTCTTTTGTTGATCTGGTGGTTATAACAAGGTTGTCCCACCCGGTCCCATCTCGAACCCGGAAGTGAAAAGCCTTTGTGCCGATGGTACTTCGTCTTAAGGCGCGGAAGAGTAGGTCGCCGCCAGATCTACAAAAGAGTAAAACATCTTCACTCTCAAACACTTAAAACCGGCCAAAGGCCGGTTTTTTAATTAAAGAAAATGCTCAGTTCCTGCTCGTCAGGCAGCCCTGAGCGAGTTCCATGGGATGGCTTCGCCATACCGGGAACCAACAAAAATTTGACGCGGGATGGAGCAGCCCGGTAGCTCGTCAGGCTCATAACCTGAAGGT
>NZ_AQXF01000013.1 GCF_000375545.1 Kordiimonas gwangyangensis DSM 19435 = JCM 12864
CAAGCATGGTAACAACGGTCTGCTGTCGCCCGTCGAGTTCGAACGGCAGCAAAATTGGAAAGCCCAAGGTGTCTAAGAAACTAGGGGCTATTCAGACTATAAGTTCATGACTATACTCTGTGGGGTTTCATTCCGGTGATGAGAACTTATTCACAGGCAATTTCAGTGCAAAACGTAAACGTGAAACACTATATTTCTAGTGCAAAGTTAGTTGCTGCATAGACAAGGCTTATAGCCATATGCATGGTTCAGGGATTCCCAAATGAGAGCTTCAACTGCGACAAAAGTACTTCCTCGAAAACCGTACACTAAAGTTGGGCTGAGGACGTTCTGGCGATCGGAGCTGCGGACAACCGTGATGTCGATATGCGATGTCTTCGTTATTTTATTAGCAGCTCAAGTTTCTTGGATGGCTCGTTTTGACCTCGCGCTCCTTCCGCCCGACTATATGCTCGTTACCATAATAGGTTGCGTTGGTTGGCTTCTCGTAGTTTCAAAATCATCAGTTTACAAAATTGCCGAACGCCAGCGTCTCTGGAGTGGCATTCGCAAAGTTGCTCTGAGCTGGATCTACGTAGCCACGTCCGTGACATTTCTCGCCTTTATGGCCAAAAGTGGCCATGAGTTTTCCCGGTTGTGGGCTTTTGGTTGGTTTGCTGGCAGCCTATTGGGCCTCGTGGGTGTTCACTTTATATGGAACCTTGCCATTCAGCAGGCCGAAAGAGCAGGCCATTTTGCAGCTCGCATCGCAGTAGTTGGTAACAATTTCCAGGCGGTGTCCGTACTAATTGAACAAGTTCACAAGCTGGATCCTTCAACTATAATAGCCGGTGTCTTTGGCATTGACTCTGCTCTTGTAGATGAGCGGCACCGCCCCTGTTTTGATGGCTACACACTGGATCACCTAATCCATGACTATCATACAATCATGGTTGATAGCGTCTGGCTAGCACTTGATTGGGACCAAGTCGAAGAAATCGAATGTGTCCGCGCGCGCATCTCCGTATTACCGTGCGAGATCCATACCCCAATTTTGCCGGTTGTTGCAGCTTTCCCCGGTCGTGCCGTCGGACAGCATATCGGCATACCGACCGTAACCTTGGGTCGGAGGCCAATGTCTTCAGGCGAACTAATGTTGAAGCGTGCGGAAGATGTAATTCTCGGCTCTCTTTTCCTTTTCATGGCTGCGCCGATATTACTCCTGATTGCCATCTCGATCAAACTAGATAGTGCTGGGCCCGTCCTCTTTCGGCAGAAACGTCATGGCTTCGCCAACGGCACGTTCAGTGTTTTCAAATTCAGGACCATGCAGCACGTGCCAGAGGGAGAGAATCCGTTTGTCCAAGCCACTAAGGGCGATCCGCGTGTGACTCGTATCGGCCGCATATTGCGCCGGACAAGCCTAGATGAATTACCACAGCTCTTGAATGTCCTTCTGGGTGATATGTCCCTAGTTGGCCCGCGTCCCCATCCGGTTGATCTATCCCACCAAGCTCTCATAAGCGTCGATGCTTACCTCGCCCGTCATAAGATGAAGCCTGGCATCACCGGATGGGCCCAGATCCATGGCCTGCGCGGAGAAACTGATACGCTGGACAAAATGATACAACGGGTCGAATTCGACCGATGGTACGTAGACCATTGGTCCGTGTGGCTGGACCTTCGTATAGTCCTAATGACCATTCCCGCACTATTTGACAAGAATGCCTATTGAATGCGAGTGCGTTGGCCATTGCTCTCCACACCCCCCCCGGCGAAGCACGGGCGGGCCAAGCCCAACAGAGCTGTCTATGTGTGGCATGCTGATAGGTTCGAAGAATATCTAGGAGGTTTGGGTGTTATCAGTCTCGAAAGCAATTGCGGAAGTTTCGGTCATGGTGGTTGGCGACGTGATGCTGGATCGCTTTACTCATGGTGTTGTTGAGCGTGTTTCCCCTGAAGCGCCGGTGCCAGTCTTCCGCCAGAAGGAGGCGAAGACTATGCTGGGCGGGGCTGCTAATGTCGCCGTCAATATCTGGAGTCTTGGCGGTACTGCACATTTGATCGGCTGCATTGGTGATGATACCCAGGGCGACGACATTCTACGCATTATTAAGGGCCATGACGGTATTGTGCCATCCCTCCTAAAGTCCGGGGAACACACCACCACTGAAAAGAATAGGATTGTGGCTGGCAATCAGCAGCTTCTGCGCGTCGATCGGGAAATTCCGTTCGTCTATGATGACATATCTCGCGTGAAATTCTTGGCACAGTGCCGATCAGCCTTGGATCATGTCGATACCCTTGTTCTCTCCGATTACAAAAAAGGGGTGTTAACGGCAGATATCTGCGCGGCACTAATTGCTATGGCGCACGAAAAGGGTATACCCGTGGTCGTTGACCCAAAAACACAGGACTATAGTGTATATTCAGGGGCAGACATCATCACCCCGAATCAGAAAGAGTTAGCCGAAGCTAGTGGAATTTCGGTGGACACCGATGAGGCCATTGTTGCCGCGGCACGGCGTATACTTCAGGATCATGATATAGGTACTGTCATGGCTACGCGCGGCGAGAGGGGTATTTCGGTTGTTACGGCAGAGGACGTGCATCACCTGCCCGCCAGAGTGAAGGAGGTTTTTGATGTATCCGGCGCAGGCGACACTGTCGTTGCCACAATCGCCTGTTGCCTTGGAGCAGGGTTTGCAAATGCTAGGCGCATTGCCGAAATCGCCAACTTGGCTGCTGGGATCGTAGTTGGCAAGTTCGGTACTGCATTTGTCACCGCCGATGAGCTGGACGCCGCCATGCTTGCTGAACATCACTCGCCCGAACATGATATGCCCTCGCTTGATCTGGTCGAGCACTGGAAACAGGTGGGACAGCGCGTCGGCTTTACCAACGGGTGTTTCGACATCCTCCATGCTGGACATATCAGTCTTCTCCAGGCTGCCCGCAAACACTGTGATCGGCTTGTGGTCGGGCTCAATGGCGATGCCAGCGTGCGCCGTCTTAAGGGAGCGGAACGTCCCATCAACCTGTGTAGAGACCGTGCAGCGCTGCTGGCCGAACTCAAAAGCGTTGACCTGGTGATCCCGTTTGAAGAAGATACGCCTGAAAACCTAATAAAGTCGGTTAGACCCAACGTGCTCATCAAGGGGGCCGACTATGCTATCGAGGATATTGCGGGCGCTGACTTTGTCATAGAGCTCGGAGGCGAGGTTATTCGGATCGAGCTAGTGAGCGGCAAGAGCACAACCGGTATTGTATCTCGCATTCGGGCCACTGGCTAACCCGGCGGCCTTATGCTTGAAACCGGAAATCTGGATGGCTACCCAAAGACGCTCGAACGCCTTAAGCGGTCCATTCGCTCCGCGGTTCGGGAGGTTGTGTCCTATGCCCTCACAGCCTTGTCTGCCATAACCCCAAGGCGCAAACCCCGTGGCGCGCCAAAGCTAATCCAGCCCGGCGACAGGGTGGGCATTCTATTGCAATGGGGCCTTGGCGATGCTGTATTGGCACTCCCTCTCCTGCGCGGTATCAAATCGGCCTGTCCGGACGCGGAGATCCATGTTTTCGGCAAACCTTGGTTGGCCGAGCTATTTGACGGCGAGAGGTTGATAGACGCCGCTCACGCACTTGTTCCTCCTTGGACCCGCCACACCGATAAATATCGTATATGGGACTCTCAATGGTACCGTTTTGTGCATGACATTCGCGCACTTAGGTCTATTCGACTTGACTGGGCCATCAGTCCTCGACTTGACCCTCGCGACAGCCTACAGCTCCGCCTAATAGGCGCACGACGGACTGTGAGCGTTTCAGCAGGTGGACGCTTCTGGCTTACAGATCCTGTACCGGGAATAGATAAAGAGTATTATTTCAGTCATCATCGTGCAACCGTTGCCGCGCACATCGCCACCTTTCTCACGGGTGCCAAGGTTTCTGATACTCCCGCCCTACAAGGGGGTGATAGGTCGCAAGCAGTTATCGCCAAATGGCTGGGCGAAGAAGGATTGGCCGATCACGCCGTGGTTGTGGTACATATGGGTGCTGGACAGAAAATCCGCGAATGGGGTGTGAGTAATTTCCGCACCGCCCTCCTGAAGGCCTGCAAAGAGCAGCGGGAGATGGTGGCAGTGGTCGCGGTAGATGATCCAAACACCGGAGCTTCGGAGCTGGTTGAGGATATCCGTTCGGCAGGGCTGCGGGCGTCGTTGTGGCGGGGTTCGCTGCCCGACCTTAAGGCACTCTTAGTGTCAAGCTCGGTACTTTTGTGCAATGATAGCGGACCGATGCATGTTGCTGCCGCATGCGGGTGCAATGTCGTCGCCATTTTCGGCCCAGGTTCGCTCGAGATGTTTTCGCCGATTGGCGATGGTATATCTGAAGCTATTTTCCACAGCCCCATGCCCTGCCGCCCTTGTTATGACCGATGCATCCACCAGAGTCCTATCTGCCTAGAAGCCGTAACCCCAATAAAGGTGGCATTGGCTCTGAGGAGAGCTTTAGGAGCAAACTGAATAGCCCCTAGTTTCTTAGACACCTTGGGCTTTCCAATTTTGCTGCCGTTCGAACTCGACGGGCGACAGCAGACCGTTGTTACCATGCTTG